>NZ_CP159289.1:3765000-6165000 GCF_040448675.1 Dyadobacter sp. 676 | reverse complement strand
GCGTTAAGTGTCTGATTTTCATATTCGCAATGGTCAGGTTTTTGAAGTTTGAAAAAACGTAGTGAATAAAATATTTTGAATCCGGGAATTAACGCATTTGACGAAGATTTACATCAATCACCCTGTGCTACCCGCTACCGGGACTCATTTCTGAAAAGTCGGTAAACGATTTCTCCATTCCTTGCAGGCGGCCCGCTATTTCCGGCAGAGAAATTGAACTTTTCCATTGCTCAAAACCACATGCCTGCCTTTTGCTTCATTTTTTTAATTTGCAGCCTCAAAACTACGACGCAATGCGCAAAAGCATCATCAACACCCGGCCTTACCTCGTCCTCCTTCTTACTTGCCCCGTCATTGCCCTCATCGCGTGGCTGCGGCGCGACTACTCAGCCGATTTACAGCTTTATGACACCTGGATCGCGATGAAAATCCCCTTCCTGGCCGGAGTTCTGATTGCATCAATACTGCTGTCTGGTCTGGCTTACTGGCTAACCAAACGGCGGGCCGGCTTTCCGCAATTAGCGGCAATGCACGTGCTCGGAACGATAGGGATAGCGCTTTACCTGGTCAGTGCAACGGGAATGCCTCCCCAAGCGGCGGAATACATCCCAACGCCCATGTCGGTGAATCGGTACCAGGCGTGGCAGGACCTTACATTACGTTTTGCGATAGGGCTGGTTACATTCACAGCAATTCAAATGATCCTGATCGCAAATCTGGTGGTGAAATGGGTAAAAGGCTAGCGTAAAACCGGCTGGCGAGAACATTCGGACCTACGGCGTTGCGGTGTGACGGCCAAGGGTGCCGAAACAGCGGCCAAAACCGCCTGATAACCTGGACAGGCCCGAGGATCGTTCGTTGACGATAGGACAAAAGAAAGCGAATAGCTTGGCGGGGATTCAACCCGTCAACTAATGAGCCTACTTGTCTTCGTCACGTTGTCTGTCTTCGTCGGCAGTGTTTCTCTGCTTGCAGCCTACCTGCAGGCCGCCAATCGCGGAAAGTCCGGTTACCCCGTTTTGGGGTCCGCCATATTTCGCGATGTGCTCTTCTTTTTGGCATGCATCACACCAGTGGCGATATTCTTCTCGGTTTGGACAGTCACCACCGTCAATATCCCCTTCCAGGACGATATCGACGCGATCCTGGAGTCCACTGCGGCGATAGCGGACGGCCCGTTTTCATTTCGCGAATTCTGGCGGGCGCTGTCGCGGCAGGATGACGAGCGTCGCATTGTCGTTGTCAGGCTGGTAGCTTACCTGGTGTACCTGGTAAACGGCGTGGTTGATTTTCGCGTCGTCGCATTGGTCGGAATTTGCTCTTATCTCGTTTTTTTCAAACTGGTCCTCACCTGGTTCAGATCTGAGCGAAATCTTCCATTAGCTTTATTGCTACCGATCCCCTATGTGCTTTTCTCGAATTTCAATTACGCGGCGCTCTATCAGGCAATGGTTCCGTTGCAACATATAGGCGTATACGTTTGGGGATTTGCGAGCATCTGGTTCGTCAGCCAGTGCACGCGTGCTGGCCTGCTTTTCGGCTCTGTTTTTGGGGTCTTATCCATTTATTCGGATGTAACGGGCATATTTGTCGGGCCGGTAGCCGTATTCATACTCCTGGCCCGGCGGAAGTGGCTCGCCGCAACGTTCTGGGTGCTGCTGTTCGGCGTCGTTACGGCCATTTATCTCAGCGGACTGGCAATCCCGGATTTTCGCCCGACCTTTTCACAGAATTTATCGTCGTGGCAGAATATGCTGCTGATAGCTGTTGCCATGCCGGGCATGATGGCCGACGTGTTTTTGGAACAAAGCGACACTTCGAGGTTAATCTGTTCCCTTGTCGCCGGCGTGGCAAGTTTATCGCTTGTCGGAAGCTGTGCATTCCGGTTTGGTCAAAAGCTGCTGCGCCATAGAAATGCCATTACACCGACCCAATGGTGGCTGGCGGGCTGTGTTCTGTTTTTGCTGGTTACCTTTCTTGCCTTCGCGTTCGGACGTGCCGCTTACGGCGCAAATTGTATTTTGTTGAGCAGATATAAACATATGTTCACCTTTTGGGCGATTTACAACTACCTGCTATTGCTACAATGGCGGGCACCCCGACGACTGCTCAACCGGCACCTGTTCCTGCTGCAAGCCGGCGCGTTAGTTTATTTCGGAGGCAGTTATTTTCAAACGTGGGGCGATATGATCTATTTACGGAAAACCATCCAGGCGGATGCTTATGGCTGGACCCAAAACCGGGAATTCCCTTCTGCCCCCATTTACATCACCGTAAAAAAGGCGGTAGATTCGATTTTTGAGAACGCATTGAAAGCCAGGGTTTACCAGTTCCCCCAACTTCCTTTTGAGGCCCTGCGGCAGGCAGAAGTGCGCGGATCATCGGATGTAATCGTCCGGGTTGCCGATTTCATTGTAGCCGGTACCGAGGCGCCGGAGTGTCGGACTTCGCCCGATGACGGCCTGTTTCTCCTTATTCATGCCGGTAATGAAATACATGTATTACCCATGCGGAGGCGCAGAAGCTCATTTCTCCGTTTCATGCGCACCGGGCGCTATTATAGCGGCTACTGCGAGTCGATGGCTATGCCAAGGCAGTATCTGGATAAAAACAAGAAGTATAAGCTGATGCTCGGCGTCATCAACGGCCATGAGCGCTATTTGCTGGCAACGGACAAAGAGATTACCGGTAGCTAAGTTGTGCAGCCCCGGCCCGGATTTTTTCCGTGGCTCTCTTTGATGCTATCGTATTCGAAAGCCGGCGAAATTTCAATACCGGCTTTTCAAATCAGCTTGTCGGGAGTGATCGGCAGTTCCCTGATCCGCTTGCCGGTGGCGTTGAAAACCGCATTGGCAATAGCCCCGGCGACGCCAACAATCGCGATTTCGCCCAGCCCCTTGGAACCGATAGGGTTTACGTGCGGGTCGGGTTTATCGATGTAGTACACTTCAATCGGCGGGACGTCCGCATGCACGGGAATGTGGTAACCGGCCAGATCGGAAGTAACATACCGTCCAAAACGGTGGTCCATGACGGAATGCTCCATCAACGCCATCCCGATGCCACCTGCCACTCCGCCCACGGACTGGCTGCGGGCCGTTTTATAGTTGATGATCGTGCCTACATCCGCACAGGTAACCACCCGGGTAACGCGTACTTCGCCGGTAAGCGGATTTACCTCTACTTCCACAAAATGGCAGCCGAAGGAATACATCGAATACCGGTCGCGTTCGGTACCCGGTTTCGACTCTTCTGTCGCTTCCAGTTCATTTAAATGATGGTATTTCAAAATATCCGTAAAACTGATACCCTCGTCGCCTGCCGACATGCCGAACACCCTCCCATCCTTCACCGCCACCTGGCCTTCCGGTTTCTTCGCTTCCGGCATCTGCCGGGCCAATCCGATGAGTTTACTTTTCAACGCTTCGCAGGCCACATGTACCGCCGAACCTACGCTGGGAATCGTGGAAGATCCGTTTTGGCCCGGGGCGTCGGGCAGCCGGGAATGCCCGAGTTCGAAGTGCACTTTGCCGGCGTTCACTCCCAGGACCTTCGCTGCAATGCGCGTCATGGCCGTACCCGTTCCGGGACCGATATCCATCGTTGCGCTTTCGACGGTCACCGAGCCGTCCGCATGCATCACTGCACGTGCCTTCGACGGGTGCCGGTGAAACCCGTACAGGCTGGACGCCATTCCGTACCCTACGAGCATCCCGTTACGGCGAACCGAAGCGGGCTCCATCTGGCGGTTTTCCCAGCGAAACTTTGCAGCACCCAGCTCATAGCATTCCCGCAACGCTTTCGCCGACCAGGGTAAATTCCGTTCGGGATCGGACTCCGCGTAATTTTTCAACCGCAGTTCCAGCGGGTCCATTTTCAGTGCAAATGCCAGCTCGTCCATCGCCGACTCCAGTGCGAACATCCCCGTGGCGTCGCCGGGGCCCCGCATCCAAGTGGGTGTATTCACGTCGAGCGGCAGCAGGCGGTAGCGTGTGGACACATTCGGACAAGCGTACAAGGCACGCGTGGCGAGAACCGTTCGCTCCAGATGCTCCTCGTACATGGACGTCTGCCCGATTCCTTCGTGCACCATGGCGTGCAACCGGCCGTCTTTCGATGCGCCTATGCTTAATTTCTGCCTGGTGTAGGGTCGATATCCTACGGACGTAAACATCTGCTCCCTCCCCAGCACCAGCTTCACCGGCCGCTTCAACTGTTTCGCCGCCATGACGGCCGCCATCGTATGGGGCCATACACGAATCCCCGATCCGAACGCCCCTCCAATGTATTTTGCCACGACCTGCACGTTTTCCCGTGGCAGCTTAAATGCCTGAGCCAGTTGTCCCTGCGCCGATTTTACGCCCTGGTTTTTGTCATATACCGTAAGCCTCTCGTCCGTTTCCCAAACGGCGATGATCGCGTGCGGTTCGAGCGGCTGGTGGTGCTGGGTCGGAATGGTATACCCGGCGTCGATCCGGACCTCGGCCTGCTCCCACGCCCTCGTATCGCCGCGCTCGTAATCCTGGAACGGCGAGCTTTGGGCGCGCTGGACATTCGTCGGAATGCCGGCCTTACCGGTATTTTTTTCAAAATGTGTTTGATGGGCTTCCTGCTGGTACGCCACACGCACAAGCGCGGCCGCCTGCATTGCCTGCTCCCGCGTCCCCGCGACGACCATAGCCACGGGTTGCCCGTCGAAATAGATCAACGGATCGTAAAATACACGGAAGGTCGTACCCACCGGCGCACGTTCGGCCGGTTGCTTTCTTTCAGGCCAGCCCGGCACGGTAATCGCGTTGATGTGGCTGATCACCGCCAGCACGCCCGGTACGGCCTCCGCCTCGCGCGAGTCGATGGCCGTGATGCTGCCTTTGGCAATGGTGCTTGTCACCAGCACGGCATGTACCAGCCCGGGCACGGCATATTCGGCCGAATAGGTGGCTGCGCCGGTTACTTTTGCGGTTCCATCGACGCGGCTGAGCGAATTATCCGCGGGGTTATCCAACGATTGTATTTTCATAGTCAGGAAATGCCTGCCGCGGTTTTCAATGCCGCGACGATCGCATTGGACGTGAGTTTAATCTTGAATGCATTCTGTTCCGTGGCCCTTGCGCTCTGCATTTCGTGCTCGGCTACCTCCCTGAACAGCTTCTCCGAAGGTGCGTGCCCTCTGAGCATCAGGTCGATGGCCCAATAGCGCCATGGCTTATGCGCCACGCCGCCGAGTGCCATCCGCGCATCCCAGATACGGCCGCCGTCCATCTGCAGGGCGGCCGCTACCGACACCAATGCAAACGCGTACGAAGCACGGTCGCGCACTTTCAGATAATGGCTATGCCGGGCAAAAGCATTGTCCAGTACCTCGATGGCCGTCACCAGTTCACCGGGACCGAGATTACTGTCCAGCTCGGGCTGTTGGGTCGAAAGACGCAGGAAATCCTTCATCTGGACCCTCCGCTCACCGTTCGGGCCGTTGACCACAATGACGGTATCCACGGCGGTAAGCGCCACGCACATATCGCTCGGATGTACGGCGATGCAGGACGGCCTTTCGATTCCTCCAAAGGCGTTTCCTGCAAAAAATATGGCGTGTGTTCGGCTAATGCCCCCTTCCGCGCCGCAGCCGGAGCCGGGTTTGCGCTTGTTACAGGGCAATACCAGGTCATAGAAGTAGCTGCAACGCGTTCGCTGCAAAAGGTTTCCGCCCACGGTAGCCATATTGCGCAGCTGCCCCGAGGCGCCCGCCAGCAATGCCTGGGCAAGCAGCGGCTGGCGGCTTACCACACCTTTGTGCCGCGCTACATCGCTGTTCAGCGCCAGGGCGCCGATGCGCAGGCGGTCATAGCGGTGCTCTATTTTCTTTAATGGTAAATGATTGATATCGATCAGCTTGGCAGGCGAAGCAATGCCGCGCTTCATAAGCTCTACCAGGTTTGTACCGCCCGCAATGTACTGCGCTCCGGGATTGTCGGCGGCCATCGTAATAGCTTCCGCGACGGTTTTAGGACGCAGGTATTGAAATGGTCTCATACTTTCAGTCCTTCTTTTTTCACTTCCAGAATGGCATCCACGATATTCGGGTAAGCGCCGCAGCGGCACAAATTGCCGCTCATATATTCCCGCACTTCCTCCGCCGACCCCGCACACCCTTCCCGTATACACATAACGCCCGACATCACCTGTCCCGGCGTGCAATACCCGCATTGAAAGCCGTCGTGTTTGATGAACGCTTCCTGCAACGGATGTAAATGCTCCCCATCGGAAAGCCCTTCGATGGTCGTGATCTTCGAACCATGCTGCATGACGGCGAAAGTGAGACAGGACAGTGCCCGCCGGCCGTCGATATGCACCGTACAAGCCCCGCATTGCCCGAAATCGCAGCCCTTTTTGGTGCCTGTCAGCCCCATATTTTCGCGAAGCAGATCAAGTAATGTCATGCGGGGATCAATGGACAAACGCCTGCGCTTCCCATTGACCGTGAGCGATATTCTGACCTTCACTGCATTGCCGACAGGGCCGTCCTCCAATGCGGAAGCCGCTTGCAGGAAATCGGCCGGCACCATCGAAAATCCGGCGAAAAACACGGATTGTTTCAGAAAAAGGCGTCGGTCTTCGTCAGGCATGTCGGGCGGAGTAGCGTCGTGGTCGATGTCCATGGTTGTTGGGTTCGGCGAATATGTTTGCAAAAGGGAAAATGGTTCGGGATTTACCGGTGCGGCGGGATGGCCAGGGAGCTGTCAGGTGTTGTCAGGCATAGTCAGGGGTTGTCAAGGGTGGTCAGGTGTTGTCGGGGATGGTCAGGTGGTGTCGGGGGTGGTTGGGGATGGTAACGGTGGCGGGAGGAGATCGATTTCGTTTGAAGCGGGGAAATGGGTGAAGCAGGTATGACAATTGAAAAAATGCGAAAGGTTTATTAAAAATCCCGTCAGGCATGCGATATTGATGGAAAATGGGCGCACCCCGGATTGTAAAATGCCGTGAGGCATGTAACAGCAGAGCATTGTCGTTACATGCCTCACGGCATTTCAAGGTATATTTTATGCAGCACGGGGCTGCCGATACATCGCTACGCGATTTTTGCGCGGCATTCGATTGTTATATTATTCAAAATCGCCGGCATTCCATGTTTTTGCCTTTCCGGCAGCCAGCTCTGCATCGATCGTTTTATTTCCGTATTTCAATGTACGTCTCTGCGCATTAGGTGAAAACAGTGTCACGGATTTTAACTTACCATTTTCCCAAACCTCATCCACAGTCACGTTACCACGCGCTTTGAGGCCTTTGACCGAACCGTTTGCCCAGGCATCGGGCAACGCCGGCAGGAGTTCGATCATGCCGGTTTGGGATTGGAGAAGCATTTCGGCTACACCGGCGGTAGAGCCCATGTTGCCGTCGAGCTGAAATGGCGGGTGAGCGCAGAGTAGGTTAGCGTAGGAACCGCCGCCACCAGCCATATTGGTACCCTGGTCGGCGACGGGCCGGAGTACGCTCTTCAGCAGCTTGTATGCACGGTTACCGTCCTGCAAACGCGCCCAGAAATTTACTTTCCAGGCCAGCGACCAGCCGGTACCATCGTCGCCACGGGCGTTGAGGCTTACACGCGCGGCCTCGGCTTCGGTTGGGGTTTTGGTAATGGAAATCTGCTTGCCGGGATGCAATGCATACAAGTGCGAAACATGGCGATGGTGGTTGGTAGAATCGTCCACATCCTCGCGCCACTCCTGCAACTGTTTCCAGCGACCTATCTGCAAAGGCAGTATCTTGTCACGGGTTACGCGCGCCTTTTGCGCGAAATCGGCGTCTATACCCAGCACGGCTGCCGCTTCGGCGGTGTTGTTGAGCACATCCCACGCCATTTCGTGGTCCATAGTGGCGCCGGTAGAGATGCCCCCGTGTTCGGGTGAGTACGACGGCGACGAAACAAGGTGGCCTTTGCCATCGTCCGTCAGGTAATCCATCCAAAATTCCGAAGCCTCCTTCATCACCGGGTAAGCCGTATTTTTCAGGAATACTTTGTCGTTGGTAAACGCATAATGTTCCCACAGATGCTGACAAAGCCAGGCCGCACCGCCGGGAAAAAAGCCCCAGGGAAAATCCCAGCCCGGCGAAGTGTAACCATAGGCGTTCAGCATGGTGTTCACGATCCAGCCCCTGGCATTGAAAAACTCTTTCGCAGCCAGCCTTCCCGGCTCCACAATGGACCGGGTGAAATCCATCAAAGGCAAATGGCACTCCGAAAGGTTGGTCGCCTCGGCGGGCCAGTAAAGCATTTGTATATTGATATTCGTGTGGTAATCATTCGCCCAGGGCGGGTTGGTGCTGTCGTTCCATTTGCCTTGCAGGCTCATAGGCATCGTGCCCGGGCGCGTCGAAGAGATCATCAGGTAACGGCCATACTGGAAATACAGCGTTTCGAGGTTATGGTCCGGCTGCCCTTTAAAATAGGCCCGCTGGCGTTCGTCGGTAGGGACATTGGGCGGTGCGGCTGTGCCGAGTTTCAGTGCCACGCGGTCAAAAAGGTTGTGGTAATCCTTTTGTTGTTCGGCGAGCAGTGCGGCGTAATGCTTTCCGGCCACTTTGGCCATGGTTGCGGCATTGGCCTTCTTGTAATCATTACCCTTGTAATCCGGAAACTTCATGACGTAGTCCGTCGCTACGGTGTGCACCAGCACGACGGATTTGGCGTCCGTAACCGTAAGCACTCCGTTACTGAATGCCGTTTTGCCGTCGGTGTCGATACGGTAAACGGTTTCAAACTCCTGATGGTTATCTTTCAGGTGCCCGCCGAAGGTATATTGGTTTTTCGCGAACCGTTCATAATCCTTCGCATGCGGCGTTTCGAAGCGAATAGAATAGGTTTCGGGCGTCGAGGAAGTGAACTGGTATACCATCACTTTGGAAGGGTAATTACCGAAATAGGTCCTTTCAAAATGACTTCCGCCCACGTCGTAACTCACTTTACCTAATGCATTGGAAATATTCAGCTCACGGCGATAGTTCTGTACGGGACCTTTGGAAGGCACTTTCACGAAAATATCACCTACCGTTTGCTGCGCGCCGAAATCGGAAGAAGGGATGTTTTCCTTTTTTTCGTGGATAACACCCGTCAATTCCTTATTCGCCAGCGCATGCGCCTCCTTCATTTTCCCGGCGGCAAGCAGCTCGCGCACCTTCGGCAAGTGTTTATAGGCTTCTTTTTTCAAGCCAAAATGATACGCTGCGTTGGCCCCCTGGCCGCCCGCCCACAAACTCCCTTCCGAGAATTGAAGCCGCTCCTCCTCCGTTCCGCCGAAAAACATCGCGCCCACATAGCCATTACCGATCGGCAATGCCTGGGTCATCCATTCTTTCGCCGGCTGGTCGTACCATAGCGACAGAGGTGCGGGTTGTGGTTTTGGGTCCGGCTGCGCATGCAGCGGGGTTAATGCGGTGACAGAACAAAGGAGCAGGCCCAGAAAAGTTTTCATCATAAAGGTTTTGGCAAATAATAGTAAAATTAGAGGCCGTTTTTGAATAAAAAAATGGAGACCTGCTATTCAGGCCTCCATCACACGGTCAATCTACCGGAACTAACGGGCAATCAATTCCAACCGAAAACCTGCTTCAATTTGGGATTCAGCAGCATTTCTTTTTGCGGGATGGGCCGGTAATAATATTTCGGGTCTTCGAATTTGCGCGCGGCGGTTTCGGTAACCATGGTACCGCCCGCATTGCCGTTTTTGAGATATACCGTCACGTCCTCTCCGATGGCTCCCGCACGATAGTATACGAGCGGCACGCCCAACTTATTCTTTTCCTTGTCCTTTTCGTCGGGAATCGTTTTGGATTTATCGATCAGGATAATGTCCTCCACGCCGTCGCCGGTCAGGTCATATTTGCCGAGGCCCTGGAAATACAGGCCTTCCGGGATCACCGTCAGCAATTTACCTGCCTGCCAGCGCATTACGTCATTAAACCGCTGGTTTTCAAATGCAAACTCCACCCTTCTCTCCCGACGGATCTCGAAAATCACCCCACGGTTGGCACCGGTCACGTTCGGATATTTCTGCGCCATAACGGGGTCGGGGCTGCCATTTGCGGCCGCCAGTTTCAGATCCGGCATCCCGACCCTCCTGCGGAGCAGATTCACCGTTTTGTCGAGGTCGTCCTGCGTGAGCGTCCCCAGTTCGGCTTTGGCTTCGGCATTGACCAAAAGCACCTCGGCGTACCGGTACACCGGCACATCCACGCTGTTCAGGACCGCATTGTCAGTGGAGTTCACGTAACCCTTCAGTTGATGATACCCTGTAAAGTTCTTGTTCAGGCGAAGAATGTAAGGCACAGGATCGCCTGCGCGCACCCAGCCCGGATACACGAGGGTCTGCGCGAGGCGTGGGTCCCGGCTCTGGAATTCCTTGACAAAACCGAACTGCTGATAACCCTGAATATCCGTGAAACGGGAACCGTCTTTCATCAGGTAAGTCTGCACGAGGTCGCGCGAAGGTGCCTGCTCGTAATCGCCAAATACGGCGCTATTCACATTCTGGCCACGATCCTTCGTTTGGTCGAATGCATTGAACAGGATCATTTCGGGGTTGTTGGTCAGGTCCTGGCTGCCGAACAACGCAAAGTAGTCGGCGTCCGGTTTGCCGGTAGTGTAGATCGAAAACTTCTTCGATGCCATAATCTCCGCGGAAACAGCGGCTGCCGTTTCGAGGAATTTGTTGGCCGTCGCTTGAAGATTCAGCTCGGGATGATATTTCCGGAAAGTTCCTTCATACAACGCCGTACGGGCATACTGGGTCATTACCGCCCATTTGCCCGGTGTACCCGCCGGCACCGGTTCCCTCACGTTAGCGGCCGCAAAAGCCAGGTCGGCCATGACACTATCCATCACGGTCGCGCGCGGGTCCTGTGTTTTATAGAGTTCTTTGTCCCCCGGGTTTATCGTCTTGGAAAACCATGGGACGTCGGAGTAGCGGCTTATTTTTTCGAGGTAAAATTGCGCACGGTAATAGCGGGCAATGCCTGCATAATGCGCCTTCACGTCGGGGGTAGCAGTGGCTTTGTTATAATTGTCCAGAAAGTAGTTGATATTCCGTAAACGGCTCCAGTCCCAGCCGCCGGTAATGGTCTGCGAGCTTGGCGAGCCGGTCATAACCACCTTCATTTCCACCGCCCCGGTCGTAGCGGCATTGTCGGTGCTCTGGTCGTTGAGATAGGTATCGTACATATCCGGCATGCTCAGGAGGCCGTTGACGTACAACGCAAGGTCCCCTTCGGTATTAAAGAATGCTTCTGGCGAGATCGAAGTTTGCGGAAGCTTTTCGAGGAAATCGTCGTTGCACGCCGTCACGCCGGTTAGCAACGCCAGTAATAATATGTGCTTTTTCATTTCAGGCTGATGGGGTTAAATCAAAATTCGACATTGACACCGAACGCAAATTTGCGCTGGAACGGGTATGAGAAGCCGTTCGAGGTATTGAAGGTGCTGCTACTGCTGATCACCTCGGGATCGAAGTATTTTTTGAGTTGTGAGAATTCGAAAAGGTTTTCCCCGCTCGCAAATATGCGTACCCGCCCGATTTTGTGCTTTTGCAAAACCGATGACGGCAGCGAATAGCCGATCGTCACGTTCTTGATCCGCAGATAAGCGGCGCTCAGCAAGTATTTCGTCTGGGCGATGTCGAGGCCCGAGCCGTAATTGTTGTCGGCCAGCCACGATTGCAGCACCGGGAAATTCGCATCGGTATTGGCATCGGCAAGACCGGCCGCGATGTACGATTGCGAATGCTTCGCGCGCTGCTGGTCGGAATCGGCCTGGCCGCGGTAGTAATCGAGGTTCCAGGGGTATACATTGGCATATGGTTGCTGGTATGGCCCCCAATACAGGTAATGGCGCGGGTAATAGTCGCCTTTCAGCACACCTTGAAGCACGGCCGAGAAATCGAAACCATTCCAGTCGGCATTGAGGTTGAAACCGATGCGGTAGCGCGGGGTGGTATTCCCGATAATGGAAAGGTCTTTCGGGTCTTTTTGGGTGAGTCCCTGCGTAATGCGGCCATCGCCGTCGAGGTCCTTGTATTTGGGCCACCCGGGAACAATCGACAGCGCTCCCCAGGGAACGATGTCGCTCTCGTCGAGTTTGGCGATCTCGTCGGCATTCTTGAAAAGGCCGTCGTTCGTAAGGCCCCATATCTCCCCTATTTCCTGCCCTTTCCGGTATTTGGTGAAAAGCTCCTGGTCGTTTTTAAAACGGGTTATTTTGGAACGTGAGTCGGAGAGGATCAGTTTCGCGCCGAGCGAAAGTGGTTTGCCGCCCACGTTGTATGAATCGTTATAGCCGATGGTCAATTCCAGACCCTTCGTACGCAGGTCGGCCACGTTCTGGTAAGGGACCGTCGTGCCCAGCACGCCGGGTAACTCCTCACCCTCCGTCAGCATACCTTTGGTATCGCGGATATAATAGTCGAAACCAAACGTCAGCCGGTCTTTCAGCACCCCGAGGTCCGCGCCGAAGTTCAGCGTAGAAACCCGTTCCCAGGTGTAGTTGGCCGGATCGACATACAGTGACGGCGACCCGGCGATCACCGTTTGCTTGTTGCCGTCGATCAGGTAGCTGGACAGGCCGGTCGGTAAAGCTTGCCGAAAACTGTAATATCCCACGTTCTGGTTACCCAGGTCTCCGTACGAAGCGCGGAGTTTAAGTGTGGGGATAAAAGGTAACGCCTCCTTCACGAACGACTCCGAGCTCGCGATCCATGCCGCCGATACCGACGGAAAGAATCCCCACCTGTTCGCTTTCGGGAAACGGGAAGAGCCGTCATAACGGCCATTCGCTTCGATGATATAACGTTCGTTGAGCGTATAATTAATCCGGCCAAAGACACTACGGGTAGCGTAGCTGGTGTCTGCGCCAAATGCCTGGGCGATACCGCTGGTCAGGTTAAGGTAGGGCAAGGAAGGCGAGA
The DNA here is from genome assembly GCF_040448675.1 of Dyadobacter sp. 676. Classification (NCBI taxonomy): domain Bacteria; kingdom Pseudomonadati; phylum Bacteroidota; class Cytophagia; order Cytophagales; family Spirosomataceae; genus Dyadobacter; species Dyadobacter sp. 676. The sequence goes on along the minus strand of NZ_CP159289.1, from coordinate 6,152,050 downwards.
TCAGGACCGTCTTCTGCGCCTTGGTGGTGGTGAAACTATAACTTTCCTGGTTATACCCCGCAACCAGGTTAATACGGTGAATACCCAACGTTTTGGTATAATTGGCAAACAAATCGAGTACATTGTTGGCCAGCGTGGCATTGGTTTCATACACACCGCCGGTTCCGCCCTCGGTACGGATGTCGTTCGGGCCGTACCCGATGCGGTAGTTGCTCACATCCTGCTTGGTGTTCCATTGCTCGCGCTTGAAGCTCGCCGAACCGGTTACCTGCAAATCGCCGTTCAGGGTCGTCACGATGCCACGGAGAATATCCTGGAACCCGAACATGTCCTGCTTCTTGTTGCCACCATCGTTCAGTCTCGCCGCAAGGCGGCCCGCCGCCGTGTTGGCCCAGGTTCCGTCGGGATTCGAGGCGACTTGTGTCGGTTGCAGGTAGTAAATATCGGTGATGTCGGCAGTCGGTACGGCGCGCTCGGTGCGGTAAACAGACAGATTATTATCGAGTTTCAGCCATTTCAAAGGCGTGAAATCCAGCCTGGCCCGGGACGAATAGCGGTTCCAGTAGTCGTCGGTCAGTTTGTTCAGCCCTCCTTCGCGGTTGTAGTCGGCAGAGATATAATAACCTACTATTCGGTCGTTGGCAGTTTTGGCGCTGCCGGTAAATGCCAGACTGTGGTTTTGTGAGAAACTCCTTTTGTTGAAAAAGTAATCGTACCAGTTGTTGCTGCCCATATAGGCCCATTTCGTAGGGTCGGAGGGGTCTATACGCGTATCGGGCGTGGCCGGGTTGTCCGAACGTTCCTTGGCCCAGGCATAGTACTCATCGGAATAGTTGACATAGTCCCACGGCGTATTGTCGGTGGACGTTTCCAGTACGCGCGAAAAAATGTAGGGATCGGTCACCGGCTTGGGCAGCACCGTCGGCTGGCCCCAGGAGAAAAAGTTGTTGTAGGTAATGGACTGCTTACCTCTTCCACCCTGCTTGGTGGTGATCAGTACTACGCCAAATGCCGCCCTGGCGCCGTAAATAGCTGCCGAAGCCGCATCGCGCAGTACCGAGAAGCTGGCGATATCGGAGGGGTTCAGGCGAAGCAGGTCGCTGCTGTTGGCGGCGGCGATGCCGTCGATCACAAACAGCGGCTCACCGCCGTTGATGGAGGTAAAACCGCGGATGTTGAAGTTCGGAACGGTTCCGGGGGTACCGCTCTGGTAAGTAATGTTCAATCCCGGGCTCACTCCTTGCAAGCCTTGCATGACATTCGCCACCGGCCGCGCCTCGAACTGCTTACCCGAAATCTGGTCCACCGCCCCGGTGATATTCACCTTTTTTTCCGTTCCGTAGCCGATCACGACCACTTCTTCGAGATTACCGGGGTCGGCCTGCATCGTTACGAAAATCTCGTTCCGGCCTTTTACGAGCTCTTCCTGGGTTTTGTAACCAATGTAGGAGAACACCAGAACGTCGGTGGGGGAAACACCATCGAGGTAATACTGTCCTTTCTGGTCGGTAATTGTCCCTGTCCGGGTTCCTTTGATCACCACATTTACACCCGGCAGCAGGTCCTTTCCGTCCGTCACGCTTCCGGATACTTTGCCGTCGCCGCCGACATTGAGCGTCGTTTGCGCGAAAGCCGGTGCCACGCAGCAAAGCGCAAAAATCACAACCATCTGCAGGCTTCGCGGCAGCCTTGCGTTGTAAGGTCTGGGTACACTTTTCATCATAAGCAAAAGTTAAAGGTTAGCCACTTTCGGGGCATTTCTGGAATGCAAATGTCCTAATCGATTGCAAATGTCCTAATCAAAAGTTACGCTAATATTAAAAAATAGTTACCTGATTATGATTATAAATTGAATGAATGTTCAATTAATTTTCAAACGATTGGCTAACTTCCGGTTTCCGTAAAAATCCTTATATTGCCAGTCCGTTACATCCGAACCGCCGATGGGAAGAAAGAGCTTGAAAGAAGCCCGCAAGAAGGAAATCATTAAAGTGTTTTACAGCTTGGCCAGGAAAAACGGCCTGGAAAATACCTCCATCGCCAAAATCGCCGCGAAGATGGAGATCAATCCCAGCCTCATTATCCATTATTTCCAGACGCGCGAGGACCTGGTATACGGGCTGGTGGATTACATTCTCGACAAATACAAGCTCATTTATAAGGTAAGCGCGACCAATGCGAAAGATTCCAGAAAAGCATTGCTGGAAATCCTCGGCAATATTTTTTCCAAAAAATGGAATACCCTGTTCGACGACGGGCTCTTCTACGGCTGCTACGCCATGGCCTTCCGCGACCCGAAGGTTCGGGACCTCTATAAAAAACTGCTGGATTCGCTCCGGGAAATGCTGATCGGCCACATCGAGCAATGCCGTGCCGACGGCGTGCTGGATATAGACGATGTGGAAACCGCTGCCGACAATATCTTCGTGCTTATAGACGGCGCCTATTTTTACCTCAGCCTGATAACCGACAAGGAAGCCTACGAACAACGCCTCGCAAAATACCGGCAGCAGGCATTGTCGATCCTGCATTTGACGGAGGCGTCAGAAGTTGCGGGATGATTTCCGGACAAACCGGCGCACCACCGCCCCCACGCCGATCAGCAGCCAGATCACATTCACGGCCACATTCGGCTTGTCGCCGTATTCAAGGGAATAAACAATGAGGCTGGCCGCACCTATCATATTAAGAATGTGGAACAGGTAACCATCCGGCCTTAGCATGCCGATGGTCAGAAGAAGATATGCCAGCACGTACGAGACCACGCCCAGCCAGCCCGTTGTTTCCAGTAATAGTGCGGTGTTCATCGATACGAATATTTGCTGCACAATAATAATCCCGCATTCGGTTCCGGCCAAATTGCCGCCAAAACAGCAAACAAGCCATTATTCGCCGTTTTTAATGAATGACCAAATAAAATCGCCCAAATTCACAGTTTTGCGGAATTTCGGGAAGAAATAAGTTAATATCGGTAAAAAAGCCGCTAATTCACATCAAGTTTTTGGTTTTCCGACCTGCTAATTTTACAAATAGATAATTTTCAAAAAGCGCCGCGAAAGCGGCATATCAAGCCAACTACCTGTACAACAGGCGGCTACTATTTTATTGCCTTTATATTCGCCAATGCAGTATGAAAATCCTTAACCTGGGCCTCAGAAAAAGTATTTATACGCACACAATCAGCGCATTGTGCCTGACTACGCCGCTATGGGCGCAGAAACCGCTACCGGCCTACAAGCCCGATCCCAGCGAGCTTTCCGCATCCTATAAGAGGATGACGTTGATGGATTCGCTCACCAAAGGAAGCGTGCTCAAAGCGCAGGTACAGCCCAACTGGCTCGCCGACGGACAGTCGTTCTGGTACAGGAATGTGTTAAAGGACAGCCTCACCGAGTATTGGGTCGTAAAGCCGGGCGAAGGTAAAAGGATGCCGGCTTTCGGGAACGCAAAAGTGGCCGCAGCGCTTTCGAAAGCGTATGACTCCACGTTCTCGGCCACGAAGCTGTGGGTCAGCGATATTCATTTCGATCAGGAAAAGCATCGTATCCTTCTGCAAAGCAAAGGCAAATGGTTCGCCTACCACACTGAATCGGGTACGGCACTGAAAATAGAAAAACCCGATCTGCCCAAGCCTCGCGAAGCAGGCTGGACAAAGCAACCGAGCCGCTGGGCGCGTTTCCGTGCCGATAGCGTCGCGCCCGACAGGCAAACCAAGGCGTTTGTCCGCAATGGGAACATCTATCTGGGTAGAAAAGACGGCAAAGAGAGCCGGCAACTCACCTACGACGGCAACCCGCTGAAACCCTACGGAGAGCTCAGCTGGTCGCCCGACGGCCAGTACCTGGTATGCTACCGCATCGACCCGCGCGAAGAGCGGCAGGTAAGCATTATCTTCTCCTCTCTGCCCAATACCACCCGCGGAGAGGTCAGGACACGCGGTTATGCGCAGCCGGGCGACGAGTTTACCAGCTACGAAATGCATGTGATCGACGTGCAAACCGGCAAGGGCGTAAAAGTACAATCGGAAGTGATCGACTTCTTCAATGCGCCGGTGATCCGCTGGCGGAAGGGCGATGCCACGCATTTTACCTACGAAAAAGTAGATCGCGGGCACCAGCGGTTCCGGGTGATCGAGGTCGACGCGACCAACGGCGCTACGCGGAACATTATCGACGAAAAAACGGAAACGTTCATTTACCAGAACATGATTTACACACATTACCAGCCTGAAAATCATGAAATTATCTGGGTTTCGGAGAAAGACGGCTGGCGGCACATTTACCTCGTCGACGAGCAGACCGGCCAAATCAAAAACCAGGTTACCAAAGGCGAATGGGTCGTGCGCGACATTGACAGCATCGATACGCAAAAGCGCGAGGTGTGGTTCAGAGCCAGCGGTATGAATGCGGATGAAGACCCGTACCATATCCATTATTACCGCATCAAATTCGATGGAACAGGTCTCGTAAAACTCACCGAACATGCAAAAGCGACGCACCAGCTTACATTTTCGCCCGACAGGGTATATTATGTCGACACCTACTCGACCATGACCACCGCGCCGGTTTCGGAACTCCGCAGGACGGCCGACGGCTCGCTGGTGATGAAACTGGAAGCCGCGGATATTTCGCAATATCTGACATTGGGTTTCAAATTGCCTGAAATCTTCAAAGCCAAAGGCCGCGACGGCAAAACCGACATCTGGGGCATCGTATACCGGCCGAGTAATTTCGATCCGAAAAAGAAGTACCCGATCGTCGAAAATATTTACGCCGGCCCGCAGGATTCGTTTGTTCCCAAAGCGTTCCGTCATTACGGCGAAATGCAGAGCATGGCCGAACTGGGTTTTATAGTGGTACAAATGGATGGAATGGGCACCTACAACCGTTCGAAAGCATTCCACGACGTGTGCTGGAAAAACCTGGCCGACGCCGGTTTCCCCGACCGCATTGCGTGGATGAAGGCACTGGCCGCAAAATATCCCCAGGTCGATACCACGCGCGTTGGTGTGTACGGGACCTCCGCCGGCGGGCAAAACTCGCTGGGTGCGTTGCTCTTCCACCCGGGCTTTTACGACGCGGCGGTTTCGGCGTGCGGCTGCCACGACAACCGCGTCGATAAGCAATGGTGGAACGAGCAATGGATGGGTTATCCGGTGGGCAAACATTACGACGAACAGTCGAATGTAACGAATGCGGCCAAATTGCAGGGCGATTTGCTTCTGATTGTGGGTGAGGTAGATACCAACGTGCCGCCTGAAAGCACCTACCGCGTAGCCGACGCGCTGATCAAGGCCAACAAAGAATTCGACCTGCTGGTAATCCCCGGCATGGGCCACAGCGACGGCGGCCCGTACGGACGCCGCAAGAAGAGGGACTTTTTTGTACAAAAATTGCTGGGTGTAGATCCCCCGAACAGAAACAAGCAAATTGCTTCCCAGCCAGCAACTCTGGGACGGTAGGGATAAGCCGTAAGCTGTAAGCAATAGGCTATAAGCGACAGGTTGTATGCTTGCAGCTTTTACATCGATAAGGCGATTAACCGCCTTCAAGGTTTGTTGCTGAAAAAGTGAATTGAATGTATCAAACTACCCGACAAATAATCCAGCTTAAAACATATAGCTTATAGCTTATAGCACATAGCCTTTTATGAAAAAAGCATTACTACTGATTTTCGCGATCATGCTGATGCACGGGTGCGCACAGAAGCGAGGCCCTGCGCAACGCCCTGCCGCCTCCGTCGAAAGCGGCGGCCGCCCCGGCGACGGTAGGCGCATCGAGCTGCTGTTCCTCGGCCACGACAGCCGCCACCACTTTTCGGAAAAGTATTTCCCGATGCTCTCGTTGCCGCTGTTCCGGAAAGGCATTAACCTGACCTACACGTCGGACCCGAATGCGCTGAATACCGAAAATCTAGCACATTACGACGGCGTGGTAATCTACGCCAACCATAACACCATTACCCCGGCGCAGGAAAATGCATTGAAAACGTTTGTCGAGGGTGGGAAGGCATTGATCCCGCTCCATGCGGCTTCGTTTTGTTTCCAGAATTCGGATTGGTATATCAAGGCGGTAGGCGGGCAGTTCAGCTCGCATAAATACGGGACATTTACCGCGCCCGTCGTGAAGGCCGACCACCCGGTAATGCAAGGCTGGAAGACGTTCGAGACCTGGGACGAGACTTACGTGCATTCCAAACTCAATCCGGACATTATCGTACTTCAGGAGCGTATCGAGGGCGACCATCATGAACCCTGGACCTGGGTAAGAACGCAGGGCAAAGGCCATGTCTTCTACACTGCTTACGGCCACGACGAGCGTACATGGAAGCAACCCGCATTTCATGAACTGGTGGCAAACGGCATTATGTGGGCTGTTAACGACGAGGCAAAAGCACAATTAGCGAAGCTCCGTTTGCCTGAACTCGCATTTACCGATGCCAACGTGCCCAACTACGAAAAACGCGACCCGGCGCCCAAGTTCCAGCAGCCGTTATCGCCTGCCGAATCGCAAAAACTGATTCAGGTGCCGGTCGATTTCGAACTAAAACTCTTCGCCTCCGAGCCAGATATCGTGAAACCCATTGCCATGGCCTGGGACGAGCGCGGACGGCTGTTTGTAGCCGAAACACAGGATTACCCCAACGAAGTGCGCGAGCAGGACGGCGTGGGCAGGGACCGCATCAAAATTTGCGAGGACACCGACGGCGATGGCAACGCCGACAAATTCACGGTTTTCGCCGATAACCTCAATATCCCTACCAGCCTCGTGTTTGCCAACGGCGGGCTCATCGTGGCCCAGGCCCCGCATTTCATTTTTCTGAAAGACACCAATGGCGACGATAAAGCTGATATCCGCGAGAATATCATCACCGGCTGGGGTAAAAGCGATACCCACGCGGGACCTTCGAACCTGAAATACGGCCTCGACAACAAAATCTGGGGCGTGCTCGGTTACGCCGGATTTCGGGGGACCAATAGCGGCAGGCACCTCAATTTCAGTCAGGGTATTTACCGGTTCGACAGCGACGGCAAGAACCTCGAATACATCGGCCGCACTTCCAACAATACATGGGGTTTGGGTTTTTCGGAAGAGTTCGAAGTGTTTATTTCAACCGCCAACGGCAATTACAGCGGGCATTTCGCCATGCCGCTCGAATACGTCAAGCGTTCCGTAGCGGATGGTTCGGGCAATACCGTTTACAAACTCGATTCGCATTACGAAATGAACTACCTGACGCCGGCATTGCGCCAGGTAGATTTTCACGGCGGGTTTACCGCGGCGGCAGGACATAACCTTTACACCGCCCGCAACTTTCCGAAATCGTACTGGAATGCAACCGCATTCGTTTGCGAACCGACTGGCCGGTTGCTCTACCAGGCATTGCTGAAACCGAAAGGCGCAGGCTACAAGGAAAAAAATGGTTTCAACCTGCTCGCCGGTTCCGACGAATGGTTCTCGCCCGTACACGCGGAGGTAGGCCCGGACGGCGCGGTATGGGTAGCCGACTGGTACAGTTTCATCATCCAGCATAACCCTACCCCACGCGGCTTCGAGAATGGGAAGGGCAATGCCTATGTTAACCCTTTGCGCGACAATCGGCACGGACGTATATACAGGGTCGTTTGGAAGAATGCGAAGAATGCACCTTACCCTAAACTCGACCAGAACGACGCGGCCAGCCTGGTGGCGGGTTTGAAAAACGACAATATGTTCTGGCGCACCACGGCGCAGCGGCTGATCGTGGAATCGAAAAACACATCGGTGGTCCCGGAGCTGATAAAAATCGTGAACGATCAATCGGTGGATGAGGTCGGCTTGAATAGCCCGGCGGTTCACGCTTTGTGGACGCTCGACGGCCTGGGCGCATTCGATGGCGCCAACGAAGAGGCGTACCACACGCTCGTACGCGCCATGCGACATCCGGCGGCAGGCGTACGCAAGACGGCCGTGAAGCTCCTGCCGCGTAACGACAAGACGCTTTCGGCATTGAAATGGACCAATTCATTAAACGATCCCGACCTCAAAGTGAGGCTGGCGGCGATACATGCATTGACCGACTTGCCCGTCTCCGAAGAAATAGGCAGAATGCTTTACATAGCCGGTCAGGACTCGCAGAATGCCGCCGACGAATACCTCGCACAAGCCATTTTCTCGGGTGTGGTCAAGCATGAAAACGGTTTCAAAGCGGCGGCCGCCAAGCTCAAAGATTCTACTTTAACGGCACGCATCGAGCGCGGGTTGATTGAGGAAACTTATATGCTCAACCTCTGGTCGCCACCTATTTACCCGCCGGACATAAGCCATAAAGAATTGAAAATAAAGGCAATCATTACCAAGGCACAGGAAGACCTTTCGGGCGTGGTTGTATCGCAGGGCAACCGGCAGAACGGGTACAGCCTCTATATGCAGGATGGTAAATTGCATTGGTTGATAAGGCAAAACGGCCGATCCTATCAGATTACTTCTACCAGAAAACTGCCTGACGAACGCTTCAATGCCTATGCGACGCTTTCGGAAGGAGGCAAAATGACGCTCGCCATAGAGGACGAAACCCCCCGTAACGGGTAATGCCCCCCGGCCTTTTTCATCAGCGATTCACACCCGACGACATCCGCCTCGGCCGCGACTTGCGCGAGGGAAACCAGGTAGGCGAATACCCGGATAATGCGCGTTTACGCGGTTGGCTCGACATTAAGAGCACATTACAGCTGAACCAGGTTGTTCATGACAAGGAAGAAAGGGAAATTTCGCACACCAGTCCCGAAGCACCGGTTGAAATACTGAAAGGAAAAGGAACGCCGGTAACGGTCAGGCTGAAAGTGATCGAGCATGAAATGAAGTTCGACCGGAAGACATTCACCGTAAAGCCCGGCCAGAAAGTGACGATCCAGTTCACAAACCCCGATTTCATGCAGCACAATTTGCTCATTATCAAGCCCGGAACATTGGAAAAAGTAGGCAATGCGGCCGATTTGCTGGCGCGGGAAGCGAATGCGCTCGCGCTCAACTATGTACCCAGAATGCCCGAGATATTGTACGCGACCGAGCTAGTAAGTCCGGAAGGCAATGCGACGCTGGTATTCATCGCGCCCGAAAAGCCCGGCGACTACCCGTTCCTGTGCACGGTACCCGGCCATTGGCGGATCATGAACGGTATTATGAAAGTACAATAACCACCCTCAAATAAGTTTAACCATCTAACTCCAATTGTATGAAAAAACCATTATCCCGCCTGATCCGGGAGCTGCACCGCCTTTGCCTCGTCGTGGCGGCGGTAGCCTGTTTCCTAACCGAGAATGCCCTGGCGCTCGCCGCCGACCGACAGATTTCCGGCAAAGTGGTGTCCGCCGAAGACAAAAACCCGCTGCCCGGAGTGACCATCATCGTGAAGGGAAAGAACACCGTGGGCACCGCCACCGACACGGAGGGAAAATTCAAGCTCGAAGTGCCCGAGGGCTCCACGCTCATCCTGAGCTACATAGGCTATGTAACCCAGGAAGTGGCCGTGGGGAACCAGAGCGAGTTCAATGTGGAGCTGGCGCCCGACCAGAAGCAATTGCAGGAAGTGGTGGTGATAGGATACGGTACCCAGAAAAAGGGGGATATTACCAGCTCGGTGGCGAGTGTCAAGCGTGAGGACTTCGTGCAGGGAACCGTGCGCGACGCGGCCCAGCTCGTACAGGGCAAAGTAGCGGGATTACGCATTACCACCCCCAGCGGCTCCCCCACCTCCAACACGCAGATCAACCTGCGGGGTATCAACTCCATTGAGGGTACGGCCAATCCGTTGATCCTGATCGATGGTATCCCCGGCGGCCTGAACACCGTTGCCCCGGAAGACATCGAGTCCGTAGATGTTTTGAAAGACGGCTCCGCAGCGGCAATTTATGGTACACGCGCCACCGGCGGTGTGATCCTGATTACCACGCGCAAAAACCGCGGCACATCGCGCTCCACGATCGAATATTCCAACTACGTCAACATCCAGACCATCGCCCGCCGCCCCGAACTGCTGACCGGCGATGATTACCGTCAGAAAATCAGGGAAGGCATCGACTACACCGATTACGGCGGCAATACCGACTGGCTTTCGGAGATCATGCAAAAGCCTGTCAGCCACAACCATAACCTTACCTTTTTCGGCGGGAACAGCACGACCAATCTTACCGGCTCGATCAACTACCGGAATTGGGAAGGAATATTTTTGAGGTCGGGACAAAACCGTTTCACCGGCCGCGCCGACCTTAATCATTCCATGTTCAACAACAAACTGAAAACCAATCTGCAAATTATCAACCGCATCACCCGGTCGAACGGCGCCGTAAGTCCGGCAAACGACGACGCGGCATATGGATACGCCTACCGCCAGGCCATTATCCGCAACCCTACCGACCGCGTCCGTACTGAGGACGGCAAATGGCAGGAGCGCGACGGCTATTTTTACGAAAACCCGGTTTCCCTTTTGCACGAATCCAATTTCCAGAGCTCTTTCAAGGAAATGCGGATGGCCGGTAGCCTCGACTACGCCCCCATCGACGACCTGAATTTCAAGCTGCTTGTTTCAAATGTTCAGAACAGCAACCTGGAAGGCGGTTCCACTACATTTAACCACACCAGCACCCGCCTCGGCAACCAGAATGCCACCGCTTTCCGCAATACTTACGCCAACAACGAAAACCTGCTGGAATTCACGGGAAATTATTCCAAAGCAATCGGCAAGCATCGCTTTTCGGTATTGGGTGGTTATAGCTGGCAGGATGCTACCTACGAAGCATTTGCCGCGAACAACTGGGATTTCCCGACCGACGCTTACGATTGGAACAACCTGGGCGCGGGTGGGGCTTTGCAAAAAGGCCAGGCCGGCATGAGCAGCACGAAAAACAAATGGCAACTGGCCGGCTTCTTTGGTCGGGTTACATACAGCCTGAACGAAAAATACCTTTTCATGGCCAGCGTGCGCCGTGAAGGCTCTTCCCGGTTCGGCGTAAACCACCGGTGGGGCACATTCCCGGCGGCGTCGATAGGCTGGCGCATCAGCAAGGAGCGCTTTATGGGCGGCCTGGGCGCAGCTTCGGACATCAAGCTCCGCGCGGGTATAGGCGTTACGGGTACGATCGCGAACAACCCGTACATGTCGCAAATCAGCTACAATTTCGACCGCGAACAAGGCGCATTCATCAACGGCAAATGGGTACCGGGGTTCGTGCCGGCGCGTAACTTCAACCCCGACCTGCGCTGGGAGAAAAAAGAGGAATACAACGCAGGGGTGGATTTCGGCTTCCTGAAAAACCGCATCAGCGGATCGATCGACTTTTACAGCCGCAAGGTGAAGGATCTACTCTACAACTTCCCCGTGCCGGTGCCGCCCTACCTGACGGGCAGCATGTTCATCAACGCGGGGGTAATGCAGAACAAAGGCGTCGAAGTGCTGTTGAATATCGTCCCGGTCCAGGCCGGCGACTTCCAGTGGAACACAGGACTTACCTACTCCACCAACCGCAACAAGCTCGTCAGCCTTTCCAACGAGCAATTTCAGGCGGCCAACGACTTTTTCGACGCGGGCTACACGGGCGAGCCTATCCAGATGAGCACCCACCGCGTGAAAGTCGGCGAACCCATCGGCCGGTTCTTCGTATGGAAAAGCGTAGGCGTCGACGACAAAGGCGCGTGGCTCATCGAAAACAAGGACGGAGAGGTGATCCCTATCGCCGACGCGACGCCGGAAGACCGCCAGTATTATGGCAATGGTATTCCCAAACACATCGTGGGCTGGAACAACAATATCCGTTACAAGCAGTTCGATCTGGCTGTGAATATGCGGGGCTCATTCGGCTTCAATATCCTGAATTTCCAGAACATGTTCTACGGCAATCCACGCAACAAGGCCTATAACATGCTGAAAACCGCGTATGACCCGATCGACGGCAAGGTCCTCAATACCGACCTCGTGTATGTGTCGCATTATATCGAAAAAGGCGATTACTGGAAAATCGACAATGTGACGCTGGGATACACCCTCCCAGCCAACACAATCAAGGGCATTAAAAATGCGCGCATTTTCGTGTCGGGCCTTAACCTGGCGACTATCACCGGCTACACCGGCATCGATCCCGAGGGCGTTAGCTACACCGGCTTCGCGCCCGGCAGCGACTACCGCGACAAGTACCCGACCACCCGGACATTCACCGCCGGCCTGAGCGTAACATTCTGATCTCAAATCTTCAAATTATGAAAAACAAGAATATAAGATACGCGGTCCTCGCCGCATTGCTTGCCGGGGTACCCCTCTACTCCTGCACCGACCTCGACGAAGAAGTGTATTCCGAAGTGCTTGGCAGCAGCTATCAACCTACCGAAAAAGACCTGCCGGCCATCGTGGCGCCGGTTTATTCATCGCTGCGCTCGCTGATGCTGGGCTGGCAGGGATATTTCGATTTGCAGGAAGAAGCGGCGGATGCCATTATTACGCCCGTCCGCCCGAATGGCTGGGACGATGGCGGTACTTATCGCCGGATGCACCAGCATACCTGGACGGCGCTGCAATGGCAGCCAGAGAATGCCTGGCAGCAAGCATTTGCGAGCATTACCACTGCGAACCGCGTGCTTTCGCAGATCGAGGACGGCGACCTGCCCATTACCAATGGCAAAGAAACCACTATCGCCGAGCTCCGGGCCGTTCGCGCGTTCGCGTATTACCTTTTACTGGACAACCACGGCAATGTGCCCATTGTAACCAATTTCAAGGATGTCACACTTCCGAAACAAAGCACCCGTAAGGAGGTTTATGATTTCGTGGTGAAGGAATTGACGGAATCGCTTCCGAACCTGAGCGAGAATGCGCAAACTACCTACGGCCAGATGAACAAATGGGGTGCGAAGACCCTTCTTGCCAAAATTTACCTCAACGCGCAGGTCTATACCGGCACCGCCGAATGGGCAAAGGCGATCCGGGAGGCCGACGATGTGATCAAAAGCGGCAAATACGTGCTGGACGCCAACTATTCGGATGTTTTCACCTGGACGAACTTTAACTCGAAGGAAATCATCTTTGCCATTCCCTACGACGAGATCTACGGGACCGGCAATCAAATCCACATGAAAACGCTCGACCCGCTAAGCCGCTCGGTGTACCCGCTCAATGCCGGTCCGTGGGGCGGCAACTGCGCCGTGCCGCAATTCATCGACACCTATGACGCCGACGACAGCCGCCTGGCCGACACCTGGATTATGGGACCTCAGAAAAGCGCCGCCACCGGCGCCGTGGTGATTACTTACAACAAGGCCGTGCCCGGCATGGAAAAAACATCGTCCTCGGATGGTTTCCGCATTGGCAAATACAAAATCAAACCCAACGCGACGGGCAGTCTGGACAACGACTTTCCATTCCTGCGCTATGCCGATGTACTGATGATCAAAGCCGAAGCATTGTTGCGCACGGGCAAAGCAGCCGAAGCGGCCGAACTCGTGACACAGGTAAGGCAGCGCGCATTCAAGGGCTCGCCTGCCAAAGCGACGGTAACGGCGGCCGATCTGGTGAAGGGAAGCCGCTACAATTACGGATACCAGGCAGTCGACGGGACTATAAGCGAGCGCCAGGGTGGTGACGACATCCAGTTCGGCCGGTTCCTCGACGAGCTGGGCTGGGAATTCGCCGCAGAGGCGCACCGCCGCCAGGACCTGATACGGTTTGGCGTATATGAAACCAAAAAGTGGTTTAACCACCGCCCCCAATCGGCCCAGCGCGCGCTCTTCCCCATCCCGCAAAACGAACTCGACAAAAACCCCAATCTGAAACAGAACCCGGGTTATTGATCCCGATATTTTAATTTGGGTTAGGTAGTTCCTTTTTGCTCACCCGACAAAGTATATTTGTTCCGGTGGGCAAATTTTTTTGTTGTATTCCAAAACCGTTTTTATCCATGTTTTCCCAATCAACATACTCGAACCGCAGACAAACGTTAAAATCCAAAATAGGCAGCGGCCTCATCCTCTTTCTGGGAAACGAGGAAAGCGGTATGAATTACCGTGACAACGTATATCCATTCCGTCAGGACAGCACATTCCTTTATTATTTCGGCATAGACCATGCTTCGCTGACGGCCGTGATCGACATCGATAACGACCGCGAGATCATTTTCGGGGATGAGCTCACCATCGACGACATCGTGTGGACGGGCCCGAAAGAAGCCATCAACGAAAAGGCCGCGCGGGTTGGCGTCAGGGAGGTCAAACCGGCCCAGGCGATCGCGGGATTCCTGAAAGACGCACTGTCGCGCCGGCAAACAATCCATTTCCTCCCTCCTTACCGCGGCGAGCATTACCTCAAATTGCAGGAATGGCTGCAAATCAACCCGGCGGAAGCAACACAAAAAGCATCGGTAAACTTCATTAAGGCGGTGGTTTCGATGCGTTCGTACAAGGCCGAAGAAGAGGTTGCCGAAATCGAGAAGGCTGTCAATACATCGATCGACATGCACCTGGCATTCATGCGGGAAACGCGGGCGGGTATGACCGAGAAGGAGATTGCCGGCAAATTGCAAAGCATCGCCATCGGCCAGGGCGGCGACATTTCCTACCCGATCATTCTGACCGTCAACGGGGAAATCCTGCATACCCACGCGCGTGACCTCGCGATCCGCGACGGTCAAATGGCACTCTGCGATGCCGGCGCGGAAACCGCCATGCATTACGCCGGCGACCTGACCCGCACCATCCCCGTCGGCAGGTCGTTCTCGACGATCCAGGGGGGAAATGTATGAAATCGTCCTTAATGCGCAGGAATCGGCCATTGCTGCGTGCAAACCAGGTGTTTTGTTTAAGGATGTACACAAACTGGCGGCGACGAAGCTCGTCGAAGGCATGAAGCAAATGGGCGTTGTGAAAGGAGACGTCGCCGAAGCGGTAGAGCACGACGTCCACACGCTGTTTTTCCAATGCGGCCTGGGGCATATGATGGGCCTCGATGTTCATGACATGGAAAACCTGGGTGAGCAATACGTCGGCTACACGGAAGATCTTAAAAAAGGCACCGCATTCGGGTGGAAATCGCTCCGCCTCGGCCGCGCGCTCGAACCGGGCTTCGTTATTACCGTCGAACCCGGCCTCTACCTCATCCCGACGCTTATCGACCGTTGGAAAGCCGAAAACAAACTGGCGCAGTTCATCGACTACGACAAGCTGGAAATGTTCCGCCATTTCACCGGGATTCGTATCGAAGATAACCTTTTGATAACCGAGAACGGCAACCGGGTACTCGGAAAGGGGCTGGCGAAAGGTGTGAAGGAAGTGGAGGCGTTGAGGGGGGTGAATGTTTAATATGTTTGCGGGCAACACTCATCAACCCGCAAACATTGAAACAGCCGAAATATCGTTACACAACCGGGACAAATAGCTATGTTTATAAGTTTATAAGTGTTGGGCCCAAAGGTAAAATCAAGAAAATCGTAATCTACTCAAAGACAAGCTCCAAGGATGTCTACAATCTTGCATTCGGCGATTATGTTGAATGCGACGACGACCTGGATGATTTGTCTGTCAGCAACAATCGCGACACTCAAAAAGTCCTGGCAACCGTTGCCTCAACATTGTTCTACTTTCTGAGAAAGCATCCGGCCGCATGGGTTTTTGCCAAAGGCAGCAGTGAGGCAAGAACACGCCTGTATCGTATGGGCATCTCTGCCAACATAAAGAAAGTCTCGGTAGAATTTACTATCTTGGGTTATCACGAAACGGAGGGCTGGGAAAATTTTGTTTCCGGCAGAGCGTACGAAAGTTTCATGATAACAAAAAAGTTAAAACCCGTATACAATGAAAAATCGTAACAAACCTGCAATTTCACGAGTGACGATAGACAAAAGTCTGGATTGTTTTGAGGGAAAAAACCTTTTCCCGGATCAATTGAAAAGGGCCAACGAATTTATCGCCAAACACGGGCTGCCCAGGGAGTATTACATAAGCCAAGGCATTACTCCCCCCCGACTCCAACTCCTGAATATCTCCCGCTGCAAAGCATCCGGTGACTTCATTTTCATGATTTCAAATTTCCCGTGGGCTTGTCTGTGGATGTTCAATATCCAATCCGGCGTAACTATTTGAACTGATAGAATTTCCACTGGGTTTTGAAATCCGGCTTCAACGACTGGTTGGTCAATGTAGCGCGTACCATTTCGATCGGCATATTGTTCTCCTTCATAACGGCATCATGGAATTGCCTGAAAGTCATTTTGCCGCTGTCGACCAGCTCCTTTTTCAAACTGAACAACTGCAAGCCGCCGATAAGGTAGGCTACCTGGTACAAGGGGCTGTAATTCCCTTCAAACGACCGCCTCACCTCACCTTCCGCGTTGGCGCGCTCATGCCCGACGCGGTCAACCAGGAAATCGATGCATTCCCGGGGCGTCCATTTGCCTAAATGGTAATTAAGCGAGAAAATAATGCGCGCGCAGCGATGCATGCGCCAGAAAAGCATTCCGATGCGTTCTTCGGGTGTTTTGGCAAAACCTTTATCGTATAGCAACAGCTCCCAATATAGGGCCCATCCCTCTGTCCAGAACGGCGTTCGGAAATCGCTCCGGTAGGATTTGTAGCGGCTGCTCATATAATATTGCAAGTGATGGCCCGGAACGAGCTCGTGGTGCACTGTCGAGCGGGAGAAATACGGGTTGTTCCCGCGCATGCTCATGAGCTTGTCCTCGTGCGCCATGGTGTTGGTCGGGTACGAAATGATAATGTCGCGGCCGCCGAGGAAGAACGGGTTAATCAGCTGCCTTTCGGGGGTCATCATTTGCATTCCCCAGGTTTCGTCGGCAATTTCCGGATAGTCGATGAGGTCATTTTTGAGGATAAACTCCTTTGCATCGTTATAGAGTTTAAGGATCAGTTCGGGTTGGGTACCGGCGGGCACATAGCTGTTTTTTACTTTTTCCTGCGCTTTTTTCCAATCATTGCCAAAACCCATTTCCCCTGGAAGCTTTCAGCAACTCCCTGTCGCACCAGGCGAATTCCCGGTTCGCCAGGTCAATGAGCTCCTCGGGCGTGTAGCTGATCATCTCGGCACGCAACTGGCGGATCAGCTCATCCCGGCCAATCGGCACACCTTTAATACCGCTTGCATCTTCCTTTTGCGTAGTATTCAGCTTTCCTTTGCTCCTGACCAGTTTCGCGAAAGCGTTCAATGTACTGTCGAGCGTTTTGTAAGGTTTCGGTACCCACCAGGTGAACATCGGATCGTAGCCGTTGTAAAACTCGAATGTACTCTTCAATCGCGCTTCGAGGCCGTTCAAGGCTTCCACGCCCATGCGGGAGAGCGGCATGTCGATCGATTCCAGTTTCCTGAACGATTCCTCCGCTTTACTCACTTCCTTCTGTAAGTCGTTCAGCTTACCGGCAACCGCCTGCCCGTCGACAGTGGCACCTCTCCGGCGGGCCTTTTCCAACTCGTAGATTCCGGTGGCAAACGGAATATACTTCTCGATCTGCGCATATTCTTTTTCCTCCTGGTCCAGCGTGAGCAGATGGTCGTCGATATTCCGTTTCAACAACAGATAATCCACTTTCCCATAAATGCTCATCGCATTGAAATCCACTTTTGCGAGCTGGTTCAGATAACCGTGGTCTACCTCGCGCAGCCGCTTCCGCTGTTCCGGCGAATTCAGCACCTGCCCGCCCCCTTGTGCCGAGCGGCCCTGGACGGGCATCGGGCCATAAAAGTACTTTACCGCACGAATGTCCTGTGCATACCGGATCACCAGCCCCGCCACTTCGCTGGTTTGTTCATATAGGTTAAATTGGGATTTGGAAGATTGCGCCACCGCGCCGAAGGTCGTCAGCCACGACAACAGGAAAACAACCCAACGCAAGCGCGTTACGTACATATGCGTCATAGGATTCAGGATATTGAAAATGGATTTTACCAAAATTACCCCAAAATCCACGCCGAAACGTACCGGGTTTTAATCATTTCTTGACTGATTTTAACTAAATGAGCGCAACGCTCACGACGTCGGCTACGGCCCGCCGTTACACCGGATCTTCCAGCGACTTCCGGATAGCTACGGCTCTGGCCTGGTCTTCGGACGTTTCGCGGGCGTCTATTTTTCTCAACGCCAGATCCAGCACTTTGGCGGCCGCGGGGTAATCTTCTTTAAAGTCGCGCAGTCGCAATGCCAGCGAAATGGCCTTTTGGAGAGGTGTCAATGTGGCCGGATCGGCATCCTCGTATTCCACCTGGTCTTTTTCCCCTATTTGAATCACAATCACCGAGTTTCCCGAAACATCGGTGATCGTGAAGCGGCTTTGTCCCGGCCTCATTCTCGAAATCCTGGGCACGCCGGTTACCGGTACACGTCCGAGTTTTGCTTTCAATGCCTTGCTAAACGCATCATACACTCGGGCAACGTCGGCTACCATCATCAGGCAGCCGGTATATCCTGCCGTTTTGACGCGTGCAAAGTGTAGCTGATGTCCGTTTCGCTCGATAACGCCATACTGATAAGGCCGGTCCTGCCGGTAAGTCACCGTAAAACCAAGGTTTTCCCAAAATTCGAGTGTTTCGGCAATGGAATTACAAGGCAGAACGGGTACGGTAGTCCAATTTTCCAGTTCCATAAATCAGGCTTTTGTTCAGGTCGGCAAACCTAATGCATCCGGTTTTAAATTTCCCTTTATATACTTTTTTGACGATAAAGGAAGATCCTCCGCGCGGACCTGGACAAATTCCGTTAATTTGGATTATGCAAGACTTCATCCACGATAAAAGGGTTTATTACAGCCCGGTCGAATTCGCGATGGCGTACATAGGCGGTACCTGGAAAATGCCGGTCATCCGGGCGCTCGCGAACGGCCCGTTGCGCTATGGCGACCTCAAAAATGCGATTCCGCATATCACCGATAAGATGCTCCAGACACAGCTCCGCGACCTGGAAAAGAAACGGATGGTGACCCGCACCATTTTCCGTGAAAAGCCACCCAGGGTCGAATATGCGCTGACGGAAAGAGCCCGGCGGTCGCTCCCGACGATTGAGGCGCTGGAAGCCTTTGGAAAAAGTTTAATGGCCGAAGAGGCTGACCGGATTACCATGACGCACAACTGAGGCCCGAAAGGCATCCGATCGCATTTTCTTGCCGGTGCTTTCCCCTACCAACAAAGCAATTCCGACTTCACAACAAAGTTGACGGACGGGACAAGGACGAAATTTGCAATCGGTAAACGTCAACAATCCATTATGAGCAAAACAATTTTAATTACAGGCGCTTCGTCCGGAATCGGCAAAGCCGCCGCATTGCATTTCGCAAGGAACGGCTGGAACGTCGTCGCTACCATGCGCAGTCCGCAAACCGCGCCGGAAGGCTTCGACAATATATTCGTTACCAGACTGGACGTACAATTGCCCGGGACCATCGATGAAGCCATTGCTGCCGGAATCGCCCGATTTGGCCGCATCGATGCAGTCGTTAACAATGCCGGATATGGTCAGTACGGAATTTTCGAAGCCGTTACGCCCGAACAGGTGCAGGCACAATTCGATGTCAATGTGTTCGGGGTTATGAACACGATCAGAGCTATTCTGCCACATTTTCGTGAGCAAAAAAGTGGGTTGATCATCAATATCAGCTCCGGCGCCGGGCGGTTCACCCTTCCTCTTATTTCCCTTTATAATGCGTCAAAATTCGCTTTGGAAGGTTTTTCGGAATCGCTTTCGTTTGAACTGGCCGCATTGAATATTACCGTAAAGATCGTCGAGCCCGGCGGCACGTCCACCAATTTCATCAAAACCAGCGAAGAGAAATATTCCGCCAAACCGCTTCCCGAGTACGACAGATTCTTGAACGCGGCGTTCAGAATGTTCGATAACCTTAAAGGGATGCAGCTGGCAACAGCCGAAGAAGTCGCCGAAACGATTTACGAAGCCGCCACGGATGGCACCAATACGCTTCGCTACCTGATTGGCAACGAGGATTTCCAACGACGTGTCCAGAACCGCCTCACCCTGCCCGACCAGGCCTATATCGAGTCGGTAAGAGAGGCATACATGCCGTTTATGACGGAGGCCTGACAGGCGGCCGTCGGCGGACCAGTCGCCGACGGCCCTGGCCAATAGTCCGGCAAATCCCTATATTAGTTTTATGGAAATTTATCCTTGCCATTACGAACCTACAATCTCAAACGAGCAATTCATTCCCGATCACATTTTCATATACCTCGAAACCGGCTTCATGAATGTCTTCTACGGGAACAAGGTGTATGAGATGCGGGCGGGCGACTACTGCTTTGTAAAGCGCAACCATCTGGCCCGGTACCGCAAAGGCGAGCTTTCCGGGCGGCCGTTCAAATCTGTTGCGGTATTCCTCACGCAGGAGTTTCTGCGGCTTTTCAGGGAGGAATACACCATCGAAGCGGTCGAATGCCCGGGCGGGACCGACGCCATTCTTCACTTGGACCGTCATCCGATGCTCGAAAGCTTTGTGCATTCCATGCGGCCTTACATGCAGTTGGAAGGACGGGAGAGAAATGATTTCATGAATCTCAAAACCAGAGAACTGACGCTTGTACTTCTTAAAACCAACCCTGCCCTGGGGCCTGTTCTCTTCGATTTCAGCGATCCGGGCAAAATCGACCTCGAAGATTTCATGAACCGTAATTTCCGGTTCAATGTCAGTCTGCAACGGTTCAGCTACCTGTCCGGGCGCAGTCTGACGGTTTTCAAGGAAGATTTCAAGAAAGTGTTCCATACCTCGCCGGGTAAATGGTTAATAGAAAAACGGTTGACAGAAGCCCGGTTTCAGATCGAAACATTAGGCCGCAGGCCCTCGGAAGTATACCTGGAAGTCGGGTTTGAGGATTTGTCCCACTTCTCCTTTGCCTTCAAAAAAAAGTTCGGCGCCTCGCCAAACCGGCTTTTGAAGGCTGGGGTATGACGTCAGATTTGCAAATCCAGCTGCCTAGCTTTCGAGAGCTCGGAGCGGTATCTCGAAATAATCGTCTTCAAGGTCTCCCCGGTACCTTTAATGACCATTTTATTCAGGTTGTATTGGGATGTGTTCAGCGCCGATGCAATTTCCTGGATGGTCATATGCTCGTTTTTCCGCAACATTTTCCGGACGTCGTTCAAAACACGGTCGGTTTCCTCGCTGTAATACGCCGCCGGATCGATACGCTGCACCTCGGAAAAATTCCGCTTCACCAGATTCACGAGCAATGCCACCGAGCTGACCAGCAGTTCGCGGCTGCCGTCCTGCAAATGTCCCAGTTCGGCTTCCACCAGGCGCAACAGTTGGGTAACGGCCAGCCGGTCGGTTTCGCTTTTGAACTCTTTATGCCGCGGGAAACCCGGTGCGGAAAATAAATCGCGCACGGCGCGGAATATGCCTGTGAAGCCGTTGAAAGGATCCGCCGCCCCGGCGATGCGGAACGGATCGAAGAAAATGGTAAGCAAATTGGTCCTGTAAAAGGACTTGAACTGAAAGGAATGGCCGGGGGAAAGGAGAAAGATCGCCTGCTCTTCGTAGTGCCACGAATCGTCGTCGCAGGATAAAACACCCTCCCCCTCTGTGACAAAGGCAATACCAAACAATCCGCCGTAACGGGATGACTGTTCAAGCTCGCGGGCTTCGCAGCTAACCAGGTTCAGGGTTTGATCGATATTAAATTCTTTCATCACATTGAAGAAGGGTTTAGGAATAGTCACCCTGGTCCCTCAAAGAGCCCCCTAACGGCACCTGGGAAATCAGGGTTTAGGTTTATGGTCAACTTGCTGTTGGTTTTCGCAAAAACACAGTCAGCAACCAAAGATGTATACCGATGGTTAAAAAGGAAAATCAAAGGTGCCCAATGCCGGATTTAGGCCGACGAATGCCCGGTTTAAGAGGAAGAAGGAAATGGAGCAAAGCTATTTACCGAGCCATTGCTTGAAATCGGCCATGCGGTCGCCGCTTACGAAAACCTCCTGCGAGGTTGCCGGCGTCAGTTCGAGTTTTAACCTGCCAGCCGAAACGGTGTAAATCGAGCGGATACTGTTCAATGCGATGATGAGCGAACGGTTGATACGGAAAAACTCCCTGGGGTCGAGCATCTGGGCCAGCCTATCGAGGCTGTAATCCATGGCCAGATGCTGCCCGTCGTACGTGCGCAGAAAAGTGGCTTTTTGCTCGATGGTAAAATAGGCGATCTCGGTGGTGCGGATGCTGAAAAGCTTCGGGCCGGCCGAGGCGAGGAAGCGCTCTTTATAACCGTCGTCGTTGCCGGCCTGGTACATGGCCATCAACGCCGCAAAATCAGGCACCGGAGTGTCCTTTTTATGCAATGCGACGAATTTGTCGATCGCCGCCGTCAGTTCGGACTTATCGATCGGTTTCAGCAAATAATCTATACTGTTGGCTTTGAATGCTTTGAGGGTATATTCGCTGTATGCGGTTGTAAAAATAATGGGAATGGTCAGTTTCAGTTCCTCGATGATCTTGAATGCGAGGTCGTCTTCCAGGTGCAGGTCCATGAAAATCAGGTCAGGCCGGGGATTGGCATTGTCGCCCAGCCACTGGATGCTTTCCCGGACCGACGACAGTTTTCCCAGCACACGGATTTTCGGATCATACCTGTTCACCAGGCTTTCCAGCCGGTTGGCGCTTAGCGACTCGTCTTCTATAATAAGTACATTCATGAAAGCAACGGCACTTTTACGGTAAAACAGCCATTGGTTTTATCTACCATCACTGGCTTGTCGATCAGCAGCTTGTAGCGGTTGACAATATTTTGTAAACCGAGCCGCGTCGACGATTCGGGCAACTCGCGCACCTGCATCGGGTTGCTGACCACCAGGTAATCGCCATCTACCCCGATGGTGATAAGCAGCGGGTTACTGGCCGACATCCGGTTATGTTTCACCGCATTCTCGACAAGCAATTGCAACGTCAGCGGCACAATCGAGTATTTTTCCTTTTCCTGGCAGGTAATGCGAATATCCAGGTTCAGTTTGCTTTCGAACCGGATCATGAGCAGGAACATGTAAGTTTCCAGGAACTCCACTTCCGTCGCCAGTTTGATGGAATCGTACACCGATTTTTCCAGAATATAGCGGTAAGCCTTCGAAAGCTGGTTAATGAATTTCACCGAAAGCTCCTGGTTGGTCTCGACCAGGGTGGTCAGCACACTGAAATTGTTGAACAGAAAATGGGGGCTTACCTGGTTTTTCAATGCATTGAAATTGGCGGTCGCGTTCTCTTTCTGCAAGCGTTCTTCGTTGATCACCACGCGTTGCAGGCGCTCGTACACCCGCTTGTTGGCGGCGAGGTAATACTCGGCCATCAACGCCATTACGGTAATGCTCGTGTTGGCACGCTGTTTCAGTACCGGCGAGTTGTTCAGAACGATAGGAAGTACGTCGAAGCTCTTTTTGTCGAAAACAGCTTCCATCCAGTGCCAGAGGTAGCGGTACCAGTGGTTGAACACCATCGCGAGCGCGATCGCGACGAATAGCATAAATGCCTGATTAACAACCCTGAACCGCTCGGGAAAATCCTCTCCCAGGAAGCGGGAGGTCAGGTATTGCATACCCTCGATCACATTGATCCATAATATGAAGAAGGCAATGCTGAACAGCAATTCCATCGTCCATAGCGGCAGCCGATGCCAGAAAATCGGCATGTCGATCTGCAAAACGTTCATATAAATGCGTATCGGCACGTATATGACCGCAAGGCCCAGACCAAGTTCCCATTTTTGGCGGCTCGTAAGACGGGATGAAATTGGGGATTGCATTTACTTTCGAATTCAGAACATCAAAAGTAAACAAAGTCGCATTAACTGTGATCTACTATTTTGATTCCGGCCCCACACCGGATGCCTGGCAAAAAAAGCGGCCCGATTCCAATAACCGGGCCGCTACGGAAATTTCGCTGATTTACCGCTGATTTACCGCTTATTTCCCTTCCGCATATTTCTTGAAATTGTCAAGAATCGCCTGCCATCCGGCTTGCTGGAACTCGACCGGGTGGGTATTTTCCGGATCGAACGTCTCAACCACTTTCGTAGCATCGCCATCTTTTTCGAACAGTACAGTAACCTTGCGGCCGTCGCCCAGCGTATATGCCAGGTAGCGGTTTTCTTCCACTTCGGTGTAAGTACCGCCAAAATCGAAGCTGAAACTGCCGTCTTTGGCGGCCATGGTGGTTTTGATGCTGCCGCCTACGCGCACATCGTTTTCAGAATAAGGCGCGTGCCAGTCGTCGGAGGCGAAACACCATTGCGTAATATGCTCGGGGGCATTGAATTTGTTCCATACTTCCTCGATCGGTGCATTTACAATCGCTTGAATCGTTACAGGTTGTGTTGTCGCTTCCATTTGTTCCTTGTGTTTTTTAGTGATTGATTGATGTTACAAATTTGGCGGGTTTCCCCTTAACGGAGCGATGCCTGTTGCGACAAAAAGCGGGTGCGTTTGCGTCGCCCGCCTCAAAAGCGCCATTAACTAACTGCAAGAGCCTTTTTAACCGCCGGCGCGACGTGCGTTCCGAGCAGTTCGATCGATTTCATAAGGTCCTTATGCGCAGGCGCACCCACGTCCGTATGCATCAGAAAGCGTGTAAGGCCGAACATCTCCTGATGGTAAAGGATCTTATCCACTACCGCGTTAGGCTCCCCGACGAACAATGCGCCTTCGCGCCCCTGCCCTCCTTCGAACTGCGCACGTGTGTAAGGCGCCCACCCCCGGCTGCGGCCTATCCGGTCCATTTGCGCGGCATAGGAAGGGAAATACAGGTCGCTCAATGCCTTTCCGTCCAGTCCGATAAGCCCGTGCGAATGGGTCGCGAGCCGCATGTTAGCCGGGTCGTGGCCGGCTTCGATGTATTCTGTTTTATATAATTCGAAAAACGGTTTGAACTGCGAAGGCATTCCGCCGATGATGGCGATAATCAACGGAAGGCCCAACCGCGCGGCGCGCACCACCGATTGCGGAGTTCCTCCAACCGCCACCCAGATATCCAGGTGGTTATTTACGGCTCTGGGCAATACCTCCTGCCGGTCGAGCGTAGCGCGAAATTTGCCCTTCCAGGTAATGACGTCGTTTTCGTTGATCTCTTTCAGCAATTGGAGCTTTTCGGCGAACAGCGCATTGTAATCATTCAGATCATAACCAAAAAGCGGGAACGACTCGATAAAGCTGCCGCGCCCGACGGTAATCTCCGCGCGGCCGCCGGAAATAAGGTCCACCGTCGAAAAGTTCTGGTAAACGCGCACAGGGTCCGCGGAGCTCAATACCGTTACCGAACTGGTCAATTTGATGTTTTTGGTGACCGAGGCCGCTGCCGCGAGAATGATCTCCGGTGCCGACACCGCGAAATCCGGCCGGTGGTGCTCGCCTATTCCGAACACATCCAGCCCCACCTCGTCGGCCAGCTTGATTTCCTCCAACATATCCTGCAAGCGCTCCTGCGGCGATTGAAAAGAACGGGTGGCATTATTAAAAGCCAGGTCCCCGAACATACTGATTCCTATTTCCATTTCTATCTGATTTTCGTCTCTGTTATCATATGCCTTTCATGGCATCGAAAACAAAACCAGCAACATGGCATATAGATTCCGGAATCAGCCCGGCAACCCGGTATCCAAAAGTATACTGCCCCACCCTATTCGCTCCGCAGGCTTCGTACCGGGTTCGCCGTAGCAGCTTTGATCGACTGGAAGCTGATCGTAAACACGGCAATCAATACTGCGATAACCCCGGCCAGGGCGAACATCCACCATTCTATGTCGATCTGATAGGCAAAACCCTGCAACCATTGCTTCATAATATACCACGCAACCGGCGAGGCCAGTACGATAGCCATCACCACGAGTTTCAGGAAATCTCTTGAAAGCAGCGCCACAATACCCGCTACGGACGCCCCCAATACCTTGCGGACGCCGATTTCCTTCGTGCGCTGCTCGGCTGTAAATGCGGCCAGGCCGAAGAGACCGAGACAAGATATGAATATGGCCAGAAAGGCAAAGTAACCCGCCAGTTTCCCCACGATCTGCTCGCTCTGATATTGGCGCGCATATTCCTGGTCGGTAAACGCATAGGTAAAAGGTACGTTGGGATTCAGTTTTCTGGTTACTTTCCCGATTGTCACGAGCGTCTCCGGCGTTTTACCGGCTTCGATTCGGATCACGACGTTTCCGGACGGCTGGCGCGCACCAAGGTAGGCGATCAGCGGACGGATCGCGGTATGCAGCGACTGGAAGTGGAAATCTTTCAGCACGCCCACAATATGTACCTTCGATTTCCCCCATTTGATCTCCCGGCCGACCGGCTCTTTAAGTCCCATGACCTTCACTGCGGTTTCATTGACGATCACACCGGAGGAATCGGTTGGAAAATCCCTGGAAAAATCACGGCCCAGGGCCATCTTCAGATCCATCGTTTTGATAAAATCATAACCCACCCCAACCGGCGTAAACCTGACCTGGTCGTTCGGATCGCTGCCCGGCCATGTAATCCCATCGGTGCCATTACCGTTGGATGCCGGCGTGGCAGTCATGTGCGACACGTGCTTCACACCCGGAATCCGCGATAATTCGGTTTTGAGAATGTCGAATTTGTTAAACAATTCACCCTCTATCGGGAAATAAACCAGATTTTCACGATCGAAACCGAGGTTTTTATTCTGAACGAAACCGACTTGCCTGTAAATGATGATCATTCCGACTATCAGGATCACCGACAGGCCAAATTGAAACACCACCAATCCCTGGCGTACCCAACCAGAGCTTGAATCGGACTTCAAGGCCCCTTTGAGAATTCGGACCGGGTTGAGCGACGACAGGAACATCGCAGGGTAACTCCCCGCCACCAGGCTCGTCACAATCAGTAAACCTGCGATAATGCCCCAGAACGACGGTTCCGATACGGGCAACACCATTTGCTTGCCGGTGAGGCTGTTGAATGACGGCAGCAGCAAGGCCACCAGCAACACCGCCAGCCCGGCCGACAATAACGTAATGAGCAACGCCTCGCCCATGAATTGTCCCGCCAGCATCGACCGCATCGCGCCTACCACTTTCCGGACTCCCACTTCTTTGGCACGTCGCGTCGAACGCGCCGTGGCCAGATTCATAAAATTGATGCAGGCGATCAGCAGGATAAACACCGCTACGAAAGTGAACAGCCGCACGTACTCGATGCGCCCGCCGTCCATTTTGGCGTCCTTGATATTGCTGTTGAGATAATACTCGTGAAAAGGCTGCATGGCGAGCTGCGTTTTATAGGGCTTGCCCGCGTCGCGGTTGGTCTTGTCGAGCAGGTGCCGCATTTTCGCCTCCACTTTCGCAGGATCGGCGTCTTTCCTGAGCTTAAAGAACGTTAGTGGGTCAGTGTTTCCCCAGTCCTTCGCCCAGCCGTTATCGTCGATATAGGCGTCCCAGGTCATCAGGCAATCGAACTGCAAGGTGCTGTTGGTGCCAATGTTCTCAAAAACCGCGGTTACCGTCATTTCCTTACGGTTATCGTAGCGGATGGCTTTGCCGATGGCCTGCTCCGGACTGCCGAAAAACACTTCGGCCATATTGCGCGAGATCGCAATGCTGCCGGGATCGCGCAGGGCTCCGTCGGGTGTGCCTTGCAGGAGTTTGAAGCTGAACATCTTAAAAAAATCTC
The DNA here is from genome assembly GCF_040448675.1 of Dyadobacter sp. 676. Classification (NCBI taxonomy): domain Bacteria; kingdom Pseudomonadati; phylum Bacteroidota; class Cytophagia; order Cytophagales; family Spirosomataceae; genus Dyadobacter; species Dyadobacter sp. 676. Next base: position 6,124,419 of record NZ_CP159289.1, on the reverse strand, counting down.
CGCTCGCCCAGTTCGTCGCCTGTTTATGGGTTTTAGTACCTACGGAAAAAGTTTGCGGGACCGTCCATGAAAACGGCGTGGTCATTTCAATCTCAGGTACCGATTTTTTCAGTTCCTCCGCCAGCGGACCGGGCGTCCAGATCACGCCCTGTACCTTTCCGCTGAAATACTCCCTCATATAAATGCGGTAGAGCTGGTCCTTATTGGCGTGGAATGCGTCCACACCGCGTTCGTCGCGAATCCAGAGCAGGATCGCCAGGCTGCAAGCCATTCCAAGGGCGAGGCCCATGATATTGACAGCCGAAAATGTTTTACTTTTAAGCAGGTTACGGAATGCGATTTTAAAATAATTCTGGATCATGGCCGGACTGAATGAATAGGTTTCGGGATAATCGGCGGTTCGTCTCCGGCGGGCGAATGGCCGCAGCAGCCGGATTACCACCAGGCAATATTTTCGGTCGGCTGCGGGCTTTCCGCGCCTTTGCAACCAATAGGCATACATTTCAAGCATATCGCCCTGCAGTTCTTCCCGGGCGTCGGGGTGCGACCAGCGCGTGAGCAGCCAGGTGGCCCAGCGCGGCGGTTTCGTGTGTGCATTCATATCAATTGCCCATCAGTTGAAGCGTTTGCGGCGACATTGCCCCCCCACAATGCTTCGCGGGCCTCCTTAGCCTCCCGCAACGCTTTCCGGCCAAAGGCGGTTACGCGGAAAAACCGCTTCCGCCGTCCTCCGCGTTCGGCTGTCGCCCCGCCCATTTCCGACGACAAATAGCCTTTTTCTTCCAGCCGCTGCAAGGTGGTATGCACCGTGCTGAACCCCACCGAGCGACCGGTTTTCCGGTCGAGCTCCTGCGTCACGGTTACGGCGTAGGCGTCTTCCTCCAACACCGCCACAGTCAGGAGCACTACCTCTTCCAATTCCCCTAAAAACGTTCTTTTCATAGCTTAGCGCATTTATTCCGATAATGTCGCGCAAATGCCATGCCAGACTCCCTGAAACCATGTTTCTGCCACCTGGAAGGCGTTTTTACCATCCGATGTTGTCCGATTCCGAACATTCACGATTTCAAACCGGACAACGCTTAAAAGTTACTTGAAAAGCGGGCAACAATCAGTTACATTTGGGTTACAATCGGTTCTGTTTTATGAATATAGGCAAAGAGATCCTGTTCTTTTTCAGCGCGCTAGGCGCGTTCAACGGGTTGCTTCTCGGGATATTCCTGCTGTTTTTTACACAAAAGAAATATCTCGCCAACAATTTTCTCGGTGCGATGCTGCTCGCATCCAGCGTTCGCATTGCAAAGTCGGTTTGCCTGTATTTCGATGGAAAACTGCCCAAAATCTATTTGCAGATCGGACTTTCGGCCTGTTTTTTCATTGGTCCGTTTTTGTACTATTTCGTGCGCTCCGCCGTCACACCGCTCGAAACGGTGCCTAAACGCTGGGCCTGGACGCTGGTGCTCCTGGTGGCGCTTACGCTGGGCGTTGGCATCGCCGTGCCCTACCCGGAATATCCGGTTCTGTGGAATAAAGTGATTGCGAGGGTAATATATCTGGAATGGTTTGGATTCCTGCTCGCGTCGGGCATTCTTATCCGCGGTTTGTTGCGGAAATTATTCAGCCGTTCCTACACGATGAAACCGGCCGAGACCTGGATTTCCATGATTTTCCTGGGCAATGTGCTGATATTCCTTTTGTATTTTTCCTCGCTGGTGAATGCACCATTCGCCTCCTACATCAGCGGCTCCATTGCTTTTTCGCTGATCCTTTACCTGATGATTACGCTGGTGATTTATAAGAAAAAGACCGACGAGCTGTTCCTGCTGCTACCCGAAAAGCCAGCCGTGAAAAAACTCAGTGAAAGCGATGCGGAATTATGGCTGAGCAAGCTCGAAAAAGCAATGACCGAAAAGGCTGTTTATAAAAATCCGGACTTGAAGCTCCATGACCTTTCGCGGGAAATCCAGGTTTCGGGCCACCAGCTTTCCGCATTGCTCAACGAACGCCTTGGCAAGAATTTCACGACGTACGTGAATGAATGGCGCATTGCCGAAGCATGCAAAATGATCGCCACCGAGCAACACCTGACCCTGGAAGCCATCGGTTACGAGGTAGGTTTCAATTCCAAATCGACATTTTTTGCAGCATTCAAGAAGATCAGAGGCACTACACCATCTTCATTTCAACAAACTGCTAATCAACCTATTACTAATTAATCAAAGTACGGATTTATAGATCAGTACTCCTGATTCGCCATTTACATACCTCCGAAAAAGCCCGGCTTTGGATTTTTGCCTCAAACCAGATCCATCAGCCATGAAGTTCCCGGGCATCATTATTCTTGTTTTTCTTACCCACACCGTCTTTTCCCAAGTCCGCTATTCGGTTTCCGGAAAAGCAATGAATGCCAGCCAACAACCGCTGGCCGTTTATGGCAGGCTGATATCCCTGCCCGACTCCTCGGTTTTACAGGGCGCGCCATTCGAAGACGGCCTTGTTACCTTCCGCAACATCGAGCGCGCACAGGTAGCATTGCGGCTCAGCGGCATCGGCCTGGCCGACACGCTGATCGTCCTCCCCCGCCGGGACAATGCGCATATCGACCTGGGGAATATCGTTATGCGCGAGCAGGTACAGGCGCTCGCAGGCGTAACTGTACGCGGACAGGCTCCCCTGGTGACACACGGCAGCAACGGAACCACCGAAATACAGGTTACCGGCAGCATTCTGGCCGGCAGCACATCGGCCATGGAGCTCCTCGAAAGGTCGCCGGGGATAATTTTTACGGAAGGGCGCGCAGGTGTGGCCGGGCGCGGCGAAGCATTGATTTTTCTCAACGGCCAGGCCATTACTTATGAACAAATGGCGGCCATTCCCGTCAGCCGGATCGTGCGCGTGGAGGTGATCCCCAACCCATCGGCGCGCTACGACGCGGAGGGAAAAGCGGTGATCAATATTATCACGAAACAGGTCGTCGAAGGCGGCACGACAGGCTCGGTAACCCAGCAATATGCCTACACACGGTTTGCCGGAAGCGAACTCAATACCCTGGCCGATCTTCAATACAGGCACAATAAAGTGTCGTTTCAAGCCAATTACGCCCTCGAAACCGGCAACGACCGGGAGGTGCTCTACACTACCCGCACCCGTCCGGCCGCCTCGGACTACCTCCATTCGGAGCTCACGACAGACTGGCAACGTAAAATGCGCAATTATTCCAACCTTGGTGCAGGCGCTCAGCTGAACCTGAAAGAAAACAGTTATTTGTCATTGACTTACAAAGGCAACCTGAACAGCCTCGGCGGCAGTCAGAACAGCAGCAATGCCCTTACCGACGTTTTGGGTACAAGCCACTACCGGAGTCGCGTCGCTAAGGACGAAAAACGATGGAACCATGCCATAACCCTCAATTTCCAGCACGCGCTGGATACCCTTGGCTCCACATTGTTCTTTGGCAGCCAGTATGCCCGTTTCAGAACCGACCAACACGACCGAATCGCCGAAACCAGCCTCTCCGGCGACAGTACCGGATACCGTAACCTGCTGAATGACGTGCTCGTCCGCATCAGTATTTCCAGCACCCAGTTCGACTACACCAAAACGTTCCGCAACGGTCATAAGCTCGAAACCGGTGCAAAGTTCAGCTATGCGGAAAATGGTTCGGGCACCGATTTCATGGTTTCTGCCAAGGACGGCCCGTTCGTGCCCGATCCGGGGCTGAGCAGCAACTTCCGTTACCGTGAAAAAGTCCCGGCCGCCTATTTGAACTATCAGGGAAGCGCAGGGAGCAACATGCGGTTCGGCCTCGGTGTACGGGGCGAGTTCACAAGCTATACGCTCAACACCACCGCCCGCGGCGGACAGGTAATCGGGGATAGTTATTTCAATGCTTTTCCCAATCTTTTTATCAGTAAAAGCTTCGCCAACGGTCTGCAAAGCCGCATTTCGTACATTTCCAGGATTACCCGGCCCCGCTACCAGGCATTGAACCCGTTCGTTATTTACCAGGACCCATTCACAACCATCGAAGGCAATCCCAATCTGCAACCTGAAAAGATCCATACTTTTGAAGCGGGGTTACAATACAAGCAGATCGATATCCGTGCGGGCTATACGTACACGAAAGACAAGCTCAGCGGCGCGGCCCTGCGCGGAAACGCTCCTAACAGTTATGTGCTCAAAGGGATCAACCTGGCCGAGGAGCATTTGATTTTTCTTACGGCGTCCGCCACGTTCAACCTGGGTTGGTGGAGCACCACGAACACGCTCACCGTTAGTCGAAACAACCTTGTCGATAATGAATACGGGTTTGCCATTCTGAAACCCAGGCCACAGTTATACGGGTACACCAACAATACGTTCGATATCAATCGTTTATTCAAAATACAAATAATGGCGTGGTACCTTAGCGAAAGGTCGCAGGGGCTTTACAACGATTTCAGCCGGTCGACGGTTACGGTCGGATTAGAGAAAGATTTCCTGAAAAACGCATTGAAAATCAGGTTGACGGCCAACGACGTCTTCCATAAGAGCCATGTTCATGGCAAATACAGCGTCGGGGCGACCCATATTTACTATCACCGCACCTATTCCACCGCTTCCTTCGGCATAAGCGCCGCTTATCGTTTCGGGCGTTCGGGAAAAATTACATTTAACAGTAAATCCACCGGCGAAACAGAGCAAAACCGGGCGCGGTGACGGCACATTAAATAGTCAAAACCTGAACGAAGCCACCACCATTGGCGCAAGCTGCCCGATTTATGAATTCGAAGGCTACGCCGAAGTAAGGGAAATGCAGCAATAACGCGCTTCCCTTACTTCCTTATCCTTCCTCCCTTCTCCTTCCCCCTTCCAGCTACCGATACGTTTTCAACGCACCGCTATCACCCTGCTCCTTTAAAATTTTCTTCAGGCCATCGACATTCATCATAAGCCCGACCTCGGCGTCGGGTGCTGTCTCTTCATTGATAATGCCGACAGGGCCGTGGTAGTCGCTATCGCGGATGATGCGGATCATTTCGGCTTCCGCATCGCCTTGGCCGATCGGCACTACTTTCACGGGATTGCCTTTTTTCAGGCCCATCAGGTTGACAGCCATCAAATGCGGCAGGATTTTTGGAAAAAAAGCCGGAAATCGTTCGATGTCCCCTTCGGCATGGTGCAGGTTGTACACGATGCCGATGTTCGGCCGTTTAAGGTAGTCTATTACTTGCAGCTGATTTTCCGGCATTCCATACCAGCCGCCGTGGTTGTAAAGCCCTACGGTACAGCCGATTTCCGCTGCCTTATCGGCAATGTAGGCAACCGGCCGGGCGACGGCTTCGACTTTTTGCTGCTGGGTCATTTTATCCATATCCTTAATCCCGCCGATCATGCACCAAATCTCCGTCCTGAGGTTGTGCCTTTTCAGCAGATCGAGGATAACGGGCAGGTACTTGTCGTTTTCGGGGTTAGGGCCGGAATAGAACCAGAACGCCTGTAATCTGATATGGTGCTTTTTCAACGCCTCAAGTTCCGCGTCGAATTCGGGAACGTGCTTTTCGCGCCAGTCGTACGCGAGCATCGTAAAGCCGAGCTTGTTCAGCATTTCGGCCCGCTGCACAGGGTCCCGTTCCTCCGAATCGAACGGCACAATACACCAGGCGATAAGGTTTTCCCGCGCATAAATATTGTCCGTACCCGTATTTTTTTGAGCGCAAACCAGCTTCGGACACACTGTAACAACCAGGAAAAAACAAACAGAAACAAGTTTTCTAAACATCGCCGGATCAGTCTTTTACCAATAAGACAAAATCCGGCGATTTCTCTGCATTATCCCCTAAATTTCGTCTCCTATTCCCCATTCCACAACGGCCCGCCCATTCACTCATTCACCCGTTCCCAGCGGCTCATTCACGACGGCTCCGCCACCCCCACAAATATCACCACGCCGTCCCCGCCGGGATTATCTTTAGACGTCCACGTAAACGGACGGTTTCCAGTTGTTCATCGCCCATACATTGCCTGCGCCGTCGAAGTAAGGCGCATCAATGGTCCATAGCAGGGCCTGAATGTGCGCCCCAAAGGCCCTTGCTGGCTGCCGTACAGCGGCTGTCCGTTGGCGAGCGTCACACTGGCTCCTCCGGTCGGCAGCGTCATCATTTGTGAGGTACTTTCGTCTTCGTTATAAATGACCGTGACCCCGAACGGGCCCTGCATGTCAAAGCTGTCGACAGCACTGTTGCGGCCTTTTTCCTGGGCGAAATTGGCGATGTAAAGTACTCCGGCCTTGTCCATCCGCACACCCCAGGCTGCGTGCACATTTTTTGTGAATACTTTCAGAACATTTTTCAGGTCGGGGTCCAGCTTTACCACCCGGCTGCTCGTCACGCCGCCCACGAAAATCTCGTTCTGCGCATTCACTGTTACCTGGCGGAACTGCTCGTAGCCGACCGACGCGGGATCACGGGGGTTCACATAGTCGCTGACCCAGTAAACTTCCGGCAGCCAGACGGTTACCGAGCCATAAAAGGGTCGGTGATACTTTCCTTACCTGTTTCCACATGCCCCGCAAAGCGCATAACAGCCTTATCGGCACCGCCATGCACGCTGAAATCATACCATTGACCGCTTTGGGACGCCCGAATGACCGTTTTTACCGTTCCCTCAATAGGTAGTTTCAGTTCTATATTTTTTTGTCCATACGCATTGTCGGTTATTTTCAGCGCCACAGGCTTTTTATCCTTGTTGATCGCGACAAGTTCCACGTCGCCGGTCGGCTTTCCTTTTTTATCCAGCACATAACCGCAGCGCACCGCCACGTCCGGTACGAGCGCATTGCCTGCGAACTCCCGGAAATAGCCGTTCGGACCGTAAACCCGCAGATGATACTGCCCGTCCCCGAAACCGGCCAGCCTGAAACTTTCCGTCAGGGTATCGCCCGCCCTTACCGCGTAGTTCCAGACCCGCAACACCTCGCCTTCATAGGGATTCATCGCGTAAATGATAAACGGCGCACCGGCCGACCTGGGACCAAAAACCTTATTGGCCGCATGCAACCGGATTTCGAACGAAGTTTTATCCGGTGAGAGCGCGCCATCGGCGTACAGTTCATACGGAATGGCGCACGACGGCCTTGTGCCCGGCTCCTGTCTGGGCAGGAAAGGCGATTCTGCCGGGTTCGCATTGATTTTACCGATCTCCACGGCGGTTAATGCCTTGAAATTCGCAGGCAGGTCCCTGAACTGGGCTTTGTGAATGGTGGTAAGAATCTCCTCCCGGTTCACCGGCTGCGGTTTCCTGTACGCCGATGCGTCGAAAGGTTGGAACACCGAGCTGATATTGCCGCAGACCGTCCGCCGCCATTCGGTTATGTTCGTTTCCCTGACCGTCTTCTTGGCTTTGTGGCTCGTGAATTCTTCCAGGAACTGAATAATGGAAGTATGGTCGAACACCTGCGAGCACACCTTCCCGCCCCGCGACCACGGCGACGCGATCACCAGTGGCACCCGGAAGCCCAGGCCGATCGCCCCGCCCCGCGCATTCGCCTTCGGCACCTGGCTTTCGTCCTGTTCGAGCGGTACGTATTCGGCTTTGATATCGATTCCCTCCGACACCTTTCCCGAACCTGGTTTGAGCGGGTCAGGGATCGAAAAAGGCGGAATATGGTCATAATACCCGTCGTTTTCGTCATAGCAAAGAATGAATATCGTTTTCTTCCATACTTCCGGATTCCGGGTCAGGATATCGAGCGTTTCGGAAATGTACCATGCCCCGTACCACGGTGCCGACGGATGATCGGAAAAGTTCTGAGGCGCGGCCAGGTATGAAACCGCCGGAAGCTTCCCTTCGTTTACATCCTTGCGGAACTGGTAGAAAATGTCGCTTTTAGGCATGTCGAGCTTCCGGGTCCGGTCACCCTCCGTGTACGTCAGGGAAGTCAGCTCGAGGTATTCCGGATCGTTGCGGTTGGTCACGAACGCATTGCGGTGGAGTTCCTGTTCGAACACCGGCAATTTTTTAAAATTCTCCCCGCTATACTCCGCTAGGTCGGTTTCCAGTCGTTCGAGCAAAGCATGCCGCTGCTCGCGGCTCTTGATCAGTTTGTCTTTTTCCGCACCTGTGGCAGCCTGGATTTTGTCGTCCAGGGCAGGCAAATCCTTTTTAATCCTCGCGACTTCCGCTTGCGCGTAACGGGTAAAATCCGGCGAGAACTTCACCCTGTACTGCGCGTACCGCTCCAGCGGGTTGCAACCGAAATTGCTGAGCCACGAGCCCTTCCCCGGATGGAATTGCATTACGGCACCGATTTCGTTCTGGTAAAACTTCCAGCTGATGCCGGCCTCCTGCATACGCTCGGGGAATGTCTTCCATTTTACCGGCTTATTGATGGAAAAATAGCTGTTTCGTACCACCGCCAGCGAATCCATATCCGGCTTCTCGCGGATCGTCCCCGACCACAGGTAATAGCGGTTCGGATGCGTGGGTGTCATGGATGAGCAGAAGTTCTGGTCACAAATGGTGAATGCATCAGCCAATGCATAGTAGAACGGGATGTCCTCGCGGTCGTAGTAGCCGAGCGTGAGCGGCATTTCGGCATACTCCTTGTGCCCCGATCGCTTGGAAGTCAGCCATTTGTCATATTTCCCCCCATTATAAGCGTCCACCTGCGATTCGCGCGAATGCGGGAGATCGTGCATCCACGTCGCTTTGGTGTTTTTGATATCCAGCCTGAACGGGGCGTAAGTATTACCTTTCAGGTCGGTTTGAAGCCATACTTTGTTTTTATTGGGCAAATCGATGGCGCGGGGGTCGTTGAAGCCGCGGACACCCCGCAACTTGCCGTAACTGTGATCGAACGACCGGTTTTCCTGCATCAGGATCACCACATGCTCGGCGTCGAGGTAAGTGGTGCCCGGGTCGGGAGTGATCGCCATTGCCCGTTGCACCGATTCCGGGAACAGGCTGGCGACGCCCGCCCCGCCGGCCACCATCGCCGCCTTTTTAATAAAATCTCTTCTTGAATCCATGGGTTTAGGGTTGGGTGGTTGGTAATGTACAAGTATATCCGGCGGCAAAAATACTGGTATGCCGGCCGGCCGGTGGTTATGGAAGTGTTAAGAAATCCCGCGAGAAACGCCCCATAAGCCGGTTACCTCATGCTGATTTTTTTCGATTGCCTGCAAAACCTTCCAAAACCGTATTGAATGCATTTATGGTGCATTGGCTTGTGAACCGGCGCACCGCGGTTTTATTTCATCGTCAGGTAACATTATTTTATTATTCGGTTACAGTATTACCATTAGTAACCCTTCTCTTACAAACAAAAAAACTACTCATGCGATACCTGCCGTTAACACTCCTCTGCCTGCTTTGCATGTCGGCCTCCATTGCACAACGATCCGCCGGGTTTAACCTCGATTTCGAGCAAACACCTGTGACGCCGGGGCTACCGCGTCCCTGGGCCGAATGGGGAAAAGGCTATGTTCTCACAACCGACACGACGGAAAAATACACTGGCAGAGCCGCGTTGCGTATCCAATCTCCGTCCTCGATGGACAATATCCAGTTTGGCTGCGCGGCCAATACGATTCCGGCAGATTACAGCGGTAAGCAAATCGAACTGAAAGGATATATGAAGTTCGCCAACGTCGAAAAAGGCTGGGTGGGCCTTATGTTGCGGATCGACGGAAAATCGGGCACGCTGCAGTTCAGCAATATGCAATCCGAAAAACTGCACGGGACCCGGGACTGGGCGCAATACAGCATCAAGCTTCCCTATCCGGCCAGCGCGGAAAACATCCACATCGGCGCATTGCTCGTTGGTCAGGGAACCCTCTGGGCCGACCAGTTCGAACTGCTGATAGACGGAAAGCCCTTCATGGAGGCGCCGCCCAGAAGAGAATTTCCCGCCGCGCTCGACAAAGCGTTCGATGGCGGTTCGAAGCTCGCGATCGGCCCGGGTTATCCGCTTTCCACGGAGCAGTGCGAAAATGTCGCGAAACTCGGCAGGATATGGGGATTTGTCAAATACCATCACCCGGCCGTAGCGGAGGGTAATTTCAATATGGATTATGAATTGTTCCGCGTGGCCGCGCCCTATATGGCCGCACAAAACGACACCGAACGGCAGCGCGTGCTGATCAAATGGATGGACAAGTTCGGGGCGATCAAAGCGCTTTCCGCCGAACCGGTTCCAGCCAATGCGGTTATAAAGCCGAATCTGGCGTGGATCGGTACTTCGGGCAAAGGATTATCAGTGCGACTGGATTCGATACGCCGGGCCGAGCGTACGGACGACCAATATTACATCGCCTCGTATGCCAATGTCGGCAATCCCGATTTTAAAAATGAAAATCCATATAAGGAAATGGCCTACCCCGACGCCGGTTTCAGGCTGCTTTCGTTGTTTCGATACTGGAATATGATCGAGTATTTCTTTCCGTACAAACCGCTCATTCGGGAAGACTGGTACGCTGTATTGAAGGAATTTGTACCCAAATTCGTCATGGCGGCCGACGAAACGGAATACAAGCTTGCCGCTCTCGCGCTTATCGCGCGCGTGAAAGACACCCATGCGAACCTTTACGGCAATCATGACGCGCTGGACAGGCATTTCGGCAAAAATTACGCGCCGGTCGAACTGAGGTTCGTTGAAAATAAACCGGTGGTAGTCGATTATTACAACGCACAGCTGGGTGAACAAACCGGTTTGAAACCAGGAGACGTGATTGAAACAATTAACGGCAGGCCGGTCGCGCAGGTGGTCGCCGAACAGAAGCCTTACACACCCGCTTCGAATGCCGTTGTGCAATTGAAAACCATGGCCCCGAACTTGCTTCGTAGTAACGACCCGGCCGTGGCGGTCACTTTCAGCAGGGATGGAAAAATACAAAAGGCCAACATTCCACTTTACTCTCGCGATAAAGTCAATATTTATGCCAATTACAACAAGAAGGACACTTGCTTTAAAATGATCCGTCCTGACATCGCCTATGTTTTCCCGGGAAAATTCAAAAATAGTTATCTACCTGCCCTGACGCCGAAGATACTTGAAAGTAAGGGTGTGGTAGTGGATATGCGATGCTACCCGTCCGATTTCATGGTGTTTTCGTTCTGCCCGATGCTGCTGCCCGAAGCTAGACCGTTCGTCAAATTCACCATTGGCAAACCCAAAACACCCGGAATATTCACCTGGTCGCCCGAGCTGAAACTGGGCAAAACCAATGCAGACTACTACAAAGGCAAAGTGATCGTGATTGTGAACGAAAACACGCTGAGCCAATCGGAATACACGACGATGGCATTTTCTGCCGCACCGAATGTGACGGTGATCGGCAGCACTACCGCCGGTGCCGACGGCAATGTTTCGCCCATAGTACTTCCCGGCGGCCTTCGCACAGGCATTAGCGGCATCGGTATTTATTACCCCGACGGCCGCGAAACCCAGCAGGTAGGAATCGTACCGCAAATCGAGGTCAGGCCGACGATTAAGGGCATTGCCGACGGACGTGACGAGCCGCTAGAGAAAGCCGTGCAACTGATCAGCGGAATGTAATTTTTAAAACTCCCGTTCGCCGAATTCGCTGGACGGGAGTTTGGCTTTCCGGGTGAGCTGGTTTAGATTATAACTCAGGTTAATCAGGAAAATATCGGTTTCCTGGATGTAATTGGTGGTTGTATAAAAATCTTTGCCCCAGGTGGTAATGCGCTGCCGGTTGGCGCCCACGATGCCCAGGTCCATGTTCTGCCATTGCAACGTCGCGGCCAGCTTACCTTTCAGGAATGTCCTTTTGACGGACAACGACGGGTTCACAAACCGCGAGTCCTCACCCTGCGCCGTCACCCTTTTCGACAGGTAACTGATCGCCCACTGCACCTGCAAAGCCGGGGCGATTTTGAAGGTCGTATTGGCATTCAGGGAATACACCACGCTGGACGTATTCACCACCACAGTATTTCGGAAAAGCCCTCCCTCGATCGCATACCGGTACAGGTTCGCGCCCGCGTAAAGCTGCCACCATTTGGTCAGGTTCGCATTCCCGCCGACTTCCACCCCCCAGGAGGTAGCCAGGCCGGCATTGGTGTAAATGCGGTTAACGATCGTATCATTGTATACGCTGTTGACCCGGTTGACCACGTTTTTGATACGCTGATTATAGAACGTCAGAAAAGCACTCCCCTTTGCAAACTCCCGCACGACGCCCGCTTCGGCCTGCCCGATAAATTCAGGCAGAATGTCCGGATCCCCTGATTCGAGCGTTTCGGAATGCTCGCGCTCGGGAAATGGGTTCAGCTCGTTATTGGTCGTGCGCTGCACCCGGCGCGTGTAGCCGGCCTTCCCGCGCCAGCCCTTGGCAAACTGGTATTGCAATTGTGCCGAAGGAAAGAAATTGGACAAATCGAGGTTGCGCGTGCCGGTACCTTCGGCGGTAAACCGGCGGGTCGCATATTCATAACGCAATCCACCCGAATATTCCAGCTTCCCCGATTTTCCGCTATACTGGCCGTACATCGAGTGGATGTGGTTGATCAGGCGTGTCCGGCTTGAAAACTGCGGCACCAGCACAAATTCGCCGGTTTCGAGATTCTGGTCAAGATATTGAAATGTACCTTTCTGTGCCTGGTTCCGGTATTGGTAACCGGTTTCCAGTTTCCCTTTGCCAATCGGAACAACGTAGTCGGCTTGTAACCGGTATGCGTTCAGCGGGTTCCCGCTCGGGTTACGTGTATTTTGCAGCGCGCGGGTTCTGCCCGGCTCCGACAGGTTGACATTTGTCGTGAGCCCGTCCAGCTCCGCCGATTCGGTCAGCCCCGAAAGCGTCAGCTCCGATTTGTTTGCGAAGCGGTGCAGGTAATCCAGGTTACCCGACATTACATCGGCCGTTTTCTGCGCGATATTGGAATTGAAATAGGTAATCCTGCCCACGTTCTGCCCTGTTTCGAGATCTGTTTTGGTATTATTGTACACCAAATCGGCCCGCCTCGACTGGAAACGGTATCCTTTATAAAAACCTGCCGAAATCACGTTCGATGGGTCGGCTGCGAAGCTGACCGAAGCCCGCGCCGTGTAGTTGTACCGCTTGAAGCTCCGCTCGCCGTCGGATGGAAAGGACGTAAAAACGTCTTCGATCATCGTATTCACATCCCCCACCCTCCGGCCGGTAAGGTCGTTGCGGAGGTAATTGCCGCTCAGGTTCACTTCCCATTTACCTGCCTTCATGCCCCAGGCCGCGTCGCCGCCGAAACGCCGGGGATTTTTCAGATTATGGTAGGTATGGACAGAAGGCAATCCGGCCTGCATATTCACGATCAGGCTCTGGCTGTTTTTATCGGCGGTTTTGGTGGTAATGTTAATAATACCCGATTTCCCGTCCGGGTCGAAACGTGCCGAGGGACTGGTTATGATCTCCACATTTTCAATAGTATTCGCCGGAATCTGGTTTAATATAATCGAAGGGTCGGTCTGCACGGGCTTGCCGTTCACGAGCACGAGGAAGCCGGTCGAGCCGCGCAGCGTAATGTCGCCCTCACTATTGACCGTCACCGAAGGGGTGTTTTTCAGCACGTCCACAGCCGTCCCTCCCTGGCTTCCCAGGAACTGCCCGGCGCGGTACACCTGCCTGTCGATGCGATTTTCCATAACTTCCCGGTTGCCTGTCACTTCCACAGCATTCAGCACCCGGCCGTCGGGTTGCATGGCAACGGGCGGCAGCTCCGTCGTCGCACCGGCAAGTGCGGGCAGCGACACCCGCGCACGCCGGTAACCGATGTATTGCACTTCCAGGTAATAGGCACCGGCTTCGAGTTTTTCGAAGCGGAAACCACCCTTTTCATCCGTCAAAACGCCGCTCAACAGTGTGGAATCGGCGGAACGGGACAATGCGACCGACGCGTAAGGCAACGCCTGCCCCGACTGCCGATCGATAACTTTGCCGATGACCGCCGGCTGGCCCTGAGCTATGGCCGATGCCAACCAGCAAAAGAAAAATGCAAGAGATAAAAAGGGTTTCATAGGGCTAACGCGCCGCATTCATGGTGTTGAGCGATGTCGCAAAAATAACCCTACAAGATCAGTAGACTTTTGTACTTTCCGTCCGAAAACTGGTATATTCAGGAAATGCCTTTCCGGTAAACGCTCGGCAATACGCCTGTTTGCCTTTTGAAAAACTTATTGAAATGCGAGGGATCGGTAAAACCCAGCTCATAGGCGATTTCGCCCAGATTGGCCTGCGAGTACAGCAGCAACCGCTTGCTTTCGGCCGACAGCTTCTCGCCGATCACCGCACCGGCCGTCTTGTACAGAAACTTGCGGCAGTGGGTATTCAGCGTCTTGGTGGTCACATTCAATTGGCTGGCATACCAGCCCACTTCGTGTACGGTTCTGTAATGTGTTCCAACCATGGCAAAAAACGATCTGAGCAATGGCGGCTCCGGCTGAGCGTCGGTGCTACTGCGCATTTCCCGCTTCAAAAGATTGAAAAGCAACAAAAGATAAGTCTGGATAACAGCCTCGTAGTTCGGCTGCCGCCCGGCGTGTTCATTTTCGATGCTTTCGAAAATGCCCTGTACCGTTGCGCCGGTCTGTTCGAGGTGGTAGCCGCTGTGGAAGGTCAGCGGGAAGCTCTGGAAAAGGGCATCGTACAGCGGATGTCCAAGCAGAAAATCCTTCTGCACCATGATCACAAACCCCTTTGGAATGGAGGTAAGCTCCCAATTGTGGATCTGGCCGGGCATCACCAGGTATAAACTGTTGCCGCGCACCTGAAAACGGTGGTGGTCGATTTGATGAAGTCCTTCGCCCTGTGTGAGATAGATGATTTCGAGGTATTCCTTATGGCCGTGCGGCCGGGTGGTCTTGATCACCTCCTTCATTCTTTTGATCCGGAATAACTCATTGTCATTCAGTTTATTCTTAATCTCAATTTGCATATAAACGGGCCGGGAAATATTCTAGTAATTTAATAGGGTATGCAAATTAAATCAAAAACCATTTACCAGGAAAAAGAGGGTATCCCGAACCGGGACACCCTCTCGCACGTCAGCTACTCTAAATAATGGCTGTTATGCCTGTTTCGCGAGCTGGATATTGGCCAGTATCTTGATATTTTCCCCCAATGCGAGGCCGCCGGTTTCAGTCAGCGAGTTGAATGTCACCCCGAAATCCTTACGATCGATTGTGCCTGTCACTTCAAACCCGGCCTTGGTGTTGCCCCAGGGATCGCGCTCGGTGCCGCCGTATTCGGCAGTGAATTCCACCTCTTTGGTAATGCCTTTGATGGTCAGGTCACCCACGAGCTTGTACACATCGCCTTTGTCCTTTTTGAGGGAGGTCGAAACAAAACGGAACTCGGGATATTTTTCGGCTTCGAAAAAATCGGCATTGCGTAAATGCTCGTCGCGCCCCGGCTGGCCGGTATCGACGCTGTTGACGTCGATCGTAAAATTGACGTCGGCATTTTCAAAACTGTCGCCGTCCGTCAACGCCGTGCCGCTGAAATTGCGAAAAAAGCCGGTTACGGTTGAAATAACGAGGTGTTTTACTTTAAACTGAACTTCCGAATGCGCTACATCTACATTCCACGTTGTCTTTGACATGATTTCATTGTGTTTGGTGGTATGAATACATCACACCCGGCCCTCACCGAAGCTGCTCCGACAGCCAAGCCCCCGAGCCGGGCGGTGATACAAAAATAGGCACCTACGGCACGCGAGATCGACTGCTTACCCCGAGGTTACCACTATACCTGTGTATAGCGCGGGTTTTTATCTGTTCCGGTTCGGGATTCTTCGGCCCGCTTAAGGCTGCGCGTTTAGCTGTTTTTCGGGAAGCACATCCGCCCCTGCCTTTTTGGAAATCCCGGCTTTTACCCTCTTCCATATCTAAAATCGCTTAGATTTCCAATAGGATTTTGTAGAAACGATTCTACAATTCAAATCGTGTTTCATTTCTATTTAGTTCGATATTTGCCTACGGCTTCAATAGTCGGATCATCCTCCTGTAAAAGGAAAAGACACCCATCGTCAATAACACTGGCGCTGCCGCCGGGCTCGCCTGACACACCATGGATATCGAGTCAACAAATCCCTTTTTCTTTTTTTCACCTAATTCAAACGCTTGCTTATGAACAAAAATCTATGGATCAGAGCACTGTTCCTGCTCATCGGGGTGCTGTGCTATGGAGCAGCTGCGGCGGTCAACATCTCGGGGACCGCCTGGATCGATGCCGACAACGACGGGATCGTCGATGCCGGGGAGACCGGCACCAATTTTGGCGGCACGATGTACGTCAACGTCGTGAATGCGTCCGGCGCCGTTATCGCCTCCACGCAGGTGGGCCCTGCCGGTGGCTATTCGTTCACGGGCCTGCCCAACAACCTGACGGGCCACAAACTCGTACTTACCAATACGCCCACCAATCCGAAAGGCAACCGCATTCCGGGCACCTATTATGTTGCCGAAGACGTGGTGGGCGCCAGCAACACGGCCAATCAGGCGAATGCACCGCTGCTGGGTGAAATTGCTCTCACCAACCAGACGGGCAACATGCAGAACCAGAATTTCCGGATGGGCCAGCAAACTTCATTCGGCTGCCTCGACGGCATCGCCTACCAGATAGCGATCGCATCGGGCCAGACGGAATCTTCGCTGTACAGCTACAATGTGAGCTCTGGCACCCGTACCCAGATCGGGGGTATTACTCCCTATAACCTGAATTCGTTGATTTACAGTACCGCAGCCGACAACTTTCTCTGGGCGACCGTTACCAATTCGAATGACATCGCCCGTATCGGAGCCGGAGCCGGAACGGTTGTCTATGACATTCAGAACCTGCCATCGGTAAGCTACAACGTGGGTGTGGAGCTACCCAATGCCTATATGCTCGTGTACACCAGCAACGCCACGGAATTTTATGTCATCGACGTCGACCCGTCCCGTCCCACATTCCTTGAACTCGTGGATCCGGCCAACGGCTATGCCGCGAAAACCGGAGCTCCTTACGGCACATCTGTCTCCGCCGGCTTTAACTCGTCGGATATAGCCTACCTGGCTTCGACCGGTCTGGGTTATGGTATCACGCCCAGCAGCAACATTACTACGCTTAACCCCGTTACAGGCGTCGTTACCACCAACGCAACGCCGGTAGCAGGCCTGCCAAATGCCGCGTATGGCGGTATGTTCAGCGATAAAGCCGGCAAACTGTACGCATTCAACAACGCCACCGGCGGCTTTTACCGCATCGATCCCGTTGCCAATACGGCTACTTTGCTCTCGACCAGCCCGCCATCGGGCGGAAACGACGCCGCGAGCTGCCCCAACGCATTCGTGGAATGCGATACCGACATTCCGGTTGTCCCGGCCGACGTAACCCTTTGCCCTGGCAACTCCACGACATTCACTGTTGCCCCCGAAGGTAACGGGCCATTTACCTACCAGTGGCAGCAAAGCACCAATGGCGGCGGCAGCTGGGCCAATTTGCAGACAACGCCATTTACAGGTCCTAACGGAACCTACTCCGGTGGCGGCACCGCTACGCTTACCGTAACACCCACCACAACCGCCTGGAACAATTACCGCTATCGCTGTGTGATAACCAGCAACCTGTGTACGACCAACTCTTCGTCCGCTACGATGAACGTGTTCGCGATTCCCGGCTCGCCTGCGCTTGTCGCCAGCACCGACGCACCGATCTGTCCTGCAACGACCTATGACCTCAACCGACTGGTAGCTGGTCCTGCGCCGACCGGTAGCACACTGCGTTTCTACACCTCGGCGACGCCTTCGGCCGCAACGCTCGTGGCCGATCCCACACAGGCGCCCGCAGGCACGTACTATGCGCGTTACGAAAATGACGGCTGTTCTGGGCCTGTGAGCCAACCTATTACGATTACGGGCTGTCTGACGCCGTTTACCTGCGAAGATGGGGTAGCGTACCAGGTTGCGGCAGCGAATGGAGAACCTGTTTCAACGCTGTATGCCTATAATGTGGTCACCGGCACGAGAACACAGATCGCGCCGCTTAACACAACCGTAAATTCGCTTATTTACAGCGAGATAGACAATACGCTTTGGGCTACCAAAAACGGCACGAACTCGATTGTCCGCATCGCAGCCGACGGCACATTGCTGGAATACCCGATCGCCAACCTTCCCACCAACTTCAATGTGGGCACCGGGCTTCCGGGAGGTTATATGCTGGTTTACAGCAGCAATCAGCCGCGCTACTATGTAATCGATATCAACCCGGCGCGGTCCACTTATCTGCGCCTGGTTGATCCCGCCAACAGTTATGCGCTGCAAACCGGCCCTACTTACGGCAATGCACTGAGCGCGGCTATCAACGTGGCCGACCTTGTGTATGAACCTGTAACCGGGCTTGTTTACGGCGTGGAAACAACGACTGCGAGATTGGTGACGCTCAACCATGTTACCGGTGCGACGACCGTGGGAGCTGTCGTAGCGGGCTTGCCCACCAATACCACTTTCGGTGCGGTGTTCGCTGACCCCAGCGGGAAGCTTTACGCATTCGCCAACGATCCGGGCACATTCCACCGCATCAACCCTACCGCAGCCACCTCCACCCTGCTTTCGACAAGTATCACCTCGAACAGCAACGACGGTGCCAGCTGCCCGAACTCCATTCTGGAAAACCTGCCTTTCGATTGTGCCGATGGCATTACCTACCAGGTAGCGGCCGCTGACGGAGAACCTGTTTCAACACTTTACGCATACAATGTGAGCACTGGCGCCCGTACCGAAATCGCCCCGCTCCCGATGACCGTAAACTCGCTGATCTACAACTCCGCCGACAATATGCTGTGGGCGACCAAAAACGGAACCAATAGCATTGTACAGATCGACCGCGAAGGTGGTACCGTGGAATACCCGATCGCCAACCTGCCCGCGGCCGGTGGCTTCAACGTCGGCGTGGAATTGCCCAACGGCTATATGATGGTTTATCAGACAAATCAGCCCAGTTTCTATGTGATCGATGTTGATCCGAACCGTCCTTCAACTTACCTGAAACTGGTCGACCCGACCAACGGCTTCGCAGTCCAGGCCGGGCCGACCTACGGAGTTCCGGTAAGCGCACCATTTGGCGCATTCGATTTCGCTTACCTGCCGTCTACACAGCTCATGTATGGCTTTAACGCGGACGGTCGTATCACTACGCTCAATCCACTCACGGGCGAAGTGGCCGTGGGTGAGGTAATCGCCGGATTACCTGCCAATAATGGCGGTTTTGGAGCTGTTTTCGCCGATGCGACCGGCAAGCTCTACGCATTCCATAACAATACGGGACGGTTCTACAAAATAGATCCGGTCAACAATTCGGCCAGCTTTATGTCCACATCGGTCCCATCCAACAGCAACGACGGAGCCAACTGCGTGACAGCCACACTCTGCGATATTGAGCTTACACAGCCTGATCCGCAAATGCAGACAACCCAGGTAGGTATCTCCGCTTCGTTCACGGTAGACGCTACCGGTACCGGTACGCTGAGCTACCAGTGGCAGGTTAGCGCCGACGGCGGAACAACCTGGACCAATCTTGCGCCGGGTGGCGCAACCGATGCCAACGGAACCTATTCCGGTGCTGCCACCGATTCACTGTCTCTTACACCATTCACTACGGCGTGGGACGGATACCAGTACCGTGTCATTGTCGACAGCGATAGCGACATTTGTACCCTTACCTCGGCAGTGGGTACGCTGTTCGTCAAACCTCTGCCTGTCACGCTGGTTTCGTTCCGCGTCAAAAAGGAAGGAAATGGTGCGAAGGGTATTGCCCTGCTGAACTGGGCAACCACCGAAGAGACCAACAGCGATCGCTTCGAAATCGAGCGCAGCACGGACGCACGTCACTGGACGACTATCGGTATAAAAGCGTCGCACGGAGAGAGCAATACGCTGAAACAGTATGACTTCGTCGATAATGCACCAGCCGAAGGCATCAACTATTATCGCCTGAAAATGGTGGATAAAGACGCAACATTCGCTTACAGCAGCATTCAGGATACGAAGTTCGAGGCTTCCGGACTATTGGCGGCCTATCCGAACCCCGCAACCGACCGGTTGAAATTCAAGAATTTCACGAATGTGAAATCAGTGGTACTGCACAATGCGGCGGGCGTAAAAGTACTCGACCGCAAGTCGGTAACCTCGGAAGGGCTCGATATCAGCAAACTCGCTCCGGGTGTGTACTCGGTCAAACTGATCTTGACCGACGGCAGCGAAAGCGTCCAAAAGATCGTCATAGTTAGGTAATAGTACTTGGTAAAGCGAAAAGCACAGGCCGGCTGGTCTGTGCTTTTTTTGTGTTGCGGGATTTGGTTTGGGGGGGGTCAGGTGTTGTTAGGGGTGGTCAGGGATGGTCAGGTATAGTCAAATGTAGTCAGGTATGGTTTGAGCAAATGGGGTTCTGGTCGGATGTTCAATGCGGTTTGTGGTCGTTGCTCAGGACTATAAATGGCAAATACACATTCCAGTCCGCTTTTACCTCCTCCTGGTTTAAAAATCCTTTGGAATAGTTACCCAAAACAATATCCGGGTCGCCGTCTCCGTCCCAGTCGTTTACATCCATACAAATCCAGCGACCGTAGCGGGCAATAGGCGGTGAAACACACTGAAACTTCAAACCGGCGTTTGACGACTCGTTGTTGAAATACAAAAACTTTTCACCGGGATTATCGGCGAGGTCGGCGAAGAATGCGATGGAAGCGATATCCGGGTCGCCGTCCCCATCAAAATCGGCGGCCATAGCTTTGGTTGCGCCATTTACTGGAAAAAACCAGCTTTGCCCGAACTGAAAATTTCCTTTGTTCAAAAAAATGTAAATACCGTGATAAGGTTTCAGAATGCGCGAATAATCGCTGTTGTCGCCCGCGGTATAGAGCAGGTCGGGCTGGCCGTCGCGGTTAAAATCGGCGAGCTGGAAACTGGACGAGCCGTAAACCGGCGGAAACCGTAGCAACGGCTTTTCTGAGAAACCACCTTTCCGGTCATTGATAAAAAGCCAGATACCCTCCTGCGCATGTGCGAAGAGGGCAATGATATCTGTCCAGCCGTCGCCATTGAAATCGCCGGTAACCGACTGCGTAGCTCCCGCCGCTTCGCGTACAGGCAGTTTCTCAAAGTCCCCCGCCTCCCTTTGCCTGTACACGTACAAGCCGCCCTGGTTGTGACCGAATTCGGACACCACGTAATCGGTCCTGCCGTCGCGGTTGAAATCGCCTTCTGAGGTATGCAGCGGCCTGCGGAGGCCGGTCGCAAACGGTGAAGCTTCCGCGTTGCCGGAAGTCCCCAACCGGTACAACCCACCTTTCGAAACATCATAAGCACGCATTTCGCCCACCGCAGTTACCACCGGCTGGCCGGCAAACAGCATATGCATAGCAGGGGAAGTTAACGGCAATGCCGTTCTCCTGTCAAACGCCCGGCCCCAGCGAAGCAATGCGGGCACTTCGGAGCTGCTTGTATAAATAGCATCGGCGGCCGAATCAATGGCCACCATCGTCGTGGTAGCCAGCCGTGTTGTGTCGTTTGCTGGTTTCTTAATACTGAAACCAGCCCAATCCCCTTGCACGGGCGGGCGCGCAGCGGGCAAATGCGCGGGCGCGAGGGAATCGTAGTAAGCCACTATTTTCATCCATTCGGTAATGGGCATCGCAGAACCTTCGTTGGCGAAATACTGGTTCCTTTGCCACACTTCTATCCCGAAATAGGGCGCCATCACCGGCAACACGCGGTTCTTCCAGGTGTCCTTATCGAGCAATGCGGGCTCTACCGGTAAATGGCAGGTGCCGCAGTGTTTTCTTGCGGCGTCCTTTCCTTCTGCCAGTTCGCCGGTAAGCTCCGCCTCGCGCGACCGCCCCGCCGGCCCGCATGCCTGCACACACACCGCCGCCAGAAAGACAGCCGGCGACAGCCCCCGAAGCCATTTCGAAAATTTCATATTTGAAACAATAATCCTCTATTATAAACAAAAAGAGGCAGTTAATATCTGCCTCTCTAGGCGAAGATCGCCACCATTTGGTATTAGCTTGTTTACTGGTAACCAGGATTCTGTTTCAGTGAGGACACCCCGTTTTTGGTACTAAGGTCGATCTGCCGCTGTGGAATCGGGTAATACTCATTCACATTTTTCTGGAACTTCCCTCCACGTACATCGGGCGTGATTTTGCCTTCGAACGCGATGTAGGCGTTCAGGGTCTGTTCGGCAATGCCCCAGCGCGAAAGGTCGAAGAAGCGGTGGCCTTCCATAGCAAGTTCCAGCTTGCGTTCGAAATAAATAGCAGCCAACGCGCCTTCCTTACCTTTCGCCGCAAAAGCACCGGCAGGGTATTGCGCGATTTTATAGTTCGCGGCAGGTGTTTTGGTAAAACCGCCCATTGGCTTGTCAGGGTCTATATAGGTATACACCCAGCTCTCGGGCTTCGCAGCACGTGCGCGAACGCGATTCACATATTCCTGTGCCTTAGCGAGGTTGTTGAGCTGTGCCTCCGCTTCGGCCGCCATGAGTAGCACATCGGCAAAACGGATCACCTGCACGTTGATAGCCGTTCCCGGCGCCCAGGAATGCTGGTCCGAATATTTGTCCTGGGTAGCTTGCCAGTAAATGTTCTTTTTGGGCGAATATGGCCCGGCGTAGCTCTGATCGCGGATCCAGGTCTGGCCCGGGTGGTTACCCCAGTCAAGGAACGGGATACCCCGGCGACCCACTGTCCAGTCGATGCGGGGATCGAGTGGCGTGATGGCATCCGGCGTAAATGCGGCCTCGGATTTGATACCCATGTCGTTTTTCAGGGTCGTCACATTGTAGTTGTCTACCTTGGGCAAACCGTTGGCATCGGTCTGGAACGAATTTGCCAGGTCGATACTGGGCTGGTAGAATCCGCAGCAACGGAACGGCGAGTTGTATGGGAAGTTGAGCATACCGCCGGTGTTGGCATTGTCGATCGTGTTGGTCCCGTCGTTGGCTGCCATCTGGATCGCAAACACCGATTCGGCCAGGTTCTTTTGCGCAGCATCGAAGTTGTCCTGGTATTTGGGCAACAAATCATATTTCAGACCATTGCTGGTCACACCCGACGCGATCACCTGGTCGAAGGTCGTTTTGGCCTCGTTGTACTTCTTTTCATACAAAAATGTTTTGGCCAGGTAAGCCGCAGCCGCCCATTTGTTCACACGGCCCACCTCCGGCTGCGTGGCCGGCAGATTATCCATTGCAAACTTGAAATCAGCCTCGATATTCGGCCAGATATCGACATCGTTCTTTACAGCGGCCGGGTCGGGCGTATTTTCATCCACCCACGGCACCATGTTGAACATTTTTTTCAACTCAAAATAGTAATGCCCGCGCAGGAAACGGGCCTGGGCGGCGTAGTCGGTCTTCTCTGCGTCGGTAATGCCGGTCGTCACGAGCGGAATGAATTTCAGTACAGTATTGGCACGGTTGATACCCTCATAGGCAGCCCGCCATTTGCTGTTGAAAAACCCATTGCTGGGGCCTGCGCTGTAAATCATAATGGAGTTGATACCCGGCTGGTCGGCACCGTCGCTGCCTTTTTTGGCGTCACCGCCGGCAATGCTGCCGTAAATCCAGTTATCGGCAGCCGCGTCCCAGGCGTTGGCAGCCCCTACCCCGTTTCCGTCCAGGGCCGCATATGCCCCTATAAGCAAGCTTTGTACACCGGCTTTGGTGCTCAATTGGGCGTCGCTCAGGGAGCCCAATGCAGGCTTGTCCAGAAAGCTATCCTTACAGGAATAGGAAATCAACCCGAAAATCGCAACCAGCGCTATTTTTGAAAATCTCAATGTCTTCATCTCTTTCTGTTTTTATATACAGTGAATTAGAATGTCAGATTTAAACCAACCAGGAACTGGCGGGTGTTCGGATAAACCCCTTCGTCCAACCCGAATGCCGTGGAACCGGCCACCTGGCTCTGACCTACCTCCGGATCAGGGCCGGAATATTTGGTGATCGTGAACAGGTTAGCGGTTTGCACATACACACGCAGGCGATCGATTTTAAGGGCCTGGGTCAGGCTCTTCGGCAAAGTGTAGCCGATCTGAGCGTTTTTGGCGCGCAGATACGAGCCGTTTTCGACGTAATACGAGTTGGGCACGTTGGTGGTACTGAACGAACCGGTGTTCTCCTGGATGGGTGCCGTCGCATTCATGTGATCGGGCCTCCATGAGTCGTACAATGCGGTGTTGCTCTTCGCCCCCTGGAAGTTCGTGTAGAAGTCGTGCCACCATTTCAGGTTGTTCCAGATCTGGTTGCCTTGCACACCGTAAAGGAATATGCCGAAATCGAAGTTTTTATAGGTAGCACCAATATTCAGACCATAGCTGAATTTGGGGCTCGGATTGCCCAGGAAAGTACGGTCGTCGGCAGTGACAATGCCGTCGCCATTCACATCCTGGTAGCGGAACCGGCCTACTTTCACTTCATTCTGATACACCGCCGCCGGGTTGCCGGTACGTTCAGCCGCCTGCGCGTTCGCCTGGTCTATCTCGGCCTGTGAATTCCAGAAACCAACGATATTGTATCCAAAGAACTGACCGATGGAATGGTTTACCGCATTACGCACAATGGTGCTGCCATTGAAACGGCGGCCTTCCTGGTCGAAATAATCCACACCGTCGGTAATCTTCACGATCTTGTTATTGTAGGTTGTAAGCGTCAGGGTAGCATTCAGTTTCAGGTCCTTGGCTACGGTTTTCTCGCCATAGATAGACATATCGATACCATTGTTTTTCATTTTACCGATATTCACCGCAGGTGCGGTACCTTGTCCGACCGTTCCGGCGAGTTCGGGCGAGAACAAAAGGTCGTCGATGTTTTTCTGATAGTAATCGATCGTGAAATCGATCGCCCCGTTAAACAGCGACGCGTCGATACCGATGTTGGAGTTGATATTTCCTTCCCATTTCGCATTCGGGTTACCCACGCGGGTACGCTGAAAACCGAGCACAGTGCTGTTGCCTGTACCTTTGATATCGTAGAACGAATGGCTGCGGTTCTGGCCATACGTCGTAAATGCATTGGCGGGATCCACGTTGAACTGGTTACCCATGATACCCCACCCACCACGGATTTTCAGGTCGGTGAGCCAGGTAGCTGCTTTCATAAACTCCTCCTCCTTGATCCGCCAGCCCGCGCTTACAGCCGGGAACCAGCCGTATTGCGACGTAAACCGTGAGGAACCGTCGCGACGCAACGTTCCGCTTAACAGGTACTTATCATTGAAATTGTAGTCGATTCTGCCAATATAGGAGAACAATGCGTCCGCCGAGCGGTTAGAAAAGTTGGTAGGCGTTCCTGAACCCGTAGAAAGACTGGTGTAATTCGGGTCAAAGGAGAAATAACTCTGTGTCGAACCGCCTACTTCGCGGTAAATGCTGTTATAAGCCTCGGTACCCAGAAGCACTTTTACATTGTGCTTGTCATTGAAAGAATGCTCGTAGGTAACAGTATTGGTCCAGGTCCAGTTATAACCCGAGTTTACGCGCTCTGAATACGAGTTGGTCGTTACGTTTTCGGAGTTCTCCCATTCCGGATAGGAAAAAGTGTTCTCGGTATAGCTGAACATGCTGCCACCGAAACTCGTCCTGAAATTGAAACCCTTGAGAAAGTCCACTTCCGCAAACATGTTACCGAACAGCGAGTTGGTCAGTCCCTTGTTGTTGCGCGCGCGGTCGCGGATCGCGACGGGGTTTTTCGCATTTCCTAAACCGCTACCGAACGAGCCGGCATAGTTGCCCTGCACATCGTACACAGGAATGATCGGCTGCATCCGGAAAGCCATACCGATACCGCCGCCCTCTTCAAGAATGCCGGTACGCGGGTTGTTGACCAGCGTCAAGGCGATGTTTTCCCCCACGCGGATGTTTTTGGTTACATTATACTGGCTGTTGGCGCGAAGCGTATAGCGTTTCAGGTATGTGTTCATCAAATTCCCCTGCTGGTTGAAATGGTTGAAGGAGAACAGGTAATTGCCCTGCTCGCTGCCGCCGCTCACTGAAAGGTTGTGGCTTTGTATCGGCGCATTCTTGAACACTTCATGGAACCAGTCGGTACCCTGCTTATTAGCCTTCACAATGCGGTAGAACGAGTCCATGTCCGCTTTATCGGTATAATTGGGGTTAACGTAATATTTGGAAAGATCAACCTCCCCTTCTTTCGCGCCGGTAGGTACGATATAGTCGGGCAAAACCGGTGTTTCGCCGCTACCGTATTGCGGATCGTTGATCGCCGCCCCTGAGTTTCTAAGTGCCAGGAATTTCAGGTCGGCCATACCTTGCGGCGACAAAATATCGTACACATTGCCTTTGGGGACGGTCTGCGTTCCGTAGAACATGTCGTAGCTCACCTTCACCTTTCCCTGGCCGCGCTTGGTCGTGATAATCACCACTCCGTTGGAAGCCCGCGAACCGTAAATAGAAGCTGAGCCGGCATCCTTTAATACCTGCATGGAGGCCACGTCGTTCGGATTCAGGTTGTTGATATCCTGGGTCGGCACGCCGTCCACCACAAACAACGGCGTATTGTTGCCAAACGAGTTGATACCACGGATACGGATCTGCGGGGCCTGGCCAGGCTGACCGGAAGTAAGGACGGTCACGCCCGAGGCGCGGCCTTGCAGCTGGTTGCTCAGGTTGGAGTTGGGCTGCTCGGTCAGTTCGGAAACTTTCACAATGGATACGGCGCCGGTCAGATCCTTGCGGCTGGCGGTACCATAACCTACCACGACTACCTCGTTCAGCAGTTTTTCGTCCTGCGTCAAAGTAACGTCGAGGGTGCTCTGGCCTGCGGCTACCTCCACGTCCTTCGAAGTAAAACCCACAAAACTGAACGTCAGTGTCACATTGCCATCCGGGGCGTCGATCTTGTAAACACCCTCCGCATCGGTACCGGTGCCGCGGGAGGTTCCCTTCACGACCACCGAAACACCCGGCAGCTTAGACCCACTGGCGTCGGTTACCACACCGGAAATAGTGCGGTCGACGGCTACCGATTTGTAGCTTTGCGGGTTGAGCCTTTCGATCGGCAACTTTACCCGTTTGAGGATGATTTGTTTGCCCGAAACCTCGAAATCAAGGTCCAATGGCGTCAGAATCGTTTTCAATGCAGTACCAAGCTGTTCCTGCTGGATGTTCACGCTTACCTTCCTTTCGGCCTTGATCAGATTGGAACTGTAAAGGAATTTTATTTTAACCTGGTCTTCAATCGCTGACAATACTTTACGGACGTCCTGATTCTGCATCTGGATGGTAACACGGTTATTCAGGACCTCCTGCGCTTCGGTAACACCAGCCAAGGCCACGGTCGTCAGGAGTGCAGCAATGATGAGTTGCGTACAACTGAATCTCATAAGGATCTGCCAATAAGCATAGTTAGGATACAATTTTTTCATAACTTTACTAAGTTTTGTAACATGGAAAATGGGCAAAACGAGTCCTCCATCCGCTGGTAACGGATGTATTCGAATTGGGGATGAACTTCGGGTTGGTGATGGTGCAACATCATCAACCTTTCTTTTTTAGGGAGTTTGGTTAAATCATAGAAGCAGTTAAGGTTAAGGGTTATCAGTTAGGTTTGTTATACATTTGATAAAATCTTTGGTTATCAATTACATCCGCGACCGGACACTACGATCTTCCCGTCCACTACCTCAAAACTCGCTTCAATGCCCTTGCAGATGAGCTCCATTTTCTCGTAGAGATTTTCGTTGGTGAACGAGGCCGTCAAAAGGCACTCTCCGAACGAACGGTGATCATATACGATATCTATTCCGTAAGTCGCCTCAATGTTATCGAACAGGTTCGACACCGGCATGTCCTGGAATTTCAACAGTGGTGCCGGCAGCACGGCCGACGCAAGGAGCTCCGGGGCTTCCACCAGCTCTTTGCGGATTTGTATCTGCTCTCTCGAGAAGAGTACTTTCTGATTGGGCGTAATGATAGTCCCCGCCAATTCGGGTTTTTCGATCCCCTCGCATACTTCCGTATCCGTGCGCGGGAATACGGAAACCTTGCCGGTTTTCACACACACTTCCACCTGTTTCGCATCTTCGAACGCCTTTACCATAAAACTCGTACCCAACACCTTCGTAACCAACTCGTTGGAGTACACAACAAACGGCCGCTGCCGGTTTTTGGTCACTGTAAAAAACGCCTGGCCCGACAGATAAACTTCCCGCAATGCGTTCGCCATGAAATCCTTACGGTAACTCACGCTGCTTTTGGGTTGCAAAAGGATCGTGCTTCGATCGGGCAGCGTAAGTAAAATCGGCGTATTCGTCGTGTTCTTCTGCTCCACCAGCGGCTCTTCCACCGCCGAAACGAGCTCCGTGTAACTCACGTGGGCGTCGTGCCTGTCGGGCTTGCGCATCCAGCCTACGACCAGCGTTACGACGGCGGCGGCCGTGAGCGATGCCCCGAGCCGAAGCCAGAGCCCGCGCATTGTCCGACGGCCCGCGCGATCTTTCCGGCTGTGGATCCCATCCAGCATCGAGGCTACCTGCGCGCCTGTGGGGAAATCTTCCTCGGCCTCGGCCTTAATGCCCGCCAGGATCGTTCTCGCGCTAAACACGGCCTCCGCCTTTTCGGGATGCCGGATCAGAAAATTGTTCCAGAAATCGTCACAGTCCGGAGTTGGTCTGTACACCCACGATTTGAAATACGGATCTTCCAGAAAATCAGTTACTTCATAATGACAGTAACTCATCAGTATGATTATTTGATGAAAAATTAGAAACGGTGCTCAATAGGAAAGAGCACGAATACGGGTGGTTTAACTCACCTTTTGCGAATTATTTCAGAAGAAATAGCAATAATCCCGAAACAACCAGGGAAACGGTAAGCTGCCGGAGCTTGCAGACAGCCCTTTGCACCAGGTTTCGGACCGATTGCTCGTTGATCGTCAGCATTTGTGAAATCTGGGAGTAGCTGAAATCGTGGTAGAAGCGGAGCATCATTACTTCGTATTGCCGGCCGGGCAGGCTTTTGAGCCAGCTATCCAGCTCGTTTTTCTGCTTCTGAAAATGTTCCGATTCGATGATCTCGCTTTCTTTGGGCAAAGTTACAGGGTGGAAATCCTCGTCGATTTGCTCCCAGCGCTCGTTGAAATGCCCGTTGCCGGCCCGGTGAATGCGGCGCCTCAGCGACCGGAAAAGATAAAAACGCGGAGATTCGGCGTCGGCCAGGCGCGTACGGCTCTGCCAAAGATCGATAAATAAATCCTGCACGAGGTCTTCTACCACCGCCGCCTCGGGAATCAGCTTTTTCCCATAACTATAAAGAACCCTTACGTACCGCTGATACAGTAAGGTAAACGCTTCTTCGTCGCCCTGCCGGAAGCGCTGCCAGAGGATTCTATCGTCGGTATCGGTCAGTGTTGAAGCCAAGCAGTCAGGTTTTTTGCTTTAACCAAAAGTACTAAAAAATGTTCAAATAGAACTATTCTACCACACATTACCGTCGAATATTAGCATTTTCCTGTTCGGTATCGACATGCTGATCAGCGTAAAATGCTGGTTACATAGCGTTTACGCGGGCAACCAGATATGAAAAGTCGCGCCCTGACCGGGATGCGACTCGGCGGAAACGAATCCTTCATGTTGCTCCACGATTTTCTTCACGATGCTCAAACCGATCCCTGTTCCCGCGTATTCATGTTTACGGTGTAACCGCTGGAAAAGCGTGAATATCTTTTGGCTGAACTCCGGCTCGAAACCGATGCCGTTGTCCTGCACCCGGATGTGATGGTAATTCCGGGCGGCCAGTTCGGCTGGCGCCGCCGGTATGTCGCGACCGCTTTCGATACTGCCCGTAACCCTGATCTCGGGCCTTTCGGTTGTGAATTTAAGCGAGTTACCGATCAGGTTCGAAAACAACTGGTTCATTTGCAGCGCATACGCATTCACTACCGGCAGGTTCGCGTGCGTAAGTATGGCCTGTTTCTCCTGGATCGTCAGTTCAAAATCGACGGCGATGTCGTCGATGACCTTTTTCAGATCCACGCGCTGCAATGCCTCTCCGTTTCCCGAAAGCCGGCTGTACGACAACACCGACTGGATGAGTTCACCCATCCGCTGTGCCGAAAGGTATATTTTTTGGAAATAACCTTTGGACAGATCGCTATTGAAATCATTGCGTTCGATGAGGTGAATGAACGTCTGTATCTTCCGCAGCGGTTCCTGGAGGTCGTGGCTCGCCACATAGCTGAACGATTCGAGCTCTTTGTTGGCATGCACAAGGTCCTGCGTCCGCTGTTCCACCTTTTTTTCAAGCTCTTCGGTGAAAACGCGCTGATCGTGAATATCCGAAAATGCCCCGATCCAGTTGACGATTTTGCCGGATTCGTCGCGGATCGGCTCGCCGACACCGGCAAACCAGCGATAGTCGCCGGTTTTGCTTCTGAACCGTACCTCCGTGCGATGGCGTTCGCCGGTACGCAGCGCGTCGGCCCAGCTTTTATTGATGCTTTCGAGGTCGTCCGGATGCACAATTTGCTGCCAGGAGCGCTCGCCGTCGGGTAAAATACCCGTGTACTCGATCCAGCGGCGCGACACGAAAAGCTGTTTGCCGTTTTCGTCGGTCATCCAGATCAGCTGGGGCAATGTCTCGGTGAGGATTCTGAACTGCCTTTCGCTTGCTTCGATTTTGTTGCGCGCATTCGCTATCCTGATCTGCGCCTGCGCCCGTACGATCAGCTCTTTACCGGAGAACGGCTTGACGATGTAGTCGTCCGCCCCGATCTCGATCCCTTCGATCCGCGACTCCTCGCCCGCCCGTGCCGTGATCAGGATAACGGGCGTGTGTGAAATTTCCGGGTCTGTTTTTACGGCTTTCAGCAGGGAAATACCATCCATTTCAGGCATCATGACATCGCTCAGTACCAACGCCGGCCGGTACTTTCGGATCATCCGTAGCGCTTCCGCGCCGTTGGAGGCGGTAAGGGTATGATACGCATTGCCCAGCAGCGATCGGATGTGTTGCCGCATATCGGCATTGTCGTCGGCAATCAGCACACAATCCCCGCTTCCGCTGTGGCCGTTCGGCACCGACTCGACCCGATCCCGGGAGTCCAGCAGCGTTTCCGCTTCCTGCACATAAAAATCCAGGCTCATCCCGCCAGCATCGGCAGTTTCGTCGTACACCTGTCCGGCGTCGAGGTGTGCCCGTCCCTGGGGAATCATGACGGTAAAGCGGCTCCCCACGCCCTCGGTACTCTCCACGCCGATTGTCCCTCCGTGCAAGGTCACCAGTTCCCTGATCAGCGATAGCCCGATACCCGTCCCTTCATAGGTGCGGCCGCCGGCATTCTGCACCCGGTGGAAGCGCTCGAACATGTGCGGGAGTTCGTGCGCGGGAATGCCCACACCCGTGTCGGTCACCGACAGCCGGATATGCCCGTCCTTCACACCGATTTCCAGGGAGATCTTTCCTTGAAGCGTATATTTAAATGCATTGGAAAGCAGGTTGAATACCACCTTTTCCCACATCTGCCGGTCGACGTAGGCATTGCATATATCCCCGTTTGTTTTTACTTCGAATTCCATCCCCGCCTTTTCGATCACCGGACGGAAGTTGGAAGCCAGGTTCCGGGTGTAGGATGCCAGTTCGGTCAGCATAAACCGCGCTTCGCTGCGGCCACCCTCCATTCTGCTGAAATCCAGTAATGTGTTCACCAGTTTGAGCAGCCGTAATGCATTGCGGTGCGCTACGTCCACTTTGGCTTTTTCCGCTTCCGACCACCGCGGAGACTCGTAGTTCAACAGTTCTTCCAGCGGGCCGAGCATCAGCATCAGCGGCGTCCGGAACTCATGGCTGATATTGGTAAAAAACAACGTTTTCGCTTTATCGAGCTCTTCCAGCATACGCAACCGCCGCTGCTCTTCCTCATAGGCCATTACATTTCCAAGGCCCAGCGCAATGCGGTCGGCGATCTGCTGAAGAAAATTACGGTAAACTTCATCGAACTTCCGGTAGGGATTCAATCCTACGGCCAGCAATGCGAGAGGGTGTTTCCTGGTGGCCGACTGAATGGGCAGGTATACCACATATTTAGGCGCCACGTCCCATCCGCCTTTGGCCAGATGTTTCCAATGTCCGCGGTTGATGGCCTCCTTCATCCGGTTCTGGTGAACCGCGGATACCAGCTGCGCATAACGCACGCCCGGTTCCGACAGCCTGATATGCGCGTCTAGGCGCGCGTCGGCAGCGTCCACGCCGGACGTGGCGACCATCCCGGCCTGTTCCCCGTCCTCCGAAATCTTGTAAAGGACTGCAAAGGGAAAGTCGAGCGGGTTAGCCGACAAAGCCCTTCCAACTTGCGCAAAAACCTCGTCCTCCCGCTTTTTTTCACCCAGCGAATCGAGCTGTTGCATTGTTTTGAGCGCCCGTTCGCTGAGAATACGTTCGGTATCGGCCGTGTTGTAGCAAATCATCCCCGCAGGCCGGCCATCGTCGCCGAGTACCGGCGTGTAGGAAAAAGTATAATAGGTTTCTTCGGGAAAACCGCTTCGCTCCATGATCAGCAGGCGTGACTCGACATAGGTACCTTCGTCGCGCTGCATAGCCCTGGAAAGCATCGGTTCGATGTCCTTCCAGATATCCTTCCAGACAACCGACGCCGGCTGGCCCAGCGCCTGCGGGTGCTTGCCGCGCACTATATCGATGTAGGCATCATTGTAAAACTTCAAAAGACCGGGTCCCCATCCGATCCAGATCGGCTGTTTGGAGCTGAGCATGATCCGGATACAGGTTTTCAGGCTTTGCGGCCACATCTGCGGATCGCCCAGCCCGGCTGCCGCCCAATCGAATTCCCGTATCCTCCGCCCCATTTCGCCCCCACCTGCCAGAAATTCCAGCGTGGTATGTTGCACAGGGTCGGTCATAAAGCGCCACGATTGTCTATTACCTGGGTAAATTCCCTCCGCAGCTCCTCGATATCGGGGCTTTTCTTCATAAAACCCGACGCGCCCAGCTCCATGCACCTCGTGACAATCTCTTTCTGATCGGAAGTCGAATACATATAGATCGGCGTCTGTCGCAGGCGAGGATTCTGCTTCAATTCAGCCAGGAGTTCGATACCATTCATTTTAGGCATATTTATATCGATAAAGATCAGGTGCGGCTCATATGCAGTTTCGCTCAGTTTCTGTAATGCCTGGATGCCGTCGCAGGCAAATTCGCATTCCACGTCGTTGCCGCTGTTCTGCATGGTGAGAAGGAAAATCTCCTGGTCATCGATGTCATCGTCGACCAAAAGAATAGAAATATTACCAGGTGTCTTCATTTTTCGACTAATTCATAGCATCCCGGACCTCTCATGGCCTTCGATCCGCCGTTAACACTGCTGTGGCTGAAATACAAAAGTTATTCCATGCATTTTTAAAAAGCGGGCGGGCCATTCGCGACGAAAGTTGGCGGTGCATGCCGGGCGCATTGCCCCAATTACCCCTCACCCGGCCGCCGCAATGGGAAAAAATCGCACGGTCATTCGCGCCATATCTTCAATGCCCGCACGCCCCGCGCCGACTCTACATGCAGGATATACATGCCGGGTTGCAGGGGAGTCATGTCCACTGTTTCATCGGCCGAATTGGTTTTTTGCCGCAGCATCAGTGTGCCGTTTGAATCGTAGAGACGCAGGGTCCGTACCCGGCGGAAGGAGCGTTTTCAATGGCGACACCTGTCCCTCCGGCACCAGCTCCTTCATCAGTTTGCCATTCCCGTCGATAAGTTGTATCCCAAAGCGGTTACCGCTGGAAAAACTGCCGGTGACAGTAAAATGCACGATGAGGGAATCTTCCTCACACAAACTCCCCTGCCCCCGGCCCGATACAGACGTAATTTTAACAGTCCGGGCGGCCGGCGCATTCACGGTAATGGTAGCGCTGCCGGAGAAAGCGACTGCCCCACATGCGCTGGACGCACTTACAATGCGGTAGGTCGTCGTAGCCGTGGGTTTCACCACAAACGGATACGACTGCATCTGGAAGTGCTGGATTTCTCTCTTACCGCCGTCGGAAAGGTTAAAAGTGACAGGCAGGTTCCCCTCGCCTTTTGGGATAACTTCGATAGCTACCTGGTCGCCGGCGTTAATCGTGGCATTACCTGCCAGTTCGATAGCGAAAGCCCTGACAATTTGAACCGGCTGACTGGACGAAACCGATGTTCCCCCTATTCTGCATACCAGCGAGTTCATACCCAGCGGCCAGTCGGCCGGTATCGATAACGCGATCCGGCCCGCTTTTACACGGGTAGCGGCGAGTTGTGATTTTTTCCCGTTGACCTGCACCAGTTCAAACAGCAGGTCCTGCCCGGCCGGAATTTCTCCCAGCATCTCATAGGTTACATTTAACTTATCGCCTGCACACGCGGGTGCCGCCTCCGCATCCAGCTTGCTAACGAGGGGTTTTACTTTAAGTGCCAGACTTCCGGAAGCCTCGCCGTAACCACACCGGTTGCTGACGGAAGCGACCTGAAAAACGGTATCTTTCGTCGGAGCATATATCGCGGTAAAACTGCCCGATTCCACGATCTCCTCACCGAAACCCGTCGCGGTAAGCCGCCAGGGGCCGACTCTACAACCGCCGGCACCTCGAACGTGCGCGTCCGCAGTTCGGGTTCGAAATAGGTTTGTTGAAACCGCAGCCTGTATCTGGCCGAGGCGGGAACCGTGCCTCCTGTGACAGCATAGGTCAGGTGCACGCGGTTGCCTCCACAAAGTGCCGCGTCCAGGAATTTGAACGAAACGATCGTCAGCGGGTTCACTTTGAATACCCGGCTGCCCGAAAAAGGCACCGGTACACCACAGCTATTAACCGCACTGACGATGAAAAGCTCACCGGAACTCATTACCGGGACATTGACCGTGGCAGTT
Organism: Dyadobacter sp. 676; assembly: GCF_040448675.1. Lineage (NCBI taxonomy): Bacteria > Pseudomonadati > Bacteroidota > Cytophagia > Cytophagales > Spirosomataceae > Dyadobacter > Dyadobacter sp. 676. Next base: position 6,089,539 of record NZ_CP159289.1, on the reverse strand, counting down.
CCGGGGCCCGCTTCAAGCTGCGCATTGTTGTTCAGCGTGAGTAATACAGGGTTATTGGCTGTATTGGCAACCAAAACAGATATTCCGGCACCGGCATTCACGGTATCGCTAGCGGTAAGCGGAGCGGAGAATTTTACGGAACCACGGGAAAGAAAACCCTGGAACTGAACCTGATTGCTCGTTACCGCCGGGTTTGTCGAGACCACCCGCACCACAGGATGGTTCTCACCTGCCAAAGTGTCGGCGTTGATCACAGCCTGCACCCGACCTCCGCTGTACGTAGCGGGAAACCGGGCAATCACCTTGTTTGTCCAGGATTCGGTGAATTCGACAAAAAGCCGGTTATCGGCATTGAATGTCCCGGTAAATATGGCGGGAATGGACATTTCCCGGAAACTGCAAAGCCGTTCGTTGCTACCCAACTGAATGTAAATGCCCCGATCGGAAGTCTGGGCGTAAATTTTTTGGCAAAAAAGCACCGATATCAATAAAAGCAGGGTTCTGGAAAACATAGACATTTGCCGGTAAATGGTTCAGGGGTTAGTTTTTTAAGATACGGTAAGAGGCCGTTCCTTTTTTGCCTTTGATTTCGAGCAGGTAAATACCGGCCGGCTGTTCTGTCAGCCGGATCGAGGCACGGTCCGAGCGTGTACGGACGTTCCAGAGCGCGACACCACTTGCATTGTATACCGTAAGTTGCCGGTCCGACGGGCTCTGAAACCGCAGCTCCACCATGCCGTTGGTCGGGTTTGGCCCAAAAACAACCTGCTCCTCAGCCGGCAGTGGATCGGTAGCTGTAATAAGCTCGATGCGGAATGTCGAAGGCTCTTGCAGCTTTCCCGTCCCGCAGCTATTCCTTACTTCCAGCAATTTGTACTCGGCGACGTCGCTGACGGGGCGTATCAGCAGCGAGTCGATGCTTTTGCCCGGATAACGCTGGAAACTTTCGTTACCTGCGCCGTAGCGGTAATTGAATGGGGATGATCCTTCCAGCTTCACTACCAGATAGGCGTTCTCCCCGGGTTTATAGAAGATCTCGGGGGGTCACTACCCGGGCAGTGGCGTACTCTCCTATTCCAAACAGCTTTTCCATCGTCGCTGTTTGCAACGCGGGATCATCGGATGTCATCCGGATGCGGTATGATGTCCCGGCCTTTGTATCCGCAGGGACAACCGCGCGTACCGGCGGGAAGCCGTTGAGCGTAGTAAGCGCTTTGAAATTCTCTCCCAGCGAATCAGATAACCATACGGTATATAATGTGCCGGTAGGGTCGCCGTCGCGGGTGAAGTTCACGGTGACCGTGTCGGAATTACAGGTCGTCTGTTTACCGGCTGTCTCCACCGACCAGATCGTCAGCGATTTTTCTTTTCGCGGCTCTACCGTGATCGTGGCCGAACCGGTCACTTTGCCGGTCCCACATGCGCTTTGCGGTGCTTTCAACGTATAGGTGGTCGTCGCTGCCGGTTTCTTTTCGATTTCCATAATCGCCCCTTCCGAAGGACTTGCGAAGACATACGCCGAGCCGTCCGATAGTTCGAATGCGGTATTCGGGGTAAAGGTGTTATTGGCACGGACAAACAATTTTACCGCCTGCCCTGGCCAAATGGTATTGCTACCAAACAAAGTCATTTCCGGCACCTGGTAAGAATAGAAAGGAATCCTTTGTTCCAAATCAAGGGACTCGACGGTGGCAAAAATGGTTAGGACGTCTTTGGCGTAAGCCAGGGTAAACACATTTCCCGCATCGAATTTGCCATTGAAAAAAGCTTCTACTTCCAGGCTATCGCCCATGCAGTAGTCCCCGCTGTCGAACGCCAGAAAAACACTGGGGGTCTGGTCCGCAGGTTTTTCGACTTTTAAGGGAAAGGCTGGCAGGTCTGTCGTACGGAAGCAGTAATTGGACAATGCCGCCGCTTTGAATATCGTATCCTTTTTGATAAACTGGTAGTGCCAGAAATTCGGATAATCTCCTTTCCAACGCGAACCATTTATAAACTCCAGTTCGTAGGGCCCGCCTCCCTGCAACAGGTAGTCCATCCGGATCGCCGACGGAAAGGGAACACTTCTGGCAGAATTCTCCGCCCACACCATAAATGGTTCGTCCTGCACCCTGAAATAGGTATTCGGCGACCGCATGACCGGGTTCGTTGAAACGAGGCGGAAGCTGGTAATCATTCCGTAATTCCTTTTCGGATCGCGGCTGCCGTCACGGAGAATGCTGATATCGATACTGTCGCCTACCGCATGCGCCTGGAAAATGTATTTCTGGTTGTCGGCGGTAAACGCTTCAACGGTGTAGGTGGTCTGAGGTGTCACCCCGTTGGCTATAAACGGAAGCCGGATAGTCTGCCCGGCACAAAACGGCTTTTGGGTCGCCGGGTAAAGAGGTCCGAGAAAGAGGCTCTGTTTTACGGTTACATTCAACGGCTGATGCGCCGGGTTTTCGATGACTCCGCAGCCCGATTCAAATGTTTTGACCTGGTATCGGGTACTCGCGCGTGGATAGACGAAGTTGAAGAAGTAATTTTCAGTCCGTTCGTAAAAGTAAGCGTGTAGGAATACATTCCCGTAAAGGCCACGTCAATCTGCACCGGCTCACCTACTGCTACCGCAGGATTCCGGGTTGTCAATGCAAAACCTGGTTTCGGACTTACCCATATCTTCAGCGCATCGTTCCGGGAAACGGACGCGGGGTTCGCCGCCAAGATCCCGATACGGAACTGTTCCGAAAAATTCTGCACTTTGAAATGCTCCGGAAAACGGGCCGTCAGTTCGTTTTTCCCGGTGAGCTCCGCCGGCACGTCGGCGAACTCCGGCCTGGCAATGTATTCGTCGCCCCGGTACAAACGTATCCGAAATTGCGTTCCAGCCGCAAATTCCTGCCCGTTTGTGCCAAAAACCACTTTGAACTCGCCTCCCTCACAAACAGTATGCGGATATACGGAAGTCGGGAAAAAGTCGATGGCATTTAGTTTAACAGCCACCTCGCCGCTCACTTGCATGGCACCGCATATATTAACCGCTTCTTTTACCGAATAGGTCCCCTCTTTGGCCACGGGCAACCGTATGTTCGTCGTGTAGGATTCTCCGCCGTAAATGGGGTTGATCAACTCGAATTTTTCACCGGTGTTGAGAGTCACCTGCCCGGAGCTCGGCGGCGAAACCGTCAGCGCGAGCTCGACGGGATCCACGGAATTGACGGTATCAGCGGCCAACCCTGCCTTTGTCGCAAACTGTAACCGGCTTTTTGAAGTCACCCTGAACGGCACGTTCTCCGTTTCCGTCTTGGGATTGGATGATACCAGTTTCAAAACCACCCGCTCATATTTGGCAAGGCCCGGGTCTTTCAGGTTGGCTACAATCCGGTTTCCGGTCAATTCGGCAGGATACGTCCACACTTCCGCCGAACTGTCCCAATCGCGGTGGACGACAACCGAAAACTTGTTATCTGGCGGAAACGTGCCCGAAATGGTCACGTCGATCGCCAGGTCGGTGCCGGTGCAATAGTTCTCCGCATTAACCTTTACAATACGGACGGACGGGCTTTGGGAGAAGCCGAAAGAAGGAATCCAGGAAAGAAGCAGGGCCAATAAAAGTCTGAACATGTGATAGAGAGGGATACGGTTACAATATTGCCAATAATCAGCTTCCCGATCAAGCGCAACATTTGTAGTATTTTTATAAAAATAAATACTACAAACAGTAGAATTATTTAAGATTTCAGTATACTTGCGGCACAAACAATTCTAGCCAGCACTATTCGTATGAAGAAAAATCTCTTTCAATTGTGGCTGTTCGCTTTCATGACGGCCATATCATTCGCTTGTAACGACGACGACGACAAAACCCCTGAAACGATTAAACTCGAAGACTCCTGGAAAGAAGGCTGGACTTCGCAAAAAGTACTCGACTTACCCAAAGGCCAGCGCCCGGCCCCTTCCGTATACCTCGACCAGAAGTATATCGATTTTCACCTGGCTAAATTCACCGACGGGGCAACCTACCTGGTCACCAAAAAAGCCCTCGACGACTACGGCCGCGATACGCTGGGTTATCCCGACAATACGCAGTTTGTCATGACCAAGGCCGAAATGGATGCGATGCTGACCAAAACCAACAAGGATATCAGCAAAATAGAGAAAGAACTGGGCATTCCGGCTGATAGCTGGAAAGGAAAGGAAATGGTACGCATATCGATCCCAGACCCCAGAGCACTGAACGTGCGAATGCCGTCGGGCAACGAAATGGGGGCCAATAATCTCTGGTTACCGGGCGGGCAACTTCCCACAGGCTATTCGGAAGCGGTAGTCGACCGCATTCCGAAAGGAAAATACACTGAAACACCACTATAACCGATGAAACAGGCCAATGCGTTGGGCAACGCGTTGGCCTTCTTTTTTTAACGTATATTTAGCCCCGCATAACGCTATTTCCAAATGAAAGAAATTGCCAAGGAAGCCTGGAATTACACATTTTCCGAACAAGCCCCTGGAGACTATATGCTCTCGGTCGTGTGCGGAGGCGTAGGCATGTACGAATTTGTGATACGACTCACGCCCGCACAAATTGCGGATTATGAACGGGAAGGAATTCCCTATATCAAGCGGCTGGCGGAACAGGTCCGCCACGACCAGGCGCCGTTCGCCGCACAAAAGGTCTGACGGCGCCACGATCGCCCCCGTTTTTCACATAGCTGACTAGCAACACAATACAGGCCCGCAATGGGCCTTTTTTTGTGCTTTATGCAACGTTCGGGAAACTCGTTCGTCATTGCAATGCCCGGAGCCCGGGAACCTGACAAAATCGCGGACGCATTAATTAGCCATGTATGAAAACACCCCTACTCACCCTGGCCTTCTGGGCCCTCGCCATTCATTTTCTCTCCGCACAACACGTCCGCATTTCGGGCCTGCTGATGGACTCGACCGCCAGTAAACCCATCGAATTTGCGACGGTGGCGCTCATGAAGGACGGAAAGATTACGGAAGGCGTTACCGCCGACGCCAAAGGACGGTTCGTATTTCCAAAAGTCGCACCGGGCGTCTATATCGTTCAGGCTTCGCTGATGGGCTATACCACCAAGACCTTCGGTCCGGTGTACGCCGACAGGGACGACGTCGAGATCGGTGTCATCAAACTCGCGCCGGCGGCACAGAACCTGAAAGAAGTGACGGTGAACGAGCAGAAAGCCTTGTTTGAAGAGCGCTCCGACAGGATGGTGTACAATGCCGAAAAGGATATCAGCATCAAGGGCGGCGATGCCACCGACGTCCTTAAAAAGATCCCGTCCGTGGCGGTGGATATCGAAGGAAACGTACAGCTCCGTGGAAGCGCCAATATCAAGGTGCTTATCAACAACAAACCATCGAATGTCGTGGCGCGGAGCGTTTCCGAGGCCTTGAAACAGATTCCGGCGGACATTATCAAGCAGGTGGAGGTGATCACCTCCCCTTCCGCAAAGTACGATGCAGAGGGCACGGCGGGCATTATCAATATCATCACCAAAAAGAATACGCTGAAAGGTACCAATGGCTCCGTCAGCCCCAATTTCGGCCAATGGAACAACTGGCCGAATGCAAGTATCAGCCACCGCAACAAAGGCCTGACGCTCTCGGCCAATGGTGGTTTCAGCAACTGGAAGAACAAACGCTACATGCAACAGCTGCGCTCTTTCACCAACGGCGACACGCTTACCAGCCAGGACCAGGACCAGTGGGTCCGCGGCCGGGGCAAAAACTTTTACGGCACGGTCAATGCCGACTGGGACATCGATTCACTGAACCGCGTCGGGGCGGGTTTCAACTACTACAACGGCATCAATACCAACTGGTTCGATATCAGTTTCGAGGAAAGCACCCTGGGCATTCCGGGCCAGTACTTCCGGCGCGATATGAGCCGTACGTACGACTGGCAGGGCTCGACGCTCAACCTCGATTATACCCGGCTTTTCAAAAAACCAAAAAAAGAGCTCACGTTGCTTATGATGTATTCGTTCGAAGGCGAGGACAGCAACTACGATTCCGACCTGCTCAACCGCGCCAATGCCATTTATTACCGCGAGAAAAGCTACAATATCAGCAATAATAAGGAAGGCACCGTGCAGCTGGATTTCACCAATCCGCTCGACAGCGTCAGCACCCTCGAAATGGGTACCAAAACCATTTTCCGCAAGATCCTGAGCGATTACCGCATTTCGAGCGCCATCGACGGTTCCGACGATTTTCACGACATGCCCGAGCAGGCCAATGTATTCGACTACGCGCAGCAGGTTACGTCCGCATACCTGGTATACAACCGCACGCCGAAAAAGAACTGGGGCATTAACCTGGGCGCACGTTACGAGCACACGTTCATACAGGCGAATTTCCTGAATGGCACCGCCCCTTTCTCGAACAATTATGGCAACATTATCCCGAGCGTAAGCCTCTCCCGCAGTCTCAAAAAGAACCAGCAAATCCGGATGAGCTACACCCAGCGGATTCAGCGCCCGCAGTTCTTTTACCTCAACCCCTATGTCAACCAGGCCGACTCTAAGAACCAGTATGGCGGCAATCCTTACCTGAAACCCGAGCTGACGCACTCGGTGGAAGCCAATTACAGCGTGTCGATCAAACAGACGAGTATTAATGCATCCTTTTTCCTGCGCAAAACCAACAATGCGATCGAAAGCATCAGCAATGTCGACAGCAGCGGCGTCATGAGGCAGATTTTCCAGAATGTAGCCCAAAATTCGGCTTATGGCCTTAACCTGAGCGCCAATACCAAGCTCATGAAACAATGGACCCTTAACGGCTCGCTCAACGTATTCTATAACGTCCTCGAAAGCGCAGAGCTCAAAACTCGCAATGCCGACTGGATGTACCGCATTAACCTGAACTCCACGATCGATTTCGGCAAGGGTATCAAGGCGCAGTTGTTCGGGTTCTACAATTCGCCGCGCGTCAACATCCAGGGCAGTTACGGCGGCTTCGGATTCTATAATATTGTATTACAAAAAGAAGTGCTGAAAAAGAAAGGGACGATCGGTTTCGGCTTCGACAACCCTTTCAACCGTACTATCAAATGGCGAAACGATTTTGTCGGGCCGAATTTCGTGCAGACACAGGATGTGGCCATGTACCGGCGCGGCTGGCGATTGAACCTGAAATACGAATTCGGACAGATGTCGGGCAACCAGCGCCAGAAAAAACGGATCAGCAACGACGACAAAAAGTCGGGCGAAGGCAATAATTAAGAAACAACTGAATCGGACGGCACCGGCCCGGGTTTTTCCAAAAAAATCCGGGCATTTTTTTGGAAACCATATGGTTTCATTATATTTGGAAACCAAACGGTTTCCATTTCTTTTTTTAAGGCCGTACAAAACCGATGAACCAAACCCGACGCGATGTTTTTCAGGCTATTTCGGATCCTACCCGGCGCGAGATCATTCATCTGCTCGCACGCCGGACGCTCAATCTGAACAATGTGGCCGACCATTTTACGATCAGCCGCCCGGCCGTCGCCAAGCATATCCGCATACTTACCGAATGCGGGCTGGTAACCGTGCAGACACGCGGCCGGGAAACATTCTGCCAGGCCGACCTGAAAGGGCTTAAAGAAGTATCCGACTGGGCCAATACGTATCGGAAGTTCTGGAGTGATAAGCTGGATGCCCTCGAACGCTTTCTGGACGAGGAACATCCGGATGAAAATACATAAACGGACATTCTTAAAATGAAAAGGTTATGACAAAGACCACACAGCATGGCCGGCTGGGAAAAGACGAGCTCGGTTATCATATTGTTTTTGAGAGACTGCTGAAACATTCCGCGGCCAAAGTGTGGGACGCGTTGATCAACCCCGAAAAACTGGCGGTCTGGTTTATGAAAACCGAACTCGACCCTGTTCCGGGCGGGCGTATGACCATGCATTTCGGTGACGCCGAGAACACCCTTTCCTATGGCCGGATCGTGAGGATCGAACCGGAGAAGTACCTGGAATACGTTTGGGAGAACGAAGACGGCCCCGACGAGCTTGCGGTTTGGGAGCTGTTTCCCGGCGGCGGGGAGCAAACCCTGCTCCGGTTTACATATAGCCGGGTTTCCGAAACCTACGCCGTCAGTGTTTCCGCCGGCTGGCACCAGATGCTCGATCTGCTGGCAGATATTTTGGATGAAAAGGTAGAACCGGCCGTGCAGCTTCACGACGGCGTACAGTCGGAAGCCGGGAAAACGCTTGAAAAGCATTACAAAGCGGCATTCGACGCACTTTCTTGAAACGAATACCTCAACTTTAACCCATCAGAACCATGGCTTTTGAACCTTTTGTGCTGGAAAAAGTACTGAATGCGCCGCCCGCGCGGGTGTGGAGCGCCTTGACCGACGTCGAGCAGATGCGAAAATGGTATTTCGACCTCCCCGCATTCAAAGCAGAAACCGGCTTTGAATTTGAATTCACCGCGGGCAGCGAAGAACGGCAGTACCGCCACCTTTGCAAAGTCACCGAGGTAGAACAGAACCGTAAACTCGCCTACTCCTGGCGTTATGCGGATTATCCCGGCGACTCCGAAGTGACCTTCGAATTGATTCCGGAAGGCGGTAAAACCCGTCTCCGCCTCACCCACAAGGGCCTTCACACCTTCCCGAAAGAGTATCCCGATTTCGCGCCGGAAAGCTTCGCTTCGGGCTGGAACCATATTATCGGAAAAAGCCTGGCCGGATTTGTGGAAACGGAAAGCTAGGGAATTACCTTCCCGGCACGCAACTGGTCAAAAATCCGGTAAAACATCTCTTCCGTGTCCACAAATTCATGAAAACCCAACCGCCTGGCCTTCGAGCCGTCTGCAAGGAAGTCGTAATCCCACGAAAAGACGAAATCCCCGAACGGCCAGGCGGACAATGCTTCATAACCGTACAGGAGTCCGTGGCGCCCCCGCAGCGTTTCCCAAACGGCCGCCTTGTCGCGCATTACTTCCGCGAGCGGAAGCTGTACCGGCGGAGCGGTTTCAAGCCCGAAGTACCGGCCCAGCCTAGGCCACAAATCTTCCCAGCGGAACAAGTCGCCATTGTTGATATTGAATGCCTGATTGGCGCACGCGGGCGTTGTGGCGGCCCAAACGGTGGCTTTCGCCAGCAGACCGGCATCCGTCATTTCGATCAGCGAACGGTATGCGCCGGGCTTGCCGGGGAATCGGAACGGGATATTCAATTCCTTGCATAAGGTGGCGTAAACGGCGATCAACGATACGAGATTAAGGGGATTAGCCGGCGCAAACCCGCCTACAACCGACGGCCGGATAGCCGACCAGCTCCACGACTTGCCTTGCTGCGCCGCCGTAATGTACCGCTGCTGTTCGGTCATAAACTCTGGCGGCATAATGGGTGGATCATCCTCCCTTGCCGGCGTCCTGAACGGCCCCAGATGTGCGCCGTAAACCTTGTAGCCCTGCATAAAGCTGATGTGTTCCAGCATCGGCGACACTTTTTCGATTGTTTCCACCACATTCCGGAACATGGTGATATTGGGTGGCACGAGCCCGGCCCAGGTCGGCTTGTCCTGATATGCGGTGTAAAAGACGTGGGTCACGGTATCGAGGCCGGCAAATCGGGCGGTCACGTCGGTCACATCGAGCAAATCCACCGTGACCGTATCGACACTCCCCGGAAGCGCATTCCGCGATGTGCCAATTACCCTCCATCCGGGAAGCGATTGCAGATGGGCGACGAGATTCCGGCCTATTACGCCGCTTGCTCCTACTACCAAAGCTGTTTTTAACTGTCCCATGTTACCTGGCGATATCGAGTGGCTGCATAAGATAAATCTCCGGATCGGTTTGCAACTTTTCCAGCGGCGCCCCGAATGCCCGGATGTACGGTTGCTCGTTATGGGCGTCGAGCCCCTCCCGGCTTTCCCAGATTTCCCGGAAGACGAACACGTCCGGATCGCTACTATCCTGGAACAGATCGTATTGTATACAGGCGGGTTCTTTCCTGGATTCGGTTACCATATTCAACAGCGTTTCCCGGACCTCGTCACGGTACGCTGTTTGACTTTTAATGACGGCTGTGAGATAAACAGGCATATTAATCGGCGGTCAGGCTGCACATTCGGCTTCAATGTTACCGAAAACTCCCGCAAGGTGCGCGAGATACTGATTTTTATAAGCCCCGATCCTTTCGGGCGTCGCATTTTTTTCCAGGTCATGGAAATGCATGCCTTGCAGCGGCTGCATGCCGGTAAATGCGTTCATCCGGTGAAAACCGAACATAACGCCGTCGTCGACGGAGTGTTCCTGAAAAAACTCCCCGGGCAGCGTAAATGCCGTTTCAGGAGCGTTCCAGGTGGTGGTGAGCATGTACCTGCGCCCGTGAAGCATGCCGCCGGTACCGTAATTGATGGCCGGATTTTCGGTTTTGCGGCCGTCGCTGCGGTAAATGCCCTTGCGGTGACCGGCCGTGAAGACGATATCGATGTATTCTTTCAGTTTGTAAGGCATGGAAAACCACCAGACCGGCGTGTGGTATATGACCACATCCGCCCATACGAACTTCGTGACCTCCTCTTCCGGGTCGTAGGGCTGGTTAATGTCCGTTACTTGAAGCTGAAAGCCGTTTTCTTCGGTAAAAAACGACTGGTCCAGGCCCGTCAGCGTGTGATTGAATTTCCCGCCCGAATGCGCGAAATGCTGGCCGCCGTTGATGACAAATATCTTTTTCATAGTTCGTTTTGATTTTGACACCACAAATTTCCGACGGTCTAATTCATTATCAAAATAACTTAAATTGTATATTTGTATTATAAAAATTATAGATAACTATGCAACTCAATCTCGAATGGCTCCGGACTTTCAAGGCGATCTATGAAACCGGGACGCTGTCGGCGGCGGCGCAGGAGCTTTTTATATCCCAACCGGGCGTCAGCCTGCACCTGAACTCGCTGGAAGCCTACACCGGCCATAAGCTGTTCGACCGCTCACCCCGGAAAATGGTGCCCACCGAAAGGGGAAAAGTATTGTACAATTTCGTACTCGACCCGCTGCGCAAGCTCGAAGCGGTGGAGCAACATTTTCACAAAAGCTCCAAGGAGGAGCGGCCCACGCTCAGCCTCGGCATGTGTTTTGAAACATTTCAGTATACGCTTGAAGAGCACATCGCATCGCTGCCGTTTAACCTCATCATCAAATTCGGGGAATATCCGCAAATGCAGCAGGACCTCGATAATGGCCTGCTCGACCTCATCGTGACCCCGCAGCAAGGGCAGCAGCAGAACCTGCATTACAAACCGTTTTCCAAAGAAAGGATCGTGCTTGTCGCCGGCAGCCGGACCGACACGGAACCGCTCCGCGACCTGCTGCGGCAGTCGCCACTGCGGCAGTCGTCACTGCGGCAGTCGTCACTGCGGCAGTCGCACAAGGCCGAAGCCGCCGACTGGCTCAAACAGCAGATCTGGTACAGCACGGCCGCCGATATGGAGCATTTGAAAAACTTCTGGCTCAAAAACTTCGATTCGCACCCGGATTTCAGGCCCAATTACATCGTTCCAAACATCTGCTCTATCATCCGCTGCCTCAGCGATGGCGAAGGCTTTTCGATCGTTCCGCATTTCCTCTGCGTGGAAGCGTTGGAGGCCGGCCAGATCGAACTGGTATGGGAAGGCAGTACGCCGATGGAAAACACGCTGTATTTCGGGACCAGAAAAAAGACGATTTACCAGAAGGAGATCGAGCAGTTGCAGGAATTGTTTATCAGCAAATGGAAAGAGCCGGCAGTTATGGCGTTAACCTGATATCCTCCGTAACAAAACAAAAATCCCCGCCCGGAACTAACCGGGCGGGGCGCTGATGAAGTGCTTTCCATGGTTCGTCAGATCGTCACGCTGATCGTGACGCTGATGTTGCCGCGCGTCGCTTTCGAGTACGGGCAGGTCCGATGTGCCGATTCGACGATAATGCGGGCGGTTTCTTCGTCAAGGCCCGGCAGGCTCACGTTCAGGCGGGCTTGCAGGAAATATTCGGCTTTGGCCAGGCCGAGATCCACTTCCGCATCCACTGCCGTGGCCTCGGGAAGCGCTATTTTTTCCTTCGCCGCCGCAATGCCCATTGCGCCGATAAAACATGCAGACCAGCCGGCAGCAAAAAGCTGTTCGGGATTCGTACCGACGCCATTCGAACCGGGCGACGATAATTGAATGTCGAGATTTCCGTCCGAGCTGCGCGATGCGCCGTCGCGCCCGCCCGAGGTGTGGGTTTTGCCTGTATAAAGCACTTTATCGATGGTGGTTGTACCTGCCGCTCTGGTGATTTCGATCGTTTCCATGATGTTGGTTCTGAATTAAAGTTCTAAATAGTTGAAACTGTGGAGAACCGGCATTTCCGCCGCGATTTCCGATACAAATAGAATACATCCGGCTCTTCCCGGACAATGCAAAATAGCCGGAATGGGCAAACAGACACGCGAAGTGGGCAAAGGCGCTGCCCATTCCGGCGGAGCCCGGCTTAATCGCATTCGACGGCTCCGCGGGCCCCGTTGCCGGCCTCGCCCCGCACCTGTCCGGTTCGGGGGCGAATGTGTCCGGTTCGGTCCGTTTCCCGTTCCCGGCGGCGGCTTCCCATTCTACTTTTGGGAAAAAACAAACCGCTATGAATGCTCTGAAACGCAACCGATACCGCAACGCCGCCGCGCTCCTGGCGGGCATTATTTTTACCAGCTTTGTCGTTTTGCAGGTCAAAAGTCCGACTGTCGAAAATCCGCCGGTGACATCGGAGTTCCATGGACCGGAGAATGTTACCCGCATTCTCAGACGTTCGTGTTATGACTGCCATTCGAACGAGACCAACCTGCGCTGGTACGACAAGATCGCGCCGTTTTCCTACAAGGTGGCGGCCGACGTGGAGGAGGCCCGAAAACGTTTCAATTTTTCCGAGTGGGACAGCATTCCCAAAGCCGAGCAGGAGGGCAAGCTGTGGTATATCGTAAATATGATCGATGCTGGCCGGATGCCCCTGCCCGGGTACGCAGCCGCACATCCGGGCGCGAAGGTGACATCCGCGGAGCTCGATATTCTGAAAAAATATGTTACCAAGCTTTCCCGCGGGCATTACGCAACCGGCGACACGGCCCGCATCATCGAAAAACCGAAAGTTGCTAATGTCCCGACTTCGCCCAACGGCATCCAGTATCTCGACGACTACAAAAACTGGAAGGTGATCAGCACCACCGGCCGCCCCGACAACGGCACGATGCGCATTATCTATGGAAACGATATTGCCGTGAAAGCGCTGGAAGAAGACCGGATCCGTCCATGGCCCGACGGCGCGGTGATCGCGAAGGTGGTCTGGAACAGCCAGGCGCCGGATGCGGACGGCAATGTAAAACCCGGCAATTTCAGCAATGTGCAGCTTATGGTCCGCGATGCAAAAAAATTCGCCGAAACCGAAGGCTGGGGTTTCGCCCGGTTCAACGGGCTCGATTTGAAGCCCTACGGAAAGACGGCGGCATTCGCGACGAGCTGTATCAATTGCCACCAGCTTGCCAGAGAAACGGGGTTTGTGTTCGATATTCCGACGCGGCCCACAGGGAAGTGACTGTCCGCCGCCCGCACGAATTCCAGGCAAAACCTTTTTACAAACAACAATTACCTTTTGAAATCATGAAAACCAACATCATCGCCTCGCTTTTTTTCTTCATTTGCTCCGCATTATCCGCTATGGCTTCCGATTTGAATATCAACCCGAAAACGTCCGCCACCATCGATAACAACGGCTTCGCAGTCGTCGAGCTTTTCACTTCCGAAGGCTGTTCGAGCTGTCCGCCGGCCGATAAATTACTGGCAAAAATCCGGGAAGAGAATGCGGGCAAGCCGGTTTACCTCCTGGCATTCCACGTCGATTACTGGAACCACCAGGGCTGGCGGGACGTGTTCAGCAACCGCGATTTCACCAAACGGCAATACCAATATGCCAATTGGTTGAAACTGGAAACCGTTTATACGCCACAGGTGGTCGTGAACGGCAGACATGAACTCATCGGCTCGCAGGAAGAAACGCTGAAACGCGCCCTGAACGCGGAATTGCATTCCCCGGCCCCTGCTCAGCTGCATGCGGGGGCGCAAATCGAGGGTAGCAAGCTAAAACTGACTTACCAGACGACCCACGCCGCCGGGTCGGTTTTGCAAGTCGCGTTGGTTCAAAAGGTTGCGCATACGATGGTGAAGCGCGGCGAGAATGCCGGCCGGTTGCTGCCACATGTGCAGATCGTGCGTCAGATCCAGGGATTTACGGCGGCAGCCGATGGAAATGTGGCCGTAAACCTGCCCGAGGGATTCAACGTCGCCGACTGGGAAGTGGTTACCTTCCTTCAAGACACCCGAACCGGCGCCATTGTCGCGGCCACCCGTCCCGATTTCAAACAAAACAGCTGATTATTACCATGAAAAAGCACATTCTTTTCTTTCTTTTAGCCGGATTGGCATTCCCGGCCTGCCAGCAATCGCGCGGGCTGGCACCGGCTCCCGAAACTATCTTCGATGACCGCGGCCTGCATGTGATCACATCCTTCCACAACGAGCGCAGCGGAACCATCTCTGTGCTGTACGGCAACGACGGCGCGCTGGCGAACGCAGGTAAGGAAGCCCGGGCGCACATGGCGGGCGAGGTTTTCAAGCTCGTCACCTGGACACTGAAGGGGAACCCGCTGTGGTTCGGCGGGAACATCAACGGCTCGCTGGTTTCGGAAGAAACCGTAGCCGTACAGCCCGGCGGGCAAGGTGTGCCGGGCATTGCGTATACACTGGAACAGCATAACGGGACAGCCAAAAATGCCCCTGCAAGCGAAGCGGAGCGGATTAGTTTTATATTTGCCCAACGGGCGTCGGTTTTCCCGTAATCCACCCACAATAATGGTACAAAAGACATTCAGGGTTTCGGCGGTGATCGTCTGGCTCAGCTCCATGTCGCTGGGCGTGCTCACCACCGTACCCAAGATCGCCGAGAAGCATCCGAATGGTTTCGAAGCGGTTACCAGCGCGCTGATTACCACCTCGTTCACACTATTTGTGTGGTATTTCAATATTTATTCGTTGCCCAAATTCACCAGGGAACATTCCCCGGCGGGTTTTTCGTATCCGCTGCTGTTCCGGAGCATTGCCATCGGGATCGTGCTCATGTTCGTAATGGTAGGCGCTCAGAAGCTGGCCATCCCTTCGCTGGATTTCGGGCCGGTGGTGCTGATGTTCGAAGTAAGGGGCATTATGATCAACCTGATCTTCTACATGCTGCTGCACCTCCTCTATCAGACCCACCGTAACCAGCAGGTGATCCTCGAACTGGAACGGAGCAAGGCCGACAACCTTGGCGCACAGTACGAGCTTCTGAAACAGCAGGTTAACCCGCATTTCCTGTTCAACAGCCTCAGCACGCTCAAATCCATGGTAGAGCTCGAAGACCCGAACAGCGTGGATTTCATCCTGAAACTGTCCGACTTCTACCGGTTCACACTTGAGAACAGAAAGCTTGACCTGATTACGCTCGCGGAAGAAATCGAAATCCTGGATGCTTATATGTACCTGCTGAAAGCGCGGTTCGAGGCGGGTATCGAGCTGGAATACAGCATTCCCGAAGACGCGTACCGGACCTGGATACCGCCGTTTACACTGCAATTGCTCGTCGAAAATTGTATCAAGCACAATGTCGTGTCGCTCGATTACCCTTTGCATATCAGGGTGTATGTGCAAAACGACCGGCTGGTCGTCGAGAACCCGCTGCAACCCAAAAAGAACCCCGAACCGTCCACGGAAGTTGGGCTCGAAAACATCCGGCGACGGTATTTCCACCTGCTGGAACAAAATATAGACATCCAAAACGACCAGGAGCATTTCCGGGTCAAGCTGCCCCTTATTTATGAAAATCGTAATCATTGAAGACGAAATCAAAACAGCCCGCTCGCTGGCTCAGCTGATCACGGCCCTGCGCCCGGAAGCGGAAGTCGTGGCGACGATCCAGAGCGTGGAACGGGCCATCGCCTACCTCACCGAAATGCCCCAGCCCGACCTGATATTCATGGATATCCAGCTTTCGGACGGTCTTTGTTTCGAGATTTTCGAATCGGTGAAAGTGGTGCCGCCCGTTATTTTCTGCACAGCTTATGACCATTACGCCATCGAGGCGTTCAAGGCGAACGGGATCGACTACCTGCTCAAACCGTTTAAAAAAGAACATATCGAAGGCGCGCTCGACAAACTGAGTCAACTGAAAAGTTATTTCTCCCACGAAAAACCGCTCGCGCCGGAGCTGGAAACGCTTTTGAAAAAACTGGGCGGGCCGGAGGGGAAAAAGAGTTTCCTGGTTTTCAAACAGAACAAATACATTACGATCAAAACGGAAACGATCGCTTTCTTTTACATTCACAACGAAACTACCTGGCTGCGTACTTTCGATAACCAGGATTATACAATATCGCAACCGCTGGAAGAAGTGCAAAGTGCGGTGCCGCCGTCGCAGTTCTATCGCCTGAACCGCCAGTATCTTGTAAACTTTGAAGCAATCAAGGAAGTGGAGCACTATTTTTCGAGAAAGCTTTTCATCAAACTCACCATCGCGACACCCGAAAAACTGCTGATAGGCAAGGAAAAAGTAAGCCATTTTCTCGGCTGGCTCGAAAACCGCTGAACTGTAAAAAATAAAATCCATTGAACAAAATGAACAATGGATTTTAATTACATAACTCAATAGCAATAACCGTACTTTGGGTACTTGTTATCGTGTTCGAATATATCGTTAAGATGAAGGCCGCGCGATTAAAATTGAATTAAAATTACCCTTCGTGTTAACTAAATTTCAACCGACTCCCCTATTTCGGGCAAATGGAGCGTCAAACCGGCGCTACGGAATGCTTCGATTGCCTCCGCCTTGTCGATGCGGATGAACCCGAAAGTATCGTAATGCAAACCCAGCACTCGGGTTACGCCCAGCAATTTCGCCGCTTCGACAGCGTCCTCGATGCCCATCGTAAGCACATCGCCGATTGGTAAGGCCGCGAAACGAAGCTTCGCCCATTTGGGAACGAGGGTCATATCGAGCGTCAGTGCTGTGTCGCCGCTGTAATAGAAGTTACCGTCCTCGGTTTTGAATGCGAACCCCTCGGCCACGCCGGCGTAGCTGCCGTCGCGGAAGCTGCTCGAATGCACGGCGGCCGTTCCTTTGGCAGTGCCGAAATCAAAGACCCATTTGCCTCCCGGGTTGAGCGGGTGCACGTTTTTCACGCCCTGTGCGCCAAAATGCGTGTACAGCTCCCAGCTGCCTACCACCATCGCGTCGTTATTGTTGGCGATCTTCACGACGTCGTGCGAGTGGTCGAAGTGGCCGTGCGAGACGAAAATATAATCGACCCTGATGTCGTCCGGATTGATACCGCTGGCGAGCTCGTTGCCCGAGATGAACGGATCGAACAAAATCGTTTTGCCACCCGCAACTACCGAAAAGCACGAATGGCCATAATATGTTACTTTCATTGGATTTAGTTTTTGACGTAATATTACAGCCCTTCGCCCGGCCGTCAAAATCCTGGCGCTGCAAAACCGGAATACCCTGCTTAATCGTCCATTTCAGCGGTTTCCTGCCCGCATGGACAAATGCGCTCTGACCCAATACCGCTGGCGGCTTCTTTGATTTTGAAAGCCAGTCACCACAGTGATGTACACTATTTCCGGGTTGTAGGAGCTTGCCGCATTCGCATGAATACGGCCGGTGACCCTTAATTCCTGTTCCAAATCAGCTTTCCGGCCCGCACTTGCCGAAGGTACGTTCCAGAAACGCCTCTATCCTCGCCTTTTGCCGTAAATGATGCCTGAAATGCATTTCCGAAAACTGAAACCATTCCTCGGCGCTCAGGTAATACAGGCCGGGATGCTTCGCTTTCCCGTGGAAAAGGCTCGTCGCGATCAGGCGGTCGGTTTCGGTAACGAGCGCTTTCAGGTGCAGAAGGCGGTCCACGAGCAATTGTTTGCTGGTCGGCTGGCGGACGTGCGCATTCGACGGCGGGCCTTCGAGGATCGCGTCGGGAAACGCGTTATTGTGCAGCATCGCCCTGGCCTCGGAAGTACAATCCTCCATCGCATGGTCGTTCGACGCCAGGCAAATTTTGATCTGGTTAAAATAAAACTCCGCCTCGTCGAGAATGTGCATATACACCTGGCCGAGTGACCACGCGCCCGGTGCGGGCTGGGCAAGCAACCTGGCTATATCGTATCCTTCCAATGCCCGAAGCCAGATGTCGATGGTGTCCTGATAATCCTTGACCCTCATATCGCATTTTTCCTACAAACCTAACGCGATGGCAGGTGAAAATTCGCGGGGTTTAACGACAATCAACGGTGGTATTTGCGCCAAATGTGCTGCCGCATGCGGGTCCGGCCGCCGGGTAGTCGATATATCCCTCGTCTCCGCCCTGGTAATATGTTTCGGGATCGCCATTTGCCAAAGGAATGTTCAACCTGAACCGCTCGGTCAGATCGGGGTTGGCAATGTATGGTTTACCGAACGCTATGAGATCGGCCAGGCCGGTTTGCAAAGCCATTTCGGCCGTTTCGGCGGTATAGCCGCCCGCCAGGATGACCAACCCGTCGAAACGCCGGCGAAGGTCGCGGATATAAGCCTCGGGTATCCTGCCCTTTCCAACCGGGCCCTGATCGGATAAATGAATATACAAAACCCCCCAGTTCCCGAAGGGTATCGACCAGATAGCGGTGGGTTTCGACCTCCTCCGCATAATCGGGCAGGTCGTTCAGTTTCACAAACGGCGAAAGTCGTATGCCCGTACGCTCCTTCCCGATCGCCGCCGCCACGCCCTCCATAATTTCGAGCAGGAAACGGCTGCGGTTGGCGATGTTTCCGCCATAAATATCGGTACGGCGGTTGGTGTGCGGATGCAGGAATTGCTCGGGCAAAAAGCCATGCGCCCCATGGATTTCGACCCCGTCGAAACCAGCGTCCATCGCACGGACAGCCGCCTGAATGTGTTCATCAATCAGTCTGCGGATATCCGCAACCGTGGCCTCAACCGGCTCGCTCATAGGTAAATGGATATCCCCTTTCGTCCTGACGAACCCCTCCGCCCTCACCGCCGAAGGGGCGATCAGCGGCATTTGCGCCTCGTTATTGGCGTAATGCCCGATACGCCCCGCGTGCACCAGCTGCATAAAGATCCGGCCGCCGCGGGCGTGCACCGCCCCGGCAACGTTTTTCCAGCCGTCGGCCTGTGCCTGGTTGTAAATTCCCGGGGTGCCGGCGTACCCGATACCGTTCGGCGCCACGGCTGTATTGTCCGTGATGATCAGTCCGGCACCGGCCCTCTGGCCGTAGTAAATGCCCGCCGACTCGCCCGGCACGCCGTTAAATGCCCTCCGGCGGTTCATAGGGGCCATTACGACACGGTTGGCCAATCTCAGATTGTTCGTCAGCAATGGCCTCAGCAATTTTTTCTCTGTATTCATAACCTCTTTTTTGAACACAAAACTACCCGCCGGGCCGGCCGCCGGACAGTGAGATTGCGTGGTTTTTTCGGTATTTTTACAGGTTATGAAACCAAAGACATTGCATCAGCCCTTCGAAGTGCACGTAGCTGATATGGACTGCTGGAACGAGCGGCCGTTAATCTACCACTTTTTCGAGATCGTCCGGATCATGGATGGAACCGGCACACGGGAAACCAACCGGAACCGCTTTCCCTACCGTCCGGGAAGCATATTCCTTTTCACGCCGCTGGATTGCCGCGGGTTTCATGCCGAGACGCCCACGCGGTTCTGTTCGATCAGGTTTTCCGAGGTGTTTTTGTCCGAATTTAAAAGCGAACAGGACAAGGAGCGAATCACCAACTGGTTGAAACAGCTGGAAACGATATTTGCACATCATAACCGTTTCGAAGAGCTGTTGATCCGCAACGAAAACGACTGCCGGATGATTGCGTCGCTGATCCAGCACCTGATCACCGAATACGAGCAGCGGCAAGCCCATCATAAAGAGAACCTGCGGCACCTGGTAACCCTGATGCTCAACGTGATCGCACGTAATGTGGAGGTCGGCGGCCCGGCGGAAAGCAACGGGACCCGGGAAGGGCTGATCAACCGGGTATTGCTGCACATTCAGCGAAACCTCGCCAATCCGGAAAAGCTCCGCGTCGAATACCTGGCCCGGCACTTTCATATATCTCCCAGTTATGTGGGCGAGTATTTCCGGAAATATACCGGGGAAAGCCTGCAAAGCTACATTGCCACGTCGCGGATCAGACTGGTGGCCCAAAGGCTTACGCAAAGCAACCTCACCGTCGGTGAAATAGCCGCTGAACTCGGCTACACAGACGAGAGCCATCTCAGCCGCCAGTTCCGCAAGCATCACGGCACCAGCCCTATGGCATTCCGAAAAGGTCTTGCGCAAGTGGCTTAATGAATGCCGCTCGCCGCAAATTCGCGGGGCGTCATATTATACAAGTCACGGAAGCATTTGGCGAAATAGGACAGGTTATCAAATCCCACGGCATAGGCCGCCTCCGAGACCTGAACACCACCGGCAAGCAGCGCCGAAGCCTTTTTCAGCCGGTAGTTTCGGATCACCTCCACGGCCGAAAGGCCGGTCAGCGTTTTGAGTTTCCGGTTCAAACCGCTGTTGCTCATGCCCATTTCGCGGGTTAGCTCTGTCACGCCGAAATCGGGGCTTTCGAGCCGGGCGTCGAGAACGTCGTACAGCCTGGTCATAAAGGGGTCTGTTATTTCGCCCGGTTCCGGTGGTAATGCGGCCGTTGTCCCGAACTCCGCCCGCAGACGCTCGTACATGTGCGCCTGCCTGTCGAGCAGATTACGGATGCGCAGGCGCAGCTCGGGCATGTGAAAAGGTTTGGTAATGTAGTCGTCGGCGCCGAGTTCCAGGCCCTCCACCCGGCTTTCCAGCGCCGACTTCGCCGTAAGTAACACCACCGGGATGTGGCTCGTTTCCAGGCCGGATTTAATCTTTTTGCAAAAAGTATAACCGTCCATGACCGGCATCATCACATCGCTGATGATCATGTCGGGCATAAGTTCGGCGGCGAGGCGGAGTCCTTCCTCCCCGTTGGCCGCCTTGTAAAACCGGTAACTCGCTTCGAGGCTGTCCGAGATAAAACCGGCCAATCCTTCGTTATCTTCTACGAGCAAAATCTTAGGCAAATGTTCCGAAACCGGTTCGGAATACCCGTTTCCGGCGACGGCATTCGTTTCGCCGGCAGATGGATCTTTACCCTGAACCTCTCCCCGGCGGTAAGGCAGCAGCACGGTAAAGACGGTGTCGTAGCCGTCCACACCGCTTGCAACCGAAACGCTTCCGCCCTGCAATTCCACCAGCTCTTTCACAATCGCCAGGCCGATACCCGTACCTTCCTGATAGCCGGCCGGCTTTCCAGCCTGGTAGAAACGGTCGAAAATGCGATCAAGCTGCATTTCGGGAATCCGTTCGCCGGTATTGGAGATCGTAATCGATACGCCCTCCTGCTCTCCGGGTTTTAGAGCAACCAGTATCCGCCCCCCTGTGTTTGCGTACTTCACGGCATTGGAAAGTAGGTTACCGACTATCCGTTCCAGTTGTTCGTGGTCGAACCAGTAAGGGTTTTTTCCAAGATAATTTTGAAACACGAGCCTCAGTTCCCGCGCTTCCGCCGCAAGCTGGAATGACTGGGCGAGCGTTGCTACAAAATCGGCGGGGTCCCCCCCAAGCCGCGTCCACCCGGGCGGTACCGGCTTCCAATTTCGACAGATCGAGCAGCTGATTAATCAGTCCCAGCAATTGCCGGGCATTGCGCCGGATCAGCGAGAGGCGCCTGGTATCCATCTCCTCCCTCCGCTCTTCCAGCATTTGGTCGGCCGGGCCCAGGATCAGCGTAAGAGGCGTCCTGAACTCGTGGGTGATGTTGGAAAAAAAACGGGTTTTCATTTCGTCCAGCTCCCGCAACTGTTGTGCCTCCTGCACTTTCAAATCGACTTCCTTTTGTTTAAAAAGAATAGATTGCTGCATTCTGACGCGATGCACATACATTCGGAGCAAACCATACACCACGCCTGCCGAGAGGAGCGAATACACCACGTAAGCCCACCAGGTTTGCCACCAGGGCGGACGTATCCGAATATGCAGCTGCCGGATATTGGTGCTCCACACACCGAGGGTATTCGACGCATTCAGCCACAGCAGATAGTTTCCCGGCCTCAGGTCGGTGTATTTGGTGACGGGTGTTTCCGTTTCAATCCAGTGTCCGTCCACACCTTCAAGCTGGTAACGGTAGCGGATCTTGTCGCTGCGGTTGTATTGCATGGCAGCGAATTCAATCGTGAGAAAGTTCTGCCAATGGGCGAGGTTCAGGTTTTGCATGGCGGCCACCGGCGGCTCGCCTGCGGAAAGCCTGGGCTCCACGGGGGTATTGTTGATGGATATACCGGTAATATGCACCGGCGGCTGATAGCGGTCCTCGTTCGGCAGCCGCGAGTCGAACGAGGTGATGCCCTCCATTCCGCCCAGGAAAATGCGGCCGTCAGGCAGCGCCAGCGCGTGGAAACGGTTGAACTCGTCGGCCATAAGGCCGTCCTCGCGCGTGTAGGTGCGCGCGTGCAATGTTTTTCGGTCTACTTGGCTCAATCCCTGGTTGGTAGCTACCCATACATAGCCGTTCCCGTCGGGGATGGCGGCGTAAACGACATCGTTGGGAAGGCCGTTCCGCTTCGAAAGCTGACGGCAATGCCCCGTGCGTTTGTCGAAACGGCAAAGTCCTCCGCCAAATGTACCTACCCACAGCAGGTTTTCGTCCAGCGGATCGGCGAAAAGGCAGTACAGGTTGTCCGCGCTCAGCGAACCGGCGGGCTCACCCTTCCCGAACCGCCGGATTTGTCCCGAAAACTTGTCTATCCGGTACAACCCGCGCAGCGTGGTGGCAACCCAGATAAACCGCCGGTCGGCCACGATCTGATGAATACCCGATTCTACGGCAGGGCGTAGGGGATGCGGGAAACGTGCCCAGGTGCCGTTTTTGTAAGAGAATAACAGGCTGTCGTGCATCGCCCACATGCGCCCGTCGGGGTCCCGGGCTAGGCTGATGGACATATCCGAGCGCCGGATATCCCTGATTTCAACCGGAAAGGGGATGTTCTTTATCGCGCGTGAGGTAAGGTCCAGTTCAAAAACCGGCGTCCGTCCGGCACTGAACCACATTTTCTGCGGGCTTTCGAATGCATAGCGGAAATTATAGGAAAACAGATCGGCAGGCAGCTTGTCGATTTCTTTTTGCGGCACATTCAGGAAATGCCTCAGCAAATCGGCAATGAAGCCGTTCACATAAGGCTTTGTATTAAAATAGCCTGCCCGAAGGTTATATTTCCGGATTCCCTGTCCATTGGTACCGGCCCAGAGCACATCGGAACGGTCTATATAAAGGCTTTTGAACTCCTGCACATCCGCCGCGACGGGGAATACGGTGAGGCTGTCATTTGTACCATACCGGTAAAAGCCGTTCATTCTGAAAAAGTATGCGTTGCCCTTGCTGTCGGTCACGATGGGGTGCCGGTATTGGGCTTTGGTGTCGAAAATCAGCGGGTGCTGAATGCAGTTGCCCGACGCCGGGTCGAGCAATGCCATACCGGTGTCGAAAAGCAGCAGCAACTTGCCGTTTTTCAGCTGTTCCAATGCGCGCACCCTGGTGTCGATCGCCGCAAAGGCCGGTGAGGCCGACTGGTATTTGACGAAATCCGCGGCGTTTCGCCGCAGCACAAAAATGCCCTGGTTGGTCCCGGCCCAGATGTTCCCGGCCCGGTCTTCGCTCACAAACCGGACATGGGTCCGGCGTATGCCGCTTGAATTGCCCCCCGCGGAGCCATAGTGCCGGATTACCGCCTCGCCGGGCCGGATACAAGCCAGTCCAGGGTCATCGGACATCAGCCAGAGTCGCCGCTGGCTGTCCGCGAACATGTCGCGCAGGAAACGGTTGCCAAAATGCTTCCGGTAGAACGCCTGCTTCGAAAAGTTGAAGAATGTTTCACCGAGCGGGTCGAAAAGATCAATTTGCCCCTGGTCGGTGGTAATCCAGATTTTCCCGTCCGCAGCCAGTTGCAGATTTTCAAGGCCCAGGGAGGAAAGCGATATTCCAGGCTTGTCCGACGGTTGGAATACCCTGAAATGCCGGCCGTCGTAGCGACACAGTCCGTCGCGGGTAGCAAGCCACATAAAACCCCTTGCATCCTGGACAATGGCCGGCACAAAACCCTGGGGAAGCCCCTGTTTGGCAGCGATCGTTTCGGGCACCGGAAATCCTGCCGACTGTGCGTGCGCGGCGCTACACAGCCACGTACCGGCAACCAGCCAATGCAGGATGAACAGGATTACCGGGCGGTTCATGTAGAATTTCTTCAAATGGCTGTGGTTTTAAGCTAATTTACGACAAAACCGCTTTTGGTGACGAAAATTGAACAGTATCTGGTTAAAAATTGACAATCTCAGGCCCGCCCGGCGTCCATATTGCAGGTCTTATCCGAAAACTCATCATTCCGGCCTGAGCTATGAACACCAAACTTTTACGATCCCTTTTCACACTGTTTTGCGCACTGCTGGTTGCAACAGCCGCCCGCTCGGCGGTGATTTACAGCCATAATTTCAATAACCGGAATTTCGCCGCACCGACTGCCATCAACTCCAATATGACAGCCGTGTGGAGCGGGATCGGGGATCAACCCTACTCCCGCGACCAGGAAGGCCCGGGCATTGCGCTCTTCGCCCGTAACCATGTTTACGTGCTGACCATCACCGTGAAGGAACGCTTCCAGGCAGAGATCACCAGCATTACTTTCAGGCATTTCTCCGGCGAGACCTCCACAATGCAAATCAAGGTCAACGACGTCAATTATGGCAATTCATTCGGTTCAGGACTTCCAGATGGTGTCCGTCAACCGAACGAAAACCGTATCCAACCTGCGCAATACGTTCGTCGTCAAAGTGGCCGTTTCCAATTCGGGAACAGTCAACAGCTATTCGCAGCTCGACGATTTCGTGATCAACGGAAACGTCACCAGCTACGACCCCGCCACGGAGGCGCAGCCCGACGGGAATGGTATCCTGTACGTCGACGTCGATGCGAATGCGGGCGGCGACGGGAGCAGCTGGGACCATGCGCTCAACAAACTGCATTATGCAACACGCGCCGCCACAATGAAACCCGCCATTAAGCAGGTATGGGTTGCCGACGGCACCTACGAGCCGGAAGCCGCCGGGACGCCATTTCAGTTGACCGACGGCGTAGCCTATTATGGCGGTTTCGAGGGTTATGAAAGCGATCAGCGCGAACGGGTGCCGGGTTATAGCCCGACCTTGCTCAAAGGAATAGGCGGTAATGTGCTGTCGGCTTCGGACGTCGGGGCCACCACCCGGTTTGACGGCTTTACGGTCGTCGGCGGAACGGGCCTTACCGTTAGCGGCGAACAACGGGGCGGGGCTTTTTACCTGAACAATTCTACCCCGGTGATCGTCAATTGCATTTTCAATGAAAACCAGACCGACGCCTCCGCGGCTACCGGCAAAGGTGGCGCCATTTACCTGCTGAATTCGGGCCCGACCATTTTACAATGCCTTTTCACAGGCAATTCGGCCAAAGGCACATCCTCGGGCCTGGGCGGGGCCATTTACATCGACAACGCTTCTCCCGCCATCCGGAATTGCACATTTGCCGCGAACGCGGTCGGGGGTGGTTCCGCGCCGGGTAACGGGGGCGCAATTTACGTAGCCGGCGGATCTTCGCCTGTCATCGAGAACTGCATTGTCTGGAACAACGCCGACCCGGCATCGCCCGGCGCTGTCAGCGCCATCAACGGGCCCGGGACGCCGGTTGTATCCTATTCGCTCATTCAGGGAGGTTTTACCGGCGGGACCAACATCCTCGACGCCGACCCGCAATTCGTGGAACCGGAGGCGGGCAATTTCCGCCAGCGCAAAGGCAGCCCCGCCACCGACGCCGGCAATCCGGCCACCGACCTCTCCCTCCTCCCTCAAAACACCGACAACACGCCCCTGACGCTAGACGGTGCCCGCCGGCTCACAAGCGTGAGCATCGACCTCGGGCCATTTGAGGTAACGCCGAGCTCGATCTGGTATGTCAATGCCGCAAACACCGCGCCCGCACCCACCGGCGCGAGTTGGGAGAATGCGTTTTCCGATATCAACGACGCATTGACGCTGGCGTCGGAAGGTGACCAGGTATGGGTGGCACGCGGGCTGTACGAAATCAGTGGTTCTTACACAATGGTTCATGGCGTGAAGTACTACGGCAGTTTTGCGGGAACCGAAACGTCGCCCGACCAACGCCCGTTCCCTATCGGGCATGGCGATCCCGCTACCTCTTCTGTTCTGATAGGCTCGTCATCTCCGATCATCGACAATAATGCCAATGGGCTGACGCGCGAGGACGTGTTCGACGGCTTCCAGTGTCGGAGGTGCGTACGGAAGCGAGGGCGGGGCCATGCGCAATATCCAGGTTTCTCCCACCATCGCCAATTGTGCATTCCTCTTCAATGAAGTATTCGAAACCGGGGGTGCAATGTACAACTACGAAGCGTCCCCGCTGATTATCAACACGATTTTCAGGGAAAACAGTGTATCGTTCGGGGCCGGAGGGGCAATCAGCAACCGGTCCAACTCCAGTACAGTACTGGTCAACTGCCTGCTGGCGGGAAACACCTCGGACCAGCTCGCCGGCGCGATATATAACGAAAACGCGCAAATTACGCTTCTCAACTGCACAATATCCGGCAATACACAGCAATCACAGGGCACAATCGATACCCACGGGGGATCGGTCACCATCCGAAACACCATCATTTACGGTAACAATGGCGGCATTACCAGCGAGGATGCCGACGTCGCCGTCACATACAGCCTGGTGGAGGGCCGCACCGCAAGCGATACCGACCACAACCTGGACGGCACTACCAACCCGCAATTCACCGGGGACGAAAACTGGACGCTCCTGCCCTGCTCCCCGGCCGTCAACCGGGGGGCCAGCGAAGCCCTGCCGGATATTCCCGCGATCGCCACCGACCTCGCCGCCAACCCGCGTATCTATAATGTCCAAACCGATATGGGTGCTTATGAAATGCAGGCAGTCCCCGGTCCGGGCACATTACCTTCCGGCGGCGAATCGGCCACGTTGCCTGTATACGCAGGCGCGACGTCCATTACCGACAACTGCAAAACATTCGCCCTCATAGAACCCACCGGTGCCCCCGGCGCATTAGGCAATGTGACCGTAAAAACGTTTCTGGCGGCGGGAAACACGGTTTCGGAAGGTCAAAAAGTATTTGTGAAAAGACACTACGACATCACGCCCACCGGCACCGATGGTCCGGCCAAAGTGACTTTGTATTTTTCAAAACAGGACTTCGAGGACTATAATCAGGCCTATGGCAATGCCAACAATGCCTCTCTTCCCGCCAATCTGAAAGTGGTGCAATATCACGGAACCAGCCCGTACGGGTTCCCCGGCACCTACTCGGGGCCGACGCAGCTGATCACGAACGTAACGGTGACTGAAAGTGCGGACCACAATTCGTACGAGGTTTCATTCCAGGTGAGCGGGTTCAGCGGATTCTTTATTTCAGGACAGTCGGAAGCCGCCTTGCCGGTTACGCTCGTTTCTTTCAGGGCTGAGAAACGCGAGCATCAGGCTTATCTGCAATGGCAAACCAGCTCGGAAATCAACAGCCGCGGGTTCGAAATCGAGCGCAGCGGCGATGGCAGGCGATGGCATCATCTGGGCGATGTAATGGCCAAAGGCGGCGAATCCGTCGTGACCGATTACTCCTACACCGACCCTTCGCCCGTAACCGGTACGAACATGTACCGGCTCAAAATGACCGATGCGGACGGATCGTTCGCTTACAGCCGCATTGCCGTGCTGGATTTCAGGGACGAAACAGCCGCTTTGTACCCGAATCCCGCTGTCGGCACATCTGAAGTGCATCTGAAGGGTATTCCCGAAAACGAAATATCGAAAGTGGCCCTGTTCAATGCATCCGGCCAAATGCTGGCGAACCCGGTATGGAGGCGAGGTACAATGGACGTATCGCGGCTCACAGCCGGCACCTACATGGTGGAGATAGCCCGCACGAATGGTGATAAGATGCGTTTCAGGTTTGTTGTTGTGAAATAGCGCTCCCAAAAAAGTCGGCCTGCTCCCGGCGGATTTCGCGGGCCGGCTGCTATCTTTCGGCGGGAGACCGGCGGCATGGCATCCATTTCGCGGCTCCCGCTCACTTTATTTACTATTCCCGCATGTCTCCCAATCCCTGGCTTGCTGCCGTCAAACGCATTCTGGCCCTGTCACAAACCGGCCTTGCATTTCAACCGGGTGATTACGACCGCGAACGGTACGAAGAAATCCGGCGGATATGCCTGGACCTGCTGGCCGATATGAGCCACGCGCCGGTTGAACAAATTATCGAACTTTTGCCGCACGAAGTCGGCTACGTGACGCCCAAAGTGGATATCCGTGCCGTGATTTTCCGCGGAACGGACGAAATCCTGATGGTCCGAGAAAAGATGGACCACGACCGCTGGACACTTCCCGGCGGCTGGGCCGACGTGGGATATACGCCCCTCGAAGTAGCGGTAAAGGAAACCTTCGAAGAAACCGGTCTGAACGTGGAAGCGGTGCGCCTGCTGGCCGTTTTCGACAAACGCAAGCACGACCATCCCGAGGAACCGTGGTATGTCTACAAATTCTTCATTCTCTGCCGGGTTACAGGCGGCGAAATCCTGGCGCACACCACCGAAACCTCGGGTATCGGCTGGGTGAAATTTGAAGAGCTCCCTGCCCTGGATCTCTCGGTGAACCGGGTTACCTATTCGCAACTCAGCCGGTTGCTGCCATTCGCCGCCGATGCTACACTGCCCGTTTTGTGTGATTAAAGACGCATCAGTGCCGAAGTGCGCCGGTTACCGAATCCGGGTTAGCCCGGTGCCGCTGCTTTTATAGACATCCGCTGTGAAAAGGTACCGGCATTCAAATGGCGGTGTAACAGATAAATGCTATTTTGCCGCCCATTTAAACACATATTTACCATAACCACTATGAAACGTTTCCTCTTTTCTCTTGCAGCCACACTGTTTCTATTCGCGGGCGCATCCAACACCTATGCACAGGGCCTTTCGGTTGAAAGCCTGCTCGACAAGGCCGTATCATTGACACAAAAAGGGGACAAATCCGGTACCGCCGATGCACTCACCCAGGGAGCTTCGGCATTGGAAAAAGAGGCAAAGAGCTCGAACGGCAGCCTGAAAGACAAACTATTGGGTAAAGCGGGCGACCTGAAAGCGCTCATCCTGCTGGCGTCGTCGGGTAAGCTGTCGGGCGGCACGCTGGGCAAGGTGGTTAACGCCGTAAAAATGCTGATCGGCGCCAACCGTATCAGCGGTTTGCTCGGAAAAGGCGAATCCGGCTTGCTGGGCAACGCTTCCAGCCTGACGAGCAGCCTGGGATTGATCAAGGCCGGAAGCTCGGTTCTCGGCAGTTCCAACCAGTCGAAACTGAACGGGTTGCTCGGGGAGGCCACCAAAACTGTTTCAGGCCTCGATAAAAAAGGTCCGGCCGCCAAACTGGCCGCTGCCGCGTCGTCGAAGCAACTCGGGGGCATCGTCAGTCTGGTAAGCTCGGCATTGTAATCTTTCCGCCAGTCAAAAGAAGCGTGGGCCAGATTTGCCCCACGCTTCTTTTTTTGCCAATATAGCGCCGGAACGCCCGGTTGTCGCAGGGAGGATTTCGACTTACAAGACAACACTTACGGGCACGATGCAGGTTTAAAGTATAAGTTGAACGGGATAAAAATGAAGAAAACAATACTCGCATTACTCCTTGCCGCCGTCGCCATACCCGGGTTTTCCCAAACTGAAATACCGAAAGCCCGGCGCCTGAAATGGTGGCAGGATGCCAAAATGGGCCTTTTCATTCACTGGGGACCGGTTTCGCGCATCGGCAGGGAAATCAGCTGGTCGCGGGAAGGGTACGGGAAATCGCGATACGACTCCCTGTACCTGGGCTTCAACCCTACCCGCTTCGACGCCAGGGAATGGGTCGCGCTCGCGAAAGCTTCTGGGATGAAGTACATGGTGCTAACTGCCAAGCATCACGACGGTTTCTCACTTTTTGACACTAAAACCAACGATTACAGCATCATGCACACGCCATTCGGCCGCGATGTGTGCAAAGAGCTCGCGCAGGCCGCGCATGAGGCCGATATGCCCATCGGCTGGTACTTTTCAGTTGCCGACTGGAAGGATCCCGACTGCCGCAATCCCCGAACAAACGGTATTTTCGCTGAACGCGTACTGGAACAGGTGCGCGAATTGCTGACGAATTATGGCAAAATCAGCCTGCTCTGGATCGATTACGAAGGCTGGCCTACGCCGGTCGCACCTAAAAAGGTATACGACCTGGCACGCAATCTTCAACCCGAAATCATCATCAATAACCGCCTCGAACCGTTTACGCCCGACGAGTCGCACGCATATGTGGGTAAATACGCCGACTATGCCACGCCAGAAGGCTTCGTGGCGGGATACGGAAAAGTCCCCTGGGAAACCTGCACCAATATGGGGCATCAATGGGCCTGGAAATTCGGCGACGAACCGCGCAGCCTGAAAGAATCGGTGCATACGCTGCTGCGCTGTGTGGGCGGAAACGGCAATTTGCTTTTCAATATCGGCCCCGACAGTACCGGCGTCTTCCCGGCGGATTTCGCGGCAAGGGCGCGCGAAATGGGGAAATGGATCGCGCGGAACCAGGCCGCCATCTACAATACCAAAGGTGGCGTTTTCTCCCCCTCCGTCGATTATGTGAGTTCCTACCGCGGCAAACAGGTGTTCGTACATTTGCTCGATGCCGAAAAAAACACGCTCGCATTGCCCGCGATACCCGCCAAAATTAAAAGCGCCAGGCTGTCCGACGGCACGCCGGTTCGGTTTACCCAAAGCAGCAAAGGCATTACTCTTACATTCCCCGCAGACAAAATCGACCCGATCGCCACCATCGCCGTGCTGACGCTGGATAAGAACGCGGCCGGTATCCCGCCGGCTGTTCCGCTCCCGCGCAGCGGCTCGCTCGCCTACGCACGCAAGGCTACGGCTTCCAGTGCGGTTGGCCAGTTCTATCATGACGCGGCGGCGGCTTTCGACGACAATCCGAGAACGGCATGGAAGATCGGACGCCGGAAAGACGTCGACTTCTCCGAATATTACGGCAAAAACCTTCATTACCAGTCACCCGAGATCATGGCATTGTACGAGCCCACGGGCTGGCTGGAAGTGGACCTGGGTAAGCCGGCGACGGTGGGACGCATCAAACTCGGCGAATCGAGGTACGGGCAATCGGAAATCAGAAAGTTCGAAGTACTTTATCAGAAAGGAGACCAGTGGGTTTCGCTGGCGCAGGATACGGCGATGGGCGATTGGGAAAAGATCGTCACGCCTGTGAAAGCGCAGAAATTCAGACTGGCCATCCAGGATTACCACGGCTATTTCGGTGTGAACGAGTTTCAGCTGTTCCCTCCCGCCCCATAGCCCTGCCACTTTCCCGCTGCTGCGATTTACGAAAACCGGGTACCCGCGCGTTCGGGGAAATCGCCCCTGCTTATATTTCTGTTCGATGTTCTAAGGATTAAGGTTTGTTTTTAAACTTGATTCTGGAAAACGACATCAGCGGTTCGATGGGTTTGGCCTCCATATTTCTGAATACGAAATAAACGTCCTGTTTGCCGCTTGCGGGTTGCAGGGCAATGCGGACGGCCGGTTGTGCGAAGCGGCTGCGCGGCGCCGGTTTTGCCGTTTGCGCAGCAGGGGCTGACCCCGGTCCGGCCGCCTCCTTTTTGGCGCCATTTTCCAGTTCTGCCATCATTTTGGTAACATCCACCGGCTTGGCAACGGACAGTTTTTGCTGCCCTATCAAGATGCCGTCGGGTGAACCGAGGCGGATTTCGATGGTTCCCCCAACGCTGCCTTCACGCTGTTGAGCCGCTGCATTCAGTTCGACGGAATCGATACCGGTGAGGTCGATGGACGGGAACGCGATGTAGCTGTTCCCGAATGCAACTACCGCAAAACCTTGTCCGGCTACGCCCAATGCCTTGGTTTCAACACCTTTGGTAATGGGTGCTTCGGCGGCGTTGAGTTCGGGGCTGCGGAGGACAATCATTTCCTCGGTGGTTTGCGCCGGTACCGGCCTGGCAATACCCACCGGACGGTCGGTATAGGCGGCGCGGATAATCACGGAGCCTTTGCCATTATCCGCTTTCGGGATTTGCGGAGTATATTTCCCTTTCAAAGGCAGTGTAGAGAGCGTCTTTTCGGTGCTGTTCAGGATGTATTTAACAATTACCTCCACATCGGCGACGGGGAGCGCCGGGTGCGCCGCCATTGCCACTTCGCCCCAAACGCCCGAGCCGCCTTCGCGTACTTTCTTCACAAGTTTGTCCAGGGCACCCGGATCGGCCCTGTATTTGTTGGAAATATCCGCAAACGAAGGCCCTACCGATTTGGTATTCGGCTGGTGGCACACTTTACAATCGCTTTTGCTCATCAACACCTGTGCAACCGCAAATTGTGTGGTCGCATCGACGCTGCGCTGGCTCTGAGCCACTTCTGCATAATCGAAGCCTTCTGCGGTATAGTCGATGCTCACGGCAACCTGGCTGGCCTTGATTTTACCGTCGGCGGTGGTGCCGTCCTCCTTATCGGAAACGCCTACCGCGTAGCCGACAGGCTTATTTGGAAAGAAAAACGTGCTGTTACCGTCCAGTTCGATCGCGACTTTCGGCGGCTCGTTGCCCGCGATGATCCGTACCGACCGGCTATTGCTCGCACCTTTGGAATCGGTCACCGTGAGTGTGGCCGTGTATACCCCAGGTTTGTCGAATTTCACCTTCGGATTTTCGGTGGTAAATACCTTCGGAGCAATGCCGGGGCTGGTCACTTTCCAGTTGTATTTCAATGCGTCATTATCGAAATCCTTCGTTCCCCTGGAAGACAAAACGGCTTCGAACGGCACAGTACCGCCTTTCTTCTCTGCGGATACCGCCACCACCGGTTTGCGGTTACCCCCCATTGTATTCGATGCGCACGAGCCGCGAGTTGTCGCTTTTCCGGAACCAGTTACTTCCGTATTCGAGGATATATAAATCGCCGTCCGGCCCGAATTTGATATCGATCGGCTGCACGGGGTGATAGCCGGGCAGGACACGTTCCATCGACTCGTAATCGCCCTGCGCATTCATGGTAATAGCCATAATCCAGCCACGCGAAAAATCGGCGGCGATCCATTTGCCTTCGTAGTACGCCGGCCATGGACGTTTGGGCGCCTTAAAATCGGAACGGTGGTAAATGGGGCCTCCCGTGGCGCTGCGCGAACCCGAGCCTACGAGAGGGAATTTTTCAGACACGCCGTAGGGATAATAAATGAAGCTCGGTGCGGTGGGGGGAAGCTCCCGTAAACCCGTATTGTTAGGCGAGGTGTTGATCAGGTTTTTCGGATCCTTTTTTTCGCCGGGTTTATTATTGGCGTAGTCGAAAACCGGAAATGCCTGATCGTCCCCCACAAACCACGGCCAGCCGAAATTGCCCGGCTTGCGGGCCTGGTTCAGCTCGTCATAACCACGCGGCCCGATCTCGGAATCCTCGTTGGCGTCCGGCCCTACTTCGCCCCAATAAACGTAGTCTGTCTTGCTGTCGACCGAAATGCGCCACGGGTTGCGGTGGCCCATCGAGTATATTTCCGGGCGGGTTTTGGCGGTGCCTTTCGGGAAGAGGTTGCCTTCCGGAATGGTGTATGTCCCGTCCGGTTCCGGATGGATGCGAAGGATTTTACCTCTCAAATCATTGGTATTACCCGCATGCCCCTGGTCGTCCCAGCTCTCGCGCCCCGGACGCTCGTCGGTTTGCGCGGCTTTATCGTTGCCGGTATTGTTGCCGACCGTCAGAAAGAGATTACCGTTTTTATCCCAGGTCATACCGCCACCGGTGTGGCAGCATACTTCACGCTGGGTGGTCACTTCCAGGACTATCTTTTTCGAACTTTCCACAAGCTGATCGTCCACCAGGTCCCACCGCGCGAGAATATGCTTTTTCTCGGTAGGATGGGCATAATAGAGGTATATCCAATGGTTTTTGGCAAAATTCGGGTCGAGGGTAATGCCCATTAAACCTTCTTCCGCTTCCCGCGAGATGCCCTCCTTGCTGACATACTTCGTGTTAACCGGAATGGTCGCTATCAGCGCGGTCGTTCTGGTCGACGGGTTATACTTTTTCAAAGCACCCTTTCGCTCGATGATGTAGGACGAGCCGTCGGGCAGCACTTCGAATGCCATGGGTTCATCGAGATTATCGGCCAGGACTACCGGGGTAAAGCGACTTTCATCCGGTTTGGTAACAGTGTCCTGCATGGTAAATGCAGCCAGGGCGGCAACCGTGACCAGTTGGGCAGACCATCGCATCGACGAGACCAGTTTTTTGCGCGGGTTCGGAAAAGATTTAGGCATAGATATAAACACCAAAGTGAACCATTTATATATTATTTCATTTGACTGTTTTAAGGTTGGATTTTAACAAAACAATCCGCATTGCCTTTCTTTGACAGACAGTATTTGCGTCGAAAAACCACCGCCTGCGTACCGTTCGTCAGTCGGACCACCTGCTGCCTGGCGAAATATTTACCTACTCCAAAGGCTCCTTGCCGAAACCAGGCAATTACACCCGCAATAAAGCAATAATATTGCCACAAAATTCACCCCTGCCCGATCGCCGATAAGACAAAAGCCGCAATTTTCGTCCAAATATCGCATACCAACGCTTTCGAAGCGGCACCGCCGGCCCCCCCGGCAACACCCGGCTCATTGACTATCGATGACTCGAACAGCTCCACCCTCCCTTTCATCCTAAGGGACGATAACGAAGTCAGTGGATCGTCTTTACTTGTAGCTGATGCCAATCGCGTAGCGATGTAATATTTGATAGCGAGGTAATAGGGAGGCATTAAAATCCCGTCAGGGATGTAACGACAACAATGAGAGAAATGCCGTCCGTTGTCGTTACATGCCCAGAGGCATTAGCAGGGGGAAAGGGCACAAGACTGCTACCGATATTTCATGCCTAACGGCATTGCACGCTATATACCTTTCTTCCTTTCCCGTTCATCCTTCCTCCCCTTTTTCCCTTTCCTCCCTTTCACCGCGGATACGACGGACGACTTTTTACTTTTAAGATCTGCCGCAAATGCCGGTCCGTGTGCCCCCAATGGTAGATGAGCACCTGATGCATATTTCGTGGTTCCGGTGTGCCGGTGAGTTCGAAAATAGCCCGCATATCGGCGTCGCTATTGCGCACGAACGTCAGATTTTGCTCCCTTCCGCGCAGGAAGAACGTCAGGTTGTCCTTTCCTTTGATAAAACCTGTCGGTGCCGCGATTTCCGCTGCTTTGTGAGGGTTTGGCTCCATGATGAATTCCTGGTAATAGCTGTCGGGACGCGTGGTTTTGAGTAATTCCGGTTGCGGTTTGTTTCTTGCTCCGATACTGAGCTCCCTGGACCAAACGATTTCCCAGAGCGCCAGGTGCTCGACAATTTCAGCAATGGACCAACGGTCGGGCGCTTCGCGGAATGACCATTGCTCGGGTGTGAGATTTTCTGTTTCCCGTACCACCGCGTCGCGTGTGCGGATTAACTGGCCGATGGTCGACTGCTTGTCCGCCGCAGTCCAGAGCTTTTCCTGGCCGAAGCATCGTAAGGCCGCACAGAGCCAAACTACCGTAAAAAATGTAATGATTTTCATAGCCTTTGTTTTGTGAATAATCTGTGCCGGAACGCTGAACGTCATTTTTTTGGAGAGCACTCGTCCATTGCCCGGATTTCGGCTGCAATTGTATTCCATTTTGCCTGATTCGGCAATTATGATTATCCAAAGGTGAAAATCAGGACATATTATATAGCTTCAATTATTTAACGGAGTCAACGAAAAACGCTACCGGCTCAGGTGAGGCGGCAGGATATTCCTCAGCGTCGGATTATCGAGAAGGCCGCGCAAACGGACCGAATCGGGATACGGTATTTCAAACCGGGGTTGCACGAGCACGGACGCGTCGCCGGTTTTGAGGTATTTGCGCACGTTCGATTCCTGTTTCAACGAAAGTTCATAACTGCGGTAAACAGCGCGCATGTCGTTGCTCAGACGGATAACGTGCCCCATCATCAATAAGAAGAAAAATACCATTCCCAACCAGGCGATGCGCCGGGTCATGATGTTTATCTGGATAAACCGCGCCGCAAACCACGCATTGCCGATCAGACCCGGCGTGAATAATTCGGTGTAACGGGACGATACGCCATTCATTTCCTGCCCCCGCCCGTACGCGATCGCGATCGCCTGTACAAGTGACCACATCACGCAGCCGGCCATGAACATGTCGGCGGGTGTAAGGCGGCGCACACGCAAGAGCCAGGGCACCATTCCCAATGCGGGAATCCACAATGCCGCGGCGGCGGCCCAGCTCTTCGAAAAAGGCCACGCGAGGATATATTGCATTGCCCTCCACATTTCCGGAATGCTGCGTGAACGGTAAATCTGGTTAGCCTCGATTTGCGGCATGATCGAATACCCCACCACCGAAAGGCCCGCGAGCAAAACGGCCAGGACCATATGCCGGCGGTCGACCCGACGCCGCTGTATTCCCTGCAACGCATACACCCCCGCGGCGGCAAGCGGTGTGAGAATGCCGGAAGCCATCGTAAGCACGCTCAACCACGACAATACCAGCACACCTGCCATGGCAAAGAGACTGCCGGGATAGACAACCGCCAGAATGATGGCGAAAACGGTAAAAATGATCAAAAAGTAAAACTGGCTCTGGAAACCGACCAGCAGGTTTTCATAGGCAAACGGAAGCGAAAACTGCGCTATTATGACGACCAGCACCAGCCAGCGCGGACCGTACATTGCCTTTTGCCGCATTAAAAACAGCAGGATAACGAGCGGGATGCAGGCCGCTACCAGAATATTCACCCGTGCCTCGACGAGATTGTCCCAAATACCGGTGAAGTTAAAAACCACGAGGGACAGCAGCCGGGTAGGAAAAATCCGGTGCTCGTTATGCGGCTGCCATAGGTTGTGCGGTTCGAGTCGGCCTTCGATCCACGGCCGGAGCAGGAAGTCGCCCTCGGCATCCCACTGGTCCCAGTATGGCAGCGGAATGGCGAAGGTTTCCACAAAATATAAACGCGCCGCTGCGATAATCAGCAGCGTTGCAAGCAAGGCAAGGATATTTCTAAGAGACATAAAAAGTTTCACGGACCGGTTGCTATACTGGAAAATCCGTGCCAGCAACGCCACGAGAGCCAGTTATCTGGCGGTCGTGATTTTCCGGCCCGCGGACGTACCGTCGGCATTCCGGACGTCAATATGGTAAACTCCCGGCATAAGTTCATCCACAGCGATACGGTTACGCTATATTTTGTGAACGAAGGTAACGATGCTTCGTCCCTTTACCGGAAACCTGCCACCTGCGGCGCCCGCCTTCACGGGCGCAAGGTCGCTCTGCGCGGAGGTTTCATAAGCCCTTGCCGCACCCGTTTTCAGCCCCGATGCGAGCGAAAATTGCACCTCCCGGTCCTGGTTATCGCTGTTCACGATCACGGTCACCAGTTCGTTGTTTGTATTTCGATAGGAAGAAACCAGCAGCGCATCGGTACCCAGGCTGCTCGAAGCCTCTACGCGCCTGGCGCCGGGGCGCACGAAGCGGCTGAAATTACCGAATGCCCAGAGCATTTTGGAAGACCGAAAATTACCATCGGTTTTATTTTTATCGATGTAAACCAGTCCGTCTTTGTACTCATAGGGCGAAACCGACAGCCACCAATGCCAGGCCGACGCATTCGCATTCACGAGATCGTTATGAATCACCCTGGCGACGTACAGCCCCGAATTGATACCCAAATCCCGGCCTTCCCCCTTTATTTCACCCTCATTATCACCCAGAATGCAGTATTCCGACTGCCAGTATTCAAGCCCCGGCACGGCCGCCAGCGTGCCGGCAAGCTGCCTGCGTTTCTCGACGGCGGTTTTATAGGGAGAAGTCGTGAAATAGCTGTGCCCGGAAATCGCCGGAAGCACATTGGGCAGGTTGCCGACGTAATCGGGGCTGTTTTTATCGAAGAACGCGGTAATCTGACTGGCGCGTCCCGGGCGGTTGTGCTCCGAGTAGAGATATTCGATTTGCCCGGCTTCCGCTATATTGATCAGGGTCGGAAGGTTCTTTTTTAAAAGCGAAGCGCTGAGCGAGCGGGTAATTGCGGCGATCTGGTTATTGAAATAAGGCGTCCCCTCCTGTCCGCCATCGCTCCAGTCCCATTGCGGCTCGTTTACCGGGCTTACGTACCGAAACGTAATGCCGGTCTTCTTACGCACCCCGTCGATCACATCGGCCAGGTAGCCGGTAAACTTATCGATCTGCCGCGAGGCAAGGTTAGGTTGGCCGTTGGTAGTGAAGCCTTTTCCGTTGGTCGTGAACTGCACCGGAGGGGTATTCGGAAAAATCAGGAACTCGTCGACGCCCCGTTCTTTGGCCGCATTCAGAAACCACATCTGGCCCGCCTGCTTATTCCAGTCGTAGCCGCCATCCTGCGCGAAAAAGGATTCGGCACGCCGCCATTCGTCGCGAATACCGCTGGCATCGCCCTGTTCGGCGGTGCCGCCACCGGCATTGAACCGCCAGAGGGAGAGGCCGATGCCCTCCGGGCGACCGTCGGCAAGGGTATCCCGGCTGAAAAGCAGGTCGGCGATGGCGTTCTTTTTGGCCAGCGGCCAGTTGCCTGCAAACTGGCAGGCCCAGGCATCGGAGCCGCCGAAATGGCGGATCGTCTGGTAAGTTCTGGATGGATCGATACGGATAGTTACCACTTCGGCCGCCTGGCCGGCAGCAGGTTCGCTGCCATGGCAGCCTATGGATGCAGCCATGAGGAGTCCAAGAAACAGCGTCCCCGGGTTTTGAGAAATTTGCATGGAACAGGTAGGTCGGAGAATAGATAAAAAACAACTCCCGGTGATGGTGGCACCGGGAGCGAAAAAGGAATTTGGTCAATAGCCCGGGTTTTGTTCGAGCTGGTTGTTCGAGGCCTGGATCTCGGTACGCGGGATCGGCAGCCAGTATTGCTTGTCGGCGAAGCTGCGGCCCGTCAGCGCCTCTTTCCGGGTGTAGGTGAACGTGTTGCCGCTCTTCCCTACTTCCACGCCGTAAGCGGGCACATTTTCAGTCGTATTCGCGATTTTCCAGCGGCGTACATCATAAAAACGATGCTCCTCGAAAGCCAGCTCGATACGGCGCTCGTTGCGGATACGTTCTCGCATCTGCGCTTGTGTGAGCCCTGCGGGCAATGCGGGCATGTTCACGCCTGTGCGCTGGCGAACCGCGTTCACCGCGGCATAAACGCCCGCATCGGGCCCGGCCGCTTCATTTTGCGCCTCCGCGTAATTCAGCAGGATTTCGGCGTAGCGGAAATAAATCCAGGTTTGCGTACCGGCCACGTCCCACGGGTTGTCGATCGGCAGATTGTCGTTCATGAATTTTTTCAGGTAATAGCCTGTCTTCGACGTATTCCAGTTCGAAGGGCCGTCTTTACTGTCCTTGCCACCCGGTGTGAACGTTTCCACAGTGCTTCCACGGTAAGAGGCGCCATTGTAGAGGATAGTGGCATAAAAACGCGGGTCACGGTTTTTGTACGGGTTTTTCGGATCGTAACTGGTATTGGTGTCGGTAATGCGGGTGCCGTCCATCATTTCGTAATCGTCCACCAGGTTCTGCACCGGCACGTTACCGCCCCATGCATTATAGCCATTGGGCCCGTTCGCTATTTCAAGGCATACGTGGCGTGCGCCTACCGCGTACAGGCGACTGAAAATCACTTCCGGATTATCGGTAGTCGTGAAAAGGTTGCCGTAACCGCCGGTATAGAGACTGTATTTGTTCAGGTCCATCACGGCTTTGGCCGCCGCGGCCGCTTGCTGCCACGTCCCTGCGTTGTAAAGCGGGCTTGCCGCGTAAAGAGCGAGCCGCGATTTCAACGCCAGTGCCGCACCTTTCGTTGCCCGGCCGAGTTTCCACGTGTTGTTGTCGTTCGAGGCCGGCAGCAACGCCGCCGCTTCGTCGAGCTGTGCTATGGTATAGTCAAGTCCGGCTTTGATATCCGTCCGCCGGAAGAGTTCCGGGTTGGTCAGATCGTCGTTGATTTGGTATACTTTATCGCCCAGCAATACCACCCTGCCATAATTGCGGATCAGATCGTGGTAGCGGAATGCGCGGATGAACTGCAATTCGCCCTTCAGACGGCTTCTGCGGCCGGCGCTCATCGGCACCTGATCGATATTGGCCAGCGCGTAATTGATTTCGCGGATGCTGCGGTAGCTCCGGCCCCAGAATGTACCCGCGATGCCGGTGTTCTCCGGTGCGATCTGCCCGCGCTGGATGAGCCAGGTATTATCGTCGTTATTATAAATCGATTCATCGGTCACCGACGACCACATCGCGTATTCGAAGCCGCGGCCGAAGCCGGGCAGGGTACCCTCCGCTTCCTTGTCGGCCAGTCGCACGCCCATGTAGCGGTTCGTTACATAGGCTTCAAAAAGTACCGAGTCGGAGAGAATGGACGCATCGGAAACACGGTCCGTCGGCACCACGTCCAGGAAATTCTGGTCACAGGCAAACAGCGAGAACAGCATCGCCGTTGCCAGAACGGGTAGTTTTAAGCTTTTTATATTCATGTCGATCATGATTTCAATTAAAATTTGAGATTGAGGCCGAGGTTCAGAATACGCTGCTGCGGATAAAACTGGCCGCTCGTACTGTTACCTTCCGGGTCATAGTCCTTCACGCCGGTAATGGTGAACAGGTTGAACGCGCTCGCATAAATGCGCAGCGACGAAATTTTAAGCTTCGCCAATGCGTCTTTTGGCAGCGTATAACCCAGCTCCACGTTTTTCAACCGGAGGAACGACGAGTTGTTCAGCCAGAAGTTATTGGCGTACAAGCCGCCGTTGATCGACGAGGAAGCGCGGGTGTCGACACGCGGGAATGTGCCCTCCGGGTTTGAAGGACTCCAGCGGTTATCGGCCCAGCTGCTGTAAAAGTTCCCTACCTGCCCCGATTCCGGCAGCACGTACTGGCTCACCATACCTTGCCCGGCAAATACCACGGCAAGGTCGAATGCGTCGTAACCCGCATTGAACGTCAGGCCGTAGGTCAGCAACGGCACATTGCCATATTTGCTGCGCACCTGATCGTCGGCGGTGATTTTGCCGTCCTTGTTGTAATCTTCGAGGATCAGATCACCCGGCTGCGCGCCTTGTACGTGCGGGTAGGCGTCCAGATCGGCCTGCGTACGGAAGATCCCGAGGGTATTGTAAAGCAGGTTGGTATAAAGCGGCCCGCCGGTCTGACGCTGGTATTCAAGCGCTCCCGGTGCCTCGTCGATAAAAATAACTTTGCTTTTCGCGTAGGTAATATTTCCCGAAATGTTGTAGCGGAACCTGCCGGGGTGGTTATAGCCCAATGTCGCCTCTACCCCGCTGTTATTTACTTTACCCAGGTTTTCGTCAGGTACCAGCGGCGTGTTGTCGTTGGTTTTAAATGGGTTCACGATGCCGGAAGTGTTCGGAATGGAAGCATTTCTCGCAGCCAGGATATCGGACCTCTTCTGTTTGAAATAAATCACCTCGATATTGAAGTTTTTCAGGAACACCGCATTCAAGCCGATATCCAGTTTTTTCGAAGTTTCCCAGGTAATGTTCGGGTTCGCGAGCTTGGTCAGGTCGATTCCCGGCGAGATCACGTTGTTGCCCAGTACGTACTGGTTCACGAAGGAATAGTTGTTGTAAAACTGGAACTGGCCCACATTGTCATTACCCAATGTTCCGTAGGAAGCGCGGAATTTCAGATCGTCGATGAAACTCACGCTGTTTTTGAACCAATCCTCTTCCGAAATGCGGTAGCCTGCCGAAACCGACGGGAAGAAACCGTACTGCTTGCCTTTGGGAAAAATCGACGATCCGTCGACGCGCGCCTGGACCTCGGCGAGGTATTTCTCGTTGTAATTGTATGCCAGACGGCCAATGTAGCTGCGACGCGTAAAGTTGTAGCTGCTGCCGGAGTTGTTCTTGTCCGTAGCCGCGGCGCCGCCCTGTGAAAGTTCGGGTGTGGAGGCCGTCGGGAAATTGATCCGCGAGGCTCCGAATTTGGCTTCGTTACGCTTGTT
Source organism: Dyadobacter sp. 676 (assembly GCF_040448675.1). NCBI lineage: Bacteria > Pseudomonadati > Bacteroidota > Cytophagia > Cytophagales > Spirosomataceae > Dyadobacter > Dyadobacter sp. 676. Next base: position 6,047,235 of record NZ_CP159289.1, on the reverse strand, counting down.
CTGCTCGTAAGCGACGAACGCATTGATATTGTGTTTGCCGAACGTTTTGAGGTAGTTCAAACGCAGGTTTTGGGTGATGTTGGTAATGTTCTCCTGCGACTGGTTCAATGAAGCCGCCCCCGCCGAACCGCCCGTTACTACGCCTGTGTAGGCGCCGGTGTTCTTATCGTAGTTGTAAAGCGTGTAGGGAATGCTGAACGTCTTCGAAAAGTTGAACGACTTATCCACCGAATAAAAACCATCCACGGAAAGCCCGTCGGCAAACGGCAGGTTGTAGCTCGCCCGCAGAATGCCGTTGAATACGGACATGGGGTTGCTGACAGTCCCGCCCATATCCGTGCCGAGCACAACCGGGTTCTGGTTTTCCACGCCGGTGGAGTAATAGCCGTTGGGGTACCGGGCGATCACCGTCGGGTATGCGCGGTAGATCGAACGAAACGTGTTTCCCGCGGAAGAAATCGGGAAAGCGCGGTTCTCCTGCCGTCCCGAAAGGCCAAGGCTCACCTTGAAATCCTTCGTCACATTCGCGTCGATATTGGAGCGGAAGTTGTATTGCTTGTATTTGGTGGCGCCGTTCTTGTACAATCCATCCTGGTAAATCGTCCCGAGCGAGGCATAATATTTCACATTATCGGTACCGCCATTGATGGCGAGGCTGTGCTGGTTTTGCAACGCGAAATTTTTGAGAGTCTCCTTTTGCCAGTCCGTATTGGGATAATTAAGGGGATCGGAACCGTTGCGGAACTTCTCGATCTCATCCGCACTGTAATGCTGGTTCATCCCGCCCGCCGGGTTGTTATAATAGTCGATTTCGTTCATGATCGTCGCGTAAGTAGCCGCATCCGCCAGCCTGGGCAGGCGCGTGGGCGACGAAAAGCCCTGGTTGAAGCTGTAAGAAATCACCGGTTTGCCGGTAGTGCCGCGTTTGGTCGTTACCAGGATTACCCCGTTCGCCGCGCGGCTGCCGTAAACCGCCGCCGAAGCGTCTTTCAGGATCGAAATGCTCTCGATATCGTTCGGGTCGAGGCGGTCGAGGCCACCCACCTGTCCGGGAATACCGTCCACGACGATCAGCACATCATTATTACCTGTCGTTGCAAACCCCCGCACGGTATAGCTCGAACCATCGTACCCCGGCTCGCCGCCGCGGTTATTGGCGACGAAACCGGAAAAACGGCCCGCGAGCGAGTTGGAAAGGTTTGGTTGCGGGCTTTTCACGATATCGGCCCCTTTCACCTCCGAAACGGAGCCCGTCAGGGTAGCCTTCTTTTGCGTACCGTAACCTACCACCACGATTTCGTCGAGCGTTTTGTCGTTGGGGGCCAGTTTCACGTCGAGCTGGGAGCGGTTACCGATCGCAATTTCCTGGTTCAGGTAGCCGATGTAGGTAAAAACGAGCGTGCCGTTGCCGTCCGGCACATTCAGCGAGTACCTGCCATCCACATCGGTGGTCGTTCCGGTGGAAGTACCTTTAAGGATCACGCTGGCACCGGGCAGGCCTTCGCCGTTTTCGGCGGTCACGGTCCCTTTCACGGTAAATGTATTTTGAGCAAATACTGAAAAGGAGGTCAGTGCGAGGAGCAGCAGAAGGCACGTCGCCTGCAAGGCGGAACGGGCACCTGAAGTGGGACTGCCGGCGGTTTGCACGGTCGCCCCGAGGACTGGCCTGTCGCCTGGCCCGTCACCTCTGTAAAAAGTTTTTTTCATACAGCTGTAAAAGTTGGATAATTGGATGCCGGATCAGCTTATAACAGCGGCGGGCCGGGTGTCCGGACATCTTGAAATAGTCATAAGCCCGGGTGCCGGACGCCACGTTTTATAAATCGATCAATCAAAAGTAGGACTATTTCAACCCGACCGAGGGGGGGACATTTTCGCATTAAAGAGGGGGTGAATTCACAAAAAATGCCCGATTTTGTTAGAATCAGGCATCAAAAGCCAGGGATACTCCAATATTCGGCGCTACTACACCGACTTTCCCCTGAAAATATCCTTGTCAATGGTGATCCGCTCGTGGAATGGCTTTCTGAATTTCTTCACATAATCGGAAGGCTTCATCCCGAACAGTTTCTGGAAATGCTCGCGGAAATAACGGATGTCGTTTATACCGACGCTGAATGCCGTCTCGCTGATCGTAATATCGGTAGTAATAAGCAGCTGCGCCGCCTTGCGCAAGCGTATAAAACGTACAAAACTCGTCGCCGACTGCCCGGAAATGGATTTGATGCGGTTATAAAGCGCGGAATGGCTCATTCCGATCTCGGAAGCCAGCACTTTCACATTGAATGCGGGGTCGGTAATGTGGTTTTCGACAATGCGGATGCAACTGTCGAGAAACTCCTTGTATTCGGCGGAAATCTTGAAATCGCTCGTCCGCAATGTGATTTCGTTGTAAAAATAGCGTTGCAAATCGTTGCGGTTGCGGAGAATGGACGCCACACGCGCCACAAGAATGTCTTTGTCGAACGGTTTGCCGATGTAATCGTCGGCCCCGCCCTCGATCCCTTTCAGGCGAACGTCCTGCGATGTGCTCGCGGTAAGCAGGATCACCGGTATGTGACTCAAAGCCATATCCAGCTTCATTTGCCGGCAGAGCTCGATGCCCGACGTGCCGCCCATCATCACGTCGCTGATCACAATGTCAGGCAGATGCCTGCGCACGAGTTCCAGTCCATCCTCCCCGCTCCCGGCTTCGAACATTTTGTATTTTCCCGAGAAAATAGCCCCGAGATATTGCCTGATCTCCGGGTCGTCGTCTACGACCAGCATCGTATGGCTCTCCGACGAAGGCGCCTTCATGTCAAGCAGTCCGGCCTGCCAGCCAGGTACGACGGCCGCATTACCCGGCATGACGGCCTCGGATAGCTCTTCCAGCAATACCGAGCCGCGCGTTTCGCTGTCCTTTGCGTTGGACGCGAGTTCGGGATGGTTTTTCCAGAGCATCACATGGAAGGTCGTTCCCCGGTCCAGCTCCGATTCGTATTTCAGTTCTCCGAAATGCTGTTCGACAAACGTTTTAGCCAGGTATAATCCAATTCCAAAACCGCCCTTCGCCGCGAAACGGCGGTCGGCATACTGGTGAAACACTTTGAAAATGTCCTCACCCGCATCGGCCGGAATACCCCGACCGGTGTCGCTCACTACAATCCCGGCCCTGGCATCCAGGTCGAGCACATTCACACGCACCGTGCCATGCTCGGGCGTGAATTTCAAGGCATTGGAAATCAGGTTGAATATGGCTATCTCGATCTTTTCCCAATCACAGACCACTTCCACCTCGGAATCGGGCAGGGCCAGTTCATAACGGATATGTTTCTGCTCTGCCTGGTGCAAAAAGCATTGAAACACTTCGGTAACAAGCTGAGGCAGATTGTGCACAGCGGGTTTGAGCTGATCGGTCTGCTGATCGGCCTTGCGGAACAGCAGCAGCTGGTCCACCAGGCTGAGCAGCCTTTTCGCATTCCTGTAAATGATATGGGTGCTTCCGTCGGCGTTCCCGGCCTGTATCATTTCCCGGATCGGGTTGATGATCAACGTCAGAGGCGTCCGGAATTCGTGCGACACGTTGGTAAAAAACGAAAGCTTCTTCTCGTTCAGCTCCATTTGCTGGCGGGTTTCCAAATGCGCCAGCTGGACCTCGTATTTCATCTTTTCCTGCCCGAGTTTGTATTGCTGATAGTAATAGAGCACCAGCCCGACGGTCAGGAGATACAACATGTACGCCCACCAGCTCTGGTACCACGGCGGCATTACCCGGATCGGCAGCGAGGCGTAATCGTCGAACCAGACGCCGTCCTGATTTGCTACTTTTACTTTAAACTCATAATTCCCGGATGGCAGATAACGGTAACTCGCCGAACGCTCGTTCCCGACATAATTCCAGTCCTTATCGAGCCCTTCGAGCATATAGGCATAGCGCGTAAGTTCGGGGTAGGCGTAGTTCAATGCGGTGTAATCGATGGTGAACACGGGCTGGTCGGGTTTAATGGAAAACCGCCTGGCTTTGCCCAGGTATTCATAAAGCGAAACAGACCGGTTGCCCTCCCGGTCCTTACCGAATATCCGCATCCCGCTGATCATCACCTTGGGCTGGTACCGCGACGCGCTTACCTGACCCGGATCGAAAAGGTTCCAGCCTTCGGTTCCCCCGAAGCTCATCATGCCGCTTTTCGCGTTGAAAAGGGCGGAGCCGGGATTGAACTGCCCTCCCTGCAAACCGTGGCTGGTATCGAAGTTCTCGATCAGGCCGGTTTGCGAATCGATCCGGGAAAGCCCCTTATTGGTGCTCACCCAAACCTTGCCGGTGCCTTCCGGCTGGATCGCGTTGATCACATTACTCGCCAGTCCGCGCTTCTCGTCGAAGAAACGCACGTTTTTCGCCCGCGTATCGAACAGCAGCAGGCCGTTTCCTTCCGAACCGATCCATAGCCGGTCGAGCGGGTCCATATACAACGAAAATATAATGCGGTTGGACAGGTAAGGTTCCTTTCCCGGCGCATTGAACCATGAAACGAACTGCATGGTGCGCGTATTCAGGTAATTCAGCCCTCCGCCGTAGGTCCCGATCCAAAGGTTGCCATACTTGTCCTCGGCGATCGCACGGACGTCGTTGGCATTGATGGAACTGTTGGAAGGGACAAAATTGCGAAACTTACCTGTCCGTTCGTCGAGCAGGCCGATACCTCCCCCGTTCGTACCTACCCAGATATTCTTCCGTTTGTCCTGGTAAATAACACGCACATCATTCCTGCCCAGCGAACGAGGGTCCGACGGCTCGTGCGCGTAGCGTTTGAAACTGTCCGTCGCGGGATCGTACCGGACGAGCCCTTTGGAATAAGTCCCGAACCACAGACGGTCCTGCCGGTCGCGGTGAGCGGCGATGACGGCCCCGTCGGGAAGCTGCCCTGCCCGTGGTCCCGCGGCATAATGCTTTAAAATCTCGCCCGAAGCGGTCGTTTTGTAAATCCCCTCGCCATCCGTACCGATCCAGAGGTTTCCGTCCCTGTCGGCGCACATGCCGTAATATCTGAGATAGCTCTCGGCGCGCGCATCGATGGTTTTCTGTTCGAATTTCCGGAACTTCTCGGGAATGGCGCTGATCAGGTAGGCGCCCTCGCCGTAGGTTCCCAGCCATATGTTCCGGTCGATGTCGATATACAGCGATTGCACCGAACGCTGGGTGATGCCTTTGCTGTCCTTATCCCTGACTTGCTCGAAAACGAGCGCATCGGGCGTACGCGAGGCCATTTGAGACAACCTCAACCGGTAAAGACCGCCGTCCTGCACGCCTATGAGCAGGTTTTCCTGATGGTCCTCGATCACGGAGAGGTAGATGTCGCTGTTATGAAAGGTATCGATATGCAGATCGTAAAACCGTCCTTCCTTTCTTTTGTAAAGGATCAAACCGCGCGACGATGCAATCCATACGTTTCGCAGGTGGTCTTCGTAAATGGCGTTGATCCGTGCGGAAGGCACCCCGTCCGGACCGATGCCGGCTCTGACCAGTTTTCCGGCAGCACCGGGTTTCCAGACCTCCACCCCGCTGTCGCGCGAGCCCAGCCAGAGCATTCCCTGTGAATCTTCGAAAACATTCAGAACGGAATTGGTGAAAAGTCCCGGTAACGTTTGCTGGTTGTAGAAGGTAAACCGGTGGTTCCGGGTGTCGAACGATGCGAAGCCGGAACCGTTCAGCGCCAGCCAAAGGCGGTCGCGCGAGCCCTGGCTGATGTCGCTCACGTCGTCCCCGGCCCCGCTTTTGTTCTGTGAAGGTTTATACCGGTTGAAACGCTGTGCAGCGGGCACAAACTCGCCGATCCCGTCCCGGGAAGATACCCATATCGTACCGTTTGCGTCACAAATAATGGATTTCACATAGTTTCCCGGCAAACTATGCGGATCGCCCTGATCGTATTTGAAATTTTTGAATGCGGTGCCGTCGAACCGGCTCACGCCATCGCCTGTGGCGAACCACATCAGACCATCCTTGTCCTGCGTAATGCTGTTCACCACTCCGAAAGACAACCCGTCGCGGATCGAATAGCGCAGCACGCGGCCGGTTGCCTCGCCCGCGGCGTGGCCGCGCATGGCCACTAAGCTTGCCACGAGCAGAAAAGCCGGCCAAAGCCTCTCAAACCCGCATTTCCTCACCCGCATAAGCCACTTTTCCGCCATTTTTTTGAAAGAAGTTCTCTTCTGACCGCCCGGATCAGGCCGAACGGAACTTCAAATATAGCAGAAACCGCGCCTACTGTCTGAACGAAACCTTCAACTTCTGCGTCGCGACGGCTGCTACCGCCCGCAAAGCGACAGCAAGGCTGCAAACGCGCTTTTGATCGACAGAAGTAACGGTATCGGTCTCCCGATATTCCGGCCGGGCGCCTTGCGTTTTTACGATGCGATCGAATCCAATATTACCACGCCCTGTTTCCCGACAACCACCTTCGGCGCTCCTTCCAAACGGTTGCTTCCTTCGCCGGGTTTTAATTCACCGCCCCACTCCGCATCGCCGGAATCCAGCACTTTTACCCACTCCTTTCCATTTTCAGGCAGGGGCACTTCCACACCTTCATCGCCCAGGTTGAACACACATGCAAGTTCCCGCGTCTGATCGGCGCTCCTGCGGTACAGTACCAGGCAACGCGTTCCGATTACATCGACAGCGACATCGTTTTTTGCGAATTGGCGCAACGCGGGGTGGGTTTTTCGCAGGATAATCAGCGACTGGTGCCAGCGGAGCAAAATGGCTTGCGCGGCTTCGCCGGTCTCCGACCAGTCCAGTTTCGACTGACGGAAAGTGTCCTCATCCTGCGGGTTGGGCGGGTCTTTTTCCCAATTGTAATTCTCGAACTCCTTCCTTCGCCCTTCCACGACTTTCCGGATCAGCTCCTCATCCGAGTGGCTTACGAAGTAGAAAAACGGTGTTTTTGCACCATATTCCTCCCCCATGAAAAGCATAGGCAGGTACGGCGCCAGCAGTATGGCGGCGGCAGCTATCTTCTGTCTTTCAAAACTCACCAGCATACTGAGCCTTTCGCCACCTACCCGGTTGCCGACCTGATCGTGGTTCTGATTGAATACCACGAATTTATCGCCTGGAATACCGGCGGACGATGCGCCGTGCCTGCGCTTGCGGAACCTGACGTATTCCCCGCTGTGGACAAAACCATCGGTGTAAGCCTTGGCCCATTGCCGGATACTGCCGAAGTCTTCGTACCGGTCGCGGCCGCGCTCGTCGAGCAAAACGTACAATGCGTGGTGAAAATCGTCCAGCCATTGCGCCTGAAAACCCCAGCCGCCGTTTTCAGGCGATTTTACGACCCTGGGACTATTCAGGTCGCATTCGGCGATAAGGTAAAAATTGCGGCCGAGGCGCTGCCGGAGTTCACCGAGCTTTTCCGAAACAAGTTCCCAGAAATGTACGGCGCCGTTATCGAACATCATATGCACCGCATCCACGCGCAGGCCATCGATATGGTAATGCTCGTACCAATGCAGGATCGCGTTGCAGAAATAGTTGCGGACGCCATCCGACCAGGTACCGTCCAGGTTGATCGCATTGCCCCACGGGGTAGCGTATTGGTCTGTGAAATAGGGCCCGAATTGCGGCAGATAGTTACCTTCCGGGCCTACGTGGTTGAACACCACGTCAAGGAAAACGGCCAGTCCCTTCGCATGTGCGGCATCCACCAATGCTTTAAGGCCGTCCGGACCGCCGTAGCTGTTTTGCACGGCGTAGGGAAACACCATATCGTAACCCCAGTTCCGCCCTCCGGGAAACTGGCACACGGGCATGAGTTCGATCGCATTCACGCCGAGCCCGGCGAGGTAATCGAGTTTTGAAATAATACCTTCAAATGTACCTTCCTGCGTGAAGGTACCTGTGTGGATCTCGTAGAAGATGAGATCTTTCAACGGCAGGCCGTGCCAGGCATTGTCAGTCCACTTGAAAGCGTTGTGGTCGACAACCTCGGAATCGCCGTGGACTCCGTCGGGTTGGAAATGGGATGCCGGGTCGGGGTAGCCGCTCCCGTCATCGGGGATAAACCGGTATCGGGCGCCTGGTCCGACGTCCCGGAGCTCCGTTTCGAAATACCCTTCTTCGTTTTTTTGCATCGCCACCGGCGCGCGACCGGCCAGCGCGAGCCGCATCGTTTCTTTTTCGGGGGCCCAAACCGAGAATTTGCAATGTCCTGTGGAGTAGTTTGCACCTGTAATGCGCATGTGAAATGGGAACTTGGGTGAGTTGATTCCCAGCCTGCGCCAATAAAATTATGCCGCAGATTTGTCCCTGCAAAAAAGAAGCCCGCCGGGGGCTCCTTTTCCAACAACAATATGCGGAGCTTACCAACCCATATAATACGTATCGCTCAGCCATTTCGGGCGCGTCAGGCCGAAATGCTCTTCCAGCATTTTCTCGGCTTCGCAGACCGCGCCTTCCACCCATCCCTGCTGATCGGAATACGCCTCACCGACAACGTGGATATTCTCGCCGGCGTCGGGCTTGCGCATATAAGGCATGACGTCCTTCACCGACACGCCCGCTTTCCAGGCATGGTAACCCGCCCCGAACGGATCGTCGGTCCAGTCGCGGAAGTAGGTCACGTAGGGTTCGGGGATGACCACCCGGTCGCCGTGGAGTTCCCTCAGTTGCGACATGATTTCGTTCACCATCAGTTGCGTGGCCTGTTCGCGTTCAAGTGCCTTCAGCTCCGCGAGTGAAGCCGATTCGGTCGCTCTGACTTTAAACAAAACCGTATCATCCGACAATGCCTTCCAGAACGTCTCGGTTTCCATGTCGCCATAGCTGCCAAGCAGCATCGAGTTGTTGTTCCGCGGGTCGGTGCCGAAATAATAGCATTGGCGCATCGGCAAGTCGGTGATCGAATGCCCCGAATCGATACCGAGCTTTTTCCACCACGGCTCGGTGAAGCCCATCAGGATTTTGAATGCCGGTTCCATGATCACGGAGCGTATATTGCCGTCGAGCCGGGTATTTTCGCTGGAATTGAAAAAGAAATTTTGCTGATCGAGCAATTCGAGCGATTTGCGCGGCATTCCGAGGATAACGTGGTTGGCATAGGCGTGCCAGATTACATTGCCGGGAATGTTCAGGAATGTGAGCTCGTACCGGTACGTATCGCGAAACCCGTGCCCTTTCGAAAACGTCAGGAGCTTGTTTTCCGACCAGATACAGGCACCTTCCACGCCCATGTACTGGTTAGCCAGCGCATATGCGATGCTGTCATAGCCTTCCCCGATGGTTTTATAGGTCACATCTGCGGAAAAATCCCCCACCATATAGGGAAACGCCTCCGCCGCATTCCAGTTGATCGTATTAGAATAGTAGCCCCCGGCATTCGCCACAAACTGGTATCCCTCTTCCGACACCTGGTCTTTGATCAGGTTCCAGAATCCCAGGTCGTTCACCTTTCTGCCATCGTAAGGCGAACCGGGAAAATGATAGGTCAGATTGGGCTTCACATCGTCCCAGTCGCGGCTGGTAAGCATGAAAGCAAAGTCGTATTCCGTCGGGCCTTTCGACACCTTGCCGGCATATTTGCCCGCAAACCACGGATCGGCCATGAGCACGTCGTAAATGATTTTGTTGAAAAGCTGGTCCGAGCTGAAACCGATGTCGTCGTCGTTGAGGTAATAGCGGGTGACGAGCTTCCGGCCTTCCTGCTGCGCCACGTTCCAGGCGTTCTGCCTGAAATGCTCCTTGCGCAGATAGAAAAGCAGATCGGCCGGGTTACCCATCGGGAATGGCACAGGCGTCATGCGGTCTTTGAGCACCGGGGTGCGTTTGGAAAGGTCCTTTTCGCTCAATGGATAGCCTTCGATGAGCGTCGTCACGATTTCCTGGGAAGTCAGGTAACGCATTCCACCGAGCTCGCCCCAGAAATCCATTCCCGGCAGGACCACCGATTCCAGCCGGCCACCGATGCGCTCGCTCATATCGAATACCTGTACCTGCCCGCCGGTGAATTTGCCCGTGTCGGTAAGGCGATAAGCACTGTAAAGGCCCGAGGTACCCGCGCCGATAATCGCGACCTCCATTTGAAGGCCGGGCTGCATTCCATTGTTAAGTGGCGTGTTTTTGTTCATGTCGATGGATTTAGATTGCCTTGAAATAATTGTATCCCAGCCTGAACGGTGAAATGTCGAACGTCGAATGACCGTCCAGTGCGAGCTCGGTCAGTATTTTGCCGAGAAACGGTGTGAATTTCGCCGCCCAGCCTGTGGCGTAAACCACGATATGCTCATGATCGGGCACATAAGGCGGCGCAAAATCGATCAGAAGTTCCTTATTGGGGATCTTGCTGAGTGCGATCAGGCAGGTGGAAGTAAAACAGGGCGCCGGGTCCAGGCCAGTCATGTGCGAGCGCACCCATTCGGACGTGTACGCGAGTTCCTGCGGGTTGGGCACCAGTGTGCGTTGCCCCGGCTCGGTAAGCGGCTCGATCACGAAATCGGGCGCCACGCGGATGTATTCGGGATGGTCCCAAACCACGCCGGGAAAGCCGTAGAACTGGTTGCCGTTCGATCCGATCGCATTCTGGAACACGAACCACGTCGGGTACCGGATCGATGGGTCGGTCTTTTTGAAATAGGCCGACGACATATTCCAATAGGTAGCCTCGATCGTAAAGCCGAGCAGGTTGATCACGCTGTCGACATAAGGGCCGGGCACCAGCACCAGCTTTTCACCCGAAAAAACACCTTTTGGCGTGGTAACGGTAAACAACCCGCCGTCCCGCCCGATCGCCGTCACGGGCGACTCTTCCCGCAAAGTGGTGTAAGCGCTTTGCTCGCAGGCCTGGTACAATGTTTCAATGGTGGCACGGAAATCGATGCTCGCCCCGTCGGCCTGGAATAGCCCGGTATACGTGTCGGGCAGGTTACGGAAATGGTATTGTGCCTCGATTTCCCTGGCCGTCAGGTTCGTATAAGGTACATTCAGGGCTTTGAGCGCCTGCTCCGCTTCGGCGATATTGCCCTCCGTCGAATGCACGGACGGGTCCCCGAACCAGAGTGTTCCCACCTTGTCGAGCAAAGTTTTGGGCGTCAGCGATTGCAGCTCGTCCCAGTACGGCTGGGCGTCCAGTGCCATCTGCACCATATAGTCCTCGGGGTACGGAATGCGGTACTGCCGCGAGACGCCCGCCGAGCTTCCGAGCTGGTTTTTGAAATTGAACTGCTCCAAAACCAGCGTTTTGGCTTTTCGCTTGCCTGCATGGTAGCCGGTAGAGAGGCCAATCGCCCCTCCGCCGACCACGATCACATCGAAATGGTCTGTCATAAATATCGTTTTTATTGTGAAGGCGCCGGGATAGCGTCATTGTTTGACCATCGTGTTGATGTTCACATGCGGCCACTGGATCAGTCTCGACGGATCGTGGAATTGCTGTATGAACTCGATGATGGAAGTCTGCGAATATTGAAGTTGCAGGAATGAACCGCCTGTATTCGGGTTTTGCACGGTTTCGATCCAGAATGTGGCTTCGAAACTCGTTGTGTTGGCGTTCCGGACGATGAAGGGAATGTTGGTAATGCCGCCTTTGTTGGCCGTGTTTACCGTGATGGCGGTCGTAGAGGTGATCGTCTGACCGGCGATCGCTTCCTGCAAGGTCGCGTTCGGGTTGACCTTGTTGAAACCCGGCTGCGGAGTCAGGTAGGGGTCGGTGTAGCCGAGCGGCTTGGAACCCGGCCCGGTAATGGGCAATGTGCTGATCTCGGGGATATCCGGCGCCCCGCCCGTTACCGACGAGCCGCCCAGCGCCAGCAGGGAATCGCCGTGGGGTACGGAGGCCTGGCGCGCAATGCTGAACGCATCCGGACAATCCTGCAACAAAAGCCAGGTCCCGTTTTCGGCATGCAGCAAACTTCCGTCGATATTGCTGTGGATGGCCAGGCTGTACAGCAGGGTCGGTACCTGCTGCACGATGTGAGTCCCGCGGTTGGGCGTGGGGGTGCTCAACGGCGTGATGGTGAGCGTTTCGGTGTAAGGCTGCACGAGGAGGATGAAGCCGCCGTTCTGGTTGGGTACGGCGACGAGGTTCCATCCCTTGTTCCCTACCCAGGTACCGATCAGGTCGGTAAGCGGGCCGAACATGGAGGTTGTTTCCGTGGGGGCGCCGCCCAAACGCGTCGTTTGAAGGGCATTGCCTGCGACTTTTAACATGGTGTATGATGGTTTAAATGGAAAATGAATGCGGCTCCGAACGACATGGTTGTGCCCCGCCTTCACCCCAACCACCTCCACCGGGTTCAACAGTCCATTATTAATAGAATTAATTTTACAATTTTTCTCAAATTATATTAGATAAATTCTATAAGAACTAATATTACTTGTAAACTTATTTAACGGTAAAAATCCGGTGGTTCGAACAAAAGGGTTATCCAGCCGTCCTGCAAATTTTCTGCGCATTATGTTCTACAAAAGGAATTATTAGCTTTGCATCAGGCCGCAATGGGCGGCCAACGGCATTATGAACGATTTGAAAAAGGACATCCGGCCTGTGGAGGCTTCCACGATGGCCGATATGGTGGAATCCAGGCTGCGCGAGTATCTGAAACGAAAATCATTCGTGCCGGGCGACGCGTTGCCCAAAGAACAGGAACTGGCCGATGCGCTGGGAGTTAGCCGCAATGTCGTCCGCGAGGCGCTCAGCCGGCTGCGTATGCTCGGCATGATCGACACCCGTAAAAAACGCGGAATGGTACTCGCACAGCCCGATATTCTGGGCTCGCTCGAAAGGGTGCTCGACCCGCTGATCCTGGGCAAAAACACATTAAGGGATATTTTCGAACTCCGCCTTGTCCTTGAAATGGGCCTGGCCGACCTCATTTACCTGCGCAAGACCTCCGGCGATATTACCGACCTGGAGGCCATCGTGGAGCAGGAAATGAACAAGCAACAAAAAGCTTTCCGGGTAGAGCACGAGGTCGCTTTTCATGGCAAGCTTTACCAAATGACCGGCAACGATACCTACATGCGCTTCCAGAAAATGCTGCTGCCCGTTTTTGAATACGTGCTCGACTACGAGATCGGAAAGGACGGGGAAACGGAAGCGGGGCAGGTCACTCATCACGACCTGGTGGAGATATTGAAAACCGGCGACGCGGAGGATTTCAGGCACGGCATGAAAGCCCATCTGAAACCCCATTTCGACCGGCTGAAAGCCTGAAATTATCCTCCATGCTCCGGCGCTCCGCCTGTTGCCCTTCCTTTTTTGTTGTTCTTTAAATAAATGTTTGGATGTTTAGTATAAATCCCTTTACATTTATCTTTTTATGTAGTACATAACTACTAATAGACATAGCGCCTGCATATTGCCGAACCGCCATGAAGAAAACATACGCGATAGCCCTTTTGTGCTGCACATGGCAGTTCCTGCCGTCCGGGTCGAAAGCGTGGCAGCCGCCCGCTACTATGGCCCGGGATGTTCCCGAAACCCGAGCGTTATTTGTAGCGGGGGAAAATGGCTATAAAAGTTATCGCATTCCTTCGCTCATCAGGGCAAAAAACGGGGCATTGATCGCCTTTTGCGAAGGCCGGAAGGACGGTGCAGCCGATGCCGGGGATATCGATCTGCTGATGAAACGCTCTACCGACAACGGAAAAACCTGGGGCCCGCAAACGGTAGTGTGGGACGACGGGGCCAATACCTGCGGCAACCCTTGCCCCGTACTCGACGAGCAAACCGGCGAAATTCTGCTTCTGCTCACCCATAACCGCGGCGACGTGTCGGAAAGCGACATTATTACCAAAAAATCCACGTCGACCCGGACCGTATGGCTATCCGGCAGTTCGGACAACGGTATTACCTGGTCAAAACCGGTTGAAATAACACAAACCACCAAAAAACCGGAATGGGGCTGGTATGCGACCGGACCGGGTATCGGGATACAAATCAAAAACGGCCCTCACAAAGGACGCCTGGTAATCCCCTGCGATTTCAGTTACGACGATCCGAACGGCAAAGTACGCAACGGGCCGTTCGAATACGGTGCGCATGCGATTTACAGCGACGATCATGGCAAAACATGGCAGCTAGGCGGTTCCATCACACCGAAAATGAACGAATGCCAGGTAGTTGAAATAGCCGACGGCAACGGCACGCTCCTGATGAACATGCGCTCGTATTTTGGTCGCGGCCGCCGGGCACAGTCGGTCAGCTACGACGGCGGTGTGAGCTGGACGGCGCCCGAGGACGTTCCCGAACTGGTGGAACCGGTATGTCAGGCGTCGGTTATCCGGTACGAATGGCCGGATGCGAAAAAAGCGGGCGCGATATTGTTTCTGAATCCCGCAAGCACCGGCAAGCGCCATAACCTGACCATACGGGCGAGCTTCGACGAAGGCAAAACCTGGCCGGTCATCAAAACCATTTGCCCAGGCCCGTCCGCCTATTCGAGCATGGCCGTATTGCCCGACGGCCAAATCCTGTGCCTTTACGAAGCCGGCAAAACCGGTGCCTATGAGCAGATCGTCTTGCAAACGATCGCGCCCGGGTGGCTTTTCGGCGACCGCAAACCCTGAATTTCCAGTTTAAGCGTTAATATGAACACCATTCAGCACACCGACGGCCTCATTGCCGCACTTTTTACGCCCTTCCATTCGGACGGCTCGGTCCACTACGAGCTGTTGCCGCCACTGGCGGAGCATTTGATCAGCAGCCGCATATCGGGCATTTTCATCTGCGGTAGCAATGGCGAAGGCCCTAACCTCACGCTCGAAGAGCGCATGCGGATTGCCGAAACGGTGATCGACGCGGGGAAAGGGCGGTTGCGCAACATCGTGCATGTAGGGCACGCCAGCATTGCGGAAGCACGCAAGCTCGCGCGCCACGCACAGGAAGCGGGTGCCGACGCCATTTCGTCGGTAGCGGCATTTTATTTCAAGCCCACATCGGTCCAAAACCTGGCCGATTGCATGACCGATATTGCAGCCGGGGCGCCCCAGCTGCCGTTCTACTACTATCATATTCCGTCGCTTACCGGTTTTTCGGTGGATGTGCTGGATTTGATGGGCATTGCAAAAAAGCAGATTCCAAACTTCGCAGGCATAAAATATACGGCGGCCACGCTTTGGGAATACCAGGAATGCCTGAACTTCGACCAGGGCAGATATGACGTTTTGTACGGTTTCGATGAAAACCATTTGCCGGCACTGGCAATGGGGGCGAAAGGGGCGATCGGCAGTACGTTCAACTTCGCGGCACCTTTTTACCTGAAAGTGCGGGAGTATTTCGAAGCGGGCGATATGGAAAGAGCGCGAAGACAAATGCTTTTCTGCGTCGAAATGGTGCGGATCGTCGTGCAGTATCCCCCTATCCCCGCGCAAAAAGCCGTGATGAAAATGCTCGGTTTCGACATGGGCCCCTGTCGCCTGCCGCTTACTGCCCTGCCCGACGATCAATATGAAGCGTTGCGACGCCAACTGGCGGGCATCGGCTTTTTTGATCAGCTAAACGCCGAGCGTTCCATTACCGAATGATCCGCCGTGAGTGAATGAGCCGCCGTGGAATGAGAAATACCTGAATGACTGATACCTGATGGTCCGTTTCTTCTTTGTCTTGACTTTTTTCTGCAAACTATGGTCGCCAGTGCCGAACGCGCCGGTCCTTCGCTATTGCAGTGGAAAAACCTGCCGCCGCTTCCCGACGCCGTCGGCTTAGCCGGGGCTTATGCGGGTGTCGGCAACGACGCACTGGTTGTGGCGGGCGGTGCCAATTTTCCGGGTAATGCCGGGCCGTGGGGTACGGCGCCCAAAACGTGGCATGACGATATTTTTGTACTCGAAAATCCATCGGGGCGCTGGAAAAAAGCGGGCAAGCTGCCCCATGCGATGGGTTATGGCATTTCGCTCACGACTCCCGAAGGCGTTTTCTGCATGGGCGGTGCCGACGGTACGAGGCATTACAGCGAAGCATTCATTCTAAACTGGCGAAACGGACGCATTGACGTCACTCGTTTGCCTGCTTTGCCCATCCCGCTTGCCTATGCTTCCGGGGCGCTGCTGGACGACAAAATATACATTGCGGGCGGCACCGTGGCACCGTCCGATACCAATGCGTCCAACCGTTTCTGGGAGTTTGATCTGCGCAAAAAACAATGGAACGAACTACCGCCCATACCCGGAGATGGCCGCATGCTAGGCGTTGCCGGCGCGCAGGATGGCCGTTTCTTTCTGTTCAGCGGAGTCGGGTTACATTATAATGTTACCACCGGAGCCGCCCGGCGCACCTATTTGAAAGAGTGCCTTGCCTATAATCCCGTTTCCAAAAGCTGGAAACGCATTGCCGGCCTACCCAACGCGGTAGCGGCCGCCCCCTCGCCTGCGTATGCGGCCGGGCAGTCGCACCTGCTCGTGATAGGTGGTGACGATGGTACTTATGCAAACCGGGTGATGGAGCTGAAAGAAAACCATCCCGGTTTCCGCAGGGAGATCTTGGCATACCACACCATTACCGACACCTGGGCACCGCTTGGCATATATCCCGAAGGTAAAGCGGCGGTTACCACGCCGCTCGTAACGTGGAACGGTCTGCCGGTGATTCCCTCAGGGGAGGTACAGCCAGGTATCCGTACGCCGCGCGTGACGGAAGGCAGCCCGGTATCGAGCACCGGCACATTCAATGGGGCCGACTGGACGGTAGTATCGGTTTACTTCCTGCTTGTACTCGGCATCAGTATTTATGTTTCCCGCAAGATGGGCGCCAGCACCGACGATTTCTTTCTCGGAGGACAGAATATCCCCTGGTGGGCAGCCGGGTTAAGTATTTTCGGCAGCAAACTGAGCGCGCTCACATTCATCGCCATTCCTGCGAAAACCTATGCCACCGACTGGACCTACATTTTCGCCAATGCGATGATCGTCGTCGTGGCGCCGGTCGTGATCTGGTTTTTCCTGCCCTATTTTCGTAAACTGAACATCACCAGTGTATATGAATACCTTGCATTTCGGTTCAATAAAACGGTCAAACTGGTTGGCAGCTTCACATTTGTCGTTTTTCAGGTCGGAAGGCTGGGCATTGTTATCTATCTGCCCGCGCTGGTGCTGAGCACGGTCACCGGTATGAACCTGATGCTCTGCATTATGCTCACCAGCCTGATTACCACCGCCTATACCATTTCCGGGGGGATCGAAGCGGTCGTATGGACCGAGGTAATGCAGGTAGGCGTACTACTTGGCGGCGCATTTCTGAGCCTGTTCTTCATCGCCGACGCGGTTGGCGGATTCGGTTCGTTCTTTGAACAGGCAAGCCGGGCAGACAAATTCCACATGGTCAACAGCGGCTGGGCCATTACCGAGCCGGTGCTTTGGGTGGTGCTGGTGGGGAATTTCCTGACGCAGATCGTGACTTACACGTCCGACCAGGTGGTGGTGCAGCGTTACCTTACCACACCCACCGAAGCCGAAGCGCGGCGCTCGATCTGGACCAATGCGTTTCTGGTAATTCCCGCAACATTGATATTTTTCCTTGTCGGGACCGCATTATGGGTGTATTTCAAACAATCGCCCCAGCTGTTGAACACCATGGCCCGGACGGACGACATTTTTCCCTGGTTTATCTCCACCCGACTGCCCGCCGGCCTGCGCGGACTTGTGATAGCGGGGCTGTTCGCTGCGACGATGTCTACCATCAGTTCTTCCATGAATTCCATTGCCACGGTGGTCACGACCGATTTCTTCGGCCATTTCGCACCCGGGTCTACGGATTTGCAACGGTTCCGCTTCGCACGCTACATCACCCTCGCGTTAGGCGCGGCCGGAATCGGCATTGCGATCTGGCTCGTTTTTATGGAAAACAATAGTATCTGGGACGAATACCTGAAACTGATCGGCATATTCGGCGGTTGCTTGGCGGGAATGTTTGTAGCCGGGATATTTTTCCCTTCGATCAACAGCACGGGTATCCTGGCCGGTTTTTTCCTGAGCGCGGTACTACTCTATTTTGTTCAGGCCAACGGGTGGGTGCATTTCTTTCTGTACCCCGGCGTGGGCATATTTGGCTGCGTGGTCTTCGGATGGCTCGTCAGCAAGGCCGTACCGGTTACTCGATCCGCCTGATTTTTGTGATTTGGATCAAATCGTTTTGGCCGTAACGCTTCTATTTTTGAACCGCAATCCAATCCCCGGCGGGAAATGGGGCGCTACGTACGAAACAGGTATTCCTTAAATCTAATCAGCCATGAAAATTCTAAGGTGGGCAGGATATGCGCTTGCCACAATCGCACTACTCGTTTGCTTCGCAGCCACTTACGTAAAACTGGCGTTACCCGACACCGGCAAGGCACCGGACATCAAAATTGAAAAGACAGCCGCGCGGGTGGAACGGGGCCGTTACCTGGCAAACCATGTCACGGTTTGTATGGACTGCCACAGCAGCCGCGACTGGTCGAGGTTCGCGGGGCCGATGATGACCACCGGCCAGGGCGCAGGCGGAGAGCGTTTTGACCAGCAGATGGGGTTTCCCGGCACATTTTATGCGCCGAACATTACGCCGTACGCATTGGCCGGCTGGACCGACGGCGAACTTTTCCGCGCCATCACCACGGGCGTCAGCAAGAACGGCAAGGCGCTTTTCCCGGTCATGGGCTACCACCGCTTCGGGCGGATGGATCAGGAGGATATTTTCTCGATTATCGCGTATATCCGCACGTTACCGCCCGTGGAGAAAGATGTACCGGAATCCCGGGCCGATTTCCCGGTTAATTTTATCATCAACACCATGCCCGCCAAAGCCGAATTGTCGCCCCGGCCCGACACGGCGGACGTAGTGGCTTACGGCAAATACCTGGTCAATGCGACCGGCTGCGTTGACTGCCACAGCAAAACCGACAAAGGCAGCGTGATTCCGGGCACGGAGCTTGGGGGAGGAATGGCGTTTAAGAGTCCGGCCGGCGTAGTGGTTTCGCCCAACATTACCATGCACAAGCAAACCGGTATCGGCAACTGGACGGCATCGGATTTTGTGAACCGCTTCAAGGCATTCGCGGCTCAGGGCTACGTGGCATCGCCAGTGCCCGCTTCCCAACCCAACACCCCGATGCCATGGACCATGTACGCGGGAATGAAAGAATCTGACCTGAACGCTATTTATGCTTACCTCCAAACGGTTAAACCTATCGAAAACCACGTAGATCGCTACCAGATGCACTAAGTAACAGACGCTCCGGCGCTGCCCGGCGTTGAACATCGCCGGCGGCTGAAACTCAGACAGAGACCGCGTAGCGCCCGGAGATAAGGTTCTCGGCCTCCCTGAGTGTATTCACCACCGTTGTAGGGACCACGGTTCCCGGCCTGTTCAGCAATGTCAGGGAGGCCATTTTAGAGAAAAAGTCGGGGGGAAACAATGCTGATATTGCACGACAAACCGGCGCGACGACATTCGGGAAAGAAGTCGTTGCAGATATACTCCATCGTTCCGGCCCAGGAGCCTTCGATTTCCTTTGTATCGTGCACATGAAAGCGGCAGCCACGCGCTTTGCCGGTCGTTTGATGCCATTGCTTCATTTCTTCCAAAGCGGTGACGATTTCAGCATCGGTGGAATAGCCGATCCATTTCATCAGCAGGTAATTCCGGGACGAGTTGTAGCTCAATACGGCGTGGATGCGGCCTTCGGCGTTGTGGAATTTCCGGATCTGGACAACGGACGCAACGGCGGGTTCTGTATTCGGGGTTTTCATAGGGAGGATGGCATGTTAGTCGTTCAGAATACGGCTCCGGTAGCGGCTGAGCGTTTCGCGGGTAATGCCCAGGTAGCTGGCGATGTATTGCAGAGGTATCCTGCTAAAAAGCACCGGGTGTTCTTCCAGAATGTTACGAAAACGCACATCCGGCGAATCTTTGAGCAGCGACGTTTCGCGGTAATCGGTTTTCATGAGCTGTTCTACCACCAGCAGGTTCCAGAAACGTTGCCAGCCCGGGCAGGTCTTGTACAGATAATGAGAATCTTCCTTTGTCCAAACAAGCAGCTGCGTTTCCTGCAACGCCTGAATGCTGACGCGCGACGGCTGCCCGAAGAAAAAACCGTCGTAGGAGCATGCCACGGAGTTTTCAAATAAAAAATCCTTGCAAATTTCCTTGTCGGGCGTTTCTATATAAAGCCGCATCGTCCCTTTCTCGACGAGCGCTATTTCCTGCGAAGCGATGCCCTGCCGCACAAAATGCTCGTTTTTCCGAAGCGTTTTCAGGCACATGCGCTCTTTCATCATCGCCAGCTCCTGCTCGGAGGGGTCGACGAGTTTGGTCAGATTGGAAAGTACTCTCATGTGGTTTAGAGGATGGACACCTTCAAAAATACCATTTCCTCCCCTATTTACTCACTTCAAATTCCTGAACGGCTATGTCCCCGGCATTTTGTAACCGTTATGGTAGGCATTGCCGATCAGCTTGTTAGCTTCCGGGTTATCGTCGAATTCGCCCTTCTGCGCATTCCAGCGGAGTGCGCTCCCGGTCCGGTAAGCGATATTACCCATTTGCGAAAGGATCGCCGCCTCCGCCCCTACGCGTATCGGAGCGTGGAGGTCTTCCATACGACGCGACCGGATTACCTCCACAAAGTTGCGGGCGTGCTCGTCGACGCCGTTGTCGGACGATTGCCGGAGAGGGACCGCTTCCATGCGGTTTTCATAAGGTACCACCTCCCAGCCCTTCCGGTCGACGATAAGCGTGCCGTTTTCACCGAGGAACGCGATGCCGTGCTGCCGGTTGTAAATGCCCGCGCCGTAGCCGATCACATGTTCCCATTGAATGTTAAAATCGCCATATTCAAAAAGGGCGGTAAGCGTGTCCGGTGTTTCGGCGCCGGGATTCCGAAGCATGGCACCACTGGCGCTCACGCTTCGGGGAGCGGCCGTTGCCTTCATTCCCAGCAATGCATAATCGAGCAAATGCACGCCCCAGTCGGTCATGATGCCACCCGCATAATCCCAAAACCAGCGAAACGAGCCATGGAAGCGGTTCGGATTGAAAGGCCGTTTGGCAGCCGGCCCGAGCCACATATCGTAATCGACCCCGGCCGGAGCCGTGCCGTCGGGCTGTTGCAGGATCGGATTTCCGTAATTAAAATATCCCCAAACTTTTACAAGCCCTACTTTACCCAGCTTGCCCGAATACACAAAATCTACCGCATCGCGAAAATGCCGCTGGCTGCGCTGCCACTGGCCTACCTGTACCACCCGGTTATGGCGCTCCTGTGCGGCCACCATCGCGCGGCATTCGGCAATGGAATTACCGATGGGCTTCTCAACGTACACATCCTTGCCCGCTTCACACGCTTCGGCCATCATCAGGCAATGCCAGTGGTCGGGAGTACCGATCACTACGGCGTCTACATCCTTGTTTTCTAGAATCTTACGGTAATCGCCGTACGTTTTCACCCGGATGCCCTTTGCCGCCAGTTCGGCCGCACGCTTGTCGAGCACATTGCGGTCGACATCGCAAAGCGCGACGCATTCGACGCCGGGATTTTTGATCACGGCGTTAATGTCGGCCCAGCCCATGCTGTTGATCCCGATCGCCGCGACGCGAATCTTGTCGGCCGCCGAACGAACCGGCCGGCGTGCATACGCAAAACCGGCGGCATCCGGTAAAACCACCGCACCCGCGGCAGCCGACGCAATGAATTTTCTTCTGGAAATAGTCATGACAGATCAAGGTAATGAATAGCCCAAATCAAAGCACTGTCCGGCCGACTTTTACCGGTGTTTTCTCACAAACTATTCTTGCAATATTTCAAATGTCAATCTGACAAATCTGGCCGGGTAATTTTGCGTTGCCGGGAAAAAGTATGGCTTTCCCTATAAAAACACGAACTGACAACGTTCCCGGCAACGTCTGCGTAAAAAAATCGGGCTTTTGCATTGGTCGCGATCAAAAATGAATTCAAATTAAGTCCGGACAGGGACCCGCAAATACGCGCATCCTGGAAAAATCCAATTCGATCGATCATCCTGACATCCGCCAAACCGACCGGCGAGCCGCCCATGAACATGAAATCCCTATCGGACGTACAACTCCTCGAAGCCCTGCGGGACGACGACGGAATGGCTTTCCGGGAGGTTTACCAGCGTTACTGGAAGAAAATGTACCTGCTCGCACTTCGCAAAATCGACGACCGCGAGACCGTGGAAAGTATCGTTCAGGATGTATTCCTGCGCTTGTGGGAACGTCGCGGCGAGTTGCAGATCGAAAACCTGGAAGCTTACCTTGTGACGTCGGTTAAATACATTTGCATCAATCATTTCAAATCGGCCCTGGTGCATGAAAAATACCTGGCCCACGCGTTCGCGGAGCATTCGGATTCCATCTGCACGACCGAAGAACAGCTGAATGCAAGCGAGCTCATGCACAATATCGAGGCACGGCTGCGGCAATTTCCTGAAAAGTCACAGACTATTTTTCGCCTCCACCGCCTCGAAAACCGCACTACCAAAGAAATAGCGTCCCAAATCCGAATGCCCCAACGCACGGTGGAACATCACCTGAGCCTTGTTGTGAAGGCGCTGCGTTCTTATCTGGAAAGTTATTTGTAGGGGAAGGGAGAAAGGGAAGTTTAGCGGCAATGCCGTTAGGCATGAAATATCGGTAGCAACCTTGTGCCCTTCCCCCACTAATGCCCCTGGGCATGTAACGACCAGGTTGATAAGGCCTTCCCTGCGAACGGCGGGCGTCCAGGCAGGGTCGCCACGCTCTTCGTTGAACAAAAGAAAGATTATCTTACACAAATCACCACTTCCACATAATTTATCCAATAATATTTAAAAATTTTTGCGGATCGCGGCGCCTGCATTTGACTACTGATTAAAAGCAAGCCGCCACCAGGGCCGATGAACCGGGAACAATTCGCAGCATTATTGGAAAAATATCGGAAAGGCCGATGTACCGAGCAGGAAAAACAGCTGGTCGAGCATTGGTTTGCGCTGCTCGAAAACGAGAATGCCGATCAAATCTCCGACGACTCGCTGGACAACGTCGGGCAACGGATTTGGGCCGGAATGCAGGAGAAAGCCTGTCTCCCCGATCTGCCCACGCGCACCAGTCCATTTCGATCCGCCTACCTCCGGTGGGCGGCCATAGCGGCCGCGTTGGTGCTGGTGGCCTTTTTCTTCATCGGAAAGCGCACAAACCGTCACGTTCCGCTCGTGGCATATGCCTGGGAAGAAAAACGGAACGACGGCGGTAATGTACTGCCAGTTACGCTCGAAGACGGCAGTGTGGTAGAGCTTCGTCCCGGCAGCTCGCTGCGTTATCCGGCCCGCTTCGAAAAGGGCAAAAGGGAAGTCATACTGAAAGGAAACGGCTTTTTCAGCATTCGCAGGAACCGTCAAAAGCCGTTCTACGTGCACTCGGGAGAGGTTACTACCAAAGTTCTGGGAACGAGTTTTCGCGTCAGTACGGCGGCGGAAGGCCGGCAAACGACGGTGGAAGTGGTAACGGGCCTGGTGTCGGTGTACAGCGAACGGAGCGGCGAAGAGGCCGTGGATATGCTGATCACTCCCAACCACACCGCCACATTCGATCGCACCGCGGGGAAGTTCGCCGCGGGACTGGCCGAACACCCCCGACTGCTCGATGCGGATATCTCGTTCCGGTTCCGCAATGCGCCGCTTTCGCAGGTGATGCAACACCTGCGCGACGCCTGGGGCGTGGACGTGCAGGTGGAGAACCAGCCTGTATTGAACTGCCCGCTGACCGCCGACCTGAGCGGGCAACCGCTTTTCACCCAGCTCGACATTATTTGCGCCGCCCTGGGCGGGTCATACAAGATCCGGGGCCCGGCCATCCGCATTTCCGGACCGGGTTGCAAGCCCCGCGGGACACAGGCATTTCAAACGCGTAAACCCAACTGCCAACCTATGAAGACATAGCCGTAACGAAAAACGCTGGCCATGCAGCGAACATGGGCCAGCGTCAGATTAGTCCTGCGGAACCGACAGCGAATCGGTTCGGGCCGGAGCTTTCATTTTATCAAATGTCCATTCAATAAAACATTTAAAGGTATGAAAAAAACAGAACCTTTACTTTCAAGCCTTTCCAATTGCCGGGGTACCGATATGCCCCGTAAATTGCTGTTCGGGGCGATAGTCGGTATCCTGATGGCTTGCCAAACGGTACTGGCCGGTAACCAGCAGGAGCTGATGGCGAGGCTCGTGACGTTGAAATTCCAGAACCAGCGCTTCGAAAAGGTTATCAGCAGCATCGAGAAACAAACCAAAGCCCGGATCGTGTACAGCTCCGAGCGTGTGAACGTGGACAGGACCGTGAATGTGGAGGTGAATAAAATGCGCCTGGACGCGGTTCTGGACGAAATTCTTTCGCCGCTCAACCTGACTTACCGCGTCGTAGGCGGGCAGATCGTCCTCGAAAACCTGACTCGGGAGCAATCGGGCGTTCCGGCAAAACCCGAAACCGCCGACCGGACCGTCACCGGGGTAGTCGTCGACGAGAAGAATGCGGCGCTTCCGGGCGTAAGCGTGATCCTGAAAGGCACCAACCGGGGTACCACCACCGACGGCCAGGGCAAATTCAGCCTGCTCGTACCCGACGACCCGGCCGCGTTGCTGACGTTTTCGTTTGTCGGTTATCAAAGCCAGGACGTAGCGCTGGGCGCGCAAACCATATTCAATATCGCGCTGAAACCCGATGTGGGTGCATTGGACGAAGTGGTTGTGATCGGCTACGGAGCGGTCCGCAAACGCGACCTGACCGGCTCGGTGGTTCAGCTCAAAAGCGAACAACTTAAGGAAGTGCCTTCCAACAACGTGCTCGATGCCGTACAGGGCAAAATCGCCGGAGCCGACATTACCCGCAGCAGCGGCCAGGCCGGTGCCGGTGTAAACATTACCATCCGCGGGAACCGTTCGATAGGCGGCAACAACTCTCCGCTCATTATTGTCGACGGCGTGCAGTACGGCGACCTGGCGGATATCAATTCGAATGATATCGAATCCATGGAAGTTTTGAAAGATGCATCCTCCATCGCGATCTACGGCTCTCGCGGTGCCAACGGGGTTATTCTGATCACCACTAAAAAAGGGAAAAGCGGACGTCCGGACATTTCCTTCAATTCCTACGCGGGCCTTTCACAAGTGACCATGTACCCGCGCGCGATGAACATCACCGAGTTCCGCGATTTCAAGCGGGAAGCATGGCGTGCCGCTGGCGTATGGAACAGCCCGGCCGACGACCCCGCGATTTTTACCAATGTGGCCGAATACGACGCGCTGCAAAAAAGGCATCTGGACCGATTACCAGAAAGAACTCATTCACCCGGGTTTCCAGCAAAACTACCAGCTGGGTTTCCGCGGTGGGTCCGAAAAACTCAAATCCTACGTTTCTGTTGATTATTTCAATGAAAAAGGGATTTTAAAGCTCGACGAAATGAAGCGCTACACCGCGCGCCTGAACGTGGACTACACCCTGACCGATTGGATGAAGATCGGTTTGCAGAGCCAGCTGACGTATTATAACCAGAGCATCCGCCGCGACCCGCTGAACCAGGCCAATAAGATCAGTCCGCTGGGCTCCTTGTACGACGAACAAGGCAATTTCAATTTCATTATGCTCGACGGGCAGACGGCCAACCCGCTTTCGGACGAGCAGCCGGGTGTTTTCAACAACAATATCCTCACCACCCGCACGCTTACCAACGGCTATATCGAAATCACACCGCTGAAAGGGCTGACATTCCGCAGCACGATCGGCGCCAACCTGTCGAATTCCCGTAACGGGGCCTATTCTTCGCCCAAATCCATCGACCGCTCGCTCACCGGCAAATCGCTCGCCACCTATAATGTATCGAACGGCCGCACCATCAACTGGGAGAATGTTTTAACCTACCAGAAAACATTTGAACAACACAGCTTTACATTCACCGGGATCGGCAGTTCGTTGGCAACCACTTCGGACAATGCTTCGGCGTCGGGCGTCAACCAGCTCATTCCCTCACAGTTGTTCTATTCGCTGGGCAGTGCTACCGAGGAAATCAAAATCAATTCGGCGTATTCCAAAAACAACCTGGTATCGTTCGCAGCCCGGGTGAATTACGGTTTCAAAGACCGCTATTTGCTGACATTGACGGCCCGCAAGGACGGTTCGTCGAAACTTGCGCCGGGCAATAAATGGACATTCTTCCCCTCAGCCGCATTCGCCTGGCGGATCATCGACGAGGGCTTTATGAAGAACGTCAGGAAACTCAGCGACCTGAAACTGCGTGTGAGCTACGGTATCGCCGGGAACGACCCATCGGGGCCTTATGCGACACAGACTACCCTCACCCGCATCGCTTTCGGGTTCGACGAGGTGGCCTATCCGGCCTACACTTTCTCGCGCAATGTCGGCAATACCGCCCTGGGCTGGGAGCTTTCGGCCACGCAAAACCTGGGCCTCGATTTCGGATTGTTCGACGGTCGTATCAACGGTTCGATCGATTATTACGACACGCGAACGTCAGACCTGCTGCTCGACCGGGGCCTGCCGCCAACCACAGGTGTTACCACCGTAAAGCAAAATATCGGTAAAACCCGCAACCGGGGCGTCGAGGTCGTGCTGGGAAGCACCAATGTCCGCACCCGCGACTTTACCTGGAATTCAAGCCTCACATTCACAAAAAACAAGGAAGAAATCACCGAACTCGTCACCGAAGGCAACGATATTGGCAACGGCTGGTTTATCGGTAGCCCGATCAGCGTGTTCTACGACTACGAGAAGCTCGGTATCTGGCAAACTTCCGAAGCCGAAGCCGCCAAGGCCATGTCGCCCACGCAGCTGCCGGGTGAAATCAAGGTAAAAGACCAGAATGGCGACGGCAAGATCGACGCCGTAAACGACCGCGTGATCCTCGGAACACCTCGCCCGAAATGGAGCGGCGGCCTGGACAACACCATTAAATACAAGGGTTTCGACCTGAATGTGATGATCTATGCCCGCATCGGCGCTATGATCAACTCCGACCGTTATGCTCGTTTCGATCAGCAAGGAGTAGGAAACAGCACCGCCGGTCTGGATTACTGGACACCGGAGAATCCTACCAACGAATACCCGCGTCCCAACAAGAATGCAGGATTGAAATACCTCTCGACCCTGGGTTACCGCAACGCATCTTTCGCCCGCATACGTAACGTGACGCTCGCGTACAACCTCCCGGTAAGCAAGTTCAACTGGAAGATTATCCGCGGCCTGCGCATTTACGCCACTGCCAAGAACCTCGCCACATTCACCAGGCTCGATTATGACCCCGAGCGCGGCGGATCGGAGAATTTCCCGATGACGAAATTGTTTGTTTTTGGCCTGAACGTGAACCTGTAACCCTTAAAACCAGTCAAGACAATGAGATCACAACTATTGAAAACAGGGTTAATGGCGGTTTCCCTGCTGGGGCTGTTTTCCTGTGAGAATGTTCTGGAAGAATACAATCCTTCGGGGCTGACCGCCGAAACGGTATTTACGACGCCCGAAGGCTTTGAAACGCTCGTCAACGCCGCCTATTCCTACCAGCGCTGGTGGTATGGCAAGGAAGAAGGCTACAATATCGCCGAAACCGGCACCGACATCTGGACCAGCGGCGCAGGCGAGGTATACCGCGATTTGACCCAATACTTAAACTTACAAGGCAGCAATGCGGCCCTTACCAACGAATGGCGGGAATTATATGCGGCGATTAATCTCTGCAATGGCGGTATCAACCGTATCGAAGGCGCCGGACTTTCGGCGGCATTGCGTCCGGTCCGTGAGGGTGAACTGCGTTTCTTACGTGCATTCTATTACTGGCACATCGTGGAAACCTGGGGAGGCGTACATTTCACGACCACCGAAACCAGCGGAATCCTCACCACCGCCAACAAAACGCCGGTAGAGACATTCTACAACCAGATTTTTGAGGACCTGAAAATCGCGGTCAATAACCTTCCGGCCGCGCAGCCGCAATATGGCCGGGTTACCAAAGGCGCCGCGCAGGCTTTTCTGGCAAGAATGTACCTCACAAGAGGCATGAACAAAGAGGCCCTGGAAATGGCAAAGGCGGTTTTGGACGGAAATTACGGCTACCAGTTGGAAGCCAATTATGCAGATTTATGGAAAATGAGCAATCTGAAATCCAAAGAGGTGGTTTACGCCGTGGATTACTCCGCGAACCTCGCGCTGAACGATCTCGCCAATTCCACTTTCAACCCGTATGGCCACAGCCGCGGAAGCAACAATGCACATTTGCTCTTTTTGATGAAATACGACGACCGCCCCGGCATGACCCGCGACATTGCCAACGGCCGGCCGTTCAACCGCTACATGCCCACGCGTTTCCTGCTCGACCTGTACTCGGCTGACGACGCCCGTTATGAGGGTAGTTTCATGGAATCGTGGTATGCCAATTCGAATACGCTCCCAGCGGGCATTGCCAAAGGGGATACGGCTGTTTACTGTACCAAAAAGGAAATTCCCGACGCGATCGAAGCTTCCAGGAAATACCAGACTTACGACCGCAGCGACATTTACCAGGCCGACGGGACAGTGAAGGACAACCTGCGCTACCCTGCGCTGTCCAAATTCATGGACCCTACCCGCGCCAGCCTGAACGAAGCGCAGAGCGCACGCGACGTGTTCGTGATACGCCTGGCCGAAATATACCTCATCGCCGCCGAAGCGGCCATGCAGCTGGGCGACCTTGCGGCCGCGGCCCAATACGTGAATGTGGTGCGTACCCGCGCCGCAAAACCCGGAAAAGCCGCCGTAATGCAGGTAAAAGCGGCGGACATTACGCTGGACTTTATCCTCGACGAGCGTGCCCGCGAGCTCGCGGGCGAGCAGTTGCGCTGGTTCGACCTGAAACGGACC
Organism: Dyadobacter sp. 676; assembly: GCF_040448675.1. NCBI lineage: Bacteria > Pseudomonadati > Bacteroidota > Cytophagia > Cytophagales > Spirosomataceae > Dyadobacter > Dyadobacter sp. 676. Next base: position 6,018,394 of record NZ_CP159289.1, on the reverse strand, counting down.
GGTAAACTGATCGAGCGCGTCAGGAAATTCGCACCCGACAATGCTGTGAATATCCAGGAACACCACACTGTCCGGCCGATTCCTCAAACCCAGCTGGACGCCGTCGTCAACAAGGATGAGTTCAAACAGAATGCCGGTTATCAATAATCCATTTAAATGCCTTCCCGACTGGAAGGCACTTTTGCTATGACTTACAAAACACGCCTGGCAGCATTTGCGCTAGCCGCACTGGGGTGCCTCGATGCATCCGCCCAAAACGCGCCCGCTTACAGCTGGTCGAATCTTCCGAAGGTCCGCCAGCCCATATTCAAAAAAGATACGGTACGCATTACCGCGTTCGGGGCCGTGCCCGACGGCCATACGCTCAATACCAAAGCCATCAACCAGGCCATTGACGCGTGCAGCAGGAATGGCGGCGGCGTGGTGCTGGTTCCGTCCGGGCTTTGGCTCACCGGGCCTATTAAGCTGAAAAGCAATGTAAACCTGCACCTGACTGAGGCTTCCACACTGCTTTTCACAGCCGACAAGTCGCAATACGCGCTTACCGAGGGTTTTTATGAAGGAAAGGCGGCCGCGCGGAACGAATCGCCCATTTCCGGCAAAGACCTTGAAAATGTGGCCATTACCGGCCGCGGCGTGGTGGACGGTAATGGTGACGTCTGGCGTGCGGTCCACAAATCGCAGCTCACCGAGCCGCAATGGAAAGAGAAAATCGCCTCGGGCGGGGTGCTGAAAGACGACGGCAAGACCTGGTACCCGAGCGAGCAGTTCAAAAAAGCCAGTATCGGAAACAAGAGCATGCTGCTTACCGCCGGCAAAAAACCTGCCGACTTTGCCGACATCAAAGATTTCCTTCGGCCCAATCTGGTGGTTTTCAACAATTGCAGGAAAGTCCTGCTTGAAGGCGTGACATTCCAGAATTCGGCCGCATGGTGCCTGCACCCGCTGATGGTCCAGGACCTGACGATCCGCAACGTCCGTGTCAAGAATCCGGAATATGCACATAACGGCGATGGGATGGACATCGAGTCCTGCAAGAATTTCCTGATCGAAGGCTGCGTGCTCGACGTAGGCGACGATGCGATTTGCATTAAATCGGGCAAGGACGAGGAAGGCCGGAAACGCGGCATTCCTACCGAAAACGGCATTATCCGTAACAACCTCGTTTACCAGGGGCACGGCGGGTTTGTGGTAGGTAGCGAAATGAGTGGCGGCGCACGGAATATTTTCGTGGAGCAATGCACGTTCATGGGCACCGACAAAGGATTGCGTTTCAAGTCGGTACGCGGGCGCGGCGGCGTGGTGGAAAAAATTTATGCGCGAAATATCAATATGAAGGACATCCGGCAGGAAGCGATTTTCTTCGATCTCTACTATTTCGTCAAGTTCGCAACCGACGGCGAACGCGATATGCGCCCGGTGGTTAACGAAGGGACGCCGGTTTTCAAAGACATGCATTTCGAAAATATCGTGTGCAACGGCGCTACAAAAGGTGTTTTCGTGCGCGGGTTACCCGAGATGCCGGTACGCAATATAGTAATGGAGAACATGGTGCTATCCGCGGAAACCGGCATGGAACTCACCGACGCCGACCAGATCCGTTTCAAGAACGTGCAACTGATCACCCGGCATTCGAAACCGGTCATTTTCACCGATAACGCAACTAACATCAGTTTCGACAACCTGCAATACAACGACCGGAGCGAAATGCTCATTTCGGTCAATGGCGAACGCAGCCGGAACATCAGCATCTCGCATACCGACGCATCGAAAGCGCAAAAAGTAAAGGAATTTTTAAAGGGAGCACAGGAGGAAAGCCTCGTCATTCATGAAGGTAAATAGTCACTTTTGGGTTGCCGGCACATTGCTGGCGACCTCTGTTTTTGCACAAAACAAACCTGTTTCAAACCAATATCCCGTCTCGCAAACGTGGGTCGCCGATTTGCAGGACGGGCGCTACAAAAACCCGGTGCTGCACGCCGATTACTCCGACCCCGACGCCTGCCGCGTGGGCGAGGACTTTTATATGACCGCTTCCAGCTTCGACGCGGTTCCCGGCCTGCCCGTGCTGCATTCCAGAGACCTTGTCAACTGGACGCTGATCGGCCATGCCCTGCCCCGCCAGGTCCCTGTCGAACATTTTGAAAAAACGCAACATGGAAACGGCGTATGGGCGCCCGCTATTCGTTTTCACAAGGGCGAATTTTACATCTATTATCCCGATCCGGACTTTGGTATTTATGTAGTTAAAGCCAAAAATGCGGCTGGCCCGTGGACAGAGCCTGTGCTTGTAGAAGCCGGCAAGGGGCTGATCGACCCCTGCCCACTGTGGGACGACGACGGCCAGGCGTACCTCGTCCATGGCTGGGCGGGCAGCCGGGCAGGCATCAAAAGTGTAATTACCGTCAGGAAAATGAATGCGGAAGGCACGAAAGTGACCGACGCCGGGGTGCTCGTGTACGATGGCCACAAGATCGACCCGACCGTTGAAGGGCCTAAATTTTACAAGCGAAACGGCTACTACTACATTTTCGCACCTGCCGGAGGTGTAGCCACGGGCTGGCAGATCGCGCTGCGGTCGAAAAACGTGTATGGGCCTTATGAGCGAAAAGTGGTAATGGCCGAAGGAAAATCGGGTGTCAACGGCCCGCACCAGGGAGCCTGGGTAACCACCAGCCCGGTGAACGGGAAATCCGAAGACTGGTTCCTGCATTTTCAGGACAAGAACGAATACGGCCGGGTGGTGCATTTGCAGCCCATGAAATGGGTCGACGATTGGCCGATAATCGGCTCCGACCCCGACGGCGATGGTATCGGCGATCCGGTTTTGACCTATTCCAAACCATTGACCCGCAAAAAGTACCCGCTCGCAACCCCGCCGGAATCCGACGAATTCGACACGGGTGCATTGGGAAAACAATGGCAGTGGCAAGCCAACCCGAAAGGCATATGGGCCATGCCGGCGGCGGGTTTCCTGAGATTGTATTCTTACAAAATCCCGGAGGATGCAAAGAACCTGTGGGATGTCCCCAACTTGCTTCTTCAAAAATTCCCGGCGGAAGAGTTTACGGTCACAACCCGATTAAAATTCACCCCGAATGCCAATCTGACGAACGAAAAGACCGGACTGGTGATCATGGGGCTGAGCTACGCCGGCATTTACCTGCGAAGCGGCAAAAATAAAACCGAGCTGGTTTACGCGACCTGCCTTAAAGCCGCCGACGGAAAACCGGAAGCGGAGCGGATATTGGGAGAATTTGAACCGGAGAGCGACCTGTACCTGCGTGTAAAAGTAAGTAGAGGTGGCAAATGCGAATTCGGGTTCAGCGGGGATGGCAGCCGGTTTAAAACGGTCGGCGAAACGTTTCAGGCGGAGGCGGGGAAATGGATCGGCGCGAAAGTCGGGCTATTCTGCACGCGCGAAACGCAAACAAACGATTCGGGATACGCGGATTACGACTGGTTCAGGGTAACACACTAAAAATCAAACCTATTCAATTAATGTCTTCGCCAAGCCGGCGCGGTTGTTCGGAACCGATACTGTCCAGGTTCAGAACGACCGTCCGCCTGCGCCCTGTGTAATTGTATTTGACCGAAACGCGGTCGCCGGCCTGGGGGACGCGTGGCAGATGTTCGCTGGACACATGCACTTCCGTCACAAAATTGCGGCCTCTGGCCGGCTTCACATGTACTTGGAACGTGTAATAAGCCTCACCCTGAAAACGGGACGCCGGGTGTTCCTCCGCAAGCAATACCACGGCGTCGGCCACCTGCCCCTCTTTGATATCCCGACCGGCCAGCAGCAGCATCACGCGGCGAAACCGCAGCGCGAACCAGAGCCCGCCGAGGATCAGTAACAGGAGTGATAAAATGAGCAACAATTGCCCGATACGTATCGCCAATATCTCCATAGCCAGTAGGATTCGATGGCTTCAAAGAAAGTGGGCAATGTTCCAAAGTACGACAATAGTGATTTAACGGTTCTTTTCACTTATCGAGTGGATGGTTTCCCAGGGGTAATTGCAAAAGCACTTCCTCCTTCTTGCGTCTGGATATTTCTACCCGGCTGCCATCCTGTAGTTCGACAAGGTCGTGGTCGGCCATGAGTTTGGCAATAAATTTGGGGTTGACAAGATGCGACTTATGCGTACGGATAAAACCGAATTCGGTGAGCATTTCTTCATAGTACTTCAGCGTTTTGCTTGCCAATACCGGCTTACGGTTTTTGATAAAAATATTGGTATAGTTTCCCTCTCCCTGCAACCGGATAATCTGGTCGAGCGTGAAGAACGAAACACCATCCTGGTACGGCACGGCAAGCCGGAACTCGCTCGCACGCTTGTGGGCGATGTTCCTGACCAGGTTGTCAAACAGCACGGGGTTCTGGTGGACATTCTGTTTTTTAAGAAACCGGTCCACTGCCGCCCGGAGCTCGTCGGGATCGACAGGTTTGAGCAGGTAATCCAGCGCGCTGAACCGGATTGCCTGTACGGCATACTGGTTATAGGCGGTAGTAAATATCACCTCGAACGTCGGTTGTTTTAACGCCCGCAAGAAATCGAAGCCGTTTTTACCGGGCATTTCCACATCTAGGAAAACAATATCCGGGCGAAATGTTTTCAGGATTTCCAGCGCAATATCCACCGATTCGGCTTGTTTCACTTCGCGTATCTCCTGCACGTAGGATTCGATATAAAACGCCAGCACATTCCTTGATTTAGGCTCGTCGTCAACAATTAGTGCTTTAATCATCGTCTAGGTTTGATATAAATAGGTGGATAACTCAATTCTGACAAGCGTTCCCGACGGGTTGCCGGCGGAGTCATAGCGGTCGATCACTTCAAGCCTGGCGTGGTTGCCCTGGCGGGCCAGCACGTCGATCCGGTCTTCACAGATACGTATTCCACGCGACTCATGTTCCCGCGTGCGTGAGGAATTTTGCTTCATTTCGGCGGATTTCTTCCGCCCGATGCCGTTGTCCTCGATTTCGCACGCAAACTGCTCCGGCCCGATCAGGAAGAAGCTGATTCTCATATGCCTTTCTCCTTCCTTGTGCATAAGCCCGTGCCATAGCCCATTCTCGACAAACGGCTGCAATAGCATCGACGGCAATCGCACATAATCGTCTTCCAGTTCGGGATCGACGTCAATCGAATACGTGAATCCCTGCCCGAACCGCATCAGTTCGAGTTCAAGGTATAACTCCAGCACATCCCGCTCTTCGGCGATGGTCACCAGATTTTTACTGGAATTATTGAGTACCAGCCTGAAAAGCTTGGCAAATTTATTCAGATACTTGCTTGCCTCCGCATATTTCCTGGTCACGATACATTCCTGGATACTGTTAAGGCAGTTGAATATAAAATGCGGGTTCATTTGTGCCCGCAAGGCCATCAGCTGACTTTCCGCCAGCATTTTATTGATCCGAAGCAGCATAATTTCCTGCCTTTCCGCCTGGGCCCGGGCCATGGCTTCGGTAATTTTGTTGGCACTGATCGCCGCGATGGTGGAGATGACACGCACGTGGTCACTGTTATAAAAATTCCGCCGCGGGTGCTCCGAATCGATCACCCCGATTACCTGTCCTTCGTGCAGGATCGGCACGGCCAGCTCGGACAGCCGGGCCTGGTCGTCGACAATGTAGCGCGGGTCCCTGGAAGTGTCGCCAACGATTTGGGCCGTGCCGGTTGCGGCGGCAGTGCCAACAATGCCCTCGCCGACCGGTATCTCGATCGGGTTGAGGATTTCATATTCTTTGGGACTTTTCGGTCCGTATGCGGCTTTCTGGATGAGCTTGCCTCTCTCCTTGTCCAGCAGATAAACGACGCAATCTTCGAAATGCAACTTTGAAATACAGTTGCGGGCAATATCCCAGCAGATTTCATTAACGGAATTATCGCCATAAACACTATTGGCAAAATATTCGATCGTCTCGTCGAGGTCACGCTTTCTCTGCCGTTTCGTATAGATGTTGTACACCCAGCAGATAATACCGGCCGCGGCCAAAACACAGGCGGCCAAGAACCACCAGGTTTGCCACCAATGGGGCAATACGCGGATTTGCAGCGCCCCCGCCGATTTCATCCAGCGCCCGTTTTCGTCGGTACTTCTCACCCTGAAAACATAATCGCCGGGAAGGAGGTTGGTATAGGAGGCTGTAATGTTACGGCCCGCCGCCACCCAGTCGTTGTCCAGTCCGACGAGCTGGTAGCTGTATTGCAGCGAGGGAATGTCACGGTGGCTGAGCGAAGCATACTGGAACGCGACGAACGATTCGTCGGGTTTCAGTTTCAGCATATTTCCTTTTAGTTCCTGTATCCTTTCCTGTCCGAAAATCTTGACGGAAGTGATCGCCGGCGGCCGCTGCACCGGGACCGAGGCAAAATGCCGGGGATTGATCACAACCACATGATCCAGCATGACGGCGTAAATCTTGCCCCCGGCCACCGTTACGTAATTCCAGTAATCCTGCAAGGTTTTACCCAGGTCCAGCTCTACCTTACTCACATTGTTGCTCACGGGGTCGTAAGTCGCCAGGCCCTCGCGCGTTGCCGCCCAGACGACCCCGCTGCCGTCGATATCCACCGACGAAACCTGATCGTACGGCAAGCCGTCTTTCGTGCTGATATTACGGAGGACCCGGCCATTTACATCGATTTCCAGAATGCCTTTTGCACCGGTTGCCGCCCAAATCCTCCCTGTTTTATCCTGCCGCATTTCATATATATGCTCCTCGGCGATCTGGGGTGCCGCCAGCAGCGTGAAATGCTCACGCACAGGGTCGTAGCGCAGGAGTCCTTTCCCATGCATGGCAAACAGAATGTCGCCGCTGGCAAGTAACACGAACGCCTGCGCGTCGGCAAAATCGAAGAGGCCGTATTTCGGGTCCGTGCCGTCGAAGCGGATGCTGGTCTTCCGGATAGGGTCATAGCGGTAAATGGCGTCGCCCATGACGTGGGACCAGATATAACCTTGTTTGTCCGGAAAAATGAACGGGGCTTCGTAAGACGACAACCCTTTTTTCATTTGATCGAAACGCTGCAAAACGGTTTGTCCCGGAGCGAGCGAATAAATGCCGTCGAACCCGGCGAACCACCAGGTATCCCCTGCTTTGGCCGTCATCGCAAACCGGTTGTTGCGCAGCCTTTTGCTCGGGGTGACGTGTTTCCGGTAAGTACGGTCGGCCGTATTGTAGAAAACCACTCCATCCTCCTTGCAAGCCATGATCATCTTGCCGTCGACGGTAATGGAATTGGCGTGGGCAAAATTCGTTTCGAGAAAGAAGGGAAAACTGGGTAGTTTGTAAATGGCTTCGATGGGGTTTTTGGGTAACGTTTTGCTCACGCCGTTGATCGTGCCCAGCCAAACGTTCCCCTGCGCATCGGCGATGGCATCGCGGAAGTGCCCATATGCAATCGTGTAAGCCTGGTCCTGGCTGTACTCGATTTTGCGGAACGGCTGACCGGGCTCTTTCAGGAATGCCGCAAAAAGCCAGGTCGAAACCCACAGCCGGTCCTGCCGGTCGATAAAAATAAAGTTGCACCCCTCGCCGATCAGTTTACCGTCCAGGGCCTGGTAAGTATCGAGTTTTCCCGTACGGAAATTCCAGTAGTTAAGCGAAGGCTTGCTGTCGCTTCCGTACCAGACATTTCCGGAACGGTCAACGGCAATGGCGCGCACTTTCTCCGATTCCAGCAGCGGGCTGCGGAGCGGGTTATTACCTTTGAAATAGACTTTGTCCGTTTTCAAATCGACGAAAAGTGGCTTGTTCCCTCCTATCCACAGGCCGCGCCTCAATGTGTCGTAAACCATGACGGACAGTTCGAAATGCCGGAAATCGAACCTGCGGGCATCGGGGAAAGCGTCTGTAATGGCGTCGAGCTTCCTTCCGTCGTACATATAGATTCCGTCCGAAGCCCCGATCCACACCCGGTGGCGGTCGTCGCTCCGGATGGTCACAATGTTTTTTTGAGAAAGGGCGTCGAACCGCGGGTCCCGCGAGAATCTGCCGGATTTCTTGTCGAACAGCAGCACTCCCCGCCGGAGGCCGATCATGAGTGTATCCGTTCCAACGAATGGACATATCGCATTCACAAAATGCTTCTGCCCGCCGTCGGGATCATGAAATCGCCGTACAACGGCGCCGTCGTAGCGGTCAAGGCCGGCAGAAGTGCCGATCCAGAGGAAGCCGGACGAGTCCTTGTACAGGCAGCGGATTTGTTTAGCACTAAGGCCATCCTGCCAGCGGATATTCTGAAATAGCGTCTGAGCGCCCAGATTTCTGCCTGAAAAACAGAGCACCAAAAGGAACATAGCCCGGACCAGCTTTGAAATGGACAACATCACGGCTTGCAGGATTTCATTGACGATTCGCACCCAATATGCGCGATCTGAAGACCAAATACGTCAATTCTATACAAGAGTACTATCCTATTTATTTATCGGTAAGATTCTCTAATGGCCTGGAAATGGCCCAAATAGCCGTTTCTCAGGCACCGTCCTATTCTGTTATTTACCGGTAAATAGTCGAAAACTGCCGTTGCATCATTAATACTGGACGTTGCACATCCCGATATGCACTTTTGCCGCGCCATTCCCGACGCCGTGAAAAATAAACCTTGTCACACTCAACCTCATCCTATACTACCATGCTGATCCTGCTACTGATAGCCAGTGTATACCTGACCCTTGTCGTCGCAAGCCTTTTCCTGCTACGTCCCGTTACCGGCTCCTCCGTACCGTCGCCTTTTTTTGAAACTTATCAGATCGACAACAAACACGTCTACTACATCGAGAATACGGGTACCCGGGCCCTGATTCCCGATGCGCACGCCCGGACGTTCCAGGTCCTTACAGCCGGACCGGTCGGGTGTCCCGGTCCGTCGCGCTATGCCCGCGACTTCCAGAATGTATACTTTGACGGCAAGCCTATCCCCGGAGCGGACCCGGTTTATTTCCGCATCCTCGGCCGCGATCTCGGTCGCGACGACCGCAACGTTTTCAAAGGCCGTTATCCCCTGTCTTCGGATGCGAAAAATTTCAAATGCCTGGACGAACGGTTGAGCAAGGATAGCCAGCGCGTTTATTTCGACGACCGGGTGATTTCAGAAGATGCGTGCAATTTCCGGTTTATCGGCAAATGGCGGAAAACCTGCTTCTACAAGGATCGCTGCAAGGTTTTCGCGCACGGCAAAGGTTACCGCGTCGCCGACATAGATACTTTTGATTATACCGGTAACGGCATTTTCACCGATCGTTACCGGGTGTACGAATTCAATGGCGACGACTTTCAAAGCCGCTCCGGACAACCCGTTTTTAACACGGCAATGCAGCCTGCCTTCGGCTGACATCGATAGCGGCGATGCGCAGGAAGATAACTTCCACACCTCTACCTGCGCCTGAGCAATGCAGCAACCAGGCCGACCACCGCAACCGTGCATATGACCTTACCGGCAAACCCGGCCGCATTGTGTTTCAGTTCCGCTTTGCCCCCATGTTCCTCGAAAAGGTTCGGAACATGGCCGCTTTTGAGGTCGTCGGCGATTCCCTCCATAATCTGGACGCGATCGGCCATAAGCAGCCCGATCCAATGCATAACGTGCGATTCGCTGAAACGGAATGCCCAGCGACGTATTTTCCCGCTCAGACCCGCCGGGGGATTCGGCGTCCCGAATACGGCAGAAAGGCCAGGGCGCTCATTGGAATGCAGGATTTCCACCAGCTCGGGTTGCTGGGGCGGTCTTTCCCAAACCATTCCCCGGTTGTCGTTTTCAGTCCGTTTTTTCATCGGATAATTGGGTACATCGAGCGGGTCAGCGTCGATTCCCCAGCCGTTGATATGGCTGTAATCGTTTTGTATCTTTTTCATATCGTATCTTATTTTCTGGCTGATGGCGGTATCAGGATTGTTTTGATGCAGTTGTCGAGTTTGCCTGAAAAGATATGGTAGGCATCCGCTACCTCTTCCAGCGGCACGCGGTGCGTCACAATGGCTTTCGGATCGATGCGGCCGGCCCGTACGTGTTCGATCAATTTAGGCAAAAGCCGCTTTACGGACGTCTGGTTAGCCCTGAGTGTCAGACCTTTGTTAACCACATTCCCGATAGGCACGATGTTGCCCGTCGGCCCGTAAACGCCCACGATCGAAACTATGCCACCTTTTTTTACCGCGTTGATCGCCCAATGCAGCGCGATCGCCGAACCCGATTGCAGCATCATCTTGCGTCCGGTAACGGTGTGAAACGCACTGCCGGCCGCCTCGCAGCCCACGGCATCGATACACACATCGGCACCGATCCAGTCGGTGGTCTTTTTGATAAACAATACGGGATCTTCGAGTGAGCGGAAGTTATAGGCCTCGCACTGCGCATAGTTCCTGACAAATTCCAGCCGGTATTCGAGGTGGTCGATCACAATCACCCGGCCCGCACCGAACAGCCAGGCACACCGGGCCGCCATGATGCCAATGGGGCCGGCCCCGAATATCACAACTGTGTCCCCGGGTTTTATCCCGCCCATTTCCGCAGCCTGGTAGCCCGTCGGAACGACGTCCGTGAGCAGGACCGCGTCGTCGTGGTCCATATCATCGGGAATCACAACCGGCCCGATGTCCGCATAAGGCACGCGAACATACTCCGCCTGGCCGCCATCGTAGCCGCCGGCAGTGTGCGAATATCCGAAAATCCCGCCCACCGCAGTGGCTTCGGGATTGGATTCGTGGCAATTGCCAAAAAGTTGTTGTTCGCAGAAAACGCATTTACCGCAGGCTACGTTAAACGGGACCAGCACGTTGTCGCCTACTTTCAGGTTGGTCACTTCGGAACCTACCTCTTCAACCACTCCGATGAATTCGTGCCCGAAGGTGGTACCCACGCGGGTGTCGGGCACCATTCCGTGGTAAAGATGCAGGTCGGACCCGCATATGCAGGAGCGGGTGACGCGCACGATCGCATCGCCCGAATGCTCGATCCGCGGCATCGGCTTGTTGCGGTCGGCCCGGACCCGGTAGGGCCCCCGATAATTCATTGCTAGCATGTAGTTTGTGTTTAAACTGTTGATGATCGGTTTCAGGTGGCGCGATTGCTTAAAAATCGTGCCCGTTTCAACAGATCGCACTACATGCTTGAAAGATCAGCCGCGACCATGATCCGGGTAGCGGGTACATGCCACCCGGATTATGGTCGCGGCCGACCGCTATCCCAGTTACTTCATCCGTTTGGCGGTGGCATCGAACATGCTCATCATGCTTCCTTTCAGGTTATCGTCATCCACCTTTGAAAGGTCGAGGGTAACGTCGTACCCCTGTGCCGAAAAACCGATGGTAATCTTGTCGGCCGCTTCGTCGACACTGGTAATGGCGATTTTCTCGGCGCTGGGATCGGTCGCGTTGGTGATCTGGCCGGTAAGCTTGCCGTCGGTACGGGTGAGATCGGCAACGAGTTTGGCATCGCCATTAGGCGTACCGAAAACGGTAATCTCCCATTTGCCCACGAAAAAATCGGCCGGTGCTGTGGTTTGGGCAATGCTACTGCAAACAACGCCCAGCAAGCACAAAATCATAAAAATAGAACTGATCCTTCTCATAGTCGTAATAGTTTTGATGAAACGAATTGACATCGCACAAACCGCACGTGTCGACCCATGCCGGTCTGTGTACGACAAATGTAAAGAAGAACTTTGTTTATTGTCTATATTTTAGACAATAATATTTTTACAATTAGATATGTATTTAGTACAAGTAGTACAAGCACGCTTCGCCACTGGCCGGATAGCTATTGCCTTCCGGAAGCCAGTTTGGTATGGAGAGATCTTGGGGTTTGGCGGCATCGCGCCGGTCAGTCATTGAGATAACCGGGCGGATCGCTTCCCGGAGAATCGGAAGTAGTGTCGGATGAGGAATCACAGCTGCCGGAATCGGCAGGGTCGCTGTTGGCCATGTCGTAAGAATCACCTCCCCCGCCACCGCCGAAATCCCCGCCACCGAATGCCGTTGTTTCGTGATCAAAAGGGATGGGACCGCTGCCTGTCGACCAGCCGTCTTGCGAACCTGCTGTCACACCGGTATAATCGCTAACGGAATAGCCGCGATTACAATCAGGAACTTTTTTTCTGTAAACCATCGTATTCCGCCTTCCGGCGCGAAAAAAGAGAATGACCGGCACGACAATGGCCGCCAACACGATAAGAGTGAGAAGCATAGGATTCGATTTGGATAAAACCCAATTTTACTTTTCGTCGTTTGCTCCCTGTAATCCGTTTACCGGGCGGCAGGAAATGACTTACCGTACGTAAGCTGCTTCCCCACCACGAGTTTATCCCCCGAGTCGTCTACTTCGAGGAGCCTGGGAACCCGCGCGGTACGCCCGTTCACGCTGCGGTGGCTGTGAATGGCCATCAGCAGTTTTCCGTCGAACGTCCGGAAAAGCATGCCATGCCCGAAGTTGGGCGGGGTAACAGGCTCTTTTTCCTGTACCCACGGGCCATCCAGTGTTCCGCTTTCGGAATAGGCTACTCCCTGAGTATAAACGTCATATATCCAGCTGGTCCATAGCATTCCCAGCTTCCCGGTCTTCGTGCGGAATACCCACGGGCCATCGGTAACCTTATTGGGGCGGTCGCTGCCATCCTTGTTTTTCTCACGGCTCCAAGGCGAGTCGCTGGCAAGGAACAGCAGCCTGGGCACACCGGTAGTACCGCTGAAATCTGGTTTCAATGCAATTTTTTCTACGGTGCCGTTGCCATTCTGCAGCCATTCGTGGCAGTAAATCATGTACGGCTTTCCGTCGGTATCTGTCCAGAGCGTCGCATCGAGGGTTAATTTGTCCGCCGGCAGATAAGTCGAATCCTTCATCGGCAGATAGGGGCCATCGGGCCGGTCGCTCACGAGCACATGGCACGCACGACGCTCCAGTCCTTCACCAACCTTTATGGCTCTGTTCGTAAATGTCGCGAAATAATAATACCTGCCATTGTAACGATGCAGTTCGGCCGCCCAGATCATCGGCGATGGCCCCATCCACGATCCTGGGTCGGTTTGCGCAACGGTGAACGGGCCTGTCCACCTTTCGAGGTCTTTGCTTTTCCACAGCTTGCCGCCCGTCCCGGTCATGTAGTAGGTCCTGGTGGGTGCGTCGGCCAGGATAAACGGGTCGCTGAGGCGGATGGAATCCAGCGGAATATCGGTTTTCACGATGGCATTTTGCGAAAACACAGTGCCGGTAAGCGGGAAAGTTAGCCAACAAACCATTGCGGCGCGCTTCAAAAAGGATTGCATTTCGGGTAAGATGTTGAGGTTCTGTTGTCGCCCGGCTGTAATCCGCCGGATTTGATCCTTTCGATTATCTCATCGCTAATACTTACAAATTTGGGTTTCATCAGGTGCCAGCAGATCATGGATATCGAGCGCCAAACTAACAAAATTACCTGCTGGCAATTCAGATCCGGTCAATAAATATGCCATCACCGGCGCGGGGAAACGGTTGTGCAATGGAATGGGGAAAAGATGCAACTGTCGTTCCGGCACAAATCCCCCGCTGCCGCCTTCGGCCCGATGGCATATATTTTTCCCGCTGGCTCGCCGATTACATACGAACATCAACAATCTGACAGCGTTATGGCAAAAGACCGATCAGGAGGATTTCATCCCTCCAAAGGAAAACCATCCGGAGGCCGGCCCGAGGGGCTCGGGGTATCCACCGCAGCGCCGGAGGAAATCGAACAGTTTCTCGACCGGACCGACGAATATTTACAGGACGACGAGACGCTCGACCCCGCCGTGCCGTTGAGGCACCCTAACCGCCCGCCCGGAGGAGGCGGAAACGGCAATGGAAAGCCCAACCTGCGCGAAACCGATACGACGATCGAAATGGCCATGGCCCCCGGTGTCGACACCGAGCCCGAACGGCTCCCCGATATACTCGACAAGGATCTGTTTGCGGAACTGGCAGCGTTTCGTTCCGAATGCTGCGTGACCATTTATCTGCCTACCCATCAGTCGGGCGTAGAGGTTAATGAAAAGCATGATGCGATTTTGCTGAAAAACACGTTGAAAGACCTGTCGGCAAAACTGGCCGACGCCGGTATCGAAACCGCACGCATCGAACAATTGCTGACGCCCGCTTACGCATTGTTACAGCAAAGCCGTTTCTGGGGCCGTATGGAAAAGGGTTTGGCGATGTTCATAGCCGACGGGTATTTCAAATACGTCAAAATGCGGGTGGCACCCCAATATGTGGCAGTGTGTAAAAAGCGGTTCTACATGACGCCGCTCGTACCGGTGCTTACCTGCAATACTTATTTCTATCTGCTGGTTATCAGCAAACAGAAATGCAAACTCTTCCGTGCCGATGCGTTCGGGATGGAACCGGTACACGTCCCCGATCTTCCGGACGACATGATGGCCGTTAAAAGGCTTTCGGACAAGGATGCCAGCACCTTTCGCGTAGGAACCGGCTCGGGCACCGGCGGGGCCAACTTTCACGGTATGGCAGGCGGCAATCCCGAGCATAAGGATAACATCGCCGTGTATTTCGAGGCTGTGGACGATGTGATTTTCAGGGAAGTGTTGCACAACGAAAATGCGCCGCTCCTGCTGGCAGGTGTCGAATACCTGATCCCGATTTACCGCGCCGCCAGCGATTATCATAACATTTGCCCCGAGGCGCTCACCGGAAGTCACGAGCACGACGAGATACACGACCTGTATGCCAGGGCAAGAGGTATTATGCAGCCATATTTCGACCAGCCGCTGGACAAGGCGCTGACGATCTACGCAAACCAGTCGGCAACGCCTTTGAGCTCCTCCATTGCGGCCGACATTATCCCTGCGGCCTATTACGGCCGGCTGTCGCATTTGTTTGTACGCAAAGGCGCGACAATCCACGGGCAGTTCGACGAAACAAACGCCAGCCTCGAACTGCATGGCAGCGAAGAGGAATCGTCCGACGATTTGCTGGACATGGCGGTGATCAAGACGCTCACCCAGGGCGGCGAGGCGTACCTGCTGCCACCGGAACGCATGCCCGCCGCATCCGACATCGCGGCAGTTTTCAGGTATTGACCGGTGGTAACGGTAGAAATACCCCATTCAGGAAGCGAAGGCGCCGGAAAACCGGCCCTTCGCTTTTTTTGGTCCCCTCAACAAATAAAATTGATCCTCAAAACAAAACCTCCCGGAAGCGGCAGGGCTAATTTTGTTCTATCAAATAATTACATTTGTCATGGAACAATTAGCAACAACATTCAATCATCAGCAACCTGTCGGTTCAGGCTTCGACGCGTTCTCCACCGCCCAGGACGTGATCCGGGGCATCGATCTGACAGGGAAAACCATCATCGTCACGGGCGGTTACGCGGGCATCGGTCTGGAAACCGTGAAAACTTTCGTGCAGGCGGGCGCTCACGTGACCGTCCCAGCGCGCGACATTGCCAAAGCCACCCGAACTCTCGCCGGTATCCCGAACGTGAGTGTGGAACCGCTTGACCTGATGGATCCCGCTTCGATCGACGACTTTGCAGAGAAATTCTTGCAAAACGGCCTGCCATTGGATATATTGGTCAACAATGCGGGCATCATGTGGGTACCGCTCCGGCGCGATGCGCGCGGTTACGAATCGCAGCTTTCGACCAACCATCTCGGCCATTTCCAGTTGACGGCCCGGCTCTGGCCGGCGTTGAAGCAAGCGGGGAATGCAAGGGTGATCAGCGTATCATCGTTCGGCCACCATATCGCACCGTTTGATTTTGAAGATCCCAATTTCGAGCATCGCGCCTATGAGACGCTGACAGGCTACGGACAATCCAAAACGGCCAATAACCTCTTTGCCGTGGAACTCGACAAACGGGGAAAAGCCTTCGGTGTGCGTGCATTCTCCCTGCACCCGGGCTCGGTGAACGGCACCGACCTGGGCCGGGTAGCGCCCCTGGAGATTTTTCAGCAGTTGGGCACGCACGACGCCGACGGGAACATTTATCCCGACGTTGCCCGCAAGCTCAACCATTCCGCAAGGCGCAGCAACGACGGTCTGGTGCGCCACCAGCCCCTCTCTCGACGGCCTGGGCGGCCTGTACTGCGAAAATGCGGACGTGGCGGAAATAGATAACGGCCATATCGGGCACCGTTACGACGAGCCGCTGACCCTGCGCGGCGTGAAGCCCTATTCCATCGATCCGGAAAACGCACGACGCCTCTGGACGCTGAGCGAACAACTGACAGGCGTAACCTTTGAAACAAATTAGGAAAAGTGGCACATCAGTCGCATTACATTCATCCCGAGCTAAAAATCGCCGGTTTTACGGAGCACTTTCACAAAAGCGATGTACTTTTTGAGGAGCATTTGCTGGTATGGTTCATTTCGGGAGAAACGAAAATCATCCAGGGCGGGCAGACCCACCGGTTTGGCGCTGGCGATACGCTGTTTTTCCCTCGGCACGAACTGGTGACGGTTATCAACTACCCAAAGGATGGCAAACCTCATCGATCGGTGGTCATGCATCTGACTTCAAAACGCCTGGAAGCATATTATGCCCAAAAGCAAGCGGTCGTCAGGCCGGTGCCGAAGCCGGGATTCAGGACATTCGGGAAACATCCGCTGCTGCAAAGCTGCCTGGCCTCGCTCGTGCCTTATTTCGACCTCCGCGAACCGCTCCCTGAAGCGCTGGCGGCCATTAAAATCGAAGAGGCGATAACCATTTTACGAACGGTAGCACCCGAAATCGACCATTTTCTGGCCGACTTCGGGAACCGGGGAAGATTAACCTCGCCGACTTCATGGAGCAGCATTATATGTATAATCTGCCCATGGCGAAATTCGGCTACCTCACCGGCCGCAGCCTGACGACCTTCAAACGTGATTTCAAAAAAACATTTCAAACGACTCCGCAAAAATGGCTCACGGGAAAGCGGCTGGAACTGGCACATTACCTGATCCGCGAAAAGAAACGCCGCCCGTCGGAGGTATACCTCGAAGTAGGATTCGAAAACCTCTCGCATTTCGGGTATGCATTCAAGAAGCAATTTGGCTACGCACCCACCGAGTAAGAAAAGCATATCAGATGCTATCGTCACGCGGAGCACCCTTCCAAGTGGAATGCGCAGAGCGCCGTAATATCAGAACGGCTATGTTAAGGCGCAGCGCACCACGAGCTTCTACAAATATTGCGGCGCTCTGCGCTTAGGTTCAAGGAGGTGCAGAGCACCGCAATACTTGTAGATTAAATCGCACCAACCCGGACGTCAAGGTGCAGCGCACCCCAAGAAGATGCATTGGCGTTGAAACCCGGGTTACATAGTCCTCACAAGCCGGTTTCTTCTGTCGCCTGCACTCGCATATAATATTATTTATGGGTGCCATGCATTCTGATGCGCCCAAATTATTCCGTATTCTGCGAACCTGCGGCGCTCCACGCCAGGCCGGCGGGGCCGACTTCTTGCCCACCGGGATTCCTCGGTTTCAGAACGTGGGCGGTACGCGGTTTGGCCGCGCTGCCGGCGCACCGATCGGGTTGGCCGGTTTGATTTTATCGTAATCCACCACACCGGTACGTTCGGCCCAACGAAAATATGCTGCGGAAAGCTGGTCGACGACGTCGGGGTTCGCCGAGGCCAGATCGGTGGTTTCGCCACGGTCCGTTTCAAGGTCGTACAACTCCCATTTGTAGGCCGGGTAGGTCGAAACAATCTTCCATTTACCTTTCCGTACGGCCCGATTGCCGGCACGTTCCCAGAAAATCGGCTCCCCGCCCCTGTCCACTTCGCCCGATTTGCCCGTCAGCACAGGAAGGAGGCTTTTACCGGGTAATGGGTTAATGGCGATGCCCTTATCGGCTGCGGGATAACTCGCTCTGGCAAGGTCGTAAAAAGTGGGCGCCAGGTCGATCAGGTGGCCGGTGCCTTTTACAATCTGGCCGCCCTTGATCCGTCCCGGAAACCACGCGATGAAAGGTGCGCTGATACCGCCTTCGTGCATATTGTTTTTGTATGCCAAATGCGGGGTGTTCGAAACGTACGCCCAGGGTTGATCCTGATACACATAGGAACCGGCCGTACCGGCCGGACCGGTATTTCGTTGCGGCTTGCGTGGGGAGGAGCCCGCATAACCACCCTGCGCACCATTGTCAGAGATAAAGACGATCAGGGTATTATCGTCCTTACCAAGGGCTTTCAGTTTTTCGCGGAGCTTGCCGATATTCTGGTCGACGCGGTCGATCATCGCCGCATAGATCTCCATTTTGCGCTCCCAGAGCAACTTTTCATCGTAGGGTACATTATCCCAGGGTATTACATCCTTATCCCGCGCAGCCACCGTCTGTTTCGGATCGGCGATACCGAGCGCTTTCTGGCGCCGGAGCCGCTCCACGCGCAGCGAATCCCAGCCGATGCTGTACCGCCCTTTGTACTTCGCGATGTCCGATTCGGGCGCTTGCAACGGCCAGTGCGGTGCGTTATAGGCGAGGTAAAGGAAGAACGGTTTGGCTGTTTTACTTTGCTCTTCGAGGAACGACAGCGCGTGATCGGTGATTTCGTCCGTCAGGTATTTATCGGGCGGAAGGCTGATGCGCCTGTTATTTTCAACCAGCTCGACTGCCGGCCCATTACCATATTTACCGATATCGTAATAATTGCTGGCGCCATTGATAAAGCCATAAAAACGATCGAAACCGCGCTGGTTAGGCCATGCGAGGCTGTCGTTGCCTACATGCCATTTACCGCTCAGCAGCGTGCTGTAACCGGCACTGCGCAAAACTTCGCCGAACGTCAGCGACTCTTTGTTGAGATATCCCTGATAGGCCGGCAGGCCCAGATTCACATTGAAATACCCCACACCTGCCTTGTGCGGGTACTGCCCCGTAATGAGCGACGCACGCGTAGGTGCGCAAATGGAATTATTATAAAATTCGCGGAAACGGATGCCTTCGGCGGCCAACTGATCGAGGTTCGGTGTTTTGATTTCCGAGCCGTACGCGCCGATATCGGAATAGCCCAGGTCGTCGACCATGATCAGGATGATATTGGGCCGTTGGTCCGGGACCCGGTTAGCAGCAGGCTTCTTCTGTGCCATAACGCCCGATGCGGCCACCAGGGCCAGGGCGAGGAATGCAGAGATCTTCATAATTTGGTAAAAAGGTAGAACACGATGTTTGGAATACAAATATATTTATTCTATATAATTAATATAGTATTTAAAAATTCTATTACTTGCATATGGGCTGTCCGGGGCGGTGTCTGTGAGCTATACAGGGTGAGGCTACAAAAAAATGGCAGTTGAGGAAGGGCAATTCACCTGGCTTTCAAATTTTTACGACAGATAAACCCAAAATATGACGTTCTATAACAAAATATGCCTAACTTGCTTATCCGATCACGCCTCCCTCCTGCGAACCGCCTTTCTATCCGGCAATCGAACCGGTCGTTTCAAAAAACACGTGTGTACCAAGCTTTTGAGAGGTGATGAAAAAAAACACTGTAATTATCGTTGACGACGACGCGGACGACCGCTATCTCATTGGCGAAGCATTGAATATAGTTGGCGAAAAGAGGAAGATCGTCGAAGTGGAAGACGGCAGAGAGCTCGTAGACCTGCTGGTTAAGGGCAATCCGCGTCCCGAGCTCATCCTGGTGGATATGAATATGCCCCGAATGAACGGTGTGGAAGTACTGGGGGCCATCCAGTCGTTTGCCGACTTTGAAAACGTCCCCAAAATCGTGCTGTCCAACGACAGCAACAATGCCGAAATAGCCTACCAGGCAGGTGCCGATGGCTTTTATACAAAGCCCTCCACCCTGGACGGTTACCTGGATGTCGCCAGAAGGATCCTGAAAAAATACCTGGGCGGCTTAAAGGAACCCTGAGCAGGCGCTAACGGCTCCCTCGTACCCCTTCGGTGGTCATGACTACCCTTCGGAGCGAGCCATCTTCCTCGTAATACAACCTGTCGACACAAACGGACCTCCGGTGGCTTCCTCCTCCGGGCAATGCACCGTTGTGGTAAAAAAAGTAGCTTTCCCCCCGGAAATCGACGACCGCCGGACGATTCGTGGCACAGTTACCGGCTATTTCATTCAATATGCCCCTGAATTCCCACGGTCCTTCGATCTTGCGGCTCGTCGCGTAAGCTACTTTCTCGGGGTAGCCGTATCCGTAGGCGAGGTAATAAATGCCGTCCCGCTTGTGTATGTGCGCCCCTTCGGAGAATCCCGGAAGGTCTACAACCGCGATTTCCCCTTCCAGGGCGGTAAGATCGCCGGTCAGCCTCGCGAAATAGCATTGCCCGTTACCCCAGAACATATAAGCCGCGCCGTCGTCGTCGACAAGCACCGTCGGATCGAGATTGGCCTTTTCGTTGTCGGTTGGGGGAAGCATATCGTGCGTGATCAGAGCTGCGCCCCTGGCATCACGAAACGGCCCCACGGGATTGTCCGAAACCGCTACGCCGATCGCCTTATGCGGTCCGCCTGCGTGCGTGACGGACACGAACCAGCAAAATCGCCCCCGATATCCGATTACTTTGGATGCATAGGCGTCGCCGCTGGCCCATGAGAAATCCGTCGCCTTCAACGGGAAAGGATGTTCATTCCAGTGAACGAGATCGGTCGACGAGAAGCAGAGCCAGTCGTGCATATGGTAGTCGTCGACGCCGGCCGGGGGATCGTCGTGGCCTGTATAAAGGTAAATGCTTCCGTTGTGTACCAGCACGGTCGGATCGGCGGTGTAGTGGTTGCGGATTATCGGGTTTCCCTCGGTGATCATGAAATTCGAAGCCATTTGTGAGCAATAATATTATAACAGGCTATTAAAAACTGTTCCAGAAACCGGCCGTCGCCGCCAATTCACCGCCCTTGCCGCCTATTCCACCGGCGAATGCGCCCATCCGGGCACGATTGGAGATGCCCGAATGCAGCTAAAAAGCCAGTTTTGTGTCATCAATTAACTCAAAACAGGCAAGACCATGACACAAAAAACCACCACCATCATCTACCGGACAGGCACCGCATTGACGTCGCTCTGGTTCGGCGCTAGCGGTTTTTTCGAACTCACCAAAAATCCCGTCGTATGGGACATTACGGTACAGCTGGGTTACCCGGCGCATTTCATTTACCTTCTCGGGGTATTCAAGCTTTCGGGCGTGGCCGTACTGCTGACGCCCAACCGGCTTCACCGGCTGAAAGAATGGGTTTTCGCGGGAATCTTCTTCGATATCATTTTCGCTTTCGTGTCCAAACTGGCGGTTATCGGCCTGGCCGCAACGCTCGACGCCATCGTGGCATTTGTGATGGTGTCGGTCACCTATGCGATGTTCCGTAGGCTTGAAGCCTATTCGGGAAGTGTGCCAAACAGCGGTGTGGTACCGGCCCATTGAGCAAAATGGATTTCTTTCTCAAACTATCCGGCCTGGCTGTTTTTGTCAAAATTGCGCCGGAGCAGCAGTCTACCGGCAACTTACCTTCGTACTGCAATTTGGCACTGAACCATTTTAAACCGAAAGCAATGAAAAAAGCCATTTTCTTCCATGCGGG
The DNA here is from genome assembly GCF_040448675.1 of Dyadobacter sp. 676. NCBI lineage: Bacteria > Pseudomonadati > Bacteroidota > Cytophagia > Cytophagales > Spirosomataceae > Dyadobacter > Dyadobacter sp. 676. The sequence continues at coordinate 5,996,880 of NZ_CP159289.1, read as the reverse complement.
CCTCCCCGTTTGCCTGAGCGCGAAACAGGAAATATTGAACCTCATTCCCGACGACCGGATCGAAGTAATACACCTTGGCGAGGAAAAAGGCAAAATTGCGGAGGCCGAGAGGGCTGGCGTGCAGTCGATCCCCGCCCTCCTGACGCCGAACGGCCACGTGCTGCACATCAATTTCGGCACACGGATAGCGGATCTGAAATAGATTCGGAAAGACGGGATGCCGCAAGACCGGGACCTTATTCCCGGTTTTTTTCATAAATTTATTACTCTACTATTTCTATATATTAAATAATATTGATAGTTTTGTCGCCGAACTTACAATCCCTGCATATGAAACCACCGATTATCCCTTACTGTTGTCGCCAGCCATTCCCCAAACAGCGATAGCTCAGGCTGTTTTGCAGTAACCACCACTCATGAACACCATCGAAAACAGTAAAGAAATCATTCATTTATGAACACATTTTTTAAGGCCCTATTCAGTTCAGCAATTCTACTCATTTCCCTCATTGCCCACGCCCAAAACCCGCCGATCGTGAATGCGACCGTTTCCGGGACCGTTCTCGACGCAGCCACCGACGCCCCGCTCGTCGGCGCCACGGTGACCATTAAGGGAACGACCAACGGGGCCGCAACGGATGCCAACGGGCAATTTCAGCTGGTAACGGGCCAGAAACTTCCATTTACGCTGGTGGTTTCGTTTTTGGGTTATATCAAAAAAGAAACGGTGATCGAAGGCAGCGGCGTCACGATCAAGCTCGACCCTTCGGCCGATAACCTCGAAGACGTGATCATTTCGTCGCGCCGCAGGCAGGAATCGGCCCAGGAGGTGCCTATCCCTATTTCAGTAATCCGCGGATCGGCGGCGGAAGATGCCGGGGCATTTAATGTGAACCGTTTGAAAGAACTCGTTCCGACGGTCCAGCTCTATGTTTCCAATGCGCGTAATACCACCCTGAATATCCGCGGCCTCGGCTCGACCTACGGCCTCACCAACGATGGTATCGACCCCGGCGTAGGGTTTTATGTAGACGGCGTTTACTACGCCCGTCCGGCAGCTACCGCACTGGATTTCATCGATATCGAGCGTATCGAAGTGTTACGCGGGCCGCAGGGGACTCTTTTTGGCAAAAACACCACGGCGGGCGCATTCAACATCACTACCCGTGCGGCAAGCTTCGATCCGGGCGGCAGCTTCGAGCTAAGCTACGGAAACTTCGGTTTCGTGCAGGCAAAAGGGTCGATTACAGGTCCCATCAGCAAAAAACTGGCGGCGCGGCTATCGTTCACGGGCACGCAGCGCAACGGGTTGTTCTATAATGTGCATACTCAGCAGCCTATCAACGACATCAACAACATCGGTGTGCGCGGGCAAATCCTGTACTCGCCGAGCAGCAAAGTGAATATCACGGTCATCGGCGACGTTTCCGACCAGAAGCCAAACGGCTACGGCTGGCCGGTAGCGGGCGTGGTGCCTACCAAACGCGCCGCTTACCGCCAGTTCGACGCCATTATCAAAGACCTCGGTTATCAGCTGCCCTACACAAGCGCATTCGAGCGTAAATTGGACCTCGACACGCCTTCAAAAGCGGATAACCGCCTTGGCGGCGTTTCGGCAAATGCCGATATCAAGATCGGAAATGGAACACTTACCGCTACATCAGCATGGCGTTTCTGGAAATGGGTCCCGCTCAACGACCGCGATTACCTCGGCCTGCCTGTGTTTACGATCTCCTCGGGTAACTCGGTCCACGACCAATGGTCGCAGGAAATCCGTTACTCGGGTAAAATTTCACCGAAGCTTAGCGGTGTGATCGGTCTCTTCGGTCTTTGGCAGGATTTAAAATCGGATCCCGTACAAACGGAAGAGGCCGGCTCGGCACAATGGCGGTTTGCCCAGAGCACTACCAGCGAGCTCTGGAAAACACCGGGCCTGTTCGACAACTTCGGTATCCGCACTACCAACCGCATCAAGAGCACCAGTCTGGCCGTTTTTGCGCAGGCCGACTGGGCAATCACCGACAAGCTGCATTTGTTGCCCGGTGCCCGCTACAACTGGGATAAAAAGGTTGTAAACTACAAAAGAGAGACATACGGCGGCCTGCAGACAACCGACCCTGCATTACTGGCGCTGAAAAGGCTCGTTTATACCGACCAGGCGTTCGACACCAATTACGACGAGGGTAACTTCTCCGGGCAGTTGTCGCTTCAATACAAGGCAAGCAACAAAATAAATGCATACGCGACCTACTCGATCGGTTACAAGCCGATTGGCGTGAATGTGGGCGGGTTGCCAACGGCCAACGGCGCCGTGCTACTGGACCTCGCAAATGTGAAGCCCGAATATGTAGACCATAAAGAACTCGGCATTAAAACCAAACCCACGGCCAATTCCGTGCTTAACGTAACACTCTACCGTTCCGATATCAAGGATTTCCAGACCCAGGTACAAACTCCCGAGCCCGGCGTAAACCGCGGTTACCTGGCGAATGCCGAGAAAGTACGCGTGCAAGGCGTGGAAGTGGATGGTAATATCCGTTTCAGCAACCTGTCGTTCAATGCGGCCGTGGCTTATACCGACGGAAAATATGTACGTTTCACCAACGCCCCCGTGCCGCTGGAAGAAGTAGGCGGCGAACAGGCATTCAAGGATATTTCCGGCGGGGAACTGCCCGGTATTTCGAAATGGTCGGGCTCGGTAGGTGGTGAAGGGACGGTAAAAGGAACCTTTCTGGGCTTAAAGGGCAATTACTTCCTCGGTCTGGATGTGTTTGCGCGCACGGGCTTCTCATCGAGCCCTTCACCCTCGAAATATCTGAACGTAGACGGCTACTCGCTTACCAACGGCCGCCTTGGGTTCCGCGCCTCCAACGGCATTTCTTTCTTCGTTTGGGCGAGAAACCTGTTCAACAAAGATTATTACGAAATGCTGCTCGCCGCTCCCGGCAGCTACGGGCAATACGCGGGCGTAGTGGGCGATCAGCGCACTTATGGCGTTACTTTGCGCTACTCATTCTGAGCAGCGCAGCAAAAGCAAGGTAATGAAAACAGGACGCTTCCGCGGGAAGCGTCCTGTTTTGCTTCCAGACAGGGACTAGCCTCGCCGCTATCGGCAGTATCTAAAAATTTCCCGTTTAAATTACACGAGTAGATATCGCAAGAATGCCGCTTCACCATCCGGAAACGCCTGTTTCCCCGCAGCAAATCAGCCATTTACTATGAAAAAACTCGTGCTCCTCGCCTGGGTGCTTCCCGCGCTCGCATTCGGGCAAAACACCACCTTGCAACAAGGGTTCCAAACCCCGCCCGACGCCGCCAAACCACGCGTATGGTGGCATTGGATGAACGGGAATATTACCAGAGAAGGCATCACCAAAGACCTCGAATGGATGAAGCGGGCCGGCATCGGCGGGTTCCAGAATTTCGATGCCAGTCTTTTTACGCCCAATGTGACCCCTAAAAAGCTGGTGTTCATGACGCCGGAATGGAAGGACGCGTTCAAACATACCACCGATCTGGCGGTGAAACTCGGGCTGGAAATGGCGATCGCCGGTTCGCCGGGATGGAGCGTGACGGGCGGGCCCTGGGTACCGGCCGCCGATGCTATGAAAAAATATGTGTGGACGGAAACCCGCGTAACGGGCGGACAGGCATTCAAGGGAAAGCTGCCTCAGCCCAGGCCTGTCGCCGGCAAATTTCAGGACGTGCCGCTCCCGGCGGAAGGTGGCATTACCGGTCCTACCGGCGAAGTGCCCGACTATTTCGCCGATGCCGCGGTGATCGCCTACAAATTACCGGCGGCCGACAAGCTGATGACTTCGCTGAACCCAAAAGTGACGTCGAGCGGCGGTACCTTTTCGGTAGCCGAGCTTACCGATGGCGATTTGGGTAAATCGAGCCTGCTTCCGCCTATGGAAGTAGGCCAGGATATGTGGATACAATATGAATTTGACAGCCCGCAGACCTTCAAAGCCCTGACCATCGTGGGCGCGAGTTCCGGCGGTGCATTGGCCGAGTTCAATGGCGCCCCGAACAACCGGACGCTGAAAGTGAGCGACGACGGCGTTAATTTCCGGGACGTGGCGCCTATCAAAGGTAGTACCGTACCGCAAAACACTCTTGCATTCGCCCCGGTTACCGCCAGGTTCTACCGCATCGCATTCAAGACGCTGCCGCCGCCTTTCAACCCTTTTGCGGCGATGTTTGGCGGTAATGCGCAACCCGCCAAACCCGAGGGAGTCCAGGTCGCCGAAATCGTCCTCCATAACACCGACCGCATGGACCAGTTCGAGGAAAAGGCCGGTTTTAGTCCGTGGAGGGAAAACGCCGCCTCTTTTGTACCAAACCATGCGGACGCGATCCCGCTTACCGACGTGGTGGACCTCACCGCCAGAATGCATACCGACGGCAGCCTCGACTGGACACCGCCCGCCGGTAACTGGGTGATCGTGCGCCTGGGCTATTCGCTGACAGGCCGCAAGAACCACCCGGCATCACCCGAAGCGACCGGCCTTGAAGTGGACAAGCTGGATAAGGAGGCTGTTAACAGGTATATCAACACCTATCTGGATATGTACAAAGACGCAACCGGCGGTCAGATGGGTACGAAAGGCCTGCAATACATGGTGCTCGACAGCTACGAGGCAGGTCACATGACCTGGACCAAAGCGATGCCTGACGAGTTCAAAAAGCGCCGCGGCTACGACATTACGCCCTGGATACCGGTGCTGACCGGCAGGGTCGTGAAAAGCGCCGACGAAAGCGACCGGTTCCTCTGGGATTTCCGCAAAACGATCGGCGAGCTGATTGTCGAAAACCACTATGAGGTGATTGGCGATGCGTTGAAAGCGCGGGGTATGAAGCGCTACACCGAGTCGCACGAGGGCGGGCGCATTTACCTGGCCGATGGCATGGATGTAAAACGCAAGGCCGACATTCCGATGGCGGCCATGTGGACACCCGGCAGCTTGGCGGGAGGCACGGACGAGGAAGTCCGCAGCGAAGCAGACATCCGGGAATCGGCCTCGGTAGCGCACATTTACGGGCAGAATATCGTGGCCGCCGAATCGATGACCTCCGTAGGCAATGCTTTCATGTGGTATCCCGAAAAACTGAAACGCACCGCCGACCTTGAAATGGCGTCGGGCTTGAACCGATTCGTAGTGCACACCTCGGTACACCAGCCGCTGGACGATAAGAAACCGGGCTTTTCGCTGGGGCCATTCGGCCAGTATTTCACCCGCCAGGAAACCTGGGCCGAGCAGGCAAAGGCATGGACGGGTTATCTGAGCAGAAGCTGTTTTATGTTGCAACAGGGCAAGCCTGTGGTGGATGTGCTCTATTATTATGGTGAAAACTCCAATATCACGCAGATTTCGACCCAGAAATTACCGGCGATTCCTGCTGGCTATGCATTCGATTTTGCCAATGCGAGTGTCGTTAAAAATATGCTGAAAGTAGAAAAAGGGCTGATCGTGACGCCGGCCGGCCAGCAATACCGGTTGCTGGTACTCGATTCCACGGCCCGGACGATGACTATACCGGTCCTTCAAAAGATCGGGGAACTGGTGGCGGCCGGCATGAAAGTGGCCGGTGTAAAGCCCGAGCGCTCCCCAAGCCTGAGCGACGATGCTGCCGCATTTGATGTGTTGGTAAATAAAATATGGAGAAGTCCCAATGTATCTACACAACCTCTGGAAACCGTTCTGGCCGGCATTGTTCCCAAAGACGTGGCGATCACCGGTGAAAAGGCCAGGATACTCTATGTGCACCGCCGCACCGCCGATGCCGACATTTACTGGCTCGACAGCCGCAGCAACGACTCCAATGAGGCGGAGATCAGTTTCAGGGTAACCGGCAAAGTCCCGACGCTCTGGAACCCTGAAACAGGTAAAACCAGCAAAGTTTCCTACCGCATCGCCGACGGGCGCACCACCATTCCGCTCAAATTCGACTCCTGGCAGGCCTATTTCATTGTATTCAGCGGAAAAGCGGCCACCAATACCCACCAGGAGCCGGCCTTGAAAGAATCGGAAGTTGCCGGCGTCACCGGTGCGTGGACGGTGCGCTTTCCGCCGGGGCTCGGCGCTCCTGCGCAAACGCAGCTGAATGCATTGGCTCCGCTTTCCGAAAACGCCGATCCGGGCGTCAAGTACTTTTCAGGCACCGCTACCTATGAAAACACATTGACCGTCCCTTCGATTGACAAAAATGCCCGGTACTGGCTCGACCTGGGAGATGTAAAAAATCTGGCCGAGGTAATAGTTAATGGTAAAAATTCGGGTATTGTCTGGAAAAAGCCCTTCCGGATCGATGTCACGGATGCATTGAAGCAAGGGACCAACACCATACAGTTGAAGGTGACCAATACCTGGGTAAACCGCCTTATCGGCGACGCCCAGCCCGGCGTGACGAACAAAATTACGTACACCACGATGCCGTTCTATAAAGCGGATTCACCCTTGCAGCCGAGCGGCTTGCTCGGACCGGTGAAACTGGCTGCGGTAGTGACTGCCCGATAATCAAATGCGTCAACCGGAAGCTACGATTTACTTCCGTTTGACGCATTTGATTTGAACACCTTCCGACCTAGCAGGTGCGGGGGCAGGGAGCACTCAAATCGTAATACCCGCTGTCGGCATCGGTACCCAGCACACCGCTTTTATCGCCTTCCTGCGCGGGGATCGCCTGAAACAGCAAGCCGAATGTATACGACGCCCCCAAATCCCTGGCCGAACCGTCGCCCACGACCGGAAAGTACCGGTGCAGAACAAAACTTATGTATATCCTCGGCATTATTTTGTATTTGAAAAGCGCGCTCAGCAACTCTTTCACCGGATAATTGTAGCCGTTCAGAAACCCGTACTGGCTGCGGAACAACGGACTCGTGATATCGTTCGCGTGGCCTTTTTCAACCCAATACCTTTTCCATTGCCGGGCCAGCACATCGGGCACATTGCCACCCGGGCCGTCGTCGCCCTGCTCCCGGAAATCGGCCGGAGTGTGTGCATAGTAAGGAGTGATGATCTGTCCGGCATTATCGACGCCGAATAGCACAAGCTTGAATTGTTGCTGCTCCGTATCGAACCCGAAACGTACTTTTATGACGTTGATGCCCGGCGTGGAAACGAGGGTTTCGAAGTCGTCGCCATCGAAGAAATCGCCTAGCAGGAGCTTGCTCCCGGATTTAAAAAAGCCGAAAGGTTCACGGCTGTGCTCCAATGCCTGCCATTGGGCCACCCATTTGGCATATAGTTCATCACTGATAAATTTTGACATGCTCGCTGAGATTAAAGAGTTTAAACAACAGGTAATTGCCTTTCCGTCACGTCGGAAAATCCCGGCATAACAGAAAAGCAATATACCTAGCGAAGGGTAGAGTTGTAACTAATTACCATAAAAAGTAGTATAACTTCGATTTAGCGGCCAGGTTTTGGTTTTTAGCTTGCCGATGAAGTGCGGTAGTGCCCAAAATCCCGAAAAGCTTTTGACACGTTGACACCAGCAACCGTTGTTCATGATAGACACGACAAAATTGCGCAAACGCGGAGGCGCGCGTAAGCGTGTAAACACGTGAATATAAAACCAGGTGTTTTCCGGGGGGGCGGGGCGCTTTCACCACCCGGCCGGCAAGCGGCAGCTTCAATGCCCTGATGCCGGCTGGTACCAGCTGCGCCGGCAAGTCCGCTTTTAACTGAGGACTTGATTACTCCGGTACTTCTTTAGAGATTTTTTCATTGGCCACTTCGATATCCTCCGGTTCCGCTTCGGGCTCTTGCTGCCTGGAAGCCGCAGTGGGTTCATACTGCAATGAAAGAAGGATCGGAAAATGGTCCGAGGAGAAATTTTCAAGTCGGGCCAGTCCAACGAGCTTGAAATCCGTAGAACAAAACACATGGTCGAGCGGAAAGCGAAGCACCGGAATTCCCGCATGAAAGGTGTTATAAAATCCCCGGCCGATGCGCGGGTCGAGCAGGCCGCTGATTTTGGTAAAAAGATCCGTGGTATATGACCACGCGACGTCGTTCAGATCGCCCACCACAATGCAAGGCCACCGATTTGCCTTCACCTCCTTTGCAATGAGCAGCAATTCCTTGTCGCGCTCCGTGGAATACAGGTTTTCTCCCGGCACGGGCGGCGTCGGGTGCACGCAAAACAACTGCACTTTCTGGCCGGAAGGCAAGGTTACCAGGGTCTTGATCGACGGGATTTCCTCATCTACAAGGTAACGGACCTCCGTTTCCGAAAGCACCAGCCTCGAATAAAGCAGCATGCCGTAGGTATTCTCCAGCGGAACGGTCATTTGATAAGGATAACTGTCACGCAAAACCAATGTGCTTTCATACCAGAAACCGTCGGTTTCGAGCAACAGCACAATGTCCGGATCGTATTTTCGGATCAGGTTCAGGCAGCCGGCGGTATTCTTGTTATCCTGCAAAACATTGGAAGACAATATCGATATCCGGTTTTCGGGCAAATGCATCTCTGCGGGTAGGATCACCTTCCGCGCGACAGGCGTGAAAGGATAAATCAGGTAGCAGAGGTAGATGCTGTTCAAGACAAATGCTCCCGAAAACAGTAGCGTCCTTACCTCTGTTGAAAAAAACAGGCTTAGATACATCCCGGCAACCGCCACGCTGAGCACAAGTTTCTGTAACCTGGGATACTCGAAAACCCGGAATGTCCAGTAATCGTTACGAATCAGCGGAATGAGCGACATCAGCACCACGAGGCAGCCGGTAATTTCGAGGAAGGTCTTCAAATAGTCCATCGGTTGGTAAAATTGCAATATTCTAATTATTCCGCATCATTTCAACCATCGGCGCGTTGGAATGGCAGCATTTTCCATTACACCGGTGGGTTTCTTATCCCGAATTAAATCCCTTTATTCGCAGTTCCATCAATCCGTATTACGATGAAATTTCCCGGCATATCCCTGCTGATCTTCCTTTTTACCACCAGCATAATGGCGCAGCGGCCTGCCCCGGCCCCGGTTGTCACTTACCGCAATCCGGTCATAGCGGGCGATTTCGCCGATCCGTCGGTGATCCGTGTCGGGGATACCTACTTTGCAGCCGGTACCTCGTCGGAATGGGGACCAGCCTACCCTATTTATAGCTCTAAAGACCTGGTTAACTGGAAGTACGTCGGCCCGGTGTTTACCGAACTACCCAAATGGACCATGGGCAGCTACTGGGCGCCGGAGCTGTTTTTCCGGAACGGGACTTTCTATGTATATTATACGGCACGGAGGAAGTCGGACAGGCAGTCGATGATCGGCGTGGCCACCACCAAAGACATCACCAAAGGGTTCAAGGATCACGGCGTGATCGTCGAGTGGACGAAGGAAGCTATCGACGCATTTGTAGTAGAAGACAAAGGCAAGCTATTCATTACCTGGAAAGCATACGGGCTTGATAAAAACAGGGGCATCGAGCTGCTGGGTGCCGAGCTCTCGCCGGACGGCCTCAAAGTGACGGGGAAAGAATTCAGCCTGCTCAAAGCCGACCCGACAGGCTGGGAAGCGGGCGGGGCCGAGGGCCAGGCTATTTTCAAAAGAGGCGATTTCTGGTATATGCTCTATTCCGGTAATGCTTGCTGCGGCGACCGCTGCGACTACCAGGTCGGGCTTGCGCGGGCTGAAAAACTGCAAGGTCCGTGGGTCAGGTATTTGGGAAACCCGGTGCTTTTCGGGGACGAGACCTGGAAATGTCCCGGACACGGCACCGTAGTGGTAACGCCCGACCGCCGCTATTTTTACCTGCATCATGCCTACAACGGTACCGACTTCACGTTCGCCGGCCGGCAAGGCGTGCTGAGCGAACTGGTATGGGACGAAACTACCAAATGGCCTGCATTTCGATACGGCAAAACACCGCCCGCGCAAGCTGAGTCCCCCGCGGGCGCAGGCACATCCGGGCGGGATATGCTTAGCTTCTCCGTCAATTACGACCGGGATACCCTCAGCCTTCCGTGGGTCTTCGACGCCGGGTTGCCCAAGCCGAAATTTTCCCTGAAACACACTTCCCTGGAAATAGAATGTGAAAATGCGGCCAGAACGGGCAACTTTTTGGGGCATACGGTTAAAAAAGGCAACTACACCTTCGCTACCGAGTTGGTGGCCAAGGACGATGTTTTTCAGAATATCGTCCTCTATGGCGATGCGCAGAATGCGGTCGGATATGGTGTGGGCCAAAACCGTGTCGAACTGTGGCAAGTGAAAGATGGCGTTTACGAAACTCTCAAAACCCAGGAAATTCCCGACAAATACAAGCATATCAGGCTCGAATTGCAGAGCCGCTTCGGCCGGTTCTACACATTCAGCTGGGCCGTAAAAGGCCAGAAAATCGATTCGCTCACCAGCTCCGTGCAAATGGAGGCGCCGTGGCTTCCGCGCTGGGACCGTGCCCCGAGAGTAGGGATTAACGTAACCGGCCCGCCGTCGGGGACTAGCGAAATCAAAGCGATCGAGATGAAATATGATTAAAAATATTGCCGCATGAGGCGTGGATAAGCCGGGATGACGATTTCAGGATCTTCGATTTCGGGATGCCACCTTTTCTCCCATTCGAAACTGTAATAGCCCTTGTAATTGTCCTTTACAAGGGCATCGATCGCCTCCCGCAACGGTCCCTCGCCCTTGCCCACCTGCACGTACGCGATCTTGCCGTCTTTCAGCAGGCCGTCTTTGATGTGGGTGTGACGGATATATTTCTTTAATCTGGCATAAACTTCTTTCGGCGGCTCCTTCGTCACGGACCACATATTGAAAATATCCCAGATAAGCCCTACATGTCTGTGCTCCGCCTTGCCCATTATCGCCGCGAGAATATCTTTGCCAGTCACATCGCCATGCGATTCGAGCAGTACGGTAACGGACGTATTTTTGGCATAATCGCCCAGTTCCAGCAATCCGGTGCTGATCAGCTCCACGGTTTTATCCACCTCCTGGTCTTTGGGTAAATCGTTGGGAAAAACGCGGACGTAGGGGCAATTCAGCTGTTGTGCCAGATCGATGAACCGCCTGGCTTCGTCGAGATTTTTTGCCCGCACCGCCGGATCAGCCATGTGCAATGCCGCCGACGAGCCCAGGTCGACGATCCTTAACCCCTTGTCCTCGGCCATTTTACGTGACCGGCCAATGCTTTGCGGGCTATCGAAATCGCTGCATTTGGGCAAATCCATGCAATCGAGCACTCCGCGGATCTCGATCCCATGGTAGCCGTTACCGGCCGCGTGTCTGACGATCGTCGCCCAATCCCACTTGGGGCAAGCCAGTGTGGAGAATGAAAATAGCGGCTCGGCTTTTGCCAGCGCATTCAAAGGCTGGATTAACGGTAACGCGATGCCTGCCGAAGCAGCGGCCAGAAAATCCCTGCGGCTGAGAGAAGATGATCGGTTCATATGGTTTAGGAAAATATAGGGCAAAGCACGGCTATTTCGGCAACCGGTCCGGCATAAATCATTTGTAGGAACAGCCCCCCCGACCTCAATAAGTAATATACCTCCGGCATTTACTCACCCCGGTGCCGGCCTGCAAATGCAAAAAAAGAAGGGCCCGCAATTCGCATTACGGACCTTCTTACGTATTGAGCTCCTTAACAAAGCTTCCCAAATTTCAATTGCTCTTTTCGTACCCCCTTTATTCAGCGGGTTGCTCGGTTAATTCCGTTTTCCGCAGTTCTAGCAAGACCCGGATACCCATTGCCGCAATCGCCACCGCAATTCCGACCTGCACCAGTCCAGCCCACATGCTAATCGTCCATTCCATTTTTGTATCGATTTGATTTTCAGCACAAAATAAAATCGCCGCCGGGCGGAATTAAAACACTATCAATTAACCGGTTACCGAAATTAGTAAACGGTTTGCAAACGACTTAACCAACTGACTCTACCTTACCAACAATTTCGTACCAGCTGATTTACCGTCCTTCCGGACCCTCACCAGCAAAAGTCCGGCTTTGGGATAAATAACCTGGAAGCCCGTACCCAAACGGATAAACGGCACACTACGGCCGGAGCCGTCGAACACCTCAACCACCCCGCCTTGCAGGCGACGGGGCAATTCCAGCTCGAATGCCCCGTCGCCCGGATTCGGCCAGGCGGTTACGGTCAGGCGTCCTCCCTCATTTCCTTCCTCTCCCGGCCCTTGCGGAGGGTCGCCCAGTATCAGCCGTTCCAGACGCCCCTTGTAAATAACCAGCATTGCTTCCGCCGACAATGGATGGACACTCGTGATAAGTTCAGGATTAATATGCTTCGACATTCTGAAAGCGGCATCAGGCGTCCCGTCTGCCTGGAAGCGCATCATTTTCGCATCGGGCAGGTAACCAGCCACTTGGTTGAAACGGCCCCAGACAAGGATTTTCTGGTCGGGCTGGATAAATGCGCTGAACGAGTCTTCCGCTTTAAATGGAATGGGCTCGAACGAATCATCCGGCCGGCCATTGGATTTGAACCGTTTTAAAACCCGGTCCTGAAAAACCAGTAATCTGCCGTCCTCGTAGACCGCCTTTAAATCTAAGACAGCATCCGACGCCATTTCAATGGGATTAAAACCGGGATCGGGCAGTCCGTTCGCGGTAAATCGGCTAATAACCAGCCGACGGCTTGGCATATGCCGTGTTACGGTGAGTACGCTTCCATCTTTCAGCTCGTGGCAGGCCATGAAATTTTCACCTAATGCTGCGGCCTGAAACGCGTTCATTGGATCGACCTTTTGCCCCTCGCCATTGATAATAAACCTCACCGGATGTGGAATAAGGCCGGGCGACCACGCTTTTACAAGAAAGAAATCGCCCGGTAACGGAGACGTCGATGCGCTGTCACGGAGAAAGCGTTCATCCACCGAGCCATCCGACTTTATTTTATAAGTGTTCGAGAAAAAAAGCCCGCCACTGTTTGCATTCGTTTGGCGGTTGACCAGGTAACTGCCGTCGCGCAATGCGTACAACTGCTTGTACTTACTATATCGGAAAGCCCTGTTGGAATCATACACTGAGGTAGTGTCAAAATATGTCTCCGTGTACAGAGAAGGCAGCTTGATCACCCTTCTCTGATAAACTGTGGAGCTGTCGATGCCGCCGCCCCTTTCTATACGGTGTAACTCGGACTGATATCCTTCCTGTACGTCAACAAGCACCTGATCTGTGGAAACCTGTACCGCATTCAGCTTGGAACGTTCGATACGGACATTCGACCGCTGCCTGACATTCCCTGCGGCGTCGATCCAGAGCGGCTGTCTGTCGACTCCGGTAATAAGCAACTCCCCTTTGCCCAGCAGTGAAGCATCATAGGCGAAATACCGCTCTTCGCCGTCGGCTTCCAAAGCCAGCAATCTGCCCTCCCGCATTAACGGGATAGCTTCGTTGGTCGCCACGACTACTTTATAAGGCATTCGCAGATTCAATTCGAGAAAATTCCCGTCGGCCAGCAGGACATTGGCGCTGTATTCGCTGGCGGTGCCGGTAGGAAAAGGGCGAGTAACTTCGAGGGTACCGTCCGCTTTGAAAATGGAATACGTATTAGCATGACGGTCCTTCACGAAAACCCTGCCGTCTTCGAAAAAAGATACCTGGCTAATCTGCCCGTAGGTAAATCCGCCAATGCCGCCGAGCTCGAATCTGTTTTCCAATTGCCCGTTCCTGTTATAACCGCGGACGTGGATTTTCCCCTCCCGTATCACTGCGACCCTGATCCTGTCGTCTGCTGCCACCGAGCCAAACCAGTTACCGGCATCGCCTTCGTAATTATCCCAGTATTCCTTCGAGAACCTGAAAGTTGGATCAAGCTCTCCATTGGAAAGCAAACGGATGATGCCCGTGGCCCAGTTGAAAATAACGGCCCTGCCGTCCGACTGGATACCGGAAGCATCTACATACGGGAGGAAAGGAGTTCTGTAAACGGTATCCACGCCGTTGTTACCGAACCGGGCGATGCCCATCAGATTGGCTCCCCAACCGTAGCTCATCAGGGCGACGGCCTTCTGATTCCCCATGGCCCTGGCGACAATGACCTCCCCTTTAACGAAAGGAACGATGAATGTTTCGTCGAAACTCCCGTCTTCATTGAGCCTGACATAGTTTCCGGCCACCCGCTTGCCGTTGACATAATCGAATCCCGCGGTACGAATCAGCACTTTCCCGTTGCGAAGGACTATCGGCTTGCCAACCGGCGTAAGCGGTGCGTCCTTTTCCGTAAAATCGGGCGTTTTGAATTCAGGATCGATAAAAAACTGCTTTTCCGCCTGCCCGAATGCAAACAGGTTCCATGCGGCTATACAAAGCGTTAATAGTGTTTTCTTCATGGATGAAATAGAAAGTTGCGTTAATGGCCGAAGCTACTCCTGTGGGGTTCGCGCATTAAGACCTCGATTCGAACAAAAAGAGTTGCATGCAGCCTTCCGAAAAATTTTCGCCGCAATGCATTGCAGGATTCCAAATCGTTTTTAACTTTGAAATACAAAGTACTTTTTAATCTATCATCAACACCGTATCACACCGGAACACTATTCACAAATTTTCAATCATCGTTATGCGTGACGAAATCCTGTTGAACCAAGACAATCCCCTGCAACTGGAAAAGTTGTACCGGGGCAACAAGCCTACTTTCAAGGCGGCATTCAATGCGGTTTACCCCCAATTGCGGAGTAACCCGCTGGCGGAAGGATGGTACCAGCGGCTCAATTTCAGCCCGGAAGAGCTCTCTCCCGGCACAATGGCCTGGGGCTCCCCCGCCGAGCGCACTTTTGTGGTGGCGGCCTCGCTGTTTTCGGCGTTCATCGCCAAATTACCGGAATTGCTTTCGCTCGATAACGAGTTTTTTTACCCGCGCAACGCCGGCCTGATTGTCCTTCCAATGCTGATGGCCTATTTCGCCTGGAAATACAACGCCTCCCGGAAAACATGCGGACTGGTAGCAGGACTGGTGCTGGCGTCGGCAACGTTCATCAACCTGCTTCCTCAAAACACTTCCAGCGACACGCTGGTCCTGGCGTGTATGCACCTGCCACTTTGGCTCTGGTCGTTGCTGGGATTTGTGTTCAGCGGCGGAACATGGCGGAACGGCGCCAACTGGCTGGGTTTTCTCCGGTACAATGGCGAGCTCGCGGCGATAACGGCCCTGCTCCTGCTGTCGGGCGGGCTCACCACAGCCATTACCATCGGATTGTTCAATCTGATCGGATGGAAAATCGAGAAGTTTTACTTCCAGTACATCGTAATTTGCGGTCTTGCGGCCGTCCCGATCGTCGGCACATTTATAACCCGCGTGCAACCGACGCTGGTAAACAAGGTCTCACCTGTGATCGCCAGATTGTTCAGCCCGGTGGCATTGGTAATGCTGGTGGTGTACCTGGTGGCTACGCTCATCGCCGGCAAGAATCCCTATCACGACCGCGAATTCCTGCTTCTTTTTAACGGATTGCTGGTGGGCGTAATGGCGCTGATTTTCTTTTCGGTTGCCGAAACCGACCACTCCGGCAGCCACCGGGGGCAGATCTTATTGCTGTTCCTGCTTTCGGCCGTGACCCTGATCGTCAATTGCATTGCGCTGTCCGCGGTCCTGTTCCGCATTTCCGAATGGGGCCTTACCCCCAACCGTGCCGCCGTGCTGGGCGCGAATATCCTGATGCTCATTCATCTGTTTTATGTTGCTACCAAACTCTTCGGAACGCTGCGCGGGAAAAACGAGCTCACGGCGGTTGGTTCTTCACTTGCGGTGTTCCTGCCGTTGTACAGCGTCTGGAGCGCGATAGTAACCTTCGCGTTTCCATTACTTTTCGGTTTCAGATAGCATTGCCGTTTCGATTCGACAAAACCAAAATAGGGCTGCCCGTTGTCTGGCAGCCTTTTTTATGGGTACACAAAACCGATCTGAGAATTTTGCAACTCTTGCTGTAATCCTTGTACGCTCCGGAGGCCGCCGGTCTGCCATCTTTGTGATGTCAATTAACCAAAACAGAAACGACCATGACCTCACTCGAAAACAAAGTAGCCCTGGTGACCGGCGCGTCAAGGGGAATCGGCGCGGCGGTTGCCCGCCATCTGGCCGAAGCCGGCGCAAAAGTGATTGTGAATTATACCGGCGGATTCGAAGCCGCACAGCAAACCGTCGCAACGATTGAATCGCTCGGGGGACAGGCCATTGCACTGCAGGCGGACGTGAGCGACCCTCAGCAGGTTAAAGACCTGTTCGACAGGGCCATTACCCATTTCGGCAAGATTGACGTACTGGTCAACAATGCGGGTATTATGATCACCAAATTGCTGAAAGACACCACGAACGAAGACTTCACCCGCCAGTTCGAAGTGAATGTACGGGGAACGTTCAATACGCTTCGCGAGGCGGCCACGCGTCTGAACGAGGGTGGAAGCATTATCAACTTCTCGTCCACGACTACGCGCGTCATGATGCCCACTTACGCGACGTACGTGGCTACCAAAGGCGCAGTTGAGCAGCTCACGCGTGTTTTCGCGAAGGAAATCGGCAGCCGGGGCATCAACGTCAACGCTGTGTTGCCCGGCCCGACCAATACCGAGCTTTTCACAAAAGGTAAACCGCAGGAGGTGATCGACCGCCTGGCCTCTCTGAATGCCTTCAACAGGCTGGGCGAACCCGACGATATCGCCCGGGTGGTCGTATTCCTCGCCGGTGACGATGCGAAATGGATCAGCGGGCAAACTATCGGCCTAAACGGCGCAATGGCCTGATCCACAGCTACCTACCTGGCAATAACCAGCGCAGTTTCACATGCAAGGGGAATAACCTCGAAAGCCGGCGACCGGGTTATCGAGTCGGGTACCGTCTTGCAGTCGTCGAAATAGGCGTAGCGTGTGGCGCCGGGATCGAAAGCGACGGACAGGCGGGCATAGCGCTGAAAGGGAGTCTGTATTTCCGGCGACCGGGCGATTTCGGGCGTGGCATAGATTTTCGAACCGGGTGGAATGTGCCTTGCGAGGTCGGTCGAGATCTCATACATTCTGTCCGGTGCGGATCGATATACTTGAAAAGCCATAAATATCAGGCAAATAACCGACGCAAAACTTAAAATAAATGTTGGGTAAAAACTGAATTGACGGCATAACGAAACGATCCATTCGACACACAAACAGGCAAAGAACAAGGCGACAAACGGAGTCAACGGAAGCAAATAGGGATCGCTTTGTTTGATACTTGCAAGCATCGGTACCAGAATCGAAAATATGACCAGCAAATTCAATAGCACTGCCCGTTTTGCGGTTTCGGATATTTTAAATCCGGCCTTCGAAAAATGAATTACAAACCAGATTCCGCCCGTAAAAACAATGTGCGGTAAAATATTTACAATCAATATTTTAACCAGATAAAAATGCGCTACCCAATTCTTTTCGCCACCTTCTCTTTTTTTCAATAGCGCCATCATCACCTGGCCGTCAAAATAACTTTTTAACAGCGAACGTGCAGGCGGATATTGCAGAACCGCAAACGTCAGAATTGCAACGGTGGCAAGCAGGGTCAGCGCACCTCCGAAGATCCGCCTCCGGCTGTTTTTAAATATTAAATCGTATAAAACGGGAAAAGCGAGTGGAAAAAGTCCGACCGGCCCTTTCGTCAGGCAAGCCAGGAGCACGAGTATTCCCGATAAAATCCAGTATCCATTCGCATATCGTTTCTTTGATAACACCAGGAGCTGGGTATAGCAGGAAGCGAGGCAAAACATGGCCAGGCTTGTATCGAGCATGTTGTTCGGCACGCTCCACCACACGATCCGAAGGCCGTACCACATTAAAACCGGCAGCCAGGCATGTCGCCTCACCTGTTCATCATTGCGGAAAAGGACACGCCAGACGGACACGATCAAAGTCACGATGCACGCGAGTATTATACCGTTATAAATGTTTTCAACGGCCGTCGAATCACCAATTAATCTAAAAATCAGCGACTGCATTCCGAACATCAAAGGAGGATGTTCACAAAAAAATGAACAAAGATTGTTATAATCCAACCAGAACGAATCGGCAAAATAAGGTGCCCAAAAAACTCCCCGTACCTACCGACATGTTTCTGGAAATCGCCGCGTAAGCCAGCCCGTCGATGAACATCGTATGATCCAGCGAACGCGGGATGAATGTCATTCCAATGAACGAAATTGTAAAAATCCAACCAAAAATTGAAAGGTTTTCAGGGGACTGCGGAGTGATGTCTGTTTGCACGATGCCATTTCACAAAAAAGGTTCTCAATTACCTTTCTGGACATCAATACATATGCCCGCGCTGCGCAGGTAACAAAATTAACCTGGCGTTTTAGCACCGGGATTTGAATTAAATTGCAGGAATTTGAAGAAATCCATGCGGCGACATAATAGGGCCCGCAGGTTGACCATCAAACCAAAAAAAATTGCAAATTGTAACGGTCTTCTATCACTAATCGGTTAACTATGCCCAAGCGTTATCTGCTGTTTTGCCTCATGTTTTGCCTGCTTGCCGGAGCAGGCAGATCCCAGACTTTCCCCGACGGCACACTGATCCCCCGATGGTTTTCCGACACGGCCAAAATCGGGCCCGCCAGCCTGGGCACACAATTCGTATTGACCGACAACGGCATTACGCGGGACAGCAACACTGTTCAAACCGCCGCGATCCAGCGGGTGATCGACCATGCTGCCGCACAGGGAGGCGGTGTGATAGTGGTCCCGAAAGGTACGTTTCTGAGCGGCGCATTGTTTTTCAAACCCAAAACCCACTTATATATCGCCGATGGCGCCGTGCTGAAAGGCTCCGACAATATTGCCGATTACCCGATGACGGCGTCGCGGATGGAAGGCCAGAACCTGGACTATTTCCCGGCGCTGGTAAATGCCTACGGAGTCGACGGTTTTACGATTTCCGGGAAAGGCACCATCGACGGCAACGGACTGAATTACTGGAAGGCATTCTGGAAAAGGCGAAAAGAGAACCCGAATTGCACCAATCTGGAAGTGTCGCGCCCGCGGCTGGTTTTTATCTGGAAGTGCAACAATGTGCGGGTACAGGACGTGAGGCTGCAAAATTCGGGGTTCTGGACAAGCCATTATTACCAATGCAATAACATTAAGATACTGAACGTCACGATTACCGCACCGCACGAGCCGGTAAAGGCCCCCAGCACCGACGCCATCGATCTCGACGTGTGCAACAATGTGCTGATCAAGGGTTGCTACCTGGCTGTAAATGACGACGCCATCGCATTGAAGGGCGGAAAAGGCCCTTATGCCGACAAGGACCCGGGCAATGGCGCCAATACGAATATCATCGTCGAAGACACCGACTTCGGGTTCTGCCACGCGGCGCTGACCTGCGGAAGCGAGGCAATCCACAACCGGAACGTGGTTATGCGCAACTGCCACATCGAAAACGCAATGCGGGTACTTTGGCTCAAAATGCGCCCCGACACCCCGCAAAAGTACGAGTTTATCAGCGTGGAAAATGTGAATGGCAAAGCTTACAGCCTCATTTACGTCAAGCCCTGGAAACAGTTTTTCGACCTGAAGGGAAGAAAGGATGTGCCCCTCTCCTACTCCGATCATATCAGTTTGAAGAATATCCGGCTGAAATGCGAAGTCTTCTTCGACGTAAGTCCCGGCGAATACGACCGGTTATCGAAATTCCATTTTGAGAACCTCGATATTACTGCGAAAAACGCCAGTTATGACAAATCCGTTGTAAAGGGCCTCACGCTGGCTAATGTGAAAGTGAATGGAAGGACAATTCAATAGCGGTTTCATCAACTCAGATAGCGGCATGCGAGGTTATAAAGCTCGCTTACAAACGCGTCGTAGGCGATAAAAATGTCCGGTTTGGCGATAAAATCCTTCGCACCCGCATTGACGCACTTTTCACGCGTCGACACCACGGAAGAGGTCGAGGTTGCGAAAACCGCAATCCCGGGATAATTTGTTTTAAGTTCGTCGATAATGTCGTAGCCGTTTTTTCCCGGCATATTCAAATCGGACAGAACCAGTTCCGGAAGCTGTTGCGGAGCGCTTTCAAGCCATTCGGTCAGCTGATCGCCATTCCCGAACTCGCCCACAACTTCGAATTTACCGAAAGCTTTCAGCGCCTCGGACATAAAGTAACGTTCGTCTTCGTCATTCTCAACAACGGCAAGTCTGAATATTCTCATTTCTGGCGTCAGTCTTAATTCCTGGGTAACATAATGTGAAAGCGGGCTCCTTTTCCCTGTTCGGATTCGGCCCATATCCTGCCTTTATGCCGTTCAACGACCTTCTTGCAGACAGCCAGCCCCACTCCGTTTCCCGGATATTGGCTGGCAAAATGCAATCTCCTGAAAATTTCGAATATTTTTTCCAGGTTTTGGGGAGAAATTCCGATTCCGTTGTCCTCGACGACAAACCGGACGCTTCCGTTCTCGATCCAGGACCTTACATTTACCTGCGGCGCCACGCCGTTCGTAAATTTCAAAGCATTGCCCAGCAGGTTCTGGAAAAGCTGCACAAGCTGCACGCGGTCGCCATAGACAAACGGCACCTCGCCGTCGACCCGGATTTGCGCTCCCGACTGCTCCACGGCCTCTCCCAGGTTCTGAATGGCCTCGCCAATGATTTCCTCTACGTCGAGCATTTGCCGTTCCAGCCCGATTTTTCCGAGCTGAGAATAATGCAGGAGATTGTCTATAAGGTCCTGCATACGCTCGGCAGCGAGGATCCCCTTAGCAATACTCGGTTTGATTATTTCAACTTTTTGCTGATCAATGGCCTGGTCCATCAGGTGCAGAAAGCTCCGGACCGTCCGCAGGGGCTCCTTAAGATCATGGGATACAATGGCGGTGAACTGTTCCAGCTCCCGGTTAACGGCCGACAGCTCATTGTTGGTAACGGAAAGCTCTTCGGCCAACTGTTTGTAGCGATCAGAGCTGTCCTGCAATGCCTGCTCGTTCAATTTACGTTCGGTGAGGTCGCGGGTTACTTTTGAAAAACCGGTCAGCCGGCCTTCCGTGTCATACACGGCTGTAATGACGATATTGGCCCAGAAGCGGGTTCTGTCCTTTCGTAAACGCCATCCTTCTTCTTCATATTTGCCCGTTGCCTTCGCGACTTTCAGTTCCCAGGCCGGCTTTCCGCTCAAAATATCTTCCTCCGGATAGAATATGGAGAAGTACTTTCCGATCACATCGTCGGCATTGTAGCCCTTGATACGCCTGGCCCCCTCGTTCCAGCTTACGATCCGGCCCTTAGTGTCGAGCATGAATATCCCGTAATCACCGACCTGCTCCACCAGCGACCGGTAACGGGCCTCGCTCTGGCGTAATACCTCCTCGCTTTTCAACCGGTCGGTCAGGTCGCTGGTTACTTTCGAAAAACCGATAAGCTTGTTCTGCTCGTTGAACAAGGCAGTGAGCACCACGCTCGCCCAGAACAGCGAACCGCCCTTTTTGACCCGCCAGCCTTCCTCCCGGTACGAACCCTGCTCGCGTGCCAACTGGAGCTTTTTGCTGGGTTTCTCGTCGAGCAGGTCGCCTTCGGTATAGAACACCGAAAAATGTTTGCCCAGAATTTCGCTTTCCGCATAGCCGTGGATCAGCGACCCGCCGTCGTTCCAGGTAACGACGTAACCGTCCGGGTCGAGCATGAATATCGAATAATCGCGGATCGCTTCAACCATTAGCCGATAGCGCTCCTCGCTTTCGAGAATATCGAACTGCTGCTGCTTTTTTTCGGTAATGTCCCTGAGCAGCACACAGAATCCCTTGTGCTGTCCGGACTCATCGAAAACGGGCGAATAGGACGTCTCTGCCCAATACCGGCTGCGGTCCTTCCGGACCTTCCAGCCCTCGGCGACAAATTTTTTCCTTTTGAGTGCCTGATCGAGCTCATAACGGTATTTGATGGGATCGTCGTGCCCATCGCCGATACTGTGGAATGGCTGGTTCTCGATTTCGGCATTTTCATACCCAGTGATGATGCTCGCCGCGTCGTTACAGGCTACTATTTTCCCGGTTTCATCCAATACAAAAATCCCTTCGGAGAGGTTACGGAAAATCAAATCGTTATTTAGCTGCATGTGGCGGGTTGCTGAAATAATATATCGGGCTAAACGTCCCAGCAAATTCCGTACCAGCGCCGATGACTTCCGCTCCCATACGCGGAACTGCCGCCCGGAAATGCCCGCGGGACGGCGGTTCCGCAAATCGATGCCTCGGGCTATCCGATATGGTGTCCGGCCACATGGCCGCCGTCGAGATTGACCACTTCGCCGGTGATAAAGTTACTTTCCGCCAGGTACAGTGCGAGCTGCGCCACATCGCCGGTTTCGCCGACGCGGCCGACAAGGTGCAGACCGGCCAGGCTGTCGGCATCGCTTATGCCGTTTTTTGCCTGCAACGGGCTCCGGATAATGCCGGGAGCGATGCAGTTCACGCGGATATTGTTTTTACCAAATTCAGCCGCGAGCTGTTTGGTCAGTGCATGGATACCGCCCTTGCTCGCAACAGGCGCGCTTGCGGGAAACCCGCCGATTGCGTGGTCCACCAGCACGGTTCCGATGTTGATGATAGCCCCTCCGCCCTGCCGGAGCATCTGCCGGATCGTCGCCTGGCTTGTAAAATAGGTGCCTTTGAGATTGACGCCCAGGAAACGGTCGAGGTGAGCCTCGTCGACGTCCAGGAAATTCTTCGGTTCAAACACGCCCGCATTATTGACGAGCACATCCACACCGCCAAACCGCTCCACCGCGGTGTCTACCAATAGCTGTCCGGTAGCTTTCAGGCCGATGTCGCCGGGCACCATCGCCAGGCGGTCGTGATGACCCAATTCGTTATACGTTGCCGTGAGGTTCTCTTCATTCACGGAATTGACGACCACATAATACCCCTGTTGGAGGAAAAGGCCGGCCACGGCTTTCCCGATACCGGTCGAGGCGCCGGTTACTATCACTGTTTGCGTTTTCATTGGTGCTTTTTGTTTTTTACTGATTCTTTTTCGCTGTTATTCCTTTTTCGCGGAGCACGGATACCTGTTCGCCGGCATAGCCCCAGTCATCGGGTTCAATTTCCCGGATCACCACGTGGGTCAGATGCGGGTCTTTGTCGAGCACGTCGGTGATCAGCTTTGTCACCCCGGCGATAAGCTCCTGTTTTTGTGAACGGGTAACGCCTTCCCGGGTTACCTCAATTTTTACGTAAGGCATGGTTTCTGCATTAAAGGATGATCGATACATTCGCTGTCAATACATTATCGATTTGACATTACAAAGGAAACCACTCCTGCACAGACCATTACGTGACATACATCACAAGTTCTCCGCAAGCCGATTTGCATTGCCGGCCAATTAATCGGAAATTGCGCGCCCAATTTTTCAAAACCATGACTACTCCTGTTTTCTGCGGCATCGATTTCGGCACCTCCAATTCCAGTCTGGCTGTCGCAACTCACGACAAAACTTCCCTGGTACCTGTTGAAAATGAACATTATACCATTCCGAGCGCGATGTTTTTTGCCCGCAAAGACAATGAGGCGTTCTTCGGCCGGGCCGCCATGGAACGCTTCCTGAACCGCCAGCCGGGCAGATTGATGCGAAGCCTGAAACGCGTGCTCGGCACGCCGGCCATGCGGCAGGGAACAATGGTTAATGGTGAATTGATGAAGTTCGATCAGATCATCGCTGCATTCCTGAACCAGATGAAGCGGAAAGCCGAGGACGATTACGGTACGGAGCTGAAACATGTGGTGATGGGCCGTCCCGTGCATTTCGTCGACAACGATCCTGTCGCCGACCAGCGTGCAGAGAATGAGCTGGAAGCCGTGGCCAAAAGCCTGGGTTTCGGGGAAGTCGGCTTCCAGTTCGAGCCTATTGCCGCCGCATTTGCCCATGAGGCCCGGCTTACCGGCGAAAAGCTGGCCATGGTCGTCGACCTGGGGGGAGGCACGTCGGATTTTACGGTGATCCGGCTATCCCGGGACCGGGCACGGAAACACGACCGCGGCGACGATATCCTCGCCAACACAGGGGTACGCCTGGGCGGCAACGACTTCGACAAAGACCTGAGCCTGGCCCGCATGATGCCCGAGCTGGGTTTCCGGACAACCTACGGGGCCAAGAATCTCGAAGTGCCCTCATTCCATTATTTTGACCTTTCCGAATGGAGTAAGGTCAATTTCCTGTATACCAACCGCATTATCTTTCAGGCGAAACAACTGCTTCGCGAAACCCACGCACCCGAAAAATATGGCAGGCTTATCAACGTCCTGGAACAGGAAAGCGGCCACGCGGTGCTGGCAGAAACCGAAAATATCAAGATCGCCCTCACCAGACACGACGTCTATGTGACATCCCTGCCTTTTGTAGACGAAGGTTTGCGGATCAATGTCGAAAGGGAGGCGTTCAACCAGGCGATCGGCTCCAAGGCACAACGTATTACCGACGCCGCGGAACAATGCCTGCAAAGCGCGGGAATCGCGCCGGGGGCGATCGGGCTGGTGATCATGACCGGCGGCTCAACCGAAATCCCGCTGATCCGGGAAAGGTTCCGGAAGCTGTTCCCCACGGCGGAATGGTCCGAGGAAAACAAACTTTCCAGTGTCGGATTAGGTCTCGCCTATGATGCACGGAACCGGTTTTTGTAAACCCGACATCGCCGTTCGACTTCGCTTTCCAATTGTCTTACACCCTTGAAAATCCACTGGACAACCCAATCTCCGTGAATCCGGGTTGCGTTGGATACGGATATGTGGTTATACTTGCACTATGTCAAGTTCAGATAAAAGCATTCTCATCGTCGGCTGTTTCGATACCAAGGGCGAAGTGTTCTCCTACCTGCGCGAACGTATCGTGGCCGGCGGCGAAACGGTAATTACAGTGAACACGGGCGTTTTCGGCACCACCCACGCATTCCCCGTCGACTTCGAAGCGGACCAGGTGGCCATAGCTGCCGGCCACAGCCTCGCCGACCTCCGCCATGACCGGGACCGGGGCAAGGCGATCGACATCATGGGCCGGGGCGCTGCCAGCCTGGTATCGCGGCTATATTCCGACGGCAGGATCAAAGCGGTGATCGGCATGGGCGGAGGGGGCGGCACGTACATCGCGCTTTCGGCTATGCAGGGAGTCCCGTTCGGAACGCCGAAGGTTTGCCTCACAACCCTGGCTACCAAAGACCTGTCGCGACAAATCGGTGATAAGGACATCATGCTAATCCCGTCCGTAGTGGACGTGGCCGGGAAGAACCACATTCTCGGGCAACTGGTAGCGCAGGCCGCCGCGGCAATATGTGCAATGGCGAATGTACAAACGGCGGATATTGAATCGAAAGCTCCCTGCATTGCCATCAGCATGTTCGGAAACACTACTGCCTGCGTCGACAAATGCACCGAGCTCCTGAGCAATGCCGGGTACGAGGTGCTGGCATTCCACGCTACCGGCGTAGGTGGCAAAACGATGGAATCGCTTATCAGGGAAGGTTGCTTCGACGCTGTCCTCGACATCACCACCACGGAACTCGCCGACGACCTTTGTGGCGGCATTTGCAGTGCGGGATCAGAAAGGCTCACCGCCGCGGCCGACATGGGCATCCCGCAGGTGGTCGTACCGGGTTGCCTGGATATGGTCAATTTTGCCCATCCCGACACAGTCCCTCCCGCTTTCGCGGGCAGGCGCTTGTACAGCTGGGCACCCGATGTAACGCTTATGCGCACGGACGAGCGTGAGAACGTGATCCTCGGCGAACGGCTCGCACGGAACGTCAGCCGGTCACAGGCAGGCGCCGCTATTGTCCTGCCGTTGAAAGGGATTTCCCAGATAGCCACGGAAGGCGGGATTTTTCATAACCCCGCAGCCGATACGGCATTATTCGACGCTATCCGGGACAATACCGCCAGCCATGTAGCGATAGTGGAGGCCGATATGCACATCAACGACCCGGCATTTGCCGGTTTGCTGGTAAAAACGTTGCTGGGTATTTTGCAAAAATCGAATCACCTGTAAATCAATCCTATCATTTTATAACCCATTCGAAACCATATGCCTAACCCATGGACCGGTAAGGGAAATCCTTATACGAAGCAGGAAGTCAGAGACCGTTTAAAAAATACGATCGGGCAGGGAAAAGCCATTATTGCAGCCGGTGCCGGCACGGGTATCAGCGCTAAATTCATTGAAAAAGGCGGTGCCGATCTTATCATTATCTACAATTCCGGGCGCTTCCGGATGGCCGGCCACGGCTCCACCGCCGGCCTGATGGCTTATGGCGATGCCAATGCCGTGGCGATGGAAATCGGGGAATTCGAAGTGCTGCCGGTGGTGGAAGAAATCCCGGTCATTTGCGGCGTACACGGTTCCGATCCCCGGCGCAGGATGTGGCACCATTTATTGAAAGTCAAGGAAATGGGCTTTTCGGGCGTCAACAATTTTCCAACCCACAGCATTGTGGACGGCCATTTCAGGCAGGTTCTCGAAGAAACGGGCATGGGCTTTGCCAAAGAAGTGGAAATGATCAGGCTGGCGACCATGATGGACCTTTTCTCGATCGTGTACGTGGCTACCCCGGAAGAAGCCCGGCAGATGGCCGAAGCAGGTGCCGACGCTATCATCGCGCACGTCGGTACCACCGTAGGCGGTTCGATCGGGGTAGTGGATGCGACGTGCAGCATGGATGAGGCCATTGAGCGTACGCAGCAAATCGGGGACGCGGCCCGGAACGTCAATCCGGAGGTTTTCGTCCTTGCGCATGGCGGCCCGGTAAATACGCCGGCGGACGTCCGCGAGGTCCTCTCCCGCACCGACATTCACGGCTTTGTAGGCGCCTCGTCCCTCGAACGCATGGGCGTTGAACAATCCCTCACCGAACTTACCCGCGATTTCAAGCGGCTGACATTGGGGAAATCCTGAAAAAAATACCCGCCGGCCCGAAACAACCGGCGGGCGACTGTAAACCCGGGCAATATCATGTGCTGGCAAGTTGCAGATGCACATAAAAATCGTTGACCGAACGTGAGCGCCAGTCGATTGCCAGAACGCTCGTAAGCAGCGCTCCCAGCTCTTCCGTCGAAGTCGGTTTCGACAAATATCCCGTTGCGCCCAGCTTGCGGGCCTGCTCAACGGTAAGGCGGTCCTGAGCGGTGGAAAAGAGGAACACCGGCAGTACTTTGGAATGATGCCGGCGAATATTCAGCAGACATTCCAGACCTGTCTGGACCGGCATATTGATGTCCAGAAAAACGATGTCGGGCACTTTGGCGCCCGGCTTTTGCAAAGCATCGAACAACTGCTGGCCATTCTCGAAGGTATTCAGGCTATGCCCCGATTTCAGGGCTTTCAATGCACGCTCAAACAGAAAAATATCGTCGTGGTCGTCTTCCGCCAGGTAAATGAGCTGGCCGGAGCCCTGCTCGCCGGGTGCACTGGTGTCGTCATTAGAAAAAGCTGTGTTCATGGAAGGTAAAGGTCTGGTTCAATTTCATGTGTCGGTAAAATGTTAAATACTGTGCCATTAAACCACCCGCGCGCAACAGGCACCGCTTCCCGGCCATTGCTGTTCGCCCCCCCTCGCATTGTACTACACGAAATCGCGCCACACGCCGCCGTTTCGTGGCTTTTGTTCTACAATGCTGGGGAAAGCACCTGAAAGTAACATAGATCGGACCCGAAACTTCGCTGGCATGGATATTATCAATATGGCGCGGTTTTAATTCATGTTTGAGATAACACACCTTTATCTTTCTATGGACACACATCTTGAAAATGAGGTCGAAGGCGGCGAAACCGGCACTGATCTCCGCGCGTTGCCGGGACGTCCCTATCCGCTTGGCGCTCAGTGGGACGGCCACGGCGTGAATTTCGCCGTATTCTCAGAAAACGCCGAAAGCGTGGAGCTTTGCCTGTTCGACCAGGAGGGAAGGGAATATGCGAAGATCAGGATCGAAGAGGTAACCCATCACGTATGGCATGTATATGTGCCGGACCTCGCTCCGGGACAACTTTACGGATACCGCGTTTACGGCCCTTACGAACCTGAAAACGGCCATCGTTTCAACCCTGCGAAACTATTGGTGGACCCGTATGCGAAGGCATTGAGCGGTACCCTGCAATGGGACGACGCATTGTTCGGTTACCAGGTCGGCAACCCGCAGGAAGATCTCAGTTTCAATACCACCGACAGCGCGCCGTTTATGCCCAAATCGGTCGTAGTGGACGAAACTTTCGATTGGGAAGACGACCGCCGTATTAACCGCCCCTATCATAAAACGATCATTTACGAAGCCCACGTTAAAGGGTTTACCCAACTTAACAACGATGTCCCCGAAGAGCTTCGGGGCACCTATGCCGGCCTGGCGCATCCCGCCTCGATCGATTACCTGAAAAAACTGGGTATCACGGCCATCGAGCTGTTGCCCGTCCATCATTTCGTTGCCGACAGGCACCTGGTTGAAAAGGGCCTGACCAACTACTGGGGCTACAACACGCTGGGTTTCTTCGCGCCCGATCTGCGTTATTGCAGTTGCAATGACCCCAGGGAGCAGGTCAATGAATTCAAATACATGGTTAAAGAGCTGCATAAGGCAGGCATCGAGGTGATCCTCGACGTGGTGTATAACCACACCGCCGAAGGCAACCACATGGGTCCTACTCTTTCATTCAAGGGCCTGGACAATGCGTCGTATTACCGGCTTGTGGAGGACGACCGGCGGCATTACATGGACTATACCGGCACAGGCAATACCCTGAACGTGCAACTGCCCAATGTACTCGCGCTCATTATGGACAGCCTCCGGTACTGGATCACCGAGATGCATGTCGACGGTTTCCGCTTCGACCTCGCGGCAGCATTGGCCCGGACACTCCACGAAACCGATAACCTGAGCTCGTTTTTCAATATTATCCACCAGGACCCGGTTATTTCGCAGGTAAAACTCATTGCCGAGCCCTGGGACATCAACGAAGACGGCTACATGGTCGGGAAATTCCCCGTCGGCTGGGGTGAATGGAACGGCCTTTACCGCGACCAGATGCGCGAGTTCTGGCGCGGGGGCGAAACTAAAATGACGCATTTCGCGCAGCGCTTTACCGGCAGCCCCGACCTTTACCACAACAGCTACCGCCGCCCCACCGCCAGCATCAATTTTATCACCGCACACGACGGCTTCACCCTGCGCGACCTTGTGAGCTATAACGACAAGCACAATGAAGCCAACGGGGAAGATAACAAGGATGGCGACGATGCGAACCATTCGTGGAACTGCGGTGCCGAGGGGCCGACGGACAATCCCGATATCAACACGCTGCGCGCAAAGCAGCAGCGGAACTTCCTCGTAACCCTGCTGCTGTCGCAGGGCGTTGCCATGCTGGTGGCGGGCGACGAATGGGGACGTTCCCAACAAGGGAACAATAACGCCTATTGCCAGGACAACGAGATTTCATGGCTAAACTGGGAACAGGCCGACCATGAATTGCTCGGATTTACCCGTGAACTGATCCATTTCTGCCAGAACCATCCGTCGTTCCAACGGCGCCGGTGGTTCCAGGACATGCCGGTAACCGGCACCGATGTGAAAGATATCATGTGGTTTCTCCCCGACGGCAATACGATTCCCGAGGAAAACTGGGGCGAGGCCAAAGCCGGCGCATTCGCCGTGTTCCTTAACGGGCTGGGGATACGCTGCGTCAATATGGACGGCAAAAGGCTGGTTGACGAACATTTTTACATCATTTTCAACCCGTCGGCGGAACAGGTCACCTTCAGGCTGCCGTCGCAGGAATGCGGCAGCGGCTGGCGGACGGTCATCAGTACCAGTGAAGGTTTTATTGGTGAAAAAGACGAGGATATACCGGCCGGTGGCGAGCTGGTTGTCGCCGACCGGTCGGTGGTGGTGCTGAAATGTCCTACGAACAACAGGTGAGCGGCGCTTACTGATTAGCTCCTCCATTCACGAGCAAATGCTGGCCATTGACGAAAGACGACAGGTCGCTTGCAAAAAACTCGGCCACATTGGCAACGTCCTCCACTTCGGCAAGGCGTCCCATCGGGCAGCTATCGAGCAACGATTTTCTCAGCTCCGGATAGCTGCCCGCCTCGGCAAAAATACCGGAATGATCGACGGCGAACGGGATGATCGAGTTCACTGTGACGCCCCGGTGGCCTATTTCTTTGGACAAAACGTCCACCAGGTAACGGGGTGTCGTTTTGCTGCCGCCGTAAACGGCCATTCCGGCAACCGGAAATGCGGTGGTACTCGAAGCGATGTAGATAATGCGTCCGTTATCCTCCACATTCAATGCGGCTTGCTGCATGGTAAAATAGGCCCCTTTGGTATTGATCGAAAACAGGCGGTCGAATTGCTCTTCGGTAAACTCGGTCACCGGTGTTTCCACCATTTCGATACCGGCATTCGCTACCACGATGTCGATTTTGCCAAATGCGTTTTTCGCCTCCGCGAATAACCGGTGAATGTCCGCCACCTTGCTGACATCGGCCTGTACGGCAATAACGCGCGCTCCCATAGCGGCGATATTGCTTGCGACTTCGTCGGCCGACACCTTGTCGCGCGAGTAATTGATCACCACGTCGGCGCCGAGTGCGGCATAACGCTCCGCGATGGCCTTTCCGAGGCCTCTTGCCGATCCTGTAATAACGGCTACTTTGTTTTTGAGTGAGTTCATGGTCGTTTTTGTTGAATGTTAAAGAACAATACAAAGGTGACACATGAGCCCTCCGGCCGGCGTACAAGGATTATAGCAAGAGTTGCAAATTTCTCAGAACCGCATTCCCCGCCGTTATTTTTGGTCAATTCCCATTCAGTTTTGGAAGCGACTCCCACCAATCGAGCAGTTTCGTCCTCAACTCCCCTGCGATCTTCGGCTCGGCCGCTTGCAGGGTCGTCGTTTCGGCGGGGTCCTTTATGATGTTGTAAAGCTCGATCCGGCTGCCGTCCGCGTCCATCAAAAGTTTCCATTCACCGGACCGCACGGCCAGGCGCGGGCTGCGATCGTTACCTTTGGGGTAATTATAGGCGATGTCGTTCCGGCCGTATTCCCAGAACATTTCCTTCCTGCGGGGCGAAGGCCTACCCAGAAGAATGCCCGAGCGGTCGGCCCCGTCGCCCTTGTAACCGGCCGGAACTTCCACTCCCGCCAATCGTGACAGGGTCGGCAGCAGGTCGGTAGCGTGCAGTTCGGAACGATCGTCGGTTTTGTCGGCGGGAATACGGCCCGGCCAACTTATGATAAAAGGCATACGGATTCCTCCTTCATACAATGACAGCTTCGATCCCCTCAACCCTCCGCTTCTTCGGCCGCCGAAAGTCGGCAGTGCGCCGTTATCGCTCGTGAATATTACAATGGTATTCTCCGCAAGTCCGAGTTCTTTCAGGCCGTCGAGCAGGCGGCCTATTTGCCGGTCGTACTCTTTCAACACGCCCTTGAACGTCTCTTCTGCCTGCGGATTCGCCGGAGATTGGCCCGTGCGTCCGACCTCCGCCTGCGGCACCCAGGGCGTATGCACATCGTCCGGCCAAAGGTTGACGAAACATGGCCGACCTTTATGCCGGCGCATGAAATCCAGCGTTTTATCCACGAAATACCGCGTCCGGTCCCATCTTTTTAGGCTGTCTTTTTCCGACCATATCCAGTTTGTAGCCGTAATCGCCGGGTCGGGATCGGGACTTTCATAGGTACTATTGTGCTCATCGAAGCCATATTCGGAAAATCCGGGCGCATCGGTCACATCCCTGCCGCCGCCCATATGCCATTTACCGAAATGCCCCGTCGCATAACCCGATTCCTTGAAAAACCGCGCGATAGAGGGTGCTTCGGGATCGAGAAAATCGATCTGCCCCGCTTCCCGGTTGTGTTTTCGCGTATCGAGAAAAGTAGTGAAATGCCATTTTCCCGGCTGCATGCCGGTCAGAATGCTCGCACGGGACGGGGAGCAAATCGGCGCGCCGCTGTAATATTGCGTGAGTTTAAGACCGCTGGCGGCGAGCCTGTCGATATTGGGTGTCGGAACGAACTGCCCGCCGTAAGCGCCGATATCGCCATAGCCCATATCGTCCGTGAGAATGAGAATGATATTGGGTCGCGTTTTCGGATCTTTCATGGCACGGCGCTGGCTTGTCGCTTTCAACGGAGCGGATGCCAAAGCAATGCAAATCAATAAACGTAGTAATCTGGTCGCTTTCATGGGATTGCTTACAATGATACGATTTTCCCCAAGCCCGGGGCAAGCCGGAAATGGCACGGTTTCAGGTTGCCAATATAGTAATTCGATAGAATAAGAACCCTGTAACCGACTACAAACGCGAACTACGCCATGTAAATATAAAATGCCTGAAAGGCTCCGGGCAGCGGCACCGCACAGGGAGTTGCCGGATCTGGTAAATCCTTTCTGGTTCCCTTCAATCAACCTGCCGCGATGCGTAGCTCAGCAATGTGCCAGGGGTTTATGCCAAAAGCTTTTGAGCCAGTTGCACAACGAATGAAAAGGCCACGGCCTGAACGACCGCGAACGTGTCCTGCCCTCGTTCTTAACGGACCTGCCGGAATTGTTTCCGCGCCGCGAAGCCGATACCAGAATATCGAGTGCACCGTTGGTAAGCGCATAAATGTCGTCGTGCAGGTCATTCAGCAGTGAACCCGCCCCGCCACGAAGGTGGCAGCGGTCGGCGATCTGAATGGTGGTTTTTACGGCAAAATCATAGATTTCCTGCGAAAGCTGGTCGCAAAGCTCGCACATATCGGCCCGCCGCTCGGGCAAAACAATGCTCCTGGCCTTCATTTCCTGGATTTTCCGTTCGGTTTTGGCGACCATTTCGGTCCTTATTTCATTCAAAGTCATAATGGGTGCTATTAGAGGAGCATTATCGACAAACGCATGAACGTTCCCAGAAATATTATCAATATTTTGGTTTAATCAAATCTTTTGACGCGGCGAGGGAGGTTTTAATTTTTTTCTAATCGTCAATGCTCGTCGTTCGCGGCTGTGTAACCTACTTTTAACACCTCATCAGTACTTAGTAGGATGATAACAGGTTACTTGCCCTTTGGGGCGGACGATACTTTTGCGCAAAAACTCGAACAGGCAGGCTGCCACAGGATCGTGGCGGAACAGAAAATGAATGGAAGGCCCCGGCTGGAAAAGCTTCTGTCGGAATTACAAGACGGCGATATATTGATCGTCTGCCGGGCCGCCCACATCGGTTCACAGGCCGATTTTGTAAAAACGCTGATCAGGATAGGTTTGAAACACGCGCACCTCGTCTCGGTCATCGAGGATATCGACACCCTCCGCGACACCCTGCATTTCGGCATTCAGATGTCCCGTTGAGCAGCCCGAAAACTCAAACAGGTATGATTTGTCCGGCGACGGTGCTATCGGGCAAATCACACCTGTTTGAAGAACAATCAAAGCGCGCCGGGTCAGCGTGAAGCCGTTACGGCCTCTTTCCGCGGTTCGGCCCTAATCATATTTTCAATCGCTGCCATTTTCCTGTCCATCGCTTCGAGCTTCGCCCTTAATTGATCGTTTTCTTTCTGTAACTGTCTTGTGCGCTTTTCCAAGGCCTGTATCGCAACCATATTTACGCCGTCGATATCGGAAGAATTGATGGTGGTATCGTTACCGATGCCATTCAGTCCGAATGCGGCATAAAAATCCTGCGCCATCGGCCCGATATGGCGGGTCGTCGCCTCCTGGCTCTTGTAATTCCAGCCCGTAACAGGCAGTTGCGATACCTTTTGTAAAACTTGCTCTGCGTTCAATGCCTCGAAATTCTCTTTTTTCCGCCTGTCGCTCACATTGTTCCAGGCACCTCCCCCGGGAGACAGCTCTACGCCGGTAGTAAGGCCCTGATTAGTAAACAGGCGCATTCCGCCCGCAAAACGCATGGTCAGCTGGTTTATGGCGGTACTATAAGCACTATCAACGGAGAAACCTGCACTGGCGTCGCTAATCACCATGGCCCCATGGTGTATTGCGCGCGCATTCTTGCCGAGCGCGAACGAAAAAATCCCTCTGGCGCTGTTTTGCAAACCAATCGCAACGGCGTATGGGCCATGGGCAATGGATGGCCCTATTACCACGGATCCAAGCCCTCCGGATATCGATGAGGGGCCTAACGCAATCGCGTCGTCATTGGTCGCCTGGGCACCGCTGCCTATCGCTACCGCGCCCACTCCGCTGGCGGTACCATTGAACGCAAAGGCCCTTTCGGCCGTAGCGCTACCGTTGTTGCCGAGCGCCACCGATTGGTTGCCCGACGCAGTGGTCGCCAGACCGACCGCAAAGGAAGCCTCGCCGCTGGCGCGGGTATGCGCACCGGCAGCGAATGAGTAATTTCCGATATTGTTGGAATTCCAGTAAGTACTCGAAAAAGACCCGAGGTATCCGACGCGGAACGCAGCCTTATCGGCGTACCACATCATCCGCCGCCCTTCGCCGATGGCCGGTATGCCCGATGGACTGGGTGCGACGTCACCCGGCGCCGAGAAAAGGACGCTGCTGTCCGCGACATGCAACCCGGCCTGGGGCGTGAGCGTACCAATACCGACCTGGGCATTGGCATACAAGGATACAGTAACAAATAGAGAAGTAAAGACTGACTTTTTCATAACGTGAAGTGGATGAGAGGGAAAATTTATTCGATAATCAGTTTACGGCTTTCAGTTCCATGTCCGGTTGCTACTTTCAGGACATAAGCACCGGGTACCACGCCGGTCAACCCGACCTGGACCGAGCCATCCGGCATTTGCGATGTACGCACCGGAATTTGTCTTCCAAGCAGGTCCCATAAACTTACTTTGTCGGCCGGAACCCGGGACGT
The DNA here is from genome assembly GCF_040448675.1 of Dyadobacter sp. 676. Lineage (NCBI taxonomy): Bacteria > Pseudomonadati > Bacteroidota > Cytophagia > Cytophagales > Spirosomataceae > Dyadobacter > Dyadobacter sp. 676. The sequence continues at coordinate 5,962,096 of NZ_CP159289.1, read as the reverse complement.
AACGGTTACCGACGTCGATTTCCCTGCCGGGTTGGGATATACGCCAGCCATGCCGGCATTGCTTTCCGGTTTCAGGGATATCGCCCTTGTCAGGCTGAACGTACCGTCGAAGTCAACTGAACGCAGCCGATAGTAAACAGTTTGTCGCTGGCTGCCGAACGATTTATCGACGAAACTATATCGTTGCGGGCCGCTGCTGTAACCTGTGGCTACCACCGAGCCGATCTTCTGAAAAGTTCGGGCATCGGTACTGCGTTCTACTTCAAAATGTGATGCATTGGCTTCGCTCGTGGTTTGCCATTCGAGCAATGCGCCGTTCTCTACGATCCGACCGTCGAAACCGACCATCGTAACCGGCATTCCCGCTCCCGGAATAGCGCCAAGCGTAAACGGGCTCCATGACGAGATCGCCTCGCTGGTTACGCTGCCGGCAGCCAATATGCCCGAGGCATTTGAGCCCTCATTGAGCCAATTACCTCCCGTGAGGTGCGCCACACTGAACACATTCACATTTTCCGAAGCAGTAATCGAAGGGTTCCGGAAATCGTCCCAGGAGATGGTCACTTTACCTGTGGCAGAGCCGATCGGCGAAATGTCCCAGTACTCTTCGTTGTTATAGGCCTCCAATGCGACAGCAGAGGCCCCCCGTTGTGCCGAATGTGCCGGTACCCGCGTCCGCAGCGACATAACGGGCGAGCATTCCGTTGCTATTTTCCGTCAGATCTACGGTAACCGGCTGGTATTTGGCAGCATTCCCAACCGGATAGGTAAAACTGCCGAGCCCCTCGCGAACCACGTAACCATCTACATGGCTTGTGTCCGAAACACCGGTTACCGAGCCGTTTCCGGTGATTGCCAGCGGTGCAGCACTGTTGGCTGCGGTAACGATGCCATTGGTAAAATTCACGGTCCCTCCGGCCCGGAGCGTATTGTTCAAAACGATGCCGGCGGGATTGTCGATTGTCAAATCATGTGCGAAATAAGCACTGCCGCCGTCCACGGTCTGCGGCACTATCCCTTTAAGAGTAATCGATCCGGCACCGTCCGCGGTCATGACCTGGTCGTTGTGCAGGTTGCCCGTAAGGAAAAGGTTGCCGTCGTTTGCGAATGTCCCGCCGGTAATCCGCAGGTCGCCGTTTACCTGCAAAATACCACTTTTGAGAATAAAGGTCCCGCCGGTAGCGGATAGCCCCTGCGCGGCGGCACTCCCGCCTAACGCAAGGATTGCCAGGATATAAAGAGTTTTCATCTGGAAGATTGTCTACGCTGAAACTTGAATTGAATGGTAAGCCCGGTATTTAGCGGGCATGATTACGCACCCTGGGCTACCTGCCGCCGGGACGCGATCCGGAGCAAACCGGCACCGATGGCAAACGCCAGCATTCCGATACCTGCGACGTTCATCCAGGAACCGGGGCCGTTGTCGCGCAATTGCTGGTGAAGGGCCGCATTATCGGCTTTCAGATTTGCGAGTTCGGCGGCCATATTTCGGGTACGCTCTTCCAATGCTTTGATGCCCGCCAGCGCCACGCCGTCGGCATCCACCGTTCCGATGCTCCGGTCGTCGTGTCCGAGGCCGAATGCGGCGTAAAAGTCCTGTGCCGTGGGTCCGATATGACGAATCTTGTTCCCGTCCACCTTGTAGCTCCATCGCGTCACGGGCAATCGGCGCAGTTTGTCCAGCACCTCATCATTGGAGATAGGTTCGAAGAGGTGCTTCTTATTGACATCCGACACATTTTGCCATACCCCGGAAGTTGTGAGCAAAGCGCCGGTAGAAGTAGAAATAACTGCATTTGATTGCCCCCAGTTGCTGATAGAGGCACCGCTCTGTATGGTAATTCCCGTACTGAGGTTAGAAGAAGTAAATATCCGGAATCCGCCCCTGACACGCCAGCTGGCCGAATGGTCAACCCCCGATCTCAGCGTGTCCTGGATAGATTTGTCCGCAAACACAAAACTACCCTGGCGCGCGTTGGTATGTGCATGAAAACCCATTGCAACAGAAGCCGGTCCGCTGGCATAACTGTCTTCACCGACGGCAAATGAAGAAGGTGCCACAGCGCCGGTCCGCAGACCGAATGCCGTCGCGGCGCTGGCGGTTGCACGCACGTCGTTACCCATGGCTACCGAATAGTCCCCGATGGCAGGGTTATCCCAATAATTTCCCGACACAGTTCCCGCGCGGAAAGCGGATTTCCCGGGATGCCACATTACACGGGTTCCCGCACCGGTTGCCGGCAAATCGGCAACGCTACCGGTAAAAGTGCCGCCCAACAAGAACCCGCCATTTTGAAAAACAACCATTCGCGTGTTTTGGGAAGCATCCCGCGCGGCTACAAGCGTATCCGTCTGCTGCGCGTAAAGGCCCGCGGGCAGCAATATCGCGCTTAACAGTCCGCCAAACCGGGGCCATATCGATGCACGGGATCGAAAAGATTTCGGGGTAAATTTTCCCTTCATAATCGAAATAGTGTTTAAAGTGAACAGATAAAGTAATTTCCACAAAAGTAGGCGCTGATAGAGAAATACTTCTACTAATTTTCTCCAATCGTACAATCGAAAATAAAAAGCCGCGGAAAGGATTCCACGGCTTCATTGCAATATCCAGGTGCTACTGTTCTTCCACGATCTCGATTCTTATCTGTTTCGGGCCTTCATGCGCTTTATTGGTCAAATTTCCGCTGACTGGTCTTTTCGGCGGTCGGAAAATCGGCCGGAACGGGAATATCGACCTTACCGGTTGCCGCCCACTGGCTTCCGCGTTGCAGGCAGGTAATGAAGCCTACACATTCCACCGAATAGTCGGCATGCCCCAGCGCCATATGGAATATACGGCCCTTACCATAGCGGAGCGCGATCAGCATTGGTTCGTTACGATCGGTACCATTGTTGCTTTTAGGCGAAAATGCGGTGGCGAGGATCTGCATGTTTTCGGCCGGCCCGCGCAAGCGGTCATACAACTCGTCGCGGCTGTGCAGCCACCTGGCAGGCATTCCTTTTGTGATGGGATGGTCAGGCTCGCGAACCGTTATCTTAAACTCCATTTGCGCCCCGTGCGAACCGGCTTTACCAGGCCGGGTATCACGGATCTCCTTGCCGTCCTGATCGATGTAGACATACGGGCCGTCTTTTTCTGTCCGGTCTCCCCAGCCTCCCAGGCCGATCATCCGGTTGTAGGCCGGCCATTGCGGAAATGAGTTATTAGCCGCGTGAACCACCACGAGCCCGCCGCCGTCTGCCATAAATTTTTCAAAATCCTTCTGTGCTTCGTCCGACCACGGCGCCGCGTTCCAGCCGAAGTTGCAGATTACCACGTCGTAGTCCGAAAATTTGGGATGGAATGCCGAATCCATCTTCGGCTCCTTCAATGGCTGGGTCCGGGGCCCTCCCTGAACCGGATACAGCCGCACCCATTTGTCGCCCTGCCACGTGTAACGCGTGCGTTGGATGTCCACCGCGAACTTTTTAGTGTCTTCCAGGTAATATTTCATCATGGCCGTGATTTTGGGCCATTGTTCGTGGTTGTTCTGTCCGTCGACAATCAATACACGAAGGGGCGGGCGCTGCGCTACGGACCGCTCGGAAAGGGTGCACATTCCCGCCAGCATAACCAGGGAAAAGAGGATTTTGTAAGTTTTTAGCATAAAATCGAAGTTTTCCACCGCTTCATGACGGCGTGTAGTAAGGACTGCCAAGGTAAAGTAATGTCCGTTTTAAATCAAATGCGCCGGGCACCTTATGGTTAGCGGCCCATGACCGGCAGGCCGCTCGGCACGCTTTCGGGAATGGTTTTGTCGAAAGAATCGTCGTTGAGTGTGTTCAGGAACTCCACGATCCGGGAAATGTCCTTGAAATTGACATCCATATGCGTAGCCAGCGGGTCCATCTGCTTTGCGCTTACCTTCGGATTCAGCAATTTGCCACCGGCGATATCCTCATAGAACATCAGGACCTGATCGAGGGTGGCGAACTTGCCGCTGTGCATGTATGGCCCGGTAAAACGCAGGTTACGGAGCGACGGTGTTCTGAATGCATAGGTGTTGTTCGCTCCCGAATCGCTCTCCTTCCGGTTTTCGGTGTCGGGCACGCCAAGGGTATGCAGCTTGAAATCCGAGAACATCGGACCGGAATGGCATTTTGCGCAGCCGGTCACGAGAAACGCGTTCATTCCTTCCTTTTCGCCAGTCGACAGCGCATTGCTATCCCCGCGCATATATTGGTCGAATCGCGTGTTAGGGGCGATCAGCGAGCGCTCGTAGGCAGCAATAGCACGGCCGAGATTCGTTTCGCTGACAGGCGCCACGTCGCCGGGAAATGCCTTTTGAAACAAATCCCGGTATGCCGGTATCCTGCCAAGCCTCCCCACGACTTCATCCAGGATCTGGTTTTCATGAAAACCTCTCCCTCTCATTTCCTCCAACGTTTTGATGGGTTCCAAAGCTTGTTGTTCCAGGCTTTTCGCACGCATATCCCAGAACATCGGGGCCGCGGCGGGATCGAATTCCTCGTGATTCCGCAGGCCGTTGAACGCGGTATTCAATACACTCTGGGAATTGCGCTTCACGAACGGGATGTCGTTCGGGTCCACGAACCGGCGGCTCTGCCCACGCCCGACGCCGTTCACGCCGATCGATGTTTCGAGGAATTCGGCATAGTTGAATTCAGGCTGGTGGCAGGTAGCGCAGGCCACATCCTTGTTCCCCGAAAGCACCGGATCGAAAAACAGCAACCGGCCAAGCGCTACTTTTTCGGGCGTCGAAGGATTATCCGCCGGATCCGTCGCCGTCAGCGGCAATGCGCCCAGATCGGCGATCGTCTCGACCCGTTCCTCCTCCTTTTCCGATATTTCGTTCCGCTCACTGCCACAGGAAAACACAATAATAGCGACTCCCGCAATCAAAACACATTTCCTGAACACTTCAATCGATACTTCTGACATTACAATCCCGATATTCTGACACAAAATCTTAATATATAAGACGAGCGTCCGTCGAAATTACCATTCCGAGTGTCCAGGTAATGTTGCGCAGCGCGGCTAATCGGCCCGCAAATTCCTTACCGGATTGAGCAAAGCCGTCCTGACAGCCTGGAAACTGATCGTTACGACGGCCAGCAACAATGCCGACAACGCCGCGGTCACAGGCACTTCCCAACCTATCCCAACGCGATAGGCGAACGACCCGAGCCAACGCTCCATTGCCCACCAGGCAACCGGCAGCGATATCGCGATAGCCACGAGTACCAGCATGATAAAATCGCGCGACAACAAAAACGCCACGCTGCCCACCGACGCGCCCAGAACTTTCCGGACGCCTACCTCTTTCACACGGAGTTTTGCGGAATACGCCGAAAGGCCGAACAGCCCGAGGCAGGAAATGAAGATCGACAACATCGCGAAACCGTTGAATACCTGGCTCATACGGTTTTCGGTGGCGTATAATTTGTCAAGGTTTTCGTCCAGGAAAGCATATGTAAATTTGCTGGACGGTGCCACTTTGAGAATCTGGTTTTCGAGGAACCGGATCGTGGGGGATAATGCTCCTGCCTTTACTTTTACCAAAAGATAATTAGTACGAAAAGGATTGTACTGCATTACCAGCGGCTCCACTCCCGCGTGCAAGGAAGCAAAATTGAAATCCTTCACAATGCCGACGATGGTACCGGTGTCGCCGTCCGCGATAAATGCCTCCCCGACGGGGTTTCGAAGGTGGTACGCTTTCACGGCCGCCTCGTTGAGCATAAATTCGTGATTTTTGATCTGCGGAAACTGATTCCGGAAATTTCTGCCCTCTTTGAGTCTGATGCCCAGCGTCGTCAGGATCCTTTCGTCCGACCACGCCATTCTCGCATGCTCAGGGAAGTTGTCCTGACCGGGGCGGTGCAATGGAAAAGCCTCGTAATTGCCGAAACGTTCGCCAGGTAGTGAGGAAGTAATGGAAAAATCGGCGATGCTGCCGTTTTTCGACATTTCGTCCATCAGCACACCATATTTTTCCCTGATCGGGTCGTACATCGTTACGGCTACCACCTGGTCCCTGTCAAAGCCGAGGTCCTGATCGTGAAAGAGCTGCATCTGGCGGTAGACGATCATCGTGCCGAATATCATAAAAACCGAGACTGTGAACTGGAACACGATCAGCCCTTTGCGCAGCATATTCGCCGCCGGCCCCGAAATCCGCTTGCCTTTGAGCGACACCACCGGGTTGAAGCGTGCAACAAACCATGCCGGGTACAGCCCGGCAAGCACCGCGATGCCGATAATGAGCAACGCCACAATGCCCAGATTGGACGCGGTAAACATGGCGTCGAATACAAAACCGCCGGAAGCGACATTGGTATAATAGGGTATGACCAGCTTGAAGAGCAGCACGGCCACGGCGGTAGAGAGCAATGTTACCAGCAACGATTCACCCAGGAACTGGCGCAGCAACTGCCCGCGTGTGCCGCCCACGACCTTACGAAGCCCTATTTCCTTCATCCGGTTGAATGCCAGGGCAGTAGAAATATTGACAAAGTTGACAGTTGCTACGAGTAATATAAAGATAGCGGCGACCGCGAATATATAGATGTAGGTAATGTCGCTGTTGGGAGACATCTCCTTTTCGAGCCTGGAATGCAGGTGAATGTCCCTGATCGGCTGCAAATGAAATTGCGTGGTTGTCCGGATTTTCGCGGCAGATTCGCCGTCCGGCGCGTAGAACCGTTCCGCAAATGCCGGCAATCCGGCTTCAACCTGCTCGCGCGAGGCGTCTTTCCTTAGCATAATGTAGTTGTAGAACCCCGACCAGCCGGTGTTTTCCATGGATTGCTTGTCGATATACCGGTCGATCGTCGGCATCGAAACCAGGTAATCGAACTGCAAGTGGCTGGGAAACCCGAATGCCTTCACAACCCCGGTCACAAGCAGCGGAAGTTTATTGCGATCGTCCTGGATCGTCTTGCCGAGGGCATCGGCGTTTCCGAAATATTTTCTGGCCATTGATTCAGTCAGGACAATGGTATTAGCGTCCCTGAGGGCCGATCGGGAATCGCCCGCGACAAACGACAGGTCGAACATACCGATTACATCCGCATTGGCGAAAAGGCCGCCTTTTTCCTCGAACCGTTTCACCTCGCCCGACGGGGCGGTATAGCTGAACAGCTGATAGGGGTACAACCTGTGAAGCCGCACACCCGCCTCGATTTGCGGGAAAGCCTGCTGCAATGCCGGTACCAGCGGCGGCGGCGTGGCGGCCCAATGCCGGTTGTCCTCGCCTTTGTCCTCGTAGGTCACACGGTAAATCCGGTCCGCGTTGGTGAAGCCTTCGTCGTAGCTAAGCTCGTGACGGATATGAAAGACGATCAGCAGTACGCCGGTAATGCCGACCGCCAGGCCAGCGATGTTGACGAAGGAAAAAGTCTTGCTTTTCCAGAGATTTCGCCATGCGATTTTAAGGTAATTGCTAAACATTTCGGACGGATGTTTTATGCAGAAAAATATTATTCCGCACACTGCCCGTTAAAAACGAATGCCAAAATTGTAAAAAACTGTTAACGAATCAGTTATACCAATTTATTCTCTTTAAAATTGTCCGATATCGTACAGTCGCGACCGGCAGGGAACGTTTTCAAACGCATTGATTATAAGCGACTTTATACTACCTTTATTTATAAAGTAAACGACGATGTACTTATGAAACGAATCCTGCCTCTGACGTTGCTGATAACACTCCTCCTTTCCCAATGCAAAAAGAAAGACGAGCCGGCACCTCAACCCGGATCTACCCGGGAAACCGACGTGATCGGCCTATCCGTCGACGGTGTCGATGCCCAAAATATCGAGGTGGGCAAAGATTTGATCGTCATCCGGTTACCTGAAAATTATGCGGGCGGGGATTTCATCAAGCCACACATTACATTCGGCGTCGGTTATTCCACACGGTCGGAGCTGGTAAACGGATTTAGTTATCAAGGCAAACAACTGAGCTTACGGCTCGAAAGCACGGTCGGTGAGGCGCGGACCTACAATATTTATGTCATCCCCTATCAGTCCGTGGAGCTTACCGAACCGCCCGGAGACCATCAGATCATACTCGGGCCCGATGCGGCTATCCCGGTACCGGCGGTTTTCAAAGGCACTGCACAAACCGTTAACGACAGCGGGCGGATTGTCGAACATCCGGTGGTCGTGCTGAAAAACAAGGCGACCGGTGCTATGGCACACTGGCTGTATCCCGACCTCGTGCCTGACAGCAACGACCGAAAATTCCGGCTTTTGTTTCCGGCGACGATAGCGGCCGGCGACTACACGGCAGAAGTCGTGTGGGGCGGGCAGAGGGTCGTTTTGTCCGATAACATCACCATTAAGCCCGGTCCGCTGCAATTGAAACGCAGCAAATGGTATATGTCCCCTTCCAGCCGCTATTTCGAGCTGACCGGCTTTAATATCGGCAAGGAAGGCAAATATGAGCTAACGCTGGCTAACGACTTCACCGAAACCCGCAAGATTCCTTTGCATTTCAAGAATGCAGGCACCCTGACAGGGACGCTACCGGCGGATCTTGGGACAGGCAACTACAAGGCAACCTATTGGAAAGACGGAAAGGCGGTGGAGCCATACGATGAGACCGGTATCGGGAAATATACAGGTGAGGATCAGTTTTACTTAAAGAAGACGACCGACCAACCTGTTTTGAAGATAATCAGCCAGCCTTCCCGACGCCGGTCATTCGACACCGGCATGGGGTTCTCACTCGAATATTACCCATCGTTTGTCCGGATATCGCGGAACGAGCCACTTCTGGCCTACCGGGAACGCTCCGGTCCTTTTCCCGACCGTAATGACCTCGTGCTGGTCGACACCCGAAGCCGGAAGGAATATACGATACCCTACTCCGGCAACGCATACGGAATATTCGACGGTTTTATGGTGTTTTTCGCATATAACATCCCCGAGGCGCTTCCTGCCGGAAAGTACGAAGCCTACATGATCACCGGATCGGATAAAACGGAGAAATACAGCCAGCTTATCACTGTTCTTTAAACGAACGAATTGCGACACCGGAACCGCCCGGTACGTTGCGGCATATCCTGGCTCTCTCGCAGCCAGACCCCGCCCACCGGCTACGGATATTGAAGTGCCGGCAATGGTTGTTATCTTTGGCTTTGATTTGTATAATACCAAAGAGACAATGCATACCGAAACGCTGCAAGAGTTCTACGAACGCACTAAACAGCCGATGCCTGCGGAGCTGGCCTCGCAGGCGAACGTAAGCCACTTCAATGTCAAACAGCGTACCTGCAAAAACAGAATGACGCCCTACAACCGGCGCGACTACTATAAGATCTGCATGATCGTGGGTGAGGGCATGCACCTTGCGGGCGGAAAGGAAACGCCCGTCGAGGGGGCGGCTATCATCTTTTCAAATCCGACTGTCGCGTCGTCATACCATGCCGTTTCCGAAACACAGTCAGGTTATTATTGCCTTTTTAACGACACTTTTTTACTCAACAGCATCCGGCAGGAAATCCGGTACCGCAGTCCGTTGTTCAATCCAGCCATTCAGGCCGTGATTGCATTGAATGCCGAGACCAGGGAGCGTTTCGGGCATCTTTTCGGCGAAATGGAAAGCTTGTTATCAAGCACATACCCTTATAAATTCGATATGATCCGGAGTGTTTTGCAAATGATCATCCTGGAAGGTATTCGCTTGCAGGGGCCGGTCGTCAGCGAAAATTCCAACGACCGGCTGATCTCCCGTTTCTTCGCACTCCTCAACCAGCAGTTCCCGGTAGATTCACCCGAAAACCCGCTGCGACTGCTCACTCCGGCAGCCTATGCCGAACAGTTGAGCATTCATGTCAACCATCTGAACAATGTCCTCAAAAGATCGACCGGCAAAACCACCCGCGAGATCATTCACGAGCGGATCGTGGAAGAGGCTAAAACCTTGCTGCTGAACACCGACTGGGATGCGGCGCAGATCGCCTACACGCTCGGCTTCGAGTATCCGTCCCATTTCAACAAATATTTCAAACAAAACACCCGGACCACTCCGCTGCTGTTTCGCGAGCAGTTACGCCAGGCCAACTGACATTTGAATTGTATAATCATTGCTTTGATTCATATTACCGGCCACACCGCTTGCATACCTACCTTTGAGGCATTATTTGCAAGCATATGAAAACCATTAAAGAAACGAATAAGGCGGTGGGCACCGTTCTCGCCCTCGCTCTGATCCCCATTACGGGCTTTGCACTGGACGTATTTATCCCCTCGTTGCCGGCCATGAGCGCGCAACTGCACGCATCGCCTGCGGAAGTCCAGCTTTGCATTTCCATTTTTCTGGCAACCTATGGCATCAGCCAACTGCTTGTAGGCGGCCTGCTCGACAGCTACGGCCGCTTCTGGCCGAACATCATTGCGCTCGCCGGGTTCAGCGTTGCGAGTTTTGTGATTGCCCATACCCGCGATCTGAACGTTATCTACCTCATGCGAGCCACTCAGGGTATTATGTCGGCTGTGATTGTGGTCAGCAAACGGTCGTTTTTCTTCGATCTTTTTCAAGGCGAAAAGTTGAAACATTATACGAGCCTCTTCTCGATCATCTGGTCGGCGGCACCCATTATTGCCCCGTTTCTGGGCGGGTACCTGCAAACCAATTTCGGCTGGCAATCCAATTTTTACTTCCTCGGCTGCTTCGGACTGGTGTTTTTGGTGTTGGAGCTGCTATTCAGCGGCGAGACAATCGCAACCCGGATACCCTTCCGGCTGAAAACGATCGGCAATGCCTACCGCTCGATGCTCGGCACCCGCGATTTTACTTCCGGACTGCTCGTACTGGGCTTGTCCTATGCCATGCTGATGATCTACAATATGTCGAGCCCGTTCCTGATCGAAGAGGTAATGCACTTTCCCGCGACCGTTACCGGCAATTGCTCGATGATCTCCGGCCTGGCCATGTTGGGCGGCAGCCTGCTCTCCAAAGCGCTGATATCCAAACCATTTTATAAAAGGCTCTTTACGGCGGCACTGGTACAGGTAGCCGTCTCGGGCGGGCTCATCATGCTGACGCTGCAATATCAAAACCTGTATACGCTCATGGTGTACGTAATCCTGCTCCATTCGGCATCCGGCTTTATTTTCAACGGGATGCTGGCCTATTGCCTCACCCGCTTTACGCAGTTCGGCGGCCTGGCCAGCGGCCTTACGGGGGGCGGTTATATCCTCTCTACTTCCGCATTCAGCTATATGGTTGTCAAAACGATCCGGATCGACAGTCAGGCCTGGCTGGGCGCCGGTTATGCCGTGCTGATCCTCGCCGTGCTGCTGCTCATCACCCGCACGAAATGGATCGAGCGCGAAGCGAAAAGCGGGGCATTGCGGGAGGACGAAGGGATATTAGCTGTGGATTAAAGTTGGGAACACCAGTTATTTTCCTTCCAAAACGCTGCTCAGTTTTTCCTGCAATGCAGCACCGCGCAGGTCGCGGGCGATGATTTTACCGGAAGGATCTATCAGGAAATTCGCGGGAATTCCACGGATACCGTACAATTTTGCAGCCGCATTGTCCCAGCCTTTCAGATCGCTGACCTGTGTCCACGTCAACTGATCCTTTTCGATCGCTTTAACCCACGCTGCGCGCTGCGACGGCGCGTCGAGCGACACGCCCAAAACCTCAAAACCCTTATCCTTAAAGCGCTTATAGGACGCCACGATATTGGGATTCTCTTCCCGGCAGGGACCGCACCAGCTTGCCCAAAAATCCAGCAAAACATATTTGCCCCGGAAATCGGAAAGGCCTACTTCCCTGCCGGCGACCGTCCGCTGTTTGAAATCCGGTGCTGTTTTTCCTATCCGGGTATTACTTTGAGAGGCGATCATGACAGGGATTTCCCGGCCAACCGGGGTAGCTTTCAGGCCAGGGGCAAGTTTTTGATACGCCTTTTCCGCCTCCGCGGTCAGGCCTGGCTGAGCCGCGATGTGCGACAAACTAATTACGCTCAGGTATGAATCCGGGTGCCGGTTTACAAAATCCAGATGTATCAGGAAACTCTGTTGGAGCAATTGCCTTTCTCTACCCAGAAAATCGTCGAACACGTTCTTATCCTTTTGCTTTTCCGCGGGTAGTGCTACAAACTCCTTTTGAAGCGCTGCAAAATCATCCTCGTTCTTTTTGAGCATTGCGCGAAGTTCCGCATGCAGCTTGTTAATTTCCGAGCCGTCGATCGCGATATGTTTCAACGAATCGGTCGCTGACATCGCCTGATTTTCGGGAGCGAGGTAAAAACGCAGGTAATCTATCGGTTCGCCGGGTTGAAGCCTGTTTTTATAAGGATCTTTGTGCAGGTACAGTCCGGCCAGAACAGGGTAATCCAGCTTTCCCCTGAATTCGAAATGGCCGTTCCGGACGGTCGTCGAGTCGGCAATATGCCGGTCATCGATCTGGTAAATCAAAAAAACCTTATCACCATTTTGCAGCCGGTCCACGTCCGCCCGGATCTCGAAATCGGGTTGGGCAATACCCCACAAGGGCATGGAGGTTGTAAGCAGGATTGACAGGCGTTTCATTGGTTTCAATTTGTAAGCTTTGGTTACTTACTCGAAAAATGCAAAAGGGCCATACGGCGGATTCCTACCGTCGCCCTCGTAGCATTTCAGTAGCAAGTCCCGCACCACGGCAATGCGTCTTCCCGCATTTTACCATTAACACCGGCATGTTAAAGAAATTAGAAAAAAATAAGAAACCGCTTTGCTGTTATTCTTATACTTTTTCGATCTTTATGTTGTCCCAATTTATGACGACGCTCAATCCCTAACAAACGTAAAGCATGTCCCCTATCAACAATTTCTCCGCCAGCCAGTTATGGCCATCCCGTCACCCGAACGGGCAAACGTATAGCGTTGTTAGTAACTGGCGGTTTCCGAAATAATCCCCCGTTTTCCGGCCTGAAATTATTCCTTCGCGAAGAATCGCAGCTTCTGTTTGTTTTTAACCGACAGATTATTGATCGGTTACAACCATGGACAGCCCGTACGTGTCACGTGTTTGCTGTATCTGCTGTTCGTCGTAAAAATAGGAAGCCGATCAGGTCGGAGGTGATTTGAAAACGTCCCGACACCAAGTGTACCAGGAACAAATAACTCGGATTATCGATGGATTCCGCTTCGGCAACCTCGCTCATTATCGCTACTTATAACTGGGCGGAAGCGCTGCATTGCAGCCTTTTGAGCGTAAGTAAACAAAAAGTCCTTCCCAGGGAAGTGATCATCGCCGACGACGGGTCGGACAACCGGACGCGAGACGTGATCAACCGAATGCAGGATGGCTTTCCCGTGCCCCTTATCCACGTCTGGCACGAAGACCTCGGTTTTCGCAAGAGTCAGATCCTCAACAAGGCGATCGGCCGGTGCACCGGCTCCTATGTGATCCAGGTCGATGGCGATGTGCTGCTGCATTCATCGTTTATTGCGGATCACCTGGCCGCCGCCGAACGCGGCGCATTCATACGCGGCACGCGCGCGCGGCTCACACCTGCGAAAACCGAAGAATTGCTCCGCAATGCCGAAACAAACGTCAGTTTCTTTTCCCGGGGGGTTTACAACCGGCTCAACGCCGTGCGGCTGCCCGTGCTACGGTCGCTGGGCCAGCGTAAGGAAATGAAAAGCCGGAGCGTCCGGGGCAGCAACCTGGCTTACTGGAAGGACGACTTCCTGCGGGTGAACGGTTACAACAACGACCTCAGCGGCTGGGGCCACGAGGACGAAGAGCTCGCCGCCCGGTTTATCAATAACAATATCATCAAAAAAATCGTGAAGCTGAGCGCGGTACAGTACCATTTGCATCACAACGAATTACCCCGGTCGAGCGAACCGCATCATCGCCGGATCATCCAACATACCCTGCTAACAAAAGTTAAAAGATGTTCCAATGGATATGAAAACCTTCACTAAAACCTCGCTGATTATTTCCACCTACAATTGGCCGGAGGCGTTGCGGCTATGCCTGCTAAGCGTCAGGGAGCAGTCGGTATTGCCCGATGAAGTGATTATCGCCGACGACGGCTCGACCGGGCAGACCGCGGAGGTAATCGAAGCGATGCGGCCCCTGTTGCCGGTAAGGCTCCTTCACGTGTGGCAGGAAGACGAAGGGTTCCAGCTTTCGAAGATCCGCAACAAGGCCATCGCCACAAGCTCCTGCGACTATATCATCCAGATCGACGGGGACCTTGTCCTGCACAGGCATTTTATCAAAGACCATCTCCGGCTAAGCAAACGCGGCACATTCGTGGCCGGCAGCAGGGTACTGATGAGCAGGGAGTTATCCGATACGATGCTTCGCGCGCAAAAACCCGGAGTGTCCCCATTCCAACCGGGCCTGGGAAATTTTTCAAACCGGTTCAGCATTTCGTGGCTGAGCAGGTACATGGCCGACCGGTACAAAACACACGACATATTTGCCCTGCGCGGCTGCAATATGGCATTCTGGCGCGAGGACCTGCTTCGTGTGAATGGCTATAACGAGATGTTTCATGCCTGGGGCCGCGAGGACAACGAAATTGCCGTGCGGCTGATCAACGCCGGGTTGAAAAAACGGGCCGCCAAGTTCGGCGGGGTTGCCTTCCACATTTACCATGCGGAAGCCGACCGGGGCGGCTGCCGCGAGAACGAGGTGTACCTTACCGACGCGCTACTCAACAAAACAGTGTATTGCAACCAGGGGCTTCACCAGTACCTTCACAATGCAGAACCTGCACGACTGACCGAGAACGAATTTGCGCTTTGACCTGCATGGGTAACAACCGACTGATCTCCGTCATCCTGGTTACTTACAATGCAGAGCGCTTCTTACAAAGATGCCTTGACAGCATTTACAGTCAACAATACCCGCATATCGAAATCATCGTGATGGACGGCGGGAGCACGGACGCCACGCCGGTAATACTACAAGAAAACAGCCACCGGCTCGCATTCTGGAAAAGTGAAAAAGACGGCGGCATTTACGAAGCCATGAACAAGGCCCTGGACCATGCCCGGGGCCAATGGATCTATTTCATCGGTGCCGACGACATGCTTACGCCACAGTTTTCGATGATGGCCGTCGAGCTGCAAGAGCCCACCGCCATTTATTACGGAAGCGTTTTGAAGGCAGGAATGAAGTATCTGGGAAAAATGAGCCCTTACAAGCAAGCCAAAACGGGCATCAACCACCAGGCTGTTATTTATCCGGCCGGGTTGTTTTCCCTGCGCAGGTACGACACGCGCTACCGCATTTCCGCCGACCACGTATTTAATATGGGCTGGCACAGCGACCACCGGTACCACTTCACATTCAAGGACTTCGACATCGCCGTTTTCAACGACACCGGAATATCCTCCCTGCAAAAAGATCCTGTTTTTGAAAAAGACAAAGCCGGACTGATCCTGAAACATTTCGGTCCGGCCATTTATCTGAGGTTTCTGTTCAAGCGGTTTAAAGAACGGCTTTCGAACCGTGGCAACCGGCTGCCGGAAAATCAGGCAAGCGACACTCCGTAACGATATGGCTCATGAACGCCTTCGCTATGTCCGAAAGGCTCGGACGCAAGCACCATCAGAATGGATTCATCCATAATTTCGGTCATTTCGTACCGGTCTTCCGGCGTGAGTAAAAGGCATTGATCGGCCGTATGAAGGATAAATCGCTGCATTTCAGTGCCCGTTTGACTTGTAATGAGGCATCGCCCTTTCAGACAGACGACGGCCAGCTTTATATTTCCAAAATCGCCTTCATCGCGGGCGAAGTAATCGCGGTCGTTCACATAAAAAATACGTTTGATTTCGAATGGAATCACACGTTCGATCACGGTTAGGCTTCCACGCGTGTCGGTAAACGTTTTCAGGTTAATTAACTGAGCCAAGGGGGTGATTTAGATTAGGTTAATGCGTTCTTTCCTGGTATAGTTCTTATAGCGCCCGTTCAGCCAGAATTTGATGCGGCGCGAAAAACTGACTTTTATCCATTTCAGGGCCATCGGCTTTTCATGAAAAACTGCGGCAGGATCGATTTGTAAAATTTGCGTTTCCGCAGCATCGAGCGCCTTCACATAAGCCCCGTAAAGAAGCCCGATCGCCTCTTTTGGAAGCCGGTATTGTTCCGTCGTGAGACGAAAACTTCCATCCACACAATAACGAAAGTCATGAAAGTGGTAAAAAACCACCGGCACCGCCGGGGTTCCGGCGCTCTGTACAAATACTTTTCCTTCCACATTCCGGTAGGCGTAGCTTCCCGCATTCCACGGCGCCACACCGCCTCCAAGGTGTTGCAGCACATGGATGCCTTCGAAACGGGCAGTCCAGTCGTCGAGGTACTTCTGGTCGCCGAATTTACCATCCTCGAATCGGTTGAAACACCATTCAAGACAAGCCTGCATCCACCAATGCAGCACGGTGAGGCCTTGCGGGGTGCTTTTGAAGGTCAGGAATTGCACACAGTAAATACCGCAGTTCCGGGATTGGTCGTATTCCGGGCTGTACCGGTGTTCCGTAATGAGCACCGATTTACCACCCATCTCGTCGGTCAGGACCTTCGGGTCGGCGAAAAACAGGAGATCGGCGTCTACATAGGTGCAATGGTCAAGGGAGAAATGATGAATGCAATGCCAGATGGTAAACGGGGTACAGGTCCAGCAATACTCGCCCGGCGTGCGGCCCTGCTTCACGGCAAGCAGCTCCGGCGTTTCGAATCCGTCCAGGGAGATTACCGTTGCATTCGGCAGGTTCATCCGGCGGAGCAGCGCATCGCAGGGATCGTCGAACGCGAAAATATACAGGTGAAAATCAGCGCTTTGCCTTAGCAGAGAATGGTACATCGCCAGTCCCCGCGAAAGGTAGCATGAGTTAAAAAGGGTACAAAAATTCTGCATTAAAGTATGTTAGGGGTAGAAGAGGGTACATCTTCCATTACAAATATCCGCGAATATTGCGAATGTGATTCCCCTCCAAATGATAAAATAATATATGAGAGAGTATTTTATCATCCACTTGGTTGGAATGAATATATGCAACAAACTAAAAATCAGCTAGATAAATCACAATCACAGTCAGAGACAAGAAGCAAAATGCTAAAATAGTATCATAGCAAAATTGCAGTATAAAGCCCTATATTGCACCCGATTCAAACTTTGAAACATGTCGTTCTTTAAACCGAAGAAGAAAAACCCGTACGGCTGGTTTGGTGACTACAAAAATTGGGGGGACCTCGTAGCGCTGTCCGGCGGATATGAAGCCGAAGCTATTCTGAATAAAACAAAGGAGGCGCTCCTGAAGGTAAAGAACGGCGAGGCCGTTTATGAGCGCGATTCGGTATTGTTCGATAAAAAAATTTACCCCTACCCCGTCATTTCGGCCCTGCTCTACGCGGCCATAGAATGCGGTAACCAGCTCAACGTGATCGATTTCGGCGGATCACTCGGAAGCACCTATTACCAGGTTAAGGACATCATTCCGCCGGCGGTGCGGCTGCACTGGAGCGTCGTGGAGCAGGAAAATTACGTGCGCTGCGGACGAGCCTTTTTTGAGGATGAAACCCTGAAATTCCACTTCACGATCGGCGAGAGTATGGCAGCAAAAAAGGCGGACGTGCTGCTGCTGTCGAGTGTGGTCCAGTATCTCGAAAAACCGCACGATTTTCTCGAAGAAATCAAACGCCGCGATTTCACGTACATCCTGGTGGACAGGACGGCATTCATCCGGGGCGATCACCCCGATCGCCTGACGTTGCAGATAGTACCGCCGGAAATCTACGATGCCCGTTATCCCGCCTGGTTTTTCAACGAAAAGCGGTTTCTCGAACATTTCAGTGGGTATGAAATCAGGATGGAATTTGAGTCGTTCGTGCCGGGTGAGCAGGAAATGGAGATCGACCACCGGAAAATGGGTTACGACAAAGGTTTTTTCCTGATCAGGAGGTGACCTTGCTCTCCCTTTTTACCATTTCATTGATCCAGATCGGTGCAAACGGCGATGTACAGCCCTTTGAAACAGGATAATCGCGGTAAATGCCCAGCTTCTCCCCAATCGCCAGCGCACGCTCGCGGTACGCGGGAAAGCGTATCCCTATCTGCGCCAGGGTTGTGTTCATGGTCCATTGCACTTCCGGTGCGGCTTTGGGCATTTCCGATTCGATCCTGTCGAGCAGGCCGGGGATGTCGATACCCTCCGGCTCGCGGGTTACGCGTCCGGCCGTAAGGCTCCATCCCGCCCTGGCAGCCCAGGGATGGTCCGTTTGCATCCAGCTCCGGCGAAGCGCTTCTTTCGCCGGATGATCTTTGATCACATACGACGAAAGCCAATCGGCGACCTGGGCGGTGCTGATACTCCGCACCATCCTGTCCACTTCGTCGGCGGACAATAGTTTGGGTTTGATAATCAGCAATGCCAGGAGTTGCGCGTCCAGGTTATGCGTATCCCACAATGCCAGCGCCAGTTCGTGGTTCGTTTTGATCCGGTTCGCGAGTGCGCGTATGTCGCCGAGCTTCACGCCAAACTGGTTCTCGCTTGCTCCGTTCCGGATATTCAGTGTGCGCACTTTCTCGCTTCCGAGCGATTCAAGTTCGGCAAGGATCTGTTCGACGGTCGTAACGCTTTTATCGGCCATTGGTAAGGTCTCTTTAAAATGACTGGAATATGGGCGCTCAATTAGGCCCTGTTTTGGAAGGATCGTCATAATTCACCATCCAGTTGATCCCGAAGCGATCCGTAAGCATCCCGAAATAGGCACCCCAGAACATATCGGCCAGCGGCATCGTTACCTGCCCGCCTTCCGAAAGCCCTGTGAAAAGCTTGTCGGCCTCCGCGCGGCTTTCCGCATTTACCGAGATCGAAAAATTATTGCCGGGCTGGTAATTCGCGGCCCACTCGCCACCGGTGTCGCTTCCCATCAGGATAGTTTCCTTGCTGATAGGCAGGCTGATATGCATAATGCGGTTGGCCTCTTCCTCCGTCACACCCTTGCCGCCTTCACCCGGGGGCATTTCGCCGAAACGGCCTACATAGGGAAACTCACCGCCAAAAACGGATTTGTAGAAATTGAAGGCTTCCTCGCAGTTGCCGTTGAAGTTCAGGTAGATGTTTACGGTTGCCATGGTGGTAGTTGTTTGGATTTATGCCTTCAATAATAAAATTTTTCCGGTAAAAAAGGAACTTCCGCACCATCCATTACAAATAAAGCAGCCACCGATGCCATGAAAGCACCGGTGGCTGCTAAAAAAATTGCGTTACTCCACTTCGACGATCATCTCTATCTCGACCGCAATGCCGGAAGGAAGCGACGCCACGCCGATCGCGGAACGGGCATGCTTGCCGCTTTCGCCGAAAACTTCCACCATAAAATCGGTGAAACCGTTGATGACCTGCGGCTGCTGCGTCAACGTTGGCGTCGAGTTGACCAGCCCCAGCACCTTTACGATCCTCTTAACCTTGTTCAGGTCCCCGATCTCGTGTTTCAACGAGGCAAGCAACGCGATGCCACAAAGTTTCGCGGCCTCTTTGCCCTGTTCGACGGTCAGGTCATCCCCTACTTTTCCAAGGATTTGCCCGCCGCCCGGTTTATCGGGACCGTGGCCTGAAAGATAAACGAGGTTGCCTACGCGCACGGCACGCAAAAGGTTACCTTTCGACGGATTGAGCTTGGGAAGCGTAATACCAAGCCCGGCCAGTTTCTTCTCCACATCGGGGCGGCCCGTTTGCGCCGTTCCCCGGGAAACAACGGCGAGGAAAAGGAGTACGGCCAAAGAAGTTGATCTTAACATGATAAGGTTTGGATTGATATATAAATACGGTCAAAAATAGCAATCATTCCCCAGGAAAACGTCCTTTTATTCCTTTCCGCGTTTTTTACCATTTATTCAACAAATAATGAAAAACAAGAGTATTTGTTCAGCTACGCTTGACTTATTAGTCCGGATTCACTCCCCGGCCAAAGGGGGGCGTGCCAGATTATGATATTGTTAAATAGCATTCCCCGGAAGGTGTAAGTACGCGGGATTGCCCAATTTTGTCGCCTTAAAACCGAACTCATTTAATTCAATCACCCATACTAAAATCTATACCCTTATGTATCGATGTAAAGAAAGGTGGCCGCTGCTGGCAGGCACCTTGCACAAATCGATTGCCCAGGCGGCGCTGATCGCGATGATCGGCGGCACCGGCTGGGCAACCCCGCCTCTTGAAACCGGGACCGGAACCCGGAGCTTGCACCCGAATTTCGCCAAGGCCGACCGTGTGGTCAAAGGACGTGTGACCGACGGCGATACGCCCGACGGGATCCCGGGCGTGAATGTCGTTATTAAAGGCAGCCAGACCGGTACCGTTACCGACGCCAGCGGCAACTATTCGCTGGAAGTTCCCGACGGGGGCGCCGTGCTTGTGTTTTCTTACGTGGGATATGTGAGCCAGGAGGTCGCTACCGGCACGCGCGGCACGATCGATGTCGCATTGAAAGCCGATACCAAATCGCTGAATGAAGTAGTCGTGGTCGGATATGGCACCCAAAAGAAAGTAAACCTGACCGGGCCGTGGACCAGGTGGGCCAGGAAGTATTGCAAAACAGGCCGATCCCGAACCTCGCGCAGGGGCTCGTAGGTGTAGTGCCTAACCTGAATATCCGGATGTTCGACGGCAAGCCTACGCAGTCGCCTTCGTTCAACGTCCGGGGGACGACGTCCATCGGCCAGCAGGGAAGCGCCCTGGTGCTGATCGACGGTGTCGAAGGCGACCCGCGCATGTTGAACCCGCAGGACATCGAGAGCATTTCCGTACTGAAAGATGCGGCTTCTGCCTCTATTTACGGCGCCCGGGCGGTATTCGGCGTAGTGCTGATCACCACCAAACCTGCGCCGGAAGGCAAAATGCGGGTTTCCTACTCGGCCAACTACTCGATCAAAGCGCCTACCGAGGTTCCCGATAATATCGTGGATTCCTACCCATGGGCACAGGGTTTCAGCGATGCATGGTCGCGCTGGAACGACAACGGCAGCACGCCTACGGCAATCAATAAAACCATCAGCTTCTCGCCTACCTACCTGGCCGAGATCAAGAGAAGATGGGAAGACCCGTCGCTGCCGCGCGTGGAGGTAAACCCTACCACGGGAGAATACCAGTATTATTACAGCACCGACTGGTACAAAGAGTTGTATAAAAAACGCCTGAGCGCCCAGGACCACGCGCTTTCGATAGCGGGAGGTACCGACAAGGCGACCTACCTGCTCAGCGGCCGCTTCAACAACCAGGACGGCCTGTTCCGCTACAACACCGACAAATACAGCATGTACAACTTCCGCGGTAAAGGCGGTGTGCAACTTACGCCCTGGCTGCGCGTGGACAACAATACCGAGTACTCGCAGATGAAATACCACCAGCCGTTGAACGTGGGGGAAGGAAGCGGTATTTACCGGAACATCGCCGACGAAGGCCACCCGCTGGCCCCGTTGCTCAATCCGGACGGAACACTTTCATTTTCCGCAGCTTACACCGTGGGAGATTACTATTACGGTAGGAACGCCATCGATCAGACACAGCGCTTTCTGAAAAATCAGACTGCCCTGAAAGCCCAGTTCCTGGAAAAAGCGCTGACCATCAAAGCCAACATGACTTTCCAGAGCACAGATCTTGCTACCTCGCAAAACCGCGTCCAAGTGCCTTACAGCCGTACCAAAGGCGTGATCGGCTACACCGGCACCAACACCAACGATATCGCCGAAGGGAGAAATACCATTAACTATCTCGCTACCAACTTCTACGCCGATTACGTAAAATCGTTCAACAACGCCCACAACTTCACTCTGCTGGGCGGTTTCAACTACGAACGGTCGGTTACTACCAATCTGGCGGCACAGCGGAACGGTATTGTGTACAGTGGCGCGGACGATATCAACCTTGCCCTGGGACAAAGCATTACTACCCAGGGCGGTTACAAGAAGTGGGCGATTGCCGGTGGTTTCTTCCGTTTGAACTACAACTTCCGCGAGCGCTACCTGCTCGAAGTGAACGGGCGCTACGACGGTTCGTCGAAATTCCCCACCGACCAGCAGTGGGCATTCTTCCCGTCGGTATCGGCCGGGTGGCGGGTATCCGAGGAGCCATTCTGGAAAGTTAATCCCAAGATCATTTCCAACGTGAAAGTCCGGGCTTCCTACGGTTCATTGGGCAATGGTAACATCGCTCCTTACGCTTTTTATGAGAAATTCGGCATTACGCAATCGGGACGCGTGATCAACGGTATCCGTCCGCCGGTCACCAGCATGCCGGGTGTGGTACCCGATGGTCTGACCTGGGAAACTTCCACCACCGCCAACCTCGGTCTAGATTTTTATGCATTAAATAGCCGCCTTCAATTCTCGGGGGACATTTACCAGCGCAAAACGACGGACATGTTCACCGTGGGACCAACTGTTCCGGCAGTATTTGGAACGTCCGTTCCATATGGCAACTACGCCGATTTGAAAACCAATGGCTGGGAGTTATCGATCAACTGGGACGATCAGTTCAACATGGGTTCGAAACCGTTCCACTATAATGTACGCCTCACCCTGGCCGATTACAAAGCCTATATTACCAAATATAACAACCCGGATAAAAACCTGACCGATTCCTACGAAGGCCAGCGTGTGGGCGAAATCTGGGGATACCGGGTAGAGGGGCTCTTTAAATCGGCAGCCGAAATCGCCGATTCGCCGTCACAATCCAACATTCCGAACACGAACACCCGGAAAAACTATCCGGGCGACCTCAAATTCCGGAACCTGGACGGCGATAACGTCATTTACCAGGGCCTGAACCGCGTAGGCAACTCGGGCGACAAAACCATTATCGGCAACTCCGAGCCGCGCTATACCTACGGCGTGAACCTGTCCGGCGATTGGAACGGCTTCTTCCTCGGCGCATTCTTCCAGGGGGGTACTCAAACAGAACTGGTACCCATCCTCCGAAGCGCGTTTCTGGGGCCAGTACAACCGGCCTTACAACGCCTACCCACGCTGGCATCAGGACAACATGTACCGGGAAGAGCTGGGTAACTTCGACGCTTACCTCCCCCGCCTCGTAGGGTACGTGGCACAAGGCTCGGGCCGTGCATTGCAGGTCGCCAACGACCGTTTTATGCAAAATGTGGGTTATATCCGCCTGAGAAACTTGCAAATAGGCTACACGATCCCTGAGCGCATTACCTCTAAAATCCACGCCCGGGACCTGAAAGTATATCTCTCCGGCGAAAACCTCTGGACCTGGTCGCCGCTGTACAAATGGACCCGTGACACCGACGTGACCAGCATTTACGGCTCCGACCGCGACCTCAGCGGCGGCGGCAGTGGTGATGGTTACAACTATCCGATGTTGAAATCCGTGTCCATCGGCTTGTCACTCAATTTTTAATGGAATTTATGAAGACGAAAAAAATATTCAGCTATACCCTTGCCGTCATGCTGCTCGCGACGGCAACCTCCTGCGACCTGAACGAGGTGCCGGTGGATACCGCTACCAACGATGCCGTGTTTGGCTCGGAAAGTGGTCTTGAACTTTATGCGGGTTCCTTTTACGACTTGCTTCCCGGTACAGACGTGGGGGTATTCCAGATCGACGACAACTCCGATCTTGTAGCCCGTAATGGCGTGGACGACTATCTGGCCGTGAATGCATTGAGCCCGATCACCAGCAGCGGATGGACCTGGACACAATTGCGCAACATCAATTACTTCATCGAAAACACAGAAAAAAGCACCGTACCCACCAAAAACCATTACCTGGGCGTGGCGCGTTTTTTCCGGGCGCTGTTTTATTTCGATAAGGTGAAAAGATTCGGCGATGTGCCCTGGATCGACAAGACCATCGATGTAAAAGACGATGCCACGCTCTACGGACCACGCATGAACCGCTACGAGGTAATGGACAAAGTGCTTGCCGACCTGAACTACGCGATCGAGAACATTACCCTGACGTCCGACCCGTCGGTGACGCGCATTACAAAAAACGTGGCCCGCGCCTACAAAACCCGGATTGCATTGTTCGAAGCGTCATGGCGCAAGTATCATACCGAGGACAACAAACAGGCTACGGCCAATGCCTGGTACGAGGAGGTGATCAAAGAAGCGAATGCGATTACCGGCTACACGCTGCATTCCACCGTGCCCGACAAGTCTTACCGCGAGCTTTTCCTCGCGAAAAGCGCTTTTGCCGACGAGTCGATCCTTTCCGTGGCGTTGAGCGCGAGTTTGCAGGTTTACAGCTCGGCCAACCGCCGCTTTATCAGCCCGACGTACGGCAACCGTCCCAGCCTGACACGCCGTTTTATCAACACCTACCTGAACCTCGACGGAACGCCGTTTACGAGCAAGGCGGGCTATGAAACCACGCCATTTGCAGAGGAAGTAAAAAACCGCGACCTGCGTTTGAAACAAACCATCCGTACCGGCGACTACACCCGTACCGAAAACGGCATTCCGGTAATCGCTCCGCCGAATTTCAGCCAGACCTACACGGGTTACCAGCCGATCAAATGGTGCTACGACGAACGTTTTCCCTTCGACGACGAGAGCCGCAACGACAACGCGCATATTATCATGCGCTATGCCGAGGTTTTGCTCAATAAAGCAGAAGCATTGGCAGAGCTCGACAAAATGACTGCTGCCGAATGGACCAACACCATCGGTGCCCTGCGCAAACGGGCGGGCATCACAGGCGCTACCCTTACGACCGTGCCCACCAAGGCCGACCCCTATATGGTGTCGTTCTTTGCAGGCAAATTCACCGACCCCGTTCTGCTGGAAGTACTGCGTGAAAGGGGTACGGAAATGGTATTCGAAGGCCTCCGTCCGGACGATCTGAGAAGATGGAAACTGGGCAATCTGTTCCAGGATGCGCCTATGAACGGCATGTACGTCCCTGCGCTCGGCGAGTATGACCTGAACGGCGACGGCAAAAACGACGTGTATTTTTACCAGGGCACCAAACCTACGTCGACTACGCCAGGCATTGTATTCGTAGATGTAAGCCCTTCAACCGCCGTGGGACGTATCCAGCTTTCGAAAGGCACTTCGGGCGAAGTAATCTGGAACCCCGGACAGCGCGAATGGGCGGATAAGAAGTACCTCTACCCTATTCCAGAGGCGGATCGTATCAGAAATCCCGCATTGGGGCAGAATCCCGGGTGGTAATGTCAGGTATTGTCATGACTGGTCAGGTATTGCATGTGTAGTCAGATTTTGCCAGGGGTGGTCATGTGTAGTCAGGTTTTGTCAGGAGTGGTCATGTGTGTTTGGGGGGGCATTAAAATGACTGACAGAATAACGCGATATCTGTAACCAGTAAAACGAGGTTGCCAGGAACGGCAGCCTCTTTTTTTCACTGCAAAAATATTTTACATACAAAACATGATTTTATATTTTGATAATACATACATTTAATGACAAAACAGACAAACCGTTGTGTGCCAATGAAAGGGACTAACCTGGGCGAATTTGAAGAGTTGGTTTTACTTACGATCGCGGCGCTTGGGACGGAAGCGTACAGTGTCGCGATTTGTGATGAACTGGAAAGATATACGGGCCGCTCGGTGAAACTGGGCGTGGTACATGCCGTACTGAACCGGCTGGAAGAAAAAGGACTCGCGAAGAGCCACTTAGGCGACGCCAGCGCAACCCGTGGCGGGAAACGGAAACGCTTTTATGAAGTGACCCACGCAGGCAAGGTGGCGCTCATGCGTGCGAAGGAACTGCGGGAGGCGATCTGGCGGAATATCCCTGGCTTCAATCTCGAAGGCTCGATATGAAAACGCCGGCACATGACCCGCAACCACCGAAATGGGCTACGGCTTTCCTCCGGTGGTACTGCCGCCCGCGGCTTCTCGAAGACCTGGAAGGCGACCTTTATGAATATTTTATGCGCAACGTCCGCGACAAAGGCCCGCGGCGTGCGCGGCTGATCTACCTGATCGACGTAATCAAGTTCCTGCGACCGTACACGATCCGTAAAATAGAACCATTCACTTTCTTAGCCCATTTCATCATGCTCGGCAGCTATTTCAAAACTTCGAGGCGCAACCTGGTGCGCAACAAACTGTTTTCATTCATTAATATCGTCGGCCTTGCGGTAAGCATGTCGGTAGGCTTGCTCGTGATCGCGATTGTAAACGACTTACTTTCCTACGACGATTTTCATAAAAAAAAGGACCGCATTTACCGGGTGATCACCCGGCATCAGTCCGACGGCCAGCCGCCGATGGACCTGGCCTCGACGTCGATAAGGGTAGCGCAGCGGCTCCGCGCCGACGTTCCGGGAATCGAGGATTTCACCGTTATGCGCAACGGGTTTTCGGGCGATGCCCGGGTGGAGCAAAACACTTTTCCCCTCGAAGCGAGCTGGGCCGATCAGTCGTTTTTCAAGATTATGACATTTCCGCTCGTCGCCGGCGATCCCGCGACGGCGCTCAAAGAACCCTACTCGCTGGTTTTGACTGAAAAAACAGCTTTGAAACTGTTCGGCAACACCGACGTGGTAGGACGAACCGTGCGCTTCGACACGCTCGACTACCAGGTCACCGGCGTAGCCAGGGACGTTCCGCAGCTTTCCCATATCCGTTTCGACGCGCTGGTGTCGTTCGCGACCGCGGACGCGACGCTCGGCAAGAAGCAGGACGGGTTTTATAACTGGGATAACGTGTGGTCCAACTATACCTATATCACGCTTCCCAAAAGCGGCAACATAGCTGGCATACAAAGGGCACTCGACCAGATCAGCGCGGAGGAAAACAAGGCCTTGCTCCATAAAAAGGTAACGCTGTCGCTTCAACCTTTCGCCGATATCGCATTAGGTCGGAAACTTTCGAACAATATGGGGCCTCGTGTCGAGCCTGTTACGCTCTGGATACTGGCCGGGCTGGCGTTCGTGATCATCCTTTCGGCGTGTTTCAATTACACCAACCTGTCGGTCGCCCGCTCGCTCCGGCGCTCGCGCGAGGTTGGCGTGCGTAAGATCATAGGAGCGCACCGGAGCCATGTGCTTGGACAGTTTATTACCGAATCCGTGATAATCGCCTTCCTCGCGCTGCTGTTTTCTTTCGGGCTGTACCTTTTTCTGCGAAGGGAATTTCTCGCACTCGATCCGCACATTCCCCAGATTTTCGCGCTCGGCTTGTCGTTCCGTTCCGTATTGTGTTTCATCGCACTGGCGGCGTGTACCGGGCTGGCGGCGGGCTTTTTTCCGGCTGTGTTTTTCTCCAGAATCAATGCGCTTTCGGTCATGAAGGATGCGTCGGGAATCAGGGTATTCCGGCATGTAGGGCTGCGACGGGTGCTCATTGTGGCGCAATATTCCCTTTCGCTCATATTCATCGCCACTACGCTCGTCGGTTACAGCCAGTACAAAAGCTTTCTGCATTTCGACCTGGGTTTCAATACCGAAAACATTCTGAATATCAAATTGCTCGGGGCCGATGCGACGGCATTGAAAAAGGAGCTGGCGGAGATACCCGGGGTGAGACAAATTTCACAATCAAGTATGATCACCAGCGTGGGTACCATGTACGGTTTCGATGTAAAATACTGGCAGGACGGCGCGCCACAGCCAGCGGACTCCGCATTGGTGTGGGTAAATACCGTGGATGAAAATTACCTGCCAATTCACCGGCACAAGCTGCTCGCGGGCCATAATTTTGCGCTGCGGCCGGAAAAAGGAAATGAAAGCGAACTGATTGTAAACGAGCAGGTATTAAAACGGTTCAATATCGGCG
Organism: Dyadobacter sp. 676; assembly: GCF_040448675.1. Taxonomy (NCBI): domain Bacteria; kingdom Pseudomonadati; phylum Bacteroidota; class Cytophagia; order Cytophagales; family Spirosomataceae; genus Dyadobacter; species Dyadobacter sp. 676. Next base: position 5,934,353 of record NZ_CP159289.1, on the reverse strand, counting down.
GCCGCGATCCGCACAAGGCGCTGGGCCATATTATCGAAGTAGAAGGACGGAAGCTCACGATCGTGGGCGTATTAAAGGATTTCCATTACGGAACCGTGGAAAACAAGATAGAGCCGGTGATGTTCCGCTATTCGAAAAGCGAACCATGGGGTTACCTGAACCTTCTAATCGCCTCCACCGACCTGGAAAATACGATGGACAAAATTGAATCGGCCTGGAAACGGTTCGATAAAGTACATCCGCTCAAAGCGAATTTTTATGACGAACAGATCGAGGAGGCGTACAGCGAGTTTTCAATGATGATAAAGGTCATCGGTTTCCTTGCCTTCCTGGCCATTTGCATTGCTTCGCTGGGCCTTTTCGGAATGGTGGTATTCACTACGGAAACCAAATTGAAGGAAATCAGCATCCGCAAAGTGCTGGGTGCCAGCGAACCCGGACTGGTATACCTGCTCTGCCGCGGATTTCTCACGTTGCTCGCCATTGCCGCCGTCATAGCGTTGCCGGTTACCTATCTGCTTTTCGACAAGATATTATTAACCCGCTTCGTCTACCGCCAACCCATCGGTATTGCCGAACTGATAGGCGGAACATTGGCGGTTATGGTGCTGGCGCTGATCATGATTGGCTCGCAAACCGCCAAAGCCGCCCGTACCAATCCCGCAAAAATTCTGAAAAGCGAATAACAGAGAGCCGCCAAACCCGGCCGCCCGGTTCACCCTGTGCCGAACACATTGATTCCCGCGGTCGCTTCTCCGAAACAAAATCCCGAGGATCGCAAGCCTGTGCGCGCTGGAATGGATTTTTTATAGAAATGCTCGCTTTTCAAACCGGCTCCTGCCGGGATTTGGTCACTCTAAATATTCGTCAACATGAAAATCATCAGCACAAGCACTCATGCGAAGATCGATTATCTCGCAGCTATCGTCTTTATGGCATCGCCATGGATCTTTGGATTCAAGGAATCCGTACCCGCCACATGGACCATGATCGCCGTGGGCCTGATGGTCTTGCTCATGTCGCTGTTCACCGATTACGAAGGCGGCATGGTGCGCAGTATCCCAATGCGCGTACACCTCACCGCCGATGTATTCGCAGGCGCATTCCTGGCTTCGTCGCCGTGGCTGCTCGGCTTCGCGCAGGAGGTCGTTCTGCCGCAGATGATCATGGGGCTGTTCAGCGTTTTTACAGGTTTGCTCACATCGAAGCATCCTGCACGCGAACATTCCGGCGCCGCAGTAGAACCGGGAGCGCGGGACTAGATCGGTAACCTGACTGACAAATATCCGGATATCAAACCTTGCCGTCAAAGCGATTAAGGTAAAACCAAAAGGGCATTTCGCTTTCAGAACTGCCGGTTCCGATCAAAAAGAGGCGCTGAAATTTTATCCCCTGGCAATTGCGATTTGCCGGGGATATTTATTTTAATTAAACTTTGAAAAACAAAGTACTTTTTTTAAATATTTGCATATTGCCTGCCTGCCAAACCCATGAAGCCGATGCGACGCATGAAACGTTTCTATTCCGAAGCGAAAGAGAACAAGTGGTTCCATTATTTCGCTGTATTTTGTCGGTTCGCTCTCGCGTTGGGCTACATTCCCTCGGGGGGTTGTAAAAGTAATGGGTGAACGTTTTACTGCATTGCCCTCCAACCATCCACTGGGCCACTATTTCGATGCTTTGCATCTCACGGGCTTTTACTACCCGTTTATCGGGGTCGGCCAACTGGCCACGGCGTTGCTGCTGATCATCCCCCGAACCGCCGTGCTGGGTACCGTTAGCAGCTTCCCTATCATTCTCAATATCTGCGCGCTGGTTTACGCCACACGCTTCGAAGGCACGCGCATTACCACGCTCATGCTGCTCGCGAACGCGTTTCTGCTGTGCTGGTATTTCGACAGGGTCCGGTACATTTTACCTTTCAAACAAGCCGATCTGGGACTGCCCGAACGCGAGCCAACGGGTAGCAAATTCCCCTGGGCATTCGCGGGCTTGGTACTTGCCGCCGTGGCGGCTGTGGTGGTCGGAAACATCTATCTGTATGACATCCGCCCCGGCAATTCGCCCCTGGAATGTACAAACGGATGCCCCGGAAACAGAAATCCGGAGGCCTGTCAACAGTTTTGCGAGTGTATTTATAACCAGGGAAAGCCATTGAATGTGTGCCTGGATGCCTATGAGCAAGCCGCAGGCCGCTAACTGGCACAGTTACCCTGCTCCACACTCGTTTACAAAATACCCGGGATACAACTGACTTGCACCAGTCTGCCTGTTACCTCTGTACCTTTACGAGCGGCAGTCCCGGGCATTCTTCGGCTACATATTAGCATTTGAAGATTAACTAACGGGCCGTCGCTTTACAGCAGGAGACTGTAAAGCGACGGCCCGAAATGTAAGTATCGCCAATTATTTTTTATGAAATTTATGTTAATATAAAATTAAATTATATATTTGATTCAAACGACTCGCATGAAGTTTCCGAAGCGGGTCGATAGCTGAGCGAATATTACCTTGTCGTAACAGTTTTCACCCTTCAACAACCTGACAACATGGCAACAATCGAAGCGCCAGCCAGTAATCGTGGCTATGGCAAAGCAAAAAACAACCGGATGTCGACCCGCGTCGATATGACGCCGATGGTCGACCTTGGTTTCCTTCTCATTACGTTTTTCATGCTCGCAACGACCATGAGCAAACCCACAGTGATGTCGGTATTCTTTCCCGACAAAACAAAGGAGAAAACGATCGAGGAAACCCAGCCTATCCCGGCCAGCCTTACCCTGACCCTCTTTCTCGGCAGCCACGACGAAATTTATTATCTGGACGGCATCGCGCCCGATGCCACAAACGCATCACCCTCCTTGAAGACGGTGCGCCCCGGTTACGAGCTCCGGAACGTCATTTTTAATGCACAGAAGCGTGTAGCTGCACTGCCGCGCAAGCAGAATGGCGAAGACCGCTCGCTCGTTGTCGTGATTAAACCAACGGCCGTTTCCACTTACAGAAATATGGTGGATGTAATGGACGAGATGGCTATTACAAAATCGAAACGCTACGCCCTGGTCGATAAACTGACCGGCGCCGAAGCGAAACTGCTTGGAGACAGGATCCTGAAAAGCAAGTAAATAAATTGCCGGCTTCTGGCTTCGTATTACTTACGAAAGGATACACCTATCTTAACCTGTCCGGTCACAGGCCTGGTCATCGGATAGTATTTTACATATAACGAGTCTCCCGTTAAACCGCCGATACTCATCAAAGGCGCATTTCTTGCAGGCAGTAAAAAAAACATACGGGATTTTACAAAATTGTCGGTCGAAAATTCCACGATTGCGGTATCCGATAATGTCTCTTCAAAAGTAAGCCGGGCAAGTGAATACTGATCGTCGTTCGAGATTACCACCATCGTATCGCGATTGGCGTCCGGGATTTCGATATATCGGGTAATCGGTAACGGCACAGGCCTGAAGTCATTGCAGGAAGTCAATGCAGCTAATAACGATACGGTACCGATTGCAGTCCTGATACGCTGTCCAATGTTTTCGCAAATAGCGAGCCGTCCCGAAGTTGCTCCGAACATCGTTTCCTGTTATATTTTTGTGACCATTATTTACAAAATACAAGTTTACAAATAATCCCGGGAAGCGACATCGTTTTTCCGTAAAACCGCGTACCATTGAATAACCACGAATGCGGCAATGAGCAATGGAACGGCGATCAGGTTGACGACGTTCCAGCCCCAGCGGTTCAGCACGGCACCGGCGAGAAAGGACGACAATGTGGTAACGGCGTAGACCAGGAAATCGTGGAAAGCCTGTATTTTGGCCGGGTCGCCGTCTGCGCAGGACCTGACAAGGATCGTACTGCCGCCGACAAACATAAAGTTCCAGCCTATTCCCAGAAAGATCAAACCACCTACAAAATTGACCAAATCCATTCCCGAAAGCACAAGCGAAATGTGCAGCAGGAACATCAGGATGCCGCAGGAGATCATGCGCGGTGCACCAAAACGCTGGATCAGGTTACCGGTAAAAAACGAGGGGACGAACATCCCGAGCACATGCCATTGGATGACGATCGACGAATCGTCGGCGTTGTAGCCGCATATTTTCATAGCTATCGGCGTCGCGGTCATGACCATCACCATTACCGCGGACCCGGCGGCGGACGAAACAATGGCCGCGGTGAATGTCGGGCGTTTCAGGATTTCGAAGAAAGATTGTTCCGGCACCGGAGCATCGCTGGCGACACTTTGCCCGGCGATATGCCCGCTCACCGAGACGGCCAGGAGCGCGAACAGGCACAGAGCCGGAATCGACAGAAACGAATACAAAAAGGGAATATCGCCGAAGTCCCTGGTATACCGGGCGATGGACGGGCCGGCAATGGCGGCAAACACCCCACCCGAGACCACCCAGGATATTGCCTTGCTCCTGTCCCTTTCATCCACCGACTCCGCCGCGGCGAATCGGTAATACTGGGCAAAGCCTCCGTACGCGCCGACAAACATGTTACCGAGCACAAAAAGCCGGAAGTCGACCAGATAAACCCCCAGCGACATCAGCGCTCCCGCGGCAAGCCCCAGGCCTATTCCTGCGATGAAACCTTTCCTGCGTCCGAATTTTTTCATAAATGCAGCCGCCGGAATCAGCGAAATGGCCGTGCCGACGCTGATCATCGCCACAGGGAGCGTCGCCAGGCTTTTATCGGCGGCAAGGCTGAAACCGACCAGACCCGACAACGCCGCAACCAGTACAGCGGCGGTTTGATAGAGGGCTTGCCCGGCGACAAGCGGAAAAACATTTGCCGGAGACCGTTTTTTTGAATATCGGATCATAGCAATCGGGCGGGTGAAGCCTGGGGCTTTCGTCGGTGCGGGCACGGGGTTGTCACGGCGGTGCCGTGCCGAATGCATTGCGTTTGTTTTCCGAAAAGTACTAACAAATCAACAACTTGCTTCGTGTTAGTTACTTAAAATTATATATCCCCGAGCGGCGCCTGCCGGGTAACCATTCAATAGGTTATCCGGCGCAGCCAATGCGGTTTTGCTAATTTTGCCGCCGCATGGAAAAACGATCGGTTATGCATATACCTTTGCCTGACGAGGTCGCGGCGATCACCGCTATCGGCGACCCGACGATCCGTAATTTGCGCATTACGCAGTGTTATCAGGAGCTTTCGTCTGTGTTAACCGGTCGCACAGGCCTTGTTGCGAACTGGTGTACTTTCGCTACCTGGGCTTCCAAACAAGCGGGACAGAGCATCCGTCGCGAGGATCTCCTGCGAGGCATCGAGGCCCGGCTGGCCCCCGGCGAGTTGGACGAATTGAAACTCGTGTGGCGGATTGCCGGCAACCTGGGCGTTGGTACTTTGCTGCAACAATCATTGCAGGAAATTATCCGCGACACGTGGCTGGTCCGCGTCGTCGACCGTATCAGCGAGGCGGTCGGACGGGGTAACCGGAAGGTCTTCGAAGAAATCGGATGGGAGTTCGCGCGGTTCGTTTCGTCATGCTTTCAGGACCAGGTTTTCGATCAGCAACGCCTGGATGCCTTTTGCAGCGGACTTCGGCCAGGGAATCCGCCCCACGGGCAGCAATACCTTAAACAGGCCTTCACGAACTATTACAATGCTTTTTTTGAAACCGACCCGCAGCTACGGACCGAATTACAGCTTCAGGCCAACCTCGAAATAGGGTTTCACGAGCAGACGCGCCTGCAACCGGAAATAGCAGCTTCGCTGAATGCGGTATTCGCGGTAAACAAACGGATGATTACAGAAAAGGTCATCGATACCCTCTTCTCGCCAGCCAGCTGGCTGGCCCGCATCCGGCTGGCTTACCTGAAAATCACCGGCAATACTTCGCAGTTGGAAATGGCCCTCGACCAACTGATGGTCCGTCTGCAGGTGATCGTCCGCGAACAGCTCACCATTCACCTGATGACATTGACACTCCCGCCTGACGAACGCCTTTCGCTCGGCAAAGATTTGAACAAACCCTACCCCGAGGCGTTGATGCGGTTGTCGTGCGCGAGCTTGGTGGCGATGCTGGCGGAAATAGACCCGACACCCGACAGCGTGCTCGAGACAGGCGCCGCCGACTGGGCCAGTCTGCCAGAGCGCATGCATTTCATAGCCGATCTTTTCCGTTGTTGTCATCTTGACCCGGCCCTGTATGCCCCCGCATTCACACCACAGCAAATAGCGGCGATGAAAGCAGGCAGGTTACCGGCCGGACGGCTCTGACGACCGGCGCTAACCGCCAGTCCAAAACGCCACGCACTTGTATTTTCTCAAATTTAATGCCCGGAAATGTTGCCAAACAGCCGAGAACAGGGATATATTCGCCGGAGTTTATTTAGTATTTTTTCAAGTATGAGTACAAGGGGGTTAATCCACGGCGCGTTTTTATTTGTTTTATTCTCAGTTTCAGACACATTAGCCCAAAACAAGGTCGACCTCAGCAATTCCCTCAATGCGGGGCGGCTGAAAACAGCAAGTGATACCACCTGGCGCAAAATCGAATTCGGCGCAAACCTGAACCAGGGCTCTTTCAGTTCCAATTGGACCGGCGGTGGGGTTAACTCGGTGGCGTTAGGCGTATTTTTTAACGCATTGAACGAAACAAAAAAGGGGAAAGACTCCTGGCGTAACGATTTTCAATCGCAATACGGGATCGTCCGCAACAAAGGCCAGCAGAGCCGCAAGAATGTCGACCGCATTTTTTTCGATACCAAATATAACCGCGAGATTTCCACGAAATGGAGTCTTTTTGCGAATTTCAATTTCCTGTCGCAGTTCGCGGCGGGTTACGAATACAACACGAATCCCGATTCAATCAACTTGAAGAAAAAGGTCTCGGGCCTGCTGTCTCCGGCCTACCTGACCGAGGCGATCGGTATCGAATACCGCCCCGCACCTTATTTCTTTGTGGATTTTGCACCGGGCGCATTGCGGCAGACGGTCGTAATCGATAAAGATCTGTATGTCAACACGCCCGATCAGAAGAATTACGGCGTGCCCATCGGCAAGCGCGTCAGGACCGAGGCGGCCCTGATCCAGCTGGTGGCCAACTTCGACAAGGACATCGCCAAAGATGTGAACCTGAAATTCAGGTACCTGATGTTCTCCACCTTTCACGACCCATTGGAAATCGATAACCGGCTCGATGCGCAACTCACGGCGAAGATTAACAAATATGTAAATGTAAACCTCGGGGCAATCGTGGTGTACGACAGGGACCAGAGCTCCAAAATACAATTTGCGCAGGCGCTCAGCATTGGCTTCCTTTTCGCTTTCTGATCCGGCTGGTGGCTCAGTTTTCTGCCAACATCGGTGTGGAGCGGCGGCTGTATCCGGCCGGGCCCGTTTCCCGGTCCGCTTGGAAGCATTCAACGCCGGGCTCCTCTGTCGATATCCGAGAAAACTGCGGTCCGGAACTGTGCAGCTAATTTCCGGCTTGCCGTAAAGCCAGCTCCGCTTTCAGCCTGACGAGCTCTCCGAGGAGCCGGGTTTCCTGTACAGCGTCGAGTTTTCCCAGTTCCTTTGCCAGTCGCACGACTTCCAGATTCAGGGTCTCGATCTCGGTCCTCCGCCCATTGCGGATGTCCTGCAAGGTTGAAATAAGTTGCCCGTCCGAAAACCGGCTGATTTGCAACAGGTTTTCCTCGATCTCGTCGGGAGTTAACCTGATTCCCTTTTCCGTTGCGATTGTCAGGCATTCCCCGATCACCCTTCGCGCGATTTGCAATGCTTCCTGATTCCGGTGAAAAATACCGTTGTCGGTATCGAGCAACGGGCATATCGAGTTAAAAACACAATTTACAATCGCTTTTTTCCAGACAACGGGGCGGATATTCCCTTCGCTCCGAAAAGCGAAGTAAGGCGTATTCAACTGCTGTACAATTTTATCCAAATGCCCCGGATCGCCGCGTTCTATGCCTACCGGGCAGACGCCGACCGGTTTGAAACGGACATTCCCCTCCCCTATGACCTGGCTCGTCACGAACAGGACACATCTGTAAATTTCAGAAAACCCATGGCGAACGAATGGTTCCTCTACACCCAGGCCATTTTGCAGCAGTACGACAGGCGGGTTACCCATCTTGTTTTTGAGCAATAGGGCCAGCTGCTCATTCCCGAACGACTTGTTGCAAAGCACGAAAATTCCGCCGGTCCCCGACAGGGAATCCATCGTCCGCACGACCGTTTCGGCCTCAAACACAGCCCCGCCGGCCATTTCCACCAGTATATTTTCGGTTTTCAGGCTCCCGTCGTTCACGCTGCCCCGGACGATCGTGACGTTTCGCCCCGAAAGTTTAAGAAAAACGGCAAGTGCCTTTCCGATAGCACCCGAGCCGATGATGTAAATAGGGTTGTCAGTTGCAAGCATTCGCATTGAGAGAATAGTACAGGCAAAAATGAACAAAACCGCACTGCCGGAACAGATGCAGTTTTGTTATTTTTAGGGATAACAGCGAAAAACACTTCATTCCTTCCGGTCTCCCCGTGCCTGATCGGCTTGCGTTTGCAGGCGCCGCATCGCATATGCCACGGCCATTTCGTACGAAGCGGTTTGTTTACGGTTATATTTTTCCAGCTCGTCCAGCAAAATATCCAGATAAATAAACTTCCGGCCCTCGATATAATACTTTCTGAGCTGCCTTGCATCGGCTTGGTGGCCCAGGTTGGCGGCAATGATCACCTCGCCGGCCCGCACAAAATGCTCGTACAGGCATGCCTTCCAACTGGTATAGGCCTGATTCGACATCGCTTCCCTGATTGGCTCGAACAATGTGGCCGTCCCGGCAATCGCATCTCCCGGGAGCTTGTCGATCACCGGGTTCACGAACGAATGGCCGAATTCATGCGTGCTCAGTTCGCGCAGGTGCTTTTTGTCGCCGAAACCCATGTCCGGCCGGGTCGGATCAGTCCATTGTGCCGGTGCAAAAGCGCCGAAAACGTGGACGGCATAGGTGTCGCGATGCTGGTGATAACGGCTTCCGAAACCCATTCCGGGAGGTATCATCAGGCTGGGCACGAGCAGGTAATTATCAAATCTCGCCTGGTAAAACGCCTCCATCGCCGGCAGGAAACCGCTTTCGGGCAAACCGGCACGTACCTGTGCCACGGCATTGGCATAGTGGATTTCGCGTTCGGCCAGGATCGCACCGAAATCCACATCGCGGTAAAGCGCATTCATCGCGTCCAGGAATGCCGTCGCGTGCTTCCTTGCTTCGGCGGCATCGCCGCTGGGCGAAAAACGAATATAATAGCGGGTATCCAGCCCCTCCGGCAACTTTGCGTCGGGTACGTTGTCGAGCTGGACCAGCAGATTGATGAAGTAATCCAGCCAGATATCCTGTGCGTAACCGATCACGACGGCCAAGTTCCTGTTTCCGGCAAAGGACTTGTACCGGCGGTAAAGATCCAGGCCGTAGGCGTAGCGTTGACGCATCTTCTCGGGATAAGCGTCTTTCCCGGCCTCGGCGCCTTCGTATCCGAGGAAATACACGAAACCCAGCAGTTCCACATTGCGGTTTATTTCGACGCTGAATTCATGCAAGGAAGTCCCTGTCCGGTTGTTTTGGGCAAATACAATCTGTACGAAAAAAAGGGCGGGCAACAGTGATAGCAGTTTGATCATGGCTTGTCTGACATCAGGTGAAAGAAAGCCCAAAGCAAGCCTGTCGGTAAAACCGATGCGCGCGGGAACACATTCCAGGACGTCCGGAATCATGTTTCCGGACTATTTCAAACTCTGATTTCGGTCGCCACTTTCCCGGCCTGCATGTATTGCGACGGCGATTTACCGGTATGTTGCCTGAAAGCCTGGTTGAAAGTCGATTTGGAACTGAAACCGGCTTCCAATGCCAGGGCCAGGATGGTTTTGTGCTTTTCTTTCGGATCGGCCAGTTTACGGACGACCTCCTCGACGCGAAATGCGTTCACAAATCCGTTGAAATTAGTTCCGCAATGCGTGTTGATAAGCTGAGACACATACCGCGCGGGCAGGTTAAGCTCGTCGGCCGTTTCTTCGAGTGTCAGGCCCGAACGTGTGTGGAGCCGGTCGCGTTCGAAAATTTCGCGTATTTTTTGTAATTCCAATGTGTCGCTAAACCGGCTGTACCCGGGCTTTTCTTCCTTTGGAAACGCAGGTAATGCGAAGAAATGCGGATCGATATAACCAGTGTATCCCAATCCGAACAGGCACGCGGCGATCAGGATTTCGATTTCCGTAAAAACCGGCCACCCGAAGATCACGCCGGCTACCCAGAGCAGCGTTAGCAGGGACAGAAAACCGAACAGGCCGAAAATACGCAGGTAATGTCCAGGCTTCAAAGCCGCATGCATCCGCCACACCGGATATAACCGCATCCCATAAACACCGAGCACGGCTACCATGCCGATGATAGGTAGTATTTCGGTCAGTGAAAACCATACCGGATTGTCGAGCAGCGACGTCACATTCCCCGCGGCCGCCTTCCATCGCCACCACCACATCCATCGGACCGCGATTTCGGCAACGACCGCCAGAAAGGCCAGGCCATATACCGGTTTGAAAATAAAGGCCGGCTCGGTAACCGACCGCATAAAGAACCACAACGCAAGCGGCAACACCAGGTAGCTCTGGAAATTCCAGAACGGGAACATACCGGGGCGGCTATGATAGCGCACCTGCATTCCCCAGGCGTTGAGCAGCTCCTGGGCGAGCACGACAAGAATCAGGCCCAAAAACAGGCTCGCGCGCTGCCCCTTCGCGCCCCGGGCAATGAGCGACAGGGCCAGGATAATTCCTTGCCAGAAACCTAGCAAATATGCGATCGCTTTCCAGTTATACATTGGCCGTTAGTGCAAGGCCGTAAAGTTAGCGTTCCGCGCAGGAAAATCTCGTTATGGTTCCGTTAAAAAAAAAAAGCCGGCCATCCGGCATTGCCGCATTCCGGCCGCATAATTGACGCAAATACACCCCGAATGCCCGTGGATTGTTGCGCAGATTTGCAATATCAACAAAAACCACTGCATTCATGAACAAACACATCTTACATGGCCTCTGTCTGGCCATCGGTGCATTGATGGCATCCTGCCAGTCGGGCACCCAAAAAGAACAAAATGCGGCAACGCCGAAAGAAACCGCGACAGCCCGGCCCGCCAAACCATCCGAAAGCGGCTATGCGGATGTAAACGGGTTGAAAATGTACTATGAAGTTTACGGTCAGGGCAAACCCCTCGTGCTGCTGCATGGCTCTTTCATGAACATCCCCACGAACTGGGCACACATCATACCGATGCTGGCGGACAGAAAGGTGATCGTCGCCGAAATGCAGGCCCATGGCCGCACGAAGGATATTTCGCGCGACCTGAGCTACGAGGGTATGGCCGACGACGTTTCGGGTTTACTCAAACACCTCAAAGTCGACAGCGCCGACGTTCTGGGTTACAGCATGGGAGGCGGGGTCGCTTTCCAGATGGCCATTCGGCACCCTGCGCAGGTGCGCAGGCTTGTCATCCTCTCGGGGGCATACGCGCACGACGGATGGTGGCCCGACGTCGAAGCCAGTTTTGCGACCATCACTGCGGACATGTTCAAGGGCTCGCCGATCCAGACACAATACGACAGCCTGGGCAACGATCCGGCAAAGTTCCCCGATTTTGTCAAAAAGGTGATCAGCATCGACCTGAAACCGTACGACTGGACGAAGGAAGCCAAAAACATCAAAGCGCCGCTGTTTATGGTTATCGGCGATGCCGACGGCGTCCGGTACGAGCACGCGCTGGATTTGTTCCGTGCCAAAGGCGGCGGCAAAATGGGCGATATCCACGGGCTTCCGAAGTCCCGGCTGGCCATTCTTCCCGGCACTACGCACATCGGCATGATCCAGCGCACCGACTGGCTGATCCCGATGGTCAGGGACTTCCTGGATTCGGACCTGAATACGGCACCGCCGACATTCTAGCGAACGGCGCGGACCGGTTCCATTCGCACGCTGCCGGCATCGAAATAGCGTAATTGCAGCCAGGCGACCAATGCATTCCCGGCGTCGTCGGCCCGGCACAGGAAGCACCCATGATGTATATTTTTTATATTTCAGATTAATAGCAAAAGCCGACGCTTCCTGTCCGGCGCGAACTTCGTGAAGGCATATTATTTGTGCATTCGTTCTTTCGGCATTTATTCCGAACGTCATTGTAAGCAATTTGTCCGAAAGAATGTTCTTATTTCAGCGCTATTTCTGGGTCCCTGCTATGGTCTTCGTCCTGAGCATTGCAGGATCGAACGCACAAAATCAGCCCGTTCCGCATGACTCCGCCCAACTGATCCCCGACACGCTGCTCTTCCGGCTGGAAAAATACCAGGCTGCCGTCACCGAAATGAACGCCACCAATAAAAAGGGGTTCGATGGGGATAAAATTCGCAGTGAGCTGTCGCGTATGCAGGCCAACGTCCGTCAGATCGACTCCGCCATGGCCGCAACCGGATCGGTACCCGACAACAAAAGCCTGGTCAATTACCGGCTCATCCTTTCCGATGTGCAGGAAAAGACTTCCGTGTGGCGGAAATCGCTTTCAGCCCATAACCTGGAACTGCAAAAAATGTCGGAGCAGCTGATCGCGTTCAGCCGCGACTCTCTGCTCCACATCAGCAGCACCGACACCACACAGCGAAAACTTTACGCTCAGCAGATCACCGACCTCCGCGCGAGGCTTCCAGAATACCGGCCAGGTGACTATGGCCAGGCTCGATACGGTCAGCAAATTGCTCGCCGAGGTATCCGCATTGTATTTCCAGGCGGCAGATCTCCAATCGATGGTCAACGATTACATCGCCGAATCGGGCAAAAATGTGCTCGGGCAGGAATACCGTTACCTGTGGAACGCCCCCCGGACGAGCCGTACCGACGATCTTGGCGAATTGATCAGGAACTCCTACGTCGGTCAGGACAAAATCCTCCGCTACTTCGTGAATTCGACCTGGGACAACCGGATACTACTGATTATCCTGTGTATAGTATTCTTCTGGTGGGTCAATATCAATTTCCGCCGATCGGGCCGGGCCGACCTTTCAGCTAAAATCGGGGAAATGAAGTTTCGCTTCATTTCCCGATGGCCCATTCTGGCAACACTGGTCGTGCTGTTTAACCTCATGCCGCTCTTCGAGCCCGATTCTCCGGCTATCTACATGGAGGTAAACCAGTCTCTGTTGCTACTGACCCTCACCCTGTTCCTGTATCGCCGGATAACGGCAGGCCAGTTCGGCGTCTGGCTCAGGATCATCGGGTTATACATACTGGTAATTTTCACCAACGCATTTGTGAACGACACGCTCCTGCTACGGGTGCTGCTGATTCTGCTGAACGCCGTTTCGGTCTTTTTCGGTACCTGGCTATACGGAAAAATGAAAGAGGCCAGTTTCGACAAAAAGTTTGTCAAACCGGTCGTCATAATCTACGTCGTGCTCAACCTCCTGGCCGTTCTGCTGAATGTGTTCGGCCGTATCAGTCTTGCGAAAGCCTTTCACCTGACGGCCATCAGCGGATTGGTCCAGATTCTGAGCCTGGCGGTGTTTGTCGAAATCGTCACCGAATCGCTGGAATTGCAAATCAAAGTAAGCACGAGTTCCGGCGGCGTTTTCTCACGCCTCAACATCCCGCGTACCCGCGCCAAATTCCGTAGCGTGCTTGCCTTTTTATCCGTAATCCTGTGGGTTATCGCGTTTTCCATCAACCTGAATATCATCGACGCCCTGACCCATTTTTTCAGGGAAGTACTGGCCAGGCCGCGGACTATCGGGAACATTACCTTTACATTGGGAAATGTGCTGTTCTTCGCGGTCATCATTTACCTCGCCAACCTGCTCCAGAAGAATATCGGTATCCTTTTCGGCGAGACCGACAGCACTTTCGGCAGCTCCACCGTCGCCAAAAACTCCAAACTCGCATTGATCAGGCTCATCATCATCGTGGTGGGCTTTCTGTTTGCGGTCACGGCTTCGGGCGTGCCGCTGGACAAGATCACCGTCCTGATCGGCGCCCTGGGAGTGGGTATCGGGCTTGGCTTGCAAAATATCATCAACAACTTCGTATCCGGCATTATCCTGATTTTCGAAAAACCATTCCGCATCGGCGATTACATCGAGCTGGCCGACAAAAAAGGGAAAAGTGCTCGACATCGGCATCCGGTCGAGCAAAATGCTCACGGCGCAGGGTTCCAGGGTGGTTATTCCAAATGGCGACCTGCTTTCGGGACGGGTTGTGAATTATACCGAAAAGAATGCGCAACTGAAAAGCGAAATTACGTTCAAGGTGCACATCGACTCGGATCTCGACCTGGTTAAAAAACTGGCAGGCGAAACGATTGAAAAAGGGGACGAAATGATCAGGAATGCACCCAAACAAATCCTTGTAAACAACCTGGGCGCCGACAATATAGAACTGAAAATTCTGGTCTGGATAAAAAGCGTCTATTCGGAAGCCGCATTTAAAAGCTACGTTCTCGAAACGCTTTACAGGAAATTCAGGGCCAACGGAATCAAAATAATGTGACGAGAGCCACTATACGTTATCGCATCGGGCCAATACGACACGCATAAAGATCGGACGTTATCCGAACTATGAAAAATCAAGTCCCCTTTACTCTTTTCCAAAATTAGACCTTTCAAAAAAGAGGACAGTTGTAAATTAGGGCTATTCTTTACCGGCCATCCTAGCAGATCACATAACAAGTATGCAGGAATACCCGCGGAAACACGCCGAACATCTTTTTGAATGTATTACTGAAATGCGCCTGATCGGTGAAGCCAAAATTTTCCACGGTATTGCCCAGCGTCATTTGGCCCGAAGCCACGGCATAAATCGATTTCCGCAGACGCTGCCAGATGATATACTGGGTAAACGGCATGCCGATCTGCTCCGCAAAAAGGTGCCGGAAACGGTGCGGCGACAAATGCACCAGATTGGCGACTTCGGCCAGTTCTATATTCTTCGCCAGGTTCCTGTCGATGTACAGGAGCACTTCACTCACCCGGCTGTCCATATTAATCAACTGTGTATCAGCATTATTCCTGAATATCCTTAAAAAAAATGCCTGGACGCGCTCCGCCAGCGCATCGCGGCCAAGTTCCTGGAACCGGAGCGGCAAAATAGCATCGATTTCTTCGCCCGGGAGCAGCTCCTCGATATCGAGGAAATCGTTCCCGGCGAGCAAAGCTTTGAAGCTTTGGCCCCAGCGGCTTTTGGGTTCTATCAGGCTCACGAACATCGACACGCCCCCGCAATGGCAGAAATGATTCACGTTACGATCGATCACAAACCCCCTGATACCTTTGTAAACCCGCCCGTTAATTTCCGAATCGAAGGTCCCGTCCAGGCCAATTACGATTTTAAAGCCATATCGGTTGCTGATAGGAACAGGTTTATTTGATGCTTTAACAATGTAGGAGATACTACAATCCCGCAATTCCCCAAACGGGAAACCCGCAGTCACAGGTACTTTCATAAACGCGCTAACCCGGTTCTTTCAAATTATTTAATACTATTGAACTGCGGTTCCGGTTTGAAACCGCCAGGCGAGCAAAGGGAGCGCTAAAATGAAACAATCGAAATTACCCCGCAACCTTTTGAAAGGAGAAAGCCGGCGTCCGGGCAAATATTAGCCCCAATTTACAAGTGCGACGAATGCGATGATTCCGGCGGAATAGCCTTACAATATCAGCCGGCATTCGAGCAGGAATGTGGAGGGGTTTAGCCCGAAAATCCCTTTAAAGGTTTTGTGGAAATGCGAAATGTCGGTAAAACGATAGTCCCTGCAAACTTTCGAAACGGGCTCGCCGGTTTCGATCACCGTTTTAAGCGTAGCCCGGAGCCTTTGCCAGAGGATATACCGCGACAACGGTATCCCCACCGCCTCGGCAAACAAATGCCTCGTCCGGCTGAACGAAAGGCAGGTAAGGTCCACTATATCCCGCTGGGTGATGTCGCGTGTTAGGTTTTCGGCGATGAAAGCCACGATCCGGCTGGCCCTCGGGTCAACAAGCGCCGTCTCGCGTGCGCCGGCGCCGGTTATGGAGGCCATCAGCGTGTTGATGTGCGGAATAAGCTCGCTGCTATCCAAAGCCTGATGGTTTTTGGGCAGGATCGGGTCGAGCCGGCTCACATCCAGAATTTCCTCGAAACGAACAAACTCTTTTTCTCCCATAATTTCCCGGATCTTCTGCCCCCATGGGCTCCGCGGTTCGATCAGATTGTTGAGTACCGGGCCATCCGGCGAGGAGCACTGGTGAGCGGCATTGCTATTGACGACAAACCCTTTCATGGCCGCATGGACACATCCGTGTACGGCGCATTCGATCTGGTGATCGAGGCTCACCGCTACTTTGTAACAATAATGCCTGTGAGCCACAACTGTTTTGCTGTGCGAGATATACGGCAGGCTCACCTGCCATACACTATCGGACAAATTACCAGGTTCTTTCATATGTTACCGCCCTTTGAAACAGGACGGCGAACGTTTGCAATTATCATGCCCGGCCCCGCGGTTATCTGTGGTGGAGTCAGGCAGGCAACGGAAAATTACAAATTTCTTGCAACTGTTGTGTCCCGAAGATACTTTTGTGCGATGCAAATTATAATAAGTCTAAATTAATGAAATACCTGCTATTATTATCCGTTTGGCTGCTTTTATCGCCGTTGGCATTCGCTCAGTCGGCAAAAATAAAAGGCAAGGTCATCGACAATGCCCGAAACGGCCTGCCCGGTGTAAGCGTCATGCTCCGTAACACCAGCTTGGGTGCGCATACCGACGCCGAAGGCCTCTTCGAAATATCCAATGTCGGTGAGGGAAATTACATACTGGCCGTATCGTCTGTCGGTTTTAAAACCAGGGAACTGGCGGTCAGTGTTTCCGGCGCGGAGGCGGACTTGGGCTCCATTACGCTCTACGAAGGCGACGAAATCCTCCGCGAAGTGGTCGTGGAGGGTGAAAGGGAGAACAAGTTCTCCCGCAGCAATACGGCCTACGTCGCGAAACTCCCGCTCAGGGATTTCGAGAATACGCAGGTGTACAGCACCATTACCAATTACCTGCTGCAATCGCAGATCGTCACCAACTTCGACGACGCACTCAAAAACGCCGCGGGCGTCGACAACCTCTGGACGTCGACGGGACGCGGGGGCGACGGTGCCGGTTACTATTCGCTGCGCGGCTTCTCGGTACAGCCGAAGCTGGTGAACGGCCTGCCGGGGCTGACCAACGGGACCATCAACCCGGCCAACATCGAACGCATCGAAGTGCTCAAAGGGCCTTCGGCCACGCTTTTCGGCAATGCCGTGAGCTCCTACGGCGGGCTGATCAACGTCGTTACCAAAAAGCCTTACGTGGGCACGGGCGGTGAGCTTTCTTTCACGACCGGCTCGTACGGACTTAACCAGATTACCGGCGATTTCAATACGGCCCTGAACAAGGAGAAGAACCTCTATTTCCGCCTGAACACTTCCTACTCTACCGAGCGCAGCTTCCAGGATGCGGGCTTCCGCAAGTCGTTCTTTGTTGCTCCTTCGCTGTCCTATAAGGTCAACAACAGGCTATCCTTCTCTTTTTACGGGGAAATTACGCAAGCCGAGCAAACCAATCCGATGTTCCTCTTCCTGAACCGCTCCGCACCGTCGGTAGCCAAAAACCTGGATGAACTCGATTACAACTACAAGCTTTCCTTCACCAGCAACGACCTGACCTTGCAAAACCCTACCCAGAACTACCGGGTTGAAATGGATTACAAGCTTTCCGACGCATGGCAATCGCAGACGCTGGTTTCCAAAAGCGCCACTTCCACAAAGGGTTATTACACGTACCTGTTCGACTACGGCATTCTGAAAGGCAATACATTTTCGAGGTTTCTGAACAAGCAGAACGAATACACCGGAACGGCCGACATCCAGCAGAACTTCATCGGGGATTTCAAACTCGGATCATTGAGAAACCGCGTCGTACTCGGCCTCGATTATTTCACAGCTACTTCCACCAGTAACGGCACCGGCTACGCATTCTATGGCAACGTTACGCCGGACGGCGGTGCCAACGGGGACGATCCGTTCACCCCGACGGTCGAAACGACGGCCTATCCGCTTTCCGCGGCGGCGGTAGACGCCGTGCTGGCCCTGCAACCGGTGGCAAATGCCAAATCGCGGTATAACATATTCAGCGCCTATGCCTCCGACGTGCTGAATATTACCAGCACGCTGTCGGTCATGGTCGGCCTCCGGCTCGATCATTTCGATAACGTCGGCAACGTGTCCAGCGCCGACGACGACTACAAGCAAACCACCCTTTCGCCGAAATTCGGCATTATGTACCAGCCCGTTCCCGACAAGCTGTCTGTTTTTGCCAACTACCAGAACAGCTTCACAAACGTGGCCCCGGAACTCGTCGGCAACCCCGAGGACGGTCCGCAGACCATCAAAACGTTCAGGCCCGAGCAGGCGAACCAGATCGAATTCGGTTTTAAAACCAATATCATTAAGAACAAACTGAATGCGACTGTAAGCTACTACGACATTAAAGTGACCGATCAGGTCATGTCCGACCCCGCATCGCCATTCAATAAAATCCAGGGTGGTGAAGCATACAGCCGCGGGTTCGAAGTGGAAATCAATGCGACTCCCGTGAAAGGGATGAACATACGGGGTGGATTCAGCAACAACGACAGCAAGACGACCAGAACGGACAGCGAAGAAATCCTCAACAAACGTCCCCTCGGGGCCGGTCCCAAAACGCTCTACAACCTCTGGGCCAGTTATGAAGCACCTGCCGGCAAGCTGAAAGGGTTCGGCCTCGGCGCCGGGTTCAATGGTGCCAGCGAACGTTATGCGATCAATTATGCTTCCACGGGCGACTTCATGCTGCCGGCTTACACCGTGGCGAACGCATCGGTGTTCTACCAGGCCGCAAACTACCGGGTCGGCGTAAAACTGAATAATGCATTCAACAAGGAGTATTACAAAGGGTGGTCGACCATCGCGCCGCAGCAGCCGCGCGCGCTGCTCGCCAACTTTACCTATACTTTCTAAGAATATGGGATAAAAGTGAAAGCCGGGAGATATTCTTCCGGCTTTCACTTTCAATACAGGCACATTTCAATTGAACGAACGCCTGAATTCCAGCGGCGACAGGTTCGTCTTCGTTTTAAACAACTTGCTGAACGACTGCGGGTGCTCGAAACCCAGCTCGTAAGCGACTTCGCTGACGGTCAGACTCGTGGTCGACAATTTCTCCTTCGCCTTTTCGATCAGCTTGTTATGAATATGCTGCTGCGCATTCTGCCCGGTCAGCGAACGAAGCATATCGCTCAGATAGCTCGGCGAAATGTTCAGGTTTTCGGCCAGGAGCTGGACCGACGGAATCCCCCGGTTCAACGACTGCTCCTGGTCGAAATACCGGTTCAGAAGCTCTTCCAGGTTTTGTAAAAGCGAGTTGCTGGCGGCCCGGCGGGTCAGGAACTGGCGTTTATAAAAACGGTTGGCATAATTCAGCAACAGTTCGATCTGCGAAATCATCACGTCCTGGCTGAACTCATCTATCCTTCCATTCAGCTCTCCGTTGATGATATCGAAAAGCGACAGGACAATGGCCTTTTCCTGCTCCGAAAGGTGCAGCGCCTCATTGGCCGAATAGGAAAAAAAGCCGTATTGCCTGATCTTTCTGGCGAGCGGGTAGTTCAGCAGGAAATCCGGATGGATCAGTAATGTATACAGGCAGCAATCGCTGTCGGGCTTCTCATGGTCTCCGCCAATCAGCTGGTTAGGGGCCGCGAACAGCAAACCGCCTTCATCGAAATCGTAATATCCCTGCCCGTATTTCAATTTGCCGCTGAGCCTGGGTTTGTAGGCGATCTTGTAGAACGTCAGCACATGTAAATGCCGCAACTTCTCCGGATCGACCAGCGTTTTCGAATGGTCTATCATGCTGATCAGCGGATGCACCGGCTTCGGCAAGCCGAACACGCGATGCGCATCGGACAGCGATTCGAACCGGTAACGGGCGTTTTCTTCCTTTTTCATAACTATTTATTTTGAAATACCCTGTGCCGAGCGGGAAACCGGCTCCCATTCCTCCCAGGTCGCCAGACGGCGCTCGTACGCCGCCCGAACGGATGGCAGGCTATGACTGCCCAGGAAGAAACGCAACGGCGGATTCTCCGCGTCCACTACCTTGAAAACGGCCTCGGGCGTCGCATTGGGGTCGCCTCTCTCGATGCTCCTGATCCCCGCGATGACTTGTGTTTTAAAATCTTCGTAAACCTCCATACCACCGGCGAAACGCAGGGATTGCTGGCTACCAAACTCGGTAGCATAAGCGCCTGGCTCGATGATGGTTACTTTGATCCCGAAAGCCTCGACTTCGGCAGCCAGGCTTTCATGGATCGCCTCGAACGCCCACTTGGACGAACAATAGTAGCCAATCACCGGGATCACCTCATGTCCGAGATTGCTCGACACGCCTACGATATGCCCTCCACCCTGGGCGCGTAACAACGGCAACGCTGCCCGGATAACCGCGAGCGGGCCGAAAATGTTCGTTTCATAAAGCGCCCGGACTTCGTCGGAAGTAGCTTCCTCGATGGTACCGACCAGCGAATAGCCCGCATTGTTGAGTACCACATCCAGCCTCCCGAAATGAGCATGAGCCTGGTTCACAACGCTTTGTACCTGATCGGCATTGGTCACGTCGAGTTCCAATGCAAGCACACGCTCACCGTATTTTTCCGTAAGCCCCGCGATACTGGACAATTTGCGCGCCGTAGCAGCGACCCTGTCTCCGCGCTCGAGCGCGGCCTCCGCCCATATGCGCCCGAAGCCGCGCGAAGCCCCTGTTATAAACCATACTTTATCGGACGTGTGCGTCCGGGCACCTTCATTTTCAATTGGATGTAACATAAATCTTGTGACTTTGATTAAACCTTCACAAAGGTCACAAGCGATGACCTGCGGCTTGTAGCCAAACCGGGGATTTTCGTAGTCGAAACGGGGAGAGGGTCATTTCCGCGGGACATTGCAGTACCATATGTACCCACGGATCGGGCAGAACGAACGCCCGCTTCGGAAAATATATCTCTTCAGACCAAGCACGGGCATTGAAAGCAAATATTTTAATGTTATATTTAAATAAATTATATATAATTAAAATGAATAGTACTATCTACTTCGGCCTGCTTTTCACTGTTGTCGTGTTGCGACCAGCACCGGGTTTTGCTCAAAAGCATACCGGCAGCAAACAAGTCACCCCTTCGATACCCATAGACACGGGATTAGCAAAGGCTATCACTGCGCCTGCTGTACCGGTACAGATGTCGCGTGATAAGGTATTTGGTGATCCCGAGCAACAGCCCGAGTACCCTGGCGGCACCCCCGCATTATATCGATTTATAACGACTAACCTGAAAATGCCCGGTGAAGCAAAACGAGCAGGGGTGTCCGGTAGGGTTTATGTGTCTTTTCTGGTTGAAGAGACTGGAAAAATCACCGACGTGAAAGTTCTTAAAAGGCTGGGATTCGGGTGTGACGAGGAAGCTGTGCGGCTCGTTGAATCAATGCCTGAATGGAAACCGGGCAAGCTTTTCGGTAAGCCCCAAAAGGTCAGGTATTTTCTCCCGATTTCTTTTGTTAACTGACTATTCGGTTGGTCACGGCAATCCCTGAATGGATATCCCCAAAAGCAAAAACGAATACCCGTTATCGACGGGTATTCGCCTGCGGCCTGCCAGCCGCGAATACGCTGCGAACAGATAATTGTCCTAACGAACCTCCCAGCGCACTTTGCCTTGAAACGGATCGGAAGTGACGGTAGAACGCGCACCGTTTCGGCCCAAAACAACCTCCCTGACCCGCTCCTCTCCGGGCAGGAAAACGGGTACATGCGTATTGGGCGAAAGCTGCCCGAAGCGCCGCAGTTCAATATGCGTCCAATCGATCTCACCAGTCGACTGCGCCACTTTTACGTGAGGCAAAACCGCCCCCTCGCGGACCAGCACGATCACTTCCAATTCACCCGATTCGAGCTCATGCCAGCCGCCATCATAAACTTTGAGGGTCTGGTAATCTACCCAGCGCCCTTTCGGTAAATATACCTGGCGCTTCTTCCCGTTCTCGAACAATGGCGCCACCATCATATCCGATCCCAGCATATATTGATTGTCCACCAGCCAGGCCCCGGGGTCGTCGGGGAACTCGATCAGCAATGCGCGCACCATCGGCAGGCCTTTTTCGGAAGCAAGTTTCGATTGGGTAAAAATGTAAGGCATGAGCCGGTATTTCATTTCGACGGCCTTCCTGAAATAGTTTTGAAAATTGTCGCCATATTCCCAGGGCTCCTTGGGCGCCTGGCCGTGCGTGCGGCTGTGCGAGCAGAGTAAGCCCATAGGCAACCAGCGGCGGTAAAGGTCTTCCGGTGTTTTCATGGTAAATCCGCCGATATCATGGCTCCAGAATGTAAAACCCGACAACCCCAGCGACAACCCGCCGCGCAATTGTGCCTCCATACCTTTGTTGGTCGTTTCGGCGTCGCCACCCCAATGGATCGGATATCGCTGGCTGCCGGCCCAGGTACTGCGGGCCCATATAATGCTTTCGCCGTTCAGTTTGCGCGTGAGGTCGGAGACGATCCTGTTATAGCGCAGCGGGTAGAGATTATGCTCATAAAAACCCGTGCGACCGGAAGCATACACACCCGAAAACGGTGCCGCCTCCCCGAAATCGACCTTAATGGCCGCAACACCGAGTTTCAGTAATCCGGCAATTTTTTGCTGATACCATCCGATCGTGTTCGGGTTCGAAAAATCCAGCACCGCGTCTTCGTAAGGAATTGTCCCGTTGGCATTCTTCACAGCCAGGCCCCTGGCTACGATTTCGGGATACAGGTCGTTTTTAGGGACAAAATACGGCAACTGCCAAAGCGATGTGCGGAAACCCTGTTTTTTCAGATCGGCGATCATTTTTCCCGGGTCCTTGAAACGGCTCGGGGCAAAACGATAGTCGCAGCGCCAGTCGGTCTCGAACCAACCGGTGTCGAAATGGATAACATCCGAAGGAATGCGATTCTGGCGAAGCTTGGCGGCCACATTCCGGCCGTCTTCCTCCGAAAAATAGGTAATGCGGCTCATCCAGAGACCAAACGACCACAGTGGCGGCACGGGGGCCTTGCCCGTCAGGTCGGTATATTCGTCCAGAATATCTTTTGGTTGTCCTAAAAACAAAAACAAATCCAGGTTCTCGTCGCCGATCTGCATCGCATTGGACTCCCCGTAAGTGGCACCGAAATCGCAGGTAACCGGGGAGCTTGTGTGCATAAACACGCCGTACCCCCGCGAGCTAAGGTAAAACGGGATCGGCTTGTACATCGTCCCGGTTTCCACGCCATTCGGATCATGGGCCCATAATACCACCTTCTGCCCATTCTTGTCGAGGCGTGTAAACGACTCTCCGCAACCGAAGATCTTTTCATCCGGCGAAAGCGAAAACACAGCCGCGACGCTCCGGGAGTAGTCGGAAGCCCGGCGTACGAAGGAAAAAGGCAAGGTAGGTGTGTAGGACGATTTCCCGTCGGCCTGGCTCCGGGTTTGCGTCAGTACTTTTCCGCTCGCATCCCGGATCAGGATTTTCCATGGATTTTCGTAGATCGTCACCGAACCGTACGGGCCGGCGTACTGATGCCCGCCGCTGATCCGGCTGTATTTCCAGGACGTATCCCTTGCCGGCTCGCCCACCAGCATCAACGAAGCCTCGTGCGGACGTGCCTGTGCGCTTGTGCTCGCGCGGATACGCATGGTGCGGGGAGAAGTAAATTCGATGGAAAACGGCAGCACCGGGTCCTGTGCATATTCGATCGACGGGAATTCGTTGCTGTACGAACGCTTGTACCCGAGCATCGAGTTATCGAAGTTGTGTGCAGAAAACGGTTCATGCCGCTTCCATTTGATGCTTCCGGCCCCGGTTGCCGGATCGAATGCCGCCAGACTGTCGGCAAAGAAAATGGTGTTGGCAAAATCCCGGAAATCCCCGCTAATATCGACCGGCTCGTTCACCAGCTTGCTGTGCTGGGCAGCGACATTCCCGCAACCCAGTGCCAGCAAGCAAACCAAAAATATCGAGGGTATTTTACGTAAGAAATTCAGATTGTGCATGGATGAAATTCAAATATATGGATGCTCCGAAACGGAAAGGCCCACATGCCCTGCGCACCGGCAAATGCTTTTGCAGGGCCTGTGCGGCCTGGTCCCAGTTGTTGACGTATGTTGTTATGCAGGCAGATGCTATTTTTTCACGATACGGAAATTGTCGACGCTGCCATTGAACGAGGCAATAGCCACATCCGGCGTATTGAACAACACTTTTAGGTCGGTGACCTTGGAAACGTCGGCGATGGTCGAGCCCGCCGCGTTTTTAAATTCCGAAAGCTCTATCACCGCCGTCTTCCAACCGTTGGTCTGATAGCCCGCCGAAGCGTATTCCGTAGAATTCCAGGGTTGAAACGAGTATACAAATTCGCTTCCGCCGGCGGTGATGGTAATGTCGTATTTTCCCGCCTTCCACGGTTCGGCGATGTTGTGCTCGAATTTGAATTGCCTGTCGGCTGCGGCACCGGCAGGGAGCTTGAAATCGAAATTGCAGGTAGAGAAAACCCAGGCATCGGCATAACCGGCTTTGGGAAGGTTGATGCCCTTAATTCGCGAAAACTTGCCCGAGATCGCTCCGGGATCGGTGGCGGGGATAATCGGCGCCGCTCCCCAGCATACTTCCGCACCCCAGGTAGTGGCCGGGACATCGAAATTGACCAGGTGCCCCGCCGGGTCGTTCACTTTAAAAGTGGTTTTCGCGGTGCCGAATTCGCCTTCCACCGTGATGATATCCACCGGCACCGTGGCCGGCATTCTGGCCGTAATCTGCTTCGGCGAGCTGCTGAGCACCTGCAACGGTGTCGCACCGACTTTCACCGATTTGATATTATAGAAATAATCCCCGTTGATCACCAGAGTGCCGTTCGGTTTTACAAACTCGGAATACAACCCCGAAATCACGGGCGTTGGCGCTATCAGCACGAAATCGTAGGTCGCCTCCCCGCCTTTAGTGAGCACTTTGATTTTGTCGGGCACGCCCGCGTCCACGGCCTTCGTAGGCGCATTCACCGGAATAGTCACGATGATGTTCGAGTTACTGCCCAATGCAGAATTGAAGCTGGCTTCGAAATCGTTGAAATACACTTTCAGCACGCTGCCCAGGTTTTGCCCCTGGATCACTATGAGGCTGCCCGGCTCGGCCGCTGTGAGCGAACTGTCGGCCTTTTCGGGATCGAGCAGGCGCACGTTGGTGATCACCGGCGCACCATCCACGTCGTCGTCGTTACAGCTCTGGAAGCCCAGCATTATACCGGCGGCCAGCAAAAAGCCCAGGGCTGTCCGGCATATAGATTGGATATTCATGTTGGTCGTAGATTTGGGTTAGTCGACAATTTTGCTGAAATCGAAAGCTACCGGCTCATTTTTCAACGACGGCGCATTCACGATCTCGCTTTCAGGGAATGGCAGGTACAGGGTATTTTCCGAAAGCGGATAATATTCGGCGGCCGAATAAACCACGTTGTATTTCTTCGGATTGGTAGAGCCTGCCACGTAGGTCATGGTGTAGTTCTCCTTATGCTGCGCAGCCGTGTAGGCGATGGCTTTGGCAGGATTGAAGTAGAACCAGCGTACGATCTCGTTCCAGGAGTTGCCCTCGAATATCGTTTCGATGCGTCGCTCCCGGAAAATGTCCTCGAAAGTCAGCGAGGTTTTCGCCGGCAGACCTGCCCGCTTGCGCACGGCATTGAAATATTCCAGTGCTTTTGGATCGGCGGTCGAGGCGTTATTGCCCAGCACGGCGTCGGCGTAAATCAGGTATATTTCGGCCAGGCGAAGCATGTACGAGTTGATATTGGCCGCCATAAATCCGCCCAGACCACCATTGTCCGCCGGCGAGCCGATGATGTACTTTTTGATAGCCGACAGAGCAGCGGGCCGGTTGTATTTCAAACCGCCCGACGCTTTCTGGATATTCGGATAAACATCCCCGTCGAACATCGCGATCGCTTTTCTCCGCAGGGAATCCGCCGGGTTTTCGGTAAAGTACTTGACCAGGTCTGCCGAAATACCCTGAGCTGCTCCCCAGCCGTCACCTGTACCGGTAATATTGGCATCGTAGGCGAAATAGGCCTGGAACGAATTGTTCACGCCCCAGGGATTGCTAACGGGCATCCATTGCAGGGAGAACAGGCTTTCTGGATTGTTCTTCGAGGCATTATGGTTGGCGCTTTCAAAAAGTTCCGCGTAGGTGGGCGCCAGCGACAGGCTGCTTTTGGTGATCACGCTTTCGGCATAATACTTCGCACTGTCGAGGTCCGACTGGCTGCGTTTCCCGTTCTGGTTAAGCCCGGCGCGCATCAGGTACATCCGCGCGAGCATCCCTTCCGCCGAATATTTGGTGAGGCGTCCCTGTTCCGCCGTAACGGGCAGGTTCTCGGCGGCAAAGCGGTAATCGCGGATCACGAGTTTCCAGACATCTTCAATGCGGTTGCGGACCGGCGGCTCATTGAGCTGCGCCACATTGTCGTACACGATGGGCACGGCGCCCCAGTTGGTTACCAGGTAATAGTAAGCCGTAGCCCGCATAAACCGGCATTCGCCAAGCCCCTGCGCCTTCACAGCGGCCGATGCCGTACTTCCCTGCGCCTCGTTAATGGCCTTATAGGCATTGTTGCTCTGCGCGATAATTTTGTAAAATGATTTGTAACCCGGCAAAAGCGTATTCACGTCGGTCGACGGGATCGCGTGCTTGATGTACGCCGTGCGGTCGTTCGAGTTGAGGTTACCGGCCCGGGCTTCCTGGAAAGCCATATTGGCCTTGTCGTTGAAATCGAACCAGACGATGTTGTACAATGGCGCGGTACCGGCCAGGATTTCCGCGTCGGTTTTGTAGAAATTACCGGAGGTAAGGGCATCCAGCGGCGGGCGGTCGAGAAAATCCTCGCTGCACCCCTGCGTAAGCATCAACGCCCCGATAGCCGCTATAAGTCTGTATTTGAACTGCATATGAGAATATTTTTTGAATTGGACGTTGGGCAAACTGCCTTAGAAATCAGCTAGTAAACCGAATGAATACATGCGCACGGATGGGTAACGCCCGGTGTCGATACCGGCCATTACCGTGCCGCCATAATTGACCATCCCGACCTCGGGATCGTAACCTTTGTATTTGGTAATGGTAAAAAGGTTCTGTGCCCCAACGGAAGCCCTCAGCCCTCTGATAAAGAAGTCTTTCAGCATCGACTTTGGAAAATTGTAGCTGATCGTGATGTTCTTAAGACGCACATAGCTGCCGTCCTCGATGAAATTGGTGTTCATCCGGTTGTTGCCGTTCGGGTCGCCCGGGGCGATGCGCGGGATGGCATGGCCCGGATTGGTAAGCGTAACGGTTTCCGCATCGGCCGGATTATAGCTGCTTGGCCGTGCGTAATTGGCCACCGATTTCCACTGGTTCCCGAACACCCCGCCGTTCCCCGGAATCTCCGCGCGGTAACGCGGATAATTGAGGATGTCGTTCTTGAAGCTGCCGGTCAGGAATGCATTCAGCTCGAAATTCTTGTAAGTCAGGTTGTTATTTAAACCGAGCGTAAATTTCGGCCACGGATTGCCGATTATCGTGCGGTCCTCGGCGTCGATCACGCCGTCGCCGTTCAGGTCGCGGAATTTGGTGTCCCCCACCCAGGTGCCGGTGGCCGGGTTGATCGTCAGCTGACCGTTGGAGGTCTGGATCGCGTGGTTCTTGATATCGTTGGCATCCTGGAAAAGGCCGTCGGCAACGTAGCCGGTGATCATGCTCGCCGGTTGCCCCACCTCGGTTTTGAATCCTACCGAAGTGGCATTCCAGACCGGTGTGATCGGGTTGAGCAGCGATGTCACCTTGTTACGGTCGAACGACAGGTTGATACCCGTTTTCCAGTAGAAGCCGCCTTTGTCGATGTTCACGGTGTTGAGCGTAAAGCCGATACCTCGGTTTTTCATCGAACCGGCATTCACCGCGGGCCAGCTCAGGTATCCCGGCGAGTAGGCGATGTCGCCACCGTAAGTGAACGGATAGGAATTCACGGTAATGAGACTGGTGATTTTCTTGATATAGGCATCCACAATCAGTTCCACGCGGTTGCCGAACATATGCAGGTCCAGTCCGCCGTTGATCACATCGTCCTTTTCCCAGGTCAGAAACTCATTCGCGAAGTTCGAGGCAAGGAAGCCCGTTCCCCAGCCCGTTGGCACAGCCTGGAGTGTCGAGAAAATCGCATTGCCCCCGCTGCCCTGGTTACCCGACCGGCCTATTTCGAACCGGAGTTTCAGGTCGTTGATCTCATTGACACTTTTCAGGAAAGGCTCTTCCGAAATGCGCCATGCTACCGATACCGCGGGGAAATTACCCCAGCGGCGGCCTTCACGGAAAGCCGACGAGCCATCCATCCGGTAGGTCCCCTGCAAAAAATAGCGCTCGTTGAAGCTGTAATTCACACGGGCAAAATATGATTCGCGCGACCCGGCGCCTTTGCCGCTGTTATTGCTCACATTGGAGATAACCGATGCGTCACCGCCCGATAATTCCTCGATCGTATTGGTAATAAACTTCTTACGCGTACCGGTCAGCGATTCGTACCCGTTTTGCTGTGCCTCGTGACCGGCCATCAGGTTAATGCCATGCCGGCCCAGTTTCAGATCGTAAGTCAGCCGGGTATGCAGGCTCCACCAGTTGTTGGTATTCACCGAGCGCGTCGACGTAGCCGCGTCCTGCGACACCACATAACCGCCGATCGTATACGAGGGGTGGAATGAGTAATATTTCAAAAACTCGGCGCTTCCGTTCGCTTCGGTGTGCCAAACCAGGTTCTTGGTCAACTTCACATCGGCGAAAAGACTTCCCAGGATCGATGTCCGGCGGTTATAGTCGTTATAGATCTGCGAGATCATCACCGGGTTGGTAAACTGGAACTGTGTGGAAGTGGGACCGCCCCAGCTACCGTCGGGGTTGGTCACTGGTACGCTCGGGTTTTGGTCGAGCGCCAGCTGGATAATGCCTCCGTTGTTTACGTTCACTTTTTCCTCGGTGATCCCCACGCTCATATTTGCCCCTATTTTGAGCCAGTTACGGGTCTGGTTTTCCAGGTTCAGCCGGGCATTATAGCGTTTGAAGCCCGATCCTTCCACAATACCGTTCTGGTTAAAATACTCTCCCGAGAGGTAATAGGTTGTTTTTTCCGTACCACCGCTCAGGCCCAGCGAATATTTCTGAAGTGTCGTAGGCCGGAACAAGGCACTCTGCCAGTCGGTACCATTGCCGAGAACCGACGGGTCGGCGAACTGAGGCTCCGAGGCAGTACCGCCTACTGCCGCAGCCTCGTTTCTGAATTGCGCATATTCCCGCAGGTTCATCACATCGATATGCTTAGGCTCCGCCTGCAAGGTTACCAGCGAGTTGAAGGTAATCTTGGCTTCGCCCGCTTTCCCCCGCTTGGTGGTGATCATAACAACGCCGTTCGCACCCACCGCCCCGTAAATAGCCGTTGCCGAAGGCCCCTGTAACACGTTGATCGTCTCGATATCGTCCGGGTTGATCGACGAGAGGATATTGGAAAAGCCGGTCGGACGGTTATTCGGGTCGTCCTTCATATTGTCAGGCTTGATCTGCACCCCGTCGATCACATATAACGGTTGCGTCGTACCTGTCAGCGAGCTCAACCCGCGGATCAGTACCGACGGCGCCGCGCCCGGTTGTCCCGAGTTTTGCTGTACGAGCACGTTGGCCGCGCGTCCCTGCAAGCCTTGTTCGAGCGAAGTATTGATGGTTTTGCTGAGATCTTTTCCGGAGACCGTCACCTGGGAGCTGGAAACATCCGTCTTCTTCATTTCCCCGTAACCCACTACCACCACTTCCTCGAGGGCCGAAACGCTTTCCTTCAACCTGACGTCGATCCTGGTTTTGTTACCAATCGCCACTTCCTGGGTCTCGTACCCGATAAACGAGAACACGAGCGTATTACCCGGGGCTGCTTCGATGGAGAACCGGCCTTCCGTGTTGGTGGTGGTTCCGTTCGAAGTACCTTTGATCACCACGCTTGCGCCAGGAATCCCGTCGCCGCGCTCCACGGAAACTACGGTACCGGTGATGGTCCGTTTGGCGTCGGCTTGTGCGAATGCACCCACCGCCACACACATGATCCCCACTGAGAGAAGGAGAGGCCTTAGCAACCCGGCCAGGTAACGCAAACCGCGTCGTGCCCGCCTTGTTTCGTACAAATTTTGTTGCATGTTGTTTTGTTTTAAAAATGACTATTTGCCCACTTCCGATTTCACTATTCCGGTATCCTGGGTTTACGACAGCGGATATGGTATAAATCGAATGAATAGTTGGACAAATGTGTCGCTAAAAAACATGCAGCAAGTGCTCCATTTGTTTACAAATAGGGTATCATTTGTAAACTCCGGCCAAAAAACAGGCTATTTTTTCCTGCTTTATTCCACAAACCCGTCAGAATCCCGTGAGAAAGCATCGAGCAGGCCATCGCTGCCCGATATGATAGTATCGGGTTGATATTTTGTACTATTCCAATTATGAAAACGTTCGGAGAAAAGTTGCCGTACGCCTGGAAATTGCACTTTACGGGCGGAGCAACGGCCATTCATTCCCTCTCCGAGCGCTGCCGGCGGTACTCTGTGGGTAGCATCCCGAATTCCTCCCTGAAAAGTTTCGCAAAATACTTGGGGTTGTTGAATCCGATTTGGTAGGCGATTTCCGAGACGGTCAGCTGGCTCTTTTCAAGCAGGTCCGCGCCCCGCCTGATCCGGATAATGCGGATAAATTCGATGGGTGTCTTGCCGGTCAGCGACAGGATTTTTTTGTAGAGGTAAACCCGGCTCATCGACATGGCATCGCTCAGTTCTTCGACCGTGAAGTCGGGGTTCGCAAGGTTTTCTTCAACGGCTTTTACCGCAGTCGTCACGAATTGTTCGTCCAGCGAACGGATGGCGACTTCACTTGGGCGTATTTCCACGTGCTGCTGGAAATGCCGCTGCAACTGCTCGCGCTGGCGGATGAGGTTGGCAATCCTTACCTGCAGAATATCGAGCCGGAACGGTTTGGTCACATAGGCGTCGGCTCCGGTCTGGTAGCCTTGCAACTGTTGCTCCTCCCCGGCACGGGCCGTGAGCAACACCACCGGAATGTGGGAAATGCGCCGGTCGGTTTTGACTGTTCGGCAGAGCTCGATCCCGTCCATTTCAGGTATCATGACGTCGCTGACGATCAGGTCGGGGATTTGTTCCAGCGTAATGTCGAGACCGGCCCTCCCGGTGCCCGCTTCCAGCACCTGGTAATCCCTTTGCAATATCTCTTTTAAATATTCCCGGAACTCGTCATTATCCTCGACAAGCAGTATCAGAGGTTTGTTTTTGGTAGTTTTTTCATCGGGCAGGTCGATTTCAACCGGGGACGCCTGTACCGGGACGACCGCCGCGGGCGCGACAGGCGCAACGCGCGCCGCGCTCTCCCGCAGGGGCAACGTCACGATAAAAATACTTCCGCTGCCCGGTTCGCTTTCCAGCCGGATACTCCCGCCATGCATTTTAACAAACTCTCCCGCAATGGAGAGCCCGATACCGCTGCCCTGGTTCATGATGTGGCCGGGCATGGGATGCTGGTAAAACCTTTCGAATACCTTCGCCTGCGCTTCGGCCGGGATGCCGATACCCGAATCCTCCACCCTGACTTCCAGCGCCTCGCCTTCCCGGTCCGGCACAATTCGCAAGCCGACGGTCACCTGGCCGTTTTCCGGCGTGAACTTGAATGCATTGGAAAGCAGGTTGTACATCACTTTGGATAATTTATCCTGGTCGAAATCCGCATACCTCGATTCGACGGCGCTATCGAACCGGTACCGGATGTGCTTGTGCTCGGAAAGGTCGGAAAACGTTTGTGCGATCTGCCGGACAAACCGGACAATGTCGCCCCGTTCGGGCACGAACTCGGTTCCCTCCACTTCCAGCTTCTTGAAATCGAGCATTTGCGTGACCAGATTGAAAAGCCGCTGCGCATTTCGGTGAATAAGCGACAACTGCCTGTGTACGGCGTGATCCGCCCGGATATTCCTGAGCAGGTTTTCGAGGGGCGTAAGCATGAGCGTGAGCGGTGTCCGGAATTCGTGGCTCACATTGGTGAAGAATTTAATCTTCATCATATCCAGCTCATGCATTTGCTGGGCGTAGCGGCGCTCCTGTTCGAGCTTGAAATTCATCCGTTCGCGCTCGATCAATATCCAGCGCGCGATCAGAAGTGCGCCCGCAACGAGCAAAAAATACAGGATATAAGCCCAGGGAGTCCGCCAGAACGGCGGCAGGATCACCACCTGAAGGCTCCGCTCGGTCGAAGCGCCCGTCCCTTTCATCTTGACTTTAAAAGTGTAAGTGCCGGGGTCGAGGTTTGTATAAGTTACCTTGCGGGTGTCGTCAGCCTCGAACCACCGGTCGTTGAATCCTTCGAGCATGTAGAGATAATGGTTTTTTTCCGGATGCAGAAAATTCAGTGCGGCGAATTCGATGGAAAACACATTCTGGCTGTGTTTCAACACAATGCGGTCCGTAAGCGACACCGATTTTTCCAACACGGCATCGCCGTCGAACAACTCTCCCGGCCGGACGCTCCTGTTAAAAATCTGAAAATCGGTAAGCGTCATCCTGGCAGAAGCACGCTCATCGGCGATTTGGGCAGGGTCGAAGATAGAGAAGCCGTTGGCCCCGCCAAATACCAGCTCGCCGTTGCGGAGCCGAAGGGCGGCATTCTCGTTGAAACCACGTCCCTGCAATCCGTCCACTTCGTTGTAGGTCCTCACCTGAAATGCGGCCGGTATGCCGTCGGGTTTCCTGGATACCCTGCAATTGGCCAGGCCTTTGGGAGTACCCAGCCACAAATTTTGCATATTGTCCACCACGACAGTCAGTATCGCATCGTCCGGTAGCCCATGGCGGCTATCGTAATGTACAAAAGCATTCCGCCGGGCATCGTACCGGTCGAGCCCTTCGGATGTCCCGATCCAGATATGCCCGAACCGGTCCTGCGCCAATGCGGTAACAGCGTCGCTGCTCAGGCTGTCGGGGTTGCCTGCCCGGTAGCCATAGTGTACAAAACGCCCTGTTTTTCGAATCAGGACATCGATTCCGTTGGCGGTACCGACCCAAAGATTACCCTCGCGGTCTTCCATAATGGCCGAAATATAATCCGACCTGACGGAGTTCGGTGCCAGGCGCCTGAAATGACGGAATGTCTGCGTGCGCCTGTCGAGCAAATCCAGGCCGTCGGCCAGGGTCCCCACCCACAAACGACGCTGTGAATCTTCGAATATCTCCCATACGCGATCGTCGATCAGGCTCGTGGAATCGGCCGGGGCGTGGAGGTAACGCGTAAAGCGCCTGCCGTCGAACCGGTTGAGTCCCCCGAAGTATGTTCCGATCCAGAGCACGTCGTCGCGATCCAGGAACAGGCTAACAATGACGTCGTTACTCAAACTGCCCGGATCGCCCGGCACATTCCGGTATTGCCGGAAACTGTTGCCGGCCCGGTCGTAGTGGATCAGCCCGCCGCCGTTGGTCCCTATCCAGAGATTGCCGTTTCGGTCTTCCGTGAACACGTTCACATCATCAAACGGCAAGCTGCGCGGGTCACCGGGCGAGTGGCGGACGAGCGAAAATCTGAAGATATTTTTATGATATGCGCAAAAGCCTTTCTTGAACGTCCCCGCCCAGATCATGCCTGTCGGGTCTTTGTATAACGCCTGGATGGTATTCTGGCTGATCGTCCGCGGGTCGCCCGGATCAAACAGCAGGGTCGACACCGTTTTTCTTTTTTTGTCGAGCACATTAATGCCTCCATGGTCGGTACCGATCCAGATCCTGCCATCCGGGCCGGAAAGCATGGCCGTTACGGCATTGTTGGCCAGCCGGAAATCCGGGCCCGCGGTACCGGCGACACGCAGCACGTTGTTTTTAAAATCAAAATTGAATGCGCCTGTGGCCGCTTTCACAATGTACACCCAAGGTTCGCCGTCGTCGTCGACAAAAACCTTGTGATTGGACAAATTACCCCGGTTCCGGTTTTGCAGCAATGCGCTGCCGATCCTAACCTCGTGCGTGCCCGCGTCCACGCGCGCGAGAAAACCGTCGTCGCACACCACCCAGAGGTTGCCCTGCGCATCCTCGGCGAAATCGGAAATACTGCGCTTGGCCGGACCGGTGGAATCCTCGGCCGGGCCGAACCTGATTTTAACGAGCTTTTTCGCGGTAGTCAGGTATTTCAGCAGCCCTAGCCTGTTATGGCTGATCCAGTAATCGCCCGAGCGGGTTTTGATGATCCGGTTAAAATTGGCATCCGGAAGCCCGAACCGCACCGCCGCGCGGTCGGCATTGCGATCGATGCGCTCGCTCAACGGATCGTAAATGTCGAGCCCGACATGGGTGTTGACCCATATAAAACCTTGCGGGTCTTCGAATATGGCAGTCACCTGATGGTGGGAAATAGTCGAAGAATCGGCCGGGTTGTGCTTGAAAACCCTGAACGAGTAGCCGTCGAAGCGGTTGAGGCCATTGGCTGTACCGATCCAGACGAAGCCGCGGCTGTCTTTCAGAAAACAGTTTACCTGGTTATGCGAAAGTCCCTGTTCCGTATTGTAGCGCGCAAACTGGTATTTCTCGGATTGGGCGGCAGCCTCCCCTACCCAGCCCGCCAGTGCGGCCAAAACCATCCAGAAACATCGAGACCACATTTGCATCGGTGAAATAGAGAAACGGACCCGGAAATTAATCCATAGGGCCCAATACTCAAAATACTTCGACCGGTGTTCAATTCAGGTTCCTATATTCCCTGGGCGAACGGCCCGTTCTGTTTTTAAATAATTTGGTAAAATGAGAGGGATGTTCGAAGCCCAAATCGTAGGCGATCGCGCTGATTGGCTCGTCGGTGCTCCATAACATATTCTTGGCTTTATCGATCAGTTTCAGATAAATATGCTCGCTGGTTGACCTGCCCGTGTATTTGGTCAGTAAGTCGGTTAAATAATTGGCCGACAGGTTCAGATGAGAGGCAAAATATTTCACATCCGGCAGTCCTGCCTCCGTCAGCGTGTCCTGCGAAAAGTAATCGT
Organism: Dyadobacter sp. 676; assembly: GCF_040448675.1. Lineage (NCBI taxonomy): Bacteria > Pseudomonadati > Bacteroidota > Cytophagia > Cytophagales > Spirosomataceae > Dyadobacter > Dyadobacter sp. 676. The sequence continues at coordinate 5,899,106 of NZ_CP159289.1, read as the reverse complement.
TCAGCAACCGTTCGAACTTCCCGACGATGTCGTTACCGGCTTTTGTCCGCGTGAGGAACTGCCGGTCGTAAAACCTCGCACAATAGGAAAGCAGCAATTCAAGGTTGGTCAGGATGAGGTCACGGGAATGCGTGTCCAGGTTTCCGGATATCTCCCGATCGATATTCTCCACACATCCTTCCAATATTTTGTCTTCCGTTTCCGAAATGTGGAGGCATTCATTGACATCGTAGCCAAATAAAGAATAGTCCATAAGCTTCCGGCCTTTGCCGCTGGCGTGCAGGAAATCGGGGTGGACGTAAATCGCCCAGCCTTCCACCTTATTTTCGACATCCGGTGTCAATACCTGGTTTGGCGCGGTAAACATCAATGTTCCTTCCGAAAAGTCATATTGCGTCCGCCCGTATTTGAATGACCCTTCTATTTTTTTGCAAGCAACGGAATACAGGTCCAGGCGGTAAGAGGCACCCGGTTTCCGGTGCGAACGATCGACCTTCGACAGGTCCACGACCGCGATCAACGGGTGTTGCGGTTTTCCGTAGCGGAAAAACGCAAGCAGTTCTGAAACGGATTTGATATCGATATAGTCCATAGCAGTCGGTTGAAATGCCCGAATTTATCAAAAACAATGGGAGCGACGCGACATATATCAGATCATAATGCCTCCGCCAACCTCGATACGCTGCGCATTTACAAACCGGCTGTCCTCGGAAAGCAGCGAAGCCACGAAACCGCCTACGTCGTCGGCTTCGCCAAGACGGCCCAGGGCGGTCATTGAGGCGATCTGTCTGCGGTGGTTTTCATTGCCCTTGCCACCGCCGAATTCGGTGTCGATCGCCCCCGGCGCCACGGTATTGACCCGGATCCTTCTGTCGGCATATTCCTTGGCAAAATAGCGTGTCAATGCCTCCACGGCCGCTTTGAGGGCCCCGTAAACCGCCACGCCCGGAAACGCGAAGCGCGCAAGTCCGGAGGAGATATTGATAACCTGTCCGCCGTCGACAATCATAGGCATTAATTTCTGTGTGAGGAAAAACACGCCCTTGAAGTTGACGTCGACAAGCTCGTCGAACATTTCCTCTCTCGTTTCGCAGATCAGCGCACGCTGGGCGATCCCGGCATTATTGACCAGGTAGTCGAAGTTTCCTCTGTCCCATTCGCTGCGCAATAGCTGCGCGACTTGTTCGGCGAAGCTGTCGAAGGAACCGGTTTGGGAGGTGTCCAGGTGCAATGCAACGGCCTTTCCCCCGCCGTTACCGATCGTATTTGCCACCGCATTCGCGCGGTCTGCATTCTTGTTGTAGGTCAGGATAACGTCAATACCGCGTTTTGCTGCATTCAGGGCGATGCTTTCGCCAATTCCCCGGCTGCCTCCGGTCACCAGGAGAATTTTCGCCGGCTCTTTTCTTGTGTCCATAATCGTTAAAATTTGATCTACACAAAATTGCATCATCTCGCGGAACACCAGTTTGATAAAAAAGGGAGATATTTATACATTCCACTGATATACGATGTGGCGCCTGTCGAATCCTGATTGTGCAAATGCAACAGGTCAACTATCCTCATGGCCCTGTTACCGGGTATACAATGACGGCCCCGTCAAAGTTTGCCATGTAAAGAGCTACCGGAAAATCGTTCGATTCCGAACAGGCGACTACATTCAAACCCTTGATTTTCAGCCTCCCGCAAAGTGGCATACATTTATTACGGTATCCGAACGGTGTATCCATCCTCCCGCCAGGAAGCGGGGCTAAATGCAAACCTATGTTCAAGAACTATCTCAAAATCGCGCTCCGGAACCTGACAAAGCACAAAGCGTTCAGTTTCATTAATATCGCGGGCGTATCGCTCGGGCTCACCTGCTTCCTGCTGCTCGCGCTGTACGTGAAAGACGAACTGGCTTACGACCGTTTTCATGAGCACGCCGACCGTATTTACAGACTCAACCGCACGTTTCTGGCCAACGACGGCACCGAATCGCTGCGCCTCGGACATGCGGCACCGCCTTTCGGGCCGCTGATCAGGCAGGATTTTCCGCAGATAGAACAGGTGGTGCGCATGCTGGAAACCGGGGCGCTCGTGAGATATGGCGATAAGCGGTTCGCGGAAGAACAGATGTTTGCGGCCGAAGCGAATATTTTTAAAGTGTTCAGTTTCAAAATCGACCGTGGAAACCCGGACAAGGCCCTGGAAAACCCGTTTTCGATCATGTTCTCGAAGCCTATGGCGGAGAAATATTTCGGGAAGGAAGACCCCGTCGGAAAAGTGGTTCGGCTGGACAACCAACTCGATTACACAGTAACGGGCGTTTTCGAACCGCTGCCCTCCCAATCGCATTTCCACCCCAATTTCCTCGTTTCGTTCTCGACGCTGAACGACGACCGCGTTTATGGGGCGGAGGGCCTTCGTACCAATTGGGGCAATAATTCTTTCTCGACATTCCTGCTCTTGCCCGAACACTACGATCCACAAAAACTTACCGCGGCATTTCCGGCATTCCAGAACAAACACATCGAGCAGAACGCTTCCAAATACTCGGTGCTGACGCTGACCAAACTTACCGACATTCACCTCCGTTCTCACCTCGACTCCGAAATAGAAGCAAACGGCGACATTCAATATGTTTACCTGTTTTCCGCGATAGCGGTTTTCATCCTCCTGATCGCCTGTATCAATTATATGAATCTGGCGACGGCCAGGTCGGCGACCCGCGCCAAAGAAGTGGGAATGCGCAAGGTAATCGGGGCTGTTCGTACGCAGCTCGTCAACCAGTTTCTGAGCGAATCGATACTACTGGTGCTGATTTCGGTTACAATCGCATTTGTGGCCGTCCTCTTATGCCTTCCGTTGTTCAACAACTTCACCCGGAAACAACTTTCCGTTTCGGCGCTGCTGGATCCGTCGTTCCTGGCAATCCTCCTGGGCATAACCGTCTTTACAGGACTGGTAGCGGGCAGCTACCCCGCCTTCTTCATGACCGGCTTTCAACCGATCGCGGTCCTGAAAGGGAAGATCGCTTCGGCGCTGAAAAACGGCAAGCTGCGCCAGGCGCTGGTTGTCGCGCAGTTCGCGATTGCGGTGGTGCTGATCATCAGCACGACGGTCGTCTACAACCAGATGCATTACATTCAGGATTACAAACTGGGATTTGCCAAAGACCAGGTCATCACATTCAGTATGCCCGACGATTCCACGATCGACATCGAAGCGATCCGTCAGCGTTTCAAGGAATACGCCGGCGTGCGGGAGGTTGGCCGTTCGTCGCGCATTCCGTCCGGCAGGTTGCTCGATTCGTGGGAAGCCTACGTCATGAAAGGCGACTCGATGGCGCCTACCGAAATCAATATCAAGTCGCTGTCCGTGGACGAGGACTTTATTCCCACGTACCAGATCTCGATGGCCGCAGGACGTAACTTTTCGCGCCAATACCCCACCGACCGCACCAGCGGCTTTATACTCAATCAAACCGCCGCGCGACTGCTCGGCTGGAAAAACCCGGCCGATGCCGTCGGGAACCGTTTCGGCTATGGTAATATCCGGGGGCAAATCATTGGTGTAACAAAAGATTACCATTTCGAATCGCTTCATCAGAAAGTAGCGCCTATTGTCATGTTCTACCAGCCGGGGCGCCTGGGGCGGGTATCGGTGCAAATAGCGGGCGGAAGCATTCAGCATGCCATCGGCCATATCGAATCGGTGTGGAAAGAGCGGTTTCCGGAGGTACCTTTCCAATACGAATTTCTCGATCAGCGCTTTGGAAAGCTCTACGCGCGTGAGCAGACGCAGCAGTTGCTGTTCGGGGTATTCGCCGGCATTGCCATCCTCATTTCCTGCATGGGCCTCCTGGGACTCTCCATGTTCATGGCCGAGCTGCGTACCAAGGAAATCGGCGTGAGAAAGGTCCTCGGTGCTTCGGTAACCAGCATTGTGCGCCTGCTTTCGACGGATTTCCTCAAACCGGTCCTGGTCGCCATCGTCATTGCCTCGCCTATTGCCTGGTATGGTATGAAAAACTGGTTGCAGGACTTTGCCTATCACACCGAAATCAAATGGTGGGTATTCCTGCTGGCCGGGGTATTGTCGGTCACGATCGCACTGTGTACGGTGAGTTTCCAAAGTATCCGTGCGGCGCTGACCAACCCGGTGAAAAGTTTAAGAAGCGAATAACTCAACGGACTATTTAAAACCGGCAAACATGAGCTACGTGATTTTGCATAAAAAGGTAATGGTAAACGGCGTGGAAATCTTCTACCGCGTGGCCGGAGAAAGCGACAGACCGGCGGTTGTGCTGTTGCACGGGTTTCCGAGTTCGTCGGTAATGTTCAGAAAGCTGATGACGGAGCTGGCCGGCAAGTACTACCTGATAGCGCCCGATTTTCCGGGGTTCGGTTTCAGCGGCTTTCCCGACGCCAGGCATTTCGATTATACGTTCGACCACATAGCGGCGTGTATGAAGGCCCTTCTCGACGAAATCGGGATCGGGAAATTTTTCATTTACCTCCACGATTACGGCTCGGCCGTAGGTCTTCGCCTGTGCGTGGCTGTCCCCGGGCGCGTTCTTGGCATCATTGTGCAGAACGGGAATGCATACCGGGAGGGATTAGGCCCTCAATGGGACGAAACCATCGATTACTGGCATCACCCTACGGAAGAAAAGAAACGGAAAATAATGTCGTTTCTGAGCGAAGAAGGCACCCGGATGCAGTATACGGCGGGGTTGCCCGACGAACTACTGGCAGGTCTCGGTCCCGAGCTCTGGACGCTGGACTGGGCTTTGATGAGCAGGCCCGGCAACATCGATATGCAGTTTATCCTCAACTGCGATTATCAGAGTAATTTGCAGAAATTTGAAACATTCCAGCACTATTTCAGACAGTACCAGCCTCCCGCATTGATTCTCTGGGGAAAATACGATGTGTTTTTCAGCATCGAAGAGGCTTTCTGCTACCAACGGGACTTGCCCAATGCCGAGCTGCATATCCTGGAAGGAGGACACATGGCGCTGGAAACCAACTTCGACGAGATAGTTTGCCGGATGGGCGATTTTCTCGGCCGCTATTGCTGAGGTTCCGCCATAAACGTGCCGATATCCACCTTCTGAAAATACACGTGCTCTTTTTCTTCGGCGGTTTTGCTGGCCGAATAGGCAATCAGCAATTTGTTACCGACCTGTTTGATCACCGGGAACGACGCAAACCCCTGGCTCGAAGCCAGGTGTGCGGTTTTGAGCCTTTCGCCTGCGGGCGACCGCATTTCCAGGCCGATTACGCTGCCCGTTTCGGTGTGCTCGTCCCACACGATCGCCTGATTGCCGTTTTTCAGAAGCTGGATTTGCGGATGCTTTCCGGCTGTGCTGTTGCCTACTGCGTTTTTTGCGGAAAAAGTCTTTCCGTTATCCTTCGACGAAGTGAAAAACACGCCCTTTCCACTGCCCATGGTATACCATACGAACGACAACGCGGAGTCGGTTTGCGCTATGGCCGGGCCGGTATGCGGACATGCCCGGATCACCCAGTTGTCGGGGCTGATACGCACAGGGGTTGAAAAGCTCCTGCCACTGTCGGCCGAAACGATGTGGACCATGTCCCTGATCGAATCGTTCAGGATTTTGCGGTACGCGACGTGCAAGCCACCTGCTTTGTCGACAAACAGGTCGGTCCGGCAGCATTGGCAAACCGTCCGGTCGATCGGCTTTTCGCCTTCGAATGCATTGTTTTTGCCGAACGTCGCGAAGTAGAGCGACGACCCCTCCACGGGCGTATCTTTCCGGCTGTCGAGCCACACGGCACCGACCGTTCCGCCGGGAAGTATTTCCAGGTCGAAGTAACGCTGGTCTATACTCTTTTCATCGGGGCTTAGCGGCGCGGGGTCCGTCCAGGTTTGACCGTCGTCGGCCGACGAACTGTAAAAAACCAATCCTGAATACTTGTTTTCCGGGTTCGGGTTGGCCACGCCCCATGCCGCAATGATGCGCCCGTCCGGTGCGAGGATTACCTTCGACAGGTTTTCACCATGCGGCCTTACATTACCGCTGCCCGGTACGGTCAGCGTTTTCCCGAAACCATTACCATCGGAAATTTTAAAACACAATACCGCCTCCGAATCGGAAACGGTACGCACCCAGCTGAAAACCGTCGTATCGCCGATGGCAAAAAGGAACGGGCATGTGCCCGCGTAGGAACTGTCGACCCGGCTTTCCGCCGTGCCGCCCGAGTCCTGCACCGGTTTTCTTTCCGCTGCACACGACACCATCAGAAGCAAGCCGGCGCCATATATCAAATGCTTCATCGGGTATTTTTTCGGTTTCCAGGCAATGCATCAGCGAACATCAGATATCGGCGGATTCTACGATGACCCCTTCCGGCGATTTTCTCAGCCCTTTATCTTTCAGCATCCGCCCTATCCGGCAAGCCATATCGATCGAAGCCTCGATTTCGGCCTTGCGAATGGCGACACTTTCGATATTGAAGCCAAACGGAATCGAGCGTTCCACACAAAATTCGATCAGCCCGGAGGCGATTTCCAGACAAATGTTCACCGATCTGCCCAGCATATCGTCTGCGGCTTTCAGGTCTTCTTTCAGCTGGTCGGGAATATGAATGCCCAGCCATTCCATAAAGTCCAGCGTTTTAGCCGACCCGCAGGCGGTAACCGTAAATATGATGGTCGGAGGGGCGATCTGCCTGCTTTTACAGCTGGCCGCCAGGTCCTCGATCACCTGCTTCGCATATTCCAGATTAAAGACGCATTGCGAGATAAAGTAAGACACACCGCTGCTCATCTTGTCGAGCATCCGCACGTCTTCATCCTGCAACACTTTGTGCCTCTCGGGGATGGTCACCGCTCCGACGACCGACGTATCCCGATGCTTTTCCCATAGCCTGTAAGCCTCGGGAAGGCTGGTTTTAACCGGGAAATCGGGGGCAGGTACGCCTACGAAAACGGGGTAGCATTTGTGCCTGTGCAGTTCGTCAAGCCAGTCGGAGAGCTCCTCCGCCGAAAATTTGCCGGCCGGGCGGTAGATAATCTTGGGGATATCCAGCTTGCCCAGATGTTCCGAAGAAAACGCAAAAGGGTCCAGCGCGTTTATGAACGGAAAGGGCCTTTCTTCCGTCGTACGGGCCGATTCGTCCTGCACGTCGTACACTACCAGGGCATCTATATCCAGGGAAGACAGTCGTTCGATTGTTTTTTCTGCGATTTCAGCGACCCTTTCAGGGGTTGTACCTGTTTTGGGCGGAGTGATCCCATAAAGCATCACACCTGATTCTCCGGATTTGATCTTTTTTAGAAACATGATAATATCTGAATTACGGCTTCGGACTCCTGGCGGTATTCCTTTTCAATTGCGAAATATACGTCAAAATGTTTTTAGTAAGCATTCCGCGTAATGTGATCAGAGAGAATATCAGGCTCCGCCGATGTTTAATTAAGGTTCAAACCCACCGTCAGGCCGATGTACGGCTTACCCTGATAGATCCAGTACTGCCTGTCGCTGCCAAACAGGTGGTCGACGCCCAATGCCAGGCCAAAATTGAGCTTTTCGACCGCCATCAACGCGCATATTGCCTTCGACCAGACGAAACCGTCGTATTCGACATTAATGTTGTTGCCTGTCACCCAGGGATTAACGGGTGTTACACCGATGCCGGTTGCCAGGCCCGCCGAGAAGCCGAGATGCGTAACCCTCTGGCTGACTTTACCGATCGGGTTGCTTTTGTAGGACAATTCGTAGGTATCGTTCCGGTACCCTACATACAACGCGCCGTTGAGATGGTTGCTCAGCTGGGGCTGGAACGAACTTGTCGACGGCCGGTATTTGAACGGGATTGTGAGCACGTCCAGGTCAAATGTATTTTTCCAATACCTGCTTTCAGTAATTTCGCTGCCTGCGCCGCTGCGCGGGTATATCTCCGGCTTTACCGGCCTGCCACCCGGTTTCAGCGCCTTCCAACCGGGCCTCAATGCGTATACCAGCACCGAGTCTTCCTTATTTTCGACATAAACCACCGTTTTACGTCCATCGGAAACGGTCTTGTAAACGCCGTCGGTGAGCTTGTACTTGGGACTGTCTTTGAGGGCGTGGCACGAAGCCAGCGCCAGGGAAACGAATGTGTACAGTATCGTTTTGTTCATATAGTTATCCGAATGCATGCATCACAAGGTAGCTGCGCGATAGTAATCAAGCCGTTAACAGTTTTCAAACTTTCCTTCCTGTTTCTGGCAACGGGGACTTCCGATCCGTCGGACAGCAAAAGGAAATCGCCGTATTCCCTTTTCCAGCTTTTTACAAATGCTTTGTTGACCAGATAAGACTGATGGCAACGTATAAAACCGTCAGGTCCGAGCAAATCGTCGTACAAGTAAATCGGCTTGCAAACAACCAGCGCTTCCCCATCCACGAAGTGGAAAGTCATGTAATTGTTGGCCGACTGGCACCAGATTATTTCGTCGGTCCTTACAAAACGGGTCTCCATCGCGGTTGGCAGCGCTATTTGCCGTCCGGTACGGCCGGGGCTTTCTTTCCAGTTTTCGATCAGATTCTTCCATAACCGGTCCTGCTCCCTTTGCCCGATCAGGCGGCCGGCCCTTTCGACCGCAATTTGCAATTCGTCGATAGAAATGGGTTTTAAAAGGTAATCGATCGCCGCAAGCCGCAATGCGCGGATCGCATATTGATCGAAAGCCGTCACAAAAATTACCCCGAACGAAATATCCGGCAAACTTTGCAACCATTCAAATCCGTTCTGGCCGGGCATTTGGATATCCAGAAAAACCAGATCGGGCCGGCAGCTATAAAGCAAGCCGGTTGCTTCCCGCGAATCCAGGGCAGTGCCACAGATTCTGACCCCGGGGCAGTACTTCCCGATCAGGATTTCGAGGTTATCGAGATTGTATCGCTCGTCGTCTACCAGGATTGCTTTCATCCGAACCATTGATTAAAAACAAGTTCAATTTGCGTGCCATTCGGAACGGCGCTACCGATAGTCATCGCGATATGCGATTCGGGATGGAGCTCATTTAACAGGCTGATACGATCCCTGGTGAGCTTCAAGCCGAGCCCCGACGCGGTGAATGGGCAATCAGGAACGTCAGAATCAGAAGAGTTGCTGTTTTCATATTGTTAATGTTATGAAAACAAAAGAATGGGGTTTCGGGAAAACGCTTTACCGGGAATGTGAATCGGAAAGGATTCGTTGTGAATTCGGACTGACCGGAATGTAAAAAAGCGGACTGTTCCGTAGCGTACGAAACAGCCCGGGAGAATTCAATGCACGCGATTACGCGGATGGAATGCAGTTCTACACATCCATCGCGTCGTAGACGATCACTTTATCCCACAAATGGCTGCAATCCTTGATGAACTGCTGGTGAATCGGGTGGGTCTGATAGCTGGCCTGCCCGGCGAGGTCCTCGAAGAACATCAGCTCGGATACTGCCCAACTGTTGTCGACCACATCGCGTTTTTCGGTGCTTGCTACCACACCGATGCGGAGCTCTTTAATGGCCTCGATTTTCCGGAGCGTTTTCAGGCCTTCGATGATCCGGTCACGGTCAGCGACCGAACCCGGGTTTTTGAGCCAGAAAAAGACATGATGAACTAGTGGGTATTTAACCTTTCCGGCATCGGCCGGAGCAGCCACCCCTGTGGCCGCGCTTGCCGCCAATGCCGCCGAGCCGGCGATGAATTTACGACGCGTATGATCCATGAGTTTAAGTATTTATTTCAAAAGGAATGGTACCATGCAGGTTGGCTGTCCGAAGGCATCGCTTTCACCAGCCGGCCGAAGTTAAGATTCTTTCGGCCCCGACACAAACCGGCGATGCCCCGGCAGCCGGGCCTCCCGTATCGGTACAAGGCCCACTGCATTCTCTAACAAGGAGTTATTATTTTACAAAGCTGAAAATATTCGCTGTCTTTCCGACAGGTACCGTTAAAAGACATTCCCCGGGGAAGCGTACGTGCATCAGACCAGCGGATTTCGTCCCGCATATTTGGTGCGGTATTCCAGCGGCGACAGTCCGGCGAGTTTCTTAAAAACCTCCCGGAACGCCTTATCGTCGGAGTAACCTACTTCGCTCATCACCTCGGCAATGGTTTTACGCCCTTTTTCCAGCATGTTTTTGGCGAGTTCTACCTTGATACGCTGAAGGTACTCGACCGGCGTGTTGCCCGTAGCTTTATAGAACCGCCGGTCGAAATTACGGCGGCTTACTGCCAGGTCGTAAGCCAGTTTTTCGAAGGAGATTTTCCCGGTGAGGTTTTCTTCCAGGTATGTCTGGGCGCGGCGGACGAGCTCGTCGCCATGGTTTTTCTGGCTCTGAAAAATCAGGAACGCGGATTGGGACGACCGTTCGATGTCGATCTGGAACACTTTCGCGCAAAGAACGGCCGTTTCGCGGTCAAAATACTTTTCGACCAGAAACAGAATGAGGTTCAAAAATGAATATGCGCCTCCATTGGTATAAATACCCGGCTCGACTGCGATCAGCTTGTCTACCCGCAAGTTGACATCCGGAAATAGCCGCCTGAAATCGTTGGCGGCATTCCAGTGCGTAGAGCACACGCGGTGTTCCAGCAGGCCGGTTGCCGCCAGCAGAAATGCACCGGTACAAATGCTGGCCACTTCGGCCCCGCCTTTGTATTGCGCGCGTATCCAGGCGATAAGCTCCCCGTTGTCCCGCAAAACCTGGTCGAAATCATAGGAAAGCGAAGGAATGATCACAAGGTCGGTCTTACCTAATTGACGGATGTCGGCCGGGGCGACGGAAAAATAGCCCGTGCCGAGTTTCAGATCGTCGACAAACCCGGCGATACGCACCTGCATAAACGGCCGGTGCCCTTTTCGTTGCCAGTACTGATCGGCGCGGGTGAGGATTTCGAAACTTCCGGTAATGCTGCTGAGATTGATATTTCCCTTCGGGACGACGATTGTAACTTGTTTCATAAGATCCGGCTTTTCACAAAGCTAGCGGTATTATTTGTCCATATCAACCCGCCGGAATGTCCATTTTACACCAGCTGGCAGGAGCCCCGGGACAGTATTTTTGCATTGTTTCAATCATTCACTAAAAACTAGGAAATTATGGGCACAGCATCGGATTTCACAATCACTTTTGCCGTAAACAGCACACCGGCGGAGGCATTCAAGGCGATTAACCAGGTAAACGGCTGGTGGTCGGAGGAAGTAAAGGGAAAAACGGACGAGGCCGGCAGCGTCTGGTACTACCATTTCCAGGACGTTCACCGCTGCACCATCGAGGTCGCCGAACTGATCCCCGGCAAAAAGGTCGTCTGGAACGTGCTCGACAATCATTTCAAATTTACCAACGACACAAACGAATGGATCGGTAACACGATCGTGTTTGACATTGCCGAACGGGACGGAAAAACCGAGATCACCTTCACGCAAAAAGGTCTGACGCCGGCTTACGAATGCTACGAGATTTGCGAAGGCGCCTGGACAAACTACCTCGCTGACAGCCTGAAAAAGTTTATCGAAACAGGCAAAGGCAGGCCCAACGCAGCGGGCAAACCCAGGACCGAATACGAGGAACAGGTAATGGCCAGGTAGCGGCCCCGAGATTCGTGAAACGCATTCCCGGATGCGGGAACCAGGCCACCGGTTACGGAAGAATATAGCGGGCCAGTATGTCGAAGGCCTGCTTGGCCCGCCTGCTTCCGTAATTGCCCTGGGTAAAAGCGATGACTTCGTTCAGGCCGGGAAGCAGAATAATATATTGTCCCCCGTTTCCGGAAGCGAAAATTGCGGGACCTGTCGTCCAGCGGTAGTTTTCAATACCCAGCGGCGTGAAAAGATACTGTTTCGCAAACTGCATTACCGGCATGCGGGCGGCCCGCCCGATAATCCCTCCGACGATCATCGGAGCGCAGAAGATGTAGGCCCATTCCGTGCAGGGAATCCGGCCCGTAGCCATTGAAATATCGTTCATAAACCACCTTGCCGTTCCGCGAAATGAGCACGCTGTGCACATTGGGATAGTCGCCGGCATTAATTGCCTTCTCCATCGTCGCCAGCCTGTCCTGTGCAGGCAGACCGAGCGGCAGCAGCACCAGCAATGCCTGACCGAGTACTTTCCCCGGGATACCGGTCCGGCCGGCCACCGAATTACCGGAGTATTTCTTCCGAATACCAAAACCAAACTTCGCGGGCATATTTCACATAGCGGTTACGACCGGTTGCATGCACCTGATATCGAGCGTCCTGAAAAAACCGGGCGTCGGTTGCCGGTGCATTTTAATTCTAATTTAAGGCCATTTTAACCGCATTTAAATCTGCACGGGCCTTTTTTGGACTATATTTTTTAAAAATATTAAAATCCCCCTCACCCTGCAAAAGTCTCATCCGACGCCTGCTTCACAGCACGGGCGATGGCGTCGTCGTGGCTGGACTCTGTGAAAAACCGGAATTATTACCAAACCTTTTTTTAATCATGAATAAAATCCGCTCTCCCGTCTGTCATACGGACATGCTCCATTGGACTCATTGAAGAAATGCTTAACAAATACTAACTAATCCCTTTATGAAAAGTAATGTACAACGACCCGTCGTCCGGTCGGGAAGGATTATGAGAATAGTCCTGCTTAACCTGTTGCTCCTGGTTTCCCTAAGCTCGAACGCCGAAGGCCCGTTCTTCGCCGCGGACAAGAAAATTACCGGTAAAGTACTGGATTCCAAAGACTCCTCCCCCCTTCCGGGCGTAAATGTACTCATCAAAGGATCGGGCGTGGGCACCTCTACGGACGCCTCCGGAAATTACGAAATTACCGTACCCGACGAATCCAGTGTGCTGGTATTCAGCTTTGTAGGATTTACAAGCCAGGAAATCACAGTCGGTAGCCGGTCGGTGATCGACGTAGGCCTCGTATCCGACACAAAAGCGCTCAACGAAGTTGTTGTGATCGGCTACGGCACCGTCCGCAAATCGGACCTTACCGGCGCTGTCGCGACCATTAAAGGCGAGCAACTTGTCGACAAGCCGGTGCCCAACGTATCGCAGGCATTGCAGGGAAAGATCGCGGGTGTGGAGGTAAGTGTAAACAGCAATGCGCCTGGCGCGGCGGCCAAAGTACGCGTGCGGGGGATCGGCTCCATCAATTCCAATATCGATCCGCTTTATGTAGTCGACGGCGTGATCGGCGTGGACGGCAACTCCATTAACCCGAACGACATTGCTTCGCTGGAAGTGCTCAAAGATGCTTCTTCCACGGCCATTTACGGTGCCAGGGGAGCAAACGGCGTGATTATGATCACCACCAAGCGCGGGCGCGCGGGCGGCATGAAAGTTTCCTATGACGGCAATGTGAACGTGAGCGAGCTTTACCGCCATGTCAGAACACTCAATTCGGAGGAATTTATCAAGGTCTACAACGAAGCCTATGCCAACGGTACCAAGTTCGACCCGGCCGGCGGTGTCTGGACACCCCCGGCGCCTCTTAACCACGCCAACTTCCCGTTGCTGTTCGACGCCAACGACAAACCCCTATACAATACGAATTGGGAGAAGGAAGTTTACAAACCCGCTTTTTCCACTAACCACCAGCTCAATTTCCAGGGCGGGAACGACAAGACCCTGTTCAGTTTGTCGCTAGGTTATCTGGACCAGAACGGTTTGATGACCACCTCGGCTTTCAAGCGTTATAATGCCCGGTTTACGGTGGATACCGATGTGAACCGGTGGCTGAAAGTAGGCGGGAGCATGTCGCTCATCAACAGCCGGCAGCGACTGGTATCCGACGGCAACGGCGGCCTGAACGTCCCGCGTATGGTTTCGGAGGAAGTGCCGATCCTTCCGGTAAAATACCCCGACGGCACCTGGGCCGGCAACAACGATATCGCCGGACTGGAGGGAGGGCCGAACCCCGTGAACATCGCCAACAACCGGTATACCATTAACAACACGCTCCAGTCGCTGGGCAATACCTATTTGCTTTTCCATATTGCCAAAGACCTCGACTTCAAGACCGATTTCGGATTTAATCTTCAATCGCAGAAGAACAACTACTTTTCTTCCCAAAACCTGGCGCATATGTCGGCCGATCAGGGCGGGGTGGCCAACATTCGCGGTTATCTGAATACCTATTGGCAGTCGGAAAACTACCTTACCTGGAACAAGACGATCAACCAGCGCCACCGGTTCACGGCGTTGCTGGGGGCGTCGTGGCAGCAGTACAACCAGGAAACCGATTTCGTCGAAACCCAGAACTTCATCGACGATATTTTCCAGTGGCACACGCTCGGTTCGGGATCGGTGAGAAGCTCCTCTACTTCTGCTGACTACAAATGGGCGATGAATTCCTATTTTGCGCGGGCTACTTACAACCTGGACGAAAAGTATCTGTTCACGGCAACCGGTCGCTACGACGGTTCGTCCAAATTCGGCGCCAATAACAAATACGCATTCTTCCCTTCGGTAGGTGCTGCCTGGCGGGTATCGGAGGAAGGCTTCCTGAAAGGCAACAAAACGATTACGAACCTGAAACTACGCGCCAGCTACGGGCTTTCCGGTAACCAGGAGATCGGTCAGTACCAATCCATTGCGCAGATCCAGCCAGGCACGACCAATGCCACCAGCACCGTGCTGAACGGCGCCTTGCAGTCGACGCTGCTGCCCAGCTACCTCGGCAACCCCAATCTGAAATGGGAGAAATCGCTGCAATTCGACGCCGGGGTCGAATTGGGTATCCGTGAGAATATCGATCTGACAGTCGACTATTACAATCGCGTCACCAAAGACCTGCTGCTGCAAGCGCCCATTCCGTGGTCGGCCGGGGAGGTGAATGCGAATGTGTATCAAAACGTGGGGTCGGTAAGGAACTCCGGTTTCGAGGTAAGCCTGAATACGACAAACATCGAAACACGCAATTTCACATGGAGCACCAATTTTATCTTCGCCTCCAATGTCAACAAAATCCTGAAACTGAACCGCGGGAATGCCGACATTTTCCCCGGACCGAACTTCCTCGGCCAAACCAACATCCTGCGCGTGGGCGAGCCGATCGGTTCGCTCTACGGAATGACAAGGCTGGGCACTTACAGCACCGACGAAGCTGCCCTGGCGGCCGAACATAATCTGAAACCGGGCGACAGAAAGTACATCTACAATGCCGACGGAAGCAACTATTACAGCATTATCGGCCGCACCACCCCCAAATGGACGGGGAGCTTCAACAGTACGATGAAGTACAAAGGCTGGGACTTATCGTTCAACATCCGCTTCGTGGAAGGCCTGAATACGGCGGCGACATTCAAGCATTCGGTGGAAGACAGGCAGACTATTGCGAATAGCCTGGCCACGGTACTCGACGCGTGGACGCCCGACCATCAGAACACGATGATTTCGCAGGTGCGCAACTACAAATTCGCACAGGATTCGCATTTCGATACCTGGTGGGTGGAGAACGGCTCCTTCATCCGCGGGCAGAACTTCATGCTCGGCTATTCCTTCGATCAGCCGGTTCTGGATAAACTGAAAATGGACCGGTTGCGCATTTATGCAAGTGTTCAAAACCTGTTTGTGATCACCAAATATACCGGCTACGACCCCGAGGTGGATACATTCAATTCAAGCTACGGTTCCAATACCGCGTTCTCGCAGAACCTGGATTTCTTTTCCAATCCCCGGCCGCGCGTCTGGAACCTGGGCCTGACACTTACATTCTAAACCGCAACTACAAGAGATTATGAAAGCGATTAAAAATATATTACTGGCGGCTTCGCTGCTGGCGCTGGGATCCTGTTCCGACTTTCTGGAAGAAAACCCGACGGGATTCCTGACACCCGGATCGGAAGTATCAAGCAGCAAAGTGGCCCGGGCCTACGCGAATGCGGCCTACGTCAATTTGCAGGGGCTTCTGGCCGGCCAGCCGTCGTCGTATGGCGGAAACACCTACAATCTGCTCGAATTCATGACAGGGAAAGCGAACAGCGACCTCGGCCAGACCGGCTTCATAAATTACGCCAACCTCAGTTACACCAATACTTCCTTTTACTTCGATACCTGGTGGCAACAGATGTATCTCGGCGTCGGGGCCTGTAACCTTGCCCTTCAGAGCATTCCGGGCATCAATGCGGCAGGACTTACCGACGAGCAGAAGAACAATATGCTCGCCGAAGTCCGCACGCTGCGCGCGCTGTACTATTTTTACCTGGTAAGAATGTATGGCGCCGTGCCCGCAGTAACGGCCGTACCAACCAACCTGGACCTGAACCTCCCGCGCACGCCTGCGAAGGAGATTTACGACAAGATCATCATCCCCGACCTGCTTGCGGCCGAGGCATCCACCCTGCCATGGTCGAACACGAACGGAATGGTATCCATGTCGGCTGTGGAATCGATACTGGCGGACGTGTACCTGACCTACGCGGGCGCGGCGATCAACGGCGGCCAGCAGTATTATGCCGAATCGGCGAAACGGTCGTTGAACGTGATCCAGAAGGGCGGTTATTCGCTGTTCAGGAATTACACCGATATGATCAATCCGGCGAACAAAAACCTGAGGGAGTTCATTTTCCAGGTGCAATATGCGGCCAGCGTTCCGTTGACCAACCCGCTTACACCGCTTACTATCCCCAACTATTCGGGCATTTCGAAGTATGCGGACGAATACGGGTCGGTGTACCCTACGCCGGAATTCATCAAATCATTTCCGGCGGGCGACAAACGGGTGGAGGAAAAGCAGTTTTTTTATACCACCGCGCCCAGTATCAAAACGGGCCAGCCTGTGAAATTCAAAAACACGTATATCTATAAGTGGTTCGATGCGAATGCGGTCACGAACTCGATCAAATCCGATTTGAACTACACATTGTACCGGCTCGCGGACGTGTACCTCATGTATGCGGAGGCGTCCAACCGCGCGGAAGGTGCACCGAATGCCAAAGCCGTCGAACTGGTGAACGCCATCCGGGCACGGGCCAACCTGGCGCCCGTTTCGGGTTTAAGCCAAACCGCATTCGAGCATGAAGTGTGGCTGCAACGTTATTTCGAACTTTGTTTCGAGAACAAAATGTGGTTCGACATGGTCAGGACCCGCAAAGTGCATAATGACGTAACGGGCAACTGGGACGATTTCGTGGGCCACAAGACCGTTTTCGGTGCCACTTTCAGCGAAAAACAGCTGCTGTTCCCCGTACCCAGACAGGAATCGGACGTCAACCCGAACCTGCTGCCGAACAATCCCGGATTTTAACCAGGAACAGCTTCACACAGGGCATATTATAATACTCTATTCAGGTAATAAATCGAAACAGCCGGCCGATGGGCCGGCTGTTTTTTGTTGCGCAGCGTGCCGGCCTCGACGGGTGTCTGAAAGGCAGAGTGCGACTTCGCGCAACCGACCGCCTTACGGGAAATAATTATATTTTGTTAAAAAATAGTTATATTTATGTCATAAGTTCCTGCACATCAACCTCTCGCACCCATTACCATGAAAAACATTACCAAGCTCCCACCCGTCGTAGCCTGCTGCGTTGTAATCGCAACTGTGCTATGGCTTCCTGAAAGTGCCAGTTTATACGCCCAGCAGTCCACTGCCGCCGCCTGTTTAACAACCAGCCGACACCAGCTTTCGAAATCCGGGAAACAGATTTTCGATATCGCTCAAAAAAGATTGAATGCTTATCTGGCCTCCACCAAAACCAACCGTACCAATGCGCCCGACGAGCCGGTTCATACCATCCCCGTCGTGGTGCACATTCTGGAACCCGAGGGGCGTTCCCTTCTGACTGACTTTCAGGTCCATGAGGGAATTGCCGAACTGAACAAGGCCTTCCGCAATCAGCTCCCCGAATCGGACGGAGTAGACACCGGCATTCAGTTTCAGCTGGCAGTCAGGACGCCCGACTGTTCAGCCACTACCGGGATCAACCGCGTTTACCCAAACAATCCCAACTACACGTTGTACGGCGTGACATCGGCCGGCGGCCCGGGATTACCATACGACCAGGTTTACCCGATGAGCTATTGGAATAACCTCGAATATTACAACATATGGGTAGTGAACTTTATGGACCAGGGCGCGGCACTCGCGGCTTACCCGACAGGTGCCTATTCACCCTTTGACGGCACTATGATTACGGCTTCCTACTTTACCACGAAGATCCTTCCCCACGAGCTGGGACATGCCCTGTTTCTGGGGCACACATTCGCCAGAGCGATTGGCGGAGGCGATCTCGACCTGATAGAATGTCCTCAGAACAGCAATTGTGCCGAACAAGGCGACTATATCTGCGATACGGAGCCGGTCAATCAAAGTTCAAATTACATCTGCTTTTCAAATGCGAATCCGCCGAATCCCTGCAACAACAACGCGCCTTACGGCACCGTCCTCAAAAATTACATGGGTTATAACACTTTCGGCTGCCAGACGCAGTTCACAAATGACCAGCGCACCCGGATGCGGGGAGCATTGGAATCGCTGAGGACCGGACTGATCAACAGCAAAGGGCTCGACCCGGTGGTTACCGGGCAGACGATTCCGCAAGGGATCAGCGCAACGCTTACGGCTACCGGATGCAGCGGGCAGATACAATGGTACGACGCTCCGGCCGACGGCAATCATCTGGGAAGCGGCAACAGCCTCACTACCCCCGTTTTATATGAGTCGACCACCTATTATGCCTCGTGCCTCCGCGCCGATTGCCCCAGCGACGCCCGGGTAGCGGGGCTTGTGACGGTGGGTCCCGGGTTGCCGGTGCATCTGGTCCGGTTTGGGGCGCAGGTTACCGAACCCAACACGGTCACATTAAACTGGGCCACCTCGTTTGAAACCATGCATGATTACTTCGACGTGGAATCGGCGCGCGACGCCAAAACGTTTGGGAAAGCGGGGCGGGTTTCCGCGCCGTTCCGGGTAACCTCCGGGATTTCGGAATACCGGTTTGCGGACACGCCTGAGCCTCCCGCGGACATCATCTACTACCGTCTCAAACAGGTCGATACCGACGGCAGCTATTCGTATTCCAAAATGGTGTCCGTCCGCATGCAGGAAATGCAGAAAATCACGATAGGCCCCAACCCG
This sequence comes from Dyadobacter sp. 676, assembly GCF_040448675.1. Taxonomy (NCBI): domain Bacteria; kingdom Pseudomonadati; phylum Bacteroidota; class Cytophagia; order Cytophagales; family Spirosomataceae; genus Dyadobacter; species Dyadobacter sp. 676. The sequence goes on along the minus strand of NZ_CP159289.1, from coordinate 5,880,061 downwards.
GCCGGCAACAGCATCAGCATCGCGGGCGTATCCCGAAACTGGGATATCGAGGTGATCGACGCACGAGGTATGATCGTACAACGGCTGAAAAACCGGTTTCAAATCGATTCGGAACGTCTTCCTGCCGGGCTGTACGTGATCCGGGTCAATATGGAAAACGGTCATACGGTAGCCCGGAAGATTATCAAAAGCCAGTAAGGCCTTCGGTGGTCCCTGTGATTAATATGCAAGGGGTGGCAACCTTCGCCGGGAATGCCTACCCCTTCTTCAGTATACCTTTGTCGACACTTTCGTCGATCAGTTGCCGGGCGTAATCCCAGAGCGTCTCCGAGCCGTGTTTTATTGCGGACTTTTTCTCGTAGACCTTTTCATAACCCACACCGAACTCGCTCCATGTGCCTCCTTCGTTCGACGTGTTCTGAAGTAGTGGTTCGAGGCGGTCCATGGCACGGGCGAATTTGGCCTCGCTGGAAACGCCCGCTTCGAATTCTTCCCAAACGGCGATCAGCTCGTCGGCCTGGGACTCGGGCAGGAGCCCGAAGATCCGCCGGGCCGCCATTCGTTCCTCGTCGGTATTGGAATGGTTTTTCTGCGAATCATAAATAAATGTGTCCCCGGCGTCGATCTCCACGATGTCGTGGATCAAAACCATTTTTATCACTTTTAGAATATCGATCGGTGCATTCGAATGTTCTGCCAGCACGAGGGCCATCAACGCGAGATGCCAGCTGTGTTCGGCGTCGTTCTCATGCCGCTGACTGTTAAACAGCCTCGTTTTTCTCTGAATATACTTGACCTTGTCGATCTCTTTGATGAATTCGATCTGCTTTAAAAGATTCATGGATGGTGTCCGATGTTGGTATTCGGACGGCAAGTTACCGGATATCGCCGAACAAATAATATTGCGAACGCCAATCGCCGGGCCAGGCGCATAGTTTTAAAACGAAACCCTGGACGCCGAAGGTTAGAGCCTATCCCTCGTCCGATGGTCCGACAGACGCAGCATGCCAGCCGATGTCGGTAAAATGTCAAAAAACACATTCTTTTAACGAAAAGAATAGAAATATTACTACAATTGCACTTTATTTTGCGGTAAGCCATCTTTTCATTTCGTTTAATGAATATACTGATCATCGAAGACCATTTCCTTGTTCGGATGAGCATGAGGATTCTGCTGCAAGATCTTTACAGCGAGGCGTATGTAGACGAAGTCGAGGGCTTCGATCACGCTATGGAACGCATTCAAAGCCTCCCTTATGATCTGATCCTGCTCGACATAGATATACCAGGCGGGCTGGGAACTGCGATGGTGGGGCGTATCCGGAAACAGCAGAGCGATGTACCTATTCTCGTTTGCTCGGCAGCCGACGAACAACTCAATGCGCTGGATTTCATTTCGGCGGGCGCGAACGGGTTTCTTCCCAAAAGCGCTGAAAAAGCGGAAACAATCAGGGCTATCTCGACCGTGGTCAAAAGAAACCGGTATATAAGCCAGGCCGTGCAAGACAGGCTGCTCAGTTCGGTAGTATACAACAAGCAAAGCCGCAAGCGCCCGACCGGCGCAAAAAGCCTTTCGGGCCGGGAGAGGGAGATCTCCGAGCTTCTGATTGCCGGCAAGTGGGTCAAGGAAATTGCGGCTTACCTGGATATTCAATCCAACACGGTAAGCACTTACAAAGCCAGGATATTCGAAAAACTGGGAGTTAGCAATGTCGTCGATCTCGCACGGAAAATCAGGGAGCCTGAGCGCTCGTGAACGCTTCGCTGCCCGCCGTGACCCACCGCCTCCGGAAAACAATCACGACACGTGTTCCGGGGACCAGGCGTTCTATCCGGATGCTCTCGGCAATCGCCGGCGCCAGCTCCTTCACCATCACCAAACCGATGCCCCCGTGTGTGCCCGGCTTTCCGAAAGAGCCTTTCTTTTCAAACCAGGCGATGAGTTCTTCGGGAATTCCACAGCCCGAATCCTCGATAATCAGTTCGAGCGTGTCGCTTGCAACCGAAATGTAAGCCTTTATTTCTCCGTTGCTGGTAAACTTATTGGCATTGTCGATCAGGTTATGGACGACAATCTTCATCAGCGGCGGGTGCGTCATCACGCGGGTGTCCGCGGGCACCAGGTTTAGAAAGGTATTGGCGTTGATCCGGGTATTTTTCCCGTAGAGCTGCATATTCTCTTCGACCAGCTTGTGCAGATCGACCATTTCATTTTTAGGCTCATGCTTGTAAACCTGAACTTTCACGTAGGCGAGCATGTCTTCCAAAGAGCCTTTTACCCTGCGCATCGAATCCTCGATGTTCCTGCCTACCAGCGAAGCCATGTCATACTCCCCCCTTTCGATCATTTTTTGCAATTCCGCAGCTACGATGATGGCCGCCCCCAAAGGCGACCGTACGTCGTGGGCAATCGAAGCCATCAGCCTCGACTGCAAATGCATTTGGCTAAGTACTTCCTGCTGCGAATTTTCGAGGTCGCGCAATGCGGACCGCAACTGGCCTGTCCGTTCGTTGATCTGCCGCTCGAGCATCAGGTTGGCCCTGCGCACCCTGAGGGTCCTGTATTTTACATACTGGGCCACGGCGATGCCCAGTGAAATCGCCAGCAATGCATAGAACCACCAGGTCTGGTACCAGAAGGGAGGTACGTCGATCCCGATCGTTTTATAGGCGAAGTTATCTATCCCAAAACCGTTTTTCTTCCTGATGAACAGCGTGTACCGTCCGTCGCTCAGGGTGGATATATTGATAGTCGCTTTGTTTACCGCCACGGCGTCCGCACTGAGCCAATCGGATTCGGCGGGAATGGAGCCTTTTTCTTGCAGCGCATACGAGAATCCTACATTCTGATGGTTACCGAAAAACGGGGTCACCAGCTCGAATGTCAGCACTTTTTGGGTCTGGGAAAATGTCACCGCATCCTGCCCTACCGGCATCGCTTTGCGGTCGATTTCGATGCGGTTGACGATTATTTTGCGGTCGGGAAGCTCAGGCGCTATGCTTTCCGGTTCAAACCAGACCAAACCATTCATGGAAGGCAGCGAAACCTCCCCCGACGACATCCGTACCGCACAAGGCTGGCAGCCTCCGTTGAATTCATTGCTTTTGAAACCGTCCGCTTTAGAATACTGATGGTAATATATTTCACCCGGCTGCTCCGCATAACGTAAAAGGTCCTCTTTCAGCACCTGGAACAGGCCATGGTTGGTCGGTATCCAGAAGTAGCCTTTGCGGTCTTCGATAATGCAATGGGTGTTGGCGAGGTATCCCTTCCGGTCGGGCGGAAATCGGGTTAGCTTGCCGTCTTTTAAAAGGAAAAAGCCGTCTTTATACGTCGCTATCCAGGTTTCCGGGCCATTGATATGAAGACTTCGTATATAAATGTCCCTCAAACCCGGAACTTCTGTTACCCTTTGCGTCGTGCGGTCGATCCGGAAAAGCCCGCGCCGGGTACCTACCCAGATAAAGCCTTCTGATTCGTCGATCCAGGAGATATAGATTAAAGGCGCTTTTCGGTACAATGCGGGAACTGCCCGGTCCGTAAAAGGTTTCTTCAGGTAAAAAAGCCCTTCTTTGTGGGTCCCGATCCAGATCGTATTGTCGGCCCCGCGGTAAAGCTGGGTGATTTCGGACGGCAACGTCCACGACCGCCTGATTTTCGATGCGTCCGGCTCGATACACATCAGCTTCGCCTGTTTTTTGCACCAGATATATCCTTCCGGATCAACGAGAATGCTGGATTTGTCCCAATCGACGCTTTTCGTGATCAGGGGTAACTGTGCCGCATGTGTCCCTCCGCCGAAAGTGTCATGATGATAGGCGATGCCCTGGCCCGTGAGCACGCCATCCGGCATTAGTCCGGCTTGCCCGTAATAAACCTGATCCGTACCGGGAAAACTGCTTGCCTGCACTGTGAATTTATCCCTGGTCAACACAAACAATCCGTTCAGGTGGCTCCCCAGGAAAATCCGCCAGGCTTTCTGATCGAAATACATCCCTTTGATTTTCTCTCGTGGGAAATCGAAACCTTGCAGGATCAGCCTTGAATCCAGATTCCCCTGCGCGTCGGCGGTAACGAAGTACAGGGATTTGTCGAGTATGATGAACACCTGGCGGGTCGCATTGTTCCAGAAGACGATGCCAGGCTTCCCTTGCCTGAACGCGGGATCGTGCGGCAGTTCGCCCTTAAAGTCTGCGGGCCCGCTTACGAGTGACGCCGGACCGGCCGTAAACCTCGCCAGACGGCCGTTTTCGAGGTGGTAAAGATTGTTACCCAGACAAAAAAAATCCCACCTTCTCTTCGACGGAAACGCCACTTCGGCTACTTTTTTCTTCCGCTCGTAATAGGTTAATGCCCGGGTATCGTATACGAAAAAGCAATCGTTTCCCGTGGGCAATACGAACGAGTCGGGGTACGGGTTCCCGTCGAACAAGCCGGGCGTCCGCACCAGCAGATGCGTATGGTCCCCGACCGGGTACGGAAACGGTTGTTTTTTCAGCTCGTTGCGCAGAATCGTATCGATTGCCGCCGCTCCTCCGCGAATATGGATAAAGCCATTTTCGATATTCACCGCAAAGAAACCTTCCGGGCGAACGCGCGGGTCGATATGGACCGAACCGATGCTGCCCGATGAATAGGTTTTGCCAAAATTATCGAAAACCCTGAAATCCTTTCCGTCGAAACGCACCAGGCCCCGCTCCGTTACAAGCCAGACGAAGCCCAGCTCGTCGGATACGATCGAATAGATGCTGTTTTGCGGAAGCCCGTTTTCGTCGGTAAAATGCTCGGCATGGAAACGCGATATATCGTTCCGGTTAATGGATTGGGAACTGACGTACAACGGCTTTGCACAACCTATTAGCAGCAGTATCAGTATGCAAAAGGTATTTTTAGCCACAAACAACGAGCATATGCTATTCGACGGAACGTGAATTTAGAAATTATTCTATAAAAAACCGACTGAAAGTCTGTCAGACTATTCGCATCGGGGATAACGGGCCGGAATATTTCCGGGTCGAAACCAGATTTTGGTGAATCCCGCGGGGAAGGCCGGTACAGCGGCCAAACGCATTCGTCCGGCGATCATTTGCCGCAACTATTTGGCGTTACGGCTTTTTTGTCTGAATTTAACCAGAAATAAAACACACAGCCAATGGACTCAACCACTTTACTTTTTTTGATCGTCAGCCTCGCCGTCGGTGGATTCGCGGGTGCCTCCGTCCGCTCGTTTTTCGATAAACGGACTTCGGCCAAAGCGGTGTCCGGTCACGAAGCGTCCGTATTACTGGAGCGCATCGAAAAGGTCTTTAAAGTTGTAATGGCGGAAGGGTATTTTACGGAAATTTATAACTACGAAAACGACCGGAAAGTCTGGCATATGATCAACGATAAGAAAAAGGCGCTGATCATCGCGAAGGCGAAAGTACTGGTGGGATACGATTTCACGAAAATGAAGTTCCATTACGACAACCAGGACCGGCGGCTCGTAATCGATTTTTTCCCATCCCCCGAAATCCTTTCTATCGACACCGATTATAAGTTCTATGATATCGAGCAAGGATGGTTGAACAGGTTTCAGACCGAAGATTACACCTCTATCCTCAACCAGGCCAAGCAAATCATGAATGAGAAAGCAATGCAGAGCGATCTTCCCCGGATTGCGGGAAACCAGGTACAGCTCATGATTTTTCAGCTTGCGAATTCGATGAACTGGAAAGTGGAGCTCAGGTTACCGGACGGAAATCTGGCCACGCTCGGGGAGTATAATCGCTACCACGGGGTAGCGGCGGAAATTAAAACACTGAATTGACGCCGCATTCCCGGCTAACGCTAACTTCCCGCCTTCTTGTATTTGAATTTCAAGACCAGCATGGCCACATTCAGGCCTATCGTAAAAAGGTTGGTAGCGATAATGGGAATGTCGCTTTTATTGAAGCCATAAAACACCCACAAGGCGTTGCCCGTCAGCAATACGATGAACATCGCCATGGAAACATCGCTGGCCTTCTTTTTCCGGATCGTCGTTACCAGCTGCGGTATCACAGCGGAAGACGTGCAAATGCCGGCAACCAGGCCGACGACTTCGATTATGTCCACTTTGTTATCGATTCGATTAGATTCTATAGAAATTTGCGTGAATATCCTTATGGATATCATCTGGTCCGGCCTCCTTTCAATAAAACCATACCTGCGCTAGCTTCCCCGGTCATTTTCACGGCTTCGTTGTTCAGCGACTGCTTCGTGCGGGCGCGCGTCCGTCGTGCTGCCGGCGAAAATCCGGGCGGTTTAATGCGGGTGTTCGTTAACTTTGTATCAAACCGGGCCGCCCGATGTTCTCCCTTTCGGACCCCGGCCGGAAATCGGTCATAACTTGCAATCGAATCTATGGAAAGAAGAAACTTCGTTAAAAATCTGGCTTGTCTGGGCGTCGCGTCCGCGGTGCCCTTTCACAGAATACTCGGCCGGACCGTCTTTTCGTCGGCGCAATACGAAATCGAGCAGTTCGAGGTGAAAGGGCTTGCGCACTTTTCCTACGCCGTCAGGGCCGGTGCCAGGGTCATCGTCATCGATCCGCAGCGAAATCCGGCTGTTTACTATGACTATGCCAGAAAGAAATACGCCGAAATTACCGGCATTATCGAAACACACCCGCACGCCGACTTTGTGAGCGCCCACCAGGAAATGCAAAAGAAACTGAACGTGCCGGTATACGCCAGCAGTCTCACACAGGCAAAGTACCGCAAGACGGCCTTCGACGACGGGAATGCCATCAAGTTGTCGGACAACGTCACGCTGCGGTCGTTGTACACGCCCGGGCATGCACCCGACCATATTTCCGTGGTACTCGCCGAAGACGGTCGGGACAAAGTGGTTTTCTCCGGCGACGCGCTTTTTATCGGTGATGTCGGCCGCCCCGACCTGCGCGAATTTTCGAAAAAAACGGAAGCCCAGCGCCAGCGGCTCGCCGAGATGATGTATGATACCGTCCACAACAAATTTGCCAAACTGGCCGATGACGTGGTCGTGTACCCGGCGCACGGAGCGGGATCGCTTTGCGGTAAGTCCATTCGGAAGGCGCTTAGCTCGACGATCGGCGAAGAAAAACAAAGCAATTATGCATTCGAAACGCGGCCTAAGGAGGAGTTTGTCAAACTGCTGCTGAGCGACCAGCCATTCATACCGGCCTATTTCAAATATGACGTCGAACTGAACATGGCCGGTGCGCCCGAGTTGAAATCGGGTCTGGCGGCAGTGAGGCGATTGGCCCGGAACTATCGCCCGGAAGCGAACGCCACGGTGATCGACGCCCGGCCGGCGAATCTGTTCAAGGCTTCCTACATTCCCGACGCTGTAAATATCCAGGGCGACGGCGCGGGGTTTGTGACCTGGCTCGGTACCATCGTTCATCCCGACACCACGTTTTACCTCGTTGCCCAGGATGAACAAGCGCTGCAAACCGCCCTCGAAAAGACGGCCCTGATCGGATATGAATCGAAAGTGAAAGGGGCTTTTACATATGACGCCAAAGACGGCGAACAATTCGCGGCCTTCGACCGGGCCGGATTCGACCCGAAAGCCAATCGGTATACGTATGTGGATGTGCGGACAACCAGAGAAGCGCAGCAAACACCGCTTTTCGAAAATGCGCTCAATATCCCCCTTCAGGACCTCGAAAAACGGTTGTCTGAAATTCCCACAGACAAGCCCATTCTCGTAAGCTGTGCTTCGGGATATCGTTCGGCAACCGCCAGCAGCCTGCTCAGGAAGCGCCTGCCCGATGCGAAAGTTTACGACCTGGGTCCGGACGTGGCCGAGTATTTGAAATAATAACTTCTGTCGATAATCCCACGGTCCGGTCGGCCGATGACGGCTATACGTTCATCGGCTGACCGGGCAGCGGTGGTTTTGAGGCGCGACTCAAACACTCATCGGATCGAATCCCGCAACATTTGCGACATTTCCAGATGGTGCTGCAAAGCGGGTATCTTGTCGGCCGCCCACGATTTCAACTCGCCGTCGTTCCCGCTCGCCGCCTGCGTCTGGAAGAGCTGTACCGTTTCCTGGTGCGAGGAAACCATCATCTTCGCGTACATGGCATTGAATGCCGCTCCATTCGCCGCCGACAGGCTATCCAGCTTCTGTTGTTTGGCGGCACTGAGCGAACCCGGTACCGAAGCGCCTTTTCGCTCAGCCAGATTTTTGAGCTCCTCGTTCACTTTCGAATGATCGGTAACCATCATTCTTCCGAACGACTTCACACTGAGCGAATCGCCGTGCATAAAGCCCATGGAGGTAGAATCGCCCTTTGCAACGGCCAGTTCCCCGGCCTTCACTTCGAACATCCCGCCATCGGCAGCATTGGTCACGAATATTTTGTCGGCGTTCGACAGGCTGTTGCCCGGATCGTTCTGATCGTCGTCATCGTCGCATGCAACGGCTATCAACATGGCTGCGAAAAGCAGCAAACGCATTTTTTTCATAACAGAAAGATTTGATGAACAGATAAAGATTTGATGAACAGATTTTTAGTCGCGCGCCGTTTTAAAGAATCGTGCCAGAAGCGAGGCAGCCCGACGGCTATCGATCGGCCAGCGTGGCCGATCGATAGCCGTCGGGCTGAACGTGCTGGTTTCCCCACAGGATTTTATTGTAAAGCACCTTCCAGCGGGCCTACCCACTTGTGTGGAACCGATCGGGCGCCGCAGTTTCACTTCCACACAAGTGTCGCTACCGCATTGGGGTCGATCGTGTAGCTAAATTGATTTTCGCCGAATGAAACGGTGAACTTTCTGTTGTCGGCGCTCTGGTTTAGTATTACCAGTACTTTGGAACCGTCCGTGTTGAGGAACGCCACATGTTCGAGGCCAGTCGACGCGCCCAGCCTGTCCGACTGCACATGGAATGCGCCCGGGCGAACGAATTTCGACATATGGGCAATCGCATAATATTCCACGTTTTTCGTCACGCTGCCGTTGGAGGCGATAGTCACCACGCCACGGCAGTTATCGCAGCCCTTATTTTTCGGGCCATCGTTTTCATCCAGCGCCAGGTTCCACAAGAGCGCATTCTTCGACCAGTTGTTGGCAGTTCCGATGAAAATATTCGACATATTCCATTTCAGGTTGTCGGCAAAATTGGTGGCCCAGCGGCCGCCGGATATTTCAGTGAAATACAACCCTTTGTCGGGAAACCGGTCATGGACCTGACTCATCGCCGACACGTTCCCGCCATACGCATGAAACGCCGAACCGGCGACATATTGGTTGGCCTTCGGATCACCCAAAATCGACAGCGGATAACCGGGCCTGTCCCAGTTGTGGTCGTACAACAGGATCTTCGTGCCGATCGCTTTCGTCCGGAAAAGCGGCCCTAAGTGGTTTTTGATAAAATTGCACTGCGCTACCGAATCCATGCCCATCGACGGGTACGCAGCCTCATGCAAAGGCTCGTTCTGCACCGAAATCGCGTCGATAGCGATGCCTTCTTTTCGGTAGGCATCGAGGTATTTCACAAAATAGTTGGAATAAGTCTCGTACCACTCCGGTTTAAGGCTCCCTCCGGCCAGTTTGCCATTCGTTTTCATCCACGCGGGCGCCGACCACGGGGTGGCCATAATTTTGATCGCCGGCTGCAACACGACTACGGATTTCAGAACGGGCAACAGGTCCGCCTGATCTTTCGAAATGGAAAATTGTTTTAACCCGGGATCCGTTTGCCCTGCGGGCAGATCGTTATAGGTGAAATCTTCCAGCGAGAAATCCGATGCGCCCATTGTAACGCGCAGGTAGCTTATACCGATTCCCGTCTGCGGATCAAAAAGGTCTTTAAGCAGGGCCTCACGCTGCGATACGTTGAGTTTCCGGTTGATCAGGTAGGCCGAAGAACCCGTAAGCGCGGCCCCAAAGCCATCCATTTCTTGCAGTTTGGTCGAAAAGTCGATCCCGATCAGGTGGGCCGATGGTGCGACTGCGCCCACCTTGCCGATCGTGACAGGGTTTTCGTTTTTTAGTAATTTGCTTTGCTGGCCGTTGGTAACCCACACGGCTACTTTGCCGGAAGAAGTGGTATCAACCGGGCCGGGACTGTCAGTCGCCGGCGTTCCGGCCGAACAACCGTTCAGCGCAACGGCCAGACTCACGGCCGTCGCTATCAGATTTGCTTTCATGGATTTGATAAAAAAAGAAAGCCATGCCGGAACAGGTGCCCCGAAAGCATCCGTCGCCCGGCATGACTCAGCTAATTCCTAATAGCCCTTGTTCTGGGTCAGATTGGCATTCTTGTCGATCTCGCCCTGCGGAATCGGCCACAGGAGTTTCGTATCGGTAAGTTTGTAGTTCAAACTGTTGCCCGAGCCGTCCTTCACCGCCTCCATTACCGGCACCACCCTGCCCGTCCGTACCAGATCGTACCAGCGCTGCCCCTCGAACGCGAGCTCCAGCCGGCGCTCCTTCTCGATCGCAAGGCGCATTGTCGCCTGGTCCGCCGCCTGTGTTGCCGGCAGCTTCGCGCGCGTCCGCACCTGGTTAACCAGCGCGCGGGCGCCTGCCAGATCGCCGGTTTCGTTCAATGCCTCCGCCTTTAGAAGCAGTACATCGGCCAGGCGGTACATGATGATATTTTGCGAGGCGTCGGTGTTGCGCATTTTATAGGCAAACGGGAACTTTGTCAACGGCCAGTATTTGTCCGACCATTTGCCTGTCACATTGGCCGTATAAATCGTCGATGCTTTGCGTACCACGTCCTTCTCGTCGTCATAAGCCTTTACAAGGTCATTGGAAGGGGTATTGAATTTTTTCCAGTCGGTGCCGAAAAACATGGAAGAACCCCAGTTTCCACCGGTCGACCAGTCTTCGAAATTCAGCTCAAAAATGGCTTCTGCGCTGTTTTCGTGCTTGCCATCCCACAAATCCTCGAAATTGGGCAGCAGCGTATAACCCAATGCAATCACCTTGTCGGCATGCTCTTTCACTTTCGCCCAGTCCTTGCGAGTTGCGTACACCTTTGCCAGCAACGTATGCACCGCTCCCGGTGTCACCGTCATTTTGTTCGGTCCCGATTTCGGCACAGTAGTGGCAGCCTCGTCCAGATCCTTAACAATTTGGGCATATACCTCCTCTGCCGTACTTCTGGCAGGATAAAGCTGGCCGTAAATTTCGTCCACATTTTCGGAAGTAATGGTCGGCAACTCGTCCACCACCAACGGCACATCCCCATAGATCCTCACCAGATCAAAATAGGCCCTTGCCCTGATAAATTTCGCTTCCCCGACTATCTGCGCCTTACGATCGGCCGGCAGCGAGGCGTCGGTTACCTTGGGTACATTGGCGATAATAGAGTTGGCGCTCGCCACGTGATTGTACAAATATTGCCAATCCCTGGCTGCAACCGCATTGGTCGAGAGCATCCTGAATTCATCCACTTCAAACCAGGCTGCATTGTCGGCGCCCGCATAGGAGTTATCCGATTGCCCGTCGCCCAGAATGAAGTAATCCATCACATAATATTCCGCGGAGCTGTTCTTGAAAATCGCGTAGCACCCTGCCAGGGCGGCCTCGGCGCTCGCGACGTCCCTGATGGCCGAGCCGGCGGTGCCGCTACCGCTTTCGCCCACCACGGTTTGGGAAACAGGCTGTAAATCGAGTTGGTCCTGGCACGACGGAAGCAGTATGGATAATCCCAGGACAATCGCTATATAATTGATCTTTTTCATAAAATTCCTGAATTAAAACTGAACATTGAGACCCGCCACAAATGCCCGCGATACCGGGTAGGTTCCGTAGTCGATACCCAGGGTGGCTCCGCTCGACGTGAACGCATTCACCTCGGGGTCGAACCCTTTGTATTTGGTGATCGTGAAAAGGTTTTGGGCAGTCAGGTAAACAGTCGCCCGGCCCAGTTTAAGTTTGTCGGCGAACTCTTTACCGAGCGCATACGAGATCGTGGCGCTTTTCATCCGCAGGAAGGAGGCGTTTTCGACAAAGCGCGACGAAATCAGCGAGTTGTTGACGTTGCCGTCGGTTGCCCTCGGAATATCGGTAATGTCCCCCGCCTTTTGCCAGCGCCGCAGCACCTCGGTCGACTGGTTTTTGCTGTCATACATTCCCTCCGTTTCCAGCCTCGACGCATTGAACGCCTTGTTTCCCTGCGAGCCCTGGAAAAGGAACGACAGGCTGAAATTCTTGTAGGTCAGGTTGTTGTTCATCCCGTAAGTAAATTTCGGCTGTGCCGAGCCCAGGACCGTCCGGTCGGAAGGAGAGAAAACGCCGTCGCCGTTAATATCGCGGTAGATCATGTCGCCGGTTTCCGGATTTACGCCATCGGCGATGTAACCGTAAAACGTTCCCAGGGAAGCCCCTTCCTGCAAAATGATGATCTGGTCGCTCCGGCCTTCCACCTCGGCGTAGCGATAAATTTTGCTCAGTTGCAGTTCGGTGATTTTGTTGCGGTTGAATGCAATGTTGAAATCGGTCGTCCACTGGAAATCCGACTTATCAAAATTGACGCTCGACAAAACGAATTCCAGCCCCTTGTTTTCCAGCTTACCGGAATTTCGGGGTATGTAGGTGTAGCCGCTTGTGTTTGGCAACGGCACATTCAGCAGCAGGTCGTGAGTCTTTTTCAAATAGGCGTCGGCAGTGAAAGTGAGGCGGCCCTGCAACATACTCAGGTCGATACCGAAGTTGGTCTGCGTGGTCGTCTCCCATCGCAGGTCGGGGTTAGGCGCGTACGTGGGAGGCGTAACGGCCGGGCCCGAAGGCGGCGTGGTAGGCGTGCGGCGCGTGTAGCTGTTCAAACCATAGGATGCGTAATTGGCCAGCCCTTCCTGGTTACCGTTTTGTCCCCAGCCGCCACGCAGCTTCCAGGTCGGTGATGAACTTGACATCCTCCATGAACGGCTCCGCCGAAATGCGCCAGCCGGCCGACACCGACGGGAAAAAGCCCCACTGGTTTCCCTTGGCGAGCTTGGATGACCCGTCCGCCCGGAAGTTGGCCGTAATCAGGTATTTGCTGTCGAAGTTGTACATCAACCGCCCCAGATAGGAATTCAGAAACCATTCCGATTGCTCGGTGTAGGCTTCGGTGATCTCATTGGCCGCGTTCATCGTTTTCACAACGCCGTCCGAAGGGAAGTCCCGGCCCGCGATATAGGAATTGTTCCAGTTGTTTTTCTGAACGGTCGTACCCGCCAGCGCCGAGAATTCATGCTTCTCCCATTTCTTTTCGTAGTTAAGCGTATTTTCCCAGAGGTAGGTAAAGGAGTTGGAACGCGTCGCATTGCCGAGTCCGTGCGTGCTGCCGTTGGCTCCCCAGCCCTCGGTTGTGCGGTATGGGTCCAGGTAATAGTCATTGGCATGGTTCATAAAGTCGATCCCGAAATTGGAACGGAACACCAGCCCCTTGGCCAGCGTGAAATCACCGGCCACATTGCCGAAAATCCGGTTGTCCCTGGCCGACTGGTCAGGCCCGAACATGGCCGCCAGCGGATTGTCCCAGCCTGCTTTAAGGGGATTTGTCGAGAAAATCGTTCCCCTTACCGAATCCTGGGAATATACGCCCATGGTCGGCGGAGCACCCAGCGCACCCAATACCACCGCATTGCGGCCCGCGTTGTTGTTGTCCTTCACATCGCGGATCCTGGCATTGGAATAGCTGACGTTCGTCGTCAGTTTGAACCAGTTTTTGATCTGATTATCGAGGTTCATGCGGAACGAATACCGCCGGTAGCTGGCCGGCTTGATAATCCCCTGATCCTTGGTGATCGCGCCCGATACAAAATACCTGTTCTTGTCGTTACCGCCCGAAAATGAAAGCTGGTAGTTCTGGTTATGTCCGGTGGTGAAAACTTCCTTGTTCCAGTCGGTCGTTTCGCTGCCCACCGTGATGTTATGCCCCATTTCATTCATCAGGTCGGCATATTGCTGCGGATTCAGCACGTCGATCTTTTTGGCAATGTTCGAAAAGCCGTAATAGGCCGAGAAATTAACCTGCGACTGGTTGGCCTTACCCCTTTTGGTAGTGACGATCACTACGCCATTCGAGGCCCTCGCGCCGTAAATAGCCGCCGAAGATGCATCCTTCAATACCTGGATACTTTCGATATCGTTCACGTTCAGGTCGCGGGTGTCCATGGTTGGCACTCCGTCGACCACGTACAGGGGTTCGTTACCCGCCTGTACGGACGTCGCCCCGCGTACACGGATAGACAACGCGCTGCCCGGTTTTCCGGAAGGCTGCGTGACCTGTACGCCCGCTGCTTTTCCCTGTAAGGCTTGCGCCGCCTGTAAAATCGGCCGTTCTTCGATGTCTTTCGTGTCGACCGACGCTATTGAAGTCGTCACATCGCCTCGTTTCTGCGTACCATAACCGATCACTACCACCTCGTTCAGCGTTTTCAGGTCCGCTCCGAGCGTTACGTCGATCTTCGTTTGGGAACCTACCGTCACTTCCTGTGTTTCGTAACCGATAAATGAGACCACCAGCACCGCCTGTTCATTGGGCACGGTGATCGAATAATTTCCGTCTACGTCTGTTACAGTACCTGATTGCGTTCCCTTCACCAGCACACTTGCGCCGGGCAATGACTGATTTTGCTGATCCCTGACCACCCCCTTCACGACGATCTCCTGCGCGTTCGCGAGGCTTACCGCCGCCAGAATCATGGCAATGAACACCGTAATTCTCTTTCCCATAGATTGTTAAATGAATTATTGGTAATTAATCGGATAATTTCTTGGACAATTCCATGGGGCAAATTTAGGCATAGTTTGAGAAAATCAATAGCAGAAAATATTTATAAACACCTGTATAATAGATACTTACATCAATATTGATACGGTTCGGAACCGTTGGCCACGACGGTCGATTTGCCTGATTTACAGCCGGTGACAGCGGCCTGGACGCACACGCGGCCCCGAACGTTGATACGGCTGCAAACCGTCGATTTTTGCCAAAAAAAGTGCGTAAATTTCCACCAAGCGGAAAAGCGGGTTATCCGGCGGGGTACGTTTTGGGAGCGGGTATCTCAGGCTGTTTCGAAAGAATGGTCGAGCACGAGCAGGCTCCATCCCTCGCCCGATCTGGAAGCGGCAATCTCCTTGCGCCGGTCCTGCATTACTTTTTTGATCCTGCTGGCATATGCCCAGCAGGTGCCTTGCCGGATGGAAAGGATTTCCGACAACTTGTGAGAAGAAATTTTCCCCTTTGTGGTATACATCAAAAAGACCATATAAAATGCCTTGTTGATCGGAATACGGGTATTCTGGAAAATCGTATGGGCGATCACCGATTCGTCGTAATCGCATTTGGCGCACCGGCGGCTGTGGGGCGAATGCCCGTGAAAATAATGGTTGTGGCCGCATTTCCGGCATTCGTAATGGTCGCCGGCTGCATCGCTTCCCCATTTCATCGCCGCCAGAAACCTGAAACAGCTGTCGTTGTCCGGGTAAATCCTGCTGAACTCCTCGAAATCCACCTCCGCCGACATCACCCGTGCCTGGGTCACTTTCACCACATTGGTATGCAGCACTTCGTTATCCTTTTCCAGCAGCCGGTTCATTTGCAGGATTTCCTCTTTCTGTTTCTGTAAAAGCGCATTGACTTCCGTCAGCTCCTGGTTCTGCGCTTCGATAATCGCCGACTTTTCCAGCACTTCCCTCGTCCGCTCTTCTACCTGCGCTTCCAGCCTGCTGTTCAGTGAGTCCTTCAACTTTTCATTCAGCCTCATCTGGTGAATGATTTGTTTTTGCGCCTTATCCTTTTTGGTTTTCAGCACCCGCACCTTGTCGCCGATCGCGAACGAGAGAAAAATCATTTCCAGCACAAAACAGATGCTCAGGCTGTAATAGGTGACGACGCCAAAATTCAGGCCGTCGACGTGCAACATTAGCAACAACTTGTGTATGAAGCCGATAGAAAGAAAGGTGTATCCCAAAACAAAGAAACGTGCGGGATGGTAACCTTTCCGGTAAATGTATATGCCTGTGTAAAACGCTACCGCGAGCGGGACCAGCTCCACGAACTTGTAACTGAACCAGTCGGTGTCGATGAAGAGGCAAACGGCAAAAAACAGGGTCCGCAAAACCATTATCCCCAGAATGATACGGTCCAGTACAGGGGCTTTTTTATGCGTGTAGAGCAATGTCCTCGTAAACTGCAGTGCGAAAATACTGATACCGTACAGGGCTATGCCATAGGCGTACTGGTTCCAGTGCGGCGCATCGGGCCATAGATACTGATAGGCTATGCCGTCGATACACATCTCAAAAAGGCCCACACTGAGGTTATACAGAACGTAATACAGATATTGCACCTGCCGCACCGCGAGGTACATCATCAGGTTGTAGAAGCTGAAAACCAGCACCATTCCGTAAAATATGCCGAAGATGAAATATTCATCCAGTGCGTACTGAATGAAACGGTTCACCGAGCGCAGCACGATAATGGCGTCCGCCGTCTGGTGGGATTTCACCCGGAAATAATAGGCGCCGTCGTACGCGGTTGTGTTCGGAATATTAAGTTCGAAATTTTTGTGGGCGTATTCCCGGTTTCGGAATGGCAGCTGGTCACCCATCCGGCGCATCACGTATCCGCCGTGCCCGTCCGGCGAATAGGCCGTAATATCGTCGATCGTTTGATCGAAAAATTCCAGCACCCAATTCTTGCCGCTTTCCGGGTTATGCCGGATCCTGATCCTGTACCAATAGGTGGATTTCAGGTTGTAATTCTGGGGCGTGTTGGTCCGGCTGTTCACAAAACGGCCGTTCAATGCGGGCGACAAAATTTCCGCAAGTGTGTATCCGCCGGTGGTATCTTCCAGATATTGAATTTCATCCCCGATGAACATGTGCTGATCCTGCGAATCGGCTATCTCCACGGTGCGTTGGGGAAATGCGTGCCCGAACACGCCGATCACAAATAATGCGATTAGCAAAATGGGCTTGCGGCAACCGGGAATGGAAAAGTATGGCATGCGATGCATAACGCTCGGATGGATGTCTCACACATAACCGGTTTCCGGCGGCGCCGGGTTCCTCCGGTGTGCCGCCGTTTATCAGGCGGCCGGTCGGGAAAGAAAACCCGCGCGACCGGTCGCTGGCGTCCGGGCTGCCGCGAATAGCCGGAAACCCGCAAAACAGCCCCGCTTCGACCGTACGCTAAGAAGAACACAACATACTCATTCACAGTCAGATATTCCGTTATATTTACTGTTACCGTATAGGCATGCACGGCATTCTGTAAACACGATCTCTCACCTAACTTCCAGGTTTATGAAACCCGTCCAGCGTTACCTCCCATTGATCCTTCTTGTACTTTCGGCCTGTTTCAAGAAGCAGGAAAAAAAGGAAGGAAACCAGCCCTCCGATAGCACATCGCGCATTGCAGTGTGTTACAATCCCAAAACCACCGATATCGATTGGTATGGTTCGCAAAAGAAAGCGCCCCGGCTGAATGGGCTACAAGGCGTCGATTTCAAAATTTCGACTTCCAACCCGGAAGCACAGGCATATTTCAACCAGGGACTGATGCTGGCGTACGGCTTCAACCACGCCGAGGCCGCCCGTTCGTTCTTCGAAGCCATCCGGCTCGATTCGACCTGTGCGATGGCTTACTGGGGCTTCGCGTATGTGCTGGGGCCCAATTACAATGGGGGAATGGAGCCCGACAATCTGCGGCGCGCCTGGGAAGCGGTTACCAAGGCGCAAAAGCTGGCGGCAGGCTGCACCCCGAAGGAAAATGCGCTGATAGGAGCACTGGCCACCCGTTATACCAAAGAGTCGCCCGCTGACCGGGCGCCCCTGGACGTCGCTTATGCCGGCGCGATGGAGAAAGTATACAACCAATACCCCTCTGATCCCGACATCGGGGCCTTATATGCCGAGGCGCGGATGGACCTGCATCCCTGGGACCTGTATGAAAAGAAAACAAAGGTGCCCAAACCGTGGACGCCGGCACTGCTGACCACGCTGGAAAATCTGTTGAAAAAGAACCCGAAACACCCGGGCGCACACCACTTCTATATCCACGCGCTGGAATCCTCGGCAACGCCGGAAAAAGCCATGGCATCGGCCGTGCTGCTCGATTCCCTGGTTCCGGGCGCCGGCCACCTCCTGCACATGCCGTCACATATTTACATCAACACGGGCGACTATCATCTGGGCTCACTTTCCAATATCCGCGCCGTGAAGGCCGACAGCAGCTACACCACCACCTGCCACGCCCAGGGCGCTTACCCGCTTGCCTACTTTCCGCATAATTACCATTTCCTGGCCGCCACTGCAACGCTGGAAGGGAACTGGGAGCTGGCCTGGATGGCTGCACGGAAAGTTCAGGAGCATACCGCGCGTGAAGTAATGCGTATGCCGGGATGGGGCACGCTTCAACATTATTATACGATACCTTATTATATCGCCGCAAAGTTTTCGATGTGGGATTCCATTCTCTCCCTCCCCCGCCCAGCCGACGACCTGGTCTACCCGCGTGCGATCTGGCATTACGCGAGGGGTATGGCCTTTTTGGGTAAACACGACCTTGCCCGCGCGCAGGAAGAAATGAACTCGCTCGCCCCACTCGCAGCCGATACCAGCCTGGTTCACCTGACCGTGTGGAATATCAACACTACCAGCGAACTGGCCCGGATAGCTTCCAAAGTGCTGGCGGCAGGGCTGGCTGCGCAGCACAAACAGCTGGATAAATCCGCAGCCCTGCTCAGAGAGGCCGTTGCCCTTGAAGATAACCTCAATTATAACGAACCGCCGGACTGGTTCTTTTCGATCCGGCATCACCTGGGTGCGGTATTGCTCAAAGCGGGAAAAAACGCAGAAGCGGAAAGCATTTACCGGCAGGATTTGCAGACCTGGAAGAAAAACGGATGGGCGTTGGCAGGTCTTTACAATTCCCTGATGGGACAAAAAAACACCCGCGAAGCGCAGGCAGTCAAATCCGCATTCGATCAGTCGTGGCGGTATGCGGACGTGAAAATCACCAAATCGTCCGGGATAGCGGATTAACATGGCCCCTTCCGTTTTCGCGAAGGGGCCCGACTGGTAACATTCCTGAAAAACCTTGAAACAAATCTGAAAACCGCGCGTCAGTGCGAGATCACAAATAACTAATAATCAGCATTATAATATTAAAAAAAGGGAGTTTAGAATTTAAAAACTTTTGGTACGGAATCTAAAATAGTTTGCCCGGAGAGCCGGTAGCTTCGTCAGAAATCAATTACAAAATCATGACAAGCAAAAAGGTAATCTTCTGGGCATTCACAGTGGCACTGGGCGGTTTTTTATTCGGATTTGACACAGCCGTAATATCGGGCGCCGAAAAATCGATCCAGCAACTGTGGGGCCTTACCACGGTACAACACGGTTTCACGGTTTCCATCGCGTTGATAGGCACAGTCCTCGGATCCCTCACGGGCGCGATTCCTTCCGAGCGCTATGGCCGCAAATACACGCTTTTTGCCATCGCGGTCCTGTATTTGCTTTCTTCGATCGGTTCCGCGCTGGCGTCCGACTGGGTTTCTTTTCTCATTTTCCGCTTTCTCGGCGGAATCGGCGTCGGAATTTCATCCGTTACCGCGCCGCTTTACATATCCGAAATATCCCCCGCCAACGCACGGGGGCGGCTGGTGGCAATGTTCCAGTTCAATGTGGTGCTGGGCATTCTGGTTGCCTACCTTTCCAATTATCTGCTCGTTGGCATGGGCGACAACGACTGGCGATGGATGCTCGGCGTGCAGGCTTTTCCGTCGCTGCTCTTCCTGGTCGCGGTACTGTTTGTCCCTGAAAGCCCCCGCTGGCTGATTGTAAAACGCGGCAAAATCGAGGAGGCACGGCGGATACTCACCGTCGCCAATAGCGGGATCGACGTCAGCGGGATCGTTGCCGATATCAGGAATTCCGCCCATGCAGGCAAGCAGGACGGTGCTGCCGTTTCCATTTTTTCTTCCCAATACAAACTGCCCGTATTGCTGGCTTTGCTCTTTGCCTTTTTCAACCAGGTTTCGGGCATCAATGCCATCATTTACTACGCGCCGCGCATTTTCGAGATGGCCGGCCTGGGCAAAAGTTCGGCATTGCTCTCGTCGGCGGGTGTAGGGCTGGTCAACTTTTGCTTCACCTTCATCGCCATCAACCTCATCGACCGCTTCGGCCGCCGCACGCTGATGTTCATAGGCTCTTTCGGGTTAATAGCAACGCTCGGGCTTGTGGCGCAGGCATTTTACAGCGGCAATCTCGGCGGCTACGCGGTGCCGGTTTACCTTTTCATTTACATAGCCTTCTTCGCACTATCGCAGGGCGCGGTGATCTGGGTTTTCATTTCCGAGATATTTCCCAACCAGGTCCGGGCGGCCGGTCAGTCTATGGGCAGCTTCATGCACTGGCTGCTGGCGGCGGTGATCGCCTTTACATTTCCCTACATCGCCGAAACCCTGGGTGGCGGCAACACTTTCATGATCTTCTGCGGGATGATGGTACTCCAGCTCATCTTCGTGTGGAAACTCATGCCCGAAACCAAAGGCACTTCGCTGGAACAGATCGAAAAGACATTGATACTCCACTAATCACCCGTTAACGCATACGACATGACACCAAAACTGACCGTTTTTGGGGAAGTACTCTGGGACGTACTTCCCGACGCCCGGCTCGCCGGCGGCGCACCGATGAACGTCGCGGTACATTTGCAGCGCTATGGCATGGACGTTTCCTTTATCAGCCGCGTCGGCCGTGACGAACTGGGCGCTGAGCTGCTCGCATTTATGGCTGAGCAAGGCCTTTCGACCAGGTGGGTACAAACAGGGGAAACCCACCTTACCGGCATTGCCAAGGCCAACGTGTCGGACAGCACCGAGGTTACCTACAAAATCCTGCACCCGGTAGCCTGGGACTACATCCGGTTCGACCATGCAGCCGCCCAATGCGTCGCTGCCAGCGATTTCTTCGTTTACGGCACCCTCGCCTCCCGCGACCGCACTTCGCGCGATACATTGCTGCGCTACCTCGCCAGCACGCGTGTGCCTCACGGATGCGTGCCGATATTCGATGTGAACCTTCGGCCTCCGCATTATACCCGCGAACAGGTGACAGAACTCCTCGCCTTCGCACGCATCGTGAAGATGAATGAGCACGAGCTCCGGGAAGTAAGCGGCTGGCTCGCACCGTTTGAAAACGAACGGCAAGCCATGGCCGTGCTCGTAGACCGGTTCGGGCTCGACATGCTTGTGCTCACCTGCGGGGCGGAAGGTGCCATGGTGCTCACCGCCGGGGGCGAATACCACCGGCACAGCGGATTCACCGTAGACGTTTCCGACACGATCGGCAGCGGCGACGCGTTCCTCGGCGCATTCCTTTACCGGTTCGCTACCGGACATCCGCTGCCCGCCTCGCTCGAATTTGCCTGTGCGGCAGGGGCATCGGTTGCCAGCAAAAAAGGCGCATTGCCCGCATTTACCGAAACCGACATCCACGCCCTGATCCATATGCGGCAACAAGTCGTTGCCCACTGATTTTTCATCTTACCCTAATTTTAATCAATACCCTTATGCGAAAAATTTTACTGCTGGTGGCCTTTGCGGTCGCCTGTGTGGTGAACATGCCCGCCCACGCGCAAAACAGGGCACAAGTGAAGGGCGTCGTCAGGAGTGCCGACGGCGAGCCGCTTCCCGGTGTAAATGTTCTTGAAAAAGGGACTTCGAACGGTGCCGTTACCGACGTTTCGGGAGCATATGCCATTACGCCCGTCGCAGGGGCCACATTGGTGTTTTCCTACATCGGCATGCAGACGAAAGAAGTGGCGATAGGCGACCGGACCGCTATCGACATTACGCTGGATTACGACCAGAAAAGCCTCAACGAGGTCGTGGTGGTCGGGTATACCTCTTCCAAAAAGGAAGATCTTACCGGTGCCATCGCCGTGGTGGACATGGCTCCTTTGAAAAATATCAGCTCGGGGAATCCCATGCAGGCATTGCAGGGCCGCGTGCCGGGATTGTACATCGAGAAAACCGGCTCGCCGAACGGCACCAACTCCCGGATCCTGATCCGCGGCGCCAACACCCTCGGCAACACCGACCCGCTTTACATTATTGACGGCGTGCCTACCAAGCGCCCGGAGGTTTTTCAGGGACTCAATCCCAACTCCATCGAATCGATACAGGTTCTGAAAGACGCGTCGGCCTCGTCGATCTACGGCTCGCGGGCCTCCAACGGGGTGATCATCGTCACGACAAAAAACGGCTCGAACGCCAACGGAAAGATCAATATCGATTTCAATACGAGCATTTCGGCCCAATCCGAGAAATACGCGCGGTTCAAAATGCTGAATGCCGTCGACAGGGGCCGTGCATTGTGGCAGGCTTCTGTGAACGATAAGGTGAATCCGGAAGACGGCTACGGGGCCCTGTACCAGTTCGACTGGAACAGGGATTTCAGCAACCCGGTCCTGAATAGCGTGAAAGTACAGCCTTTCGTGGGCGGTAACCCCAGTATGCCCGCCGGCGATACCGACTGGCAGAAGGTGATGTACAAAACCGGCATCGTCACGAACAATGAGCTCACCATTTCAGGCGGAAACGGCGCCTCATCGCTTCAAATTAATTTGGGATATTACAAAAACACCGGCATGCTCCGTTACACCGATTACGACAAACTCAGCGGCCGCATCAACGGGCTGACCAGCGCATTCGACGGCAAACTTAAAATCGGGGCCAACATGCAGCTCGCTTCCTCAAACGAAACCCTGGCCTCGACCGACATCGGCGGGGCGGCCACGCCGGGCCTGGCGGTTACGCTGGCGCCTACCATTCCGGTATATGCCAAAGACGGTTCGTGGGGCGGCGCTATCGGTTCGGGCTATTCCGACCGTAACAATCCGCTGCACATGCAGGAGATCAACAAATGGGACAACGCGCACCGGCTGACGCTGTTCGGAAATGTGTTCGTGGAAATCCAGCCTTTTAAAAATTTCTTTCTCAAAACCAGCCTCGGAGCCGACAATGCGGCCTACCGTTTCAAAAACATCGAACAGTCTTTCGAAGAAGGCTCGTTCGGCCGCGCGAACAACAGCCTGACGATCGACCAGAACCGTTTTCTCAGCATTACCTGGTCGAACACCGCCCGCTACAACCTCGACCTCGGCAACAATCATTTCAAGTTCCTGGCGGGTATCGAGGCTATTAAAAACGACTCCGATTTTGAAATAGCGAGGAAAGAAGGTTTCGCGGTGCAAACGAAGGAATATTTTGTGCTCAACGCGGGTACGGGCAATACCAATGTGACCGGTTCCGGCTCGGGCAGCAGGCTGTTGTCGCAGTTCGCCCGGATCGATTACGGCTTTTCGGACCGCTACCTGGCCGCGATCACCATCCGTCGCGACGGCTCCTCCCGCTTCGGGTCCGAGAATGCCTATGGTATTTTCCCCGCGGCCTCTGTGGGCTGGCGCATCGATAAAGAGAGTTTTTTCAAAGGCATTACCAGGATCAGCAATCTGAAACTGCGGGCCGGGGTCGGCAGGGTTGGAAACCAGGAGATCGGGGACCTCGCCCGCTTCGGATTGTATGATACGCGGTACGGCGCCCGCCAGTCGCAATTTCCGAACGGCCATAACAGCTTTTTCGACCAGTTCTATAATATCGGCACGGCCTATGACCTCAATGGGGCCAACACAGGCAACCTGCCCTCGGGCTTCGTGTCGATCCAGGGCGCTAATCCCAACCTGAAATGGGAAACCACCGACGAGGCCAATTTCGGGCTCGACTTCGGGCTTTTCGACGGGATGATCCAGGGGTCGTTCGACTACTTTACGCGCAAAACCAGCGATATCCTTATCACCCCGCCGGTGGCTTCCGCGGTAGGCGAAGGGCAATTGCGCGTGCTGAACGGCGCGGCGAAGTCCAACAGGGGCTTCGAGTTCTCGGCGGGATACTACGCGCGGCCAAAGGGCGATTTTACCTACAATATCATGGCGGGCGTGAGCCGTTTCCGCGATAAAATCACATCCCTGCCCGAAGAAGTGCGCGCCGCCTACCCCGGTAACGCGATCCAGACGATCCTCGGCCATTCGCAGTTCGATTTGTTTGGTTACAAAACCAATGGCCTCTTCCAGAACCAGGCCGAAGTGGACGCCGCTCCCGCGCAGGTGGGCGCAGGCCCGGGCCGCATCCGTTACGTGGATACCAATGGCGATAACCGTATCGACGACCTCGACCGGGTGTTTTTCGGCACAACCCTGCCTGCCTTTGAGTACAATCTGAAAGTGGAGGCATTCTATAAGTCGTTCGATCTCGCCGTTTTCGGCTCGGGCATCGCAGGCCGGAAGGGATTCGATATTTATACCTTCTACAACAACTTCATCCGCGGCCGCGAGAATGTAGGCCCGGGCGTGTTCGATGCCTGGTCGCCAACCAATACCGGTTCCAAAATCCCCGCATTGTCGTTGTCGGATGCCAATAACGAGACGCGTTCTTCAGATTATTTCAATGTCAATACTTCCTATTTCAAACTGCGCAACATTCAGCTGGGTTACGCGCTGAACCAGGAGTTGGTGCAGAAGATCAGGCTGCAACGCGTGCGGATGTACCTGATGGCCGAAAACCTCTTCCTGATCAAATCGAAGCAGTTCAGCGGCCCGGACCCCGAGCGGACGGACATCAACGCCATCCCGATCCCAAGGACATTCACATTTGGTTTGAACATTTCTTTCTAACTCCCGGAAAAGCACATTGTATGAAAAGCAAATACATATTCGGCCTGATTGTCAGTGGGACAATGCTGGTCAATACCTCCTGCAACGACTTCCTAGATTACCAGCCGGAAGGGCTGCTGTCGTCGGAAAACCTCAAATCCGCGTCCGCGGCCGAATCGCTTTGCACCGCGGCTTACGCGGGCATCGGCAACGACGATATGATCGGCCCCATGACCAGCATGTGGGTTTACGGCAGCGTCCGCTCCGACGACGCCTACAAGGGCGGAGGCGGCGTATCGGACGTGGCGGAAGTCGACTTTTACGAGCACT
Source organism: Dyadobacter sp. 676 (assembly GCF_040448675.1). NCBI lineage: Bacteria > Pseudomonadati > Bacteroidota > Cytophagia > Cytophagales > Spirosomataceae > Dyadobacter > Dyadobacter sp. 676. The sequence continues at coordinate 5,855,049 of NZ_CP159289.1, read as the reverse complement.
ACAATCTTACTCGCCCCGATTTCGGGATGATGCATCCATTCACCTGGGAAAATTTTTACAAAGCGATTTCGAGGGCCAACGCCGCCCTCAACAGCCTCGACGCGTTAACCGAGGCGGAATTCCCGCTGCGCACTACCCGCATTGCCGAAATGCGTTTCCTGCGCGGACATTCACACTTTATGCTTAAAATGCTGTTCAAGAATATTCCCTACATCGATGAAAAGCTGTCGAGCGACGATATTCTGAAAGAGTCCAACGTGCGGTATTCCAACGACGAGCTCTGGAACAAGATCGGCGAGGACTTCCGGTTCGCGGTCGACAACCTGCCGCAGAAGCAAAGCCAGATCGGCCGGGCCAATAAGCTGTCGGCAGCCGCATACCTCGCCAAACTGCGGCTTTTCCAGGCATATGAGCAGGACGCAAACCACAAGGTGACGGCGATCAACAAAAACCGTTTGCAGGAAGTCGTAACGCTCACCCAGCAGGTGATCGGCTCCGGCCAGTACAGTCTGCAACCCGATTTCGCCGAAAACTTCATTGCCGAGACTGAAAACGGCCCCGAATCCATTTTCGCGATCCAGTATTCCATCAACGACGGCACAGCGGTAGGTCGCCTCAGCTATGTAACCGGCCTCAATTATCCGCACGGCGCGCCGCAATACGGCTGCTGCGGCTTCCACCAGCCCAGCCAGAACCTCGCCAATGCTTACCGGACCGACGCCGACGGCTTGCCGCTCTTCGAGACGTTCAATGATAAAAACGTCGATTTTGCTACCGAGACGGTCGACCCGCGCGTGGACCATACCATCGGCATCGATGGCCATCCTTACAAATACGATGCAACCAAGCCGTTCAGCAACAGCTGGGTGCGCGACCCGGGGGTATATGGGTTTTTCCATACGATGAAAGAACAGCAGTTGGCCACGAGCCCGTCGTACCACAAGGAAGGGCCGTTCATCGGCAGCTCCAAAAACATCGACATTATCCGTTACGACGACGTGCTGCTCATGCAGGCCGAGGCGTACATCGAGCTCGGACAGCACGCATTGGCATTGCCGCTCATCAACCAGATCCGCAGACGTGCCGCCGCGAGTACCGCGCGGCTGAAAAAGACGGATGGCAGTTCCCCTTCGAAGTATCATATCAGGGAATATCCCGCTTCGGGCTGGACGCAGGATTACGCCAGAAAGGCGCTGCGCTGGGAAAGAAGGCTCGAATTCGCGACGGAAAGCCCGCGTTTCTTCGATCTGGTGCGCTGGGGTATCGCGGAGCAGACGTTGAATGCGTATCTTGAAAAGGAAAAAGTAAGAAGGCCTTTCCTGGCGACTGCCAAATTCACTGCGGGGCGGGATGAATATCTGCCTATCCCGCAGCGGGAGATCAGCTTTACGAAGGGGCTATATGTTCAGAATCCTGGATACTAAGTTTAATTTGCCACGAAGACACGAATTAAACACGAATACGTTTCGTGAATTTTCGTGCCTTCGTGGCACAAAAAATAAAACATGAGAAAAACGATCACTTCGATACTCGTCGCCGCGCTACTTGCGTCATCCGCAAACGCCCAGGACACCCCTGAAAAATACCGTCCCCAGTTCCACTTCTCGCCGAAAGCCCACTGGATGAACGATCCGAACGGGATGGTGTTCCACAATGGCACTTACCATTTGTTTTACCAATACTACCCGGAGGCCAAAGTGTGGGGCCCCATGCACTGGGGCCATGCCACGAGCAAGGATATGCTGTACTGGAAAGAACAGCCCATTGCCCTTTATCCTGACAGCCTGGGTTACATTTTCTCGGGCAGTGCCGTGGTGGATGTGAACAATACTTCCGGCTTCGGAAAGGACGGCAAAGTGCCTCTGGTAGCCATTTTCACGCATCATAACCCTGTTTTGGAAAAGCAGAAAACCGGCCGCCACGAATACCAGAGCATCGCATACAGCCTCGACGAAGGTAAAACCTGGACCAAGTACAGCGGCAACCCGGTGTTACCTAACCCCGGCATTTCCGATTTCCGCGACCCGAAAGTGCGGTGGTACGAACCGCAAAAAAAGTGGATAATGACCCTCGCCACGAAGGACCGTATTACTTTTTATTCCTCCCCGGATCTCAAAAAATGGTCGAAGGAAAGCGAGTTCGGTGCCGATGCGGGCGCGCATGGCGGGGTGTGGGAATGCCCGGACCTGTTCCCGCTCACGCACGAAGGCAGGCAGGTGTGGGTATTGATCGTGAATATCAACCCCGGCGGTCCGAACAAGGGCTCGGCAGGCCAGTACTTCGTCGGCGATTTCGATGGCAGGACATTTACCCCTTATTCCAAAGAAATCAAATGGCTCGACTGGGGCGCCGACAACTATGCTGCCGTCACTTTCTCGAACACCGGCAACCGCACGCTGCTGATGGGCTGGATGAGCAATTGGCAATATGCCAACCAGGTACCGACCGACCCATGGCGCAGCGCCAACACGATTTCCCGCGAGCTGGGCCTGAAAGCGGCGGGCAAGGAATTGTACCTCACGTCTATCCCGGCGAAGGAACTGGAAGCCATTGAAGGTGAGGTCGTTTCGAAAAGCGAAATTGCCGTGAAAGCACCCGTACAGCTGTCGCCGAAAGGCGGAAATGCTTCCGGCCTGTTCCGCATGGATTTCAAAACCGCCACTGCCGACGATTTCGAACTGGTACTTTCCAATAAATCGGGCAACGAGCTGTTGATCGGGTACGACAAGGCCTCCAACCAATATTACATCGACCGTTCCAGATCGGGCAAGACGGACTTCGAAGCGGGTTTCGGGCAAAAGCACACCGCCCCGAGACTATCGAAGGACTCGGGGATTGCATTGACGCTCGTGGCAGATGTGGCCTCGGTGGAGCTTTTTGCGGACGGCGGCCTTACCGTCATGACGGATATCTTCTTCCCGGATACCCCGATGTCGGACTTGACGATCAAATCGTCAAAGGGCATACGGCTAAGGGATTTGCGGTACACGGCGCTTAAACCCTCGATGGAATAGCCGGGGATGCGCCTTTATTTTGTATTTTCATGCCCATGAGATTCGTGCTGATCGCTTTCCTGCTGCTGACGTTGTTTGCGGGCTGTGCCGAAAAACAGCGGGAAAACTACGTCATCGGCTTTTCGCAATGCACCGGCGACGACGAATGGAGGCGTGCCATGCTCGACGGCATGGAGCGCGAACTGGCATTTCACAACAATACGAAACTGATTTTCAAGGACGCCCACGCCAACAGCGCCGTTCAGGTGAAGCAGATCGAGGAATTGTTGCAAAGCGGCATTCACCTGCTGATCGTGTCGCCCAACGAATCGGACCCGCTCACGCCTGTGATCGAAAAGGTGTTCAGGAAAGGGATTCCGGTGGTGGTGGTCGACAGGCGCACTTCCTCTCCCTATTACACCGCATATGTGGGCGGAGATAATTACCAGGTAGGCAAAACCGTGGGCGAGTACATCGTCACGCTGCTGCGGGGCGAGGGCAAGATCATCGAAATCACCGGGCTGCCACGCTCCTCGCCCGCCTCCGACCGCCACCGCGGCCTCGTGGATGCCCTCGCGGGCCAGCCGGGTATCCGGCGCATGGCTACGCTGAATGGTCAGTGGGAGAAGGAGATCGCCAAAAAACAACTGCGCGAGACATTACCGCGCTTCCCGGACCTCGACCTGATCTTCGCCCAGAACGAGGTCATGGCGATGGGCGCCCGGGAGGTTTGTAATGAAGTTTTTCCCGACCGCAAGATCCGTGTGATCGGCGTCGACGGCCTGCCGGGGCAATTCGGGGATATTCAGATGGTGTACGATGGCCACATTACCGCCACGGCCCTATATCCGACAGGCGGCGAAGAAGCGGCACGGATAGCGATGAACATCCTGCAAAAGCAGCCTTATCAGAAAGAAAACCTGCTGCAAACCGCCATCATCGACTCGTCGAATGTGCGGATGATCAAAATGCAGACCGACAAGATGATCTCGCAGCAAAACGATATCGAACGCCAGCAAGCCCGGATCGACGAGCAGCTGGAAATTTACCAGACCCAGCGCGGGCTGCTGTACGTGATGACGGGGCTTTTTATCGTATCCATCATCCTGGGCTCCGTCGCCTTGTATTCGCTGATCGAAAATAAGAAGATCAACCGGGAGCTGAACTCGAAAAACCAGGAAATCCTGGTTCAGCGCAACCGCATTCAGGACATTGCCGAAAAAGCACAGGAAGCGACCGAGTCCAAATTCAGGTTCTTTACCAATATTTCCCATGAATTCAGGACGCCGCTGACACTCATCCTCGGGCCGGTGGAAGAGCTTTTAAAACAAAAAAATGAAAACCCGGCCGCGAGAAAGAATCTTTCACTGGTGCAAAAGAATGCGAAGCGGCTGCTATGGCTCGTGAACCAACTGATGGATTTCCGCAAGATCGAAAGCGGGAAGATCCGCGTGCAGGCTTCGGGCAGCGATATCGTCGCTTTCATTCGCGAACTTATGCTGCCGTTCGATCAGGTGGCCCGGAAACGCCGGATCGATTTTCGCCTCATTACCACATTGCCCAGCCTGGAAGTGTGGTTCGACCGCGATATGATGGACAAGGTGTTTTTCAACCTGCTTTCCAATGCATTCAAGTTCACCTCCGACTGGGGACGCATTCATATCCACCTGTCCAGGATCAGCGACCATGTGGTTATCAAGGTGCAGGACAATGGCTCCGGGCTGAGCGAAACGGACATTGCCGGCGCATTCGAGATGTTTTACCAGGGGAAAAACTCGATCAAGGGTACGGGACTCGGGTTACCGTTATCGCGCGAGTTCGTGGAGCTGCACCAGGGAACGATCATAGCCGACGGGAAAAAGGACGAAGGCGCTACTTTTACCGTTACTTTGCCGCTGGGTACGGCACATTTGCGGCCCGAAGACATAGCCGACCCGGTTGCAGACCCCGTCGACCGCTCCGTTGACTGGACGATCGCCGAAACGGAAGAACGGCCCGCTACGGCTGTACAAAAGGACCAGCCCGCGGTATTGCTCATCGAAGACAACGAGGATCTGCTCGGGTTCATGGCAGGACTTTTGCAAAATCACTATCAGGTCTCGACCGCCACCGACGGCCTTGCCGGCCTGGACCAATGCTTCGAAACCGTACCCGACCTGATCGTTTGCGACGTAATGCTACCGGGAATGGACGGCCTGCAAATAACTTCCACATTGAAAGCGGATTTGCGCACGTCGCACATTCCGGTGATCCTGCTTACCGCCAGAAACACCCCCGAACAACAGGTGGAGGGCATGCAGGCGCGGGCGGACATGTACCTTACGAAACCATTCAGCCCGCAATTCCTGCAAGAAAGCATCCGGAGCCTGCTGGCCAACCGGCAATTGCTGCGCAGCGCACAAATCGGCCGGGGTATGCCCGACGCCGAAGCCGGGCTCTCGCGGCTCGATAAAAAATTCCTGAACGAACTCCGCGCGCTGATCGTCTCCCGGCTGGACGACCCGGGCCTGACGGTAGAATCCCTGGGCAAAGAGTTGGGCCTGTCGCGCGTGCAGCTTTTCCGAAAAACGAAAGCGCTCCTGGGTGGTGGTGCCAACGACCTCATTCTGAATCTCCGCCTGGAAAAAGCATGCTCGTTGCTTCTGAACCCGGACCTGACCATGGCCGAGATCGCCGATCAAACCGGGTTTACCTCGCAAAGCTATTTTTCGACTGTTTTCAAAAACCGCTTCGGGGTATCGCCCAAGGATTGGCGGTTTGTGAAAAGCTGAGTCGGATCGGTGTTTATCTGCCGCGAACCGCATCACCTGGTTTTAATGCCGGTAAACAACCGGTAGGACGCGCGTTTTAACGCAAGTTACGGGCCGATGGAATGCCGGCACGTACGAATGGAATGAGAAGTCAGACCGACGCTTTTAACCCGTGCCGTAGATTATCCCCTCGCGGCCCTTTTGGGTAGGTTAGGAAATTTATTTTATAACCAAAGAACGATGGCTGACTACCAAAACCCCGGCGACCGCGCCTACACCGAGACACTGATTAACGCCGCCAAAAAGGAAGCGGCAGCTTTTTTTGAACCTGAAATATACCGCGGAACGTGCCGACGGCGTAATCCCGGTCAAATACCGCGAACTGATGTCGGTAGCGGTGGCCCTGACGACCCAATGCGCCTATTGCATCGAATCTCATATCGAAAATGCGGTTAAAGCCGGAGCCAGCCGGGAGGAAATCGCCGAAACGGTATTTATCGCCGCGGCTCTCCGGGCAGGAGGCGCGGTCGGAAACGGGCTGTTCGCGATGCGTCTTTTCGAGCAGAAAAGTGAAACCGGCCAATAGCTCTTCCCGCCGGGAATCGCTTCCCCATTATGTTCCCCGCATTCCCCGCCGCGCCGCTCAAACGGAGCAGCCGCGGCGGAAACGTGCGGGGTACGCTTATTGACAACGACGCCGGCTATCAGGTGTATTTGTTTCAACATTTAAACTGAAAGTGCCATGTCGGTTGTAATGGCCAGTTCCACAGAGAGCTGGGAGGATGCCGCGCAGACAGCCGGTTCCGGCATCACTATCACTATTCCTGGCTAAATATTATGAGACGCATGTTTTCCAAGCCCTTGTTGTGGGGGTTACTATTGCTGGCCGGTTGCGGCGGACGGAACACCGAATCCAATGTGGATGTCCCCGGCGATCAAAAGCCTGTTAAAGATCGCCTGCTGACCACCGGGGCCGATTTATTGCAAAGCAAAGGGCCGCTCCGCTACTTCGACGCGTATCTGGATGGTTTTCACTTTTACAACGGGAACATCCGGGCACAAATGGAAGCCCACCATTATGTTCAGCAGCTCAACCAGGATGTTTACCAGGCGGTTATCTTCGATGGAAACGAGCGCGATGCCAAGCTGATGGGCGTGGAATATATCATTACCGAAAAACTGTTCAGGACGCTTTCCGAGGAAGAACGGAAGCTTTGGCATTCCCACGCCTATGAGGTTAAATCGGGTACGCTTATAGCGCCCGGAATCCCTCTTATTGCCGAGCACGAGCTGATGAAAAAACTCGTTTCAACCTATGGCAAAACCATCCATACCTGGCACACCGACCAGCAAAGGGACCTGCCGTTGGGCTCGCCTATGCTGATGATGGGTTTCACCCGCGACGGGCAACTCCGGAAAGAGCTCGTTGAAGCGCGCGATAAGCGTTTCAATGTGTCCACCGCGAAAACGCGGATGAACCGGCAGGACATCCGGCAACCAACGCCGGTGGCGGGGGCAAATGCGTGGGAACAGGGCGCTGTGCGGCAATTCGTAATCAGCAGCAGTGCCGACAGCGCCATTCACAAACACCAGGGAGCCCCGCAAAATAAAGCCGAAGACTGAATATGAATGCTTGGGCATAGCCTTGATCCGCATATCAGCGAAATAGAAAGCTATGTTCCCTGACAAACTGTTTGAAAGTGACCGCATTCTGCCCCGTAACGCGCTGCACGGTGTCGTACACCGGCTGCGCCTCGCCCCGCGCATAATGTGCGTAGTCTTCGATCAGCCCTCCTACCTGCCATTCGGGAAAACCTGCGGCCTGTAAAGCCGCTTCCATTTGTGCAGGCGTTACGTCTACAAACGTAACGGGTTTGCCCAGCACCGTGGAAAATGTCCCGGCCATTTCGTAATGGCTGAGCGATTGCGGCCCCGTGATGTCGTAAACCTTGTTTCGGTGCCCGTCCTGCGTCAGGGCAGCTGCCGCAACCGCCGCGATGTCCCTCACATCGACAGCGCTTACCCTCGCCTTGCCGATAGCCGCAAAAAAACGGCCGCTATCCCTTATGTGTGTTTTAAACGCCAGCAGGCCCTGCATGTACAGGTTGGGACGAAGGAAAGTGTAGGCGAACCCCAGGTCTCTGATCCTCTTTTCCACCCTCGCGTGATACCGTAGAAACCGGACAGGCGAAGACTCGTCTGCGGCGAACTGGGAAAGCTTGACAATGTGCTTAACCCCCGCCTCATACGCGGCCTGAACGAAATTCATTTGCAAAGACTCGGCTTTTTCCGATGAATTCGTTAAAAGAAAAGCCGTTTCGACGCCCCTGAGCGCATGCTCAAAACTGGCGGGATTATCGAGATTCCCTTCCGTGACCTCGGCGAGGGGTAAATTTTTTAAAACTCCGGCATTGGAACCGCTGCGCACCAATGCTTTGAAAGGTACCTGCATGGAGGCCAGCCGTTGAACCAATTGCGCTCCCACGGTACCGGTAGCGCCTGTCAGAAAGATGTTTGCCTGTTTCATAATTTCCGTTTTTTAATGAACAGCACAAAATTCGTCCGCCGGGAGCAGCAAAAATTGTAAGAAAACGAAACGTCCCGTACGCTAGGAGGCTGTCTGGCAGATCCCGGCCTGAAATTTCAGGTATTGTCCGGGACTAACGTTCATAAAATGCCGGAAGTCGTGGATCAGCTGGCTTTGGTCGTAATATCCGCTCGCTTCGGCGATCTGGTGCCAATCCGCCTTGCCGCTAATCCCTTGCGACATGCGCAGGGCATTCAGAAACTTTTGATACCGGCTTCTTTCCTTCGCTGTGTAACCCAGGTATTTTTTGTGGTTTAGCTGCACGTTGCGTTCGCTTTGTCCCGTCTCCTGTGCAATGGTCCTGATTGCGTTCATCCGGACATAGTCGGGCCGGGCTTCCGTTATGCATTCGAACGCGGCGTCCCTCGGGCGAAGGTACGGCCTGCAAAAATCCAGGATCAGCCCTGGCCGCCTGTGAGGGGATTCGTTTTTAAGCCGCAGCCAAAGCTCCGAAAAGCAGCTTTTTTCCAGGAGTTCGTCGGGATGCCGGGCAATCATTTCCGAAAACATAACCGGTCCGAAAAAACGATAAAAGGCGTCGTCCCTGAAATTAACGACCAGCAAATGGGTATCCGGCGGCAAAATATATTCAATGGGCCGTTTGAGCGGCCCCAGGACAATGCACTGCTCTACCCAAAGCGCATTATCCCCGAACCGTACCCTGGCGGGCGATCCGAAGTTGAACGCGATGATGGTCTGAAAACTGGGTATCAGTGTTTTGTGAACAGGGTGTGCGCTGTCGTTCCGGGCTGTGTAGAAATAGGAAAAAACGTTGGCAAACTCATCTGGAACAGCGATCCGCTCCTCCGCATAAATTCCTTTACTATCCTCCATTCGGGTTATCGGCCTGTTGTTCAATTCATCCATTTAAAACCGCTACCGGCCCTCCATCGAAACGTTTATAAATTTGCCTTCTCGGGAGGCGATTTCATTACCCCATCCAAGGATGGCATCCAGTACAGGCCGGCACGACTTGCCAAAATCCGTCAGGCTGTAAACCACCCTGACAGGCGGCTTTTCCCCATAGACCTGCCTGGCGACAAGGCCATCTTCCTCCAACTGCTTTAATTGCAGGCTTAATGTCCTTTCGGTTACCCCCGGCATTTCTTTTCTAAGTTCGCTGTACCGTTTGGGGGCATCCTTCAAATGATACAGGATAACCACCTTCCACTTCCCCCCTACCAGGTCCATAGCCAGGCTTACCGTACACGGGTACAACTTGCTGTTGACTTCTACAAAATCACCCCGACATTCTATTTCCATAACGATCCGTTTGAGCACCTATCCAAATGGATAGTTATTGCAAAGCTATTAAGCTATAAATAGTTTTGCAACTATATTTTTTATAGTATAAATTTTTGAAACAATAGAGCATGAGATCTGAATCGAAAGTACACGGTATCGCGGATAGCGAATACAAACCACTTATCACCATCACAGGCATTTCGGGCAAGCAGGGGCGCAGTGTTGCCCATACCTTGCTGGCAAGCGGGCGGTATCGCGTCCGCGGCATTACCCGGCGGACCGATTCTCCCGAGGCGCTCCGTTTGGCGGCGCAGGGAGCCCAATTGATCGGTCTTCCCCTTGCTCCCGGATACGAAAAGGAATATCAAGAAGCATTCCTCGGCTCGGACGGTGTTTTCCTGCTAACCCCAAACATCGTACCGCCGGCAAGTTACGAGCTGGAACTGGGCAAGCAGCTGGCCGATGCGGCTGTTCGTGCCGGCGTGCGGCATATCGTTTTCAGCAGCCTGGAAGACGTCGACAAAATCAGTGGAGGGAAAATATTTGCGCCCCACTTTACGGACAAAGCCAGGATCGAGGCGTACATCAGGACGTTACCGGTCGTAAGCTCTTTCATTTACATGGCTTTCTTTTATACGAACCTGATGGAATTTTATACGCCCGTTATGAAAGGGGATACGCTCATATTCCCGATATACCTGCCCGAAAACTTCCCCGCCCCGTTCGTCGACCCTCTTACCGCCACCGGCCCTGCCGTTCTGGAAATTTTCTCGAATCCCGACCAGTATGCCGGTAAATCGTTGCCGGTCATCGGCGACATCATTTCACCCCGTGAAATGGTCGATACCTTTGCGCGGGTCACCGGCAAAAAGGCTGAGTACAGTTCCGCGTTCTCGCAGGAAGAACTACTCCGTCACTTCCCCGAATTCGGTTCCAACGAGACGCTGGTCCGCGAGATTTCGGGAATGGTAACCTATGCCGTCGAATACGGCTATTTCGGAAAAGATCGTGACCTGCTTTGGTACAAACAAATCAACCCGGACGTGCTCGATTGGGAACAGTTCCTGCGAACCACGAGCTGGAAGGGACAAATAATTTCCTGTTGAAATCCGCTTCGGAGCCATTTCCGGCACAACCGCGGTGCGGTTCCGTAATTTTAGCCCGCGGGCAGGGTTAGGGAATGATCCAACAGGCATAAAGCGGCAAATACCCGTGACGGCAGGGACGCTGCCACCGGGGCTCGTCATTAGTATTTGCCGGCTTTTTCCTTTTGAGAAACGGGTTGCAAAAAAGATATCCGCGCTCCGTTGACCTTCCGGCTGAAAATCGGGTCACGGTCTTGAAGAGTATTCGCGCAATTCCGCTTTATTGCACCTTCAACGTTATATTAGGCAGCCAAAATGCATCCATTTTACAAGGCCCCTTTTCTATTGGTTCTTTGCTTATTTACCCTCCCTCATATTTCAGCCGGCCAAAAAGCGCCGAACCAGCAAGCCTCCGTTCCGGGTTACGATGTCAGGCATTTCACGGACGAAAATGGCCTGCCGCAAAACAGCGTCAAATCGATTGCCCGGGACGAGCGCGGGAACGTCTGGCTGGCTACGGAAAGGGGCCTGGTGCGTTTCGACGGAAACCGTTTTGTCAGTTTCGACAAGCTGGGCGACTCTTATGCCGCCCGAAGTATCTCCGGTTTCTACCTCGATCCGGAAAACGGTCGGGACGATCTGCTTGCGATGACCAACAACGAGGTCTGGGTCCGGGTGGTCGGAGGCAAAGCGGCTATCGACACTTCCCTGAAAGGTTATCCCCTGCGCAGGTCGGCCAATATTCCAAAAATCCGCAAGCTGCATCTGATCGAAGCACTGCCGGACCTTAACGAGGATGCGTTGACGCACTATCGCCACGAAATTGCGGCGTTATACCCGGCGCCCGGAGCAAGGCATTTCGCGTATGACGAGCAAGACGTCGGCTACTATGTGAACAATAAAATGACGAAGCTCTTTCATTTTCCCGGCATGAGCTTTTTCCGCTTTTTCCGTTTGGGCGACGACCTGTATTACCTGCACGAAAATTTAAGCCTGACCCGTTTTCCGGGTCCGGGAGGCGGCTCGCGTCCGCGGGAATCAATACTTTCCGGTGCCATTTCGGAAGATTTGAAATTAACATCCGGACATCGGATTTTCTGGAATAACTGCTCCAACCAGGCCTTCGTATCCGCAGGCAGGCGTCTGTACGAGCTGCAACCCGCCGGGGACGGATCGCTTCGGAGCACCCTGATCCTCGACGGATTCGACTTTCAGGCCGCAGGCATTAAAACCATTCACCTGAACAGGGAGACCGGCCGGTTGTTCCTCGGAAGCCAGCTCCATGGTCTCTATGTTCTCAGCAAAAAGCAGTTTCGAACGATAAGTGCCCCGCGTGCAAGTCTGGACAACGTGTATTATGGTCAGGCGCTTCTCGACAATAACAAAATTATCACCGTTAACGGCACCGTTTTCTCACTCGATGAAAACGGTTCGGTGACTTCGCATTTGAAATTAATGGAAAAATCCGTCGACTGGGACAAGTACAGCATCCTGAAAGACCGTGCGGGAACGATATGGTGTAAACGACGGGAAACGTTGTTCAGGTTCGACGGCGATGGGGAACATATCATTTCCACCTGGAAGATCCCCGACGAGATAAAGCAACTCTACGAAGGACGGGACGGCAGGATCTGGATCGGCACCAATGCGACCGGCCTCTACTACATCGATCCTTCGCAACCCGGCGTGCAACCGCGCTACTTTGCGGGAAAGCACCTGTCCAACATTTCCTGGATTCAACATCAAACCGCAGAAATCCTGTGGATCGGAACCGGGAAGGGGCTTTATAAAATCCATTTGCGTACGAAACGGATAACCTGCATTACCGGCCTTGCCAGTTTTTATATCCGGAGCCTCTATATTCCCGACGGTCGGGACGAAATATGGATTACCACCTACGCCAATGGCCTATTTCTTTTGAAGGGCAATAAACTGACGCAGTTCCCGGTGGACAAGGAGCAGTACCTCGCCAGCGCCCACTGCATGACAGAGGATAAGAACGGTTTCTTTTGGATAACGACCAATAAAGGGTTGTTCCAAATCAAAAGGAGTGACCTCCTGGCCTACGCACGTAAGCCCTTCGACTTGTATTATCACTATTACTCCAAAACCGCGGGCTTCAATACCAATGAATTCAATGGAGGTTGCCAGCCGTGCGCGCTAAGGGCGCCCGGGGGGCATCGTGTCTCTCCCGTCGATCGACGGCCTCGTGTGGTTCGTGCCGGAACAGACGCGACCGGAGCTCCCCGACGAGCAGATTTTCATCGACAGTTCGGGCGGCGACGATAGCACCTTGACATTCGATGGCAATAGGGTGTCGGTCGGGGCCGGGGTGCCGCAAATCGTTTTGAAGGTAACCACCCCCTATTTCGGGGATCCATACAATCTGAGAATGTCGTACCGGATCTTTAAAGGCGACGAACCCCTGACGGAATGGAAAGCCCTGGAAGAAAACAGGGCCATAGCCATTCCCCTGCACGGAGGAGGCAATTATACGCTGCGCGTGCGCAAGGCTAACGGCTTCGGGAAGAACAATTACAGTGAGATGCAGGTAACTATTGCCGTCGGGAGACGGTGGCATGAAACATGGTGGTTCCGGGGCATCGCCGTCGCGGCGGTCCTGCTGCTGTTCTACGGGATATTGAGGCAGCGCATCAAAGCGATCAAAAAACAAAACCTCCTATTGGAAGCCAAGGTCAGGGAGCGGACGGAGCATCTGGAAAAAACACTCGGCGTGCTGAGCGATTCTGAAAAACACCTCGAACAGCAAGTCAGGTTGCATATTCATATGATCGCGTCCATCTCGCACGACATTCGCACTCCGGTGAAGCATATGTCGTATGCACTGGATTACAGTCAGTCCCTGATCGAAGCAAACAACCTCGACAGCGCCATCAGCTTCATGAAACAGTTAAAGCTGGCCGTCGAAAACATGTATCATATGGTTGACAACCTGGTCAATTTCATCAAACCCGAGCTGCGCGGCGGGTACAATACGCTGTCGGAGGTCGGGCTGCGTGACCTGATCGAAGAAAAGGTTTCGCTTTTCAGACCGATCGCCAATGCAAGCAATGGTGCTATCCAGGTGGACGTGGCCCCCGGTGAAACCGTATTGACCGACCCTAAACTTTTGGGCATCATCGTCCATAATCTGATCGATAACGCCATCAAAATCCGGGAGGGAAACAGGGTCAAAATTTACACCAGGCATGAAGAAGCCGGAATGCACCTCATTTTTGAAGATATCGGCCCCGGCATGCCTTCCGAGCTGCTGACCTGGCTCAACGCGGTGGACCCTGACGAACATACCAATCTTCCCGTAGGCTACGAAGGCCTCGGCCTGCTCCTGCTGAAACAGATATCCAAGTTCCTGCGTTTGGAACTGTACGTTAAAAACAATCCGGGCGCATGCATCCACCTGTTTTTCGGGAAAGACAACGCGACCGAAACAACTCATAGATGATCCGCGGTACTTTCTTCCAGGTACCAGAATTTTTTGGCGAGATCTACGATGTTATCGACTTTCAGTTTCTTGAAAATCCGGTTCTTTTGCGTTCCCACCGTAGAAATCTTGACATTCAGCTCGTCGGCGATCGATTTGAGCCATTTGCCCGTGAGCAGCAACCCGAGGACCTCCCGTTCGCGCGGAGTGAGCTGAGCGGCCGGGTCCGACGGCATCGGCTTTCCCTCGATCAGGTTGCTGAGCATAGCCTCTTTTAGCTTCGGACTGATATACTTTTTATTTTCCAGCACCGTTCGGATCGCCCTCGCCGCTTCCGAATCGAAGCTGTTTTTATGCAGGAAACCGTTGGCGCCCCTGTCGAGGTAAACGGGGGCATTCCTCAATTCATCCCTGCCCGAAAATACCAGAATCTTCAAATCCGGCTGCGCATCCCTGTACACGCTGATCATCTCCGGCCCGCGGGTCCCCGGAATGGCAAGGTCCAGGATCATAAGGTCCACATGCTTTCGGGCAAGGGCATCGAGTCCTTCCTGAAACGTGTACCCGAAAGTAATTGTGGAATTCTCGACTACTGTCTTTACGATGGCTTGTATCCCGATGGATACCATGGGATGGTCGTCGATAATGAGGATGTGATACATGTTGGGGTGCTGAGAGAACGATTTACAATTCAAGGTAAAGGTAGCAGACGATTTTCACAAACTGAATAATTCGTAACAGTTAGTAGTAATATTTCGATTTCCGTTGTTGATACTCCCCTATATGTTTACACCGTCCATCTGTCGATGACAGAAATCCGGGACGTGATTTTACCCCATTTTACACATGAATAACCCTACCCGATCATGACGATATCAGTCGTTACAGATAATCCCCTGTTTTCAATCGCAATACGCGCAATTATCGAAAGTCAGTATCCCGAAAGTCCCATCGTCGTAACGGATACCGTCCGAAAAGCCATCGAGTTGTCCGGGACTTCAAAATTTCAGGTAATGATTCTGGATATAGGTGCCTCCGACGCCAAGGATACGATCTTGATAGAGGATTTCAAAACGATAAACCCACAGGCGGCAATCCTGGTCAATCTCGGCGACCAGACCCAGTTTATGTACAAATTTATCCGGGCGGGCGTAACGGCGTTGTTTTCGAACAAGTCCTTGCCCGAAGAGATCAGCGAGGGCCTCCGGCACGCCGAAAATAATACCAGGTACATCAGCTCCGATGTCCAGCAACAGCTGCTGTTTCATATCGTCGATAAGCCCATTAACCGGACGCTGACGAAAAGGGAAGAGTTTATGGCTGATTTACTGCTGGCCAATAAGTCGCATCAACAGGTCGCCAACATTACCGGCACCACCTCCAAAAGTGTGGGATACTACAAACGCAGAATCTTCCGGAAGTTGGAGGTAGACAACTTAGTCGACCTCGCCGTCAAACTCAACAAGGTGCTGGTCAACAAGGAAAGCGGCAACTAACCGATTCAACCACATTATTCACCAAATCCCATGCCTATGAAACAGAAAAAGATCTGAGAACCACCCCGCTATGTTTATTCATTCATTTAACTGTCAGTTATGCAAAAACGATTTCTACTGTTTCTGGCCTTATGGGGCTGGACAACTTATGCGGCGACGGCCCAGGCCCCCGCAGTACCCCCGCCTCCCCAGCGACCCGCTGAACAGGTGAGCAAAGACAAGATGTCGCAATGGCTGAAAGATGCCGCAGGCGCGGGCTTTACCGAAAACAGGGGACAGCTCGTTAACCAGGCAGGTAAGCCCAACAAGGCTGTGAAATACCTGTTGAGCATGCCCGGACTCAAAGTCCAATTGCGTCAGACGGGTTTCAGTTACGACACCTACACGACGAAAAACAAGTTCCACCGTGTCGATATCGAGCTGCTCGGGGCTAACCCGGCGGCGGCGATGACCACCGGTCCGGCCGTTTCCGAGCCGGTGAACGTGGTCAACGGGAACGGAGAATTCTATGGCATCCACAAGTTTCAGACTGTGACCTACCGTGACGTGTATCCCGGCATCGACCTCGAATTCGTCGCGCGCAAAGGCACCGACAAGCCGGTTGAATACAACTTCATTGTACGTCCCGGCGCCGATGCATCGCAAATTAGGCTCAAATACAAGGGCGCCAACCAGACTGTCCTTAAGAATGGCCGCGTCGTGATGGCCCTCAACCATGGAGCACTTAACGAACACATTCCGGCCAGCTGGATTGACCAAACAGGTCAAAAAGTAAGTGTTCGGTACAAAGCCACGGGAGCCGATGTTTATGCCTTCCATGTCCCGTCTTATGACAGAACCAAAACGCTGGTCATCGACCCTACCCCGCAACTGGAATGGGCAACCTATTACGGTGGAACAGCCGTGGACCAGATCGCGGCTGTGGCAACGGATGCCAGCGGCAACATTTACGTAACTGGTAATACGGCCAGTAGTTTCGGTATTGCCACTGCCGGAGCCTACGACGGAAGTTATGGCGGCGGCGTAACGGGAACAACTCCGAACGAAGACGCGTTTCTGGCCAAATTCAACAGCGCGGGGCAGCGTATCTGGGCCACTTATTACGGAGGAGCGGGAAGGGATCTAGCTTCCGCTCTTGCCGTCCATGGCAATGTGCTGTACATCGGTGGTACGACTACCAGCACCGGTATGGCAACCGCCGGCGCGCATCAGACCGCCCAGACTGCGGCGAACCAGAACACCGGCTTTCTGGCCCGGTTCGACGCAACCACGGGCCAGCGCACGTGGGGAAGCTATTTCGGGGGAAGTATGCCGTTTTTTCCTTCCCGGATCGTTGTCGACAACCAGAACAATTTTTATGCGTATGGAAGCATTATTACCGGCACTCAAACGCCAACCGGCGTCGATATCGCCACGCCGGGAACGTTCCGACCTAACCTACCCGCTACCATCGTTATCAACCAGATCCAGTCGGCACTGGTCAAATTCAATGATGCAGGGGTAAGGCAATGGGGTACCTACGTTGATTTCAGTCAAGTTTTTGCAGGACCTCCGCTAACTTCCACCATTTCCTATCTCGGCGCCATGGACCTCGATGCCGATGGCCAGGTATACGTTTCCGGAGCAACGACGAATACCGATCTGGCCGCGAATGCCCCCCCAAGGACAAACCAAGTCCGGATCCACGGATGCTTTTCTTCTGAAAATCGATAAAACGAATGGGCAACGGGTCTGGGGACGTTATTTTGGCGGTTCCAATGCAGATTACATGCATGACATCCACATCGACAGAGCAGGTCAGACTATCTACACGGTTGGTCAGACCAAGAGTGCTTCGGGAATCAGTACTCCCGGTACTTTTATCGAAACTGTGCCTGCTGCTCTTGAGACGTCGGCAATTACAGTGAGGAGCACCTTCTTTGCCAGCTTCGATCTAAGCGGTACCCAAAAAATGGGTACGTACCTGACCACTTCGATTGCAGCGATGACGATTGCTATCAGCGTAACGCAGGACAATGCGGGCAACCTGAATATCATGGGTCAGTCAAACGACGCGGGCGCCGCTCTGGCCACCAATTGTACCTACAAGCCCAGCCCGATGGGAAGCACGGATGTATTTGTGAACCAGTTTACCCCCCCAGGGACAACGCGTTTGGGGGACTTATCTGGGAACGACAGGGGTTGATGGCCCTTATGGGATGGGAAGTATAGCTGATGCGAGAGGTAAAAGTATCTCAATGGATCCCCAAGGCAATATCGTGGTTGTTTATAACACCACAGGTGCCAACGCTGCCACACCGGGCGCCTACCAGGAGACCTACGGCGGGGGGACCAATGACGGCGTCATTGCCAAATTCAACGACGGCTCGCTGCCGGATAACTTCGCAGTTTCAGCCACTACCCTGGCCCCCATGACGCAGACCGCCTGTGTCCTGGGCATTCCGGCGGTAATCGAAGGTAATGCGGTGGGTGTCACCTCGCCGGCAAGCTATACGGGAAAAGTCTTTTACCAATGGCAAAAAGCGGATAGCCCGAGCGGCCCGTGGCAGGACATGCCCGGAGAGGTTTTCAAAGACCTGCAACCGCTGGCCTCCCAGACGACGCTTTATTACCGTCGGCTGATCAAGGTCAATGCCGAACTTTGCTCGCAGGCGACAGTCGATAGCTCGCAGGTAGCCTCCGTGGTAATCAGCAGCAACGTTTCTCCCATTGCCAATGCCGACGGACCGCAATGGTACGTTTGCGGGCCCGGCGCCAACACCGTTACATTGAACGGCAGCGCCAGCGGCGGCTCGGGCTCGTACAGCTCCTACCAATGGTATTCGGGTTCTACAAGCACCGGCACTCCGGTCGCTTCGACGGCCTCGTTCACCACCCCGGCCATCACGCAGGCAACGACCTATACATTGAAAATCACCGATACAGCCGGTTGCGTGGACATCGATCAGGTGACCGTGGTCCCGGCCGTGGCAAATGCCGGTACGAGCCAGTCGATATGCCAGGGCAGCGGAGGAGTACAAATCGGCACGCCTCCTGTCGCGAGCCCTTCGGTAAGCTATGCATGGACGAGTATTTCGGGCGATCCGGTCAGCAGCCTGAGTTGCACCACCTGCGCACAGCCCGTGGCTAATCCGACTTCGGCAACCACCTATCGCCTGACTGTAACGGTCACCCAGAAAAGTGGTGCAACATGCAACACTACCAGCGACGTGACCGTGACCCCGGTGACAGCCCCCAATAACACGCTGGCCTTTGCAGGTGCGGATCAGACGATCTGTAAAAACACCTCCACTACCTTGGGCGGTACTGCCGATAATACTTTTGCGTATACTTGGACACCCGGACAATACCTCTCTTCTTCTCAGGTAGCCAATCCCGTTTTCAATGCAGGAACGGCTGCCGTCACGGGCGGAGCGATCAATTATACGGTTACCGCTACCAAGAATGGCTGTGCGTTCACAGACCAGGTGCAGGTTTCGGTGATCAGCAACCGTATTACCGACCAGGATGAAACCATTTGCGGTCCTGCCTGGGTTTCCCATCTCGATGAGAATAACGCCCCCGGTGCTACTTACACATGGAGCGTGGTGAGCGGGGACGGTGCTGTTCTGCAAACCCGCAATGGCGGTAAAGATGCCTATCTGAAAAGCAATAGCGGTGTTACGCGCTTCCGTCGCACGGTAACTTTGAATGGCGTTACGTGTACGGCCGATGTGCTGATTCAGCCTTGCACCGGACCGGGAGCGACTTGCGACTTCGAAATCCTGACTTTGTCGGAACAGGGATGTCCCAAAGTATTTGGCAGTACGGCATTGCGCCTGGGTAGTTCTCTAGGCAATCCCGCCGACTATAACTTCTCATGGAGCCCTGCCAACCTGGTCGACAATGCAAGTGCGCAGACGGTTAATATCACCTCTACGGCACAGGCTACGATCACTTTAACGGTGACCAACAAATACGATGCTTCGATCGTATGTCAGAAGTCGATTGTGATCAACCCTCCGGGCTGGTCACTGCCTGTATTCCCGACACAGGACAAATATACCTGTCCGAACGTGCCGGTACAGATCGGTAATACGCCGGTAGCCGGTTTCACGTACGCATGGACACCGGCGCTGGGCCTGAGCGATCCGGCCATCGCCAACCCGACAGCGACTGTTGCCAACAGCCAGACTTTCGCGGTGGTCGTTACCGAAACGGCCTCAGGTTGTAAGACCAAAGCAGAAGTTGTCGTGAACTCGTCCGCACCTGTTGCCAATGCGGGCAAGGACCGCGCGGTGTGTAACGGCGCAACGGTAACACTCGGTACTGCTGCACCCGCCGGCACCAACTGGACCTATTCGTGGGAACCGGCCAACACAGCCTGGACCAATGGCACCGATGCCAACGACGCGCAACCTCAGGTACAGTTTGCATTCGCAACACCTCAAAGCTATATCCTTACCGTAACCGACCCGCTTTCGGGCTGTGTGGCTAAGGATACCGTTGTACTCAGCAACACCGTCGCTACCGGCGAATACGCCGGCGCAGCGGTCAGCACCTGCCAGGGTGCCGCCGTGCAACTGGGCCGCGATGCGGAGCCATTTGCGCAATACGAATGGTTTATGGCTGACGGCGTGACACCAGCTACCGGGCTGAGCTGCACCACCTGCGCCACCCCGACCGTCACCAACCCGACCGCCACTACGACTTACACAGTGAAAGTGAGCTATCCGGGCTGTAATACCCCGTTGAGCGATCAGGTGACTGTTACTGTCAATCCGGTCAATGGCCTTGAACTGGTAGACAAGACTGTCTGTCCTGCGGGCCCGATCGCCATCGGTTACGGCGCTGCCGGCAACCCGGCCGCTCCTGCGGGCGCTACCTACGCATGGGCACCCGCAACCGGGCTGAGCGCGACCAACGTCGCCAACCCGACTGCCACCGTCACCAGCGAGATGACCTACACCGTCACAGTGACCCTGTCCAGCGGATGTGTTTTCACCGATCAGGTGAAAGTCAGCCCGTCGGCCAATGCAGGTTCTGATGCCGTGCTTTGCCCTGGTGAATCCACTGTCATCGGTACGCCGGCCGTCGCAGGCGCTACCTACTCGTGGACAGGAGCGGGCATCGTAGGCGCGGCCAACGTCGCCCAGCCGACCGTTAAGCCTACCACAACGACGACCTACACCGTTAGCGTGACCCTGAATGGCTGTACCACCACCGACCAGGTAGTGGTGACTGTCAACACGCCTGCCGATTTTGCGATCACCGGTAACACTGCCATTTGCGAAGGTGGCGTAGCGACGCTCTCACTGGCTGGCACCGCTCCTGCCAATACTACCTGGCAATGGAGCCCGTTGACTGGCGTTTCAGCGCCGAACAGCACCAGTACCACTGTTGCTGCGACGTCCACCCAGACTTACCGGCTGACGCAGACCAACCTGACAACCGGTTGCAGCAATTACAAGGAAGTGGTAGTGGTAGTTAATCCAAATACCATTGCCGCGACTGTGGACAATGTAGCACTTTGCGAAGGTACTTCGGCGGCATTGCCTTTGAATGTGACCTCTTCGGGTAACTACTCCTACGTGTGGAGTCCGTCGGTAGGTCTTTCCAATGCATTCATTGCCAATCCTACTGTAACGACCGGTTCGCCAAGAACCTATACCGTTACGGTAACAGACAATGCAAGCCAGTGCCAGTTGGTTAAACAGGTTAATGTGGCTATCAATGCGCCCGAGGCATGTTTTGCTCCGGTAACTTTGACCGGTAATGTATTCCACGATGCCAACGCATTGAAGGATGTGACTGTTAACAGCACGGCTACCGACCCGTCGATCCCGACCGGCCTTTATGTAACGCTGGTGGATTCGACCGGTGCGGCCGTAAAAACTGTCCCTGTCAATGCAGACGGCACTTACGATTTCGGGGTGACCGCTCCGGGTGATTACAGCATCGTATTGCACCAGACTTCTACCGGTTCTACCACACCGAGCCTTCCGGCGGGATGGGTGAACACCGGCGAGAACCTGGGCGCGGGTGTGGGTAGCGACGCGGGCGTGAATGGCATATTGACCGGCGTAACTGTCGCGGGGGAAAACGTGACCAATGCCAACTTCGGTATCCAGTTGCCTCCGGTAACCACCGGCGGTACAGAACCCACGCAACCGAATCCTGGTGGAAACACTACGGTGGATCTCACCTCGCATTTCGGATTGACTGATAGCGATGGAACAGTGGCGTCGATCACTTTTACGGAATTCCCTGAAAATGTCGAAACCATCACGATCAATGGCACTACCTATGTAGCGCCGGGCACTACACCGGGTGCCGGACAGCAGGTATGGCCGGCAGGAAACCTGACAGTCCCCGCAACGGGCCTGTCGGTGCTGGTTGACCCTGTAGATGGAGATGTTTCTACTTCGATTCCGTTCTTTGTGACCGACAACGGCGGCCTGGAAAGTAACGTCAGCACGGTAACCGCTGATTTCACCACGCCGGTTGTAAGCCTGTCGGGTAACGTCTTCCACGACGCCAATGCATTGACCGACAGCACCGTCAATACGACCGGTTCGGTAACCACCATTCCGTCGGGCTTGTATGTTTCGCTGATCGACAGCACAGGGGCAGTTGTTGCCACTGTTCCGGTCAATGCCGATGGCTCTTACGATTTCGGTAATGTAACACCAGGCACTTACAGCGTCGTGCTGCACCAGACAGCCGCCGGATCGGCGACGCCAAGCCTGCCAACCGGTTGGAATAACACCGGCGAGCACCTGGGCGCCAATGCCGGAAGCGATGGAACGGTGAATGGTATTCTGCCAAACATCGTGGTAACCACTACCGATGTGACCAATGCCAACTTCGGCGTGCAGCAGCCGCCGCTGACGACCGACGAGAACCTACCGTCTTCGCCAAACCCTGGTGGAACAGTGACTGTCGATATTTCAAACGATTTCAACTTCACTGATCCCGATGGCACCGTCGAATCCATCACATTTACCCAGTTCCCTGAGAATGTGACGACTGTAACGATCAACGGCACCACCTACGTCGCCCCGGGCACTACCCCGGGAGCCGGACAACAGGTGTTCCCCGACTCGGGCGTGACCGTGCCGGTAACAGGCTTGCAAGTGCTCGTCGACCCAATCGATGGCAATCCGACCGTAGACGTGCCATTCACTGTAACCGACAACGGCGGTTTGGAAAGTAACGAAAGCTCGGTGACCAAGCCGTTTACTACGCCGGTCGTGAGCTTGTCGGGTAACGTCTTCCATGATGCCAATGCATTGACCGACAGCACCGTCAATACAACCGGTTCGGTAACGACCATTCCGTCGGGCTTGTATGTTTCGCTGATCGACAGCACAGGGGCAGTCGTTGCCACTGTTCCGGTCAATGCCGATGGCTCTTACGATTTCGGTAATGTTCAGCCAGACACGTACAGCGTCGTACTGCACCAGACAGCAGCCGGATCGGCGACACCTAGCCTGCCAACCGGTTGGAATAATACCGGCGAGCATCTGGGCGCCAACGCAGGAAGCGACGGAACCGTCAATGGTATTTTGCCTAACATCGTGGTGACTACTACCGATGTGACCAATGCCAATTTCGGCGTGCAGCAGCCGCCGGTGACGACCGACGAGAACCTGCCTTCCTCGCCAAACCCTGGCGGAACTGTGACCGTGGATATTTCCGGGGATTTCAATTTCTCTGATCCGGACGGTACTGTCGAATCCATCACATTTACCCAGTTCCCTGAGAATGTGACGACTGTAACGATCAACGGGACAACCTACGTCGCCCCGGGCACTACCCCGGGAGCCGGACAGCAGGTGTTCCCCGACTCGGGCGTGACCGTGCCGGTAACAGGCTTGCAAGTGCTCGTCGACCCAATCGATGGCAATCCGACCGTAGACGTGCCATTCACTGTAACCGACAACGGCGGTTTGGAAAGTAACGAAAGCTCGGTGACCAAGCCGTTTACTACGCCGGTCGTGAGCTTGTCGGGTAACGTCTTCCATGATGCCAATGCATTGACCGACAGCACCGTCAATACAACCGGTTCGGTAACGACCATTCCGTCGGGCTTGTATGTTTCGCTGATCGACAGCACAGGGGCAGTCGTTGCCACTGTTCCGGTCAATGCCGATGGCTCTTACGATTTCGGTAATGTTCAGCCAGACACGTACAGCGTCGTGCTGCACCAGACAGCCGCCGGATCGGCGACACCTAGCCTGCCGACCGGTTGGAACAACACCGGCGAGCACCTGGGCGCCAATGCCGGAAGCGACGGAACGGTGAATGGTATTTTGCCAAATATCGTGGTAACCACTACCGATGTGACCAATGCCAACTTCGGCGTGCAGCAGCCGCCGCTGGCAGAGCCAAAGGATTACCTGATCGACCAGCCTACGCCAGACCAGGTCATCACCCTCAACGGTACGCACACGAGCACAGGTGCAGGCACGACTTCACCTGACCAGCTTACCGGCACCGACCCTGAGGATGGTACGCTGAACGGTTCGGGTAAAGACCGCACCGTGGTGATCACAACCCTGCCCGACCATGGCGAGTTGTATTACAATGGCACGCTGGTAACGGCCGGACAAGTAATCCCGAACTACGACCCGGCACTGATGACCATCAAGCTGACCGGCACCGGTTACACCAGCACTACTTTCGAGTACGCGTATTTGGATGAGGCTGGCGAGCAGTCGCCACCTGCCCCTTACACGATCCGCTGGGAGAAACCGCTTCCGGTAACGCTCGTGTCCTTCACGGCCACCGCGCGTGAAAATACAGCGGAATTGAACTGGGTAACCTCGGAAGAAACCAACTCGGATCACTTCGAAATCCAGCGCAGCACCGACGGCAAAGCATGGAAGCAGGTTGGTATCGTGGAAGCGCAAGGTGATAGCAAGGTGAAAAAATCCTACACTTTCGCCGATCGCAAGCCGGAAGCCGGTGAAAACCTGTACCGGTTGAAAATGGTGGACCTCGATGGTACGTTTGCTTTCAGCGCTATCCGGAGCGTCCGCTTCGAGCGCAAACTGGAAAGCAGCATCTATCCGAACCCGGTTAACCGCGAGCTGACGCTCAAAGTGACCAGCTGGAAACAGGTGAAAGCCATCCGGATCGACAACCTGGCAGGTTTGCAGGTTTACAGCTCCGGACCGGTCGACTCCGGTAAACTGGATGTAAGCAAGCTCGACGCCGGGGTGTACATCCTTCGCATCACACACACTGACGGATCTGTTCATACACACAAATTCGTCCACGTTAAATAAATGCCTCGGGCGGCCCGGTTTGCCGGGCCGCCTTTTTTTAATGCTAAATACGACCATCCGGCCGAAACCTGCATTCATTTAAATCCGGATTAACGATGTCTGCCCATGATCCGGCTGCAAGACCTGAAAGCTACGACCAACGGACCGATAGGCGGATTGTGAACCTGGTACCCCGCCCCGGACTGCTTTCGATTTTCAAATTGCCCCCCATCAACTCGCACAGTCCCTTCACTAATAGACAGTCGCCCAGGTGCTGCAGTTCAGCAGCCGGTTCGGTAAGGGCATAATGTCTCGGCCAGCGGTCAAGCCCGCGATTTACTTGCCTGTTTCAGCGTTAGGTGCATCTACGGGCTTGGATTCGGGCGAACCCTTCTGGCGGAGGAAAATTGTCAGTATAACGATGCTGGCCACCGAAAGGAATTCGCTTTGCCAATTCTGAAAGGTTTCGAACCAGAAATTCGCTTCCGTCAGATACTCCCCCGGACTGACCGCCGGCTCGCCATTGAGCGCTTTCTCCTGATTCTGGTCCAGCCAGCTTCCATAAAAATGCAGGGACCAGCATATCAGAAATAGTAAAACAAACGCAATGGAAAGTGAATGCTCATAAATTTTGAGGATCAGGCCGCCTTTCCTGACCGGCCAGGGTGCGTCGGCACTCGGTTTAGGTTCGCGGTCAACTTCTTCGGGCTGATCGAGAGACTTGGACTCCGCCGAGCCCTTTTGCCGGAGACCAACGGTTAGAACCACATACAAGGCCATTTGAAGAAATTCGCTTTCGAAATTTTCAAAGGTGGCGGAGATGAAGTGGCCACTCTGCAGGTACATCGCAAAACCGATGGCCGGGGCATTTTCCTGCCTGAGTTCCTCGTTGTGCTCGTGCCATCCGGTAATCGCCTGGGCAAGTAGTGTGGCAATGAAAAGTGTTATAAAAACAATACTCAGGCTATTTTCATAAAAAAAGCCCTTTTTCGGGGTAGATGCTTTCATACGGGTGATAAAGGTTGAATTAAAAAACCAACTAACGGACGCCCGTCATGCAAAACCCGTGCCCGGCATTTCTTCGTACAAGCCGTTCACCAGACGGCATACGCAAAGAAATTCCCCGCATTTCCGCAATATCCGTTGTTCCCGTATGATTTCCGCTCCTCACTTTGGGTATGAAGCGCCCCTGCCTGCGGGCAGACCAGCGGAAGGTGTAGTTTTAAGGAATTATCACCGATTGAAGAAGCCCCGAAAGGTCATCCACATTTCCCTGTTTCACCAAAATCCTGCTTATCCCGAGCTGCGACTGCTGCTCTGCCGTCAAAAACGGGGCCGATCCGGACAGGATAAAAAATCGGGTGGCGGCCATACCGGGGATTCTGCGTAGTTCGGCGATACATTCTTCGGCCTGCATCGCGGGCATAACCCAATCCATGAAAAGGTAGTCGGGCGGGGGTATCAGGCCGGTCGCCAGCCGCTCGATGGCTTCGAGGCAATTATTGGCAAAATAGCAGGTCGCCGCGGGGAATGTATCTGTAAGGGCAAAGAGAAAAAAGGCTTGGTCATCCGTGTCGTCATCAATCACCAGACAGGCAAAGTTCTTATTCATCGTCGCTCGATTTGTATCACAATATGAGCCACGTCCTGCCAAAAAAATTATGCCTTCCGCGCTGTCGGCGTGCGATTCCGGCCCCTCACGACGTTCGTCGCGACCGCGTCGCGAAGGTCATTACCGGCAAATAATGCCGGCAAGCACAAGCCGGGTTACCGGGCCCGATGTCCTCCCAGCCTTTTGGGGGAAGCGTTTATGATCCAGTTGGTGATTTCGTTGTTGCAATATCTTCGCCCCTTCTGAATCCAGTGGATACAGTCTTTTAATTCCCCGAGATCGGTCTTTTTCAGAAATCCGTGAGCCCCGATTTTCAGGAATGGCAGAATCATGGCCCGCTGATCGTACAGAACGATAATCCGGCTGCCGGGGCGGTTTGCCAGTATCCGGTTCAAAGGCGACAAGTCCGCTTCGTAAACAGTTCCGCTAACGTGGACAATTACGATATCGGCTTTAAGGCCGTCATTATCCACCACGTCGGCGAAGGTCTCCATAGACGCAAAGGTAACGATGTCGATGTCTTCGAAAGACTCATTCAAAACCTGTGTTAATTTTTCCGAGGAGACCGGGTGTGTGTCTATTATTGCTGCATTCATAGCTGCATTGCATACCAGAAGTAGTACATATACAAGAAGGCCGCTTGCAATCAAAATCGCGTACCTGCTCCCCGCAGTTTTACATTTCCCGAGGCTTTGCCGGCAGGCATGGCGATTCCGCCGTAGGTAACAGCTCGTCAGCGGTAACATCGTAAGCCGGGAACCCGGGTGGCAGGCGCCGACCGTCGATTGGGTATGGCTACGCAGTAACGCAATGGCGATTTTTCAGAATGAAGAATTGAAAAGTGAAGCTAAAAACGATTTTTGGAGGTTTTACGGGAGAAAATTTCGGGAGCGGGTGAAAACCCTTTCCTTCCGGAAGAATTTCCACCCTTGTCCCGATATGAATCAATAAACGTTATTTCTGGATCACGGTTTTAAGGCGATGGGTCAAACCACTCTCCTCGGTAACTTCAATCACATACATACCCGACGCCCATTTGCTTACCTGGATACCGGCGGACGGGAAGTTTTTCGATGAGTAAACCACAGTGCCGCCGCTGTTGACAACCGACACCCGGCTGATTTTCCGTCCCGCCAGGCTGGTCAGGAAAAGACGGTCGGAAACCGGGTTGGGAGCGACGGTCAGCATACTGTTGCCTTCCGCTTCCACGTTCCGGATGCTGCTGTACTGATAAGTCAGGTCCTTATCCACCATTTTAAGGCGGTAATAGTTCATTCCCGCCACCATCGTTTTGTGGACGAAGGTATAACGCCGGAGCGTGTTGCTCTCGCCGTAAGATTCCACTTTACCGATCGGTGACCAGTGTCTGGCGTCCTGGCTGTGCTGTACCTCGAAATAGTCGCTGTTGGTTTCCCAGCTGGTCGACCACGACAGCAGTGCCTGGTTGCCTTCCCGCACGGCCCGGAATTCCTCCAATGTTACCGGTAATGCGCCCGGCGCTACCGAAATATACAACGTCGCATTCGCGGTTGCTCCCTGCGAGTCTGTCGTTGTGTATGCGAACATGGTGGAACCCGAGATGGTCGGTTCAGGCATAAACGTGTAGCTTCCATCACTTTGCAGTGTCAAGGTACCTTTGCCTGGAACGGAGGTGGTTTGGGTTGTTACTGTCTGCGCATCTCCCTGTGGGTCCGTGTCATTGGCTTTCACACCGCGGGCCGCGTCGACGGTCAGCTCCGAAATGGCTGTCAGCAGCACATAGTCGTCAGCCGCCTGAGTGCTGTTGCCTGTACCTTGCAACATTACGGTAACGATCTGGTAAGCCGATGCGCTCAATGGTATCGCCTGATTGTCGGTAACGGTATAGCGGATGGTGTCCTTGCCCGCAAATCCGGCAGGAGGCGTATAGGTAATAGCCCCTATGGCCGAATTGACTACCGCATTTCCTCCTCTGGCAGTGTTACCGGGGTTGCCACCGTTCAAATCCGTCACGACTACCGATGCGGGTACCAGCTGGACGTCTTTGTTGCCCGGCGAGTCGTTGGCCAGGGTATTGATCGTCACCGGCGTTCCCGCCAGCGTGGAAGCTACATCCAGGTTAGCCACCGGCGGGTTGGAAGTCGGGCCGTTAACCGTAATCACCAGCAACTCGACGGGACAGTTACCCGGAGAACTGGCAGGACACACGGGAACCAGGAACTGGTATACTCCAGCGGCACTAGCCGTAAAGGTATAGCTTCCGTCCGCACCGATTGCCGGAGAGTCGCCGCTGGGATTGTTGTACCCTGGCACAGGGGCTGCCGCACCGTAGGTAGTTCCGGCAAGCACTTTGTCGTTGGTCGATACGTTTCCGTCGATAGCCACATCGATAACCGCCACATTCACATCGGGGTTGGTTTGGTTACAGGCCAGCCCGATAGCCGTCCGTGTATCGACGATCGCACCATATATGTCCACATACTGATCTACCGCTTGCACGAGCGAACCGATGGAAATCTTGATTTCGTCAAACGGTACGGTCGTGTAGAAGCCGGGGTTGTAAAAATCTGCCGGAGTACCAAACCATTGCGTCAGGACCGACAGGTCGAACAATGCCGCGTCGGCTTTCGATTCCTGCTCAACCCCGTTCAGGTAAGTGGTGATCGTAATGCCGGTGAACAAACCCGCCGAAAGCAGGAACGGGTTCTTTTTGATGGTGAACCCGGCGAAAGTACCGGCAGGGAACGAGGTAGCGGGAACTGCTACGGCCAGGGAGTTGGTTTGCACACCGCTGGCCAGGTTGTGAATCCGGGCGAAGTCGGTGGTGGAAGCGGAAACCGCATTCCACGGGGCCTGTACTTCGCAACCCGCGCAGGCAATGCCCCTGGTTCCGGTTTGTTCCCCGTCGATCACCGCTCCGTGGTTCTGATCGCTCAGCGTTACATTAAAGTTACAGTCGACGGTGATCGCGCAGCTCCTTTGCATATAGGCGCGGTATATCTGAATGGTGCCCAGATCCACGCCCAGCAGGTTTGTGATTTCCAGCTGTACTTCGTCGAAGGGAACTTTGCTGATGATACCGACAATTTGCCTGTTGCTGCCGCCTGTCACAAGCGAAGTGCTTACCCCGGCCATCAGCGAATTTCCGGTGCCGCTTTGCACCAGCGTACCATCGTTATACAAATGGATCGTCATACCGCCCAGCGCGTTTGCTGAAAGCAGGGCCCCGGATTCGATGTCAAAACCGGCGAAGGATTCGGCGGGATAAGTCTCGATCGCATTCGCCACCGCAACCGTGGCCGAAGAGCCTGCACTGGCACCCATTACGAGCGTCGCCGGAACGGTTACCGAGCCGTTGACGATGTTTTCCGAATTGTTCAGCTGACAAGCCGCGCAGCCGACCGCGTCGATCGAAGTCCGGACGCCGTTTACATATACCGGGTGGGTCGGGTTGGAAACCGCCGTCAGCGTATTACAAGCCAGCTCATTGGCACAGAATGATTTGAATACCGCATTGTAAATGCGCGTCGTACCGATATTGGCATTAACAACCGAGCTGACGGTGATTTTTACACCGCTGAAAGGCTGGGTTGCCAGAAAGCCGATGGTTTGCCTGCCCGCGCCGTTGAGCACCGAGCTTTTTGCGGATATCAACCCGCTGTTACCCGAAAACGACTCGATGACGAGGCCGTACTGATCCGTGGTAGAGATGGTAATCCCCGAAAGCGCGCTGGCACCGATCAGGTTCGGGTTGTCGATGTCGAAACCGGCGAAGGTATTGGCCGGATAAATTTTCGCCCCGTCGGTGACACCGTATGCGGCGGTTGTACCAATGTTGGCGGGGATCACGAGTTCGGTATAGTTATCGGGGTCCGCGTCAATCGCATTACCTGATTCAACGATGTTACACTGAATACACGCAACGGCGTCGATCCCTGTATTACGACTGTCGACAATGACGGGATAATTGGGTTTCACCAGTTTGGTATTGGTATTACATGCCAACGCCGGGCCTTCGCAAAAGCGTTCGATCACCGCCCCGTACACCCGCGTAGGCGCGGCCTGTACAGATCCCAGGTTGCTGACACTGAACTGGATTTCATCAAATGCGAATTTGGTTTTAAAACCTGTAATTACGCGTCCGGAAGAGGTGAAAACACCCGCGCTGCCCAATGCGCCCCCGTCCGATACCTGCTCCTGCTGTACGCCGTTGAGGTAGGTTGTTACGGTATGGCCGGCCGCAAACGCAATTCCGATCGTCCGCTGGTCGGCTATCTCAAATCCTGCGAAGGTACCTGCCGGGTAGATAGTCCTGGTGTTTTTGATCGAAACGGATCCGGTTGCACCGAGCGAGGCCACGAGGTCGATCTCCGCGTAATCCGTCGTATCCTGGTTAATCAGATTTACGGTATTTCGCACCGCGCAGTTCGCGCAGGCCAGATCGCTGATACCGGTCCGGTCGGTGTTCACATATACCGGGAAGGTCGGGTTATGCCAGTGTTCGACGACGTTACATGCGCGAGGCGTCGATTCGGCACAGAATTTGGTCGCCACGGCGTTGAAAATCTGCGTCGTACCCAGGTTAACACTCAGAGACAAAGCCTGATCGATCTGTATCCTGTTGAAGTTCTTCGTCGTCACGAAGCCGACCGTCGTTCTGCCGCTGCTGCTGACGATATTCGCCGCGAGCAAGCCGCTGGCACCGGTGAATTCCTCCTGCATCGTACCGTTCAGAAAGGTACGGACCGTGAGCGAGCCCAGCAATGTGGCCCCGATAATGCCCGTGTTCTGGATCTCGAAGCCGGCGAAAAAGCCCGCCGGATAATAACCGTTGTCGCTTTGAACGGTCAACCGCATGCCTCCGCTGGCCGAAAGCACCGCAAGGAAGGTGGCTGCATCGCTCGTACTCGCGCTGATCGCATTGGCGGAGTTGCTCACCACCGCGCCCGCCAGGCCGTAAGTACCCGTCCACACTGTTCCCAACG
This sequence comes from Dyadobacter sp. 676, assembly GCF_040448675.1. NCBI lineage: Bacteria > Pseudomonadati > Bacteroidota > Cytophagia > Cytophagales > Spirosomataceae > Dyadobacter > Dyadobacter sp. 676. The sequence goes on along the minus strand of NZ_CP159289.1, from coordinate 5,823,624 downwards.
GCACACTGGGGACGATACTCATGTGATAGATCGGCAGATTCAGTGCGGTTGGTGTGTTACAGGGCAATAAACTCGTGTCTGGTGAAACAACCTGCCCGCTGGACAAGAAAGGTATCAAAGCAAATACCCAGAAAAGAACAGTTTTTCTTGATGCGTAAACCGAGCCGATTTGTCGAACAGCTCTAAGCAGAGGCCGACTAGGTAGTAATTTTTCCATACGTTGATATTGATGAATGTTGACCTGCGCGGGACGAAACCTTGTCTTGTGCGCTTTTCGCCTGTTTCAGGCAGTTAAATCCTACACGTTGGATCCGTTTGCCAATTAGTAACGGATATACATAAACGTCATGAGCATACCACTCCCGTGACCTCAAAAGAGCCGCTTTCCGGGTACGCCGAATTTGTCGGATACCATGGTGCAGCGCCTTTGCGATTGAAGGCGGGCAACGAAGCACCGGTCCCCGTTGGTATAGGCACCGGGTAAGCTAAATGGAAAGCATCTGGATACCGTTTCTACGATGCTCCGTTGAAACGTGAAACATCATTTCGGGGGCGACCTTTCGCCCTCGTAACTGGTAAGACTGTAACAACAGTCATGCGGAAGTTGCGTAGAAATCGTCATAGTGTCAGTTCGAATAGTTTAACAATTTCAAAAACCGGCCCCGGCCGTGGGCACTCGCACGCGTTACGATATTTTGTAGAGATTTTTTGTGGTGCAGGTTTTCTATCCACAACTGATGATAGAAAATTTTTCAACGGAAAGCTACAACCGACGATTCAATTATACAATAAAATAAATTCTACAAAAAATATTTTTTATAGAACAAATACTACATTTTAGTGTCCTAATTTCTACGTTTTTAAAATCTTCGTCCAATTTTTGTAACCCTATTGCGTCAAAACGCATATTTTTCTATTTTCCTGAAAACCTGCCGGGTATTATTTGTAGCGAATTTACTACAAAAAAAATTGAGATTTTTTGCATTTTAACTGCACAGCCCCTCGCCCCGGCTATGATCAATTTCGCGTTGGCGTAAGATCCGACCGGTTGCCCATATAGTGACCGAACGGAAAGCGGCCGGCCTTTGACCAGGATAAAGGCCTGGTATGAGCGGAGGTCCGTTTCGCGGGCATAATCACAGGTTCCGACAAATTGCGAATCATCTGTTTGGGTATTTCGGGGGGCCTTCTTGTAGGCAGAGAACGACCACACAACCGCGAAAGCGGCCAGATAGGCAAACTTCATGGCAAATAGCTGTTTAAGAGTTTCGACGGTACAAATTTGCGCGGTCGGATTTTTGAAATATTTGGTAAAAACCAACATTTTAAAATTGAAGCTCCGGCTCTCTTTCGTCCATCGTTTTACCGATGTAAACCGCCATCCGGAAATACGCCGACGCCCACAGGCCGTTAGCCAGGAACTGAACGATTACGCCGGGGACCGGAATCAGGGCAAAGCCTAGGAAAGCCAGCCAACCGGTCCACCATGGCAATTTTCCGCTCTTTTGAACGGCTATTGCCATGCAGAACAACCCCGCCAGGGTACTCAACAGGGAAACCCCGAAAAAGCCCGCCAGCGGCCCTTGCATGGTCACATACGACATCACATCCGGCACCCCCGCCCGGAACAGGTGCCCCGCGGCGGGAAACATAAAATAAGCTATCGCAAAAACACCCATTCCCATCATTTGATGCGTAAGCGTAAGCAAGAGCCCCGCAAATGCCCATCGTTCCGCCACTGTCTTTTGCAGATAGAGGTACAACTCGACGGTCCCGACCATTTCGAGGAATACTCCCAGAAATCCCCGCCCCGCCCACCACAGATAGGAGGTGGAAGTGGTCAGTTCCGCAAAATTCACAGGCTCCCGCGCGGCTTTAAAAATCACATTCTCCTGGTCTATCAAAAGATCCCCGAAGGCAAAAACAAGTCCTGCTATCCCCAGGCAATGCAGGGATACTACTATTCTTCTTTTCATTTACGTATGGGTTGATTAATGTATGGGCAAATACCAGTTGATTAATAAATTGTCGGGATTCGTGTGGTCGGGCATGGCGCCGAACCTGAAATACGACACGCGTAACGGTGCTGTATATTCGTCTGCTGCGCCAGTGTGTGGTTCACTTCCGCGCTGACCGCCTCATAGTCCCTCACCTGGCAGCAGAAGTCGTACCTGATGTACCTGCCATCGAAGACAGCGGTTTGGCAGAAAGGATCTTCGGGAAGCTCAAATCCTATCGGCACGATAGCGGCGTCGTAACGGCAGTCCCTGCTGCCGGTAAGATGCGGGCATTCGTGCAGGATCGCATAATGATTGAAATCTTCGGGCGTTTTGCCGATGGACCTGATATAAGCCGCGACCTCCTTCCATATTCCGTAAATGCCCTCGGAGAAATAATCGCCCCTTGACGCAAAAACGCGCGCGGTTCTGGGCGCCTCGTTGTAAATCATGCCTTTTGCGGAAATGTACCGGAATGTCCGCAGCGGGAAAGCTTGCCGGTGCTTTTTCGATTTGCGGTATTGCAGCGGCGGCACACCGTACAGCTTTTTAAATGCCCTTCCGAAAGAACTGTCGTCTTCAAAACCGACCAGGTATTTTATTTCATTGACCGGCACGCGCGTCAAAGCCAGAAAATAGGCCGCGGTATGCAAGCGCTGCTCCTGGATATACCTGCCGAGACTTTTACCCAATTCGGCGCTCAGCTTCTTCTGAAGATGAAAGGGTGAGTAGCCGGTCAGGCCGGACAAGGTGTCCAGGGTAATTTTGCTGTCCAGATGGCTATTGATATATAACAGAACTTCACTGGCCATGTTTTTCAATGTTTACGATGCAAATGTACGCCGTCGGGTTTACAAAAAATGTGCAGTTCTTGCGCCGGGAAGGGGCAAAATGCCGCGACGCATCTTACCCGGTTTGTCAAATTAAGTGCGACGTGGTTTGGAAATTGGTATTCCGGCTGTAAATTTACAATTGTAAAAACAGTTGCTATGACTTATTTGAGCGCGATACCGCAAACAGCCACATCCTGGGAGGAGATTTGCTATCCGGTCGACTCCGTTTTGCTGGCCGATATGCTGCCCGAATACGACATCATCGCCACCGACCGGCAGCAACTGATCGTAGGTAAGCCGTACGGGCACAGGAAAACGGTTTTCGGCATACAAAGCGCGGGATACACCGTGATACCGAATGCCATGATCCGGCAGGCGGTGGATAACCTGTTTGAACGTTACGAACTTCAGATCAAGCATACGATCACCGGCGAGTTCAGCATCAGCATTATCCTTCCCGAAGAACTGGCCATCGGTGGCGAGCACCTCAAACGCAGCGTTATCGTAACAAACGGCTATAACGGCAAAACGCCTTTCAGTGTGCAGGGACGGACGCTCGCGGACGGCGGCCTGTTTACAGGCAGCATGTACAGGGCTATATGCCAGAACGGACTGATGGGCTGGGCCGACTCTTTCTCGGAACTTGCCCACTACCAGGACTGGCTGCGGGGCCATCCGGCTTCCAAAAGTCACCGGCGGGCGGGCAGCTCCTCCGGCGAACCGCTGCCGCAATTGCGTAAGCAGAAGGGAAACCGCAAGATAGACCTCGGAATGCTTCCAGAAGCAATTAACCGACCTGCTGAGCGCGGTTACCCGACAGGAACCGACGCTGACAACCCGGGTGTATGAGTATTTCCAGGAAAAATCCATGACACGAAAAGACGAAAACCTGCTTCGACACCTGCCGATTCCGGTCCAGCTGGCCAGGCAGGCCCTTGAACGGCTACGGATCGAGCAGCGGCTGCTGGGGGCGGCGCCCTCCTACTGGCTTATGTATAATGCGGTTAATTACGCCCTTTTCAACGCCCGTAGCAGCCTTACCCTAAACGATCGCTATAAGTTGGACGAAAAGGTCTTCCATCAATTCGCAGCGCTTGCCCTCAATTGATCGCACGGGCACAGCGCAGGCAATCAGTTAGTATCAATCGAATTTGGACTGTATGGATAAAATGAGAATATCACCGGCTCTGGAAAAAGTGCAGCAACTTTTCAGAACGCACGGGCAGCTCCGCCCGCAGGAAACCGGGGCGGCCGGTCAAAAGCCCGACATGTCGGTCATTACCCATTTCATTTGTGAGAATGCCGTTATACTGGACGAGACAGGCACCGGGCAGGCCCAGGCGAAGAATTGGACCGCAAACTCCTACGAGACGGCAACAAACCGGTTTCTCAGGATTCTGGCCCGCCTTGCGAGAGCAAATGAGGGACTGTCGCGGCAGGAAAGAATTTTCGTTTACCAGTACTGGTCGAACCTCCAAAACACTTTTCAAGCAGAATAGCGGCATCGGCTATTCCTAAACCCAATGATCCCAAGGCAACGTTGCCGACGATCAACAAACCCAAAAAATACCATGAGCAATAACACGAGCCCCGTCATACTCGGAAAAAATGATTTCCGGCTACTCAGGCAATTTGCCAACAATTTCCCCGGAAGCCCCGGCGCAAACGAAATGTCGCTTGCCTACGAGTTAAACCGCGCCATTGTGGTCGAGGAAGACGAACTTCCTGAAGGCAGCATCCGGCTGAATTCACGCGTAAAAGTTTTGGAACTGACCACCGGCAAGGAAATGGAATTCAGCATCGTCATGCCCAATCTGGCGGATATCACCCGACAAAAAATATCCATACTCACGCCTATGGGCGCGGCCATGATCGGCCTCTGCCAAGGCGAAACGGTCGAATGGAAAATGCCCGCCGGAATCAGAAAATTCAAAATCCTGGAAGTGCATTACGATCAGGTGTGAGCTTGACGTACCGTTTACGGATCGTCCGCGGTTCGGAACAATAGCGCGGCATTCAATTCTCACTAGGACGCTTGTTACAATTGTCCTCGTGAGAATTTTTCGTATTACAGGCCTCCTCCGGCAGACAGGGTAACCCTGTTCTTCACTAACATTCGTCAAATTCTCCCCGGCGAAAGGTTTACGCCCGGCAATGTCGGGCGTGGTGACCGCGTATCGGCGCTTCGACTGGCGTCCTCGGCCAGCTTGTAGTAAAAATTCAATGATGTAGGGCATTATCTACGACTTCAAATTACCAATATCTACAAAAATAATTCGTCAGGCATCCTATGTTTGTTCATGCCGAGACAAGGGACGCCTTGTCGAGGCCTGATCAAATATCCAAACTTCGAAGCCCGGATCATTTGTCGCGTGTCGCGATAAATCATTTCATTCAATCAATTAACTGAATTAATAATCACATGAACACAATTCGACTTATCCCAGCACTGACGTTTGGCTTTTTGCTGACAGCAGCGACTATCTCGTCCGCACAAGTGAAAATCGGGTCCAATCCCACGACCATTGATCCGAACAACAACCTGGAAGTGGAAAGCACGAATCCCGCCAACAAAATCAGTATTAACAAAAACACGGGCAAGCTGACCATCGCGGACGGCTCGCAGGGAACGGGCTATGTGCTGACCTCCGATGCGAACGGCACAGCGACCTGGCAGCCGCTGGCTACGGCGAAAATTCCACAAACGGTCTTCAACGGGGCGATTACCAGCCCGGCGGTTGTCCCGACCTTCGCTTTCCATGACGATCCTGCGCAGCGGCTTCCGCTGGTTCCGACAATCGGCGCCGAAAATTGGGTGACGGGACAAAACAGGTATTACATTCCTGCGGACGGATCTTATTCAGTGCAGGTGGGCTTGTCGTGTAATAGTACCACAGGGGCCGGAGTGGTCCTTTGGACGCGGATCTGGGTGGTGTCTGAAAATGGCGGCCCGCTGTTTAAGGGGACTTCGCCGCTGGGAGGTACTGCTGGAGACTGGCAATCTGTCGTATACACAGGAAAATTATCTACCGGAGATGCTATTTCGCTGGAAGGCTACACCATGCAAACCGACGGTAACCCGCCTGTCAACCCTATATGGACCGGTACATGCGGGCGCGCTTACATGACGATTACCAAAATCGAATAGACGGTTTCGCTGAAAACGAGGACTGAAACACGGTCTGATTACCAACTAGCAAGCAAATCACATGAAGAAAATATATTTGAATTTATCGTTGGCAAATACCTTCAAAGGGGTGCTGGCCGCATTGCTTGCGGTTAACATCAGCGCCTACGGGCAGGAGGGCAGCCAGGGCAACACCACGATATTCGGTGGTGCCCAGATGACCTTTTTCGCCAACCACGACTTTGTCGCGGGAGGTTCGGGTGCGCAGCCGGGCGTAATCCTCACCGAGCGTGCTGCGGGGAACTTCGGTATTCTGAATTTCGCCGGCGACAACCTTACATCCACAGGCGCATCCGATGCGGGCTATGTGGACGGGTACGTGCGTAAGTATGGTGCCGGCCAGTTTATTTTCCCGGTAGGCGACAATGGCTCGCTGGGGCCGTTCGCCGCTTCGGGTGACGGGACGATGGGTGCATACTTCCGTGCGGATCCCAATACAGCCGTTACCAGCAACGTTTTCACCGGCGGTAATTATGCGGCCCTCCCTAATGGCGGGCCCTTCGCAACGAGCAGTATGGGCGCGGGCGTAACCGCCGTTAGTACGGTCGAGTACTGGGATATTGACGGCAGCGCGGCGACACCTTTGACATTGACCTGGGATGCGACGAGCGGTATTTCGTCGCTCACCGCCAGCCAGTTGGCCAGCCTGACCATCGCCGGCTGGGACGGGACCAAATGGGTCGCTATCCCATCGGCAGTTGACCCGACTTCGGTACTGGGCGGCGCCAGCGACCTGAATGCCGGCTCCATTACCACAACGGCTCCCCTTTCGCCGGATGCATTCACTGCGTATACGTTCGCGTCGCGCGAGCTTGCCCCGCTTTCCACGATTGTGATCGCTAAGAAAGCACAATCCGAGGTTTCTCCGGGGATTGATTTCAGTTTCACCTCCAACCTGCCATCCGGCAGCTCGTTCACCCTGAACGACGATCCCGCTTTTATTTCGATGCAGGATGTGGGTATGGGTGGAGACAATACTGTCTGGGCCGTAGCGGCAACGACCAACACGCCCGATAACGGCCTGGTGTACTACCGGCCTGCCGGCGCTACCAACTGGATTGCCGCGCCGGGTGCAGGTACGAGGGTCGATGTTTACAACAACGGCACCCCGATCCTGGTGAATGCGCAAGGCGCTGTTTTTGGATGGGATGGTAGCAACTTCTTTCCGCTAAGCACTTCCATCAATGCGGTGGATGTGGGAATTTCGGCCGGAACAGTTCAGTCTGCCTATATTCTGGCCGGCGCAGGGCCTTGCTACACGTTACACCGGTGGGACGGCGGTTCTACATTCACGCCCTTCCCCAATGTTTGCGGAACACGCCTGGACGTAGCGCCCGATGGCTCGGTGTATGTGCTCGACGAGAGTACGGGGGTCGTAAGCAGAGTGACAACATCCGGCGGCACGGCAACGGTGACCGATGTATTTCCCGGCGGAGGGTTTCTAGATGTGACGGTCGCAGCCGACGGGTCGGTTTGGGCAGTCAACAGCGGACAAAGCTATCGCTTATCCGGCACCACATGGGTTCTTGACCCGAACTCTTCGGGATTGGGAGTGGGCCCCAGCAACGGCGGTATATCGGCAGGCGCGGATGGCGACACGCCTATCCTGACAAACTATGCGAAATTTACAGGAAGTCTCGCCCGACGCGGACGCCTCATTCAGCGCAGGGAAGACGGTGGCTGGCTGAACGACCACACGGTACATCCCTCAGGAACTGCCAATACCGTTATTTACAATGTACCCCCAGGCACGTATACAATCTCGGAAAATGCTACACCGGCATCCTGGGAGCTGATCAAGATCAACACGGCCGGCGGCTCGGTGGCTACCGATATCCCGACGCGCACCGCGACGGTGACAGTAACAGCCGGGGAAACCGTGCACCTGGAATTTGTAAATTACAACATTCAATCGTCAGTTATTTCCAATTCCTGCGGAACACCATACGTAGAAACTTTTGGTGCCTCCGGCTCCGACACGCCATCGGTTACGTCCACCATTTACAGCCCCTACCACTATGATGAGCTCGGCGCGGAAACTTACAGTCTGGTCAACAACTTTTCCCTCATGTACAACGGTACGCCAGGCCTCGACCACACACCGGGCGATGTAGGAGGCTATTTCATGCATGTGAATGGCGGTTACGGCCAGGACGAAGTTTTCCGCAGAAGGTTTAGCGGTTTGCTTCCCGGAGCCACCTATTCATTGTCGCTCTGGGCTACAAACCTGACCACCGCGCCCGGCTATGTAGTGCCGAACCTGGTACTGGAATCTCGCAATCTGTCAGGCGCCCTGATATCGTCCGCGTCCACGGGCGACATTCCCTACACCTTCGACAGCGACTGGCGTCAATACAGCTTTACATTTACAGCTGACGCGTCCGGTACCGTCGATTTTATTATTCGCAACAATCAGCAAACACCCGGTGTTTACGGAAACGATTTCGCGATCGACGACATCACCATCGGTATAGGCTGCGATTACGGCGATGCACCGGATTCGTACAGCACCCTGGCGGCCAGCAATGGACCATCCCACAAAGTAACCAGCTTCCTTTCGCTGGGCAGCCTCATCGACAGCGAGCTCGACGGGGTTCCATCCACTAACGCCGTCGGCGATAATAATGCCGGCGACCAGGACGAAGACGGAGTAGCGTTGTTCCCCGAGATCCAGGGCGGTGCTACCAAGTCAGTGACCAATTACACTGTCGACCTGTCGGTAGTAAATACCACCGGAAGCACCGCGAATTTGTGCGGCTGGATCGATTGGAACAACAACGGCGTATTCGATGCGGCGGAAGGCGTGTGTACGACCGTCGCGTCCGGCAGCAGTACAGCAGCGTTGACATGGCCGTCCGCAACACTGGGCGGTGCAACCGGAACGACCGGTGTTTATGCCAGGTTCAGGATCACGACCGATCCGCTGACTACCGGAAGCGTTAACGGAGCAGCGGAAAACGGGGAAGTCGAAGACTATTTCATCGCCTTCGAAAACCCGCTACCGGTTACATTGGCGCGGTTTACTGCGGTCGCTGAGAGCGGTACAGTGCTGCTTTCCTGGTCAACCACCGAGGAAATCAACAGCGACAGGTTTGAAATCCAGCGGAGCCAGGGCGGCAAGACCTGGACGAACATCGGCTCGGTAGCGTCACGCGGGGAAAGTAAAGTTGTCGTCAACTACACATTCACGGACGGTAATCCTGCCATCGGCACCAACCTGTACCGGTTGAAAATGATCGACCGTGCCGCAGACCATACCGAGGGCGGCCATGCGTTCAGCAGCATCCGCGAAGTGAAAATAAAAGGCGCCCTTGCGACCGCATACCCGAATCCCGTGGCCGACAAGCTGCTGGTCCGGGGCAGTGACCAGGTCAAGCAGGCCGTTTTGACGAACGTGTCGGGCATACAAGTGCTCAAAAGCAATGGCGTCCCTGCCGAAGGTCTGGATGTCCGTAGTCTGTCACCCGGCATTTATACACTTTCATTGACCCTGTTTGACGGCACTATCAGCACACAAAAGGTAGCCGTTTCGAGGTAAAAACCAGGTAAAGGGTTTTGAAGCGGTCGTTCGGGATTGCTTCGAAACCCTTCCTGCTTTACACGAAACGCATATTTATTAACTCCTGAATATTAATAACCCACGTCATCAAATGGCGATTTTGATCGTTACAGATAACCCCCCTATTGAATATTGGCCTCCGTTCGATTATCGTGAGCGAATTTCCCGATTCCCGAATCCTGGAAGCGGACACCATTCAAAACAGCCTTTTACTGAGCAACAATTTCAGGATCGGCACGGTCATTCTCGATGCCGGCGTTTCGGACGGAAAAGACGCCTCATTACTGGATTCATTCAGGGAGTCTAATCCCGACACGGCCATCATCGTACACCTGGGCGATGATTTCGAGTACATTTATGCATTCATCCGGACGGGCATCCATTCGCTGATCTCCAAAAAATCCGATCCGGTAGAAATTATCGAAGCGATCCGGGTGGCTCAGAGCAAAGCAAAATTTATCGGGTTCGATATCCAGCAGATATTGCTTTCACACATCGCCGCCGATCCCCTTAACCGCCAGCTTACCAGAAAGGAAAGGCTGATAGCCGACCTGCTGGCCGCCAACGCGTCCTACAAGCAGATCGCCGAAGCCGCGAAGGTGAAACGCGACTCGGTGGCCGAATACAAACACCGGATTTTCGAAAAATTACGTGTCGACAACATCGATGCGCTGGCCCTGAAACTGACCGAGCAATTTGTTATGTCCAAACCGATGAATGGCTGAACGCCGTTCAATTGCGCTTTGGCAAAATGTATGTTGCTCCATTCGGCTACCAGGGGAGCCGTTTTAAAATCGTCGCATAGTCTCCGTCGGCGGGGAGTTTAAAAGCAATATCCGGGACCAGTTTATTCACGGTACCCCGCCCGGCCGGTCTGATCCACTCCTTCACACCAAAACGCAACTCCAGTCGGGTATTGGGAAGAACGACCGAATACATTTCGCCGAAATGGGTCGGGTGACCGTTTGCCGGCGACTCACCCGCTAACAGGGCCATCTTGTTATCCTGCACGAGCGTAGCGAAGATAATCGCGCTGGAAAAGGTACCCGGCCCGATAATCACGATCACTTTTCCCTTGAAAGGCCCGGACGTCTTTTCGGGCGTGACGGTGCGGGAAGGATAACGCAATATCTCCCCAGGGGCAGCCTTCCGGTAGGTTTCGTCGGTGAATCCCCAGGAAGTCAGCCGGGCAAGGTACTCGTCGCTCCGCTTCCAGTTCATCGAATAGGTCCGGTAAGGCTTCGGGTGAAAATGGCTGATGAGCATATTACCAACGGCCGACGCCCCGCCATCGTTGCTGCTCACGTCGATCGCCAGGCGCATTATGCCATCCCGCCAGACCATGGCGAAAATACTGTCGATACAACGTTGATACACAGCCAGGTCCGCGTTTCCTCTTGTTGCGAACGACCGGGCGAAAATGTAGCCGGTATTGCCCTGCCGGCGGTAGCTGATATTGGTCGCCACGCTGTCGGCCCAGGCGGGAGCTTTGTGCCCCGCTGCTGCCTTGCCCGAGGAAACGGCCGCATGCTCGTCGCCCAGAGGGAGCAGGGCCAGGGTTGCTTTTTCGCGGAAATCCGCAACCGGCAGCGGCGCGGTCAGCCCGGCTTCCAGGGAGTCCAGGTAAGCCTCGTATCTTTCCCTGGATAATCGGGAAAAGGGATTGGCGTGGGCCTGAAACAACTGACGGCGGATAAACTGAAAATCTTCCCGCATTGCGGACGGAGAAACCGGGCCGTCCTGTGCGACAGACGGGCTACCACCGAAAAAAAGCAGGCCGAGACAGGCCAGGGTTTTGTACATGGGCATGAAACTTCGGTAAAATAATGAACCTGTTATGCGATTTTCGACAAAGAGAGAAAGGGCAATGCAATAGTTGCTTACAGGTGACAAAAGAAGATCAGCGGTCGCACCACCGCTTGAATGCGGGCGCCTTCTCGCGGCTGATGTCCATTTCAAAAAGCAAGGGCGCTTTGAGCCGCACGGTCAGTTTCTGGTTTTCATGCGGCGTAATACTCTGGATGGCGTCGATATGGATAATATACTGCCGGTTGGCACGGTAAAAATAGCGCGGGTCCAGCACTGCCTCGATTTCATCCATGGAATTGTAATCGAGCAGGTATTTTTCGGCCCTGAATGTGTGCATATAGTTGAAATTATCCCTGCAAAAACAGGCGATATCGCGGGTGTCGACCGGCACCCAGTGCTGACGAACGTTGACCAGAAATTTCTCCTTGTAACCCGGATACCCGCTTTCGGGCCTGGTGAGCATTTGCATGAGCTGACTCATTTGAGCCGAGAGGCCTGTTACCATGCCCGCTTTTTCCCTGAATTTGTCGAGGGCTCGTTTCAGGTCGCGTTCGAGAACCGGTTTGAGCAGGTAGTCGATCCCGTTCACTTTGAAAGCACGGATCGCATAGTCGCTGTATGCGGTGGTAAAAATGACGGGGCATTTAAGATCGTAAAAATCGAAAACATCCAGACTGATACCATCGCTGAGCTGGATGTCCATAAACATCAGGTCGGGTTCGGCGTTTTCGAGGAACCACTTGCGGGCCGTTTTCAGGCTGGGTAAAATGGCCGTCACCTCGATATCGGGCGCCAGTTGGCCAATCTTTCTTTCGAGCTGGCGGGCTACGAGCGTCTCGTCTTCAATGATGATTGCTTTCATGGGAAATGTCGGTTTCGATGTGGCATGCCTTTCCGTTACCGGCAATGAGCGGCACTTTGACCGTAAAAAAGCCATCGGCCTCCAAGCGCTGTACCGGCAGCGGCGTGAGATATGAATAAAGCGAGTAAAGATTTTTGAGTCCCTGCCTGTTGCTGGTTTCGACAAACCGCTTTTTTTGAAGATTGTTCCGTACAACGATGTAGCCGTTTTCCGGGTAAATCCTCACTTGCATCGGCAAATCCTGAGACATTACATTATGTTTGATCGCGTTCTCGACCAGGTTCCGGATCGTCACCGGCGCGATCAGCATGTTTTCGCAGGAAGCGTCAACGGAAAACTGTACATCGAGGCCTTCGCGGAAACGGGTTTGCTGTATCCTGACATATTCAGCGGCAAATTCCAGCTCCTCGCACAGCGGCACAAGCTCGTTATTCTGGTTTTTAAGGATATACCTGTAAGTAGAACTGAGCCCTTCGAGGAAGCGGCTGGCTTTCCCGGCGTCGTCCCAGATCAGGCTTTCCAGGGAGGCAAGCGAATTGAACAGGAAATGAGGATTGAGCTGTTGCTTGAGGCTTTCGAACATGACCAGCGTTTTCTCTTTTTCGAGCTTGTTCGCCTTGTCCTGCAATGCATAAATCCTTGCCTGCCGCTGCTTAATGGCCTCGATCCGCTTTCTGTGGAGGTAGTAGATCAGCCCGGTTACCAATGCCAACGAAACGGTTACGAACCAGGGCCGTTCCCACAGGGGCGGAGTGATGACGAATGTGAACTTCTCGCCGCTTTCCTGCCAGCTTATGCCATCGAGGCTCGCTGCCGCTTTGAATGTGTACGATCCGGGGGCAAGCGATGAAAACCGCACGACATTATTGTGCCCGTTCCGTACCCAGCCGGTGTGCAATCCATCGAGCTGGTAACGGTAATGCACCTTCTGCGGGTTTTGGTAATAGGCTGCGGTAAAATGTATTTCGACCGAATTTTCGTTCCAGTCGAGCCGCAGCCCGCCGGGCGTCGCCATGAATGCCGCATCGAACTGCCTCGGCTTGAAAAGCGTGTCCTCGTGGTTGACCGTCACGCTCATAATGTACACGTGCAGCTTCTGCTGCGACAGCGAAATTTTCAGGGGATCGAAATAATTGAGGCCATTGTGCCCTCCCCAGTACACGCGCCCGCGGGCGTCTTCGTAAATACTGCCCGGGTTCAGTTGCTTGTTCTGAACATTATCCCAGACGTCGAACCATTCCAGCTTCCGGTCCTTTTCAGAAAACCGGTATAAACCTTCGTCCGCCGCGATCCACACCCGCCCGTGGCGGTCGGCATAAAGGTTGGTGATCTGCGAAGTTTTCAGTTCCGGTATAATGCGTTTCTTTCTGAGGCCGGTACGTGTGCGCGTCACTTCGAAAAGCCCCACGCTGCCTGCCCAGACAGTCGAGTCGTTCCGTGGCAGTATGGACGTGACGAGCTTGCCGGGGTAGAATGTACTATCGGCATAAATTGTCCGAAAATGCCCGTCGAGATATAATAACCCTTTGAAAGTACCCACCCATATATTGCCTGTGCGGTCGGTACGGGCGGTTTGAAGGATATAATCCGAACCGGCGAAGCGGAGCTCCGTCAGCAGGTGGGTATTGCGGTCGAGCAGGTAGCACGAAGCGTCGGCGAGGATTAGCTGGTTACCGCCGCCCACGGTTTGAATGCCATAGATGTAATCGTGTTCCACTTGCCCGCGGAGCGCATTACCCTCCTTTCCCGGCGGATAACGCGGCTTTTCGAAGCTTCCGGTACGGGGGTCCATCAGGAGCGGGCCGCCGGAGCCGGGGCCGAGAATGAGGCGCTCCCCGTCGAAATTCAGGGCATGGATGGTCGGAAAACGAAAATCGGGGTCACCGGCAACCGACGGCATAAATGTATCGAAGCGCCCCGTCGACGGATCGAGGCAAGAGAGCCCCTCCGTCGTAGCCATCCATATCCGCCCCGCTCCGTCGCCGGTTATGGCCCGGATGTCGTTGTTTTCTTCGTTCAGCAGGTTACGAAAATTGCGGAGCCAGGTAATGGTATGCCGGTCGGGGTTAAAAAACAGGATACCCTGCTTGGAAACGAGCCAGATCGTGCCGTCATCGTCGCGGTAGCCCGTAATGATCTCATTATTGCTCAGTTCGCGTCCCTGGTAATAAAACACGGCCCGTTTGAACCTGCCGTTGCCCCGTTCGTAAAGGTAGCACCCCTTGCTTGTCGTAACCAGCGCCCTGGCTCCGCCAAGCGGCATTACCGAATTAATGGTCAGGTAAGTTGCGGCCGGAGTGAAGCGCGCCGGGGCGATCTTCGACGCAGTCTCGGAGCGGAAGTCCAGCTCGAACATTTCCAGGTCCGCATTGGTTGCCCACAGGATGTCTTCCGAAAACGGAGCAATCGCCCTGACGGCATGGAAATCGGTCTTGCGCACACGCCCCGTTCTGTAATTGTATGCAAACAACGCGTGCGTGTCGCCTATAAAAAACTCCTCGCCCGCCCGCCTGAATATCCGCCGGTAGAAAACCATGCCGCCCAACCCGGGAATGGGATGGGGCTGAAATACGCGCCGCCGCCGGTCGTACCGGTACAAACCGCTACCGCTCAGCGCCCACACCTGGTTGTCGGGCGTAATATCCAGCAAATTGAACTTCGGTTTCCGCCCGCCCGCGATCGGCACCGCCCGGAACCCCTCCCGATCGTCGACGTAGGTCCTGAGCTCGTTGTGGCTGCTTAGCCAGATCTGCCCGTTCAGGTCGACCGCGATATCCAGCCAATCTTCGCCTTCGGCATCGAACCGCACGGTATTGCGGCCGTCGAACCGCTGCACAACCCGCCTGGACAGTATCCAGAGAAAGCCTTTCTTGTCCTTCACCAGCTTGTGAACATTCGACATACTGATGCCGCTCCCCTCCCCCAGCATTTGCACATTGTAATCGGGTAGCTGCCCGAGCAACCGTTCCGGCAATAACAGGAACAGAAAAAAGGACAAAAACAGCTTTGCAGATGCGGCCATGCCTGATAGTTTCTATTGAAGATCAAAAATCCCGAATTCAATTGCGCTGATACAGGCCATCCAGGCCAGCTCCGATTCCAGAGGCCATTCGTAGCCAAAGGCCTTTTTCAATGTCCAGATCAAACTTTCGGCAAATCGCCTGAAAATCACCTTGTTAAACCCGTTGGTCTTCAATGCCGACGCCAATCGTTGCAGGTGTGCAGCCAGTTCATCCGGGCGGTCCAGTTTGCTGATAATCCCTCCCAGCAGATTTTTCAGGCCCTCGTTCGGGTCGTCCGTCAGCCCGTCGGAAAGAATGCGGTCGAGGGACTTCCGGGTCTGGGGATAGTCGAAAAGGAGTTTTCCAAAAAAAACGTCGCCGATAATCTGGGCACGGATGTTTTTTAAAAACGACCATTCTCTTTTAACTAACCTGATTTGCTCATAGGTGGGTCCGACGTGTTCCATGTATGCATTTTTGGAGCAAAAATTTAATAAAAGTGGCGGGGAGGCGAACTAATTTTTGAGCAGTCGGGGCAAACGCTGAGTGAGATGTAGCAAATCGTCAATTAACCGTTTTCAGGCCAGGACGCCGGATTATCTTCCATCCCCTTTTAGCTTCATTGCCGTTTCCCGCGTTTCCTTCCGGTTTTGGCACTTATCAAGCGTAAAACACTACGCTTCGACGAATAAAAATTCCCCGCCCGGCGCCTTGGGAACTAGTTTTGAACCATCAAAACAAAAAAACAGCAAGTCATGAAAACAATGAAAAGCTCCCTGTACACAGCAAAAATGTTTGTCCTCGCCGCAGCTATGCTGCTTTCCTGCAAGGACGACGAGCAAAAAGCGGCACCCGAACCGATGGGATCGCTCATTTCCTACACGACGATCAGCTCCACAAAATTCGATCGTATAGATATTACCGTAAATGGGGAAGTCAAAGCGGTATTGAACGGGCCGTCGTTTCTGAAACCCGCTTGCGGCACGCCGGCATCCAAATCGGTCAGCAACGTAGCGCTGCCCGCAGGTACGCACATGATCGGCGCGAAGCAATACAAGGACGGCAAAGTGGTAGGAAGCTGGTCGGAAGCACCGACGAAAATTCCAGCCGGCGACTGTAAAAAAATCGCCTGGGGCGAATAGCCGGTCATGTTTCGTGACCGGAACATCATTTGGTTTCTGCTCGTGGAAATATGCCTGGCCATGCATCGTGCACGGCCAGGCGCCGCGGTTTTTTCGCGACAAGGCATAACGTGCCGGAAATGCGCTCACAAATACCACTACCGGTATCCGGCGCTACGCCTGTACGTCATCTGGCAACGACGAATTTGAAAGTTTCACCGCTTTCAACCGATAAGAAATAGAAGCCCGGCAACAAATCGTCGATCGGAATTTGTTGCCTGCCGCCGGTAAGACGCAGCTCTTTGCGCACTTTTCCGGAACTATCGATCACCTTAGCTCCATTTGGCAAGGGCCTCCTGTTGCCCAAATCGACCGTCAAATAGTTCCTGGCGGGATTGGGAAAAGCAACGACCGGTGCCGGCTGATTCCAGCCGATTTTAATCATACGGCTGTAAGTCGAAGAGCCGTCCTGATCTACCATATGCAAACGGTAAAAATTCACCGGACCGGGGGCTCCGTCGGTGTATGCATAATTATGGTTACCTGATCCCGATGCCGGTACGACACCGATTTTCTCGAACCCGCGTCCGTCACGGCTCCTGAGCACTTCGAAATAGGCCGTATTTTCTTCCTCGGCGGTAGTCCAGCGCAACGAGGCGGCGCCATTGTCCTGCATATTGCCTGCGAAACCGATTAGCCGGAGCGGCAGGTTGGTGTCGTCGTCGGCAATATCCACGCCGACGGTATTTTGCGCCGGAGCGGCGGTATATTGAAAAAGGTTTGAATCGGAAGCGCCCAGAAGTGTGCAAACGGCCGTTTCGGTATTCTCGTAGAGGGTGTCGTCCACGACATTCAGGTAAATATCGCCGAAAATGTGATAAGCGGGTAGCACCGCCGGGGACGCGATATAGTCCGTTCCGCCGGGCGTAGCGCTGCCGCTGAACTGGATATTGGCCGAAACGACTGATGCCGCCACGTAGTCGCCGGGCAAGCTTATTCTGATAATCCCCGGAGCGGCCGGTTCGGCGGCATCCGAGATTTTCACAAGGTTTACTACCGCGTTGGCCGGGACATAATCGTCATCGGCAAGCGATACGTTGATATTGTCGTTGGCCGGATCGGGAGGAAAAATAAAAGCATTGCCCCCACCGTCCGTAGCGCTTCCTGACAGCAATCTAAACGAGATCGTCTCCTGCCCCTCGATAATATGATCGTCGGTTGCGTTCAAAAAAATCGAGACCGCGTTGGTATTCGGGGGAATAACAATTTCTCCGAATGCCTGAAAATCAACACCCGGCCTAGCATTGCCGTCCAACCGGTAACCGATAACGACCGGCCATGCGGAAGTGGCGACGCCGGCCAGCTTGACGGTAAATGTGGTTTGCCCGGCTGGTTCCGAGAAATCGGTCCCTTTCAGTACCTGAATGGGCGTCGTAGAGGCCGCATTGGCGTCGATAATGCCGACGCGGGCGCTCCGGTTGCCGGCATCTACAGGTATGTTCTGGCCAGCCGAAATAGCGGCTAAGAGTTGAAGATCAACGCTTTCAGGCCCTTCGATTATTCCGTCATTTCCGGCATCGACTTCAACAAATACTTCCGTCGCCCCAGCCGGAATAACGATATTGCCCGCATTTAATCCCACTAAATTAAAATCGGTACCGGGCCCGGGCGTTGCCTGAGCCGTGCCGGAAAGTGCAAATTGCACAACAATGTCGTTGCCGACCGGGACCGGGTAGTGCAGGCCGACTTTGTACAGGCCATTCATACCGCCTTCAATTGCATCGGATACCTTTTGAAGATAAACGTACCGCACGGGCGGCTGACTAAAACCATCCGTTAAGATACTGCAAAGAAGCGTCATCGCCACCAACGACGATGTAAGAGTATGCCGGAGCATCGTCAAGGTAAAAGTTTTCATAAAGGTTTAAAAAGGGATGTTTTGAAATTCAAACACGGTTAAGAGCCGGTAATTTATTCGGCATTAGCTAACAAATCGTACCAATTAACACTTAATTAATGTAAAATTTTAGCTACAATATCTTCCAAACAGGACGGCTACCTTCTCCGGACCTTCCATTGTACGTCCATGTCGTTTTGCCATCAGGGCCGATTGTCAAAATAATTTGTCATTGATAGTATTATTTCACAAAAATATATAACTTTTGTTCACTTTCGACGTCGACGCAATTCCTGGCCCGGCACCTACTAGTCAACTAAAACCATTTATGTATGTCAAAGAATTCTACGTTCTGGTGGATCGCCCTGGCCGTTTGGATGGCGGGGGCCACCTGGTGGCATGTATGCAAGATTAAGCAGTTATGCGACGCGTCGCTCGTCCCTGCCGACGCGCCTTCGGTTGAAGCCGTCGAAATTGTTCCTTTGCGCATTACCGACGGAGCCGGCCTGTCGTTGGTTTCCCCGGGGAATTTCGGTTTTGCGAAATCAGGCGCAGCCGCCAACCTTACCGCCGTGAAAAAGGAGCTCGATTCCCTCGCGGCTTACCTGCGCGCCAATCCGAAGAAAAAGCTGACCATTACCGGCTACTACCACTCCTCGGAGGTCAATGATTCGAAATGGTCCGACCTGGGCATTGCACGGGCGGAGGGGATCAGGCAGTACTACGTCGACATGGGCCTGCCAGCCGCCTCGCTGGTGACCGCCAGCGAGTTACAGGAGACAATTCGTTTCAGCCCCGATTCGCTGAACGGCGGTATCGGCTTCGCATTCGGGACGCAGGAACCGACCACCGAGGATGCGCTTGCGGGGGCCCAGAAATACCAGGGCCTGTTCAAGCCGCTGGACCTTTACTTCAATACGGGCAGCACCGATTATATACATACCGCCGATAACCAGAAATTTGTCGAAGAAGCGCAAAAATACCTCGCCGCCAATAAGGACAAAAAACTCTTGCTGACGGGCCACACCGACAACACCGGAAATCAGGCAGGCAACGTGCAACTGTCCAGAAAGCGGGCGGATGAAGTGAAGCGGCAGCTGGTTTCGGCAGGGTTACCGGAGGATCAGCTGGTGACGGCGGCCAAAGGACAAGCCAGCCCCAAGGAATCCAATAGTACCGCCGAAGGAAGGGCCGCCAACCGTCGTGTAGAGATTATCGTTCAATGATACGGCAGATGTTCAACTTAATAATTGACAAGATATGTTCCAATTAAATCCGCTTGATCTTACGAATGCCTGGTGGCAACATCTGCTGATGTTAATAATTCCGGGTGTGATAGGTTACATAATCGGCTACCGCAGGGGTAACGGCACGATCGCCGGCTTGCAGGCCCGGCTGGCGCAACTGGACACGGAAGTCGAACAGTGCCATCAAAGTGTCGCGTTGCTTGCGGTTCAAAAGCCCGCTGCGGCAACATTCGACGACCTGAAAGTGGTGGAAGGGATCGGCCCCGCCATCGAGAAACTTTTGAACGAATCGGGTATCCGGACTTACGTACAGCTAAGTAATACTTCTCCCGAAACCATCAGGGAAATCCTCGGCCAGGGCGGGCCGCGTTTTCAGGTACACGACCCGGAAAGCTGGCCAAAACAGGCCGAAATGGCGGCTTCGGGCAAATGGGCGGAACTGAAAGAGTGGCAGAATGTGCTGAGCGGCGGCAAAGCATAGGCACAGATCCTCAAAAATGACAAGGTTTAATTAAGCAAAGATATTTAACTATGGTACTATTAGATATTACGCCATTGAGCAAACCCGTGGCGATTTCCGAGATATTGATCCTGATGATCGCCACGACGCTGATCGGATGGCTGATCGCCCGGTGGATCACCAACGGCAGGGCGCAGGGGCTGCGCGAACAGATCGCCGCACGTGAAACCGAGCTGGACGATTGCCGCAGCAAGCGCCGGCGAGACAGTTTTGCCGACATTTCAAACGTAGCCGCACCAACCCGCGACAACCTGAAAGTGATAGAAGGGATCGGCCCAAAAATAGAAGAGCTTCTGAACAAGGCGGGCATCCTGACATTCGGGCAGCTCGCCCAATCGGACCCCGTCCGGATCGAGGACATATTGAGAAAGAACGGCTCGCGCTATCAGATCCATGATCCCGCCAGCTGGGCACAACAGTCGGCTCTCGCGCGGGACGGCAAATGGGAAGAGCTTAAAGAACTTCAGGACAAGCTGGACGGGGGAAGGACTGTTTGAGACCGTGCCGTTCGGGCAAAACCTGGCAGCCCGCAACAAGCCAGGATAAAAAACACGCAGGGGCGTTCTGTCTTTTCCAGAACGCCCCTGCGTGTTTTTTGTGCCGCGTACAGGTTTATTTCAGGCCGGTTCCGTTTTAAGGACCGGCACCGTTGCACAACCGGACCGGAGCGCGGCGCCATCCCGATTCACGTGTGCTGCCCCCGTCGTCATCGGCTCTTTGCCAGGCATTACATACTGCATTTCATTTGAAAATAGAACTAATACTACAAATATAGATTTATTTCTCTGCCATTGTTGTAGACATCGACAGCGTGTTTTGACACACTATATCTATGTTTGTCGCCGTACGCAATATCCACATATCCGCGGCGGATATTGCCCCGGCATCGAATTGAACCGAGCTGCGAAGGCCTCGCGGTATAACGGTCGCGCCACGACCGTCACGCACACGACAAAACTGATTACAGGTTCTCAAACATAATGGTTTCAAACGTAAATTTCTTATGAAAACAAATCAACTGTTATCCACCATCTCCCTTGCAGCGTTTACTGCCTTGTCGACGGCCTCCATGGCCCAGGTGAAAATTGGTTCAAACCCCACGACGATAACCCCGGGGGCCAACCTGGACGTCGAAGGGCAAAACAGTAGCCACACGGTAGTGATGCAATCCGGTAATGTGGGGATCAACCATCCGAATCCGCCGACTACCTTACACGTCCAGGCGGTCTCAAACCTGGACCTTCCTTCCGCCGCTAATGTCGTGGCGCGTTTCGATCCGGTGGGTGGGTCCAATATCGATTCGGCTGCGTCCATTGCGATTAATGCCGGACGTGCCGTAGTAGGGTTTGCCATCGATGCCGAACAGAGTAAATACGCGTTTCTGCGGGGAAACTCGACTACCGATCTCCGCCTGCAGGTGATCGATGCGAACCAGGTTCTTCAGGAAGACGCGTTCGTGATCTCGACGCTGGGTAGCAGCACGGGCTTTATCGGTATTAATAACGAAGCTCCGCAATCCCGCCTGGACGTTCGGGGAGACATAAAAGCGGTCGCAAACCCCGGTGCGCAAACCGGCAACATCTGGAACGGCACTTCCAATGTGAGCGGTTTTGAAGTGCGTACTACTGCGGCGGGCGACGCATGGGTGGGCATCCAGCGTGCGGGATCGGTATCTCCGTTGCACGTTTCCAAGCCGGCCGGAACGACATCCGGGGAGATGATCAACTTCGCCGTGGGCGGCAACGGAGTTGGCGCGATCACGCACACTACTACCAATGTGCAATATAACACCACGTCGGATCAACGCCTCAAAGAAAACATCCGGGCCACTAAATTTGGGTTAGAAGCATTGAAAGCCGTGAAAGTATACGATTACAACTATAAGAAAGATCCTGCCAAAACCCTTTCAACGGGCGTACTTGCACAGGAATTGCACGCGGTATATCCGCAGGCTGTGACCGTCGGTGGTGCCGATGCTAAAACCGCCCCGTGGCAGGTCGATTACAGCAAGCTGGTTCCTATGCTCATCCAATCGTTGCAGGAGCTTGACAAGGAAGTGGAATCGTTGAAAAACGAAAAGGCGCAGCTAAGTGCCGAGTTGAAGCGGAAAGAAGCGGCCTATGCCGGATTTAACAATCGCCTTAGCCAACTTGAACGCGCGCTTAACGGCGGAGAGGATGCGAAATCGGTGAGCCGATGAAACGAATAACCAACATTTCCGACATTAAAAAGCCTTTACAATGAAACAGAACTATACCAGTTCATCCGGCACGCGATGGATCAGCACAACAGTCGTAGCGGCCCTGCTCTTGTTCGGCCCCGTGGCTCGCGCCCAGGAAGGCAGCCAGGGTAATACCACGATTTTCGGCGGCGCCCAGATGACCTTCTTCGGCAACCACAACTTTGTGACCGGCGGCGGGGGCGCTCAGCCCGGCGTAATCCTTACCGAACGGGCGTCGGGCAACTTCGGCGTGCTCAACTTCTCCGGCGACAACCTTACTTCCACCGGCGCCTCCGATGCGGGCTATGTGGACGGCTACGTGCGCAAGTACGGGACCGGCACATTCGTTTTTCCCGTCGGTGACAATGGCTTTTTAGGCCAGTTTGCGGCTTCGGCCGACGGAACCATGGGCGCGTATTTCCACGCCGACCCCAATACCGCCATTACCAGCAACCTTTTCACCGGATCGGACTACACCGCCCTTCCCAACGGCGGGCCTTTTGCGACAAGCAGCGTGGGCGCTAACGTCGACGTCGTCAGCACGGTCGAATACTGGGATATCGACGGCGCGAACGCGACCCCGCTGACCCTCACATGGGACGCGGGAAGTGCGATCGCTTCTTTGACCGGAAGCCAGCTTAACAAACTGACGATCGTAGGCTGGAACGGGACAGAATGGGTGGCCATTCCCTCCAGAGTCGACACTATATCCGTATTGGGCGGCAGCAGCGATCTGACAACGGGTTCCATCACGACCGTAGCGCCACTGGCGCCCGACACCTATACGGCGTATACCTTCGCGTCCCTTCTGGTACCGATGCCGGTTACGTTGGTCAAGTTTACGGCTGTTGCCGAAAACGGCACTGTACTGCTCGGCTGGTCGACGACGGAAGAGACCAACAGCGACCGTTTTGAAATCCTTCGCAGCACGGACGGCAAGAAGTGGGCGCACATCGGAACCGTCGCGTCCAGCGGAGAAAGCAAGGTCCTGGTCAATTACCGGTACGTGGACCGCAACCCGGTTGCCGGGGTAAATCTTTACAGATTGAAAATGATCGACCGCGCGACGGATGGCGACAACGCCGCATTCGCGTATAGCGGGATACGTGACGTGAGGGTCGACGGCGGGTTAACGATCGGGCTGTACCCCAACCCGGTGTCCGACAAACTACTGATCAGCAATTCGGACGAGGTCCGCGAATTGAACCTGAGCACCGTTTCGGGAACGAGGATTATTCACCAGCTTCGTCCGCCTAAAGATGGCATCGATGTTACACGGCTTACGCCCGGCATTTATATGCTAAGCCTGACCCTGTTTGACGGCACTATCAGCACACACAAAATAGTCGTTAGCAGGTAACCGAACGGGTAAAGCCGGGTAGCAATCGCTATCCGGCTTTCAATGCGTACGGGGCTGGTTACCGGCGTCATTTTAGGTAAATACCTGCCCCTTCATGACGCCCTTTTGTTCCTCCCCTGCATTGCGGCATTAAAAAAATCGACCCTCCGACCGGCTCATCCGTTTATTTGAACGGGCGTGTTATTACATTGCATTCTTATGCCATCAAAAGTTGAATAATGAAAGTTCTATTGATCGAAGACCATTTTCTAGTCCGCATGAGCCAGAAGATTGTGCTCAACGAACTTTACCGGGGCGCAACAATCTCGGAAGCGGAGAATTTCGAAGATGCATTATCCTACGTCAGGGTATCACCCTTCGATTTGATTTTACTGGACATCGACATTCCCGGCGGGAAAGGCAGGACGATGATCGACCGTATCAGGCAAATACAGCCCGACGTCATTATACTCATGTGCTCGGCCGCCGACGAGCAAACTCACGCTCTGGAATACATTACCGCGGGCGCAAAAGGTTATTTATCCAAATCGGCGGAAAAAAGCGAAGTAATTGCCGCTATCACAACGGTTGTAAAAAATAACCGATATCTCAGCCAGGCCGTCCAGGAGCATTTGTTGGAAGCTGTTTCAACCGGTAAAAGATCAATGAGGCAACTGAAAGCGACTAACAAGCTGTCGGAGAGGGAAAAAGAAGTCATGCACATGCTGATAAAAGGCAAATGGATCAAAGAAATTGCATCCGATTTAAATCTTCGTACCAATACCGTCAGCACCTTTAAGGCCAGGATATTTCAGAAACTGGGTGTTTCCAGCGTTATCGAACTGGCCAAAAAAGTACAGGAATAAATACTTCGTACCCAGCTCGATTCAAGCTCTCATTATCAATTGGTAATTGAAAGTATAAACGAAGGCAAATAGAAACTAAAAATTTCCGGCAACGTCACAGCTACGATATTAAACGGTTAAAACTTCTGCGATTCACAAACCATTTTTATAAATGCCGGCATTTGTCGGGAATTAATATCGATATTCCGAATATCCAGCACTTCATTTATCAGTTTCAAATATTATTCATAAAAAAGGTTTGCTGCCATTTTACCGCCGGCGCGTTTTTTCAATCCCGAATATAGCAACGTCCATCGACCTTAAATTGGCATCGATTTCCAGGCCAATACGCCGTTTAAAGGTCGGGGAACAGGTTCGTTCCTATCTGGCGGAGTCTGAAAATATTTAAGCCCTGAATGAGTTATTTTCAGGGCTTAAATATTCAACCCGACAACTACTCTCCTGCTATTTGCGGGGTCGCGTTATTGATACCCGGTGGTTTGCACAAGATTTGGGTTTTTGATGATTTCGTCGGCCGAAATAGGATAATAATTATGAAACGGCTTGATATTCGCGGCGCCTACCGGGTTGTCGTCCGCCACTGATTTGACGGCTTCCACGAGTTTTCCCCATCTCACCAGATCGGGCCTGCGCTGGTATTCGCCCACAAACTCGATGGCGCGCTCCTTCATGATCGCTTCGCGCAGGCTTCCTTCGGAAAGGCCGGCCAGCTCTTTCAGCCCCGCACGTTTCCTTACCTGATTCAGCCATTTTACGCTTTCTGCCGTGTTTCCCTGCTCGTTGTAGGCTTCCGCGAGCATCAGAAGCACATCGGCATACCTCAGCACGTACAGGTTTTTGCCGCTGGCCTGCGCATTCGCTTCCAGGTCCCAGAACTTGGGCCCGTACCACGGACGATTTTCCTTGGGCCATGTTTTGAACTTCTGCCCGTTATAACCATAACCGAGTACAACCTCCCTGCGCAGGTCGTTCGGTTCGAACATATCGACCAGCCGGGCCGTGGGGATATAAACATGCCAGCCGTCGATCACGTATTTGCCAAAATCGACGCCCGCGTAGGTGCTCGATCCCGCATCCCGCGTAGGCATGTAATAGTTCACGAGCTGGTGTGTCCTCACGTTGTTGGATGTAGCCGCGTTGCGCAGGAACTGTACCGCGAAAATCGATTCCGCATTGTTTTTATAGCGGTTCCAGATATCGAAAACATCGGCATAGCTGGGAAGCAGGGAATATTTGCCGCTTTCGACCACACGCAACGCGGTCTTCTGTGCATTGGCCCAATCCTGGTTGTATAAATATACTTTGGCCAGGAGCGTCAACGCGGCCCCCTGGGTTACCCTGCCCGCGTCGCTGGCGCTCGTGGTCGGCGGGAGCGCTTCGGAGGCTTCGCCCAGGTCCCTGATGATTTGCGCGCGCACATCGGCAAGCGGGGCGCGCGGAAGCTGGCTCACGGCGTCTACGTCCAGCTCGTCGGTCCATAGCGGCACATCGCCAAACGTATTGGTTAATATAAAGTACCACAATGCCCTTAAAAACTTGGTTTCCCCTACAAGCCGCGCCTTGACTTTGTCATCGATAGGCGCTTTGGACACCCTCGCAATGACCATGTTGCTGTTTTTAATGGCGCCGTACAATGTGCCCCACATCCCGCCCGTACCGGTGTTGCCGGAATTGAAGGTGAAGTCATTGGGCACAAGGTTGTTGGCATCCGTGCTGAACGAGAGGTCGGTCCCGAGCTCGGTCATCGACCAGAACACCGTTGCGCCGTAAACGCTGTAAAGGGATGTGTAAACGCCATTTACAGCCTGGGTACACTGGTCGGCGTTGGCAAAAAAATTGTCCGGCGCTATAAACGTCTTCGGTTCTTCGTTCAAAGCGTTATCGCATCCCTGTATAAAAACGCTGCCGGTCAGTACGAGCAGGAATGCATATATTTTCCCGGCTTTCATTTTGATCTTCATCTTGTTAATGAACATTATTTAAAAAGAAACATTTAAACCGAATGTCGCGACGCGGGCATTAGGGTAACTGCCATTGTCGGCCGCAATAATCGTCGAGCTGCCGCCACCATTGTTCACTTCGGGGTCGAAACCATTGTATTTGGTCAGCAAAAACAGGTTGGAGCCGCTTACGTATACCCGCATATCCCTGATGATCTTTTTCAGGAAAAAACCGCCCAGGTTGTAGCTGATCTGCGCCGATTTCAGACGGAGCATCGAGGCATCGTGCAGAAAGCGGCTGGTGGGGATATTGTCGCGCGAGTTGACAGCCGGAATGTCCGAGGTGGGATTACTTTCCGACCACCTGTCAACCATATATCTGAACTGGTTCGTCAGATTGGTGCCGGTCCCCATGAAAAACTCCTGCCCGTTGTACATCTTATGCCCCTGACTAAACTGGAAAAAGAAATCGAGCGACAGCCGTTTATAACTCAGCGTGCTTCCGAAGCCGCCGTAAATTTTCGGGTTCGCCGGCGCTAGGTAGTGATAATCCACGGTGTTCAGCACGCCGTCGTGATTGTAATCCAGATACCGGGGCCCGCCGGGTTTGTAAAAGCTGGCAGCGGATACATACGTACGGTCGCCGGCAGCTTTTTTCAGCTCAGCGTCGATTTCCGCCTGGTTCTTCCAGGTGCCGGCATATTCCACCCCGTAATTGGCCCCGATGGGAATACCTTTTTCCAGATAGCTGGTGATCACGCCATATCCGAAACCCGCATCCAAAGCGACCTTGGTAAGGGGGCCGATATCGGTCACCTCCTGCTGGTTGGTCGAGATATTCACGACGGCATTCCAGGTGAAGTCGTTGCGCCGGATCACATCCCCGCTGATAGAAAAGTCGAAACCTTCGTTCAGCGATTCCCCGAGATTGACCAGGCGGGAAGAATATCCCGTTTGCGAGGGAATCTGCACGGTGAGCAGCAGGTTTTTGCTCAGCATCCGGTAGTAATCGGCCAGGAGGTTGACCCTGCCATTGAGCAATTCGATATCCAGACCGACATCCAGCTGTCCGGTGGTTTCCCAGGTGAGCTTGTCGTTCATCAGGTTCCCCTGCGTATAGCCCAACGCCTGCGTACCGCCGAAAATGTAAGAATTGCTGTTGGCGCTCAGCGATGCCAGGGACTGATAATTGGCAATACCCTGGTTTCCGGAAACACCATAGCTTACCCGGAGGGAAAGGTCCGAGATCAAATGCCTGATCCTCGAAGATTCGTAAAACGGCTCGGCCGACACCCTCCACTTGACGGCGCCCGACGGGAAAAAGCCCCATTTCTTGCCCGCCGCAAAATTGGATGCACCGTCGCGGCGGCCGGTGAGCGTGAAGTAATAGCGTTTCCCGTAGTCGTAATTGATACGTCCCAGGAAAGAAACGATCGTATTTTCGTCCAGGTTGGAAGCAATGCCCCGGTAGGCCTGCACGGTCAGGCCGAGGTTGTTGTATTGGGTGATGTCGTTGGTGAGCTGGCTGCCCGAGGCGTAGAGCCGGTCGACTTTCCTGGACTGGTAGCTGCTTCCGAGCAGGAAATCTAAATGATGCTTGCCAATGCTCTTCGAATAATTCGCCGTATTCTCGTTGATCAGGCTGGTTGTGTTGTAAATATCCGACGAAGCCGAGCCGTACATGGCGTTATTGAGGATTTTGGTCGGCATGTCCGACGGGTTGTAGGTATCGCCGCGTTGGCTGATGAAATTGACTCCCAGCGTCGATTTCAGCCTGAGCCCGGGAACGGGTTCGTATTGCAGATAAAAATTCCCGATGACATTGTTGGCTACCTGGTTGTTTTTCACTTTGTCGACCACCGCTACCGGGTTGTCGATATGCCCGCCCGAATACCAGATCGGGTTGAAAGTTTCATAGGAACCGTCGGGTTTGTAAATCGGCATTGTCGGCGGAAGGTACAGGTACGACGACGACCAACTGCTGTTCGCGCCGAGTGCGGTGCTGGTGATTTCCCTTTTTTCACGGCTGATATTGAGATTAATCCCCAGCTCGACCCTGGACGACAGGTTCTTTGTAAAATTCAACCTTCCCTGATAGCGCTGAAAACCCGTATTTCTGATGATACCTTTCTGGTCGAGTACGTTACCCGACAGAAAATATGTATACCCGCGCTCGCCGCCTGCACCCCCCGGAGGCCGACAAGTCATAGGTCGAAAAGGGCGCCGTCCGGGTTACTGCGTCCATCCAGTCGGTTCCTTTTTCGCCCCTCAGGTTGACAATGGAATCGACATTGGGGTACACAATAGGCATTTTCGCGTCTATCCGCGCTTCGTTGATGAATTCCGCGAATTCCCGGGAATGCATCAGATCGAGTTTTCGGGGTAACTGGGATACTCCATGGCTGGTCGAAAAGCGGAAATCGTTCCTGCCCGCCTTTCCCTTTTTGGTGGTCACGAGCACCACGCCGTTCGCCGCACGGGAACCGTAAATAGCGGTTGTGGAAGCGTCTTTCAGGACATCGATGCTTTCGATGTCGGCCGGATTAATGGAATTGAGGTTCGTTCCGCTGGGATCGACGATACCGTCGATGACGTAAATCGGTTCGTTGGTGGCGCTGATCGACCTGGATCCCCTCACCCGGATCGTGGTGGGGCTGCCGGGTGCGCCATTGGTGGATTTGATGTAAACGCCGGCCATACGCCCCTGCAACATCTGGTCGACACGCGTCGCCGGGACGTTTTTGAGGTCTTTTTCGACATTGATCGAAGATACCGAGCCGGTCAGGTCTTCCCGCCTGCTATCTCCGTAGCCGATCACCACTACCTCGTCGAGCGCCTTGTTATCGACCGACAACCGGACGTCGATCACGGATTGGTTACCCACCACGACTTCACGGCTGGCATATCCCACGAAACTGAAAACCAGCGTGGGGTAATCCTCGGCGGTCACCAGTTGATAATTTCCGTTCTCGTCCGCCGTGGTACCGTGCGTCGTTCCTTTTACAACGATGCTCACACCCGGCAATGCGCCGCCGTCGTCGCCGGTCACCTGTCCTCTGACGGTCCGCTCCACCAGAACCCTCTTTACGGATGGAAGGGCAATGGACGAGGCGTAGACAAGATTTTTTGAGTTAGCAATTCCGAAGAAAGAGGGATCTGCCGATGCGTTTGTTTTCGTATTCTCCCCGGGCGTTTTTTCCAGGATCATATATCCGCCGCCGTCGGTCCGCTTATATACCAAGCCGGACGGTTTCAATACATTGGCGATGTTTTTTTCGAGGGACGCCTTATAGTCGACTTTGTCGGCCCTCACTGTGAGACCGTCGACGCTTTGGTCGAAAAAAACGATGTCGACATTGTAATGGGCCTGCAACTCGCGCAAAACCTCTTTCAAAGCTCTGGTGGCGGGCTGTTTTTTCATTGGTGTTTTCTCGGTCCGTAGCTGGGCCGAGGCCAACACCTGAGCGATGCCGGGGTTGAGAAATCCCAGCCAGACATTTAACAGGAGTGGAACTGGTAGAAATCGCATTAATCGCATAATCGGGAAATAAAGTGACAATAGTTCTTTGCTTTTCCCGGAGACGATTTGCGTCCTCTTCACTACGCGAATGTTAACT
The DNA here is from genome assembly GCF_040448675.1 of Dyadobacter sp. 676. NCBI lineage: Bacteria > Pseudomonadati > Bacteroidota > Cytophagia > Cytophagales > Spirosomataceae > Dyadobacter > Dyadobacter sp. 676. The sequence continues at coordinate 5,793,607 of NZ_CP159289.1, read as the reverse complement.
AAACTTAATATTGCAGGATAATGGCCGGGACTGGACCGACAAATGATTCAACCGCAAAACGGGCCGGTTTCCTGTCACATTCGTTATCGGAAACCGGCCCGTTTTTAATGGATTACAATGCGGTTGACCGCGATAGCGTGACGGTGTTGCCTTCGCGATGCACCCGCAAATGGGCCGCCTCTTTCAGAAAGCCTAAAAGCATATCGTCCGTGCGGGCCGTGAATGTACCGGTGATGGTCATCCGGGCAACGACGGGGTCGGCGATCCGGAGCTCCACCCCGAAATGGTCCCTGAACAACGGCGCCAGATCGGCCAAGGGTGTTTGATCAAAAATAAACCGGTGCTTTTTCCATGCCGAATAATCCCAGGGATGAGCCGTTTGCCCGATACTCGCATTCCCCTGTTCATCGAATGTAACCAGCTCGCCGGGTTTGAGCGTAAGCGTCCTGCGGTTTTCCTGGCCGCCGTACAACAGGCGGACCTTCCCTTTCGTGAGCACCACCCTGGGCGCCTCCCGGCGCGCATTGACCACAAATTCGGTACCCAGCACCACCACATCGAAGCCGTTTGATGTTTTGACTGTAAACGCCCGGTCATCAGGCACATGCCGGACGGAAAATTCGGCCTCTCCTGTTAAAATCACTTCCCGGCTGAGCCGGTCGAAACCGAAGCGGGGTACCAGCAGGGAGGAATGCGCGTTAAGGGTTACCAGGCTGCCGTCGGAGAGCGTCACCGTCCTGATTTCGCCGAAAGCGGTGCTATACTTCTGATACAAAAGCCGGTTCCTGGACAAGATCAGGCCCGCTCCCAAAACAACCAACGCGATTGCGGCCGCCATCCAGCGTTTACGACGAATGAAGCCTCCCGCTTTGCTGCCGGTTGCGGCCTCCGGCAGCATTGCTGCCCGCTTGTCGCCCGTATTCGTTTCGAGCCGTCTTTCCATGCCTGCGCGGTGTCGTTCCAGGGCCATTTCCAGATTCGCGATGTATTGCGGGTATTTTCCTTCCCATTCATCCAGATAAACAAAGAAAAGCTCTCTGTTCGCGGGGATTTTTGCCCAATCTTCGATCAGCTCATTTTGCAGCGGTGTGGTTTGCCCGGCAAAATAGTTAAAGAGTAATTCGCGTGTCACTTGCAGTTTCATCGACCTCGGTAATTAAACGGTGCCAGCCCTGTTACCGGCCTTGCATCTTTTTCCACGGCTTAAAAAAGTCGATGGAAATAAAACAACAACAACGGGAAAAGCCATTTGTCTTTCAATATCCTCCTGACTTCCTGGGTGGCCTGGTAACTTAGCGTCTCCACCGACCGGACGGGAATGCCCAGTTCTTCGGCGATCTCCATGTATTTCTTGCCTTCAAACCTGTGTTTAAGGTAAATCTGCCTTCTTTTCAAAGGCAGCGATTGCACCGCATTCTCCACGTCATGGTACAGTTCCTCGTACTGTGTAATCGAATCGGGGTCGAATGCGATCGAGGCCGGGATCTCACCCGATTGCTCGTCCAGCGGATTGCTCCGTAACATCTCGCTCCGGAGGTAATCGAACGCCCGGTTGCGAACAGACGTGTAGAGATAAGCTCTGTACGAAGTGGTTACGACCTTGTGCAGGTTATTGAGCTGAAATTCGAGAAAGATATCCGAAACAATATCCTCCGCGATTTCCCTGGACGAAACAAACCGGGCCGCGTGGCTGCACAGTTTGAGGTAATACCCTCTGAACAGCAATATGATGCCCGTATCAGGGTCCTCTTCGAATGCCTTCCGTATGAACAATTCCGAATCGGCAGGGAACTTTTCCGTTCGCCCGCCCGACAGGAACTTACCTCCCGCAAGGCTATTTTCTTTTGAAGAAAAATTATCCCGGGAGTGAAAAGTTTGATCAGATACCATTATCAAGTTAAGAAAAACAGGCCGCCACGGTTGCGCTATTTACCGGAAGACGATTATGTCCGCGCAAACTACGCTGCTTTTTACCGATTTTTTTAGCAACCGGATTTCAAACCGGCCGGCTCCATCGCAAACGCGCATTCCGGGCCGCATCGGCGGCTTGTTGATAACAATTTCATAATCCGGGCGCCAGCGGGAGATTGCCCTTTGCAGGTATTTTTGTGCCCCGGCGGGAGGAGGAAAGGGCTGTCGGGATACTTTTAGGAAAGCGGTCGAAATGGAAATGGGTAATGATTTATCATGTCGCCGGAAACCATGATGTGACAAACGACCCGAAACGGAGCGATATCCTGAGTTACCGGAAAGCGCTTGGAAAGGATTTCTACTTGATCAGGCACCAGGGCATGCGGGGGCTTGTCCTGAATTCGCTGTATTTCAAAAGCCCCGCTAGGGTGGAAAAGGAAGCCGCCGCTCAGGCCAGGTGGCTTAACAGGCAGCTGAAAAAAGCCCGGCGCTCATCGGCGCCCTTGGTCGTATTTCAGCACCACAGCTGGTTTTTAACAGATCCGGGCGAAAAGGACGAGTATTTCAATATTCCGGCCGCGACCCGGAACAAATACCTCGCGCTGTTCGCGAAGTACGGCGTAAGCCACATATTTGCCGGCCACTATCACCGCAATGCCTTCGGCAAGTCGGGGGACATCGAAATGGTAACAACGGGGCCTTTGGGAAAACCGTTGGGAAAAGATCCCTCGGGATTCCGTATCGTGAAGGTATCTTCCGGGAGGGTCAGCCATCAGTATTACGAGCTCGACCAGCTCCCCGAGCGCGTCGTTTTTGAATAGCACCGGACTGGCTAAGCCCGTCCCGGCAAACACTTGCCAGGATATGCCCGTACGGTGTTCGCACTCTTCGAGCCTTTGATAAGGGTCTAATGCAGCGTTGATCTACTAAATATTTAGTAAAATATCTAACCATTTAATTTGCTTACTAATTTTTTAGTAGTAAGTTTACCTGCATAACGTTTGCACCGATCCCGTATATGGAACTTCGTTCGCTTACCCGTGCCGAGGCTGAAATCATGAAGATATTGTGGCAGCTCGAAAGGGCTTTCATTAAGGATATCCTCGCGCAAATGAAGGAGCCTAAGCCGGCCTACACCACCGTCGCGACCTTCATCCGCATACTTGAAAAAAAAGGGGTCGTCGCCCACACTACGTACGGTAACACTCATGAATACTATCCGTTGATAAGTGAACAGGAATACAGGAAGCATGAAGTTCAGCAGCTTGTAGAAAACTACTTTGACAATTCCGTGGGCAACCTCGTGTCGTATTTCCTGACAGACAATACATTGAAGGAGAGTGACCTCGATGATCTGGCAGCGTTCATCGAAAAGAACAAGGGTAAACATTAAACATCTGCGAGTATGGAAGCGCTTCCCTATCTGTTAAAAGTCAACATTTGCTGGGTGGTTTTCTACGGTTGCTACTGGATGCTGTTCCGCAGGCATACTTTCTTTTCGCTCAACCGGTTTTATTTACTTTTTTCCCTGATCATCAGCTTTGCCATTCCGGCAGTCGAGCTGCGGGAAACGGTGACGGTAACCGAAAGCGCCGCATCCGTGGTAACCGCCGGGGGGCAGGTTACGGCCGGTCCGGGCAACACCGGCAGCCATACCAGGGAAATGCTCCTGCTGACCTGCTACTGCGCCGGGGTCGTGGCCATGCTGATTGCCCTCGCGAGGTCTTTGTTTCAGATTCGTAACATCATCCGGGCCGGAATTTCGGTTCCTATGCAGGGATACTATCTCGTGATAAGCCAGCGACGGCATGCCCCGAGCGGATCATTTTCATTCCTGAGATGGCTGGTCATATCGAACGAAGACTATGACCAGAATTTCGAGCCTATATTCGCGCACGAGATGGTGCATATCCGGCAATGGCATTCGCTGGATATCCTGCTGATCGAGCTATTGAAAGCATTGTTCTGGTTTAATCCGTCACTCTGGCTTTATAAACGGGCATTACAGGACACCCACGAATTCCTCGCCGACGAACAGGCCCCCGACAGGGATCATTATGCCACGTTTCTGGTATCATATGCGAAAAATGCGATAGCAACGTCGGTTACCAATCAGTTCTTCAACTCCTCTTTGCTCAGAAAACGGATCCATATGATTTACCGGGACCGCACGCCGACCTGGCTCAGGGGAAAATACCTGCTGCTCTTGCCGGTCCTTGCCGTGGCGGTTGCATTAATGGCTGCCCGAAAGTACGTCTACAAAGAAAGAAACCTGCAACCTGCGAAAGCACAGGCACTTCGTTTGACGACCGTTAAAGGCCTGGTAACGGAAGAGTCGGGCTTGCCGGTCGTAAACGCGGCGGTTACTTTTTCGGGAAGCTTCCAAAGTACGGTCACGACAGCCAGCGGGCGCTTTGAAATCGGCGACATTCCGCAAGGCTCCGTAATGACGATCGATCACAACGATTTTTTACGTCACACGCAAAAAATCGGCAGATCGGCGAACGAGTACGAAATCCGGCTTAAAAGTAACCGGGCACCGGTGCTGGCGACAAACAGCAAACGCCCCGAAAAACGGTTGACCGAGGCGGAGGAAACGGCTCCGTCCATCCGCCTGGATCGCTGGCCACGGTTTCCGGGTAAAACCAAATTCATCGCCAATACATTGAAATATCCGAAACAAGCCCTGCTCGACGGCGCCGAAGGCCAGGTGTCGGTATCGTTCCTGATCGACACGAAGGGGCATGTCAGCGACCCGAAAATCGAAAAGGGAGTGAGAAAAGATCTCGACGACGAAGCCCTACGGGTCGTCAACCTGATGCCCGGATGGATCCCGGCTGAAAAAAATAATGAACCGGTGGCCGTTCGCTACACTATGAATATCACTTTCAACACGGCGGTCAACGGGCTTCCGATGGCCGTCAGGGAGGCCACGCCGGGTTTCTGGGGCAACAGATCGGTTTATTCGCCTGCGAAACTGAAACCGATCGGCAACAAGCATTTGAAAGAACTTTTCGAGCGCAAGACAGTGGATTTTCGGGACAGCACGCCCCCAACGACCACACTACACAGGTTCTGGGCGAGAATATACCGCCCGCTGCCGGAGAAGCAATAAGGTCCAGAAATATAAACAGCAAGAAATGAGACGCATCGCATCCCTGTTGGTGGCGCTTTCTTCGGTCGCATCCGTAAGTGCCGTGTGCCAGAACATTAAAATTGCCACGGTTGATATCGAATACATTTACGCGAACCTGCCTGCGCATAAAAGGTTGATGGCAGAAATCGACAGCTCGTCGACCCGATATCAGGCAGTTCAAAAGGAAAAACTGGCTACCTACCAGCAGAAACTGCAAGCTTACCAGAAGCTGCAAGCTTACCAGAAGCTGGGCAAGGAGACGCCCGGCCCTGTATTAAAGGACAAAGCCACAGAGCTGGAAAGCCTTCAGGCCGCAATGCAGGAATTTCAGCAAAATGCTGAAAAGGACTTGCGGGCAAGGTACGCAGGCAAATTTCCGGAGATAGAAAGAATGGTCGAATCTGCCATTGCGGAATGCGCAAAGGAACGGCAGATAACCGTAGTGGCGCGGAATTACGCGGATTACGTTTCCGGCGAGTCGACCCCTTTCGTGCTGTATTCGGGCGCCGGAGAAAACGATCTTACAGATTACGTCCTGTTAAAATTGGGAATCGCCGCACATCCTGATAAAGGCAAGCCCCGGAAGTACGGGATCATCAGATAGCAGCCGCCCATTTCCGAACCGAAAGACATAACCGGCTTACAGGCCGCCCATCAGGATTGTTCCCGCCTGGCGCGATTATTGCTGCCGCCAGCCAAAAAATGATTGGGCAAATGGAAAACAGCGAACTAGGGAAAATAGCCGAAAACTACATGCAGATATGGAATGCGGGCCAGGACGATCTTCTCGAGAAATGGGCGGACGATGATCTGAAAGTGTCGTATACGCATTTCGAAAAGCCCCTGAACGGCGTCGAAGAATATCGCCGGGTATTAAATCAAACTTTCTGGTCGTTCCCCGATCTGCGGATAACCGTCGAAGAAGTGAATGTATGTGACGGCAGCGCCGTCGTAAAATGGACCTATACCGGTACGCATTTGAATGGCAATCTGTTTGGAGTAGAGCCGAATGGACAAAAAGTAAAGGTAAGCGGACTGTCGATACTGCATATCCGCGAAGGCAAAGTTGTGCGGGAATACGGCATTGTCGACAACCTTTCGCTGGTCATACAGCTGGGTGCGCTTAAAATGTAATCGTAACGGCGTTTTCCAGCGGTCAAAACCGGCGAGGCGTTACCTGCGTACCTTACCGGTTCACACGCCGGCCCGGTCTTCGCCATACCGCAGCAGGTCGCGGTCGGGCACGAGCGCGCCCATAAAAAAAAGCATGATCGCCAGTCCGAGCAGCGCCAAAAGCCCATAGCCCAGGAACAGGATATTGTACGCATAATGATAGCCCATTTCGAGGGCGTTGTGTTTGAGGACGATGCCCGACACGGACTGAAAAACGGCGCCGCCGAGACCGGTACCGACGCAAGCCATACCCCAGACCGAAGCGGCCGAATTTTTAGGGACCACATCGGCGGGAAATGTAAGTGTATTGGCCGTGTAAGCCGTGTAGCCAAAACCTGCCAGCCCGAACACGATCAACGCCGAAATGGGGGTCGTGATTACGAATGGCCCGGCCAGGAGGGGCAATATCATGATCAGGCTCGCCACCGTCACCGCTACTTTCCTGGCCCTCGGGATCGGCATTCCCCTTTTTATGATGTATTGGGTAAAATATCCGCCGGCAATGTTGCCTGCGTCGGCGATTATGAAAGGCATCATAGCCAGCCAGCCGATCTGCTTCATTTCCAGATGATGCACATCCACCAGGTAACGGCCGATCCAGAACGTTACGAAGTACCAGACCGGGTCCATAAAGGTCTTCGACAGGGTAAACATCCGCACAAACCGCGTTTTCAGAAGCGCGGACGCCGGTACTTTGAATACCGCTTTTTCTTCCTCCCGGTTGGCCGCGGGCGTGTAGTAAATAAACCAGAACACGACCAGCCACAGATACCCGCAAAGTGCCAGAATGACGAAAGTCGCCTGCCAGCCGTAGTTCACGCCAAGCAACGCGACCAATGGCGGCACGATCACCGCCCCGAGCGCCGAGCCGCTATTGAATATCCCGGAAGCCGTAGACCTTTCGTGCGGCGGGAACCACTCGGTGGTCAGGCGGATCGCCGCCGGCCAGTTACCAGCCTCGCCGATTCCCAGCATAAATCTGCAAAGTCCGAATTGGAACGGCGTTACCGCAAACGCGTGAACAAGACCTGCGGTAGTCCAGAAGGCCATGCAAAGGGAGTATCCTACCCTCGTACCGAGGCGGTCGATTACGAAACCGGAGAATGCATTCGAGATCATATACGCGGTGAAGAAAGCGGTACCGATATATCCGAATGCGTCATCCGGTATCAGTTTCCGCAGTTCGCCCTCCGCGCTCAGGTAGTTGAACGACAGCCTGTGCACATAGTTGAGCACCGTCGCCAGGAAGGCCATACCGACCATTACCCATCGCATCCCCGACATTTTGGTCGCCGGGGACACGGGTACTTGATTTTCTACCATTCGAATGCAGATTTAGAATGAAAATGGAATGTCAGAGCCGGGATAACGGCGTGAGGACCGGGTTATCGGACGAAACGGAGAGCCGGTTTTGCAGCGCCCTGCCCTGCCCTTCCCAATGCACGGTCATAAGGTCGCCGTGTTCGAGGAGCAGCTTGCTGCCGAAACTGAATGCATCGGCCCCGAAAAAATGCACGTGCGCCTGCAAGGGCAGCCGGTGCCCCGGGTATTTGAAATGGTGGTATTCGAGGTTTTCGAGGCTGTGGGCCATGTTTTGTTCACCGGTGCGGATATCGGCGCTCCATTTCACATGCCCTCCCGCCGAAACCTGAACATGGCCGCTGATATCGCGGAAATCGCCCCCTATGACCAGCTCCGGGCCTATCGCACACTGGCGCAGCTTTGATGGGGCCAGGTAGAGGTAATTCTTTTTCTCCATCACATGGTCGGAAAACTCGTTGCCGGTAGCAAAACCGATGCGATGCGGCGTGCCCTGCCGGTCGACGATGTAGATGCCTGCGATTTCCGGCTCCTCTCCCCCGTCGTCGCCAAATTCCGGCACTTCGAGCGTTTGGCAGTGCGCACGCAGTACCGAGCCGTTGCCTTTGTAAAACCACTCCGGCTGCACGCCGATCTGTCCCGGAGCAGGAAAACCATTCTGCACGCCCCATTCGTACATAGTGATGCTGTCGGTCGGTTTCGAACCTTCGGCCGCGGCGTGCATCGCCTGGCGGTTCAGGGCGCTGTTTTTGTGGGTAAGGCCGGTACCGGCTACCAGACAGCGGAATGGGTCGCCGGGGCAATCAAATGCGGGAAGCAGTTTCCACTCGTGGCTTCCGTCATAGACCTCATCATAATGCAGCTTCGCATCCGAACGCGCGGCCAAAAGCAATTCTGCGAGCGGCTTTTTTCGGTCGATGGCTGCCAATGCGGCCTCATATATCGATTTCACGCCCTTCAAAAGCACCAGCGAAGGTTCTTCCACCGTGGCCAGGGCACGTCCGTGCTGCGGGTGGGAGATCTGTACGACCCTTGTTATGTTTTGCATTGATATCATTTAAAAAATCATACATGCTACTGCGTCACCCACCCGCCGTCTATCGAAAAACAGCCGCCCGTCGAATAGCTGGAAGCCTTGCTGGCCAGGTATAACGCGATGCCGCCTATCTCGTGCAGCTCGCCCCAGCGCCCCATGGGTATCTTGGAAATGAATGCCTTGTATTTTTCGGGGTCGTTAGTAAGGGGGAGGTTCAGGTCCGTAGCGAACGGGCCGGGCAAAATGGCATTCACCGTAATGCCGTCGAGCGCGACTTCCATCGCCAGCGAGCGGGTGAGCTGCAAAATGGCGCCTTTGCTGGTCGCGTAAGGCGTGCGCTCGGGAATGGCCGTGAGTGCGAGCATGGAGCCGATGTTGATAATCCGGCCGTAGCCGTTTTGCTTCATTACCGGCACCACTTCCCGGCAGGCCAACCAGGTACCGGTCACATTCACGCTCTGGACTTTATTGAAATCGTCCAGCGAAAGTGCTTCGATAGGGCCACGAATATTGATCCCCGCGGAGTTGATCAGGATATCTATTTTTCCAAAAGTATCCACCGCCGTTTTCACTGCAGTTGTGATGTGTTGTTCCGAAGTGACGTCGCAGCTCACACTAATGCAGCTCACGTCGTAGGTATCTTTGAGCAGTTGCTCCGATTCCCTGTTCACCGCCTCATCGCGGGCCGCAATCACGATATTGGCCCCCGCTTCGGCCAGGGCTTTGGCCATGGCCAGCCCCAGCCCGCGGTTACCGCCCACGACAAGTGCGGTCTGCCCGTGCAGTTTAAACAGTTCGAGAATGCTTTGTTGCATGCTTAGCGCTTCCATTTTGTTTATTCGGAAATGATGAAATGTTCGGGACCTTCGGTTTTAAGGGTTAACCCTACTCCGGGTAACGTGTCGCTGAGCTGTACCCTTCCGTTGTCGGCGACAGCCTCCCCGTCGAAAATGTACCAGAACATTTCATTGCCTACCTCGATCTCCGTTTGTGGGAAATATTCGGCCATCGGGCACGCGAAGGAGCTCAGTACCACGTGCAGGTTGTGCATTTGTCCGCCATGCGGGATCACCTCCACGCCGTGCACGAGGGCCATATTACAGATCTTTTGCGCCTCGGTGAAGCCGCCCACACGGTTGGTATCGAACTGGAAAATGTCCAGCGCGCCGGTTTGCAACAGGTCGTGGAAGCCGTAGCGGGTATATTCGTGCTCCCCGCCAGAAAGCGGAATGCCGGTGTAGTTGCGGAGTTTGGCAAAATTGTGGATCTCGTCGGGCAAAAGCAGCTCCTCCGCCCATCGGAGATTGTAGGGTTCCAGTGCTTTCAGGAACTGCTTCGCATAGGCCAGGTTGAAACCCATGTAACCTTCGAGCATTACATTGATATCGTCGCCCACTGCTTCCCGCACCACTTTCACCATCTCCACATTCTTACGCATACCGGCCACGCCTTCGGTGAGCGGGTAGCCGCAGCGCAGTTTCATGCCCGAAAAGCCCTGCTCCTTGTAATGCACGGCCTCGGCTTGAAGGGCGTCGAGGTCGCGGGTGTAGAGGCGGCTGTAATAGGCTTCGATATCGGGGGTCGTGCGCCCGCCCAGGAGCATAAACACGGGCTGGTTCGTCACCTTGCCTTTGATATCCCAAAGGGCAATGTCGATGGCGCTGATGGCCGCGATAACGGTGCCTTTCCGACCGAATGCGACCGTGGAGCGGTACATTTTTTCGAAAAGGTATTCGGTATTCAAAGGGTTTTCGCCCAGCAGGATCGGCGTCAGTTTGCTATCGATCACGGCCTTGGTTACATCCGGGCTCAGGCCTGCATTGCCGTAGCCGATATGCCCCTCGTCGGTTTCGACCTCCACTACCAGCCAACTGAAAAACCGGAAGGCCGCCTGAGAATCGCTTTGAAAATGAATAGGGCTGAGCGGGGTTGCGAACACGGTGTTGGTCGTTAGCACCGGACCTGTCCACCTGTATAGTTTTGCAGTTACTCTTTTGATCTTCATTGAAATACATTTAAAAAACAATATCATATCTTTCGAATCACCACTTGAAATGGAGCAGCGAAACACCCTGGCGCGGAAGCTGCATTTCGATGGTGGCATTGCCGTTTTTGGGTTCCATCCATTGCGGCGAAGTGAACAATGCGAGCTGTCCGGCCTTTTCGAGCCGACGGATTTGTTCGGCAGTCGGCTGTTTAGGCGAGCCCATGGCTTTCCAGACCTCGTAGGAATTGCTGTTCTCCTTGTCGATACGGTAATGGTAAAGCATCATTTTCTGCCGCGGCAACCCTTGTACCGACACTTTTACGGTCGCATCCGGCGACGGCACATTGTCGTCGTGGTAGTTCCATACCATCACCGCCGCCGAGTTGGCGCTTTTGGAAGCGATACCATTGATATCCGCCTCTTTGCGGACGCTCTCGTCCCGTACCCGTTTGAAATCGTAAGCGAGGTTCTGCTTCACCTCCACGCGGTTGCCTTCCATCATGCCAAACATCCTGAATACGTTCAGCACCGGCTTGTCGACACCATTGGTAGCCAGGTCGCGAAACCCGCGGAACCAGGCCTGGTCCTCAAACTCGAACGACCAGCTCACCGCACCCAGCAAATTCACGCTCCGCGCCTCGGCCAGTTCGTACTTGCGGGCAAATGAAGCCGCCGTGTAGCTCGAATACATGGTGCCGTTGCGGTAGGCATTCTGCGGGCTCACATCCTCGGAGCAGGCCGCACACCCCTCCGGGTCGGATTCGCCGATGATGATCGGCAGCTTTTTGAGCGCCGGGTACGAGGCCACGATCTCGAAACCTTTATCCAGGTCGCGTAGCTGTGTACCCATATTCATCTGCACATGCCCGTCCACGATTTTAGGCGCACCTTTGGCATGGTAAGTAATGAAGTCGATCGGCGAACCGGTTTTACCGGTGACGTAGTTCTTGCCGCTGGTCACGTGGTCGAGGAACTTCCGCATGAACGCCTCCGACTTCTCCCAAGCCGGGCCGGTCACTTCCGGGCCGCCTATTTTGGCGGTGGGCAATGCCCGTTTCACCGCGTCGGCCGTGTAGTCGTACAATTTGATGTATTCATCCACAGTGCCTTTCCAGTAGCTGATATTGGGTTCGTTCCAAAGCTCCCAGTACCAGCTTTCGACTTCTTTCTTGCCGTAGCGCTCCACCGAATGCTTCACCCATTGATACACCAGCTCCGCCCATTTGTTGTAGTCGTTGGGCGGGTAGGCCCAGCCGAGGTAAATGTCGTTGTAATTATCGCCCGGTTTCCAGTGGTGGCGGTAAGGTTCGGGTTTGGAAGACAATGCCTGGGGCATAAAGCCGATCTGGGCAATGGGTTTCATGCCCCTTTCTATGTAGGTATCGAAGATTTTATCGACGATCTTCCAGTCGTACACCGGTTTGCCCTGCGCGTCTTCGGTGTAGGCATTGGTGGAGCCCCATTTGAGGGCCGCCTCGCCGTCGCCGGTCACCAGCAGGCTGTGCGCCCGCACGTACACCGGGACTTTACTGAGCTGCGAAATTTCCGTGAGCAGCTTTTTCCCGTCCTTCATATAGGTATAGTTCGGCTCGTCGTAGCCAAAAAATGCCCAGATCGGCTGCATTGGGGCTTTTACCTTGCTCAGGTTGACCTCGATACTAACGGGTTGCTGCTGACTAAAAACAGGCGTGGCCAATGCCGCGCCCAGGGCGGCGGCATGGAGCAGGGCAAGCTTGGTTTTCTTGAAAAACATGTGACTCTGGTTAAGCTTAAAAAATTAATATCCGGGATTCTGTTTGAGTTGACTGTTCCTGCTGATCTGCTGGGTGGGTATCGGAAAAAGGTTATGCTTGTCAGCGGCGGCCGTAACGCCATTCGCCTGTGCGGTAACGATCAGGCGGTTATGCCGGATCAGGTCCCAGCGGTAATGTCCCTCGCCCACAAACTCCTGCGCCCGTTCTTTGAGCACCGCATTGCGGAGTTCCTCTTTCGACAACCCTTTCAAATCGGGGTACAGGGTTGCCGGCTGCTCGAATGCGGTTCCAACGGCCCTGGCACGTCGCCTTACCTGATTGAGCGCCTCCAGGGCCGCGGGTGTAGGGCCTTCCGTTTCGTTGGTGGCCTCGGCATAGGTGAGCAGCATATCGGCGTACCGGATCAGCGGGTAGTTTACGCCTTCTTTAAGGTAGCCGGTGGCGAAATCTATCCGGTGGAACTTGGTCAAAAATGGAGCGTACATGGTAACGGTATCCCTCACCAGCTCTTTAACGCCGTTTTTGTAATAATAGGGCATCTTGTGCCGCACCGATTGCCATTTGCGGTAGGTGTCGGGCGTTTCGGTGAAAAACGGTTTCCGCACCTGGAAAATGACCAGGTCTTTCAGGGTATGGAACTGCACATTCACGCCATTGATCGTCTGCGCGGGCGGACCGAAGAGATAGATCATCCGTGTCTGGTACAGCTGCGAGGTATTGTTGGCATTACCCCCGTGCTGAATGGAGAAAATATGCTCCTTGCCGTTCTGGAAATCGGGGTTATTGATGTTTTCATAATCCTCGAAAAGGCCGAATACGCCCGCGTCCATTACCTTTTTTGCTTCCGCCGCCGCTTCTTTCCATTTCCGCTGCTGCAAATACACTTTCGAAAGCAAGGCCGTGGCCGACATAGTCGTGGCCCTGCCGGCGGTGAGGTCGGTCCTGTTGAGCGGGCTGAGCAGTTCTACCGATGCATTGAGATCGCTTACAATCTGTGCGTACACCTCGTCCTCCGGACTCCTGGGCTTGTCGACCTCGCTCAGATCGGTGGTAGCCTTTACATGCAGGGGCACGCCCCCGAATATGCGTACGAGGTTGAAGTAAAAGAATGCACGCAGGAACTTTGCTTCGCCCAGCACCTTGTCTTTCCCCTGGAATTCAGCCACTTCCATCTTATCGATGAGCGTATTGGCCCGGTTGATCACCTGGTAAAAATAATCCCATGCCGTCACCAGTTCGACGGCGTCGGGCGTCCATGAATAGGTATTCCACTCGTTCTGAATGCCAGAACGATCGCCCGAGCCATTGGCCGAACCGCCTCCGATGAGCGTGAATGCGGTAACATCGCCCAAGGTAACCCATTGCCCGTCGCGGTAGTTGTCGTTCCAGAGGTAGTTATAAACCCCGTTCAATGCGAGTTGCGCCTGGTCGAGGGTTTTGTAAAAATCATCGGTGGCGACCTGGCTGTACACTTTTTCCTGAAGAGCGTTTTCGCAGCCGCTACCTACCGGCAGGGCCAATGCCATGACAGCAACGGCCAAGGCCTTGTATTTCGTTGTTTTAATAGATCGGATCATATCAATTCAATGTTAAAACCCAAGCTTGATTTCCACCCGGTAGGTCCGCGACGATGGGTAACCGAACCGGTCCATTCCCTTGGTGGTATTGCTGCTGCCGAAAGAATTCACTTCCGGATCATACCCGGAGTATTCCGTGATCAGGGCCAGGTTATCGACGCCGATGCCGATCCTCGCATTCTTGACAAAGCTTGCAAAACCGGGGATTTTATAGCTCAGCGACACATTCTGGATGCGCAAAAACGAGCCGTCCTCGACCAGGAAAGAGCTCACGCGCTGCGGGTGCGAGGCGCTCGCGGCGGGAATGGCGGCGGCGGGATTTTCCGGCGTCCAGCGGTCGAGGCGCCTGGCCGATACGCCGATGCCATCCAGCACATATTGCTGCGCGGCCAGGTTGAGCACCTTGTTGCCCTGCATTCCGTACACGAACACATGCACGCTGAGCGGGCCGAACGACAGGTCGTTGGTGAGGCCGTAACTGAATTTGGGAAGCGGGCTGCCAAGGAACACGTCGTCCAGTTCGGTATCGTAGGTGCCGTCTCCGTTCACGTCCTTGTACCGGATATCGCCCGGCTTGGCCGCGGGCATGGTACCCACCTGCTGAATCTCTTCTTTCGAGCGCCAGATACCATCATACACCGAGCCATAAAACTCGCCGACGCTATGACCCGGTTGGAGCCGTACCGTGTTTTTCGCGTGCGGGTTCACATTAGCCCCTCCCACCCAGCCCGAATACAGGTACTCGGCACCTCCGAGCGACAGGATTTCGTTCCGGTTAAAAGAGATGTTGAAATTTGTGGTCCAGTTGAGCTTGCCGCTGGTATTCACGCTATTGATACCGAACTCCCAGCCTTTGTTCAGCATCGCACCCGTGTTTTTCAGTACGCTGCCGTAGCCGGTTTGCGAAGGGATCGGCACGTCGAGCAGCAGGTCGGTGGTCTTCTTGTGATAATAATCCACCGTGAAACTAAGCCGGCCATTCAGTATCGCGGCATCCAGCCCAACGTTGAATTCGCCGGTCTTCTCCCAGCTCAGATCGGGGTTCGCGATGTTGGAAGGGAACGCGATCGGCACGCGGGCACCCCCGAAAATGTACGAACTGCGCGTCCCGAAGGAAGTGCCGAGCAAAGAAAGCGACCGGACCGAGGCCGTGAACAGGTATTTGTCCTTCAGGGAGTAGTTCAACCGCCCCAGGTACGAAATGAGCGTCCATTCATTCATATTGCTGCCCGGCGCCTGCGGACTGCTCCCCAGGCCAAGGTTATAATATTCGAAAATATCACTTGGGAAGCCGAACGACGACGCGTCGACCGTTTCGTTTTTCTCTTTCTGGTAGGTAAAACCGGCCAGGATTTTCAGGTTATGGATGTCGTTGAAAGTTTTGGAATAGGTCAGCGTGTTCGCATTGGTAAAATTGAGGTTCCGGACTCCGATCTGCCGGGCCTTGCCATTTGCCCCGGCGGCGGCTTCGGAGCCGATCGGGAAATACTGGTGAAACTTCCAGTCGCGGATGTCTGCACCGAAGCGGATATTCAGGTCGAGGCCGGGGATGATGCTGTAATCGGCATAAATATTGCCCAGGATGCGCATGGTATTACTGAGCTGCCGGTACTTTTCGGTCATGGTCAGCGGGTTCTCGAGCCCTCCGCCCATCGGGAAATTCCGCAGGTTGGCAGGCTGACCGGACTCGTCGCGGGCGGGTATGGTCGGCGGGGCTTCGTACACGGCGTCCACCACGTTGGAAATGCCTTCATAACCTTTGGTGTCGGTAGGCACCACGTTCTCGTCGGTCAACGTAAATAGCAGACTCTGCCCCACGCGCAGTTTTTTGCTGATATCCGCATCGATATTGATGGTTGTTCCGTACCGCCTGAAATTCGAGCCGGGAATGATGCCGTCCTGCAAGGTGACATTTTCCGCCAGCATATACCGGACACTCTGGCCGCCGCCGGAAAACGACAGCTTGAAATTCTGCCTGGGCGCGGAATTGTAAATTTCACTCTGCCAGTCGGTGCCTTGGCCGAACCCGGCGATCTGGTCGGGTGTGTACACCTGCGACTGCCCGAGCAACGCCGCCCGCTCGTTCACCTGGGTGGCCCATTGGGTGGCATTCATGAAGTCGAGCTTTTTGCGGATAGTCTGCAAGCCGAACGCATATTCGAAATCCACCCGCTGCTGGCCGGTCTTGCCTCTTCGGGTGGTGATCAGCACCACGCCGTTGGCCGCGCGGGAACCGTAAATGGCGGAAGCGGAAGCGTCTTTCAGGATTTGGACCGACTCGATATCGGACGGATCGATGGAGTTCATCGGGTTGGCATTCCCGCCAAACGAACCCGCGTCGCTGCTGGCGCCCGTTTGAAAGCCATTGCTGATGGGCACGCCGTCGATCACGTACAAAGGCGAACCGCTCGCCGAAAGCGAAGCCGTGCCGCGTACCTGCACGGAAATGCCGCCGCCCGGTGCGTGGGAGTTGGTATTCACCTGCACACCTGCGATTTTCCCCTGCAACGCCTTGTCGGGCGTGTTGATCGAGCCCTGTTCGATGTCTTTGCCGGCGATGGTCGCGATAGCACCTGTGAGGTCCTTTTTCTGAACGGTACCGTAGCCTACGACCACCACTTCGCTGAGCTGCTCGGCATTGGGCACCAGCTGCACGTCGATCGTCGTCTGGCTGCGCACTGCTATTTCCTGCTGGACATAGCCAATGAAAGAGAACACAAGCACCTGGTTTTCAGAAAGGTTATTCAACTCAAACCGGCCATCCGCATCGGATGTCGTCCCTATGGAAGTACCTTTCACCACGATATTGACACCCACCAGCGGCTGGCTTTTTTCGTCCGTAATTCTGCCCTTAACAAGCTTGTCGACAAACAAGATTCGGCGAGGCTCGGGCCGGGACCCGTTCCTGCCGACGGCCACCGTGCTGATCAGGAGGCAGGCCGCGATCCAAAAGGAAAAGCGCAGCCGTTTACCCCCGGAAGGGTATGGTAAAGCATTTCTCATGATTTTGTTAAAGCTAAGGTGCAGGCAGTATCATACCTGGTCCTCGACTACCGGAAAGTCGGGACAAAGCATGCTCCGCCAGGTTAAACACTGTTCGGAATAAAATTCTGAAAAACAATACATTCCTGATAACCCTATGGCGTAGGGGCAGGCAACGTTGCCGACAAGCCGGCGGACAAACACAGGCAATAGTCCCTACCGCTTTCCGCGGGGAAAGCGCATCGATATAGTGTGCGGATCAGGCACCGGGCTGAACGATGGTGCTTATACGAAAATATCCAGATATTTCACTTCGTCCGAAACCGGCATGATACCGTGCTTTTGAAGGCAATTGAAATACATGCTGTCGCCTGCCTTTAAAAGGTATTCGGCATCGCCCAGCGTCATTTTCATTTCTCCTTCGATCACATAAATGAATTCCTCGCCTTCATGCGAGAGCTCATGCTGCTTGACCTCGCCTTTTTTTGCGACGAAAAGCATCGGCTGCATTTTTTTCTGATGGTACTCAGTTCCGAACGGATAGATAAAATAGCCCTTATCCGTCTTCGTCAGATTTTGTTCCGCCGTAAGTCTCGCCGTGAAAATGGCGTTGAGCCACTCCTCCGTTTCCAGCAAACTGGAAATATTGGTCCCCAGCACCTGCGCGATTTTCACCAATGCGGCAACCGACGGGACGGTCTTGTTATTCTCGATTTTGGAGATCATGCTTTTGGACAAATCGCTTCCATCGGCTACCTCCTGCAATGTTCTTTTCTGGCTCGTTCTTAATATCCTGATCCGGTCTCCGATATTAAGCGTATTCCCTTCGGCTGTCAGCATAATTTCAACCCTGTTTACTTATTTGGCACTTTGTTTCATATCATTCAACAAGGTTGAATGCAAATATAGATGGAAAATACGACTACGCAAGGAAAACTCTAAATATTTTATGTTTTTGTGCAATTCCCACTGCTGCTATCGCATTACCTGGAACATCCGGCAAACTTACGGAACGTTAAAAGAAAGTCAAGCAAGCTGGCGGCACCGGCGAATGCTGCCTCCCGTCTTTGAAAGTGACGTGTTAATTACGAAGGGCTGTTGATCGGGAACCGGGCCAAAGCGCGGGGGCCGACCGTCGCCCGGGATCGAAAGGCGCTGGAACGGCATTTGAATGCGGAACGGCAAGGTGTTTACACCAGGCAAACGGACAAATAACGTATGGAGCGACATCAGATATTCATGGGCACGAGCGGGTTGGTTTTACCGTATAAAAACCGGCAGGCTTATCCGGCGGCCTTCGAAGGGCGGAGCAGGCTCGGCGTTTACGGCGCATTGTTTAATTCAATAGAGATCAATTCGATTTTTTATAAGCTTCCCAAACCCTCGACGGTAGCGCAATGGAGTGCGTCCGTCGGTGACGAATTCCGGTTTACATTTAAGCTCTGGAAGCAAATCACGCACAACAAAGGGCTGGATTTTGAAAGGACCGACATCGAAAAGTTTTTCGGGACAATAGCCGGGGCCGGGGATAAAAAAGGATGCGTTCTGGTCCAATTTCCAGCTTCTATCAAAGTTTCATCATTTGAAAAACTCGAACGGATGCTTTCCTGCATTCAGGACTATAATAAAGGCCAATGGCCTTTGGCGCTGGAATTCCGAAGCGATTCCTGGTATACGGCCCCGGTTTATCAGCTATTGAATGTGTATGGTGCGACCATGGTTTATCACGACAAAGCCGGAAGCAATTCGCCGCAACCGGAGCTTGACGCCGGCCACATCTACCTCCGCTTTCACGGGCCGGACGGAAATTACAAAGGCAGCTACGACCAGGGCCTGCTTTACGAATATGCCGGCTATATTGCCGAATGGGCCGGTGCCGGTAAAATTGTGTATGTCTATTTCAACAACACCATGGGCAATGCCGTAGATAACCTCAGGACACTGGATAAATTTCTGAAAGACGACTACCCGGCCCTTTAAAAGGCACAATTAACCCTGGTATATGCCAGCGCCGGGCATATACCGGGGTTGTTAAGTTACACCAGTCCTTGTGCCAGCATCGCATCGGCCACCCGCACAAAGCCTCCGATATTGGCCCCTTGCAGGTAGCTCATGCGCCCGTCCGGCCTACGCCCGTAGCGCAGGCATGTCGAATGGATGTTTAACATTATCTCCTGTAATTTCTGATCTACCTCCTGCCGCGACCATGACAAGCGCAGCGAATTTTGTGACATTTCAAGACCTGAAACCGCCACGCCACCCGCATTCGCCGCCTTTCCGGGAGCGTACAGGATATCGTTGTTTTCGAATACCTCGATTGCTTCGGGTGTGCAAGGCATGTTCGCGCCCTCCGCCACGCATATGCAACCGTTTTTGATCAGCAGGCGCGCATCGTCAACGTTCAATTCGTTTTGTGTAGCGTTCGGCAGGGCAATGTCGCACGGGACCTCCCACGGTGTTTTTCCGGCAATAAATTCACACCCGAACTTATCGGCATATGCATTGATCCGGCCGCGTTCTTCATTTTTCAAATGCATGATGTAGGCAAACTTCTCCGCGTCGATGCCTTTCTCATCGTAGATATAACCCGATGAGTCGGAGAGCGTCACCACCTTCGCGCCCAGCTCGATACACTTTTCGAGCGTGTATTGCGCCACATTACCGGACCCTGAAATGACCACCCGCTTCCCTTTTATGCTGTCGTGCCGCTGGCCCAGCATTTGCTCCACAAAATAGACGACCCCGTAGCCCGTCGCTTCCGGACGGATCAGGCTTCCGCCGTAGCTTGCGCCTTTGCCCGTCAACACGCCGGTAAATTCGTTTTTGAGCCGTTTGTATTGACCAAACAAAAAACCGATTTCCCGGGCCCCTACCCCGATATCTCCCGCCGGCACGTCGTTGTCCGAGCTGATGTGACGAAACAGTTCCGTCATGAAACTCTGGCAAAAAAACATCACTTCCCGATCCGAACGCCCCTTCGGGTCGAAATCGGCACCTCCCTTGCCACCGCCCATCGGTAGCTGGGTCAGGCTGTTTTTAAAAATCTGCTCGAATGCAAGGAATTTCAACGTGCTCAGGTTCACGGAGGGATGAAAACGGAGTCCTCCCTTGTAAGGACCAATGGCGCTGTTCATTTGAACCCGGTAACCGCGGTTGATCTCCACTTCACCCCGGTCGTTCATCCAGGGCACCCTGAAAATAATGACGCGCTCCGGCTCCGCGATCCGTTCAAGGATTTTGGCTTTCTGATAATGCGGTTTATCGTGAATAAAGGGGATAATTGTTTCGGCAACCTCGTGGACGGCTTGATGGAATTCTTTTTCGCCCGGATTCCGATCGATGATCCGGGTCATGAAGGATTGTACTGATGTCACTGTTAAAGTGGTTAGTAATCTGGAATTTGACTTTTCTTTATTGTACCATCGGCTAATATAGTTTATAACGACCGAAAAATGGTCATATCCATCGCCGGGGTTGTGCCCGTATAACATCATATCGCCCCACGCATGTGCCGATGACAACGCGGTATGATTTCAGCGACACCACGCTCCGGCGTAATGTCTCAACCCTCAAATCGGGCCATCCAAGCTGCACCGCCTGTAATTTGTGCTACCGATCTGATTTTGCAAACGAACAGAACAGGGCCTGAAAGCGCTCGAAACACGCATCCAGGCCCTGAAACCTACAATTGAATACTTAGCAGTGAATACTTAACGCTTAAAGACCGGCAACTCAACGCCCTGCTACCCTGACCGTCGCAGTCGTTCCGTCCTCGTACCGGACCGTCAGCACGTTTAACCCCTTAACCAATGCGGGAAGTGAGAGGATTGCCGATTGAAGGCGCCCCGTTTCGAACAGTTTCCGGCCGCTTGCATCGAATGCCCAAACGGATCTGACCTTTTGCCAGCCGGTAATCTTCACTTGTACCGGTCCCTCCGACGGATTCGGGTAGGCAACGATCATTTCGTTCCGGTCCGTCAGGGTATTCCGGATACCGCTGTACGCGAAGGTTCCGTCCCGGTCTACCATTTTCAACCGATAAAAGTTTTCGCCCGCAGCCGGTTGCCGGTCGTCATAAAAATAGGTTTGTGTTGCGGCGCTCTCGCCGTTTGCCTGCACGGCGCCCAGCTTCGACCAGTTTTTCCCATCCACACTGTGCTGGACTTCGAAATAGTCGCTGTTGGTTTCGGATGACGTCTTCCAGGTCAGATGCACATTATTCTCTGTTTTCGAAAGCAAAAACGAAATCAGCGTTACAGGCATAGGGTCTTCCGCCGAAATGACAAAATTGTTATCCAGATAGCCGACATCCGCGGTCGTACGGGCATTCTCGCGCGAAATACCGTTGCAATCCGCGGTAAAACCGATAGCTCCGTCGACCCGGCCATCACCGGCACCGTCGCCCGACACTACCGCCGCGCCTTCACGAATGGCGAAGTACCCCGTCGGCATTTCGCTGGTTACAGATCCGGCCGGGTTTGACCCTAAAACCAGTTTATAGGTTCCCGCCTGCATATCGGAAAACAGGAAAGTACCTGCCGCATCCACGGGCGCCACCGCCAGTACCGGGTTGCCCGGGGCTGCTGTGACGAGGCTTACATACAGGCCCAAAGCCGTCCCGTTCGCCGCCGGCCCTCCGACGCCGTCGGCGATCCCGGTCGAATCGTCATAGATTGTACCGCCGATGTCCATCAGGCAGCCGGTAACTGTCAGCACCGCATCCCGCTGTTCGGCAATGCAGACATTGTCCGGATGCGTCACCAATACCCGGTAAGTCGCGCCGTTTTTAGCGAGGGGCACCCCGGTCAGCGTCAGCGACGCAGTTGTGGCCCCGCTGTAAATGCCTCCGTCGGTAATGTCGGTAAAACCCGAGCCGGTGTTTTCCTGCCATCGATAGCGGATCGTTCCTGAAACATCCGTTGCGCCGGCATCCGAATAATTCGGCACGGAGCCCGTGTAAGCGGCCGTAGAAGTCGCATTTGCCGATACCGTGAAAGTTGCGCTCCCGCCACTTTCGGTGGATTGATCGCCCGGTGCCGCGCTGATAAGCATCCGTGTCGCATTTTTCACGTTTTGAGAGCTGCCGGCATACCCTCCCTGACCGGTTACCCTCCCGTTTTCATCCACCTGAACCGGCGAAATGCCCAGGATTCCGTCCCCGTCGGGATCGGTCCCTCCGGCTTCCACCGCGTCGGGACAGCCGTCGTTATCGCTGTCGGTATCAAAATTGTTGGCGATTCCATCGCCGTCGAAATCGCCGCAGTTTGTATTGGTCAACGTAATGTCGTCAATAGAAAAATCGTTGCCGCCGGCCTGGGTGGACGTATTTACAAGCGTTGCTCTGAATGCTCCGCTGCTTGGCGCGGTGAAGTCGACACTCAGACTTCTCCATAAGGCATCGCTGATGCGCCCGGTGGCCGCCGAGGCAATAAGCACATTGTCGGAAATCCGTCTGATTTCGATTCTCAGGTTATAGGCACCTCCGGTCCCCTGGTTCCAGCCCCCCTTGTGCCACATCTGGTAGCGATATCCGTTCGCCGCGGTCAGCGTGATGTCCTCCCTGAAAAAAGTTCCGACGCTTGTACTACCATTTACAAGTAAAAAACAGTCGGTGTCCGAGCCGTCCGTATGCCCCGGATACTCCCAGATTGCCGCGGGATGGTTTAAAATTGCCCCTTGCCGGTTTGTTACTGTGTATTTCCCCGCAGCATTGTTGCCGTTTGTGCCGGGGCCGTATGAGTAGCCGGTGCCTGGCGGCGTCTCTAAATCCCTGTAAAAAGGACTGGCGTCGGGAGAAACCCCGAACGTGCCTTTAAATTCGCTGCTAAACAATGTCTCACAGCCCTCGTCCGAATCGAGTATGCCGTCGTTGTCGTCGTCGACGTCGCAGTCGTTCCCTACGCCGTCATTGTCGGAATCCACAAATGAAGGGTCCAGCGGATCGCAGGAATCCATCATCATGCCGGCAACCGGCCGCGGCATTTTGTGCGATGAGGTAAATGCCAGTGAGCAAATCAGAAATGCACCACAAATCAGCCTGAAACTAGGTAATATTCTTCCCATAGAAATAATGTTTGATAAATACAATGAATGAAGTGGGCGCCGGATGAAATGAAACCCCATGTTTGTTACGGGATTTCATTTTCAACTTTTGCACATACAGGATAGTCGGGGAGGGTTTACAGGGCCTGAAATCATCCCCCCGGCAAAACCGGGAGATGATCAAATCGTTTACGTTATGAAATCACTATCGTAGTCCTTCTGGTATGGTCTACTACCTCAAAATCCAAGTATATAATACCGGATCGGAGACAAGACAAAAGTAAGGCGCCGGCCCTGTCGGCTTTTTAGAAATAATTTAAACGTTGATTAAAAAATGTTGTTTATTCTATTTAAAAAATTTAGTATCGCACCGAAGTAATACTATCGAAGCCTTTCCTTAAAAGTGTCGACGCAGACCTCCGGTCCCTATTTTTTTCCTGATTTAAATGAATATTCAGATCATTATCGCCGAAGATCACCCGCTCGTACTGGCGGGAATTCAGTTTTTATTGATGGAACATAAGCCCGAGGCGACCGTGACCTGTACAACCGACTTTTTCAAGACGATCGCCATACTCGAAAAGCGCAGATTTGACCTGCTGATCATGGACATCAACCTTCCCGGCGGCGACAAAGTAAGCATGATCCATTCGGTCAGGTTAAAGCAGCCGGATATCCCGATACTGGTCTGTTCGAGCTACGACGAGCAGCTATATGCATTACCGTTCCTCAAAGCCGGTGCGAATGGTTATATCTCCAAAACGGCGATCAACAGCGACTTTATCACGGCCGTAAACCAGGTGCTGAGCGGTCGTACCTACACGAGCCCCGAGGTAACGCAGCACGCTTTCCGCCAGCTGTTCAATGCGAGGGACGATCAGGAATCGCTCATCGAAAAGCTTTCGGAGCGGGAACTGGAAGTCGCCCAGCTGCTGGTAAAGGGGGCATCGACCAAGTCGATTAGCCAGCATCTGAACCTTTCGCCTTCGTCCATAAGCATCTACAAGGCTAAAATTTTTGAAAAACTGGGCGTTGGGAATGTAATCGAGCTGACTACCTATTTTCAGCTAAACAGATAGCCCCCAGTATACGGCATCTGATTGTTCCCGAAATGCCTTTCGAGCACGACCGAATGAAATCCAGCCCCATCGTTCCGCTTATCTTGTGTATCGTCTGGCTGCTGTCGTCGACGCACAGCTACGGACAGCAAAAGCCGCCGGGTTACTGGTTCCGGCAATTCACAGACGAGAGCGGCCTCCCGCAGAATAGCGTCAAAGCCATCATGCAGGACCGGAACGGCTTCGTCTGGCTGACGACCGAAGCGGGCCTGACGCGCTTCGACGGCCACCGTTTTATGACTTTTGAAAAATCGGTCATTCCTATTTCCACCAACCGCATCCGTGGTTTCGTGCCGGCATTGGGGGATACCGCACGAAGGCGCTACGAATTTTACGCCTTATCGGAAAAAAACGAGTATATAGGTATCCGCCGCGACGGGCTGGTTTCGGTGGACCCGACATTTTATACCCGCTACCAGCGGTACAATCCGTTCTCCCGGAACGAAACGAGACACAACAGCATACTGGCCAGTCTGCCGGCGCAATACCATATCGACCCGGCCAGCGAGCACTATTTCGCCATCGCAAATGACGGGAGCCATTTCGTCTGGATAAAAGACCAGGTGATTTGTTTTCGAAAAGGCAAGCGCGTTTTTACTTCGAAAGGGCATTTCCGGCATCTTATTCTGGTCGACTCCCATCCTTATGGCATCGATGATCAGGGGAACTTACTGGCGCTCGGCAACATCCCGCGCAAGGCGGCTCTCAGCGGGGATATTCTGGCCAACCGCCGTTACGTCGCAAATAGGAACCACCACCGCCTTTTCTGGAACAATACTTCCCATCAGGCATTTTTATATCTGGATCGCGCGCTCTATCTCCTGAAACCTTCGGAGTCGGGCAACCTGACCACCCAGTTGCTATTGGAAGGTTTCGATTTCGACAACCTGGATATCATTGCCACATTCTTCGATGCGCAGAGCGGCTGCCTGTTTCTGGGGAGTCGGACGAAAGGGTTATTGCTGTTTAAAAAAGAGGATTTCCACACGCACAAGTTGCAGGCGGCTAATGCCGACAACGTATATTATGCCCAGGTAGCGGGGCGTGGCTCTGTTCTGACTGCCCAGGGTTATCTTTTTTCCATGGGCGCCGGCGCTTCCGGGCCGGTAATCACCCGGGTTTCTCCTTTTCTCGAAAAGATCAGCAGCAAATTCTGCATGGCCCGTTGCCCCGACGGCACCTTCTGGGTCCAGTTTGGATTCGATGTTTACAAAATGGACGCGGCCGGGCGAAAAGTACTCGCCCATATTACGCTGCCCGAAAAAGCCCAGTCGCTCTTTCTGGAACCCGGCGGCAGGCTATGGGTCGGATGTGAAACCAACGGGATATATTCGATCGAAGAGAAAAATGATAAGCACACGGCACGGCTGATGTTCAGGCTCGGCGTGAAGGCTGTTACGATTTTAGGGCAGGAAAATAGTAAAACCCTGTTTTTAGCTACCGAGAATGCCCTTTACAGACTGAATTCCGGCACCGGCGCGCTCCGGCAAGTCAAACCCTTTGAAAACATCACAGTCCGAAGCTGTTATACCACACCGGACGGAACCTGGATCACCTCCTACGGCAATGGTTTTTTCCTTTTAAAGGGAAACCGGGTAGTCAGGTTTCCGCTGGACAGCGACCGCTTCCTGGCCACGGCCCATTGCATTGTCGGGGACCGAAAGGGTTTCTTTTGGATAACCACCAACCGCGGACTTTTTCAGGTTGCCAAAAAACAACTGCTGGATTACGCAGCCGACAACGGCAATCCGGTGTATTATCTTTTTTACGATAAAAGCAATGGATTCACAACCAATGAGTTCAACGGCGGATGCCAGCCCTGCGCGTCGACATTGGCGGACGGCACCGTATCGCTTCCTTCGATGGACGGCCTGGTATGGTACAAACCCGAGGAGATCAAGCCGGAGCTTCCCGACAAGGGTATATTCATCAATTCCGTCCGGGAAGACAACGAGGAACTCGACGTCGCGGACACGCTGGAGGTATCCCGCGATTTCGAACAGTTGCGTGTAGCGATCGCGACACCTTATTTCGGTAATGTCCGAAATGTCCAGATTCAATATTCGCTTACCGGAGAAGGACGTCCGGAGCATTGGGTACCGGTCAATGCGGATCTGGTGATAGCCGTTTCGAATGTCCCCTATGGCGAATACCTGCTGAAAATCAAAAAAAAGAACGGGTTCGGATTAAATGATTTCAGTTACAAAACCGTGCATTTGCGTGTTCCGCGCGCCTGGTATGAGACCTGGTGGTTCCGCTCTCTGGTGCTGGCCATGATGGCGGGATTATTCTTCGTATCTGTAAAATGGAGAACTGCCCACCTGGCCAAAAAGGAACGCGAGGCCAGCCTGATACGCCATTACCGGGTGATCAGCCAAATTACGGCGGCCGTAAACCACGATATTCAGACACCGCTGTACTACATCGATTACGCACTCAAGCTATTTAATGATTACCTGCACAAGCAGGGGCCCGTCGATCCGCTTATGCTCCGGCTGAGCGACGAAACACTCAACACTTCTCAACGATTGAATGCCCGGACTAAAAACATCCTGGATTATATCAAGCTGCAAAGCAAGTCGGCGGCCGCACGTACTGACATGGCCACAGTTGATGTTTATGAGCTGGTTTCGACTGTTTCCGACCTGTTTGCCGCGATCGCAGCTTACAGGGAAGTGCTGATCCAAAGTACCGTTGCTCCCGGCTTCACCGTGCACAGCGACCGCAACCTGCTTTCCATCGTCATACACAATCTGGTCGATAATGCCCTGAAAGTCTGTCAATCCGAAATAAGCGTGTCCTCCGTTGCAGAAAACGGGCAAAAGCAAATCCTTATCGGGAATGACGGAAAGGCGCTTCCGGAAGAATTAGCCGGTTGGCTCAACAGGAATTACAGGTCATACGAAGAATGGGTGTACGCCTCCCGGCATCCCGGCCGGAAAGGCATTGGCCTGGTGATCGTCAAGGACTTGTGTGTCTTGCTTGGCATCGGCATTACGGCGACCTCGCCGCGCGAAAACTGCACGCTGATCCGCCTGACTTTTGGCAGCGATGACCAGGCAAGTGCTCCCAGTAAGCGGTAGCCTGGCCTAGGCGGCGTCTTCTCTCGTCGCATACGTGCTATGCGCGCCGCGTTTCGAACCCATCGGCCTCTTCCGCTCAAAGGGCAATATGCATTTAAAAAACATTTGTAATGAGTCTAAATAAACTATCTTTGCGGGAATTTTAATTATCCCCATATCGATGCTACCTCGAATTATACTTGTTTTTACATTGTCCCTCTGCGCCTTATCCGGACAGAACCTCTTTGCCCAGACGGAAAAAGGGACCGTGAAAGGAACCGTTAAAAACTCATTTAACCAGCCGGTCCCGTCGGCCCATGTACTTATCAAAGGAAGCGGCAAAGGCGTTCATACCGATGAAAACGGGGCGTTCGCCATTGCCGATATCGCGCCGGGCGCGGCAACCCTTCGCATATCGTCCCTGGGCTTCGCGTCACAGGAGCAAAAAATCCGTATCGACGCCGGGGCAACCACCGTTGTGGAAGTTAAACTGGAAGAAAATACCTCGCAACTCGACGAAGTGATCGTCTCGGCCAGCCGCAGGGTAGAATCGCTCGCGGAAACGCCCTCTTCGGTCACCGTAATCAGCCCGAAAGAGATCGATGCGCTGTCAACTATCAGTCCCAATATTGCGAACATCGTGGGGTACGCGGTTCCCGGGTTGGGCTCCTCCACCAATCAGACCGGGAATTACGGCCAGACCCTTCGCGGCAGAAACCTGCTCGTGCTGATCGACGGCATTCCGCAATCCACACCGCTTCGGGCAGGTGGCCGCGATATCCGCTCCATCGACCCTTCGGTGATCGAGCGCGTAGAGGTAATCAAAGGCGCGACGGCCATATACGGCAACGGGGCCGATGGCGGGTTGATCAACTACATTACCAAGGTTCCCAGAGGTGCCCGCAAAATCGGCGGCTATTCGCAGGCAGGCCTGACCGGCAATACCAAAGGCGACAGCACGATCGGTTACCGGTTCTCCCAGCAGCTTTTCGGCAAGCTCAATAAATTCGATTACGTCGTCAGCGGCATGTACGAGAAAACCGGGGTTTACCGCGATGCCGAAGGACAGGTGATTTCGCCGGAATATGGCCTGGGCGAAACCAAAATATACAATGCTTTTACAAAAATGGGGTATGATTTTACCGAAAGCCAAAGGCTTGAACTAATGTACAATTATTACAGTTCGAACCAGCATTCCGCCTTCGTTCTGAAAAACGGGGTATTTGGAAAAAGCCCCGCCATCGGGGTCCTGGGAAAGCGGGTGGGGATCGATGAGGGGACGAGACATAACCATAACCTCAATCTCCAGTATACCAACAAGGAGATCGTCGGCCGGACAAGCCTGACGGCCAATGTCTACTTGCAGGACTTCTGGACGGTATATTCCAATTCCGCTTCGTTTTACGGCAGCGGGCAATCCGAAATCGTGTCCAACAAAAAGGGTTTAAGGGTTAATTTGAATACCCCGTTGCAGTTTTCCAGCAAAATTTCGGGAGACATTACCTACGGTTTCGACCTGCTGAACGATCAAACCGCTCAGAGCCTTGTCGACGGACGGGTGTGGGTCCCCAACATCGATATGCGCAACCTGGCGCCTTACGCACAGATTTCGACGCAGTGGTTTAACCACCTGAATGTGAAGGCCGGGGCAAGGGCCGAAAACATAAGGATTCAAATCGATGACTACAATACGCTGGCTACGGGACCCGACGGTGCGGGCAGTATCGCCGTGAAAGGCGGGATCCTCGACTACAATGCCCTTGTGTTCAATGCCGGTGCCCGGTACTCCAAATTCCGCTATTTTAACCCGTTTGTAAGCTATTCGCAGTCCTTCTCCATTTTTGATCTGGGCAGGGTACTCCGCGCCGCCCGGGAAAGCACGATATCCAAGCTGGAAACGAAGCCTATTATCGTCGACAATTACGAAGGCGGTTTCAGCAGCCAGTTGGGCAAGCTCAGCTTTACCGCCGCCTACTATTACAGCACGTCGAAACTCGGCTCCAATCTCCTGGAAGTCGACGGCGTGTATATCGCCGAGCGGATGCCCGAGCGTGTTTGGGGATACGAGATACAGATGGATTACCGTGTGTATGGCGGGCTGACCGTCGGCGGGAACTACGCGTATGTGGAAGGGAAAGGAGATAAGGACCAGGACGGAAATTTCAGCGGACCGAAAGACACCTATCTGAACTCCAACCGGATCACGCCTCCCAAGATCACAGCGTATGCGAAATTTAATCACAAAGGTCTGAATGTTGACCTCAACTGGATGTACGTGGGAAGCCGCGACCGGTTCAAACCCAACGAAAAGGGCGTTTATGCGCTTGGAGAGGCCCCTATTGAGTCGTTCAACCTCTGGAACCTCGCAGCCGCCTATAAAGTCACCCGGCAGTTCAGACTAAGCCTGGGCATCGAAAACCTGCTCAACACGGCCTACTACCCCACCATCGCACAGTTTTACGGCAACGATGCCAATTACACACGCGGGAACGGACGCCGGTTTAACCTGGTTCTCGGTTACGCGTTTTAAGTCGTCCTTTCTGTTTGGCAGCACCCCGCATTCCGGCAAGCATTCAGCCGGAATGCGGGGTTTTTTAGTGCCCGTACGGCAAGCCCCAGGCCGATTGGCCCCGTGCCGGGTAGCTATATCGGCTACAAATGCTTCGCTTCGAATGCGCTGGCAACAACTGCGACCGAGTAGAAATCCCGCTCTCCGGACTTCGTTTGGGCAAGCCAAACCTTATCGCAGCTCGAATGAACAAGCCCACACCCGTCCCCGCGGATGAGCCGCTTTTAGGCGATCTGTGGTACCGCAGGCCGCCCCTCACCGACACCTCCTACGTCACGGTATATCTGATATGCGCATTGCGCAACAATCTTCTCAGAAAACTGAAAATAAATACGCGCCTGGATAACTCCTCCGACATTGCTGGGGCACTTACCGGCACGTACACTTACAATCCTAAACCGGTGGACGGCATTCCCTGCGTTTTTCAGGAAAAAATGTATTTCATGCCGATCCCGCAGCGCGAGATAGAAAAAAAACAGAACCTGAAACAAAATAGTGGCCGGTAGCCCAAATCTGCCGTTACCGCATTAGCCTATCCCATATGAAACCTATACTTCAGCATATTCTTGCCGTTATCGTCTTCCTCTCGGTCGCTTTTGTAAAACCGTCCATCGGGCAGGCGCCTAATCCCGGATTCGCGCCGAAGACAGGCGACCGTATCATTTTGCTCGGTAATACATTCGCCGACCGGATGCGCCATTATGGCTATTTCGAAACATTACTTCAAAAAAATTTCCCCGGCAGCCAGCTCACGCTTCGGAATATGGGTTGGAGTGCGGACGAGGTCGGTTTACAGCCCCGGCCGCTGAACTTCCCGGGTTTCGGAGAAAAAACAAAGCGGCTTACTGAAGGGCAGAAAGAAGTAAAATTTCAAGGCTTCACGCACGAAGGCGAGCGGATCGTTATGCCGGTCGCGCTGAATTTCGCGGGATTGAACCAGGACCTGTACGATCAGAAAGCCGACATTATTTTCCTGTGTTTTGGAATGAATGAGGCATTTAAAGGGGTAGCGGGCTTGCCCCAATTCGAAAAAGACCTCGATGTATTTATCCAAAACCTGCAAAAGCATCGGTATAACGGCCGCTCCGCGCCTACCCTGGTGCTGGTGTCCCCGATCGCGCACGAGGAAATGGGCGAACATTTCCCCGATCCGGCGGAGCACAATAAAAACCTGGAATTGTATACCCGCGCAATGCAAAAAACAGCTTCGGAAAAAGGGCTCTACTTTATAGACCTTTTTACGCCTTCCCTCACCAAAATGAAGCAGAAAGGCCAGCCTCGGCTGACGATCAACGGCATTCACCTCACAGGCGCAGGCTATAAACGGGCCGCCGAATGGATGGCGCAATCGCTGGGTTTCGGAAAACTGCCGGATATGACCACGGAGAACAGCAAAAAGCTGCTGGCAGTCATCAAGATGAAGGACGACCATTTCTTCTACCGCTGGCGTGCGGTAAACGGCGAATATATTTACGGCCGCAGAAGAGAGCCTTTTGGCGTAATCGCGTTTCCGCCGGAGCTCCGAAAACTAAACCAGATGACGGCCTCGCTCGACTCGGTGATCTGGGAAATGGCGAAAAGCGACGATGCCGCAGCATATAAAAAGGCCGTCGAAATTGTGGACAGACGCGGAAAACCGGTTGACCCGATGCTCATACCGGATATCCCGATGACAGGCCGGCAAGGCGAGGCCGCCAAAGCCGTCGCGCATGCGCATCACGACAAAATGTGGCCGGCGACAACCGACAAATTCAAACTGCCCGAAGGTTATCAGATCAACCTGTTCGCTTCGGAAAAGGATTTCCCGATCGAAAAACCCGTGGCGATGAACTTCGACGCGCGCGGAAGGCTGTGGGTGGCGACCATGCCGACCTACCCGCAGTACTTTCCCGGAATTCCGGTTCACGATAAAATCGTGATCCTGGAAGACACCGATGCCGACGGAAAGGCCGACAAACATACCGTCTTTGCCGACGACCTCTACCTTCCGCTGGGCTTCGAATTCGGCGACGGCGGTGTGTATGTTTCCCAGGAGCCGGATATTTTGTTTTTAAAAGACACCGACGGGGACGACAAAGCCGACCTGCGCGAAGTGGTCCTAACCGGTTTCGGGTCCGAAGACAGCCATCACGCCACGCATGCGTTTACATTCGGACAGGACGGCGCATTGTATTTCAATGAGGGAACGTTCCTGAATTCGCAGGTGGAAACCCCTTACGGCCCCATACGGTCGTATGCCGGCGCGACCTACCGCTACGAGCCGCGCACGGCTAAGCTGACCCATTACATTTCATACCCTTACTATAATCCCTGGGGAAGTGTTTTCGATAAATGGGGCACGCACCTGATCGGCGATGCGTCCGACGGTTCGAATTATTTTGCCCCGCCGATGACCGGTAATGTGACCTACCCCGACAAGCACCCGCGCATCGAAACGTTTACGGAAACACGGGTAAGGCCAACTGCGGGTATCGAGATTGTTTCGAGCAGACAATTTCCCGACGAAGTACAGGGTAATTTTCTGGTCAATAACAATATCGGCTTCCAGGGTACCAAACAACACCGGATCGTCCCCCGTGGCTCGGGCATCGGCAGCAAGGAAGTGGAGGCCATCCTGCAATCGGAAGACCCCAATTTCAGGCCGATCGACATTGAATTCGGCCCCGATGGCGGGCTGTATATTGTCGACTGGTACAACCCGCTGATCTCGCACGGTGAAAATCCGCCGCGCGATCCCGCCCGCGACAAATCCCACGGCCGCGTATGGCGGATCACTTACAAAAACAGGCCGGTGCTGAAAGTAACCGACGTGTCCGGGCAAACCGTACCCCAGCTGCTTGAAAACCTGAAAGCCTACGAAGACCGTTTCAGGTACCGCTCGCGTGCGCAAATCCGCGAAAAGAAGGCGACGGAGGTCTCGCCGGAACTGAGAAAATGGGTAGCCGCACTGGATAAAAACGATCCGCAATACGAGCATAACCTGCTGGAAGGGCTGTGGCTCTTTCAGGATTTCGATGTGGTGGAACCCCATCTTTTGCACACGCTCCTGAATGCGAAAGAGCCGCAGGCACGCGCAGCGGCCACCAAAATACTGTTACACTGGCGCGACCGCATTCCAGGTTCGCTGGAACTGATGCGCGCCCGGCTGAACGACGAATCGCCGCGCGTGCGGATCGAGGCGATGGTCGCATTGAGTTTTTTCGATTCGGAACGGGCCGTAACCGCCGCTACGGATATTTTCAAATACCCGAGCGACTATTATATGGACTACGCGATGCACGAGACGTTCCGCTTCCTGAAACCGGTCTGGCTGGCTGGCATGAAGCAGGGTAAGCGCTTCGGAAGCAACCCGAAACAAGTCCATGGCTATCTGTTGAAACTGGCCAATGCGGAGGAGCTCTCCTCATTGCCACAAACTCCGGAAGTGCTGACGGCCACGCTTACAAGGCCCGACATCGACGCTGCTCTAAAAACCGAGGCCTTGAATCGTCTTGCCAAAAATCAGAAAACCGGAAAAGTGAAGGTATTGCTGGATGCTATTTACGGGGAAGAAAAAAACAGAAAACCCAACCAGCAAAGCCCTGCCCAGCAGGAGCTTATTAAGCTTCTGCTCGCTTCGGAGCCGTCGGAATTAAAACAAAACAGAACCGAACTGACCCGGTTTGTCACGACCGACACCAGCCAGGTGATGCAGGCGACCGGCTTCGCGGCGTTAATTTCGGCGGGCGAACCGGAGCAATCCCTGCAAAAGGCCATTCAGGACAAAACAGCTGCCTATTTAACAGGAATCTCGATGTTGCCGGATGCCGGTCTTAAAGCTTCCTTTTTTCAGAAAGTAAAAGAACTGGCCCCACGCACGCCAGCGGCGGCCTATCCTTTACTCATGAAAATGACCATTGAAAGCGAGGCTAAAACGCAGCCGACGAAGGATTGGGTAGCATCATTGAAAGATACACCCGAGTCCATTCAGAATTCGGAGGCGTTTGCGATGGCGATCAGGACAATGAAAAGCATGGTTAATGCCGTGCCGGAAAAAGACAGAAAGGAAGTGCTTTCCGCATTGGAAAATTTGGGAACAATCGAAATAAAGCTGGTTGCGGTGGAAGCAAAAATGGCTTTCGACAAAAAGACGCTCACGGTTCCGGCGGGAAGAGCCGTAACCCTGGTATTCGAAAATCCGGACCTGATGCCACATAACGTAGTCATCGTCCGGCCTGGCACCGTCGAAAAAGTAGGTGAGGCGGCCGATGCCATGGCGAGTTTGAAGGACGGATTTGAGAAGAACTTTGTGCCTTCGACAGCGGACGTATTGTTTGCAACCCCGCTGGTGAATGCAGGCAAAAGCTTCCGGCTGGATTTTAAGGCCCCCGCGCAGCCCGGCGAATATCCATTCATCTGCTCGTTCCCGGGACATTGGCGTGTCATGCAGGGAATACTCACTGTAACCGATCCCAAAATACCTTGAAATGCCACGATTAGCACCTTATTTGCTCGCAGCGGGAATGCTTCTGCCGGGCCTCCTGCCGGGCACGGCAAGCGTCGCGCAAAGCTATATGCGGCTTTACCCCGGAGCCATCCCCAATTCCATTGCCGGGCCCGACCGGGAAACATCGACAGCCAATGAAACGGTCGATTCGCTCACCTCGCACGTTTCCATTCCCGGCCTGACGATTTTTCTGCCCCGCTAAACACCCGCCAACGGGACGGCCGTCATCATTTGCCCCGGTGGCGGCTATGGCATGCTGTTGACGAAGCGCGAAGGGAGCGACGTGGCACGCGCATTCAACAGATTGGGCGTGACTGCATTTGTCCTGAAATACCGCCTGCCCGACGCCCGCATTATGGATTCCCCCAGCCTCGGACCGATCCAGGATGCGCAGCAGGCGATCAAAACCGTAAGGGAACGTGCGAAGGAGTTCGGTGTCCGTCCCGACCGCATTGGTATAATGGGCTTTTCGGCGGGAGGCCATCTTGCTTCCACCGCCGGAACGCATTTCGAAACACGCTATATCGACGAAACCGGAAAAACCAGTCTACGGCCCGATTTTATGATCCTGATAAACCCCGTAATCAGCTTCAACGACAGCACCGGGCATATCGGCTCGCGCGACAATCTGCTTGGGAAAAACTCGAGCCCGGAAACCATCCGCTTATTTTCAAACGAACTTCGGGTTACCTGGGCCACGCCTCCCGCGTTTCTTGTACATTCCGGCGCAGACATAGTCGTTCCGGCTTCGAACAGCATCGGTTTTTACAATGCCCTGAAGAAAAATGGCGTAGATGGCGCGCTGCATATCTATTCCAAAGGCGAACATGGCTTCCTCTCCTACCCGCCGTTCGATATATGGTTCAGGGACGTTGTCGAATGGATGCGGGTGGAAGGGCTTTTCACAAACAAGAAATGAAGGTTATAACTGTATGCCGCTACCCGGTCACCTGCCGGATCACACGCAGCCAGTTTAGTCCGAGTATCTTCTTGATCCGCTGATCGCTGTACCCCAGCTTCTGCATGGCGATGGTAATCTGCGGATAATCGCTGATATCCCTGATTTCACGGGGCAGTTCTGGGCCGCCGTCGAGATCGGAACCCAGCGCGATATGGTCCTCGCCAACCAGGTTTACCCCATAGTCGATTACCCGGGCGAGCTGGTCGACATGCATCCAGTATTCGTCCGGAATGGTTTCATTGTAAGTGAATGGAAGCTCGCGCGCAAACTCCCGGTCCACATCCTCGATGGTCTGGGTGGTAACCTGAGTGCTAAGGATCCGTGGTATTTTAGGCTGGGGATTCGGTTGCACCTTGATCGGGTTTTTCGGTTTCTGCCATGCCCAGTACTTCGGATTGTTGAAGAGGCTTCCAAAATGGACGCCGATAACGCCGCCTTTCGAGGCAATCGCTTTGGCGGCTTCGTCGGTAATGCACCGCGGATGGTCCACTATCTTATAAAAACCACCGTGACTATAAATCACCGGATGGCGGCTCGCGGCCACCGACTGGATGATGGCGTCGTTGGACGCATGCGCGACGTTGATTACCATGCCGAGATTATTCATTTCCCTGATCACCGCCCGGCCGTGGTCGTTAATGCCGCCCCAGGTGTAGACGTCGTTACAAGCATCGATAAACGCGTTGGTGGTACTGTGGGCAGTCAGCTGCATGGATCGAAGGCCGAGCTTGTACAGCGCCCGCAGCAGGTCCAGGTCGCCGTAAAGATCATAGCCGCCTTCCAGGTCCAAAAAAGCCGCCATTTTGCCTTTTTTACTGATACGTTCGATATCGGAGGCCGTCAGCGCCAGCTCGATCATCGAGTTATTCTTCCTGATCTGGTCCAATGCAAGGTTTATCACGCGAAAAGTATTCTTGGTTTCGAACCTTCCGGGATAATAATTTTCAGGCGTATAAACCGAGAAGAACATCGCGTCCAACCCGCCTTCTTTGGCCCTGGGGAGATCGACC
The DNA here is from genome assembly GCF_040448675.1 of Dyadobacter sp. 676. Classification (NCBI taxonomy): domain Bacteria; kingdom Pseudomonadati; phylum Bacteroidota; class Cytophagia; order Cytophagales; family Spirosomataceae; genus Dyadobacter; species Dyadobacter sp. 676. The sequence goes on along the minus strand of NZ_CP159289.1, from coordinate 5,757,483 downwards.
GTCCCGTCCGGGTAACGCTGGCCGATATCGGTTTTCAGCACCAGCTCGCGGCTCATCACATGGGTATGACCGTCCATTACAAATGCCTCGCGATGCAGATCGGGCATCGGCCCGGAAGAAGGAAGTCTATTTTCCGCAACCGGGGCGGATAATGCGGGATTAATCCGGAGAATATTACCTGTTACCGGCAAAAGTGCCAGGCTCTTGATGGCGTTTCGGCGTTTCATGCGCGCTGAATTAATGATTGAATGATTTGAATGATTGAATGAGCCCATTCACCCATACACTATTCCGCAAACCCCCGCATATATGGCACGTTGGGTGGTCTTTCGCCGGTACTGAATTGCGCAGTCCGTGTGGAGCGGTAGGTCATATTCATGTAGGGCGTCTCGATCCGGCGTCCGATGGCGGAGTAACGGCCGTTCTCCCAGTTCGATTCCATATTATAGGCTACAATCCCGGTGGAAAGGAGCAGTCGCTCGGCGTTGAATGGCTCCCTTCCGGTTACCATCATCTCGGTGATCCAATGCGGCTGCGAGTTGGAGGCGTGATACTGCGAAAACGGGCCCGGCCAGCCAAGCATGGAAATAACCACCGGCTCCCCGCGCCCTTCGATTTCTCCGGCATAGGTCCACCCGACACCCTGGCCCGAAAATACCGCCGCTTTGGTGCCGTCGTTGTACTCTACAATGCAGACGTTGGGTTTGGCGATCTCCTGAAAATGCCCTGGTTTCAATTCAAAATTAACACGTATGGATTCAAGCAGCCTGGCCGCCCAGGGATTACGTTCGGTCCATTTCCAGGTTTCGGACCCGCGGATACATTGCACAGCCTTGACGCCCGTCTCACCGCCCCGCCGACGCTCCACAAACGCTTGCAGCACATCGACGCAGTGAAAAAGGGCACCCTCGTCGGCAGCGCCTCCCACCACGACCGACGTCTGGACGGGCGTATCGATATCGAGCTCGATCTCGGGCTTGCGGAAGTAGGTCGGTATGGAAGAGCCGCCGGTCAGGGGAAAATCCAGCTCGCGGGACTTATCAAACATCCATTTGGCTTCATCCCAGCTAATGGAAAGGTGCTTGTCGTTAAAAATAGGTACCGAGCGCTTGCTTTGCTCGAAAACCTTGATTACCTGCTGGTAAATCCACCAGCGCGGCAGCATCCATTGCCCTTTGAGATTGGTAGGGTATTCGCCATGCTCCCCGACTATGACGACGCCGTCCACGGCAAGTTCTTTCCCTCCGAGCGAAACCGCCTCACCGACAGTCCTGAAAATCGGGATGTTCCTGGCCTTGCAGATTTTCTGTCCGAGCAAACTGGTTTCAAACTGATGAATGTAAACGGACACCACATCCACCCGCGAAGGAGTGTGCGCGCCCTGCCACCAATAGCCGTCGAGCAGTTTGGTGATGATCCAGTCGGCATGCGACCGGGTAGCGCCCCAATAAGTAACGAGACAGGCAATGCGCGGCCTTTGTTGCGCGGTTTGCGGGACAGCGCCGGTTGCGCTGCCCGCCAAAGCGGCCAGGCCGGCCATCCCGGTCATTCCGAGCATTTCACGGCGTGTCAGGAACGCGCCCGAATCCCCGGCTCGGGCCGCTGGACGTGGACCCGCCGCCCTTTTTGCTCCTTCGGTTTGTTGCTTTACGTTCATTTTGAAGCTCAGTGATTAGGAATAGTTCGTTGCGCCGCCGGATAATTCCTCCGGCTGTTTTCGGTTGTTTTAACTCCTATTAGTAAGCATAGGAGTTTTGCCAGATACTTGCCTTGCATTTGTTTTTTGCAATTAAATCTAAAGAGCTCCAATCCCTGCGCATCATTGTTCACTGCTTGTCCCTCTGAACCCTCGTCCTGAAATCGTCGGTGCCATGGCGTACGACGCGGCATTGTAATTGGCGGCGTTCAATACGGTTTGTCCTTGCGTAGAATGGCCGAGAAAAACTGCCTGATGTCTTCAACCAGCAAATCGGGGACTTCCATGGCCGGAAAATGGCATCCGCTGTCATAAAAAGACCATCTGTCGGGTTCGCCCATCAGCGAAGCCAGTTTTTTCAACAGGGTTTCATCTTCTTTTTTACCAAAACAGGCGATTGCCGAGGGGACTTTCGGACCTGCCCATTGATTGGCTTCCTGTGCATTGCCGCCGCCCCAGTCGAATGCCATGCTCATATTTTCGGAGAGGATTGCTGCGCTGGATGCTCCCAGTTGGTTGAACCAGTATAACGATACATTCGTCAGCATTTGGTCCATACCGATGGCGTCTTCCGGCAGCTCTTTGGCCTCGTCGGTCCATTCTTTATATTTTTCAGCCATCCACGCCAGTTGTCCCACCGGGCTGTCCGACAAGGCGGTTCCGATCGTTTGCGGCCTGGTCGCCTGTATTTCCAAATAGGCCGTTCCGTCTTTTTGATACCGCTTCATCCGTTCCAGTCCGAGATTTTCCTCGTCGGTGAAAGATGAACGGTCGGAGGGGAACATGCCTAGCCCGGCGACCGCGAAAAAATCCGAATTGATATGGGTACCTATTAATCTATGCGCAGCGATTCCCGACATGATGCCCGCTACACCGGCGCCCATGTCGCCTCCGTGTACGGCGAATCGCTCGTAGCCCAGCCTGTCCATCAGGGTCGCGAATGTGGCGGCAATTCTGAACATATTATACCCTTTCTCCTTAACGGGCACCGAAAACCCAAAGCCCGGAATGGAAGGGATAACCAGGTCGAACGCCACCTGGCCGGATTCCTGCGGGTTAGAAAGCGGCCCGATAACCCGGGTGAAATCCGCAAACGATCCCGGCCAGCCGTGAATCAGCATCAGCGGGACTGCATTTGCCCTGGGCGATCGGATATGCAGAAAGTGGATGTCCTGCCCATCAATCCCCGTAATAAAATGCGGATATCGGTTTAGGTCCGCCTCCTGTTTTTTCCAGTCGAACTGATTGAGCCAATAGTCGGCGGTATTCTTCAGATAACCGACCGGAACGCCCTTTTCCCATCCGCTTTGCGTTGGGTTCCAGCGGGCATTGGCAAGCCTTTGTCTGAGATAATCGATATCACTGTCGGGAATTTCAATCCGGAATGGTCGCATGGTTATCAAATGTTTGAATGTGAACATTACAAAATTCGGTACCATGCCTCCGGCGGGCGATAACAATTGTTAATAAATGCTACCTCCTGTTCCTGATCCTGCTCAAAGAAACGGAAGTAACTCCGAGGAAAGATGCAATATAATGCTGGGGTACCCTTTGAAGGATCTCCGGGCGCTGTTCGAGCAACTCCCTGTACCTTTCCTCGGGGCTGTTTTTGATCCTTGAAAGAAACAGCTTTTCGACGTACAGCAAGCGTTGGAGGGTTTGCTCTTCCAGCGCCTCCCGGATCAATGGCGAAGCCTCCATGATCCCGAAATAATCCTTTTTGGTGAGTGTGTGCACGACGCAGGGTTCAAGGCTCTCGATCGCGTAAAGGCTAGGCTGGTTGTAACGGAAACTTTCGGCCGAGGAAACGCCTTCTCCTTCAAAGAAAAACTGGAAGGTAATATCCTTGCCATCCTTGTTGAAAGAAAGCCTGAGACACCCTTTTTCGATAAAGTAAACTTTTCGGGCAATCTCCCCTTCCCCAAGCAGTACCGTTTTCGCAGGAATTTCCTCCCGCATGAACAGGTGGCTGAATTTCCCCCATTCAGCCTGTATGTGTGGGTCTGCCATGAATTTTTGAGAATATTAGTATTAGCCGCCTCGCCTGCCTCCGGCAATTTCCGATACTACCGGAATTATTCGGGTAGCGTCGGTGAAAAATACATCTTTTTTCCCTGAATGTGGCCCGCAAATTCAGAGTGCTTGATTGACATACAAATTAATTATACATTATCGTCCATATCCCTGTCAGGAAAAATTTTACACCCGTTTGTCAGCAGTACTTGCAACACGGGAACCGCCTTACCGGGCACTTTGTCTCCAATCAACCGTTCTTGTTATGATTCTCTCTAAGAACCTGACACTTTTCCTGTTATCCATCCTGGCGCTAGCCTGTTCCGCCGACCGGGACAAGCTTGGAAGGCCGGTCGAAGGTACCGGCAATGCGCTGGCAGACTTTCCGCATTGGTGGAACTACCATTCCAAAAACATCAAATTTTACAAACATTTCACGCCGTTCGATACGGACGCACGTGTGATCCCGCTCGACTCTTTCATGCAAAAATACAGCACGGGCGAATATGCCGTTTTGAAGTACACCCTGGGTGATACGGCCATTCAATACAAGCTCAAAAAGATCGACAGCAATATGAATGAAACTATCCGGAACCAGCTTCGCGCAACCGCTTACAGCGATTACAGAGATTTTCTCAGAGTCGGGAAGCCCCTCAGCGGGTTTGGATACAAATCTATCGACGGCCGGGTTTTCGACACCGCGACCACCAAAGGCAAATTCGTGGTCATGAAGTTCTGGTTTATCGGATGCCTGCCCTGTATTGCGGAAATGCCCGGGCTGAATGCGATCGTGGCAAGCAACCGGGCGCGAAAAGATGTGCTGTTCGTGAGCGTCGCGATGGACCCGCAGGGCGCGTTGGAGAAATTTCTTCAAAAAAGAAAATTCGATTATGCGGTGGTAGCCGATAAAAAGAGTTACCTGAACGATACCTTGAACATCAACAGCTACCCGACACACATGCTTATCGACAAAAGTGGCCGTGTGGCCGGGGTGTGCAACCACGTGGACGATCTGAAAGAAATATTAGCCGCACATTCCATCGCGAACTGACGGCCTGCCAGGCGAAAACCGACGGCATTCAGTCTTCGGCACCTGGCCTGTGTTGTTCTTGTACCGTCAATGGTTTTTATGGGCCGGGTTGACCGGCTTGCCGAGCACATCCAGCGCGGCCCTGAACCCCTGGGCTAGCGTTGTTGCCGCACCTTTGCCATAGTAATGCAGGAAAATCATCCGTGGGGAATCGCCCAGCATATGGTTATGCAATGCTACCACTTCCAGGCCATGTCCGCGGAGCACCTTAATTACGCTATTCACTTCCCCTTCAAGCATGGCAATGTCCCCGGCAATGTGGGCCTTGTCGATCGTGCCGGCAAAACTCGCCCAGGAATTCAACCCTATCGCGGCGGTCATTTCTGCGCCCATCGCCATAACCGTCAGGTCGTCGCGTCCCACGGTATATTTGTAGGCCGGGCCGTTTACCGTGCCGGTATATTTGACAATCGCATCCAGCTCTGAAAGGTTAAACAGCTCCTTCGCCGTTACGGCAGGTGGGGCGGAAACGACTGGCTGGTTAGCAGGCGAAATCCTGGCATTGCGGATCGTTTCCGCAAATTTTCGAGCCAATTGCTCCGGTGTCCCCATCCCGTGCAGGTGCATGTAAAATATACGTGGCTGCTCGTAGAAGAAATGGTTATGGATCGCCCCTATTTCAAGCCCATTTTCATGTGCGGCTGAAATAAGCGGGTTTACTTCTTCCTCCAAAAGTACCGTATCGCTCATCAAAACGGCCGACTTGCCATCCACCGTTTTCTTAACGGACGCCCAGCCGCCAAAACCGAACGGAATCGGCACGGCCTCTCCTTTAATCGTGACTTTCAGATCGTTCCTTGGAAGCGGCGTGGTATGGACGGCCTGACCTTCATTGTAGGTTCCCTTCCTGCCCATTGCGCTTTCGATGGCGGCGATTTCCTCAGGGGTCAACGGCGGGGTTTGGGCCGGGGCATTGGCTGCAGGGGAAACGGCAACCCCTGCCCATTCCGCAGCTGCAAAAGCGGAGCTTGTTTTCAGCCAGCTCCTTCTGGAAAAAAGTGTATCGGTCATCATCGGTCGGTTGGGTCTGGTTCGTCAAAGGTAAGTTGCAATCTACCACATACCGTACTAAAAAAATAGAATGAAAATTACGATTTGTACGGATTTTACTTTCGGAAGAATACTTGCAGAACACAGCACTCAAAGCGGCCGCATAACAGCCGATGGTTTACGTTCGGGAATGCTGATTGCAATCCCGATTTCGCCACCCGCCTTGCCGCCGTGCCGGGAAGTTGCCATTTTGGGCCGCAAGCATAAATGCCGCCGAACTGCCTATCCAGACCGAATAGTCCAGGGGTGCTTTTATTCCCAGCGAAATACTCATCGCCAATGCAAAAATCAGTAAGAGGATTCCCGTGGCAATCGCCGCTATTTTCGTCTTGAAACCTGAAATCAGCATCACAGACAATATAATTTCCAGGGAAGTAGCAGCGTATGCGGAGAATTTGCTCAAAATTTCAGGGAGGAAAAAGGTGAGCTGCGCCGTATATTTTTCAAAATTCTGCCAGTTGCCCCAGCTCGCGTTATCGCCCCAGAGGCCAAGCCTGTCGGCTACCGCCGAAAGCATCGTCGCCGCGATGGCAATCCTTGAAAAAAGCTGAGGGGAGTACGCCATTTTACCGGTCATCGTTTTATCGGATGTTAACAGCGCAAAATAGCGGGCGAAAGATGTGAAAAAACTTAAACCAGTTTAAGAAACTGCACATTTATAGTCCGGCCGCCAGCTGTGAGCGGGCCTCCGTAGCCAGGGGGGGCGAAGTTTGGAAAATCGGTGAACCCGGTTTCGCCATTCCTGGTGTAATAGACCGAACGGTCTGCCACCGTCAAAGGCCAATTGTTCCTGAGCCGGGCAACCAGATCGGGATTACCTATAAAAGGACGCCCGAAGGCGATCAGGTCCACCATGCCGGTAGCCAATGCACGCTCAGCCGTTTCCTTGTCAAAACTGCCGCACCAGATAATTGCTCCACGGAATTCATCGCGAACCTTTTTGACAAAATAGTCGGGAAGGTTCGTCTCTTCGAATTTGGTTACTTCTTCCATATTTCCGGCCGGCATAAGCTGGTAAAGAAGATGGAGGTATGCAATGCCTCGGCGGTCCAATTCCCCGGACAAGTAGAAGAACGTTTCCCCGGCGTGCGGGTCCGCCGGGATGCTGTTATAATGCCCGAAAGGCGAAAGTCTGACCCCGATTTTGTCCGCACCCAATATCTCGCCCGCGATGTCGACGACTTCAAGCAGAAAACGGGTTCGGTTTTCCAGGGTCTGCCCGCCGTAGCGGTCGGTACGTGTATTAAGCGTCGAATTCATGAATTGCTCGAACAGATAGCCGTTGGCCGCGTGCAGTTCGATTCCGTCGAATCCAGCCTCGGCGGCATTCTGAAACGCCCATCTGAAATCTTCCAGCAATGCAGGTATCTCGTCCGTCCCGATTTGCCGGGGCTTACTGGCTGGCACAAACGTTAACCTGCCGTCGCTGCCGTGCGCGAACACGTCGGAGCCGGTAGCCTGTTCCCCGGTAACACCCCAGGGCTGCTGGCCATCCGGCATCAGCGAAACATGTGACATTCGTCCCACATGCCATATTTGTAAAAAAGATCTTACCGCCATTCCGGTGAACGGCATCCGTCACCAATTTCCATCCCTGAACCTGCTCGTCCGTATAAACGCCCGGCGTCCATAAATAGCCCTTGCTATGGGGGGGCGACGTCGGTGGCTTCCGCGATAATCAGCCCGGCGCTGGCGCGCTGCCCGTAATATTTCGCCATTAGCTCATTCGGCACATCCCCGGGCGAGGTACGGGTCCTCGTCATTGGTGCCATCACAATCCGGTTTGATAATTGTTGTCCGCCCAGGTCGAAGGGAGCGAATAAAGATGTACTTTTCATTGTAATTCGTTATTTAAACCCGTGGTTTTTCGAACAAATTACAGACCTATTTTATCTATGCTACAAGAACTTACCTCGATGTTCGCAACTGCATTGAAGGTTTGCATTGTTCAGTATCACCGGTTTACCGAATGAAAAAAAATTGATTAAATTTTACCGGTATTAGCATATCCACCTCGAAACAGTAGAAATTGGCATATAACAGAACAACCCGGAAAGAATGGGAAAAAGCGCCGGCCGCCTGCTCGATTGAATTGGCCCTGGCCACCATCAGCGGCAAGTGGATAATGAGGATATACGGCCTCCTCCGCGATCGCGAATCGGTACGATATTGTGACATTAACAACCAGCTGGAGAATATTTCGGAGAAGACGCTCACCGCTCAGCTACGTAAAATGGAACAGGACGGAATCGTCACGCGGATGGTTTATCCCGAGGTACCGCCTCGTGTAGAATACCGGTTAACCCCGCTGGGCCAATCGCTTCACGCCGTTTACGACGCATTGATCAATTGGGGCGAGCATTATGCAGAAAGTAAAAAAGCAAAAAAAGCTGGCTGAAAACCTCCAGGGAATGATGCCAGGCGAAACTCACCGCGTTGGTTAACTTAACAATTCATTAATTTACGAATTGATTTTTACCGGTTGTGAAAAGCTACATTTGAACGGTTGTAAATTCCTTTGCCGCATCGAGCCATCCGGGATTTCCTGCTACCGATTATTCCTTATCCTCTGCGCAACCATGATAAAAAATTTGAGTTTCGGGCTCTGCCTGCTGCTGAGCTGTATTTTTGGTTTCGGCTGTAAGAAAAATGCCGGTTCCCCGCGGCAGTCGGAGGAGGCGGCCGTTTATAAGGAACTTTCCTCGAAACGCATCGGCCTGCCCAATGGCTGGTCGCTGACGCCCGTGGGGAGAAGCCTGGATCTGGATGATCTGCCCCTGAACCTGGTGGTTTCTCCATCAAAAAAATACCTGGCTGTAACCAACAACGGACAAAGCACGCAGAGCATTACCCTGATCGACGCGGCGACGGAAAAAGTGCTGGATACGGCCACAGTTGCCAAATCATACCTGGGCCTTGCATTCAGCCAGGATGAACGAACGTTGTATGCGTCCGGCGGAAACGACAACAAAATTTTGGTATTCAAAATTGAAAGCGGGCAGCTTGTACCCTCCGAGCCGATCGTGTTGGGGAAACCGTGGCCCGTTAAAATTTCCCCCGCCGGAATAGCCGTGGACGACGCGCAGCACAGGATTTATGTGGTGACCAAGGAAGACTGCTCGCTTTATGTTTGTGATATCCGGACGAAAAAAGCGACTTCAAAGCTCAATTTGGGTGCCGCCGCTTACACCTGCCTGCTTTCGCGCGACGGCAAGGAGCTGTATGTTTCGCTCTGGGGCGGTTCCCGGGTGGCGGTTGTGAATACCGAAACATTGAAAATTTCAGCCGAAATTGCCACCAACAAAAACCCCAACGACCTGCTGCTGACCAGGGACGGCAAGTTTTTATATGTCGCAAATGGCAACGATAACACCGTAGCGCTCATCGACCTGGACAAAAGGCAGGTTTCCGAGACATTAACCGCGTCGCTTTTCCCGAATGCGCCGGTAGGCACGACGCCCAACGGGTTGGCGCTCAGCGAAGATGAAAAAACGCTGTACATCGCCAACGCCGATAATAACTGCCTGGCGGTATTTGATGTAGAAACCAAAGGACGCAGCCATTCCGTCGGATTTATCCCGACAGGCTGGTACCCGACGGCGGTAAAAACGATCGGCCCTAAGATATTCGTTACCAACGGAAAAGGCTTTTCGTCCAGGGCGAACCCCAAAGGCCCGAACCCGAATCTTTCGAAGGTTCCGCAGCAGGTGGGGCCGAACCCGCAGGCCTATACGGGCAGGGAACAGTACATTGGCGGGTTGTTCAAAGGCACATTGTCGATTATCGATGTACCGTCGGCCCAAATGCTGTCGGCATATTCCCGGGTCGTTTACGCCAATACACCTTATACCAAAAATAAGGAGCTTCATGCTGAAGGCGAGGCCGGGAATCCCATCCCAATGAAAGTAGGCGACAAGTCACCGATCAAATATGTGTTCTACATCATCAAGGAAAACCGTACTTATGACCAGGTACTCGGGGATATGAAGGAAGGGAACGGCGACAGTTCGCTTTGTTTGTTTCCCGAAAAAATCACGCCGAATCAGCACGCGCTCGCCCGTGAATTTGTGTTGCTAGATAACTTTTATGTCGACGCCGAAGTGAGCGCCGACGGACATAACTGGTCGTCGGCGGCCTATGCCAACGATTACGTGGAAAAGAACTGGGTCACCAGCTACGGAGGCCGCGGAGGTACTTACGACTATGAAGGCCAAAAAGAAATAGCCCACCCCCGCGATGGATTCATATGGGACCACGCATTGCGCGCAGGCGTGACGTTCCGTAGCTATGGATGGTTCGCCGATGAAGGAAAAGCAAATATCAAAACCCTGGAAGGCAAGTACTGTCCGACATTCAAAGGTTACGACCTCGGCTACAAGGACATCGACAGGGAAGCCGCCTGGGAGAAGGATTTCGATCGGCTGGTGGCATCGGGCACTCTCCCGAGACTGAACACGATTCGTTTTGGCAACGATCATACCTCGGGCGCCAGCGTCGGAAAAGCGACGCCATTTGCCGCGGTTGCCGATAACGACCTGGCCGTGGGACGCTTTGTGGAGCACCTTTCCAAAAGCAAGGTATGGAACGAATCAGTGGTGTTTATCCTGGAAGACGACGCTCAGAATGGCCCGGACCATGTAGATGCACACCGCTCCATTGCATTCGTTGCCGGCGGTTTCGTAAAACGCGGCTTTGCCGACCACACAATGTACTCCACCTCGGGAATGCTCCGTACCATCGAACTGATATTGGGGCTGAAACCGATGAGCCAGTACGATGCGGCTGCCACGCCGATGTGGAGATGTTTCAACAATAAGCCTAATCCTGCCGCATTTACCTCCCGGAAACCGGGTGTAGACCTTGATCAGAAGAATATGGCCGTCAATACAAATTCCCGCCGCTCCGATCAGTTCGATCTTTCCGTACCCGACGCGATCGACGATCTGGTTTTCAGCGAAATCGTATGGCAAACCGTGCGCGGGGAGAAAAGCGTAATGCCCGCTCCCCGGCGTGGCGCTTTCGTCAGGCTTGAAAAAGGAGAAGAAGAGGATGAGGAATTCGATCAGGATTGAAATGCCTTTCGCTCCCGCTTGCCAAAGGCGAAACTAGTCAGGCCGACGGAACAGATCCGGAACTGGCCACTACCGGTTTTTGCCCGTGCCGGAAAGCGACGGCAGGCCGGCGCATGCACATAAGCAGCCGGCAGTGTCAGTTGCACTCCGACGGCTTTCGTTTAGGCCTCAACGTAATTATACCTACGTCCGGCTACGCTATTCCCTGTTGCTCAATTTCTTCCGGCGGACGGCATATGGCCAAGGTATTTTCGAAAAGCGCGCTTTCAAATTTCCGTAATCCCGACCCGACAATAGCCCAAGTGGCCGGTTACCGAGTATATGTTCTGTCATCTACTGAACGCGAGCTTTTTATGCCTCGAAGCATTTACCGGTAGACAGGACAATTAACCGTTACCCAATCAATCATATGTGTTCTTTTTTCAAATTTCGCGAGGTGGCATTATTCAAATGGATAGTCTTTATTTCGGCTATCAGCCTCGCCAGCTCGGCGACAGCCCAGGTTGTACGAGGAAAAGTTACCTCAAAAGAGGATGGTACAGCGATGCCCGGTGTCAATATCCTTATCAAAGGAACGCAAACGGGGACGTCGTCGGACGCCTCGGGCGCGTATTCGATCGAGGTAGGACCGGGAAATCCGACGCTGGTTTTCTCGTTCGTAGGTTATCAGCAGCAGGAAGTTCAGGTGGACAACCGGAGCGTCATCGACGTAGCGATTGTCCCCAGCGCGGAGAACCTGAAAGAGGTGGTTGTGACAGCTCTTGGCATCAGCCGGGACTCGAAACAATTGGCTTATTCGGTGAGTAACATCAAAAACGACGATATTGTACGTGCCGGCAACCCGAACCTGATGAAATCCCTCGACGGGAAAGTTTCAGGGGTGAACCTCACCAGCCTGAGCAGCGACCCGACCTCTTCGGTGCTCGTCAATATCCGTGGAACGACGGCCATGCCGACTACCGGCGACGGCGGGGCCAATGTGGCTATCAAAGGGCAGCCGTTGTACGTGATCGACGGGATACCGGTAGGAAACCAGACGTTCACAGCCAAAGACGGCGTCGATTTCGGTAACATCCTTTCGCAACTGAACCCCAACGACATTGCCTCGATTACGATCCTGAAAGGCGGCAGCGCCGGTGCACTCTATGGTGCCGAAGGTGGTAACGGTGTGGTGATGATTACGACCAAATCGGGCAAAGGTGCCAAAAAAGGCCTCGGCGTTTCTTTCTCGACGATGGCGACGGTGGAAAAACCTTATCAGTTTATCGACAGCCAGATGGAGTTCGGGCAGGGTGAGCGCGCCTATGAATGGCAGTACGACAACACCGATACCTGGGGACCGAAACTGGACGGCAGTTTCGTCTCCGATTACTGGGATGTGAAATCCAAAAGCTGGAAGAACGGGCCGATGGTTTCCTCGCGCGAAAACCGCGTAAAGGCGTACCTGCGCTCGGGCAGCACCTTCTCCAACAACGTGGCCGTGACGGGCAACTACGACAAAGGCTCATTCCGCCTGTCGCTGTCCAATATGACCAATCATGGCGTAATGCCCAATACGAAGACCCAGCAGAAATCGGTGGATTTCAACTCGCAATACAATATCACCAACCGCCTGTCGGTAACAGTAAGTGCCCGGTATATCAACACATTCAACCCGAACAAGGCCAATACCACCGGCTCGAACAGCGTACTCAACAGCCTCCTGTTCAATATGCCGAGCAACCTCCAACCGCTGTCGGACATGAAAAGCTACTGGCTCGATGGCTTCGAAGGGTCGTTACAAAACGGCGCCATCATGAAGGACGACGGCATTTCCGTAGCTGAAAACAACCCGTGGTGGACGACCTATGAGAAGATCCACCGTTTCGGCCGTGATAACTACTTCGGGAAATTGCAGCTGAACTGGCAATTCAATGATCACCTTTCGCTATTGCTGCGTACCGGCATGGAGAATGTCAAAGAGAATTACGAGCTACGCAAATCATGGGGCGAGAAAGGCGACCCTTACGGTCAATATGTACAGGGGACCAACAGCAGCGTGGAGGCCAACACCGATGCGATCCTGACTTACACCAGGGATTTTGGAAAGCTGTCGCTAACCCTGGCAGGCGGCGGAAATTACCGCTATACCAATTCCAGCAACATGGAAATCACGGGCAACGACCTGAACTCGCCCTCGCTGTTCACCCTGGCCAATATCAAGGCTGGAACGATGACCGTTGCCGGCGATCCGTTCCTGACCAGCAAGTCGATCAGCGCTTACGGGACCGCCACCTTCGGCTGGGATGAAAAACTGTTCCTCGACGTAACCGGCCGCAACGACTGGAAAGGAATCCTGGCGGAAGAAAAGATCCATTACTTCTATCCGTCGGCTTCGTTGAGCTGGCTGGCTTCGGAGACATTCAAATTGCCAGAGTCATTCAACCTGCTCAAATTCCGCCTCGGTCTGGCCGATGTAGGTAACGGTCTGACCAGGCAGCGTTCGATCGACACCTATTCCTACGACCCCAGTCCATGGGGCGCGATCAACACCGTCAGCCTGAAAGCAAGCATCGTCGACCCGAATATCAAAGCACAGCACTCCGTTACCCAGGAAGCCGGGATCGACCTCTGGTTGCTGCAAAACAAGATCAAATTCGACTTCACTTATTTTGTCAAAACCCAAAAGAACCAGATCGACAACATCCCGCTGGTGCAGGGAACCGGGTATACCGGCCTTTTGACCAATATCGGCGACGTGCAGAGCAAAGGTTTCGAATGGGGATTGAACCTGACGCCCGTCCGGACGAAAGACTTCACATGGGATGTTTCTGCCAGCTTCACCCATTACAAGGCCACGATCACGCGCCTGTCGGACAACTTCGCACCCAATGGCTACGTATTCGCCAGTTATGACGGTAAAACCAAAGTAAAAATCGCGAAAGGCGAGACGATCGGTAACATTTACGAAGAAAACCCGGTACTACGGGTGAAAACGGGCAAATATGCGGGAATGCCTTTGCTGGACAGCGAGCAGGGAAAAATCCAGGCGTCGTCCGACGAACGCGACCGGGGGCAGCTCGGCAACTTCAATCCCGACTTCATCCTTGGTTTGAACACGACCCTTCGCTACAAACAATTTACACTGAATATGGTGGGTAGCCTTCGCAAAGGTGGAAAATATGTGTCGGTGAACCAGCAGTACCTCGAATCGAACGGCCGGGCGACCTCGACCCTGGGCTCGGGCGACAATAATCCTTGGTGGGTAGGTGGCCGCGATGCCGAGCATGGCGGTTTGGTATGGCCTGCGGCGGGTGCCAGCCAATACGAGGCGATCAATGCAAACAACGACGGCAAACGCTCCGATTTTCAGGATGCCAGCTACGTGAAAGGCGTTTTTCTGAACCCGGCCTATGAAGGCGACCCGAAAGATGCGAAGGACTCGGACTACATCGTCAACGGCGCGGACCCGAACAATACATTCTACGACTTTCCCTACAACGGCTACGGCGACATTATCTGGAATTTCAGCGCGACCCGCACTTACGATGCCACCAACTTCAAAATGAGAGAGATCTCGCTGGCGTACACATTGCCGCCTGCGTTGACCCGCGCCTACAAGCTCAACAATGTAACGCTGGCCCTGGTGGGCAGGAACCTGTTTCAGTGGAACAAATCCGGCCGGCACGAAGACCCCGAGTCGGCATTTTCCGGTGTGGGGACCAGCCAGGGAATCCTTCGGGCAACATTGCCGAGCATCCGGTCCTACGGCTTCAAGCTGTCTCTTGATTTTTAACTACCCAATTCATTCAGAACTCCCATGAAATCGATTAAAATATTGGCAATAGCTGCCATCGCAGGACTTTTTGCTTGTTCGGATGACGAATTGCGGACTTATGATTCCATCCAGAAAAAGGACGCCGTGGAGTCGGTGAACGACCCCTACCTTTTGGCTTCCATTATCAAGAAAACCACGTTGTTTTACCAGAAAATGGGCTATGACACCCGCATTCTGCCGGGTGCCGTACAGCATATGGAAAGCAACTACCAGAGCGGCGATAACTTTTACAACGCGTTCCGGGCGCCCATGACCGACATGTATACAGCCATGGATATCCTGAAACTCGTCGACGGATCGATCGGGTTGGCCGAAACGCGCAACTCGAAAACGCACCAGGGTATTTTCCGGGTGTTCAGGGTGCTGTTGTTTTCGTTTATGACCGATTTTTACGGCGACATATATTATTCGCAAGCGCTCAAAGCGCGGGAGGGTATTCTTTACCCGAAATATGACAAGCAGGCGGATATTTACGCCGGCCTGCTCAAAGAACTGGATGATGCCAATGCACTGATGGATGCCGGCACGGAGCCCGTTTCGGAAAGCTATGACCTGATGTTCGGCGGCAATAAGGAAAAGTGGAAGAAATTTTCCAATTCCCTCAAACTGCGACTGACAATGCGCGCTTCGGCCAAGCTGCCCGACGCAGGTGCGCGTTTGTCGGCACTTGCGGCCGCGCCGTTGTTGTCCGACCCGACTGAAAACGCCTCTATTTCCTATATCGGCACGCTGGGCGGCGACAATGGGAATTCGTGGACGGGCGGACCGCTGAACTGGGGCACTATCGACAACTTCGACACCCGCAGGCCATGTAAAACATTGATAGACAAGCTCACCGAGCTAAACGATCCGCGGATGCAGATATGGTTCGCGCCGGTAGAAAAGCCCTGGACCAGCGACCCCGCCAGGAACGGCCAGAGCTTTACCACTACCGACCCGAACGGTTACACCTATACCTCTACCTGGGAATACATCGACCGCAAGAACAAGGACATCGCAGCGTACGCGACCAAGGATATATTGCTGGATTCCAATAAAGTATATGTAGGCTTTGTAGCCGGAATGCTGGCAGACTGGAAGAACGGAAACGGGCATTACGACGTAGCCGCCGGTGGTACGGTCGGAAATTTCAAGGTGTCGAAATTCTCGAAGCTGTTCCGTGAAAACAAGCACCCGCTGCTGAAAGCGCAGATCATGAACAGCGACGAAGTCCAGTTCATTCTCGCGGAAGCGGCGGCAAAAGGCCTGATCTCCGGAAGTGCCGACACCTATTACCGTAAAGGAATTTCCAACTCGCTGCTTCGCTGGGGGGTGAGCCAGGAAGCGGTGAACAAATACCTGGCGCAGCCGGGCGTTGCATTGCCTTCCGACAAGGCAGGACAGCTCGCCAAAATTGCCGATCAGAAATGGATAAGCCTGTTCCTGGTATCATCCGAAGCATACCTCGACCTGCGGCGGACGCGTTTGCCCGACATCTTCAAGAATGGCCGTCTTGGAGGCTTTCAGTTCCCTGAACGTTACCGTTATCCGGGCAACGAACTGGGCCAGAACAAGGAGGCTTACGACCTGGGCGTGGGGGGACTTTCACCCGCCGTCGACGACCAATATTCGAAAATGTGGCTGCTCATGTAGGGCGCCGGCAATATCCGGCGGACGGCATTTTTCCCGCAAACATACCGACCCGGACGCATCACAAAAAGACCGCCTCGAACCAGTTTTCGGGCGGTCTTTTTTGTGTGTCGAATCGCCCATCAGAAAACGAAGCCAGATTAATTCTTTTCGAATCACGAGGCAGTTTCGGCGAAGCATTTCAGAAAAACACGCCGTTCCGTTCATAAAATAATGGTTGACAGTGACATGTTTCAAAAGTATTTTGCTTAAAAATCCCGACATGTATGGAAAAGCAAAAGCGCTTTAAATTCTGGATCAAACTGGCAACTTTTTCGCTCGACATAATCAGCTTGATACGCATGGCATTATTCTGATCCGGGAGCATGCGATACGGCCTTTTATTGCCTTCACATTCGTCCAAACAGCCGTTTGGGATCGATCCGCACGAATCCGGCTTAATCAGGCCGCATTGTAACGGCGTGCATCAGAATTAATATCACCGGATTTGTCTTTCTTTTTCAAAAGGCATTTCTTTGTTGCCAAAGCCGGATTCTCCCGGCGATTTGCGAACGCCATTTATTTAGCAAGCATAAGTACAGCGCAATTACAGTTCCGGCATTTGACTAACCTAAACATTTCGTATGCTTTCAAATAAAGATTACTCTAAAATGACACTTGAAGAACTGGTGTCGGAAGAGAAAAAACTGAAAACGCAAAAAATTACAATCGCGGTGCTTATAGGCGTGGTAGTCGGTATTGCCGTTTACGCTGCAACACATAAAAGCTTTATCCTGCCTGTTATTTTGTTTATCGTTTCTTTTATGATTGGTCGCAGGAATTCGGAACATCTAAGAAATATTCAAGCGGAAATAAGCCGTAGGGATATCGGGTAACCGGACCCGGCAATTTCTCGAAAGAAATGTCTATTCGAAGTGCCTGAAAATCTGGTCCCCGATTAACCGGGTGAGTTCCGGGTCGGCCCGATCGAGTTTCCAGCCGCTTTTGGCGCAGCGAATAATGCCCAGGTTTTCATCGTTCAGCGTGACATCGGCTTCATAGCAAATACCCTCCGCACAAGTGGCGGCAATGGGCACGGCCTCTCCCTTGTAGGTTTTCCCATTAAATTCAAATTGAAGGGGAATCGGTTCCTTTTCCAGTTGATCGATAATGTCCCGGAGAAATTGTATCAGGTGTTTTCGCTGGGTCGGCGCTTTTGCACTCCATTTGTCCTTGTCGGCCCGTTTATGCGCCAGTTTGAATTTCAGGCCCGTCAGATCTGTCGAATAGGCGTTTGCGTCCAGTTTTACAACTTTTTGATGTGCAAGAATGTACCACTGGTATGCGGTACCAACCGGTACGCCGGAGTTCTTCGGGGCCTTTCCTACCCTGCGTTTGGTGACAGCGTAAGATATCTCCCACAAATCGGGCGTAATCTTCGTTTCCTTCCAGTCCCCTTCGTCGTAATGCCAGTGGTGGCCACGCCCGATTTGCATTCCGGTGTATTCCTTGCCATGATAGCTCTTGAACCGGTTATAACTTGCGGACAGGTCCTTCGACTTTCCATTTTTTGCCTTGTCCTCGGGAAGAACGGTAATTTCGTCTTCGTTCTCGCTGCTGATTTTCTTTGTCCTTGCCATGCTGTTTCAGTTTGGGATGAACATGCTTTGTGAAAAATCATCAGCCACAATAAACATACCAGCCCCGGGCAACTGTACATAATGCACACCAAGTCCTTCTCCTACCTGCAGGCGCGGGATTCGTACACGAAAAGCCTAGTTCCCGGGTAGCGCCATCGTTTTCGACCAAAAGTACGACAGGTTTTCAAAGTAAAACGACCATTTGCTAAAATCCTGAGGTTTGACCAGATAACCGTTCGCCTGTTTTGCAAACGACGCGGCCAGATCTTCCCGATGATCGGAATAACTGAAAACAATAATCGGGACACGCGCCAGACGATTAATGACGATAAACTTCCGGATTTCCTCCAATACGCTCAGCCCGTCTTCGCGGGTCGGCAGGTACAAATCAAGTAGGATCATGGCCGGCAACGGTTTCAGGCCTTTATATTGGTTATGCAGAAATTGTATTGTCTCATATTTGTCGGAAAGCCTTATAGCCTCTACATTGGGCATACGCTGTTTCAGGGCAAAATGTATCAGCCTGGAATGATCGTCGTTGTCCTCGATGATAAGGATACTCCTGGCTACCGGTGGCTTAAAGGAAGTAAGGAAGTGATCGGCGGAAAAGGTATTTAAAAAACAGATGTTGATTGCCCTGGCCATTGCCTGGTAATCCGTAGTTGTAACCGGTTTGACCATAAATGCATTCGCTCCCATCTCATACGCCTGGCTGATCAGACTGCTATTGGAGGTCGTTGAAAGGATCACGACGGGAATTGCCTGGTGGACCGGATCTTTTTTCATGGTATGAAGAACTTCCAGGCCACTTACCCTGGGCATGTTCATGTCCATCAGGACAAGGTCCGGCATGATGATATTCTTCCGAAGCATGTCCAGCAATCCACAACCGTCTTCGAGCAATACGATTTCCACATATGGTTCAAAATCCCGAAAGGCCTCCGTAATCAGCAAGCGATCGTCCTCGTCATCGTCGACAATAAAAATGGTCTTGCCTGTCGTCATTCTGTACACATGTTTTAAGTTCGATACTTCTTCTTTTGCCTGTTTTCAACTTTAAGAATCCGGGAACTTTACAGCTTCCCCTGGGTTTCACAAAAGCAGCCGAAAATTGAAAAAAAATGCATGCCAATTATCAAGGTCTACAATTCCCATTCAAATGGTTCCGGACAATGAACCGCTCATTAACGCGCTTTTCATGTCTATGCTGTTTTTACATCCAGGCATTTGTGATTTCCAGCCACGAATACCGATAAAACCGGAATAAGCTGCCTGGTCTTTGAAGCATATACCCTTCCCGAAAGCAAGTCGTTTTTCGAAGACCTTCTTCGATAAATACGACTACAAATTACCTGGTTACCAGAGCGATCCGGCATGCAGGCTATTTGATCGCCCGCCGATCCTGAAAGGGACTTAAACTCGACAGATATCCCGTCGGACTGCCGGCCGGCTAACAGTATAAACAGCGGTTTCCCGCTTTTCTAATAATATTAAACACAGATTTTCGCCGTGGAATTAATACCCCGGCATCCGGCGCACTTCACTTGTTGTAACGGCGAATTGTACGGATCGCGTCGTTGCTGTATACTGCGTGTGAGAAGATACCACCCTTTTTAATGTACTGCTGTGGGCGGCACAGACTTTGCAGAAATAGCTGCATTGCGGCAAATACTATCCTAAAAGGCTACATTTGTGACCTTACTTTGATTTCAACGGTAATTTAGTTACCCCCAATGAATATGTCCGATCAGGAAAATTCACACAATAAAAACCTGGATCCCGGCCACCTGCCGGTGCCAGTCGTCGCCATCGGTGGTTCGGCAGGCGGTCAAAAAGCGGTTATCGAGCTTTTGAAACATCTTCCCGCCGACACCGGTCTGGCTTATGTTTACATTCAGCACCTTGCGCCGGACCGGGAGAGCAAGCTCGACGAAATTCTCGCCCGGGTCACCTCGATGACCGTCATGCAGGCCAGCCCGCTGCTACCTGTCAAGCCCAATCATCTTTACATCATCCCGCCCAACAAGAGTATGGAGATCGTCGACGGTGTGCTGGTGCTGACGCAGCGAAAGCCGCGCCCTGATATCCATTTGCCCATCGACCAGTTTTTTATCTCCCTGGCCGAACGTCAGAAAGACGGCGCCATCGGGATCGTGTTGTCGGGCATGTCTTCGGACGGGACCATGGGCCTTAAAGCTATAAAGGTCGCGGGCGGAATTACCCTTGTGCAGGACGACAGCGCCGAATATCCCGCTATGCCCCAGTCGGCGATCAGCGAAAATGTGGTGGACATGGTCCTCTCACCGAAAGAAATGGCTGCGGAACTGGTCAAGCTCAGTCAGCGGGCGGCGGTTTTCCACCTGACTTCGGAAACGCGGGATATCGCCCAGAATGATTTTTCGGACGAAGACCTGGATAAAATCCTGGGATTTGTCAAAACGGCCGTCGGGGTTGACTTCCGTCATTACAAGAAGAACACTATCCGCAGGCGCATCATCCGCAGAATGCTCCTTTACAAACTCGACACGCTCGCCGACTATACCTATTATCTCAAAAAACATCCCGAGGAGGCAACGACCCTTTACAAAGACCTGCTTATCAATGTAACCAGTTTTTTCCGCGACGAAAAGACGATGGAACATCTGAAAAAACAGGTTTTGCCCTCGATCATCAGAAGCAAAGCCGCCAATGAGCCGATCCGGTTCTGGGTTGCCGGATGTTCTACCGGGCAGGAGGCTTATTCGTTGGCCATCCTGTTGATCGAGGTCCTGGGCGACCGCGCCTCCAGTGTCCCGGTACAGATATTTGCCACCGACCTCAGCGAACCGGCCATTGCGCGGGCGCGCCTGGGTATTTACACGAAAAGCGAAGTCAAGGAAGTGTCCGCACAGCGCCTCGAACGGTTTTTCACAGCAACAGAAGACCAGTTCAGGGTCAATAAGCCGATCCGGGACCTTTGCGTTTTTGCCCCGCACGATTTGTTGAGCGATCCGCCATTCTCGCGCCTTGACATGATCAGTTGCCGGAACCTGCTGATTTACCTGGACGACAGCCTGCAAAAAAGGGCTCTGGCGACATTTCACTATGCGCTGAACCCGGACGGAATACTCCTGTTGGGCAAATCGGAAGCCGTTGGCAGCTCCCCATCTCATTTTTCACAAATCGAAAAGGAATTCAAGGTATTTGTCCGGAAGAATACAACGTATGCCAGAATTCCGATGGATGTAAGCATCAAAAGGAGCAATCCGATTTTTGGTGCAAAAGCCACACAGAGTAAAGAACAAAACGTGCTCCAAACTACCGATATCGACAAGCTCGTAGACAGCTGGCTGTTGAATAACCACTTTCCGGCATGCGTGGTGGTGGACCAGGACCTTGAGATTCTGCATTTTCGGGGAGCTACGGGCATGTTCTTGGAGCCTTCACCCGGAAAGGCGAGCCTCAACCTTACCAAAATGGCGCGGGCGCCGCTGGTCTTCGAGCTGCGGAATACCATCCACAAAGCCCGGAAAAGTGATGCGCCTGTCACGAAGAACGGACTGGAATTGCCCGTCAACGGGACCATGCATTATGTTTCGATAAAAGCGGTCCCGCTGATAAAATCGGAAAAACAGCAGCTTTTTCTGATCCTTTTCGAAGAGATCGAAGAAAGCCAGTGGTTAAAAGCAGGTACGGTAGCGGATGTCGACAGGCGCAACCTGTTACTGGAAGCGGAGCTTACCGCGCTTAAACAGGATCTGCATTCGATCATCGAGGAGCAGGAGGCCAGCAACGAGGAACTTCAGTCGGCCAACGAGGAGATCATCAGCAGCAATGAGGAACTGCAAAGCATCAACGAAGAACTCGAAACCAGCAAGGAAGAAATCGAGTCGGCCAACGAGGAGCTGCAAACCATCAACCAGGAATTGCAGGTACGCAACGATCAGCTCACGGAGTCCTATGAGTATTCGGAGGCTATTCTTTCCACGATCAATGAGGCTACCCTGGTGCTCGACAACCAGCTTCGCGTCAAAAACGCGAACCGCGCATTCTACCGGATCTTCCAGTCCCCTTTCCAGGATGTCGAGGGCTCGTCGGTTTATGAACTGGCCGACCGCCAGCTGGACTTTACCGGTTTCCGCGAAATCATGCACGAAGTACTCAGCCGTGGAAATTCCATTAAGGGGTTTGAAGTGAAATTGCGGTTGGCCGCACAGGAGGAGCATTTCATGCTGGTCCATGCCCGGAAAATCTTACTCCACCGAAAGGAGACTGTCCTGCTTGTTTTCGAGGACATTACCGAGCATCGGCGGGCTCAGGACCTGTTCCGCGAGCGTCAGCAATGGTTTGAAGAGCTCGTCGACAATGCCAATGCATTCATATGGGTATCGTCAGCGGACGGTACGGTCAACTTTCTCAATAAGGCCTGGCTGGATTTTACCGGCCAATCGTTCGACAGAGGAAAAGGGCATAAGATTACCGAAAATATCCACACCGACGACCGGGAGCCTTATGATCGGATAAAGTCGGATAACGTTTCCGAAAAGAAATCTTACCAGGCGGAATACCGCCTTCGGCGTCGTGACGGGGAATACCGCTGGGTACTCGAAAGCGCCAAACCCATGTTTTCGCCAGATGGTGCTTTTACAGGCTACATCGGCACGTGTACCGACATCCATTTACAGAAGACGCTCACCGAACAGCTCAACAAGAATGTCGAAGAGCGGACCAGGCAATTGAAACAGGTGAACGCGAACCTGCAAGCGGTACTGGACAGTTCGCCGGCTTCAATCGGCTTTTTCAAACCGGTTCCGGCCTCGCATAACGCCCCGCAGGATTATATGCTCGCAGTCTGCAATCAAAAATTCAGCGACGCGTTCGGTATCCAGGTCGATCAGATCACCGGTCAGCTGATGTCCGGCCTTTATCAGAAACCGAATCAGCAGTGGATATTGGCCGCCGCGCTGGAAAAGCGTTCACAGTACAAGGAAATTTTTGACGAAGCCAGTCAGAGCTGGCTCGGTGTCTCGGTGAGCCATCACCCCGACGGCGTCGCTGTAACAGAGCTGGACACGACGGCGCTGAAAGAGGCCCTCCACCAGCAAAAGTCACTTGTCGAACAGCTCAAAGAATCATTTCAGATGATCGAATCGCTTTCGGTGTTGAAGGAATACATCAGGCACCGTGGCACCTTCCTGAGATCGGCATTCCACGATCTGAGGGGCAGTTTCGGGATCATTTCAGGGGCCGCTACCCTGCTGCAGGTAATGGACACTGAGGAAGACCGTGCCCAATCGCTTGCAATGATCCAGCGCAACCTGCAGAATATTACCTCCATGATGAACCAGCTATTGGATTATTCACGTCTGGAAGCGGGTGAAGAAAAGCTGGAAATTGATCAGTTCGATGTGTCCGTCCTGCTGAGCGAGCTATGCCAGGGGTCCGCCAAGATTGCCGCCGACAAGAAGCTCGGGTTTCATTTCGACGGACCTCGCCAGATCATCGTTCAGGGAGATATGGTGAAAGTAAGGCGCATCGCCCAGAATCTGATACTGAACGCGATCAAATACACCGGCGCGGGAGAAGTAAAGGTGACCTGGGGGCCGGTTGAGGCGTCGGTCGGCGGGCGCGATATGTGGAAACTGACTGTACAGGACACCGGCCCGGGCATTCCGGATATGCTCGTCGAAAACCTGTTTACAGACAGCAATGCAATGCCCGCTGACGCAGAGGCGCCCGGTCGGCCCGCAGGTGCTGTGCATACCAGTCAGAAGGGAGAAGGAATAGGCTTGTTTATTGTCAAGCGGCTGGTGGAGCTTTTGGAAGGGACGATCGAAGTGAAGACAGGAAATGGCGGCGGGACAAGGTTTGAAGTCTGGCTTCCCGCTTCCTACTAGCGACACGCTGGCATAGTTTTTCTGGTGTCTGCCAAAGTTCTAAAAATCAACAAATGACTCAGCAGGGCACCTCAGTTCACAAGCGTAAAGTTATCGTCATCGGATCTTCGGCGGGCGGTGTAAATGCCGTAAGGGAGCTTGCGGCCATGCTTCCGCGAAATTTTGAAGCAGCCATATTTGTAGTGCAGCATGTGCAATCGGAAACAAAAAGCTTTTTGCCGAAAATACTGTCGGACGCCGGACCGCTGAAAGCGACACACGCGATCAACGGCGAGCTGATTACCGATGGCCATATTTACGTTGCCCCGCCGGATCACCATATGCTGCTGGACGGATCGTGGATTATTATCAGCAAAGGCCCGAAAGAAAACAATTTCAGGCCTTCTATCGATGCGACAATGCGCTCGGCAGCCTACTGGTACGGACCCGATGTGATAGGCGTCATCCTGACCGGCAGGCTCAGCGACGGCACTTCCGGTCTATGGACCATCAAAGAAATGGGTGGTATTGCAATTGTGCAGGATCCGGCCGATGCGTCGTTTGCAAGTATGCCTGAAAGTGTATTGGCCGCAATGGAGGTGGATTATCAGGTCAAGCTCAGGGACCTGGGAGCGTTGCTGACTAATCTGGTACAATCGGATCGCGCCGGCAAGACCAGGGTATTCCCCGACAAGGACCGCCTTAAAACCGAAATAGCTATCGCAGCTCAAAAAAGCGCATTCGAAAACGGCATCATTCAAATGGGAGACGCAACAAACCTTACCTGTCCCGAGTGCGGTGGCTCGCTTGTGAGCATCCGGGAAGGCAGGTCGGTCAGATACCGCTGCCATACCGGACATAGTTTCTCGCGGTCGTCGCTGTGGCAGTCGATCGTTGAAATGACCGAAGCAGCGCTATGGCAGGCGGTTCGAAGGCTGGAAGAGGGTATCATCCTTGCCGAACAGGCAGCCTCTCAAATAGAGCACCAGGGCCAGCACCCCGAAGCGGAAGAGTACCACAGGAAAGCGAGGGAGCTCAGCGACAAGTCCAGGCGGCTCCTGGAACTGATCTATAATTGACCTTTACCGACGTAGAAACGGAACAACCGGTCGGCGTATATATCGCCAATATGATCAAAAACCTCTGTTATCCTCTATTTAAGCCGCTATTGGTATGACAAGCAAGGAACTCAATTCGCGTTTCAATATTTTGGTCGTGGACGACAACCGGGATATGCTGCTGATAACCAGTTCACTTTTGAAGATCTCGGGATTTCGAACCCAAACCTGCGAATCGGGGCCGCGGTGCATCGCCATGACGGAAGCGGAAGTTTTCGATGCGGTCATTCTTGATATTGAAATGTCCGATATGGATGGTTTTGCCGTTTGCGAACACATTCGGGCACAACCATGGGGAAAACTGCTTCCGATAATAGCCTACACCGGACATAAAGAAGATATATTTCAGAAGTATCCCGGCAAATCGGCTTTTACCAGGTTCCTTGCCAAGCCTGCCACCATCGAAGAACTTTCCAAAGCCATTCACGACGCCATTTCAGCTATGAAATAGGCAAGACTATGCCTGTCGACCCGCCAACCGGTCGGCGATTAAACAGGCGATCCGGACATAATGGTTTTGAGTTCGTACCGGCAACGCTGCCGTAGACGATCAAGTGCACTCCATGTGCATTTTGCTACGCTTCATTCCTGAAATCAGTCGGCTTATTAAAAAAAGTTTGGCCTGACGCCGCTGAGGGCCAACATTTGCATCGAAGCCGAGCGCACCAAGCGGTGGAACGGGGCCTGTTGCGCCCCAAGGAATTCGCCATTAATAACCTTTTATGAAGACCGTTGCAATTATCGGGGCAGGACCGGCCGGCTTGACTGCCGCCTACGAGCTCACAAAACGCAATTATAAAGTCGAAATATTCGAAGCCCAGGACCAGGTCGGCGGCATGTGCCGAACAATTACGCTTTGGGGATGCCTGGCAGACCTTGGCCCCCACCGGTTTTTCAGCAGCGATAGGCAAATCAACGAACTTTGGCTGGAAGTCGCCGGTAATGACTACCGCATGGTGAACCGGCAAACCAGGATATTTTACAAAAACCGCTTCTTCTATTACCCGCTTAAACCTGTGAATGCCCTGAAAAACCTGGGGTTGTGGGAAGCATTCCGTTGTATGTTCAGCTATTGTGTGCAGAAGGTTTTACCTGTTCGGTTGAAGGGCGATTTCGAAAGCTGGGTCGTCAGAAGGTTTGGAAGAAGGCTTTTCTCTATTTTCTTTAAAAATTATTCCGAAAAGCTCTGGGGAATCAAATGCAGCGAGCTCGACGCCGACTTCGCTACCCAACGGATTAAAAAACTATCGCTGTTCGAAGCAATCAAAAGCAGCATTACGGGCAACAGCGGCCGGCATAAAACCCTGGTCGACCAGTTCGCATATCCAACGGGCGGGACAGGGATGATCTACGAACGTATGGGCGATTACGTTCAACGTAACGGCGGACTTATTTTTCTGAATACAAAAGTAAAACGGGTGCTGGTTGAAAATAACACCGCCCGCGGTATCGAGCTGGAAAATGGCACGGTCAGACTTTACGATGCGGTTGTCAGCACAATGCCGCTGACGAGCCTTGCGGCCAATCTTGAAAACGTGCCCGGCGAAGTGCGGCAGAACCTCCGCATGCTTACGTTCCGGAATACGGTGCTGGTGTACCTTTTGATCGACGGCAAGGATTTATTCGAGGACCAGTGGCTTTATATACACTCCCCCGGATTGAGTGTTGGAAGAATTACCAATTTCCGTAACTGGTTGCCAGAGTTGTACAATAATTCCGATAAGACGATCCTGGCCCTGGAGCTCTGGTGCAACTCGGACGATCCGATGTGGCATTCCCCCGACGAAAAGCTGATTGAAATTGCCAAATCCGATTTGGCCGAAACGGGTCTGGCCAGGTCCATGCCGGTTATCGATGCCGCCGTTTACCGCATTCCCAAATGCTACCCGGTGTATGCGAAAGGATATTTCAGCGCCCTGCTGCCCGTTCAACAGTTCTTTTCAGGCATCTCGAACCTGTATCCGATCGGGCGGTACGGTTCATTTAAATACAATAACCAGGACCACAGCATTTTAATGGGCATGCTGGCTGCACGGAAAATCGACGGGGACGAAAGCATCGACCTCTGGGGAATCAATACCGATTACGAGAATTATCAGGAAAGCGCATCGATCACCGAAACCGGACTGAAAACCGCAGCGGATACCGGCATGCTGGTTTGAGGCCTTTCAACTGGCTTTTTATGCTCACTTTTGACAATTGGCTCACGAATTATACCTGGATCGGCTTTGGTCTCGTATGGGTAGCAGCCGCATTCTACTATAATGCAGCATTAACGGGCCCGGATAGCCGGCTGCCGGTAAATGGTTATTGGGTGGTCGTGTTCTGCGGGCTCCTGCTTTTTATGCGGCTGCCCTTCATAACGTATAACCATGAGCTGGATATCGATGAAAGCCAAATGCTGGCGCAAGCCATGGGCCTGAAACGGTTTTGGGTACACTGGAAGTTCGTCGATGGCCTGACCCAGGGGCCGCTCACGAGCTACGCCCTGATTGTACCGTCCTGGCTGGGTCTGCCTTTCGACTATACAGCAGGCCGGTCGCTGGGAGTTGTAATGCTGTTTTTTACGCTGTCGGCCACCTTCCTGGGGCTGAGGGACCTGTTCCGAAAAACAGTGGCATTGGCGGCATTCACGCCCGTCGCCTTTTTTTACCTGCTCAGTCAGGGAGCTTTTTCGACGCTATACAACGAGTATCTGGTATTGTTCCTGCTTGCGCTATGTTTCCGGCTTTTTTCAACACTTTATCGCCGGCCCCGGCCGCAAATCAGGGAGGTGTCGTTACTCGGGTTCCTGGCCGGAATGGTCCCGTTCGCCAAATTGCAGGGTGCTCCCACGGCGCTGGTGATCGTCGTTTTCGCGGCCGTAATTATTTACCACAGGAGCCCCGACAAGGTTAAAATGCTGGCCTGCTTTGTGGCGGCGGGCATGCTTTTTCCAATGCTCGTGCTCGGCTTTACTATCCGCTACGGGGTGCTGGACAATTTCTGGCAATTCTACATCATTGGCAATATGGAATATTCAAGCGGGGGATCGATATGGGTTAAGGCAATGCGGTACCCCCGGTTTCTGCGTCAGTCGGGACAGTTCCTTTATTTTTTCGCCTGCAACCTGGCATTGACATTGTGCGCAGTCGTGCAATCGATACGGACCCGAACCCCGCTCCGGTCGCCCGGCTTGCTTTTCTGGTTCGGGTTATGCCATGTAGCGACTGCGTTTTATGTGGTCGTAAAATCCGGTTACCTGTTCCCGCACTACCAGCAATTCCTGATTATCCCATTGTCCATATTTGCCGGTAGCCTGGCAGAGATCGCATTGGGCCCGCTTTCCCCGGACCGGCGGCTGCCCAATACAGCCTTACCGGCGTGGATGCTAGTATGCTTCCTCCCCCACCTCGTTTCGAAATGGGCAACCGTAACTGCCCGGGGCTCCGTTTCAGGAACCCGAATCAGCGTGGCGGATCTTGGAAAGCCAATATCCGTATCCCCGGTAGCCAGAACCGTTCTCCGCTTCGCACGGCCAGGTGATCTGCTCACCGTATGGGGATGGCACCCGGCATATCACCTGGAAACACGGCTATCGCAGGGCACAGCCGACGTAATTCCGTTTCGGGTCCTGACGGAAGGCCCCCCGACAGGAGAATCACCGTCGAAGATATTTGCAGGATATGCAAAAGAACGTCCCGGCCGTTATCGTCGACCAGATCACCAGTCGGTCCTTCTGGTTCGATAATCCGGCCCGGTATGGTCATGAGCATATCCCGGGTATTTCCCGCTTTATTTCGGAACGCTATCAGCACGTCGGGACAATCAACGGAGAGAGAGTGTTTGTTTTGAAAGACCGTCTTCCGCGCCGCTTTCCGTGATTACCAAATGACAACAGCCACCGTATTCTCCCCACAAAGTTCAGGCCTCTTCGATAGGTTTAAGTTTGAAAATAATAAATTGATGGCCCGCAGCCTTTAACAGGTATGCCGGCGGGTTCGAACTATCCAAAGTTGTCTCAAAGCCCCGAGAGAATACCATGAAAATTAAAATTGTAAAAAAAGGCGACCGGAATCTGCTGGTTTGTACACGCGTTGACGGTAGCGTCGAAATGGCCGACCTCGGTCCCCAACTGCCATTTCACGACATTGCCCATTTTTTGATAGAGCGGCATTTGATGCTCAAACATGGTTTTTACGGCAATATTTACCACGGGTACAGCGTGAGGGAATTGTCGAGCAAAGAGGTAATTATGACTTTGAATGCCGAATCGACCATCGCTGAAATCCTGACAAGGGCGTTACAGGCGGTCGGTTCCGGCGCCGGCAGCGCCGATCAGTTTATGGCAATGGTATCCGACGAATTGAGCCGGTATTCGATCGACTACCGGCCTGCCCTCGACCGCACCGATGTAGCCCGGCTGGCCGTTCAATACCGCGAACTGACAGAAAACTGGAAGGCGCTGCAACAAAGTGAAAGCATCGAGCTGGATTTCCCCATTGAAAACTGGACTTAATAGAACAGGACTTTCAACCCATTAAAATAAATAGCGTAAGTTTGAAGGGCGATGATCCCGGCCCGGCGAATGGGTATTATCGCTTTGACAAAAACTCCGAAAACCTGGTTTTCCGTAATTATCGACAATATGCGATTTCGGTTTTTCAAAACATTTACCTTAACCACCGTTGCCGCTTTTCTGGCATCGTATGCTTGTGCGCAGCAAGATTTCAGTACCAGGTATTTCAAAATCCGCATCGATGCCAGGGGATGGATCACAAGTATGAAGAACGTGACGGGAAAAACGCACCAGCGCGAATTCAGCCCCGCCGACAAGCCGTCACCGCTGCTATCGCTGTACGACAGTAAAAAGCAGCGATATTACCAGCCGACCAGGGCCACTTACAATAAAGGCAAACACACATTTACGCTGCGGTACCCCAACGGATCGGTGGCTACGGTTTCACTAACCAGTTATCCGAAATACTTTAAGTTGAAGTTATTGTCGTTAAAACCCCGCAACGGCATCGACAATATCCAATGGGGAGCCTACCATACCAATATCACCAATCTTCTCGGCGAAATCATCGGTGTGGCCCGCGACACCAGCGAGGCGGTTAATTATGCCATTGGTATGCTGGCGCTCAACGACAACACCCTTGGCGGCACCTCCGAAACCGTTGGCGATGCGGCCCCTTTCCAGTACATGATCCATACGCCCGATAAGCAACGCTTTCCCCTTCCGCCGCACCTGCGCGAAGGGCAGGTTTTTTCGATCGGTGGCGACGGCATCCACGATGTCGCTTTTTACGCACACAAAGAACCTTATTATCGAATAATGTACGGCAATGCGGCTCAGATCGACGATCAGGGCAGGATATCCATCGCGTATAATTCGAGGGACCGGGCCCCGAAGCGCACGGTCCTTTTTTCCCTGATACCCCATATGGAGGTCAACAGCCCCAACCACCTGGAAGTACAGCCGCTGCCGGGCATCGGCTACGAGGGCTCTGCGGTGGCGCTTTGGGGCAGTCCCGACAGCACCGCGCTGCTGGACGTGATCCGGAGTATCGTGCAGGCGGAAGGGCTCCCGTACCCCACTTTCAACGGCAAATGGGTTAAGGACCCGGCCGCCTATATGCCCGACGCATTCGCGGTTGGCGGCGTGTACGACAGCATCGTGTCCTATACGCACCAGCTCGGTTTCAAGGCGATCAGCCTGTACGATCAGGGGTTCATCCGCGCCGACCGGCGTAACGGAGGGTATATCGACGGGAGGAATTTCGAGAAAAAGCCTTTAAAAATGGCTTCCGGTAACAAATCGCACAAGGAGCTGGCCGAAATGGCAGCGCGGCTGGGCATTATCATCGGCCGGCCGACCATCACTACCGCGCTCGCGCCCGGCACCCAGGATGCGAGCCCGATGCCGAGCGATAGCCTTTGTTACCAGCAAAAACGCATCCTGACAAAAAGCATAGGCCCCACCGACACCCTGATATTTGTGAATGACCCGCAGTACCTGGATGAGATAGCAAGCTGGGAAGGACATTGCAAGAACCTGAATATGATCAAGATCGGTAAGGAGCTTATTCATTACCTGGGGGTGTCGAAAAAGGCGCCCTACCGCCTGCTGAACGTCAGGCGTGGCTATTGGAAAACGGCGACGGCTGCCCATGCCGCCGGGGACACCATTTACAAGCTGCAGGTGACCATCAACTACGGTTACGACGGGCTGATCCCCAACATGCAGTTGCAGGACGAGATCGCCGGGTATTATGCGTCCGTTTGCAAGATCAATGGCCTGGCATACTACGACTTCGACGGCCAGGAATTTCTGTTCAACAACGGCCATGGCTATTATGCGGTCAAACGCTTTTTCCGCAAAATGTTTGAAAAAGCCGGGGAGCTCGGTGTCCCGTACATCCGCTTCACCGGATCGACGCTCTCGGAAGGCTCCTGGCATTACCAGAGCGTCTGGAACGTGGGCGGCGGCGGCAACCTGTACGATATCGCAAGACGGGAATGGGGCAGCACTACAAGCCAAGGCAAGGACCTCAGGGACGTAACCTACGCCAACTTCTTCCCATCCGGGATGGGCAACAACTTTCCCATCCGGGCAGGCTCGACGGTGGCCCAATACGAACATGTCCAGGCCATTTCGGTAGGTACGGGCACTACTTACAGCCTTCAACTCAATCAAAAACAGGTGGAGGCCTGCACGGAGAAATATGCGATTTTCAAAGCCATCAGGACGTGGGAAAATGCCCGGGCAGCCGATGCATTCCCCAGGTGGGTGAAAAAACTGCTCGCCGATCCGAAAAACCAGTTTCACCTGGAAGAGCTCGACAAGGATACCTGGCAACTTTACAAAACCGACCCGCACGGCAAAAACGGCAAGACGTTTTGTGTACTTAAACGAGCCGCGGCTTTAAAATAAACCAGCTCACCCAATCATTCACCGAACGGGACGGCAGGTCAGGAGAACCGGAGAGTTTTTTCTGACGTTGCCGTCCCGTTTTTGGGGAAACACTTTTCCGCATCTCCATTTAAATGGGGTTTGTCGTGCCGCGTATATCCGCTGAACTTTTCAACAAAGCATATTGAGCTTTCCGACAAAACGGCGGGCCCGCCAACCAGCGAAATTTGTACTTCCGATCGAAGAAAAAGGCTGTCGGACATTCGCCTTCGATGATATCCCGCACCTCTCCTTAGCCAGAAAAGGCACTCGGGAAGCGCGCCGGCAAAAGGCAGGCCTATTTGCCATTACGATTGATTAATTAAAACAAAAACCAAAAATGGATTTACAATTGAAAGGGAAACGCGCCCTGGTGACGGGCGCCAGTTCCGGATTGGGTGAGGTAATCGCCCGGATGCTTGCATCGGAAGGGGCTGAGGTGATTGTGCATGGCCGGAATGCGGAACGGGCCCAACAGGTAGCGGAGGCAATCAGGGAAGCGGGCGGGCAGGCCGAAGTAGCGCTCGGCGACCTTGCCAGCGATGCCGGCGCTGATGCCGTAACTGCGGCCGCGCTGGCAGGCGGTGCAATCGATATTCTGGTAAATAATGCCGGTGCGACGAGCCATAAAAACTGGTCGGATGCGGCAGCCGACGACTGGATGGAACTGTATAACGCCAATGTCGTCTCCTATGTGCGGATGATCCGGCGCATTGTGCCCCAAATGAAGGAACTGGGCTGGGGCCGGGTCATCAACATCGGTGGCGGGCTTGCCATACAGCCGATTAAGGAACAACCCCATTATAATGCGACACTGGCTGCACGCCATAACTTGTCCGTGTCCCTCGCCAGGCAACTCCGGGAGACCGGCATCACATGCAATGTCGTTTCTCCCGGCGCGATTATAAATCCGATGGTAGAGGAATGGCTCGTCGGCGCCGCACCGAAGTTTGGGTGGGGTAACGATCTGGAAGAAATTAAGCGAAAGGCGGTAAAAGACCTGATACCGAATGATACCGGCAGGTTTGGCCGGCCCGAAGAGATCGCCGGAGCGGTTGCCTATCTAACCAGCCCGTTAGCGGATTACATTAGCGGAGCGATCATCCGTGTGGATGGCGGAACGATGAGGAGCCTGTAAACAGCGATTCCATTGATAGGCCCCGCGAAGGACATTATTCGCTCCGCAACGATTTCACCGGGTTCGTCATTGCCGCTTTAACGCTCTGATAGCTCACCGTTGCTAACGCGGCGATGACCGTGGTGAGGCATGCCAACAGGAAAATGGACGGGCTGAGCGATATTTTGTATTCAAAATTCCGCAGCCACCCGCTCATCACCCACCAGGCTACTGGCGTCGACAACACGAATGCAATGCCGATTAACTGGATGAACTCCCTGCTGAACAGCCACAAAATACTGCCCACGCTCGCGCCGAGTACCTTTCGAACGCCCACTTCTTTCGTCCGCCGTACCACCATGAACAACACGAGCCCGTACAGCCCCATGCAGCCGATTAGCAGGGCTATCCCGGTGAAAAAGTTGATCAGCCTGCCCATAGTTTGCTCCTGCTGGTAGGCCATCTGAATCTGGTCGTCCACAAATTCGGGGTCGAAGATATCATCGGCATATACCTGGTTATAGGCTTTTTCCAACTGTTTCAGCGCCCGGCCGTAGTTGGAGGAAGCAAGCTGGATGTTGGCCGAGTAGTATCCGCTGGCGACCGTCGACAGGAACATCGGCCGGATTTTCTGCCGGAGGTCCAGCTGGTTGTAATCCTTTAAAACACCTACGATTTCCATAGACACCGTTCGCTTGTGCAGGAACTTGCCGAGCACTTCCTCGGGCCGGTTGAAGCCAAGCTGGCGCATGAAGGTCTCGTTGATGAGCGCCTCGCGGGCGGTATCCGACGGTTGGAGGTTACGCCCCGCAACCAGTTTCAGGCCATACAAGCCCACATAACCGGCGTCGACCCAGGCCTGCTGCGGTGAATAGGGTTCCTCGTCCGTTCGGGTATCGAACCTGACCTTGGTCTGGCTGGTAGAGCCGGATTGGGGAGGCCCGCTCATAGAGTAGCTGAACTTGCTAATATCCGGCACGGCGGTAGCCAGGTTACGGAAGGTCCGCATTTTACTAAGGTCCTGCGAGGGCAGATTCGGCAAGCGCACGGTCAGAATGGCGTCCTTGCGGAAACCCAGGTCCTTGGTACGGACATAAGAAAGCTGGTTGGAGATTACTATCAGCCCGATAATCAGGGTTTGCGAAATTGCGAATTGCGCCACAACCAGCCCCCGCCTGAGGGAAAAGCCGCCGGCCTGCTGTGTAGTGAGCCGCCCCGCCAGCGCCACCACCGGCCGGAAACCCGCCACGATCAACGCCGGGTACAGGCCCGCCAGCAGGATTACCGCCATTACCAGCAAAGCCAGCCACGCCACCACCGACGGCGAAAAGTAGAATGTAAAACGGAAAGTACCGTGCAGGTAGATGTGCGCCAGGGTTTCGCCATATCGGAATATCCCTATTGCCAAAGCCAGGGCCGCGAATACGATGAGCGTCGTTTCGCCCATAAATTGCCAGAATAGCTGCGTTTTGGTACTGCCCAGCACCTTCCTTACCCCTACCTCCCGCGCCCTGTTGAGCGCCTGGGCCGTGGCCAGGTTCACAAAATTAATGCTCGCCGTGCCGATCAGCAGCACGCCGATCAATATCAGCGATAGCAGTAGCCCCCGGCTGACACCCCCATATTCGGGCGACAGATGCATATTGCCGAAGGGAATAGCCGGATAGGATGTTTCCCTGATTTTTTCGGGATTGTATTTCTTTACGAACGATGGCAGCTGCCTCTTCCAGTCCGCGGCCGTGAAGCGGTCGCCGAACAGCGCGTAGCAGTGCGTGCTGCCATTGGTATTTTCAAAAGATTCGTCTTCCGGACGCGTATTAAGCTGGTCTTTTAATGAAGCCCATGAGGCCATGATCGAATAGTCGAGATCGGTATCGTCACGGTAATCGGCGAAGACGCCTACGACACGGGCGGGAATGCGGGCATCTAGCCTGATCACCCGGCCGATCACATTGGTTGTTGTACCGAAACATTTCCGGGCCATTTCGGCGCTCATAACGACGGTACCGGGCTGATTGAGACCATCCGGCCCGCCGGAAAGCCAGGTGTAATCGAAAATGCGGAAAAAGGCCGGTTCTACAAACGCACCCTCGTGGCTTTTATCCTTGATCTTCTTATCTGCCTGGTTGGGAACGGGCACTGCTACCAGCGGCGAATACCATTCGTCCAGCATGGCCACAACTTCAATTTCGGGGTGGTCGGTGCGCACCGCCTGGCCGAACGCGTAGGGAACGCCCGTAAAATTGAATTCGTCGGCCGGCGAGGTGAACCTGGAAGCGAACTGGTATATCCGCTCATAGTTCCGGTGATGTCGATCCGTCTGATAATGAAAGCGGACAAGCGCGAAAATCAGCAATGCACAGCCGATTCCAAGTGCCAGTCCGGTTATGTTGATGGCTGCATATGCCCGGTTTTTGCGCAGGTTGCGCCAGGCGATTTTAAGGTAGTTTAACAGCATATTTTGTCGATTATCATGCTCTGAGTAATCCGCTCGGACGTTGCATGTCACCTGGCGGCACAATTATCATACCATAAACCCGAAAACCCCTCTGCAAGCGGTATGGGGCTGTTTGGTCTTCTGCGATGTACGATTCCGGACAGTTTGTGTCCGCTGAGGCGCATTCTTGTCGGCACAAATGGAGTAATTGAACGTAAAGTAAAATGCCGCTAACGGTAGATATGAAGTCACTGGATTCCGTCAATACCCCGTCCCGGAAAGAAGAGATCACCGACCGTTATTTTCTCTTGCTGGACCAGCACCTGACCGATCTGGTCACCGGGAAAGCGACCGAGATGCTGGAACTGAACGACATCGCCCGGGAATTATGCGTATCGCACAAACACCTTATCGCCATCATCCAACAGACCAAGGGTGAGCATCCCTGTCATTTCTATATCGATAAGATCATCAAAAAAAGTCAGCAATTACTGACTGAAACCGCATTGCCGGTCGCTGAAATCGCCAGAATGCTCACTTACGACCCGTCGAATTTTAACAAATTCTTTAAGAAATACGTAGGACAAACGCCCGGGAAATACCGGGAAAACCATAATCAGGCGATATAGAATCCGAAAAGTTCACCATGATGCCCATTTCGGGTCAGGATACCTTTGTGACCTATCAATAAACAAAACATTACCTGATATGTCACGAAATGATCTTAAAGGAAAAGTTGTCCTGATTGCCGGAGGAGCTAAAAATCTGGGCGGATTGCTCAGCCGCGACCTCGCTGCGAAGGGGGCCAGAATTGCTATTCATTATAATAGTGAATCCACCAGGGCCGATGCCGAACAAACATTGGCTGATGTGCTGGCATCCGGCGCCGAAGCCTTTCTGTTTCAAGCCGATCTGACCGATGTTAAAAACATTACCAAACTGTTCGATAAAACCATCGCGACGTTTGGAGGCATCGACATTGCCATTAATACGGTTGGCAAAGTGCTGAAAAAGCAGTTCGCCGATACAACGGAGGAAGAATACGACAGTATGAGCGATATCAACTCCAAAGTTGCGTATTTCTTTATTCAGGAAGCCGGCAAAAAACTAAACGACAGGGGTAAAATCTGCACCATCGTCACGTCGCTGCTAGCTGCCTATACCGGTTTGTATTCGACTTACGAAGGCTTGAAAGCTCCTGTGGAACATTTCACCCGCGCGGCTTCGAAAGAGTTTGGCGAACGTGGCATTTCCGTAACGGCGGTGGCACCGGGACCGATGGATACACCGTTCTTCTACGGACAGGAAAGCCCCGAAGCGGTAGCGTATCATAAGTCGGCGGCGGCACTGGGTGGTCTGACCGACATCAAGGACATCGCTCCGTTGGTTGAGTTCCTTATCACCGATGGCTGGTGGATTACCGGGCAAACCATTTTTGCCAACGGCGGTTACACCACCCGTTAAGGACTCATTTTATCGCCCCACCCGGGTTGGCGACCAATCCGGGTGGGGCTGTTTTAAATCTCTCTCCCCGCTCGGCGTGCCTGGCTTCACTCCTTCACCTGCTTATTTTCATAGATTTTTATCTGACGCTCAACGTACGGGTCCTGAATCGGCAATCCATGAAGATAGTTGTAAGCTTTTCGGGCGACGAAGCCATTCTGTTTGGCGAGCAATGAAGCCGCATGGCGGGCGACGTCGATATTTCCGATGCGATGCAAAGCAAACAGGTCAAGGACATTGCCGGTTAGTTCCGGATTTGTCCCGTTCAAGACGGATACCAGGCCGGTAACTGTTCGGGAATGCAGACCTGGCGCATGTGCCAGCTTTCCGATAATCAGCTTTTTTATTGCATAGCTTCCCTCCGAAAGTCTGGCGGTCAACAGGTCCTGGACTGAATCGGCCGCCAGCTCGGTGGTGTCCAGGGAATGAATGGCCCGCTCCGCCAGATTATATTGATCGTCGCCGATAAAAGACAGCACGCGTTGGCGAAGCGGGGGGCTAGGCCTCACAAATCCGCGGATGTGGTTCAATGCCCATATTTTATCGCCGGGATCGGGGCTATCGAGAATTTTCAGGATCAGATCGGGGGGAAAGTGATTCGACGGTGAGATTACGTACCTCGTCCTGGGTAGGTCCGTTCACGACATGCCACATTTTATAGGTCGTGTAGGCAGCGCCTGCCACCACTTCGTCGAGGATGCTCGCGGCGGTGGCGGAAGTTACGGCGTCGACCCCGTTTTTTGCGTTCGCTATCCCGGGCCGGGG
The DNA here is from genome assembly GCF_040448675.1 of Dyadobacter sp. 676. Taxonomy (NCBI): domain Bacteria; kingdom Pseudomonadati; phylum Bacteroidota; class Cytophagia; order Cytophagales; family Spirosomataceae; genus Dyadobacter; species Dyadobacter sp. 676. The sequence continues at coordinate 5,719,768 of NZ_CP159289.1, read as the reverse complement.
CGCCAGTTCACCGTACGATAATCCGGAGAGGCGGGAAAAAGGGTCGGACAGTATCTCATGCAAGCGGGCATACTCCTTCCTTTTGAATGGCTTATGCCTGGCTTTGCTCAAATATTCCCCTTTTTCCAGTTCGAAACCCAGGTAACGGCCTGTGACATTCCAGTAAAGCGTGCATTTCAGCAACCTGCATTTGTTGTCGAAACACACGCTCGTCCTGATTTTTTTGTAATAATGGAGCGGATAACCCTCTTTGGACCAAACCTGAAAGATGGTGTCGCTGGCAATAGAATCCACAACGGCCGAGGGAATGGACCTGACATCCCCTTGCATTCCCTGTACGGTTGCGGGCCAGAAATAGCGGATCTGGGCGGCACACGGCGATGCGCCGTGCACAATCGCGCAGAAAGCCAGAAAGCGCCAGGCACTTCTCCACCAGTTGATGTCCGGTACTTTCATCGATCAGCCTTTTTGGCCTCTGCCGGGCACAATTCCACCATGTTCCTCAATCAGTTTCCGCAGCTCGTCCAAGCTGACTTCCAAAGGCGATTTATTCTGCATATTGGCTAGCACAGCCGCTGCACCTGCCGCCTGTCCCATACCCATGCAGGATGCCTGGACCCTGAGGGCCGAGTTAGCCAAACGGTCGCTGCTGACGCACCTGCCCGCGACCAGGAAGTTGCGACTGTTCCTGGGTACCAATGCCCGCAGGGGCACCGTCGGGACTACACCTTCCTTAAGGTGGTCGGGCACAACGCCGTTTTCGTCATGAACGTCGATCGGATAATAGGAATAGGAAACCGCATCATCGAACACTTTACCGGTTACGTAGTCGGTTTTGGTGATCTGGTAATGGCCGTCGATGCGGTACGTTTCGCGTACGGCGGTTTCGTTTTGCATATCCACCAGTTTGATCTTCTCGCATCCGGGCAGCGTCCGCAGGAACCGCAGAGTTTGCAACAATGAGCTGCGGCCTTTCAGGTTAGCCACCGTGTGCGTTTCGGAGGTGGTCGAATCGGCACCGAGCACGTGCTGGATATTGTCGCCACCGCTGCGGAGCAGGCCAACGATGTTGTTGCGGAAATCGGTTTTGACCAGGTTCCCTTTCGCAATTTCTTCCTGATAGCGCGCCTCGATCGTTTTCAGGTCAAGCGATTTGAAGTCGTAGCCCCCAAGCTGAAACTGCAACGTACCCGGCTGGATCACGGCTTCGCGCAAAACATTAAATCCCGCAATGGAAGTGACATAGGCATTGCCTGTGCAATCGATCAGTTGGTTGCAGACAATGCGGGTGCTGGTGCCTTTTCCGATGGTATCGACCGTCCAGTTGCCTTTTTCAAAAGAAGCGCTGACCGGCGTTTCATAAAACCGGATTTTCACGCCGGCCTCCACACATTTCTCTTCGATCAGCAGGGCGTACAGCTGTCCGTTCAGCCGTACCTGATGTTTGGGATGGTGCCTTCCGTGGGGAATGGAGAAGTCGGGCAGCGTGTCGTCGTTCATCGCGACGGCCTCCTGCACCATTTCCCAGCCAATCCCGCTGATTACCTGTTTACCCCAGGCAAAAAAATCCCCGGGAAGGCCACACCGCCCGTAGTAGTGGTGCCGCCCAGCTGGCTTCCATTTTCGACGAGTATCACTTTGCGGCCGGCCCTTCCTGCCTGAATGGCTGCAACTACGCCCGCAGTGCCGCCGCCGACGACCAGTATGTCGGTGGTGATCGTTTGCTGCTTTACCGAGTAAGGCTTAGCCAGCACATCGCCCTTTGAGAGAGAAGGCGTCAGCATTCCGAAAGAAAGCGCTCCAAGGCCCGTCAGTGCGGACCGTCTTTTCAATTTTTCCATTAGCAGATACCTTTTTAATGTTCAATAACCCGGATTTTGATCTTTCGCCGGGTCGAGGCCTTTATTGTAGTTCATTTCGGAAACCGGTATGGGCCACAGGTAATGTTTCTGGGCGATTGTCTTGCCGGTGGCAGCCAGCACCGCTTTCGCTGCTTTGCCCGTTCTTTTCAGGTCGAGCCAGCGTTTTCCGCCCAATTGAAATTCATAGCTGCGTTCGGTCAACACCCGGTCCAGGAATGTGTCGGCGTTGTAGTCCGCCAGTTCGAGGTCGATTGCGGAAGCTTCCGTAGACGGCTTTGCGTATGCCCTCCTGCGCACGGTGTTGAGCGCTTCCAAACCCGCGGCGGTAGGGCCGTTGCCCGCGCGTGCAGAGGCTTCGGCATAAATCAGCAGTACGTCGGAATAGCCGTAAACGGGGTCGTCGTTGCCTGCGCCATTCTGGCTTACGGCCTGCTGGTCTGTGAATTTCGAGCTCACGAGCGTGTTAGTGCCCAGCCCGAAATTGATTTTATCCCAAAGGGCCTTACGCAGGTCGCCGGCATCCCAGGATGTGTAGTAATCGCTTGTAACATCCAGGTAAAGCACATAGGCGCCCCCGAAATTGAACAACTTCGTATCGGGATGGTTGCTGACCCAGAGCATATAGTTACCCTGATCGGGCTGCCGCGTATATTTCAGGTAAAAAATCTCCTCCGATGTAGATACCAGTTCCGGCCCCCAGACTTTTAACTGAAAATCCGTCTTCGTGGTGATCGGCACGAGGGAAAACTTACGCGATTCAATTACCTCCTCTGCCTTGTCGCGGGCCTCCGCGAATTTACCGAGCGTCAGGTAAACGTCCGCGAGCATGGTTTTCGCAGCCCAGCGTGTTGGCCTGCCCGCCACCGATGGGTTATCCGGCAAACTTGCCTCGGCTGCCAGCAGATCGGAGATGATCAGGTTGTAGACCTCTTCCTGCGTACTTTTCTTCAAATCTGTTTCATTCATGTTGGTCTCCGTTCGCAACGGCACGCCGCTCCAGTTCCGCACGAGCTGGAAATAGTTGAAAGCCCGCATGAACTTCGCTTCGGCGACATAGCGGCTGACATCTGCAGCGCTGATCGATGTTCCCAGGGGGGGCATTCCGGATCACCAGGTTCGCGTTACGGATGCTCAGGTAAAATGCATTCCAAAGACCGCCGACGCGGGTAATGTTGGCGTCGTCGAGCCCCTGAAAACCGTGGAGCGGCGCCCAGCTTCCCCGACCGTTGACAAAGTCCGACTGGCATTCCAGGGACGTTTCATACACGGCATAGTTGTTGCTGCGCAACGGACTGAAAATTCCGTTCACTGCTGTTTCCACCTCGGCCGCGGTGTTGAAGAATGTTTCGACGGCTACCGAACGCGGCTCTTCTTTCAGCATATCCTCGCAGGAAGCGAGCAGACCGCCCGAAAGGATCGCCATTGCAGAAAATCCGGCGATGGCCAGTAAGTTATGATATGTTTTTGGTAAACTCTTCATGGTAAATGATATCTGGATGAAAGCGGCTAAAATGATTCCGGCAGGCCATTAAAAACCGACCCGTAAACCGAATGTGACCGATTTGGCGATGGGATAACTGTAAAAGTCGATACCCTGCTGGGTGGAGTTGCTGCCTCCCCGCGAGTTCACTTCCGGATCCCACCAGGAGTATTTGGTGAGCGTCAGGATGTTCTGCGCGCTTGCGTACAGTTGTGCGTTGCTGATCCATTTGGCGCCCCATTTTTGCAGCGGGAAGTTGTAAGCCAGCTGGATGTTTTTCAGGCGCAGGTAGGATCCGTCCTCGATATAGCGGTCGGACACCTTCGCGTTCACGTTATTGCTGATCAGCGGATATTCGGCGCTGGTATTGGAAGGCGTCCAGTGGTTGCGGTAAACGTCTTTGGGCATATTCAGGCCGAAACCGTAATCGATGGTGCTGCTCATTCCGCTTGCATTGAACAAATCGTTGCCGCTCACGCCCTGGATAAAGAACGTCAGGTCGAAGTTCTTGTAGGACATATTGGAATTAATCCCGTAAATGAAATCCGGATTGGGATTGCCAATATAGGTCTTATCCCTGATGGTAATACTGCCGTCGCCGTCGGTATCCTGGTATTTGATCTTTCCTTTCTCGTCGTAACCGTCTTCCACGTATCCCCAGAACTGCCCGATAGGCCTTCCTTCCCGAAGTATGCTGGTCACATCATTGATTACCACCACATTAACGGCTCCACCGAGGACGTCCTGCCCGTCGTTGAGTTTCACCACTTTGTTACGGTTCATCGAAATGTTGGCATTCATGTCCCATTTGAATGCGCCGGTCAGAATGCGGCCGTCCACACCCAGCTCGAAACCTTTGTTCTGCACCTCGCCCACATTGCGGATCGTCGTGGTGTAGCCCAGCGAGGCAGGAAGCGTGACGGTGTTAAGCAGGTCGCGGGTGTTTTTGATATAGTAATCGGCCGTTACGATGAGCCGGTTCTTAAATAACCCGAGGTCGATGCCGAAGTCTTTTTGCTCGGTAGTCTCCCATTTCAAGTTGCCCGGCAGCTTCGTACCCGGCGTATAAGTATTGTAAAGTGCGTCGCCAAACGCGGTTTTCCCGGCACTGAGTTGATTCAAAGTCGCATAGGCGCTGATAGCCTGGCTTCCGGTAAGCCCCCAGCTTGCGCGTGCTTTCAGATCGGAGATTACCGGGCTGTTTTTCAGGAATTCTTCATTGGAAACCCGCCAGGCGAGGGCGGCAGAGGGGAAATAGCCCCATTTATCGCCTTCGGTGTATTTGGAAGACCCGTCCCGGCGCATGCTGACGGTCGCCAGGTATTTGCTGCCGAACGCGTAGTTCAACCGCGCCAGGTAGGACAGCAGGACGGATTTCGAATACGCGGATGTGGGAATCCCGGGCGTGGTGGCCGACTCCAGGTCGTAGGTCTGGGTGGTATTGCTTAGAAATCCGACCCCTCTACCCGACAGGGATGTTTTGGTAAAGTCCTGATAGGTGAACCCGGCCACAGCTGAAACGCTGTGCCTGTCGGCGATCGTTTTGTTGTAGCTGACCGTGTTTTCGCTGAGGTAACTGGTAAACTGACCGGTGCTCACAGCCGCAACCCCGCTGGAACGGACAAATTTTGTAGTGGTATATTCATCTGTGCGGTCGTCGCGGTTTTCCATACCACCGGCAATTTTAATGGTAATGTCCTCGATAGGCTTGAAAATCAGGGCCGCATTCAGGAGGGCTACATTGGCCCTGGTCTTCTTATTTTGTTCATTGATGAAGTTGATCGGGTTGATCAGGTCGGTTGCCACGAAGGGATAGGCAGTGGCCAGGACCCTGTAACTTCCGTCTTCATTGTAGGGTGTCAACGACGGGGGCGCGCCCAGAGCCGAAGAAATCATCGAAGTACCGCGGCCTCCACCTTCACTGTCCTTGCGGGCAGTAACGAGCCGGCTCAAAGTCCCGCTGAAATTGAGACTGAACTTTTTACTGATTGCGTGGCTGATGTTGGCGCGCAGGGAGTAGCGGTTATAATCGCTCCCCTTGACGATCCCATCCTGGTTGAAGGCGCTTCCCGACAAGGAAAAATTTGTCTTTTCGTTACCCCCGCTGACATTCAGCGAGGTCGATTTCATCGCGGCCTGCCTGAATATCAGGTTCTGCCAGTCGTAGCCTTCGCCCATAGCATCTATTTGCGCCTGGGTGAAGTACGGATTCAGCTTGTCGTTGGCGGCCTGCTCGTTGTAGAATGTGGCATATTCGGCCGCATTCATCATGTCCAGCTTTTTGCGCAGCTTCTGAATGCTGTAACTGGTCTCGAAGTCGACGCGGGTCCTGCCCGCCTTTCCTTGTTTGGTGGTGATCAGAATCACACCATTCGCGCCGCGTGAACCGTAGATTGCAGTGGCCGACGCATCTTTGAGGATTTCCATACTCTCGATGTCGGCATTGTTCAGAATCGTAGGGTTACCGTCGTTGATCGGGAAGCCATCCACCACGTAAAGCGGTTCGTTACCGCCATTCAGCGAGTTTGTTCCCCGGATGCGAACGCTGATGCCACCACCTGGCGAACCGTTGTTTTGCAATACCTGCACGCCAGCGGCACGCCCCGAAAGCGCCTGCAATACATTCGTAGCCGGATATGCATTCAGTTCTTTGGCTTTGACCTGCGATAGCGAGCCCGTCAGGTCGCTTTTCTTAACCGTGCCGTAGCCGACCACCACCACTTCTTCCAGACTTCGGTTGTCAATTTGAAGAGTTACGGCCAGCGACGACTGCGAAGCAACAACCACCTCTTTGGAAACATATCCTACAAAACTGAAAATAAGCATGGAACCGTTGTCCGGCACATCGATTTGAAACGAACCGTCGACGTCGGTGGTAGTCCCCCGCTGGGAGCCTTTCAGGATGACGCTCACACCCGGCAAACCATCACCTTTTTCGTCGGTTACCTTGCCGGTTATGTTCAGGTCGGCCTTCCGGGACTCATCCGGGGCCCGCAGCAGCGCTTCCAGGTTTTTGTCCAAAAGCGTGCCCTGATTTGTGCCGCCTGTCCTCGTTTCCACTTTCTCGGCATTGCTTTCCAGCCTGGGATCGCCGCCTGTTTCCGCTTTCCGTTTGATCACGACCGTCTTGTCGATGATGCTGTAAGTAAGCGGTTGTCCCTTCATCACAGCGTCCATTACGTCAACAATCGACCCCGAACGGATATCGACCGTCACATTATTGCCTTTCTTGACGATCTTGTTGTCGTAGAAGAACTGGTAGCCGGTTTGCTTTTGTATGTCGGAGAAGACAGCCGCCAGCGGTTTGTTTCTTACCGCCATACTGATTTTCTGCGAAAAACCGGCTGCTGATACATGAAGGCATACCATGGTTAGTATTAAAGCCGTCAATTTCATCACCAATAATATTTTCGGAAAATAACGTATACATATAAACGCAGTTTTCCCATGTACAAAAATTTGCATATTTTTGACCAGGTTTGGAATTGAAAAAATGTTTTAGCTAACAAATGCAACCCTCCTGGCGCTCTTGGCCCAGGCTGGTTGGGGATTCCGGACACCAGCCGTTTCAGGTCGCATCTGAAACGGCTTTCTTTTGATGAAATCCCCGTGGGGTCTGATTCACTCGGTATTCATAGCGGCAGGGTTTAAGTGGTCGGATAAGTCATACAGGGCTATTCGGTCACGATGATCGTCTTGCCTTCCACGCGGAAATGCACATCGCCCATTTCAAGTATTTTCAAAACTTTCGACAGCGGAGCGCTCCTTTCGATCTGCCCCACAAACTCATGATCCCCGATGGGCGCGTGGTAAACGACGTCCATGTCGTACCAGCGCGAAAGTTGCCGCATCAGTTCGGGTAGGCCCACATTGTCGAAACGGAAGAAACCGTCCTTCCAGGCCACCGCGGCACCTGCGTCGACCGTCCTCACGTCAAATTCGCTTTTGCTACCCTTATTTGCCTTTCCGGTCGCCACCAGTTCTGACTGCTGCCCGGGACGGAGCAACACGCCGCCACCGGCATGGTCCGACTCGCGTACCTTGATGCTCCCTTCGAGCAATGTCGTTTTGATTTTGCCTTCGTCCTGATAACTGTTGATATTGAATCGCGTGCCCAACACTTCAACCAACTGCTTGCCTGCGAGCACTTTGAACGGAACTTTGCGCGAACCTGCTTTCTTTTGGGTGACCTCAAAATACACCTCGCCCATGATTTCGACCACGCGCTCGCGCCCGGAGAAGACGGTCGGGAACCGGATAGACGACTGCGCATTAAGCCACACTTTGGTACCGTCGGGAAGCCTCACCTGAAACTGCCCGGCTTTGGGTGTTGCGATGGTGTTGTAGGTCAATGTATGGTCCTCGCCTGCATTTTCGGCGGACGGCTTGTAAACGATTTCGCCGGGGTTCGTCTTTACAATGCTCGTGTTCCCTTCTTTTGCCAGCTGGCCGTTCAGGACGCTGTCCAGTACAATTTCGGCGCCGTCGGCCAGGGTTAGAACGGCTTTGCTCACGCCGGGAGCGACGTCGGCAGGAGCAATGGCATCCGTAACCGGGGCAGTGCCGGGGCCGGTATAGAAGAAGTATGCGCCAATACCCACCAGGAAGATGACCGACGCCGCAACTGCGAGTCGCCGGAAAACCGGCATTACTCTTCCCGGCTTCGCTTCCGGCTTCTTACCGATCGGCAATGCGTTCCAGACCTCGTCGAGATGCGATTCCAGGTATTCGGCGTCGATAGGCTCGGTATCTGCTTTACCCAGATCCAGGTACCAGCTTTCCAGAACTGCTTTCTCGGCCGGCGTCAATGTGCCGTCCCTGTATTTTTGAATTAACTCCCTGGCTTTCGAGAACTCCATTTCCGCTGATTGGCTGGTTATGGAGTAAAGACGGACAAGTCAGCCGTTGGTAGTAGAAGAATATCAAAAAAATCAAAAAAAATTTACAGGAAGAACAAACAGGCGATGGAAGTGAAGGCAGTATCGAGCTTTTCGCGAAGAATGTGGAGCGCGTTATTGACCTGCTTTTTAACGGTCTTGTCAGAAACATGAAGCTGTTCTGCGATCTCTTTGTAGGACAGGTTCTCCTTGCGGCTCAGTTCGAAAACTTCACGCATTTTGGGCGGCAGCAATGTGATCTCCTTTTCGATCAACTCTTTCAGTTCCTGTTCCAGCAGCTGCTGGTCGGTAACGTATTCGCCTTTCTCTATGAAGGCGGCCAGCGAAGCGATGTACTTTTCCTCGATTTTCCGGTGTGCGATAATGTCGAATATCCTGTTGCGGACGGAGGCATACAGGTAAGCTGACAGACTGGTCGTGAAACGGAGCGAATTTCGTTTGATCCAGAGCGTGGTAAAAAGTTCTTGCAGGACGTCCTTTGCCTCTTCCTCGTTGCCGAGAATGCGCCGGGCGTGCAGGAAAAGAACGCCCTTGTAGCGGCGATACACCTCCGCGAATGCCAGATCGTCATCCTCCGCGATAAGTGCCAGCAAAGCCGGGTCGGTATATCCCTGATAATTATTCATAATCATAAAAAGACAAATATATGATAAAATAATTATAAAGGAGTTACCGACCCGGCCCGGCAATGTTCTTCGCTATCGGGACAAGAACAGGCGATTTCGGACGAACTGATCCCTTAAAACGATTCCAAGTTCTAAACGATCGGCAAAGCCGATGGCAATACAGCCCCGCGGCCGGAGAAGATTACCGGGAACAATTTACATTAGAAAGAACGAGAAGATTATGGTATGACCACCAGGCGATTACCACCTGGTATGTCAAGCTGCCACAAGTCTGCAATGTCGGATAGTTTTGCCGTGGTAGTTTCCAACTTTAATTTCCCTTCGGCCGCGAGCCGGAACGCTTCCGGCAGGATTTCCGTGAAAGCCTTCTGCACATGTTCCCTGGGCCATGAGCCCATCCCCGATCCTGTCAGCTGCAAATCCACGCTGCGCATGATAGCAGCCGAAAGCTGTATGAGGTCCCCCGACATGCTGCCTGCCGACACGTATCTCACCGGGTTGGTGAACATGCCGTTGCCTTTCAGGACGGAAAGGATCAGTTCAGCCGTACGGCCCCACAGGTAATCGATCACAATGTTGACCGGCGTCGTTTCGTGCAATACTTCCAGCTGCGCCTTGAACCGGGCATCATCCCCTGTGATCGCAATCGTTTCGTCGGCACCCAGGGCGAGCAGTTCGGAAAGCGATTGTTGATTTCTTCCGGTGCCGATTACCTTTTTTGCACCGTAATATCTGGCCAACTGAATGGCCACCCGTCCTGTAACACCCGTCGCCCCGTTGATCAGCACTGTATCACCGGCCTGGATTTCCGCTTTGAATTTCAGCCCCATAGCCGCTCCCACGACCGCATTGGGCAACGCTGCTGCGGTAGCATCGTCCAGGCCATCCGGTATACCGACAATGCGGTCCTTATGGATGGTAGCCTTTTCGGCCATCATTCCGCTGACGCCCATCCCGTAAACACGGGTGCCATCCGAAAGGAGGCAAACACCGTCGCTACCGGGGATCCGGGCGGTTTCGGGCAAGCGGGCACTGCTATAATGTTTGCCCGAAGCGATCCCTTTGTCCAGGTGCTTCACAGCCACGGCCTTTACTGTGGCCAGTATTTCGTTATCATGTTGAATCCGCGGTTCGTCGACCTCGGTGTATTGGGGTAATCCACCCCCGGGATACATCACTGCTGCTTTCATTTTCTGTTTGTTTTAGCTTAGGCCAAAACTAGGATGAGCATCAGAGGCGCGACGATAACATATGTTACTAAATTCAAAAATGTGCCTTGCCCTTTGCCAGTTTGCTTTTGATCCGGCTCAAATGCACCGCGCTGACCCCGAGATAAGAGGCAATGTAATGCTGTGCAACCCGCCTGACGATGTGCGGACGTTCGGCCAGCAGGCGCTGGTATCGTTCCTCGGGCGTGTCGCGGATGAAGGAAACAAGTTCGTCACTATAACGTTTATGCCGGGCAGCCGATATGCCCAGGATGATGTGGACAAAGCTGGGCTCATGGCTCAGCTCCCCGATCAATTGAAGCACATATACCCTGGAAAGCAGATAAATAACGGATGGCTCTATGGTTTCAATGGTAAACAAACTTGGCACTTCGTTGACAAAGCTGTCAAAAGATGAGAAGCCGGAATTTTCAAAAAAGAACTGGACTGTTTTTTCACTGCCATCCTTATCGAAATACGCCCGGACACAACCTTTCTCGACGAAAATATAACTCTGCGACACCTGCCCCTCTTTCAGCAGGGTGGTTTTTGCCGGCACTTCACGCCGTTGCATATATGGAAGATATTTCTCCCAATAGACATTGAGCTGCGGGAATTGTTCCCTGAAATGGAAAACCATAAGCGACGGGATTAGCAATAGGATTTAAGAATATTCGCGCTCCGATGTTAAGCAAAGATATTGGTTTGCCACTACCGATCCGGTTCATCATGTAATTTTACCTAAAACAATATAAAGAAGATTAATATTCGATTACAACTTGGGTACAAGCTATTTTCATCCTTGACTTCGATGTACGCGGGAGCGAACGAGGCGATCGCCCGCGGCCAGTTGCAAACGGAAAAAATTGAACTTCCTTCAAAGGGCTATCCCTCGGGGATTTACCTCATCAAAGTCCTCACCGCTACCCGGGAAAAGGTTTTCAAGGTCGCCAAACAACGTTAATACATCATTTCAAGCCGATTAACACCTGGAACCACGGAAAACTCGAAATAAACGAAATCATCGTTCACAAACAGCGTCGTAATCTGAGCGGCTCGCCAGCGGGCAGCAGCCACAGAAATAAGCCAGCCAACGCGGGCAATGCGATATTCGTAAACGGTAGCAACGCGATAAGCCCAGATATAGTACGCCGCATCCGGCAGTGGTCAAATCCGGCTTCCCTCTGCCGCAAGTTTCTTTTAGCGCGTTCCGTCTCCTGATGCGCAGTAGAGCCGGAATTGTTTACCGCGCGGCGGCGAGCTGCGGCGCACGGAGATATTGCCAGTTGAGGTAATGGCAAAGGCCGGTCAGTTCGGGAAACATTGTCTGCGCGTTAAAACCCAGCATATTCAGATCTTCTATCAGTCTGGCCTTGATACCGGCTTTGATGACAAATTCGGTTACGCTCGATCTGATTTCCTCGTCCTGGTCCATCGGTATGAACTTTTTGCGCGCCTCGTCGTAAGGATGAACGGTAAACCAGCCTGATTGGGCGATGATGCGCTCGTTATTCATCGACGGCCGGAGTACTTTCAGCTCGTCGATTTCAAACGGAGATCTGTTGGCCTGCCCGGCCAGGCTATTTTCTTTGTCGAAGACCTGCCTGTCGCTTCCCCGGAATGCATATACATACGACGGGTTCTGAGAATCGTCGATATCCCGAATGGCAAAAAACAATGCTACCAGCGGATTGCTCGACCAGTCCAGAAGCCGGGTCTTCAATCCGTAATGCTGCGCAAGGATCAGCAGCTCCCAATCGTCGGAAACCGCGCTACCGATCAGCATCTTTCCCATTCGCCTCAAGTCGGCAAGCATTCTTTGTTCGATCGAAGGAATACGCTCGGCGTTATCGTATCGGGCAATCGATGGGGTCAGCGGCGCTTTTACCCGCTGCCCCCGAAAGATGCAAAAATCGGAAGTATCCCTGTCCAATCCGAGTATTTCACGGATATATTGGTCAACGCTATGTACTTCGATCGATTTCATTCTGTTTCTGATTCAGTATTCTCCGATGCGGCCGGTTACCATAGCCATTCCTTCAAGCGGATGGCCTCATCCAGATGGTGATGAAGGACGGGAAGTTTGCTTTCTGCAAACGACTTGACGTCCGGGTCTTGGCCCAACGTAGTTTCCAACTTAAACTGATCGATCGTTTCTACATGTGAGATCACCATCATCGCCATATACACCGAGTCGAAAGTCATGCCAGTAAGCATAGCCAGGCTATCAAGTTTCATTTGTTTGGCTGGCGGAAGGGTTTCGGGCAGCGTGAGCATCTTCATCTGCGCAAGGTTTTTCAGCTCCGTCGTGGCCATGCCGTGGTCCACGACCATATGGTGACCATAATGCCGGACTGAGTCCGCAGCAGCCTTACCTGAGGCTATTTCTCCCGCCTTGATCTCGAACAGGTTGCTCTCCGCAGCCTTCATCATAAAATCACGGTCTGTTTGCGCGAGCATTCCGTCACCGTTATGGTCGGTGCAGGAGGTCACAACGAAAAACATGCTTGTAAAGCCCAATGGAAGTAACAGCTTTTTCATAATACGATTGGTTTGGTTTGATTGAACAATAGCCACATCGTGCAAAGACCGCCTCGCGGCAGCTTCGCGATGGTGACGACATGGGGGTTGAAATAACCGCGGTGTGCTTATAAAAAGCGTGCCTGCATTCGCTGCTGGAACACTTTTTTACAAGGCGCCGCCAATTTTTATCCACATCAAACCGGTTCATCATATTCAAAAACCTCAATTCAAAACTTTATGAAAATCGCTACCTATACACTGATCACGATCATCTGCTTGTCATCGCTTTCATGCACGCTAAATGAGCCGCCTGTTCCGCCGGAGATCGATAAACAATTCGTGCGCTCTGCGTCCGATCTGAACCTGCTTTGTATGCGCGCCGGAGAAACCGCCCTCAACCGCTCTACCGCGCCCGATCTGCGCCGGTACGCGGGAGAATCCGTTGCATTTGCGAATGCCATGAACCGCGAGTTGATAGCGCTCGGGTGGCAAAAGAGGATCCCTGTAAAAGAACTATCCGATGCAGGTACCGGGAAAATCGACAGCCTGCGTGCCGAACCCGGCGAGTCTTTCGACGCGGCCTTCATGGAAATGGTGGTTACGGCGCACTATGACCTGGTTGCAGTTTACGAAATGGAGGTTGCCTCGGGCCAGGATATGAGCATCAGAGCATGGGCGAGAACGAAACTGCCGATCATTCGCGAAAATCTGGAAAAGGCCATACTGGTGAAGGACTCTATCTGATTCAAGCTGTCAGGCTATCTGTATGAACTCAATGATAATCAAGCAAATTAGCGGTATTAACAGTGCTAACAGTACAAATAGTGATTTCAATTCCATTTAGGCTCACTATACATGATCATTCTTCCAACGCCATAGCAATGTGGGAGCGGGTAATTTACGAAAAAGCGTTAATAAGGTAAGCAAGATCGAAGTGGATTAATACAAAATAAAAACTAGGTGGCATTGAATAACACCTGTCCATCCCGTTGCAAATACCATGCAGTGACGGGGTTGAAATGGTAGCCCATATTTCCGCCGCGCGCTGTCAGCAATTGTTTCAAGAACGGTTGCACATAGCCGGTTTCATCCACCGCCCGGCTCATGATCTCGGTAGGATGACCATCCCAATTCCACAAATAACGGAAAGCCGTAATAGCCTTGTCGAGCACAGGTTGCTGCAATGTGGCATGCTGCCAGGTTTTGCCCGCGTCGGTGCTCACTTCTACGTGGGTTACCTTACCCCTCCCACTCCAGGCAATACCCCGGATTTCTATCCAGCCCTTTTCGACTTTGGCAGGATACGACGGATAGGTAATGATGGACCGGGCGTCCATTGTGAAACTAAACTGCCGGATTTTACCGCCGCCGATAGCTTCGGTGTATTTGGAAGTTTCTTCCCGGGTCATAAATGGTGCGTCGGCCAGTTCGATCCGACGGAGCCATTTGACGTTCGCATTGCCCTCCCACCCCGGCAGAAAGAGGCGTACCGGGTACCCTTGTTCGGGACGGACCGCCTCACCGTTCTGCCCATACGCGATGATCGCGTCATCCCAGCCTTTGTGGACGGGAATGCTGCGCGTCATAACTGCCGCGTCCCCGCCTTCGGCCAGAAACCAGGATGCCTTGGGATCCACACCTACTTCGCGGAAAATCGTCGATAGTGCCACGCCTGTCCATTCACTCTGACTGGTAAGCCCGCAAATCTCCTGCGGCGTGATCTTGCCGTCACCGGCACCCCGGTAATTGCCGGAACACTCGAGAAACGCGATGCGTGATACGGAGGGAAAACGTTTAAGGTCGGCCAGCGTGAATACCATCGGTTTATCCACCATGCCGTGGATCGCCAGCTCATATCTGGCCGGATCAATAGCGGGCACCCCGCCATGGTGACGCTCGTAATGCAGGTCCGAAGGCGTAAGCATGCCGTGCAAGTCCTGCAAAGGCGTCCGCGAAGAAGTCTCGGAATAGATTTTCACGGGCTTTTCAAAAGGCGAACGCGTCCCCAGCGCCCCCCGGTGGTACGCCCGGCACTTTGGTAGGATCTTCGCCAGCCAGCTCAGAGGCGGTCAATGCGGCCTGAAATGCCTTACCGCTGGCAGTTTGCACCAGCACAACGGAAGCCGCAGCCGCACCTGCCAGCAAACTTCGCCGGCTGATCGCGCCGGAAATGATAGATTTTCTGTCGTCGGGTCGCTGCATGGTTATCTGATTTCCGGACCCTCGCCGCGATCATCGGGCACGAATCTGTCCCTAGCGGGCATTTGGACTTTGGGAAGGTTCTGGGCATTCAAAGCAGCTTTTTCGTCCCATAAGCCATTGGCATGAAGCAAATAGGCGGTAAGGCTGTACACTTCCCGATCGTCCAGCGAGCCGGGTCGGTTGAATGGCATTGCCCGTCGTATGTAGTCGAAAATGGTGGTGGCGTAAGGCCAGTAGTTGCCAATGGCCCGGATGCGCCGCGCGCCGGCCCGGGCCGTATCGCCTGTCACAAGCCTGTCGTTGGGGCCTTCGGTGCCGGTAACGCCATGGCAACCCGCGCATTTGAGCGCGTAAATAGCCTTGCCTTCCGCGACATTCCCCTCGCCTTTCGGCAAGCCTTCGCCGTCGGGACGGACGTCGATGTCCAGTACAGCAATTTCAGCGGTCGTGGCCGGTCGGCCAAAACCGAAACGGACGGGCTGGGAAAGCGTGTCGGCCAGCAACGCGTTGTGGTGTTGCCGGCCCGCCTGGAGACTCATCCCGATCAGCGAGATAGCAGCCAGCGCGGCCGCATGGCCCAAGTATCTAATCGTATTTCCCTGCATTGAGCGTGCTTTTAGCCAGGACGTAGGGCCTTTCCACCCGGTCGAGTACCACATAAATGGAATCTTTTTTCTCATCAATTCCTTTCAAAATCACACGCGAGCCGTCGGTAGTCGAGTAGTTCAGGACCATGCGGTTGCGCTTGCCCGGGCGTGGTTTGGCAGCAAACTCCCGGTCGCGGCGTGCCGATCGGCCGAGCGGGTGGATCATCTTATTCTCGTCCCCGATTCGTGCCAACGCCGCCGGGCTGATCCAGTTGGGGTCGCCGTCCCTGTTGCTGCCCCTGCCTTCTCCTCGTTCGCCCCGTCCATTCCGACCGCCGTGCCCAGGTTCTGATCGCCTGGCTTCTCTTGGATTCAGCTGGCCAACGCCATCACGCGGGCCTCCCCGTGCATATTTGTCCTGCAAATACAAGGTATGCTCCAAGGTATCGGCCAGATAATGGAACACCCGCTGCCCGCCTGCCGTGCCGGTGAGCTCAAAGGTGCGGCCGAGGTCGCGCATCGGCGCTCCGCCGCCATTGGAAAGATCCAGCGGGGTGGGTTTGTTCACTTTGAAAGTCAACGTAGTCCAATTCTCAAATGTCGCCCACTGCCATCTGACAGTATCTGTCGGCGAGTACGGGATTTCCCGGTTATTGATCCTGAACTCAGTTACGTTATAGTTGCCGCGAAGCTCCCTGATGCCCGCGGTGGAGGGCTGTTTATATGGATCGTATTTGAAATTCACATATTGCAGCCAGAACAAATAGAATACGAATAAGCCGAAAACGAATGCTTTAAGGCCATAGCGCACATATTGCTGCCACTTTCGGGAAAATGCGGGATAGTAGCTATCAGGAACGGTGAAACGTTCGAGAATGAGCAGGTTCCAGAATTTTGGGATATCCCTGACGAGCAAGAACGCGGCCAGCAATACGAAATACGAGCTGTAAACATGCACACCGCCGTCGTAGGCAAAGTTGACATACACGATATCACCTAAGGCGCCAAACAGCAGAATCGCGCCAAGGGTGGTAGTGCTGCGAAAAAACAGCAAAATACCAGCCGTAAGCTCCACTACGCCAGCAAATACCTGGTACCAGGGTACAATCCCGACTGAAAGCCAGTAGATTTTCTGCAAGGTAAAATCGCCGAAATTCGTGTTCAGCAGCCCGTACGACGGGTATGGCATCTGGGTAGGCATCAGTTTGGTATACCCAAAACCGATGATCCCGATGCCTGCTCGGTAGCGGACGATCACGCGTATCCAGTAGTAAAGCAGGTTATATTTCTTCGGCTCGCGCCTGATTGCCTTGACAATCACGGTCCATATCAGCCCGACGACAATAGACGCCATTAAGGTGATGATCCAGGTCGCGTAGCCTTCCAGCGGACTGCCGAAAATAGTGCGGCCGAAGAAATCGAGGCCGGAGCCAAAACGGGCGATATCATACACATCGCGGTAATGCAGGCGCGTCCAGTCGAAGGTGACAAGGTCGGTGTACCAGCCGGCGCTGTTGGGGATGGACATCGCCAGGAAAAATACGAAGGCGATACGGAAAAGGACTTTCTGCCATTCGGGCCAGCTGCTGCCCGTTGCCTGCCCGGCGGTATCCGCAGCGACCTGCTTTGTCGCGGCGGGTGTCGGACCTTCCTGGGTTGTTCTGATCGTAGACATAGTTAATATTTTGATTTACAGTTTAAAATCACCTCCCGGACCGGATGGGCGCCGGCCTACTTTTTTCACTTCCTCGAACAGATACTTCTTGTTGATTTTCTTCAAAACGACCTGTAACGAATCCCCACCATTGGCGATGCCCGAAAGCTGGATCGTGGTGCTGTCGGGACGGGAATAGTGCAATATCAGCTGGTCGACCGCATTGACCTTATTGATCAGTTTCAGGGTTTTGGAAGATTCGTCCAAATCATAGCCGTAGTAATGTCGCCCGCCGGAGCCGGCGAATTCGAAATTCCGCCTGGCATCGTCGAAGTGGATTTGCTCCACATTGGTCGAGTCGACCACCAGCGGGCGCGAGGAGCGGATGCTGAGCGTCGCCCATTTCTCGAAAACCACATCTTTCCAGCGAACCGGGTCCAGCGGCGAATAAAGGAGCGTGTCGCCATTGATGACGAATTGCTCTACATTATAAAGCCCCGCAGCGCCGGGCAAACCCGCTTTGGCAGGATATTGATAAGGGTTGGAATGGTAACCCGCATAAGTTTTGGAACCGTAAACGACCACAAAAAACGCTACGAACGCAGCCTTCAACGCCACGCGACCGAACTTCAACCGGGTATCGCTGAACTCCGGCGTGAACCGGTTGGGCTGGGTGGGTTTTTCCAATGCAAAAAGGCGGTAGAGCCGGGCCGCATCGAATGCGAAAAGGAATACTGCCAGCACGATCAGATACAAACTGTACACGTATTCGCCGCCTTCGTAGGCCAGGTTAGAGAAAAACACATTACCGGTAAATGGGATGACAATGAGCGTAGCGATAGTGGTAGTTTTCCTGTGGAGTAGCAGCAGACCGCCCACCAGTTCCACCAGTCCCAGGAACGACTCATAATCGGGCACTACCCCGAGGCTTAATGCGAACAGCTTCCACGCACTGAAATCGCCGTAGGCCGTATTCAGATTACTGATTGACGGCAGCGGTGCCTGTAAGGGATAAAATTTGATAAAACCATAGGCGATAAGCCCGGCCGCCAGGCGGTAGCGGACAACCACGCGCAGCCAGTAATAAAGCAGGTTGTAATCGCGGCGGTTCTTCTCGCGCGTGCCCCAGTAAACGGCCCCGGCCACGGCGATAGCCAGTACGAGGAGCCAGTTGAGGAACGTGTCCTGATCCTCGAAAAACCGCGGCTGGTAACGTGCCAGATCGAAAATATCGCCGTAGGTCAGGTTCAGCCAGTCAATCTGAAAAACACGACGGTAATATTTCCAGTCGAGCGGGATGCATTGAAGGGTGAAGTAGATGAATGCAACGCGGAACAACGCTTTTTCAGACGGCGTCCATGCCCCCGAAGCAGCGGGCCGGGAAGCAGCAGGTAATGCGTCGGTGGCGTGAAGGCGCCGGTAAGCCGTGTTTTGTGCCATAGGTTCAGGATTAGTAGCCGGGATTTTGTTTTAAAGCCTTATCGATCAGCAGCTGCTCGGCCGGAATGGGTAACAGCAGGCGGTTGGCGTCCGTCACGTTGAGCACCGCCGCGGCACGACCGGTGCGAACAAGGTCGAACCAGCGATGTGGTTCCAGAGCAAATTCGATGCGGCGCTCGTTTTCGATCGCGAGCAATAGCTGCTCGGCAGTCGACGCGGTACTTTTGGCGATGCCCGCACGTTCGCGGATCGCATTCAGGTCCGCTTGCGCGCCTGCGAGGGCACCCGTATAAGCGCGCGCTTCCGCACGGATAAGGTAGAGCTCTGCAATGCGGATCACGAAAGTCGGATCCGTAGCGGGGCTGCGGTAGTACATATTGCCGTACCAGCGCCCCTGATTGTCCTTGGCCACAAGCGCGTTACGGTTACCGCCTATGTCCGGGTCATTGACCAATGCCACAAGAGCGTCGTTAGGCGCCCATTGACGGGTACCGCCTTTTTCCTGCGGCTGCCACTGCCCCCTGTGCCCGTTCGTCTCATTGACACTATAAAATATCTCGAAAACCGACTCGCTGGTCCCCCGGGCGTCGTTGGCAAAGAAAGCATTGTAGGGCTTTACCAACTGATAATTGGCTGCATCCGCAATCACTTTGGAAGCATATTCGTCCGCTTTCGCATAGTCTTTCCGATACAGAAAATACCGCGCTTTCAATGCCCAGACCGTCTTTTGCGTCGCGCGGAAGCGGTCGGTGGTCGCAGGCAACAGCGACTCGGCGACATTCAGGTCGGCCAGTACCTGCGCATATACCTGTTCCTGCGTGGAGCGCTCGATGCCCCGGTTGTCGGCGGGCGTGGCGGTCGGCTTGGTGATAATGGGCACGCCCCCCCCAGATGCGTGCAAGATCGAAATAGGCCAATGCGCGCAAGAAGTGCGCTTCGCCGGTGAGCTTGTTTTTCTGAGATTCGGTGAAAAGCGGATCCTGAACTTTCGGCACCTTGTCAATCACGTGGTTGACGCGGTTGAGCATGGTGTAAATGCCGGTCCAGACGGCCGAAATTGTTGAGTTTTCCGCATTTACCCGGTGGTTGATAAACTCCTGGACCTGCGACTGCGAGCCCGTCCACTGGATATTATCGCCCGACAGATACCCTACCGACTGGAAATCAACGCTATAATAGCTGCGGAGCGCGCTATAAGCCCCATTGATCGCCGTTTCGGCAGAAGCCCTGTCTGTGATCGTTTGTGCATCGGAAATGGACGCCCTTGGTTGTACGTCAAGGAAACTGTTGCAGGAATCCAGCCCGACCAGCAAGGAAAGCGGCAGTAAATATTTAAATGCTTTCATGTTTTCAATCATTAAAATGTCAGGTTAACGCCGAGCTGGAAACTGCGGGGCTGCGGCGGTGTACCCAGGTCAATCCCCTGCTCATTCTGCGCGCTCGATGCGCTTGATTCAGGATCGAGGCCGGTGTATTTGGTAATAGTGAATAAATTGCTGCCCGTGGCGTAGATGCGGAGCGAGCTAATGTGCCTTACCGGAATGGTATAACCGATGGTCAGGTTGCGTAGGCGTACGAACGAACCGTCTTCGAGCCAACGGCTTCCGCCGTCGCGGTAATTGTTCACATTCACGCCATCGGGACGCGGCACGTCGGTAATGTCGCCCGGTTTCTGCCAGCGTGCATTGTTGCTCGCGAAGATCACACGCGCCGCATCGCGGGCACCGCCGCCCTCGCCGAAGAACTTGTTGTGGTTATACACCTTGTTCCCGTAGCTGAATGCGAGAAATGCATTCACGTCGAAACCTTTGTAGGTGACCGTGTTGGTGAGCCCGCCGAAGAACTTGGGCCAGATGCTGCCGTCGATCTGCCGGTCGGCCACGGTGATCTTGCCGTCCTTGCTTACGTCTTCATAAACCGTGTTACCCGTTTGCGGATCTACATAAAGCTGTTTGTAAACCCAGAACGAATAGAGCGGATGGCCCTGTTGCAGCAGGATCAGGCTGCGGCTGCCATATTCCAGCGGGTTTTCCAGTTTTTCAATTTTATTGACATTACGCGCCACATTAAAAGTAGTAATCCATGAAAACGCGCTGTTCTGGAAATTCACCGAGCGGATCGCAAGCTCGAAACCTTTGTTGCTGATTTCGGCCGTGTTGCTGCGGTAGCTGGCAAAACCGGTAGTGGCGGGCAGCGAAAGCGAAAGCAGGCCATTGCTGGTGTACTTGCGGTACACATTCAACTCGATACCCAGGCGGTCTCCGAAGAATGCGATATCCGCACCGGCGTTCAGCTGGTTGGTGCGCTCCCATTGCAAATCCGGGTTGGCCAGTTGCTGAGGTGCGATACCGGGATTACCCTGGTACGATGAGCCGCTATTCCAAAGGCCCAACGCCGCGAAACTGCCAAGGCCGTTCTGATTGCCCGTTACGCCATAGCTCGCGCGGATTTTTAGGTCGCTGACCGTGGAAGAATTTTTGAGGAAATCTTCCTGCTTCACCCGCCATGCACCCCCTACCGACGGGAAATAGCCCCATTTGCGATCAGCCCCGAAGCTCGACGAGCCATCAGCCCGGATGCTGAAATCGATCAGGTATTTGCCCCCCATAGTTGTAATCGACGCGGGAGAAAAACGAAGCGAGGTTTTTCTTCGACCAGTTGCTGGAACCCGTCGTGGTAGCAGCAGAAGATATCAGTTTAAATGAATTATTGGCAAAGCCGCGCCCCGTGGCCGTGGTACCGGTGTTCAGGTCGCTCTGAATGGTGTTGCCGAGCAAAATGCCGAAGGTATGCCTGGTGCCGATTTTCTGGCGGTAGGAAAGTGTCTGCTCATTGAGCCATGTCGTAGCCTGACCATTATTTGCGGATGCAAAACCGTTCGGGCTGCCGGTAATCAGAAAGGTGTTCCAGTATTCGTTTTCATCGTAATTATTGAAATCCAAACCCCAGCTTGTGCGGAATTTGAGGTTAGGTAAAATGTCGGCTTCGGCATACAGGTTACCGATATAGCGCAGGCTCACAGCCTTTACATCATAGTTTTGCAACAGTAAAGTCACATTGTCGAAACCCGCGCGGCCTACCAGCTCGCCATTCTCGTTGGTAGGCGAAAGGTAGGTAGGCGTATGCAATGCCGCCTGCAACAGACCACCTGCCGGCCCATCGCCCGCACGCGCCTGGTTACGGAACGTGCGCGCGAAGCTGTTGCTTACGCCCACCTGGATTTTGTCCGAAATCTTCTGGTCGAGATTTACTTTGAAGCTCGCCCGGTTGAATGTAATCGGCTTCAAAATCGATTCCTGGCTGGTATAACCGGCGCCGATGTAATACTTGGTAGAAGCCGTTCCGCCGGAAACCGACAGATCGTAATTCTGCAAGGGGGCGGTCTGGAAAATCTCGCCGAGGCGGTCGTACGTCTTCTGCTCCTCCGGCAAGCCGCGGCCGCCTTCCGAAACCGGTCGGAACGGGCGATTGGCCTCCGTTCTATTCAGCGAAGGTGTGTCCTTACCGGTGTTGATCCACCATTCGTTTACCAATTGGGCATGCTCAGGACCGGTCGTCAGATCCCAAAGCTTCGCCGCTTTTGCCCAGCCGTAGGAAGCATTCAGGCTTACTTTGGCTTTTTGGTTATACTTCCCTCTTTTGGTGGTAATGATAATGACCCCGTTCGCGCCGCGGGAGCCGTACAAGGCCGTAGCTTCGGCGTCTTTGAGCACTTCCAGGCTCTCGATGTCGTTGGGGTTAATGTCTGCAATAGGCGATGTCGCCTTGCCACCGGTGTTGGTGGTTTGCATGCTGTTGCTGTTCATAAACACGCCGTCGATCACGTAGAGCGGGTCGTTATCGGCATTGATAGAAGTGGCGCCCCGCACGCGCACGGTCACCGCCTCGCCGGGCACGCCGGTATTGGAGGTAATCTGCACGCCGGGGACTTTTCCTTGTAACTGGGCATCGAAACTGCCGGCCGGGATACTTTTCACGTCGGCGGGATCCACCTTGGCAATGGAACCGATCACATTTCTGCGCTCCTGCGTGCCGTAGCCTACCACAACCACCTCATTCAACTGCCGCTGATCTGTTTCCAGCTTCACAGTAAGGCTGCTCTGCCTGCCGGGCCGGATTTGCTGGCTGACGTAACCGATAAACGACACCACCAGTTCCTGCCCTTCCGCTACATCGATATGAAAGTTGCCCTCGGCGTCGGTTACAGTACCCTGCGTGGTACCTTTGATCTGGATATTAACCCCGGGCAAAGCAGCTCCATCCGTATCCGTCACTTTGCCCGTCAGTTCCCCAGGCCCGGCAAAGGCTGTCGCGCCCAGCACCAGCCCAAGCAACACTCCCAGAAAATACCGCGCCCGACTCACCACAAGGGCCTTATTTATAAAATGCATACATATCGGATTTAATAATGAATATTTCACTCCATCCTCCCTTCTTCCTACCTCCCTTTGCTACCCAAAACAGTCTCCCGTTCTCTTGGCGCTTCGATCACCTTCCGCTCCTTCAAATCATACTTCTGCCCTTCATACAAAAAGAAGAATGGTCCATTGCTCGCCGTCGACACCTCGCGGTTGCCCTGTACGTGCTTTGCCCCCGCACCGATGATGGTGTTATAGTCGTATATGGAAGCATAGGATCGCCCAACCACTTCGAGCGTATCGCGCTGCACTACTACCGACGTAGCTTCGTCGAGCCCGATACCGATCAGTTCCGGCGCGTTTTTGACAAATTCCACCAGATCAAACTGCCGGTTGCGGCGAAACAAATGCTGGTCGATCACCGAGTTTTTCAGGAAACCCAAGCCCTGTGTATGGTCGCCTACCAGGATATGCGCCCCTTTGGTATCGCCCCGCCAGAGGAACGAGCCCTGAATACTGGCCCCGGCAGATGTACCGGAAATCACCCCGCCACGATCAAGCAGTTCCTGGAATGCCTGGTGGGTTAATGTGTTCAGGTAAGAATCGGCAATGCGCCACTGACGGCCTCCCACGATATACACACCCGTAGCTGCGCGGATGGGCGCGACAAACTTTTCGCTGTTGGCTTCTTTGAGGTCGTTGGTATGCAGCAATGTCACGTCGGCAATGCCGGTTTCGCGTTTCACCAGATCGACGGATTTGGTATCATAAGCCGCCGAATCGCCGCCTGCCGCGGTAATCACCACGATTTTGGCTTTTTCTTTTCCACCAGCCAGCTGCACGAAACGCTTCCAGATTTCGGGTGTCGCCCCACCCCCGCCGATGATGATCAGCGCACCTTTTTCAGGGCCATGACGGGTGGTAGTATTCTTTTTAACGGTCACGGGCGTCTGCGCAAGGGAAGCTGTCAGTGTCGCCGCTGTGAATAATGCCGTGAGAATCAATTCGGTTTTCATATTTTGACAGAATGAATGTTAATAGCCGGGGTTCTGAACAAGGTCCGCGTCGGTCTGAATGGCTGTGAGCGGAATGGGCAGGATATTGAATTGCTGGTTCTTCCGGTTGGCATTAATGGCCCCGAAAATGCTAGCCGAACGGCCGGTACGCACCACATCCACGAACCGGTGGCCTTCGAAGGGCAGTTCGAGGCGGCGCTCTTCAAGGATCCCCAGGTTGAATGCCTCCTTGCCCGACGTAGGCGTGAGTGTAGATGCGGGCAGATCCGAACGTGTGCGTATGGCGTTCAGGTCAGTGAGCGCGCCGGTGAAATCGGGTGTGGCTTTGTTAGCCCGGGCTTCGGCGCGGATGAGATATTGCTCGGCAATGCGCAGAACGAACACCGAACTCGAACCGTCAGGCTTGCCATATTGAATGAGGTCCCAGGAGCCTTCGGCGGTTTGTTTGAGCAAACTTTTGCGCGCGCCGCCCTTGGCCGGGTCGAGTAACAGGCTGACGAACTCGCGTGCCGGAATATAGTCGTGGCGGCCGCCATCGGCCGGTGAAAGCCAGTTGGTATAAAATGAATTTCGGTCAGAAGTACTGTAAACGAGCTCCAAAATCGATTCTTCGGTCGTTTTACCGGTGAAGAATGCCGAGTACGGTTTGACCAGTTTGAATCCGGCATTGGCAATTACTTTCGAAGCATAATTTTCGGCCTGCTCCCAGTTTTGCAAATAGGTATAATACCTGGCTTTCAATGCATACGCGGAAAGACGGGTTGCGCGGGTGCGGTTTACGGTTTCTTTCAAAAGCTGCTCGGCTTGGTCAAGGTCCGCGCCGATTTGCGCGTAGGTTTCGGCGGCCGTGCTCCGCTTCGTTCCCTTGTGCGTGTCCGGGCCGGTTGCGGGAGTGAGCACCAGTTGCACGCCGCCATAGGTCTTTACCAAATCCAGGTAACCCAACGCACGCAAAAAATAGGCCTCTCCCAGCACCTGGTTCCGCTCTTCCTGCGTAAAAAAGCCATCCTGTGCGCCCGGCACAAGGGCGATCACGAAATTCGCCTGGTTAATCATCTTGTAAATCGCCGAAAAGCCGCCGCCGGCGTTATTGGGCGTCAGGTCGGGTACCAGGTTGTTCTGGTTGTTGTAATTCACGACGTTGTCCGAAGCCAGGTCCAGGCCGATAATGTTCGAAGTGGCGTAGCCCTGCAGTGCGTCGTACACGCCCACCAGGGCCGTATTGGCTGATTTCTTATCCACAATCACCGCTTCGTCAGAGATATTCTGCTCTGGTTCGGTATTCAGCAGGTCGGAGCACGACGAAAGCCATAGTACGGCCAGTGTCAATGCGATATTCAGTTTTTTCATCATCATGCGGTTAAAAACTCAGATTAACCCCCAAGACCACCGATTTCGGCTGCGGTGGCGTGCCGAAATCCAGGCCCTGCACAAGCCCGTTGCGGCTGTCGGCTGCCACATTCACCTCGGGATCGGGACCCGAGTAGCTGGTGAGCGTCCACAGGTTGGAGGCCGTCAGGTACAACCTCGCGCCTGTCGCGCGAAGGGCGGAAACGATGCTTTTCGGCAGGTGATAACTGATCGTCACATCGCGCAGGCGCAGGTAAGAAGCATCTTCCAGGTAGCGGCTGTTGCCGGTACGGAAATAATTCAGGCTGCCGTCGGGATTGGTAAGGTTGGTGGGCCGGGGCAGCACGCCGGTATCGCCAGGTTTCTTCCAGTAGCTGAGCGAGCTTTTCTGGATGGAGCGCGTTACGCCCCGGGTACCGGCCGTTTCGAGGAAATAGGCGGTATAGTTGTAAACCGAGTTGCCGTATTTGTAATAAAAATTCAGGTTCAAATCCAGACCTTTGAAGGACAACGTATTACGAAATGCCCCTTCGAACTTTGGCCAGACGTTACCGACAATGCGCTGGTCGTCGACGGTGATCTTGCCGTCCTTGTTTACGTCCTCATAAATCGCATTGCCATTCTCGAAATTGAGTCCGATCTCTTTGTAGGCATAAACCGAATAGAGCGGCTGACCTTCCACTACCCGGAACATGTCGTAGCTTGCCGTGATAGGCGTCAATAGCTTTTGCACCCGGTTCACATTGCGCGACACGGTGAGCACGGTCTTCCATTCCAGTTCTTTGGTCCGCACATTCACCGAATTAAGCAGGAGCTCCACGCCCCGGTTGCTGATCTCGCCTACATTGCGGACAACGGACGAAAAACCGGTATTCGGGGCCACGGGCTGGTCGAGCAGCAGGTCGTAAGTGAACTTATCGTAATAGTTGAACTCAAAATTCAGCCGCTGTTTCAGTAATGCACCCGAGAGCCCCAAGTTGTACTGCCGCGTTGTCTCCCATTTCAAATCGGGGTTGGCCAGCTGGCTTGGCGCGATGCCCGGTTGGTCGCCGTAGTTGGCGCCCCCCGCCCAAAGGCCGCGGGAAGCGAAATCGTCGATATCCTGGTTGCCGGTTAGACCCAGGCTGGCCTTGAAGCGCAGGTCGGTAAGGGCATTATTATCGGGAAAAAATGCTTCTTTGGAGATGTTCCAGCCCAGACCTACCGACGGGAAATAACCCCAGCGGTGATCGGCCCCGAATCGCGACGACGCATCCGCACGGATGTTACCGTCTATGCTGTACCGATTGTCGTAACTATAATTAAAACCCGTAAAAAACGAAAGTAGCCCATAGGAAGAGCCGGTGGATGAGGCCGTTTGCACTGCGGCCGAGGCGATCCGCTTGAATTGGTTGCTCGGAAAGCCGGTACCGGTCAGCGTGGCTCGCTCGGTGGTCGTTTTTTGAATGGTATTCCCAGCAAAAACCGAAAATTCGCTTTTGGCAGACGAGAGATTATAGCTCAAAAGCTGCTCGGCAATAAGCGATTGCTTGATCGTCGTCACATCATTCGCTTCGCCAGCGGGTTGGCCGTACACCAGGTTGGTGTTGTAGTAGGCCTTTTCGTGGTAATTGTTGTAATCGTTGCTCCAAGAGGATTTTAAAGACAAATTCGGCAGGATATTCCAAAGCGCGTACACATTGTTAATGCTCCGCAAGCTCACCGAATGCGTGTCGGAGTTTTCGAGAATGGCCAGGTGGCTGTCGAAAACAGTCGGTTTCGCATAGGTGCCATCTTCATTATAAAACGGGTAAAAAGTAGGCGTGTGCAATGCGGCCTGGAACAAGCCTGCCGGACCGTCCCCTACCCGCACGAGCCGGCGCGGCACGCTGGAAAGCGTATTGCTGGTCCCTATTTTCAGGTTCGGCAAAATCGAATGGTCGATATTGAAGCGGAAGGAATACCGCTTAAAGTCCTGCGTTTTGAGCGTCGATTGCTGGTTCTGGTATTCGCCGCCGAGGTAAAAATTAGTCCGGGAATCACCGCCGGAAACGGATAGGGTGTATTTGCTCAATGAAGCCGTGCGGAAAATGTCGCTCACACGGTCGTAAGTACCCTGCTCCTCCGGGCTACCGAACGCCGGAAAACCGGCAATCGCCTCCGAAACCGGCCGGAAAGGGCGCGTCGCATAGCTTTTCCCGTCGTTGATATGCACCAGGTTGACAAGCTCGGCGTGCTCCGGACCGGTTACCAGCTGCCAAAGGTTGGTCGCTTTGGCAAAACCCTGCTCCATATTGATACTCACCTTCGTACGCGAGTTGCGCGCGCCCCGCTTGGTGGTAATCAGGATCACGCCATTCGCCCCGCGGGCTCCGTACAAGGCCGTCGCATTCGCGTCTTTGAGCACGGACACCGACTCGATATCGTCCGGATTCAGGTCCGACAGCGGGTTGGGTGTTTGCCCGCCCATGCCTCGCGAAAGGCCCTGCAAATTTTCATTATTGATAAAAACCCCATCCACCACATACAAGGGATCGTTGCCTGCCTTGATGGACGTGGCGCCGCGCAATCGCACGAGCACCGAAGTCCCTGGCACGCCCGAATTGCTCGAAATCTGCAAACCGGGCACGGTACCCTGCAATTTTTCAATCACGCTGTTGTAGGAAACCTGTGAAAAGTCCTTGGAATCGATGGTGGTCACAGCGCCGGTCTGGGCGCTGCGCTTGGTTTGGGTGTAACCGGTCACCACCACCTCACTGAGCTGTCCTTCGTCGGGTTTCAGGGCAATGTCCAGGCTCGTGGAGCCGCTGACCGGCTGTTCGAAAGTCACATAGCCGATGTAGGAGAAAACGAGTACATCGTCACCACCAGCCGAGATCGTAAACGCGCCATTGGCGTCGGTAAGCGTGCCTTTGTTGCTGCCCTTGACACGGATCGTCACGCCCGGCAGCCCATCGCCTTTCTCGTCCTTCACTACGCCATTAATGGCCTGGTCGGTAGCATCACCCCAACCGGTGGCTTGGCCGGCCTGTTTCGGTGCTTCCCGGATAATCACTTTTTCTTTCTGCTGCGCATAGTCCAGACTGCGCTGGCGGAGCAGCCGGTTCAATACCTGTTCAACTGCTTCGTTATGGGCTTCAAAAGTGAGGTTAGTATATGGATTTACTAGTCTATTCTGATAAATAAAAACGAAGCCGCTTTTCTCTTCGATTTGTTTTAAAATCGTCTTCAAAGACTGCTTTTCAGCCCGGATCGAAATTCTCACATCTTTAATCGTTTTTTCGCTTTCGGCCAAAGCCGGCTGGAAAAGCGCGGCAAGGAGGAATATCATCATCCGGAGCCTGGTTAAATGAGGGCGTAGAAAGCACCTGTTCGTTCGGATAAGTTCCGTCATAATTTCTTCATTTTTTAATGCTTGTTCATTGAAATCAGGACCCGGCCCATCGTATGGCGATAACTGAAATTACCAGCCATGGCCAGCGTTCCGAGAATATCGTCCAACGTCTCTTCCGCCCGGAAGCGGGCCGTGAGCCGCTGGTCGGCCAGCGCCGTACCGTCGACTTCTACGTTCACATTGAATTTCCTTTCCAGCAGCAATGCGATCGTTTTCAGGTCTTCATTGTTGAAATCCAACGCGCCGCGGATCCACCCGGCCAGCGACCGCGCATTCACGTGTTCCTTTTGCACCCGCCCGCTCTGCTTATCGACCACCAGTTGCTCGTCCGCCAGCAGGAAATACGTCCGTGTTTCGGGGTAAGCCGCTCCATTACGCACACCTACTTTTCCGCTTGCCACCGTTACCCGCACGTCGTTCAGGTCTCCGTAGGCCCGTACCGAGAACACCGTGCCGAGCACCTGGGTACGCGTCCGGCCAGCCTCAACGATGAATGGACGCGAGGCGTCGTGTTTCACATCGAAATAGGCCTCGCCGTCGGTCAGTCTGATATTCCGTACCTTGCCGAATATCTCCGGATAGCTGATGCTGCTGCCTCCGTTGAGCGTCACCAGCGAACTATCTGGCAGCCGGTAAGTTTTCACTTCACCGGGCAATGCACTGACGATAAGCAGCTTTCCGGGGATGACGTTGCCTTTCGGCGATAAACCGCCCCTCAACCAGAAAAAGCCAATGCAAAGCACTGCGGCCACGGCTGCCGCAACGTAAAATGCACGCAGTGGACGTATTCGCGCCTTCGTGCCGTCTTCAAATGTATGCAAGTGTTGAACCGCCATCAGGATACGCGTCCAAGATTCATCCCGGGCCGTTTCCGGATCGGGATTTCCGGGAAACCCCGACCTTTCCCGCGCCAGCTGCGCATACCATTGCGCGATCAGCACTTTTTCGGCCTCGGTACATCGCCCGGCCCGGTATTTCGCCAACAAATCCCTCGCCTGCTGCTGGTCCATCGTAACGGTGTTTTGAATTGCAATTCACAACTATGACAGACGATGCGCCATTTGGTAGTAGAAATTTTTCAAAAAAATATTACGACCAGCTGCGATTTCCATTGCATTAACCTGTCTTTCAATATCTTAATAGCATTACTGATTTGTTTTTTTACGGTATGATCCGACAAGGAAAGCTTCTCCGCGATTTCGGCATAGGATAATTCCCCCTGACGCCGCAATTCGAACACCTCCTTCATCTTCCGGGGTAACTTGTCGATTTCCGCTTCGAAAAGGGTGAACAGCAACTCTTCGTCCGCCACCTCACCTGCCGGTACGTGGTTGTCGCTTAGAAATGTTGCCAGGCTGTCGAGGTGGCCCCTGTATGTTTTGCTGTGTTCGATCAGGTTCAGCACGCGGTTGCGCACGGCCGTGAACAGGTAACCCGCCAAACCGCTATGCAGCTGGATAGCCCTTCCCTTTGTCCAGAGTGTAATAAAAACCTCCTGCACCACATCCTGCGCATCCTCTGCCTCACCAAGCATTTTGAACGCATGCGTATACAGCCTTCCGAAATAGCGCTGGTGGATTTCCTCAAACGCCGTCAGGGAGCCTTCCTGGAATGCTTTCAGCAGTTGCTGATCCGATAAATCACCTATTTCATCCACTTTCGGAGACGTTTTAAAATATAATTGACCGAAAAGGCTTATTGGTGGTTAATAAGACTAATACTCTACAAAATCAGTAGACAAATAAAATTCAAATTACTTTACCATGCAAGTAACGCATCCGGAAAGTGCCGTTCTATTTTTTTGCGAAGCACAACCGGACATGAATATACGCAACAGGACTTTCAGCAGATAACCGGAGATTTCACTATCGCCGCGGCGGTTGACCCGCACAGTTTCCCGCAGCTAGGGAACAGCCAATTCCAGGCTACCCGCCCACACCGCCTGATGATCGGATTCGCGGCGGTAGGAGGTTAACATGAACGCTTCATCCATGGCGACACGGCCGTCAAAAACCAGTGTACCGTTGATACGGACTTGCAGGTTCTTCCCAAAATCGATCATTTCCGGGGACAGAAACAGTTTCACCTTTTCAACACGCGAGGTGGTCAGTTCGAAACGGTTTCCCGCATAAGTACCCTGTACCGCCCCCGAGCGCCGGGGGAATTGGAATGCGTAGGAAGTACTATCGGTCATCACCGCCGGATTCATGACCTCGCGCCAGCCGGTTACGCGGACGTTAACCGGCCTTTGCCAGTTTTTCGCGTCGGCAAGCGTATCGAGCCGGGTGATTTCGAGCCAGTCGCAGCGGCCGTTTTTAATATCGTCGCATTCCCAGTACAACCGGTCGCGAAAAGGGTTACGCTTTTGGGAGGCCATATACGCAAACAATTGCGCGTACACCTGCAGGGCCTCGTTGCCCTGGTCGTTGATCAGATAGCCATGCGACCGGTTGCCCCGGATTTCCTGGTTTTGCCAGTCGATCCCCCATTGTGCCGCCAACCGCGCTACTTCCCGGTGCCCCCCCGAAAGGAAAATAGTAATCGTAATCGGTAGCGACATTATAAAAAGAGCGGTTCGATGCGTTCCTGAAAAACGTGCCGCCGGTACGGACCTGCGGCCGGTTGTTGATGCCCGAAAAACCGGCAAAAAGGGAAGGCTGTTTCATCAGGTACGAAAACGCGCCCGTGGCTCCATTGGAATGGCCGGTAACATAAATGCGGCTGTCATCAACCGGAAACAGGCGTTTTACCTGCCGCACCACTTCCGGTACCAGTCCGAAACCATCGTCCGGCATCATCCAGTTATAGGTTTTGGTACCATATGGAAATACCGCGATGAATCCCGACTCGCCGGCCATTCGCATATAAAATCGCCCGAAAAACGTGTCGGTGCTATCGGGGACGTCTCTGGATTCCGGCTGGTATGCCACGGCTCCGTGCAGCACTACTACCAGCGGATATGACTTGCCGCCATCGAAACCGGGAGGTAACTGGACCAGATATGGCAGCTCTATCCTGCCGTCGAAATTAGTCCAGCCATATACGAAATTCCGGCCCTGCGGATATTGCCGCGCCGGCCTGCCTTGCCGGATCGCCTTGTAGAGGCCTTCCGCCGAACTGATCTGTGACAGCGTTTCCGTGAACCGGTCGGTCTGGGTTTGCATTGCTGTTTGTTCATCACGAAATATCCGGGCCGATTGAATTTTCGCCTGCCGTTCATGCTCTTTCCGATCGGCTATCTTGCGCATCAACCGCTGCCATTCCGGATCATCCTTCAACCACCCGAACGACTCTCCGAAACGGGCCTTCACGGCGATATCCGAATCGACGACCAGCGCTGCATAATAGAGTGTCAGCGCCCGGTCCCGGTCGCGACTGGCGAAATCTGCTGCATTCAGGTATCGCCAGTATTTTTCCGACGGATTAGCTTCCCCGGCTTTCAGGGCCCAGTGAATGGCCGCCTTCCAGTTCCCCCGGCCCATGTTGGCCCCCATGCTGTCCAAAGCAGGATGACGGGCCTGGCCGTTGCAAACGAATACAAACAGATTAAGCCAGGTAAATACCAGTAGAGCGCGACCGGTCAATTTCGTAAAGCAATCAGCCATATCGATAATATTTTATGGTGCAGTTGGATTTTTCACGAAAAGACGGCTGACCAGGCGGTATGTTGCAGCGATCGGTAATTAATGTTACCAGTTGCTTACATTTAAAGTACCCGGTCCATTATGGCTACCTATTTTCGGGTTACAAAACTATTTAATCTACCAATTTAATAGTTTAAAACTTCAAAATAACTTTACTTTGCCGATCAAATAAGTATAGTTATAAAAGCATCACCTATGATTCAATTTCTCCGTTCAAATCACATCCGGCTGATTTGGGCTTTGCTGGGCGGCATAATGGCCATGCAGGGCCATGCCCAATCCGTTTCCATACAGGGAAAAGTTACTTCGGCCACTGACCAGTCGGCCTTGCCGGGCATTAATGTACTGGTCAAAAACAGCACCACAGGTACCACCACCAATGCCGACGGCAAGTTTGAGATTACCGCGGGTCGCGACGCGGTGCTGGTCTTTTCGGCGATTGGCTACATTACACAGGAGGTGGAAGTGAAAGGGCGTACACAGATCAACGTGCAGCTCAGCGACGATACCCGGCAGCTCAACGAGCTGGTAGTGGTGGGGTACGGCACCCAGAAAAAGCGCGACCTGACCGGCTCTGTAAACTCTCTGGACAGCAGGGACTTTAACAAAGGGGTACAAACGTCTGTCGACCAGCTCATTGCCGGTCGCTCGGCGGGTGTGCAGGTGACGCAATCCAGCTCTGAGCCGGGCGGTGGCGTGACGATCCGCATCCGCGGGGCCAATTCTATCAATGCCAATAACGAGCCGCTTTATGTGATCGACGGGTTGCCGGTGAACAACGCGGCGGTGGTGCCGGGCTCGACGCTGGTGAACGAGCAGGCCCCCCGCAACCCGCTGAATGCGCTGAACCCGAACGACATCGAGTCGGTAGAAATATTGAAGGATGCTTCGGCGACAGCCATCTACGGCTCGCGCGGGGCGAACGGGGTTATTCTGATCACCACCAAAAAAGGCTTGAAAGGAAAGCTGAACGTCAATTATGCTTTGTCAAGTGCCGTTTCGGAAGTGACCAGACGCGTGCCGATGCTCAATGCGCAGCAATACATGGCCCTGCTCAACGACCTGCGCGCCGACCAGAAGCAGGCCCCCGAATTCTCCACCGAACAGATCGCCGCCGTAGGCAAAGGCACGTACTGGCAGGACGAGATTTTCAGAAAGGGTTATTTGCAAAACCATCAGCTCTCATTCTCGGGCGGGCAGGATAAATTCACCTATTATGCTTCGCTCAACTACCTGGATCAAAAGGGCGTCGTGATCAGCTCCGGCATTAAGAAGTATGTCGGCCGGGTGAACCTGAATTACACCGGCGACAAATTCAAATTTGGGTTAAACCTCAATTCCAGCCAGGTAAAGGATGATTTCGTACCCAACGGCGTAAGCGTGAATGAGGGTGCCGGCGTGATCAACACCGCCATTTTCCAGGACCCTACCCTTAGCATTAAAAACCCCAACGGCACCTGGACGCAGACACAAATCGTGAACCTGGAAAACCCGGTGGGCCTGGCCAACGAAGTGAGTGACTTTGCCACCACCAACCGCACTTTTGCCAGCGTTTTTGCCGAATACTACTTTTTGCCCGAGCTTTCGGCCAAGATCAATTTCGGTACCGACCGCCAGGATTCGCGGCGCGATATTTTCACCTCCCGACTCACCAAACGGGCCGAAGGTACCAAAGGCATTGCCAGCGTGCTGACGAGCAACGCTTCCAACAACCTCGTCGAATTTACGGCCCGGTACAGCAAGGCGCTCAATAAGGATAATCAGCTCGAAGTCCTCGGCGGTTATACCTACCAGGAATTCATGGTAAGCTCCCTTTCGGCAGGTGCGCAGAACTTCCCGCTCGACGCATTGGGTACCGATAACCTCGCCGCAGGCGCGCAGAGCACATTTTCTCTGGGCTCCGGCCGGACGAAGAACCAGCTGCTCTCCTACCTTGGGCGTGTAAACTACAATCTGCTCGACAAATACCTGCTCACCGCCTCCATCCGTGCCGACGGCTCGTCGCGCTTCGGCGACAACAAGAAATATGGCATTTTCCCTTCGGTAGCCCTTGGCTGGCGGATCAAGGACGAGCTTTTCCTGAAAAACGTGAATGAGATCACCGACCTGAAACTCCGCGCCAGCTACGGCGTAACCGGTAACCAGGACATCGGCAGCTACAAATCACTGGTTCTGCTCGGGCCGCAGGGACAGGCCATTTTCGACGGCGCGCCGTACGTGGGTATTTCCACCACGCAACTTCCTAACCCGGATTTGAAATGGGAAACCACCAGCCAGCTCGATATTGGCGTAGATTTCAGCTTGTTTGCCAACCGCTTGTCGGGTAGCATTGATTATTTCCATAAACAAACCAAAGACCTGCTCCTGCAACTGCCCATTCCGCGCACCAGCGGCTTTACCACCACTTTCAAAAACGTGGGCGAGCTGAAAAATACCGGTTTCGACTTTGCACTGACTTCCGTAAACGTCACCGCGCCATTCACCTGGCGGTCGAGCCTGAATTTCTCGGTCGTGAAAAACGAAGTGACCGACCTCGGCACATTGCCTTACATTCTGGGCGGCTCAGCAGGTTTTACCAACGACTTCACCATTATCCGCAAGGGCGACCCGCTGAATGCCTACTATGGCTACATTGTCGACGGCGTGTTCCAGCGGGGCGAGGACATTGCCCAATCCGCACAACCGCTCTCGCGCCCGGGCGAGTACAAATACCGCGACGTGAACAAGGACGGCTCCATCAATTCCGCCGATCGCACGATCCTGGGCTCACCATTCCCGGATTTCACCTACGGCCTGAACAACGATTTTACTTACGGCGCATTCAACCTGTCGTTTTTCTTCCAGGGCGTGCAGGGCAACAAGCTGTTCAACCTGAACCGCACCGAATCCGAAAACCCGATCTCGTTCCGCCGCAACCGCCTGGCCGAAAGCTATACCGATCGCTGGACGCCCGCTAACCCGACCAACGCCAATTCTTCCGGTATACCCGTGGCCGTTTCCTACACGAGCAATGTGAACAGCCGGGCCGTGGAGAATGCCTCCTACCTGCGGTTGAAATCCGTGCAGCTGACTTACAACTTCCCGTCGGCCAAATGGCGGCATATCAAGGGCTTGCAAGTGTATGTGACCGGCCAGAATTTGTTCACCATCACTAAATACACCGGCTACGACCCCGAGGTGAGCGCATTCGGAACCTCCAACGTGCGTGCCGATTACAATGCATTCCCGCTTTCCCGCACCTACACCGCGGGCGTGAGCATCAATTTCTAATTTCCTGCGAGACAATGAAAAAGTTACTATATATCCTGTTGCTGCTCAGCGCCGCCGCGTGCGACAAACCGCTCGAAGAGGAAGTGTATTCTTCTTTTGGTCCCAATAATTTCTTCAAAACCGCCGACGACGCCGAAGCTTTGCTCAACGCGGCCTACGCCCTCGAACAGAAACAAGGTACCGACGGCTTCCGCAACATCCTCGTCATGGCTGAGGTTACTACCGACCTCCTCATTATCCGCGAGGGCGGGCTCCGCGGGCTCGCGCAACCGCTCGAAGATTTCACCTGGAACGCCTCTCACGAATTTTTCGACGTGGCGTGGACCCGCTATTACAGCGCCATTTACCGGGCGAACCTCGTGATCGACAACGTGCCCAATATCGATTTCGACGAAGAACGGAAAAGACAGATCATCGCCGAGGCGCGCTTCCTGCGGGCGAGCGGCTACATTTCGTTGTATGATCTTTTCGGCCCTACCCCACTCATTACCAACAGCATAAGCAGCAGCGAGGATCGTCCGGCCCGCGCCACCAGGGAAGAGTTCGTCAAATTCGTAACCGACGAGCTGAATGCCGTGGCCGATATTCTGCCCGTAACCGCCAGACAATACGGCCGGGCCACCAAAGGTGCCGCACTCGCATTCCTGACCAAATTTTACCTGAACAACAAGGACTGGCAGAAAACGAACGAAACCGCCCAAAAGGTAATCGACCTGAACGTGTACAGCCTTTTCGACTCGGCCAACCGCACGGACCTTTTCAAGCTCGCCAACGAGAAAAACAGCGAGTTCATTTACGTGCGCCCGCATGTGGCGCAGCCGGGCCTGGGCACCAATTACCTGCCCCACGCCGCTCCCCCCGAACTATAAATACAAAGGCGCCGCCAAGGCCAACTACGCCACCCAGCTCAAAACACTATCGGCCTTTTACGACTCTTTCGACCCGAAAGACCAGCGCCGCCAGGCATTCCTGACTGAATACGACGACCTCAACGGCAAACATATCGTACTCGGCCAGGACGATAAACGCAGCTTCAAATTCGAAGAAGACCTTCCCGCTACCGGCGCCGATCTCGGCAACGACTTCCCGGTGGTGCGCTACGCCGACATCCTGCTGAGCAAAGCCGAGGCTTTGAACGAGCTCGAAGGCCCGACCCAAGCGACCGTGGACCTGATTAACCAGGTACGCACCAAAGCCGGCCTTGCCGCGTTATCCGTTTCAGCATTCGCCTCCAAAGACGCATTGCGGGCGCATATTCTCAAGGAGCGCGGCTGGGAATTTTTCACCGAGGAGCTCCGCCGGCAGGACCTGATCCGTCATGGCAAATTCATTGAACTGGCCAAAGGCCGCGGGAAAACAGCTTTTGATCACCAGGTACTGTTCCCATTGCCGCAGAGCGAGATCGACCGGAATCCTAATTTGAAGCAGAATGAAGGGTATAAGTAGGGTTTGATTTAATAAGTGTATCCGCAAAATAAAGCCGGGCTATCAGTTCGATGGCCGGGCTTTTATCTTCATGTTAAAGTTGGTTACGGGAATTGCCAGCGCCGATTTACACGCTGCCGCTACATGCCTACGGCATTCGGGGTGATCGATCCTGCGCCTTTCTACCGATATTACATCGTTAACGCGATCGAACGTCGTGACGGGATAGTGCCGTCAGGCACGTAACATCGATAGAAAAACGGTGCCTTTCCGCTGATCCCCTGGCTTTTGTATACTGGGAGGGTCACCATGTCGCGTAAAATTTGGTAATTGCACCAGCATTTTTCAACTTGCCATGGTTTAACGAACGCTACATGATCTCCCAAGAAGAAATTGCATTACTCCTGCCTGCATTAGAATCCGACCGGATAGAAAAAACGGTATCAAAAACTAATTCTGACAAATTTGGTGAGGCGATATGCGCTTTTTGTAATGACATGCCAGGTCATGGACTGCCGGGATATTTGATCATCGGAGCGAATGACGACGGAAGTTTGAATGGCACCAAGGTAGATGAGCAACTAATGCAAACACTACTTAACTTTCGAACTGACGGTCGTATTGTGCCACCTCCTGCAATGACAGTGACAAAGTTTTCTTTTGAAGACGGAGATATTGCAGTGGTAGAGGTCCAACCATCTAAGGTGCCGCCTGCAAGGTACAAAGGGCGGGTTTGTGTTCGGGTAGGTCAAAGAAGGGGGTTAGCGATTTTGACTTTGAACACCGGTTTGAGGGCGACCTGACCACGCAAATGCGTGTAATGAAAGAATTTATCAAATCGCAAATTGAAAAGCGGGTACAGCTGGGGCTCGGCGAGTCGTACGATCTGGCATATCCGGCATCGGCAATAGAAGAATTGCTATATAATGCGATCATACACCGCGACTACGAGTCCAATGCACCGATCAAATTCTACGAGTTCAGCGATCGGATTGAAATTACAAATCCTGGTGGTCTGTATGGCGATGCAAGGCCTGAGAATTTCCCCAATAAAAACGATTACAGAAATCCAACATTGGCAGAAGCAGCGAAAAATTTAGGGTTTATCAACGCATTCAATGTTGGTGTCAAACGCGCCAAGGCCGCTCTTTCGAAGAACGGCTCACCGGAGCCTTTATTCATCCTCGATCAGCCAACCGGCTTCGGGGTTGTAATCTATAAAAAACGATAATGAAGACTATTGCATTTTTTAATAATAAAGGTGGTGTTGGAAAAACGACATTAGTATATCATTTCACCTACATGTTGGCGGAGTTAGGCTATCGATGCCTAGCTGTCGACCTTGATCCTCAAACGAACTTGACTTCAATGTTTTTGAGTGACGATCGATTGCAGGAAATATATGATAGCGATGAGCGCAGACCTACGATTCTGGAAATTATAAAGCCATTGAATCGGGGATAGATGATATATCCCCTGCTCATATCGAGGAAATAAAAAGCAATATCGGGCTTCTTGCCGGCGACTTGGAATTGTCGCTTTTCGAAGACAAACTTAGCGGCGGTTGGGGAGCCTGCCTGAACCGTGACGAAGCGGCGTTCCGCGTCGTGTCGTCGTTCTATCGGGTAATTATGGAAGCAGGTCAACGATGGAATGCCGACTTTAATATTATCGATATAGGGCCCAATTTTGGGGCGATTAGTAGAGCTACGTTGATTGCAGCTGATTACGTGGTTGTCCCTATGGCAGCCGACTTGTTTTCATTACAGGGTTTGAGAAACCTCGGAAATCGACTCACACAACCTGGCAAGGAGAATGGGAAGACCGCCTCAGTAGAAACCCCGAGCCGTCACTTCAATTACCTCGCGGCTCGATAATCCCTTTAGGTTATGTGGTTATGCAGCATGGAGTTAAAGAAAGCAGACCTGTGAAATCGTATCTCAAATGGGCGAATCGGATCCCTAACGTTTTTAGAGAGTCCGTTTTAAACAACGCGCCGGAAACAGACCTGAGCGTACCTGACGATCCATATTGCCTGGCACTTTTGAAACATTATCATAGCCTGATACCAATGGCAATGGAAGCAAGAAAACCGATTTTTCTTTTGAAGCCTTCCGATGGTGCTATCGGCGCACATCTGGGAGCCGTAAAAAGTAGTTATGCTGATTTCTTTTCATTTACCAATAAAATCGTGAATAGAATAATCGGCTAGAAAATTGCTTCATTCCATCCCCAAAAACCCGCCCCCCCCCCCGACCCTACGCCGCGCTCCGGTTGACCCAACCATCCCTCCCGAAAGAAATCACACACACCGAATCGCCTGAACGGATCGTGGAACCCGAACGTATATGCAGGGAAAATCGACCGGAAACTGGTATAAATGTCGTCCTGATGCCCGATTTTACGGCTATCAATGTGACACAATTTCGCCGCTTAAGGGCTCGCCGGCGGGCAGCAGCCACAGGAGGAAGCCAACCAACGCGAGCAATGCAATATTCGTAAGCGTAGCGATGCGATAAGCGCGAATGTAGTCCGCTACATCCGGCTGCGGGCCGAGATGGGAAAAGAAAACCCCTCCGATTACCCCGATACCCAGCGCTATCGCCGTTTGCTGAAAGGTCGAAAATGTACCGGAAGCGGCTCCTGCGAGTTCAATGGGCATGTTTTTGAGTCCGACCGCCAGCAGCGAAGGCAGTACCGAGCCGCAGCCGGTGCCGTAGGCGAAAAGAATCGGGTACAGCCATTGGCGATCCACTTCCGGGCCGTTCAGGACAATGATGTGCATAGCCAACGTAACAATCATGATGAGTATACCGGCCTGTAGTACCTTTTTGCCAAACAACGGGACCAGCCGCAGGGAAATGAGCGACGCGATGACGTAGCCGACGCCCTGGAATACAAAGAGTATTCCCGTCTCGGCGGAACTGAACCGGAGGCCCGTTTCGAGGAGCATGACGTTGATCAGGAAATAGGAGTCCTGGACCATAAAGTAAAACAGGACGATCGCCATGCCGACATTGAAATCGCGGAAGCTGAACAGGCGCACATCCAGGAGCGGCAGCCTTTCGGTCGAAAGTTTTTGCTTCTGGTTTCTCACAAACATCGCCAGCAAAATACCACCAGTGCCGAGCATTGCGAAGCACCACAACGGCCAACCCACCTCATGCCCGTGTATGAGCGGGTAAATCACACACGCGAGTGCGCCCGTAAGCAGGAGTACGCCCTCATAATCGAAACCGGCATTGCGGCCGTCGCTCCGCCGGTCGGCGGGCAAAAACAGCAGCGCCATGGGCACCATAAGCAAACCAATGGGCAGGTTAATGAGAAAAATCAGTCGCCAACCTTCGGGAAAGCCGTTCATTTCGGGTAACAGTCCCCCCCAGAAACTGCCCGATTACCGAGGCGCTTCCGGCGACGCTGCCATAAATCCCCAACGCTTTGACCCGCTCTTTACTGCCCGGAAACAGCTCCTGAATATAGGTAATGCCCTGCGGGATCATCCACGCGGCACCGACACCCTGGAAAAACCGGGCGGCGTTCAGTTGCCAGGGCGTTTGCGCGAAGCCACATACCGCCGAGATCGATACAAAGAGCAGCATGGCCGTTACAAAGACTTTCTTTTTACCGTAATAATCCCCTGCCCGACCGGCGGTGATCAGAAAAACCGCGTAGCCCAGCAGGTACAGGGCTATCACGAGCTGGATATCGCTGTCGGTACCGCGAATGCCTGTTTTTATGGCCGGGATGGCTACGTTCACGATGAAAATATCCATCACGGACAGAAATACCGAGGATGAAATAATGGCCAGCAACAGCCATTTTGAAATTTGTGTATTCATTGCGTTGTTAATTGATCAGGGCGTGCCGGAATGTCCGGTCCGTTATCTTTTTCGGCCAAAAATCAGGCGGCAAGTGCTCGTAATCA
Source organism: Dyadobacter sp. 676 (assembly GCF_040448675.1). Taxonomy (NCBI): domain Bacteria; kingdom Pseudomonadati; phylum Bacteroidota; class Cytophagia; order Cytophagales; family Spirosomataceae; genus Dyadobacter; species Dyadobacter sp. 676. The sequence goes on along the minus strand of NZ_CP159289.1, from coordinate 5,678,927 downwards.
AGTAGTTTATAAGACAATACCAGGTATGACAAACGATACTATTATTGTAGATCAATCCATTACGAATGAAGATTCTGAGCCATTTTCAGAAAAAAATAATACGATGAATATCGCGCTCGACATTATCGGGGGGAAATGGAAGCTGATGCTCCTGAACAAGATCCGGGAAGAGTGCCCGATGCGTTTCGGGGTACTGCGCCGTAAGCTTCCCCACATTACGCAGGCTACGCTCACGGCACAATTGAAACAGCTGGAACGCGACGGAGTGCTCCTACGCGAAGCATACGCGGAGTCGCCGCCCCGGGTGGAGTATAAACTGACGGAGATCGGCAAAAGCCTGATCCCCATTATGGATTCGCTTTGCGCGTGGGGCGAGGATTATCAACGGCGGGTCCGGCACGGCCAGGAAAAGGCGGCAGAGCGGTAGTTGTTTTTCAATAGATTATATTGCATCCATGAAAAGCTACACCTACTACGTACTCGACGTATTTTCTGCTGTGAGGTACCAGGGTAACCCGCTGGCCGTCGTGCTGACGGATTCGGATCTGGATGTTGAAAGCTACTCGGATATCGCCCGTGAATTCGGCGGGCATCGGGATCGACGAGGACCCCGCAACCGGTAGCGCCGCAGGACCGTTGGCGGGCTATTTATTGCAAAAGGGCTACATAAAACCGGGAACGGATTACAGAATTTTACAAGGAGCCCGGATGGGGCGCCCCTCGGTAATTCACTTCAATGCCAGGCCCGACGGCATTTGGATCAGCGGCTCGGCCGTCATCGTCATGGAAGGTAAAATTCACATTTGAAGATCATGGTGCTACCACCAGACGATTGTCCCTCTTTCAGCGGGAAGGCCTTTGCCGGTACTCCTCGTCGTTGCATCTTGGAAGATATTTCTCCCCAACACCCATTTAGCCACGGGAATTGTTCCCGGAAATGGAAAACCACGATTACGGTGAGACTAGCGACACGACTTGCGACCGCCGGATGCAAAGGAGGGTTTCTAAGACCTCTTCTCCGGCTTTTCGATCCCGGCAAAATGCTACCGCTCAATTCATCAGTCGTAAATCCTTTGAGCGTCGGCGGGGAGCTGCCTGACATGCAGTAAATAGGATGTCAGATGCTCGTCCCAGTTTGCCGGATATTCGTAGCCCAACTCCGCTGCGACAGCCTTTGCCGAGCACCGGAACAAATCCATCGAAGCAAACGTGGCGTCCCAAATGTGAGGAACGCTCGCTACCGGGTAAGTCGCGAGAAGCTTTTCGTATAAGCCGGGCTCCAAAAAGCGGCCGTAAAACTTTCCCCATTTGCCGGGGTTGACCTGAAAGTCGTGCCGGCATCCGATATACCAATCCAGCATTTGCAGCAAGGCACCCCGGATCACCTGGTTCAATAATTCCTGAACGTAAATCACCTGGCCGCGCCAAAGCGCCTTACCAACGCTACCGCTGGTGAACCAGAATTCGTTACAGCAATCGGTAAATGAGCGGGCTGAGGGCTTTTGAATATGGTAGCCGGCGTCGCTTACCGCACGCAGCGGACTGGCGCTGAAAATACCGGCCTTGTCCAGCAGCACCTTGCAAAGGCTATCGCCGGTGAATTGGTCGAGCTTTTCCAGGGGAGTCATCACCAGATCGATCCGGTTCCCGTCGGTGAACAGCATTAAATATGAGAAAGCCCCCGCGAGTTCGGCCGAAGGCGGGTACAACTCCATGTCTTCCGGCATTTGCATAATCATCCTTTCGCCAAAAACGTCTGTCCAGCTATGATCCCGCAGAAAGGGAGCCAGATCTTCCACCACGTAGATAATGTCGAAATCCTGAAAAATGTCGGGAACTATATTCGGATTGGACCGGGACCCGTCCTGCAACACCGCCAGAATACGGCTGTCATTGCGTGCAACCTCCAATATCAGTTCCATCATCCGGAATGTGCTTCTGCTCGTCATGTGTTTTGTTGAAAGCTGAATATTCGTAATTTTCCTGTGGTCGGCATAAATCCGCCCGTGTAGTTGGAATTTAATGCCCAATATAGGGGTAAGCGATGATTTACTTGTCTTGTTAATAATAACAAAAGTCACCAGTCTGGCACGATATGAAAAACCTGACTATCTATTTGCTGTTGGCACCAGTTCTCTTCGCTGGCTGCGAGGAAGACAAAGTTGTCGGCGAAGCGGCCTTACCGGCAGCGGAAAAGCAGTACCTGGATACTCATTTCCCCAATGTCGCTATCTCAAGAGTTGTGCGCCATCGTAACGATAACATGACAACTTATGACGTTTGGCTCCAAAACCGCATCGAAGTCGAGTTTGACGCACATGGCCGGGTCGCCGGCATCGACGGCCAGGCAACGGAACGGCTGCCGGATTCCGTGCTACCGACCCCCATACTGGAGTACGTTAACACCCGGTATGAAGGCCAATATGTGGTCGAATGGGAAAGAGAAAGGAACGATCAGGAGATCCGGCTTTTCAATGGTACCGAACTGGTTTTCGATTTGAACGGTGCTTTCGTCAGGATTGACGACTGATGCGATTTCTTCAATCCTTCGAGCTTAACGATACAAGGTAATATAATTCATGTTCCGGTATCAGCTACGAGAAATCGGAATACCTATTGGGTACCACTTGGCGGCACGAGGACCTTTTCCATCCGATAATTGCGGATTTCGATACCGTCTATCACGTTTATATTCTCCCTGATGACGACAAATCCCAGGTGCTTGAAAAACGGGGCCGCGGTTTTGCTGACATCCGACGTAAGGGTTCCCGTACCGGCTTCAACCGCCCTGGATTCCAGTCGTGCGTAAATCTGCTTTGCGACTCCTTTTCCAAGAAAGTCGCTCGCCGTATACATAAAATCAATATGTACTGCATTCAATAGCGATCCGAAACCCGCTATTTCACCATCGATTTCCGCCACCTGGAAGTACTGCCCATTGATTGCGTCGATCCAACGCTGGCCGTTTTCGGCTGTACGCTTCCAGGCGGTCCGCTGGCTCTCGTCGTAATCGGCCCGGCATGCGCTGTCTATCGTTTGACGGTAAATCTGTTGCAAAATTCTAATGTCGTCAACCAGGGCTGATCTTAATTGTATCTTTTTCATGTGGGATGGTGAAGTCCAATGATCGGTCAAAACTACTCGGATTGAAGCATCCTCGGCGTACCGGGTACCATACTTTTTTGACGCACCGGCACACATATCCGGCGACACGCAGGATATTTCATAAGACCGCCGAGGTGGCTTACCCGAACCTTAACCCATACCCTTCCAGAATCGATTGCAGCACTTCGTCGCGCTCTTTTTCCGTCGGGAACCGCCACCGGTCGACTTCCGTCAGCCCTGCCTGGCTTCCATTCGGAAGGGCCCGCTCGAAGACAATTTCGAAGCCGCCCGCATTGTCCTTCCGGATGCTATCGATATTGTCCAAATTGATGGCCCGTTGCTGTTTTAGATTATAAATGAAGGCTGCCATAAGTCCAATTGAGTTAATTTACTTAAAATAAATACCGGCCTGCCCGCCCGCGCCGGAAGGAATATGCCGGCACATTCTTCGGCACCGGCCGTTGCGGAACAGCTTTACTTGCCCAACATAGCCCGGCGCAAAACCATATCCTAACAATTCTTATTCAGAGAGAAAGGTAACGGATAAATGTCCGGAATCCGGTGATAACCGGCGCGAGCAAGATCTTTTTCCGCAGGTATTCGTGCATCCCGAAAGCAGCTTGTTCAAGCGGGCCGACGAGCGCACAATCCTTCAATTAAGTCCCGGCAAAGCAAAATACCCGGAAGAAAACAAAGCGGAGACTTGTCCGGAATGCGTCGGCGGACAACTCGCGCTGGTATGATTTTAACCGGGACCTGCTACAACCGTTACGATCGTCAGCCACTTTTCAAAAGTGCTATTGGTATGCTGCTACTGCAAATGTTTCTTCCCCTATATGATAACGCCGGAAAGCAATTTCCTGAGGCTAATTTTCTGGACCTTCGGCAGGAATTGACCACCCGATTTGGCGGGGTGACCATTTACAGCAGGTCTCCGGTTAAGGGACTGTGGAAGCAGGACGAATCGTCGGTAACGGAAGACGAGATGGTTATTTACGAAGTACTGGTCGACAAATTAGACACCTCCTACTGGACCCGGTTAAAGCTGCGGCTGCAACATACCTTCCGTCAGGAGGAGATTATGATGCGGTATTACGAGGTTACCAGGTTATGATCGCGAACACTGCATCGCGACTGTCCCCAGCCATGACTTACAATAAACAGATCGATGCGCTGGCATTGGCACCGTCGATTTTGTGATCCCTATGGTTCCCGATATTTCGCCGGCTTTCATGGGAGAATACTACCATGCGTGTTAATCCAGGTTAATGGATTTTCTTATCATAGGTGATTGGAAACTGTACATCCAACCCGCAAAATTTGCATTTGAGAGCGCTGTTCCTCGCTTTTTCAACGGTTCTGTTTCCGCATGGAAGCTGTCGGCTGGTTCCTGAGCGTTGTCAGGAGGTTGCGCATTTGTCGGCTGTTTCAGCGCGCCGGACCAGTCGTTAAATGATTTGTAAAGAGGAATTGATAAGGTTTAAAATTAAATGTAGCCATGGATACATTCACGAGAATCGCCCTGATTGTACTCGCATTACCACTGATACTGACCGGTTGTAACAATCGCTCGGTTGAAGAAAAGAATCGGGAAATCATCGAACGGTATTTCAACGAAGCCTGGAACGAGGGGAAAGTTGATGCGCTGGACGAATTGCTTACGCCGGATTACATTAACCATACACCGTCGGTCCCCAACCCGCCCCGAGGCCCCGCCGGCCTGAAACCCATTTTACAGGCAATCCGCCGCGGCTTTCCGGATTTGCATTACCAGATCAGGGATGTGATCGCAACCCGCGACAAAGTGGTGGCACGCGTGGTGATGACCGGTACGCATACAGATACCCTTTTTAATATTCCACCTACCGGCAGGCACATCGAAGTCAACCAGATCAACATTGAAAGGATCGTGAACGGCCGCATAGCCGAGCACTGGCGCGTCACCGACGAATTAAACATGATGCAGCAACTCGGCGTTGTTGCGTTGCCTTAAACGGATATCGCCGGTTTGCAGTTGTCGATTGTGGTAAATGCCGGCCGAAGCCATTCCATTGTGCAATCCCGATAGGAATCGCGCCTTGTTCGCCAGTTTAAAATTTGCTACCGCCCGAAAGTTTTTCGTCAGCTTTACTTTCTGTCAAAAATGCTTTGTAGTCCTTGATATTCAGCATATCGTGCACCGCTTTTTTCTTGTCAGCGGCCCGATCAAAATAGGCCTTGCAGATTTGGTACCCTACCCAATACCCAAGGTCGGCAGGACGGTCGGCGGTCTCCTGGCTGCTGTTGGCAATCCAGTTGTGATACCGGTTCAGATACATTTCTTTTTTAAATTCTTCCCAAACCTTGCGCTCATTTCCGGCAGCCCAAACATGCAGGCGGTGATTGGCCGTTTTACCGCTGATCAACTCCCCTAGAAAATCGGCCATACCTTCCTTGATCGCATGGCACAGCAAGGTGGTGTCGCCAGCCATGTTTTCTTGTTGTACATGCACCAGCTCGTGCGCTACCACATGCTTCAGATTGTTAAAGGGCAGCATATTTTTCTTCTGCCATAAATTCAATTCATGAGTCGGCGTATCATCGCCAGCCGCCTGCATATCGACCCCCATGATTGAGCCATAATTCGTGACAGTTCCCCCGGAGCTCCATCCGCCGATTACGAAAGTTACATTAGGAAAAGTGGCGGGTTTGTACCAGTGTTTCAGATTCCGGAATATTACGCGGATAGTATCTTCCAGCGTGCCGACCCGCTCTGTGTTAGCCCTGATACCGGCGTAATATTCAGGCATGGTTTCAATGTTATGAACAAAACCTTTAATGCCGCCGATGTTCGGAGTTTTAATTCTATAATATTCCTGCAAATCAGGAGTGCCTTTCTCAAAATATTCGGTGAGAAATAACTTCTGGGCATTGGAAGAGTCTTTTTTTATACTGGTCGTAAACCTTCCAAAACAGGCCTATATCGCTCGTGATCACCGCCGCCCGATCAGGATCAAGCTGCGCGTCTTGTTTGTCGGACATGAACCTTAGCAGGTCCGAATATGCCTTATATTTCCGGACCGCAGCCAAAGCAGCCTCGGAATCCATCCAGTTTCGGTTTGTAAATCCATACTGTTTCACAGCTTTCCGCAGACTGGCCAGCGCACTGTCGGGCATTTGGGCCATGGCATAGAAATAGGCGGCATTTACGGCTGGTTGCCTTTTGTATGCCAGCATTTTGCGGGCCGCCCCCTCCGCATTATAATATCGGGCAGCTGCTTTGTACTGCTTCGCTTCGCCCAGGCTATCCGCCAGCTTTCCATATCGGTCTGCTTCCGGATTAAAATCCTGCGAAAAAGCACTCGTACTCACTGCCAGTACGCATAACTGGATGGCCATTAATAGAATTGAATTCCTCATTTTTAAGGGTTGTGAATTGAATTTCGAATAGACTTAAATTGAGTCGGCTGCAACAAGTGAAGCAAGTTACAAAACCGGACACGATTATACATCTTCGACATACTTCGTCACAACATAACCCTTGCTGACAGGCCACTCCGAAACTCGCCAATCAGCGGGCGCCCACAGCTTATCGCCAAGGTCAGAAAACCCGAGGCGAATCATGTATTTTGCCGTATCCTACCGGTTGAAAGCCAACTCCGCCCGACCCTTTCAATGATACGGCAATTTGAAGTTGGTGAGCATCCATGAGATTTTATTGTTTATGTTATTGGGGCACGTTCGCCACCATTTCAAGCTTGGTTTTCACCAGCTCGGTAATCTTGCAGGTTGCTTTCGGGAATACTTTGCGCAAATCGATATCCTGATTGTACGTCAGTTCGCTTTTCAGGGAAGCCATGAAAATGTTCTTGATTTCCGTCGCCAGGTTTACTTTACAAATGCCGTTTGAGATGGCCTGCCTCACCTGATCGTGCGGAACGCCCGAGCTGCCGTGCAAAACAAGGGTTGCAGCCGTTTTTTCGGCGATCCTGCGGAGAAGGCCGATATCTAGTTTCGGTTCCTGTTTGTAAAAGCCGTGCGCGGTACCGATGGCCACCGCCAATGCGTCCACGCCCGTTTCGTCTACGAATGCGGCAGCTTCATCCGGTTGCGTAAACCCGGAACCATCGTGCGACTGGCCGAGTTTGGCGACGTAGCCCAGTTCCGCCTCCACATGTACGTCGTACCGTTTCGCCCGTTCCACCACCTCTTTAGTCAAACGCACATTCTCTTCAAAGGGCAATTCGCTGCCGTCGATCATTACCGAGTCGAAACCGGCATCGAGGCAGCGCTGTACCAGTTCCACTGAACCGCCGTGGTCGAGGTGTATCCAGCCTTCCACGCCGAACTCTTCCAGGCCGTTGCGGCCCAGGTTCACGGCCGTTTTCAGGCCCATGTATTCGATGGAGCTCTGAGTAAGTTGCAGGATAAGGGGCTGTCGGGTTTCCGCGGCTGCCTGCAATACGCCGTGAAGCGTTTCCAGATCGTAGTAGTTGGTGGCGAGCAGGCCTTTTTTAAGCTTTGTAAATTCCCTTAATTTTTCTTTCAGTTTCATATCGGGTTTAGTTCCAGTCCCAGGAAGGCCTGTATGGTTTCATGGAGTTTTTGGCGGTCGGAAAATGCGCCGGTGCCCCCGGCGGCGGTTGTATTCACGGCTCCCATAAGGTTGCCTTCGCGGAGGCATTCTTCCAGTCCGGCACCGGCCATGTATTTCCGGATAAACCCCGCATTGAAAGAATCGCCGGCGCCGATGGCGTCCACAAACTGCTTTCCCTCGAAGGCAGGTACCGTCACCTGCCGGTCGCCGCGAATGCCCATGCTCCCGCTTTTGCCCATTTTCAGGGCGAGCGTGTTCAAGTAAGGTCCGATTATTTCAATGGCGCCGCCGACGGAGCCGGCCCGCGTAAGTGCCAGCAGTTCGGATTCGTTCGGCATAAACACGTCCACATAAGGCAGGCAGCGCGCATAGTCGAAGGCCCACTGCCCGGCAGGGTCCCATTGCAGGTCCAGCGAGGTGGTCATCCCCGCCGCTTTGGCCTTTTTCAATATCAGCTCAATGTCTTTTTGAATGCCTTTTTGCAAGAACAGGCTCGACAGGTGCAAATGCTGGTATACGGCCGGCTCCTCGAACGGTATTTCACTTAACGTCAAGGCGTTCATAGCGCCTGGAAAGGTCACATTGGCGCGGTCCTGCCCGTAGCTCATAACCAGCGTACAGCCGGTTTGCCGGGCTGCCAGTTTACGAACATGCGCGCAGTCTACCGATTTACTTTGCAGTTCGCGCAGGATGAAATCGCCGAATTGGTCGTCCCCGACCACACCGCAAAACGTGGTATCCACGCCCAGTGCGGCGCTGTTGGCCGCCATAATGGCCGAAGAGCTGCCAAGGCAGATATGCATTTCGTCGGCAATCGTCTCTTTGCCCAGTTGCGGGAAAGCATGGATATCATTCAGGATCAGATCGACGTTGAGCTCGCCTACGACCAGTAATTTCGCGTTTGACATAGTTATTCGTGATAAATATTAACGCCCTGTACCACTCTGCTGATCGCTCCCGACAAGGACGGGTTATCCGGACTAATGCCTGCGTGCACGGCGCTGTAATAGCCGAGCAACTGCCCTGCAAGCGTCGCGGCGATCATCTGGTACTCATTTTCCGGGTCGATGTGCAGGGTAATCCGGTTGCTGTTTGGCAATCCGGGCTGGTCCACGCCGCCGATTTGCAGCGACGGGATGCCGCGCGCGTCGCGTGCGATATCCCCCGCCAGATCGCGCTCGTAGCGCATAATGTGCGGGTTTCGCGAAAAGAGGTACACCATTAATGTATTTGCATTCACGAATGCCCGCGGCCCGTGCCTGAAACCCAGGAAAGAATCCGACATGCACGCTTGCTGCCCATCGGTGAGTTCCAGCAGTTTCAGATGACATTCCCGGGCAATACCGAGCATTTCGCCCGACCCAAGGAATACTACGCGTTCAAAGCCTTTGAGGACCAGGCTTTCCAGGAGAAATTGATTTTCCAGGATCACATTACCCTGTTCGGCGACGCGCCGCACTTTCGGCAGTTCACGGTCGAGCGTTGCCAAATTCCCTACCAGCAACACGCTCAGCAGCATGCAAGTGAAGCTGCTGGTCATGGCCAGGCTTTTGTCGTTGGTCGCTTCCGGCAGTACGATGCAACAGGTATTGCCCGAATGCGCTTTGCCCCGGTTCGCCAGTGCGCCCTCACCGTTACAGGTAATAATAAGATGGTACACCTCGTCGCAGCAGGCGTCGGCCAGCCGGAGCGTTTCCACACTTTCGGGACTATTGCCCGACCGGGCGAAGGAGATCAGCAGCGTGGGTACGGGCCGTAGGAAAACGGATTCCGGCCGGGTAACGATTTCGGTCGTCGGTACTGCCTGCACCGGCTTGCGCCATATTTTTTGCAACGTTCCCTGCGCGGCGTCGCCGATGAAACCCGAGGTACCAGCGCCGGTAAGGATCACCCGCAGCTTATCTTTTTGCAAAACAGGGTTCAGGAAATCCGCAATGGCGGCACTTTGCCGGCTAATCAGATGATACACTTCCTCCCACAGCCCGGGCTGCGAGAGTATTTCCCTTCGCGTGTGTACGTCTCCACTGCTTTCGGGCGCTTGGGGCCCATTGTTGATTTTTATCATTCCCGCAATTTCAGAGGGTGGTAGTTTTGAAATGGCTCATCGCATGAATTAATGAGGATTCAAATTAAACATCATAAAACGAAAGTAAAAAATATTACTAAACCTTTCTTTTAATTTATTTAATCTTACCCCTATCTTGCACGAAAAATTTTGGCGTATTTTAAGAAGCCGGCCTGCACGGCGGAATACCGGTCACTTAAAATAAACCGCTCCCTGAACCCGCATTTATGAACCCCACGGAAACAAAAGCCCTGCTACCGGGACTTGTGATTGAGGATTTAAGTAAAATCAGGCAAGTCGGTGCACCGCTGTGGTCGCCGGATCGCCGGCATCTGCTTTACCAACTGGTACTGGCCGATTACCAGGCGGATGACCGGCATGAACTGATTATCCTCTTCTCGCTGGATACTGCCTCGAAAACCACCATCGGGCCGGGCACCGCCCACGCCTGGTCTCCCGACGGCCGCGAATTTCTGTTTGAAACGGGGGACGGGGCGCTCCATATTTACAATGTCGACACAACCGCCAGCCGGTTCCTGACGAGACGACTGGATTCCTCCTACTTTATCAATCATCTCGCGCTCCATAATTGCATTTGGTCGCCGGACGGGCAACACATTGCCTACATTAGCGCCGACGCCCCCATTGCAGGGCCGCAAAAACGTGAGGTAACCGTGATCGACGACCTGCTTTACAAATCCAAAGGCGGCCGGGGCAGGCCCGTTTACGCCGATCACGCAAAAACGCATATTTACCTCGTCCCGGCCACAGGAGGCACGCCCGAACTGCTCACGGATGGACATTACAACGAACATTCCATCACCTGGTCGCCCGACAGCCGGCACATCGCATTCATCAGCAACCGGACCGACCGCCCCGACGATATCCAGCAAAGCGATGTATGGAAGGTGAATACCGGCACAAAAGCAGTTACCCGACTCACCGACCACACGGGGCTTGCCTACCAACCCACCTGGTCGCCGGACGGAAATTACATCGCGTTTCTGGCAACATCGGGAGCGACCGGAACCAACGACAGCCCTGCGGAGGATACGCACATTGCCCTGTTACCGGCCAACGGCGGGCCATTCGAATATATGACCAAAAGCCTCGACCGCCGGATCGAACACATCCGCTGGCATCCGTCGGGCAGGTACATCTACTTCACCGCTGGCGACCGGGGCGACACTTCCGTTTACAGGATCAGCATTGAAAAACCGGATATTGAAGCTCGGGGCACTGATACACAGGGTGGTGACACGCAGAGTATCGATACACAAAATACTAATTCACAGCGCATTGAAAAAGTACTGGAAGGCCCGGGCTGCATTTCCGGGTTTTGCCTGGATGCCCGGGGCGATGGGCTGATTTTTGTAAAATCCGACACAAATCATCCCGCGGAGATTTTTCAAATCCGGAATGGCTACGGCAGCGCCCGACCAATCACGCAGGAAAACACCGCCTGGCTGGCGGCGAAGAACCTGCAACCGGCCGAAACCTTCTGGTTCGACAGCTTCGACGGCACCCGGGTGCAAGGCTGGCTCATACGCCCGGCCGGCCTCGAGGAAACGCGAAAGTATCCGCTCATTCTCGTTATCCACGGCGGGCCGCATAATATGTTCGGTCACGATTTCGACGAACGGATGCATTTGCTTTCTGCGGCGGGTTACGCCGTCGTTTATATTAATCCGAGAGGCAGCCACGGCTACGGGCAGACATTTTCAAACGGCACGCTTAACAATTGGGGCGGCGGTGATTATCAGGATTTAATGGCGGGAATAGACTTTGTTTTAAATCGAAACCCCTGGCTCGACGCCGAAAAACTCGGTGTTACCGGCCAGAGCTACGGCGGCTACATGACCAACCGGATCATCACCCGAACCACCCGCTTCAAAGCGGCCGTGACCGACGGCGGGCTTAGCAACCTGGTCAGCTTTGCGGGCACTTCGCTGTACCATTCGCTGATGGAATCCGAATTCGGCGGTCGGGCATTCGACCGGTTCGATCTGTTATGGGAATGCTCGCCGCTGCGCAATGTGGCCCGAGCGACCACGCCGACGCTGTTTTTGCATGGCGAAACTGACAACGAAGTGCCTTTTTCACAAGCCGAGGAAATGTACATCGCGCTAAAAAAGAAAGGCGTGCCCACGCAACTCGTACAATATACCGGCGAAGGCCACGGCTGGCGGCCAGAGCTCGGCCCGCGCAACAAAGCCGACCTGAACGGGCGGATGATCGCGTGGTTCGACCAATACATCATGAACGAACCGTAATCCGGCATCACCATTTACTTTGAGACTAACCCAAACCCTGAAAGACGACAAGCAAGATCCCATGAACAGGAACAGAAACAGTTGGCTGATTTACGTAATTATTCATGTCCTGTTCATCGGAATATGGGGCGCGCTGACCGAAATACCGGAAAAAAACGGCTTCCCCGCCACGCTGGGGTATGTGGTGTGGGCATTAACGATGGTCCCGGCGGCGCTGGCCGCATTGAAATGGAAGGGATGGAAGCTGGATTTTAACAAAAGGGCTATACTTTGGGGCGGCCTGGCCGGCCTTTTGGGCGCGGGCGGCCAACTCGTGCTTTTCTTCACACTGCGCATAGCCCCCGCTTACCTTGTTTTCCCGTTGCTGTCGCTGACCCCCGTCGTGACGATCCTCATGGCCGTGCTGCTGCTCCGCGAAAAAACCGGCAAAATGGGCTGGGCGGGCGTTGCGCTGGCGCTGGTTGCCATTTTTATGCTTTCCTATCAACCGGCGGGAGCAACGCAAACGAGCGGCTACACCTGGATGCTGCTGACCGCTATTCCGCTGCTGGCATGGGGCGCGCAGGGTTACGTCATGCGGTTTGCGAACCAGATCATGCCCGCCGAAAGCCTGTATTTTTATATGATGCTCACCTCCGTGCTGCTCATTCCGCTGGCATTATATATGACGGACTTTACCCTGCCCATCGAATGGGGATTCAAGGGGCCGTACCTGTCGGCGATCATCCAGTCGCTTAACGCATTTGGGGCATTGTGCCTGGTTTATGCATTCCGGTACGGGAAGGCCATTATCATCGCTCCAATTACCACGGCACTTTCGCCGGTGCTTACCGTCGGCTTGTCGCTGGCTTTGTACCAAACCGTCCCCCATCCGGTCATTATCGGCGGCATCGCATTGGCCATTGTTTCGGCGCTGCTCATGGGATTCGAGGAAGTTCAGGGATAAAATGAAATTAAAAAGAAAGATTTCGAAAGAAATTAAGTTTTATAATACACATATAATGCCGGATTTCTTTACATTAGCATCATCAAATCATCACCTAAACCTTCGATCCTTTGACCCGTACATTACACCTATGGCTGTTTTTGATGTGCGCCGCCGCTTTTGCCCAGCAAACGCCGGTCACCGACCAAAATATCCGCTTCATCGAATACCCCGATTTTCCCGACGCGCATTCCACGTGGGGTTCGATCGGGTATAATGCGGCTTCCAATACGGTGCACATCGGCGTGACCAACCACGCCGACAATATCGGTCTGTATACTTTTGACCCCGCACAAAATGTCATGAAACTGAACGGGTTTATCCGCGATATGGCACATTTGCGGCCGTTTCAATGGCAGGGTAAAATACATTCGAAAATCGTGGCGGCGCCCGACGGCACCATCTACTTCTCGACCGACGGCGGCGAGTCGCGCGAGGAATACCTGATGGAACATCCGCAGGGTTATGCGGGCGGCTTTTTCATGCAATGGAATGCGGAAACCGGCCTGAAAAACCTGGGAATGGGCATGCCTTACGAGAGCATCAAGGACGTGGACATCGACCCGAAAACTGGTACGCTTTACGGTATTACCTACCCGCAAGCGCATTTTCTGGTGTACAATCCGGCTACCAATCGGCTGCGCGACCTGGGCCGCCTGGCCAGCTCGCACGTCCCCCGCATCCTGTTTACCGACTGGTGGGGCAATTGCTATTACGTGGACTGGCGACAGCGGCTGGTGAAATACGAAAAAGACCGCGACAGTCTCGTATTCGCCCGCGAAGCGCTGCCTGCATTCCCGGGCACGCCCGGTTCCAAAATCATCACCGGCGTCACCGCCTATGCCAAAGACGAGGCCAAAGGCATTATTTACCTCATTACCTACGGGGCCAAACTTATTGCGTTCCATCCTGAAAAAGAGGGCATTGGAAAGGTAGAAGACCTCGGCGGCGTAATCGACACCGGCAAGGCCGAAGCCTGGGGCCCTTATGTGCCCAACCTGAACATCGGTAAAAATGGCAGGCTGTACTACATTATAGGAGGGCATGGTAATTATGTGATGAAAGACAAAACCGTGCTCGTGGAATACGATCCGGCCACCGGCAAAAAGACCATTCTGCGCGATTATCCGATCACCGCCATTACCGAAGCTACCGGCTGCGACACCCGCGACCAAGACGGAAACCTGTACTTCGCAGCGCGCCGCAATCCATCGGGCAAAGGCGACGATACCCGCCCGTTCCTGATCCAGTTCAACCCCGAAAAAGCAGTCCGGAAATGAAAAGTCTGACCAAAAAAATACTTTTAGCGGCCTTGCCCCTCTCCTGTCCGGGCCAGGCGCTGGCGCAATACACCTTTTTTACCCCCAAAGAAGCGTTCGCTATCGAGGTTTCCTTGCCCAACAGCGCCGGAAAGCGCTTGCCGATGTACCGCAATGCCATCACCTCCCTGGCCGTGCAGGGCGACCGGATACTGGGCGGAACGACGGCCAGCGAAGGCTTGTCTCCCTATCTTTTTGTCGCATCTATCTCGAAGCGCGATTTAGTGACCATCAAGGATTTGCAGGAGATCGTTCCAGGACAGAAGGGCATTGCTACCGGCTTTTGCAAAGGGGCCGGGAACCAGTTTTACGCAGGCACCATCGCACACGCTGCGAACGGTGGGCAGGCGGGGCATTTGTTGCAGATCGGCATTGGACCTAACAATGCCATCGAGGTGAAGGATCTGGGCATTCCCGTCGCCGGGGAAGGCATTTTTGCGTTGCTCGCCAGCCGGGAGGGTTCCGAGCTGTACGGGATCAGCTATCCGGGCGGGCGCTTTTTCACCTACACCATTGCTACGAAAAAAGTGCAGGTATTCGATGAGGTAGCTCCGAAAGAAAAGGAACTGAACAACCTGCACGAATACGCGGTCGGGCCGGAGGTTTATCTGTGCAAGGCGCTGGTGCAGGATAACCAGGGGCTGGTGTACGGCAGCACAGCGGGCAACCGCGTGTTTGCATTCGACCCGGCCAAAAAGCGTTTCTCGTTTCTGGAAGCGCCGCTCCCGGCCGTTTGGGGACGCGAAGTGCTGGGACAAGTAGAAGCCTGGGCCAAATCGCCCGACGGCAAGCTGTATGGCGGCAATGCGGGCGATGGGCAATTATTCGTGCTCGACCCGGCTACCGGGAAGATCAAAAACCTGGGTAAACCGATGATGATGGGCCGGTTGCGGGCGCTGGCTTTCGGACGTGACGGCAAGCTTTACGGCCTGGCTGGCGGTGCGCCGGGGTATTCGCATTTATTTTCGTATGACGATCATGCGGGGTTTGTAGATTTGGGCAATCCCGAATTCAAAATGGTCGCGCCGGGCATCGAGCAGGGCATTCTGTGGCGCGGCTTTCAGATGGGCACGCTCGCGGCCTCGGACGATGGCCAGTACATGGTTATCGGCGAAGACGAGGCGCTCAGCCAGCTCATGATTTTCCCGGTGGGGCGATAAGCCTGACCTGACATTCTTCAACAGCTTTCGGCCGGAAAAACCGCAAACGACATTTCTGAACTCACCTTAACCATGATAAATCTTACAAAACTCCTCTGCCTGATTGCATTGACCGCATCCGGCAGCCAGACTTACGCCGCCGATCCGTGGCGTCTGCGTGCATTGCCCGCTTCCCTGCGCCTGGACCCTGTGAACAATACGATTATCGAACACCGGTTCAAAGGCGTACCGTCCGTCCAGGCCGGGAAAGGCAACCTGCTGGACAAAAACTGGCTTTACGACGGAAAGCAGGTATCCCTGCACGGGGCGCGGGGCGAATATGTTTCGTTTCAACTGGTTTTGACCAACGAATCGGATACGGAGTTGACCGGGATCAAGATCGATATGGCGCCATTCAAAAGCGGGAACGCCGAACTGGTCGTTAAACCCGAACTTTTCCTGGAATGGTCGGTGAATGTATTGAGCCCGAGCACGGGTTATCCGCGTTCTACCCTCGGCACCGGCTGGTATCCCGACGCGCTGATCCCGTTCAAATTCCTGCAAACCGACTCGGCGAAGGTACACGGTCGCTGGGTATATCCGCTCACGTTGCCCGATTTCAATAACAGGATCACTGGTCAGCGCTCGCAGGTGATATGGGTGGATCAATTCATTCCGTCCGACGCGCAAAAAGCCCGGCCCGGCACTTACCAAAGCATGATAACCGTAAGCATCGGCGGTCGGACCCAACAAATCCCCGTCAGCCTGACCGTGTGGGATTTTGAGCTACCGAATGAAAACCTGCTTAAAGCCAGCCTCCAGCACGAAGGTTTCCTCAGCCGGATGGATGAAAAACAGGAACTGGCTGTGTATCAACTCTTCAAGCGCAACCGCATTTCCCTGATGGACCCCACTTACGACCCGGAAATTCAGGTTAAGAATGGCAATGTGGAAGTTCAATGGGAGAAGTTTGACAAACGATTGAAAAAATACCTTACCGGCGCGGCATTCACCGAAGCGTATGGCTACAAAGACGGCCCCGGCTACGGCGAACCGCTCGAAACTTTTGCGCTTCCGTTCGATGTGTACGGCAAGCATGGCACGGCCGGCTGGCCGGATATTGGCAAACCCGACGTGGAGCGCAATGCGGCCAACCAGGCAGTTTATATCAGCGCCATCCGGCAGGTACGCCAGCATTTGCTCCCGATGGTGAACCCGAAAAAGACGCTGCTGACGGTGTATCTGAACGGTCTGGACGAATCCTATTTCCCGGAAGCCTGGTCGCGGATGGTGTTTTATGGGAATTTGTTTAAAAAGGAATACCCCGAGGCGAAATTCCGGGTGGACGGCGGCTACACGAAGGATGCCATGGACGTGATCGGCAAATCCATTACCGATTGGGCGTCGCATACCATCAACTATAACATCGACACCGTAAAACAATACCAGCAAATGGGCATCAAGGACTGGCTTTACGGCCCTATGCTCTACGAAGCAAAGCTCAACAGCTGGGTCGGCAGCTCCACATTTATCGACCTGCCGCTGATCAACGACCGGGCGATCAGCTGGGCGTGCTGGAAATACAAGACCTACTCGTGGATCAGCTGGGGCGTCGGTGCAGGCTGGGAACGCGGCTGGTACGATCCCGAGTCCTGGAAAGACTTCTACAAGGAAGCCTCGGAGGCCGATGCGGAATTTACCTACCGGACATTCAACGGCAACGGTTCGGTGATTTACAAGCCCGGCATGGTACCCAATGTGTCGGAGCCTTGCCCGTCCATTCGCCTGAAAACCATGCGCGACGGCGTGCAGGAATATGAATACCTGCGCCTGCTGGCCAAACTGGACGGTAATTCAAAACGTGCGGACGCATTTGTGAATCAGCTGATTAAAGAGCCATTCGGGGATAAATCCATTGGCAACCTCGATGTGTGGAGCTACGATCAGGAGCAGTGGCATAAAGTCCGGATGGAGCTGGGAGAGCTGATTTCCGAAAGCAAAAAATAATTCCTGATTCAAACTCCTAAACCCTGCATTTTACCGCGTGATCACCTTTCCCTCTCTTTTCATATCGCCAGTCCATGCCGGAATGAGCCGTTTTGTGCTCGCCATGTTGGCATTGTCCCCCGCATTGCACGCGCAGAAGGCCGGCATTTCGGAAAAAGTGCAGGCCATGAAGACCTACCCTTTCTCCGACCCCAGCCCGCTGCCGGTGATGGGCATCGGCAAGAAAGTAGCCCCATTTTATCCTTACTACGTTTTTGACGGCTACACCAGTAAAAGCACGATGCGCGACTGGAAAGTTGTGGAGCTGGAAAATCCCTATATCAAAGTGCAGGTATTGCCGGAAGTGGGCGGCAAAGTGATGGGCGCCGTTGAAAAATCGACCGGCGAGGAGTTTGTGTATACCAACCACGTCATGAAATTCCGCGCTATCGGCATCCGCGGGCCCTGGACAAGCGGCGGCATCGAGCACAACTTCGGGCTCGATCTGGGCCATGCGCCCTGGGCGGCCGCGCCGGTGGACTATGTGACGCAAAACAACCCCGACGGCAGCGTTACTTGCGTGGTAGGCGGCCTGGACCTCGCCTCGCGAACCCAATGGCGGGTAAAAATTGTACTTCCGAAAGACAAGGCCTATTTCGAGACGCAAAGCCTTTGGTATAATCCCCTGCCCCTGCACGATTCCTACCTTTCGTGGGAAAATGCCGCGTTCAGGGCCTCTGACGATATACAGTTCTTTTTTCCGGGAACACACCATGTGGGGCACGACGGCAATGCGAGCCCGTGGCCCGTTGATCAGAACGGTATCGACTTGTCTTTTTACAAGAACAATAATTCCGGCGGCGACAAGTCGTACCACGTCGTCGGCACGCATACAGAATGGTTTGGCGGGTATTGGCACGACCGGAAATTCGGCTTCGGGCATTGGGCGCCCTATTCGGATGCGCCGGGCAAAAAGCTGTGGATCTGGTCGCGGGCGCGCGAGGGGGCGATCTGGGAGGACTTACTGACCGACCAGGATGGACAATATATCGAGGCGCAATCGGGCGTGACTTTCAACCAGGCGGCCGAACGCAGCGGGTTTCATAGTCCGTTTAACCAGAAATCGCTGGGCCCGTTTTACTCCGAGACGAAAACGGAATACTGGTTTCCTGTAAAAAACACAGGCGGAATGGCGGATGCTTCGCCTTATGGCACGCTCAATGTAAAAACTGGCGGCGATAGCTTGAAAATTTTCATCAACCCGATTTCGCCTATTCGCGATACCTTGAAAGTCAGTGTTGCAGGGAAGACTATTTATCGGGACGCGCTTCAATTGAAGCCGATGGAGGTGTATGTTAAAGCGATCGCCCTTTCGGGCGGCGGTCCAAAATCGGTTCGCGTAAGCGTTGGAAACGACCGGCTGGTGTATTCAACCGCGCCTGAAAAAGTTCTCGACCGGCCTGTTCTTTCATCCGACAAACAGGATTTCCGTTCCGCACAGCGGCTTTTCGAGCTCGGAGAGGAGGAGAATGCGATGCGCAACTTCGAGGGCGCGCGGCAGCGTTACCTGTCTGTTCTGGAAAAAGAAGCAACCCATAGCGGCGCATCGATCCGGCTGGCAGAATACCATTACCGCAAAGGCGAATACGTGCAGGGGCTGGATTTTGCACGGAAGGTTTTGGCCGAAAATACCTACCACGGCGGTGCCAACTACCTGTACGGCGCGCTCTACCGCAAACTCGGCGACCTGATCAAAGCCGAAGAAGCGTTGTCGGTAGCCGCCTGGACGATGGAATACCGCTCCGGTGCTTATGCGCAACTGGCGGGCATCGCATTGCAAAAACAGGATTTCGAAAAAGCCGAGAGTGACGCCCGGAAGGCATTAACCTACAACCGCAATAACCTTGTGGCCTACCAGCTGCTGGGTACCGCGCTTCGGAAACTGAATAAGCCGGAAAAGGCCGCGCAGGTTTGGAAAGAACTGCTGGAAATCGACCCGCTGAGCCATTATGCGCATTTCGAGCAGTATCTGCTTGCACCGACGCAGGCCAACCGCACCGTTTTCCAAAAAGCGATCCGCAACGAGCTGCCTCATGAAACATACCTGGAACTGGCCATGGACTATGTGAACCAGGGCCAGTACGAGGAAGCCCGGAAGATGCTCGCATTAGCGCCCGCTTATCCGACGGTGTCCTACTGGCTGGCGTATCTCACCCGGGATTCGTCTCCGCCGGAAAGCCGGAAGCATTTGCAGAATGCCATTACCATGTCGCCCGAGCTGGTTTTTCCATTCCGGTTGGAGACTATTCCCGTGCTGATTTGGGCTGAAAAACAAAGTCCATCCTGGAAAAACCGCTACTATCTCGGGCTGATTTACTGGCACATCCGCGACAAAGAAAATGCCGTGAAGCAATTCGCAGCCTGCGGGAACGAGCCTGATTATGCGCCTTTTTACGTTGCAAGGGGTATTTTATTTCAAAATGACGCCGCGGACCAGGAGCAGGCGGAGGCAGACTTTATAAAAGCCAATCAATTGAATCCGAAAGAATGGCGCAGCCGGCATTACCTGACCCATTTTTATAACAGTCAAAAATTGCAGGATAAGGAGCTTGAAAACGCCCGTAAAGCTTATGAGCACTTCGGTGAAAATCCGGTGATCGGGATCGATTACGCCAAATCGCTGCTGGACGCTGGGCAATTTGAAGCGTGCCTGAAAGTGCTGGATAAAGTCAATGTGCTGCCGCAGGAAGGTGCGCGGGAAGGGCATACTTTATATCTGACGGCCCATCTGGCGAATGCGCTCACATTGGCTGAAAATAAAAAGTACAAGGATGCGTTAAAATCGCTCGAAAAGGCCCGTTTGTGGCCGGAGCACCTCGGCACGGGCAAGCCGCACGAACCGGACACCCGATTAATCGATTACCTGGCGGCTTACTGTGAAGCGCAGCTCGGCAATGCCGCGAAAGCGCGACAATACGCACAAAACATCACCGGTTACACCCTTCATGCCAGCAAAGAAAGCAATCGCAATGCCCTGAGCAATTATCTGGGCGTGAGGTTGCTCAACGACACGGGCGAGTCGGAAAAGGCCTCCTCTTTTCTCGATAACTGGAAAGCCGGGCAGGATTCGCTTCGCACGTGGGGGATCGCGGCAGGCTCCGATGCACCGGAAGTTCAATGGATTTTGGCCAAAACGCAAAACGACGAAGCCCGCGCCGAAAAGCTCCGGCAGGATTTAACAGCTGATAAAAAGTACAACCTGACTACCTTGTTTTTCAAAATACTCGGCCTGGCCGAGACGCGAAAAAAAGGATGATCAACCATGCATTATGAATCAGATTTGCAGTTTTTTTGATTTTTATACAAAAAAGAAAAGTTACCTGCCGCAAGTGTGCACGCTGTCTTGCCTGCTATGGCTAGCGGCATCGGTGAACGTTTACGCACAGCCTTCCCGACCCAAGGCGATCATCGAGGACAAGACTCATTACAGCGAGGTTTTCAAGGAAACCCGCAACCTGCGCCTCATTCTCCCGCCCGATTATTACCAACATCCAGAGAGGCGGTATCCGGTGATTTACTATTTCCATGGCAATGCAGGACGGTTCAATGGGCCGGCCGAGGGCGAAGTTTCCCGCTCGGGCGAGGCGCGGTATTACGACGAATTCAATGGCAACTACGAGCGCTGCGGGCCGGATTCGCTGGATAACTTCGCGACTTACGTCGCTAATAACGACGTGATTATCGCCAAATGGGACGGTTACGTGCCCGCGCAATACCCGCGCCCGTACGACATCGCACCGGTGAAGGAAGACAGGCAGTTTGTCGACTACTTCCCCGAATTCGTGAAATATGTGGACACGCATTACCGCACGAAAGCCTATCGCGAAGGGCGCGCGGTGTCGGGGTTGAGCATGGGGGGGGTTTATGTCGATGCTGGTGGCATCCAAATACCCGCATTTATTGTCGAGCGCTTCGTTTTTCTGTCCTTCGGCCTCGTTTACGGTCGGGCCGAAAGCTTTGCAGATTTACACGCCGTTCAAGGAAATGGGACGGAATTTTGTGGGATTGCCCATTCGGATGCATCTTGGCAGTAAGGACTTTTTACGTCAGCACGACCAGGAAATCGATCAGGCTTATAAAACGCTCGAACTGAACTATGAAAGCTGGCATTACGGGGTCGGCTATTTCCGGGGCTTTCACAATGCGGTCAATATCAAAGGGCAGTTTGATTTTCACATGCATTACTTCCGCATGCCGCTCGCCAGGCCGGAGAAATGGCACCACATCGACCTGTTCCCCAATTTTTCGGTCTGGAACTACGATGTGAGCAGCAACCGGACGATTCCCGGTTTCACCATCCTCGACGACGTGCGGCGCGAAGGATTCGGCCTGCACACCAGGCAGTGGCTGCCGGACGGTCCCGCCGTGCCTGACCTCGCCGTTAAAGTCACAACCGATAGCATTTACGCACCGAACACCCGTTTCGAGCTTATTCAACTGGATGTACCCACCCGCAAAATCACCCGGGCCACCGTGCGCAGCGATGCAAAAGGCCGCATTCAATGGCAGGGTACCGGCCTGCAAACCAACGTCGGCCTGTACCGCCCCGGCGACACGGGCCATATTACCATGGCTTCTTACACGCTCGACCACCCTATGCCCGGCGTTGGCGATATCGTTTCGCTCAGTCCGCTGCTGTTCAACAAAGGCGGCGCGGCGGTGGACTCGGTTCGCATGGAACTGATCGCGCAGGATGAAGATGTGGAAGTGATGGACACCGCTATCACCATCGGTAAACTCGCACAGGGTGCTTTGCACGAAAAAACGGGTTTCAAAATCCGCTCCCGGAATGCAAACCTGGACCGCGGCAAGCTGAAATTAATGCTGACTTACAACGGCAAAAGAGATCAATTTCTGCTGGAAGTGCCCTTTTATTCTCCCCAGGCAGCCCTTACACATTTTAAAATCGCGGACGGCAGCAACGTGAACCTGGAACTGGAAAAGCAGACGCGCGTAGGCGAAGGGAACGGCAACGGAATCGCCAATCCGGGGGAATGGATCAGCATTTTCACCAAGTCGGACCTGGATTCCCTGCATGATTTCGGCCTGCAACTTTATACGGAAGATCCCTACGTGAAAATGAGCAACCGGCACATGCTGTTTTTCGGCCGGAACGACTGGTCGGGCGCGCAGCGGCTCACTTCGCAGGTGCAGATCAGCCCGGATTGCCCGGACGGGCACGAAATCGCATTCTATGGAATATATGAATATCCTAAAAAAGGCAACACGCGCCGCGACAGCCACGGAGCGCATTCATTCATCCGCGAGACCAAACGGGTTTCATTGACCGTGAAAGTGAAGAAATAGCGATGGAAAACCAATCCAGCCGGATATCGGTCTATGTCAGCGACACCAACCAGGTATTGAGCAGGATTTTGCAGTTGTTCGGCAAAAGCCGGTTCGAAGTCACCTATATGCAGGTATTCGCCACAGAAGACGAACATTTAAAACGGATCGTCGTAGAGGCCTCATTTCCAAAAGAAATGACGGGCCTGATCCTTGCCCGTATGGAAAAAATCGTTGAAGTGCACCGCGCTTTCGTGCACGGGGACGAGGGTTCTGCACGACCGGCCGGCTGAACGGATGGCGCTCAGTTTGCAACAGCATTTCGCCAATTGTTATTACATTTACGCTCCGGCCACACGCGTCGGACGTTTTCGAATAAATACCCCGGGATCGACAAAGTAATTGAATAAACGGATTAATTCCATGAAAAAAACTGCACAGCGTCGTTCGCTTATACTGCAAAAACTGGATGAGTTGGGCGAAGTAAGTGTGAATGATTTGAGTGAAATGCTGGAAGTGAGCGAGGTGACGATCCGCAACGACCTGGACAAGCTGGAAAACAGCAACCTGCTCGTCAGAGCCCACGGCGGCGCTTTCAAAACCAATAACATCGCCCTGACGGTCACTGAGAAAAGGAAAATCAACCACGACACAAAGCGGCTGATCGGCAAAAAGGCCGCGTCGCTGATCAACGAAGGCGACAGTATCATCCTCGATTCGGGCACCACTACTTTCGAAATATCCAACAACCTCGAAAAGTTCAAAAGTCTGACCGTGATCAGCAATGCCCTCGATATAGTCAATAACCTGGCCCAATACAAGAATTTGCAGGTGTATATGCCAGGTGGATATCTCAAAGAATTTTCGATGTCGCTGGTTGGGCCAATGGCCGAACGCAACTTCCGGCAGCTGTATTGCAACAAGCTTTTCCTGGGTATTGACGGCGTAAAGGCGAATTCGGGCTTTTTTACCCATTACATGGAGGAAGCCCATCTCAACCAGATCATGATCGATATCGCCGAAGAAGTGATTATCGTCGCGGATTCATCCAAGTTCAAAAAATCCGGTTTGGCGTTTATTTGCGGGTTTGATAAGATTAACAAGGTGGTCACGGACGACAAGATCGAGGAAGCGGATTTGAAGATGCTGAAACAGCATAATATTGACGTGATTATTGCATAGCACAGCCGGGTCTAAAATAACATACCGATGAGCAAGTCTGACATTTCGGCAACTTCGTTAATACAGGATGTTGTTCAAATTTTACAGCTGGCCCGGCAGAAAGCTTACAGTGCTGTGAATAGTGAAATGGTGATAGCCTATTGGCAAATGGGAAGGAGAATAGTGCAGGAAGAACTGCGGGGAAAACAGAGGGCTGCCTATGGCGAGGCTATTTTGAAAACACTTTCCATCGCGCTCACTGCTGAGTTTGCTACACAGTGTGTAGCAAACTGTCGTGGAGCCACAACCGGCTAATTATGAGAGTGGAAAGCCGGGAAGCCGAGAGCCTATTATCTTAAAGAATCCGCTGATCAAATGTGGAGCGTGCGAACATTGGAGCGACATATCAATTCCTTTTATTATCAACGTTTGCTCTCTTCTCAAACCCATTCAGATGTTCCGATCGATAACCAAAAACCCGACAAAACACTAACAACGGGTTTCATTAAAGATCCATACGTTTTTGAATTCCTGAACATTCCCGAGCCGGTAGCTGGATTAGAACAGGATATTGAGAAAGCATTAATCGGAAACTTGCAACAATTCTTACTCGAACTGGGAAAAGGCTTTTCATTCGTCGGAAGGCAATTCAGGATCAGTACCGAAACAAGCCATTATTATATTGATCTCGTATTCTATAATTATCTTCTCAAATGCTTTGTTCTGTTTGATTTAAAAACAGGCAAGTTGACACACCAGGACACCGGACAAATGGATATGTACATTCGCATGTTCGACGACCTGAAAAAACAAGATGACGACAACCCTACCATAGGAATCATTCTTTGAAGGAAGGGATTATGCTTTTTGATTCGGGGAAACGCAAATTATCCGAGCCGAAGGACTGGAATCCCAAGGAAAGACAGAAAAAAGCAATTGACGCTTTTCTGTAATGGTTTAATAACGCAAATGACTTTCAGAAGTATGCAGAGTTGGCCATTCAAAATAACGACAATAATTTTGCCGTATTTAATCTTCACCAAGCCACAGAGACATATTACGCCACCACTCTACTCGTGTTCACTGATTACAAGCCCAAATTCACGACATAGAGAAATTGGGAAATCAGGTCGAAAAACTTCATCCTGCCTTTGCAGCAGTTTTCCCGAAAAGTACTTGGAATACCTGGGCGAGCGGGTTAAGTTATTGAGAGACTTGACGGAACGGATTTGCAAGGAACAGATTGCGGATATGGCAAAATCGGCATGAAGTGATTATTGCATAGGCATAGTTGATCCGCTGACTTCTTAAAATATGCATGTTTTCTTACGGTGCGCTGCACCTTTTTAAACCTTGACTCGACCGGCATTTGTCTACAAATCTTGCGGCGCTCTGCGCCTTGGCGGTATCTGGTATGGGCATGTTGACGGTGCAGCGTACCGGGATATTTGTAAATTATCATGATCCCGTATTCCGTCCGCAGCAGGTGCAGCGCACCGAAATATTGGTAGATGACATGATCCGACATCCCGCCCCTAGGTGCAGCGCACCGGAATACTTCTCGCGCCCCTTCGATCATACCTGGCCTGCTGTGCAACCATAACAGGCAATGCCGCTAAATTTCTCATCATGTAAACTTTTACAGAAACGCGGCTATTTGCAGGATTCTCTTGCGATGCAAATCGATCTTCGCAGAATTTTCTAACGGCAAGACAAACAAAGCTCCGGAGGTGCATTCTGTTTATAGCAAGAAAAAGTGGGGCGAATCCCTGCGGCCCAGGCGTGGCGCCCCCGAATCGGCAACGGATTAGAAGGCCCCGCCAGGGCCTGGTATCCTTGAGCCTAAATTCTGTTTAACTTCAAACAGGGAGCTAGTCTGCAGCTATTTTAAATACTAGCCAAAAACATCTCTTATATTGTTTCCATTCCAGAAACAAGTGATATTAGCCGGAGAAAGAAAATGATGCACAGCGCGTAGCAAATTGAATAAGCCGCTCCGCATTACACCGTTTACTTCTGTTAGCCTCCCGATTTCCTGTTTTTCAAAAACCCTAAAATCATTGACCCTAAAAGAATATTTTTCTAAATTGTTAGCTCATACGGTGAAGAATCGCTGTGCTAAATTGAATCTCCTAACCCCTCAATAATGAACCATTTTTACAACATCGTCAAAGTTTGTACTTTTCTTATACTCCCTGTTTATGGATACGGCCAAATAAATCAGGCAGAGATGTTGGTCCATCTTAAACAAGAAGTAGCTCGGATTGAGAGACGAATACAAAATGAGAGCGATACGTTAAAATCCCTTAGAACTCAAATTGAAATACTCGAAGATCAACATTTGACATTGAAATTTGGGAGTAGTGGCGATGATATGTCTTTACCGACTACACTTAAAATGGACGGCAAAATTAGAAAATCGAGCGACCCGATTTCCGACGTTATTAAATACGTAAACAAGAATGACACAGTAAGGCTAAAAGGCTACCAGGATAATTACTGGATCGTTTCAAGTGGAGGCTTTTACGGATACTTGTCAGAAATTTACGTACATGAATCACAGGACGTCTTATTTTTTAAGAACACGTTAATAAGGCGTGGTAAAGTGCAGGGAAGCAGTTCCCAGCAAGTCGAAGAAAGTAGCACTGGGCGCTCCAACAGTTACGAACCGAGCACGTACACAGGAACATATCGCAGCTCTGCGTCTAACTCAATAATTCATACTGGCCCCAAGGGGTGGAAGGTATTACATAAATTCAAATGGCAACAAAACCTATATTAAGAACCAATCTTCCGGATCGGGCTATGCCAAATATCGAAGATCAAGCACTTCATATAGGTCATATAGAAGACGTTGAGCAAATCTGATATTTAAAATCTTAACGCCAATCTCACCCCACACTCACTCCAATCAACTCAACCCCCAACGCCTCCTCAATCCTCACAATCGTCTCAATCGTGAAATTGCTATTACCTTTTACCCAGGAATTTACTGTTTGAGGAGTTACCTTCAACTTCTCGGCCAAATCCTTCTGGCTCATTCCGAGTTTTCGAAGCTGGGCGAGGATGTTCGTCGCGATAATCCTTGATTTTTCAAGCGCTTTCGGATTTTCGGCTTTGCGTGCCGCGCGTTCCTTCCACTTGCTGGGTTCGGCTGCTGTCACCGATTCCAATTTCCCTAATACGTCTTCTCTCGTTTGCATATCATTCAAAATCAATGTACCCCCAGTCTTCTACGGTTTCAATATTCAGTTCTTTCAAAAATCTTACAAGCGCATCCAGCTTTTTAAGTGCCCCCGCTCGTTCATCGTTTTTGTCAATTTGATGGCGCTGCCGGAAATTATGAAGAAATCGTAGTGCAGTCTGACAGCATAAATTCGGAGCCAGTATTTTGCGCCAGTTCCGTACGCTTTGCTTTTTTCGTTGACGATTTTAATTCGGGCGGTTTCGTCAAGGGCTTGAAAATATCCCCCAATCGTCTTTCCGACTCCTGACCATGTGCCACTCTCAGCAGTTGCCGTTCAAACTCATCCGCTTCCTGCATTGTAATTGAAACGGCCTGACTGACCGAGCAATATCCATAAAAATCTTTGACAAGATCCCGCTCGTGGGTGGTAAAAAATGCATCCAGATATTCTGCATCGTTCCAGTAACTGAATGCGCGGTCGAATTCGTTTTCTATATTTTCTTCGAACCGCGCGGTCCACAGCCTTTCAGGAACAATTCGTGTTAGCTCGACAATCTTCATGGATGCTTACTGCCGCACTTCGACGAACTAATAATGTGTGTACTGCTTATCGGTAGCTAGCCCCAAAGGTAAAAAATATTGTGCAAAAAATCAGATCATAACCTGATTCTCCCATACCCGACGAAATGGCCCCGAACCGCCCTGCCTCCCAAAGCCAATAAAATTTCACCAAAATCTACGTAACCTTTCTTTTTAAACATAAATTATTATTTTTTTCTTACGTAATATACTTTCGTTTTGATAATAACACTATATTTGTTTCGATACCTTTCGATTCAATCATTTCTAGACCGTTAACCTTCCATTCTTATGGGAAACAGAGTGTTTACTGAAAACTATAATTCCCTCCGCCGTGCGTGCGGAGTGCCTTTGCGAATGCTCTTCGCGATGTTATTGCTGTTTTTATGTTTTAGTACCGCGCAGGCGCAGACCGCCGGCCGGGGAAATCAAGTGACTGTGAATGGACAGGTTACCGAAAAAGCGACCGGGCAGCCGTTGGTAGGCGTTTCTATCCGGGTGAAGGGCGGCACCGACGGTGTAGCTTCGGATGCGAATGGCAACTATAAAATCCAGGTCCCGGCAAGCAGCACGCTTCTGTTTACGTATATAGGCTATGGTGATGTGGAGGAACCGGTAGGGAACCGTTCCACCATTTCGCCGCAGCTGGAAAGCAGCGACAAGGCGTTGAATGAAGTCGTGGTGGTAGGTTACGGCAGCCAGCAAAAACGCGAACTGACGGGCTCCATTGCGTCTGTAAGTTCACGGCAATTGCAGGACCGGGCGGTGGTTTCGTTCGGAGAAGCGCTGGCGGGCCAGATGGCGGGTGTGCAGGTACAGCAAACGTCGGCCGCGCCGGGCGGCGGCATTTCCCTGAAAATCAGGGGAACAGGCTCTATTACGGCCGGTACTCAGCCGTTGTATGTGGTTGATGGGGTACCGTTGGATAACTCGGTCAGCAATGCGTCGGCGCAGGGCGGCGATATCGGCGACCAGTCTCCGGTAAACCCGTTGGCCGCCATTAATCCCGGTGATATTCAATCGATTGACGTGCTCAAAGACGCGGCGGCCACGTCTATCTACGGTTCGCGCGGATCGAATGGCGTGGTTTTGATCACCACCAAAACAGGCGCGGCAGGCAAAGCGCAGATCACCATCAATGCGAGCTACGGTTTCCAGGAGATTGCAAAGAAGGTGGGAATTATGAGCAACCAGCAGTATGCGCAACGAAGCATCGACCAGCGGAATACCGATTGGGTGCGCGCAGGCGGAAAAGCGACCGATCCCAATTCGGTAAGAAGCGGACCGCAATACAAAATACCGGACGAATTCAAAAACGCGGCTTCCCTCCCATTCACCGACTGGCAGGACCTGCTTTACCGTCGTGCACCGATGCAGAATTACCAGATTTCGGCCTCCGGCGGAACTGAAAATGCCCGCTATTACCTGTCTGGCAACTACCAAAACCAGGAAGGTATCGTAATCAACTCCGGTTTTAAGAAATATGCATTCCGTTTGAATGTGGATGCGAAAGTGTCCGACCGGGTGAAAGTCGGCTTCCGCGTTGCACCGTCCTACACCAATAACCGCATCGCCACGACCGGCGGTATCCAGGATTATGGCGCAATAGCTACCACGGTGATGTCGGTGCCGGGCTTATATCCCGCACGCAAGCCTGATGGCACCTACGCAACATCCTACACGCTGCATTTCGACGATGGTACGACGCAGAACATCATTTACAACAATGCGCTGGCATTCGGGGAGGGTATCAAGAACACCATGAACCAGTTCAGCACGGTGGGTAGCATGTTCACTACTGTTGATATTTTGAAAAATCTTCAATTTAAAACCAGTATCAATGCCGACGTCAACACATTCAGCAACAACAAATTCTCGCCTTCTTTTATTAGTGTAAACCCGTCATTCGGCCGGTCTTACGCGGCTACCAACATCAGCTGGATCAACGAGAACACGCTGACTTACGACAATTCCTTTGCGGAGCGGCATCATGTGAATGTGCTGGCGGGTTTGACGGAACAGAAATCGTCCTTCAACTCCACGGCTGTCAATGCCAACGGCTTCCCGAACGACCTGGTACCTACACTGAATGCGGGTATCGTAACCGGCGGAAGCTCGCTCCGGTCACAATGGACATTGCTTTCGATTCTGGGCCGCGTGACTTATAATTTTGACGAGAAATACTTTCTGACGGCCACTTTCCGTCGTGACGGGTCGTCGCGCTTCGGTTCGGACAACAAATGGGGTAACTTCCCTTCCGCTTCGGCGGGCTGGCGGATCAGCCAGGAGGAGTTCATGAAAAATGTGGCCGCGGTGAGCGAGTTGAAGCTGCGGGCCAGCTATGGTCTGATCGGCAACAACCAGATTCCCGATTATGCTTCGGTAGGACTGATTTATGGCAGTAACTACATCCTGGGTTCCGGCGACGGTAATATCGCGAGCGGTTTGGCGCAAGGTTCGCTGGGTAATGCCAATCTGGGATGGGAGAAGGCCAAAGAACTGGACCTGGGCCTCGATCTCGGGCTTTTTCAAAACCGCGTTTTCCTGAATGTGGATTACTATAACAAGCTCACATCCGACCTGCTACTCAATGTGCCCGTGCCGCTTTCGACCGGCTATGAAACCGCATTGCGTAATTTGGGAAGTCTGCGTAACAAAGGACTCGAAATCGCATTGGAAACGCGGAATTTCAAGACTTCCAAGTTCACCTGGACCACCAATGCCAACATTTCCTTCAATACCAACAAAGTGGAATCGCTGGGTGCGGGCGGCACGCCGATCATCGTTGCCAACCGCGCGCAGGAAAACTCCTTGACGCACATTACACAGATCGGCCAACCGCTGGGAAGTTACTACGGCTATATTTTCGACGGCGTGTACAATACGCAGGATGAAGTGAACAACTCGGCACATTTGCCGAATACCTACGCCGGCGACGCCAAATTCAGGGACCTGAACGGCGACGGCCAGATCAACGATTCGGATAAGACCATTATCGGCAACAACCTCCCCAAATTCACTTACGGGATGACCAACAGCTTCACTTACGGAAACCTCGACTTCGGGTTCTCGCTGCAAGGTGTTCAGGATGTGGAAGTAATAAATCTTACCAAACGCAGCGCTTACCGCAACAACGGAACCATTTCCGTTAACTACTGGCGGTCGCCGGAAGAGCCGGGTGACGGCAAAACGTTCGGCGCGGGCAGCTCGGCCAACAACCGTACGATTTCATCCTACCTGGTTGACGACGCCTCTTTCCTGCGCATCCGAAACGTGACCATCGGCTATC
This sequence comes from Dyadobacter sp. 676, assembly GCF_040448675.1. Classification (NCBI taxonomy): domain Bacteria; kingdom Pseudomonadati; phylum Bacteroidota; class Cytophagia; order Cytophagales; family Spirosomataceae; genus Dyadobacter; species Dyadobacter sp. 676. The sequence goes on along the minus strand of NZ_CP159289.1, from coordinate 5,647,917 downwards.
GCCTCGGCAAAGTGCTCAATGGCACAATCCTCAGGAACTCAAGGATTTATATGAACATCCAGAATCTGCACACATTTACAAAGTACTCGGGCTATAACCCGGAAGTGAATACGACCGAAGGGGATCCATGGATTTCATCCGCGCTCACACCCGGCATCGACTATGGTACTTACCCCATGGCCCGGACCATTGTATTTGGTCTTAACCTCGGTTTCTGATCCCGTTAATTCCAGATCAACCTTTAACACTGACTGACATGATCTCAAAAAATATAAAAATCGCTGTCGCCCTGGTTGTCCTTGCATTTTCAGCAACCTCCTGCGAAGATTTCCTGGAATCCAAACCCATTTCCCAGATCGGCGAAACGGACTTTTTCAAAACCGAATCCGACTTCACCCAGGCCGTAGTGGGCGCATATTCCGCACTGGCGCAAGTATATTCGGGCAACGGGTACTATTCCCTGCTGGTGGACCTTCGTTCCGACAATACCAGCGAACTGGTCGCGGGAGCGTCGGGCAACGATGCCAAACGAAACATCGACGAGTTCAGGGAAACAACTGACAACGAACACCTTACCGCGTTCTGGCAAACGAGCTACGCCCTGATCGCCAGGACGAACAGCATTCTTGTACGCATCGACGGTTCTCCGGTAGGCGATGATTTGAAAAAACAATACACCGGCGAAGCATCGGCCATGCGCGCGCTCGCCTATTTTAATCTGGTGCGGCTTTACGGCGGTGTGCCCCTCGTTACCGAACCTGTGACGGACATCGATGCGAGTTACAGCGTCGGCCGGGCGTCGGTTCAGGAAGTGTACGCGCAGATCGAGGCCGATTTGACGAAGGCCGAGGGTTTGCTACCGGTAACTTATGATGACGCCAATACGGGAAGAATAACCAAAGGCGCTGCGCAAAGCCTGCTCGGACAGGTTTATCTGACCCAGAAAAAATACGCCGAGGCCGCTGCGGAATTCAGGAAAGTCGTTTCATCGGGCACTTACAAGCTCCTATCCGTGTATGCCGATTTGTACAAAGCCGGCCAGCAGGGTAATTCCGAGGCGGTTTTGCAGGTGCAATACAAAGGCGCGGCCAATGGCCTGGGCTCCAACCTTCCCAACCACTTTGCGCCTACCGGCTCGGAAGGGATCACGATCCCATCCGGCGGCGCTTACGGATTTAACCAACCGACCGATGACATTGCGAACGCCTATACCAAAGGCGATGTCCGCCGGAACAATATCGCCGACGGCTATACGCTCGGCGGTGCTTTTGTGGCTGCGAAGTATGTCCGCGGTTATGTGGAGCGTGAGACGGGCGGCGGTTACGCCGATTCGGGCGCAGACTGGTATGTTGTCCGTTATGCGGATGTTTTGCTAAACTATGCCGAAGCATTGAATGAAGTGAACAAAGGTCCGGTAGCCGATGCTTATGCGGCAATCAATCAGGTGCGTAAACGCGCTGGCCTTGCGGATCTGGCCGGTCTGACTTACGAAACCTTTAAGAACGCAGTATATGACGAAGAACGGCTCGAATCGCCATTCGAAGGGCATCGCTGGTTCGACCTGCTGCGCACCGACCGCGCGCTGACGGTGATGAACTCCAAAGTATCCGGCCCCGGCAAAAGCACGGTGGGCATTTCGACGCCGATCAAACCTTACCAGCTCCTGTACCCGATCCCGACGCTGGTGGTGACGACCAGCAGCCCGGCGATTGTGCAAAACGAAGGTTATTAATTGCGGGTAACCGCGGATTGTTTTTTAATTTACCCGAACCCTTAAAAATTTCCCCTTGAAGACGATTGCCATTTGCCGGAAGTTCTTCCTGTTCATTTACTGCTGCATAATCCTGCACGGCCACACCTTTGCACAGATTGCGGCGTCGGCTAAATTATCCGCCGGAAACGGCCGGCCAGGTTCCGGCTTGCTGCCGCTTCCGCAGCGAATGGCGCTGACGGACCAGCGATTTGCATTAGGTAAGAGCTGGAAAATTGTGGCAGATGCTTCGCTTGTCGGAACGCAGGCGATGGCTGGTTTGCAGCAGGGGTTGAAGGAAGCCGGTTTGCCGCTAAGTGTCGCCGGAAATAAAGCGGCAGCGGGAAAGGCACCTGCCATTCAACTGATCGTCAGAAAAGGCGCTGTCGAAATCGGTGCGAGCGTGGATACCAACCGGGCCGCGCTCGCCCGGCAGGCTTACAGGCTGAGCCTGAAGCCAACTTTGATCACCATTACGGCCAATGCGGAGCAAGGTTTGTACTACGGCATCCAGACATTTTTGCAGTTGCTCCGCGAAAGTTCGCAGCTGCCGCAAGGTGAAATTACCGATTGGCCGAATGTGGAAGTCAGGATGATTTACTGGGACGATGCGCACCATCTGGAAAAGCTGAACGCATTGAAACGGATCATCAAACAGGCTTCCACTTACAAGATCAATGCATTCTCGATCAAGCTCGAAGGACATTTCGAATACAAATCCGCCCCGGCCATTGTGGAGCCGTACGCATTGACGGCCCGGGAATACCAGGAGCTGACCGACTATGCGAAAGCACATTACATCGATCTCGTACCCTTCCTGGATGCACCGGCGCACGTTTCGTTTATTCTGAAACACCCCGAATACCGCAAACTGCGGCTGATCGACGACATTAATTACCAGTTTTCGGTCACCAATCCCGGCACCTTCGAATTGCTCGACGCGATGTTCTCCGAGCTCATCGATGCGAGCAAAGGGAGCAAATACATTCTCCTTTCCAACGACGAGGCCTATTACACCGGCAAGGCGCCTTCCGAAAAACCTATGGCCGACAGCCTCGGCGGAAATGGCAGGTTACTGGCCTGGTTTATCAAAAAACTGGCCGACCGCCTGCATGAGCAGGGCCGCACGGTGCTCTTTTGGGGAGAATTTCCATTGCGGCGGGAGGATATTACCGCATTGCCCACGCATTTGGTGAATGGGGTTTATAATAAAGAAATAGCTGCCGACTATAAAAAACACGGTATCCGGCAGTTTGTGTACACCGCTACACAGGGTGCGGAACCTATTTTTCCCAACTATTACCCCCTGCACACGAAAACCGCGGTCATGGCCGACGGCAGTGACCGCTCGTCGGGGCGCGTAGCAGACATGTTCAGGGAGATAGGAACGGCATTCTCCGGCAACCTATCCTCGTTTATGGGGGTCGTAATCGCCGGCTGGGCGGATGCGGGATTGCATCCCGAAACCTTCTGGCTTGGCTATGCCACTGGCACGGCGGCAGGCTGGAACAATCGGAATCTGACTCCGGCCGACGCCTCTGCCCGGTTTATGACGTCGTTTTACGGACCTGCGCAAAAGGACATGGATAGCGTTTACCGCGTCCTCAGCGAGCAGGCCGAGTTCCACACCGACAGCTGGAACTGGATTCCCTCGCCCTGGCGGACGCCCATCAAAGGAAACTCGGACAGTCTTTTCGTTCAACCCGAAAAAGACCAGACGTTACCCCTATTGCCCGTGCCGGAATCCGGTACGCTTGCGATCGCGGGCAAACCTTATCCGGTCAGTGCTGAACGTTTTGCCACAGCAAAAGCAATGCTCCCCCGCAATGCATATGCCATTCGACTTCTCCAAAAGAATAAATCGCTTTCTAAAAAGCAGCTTTACAACCTGGAAGTGCTGGAATCCGTGGCGGCCATCTGCGGACAAAATCTGCGTATGCTGATCACACTGAACCGGGTCGCGGATTTGCTGCAAAATGCATCGGCAGCGGCAGCCCATCCAAAAATGGCCATAAAACACATCGATGCGGCAATGGACATGATCGGCAAGCTGAAAAAGCAACGCGACAGTACCTTTGCATTCGTCGAAAGTATTTGGTTCAAAGAATGGCAGCCGCTGGTTGAAAAAGCCAATGGACGGACATTTTTACAAGAGGTAGACGATATCAAAGACCATCAACCCGTACGCACCATCGACCTGAGCTATCTTATTTACAGAGAGTTGCATTATCCGCTTGACCGGTGGTGGAACGATGTAAAAAAAGTACGGAATGATTTTGCAGAACAGCACAAGTTGCCCTCAACCAGAAAACAACTTGGCTGGCAGCAATACAGGTAGCGCGCCGCTGCATTGTTACCGTTTTTTATGCGGTTACCGGGCAGATTGGAAGGCATATTATGCCCAGTTTTCGATAGGAAAATCAAGCTCGATACCATCGCCCTCAGGCAATGTTTCCCATTTCCGTATCAGTTCGCGGTACTGACCGGCTAAGTTAATGACGTCGTCATTGTCAATAGCAATCCGGTAATCGATGGCATACCGGTCCAGTTCCTCGGATACCATTGCAATAAATTCATCGGCGCTGCCGGAACCGGAGCCAACCGCCTGCAAAGCCCTGGTCATTATTTCGGAAACAGCTGATTCAACCAAATGGGCCGCATTCGCAGGCAATCCTTTTCTTAAACCCGAACTCGGCAATAAATTCATGCTTTCATAGAATTACCGGAAGCGGTTCAATCTGTCGTTCCTCTATAATACACCCGCAATATGCAGGGTGAGGTGATCGAGCAGTCGGGAAATATCTTTATGAATGTAATCGCTATACGGTTTCATAGTAACAGTCTTTCAACTATACAGTGAGACGAAACCGTTGTTTTGTAGCATGAAAAATTGAAAAAGTTTTCTTAAAAGAAGAATAGGAAGGAAAGCGTTGACCGCAAATCGTTGCCGTTGAGCGTATTGCGGAGGATTTTCAGGCTATGATAAATTTGCGAACGCGCGGTCTGATAGTTGATATTGAGCAGCTCACAGATCTGATCGTAAGTCAGATCATTAAAATACCGGAGATAAATGATTTCGCGCTGACGGGGCGATAAGGCATTCATCGCCGCCCTGATCTGCTGCTCGCGTTCCGCTTCTATATCCAAGTCAATGAGGTTTTGTTCAGTGGATGGCTCCACGTTGAAAACCGGCCGATCGATGTTATCCCGGTCGTCGTCCCAGCCGGAAATGAACGAATGCTCTTTTCTGTACTGCGCTTTGAGCTTATTGCGAAGTGCTTTCAGCAAATAAAAGCGCATCGAAATGGGCTGAGTAATACCCTGGCGATACAGCCACAGTTCGGCAAACACATCCTGGACGCAATCTTCCACAGTTGACATCGAACCGCAAAGACGGAGTCCGTAATTGAGCAGGTGCCGGATATGGATCTGGTGGAGTTCTTGAAATGCCTGCCCATCGCCTGCCTGTATTCTACGCCAAAGGTGAAGTTCGTCTTGCGGTAATAAGTTCATCGAACAATTATTTCTTGCAAATATGCAAAATGCCGGCTAATTAAAAGCCATGTTTGGTGTATGCGATTTGCTGACTCGGCGATCAAGCTTGAATCCAGCGGCAAGGCATCTCATCGGAATTTTTCAATATGGACAGATATGAGATTCAACCGGAATTATCGACTACACATTCGGCGGTTCCGGCTACCTTTTGCGCCTGCTGTTTCCCGAATTTTGTATTGTACAACCATTCATACGATATGATCCATGGAATCGAAAAAAGGTAGTCGCCATCACCGGCGCCAGTAGCGGCATAGGTGAAGCAACAGCGGAATTGTTGGCAGCAAAAGGAGCGAAAGTGGTACTGGGTGCCCGAAGAACAGATGCCCTGGCAAGTTTAACGGATCGTATTCAAAAAGCAGGCGGCCAGGCCGCATATCAGCAAACGGATGTTACCAGACAGACCGACGCGGCCTCGCTTGTGCAATTGGCATTGAGTGCATTTGGCAGGCTGGATGTGATCATCAATAATGCGGGCGTTAGCCAGCTGCAATTATTGGAAGATGTGGACGTGGAAGGCTGGGAACAGATGATCGACGTGAACCTGAAAGGCACGCTGTATGGCATCGCCGCGGCACTGCCGGTGTTCAAAATGCAGGGTTACGGACATATTATCAATATCATTTCGACCGCCGGCATCAGCATCGTACCCACAATGGGCGTATATGCCGCCACCAAAAATGCAGTACGCACGATTAGCGAAGCGCTGCGGCAGGAATCAAAAGGACGCTGGCGTGTGACCGGAATTTCGCCCGGATTTGTAGATACGCCTTTTACAGGAAAAATCAGGAATGAAGGTATTCGCAGTGTCCTGACGCAGCGGGCGAACGAAATTGCAATCCCTGCAAGCGCCATTGCAGAGGCCGTTGTGTACGCGATCAGCCAGCCTGATCAGGTGGACATTGGCGACATAGTGATCCGCCCGGCCATCCAGGATTGAGGCCTGATGTTTTAAATTAGTAATTGAAAAGAAGCACTGTCCGCATATGCATAGGCAACCTGTGGTTTTCAAAAATATCTCAGAATTAATGGAGCGGGTCGGCCTGCCGTCGCCGCTTCATCCGCTGATCACATTGGTCAATTACGACAAAAATAAACCTGCGGTGGATGATGCGGGCAGCCAATATTTATTGCATTTCTATAAAATCGCGTTCAAACTGCGGTTCTCCGGTAAAGCGAAATACGGGCCGGGTGCTTATGATTTTCGCGATGGCGGGCTTGCTTTCGTGGGGCCGAATCAGCTAGTGGAGCTCTCCGATGATTTGGACGAACACGAAGGCTATGCATTGTACTTCCACCCCGACCTCTTTTACAAACATCCGCTTGCATCGCGCATTCACCGCTACGGATTTTTCTCCTATTCGGTAACCGAAGCACTGTTTCTTTCCGAAAAAGAAAAGCATGTGATCAAGGCTGTGTTTGAGTCGATTGCCGCAGAGCTGGGAACGCAGACCGATCATTTCAGCCACGACGTACTCGTTTCTCAAATAGAACTGCTGTTGCATCATTGTAACCGCTTTTATCACCGCCAATTCCTGACCCGCAACATGGTCCATCACGACCTGATCGACCGGATGAATGCGTTTTTAAATGAGCGCTTTGAGAAGAAAGAGGCACTCGTAAGTGGCTTGCCGACGACTCAGGAAATAGCCGGGCACCTGAACATCTCCCAGCGGTATCTGTCGGACATGCTCAAATCCCTCACCGGCCAGACTACCCAGCAGCACATTCATTTGAAGATGATCCAAAGAGCCAAGGAAATGTTAGGCAGCGATATGTTGACCACAGCCGACGTCGCTTATGCATTGGGTTTCGAACATCCGCAGTCTTTCAATAAATTGTTCAAACAGAAAACCGGTCTTTCGCCTGCGGCTTTTCGTAAGCTGCTGTATTCGAACTAACGCACATCAACTGGCAAACTATGAATGAAGGGGATCAAAAGCTTGTCAGCTCAGCATACATCAGCTAAAAGAATGTCTGAAATCCAAGGGACTTTGTTTGGTCTTTAATTTAAACAGCTTGCTGAACGATTGTGGATGTTCGAACCCGAGCGCATAGGCAATCTCACTAACCGAGAGAATGGATTCCGGCGGCTATCACAAGCTACGGACTTCGATTGTTTGCTGGCTAGGGCCGGTACTTAATGCCAATTCCGTAAATCAGATTTGTACCCAGGCCATGATAGGGATATTCCGTAAACATTTCAGATACCTTTTTCTCACCATAAGCATAGCGACGGAGCGCGGTAAAACCTAGTTTTGGAATAATCTGAAAATTACCGGCACGGAACGTGGGCGAAAGTGTGAACGGCAGTTGCCAAAAGCTCATCAGCCTGTTCTTTCGCTCACTGTTGGTAGCGACATCATAAGATAGTACTTCCGGTTGAAATGCGAACGAGATATTCCACCGGTAATTGGGAATATAACTAATGCCGACATAATGCGCGATTCCGGCTGACTTGTCAGGCGTCCGGATGTTCAGTTTGAATTTGCCGCCCATCTTCCAATCGACCGTTAAAGCAGGCCAGGGCATAAACGCGCCCAAATTGTTGTGAACAATTGCGCCAAATCCCAAACTGAAGTTGGGGGTGAATCCCCGGATGAATACAGCACCCCCTGCCAGAAATGCGTCATTCTTATCAACTTGTTCAAAGTCGGAATTGACAGCCGTGTTCAGGAACACATTGTAGGCCCATTTCCAGTTAATCGTAGAGTAGTAGTACAGGCCAACATTGACGGCATACAGCTCGGAAGGTAATATCAGCGCATTGTATCCATCCCGGGAAAAGCCAGTGTAACGCGCATGGACATTCGATCCGAGCGACCGTATTTTTCCCGTAGCAGAATCAATCCTGGTGTGGATATTGATCAACGCCGACACATTGATTTCAGACTGGATGGCCTTCCCCGGCCTGGAAACACTGTCTGCGGGGGATAAATATCCGGAGGCCGGATGATACTTTGCCGAAACCTCGATCTCGGAAACCTGGGCATAACCGGCCAGCGCGCGAAACATGATCAGTATCAAAACTAACAATGATAATTTACTTGCTTTCATCTTTTGTTTTTGATTGCAAATAAATCCTGGCAGCCAGACTCCCTGTTTCAAATGCGGTAGTATTGTTTTCGAAAAATGAAAATGCGCTTATCGCAATTGACTTGGGGAAATGCCATAGCGATTTTTGAATGCGTCACTGAAATGGCTGATTGAGGCAAATCCGGTTTGATAGGCTATTTCGGTCAAAGACCGGTCCCTTTTGGTAATTTCCCGATAGGCTGTCCTGAGCCGCTCTTCCCGCAAATAGTTGAATAACGACTGGCCGAACAAGGCCTTGAATCCCGTCTTCAATTTGTAAACATTCATTCCAACCTCCAGCGAAATGGATTCCATTGAGGGCGTAAAAGAGATGTCCGACAAAATATATTCTCTCGCCAGATTCAACCGTTTGACATCGCTTTCATTGAATTTGGAAAGGACTGCGCGCTGGGAGGTATCTTCGATCTGCGCAATTTGCAGGGAAAGCAATTCCAGTATTTTCGCTTCGGTGTACAAACGAAGCGAGGCTGCATTGTAGGCCGATGAATCAAAAGAGTTCAACAGCCTGAGCATGGGCGAGGTTATTTGTAAGTTATGGCTGGTTACGAATGAGTGCTGGTTTCGTGTGTAAACGTCATCAGCCATCCGGTCAATGGCGGGGCTCCCACCTTCTGCCAGTTTGAAAAAATAGGCTGGTAAGAGGTGGATAATGGTCAGGCGTACTTTTTGCCCGGCTGCAAACAATGTCTCTTCTGTTTGTTGGGAATGGCAGACCAGGTTGTGTTGCAGCGTCGTGATTTCCCTGAAAGCTTGCTCGGGTTGTCTCACTTGTACTTTGCCCTTTTCAAGAAAAAGCAGTCCTACCATTAGCGGAGCGTCGTAGGTTTTAAGGCTTATCGACTCCTTCACATCTACGTCGTGCATCGCGACGTGGGTTTGTCCGGCCGTTATTTCGGTAGTCTCGCTCTTCCAGTATCGTTCGACGGTAGAATAAGAATTCTTAATATATGGCGAAAGTCCTTCTTGTCTGTTGTTCTCTATGTTAGCGGCTATTACCTCGCCATGGCTATCTTTTATTTCGACCTTCATAAAACTCTGAGGAATTCAGCCCAAATCCGATAGAATTCCGGCTTGACGGTTCAGCATTTTACATCAGACAACCCAGCCAGCGCTTTCACTAGTGTGAATGAGCTTTTTTTTAGGAAGTTCAAAGTAATCAGGGACACCTTCGGTTGACCAGCCGAAAAACCATTGCCGGTCACCACTTACTTCGCAGCTCCGGAAGCCAGTGATCCAGCAGGTCGCGGCAGTTGATTACTTTCTAACAGGGCCCGTATATGTTCGGGTTTGCAACAAATAACCGGAAGCGTTTGCTGATGTTATCGTCTCAACCGGTGTCCCGGTTGCGGATGCTCCCTGATAAATTTTGATAACCGCGGCGGCGGCTGTCATGTCCAGAAATCGAACCGAAGCACTACTTTGCCGGTTGTGCCGTCGGACAGTTCCGGATTAATTGTAGCGAAGGGGGTAAACGGCATTCATAGACTTGGAGAGTATCAGCTTGCCTGATGTTGCTTTTCCACTCAGCATCGTGAGCCCGCCTGCATGCTTATCTTATGCAGTTTTTAGCCTTATGTGCCTGAAAACAGGCAGCGGTCAGATACACCAGTTCTGCTATCAATTGTGTTCGAATTGCAGGCTGTCGTTTTTACATTCAAAATGGCATCAGCTTATACAAATTCAATTATTCGATGGAATGTGCGGAGCGGGGGGCCTTTTCATGTCGTCTCTTTCGTTTTAACCGTGTCTACATTCTGACGGTTTCCATATGCTGGTGCTCAAATGTTAAGTTTACAGAGCGGCCATTTTTGGGAGCGGTCCGGTGCGGGATATTCCTTTGTACGGTGAATAATTGTCCCGGCGAAAGCTCTATGGTTTCACTTTCCAGTTCAATCAATAAAATGCCTTCAAGCGTCAGAAAAACCTCGTCGGAATTAGGATGAAAGTGCCAATAAAACGGTTCAGTCATTACGCTCAGGCGAACCACATGATCATTCACCGTATTTAGCAGCGTATTAAAATATCCATTTTGATGTTCGCTTGCCATCTGGATAGCATCCGTGATATGACTAAAGTGCTCCATGCTAAACTAACAATATATTTGATCACAAGGTTTGACGGCCAACTGATTGTCCGGTGCCTGACAGTACATAATCTCTCCCGCAAGAAAAACATCTACTTGATCCACAGCATGGCAGATTCCAGCAGCTCTTCGTATTGCAATCCGCAGCGGACACTCAATCCAACGCCCTGTTTTTGTTTCAACGCCCGCTGGTAAATGGAGTCAGCCTGCTTTTGATCTACTTCCTTTCCCGCCGCGGTAACCGGATTAATTACTAGCAGGTCCTTCGAAGAAAGCGCTTCCACCAGATCCGGGAGGTCATATTCGGTCAATGCGCCGGGTACGGCCGATAGGGCGAAGCCAGGTTTATAGAGCCTTTCCTCGACAATGGATTGGTACGATACCAGCGGTTGGAGCAGCACCAATTTGCTGAATGGATTTTGGATCACAGCCGCATGCAGCAAATCCGAGGTTAACGTTCCCGCGGCGACGCCTGTCAGAACAGTTCCTGCGGTTCCGTTTTTTCTGATAAATTCTGCAAGGACCATAATCTCCTCAGCTCGGGTTGCCACCAGACTTTTGTGCGTCAACATGCCAAAGAACCACAAGTTCAGCGGAACACCCTCAATGACCGAATCGCCACCGCTAATGAACCCGCTTCCGAGTTCGCCGATGCCGCTCAGGTCGGGAACGACCACCTCGCAACCCTGACGCGCCAGCCGGTCGGCCAGCTTGCCTTGCTGTACTGCTTGCGCCTTCCCTTGATCATCCAGCAAAAGGACGGTCTTTCCAATGCTTTTTGCGGGTTTAAGCCAAAGAACAGGAAGGTGGTAACCACTACTGCCTTTCACCAGGTATTTTTCCATGGCATAACCGGGACGGTGCAGCCTGCCCGAGAAAATGACGTCCATTTTGCCGGCCGGCTTCGTAAATCCGGAAACAGCCATGATTTTCTTTTTCAGCTCAGCGGAAAGGTCCGCAGCCGACCTTACCGCGCTCCTCTTGGTGGCAAGCGCTTTGGCGCGTTTTTCATTCAGCGAAAACATACTTTCACCCTTCAAAGCGGCGATGGCGCGTCCGCCGGGCGTTACATGCAGCTCTTCGTCGGTCAGCAATTGCACCTCCAGATCGGAAGGACTGCCGGGATTGTCAAGATACTTTTGAAAAAACGCGTAGGAAGCCTCTCTGTTTCTGGCCGTAGAAGCATGACCGGCGTCGTCTTCGGTCATCTGGATCTGTCCGGCTTTCCCGAAAGCCTCGTACGCCCTTTTGGCTTCATTATAACTATCTCTGGCTCCCTGAATCGCAAAGATGTCCCGTGTAGTAGCCACGATCAGTGTGGGTTTCGGTGCGCGCACTTCCAGAAAGTCGGCCATATCGATCCCCTCTTCCAGCCCGAACATCAGGTTTTGCTCAGCGTCCTGCGGCCCGTTTGAGCGGATCAGTTTATCAAAGGTGGTGATGTAGCATTCGGGAGCGGCCGCCGCGATCCGGTCATCCATTGCGGCGATATAAGCGCTTTGTGTTCCCCCGCCCGACCGGCCGGCTATGCCTATACGCGCCGGGTCGACCTCCTTCCTGGTCAGTAAATAATCCACTGACCGAATGCCGTCCCAGATAAAGTAATTGGCCGGTGGAAGTCCGGATATAAATGACTGCACACCCGCATAGGAATGCTCGCCCGTTGCTCCCTCTTTCAGCTCGTCGGGCTGGTACTGTATGCGCTCCCCCTGCCCGATCGGATCAAAGGCCAATACAATGAAACCCTTCTTAACGTAATTCAGGATCAGACGCTGATAGGCTTCGCTGCGGAAGCCGTTCTCACTATGTCCGCTGCAAAAAATGATCGCGGGTGCCTTTTCCTGCCTGCTATCGGGCAGGAACATGGCGGCTGTCACATGGTAACAGGGACGGGACTCGAAATACAGCTTTTCAACTGAAAAGCCATCCTTTTTCAATGTTCCTGTAATGACCGGGTTCAGGGGTGTTTTTTCAGGAAAAGGTCCGACGGCCCTTGCGAGCTTTGCGCGAACGTCCGCTTGCCGTTTCCGCCACTGCGCTTTGGTGGTCAGCGACGAAACAGCTGTCTCACGCTTGCCGAGCTGCCCAAATGCCCTTTCACTGAGCGATTTGTAAAAAAGCTGACTGGCCGCCGGTTGATGGTATTTCCAATAACCATACACCGAAAGGTCTTCCTGGGCAAAGAGGTTATTAGATAACCCTAAAAAACAGCAGTTAGCAAGAATCCTGATATTGTATTTCATTGTATGCAGGTTTAGGCGAAAAATCTAACAGCCAATAGTGTGCCGGGCTTCACACACGCTCGATCCTGGCTGCTGAATTCGCAATAAGGTAGTTACATTCACTGAAAGACCGTAATGAAAAACTCCTACTTTGTAGATTTCGCTCTCGCGGCTACATACGGGTTTTATCTTTAAAAGAGCACCTGACACAATCGGCTTGCATTCAAACAAGCCGCACTTTGCAGTCGGATGATTTAAATATCACCTGCTTTGATCTCGTCTTCCGAAATGAGTGCTTCACCGGACATTAATACGCCCCGCAAAAGCGATAAATCATGTTTGGTGGTTTCACAAATCACCTTTTTCCAGGATTATCCCCTGGCCGACCATCTCGATGGGGCCATAAAATAACCCGACCTTCGGCCGGATGTCATACCGCTCCTTCAACTCCTGATGCAAAGAGGCAGATTGCTTTTTGCCGTTGACAAGCAGTTCGTTCTCATTGATACCAAACCATTCAACCTGCGACGCATTTTCCACCACACCCGCGCGCACCAACGCGGCTATCACGCCACGCACACGCGTCTGATCGTAGCTGATATCGGTTGGCGGGGGCATTTGTTTGACGCGTGAATTTCTCTTTCCCGTCTGCGGCAGGCCCCACTTACCTGTTTTCATATCGGCATACCGCTGGCTGGGTATTCTGCCTTTCATGGCGCGGGCTTTTCCAGCCTGCGCATCCAACCTGGCCTTTTCAATTCCCGCCACAAGGTTATCGTATCTGGTCAATTCTTTTTCAGCAATTTCCTCCCCGTTCACCCGCAGTTTGACCAGAACATGATCGGCAAACTTCAAATGATAGACATTGCCGCGATCATCACGCACGACCATCTCCCGGTTGGGTATATCGTGGTTGTTGTCGATAAATCGGATGCTGTTAAAATGCTGCGTAGTATCGGTTCCGGCAAGGTCAGCGACCGGTACGGTGGTTGTCGGGTGCGTCTTCTTAGCTTTGGGTAAAACCACATGTGCTATGGACGTTGCCGACGAGTTGAGCACTGTCGGCCCGGCTGCCTGGCTGGTGTCGGGCCTCGCGACGGAACTGGCAACATTCGTCTTCTCCGGCTTTATTTTACAGCAAAAAGCGGAGATCGCCAGCAGGCACCCAAGCAGAACGATTTTCTCAAATGCGCCCAAACGTTGATTTTCTTGGCTGATAATTCTTTTTATCCGTCTAGCCAATGCATTTCCGCCCAGTCCAAGCTCCAATGATTCCGAACGATTACTGCTATACGGCTGAAATGCCAGCAGCGCCTGCAGATATGTACTTTTCAACGGACTTTGGGCCAGGACAATATCGTCGCAACAGACTTCCCGCTCTTCCCGGAGCAGTCCCGAGAGCCACAGCAACCCCGGATTGAAGAAAAACACCGTTTCGAGCATCGCTTGCAAAATATTGACCAGGTAGTCCCGCCGCAGGATGTGGGCCAGCTCGTGCAGGAGGATCGTGTCGATCTGCCCTGGGGACAACTGCAAAAATATCCCTGCCGGCACCAGGATCACCGGTTTGAAATGCCCTACCGTGAGCGGGACTTTCACCAGCTCGGACTGCAACAACCTCACCCTTGGCTTGACACCCAGTCTCCGCCCAAGTGACAATAATTTACATTCCCACTCCGGCGGTGCCGCCTGCACCCGCCGGGTACGGACGCGTTGAATGAAGAATAACCCCGCGGTAAATTGCAGACTTTTGATCAGGAATGACACCAGCCATACCGTGAAAATGACCGGCGAATATTGATTGATAAAAAAGACCAGCCTGTCTTCCAATCCAGCGATAGGCATCCGAGCCAGAGTAAGACCATTTACCCAAACCAAAGTCCCGGAAAAAGTATCTGTTTTTATTCCGATCTGCATTTCGGTCGACCATTCGTATGCGAGCAACCCAGCCATTACCAGCGCAAAACTCACCATACATACGCCTAACAGATTGTATCGCAACCGCGCCGACGATTTAGAAGTCAGCATTACTACCGCTCCGCCCAGACCGGCGGCAAGGGTACCTATCCAAAGGGAGTGAACGAGCGTCCAGCAAACCGCACGGATCGCGGCTTCCGACCAAAGCTGGGTTATGAAATGCATATCCATTGCAATTATTGTTTCTGATCTATTTTCCTGATCACCTCGCTGAACACCTCCCATTCCTTTTCGGACATTTCCTTGTCACCCAAAAGCTGCATCATCAGTTTCCCGGCCGAGCCATTGAAAAGGGTATCCACTACTCTATCAAGCAAAAAACTTTTTGTTTTGCTCTCTTCCTGCGCCGGACTATAAATGTGCTTCAACTGGCTTTCGTCCTTTTTCAAAAGCCCCTTCTCGACCATGATTTGCATTAATTTCAGCGTAGACATATAAATGACCTTCCGCTTATGTTCATTGAGATGGTCGTTGACAAAACGGGCCGTGGACGGGCCGAACTCCCACAGTACCTGAAGAATTTCCAGTTCCGATCTGGTGGGCTCTGGTGATGACTGATTTTTACTGCCTTTATCTTTCATGCCTCAAACCTAAGAAAAGTTTCTGAGAAAAAATAAGAAAAGTTTCTTACTGATAAGAATTTTTTCTTACCATTGTACTCGTATTGATATTCAATCAAATAAATACAACACCTATTTCTTTCAATCACCCAAACATCATTCCGGCTATGAAAAGAGCACGCGCTTTTACAATCCTGTACTTATTCGCATTATTAGGACAGGCAAGGCCCTGCTTCCCGCAAACGGATTCTGCCCGTATAGCCAAAATAGATTCCTTTTTAGCGGAAATTGCTGCCTCCGGGCTTTTCAATGGCAGCATCCTGGTGGCCGAACGGGGAGTACCCATTTACAGGAAGTCATTCGGGTATCTGGATTTTCCCTCAGGCGTCCCTCATACCGACACAACCCGCTTCAACCTGGCCTCGCTCTCCAAGCCATTTACCGCGATAGCCGTTTTGCAATTGGTCGAAAAAAGAAAATTGCACTGGCAGACCCACTTGCCAGGTTCTTTCCCGATTTCATTTACCCGGAAATCACGATCAGACATTTGCTCAACCATACTTCGGGCCTGCCCGTTCTCGAAAGGTTGGAAAACGACTATATCCGGGCACATCCAAACGAACTGATCAGTAACCAGCAAGCCTATGCACACCTGATCGGCAAAAAGCTGCCATTGCTTTTCACGCCCGGCGAAAACTGGCGATACAACAATGCCAACTATTTGTTGCTGGCCTTGCTTGTTGAGAAAGTCAGCGGTGTGCCATTTGACAAATACATGCGGAAACATGTTTTCGAGCCGGCCGGGATGCGAAGGACATTTGTCCGCCAACCCGATATGCGAAACACGGTGCGTTACACACGCCCAAATATGTATACCCACGCGTACAGGAACGTCGACTCGCTCGATCGCACACGGGAGTACACATATTATAACCTTGGCGTGCTCGCAGGCCCCAATAATGTCGTCAGCACTACGCAGGACCTTTGGCTCTTCGACAGGGCATTCAGTTCCGGAAAACTGATCACACCCAAATCCATGGAGGAAGCGTTCAAACCCGTTACGCTGAACTCGGGGAAGACCTTTTTCATGGGCACCAGCACCCGTTCCTATGGATTGGGATGGAATGTTTACACCAGCAAAACGGAGCCATTTGACCGTTTTACGTTTCATGACGGCCATATTGTCGGCCTCTCAACCGCATTGCATAAAAATCTGAGCAAAGACCAGACTATTATCCTGTACGACAACACCGATAACAATACGATTCAGATCATGCTGGGCGTTTCCAATTTGCTCAATGGAATGAAACCACCGAAAATCCGCACGACACGGTCTATTGCGCGCATATACGGAGAAACGATGGTCGCGAAAGGTCCCGATTTCGCCTTGTCCAAATTAAATGAATTGAAGAGCGACACCGCCCATTACTACCTGGATGAACTGGAAATTAACCGATTAGGATTTGACTTACTACGAACCGATTCCGAACAGCTTCGTACCTATGCCCTCGAAGTTTTCAAGATCAACACGCTGCTTTTTCCAAACAGCGGCAACACCTATGACAGCTACGCGCATGCGCTGGCGAAGGCCGGCAAAAAAGAGCCGGCCATCGCAATGTACCGAAAGTCTCTTGATCTTTCGCCTGGTAATGAAGATGGCAAGCGAGCGTTACGGGAATTGCTCGATGCCAAAAACTGACCCACCGGCGCCACGCAGCAACAGGCGAAAGGGCCGCCGGCCTGATGGATTACTCAGTAACGATGGACGGAATCTCCGGCAAAGGCCCATCCTCCATCGATTTTCGAACCAGGCTGGCTATAAAGTCAGTAAACGCCGCGATGTCACGGTGAACACTCGCTCTTTCCAGTGCCTGCATGTAATTCTTGCGCTGCCCTAATGGTACTATAGTCCAGGGATATCCTCCGGATGCGAGCATTGCATTCATTAGAAATCTTCCGATTCTCCCGTTTCCGTCCAGGTAAGGATGAATGTAGACGAAGATGAAATGGCCAAGTATAACCCGGACCGATGCTTCCTTTTCCTCTTTCAACAAATCAAACAGTAATGGCATTGTATCTCGCACCGCATCTCTATTCAGTGGAACGTGCATCGAATTTCGTATGTAAACTTGACCGTTTCGGTATCCGGCCAGATCACTAGCCCTTAACAAGCCTGCTGTTACACTTGGTGCGAAAAGCTCTCTGTACCAGACCCTATGATCGTTATCCAAAATTTCTCCCGGACTGTCTCCTTTCAAAACCCTGGCGATGCTTTCCTTCACGGCTACGAAGGCCTGCCAGTAACCCCGGGCAGCTAATGCGTTCGTCTGATCACTGTCTGCCTGGTTATTATCTGGGTTCCATTCTCCCCTTCGAACCCTTTCAATCAACTCTGGGGTGACACGGTACCCTTCAATCGAAAGCGAATGATAAGCATCTGTCACAAACACCTCATCCACCGTTTTCATATAATCCTTTGAATTGGCTGGAAGCCCTGGAGCTTTCGGAAAACCAGCGATGACAGTATCCCTCATTTGGTGCCACAAGAGCCCGATTCGGTTGACATATGGAGATATTTCACGAAATGATAAGACGGATGGCAACCTATCTTCAAACGGATCTGTTTCGCGAGTGTCATAACCTACCGCACGCATGGTCTGTACGATTTCATCGGCCAATCGGTCATTACCAATATTGCGGAAGGCACCTGCTAGCCGTCCGGCGACAACGCTGTGCCCTCCATCCAGTAGCAGGGCAAGCAAATCTGATCCGTCCCGTACCATAGATAACGCCGTGCGGGCATCTGTTGGGTTGTTTATAAAATATGCCTGCGGAGTAGAAACCAGCGCTGACTCCAGAGAGTAAAGCCGTAGTCCCTCCAGTTCCACAATTTGATTCCTCGCAGGTAATGCCGAAAAAAGCGGTCCGCCGCGCGACTCAAAAGTCTTCTCAAAAGAGGTTAATTGCCTCGAAGCTTCACAGGAAAGTGGATATTTACTACCAGGTTGCGATCATAACCGAGTAGTCCTAAGTCTGGGGACGTGCCTATGCGATCCAACAGGCATAATGAATTAAGGCTTTAAGCCTGTGAATCGAGCCACCGTAAATTTTAAGGAACATTTTTAAATTTCGTGAAAAGCAAGATACATACAGATATGTAATGGATAGACAAAATCTCGACGTACAGATTCTGGCAGCGCCTTCTATATTGGGGCTTCGCACGAACGGCGTGCAGGACCTGCCGGCCGCCCTGTTACAAGCTGGCCTCGGCCGGCACCTACAGCCCGAACATCCGGTGCTGCACCTTGCCACCCTCAATGCGCAGTATAGCGATAAAAGAGATCCCGACACCCATTGTCTCAATCCGGTGCCGCTGCGCGATTTCTCTATCGAGCTCGGTAAAACTGTCAATTCAATGCTGGATAAAGACCGTTTCCCGCTAGTATTGGGCGGCGATTGCAGCATCCTCCTGGGTATCATGTCGGGTCTGAAAGCCCGCGGTAAATACGGACTGATCTTTATAGACGCACATGCCGACTTCTACGAACCCGAAAAATCGGTGACCGGCGAAGTAGCGGATATGGACCTGGCGATTATTACCGGCCGGGGACCGGATGTGCTTACCAATATCAACAACGCAAAACCCTATGTACAGGACGACCATGTGATTCATATTGGTCAACGGGATTGGGAGGAAACAAAAAAGTACGGCTCGCAGGACATTCGCGAAACCGCTATCATCCGTTATGACTTGGAAAACATCGAAAAAGAAGGGATAAAACAAGTCACAGATGCTGCAATAGCAAACCTTGATCCCAGCCTGGATGGTTATTGGATGCACTTTGATACCGACGTGTTGGCTAATGAGTTGAACCCGGCAGTAGAATATCACCTGCCCGGCGGCCTTGATTTTGAACAGTCGGAATATCTTATCGACCAACTTCTGGGCACCGGCAGGATCATTGGTTTTGATGTCACCATTTTCAATCCCCGCTTCGATACCACCGGACAGATCGCCCAGAACATCAGCGATACCATTGTCCGTGCCTTCGGCTCCAACTAATGAAATATAATAAAAGCACTTAGTCAAAGGGCTTGCAACCGAATACGACGACCATGCATTCGCTAATCAGCATTCTGAGTACGAAGGCAGAAACAGACCATTCACGGCAACGATGGTTTTAAGCTGTATTACTGTGCCATCTTCCAGTTCAATAGCGGGATCAGCGCTCTGATTAAGAATATTTTTCACGAATCCTTCGGCGCGTTCAAGACCATTCCTGTCAAGAATCATTTCCGCTTTTACCTTTCGTTCTTTACAGTCTGCGAGCATCGGAAGAAAGTCCTCGCCGACTGAGAGTGTATTTCGAATATCCATCTCTACCTACCGATTTATAACTGCTTACAATGCAAAACTAACAAAGAAACAGAATCAAGACCTGGCCCGGTTTCGAAATATTCCTGCAAATCTGAAAACTGTTATTATTCATAGTTCCTGAGCTCTTCCCAGGTCTTTAATAACTTCATTTAATGTGACCACAAACCTCATGAAATTGCTGGCACCTGGCAATTTCCTGCCTGGCCACGAATGGTAAAAACGCAATTATAATTCTTACAAAGGGGACGAATCTTGTTAGTATTTTCCTTGAACACAACCCAATTCGCCGGGATCTATCCCGGCAAAGGCAGTTGTATCGCTTTTCCGCCTTTGCTTCGGCTCAGATCCGCAGCTTCAATAAAACTGAAAATTTCGAGCGTCTCGGCCGGGGTTACGGGGGCCTTGCCGGTCTCAAAAAATGTGACAATTTGTTTTACCAGCGGTTCGTAACCGGAAAAAGGGCCCAAAGGCGCGATGCCCTTCGTACCGAAAGCCGTTCCGGCAATATTCGAGGCGCCGGTCCGGATGCCGCGCACGGTCCCTATGCGGCCATCGCTCCATACACCCACCGTAAGGTCCGTACCATCTCGGTAAGTCCGCGAAACGCTTTGGCAACCCGGGCCCATCACGGTAAACAGCATTTCGACACCGTGAATGGCGTACCAGGCCAGGTCGCTGTGATGTGGCTCTATTTCGGCGGGCGTATATACATCCGCGCCTGTAACGTTGCCGATAGCACCTTCCACCACCTGCCGGACATTGGCGTCAAAACGCAAAGCCGACGAGCTAAAAACCGGTGTGTTGTACTGCGCGGCAGCCTTAAAAATCGCTTTGGCACCCTCCAGGGACGCAGCAACCGGCTTATCGATGAAAATACGCTTCCCGGCTTTGAAAACCGGCAGCGCCTGTTCCAGGTGCGGCCGCCCATCGTTGGATTCGAGCAGCACTACATCGACTTTGCCAAGCAGCGCGTCAATGGAATCGACGATTTCGACCCCCATTTCCCGGACCTTCGCGGTCACGCCCGGCCGGAGCTGTAATGCGGATACAATATCTTTGCTGCCTTGTTCATAAGCCGCTATTACCCGGTACCCATTCATTTCCGGGGAACCAGCATTGATCATCCTTGTAAAAACTTCGCTGTGACTGGTATCCAGCCCGATTATCCCTACCCTTTTGCCAAGTTCAACTTCACGGCTTAACGACAAGTCACGGGCGGCAACTACCAGGCCGGTCGACGACAGGACCGAACTGTAAATGAAACTTCTGCGGTTCATAATTGATTAAGGTTTAGAATCTTTTGAAAAATACATCCAGTCGATGTGAAAGAGCGGCTCGGCGGCTTCCTCATTTTTAAAAACCAGATAAATATCATGAGTCCCGACACCGCGCTCCACGGGTAACGAGATTTCCTTCCAGCCTTCTTTAAGGTCTGCAAGTTTGCCTCCGGAAATTAGCACCTTGCCGGCCAGCGGTCCCTCCCGGCTATCCAGCCTGAGTTCCACCGTTCCACCCGCACCATGCTCCTGAATGCGCAGGCGGATGTTTTTAATATGTGTCAAATCGATCCTGTTGAAGCGGGTATATTTTCCGTTGGTGATATTGGCAATGTAGGACACGAAGCCTGTTTGCTCGGTCGCAATCACGACTCCCACATTTCCTTCCTGATAATCCTCCATCTGAACCAACGGATTGCGTAGTATAATACGGTTTTCACTTTTAAGCGGTCCTATCCCGTTGGCACCCTTGTCAGTATACCTGGCTTGCAATACATATGCGCCCTCACTGCCCTGGCCGATATGTTCTGTGAGTTTCAGCGTGGATTTCAATGGAAGTTGCGACGCCGGCTTTCCCAACGAGAGAATATACTCGGCCAGCTCCCTGGCACTTTTTTCGGGCAAATCGGGATGGGGAGGCATCGGATATGAACCCCATTGTCCGCTTCCACCGCTGATGATCTTTCGCGCCAGTATATCGGCAGCGTCCGGTTTCCCATCGTATCGCCTCGCAACATCCTGCAATGGCGGACCAATCGATTTGGCATTCATCGTATGACATGCACTGCAATCCAGCGATGTGTACAGTTTGGCTGTTGCAGCATAGCGGATGTTTTCGCCCTCCCCTCCCGACAAGGCGCCGGCAAGGTCCTTTCCGAATGCGATGTAATGGAACGAGGCACGGATTTTCGAAGTCTCGATCTTGCCGTCCTCCCGGTCGGTGGCAGTGATCTCGTAATCGAATGCAGAATTATCCCAGTAGAAACTGCGATTCGCACCGGTCTTAATCTTCACAACCGGCGGGGTATTACCAATTTTAAATTCGGCCGTGGCCGTGCCCTTGCCCCCATGCTGGTCGCTGACTGTGAGCACCACGTTATACACTCCCGGTTTTGTAAATGTATGTATCAACGTTTCGCCGGTGAATTTTCGGGAGCCGATTTTCCATTCGTAGGCGAGCCTGTCGCCTGCATCATAATCTTTCGACCCTTTGGCAGAAAGTGTGGCAGTAAACGGAGCTGCACCCGTCGTATTACCCTTGTTCAGTACAGCCACAGGGTTTCGGTTGCCCTCTGTATATTCGACACGGATAATACCCGAATCGGTGTTACGGGCAAACCAGTTCGTACCATAGGCGAGCAGGTAAATAGCGCCGTCGGGGGCGATCTGCATGTGGATGGGCGCCCCCACTTTCAGCTGCGGCAGGAAAGGTTCCATGCCCAGGTAATTGCCGTCCTTATCCATGCTGACTGCCATAATCCACTTCCTTATCCATTCAAAAATGAAGAGCTTACCGTCGTAATATTCGGGCAGCTTATAGGGCGCATTAGGATATTGGTCGCTATGATAAACCGGGCCGGCCATTGCGCTGGCCCCGCCTTTGCCCACCAATGGATACTTTTTGGAGGGGCCTTTTCCATACCAGATAAAAGCCGGCTGGGCGGGAGGCAGCTCACGGATGCCTGTATTGTGCGGTGAGTCGTTGACCGGCCTGAGGGGATCTTTACCAGGGCCTTCCTTTTTGGTCGCAAAATCGTAATCGGGAAACACCTGGTTGTCGGCCAGGAAGTAAGGATAGCCAAAAAAACCGGGTTTGCGTGCCTGGTTAATCTCGTCATAACTCATTTTACCCTCGCTTCCCGGCACCTCGGTATCAGGTCCCACATCGCCCCAGTAGAGAAAGCCCGTTTTCGGATCAACGGATATGCGAAACGGGTTTCTCACCCCCATGACGTAGATTTCCGGCCTGCCCTGCGAGCCATCTTTGGGAAAGAGGTTGCCATCCGGAATGCTGTAAGTCCCGTCGGGCTCAGGTTTGATTCTGAGAATCTTGCCCCGGAGATCATTGCTGTTTGCCGTTGAAGCCTGATCGTCGGACAGCTCACGTCCGGGACGTTCGTCGATCGGCGTATGCCCTTCGATCTCCTCCGCATTGGTATTGTCGCCGATCGATAAATAAAGCAGGCCGTTCGCGAAAGTGATGTAGCCCGCGGAGTGACAACAGTATTTGCGCTGCGTCGGCACTTCCAGCAGCACTTTGGCCGATTCCTGCACCAGTTTCCGCCCTTTCAGCTCAAAACGCGTCAAATGACTGACGCTTTTGTCCCCTCCGACTCCGTAATACAGATAAATCCAATGATTTGTCTTAAAGTCCGGGTCCGCGGCCACACCCAGCAAACCGTCTTCGATTCCGCTGAACACATTGAGTTGTGCAATAGTGGAAAGCTCTCTGGTCGCATTATCGAAATACCGGACGGCCCCTTTTCGCTCGGCGACGACAATATCATAATTAGGTAAAATAGCCATTTGCATTGGTTCGTCAAGGCCCGATACGAGCGTTGCAGAGGTGAAACGGCTTGAATCCGGAGCATTTTGCGATATGCCCATGGAAATTGGCGGCCTGGCCGGTAAATCGGCAAACAATTGCGCTGGCTGCTTCCTTGTGGCGGCTGCACAAAGCAGGCAAGCCAGGAAGGGCACGATGAGGTATCTTACTTTTTTCACAGGAAAAATTTTAGCTATCGGTAAACAACTGCTTCCCGGGCCACAATCTCGTAGTCCGGATCGGGCGACACCGCTTTCAGGGTAACCCTGTGTGCTCCTTGTGGGAGGCCATATTTCCAACAAAGCTCGGTCCGCCGGTGCGCTGCGATCAATGGCAGGTCAAACTCTTCCAAAAGCTGACCGTCGATGTATAATGCCACGCGTACCGGCTTGTCGGGAGCATTTCGGGATAACTTTTGTGCAAACCCCCTTAACACAAAGCCCTTACCATCAAAGCGGAAGGAAACCGAATCGCTTCGGGTGGTATTGACCTGCACTTTTCCGGTAGGAAAGTGCCCGGAAAAACTTTCTTCAAACCGCACCGCCCTGACCGGCTCCTGAGGGATTTCCACGATATCGCCCGAGATGCGGCCACCGTTATCGGCAACGTGCTGTAATGCGTGCTTAACCCCAAGCTCATACACATCCTGCAATGCCAGTGTGGTATGGCTAAACGGTAGTCGCTCCGCCTTTTTGAGCGGGTCCAGCCAATAGGCGGGGATCCTGGAGTACCCAAGCATAGTGCCCAGCACACCTCCCGCCGTCGACGGATTGCAATCCGAGTCTTGCCCCGCTCGTGTCGATATTTCCATGGTTTTGGTAAAATCGCCATTCCCGTAGAGTAACCCGAGCACGACATAAGCGGCGTTCAGTTTCGCATCGATATTGAGCGGATGAAATACGCCGTCGGGGCAACCGGTTTCCGCACTCCATTTCCGCTGGATTTCAAACCAGGTCCGCTTCCAGTCGGACGGGTACCGCCGGTGCCAACGGATGACGTCGGCGATGCATTGGTAAAACTTGCTTTGCGCAGGAATAGCCCGCAATGCCTGGCCAACAACGGCTTTTACATCGTTGCTCCTGAACGCCTGGGCGTACATATTCGCCACAAAAACGCCCCCATACCAGCCATCGCCGTAATTCATGATATGCCCTACTCGGTCGCACAGCGCAGATGCCGCGCCAGGCATGGCCGGGCTCATCAGACCCGCAAAGTCGGCCTCGATCTGAAAATCGATATCGTCGGCGTGCGGGTTATGCTCCCAGTGCCCCGATCGAGCCGCCGGGATTCCCTGCAAAACATTATATCGTCCTGCCTGATTAGCGTGCCAGAGCTCATAGCCCGCACTCGCATAGGCACGGGCGAACGAGTCAGCGGGTGCGTGAACGCCCAGCCGTTCGATGACCTCCACGAAAGTCAGGTCCATGTAAATGTCGTCGAACAAGCCCGGGAAGGTGCGCATTGCCTCGGAAACATAGTCGGCATGCCACGGGATCGGTTGATAATCCTGGATAAAAGTGCCCTGATAAACGAATTCTGTTGGCCAACCGAATGTTACGCCG
Organism: Dyadobacter sp. 676; assembly: GCF_040448675.1. NCBI lineage: Bacteria > Pseudomonadati > Bacteroidota > Cytophagia > Cytophagales > Spirosomataceae > Dyadobacter > Dyadobacter sp. 676. The sequence goes on along the minus strand of NZ_CP159289.1, from coordinate 5,622,915 downwards.
ATCGTCTGACCAGCCCATCCGCCTTTGATCTTATCCTGCAAAGTTTCCCTGCTGATACGAAAAACAGCGCCTTTTTGCTGCGCCGAAGCCTGCCAGCCCGACAGTAACAGCAGGAGGAACGTATTTATTTGAATAAAGTATTTCATGAAGTTGTCTGACATTAATGGTTCATAGTTAGCTCCGTAACCAGCGGAAGATGATCGGAAGCATAGCGCTCTACGACCGCGTGATAATTGCGTCGTTCAAATATTTTCCCGGCGCGCTTGTTCAGCATCAGGTAATCGAGCGTGCGGTCGGGGTGATCGGCGGGGAATGTAAGCGGGCAGGCGGTGCAAGGCACTACCAGCTTCCAGTTGCGAAATGACCGGGTTGTTGGGCACGGCATTCAAATCCGCGCCCAAAATAACCGACCGCTTCCGGTAGCGATGCAGAATCTTATTCAACTGACCTATCTGATGCGACCGGTCGGCATCGCTCAAATGATCCAGGTGCGCCGAAATGAACACCACCCGTCCCATCGGCGTGCGAACCGTAACAACAGCCGCCGCCCGCGTCTCGGCCTCCGGGTGCCCCGAAACAGTACTCAGCCGGAAACTTTCGGCCTTCTCGATCGGGTACCGCGACAGCACCGCAACACCGTAGTCGCCATTGCTGCGGCCGATGGCTTTGGCAAAATGATACTGCATTCCCGTGAGTTTACCCAACTCGCGCGCCTGGTGCGATTGCTTCCCGGAACGGTCTGTGAATGCGTCTACTTCCTGCAATGCCACCAGATCGGGCTGCTCGCGGCTGATCACCGCCGCTATGGCAGGCAAATCGGTATAGCCCCAGCCTTTTGAGGGCGGACTGGCAATGCGGATGTTGTAGGTCATTACTTTCAGGCGCCGCGTGGCTGCTCCATCGGGCTGCGCAAAAGCAGTTGTATGGAGCAGCACGGCCGTCAGTGCGGACGGGAAAAGGTTTAGGAATAATCGGTGTAGTGAAAAAATCATGATAGTCTGCTAGCAAATGCAAATGAACAATGGATCAGTCCAGCGAAAACTCGAACTGGTCGAACGTTTCAGTACGCCACGCCAGGTGTTGCGTGGAAGGCGACATCGCGAACAATGGCGAAAAGGTTTTGACTTTTACTGTTTTGCCATCGGGCAAAAATTCGAGGATGCGCAGCCAGCCATCGCCTCCGTTGCCTTTCCAGTTGCCGCCTTCGTTTTGTGCATTGAAAAGCATCTGGTGTACTTTTTGGCCCATTGCATTCAAATCCGTGCGAAAACCGACGTGGCCAGCATGCGACGCTACATCGATGATATGTCCGCAAAAGACCATTTTGATATTACCCGCCGGCTTTACGAATTGCTGCCACAATGTTTCGCCAAGCGTGTAATCGCTGAAACCGGGTGGATAATCCTCCTTCACAATGCGCTGGTTATCCCGCAATCCGGAGCGCATGTAGCTGTGTGTCAGCACCATGCCTGTGTGTTTTCGATATTCGGGCCTCGCAGCCAGCGCCTTAGCCCATTCCACCACGGCTTTCCGTGGCGCATATTCCAGAGAGAACACGAGCATCGACGGCCCAAACGGTGGTTTGAACTCATAGCAAGCATTTTCCAGCGTCCGGACGCCGGAAGCATTCGGCGCCATTTCAACGAGTATTTGCCGGTTCAGTGGGTTTCTGTCCGGCGGAAAATAGCTGTTGAACTGCGAGTAGCGGTTCTCGGTCGCATTGGTGCCGTAATCGTGGTTGCCGGTGCAGAGCATATAGGGAAGTTTCCCGTCGAGCCGCTCGAATGCACCGCTCACGCATTGCCATTGCGAGCTGCTGAGCTGATCGCCATTCTCTTTGGGAAGTTCCGTAATGTAGTTCTGCTCCACCAGATCGCCAGTGCAAAGCACCAGTCCGATGTTCAGACGCTGCCGGTTATCGTCGATCCAGTTGGTCATCAGATCCAGCAAGGGCTGGTTCCTTTTGAACTTGGTATAACCTTGCGGGTCGGGCACAATCACCATCGACCACGATTTCGGGTCCGACAGGCGGGGTGCTTCGTAACGCTGCCCCGCCGCCGGCTTCGCGGCAAGCAAAGCAAGCACTATCATCGCCGCCAGGCAGCGAAGTATATTTCTGAAAATAAAAGAAAACATGTTGGGAATAGGAATGCGTCAGGAGCATCGCTAGCCTTGACATGGCCGTGCTTCGCTCCTGACGCACATTTTTTACTGCTTGTTATACTTCATTTTATAAACCATAATACCCGAGGTGTTGGCCGCATTCGTCGCCATCGTTGCATAGAAATAGATTTCATTGCCACGCACATCGGCCACAATGTCGCCATAGCGGTTGTAGTTGGTGCCACCGTAAGCTTCGGACTCAAAGAGCATGAAATCGGAATAACCCGCCGCGCCCGGTACCTGGCCGAATTTGCCCGCGTCGGTTGTTTCAAACACTTTCACATGGGTAGCGTCCCAGGCGTAGTAGCCTTGCGTGAGCATCGCGGTGTATTCGCCGCCATCCACTTGGAACACGTCGAAACCGAGTACTTTATAGTAATGATTCTGTTTTGCAAAAGGCGTGACTTCCATATCATTGGTAAAAGACACAAAACGGCTTCCCTGCGCCAGGTTAGGATCGGACGCATTGTAATTGCAGTAGGTAAAATAATGTCCGGACGTCGGATCGAGCGACTTGCGCTGCACGTGTGCAAAAGTCCAGGCCTCGGCGGCCGAATAGCGGATTACTGTCGGTTCGTTGGAGGTTGGGACGCCGTCCCGCAGCTCCCAGTAGTAAATGCTGTTGTTACCGTTGGTCGTAGAATAAATATACGCCCTACCTGATTTCAGATTTCCGATCACACTCACCTTCCGTCCGAGGTTGACAGGACAACCCATGGCCGCCGTGTAGTTCAGCAGCAGTTTCGGCTCGCTATTGATGTTCTCGTAATAATACACCATAAAACCCGCCGAGTACACATTATAGCGGTTGATTACGAAGTGACCGGCGTCGTCGGCTACGACCTGCATACAGAACGTCGTAGGCGGCGCAATGGATTTGACCAGCTCACCGGTCGTTTTGTTGAACACACGTACGCCATTGTCTTCGCCCGTATTACCGCCGTTGAAATCCGCCACGAGCAGGTGTTCACCTACGATCGCAAGACCGGAGATATTGGTACGCTTGATACCCATCTCCTCGGCGGTTTTAAACCAGGATTTTGAAAAAACGGTCTTGGGTAATGTCGGCACCACTTTAACCACGTGCTTGCTCACCACACCGCCACCATTGGTTACCTCCACCTCCACGGGTTTGCTGAAATCCATAATGCTGCCCAAAGCCGGGCGGATGACCGCATTATGTCCCAGGCTGGCAAAGGGTTTCAGATGAGCGAGGTCGAGCGGTGCTTCTTCGGTGGAAGGCACCCGCACGAAAATCGTGTCGCCCGGCGCATACGGCCCTGCCTGCGTCGCGGGATATTCGATGGTTTGACCTGGAATGGAAACTGAGAAATTCAGCAGCCCCTGCCGGGAGTTCACCCCTTTGTTTAAGTCCACCTGCTCGCATCCGAACTGGCCGAGCAACGCCAGCAGCCAGCATCCTGCCTGATAAATATATGTTCTTTTCATTTCGAGAATCTTTGACGGTTTCAACTGGGACTATTTCCATTCGTCGAACTGCTCCATCTGCGCATTGCGCTGAAGCTCTACCGACGGGATCGGAAAACGGTTGTATTTGGCCAGATACACACGCTTCTTGCCATTGTCCGCATCCACCTCGCGGTAGCTGGCCACCGTATCCGCGACGACCACCGGCACGCGACCGGTGCAATTGATGCCATTCAGGACGGTGCGGGCGAGGTCCCAGCGACGCAGGTCCCAGTAACGGTGGCCTTCAAACGCAAGCTCGACCATCCGCTCATGCCGCAGCAGGCGCATGAAATCGTCCTTGCTACCGGCCCTCACATCCTGCCTGAAACCAGCGCGCTTGCGGACACGGTTCAGTGCCTGCAATGCCTGCTCTATTTTACCCTGCTCGGCCATCGCCTCGGCTTTGATGAGCAATACTTCGGCATAGCGCATGAAATAGAAAGTCAGCTCGCCCGGCTGGAAACCCAGGTCCTGTGTTTTGACAGAACCATCGAAAAATTTGCGCATATAGTAACCCGTACTCGTCGTGCCGCCGCCGATCGCATAACCATCCACACCACCCTCGCGGGTATCTACCGTACGGCCTTTCCACGAAGCGCCATGGTACAGGATCGAAGCATAAAACCGGGGCTCCCGGCCCACGTAAGGCTTGGCCGCGTGTGCGGGGTTAGTCCAGCTGAAATCGGTACCATCGGCCATTTGGTAAGCCGAAACCAGGTTTTCAGTCGGACTGACCTGCGAATAGCCCTTATCGCCCGGCGGACAGAAAAAGTAATCAAAAGAATAGCCGAAATTGGGCGACGAATAACCAAATTCCAGAATACTCTCTTTATTCTCCTGATGCAATGCCCGGCGCATCTGGAACAATTTGTCATAATCCGGATAAAGGTCGTACAGGCCCAGGGCGTCCAATGCATCCACTGCGTCGGAAGCTGCTTTCCAGCGTTGCGCGTATAGCATAGCCCGTGCTTTCAGGCCCAGCGCAGCACCTTTGGTGAGCTTACCGGTGAGCGTGGCAGGTACGGTTGCCGGCAAATGCGATGCGCCGAAATCCAGGTCGCTGGCGATGAAATCCCACACTTCCGCGGGTGTACTTCGGGCACGGGAAGGGCCGTCGGGCAGTTGGTCGAAGAGAATAATGCTAGCACCATAGCGTTTGGCCATCTCAAAATTGACATACGCCCTGAAAAAACGTACTTCGGCCTCGGCACGCATGCGAAGCTCTTCGGGAAATTTGCCCCCGTGCTGCCGCATTCCATCCAGGAACTCGTTGCAGGTGCGGACCCAGGTATAGCCCCAGTCCCAATTACCCAGCGGGTTTTCCCCCGGCGTGATCACCGACGAGCCCAATGTAAACAGGTTGGAGCTTGCCGATGGCGTGTTCATTTTCAGAATGTCCGAAAATGCGTCCTGGTTAACGTGGGGTGTGTAATACGTCTGCCCGATGAGCGGGTAGAATTTATTAAGTGACAGTTCCAGATTTGCTTCACTCGACCAGGCGACCTCCTCGCTATATACGTCCGTAAGCTCGGGGTCGATGTTGCAGCCCGAGAGCAGGACAATGCAACAGGAGATCATCAGGTTTATTTTTGAAAAGACTTTCATATTGTTAAGATTAATGGGATAGACAACCGCGGCTCAGAACGACAGGCTTAGCCCAGCTTCAAACAACTTTTGCTGCGGATAATAGCCCTGGTTCACATCCGGCATTTCCGGATCGAGGTAATCAAGGCCGGTCAATGTAAACAGGTTGCTACCGGAAACGTGGAGGCGCAGGTTCTCGATCTTCATTTTGCGCGTCAGCGAAGCAGGCAGCGTGTAGCCGATCTGCGCACTTTTCAACCGCAGATAGGAAGCGTCGCGAATCCACCAGGAGGAAAACTTCCCTCCGCTCTGTGCCGGCAGCGTGCTCAAACGCGGGTATTTCGCATTGGTGTTCTCCGGCGTCCAGGCCCCTTCGGCGAGGTATTTCGGCGAGTTGCCATCCTGGTAAAAGGCCATGGTGTAAAAAGTGTTGTCATAAACGCCCGAACTCGCATACAGCCCGGACAACGCCACATCCGCAATCGCAGCACCCTGAAAGAAGAGGTTGAAATCGAAGGCTTTATAGCCTCCGCCTACGTTCAGACCGAACATCATTTCAGGCGTACTGCTGCGGCCAATGGCCGTCCAGTCCTGGTCCCAGGTAATGCGGCCATCGCCATTCAGGTCTTTTAATTTCACCTCCCCTACCTTGCTCGGACCGAAGAGGGCGCTGTTGGCGATCTCTTCCTCGCTCTGGAAAAGTCCATCCGCCACAAATCCGTATTTCATGCCGATCTGGCGTCCGGTGCGGCGCAGGTGGTCGGGGACATTCACATTCTCAGTGGTTTCAATGACGCGGTTGCGGGCCCAGCTCACATTCCCCCTTACGTTATAATAAAAATCGCCCAGGCTCTTGCGGTGCGTCAATATAAGCTCGAAACCTCGGTTGTCGACCACCCCGGAATTGACGGTAGCCGGGTAATAGCCTCCCATCGAAGGCGGCATCAGGCCGCTCTGCGGTTGCAGGATATCTTTGGTCACATTATAAAAAACGTCCGCTTCCACGCCCAACAGGCCATTCCAGAGCGTACTCTCGAAACCAGCATTATAAGTGGTAGTTGTTTCCCATTTAATGTCCTTGTTCGGCACATTGTTCACGCCCAGCGAGCGAACGATCTTGTCGCCGATCAGTGCCACCGGGTCTGCGCCCATGGCCATTGTGCGGATGTAAGCATAGTCGCCCACGGCATCGTTACCCAGCCGCCCCGACGATATGCGGAGTTTCAGGTCGTTGACAAAATGGACGTTCTGCTTGAAAAAATTCTCGTCCGAAATCCGCCAGCCCAATGCGACAGCCGGAAAAAGTCCCCAGCGGTTCCGGGAGGGAAGGCGCGTCGAGCCGTCGTAACGGCCTGTGAACTCGGCCAGGTATTTGCCTTTGTAATCGTAGGTCAGACGCGACACATACCCTGCACGATGGAACATCGAGTGGCCGCCTTTTACGAGATCGTTGATCACCTCTTCCCCATAATTCAGGTCCATGATATCGGTAATGGGAAAGCCCCGCCGGCCTGCCGACATGGAAGTACCATTACTGCGAATGTACTCGTACAAAAGCATCCCACCCACCTTATGCGCTCCGAAAGTGCGGTTGAAGTTGATCGACGGCTGTACGGTCGTCTGCCACGAATCGGCGAACCACTGGTTGATGGTCGCATTGCCTGTGAGCGCGTGTCGTGCGTAAGTTTCCGTAAATGTGCGGGTCGCATTGTTGTATACCGAAAGCAGATAGGGTAAAACGGCCGCTTTGCGCATGCTGTAACCTTTATCGAATGCACCATTCACCTTCAGGTTCAGGCCTTCTATAAATGGCAGGTCGTATTGCAGGGTAATGTTGCCCTGCATATTGTTGGCACGGGTGTCCTGCTTACCCGAAAGGTCGCGCGCTGCGAGCGGGTTCTGGTTACCATTACCGGCGTTGAAGCTACCGACCGGCTTTCCCTCCGCATTGGTCGGGCGGAGGAACGGGTAAGACATCATAGCCTGGCTGAAAATAGATGCATACGTGTTGCCCAAACCTGCCGAAAGACCGGGCTGAGTGGTTGTTTCATCCCGCACAGCAATCCCGAAAGCCGCTTTGAAACGATCGGAAACCTGTGCGTCGATGTTGGCGCGGAAGTTATAGCGGTTGTTGCTCGTCCGCGCAATGGCGCCCTGCTGGTTATAGGAGCCCACGGACACGAAGTATTTAAACCTGTCGGAACCGCCGTTCAGGGAAAGGTTATTGGTATAAATCGGGGCCGATTTACGGAAAAGCAGGTCAAACCAGTCGGTATTACCGAAGACGCCCTTCTCAGGATCGCCATTGTTGATCCGTTCGATTTCTTCGGCTGTGAACCGGCGCGCAGTTTCCGCTACTCCGTCCATTTCCTGAGCTTTGTTGTACCAGCGGGCATATTCCGGCCCGTTCAGGAATTTGGGAAAACGCGTGTTAGAGCTGAGCGCAAGGGAAGAATTGAAGGTAATGGTCGGCTTTTGCACCGTGCCTCTTTTAGTAGTAACCAAAATGACGCCATTGGCAGCCCGCGCGCCATACACCGCCGCGGAAGCGGCGTCTTTGAGCACGGTTACGGATTCCACCTCGTCGGGGTTGATCTGCGGAAAACCCCGCTCGATGCCGTCGACGATGATCAGTGGGCTGGTGCCACTCAACGTGTTCATACCCCGCACCAAAAGCGACGCGCCGTCCGAACCGGGCTGGCCGCTGGATTGGCGCGTGACCAACCCCGGCAGGCGTCCCTGCAACATGGAAGATAAGTTGGCGGTAGGAGCCGTTTTCAATTCAGCCGAACTGACCTGCACTACCGAAGACACAATGCTTTGCTTCGTAGTAGCCCCATATCCCAGCACGATCACATCGTTCAGCGATTTGTTTTCGACTTCCAGCACTATTTTAATGTTGCCATCGCCTTTGACAGCCACTTCTTTGGAAACATATCCGATGAACGAAATCACCAATACATCGCCCTTTTCTGCCGGAACCGAAAAAATTCCGCTGGCATCAGTCGTCGTCCCGATCCCGTTGCTGTTTTTGACCACTACCGATGCCCCTACCAACGGCGTACCATCGGTATCGAGCACTTTACCCGTAATGGTCGCCTTCCGGATCTGTTCATTCGGCGCTTCGGCTTCCTGCTGGCGGACGCTAACCGGCTTCCTTCGCACAAGCACGGTAGCTTTGTCAACGGTATAATAAAGCGGCTGACCTTCCATACAGGCATCGAGGATCTTGTCCAAAGGCGCGTTGCTGGCGTTGATGGTCACCGGCCGGGTATCTTTCAGCTCGTCGGAGGCGTACAGAAAATCGACGCCCGTCTGCTTTTTAAGCATCCCGAACACTTCCCGGATAGGCGCATTTTTGACACGGATAGTGGCATTTTGGCCATAAACCGTCGCCGCGGCTACTTCCAGCACGCCGCACAGCACCATCATGAGGCACAGTTTCATAATGAGAATTAATTTCCTCCACGCCGAAATCCCGTTCCGGCGCAAGGGTACCACCCTTTCTTCGTACATTTGTTTGCTATAAGGTTATCCTTGAAATTGAAAATGTTCGCTGCATTTCGAATCGGGGGCCTAGCACAGCTTTCCCAAGCTGTCGTGCCGGAGGTGTTCCACCACTTCCGGCTTTTTTTCGGCCAGGGTCATAGTCGCCTATTGTTTTACCATAATTTTCTTCCCCTGTTGTTTAAAGTGAATATTACTCAGCTGCCCCAGATAGCTCAGCAGACCGTCAAGGTCTTTGGACTTTGAAAAAGTACCCCCGAAACGCAGCGGCGGAATATCTCCTTCATACACCACCTGCACGTCGTACCAGCGGGCGATCATCTTCATCACCGACCGGAGCTCCATGTCGTCGAACACAAAATATCCTTCTTTCCAGGCCAGCGAGCCCTCCACATCGACCCCGCGCACGGTCAGTTTGCCCGAATCGTTGCTCAGTGCCTGTTGGCCGGGTTTCAGTACAGCCTGCTTCCCTTCCCGGCTCACCAACACCTGCCCTTCGGCGAGCGTCGTGACTACATCCTCTTCGTCTTCGTAGGCGTTTACATTGAAATGCGTCCCTGTTACTATGATTTCCGTTCCGCCGGAAAGTACCTTGAATGGCCGCTTTTTGTCCGGGCTTACTTCGAAATAGGCTTCGCCGCTGAGCTCCACCAATCGTTCGTTTCCCGTATTGCCTGCCGGGTAGGTCATGCGCGTAGCCGAGTTGATCCAGGCAACAGTGCCGTCCGGCAGGGTCACCTTAAAAGTGCTTCCCCGCGGTACCAGCAGCGTATTCCGGCCCCCGGAAGCCCGGCCTGCGGAATCCTTCCGGTATTCCAGGTTTCCCTGGTCCGTTTTGAGGACTGTCATATCACCGTCCCTGGAAAGCACGCCCCGCGCCGCGCCGTCCACCAGCACCGACGAACCGTCGCTGAGCGTGAGCATTGCCTGCTGCGTTCCGGGCTTCACGGCCGTTTGCCTGTAATCCGCCACCCTATCCCGGCCATTTCCGGAGTGAAGTAACCACCATGCGCCCGCCACCATTAGCAGCGCCACGGAAGCCGCCACGCTCAGGTAACGCCACAGTCGCTCCGGATGACGATCCGTTTCCTTGATCTGCATTTGAATACCGTTCAGCATTTGCTGCCGTGTGTGCTCCCGCGCCTGTGCATCCGTCCATTTCCAGTCCGACTGCACGGAAGTCTGATCGAACCATAGTTCGAGCAGTTCTTTTTCCTTTTCGGTGCAAGTCCCTTCCCGAAACCGTCGCAACAGGTCTCTCAATTCTGGTTCATCCATAATCATGTTGATATCGCGTGCAGAACACCCGCCAGTGGTAAGTGCATAAAAAGAGGCGTAGGTAGTACCCGTCCTCCGAAAATTTTTGAAAATATTTTGGGGATCAGTGTACAGCTACCGTACTGAGCAGGACCGTAACCCACATGTGCTGTTCATCGAGAGCGCTTCTCAGGTGCTTCAATGCATTGTGGATCTGCTTCTTAACGGTTTTATCGGAGATATCGAGCCGCTCCGCGATCTCGGCGTAAGAGAGATGCTCGCGGCGGCTCAACAGGAAAACTTCCCGCATGCGCTCGGGCAGGCTGTCGATACACGCGTTCAGACGACGTTCCATTTCCGTCGCCATTAGCCCGGCCTCCGGGGAGGGCTCGTGGTCATTGAAAAAATGGAGCAGGGAAGTCCGGTAGCGGTCCCGGGAGAGGCTGAGACTGACGCTTCGCAACGCCTTATAGCGTGCAATACCCATCAGATAAGATTTAAGGGAGTAAATTTCCGGCAATTCGGCTCTTTTTTTGCCAGAGTGCGATGAAAGTCTCCTGTACCACGTCGCGCGCCTCGTCGTCGTCCCTGAGCACACGCATTACATAGAGAAATAACGGCTCCCAGTAACGATTGAAGATCTCTGTCAACGCTGCATTGCGGCTCTGGCGTATCAAGTCGAGGATCTCGATATCCCCTAACTGGCAGTATTGATCTCTTTTATTAGGAAAGCGGGTCACCAGAGGGCGTTGGGGTTTGGTTCATCAGAACAATCTGCAAAATAGCACAAAATTCCACAGACCAGGCGTTACGCAAGCATTAAATTTGGATACTATCCAAAAAACAAGCCAAATCAATCACCTGACCGAACTTTAAAAGAATATCATACCGCTCGGATGGCCGCTCAATCTGTTAAGCAGGGTTGCAAGGGAACAGCTTACTAATTTATTTGGATTGTCAAGACAAGCCTGGTATGCGGCTGCCAGGCGTCGTGAAAAGAAATGCTTCGAGCAAGACCTTATCCTTGGTGACGTCCGTCGTATCAGGCGGCAGATTCCTGGAATTGGAACTGCGAAATTACACGATTTAATGAAGGATTTTTTGCGTGGCCACCAGATAAAGCTTGGCCGCGATAAGCTACATAAGTTACTGAAAGACAATAATTTATTATTGTCGGTGATCCTGGATGCCTGCTCACGCAAAATTGTCGGCTGGCACCTGGACAAGACCATGCAGGCGCAGGGATCGGTACAAGCCTTGGACATGGCCCTGTTGTCCAGAACAAATCCTTCGCAACCGCTCATCCACCATTCTGATCGCGGCGTGCAATACTGCTCATGGAAATACGTCGACCGGCTCAGAAACGAAAACGTGTCCATCAGTATGGCTGAAAGCGGCGACCCGAACGAGAATGCAATGGCCGAACGGGTCTTCCGAACATTGAAGGAAGATTGTAAACTGAGAGGATTTCTTTCTTTTTCAGCAGCAAGCACTTCCATTGAACGAGCCGTTCATGCCTATAATAACCTTCGGCCGCACGCCTCAATCGGCTATCTAACGCCCACCAGGCGCGTCGACGGTCAGGCCCGCTCCCACTAAAATGGTATCATATAAAAAAGTGCGGTTCGAAAATATCCAATACGGCGCTCATTTTCAGCAAACTGGCTAGCTGTCAACGCTATTCCGTAGCATACGATGGCAAGTTCACTAATGCGGATACAATTCCACGGCTGGACCAACCCACGGTTCCGTTGGACGCTCAGAAATGATTTCCAACTTTTTAAATCGCTGGACGTAGGCATTGCGATTTATTCATACTGGGGGCATAAGGCCGCATACAACCAAAGGAAAAATCGCGACGGGTTTCTCGACAGAACCAGTTCGACAGTAGAATAAATTCTATTTGGCTAAGACACACGCCCAGGGCAGCATGATTCCGTTTTTCACCTCTACTTTAAATACGCTCATGCATTGATATCTTGCCGCAAAAGTTATAACCGTCATGAGAATCACATTCAAGTTCCTCATATTTTTTCTATTCTATTCGTTCGCCACTTTTGCACAGTTAGACCTCGTTACACCGTTTAAAGATTGCAACTCAACCGGCAGTATCACTATTTACGATTACAAAAAACAAAAGTGGATCATTAGTGATGAAGTGGATTCCCGGAGTGAAACCCAGCCTGCTTCAACATTCAAAATAATCAATCTGCTCGTGGCGCTTGAAACAGGAGTCATTAAGGATGAAAATGAGGTGATCAAATGGCCTGGTTCTACTGACACGACACTTTATGGCTACCGGCCGGAAATTTATAAAGACATTACCGTGAAGGAAGCGTTTGAGGTTTCAGCCGGATGGGCGTTCATTGAACTGGCAAAAAGGATCGGCCGTGAGAAATATGCACATTATCTCAAGCTCGCTGGCTACGGGAATGGAGATCTCTCCGAAAAAGGCGACGATTTCTGGAATTTCGGCGCGTTTGCAATTTCGCCACGCAATCAGTTGGAATTTCTGGTGAAAGTCTATCAGGGCAAAACGCCGTTTTCCAAAAAGAATCTGGTGGTTTTGAAAAGTGTTATGGTCAATGAGCAAACTAACGATTATACCCTTCGTGGCAAAACAGGGTGGACGCGCGTCGACGGCAATGAAATCGGGTGGTGGGTTGGATATGTAGAGCGGCAGGATAATGTTTACTTTTTTGCAACACGGCTTATCAAAAAAAGAAACGAATCGAATCCGGATTTTGGAAAATGCCGGAAGACTATTACAAACGCTGTATTAACGCAGCTTGGAGCTATGTAGGTGCCAGCTTAGCACTCTCTCGTATTTTTGCCTGCAAGCCGATGAAAACACTTTCCAGCATCCAATCAAATCAGCCAGCCGCGGCGCGGGCACGTTCCGCGGGTCCAGCCTGAAGATACTGTTGACGCTTTTGAGCTGTTCGCCATGGTCCTCCAACACGGCATAGGCATTTACCCGGACAAATGTTTAGTATAGACGGTCGTTTTACCAATTACATTCGCATCAGCTACGCATTCCGCTGAATCCGGAAGTCGAGCAGGCAATCAAAATTCCCGGCTCATTAGCCCAAAATTTGATCCTTCGAACGCTGCCGCATTTTGTGGCGGAGCCATCTGATTAACTTACAGCTCCTTTCGCATTTTGTAATTGGTGATCCATACTCCCCTGATCAGGTTATGGTTTTCATGCAATATAACAAAGCCCAATTTTTCGAAGAACGGTCTTGCGGTTTTGCTAACGTCGGCCGTAAGGCACCGGGCTCCCATTTGGATAGCCTTTTCTTGCAGCTGCGCCATCATGAGCTGGGCAACCCCTTTTCTAAGATGGTCTTTATGTGTATACATGAAGTCGATATAGTCGGTGCCTTTTAATGAAGCGAATCCTGCTATGTCGCCCCCCGATTTCCGCTACCAGAAAATACTGTTCGCTAAGTGCCTTATCCCAACGAAGCTGGTTTTCAGTTCCCCGTTTCCACGCCTCCCGCTGCTGCGCGTCGTAGTCATTTGAGCAAGTGTGGTCGATGGTTTGACGATATATTTGTTGTAGGCGGGCTTTGTCACCTGGCCAAACTTTGCGGACTATAATTTCCATGTTCATAGTTTAAAAGCGATAAGCCTCATTAATAAGGTAGTCAATGCTGTACTGCGAAATTACGCCACAGTATCCTGGTTTAGCATATCTATCTTGTAAGCGGATACATTTCTCCACTATCTTTTAGGCATAATTCGCTTCAAATAACTGTCATTTTTCAACGAGATCGCAATCCGTAACCAAGCCGTCGGAGGTGAGATGGACGAGTATATAGGTGTCCGGCTGATTGGACTTCAATTGGTAAGTTACTATTTCGCTTACTTCGCTTCCATGGCGTTGAATTCCCCGGCCTGCGACGTTTTCCGAATGAATAAAAGTTAATGATTTCAAAGTTTCCGGCTCCCGCATTCCTCCCGCAAAATCGCGTTTGGCTCCCAAAGTGAGGCCTGACGCCTCTTCTAATACTTCTCCACCTTTTACCATTGCCTGCAAAGCCGCCAGGATTTTGGGTGTGCGTGACGGATCCGGATCCGCATTGGTTTTATGGGCATTGGCAAGCGGCCCGATACGTGATACTTTTCGCTGATAGCCCTGATCATTGTCCTCAAGCGTAAAGCCTGTCACATTTCCATTAATATCGGAATTGAAGGTCACAGAAACGCTGCGGTCGGTGGATGTAAACTTATTCTTAGCGACGGGCACAAATTCTTCATCGACAAAACCATCCTCCAAGGTAAAAAGTCGCTGGTTTTCAGCTTCGAATGTGACCATTCGATTATTAAATAATTCATATCGACCTTCGAATGCCTTTAAAGTTTGGGAATCCACGTCTACCGCGACCGGTTTGGTCTTTACAGGAAATCCATCCCACTGGTAATAGTCAGCGATAAAATCAACGATCCTGCCCATCATGTGCGAGTTATCATTTGCATTGATCATGATCACAACGCCTTGTCCTTTGTCCACGCTAGCGGTAAGTAACGCATCGAAACCCTCGTCGCGCCCGTTGTGACCGAAGCGGAGCGTAGCACTGTCGCCCTGCAAAAAAACACCAAGCCCGTCCCTGTTTTTCTGATCTGTCAACATTTGGCGGGCCATGGACCGGGATAACGCACTTCCTGGTTTTCCGGCATAGGCATTCTGGATACTGATCGCGAATCGGGCCAGATCGGACGGCGTAGTCCACAATCCCGCTGCTGCCATTTCGGGATAAATGTGCCAGCGGCCGTCTACTAACCTTCGGTTGTTGTAATGGCCGGTTGCAGTCAGTTTTGCCAGTTCAGGAGGTAAAGGTTGTTGGTAGGTGCTATTTTCCATACCCAATGGCGAAAGCACATTATCTTTCATGAATTCCGGGAAATCAGCGCCAGTCACATCCACCATCAGTTGTTGCATGACGGTATAACCGCCACCCGAATACCTCCAGCGGGAGCCCGGTACAAAGTCTACGCGAACCGGTGGTGTATTGGCCGGGGCTGTCCCATCCAGAATCTGAACTACCGAAGGAATCTTCGCGCCCACAGGATATCCGGGGAATCCGTGCACTGTAAGACCGGCAGTATGACTGAGTATCCCGCGCAGTGTAACCTTTTTATCATTTGTAAATTCATTATCAGGGACCTTCCAGCTTTTAAGTTTTACATTAACATCCTCGTCCAGAAGAAGTTTACGATGTTCAACTAGATACAAAGCCCCCATAGCCGCAACCGATTTGCTAACCGAGCCCGCTTGAAACAAGGTACTGGTCGTGACAGGCACCTTGTTATCTTTATCAATAAATCCATATGCCTGGGCCTTCAGGATTCTTCCGTCCTGAATGATAGCCAGGGATAAACCGGGAATACGCCGCTTCTGCATCTGGCTCCGGATAAAATCGTCCAGATCATCCGCGTGGACGTGAAATACAACTAATACAAAGGAAAGAATCAGAAAGAGGCGATGGTTTTTCATGGATGTTTTGGTAAGAATGTTTTCAAAGTTTCAACCACTGCGGTGGCCACCACTACGGTCGGCCGCAAAGCTAAAAAGTCTCTATCCTATCGTCTGTTAATGACCTGTAAAAGAAGGTTAACGAAATGTAAATGCTGCTTTCACGACTGCTATGGATTTTGTTGGATATGCTATACAAAATGTTGCCTATACAACTGTCTTACAAAAACGCTTCGATTTTCTCGACGAAAGTGTCGCATCGGCTCGGCCTGATCGGGTCCTGATAGAGGCCGAGACCGGATAAAAGCAGGGTGACCAGGATTTTGTAACCTGATTTTGGATACAAATCTCCCGGATACTGTTAATTCTGCCGGACCGGGCTTCCCTAGTTTTGTACCGGTTAAAACAAACGAACACCAAAGTATGAAACTTGTGAAATTGGGAAGCCAGGGCCTGGTGGTACCTTCGATAGGACTGGGCTGTATGGGAATGACGGGCATGGCCCATATGGATATTTACGGTAAAGCGGATGAAGCCGAAGCCATTGCCACCATACACCGCTCGCTCGAACTCGGGGGAAATTTTCTCGATACGGCCGACCTTTACGGGCCGCTGGTCAACGAACAGCTCATTGCCAAGGCGACGAAAGGCCGCCGCAGCAGTTACCTTATCGCGACAAAGTTCGGGTGGGAAATCGATGACAATGCACAGATTACCTGGAAATTCCGGGCAGACAAGGCTTATGTAAAAAAAGCTGCGGAGCGCTCGCTTCAAAACCTGGGAACCGACTACATTGACCTATACTACCTGCATCGGCTGGACGCCGGGACGCCAATCGAGGAAACAGTGGCCGCTATGTCGGACCTGGTGAAGGAAGGCAAAGTGCGTTACATTGGATTGTCGGAAGTTTCGGCCGAAACCGTCAGGCGGGCCCACGCGATCCACCCGATCACTGCTGTGCAAACCGAGTATTCACTTTTCGAACGCGGTCCCGAAGAAGCAGGTATCATGCAAGCATTGGAAGAACTGGGCGTTGGCTTCGTGGCCTATTCACCATTGGGTCGCGGATTTATTTCGGGCGAACTGAAAAGCCCGGACGATCTGGCCGCGGACGATTTCAGGCGTGGTATCCCGCGTTTTCAGGGCGACCAGTTTTATAAAAACCTGGACTTACTGGCGGAAATACAGCGCATGGCCGGGCAGAAGCAGGTAACCTCGTCGCAGCTGGCACTGGCATGGACGATTGCCAAAGGCGCCGTGCCCATTCCTGGAACGAAACGCAGGAAATACCTCGAAGAAAATATCGCCGCCACTGAAATTGTGCTCAGCCAGGTCGAACTGGCGCGGCTGGAAGCAATTATCCCGCTGGGAACCGACACAGGCGACCGTTACGACCGATTTGGTATGGACGCAATAGACCGGTAGTCATCGTGCGGGCTGGGCAAAGTCCCGCACGTTGCTTATATTTAAACAATGAAGAAACAGGCCCCACACATTATCCATTCGATTGCCGAGCAGCACCGCGTTCTTGGTTTACCCGGGCCGGTGCACCCCCTGGTGAGCGTATTCGATTTTGACGAAATGGACCACGCGCGCGCCGATACCGGTAGCGAAATGCTCGTGATAAACATGTATTGTATTTCTCTCAAAAGAAATGTGACAGGTAAAGTGCGCTACGGGCAGGGTTTCTGCGATTTTGATGAAGGAATTATGTTTTGCACCGCACCGGGCCAGGTGAGCAGCAATATCTCCGGGGACCACAGGCCCAGCGGTTGTTGCGTGGTATTCCATCCCGATTTTATCAGGCGTCATCCGCTCGGTCGGCGCATGAAAGAATACAGCTTTTTCGACTATGCTGTCAACGAGGCGCTTCACCTGTCGGAACGGGAAGAAAGCCTGGTGCTGTCGGTCATGAAGATGCTCCGCGACGAAATCAGCGGGCGGGTCGACGCGTATTCCGAAAATGTGATTATTGCGCACCTGGAACTGCTTCTGAGCTACGGGCAACGTTTCTACGGCAGGCAATTCCTTACCCGCAAGCCCGCAACGAGCGACGTGCTCGTACGCCTGGAAAAGCTCTTGTCCGACTATTTCGCGAGCGACCGCCCCATGTTCGAGGGCCTGCCGACGGTATCTTACCTGGCCGGCGAACTGAATTTTTCAGACAGCTACCTGAGCGATCTGCTCAAAAATCTCACCGGACAAAACACACAGCAGCATATTCACCGGTTTGTGATTGAAAGGGCCAAAGTTTTACTCACCCAAACCCGGCTAACAGTGAGCGAGATCGGTTTTCAGCTGGGGTTTGAATTTCCACAATCGTTCAGCCGGCTATTTAAGAGCAAGACCAATATGACGCCGGTAGAATTCCGGGCTTCGTTCGACTAGGCCTGCCGGCAAACAACCCGACTGATTCATATTCAGTAGAAATGAACAGATATAATCAGGCTCTCAACCGTTCGAAATCCACGTCGTTTTCAACAGAAATCAAAGTGGGTAGAATTCGAGGAAATTGTTCGGGCCGTAAAAAACAGTATGATTAAAGCCCCACACACTTTTATGTTGACTTCTACAACTACTCCTCGTTCCCGAAATGCCCAAAACGGCTTTTATATCTAGGCAAAAGGGATTGCTATCCCTTCTGGTCAGCCTTTGGGTTCCGGTGTTGATTTTTAATGTGCATGTTCTGCGTGCGCAAAGTGATTCGGCTCAAAATAAGTCGGAATTTACCGTCACCAAACGGCTGCTATCCATTGAACATGGGCTGGCTTCGCACGAAGTTTTCTGCGGGGTTCAGGACACCGCCGGGTTCCTTTGGTTTGGAACACGCAACGGGTTAAATCGCTACGACGGCCGAAATTCCTTACTATTTACCCGGCAGCGCAATAAGTTGCAGGAGAACAAGGTGGTTCAGTTGGCAAGGGACGATGCCAACCGCCTTTTTGTCCAATACGGCAGCACTGGTTTTCAACTGATGACGAACGGAAAAGTGGATGTGATCGACGCGACGACGCAAGAGGTTAAAACATTGACAGCTGCATTTCCGGACCTGCCTTTCAAAGAGCGCGACGTGTATTCGGTCGCGAACGACGGCACGGGGGAGGTTAGCTTCCTGACCGCTTTTCCGTTTCGTTATTGGCGCTATTCAAGCAAAAAGGGGTTCCGGCTCCGTTTCGAGATGAAGGATTGGGACAAAAATGCTCCAATTGACTATCGGGCAACCGGCCCCCATTGTGCGTTCATGGAAGGGAAAGCCCTGTTGAAATTGAACAATCAGGAAAAACAGTTCCTGGTCACCCCTGACACGGTGATTGCATTTCAACAGCATGATGTGTTACGCTCCTTGCCCATTGGTTTTACAAATTACAATGAGCTCTTAATCACCTATAACACAGCCGGCAACACCGATCAATTCGCTGTGGGTAAGCTGGGCTCAAATGGAAAACTTACATTGGTAAAGGACCCCGCCCGATACAATCTTGCACCGGTAAAGAACCGTTATTGGTTCCAGGTTTATGCTGCAACCGGCAGTGGCGGGGCTGCATTCTACATTCCTACCGATGCGCTTTACTTATGGAACAAAAGCGCCTTCTTGAAAGTCATCGATCATTCGGAGCTGAAAGGTTTTGAGAACCTGTTTATCTACCAACTCTTTCCCGATGCATTGGGGAACCTTTGGCTTTGCACTTCACTCGGTGTATTTCAGCTGACGCTCAAAAAGAATAGGTTCCAGCCTTACTTTTCAACCAGCCAGCAATCGATTGAACCCAACAGCCAGGCCCGCGGCATCTATGCAGACCAGACCGGGAAGGTCGCCGCCAACATTTGGGCGCATACTTTTTCGCAAAGCGGAGATAAAATGCAAGCCGTCAGGAATCAGTTCATTAACTATGCGCTCATCAAACACCAGTCGGCATTGTACAGCGGAGGTTATGCGCTCTCGCGATATGACGATGCCCAAAATAAGGTCGTCACTTTCGCCAAAAGCCTGGGCTCCGAGATCTGGTCGATGCATTCGCTCAATGATAGCCTTTTGCTGTTAGGCAGGACGAATGGTTTCTCGGTTTTTAACTCAAAAACCAACAAGTTCGATTCCGTCCCGGTTACGAAAGCAAGTGCCGAGGCGAAATTCGTTTACAGATTTTTTACCGATAAAACGGGGATTTTGTGGGCTGTCGCCGAAAATGGGTTATATAAACTGATCAATGCTCCCGGGGATGCCAGAAAAGGTTTCCACAACTTGTCAATGGAGAAACGGCAATCGGGTTTTCTGAGCGGGCTGAGCCTGTTGGACGCCTATCAGGACCCCGACGACATTTTCTGGCTTGCTACGAATGGCGAGGGGCTTTATCGTTGGAATCCTAAAACGAATCAATCAAAACAGTTCAATATTACCGCCGGTTTTCCTTCCGATGTTTTGTACAGAATTGAGCCAGATGCATTCGACAACCTTTGGATCAGTTCCGATTATGGGCTAATCCGTTTCAATCGGAAAAACCTTTCGGTCAATACTTACACGACCGTCGATGGCATTTCCCACAACGAATTTAACCGCACATCCTCGTTCAAGGCCAGCGACGGCAGGTTGTTTTTTGGCGGTTTAAACGGCGTGAATGCGTTTGATCCGCGTGAATTTCGTACCGACAGTTCCAGGCTGGAAGTTCCTTTGCAGATCATTGCTTTCAATCAGTTCGTAGGGTCGCAAAGCAAGCTGGTTAATAAAACCAACGTCTTGCTGAGCGAAGGAAAAATAGTATTAAAACCCGACGATAAGTTTTTTACGCTGGACTTCCAATTGCTGGATTTTACCAAAAACGAAGAACGCCGGTATGCCTATAAAATTGAAGGACTGGACACTGACTGGAATTATATCAACGAAAACTCGGTCCGGATCAGCGGATTGCCTTATGGAGACTTTGCGCTGCGCATAAGAGCCCAAAACAGGGAAGGTGCATGGAATAAGCGCGAGCTGAACATTCCGCTTGCGGTCCTGAAACCTGTCTATCTCCAATGGTGGTTCATACTGATCGCATTGACGTTATTCACGCTGAGTATTTATTTAATTATTCGTCTCAGGTTAAAGCAATTAGCCCACGAAAAAAGGCATTTGGAGCAAATTGTCAACGAGCGGACGGCACAATTAAGGCAGTCGCTTTCGGAGCAATCGGCTTTACTATTGGAAAAGGATGTGCTTATGAAAGAGATCCATCACCGCGTAAAAAATAATTTGCAGGTTATCTCGGGATTACTCGAACTGCAAAGCAAAACTTTAACAGATGAAACGGCCCGCGAGGCTTTGCAGGAAGGCCGCAACCGCGTCCGCAGCATTGCATTGATCCACCAAAACCTTTATCAGTTTGAAGACCTGAGCACCATTGAGCTGAAAAGGTTTATCGAGGACCTGTGCAAGCAGGTACAAAGCGTTTTTCAGTATAAAAAAAGGTTGATGTCACCATTAACGTGCCGGAAGTACACCTGGATATCGACTCTGCCGTTCCTCTTGGTCTGATATTGAACGAATTGCTGACCAACTCATTCAAGTATGCATTTGCCGAGACGCGACCCGGAGTTGTCGAATTGAAAATCAGACAGAGGGGGGAAGGCGAATATCAGCTGGATTACGTGGATAATGGGCCCGGTCTGCCTGAAAATCTGAACTTTGATAAAGTATCGACGCTGGGGTTACAGCTGATCAATGATCTTAGCAGGCAAATCGGAGGCAAAGTTCAGTATGTAACCGACGGTGGTGCTAAATTTACTATTAATTTTACGACTCGCGACGTTCGAAAAAATCAAGATTAAGACCATGGGTGTTCTGAAAATAGGCGTGGTAGAAGACGAGCTTGTCATCGCCCGCACGATTGTTAATACGCTCGAAGAGCTGGGATATGCACCTTGTGGTCCGGCAATCAATTACACCGAGGCAATTGACATGCTGGAAAATGAAAAACCTGATCTGGTGCTGCTTGATATTCGGCTGGCAGGCCGGAAAGACGGTTTCGATGTCGCCGAAAAGCTTAACGAAACCTATAAGCTCCCTTTTATTTTCCTGACTGCGAACAGTGACGTTGAGACGATCGAGCGCGCCAAAAAGGTCAAACCGCATGCATATATTGTCAAGCCATTTGCGAAAGAAGAACTTTTTGCCGCCATCGAAATTACCTTTAACAACTTTACCGGAAACCTTGCCGAAGTGAAACCGGTCAAGACCACCTTCAATCCGCCGAAAAACTTCATGTTTGTAAAGGACGGCTATGTTTTCAGAAAGATATTTTTTGATGAATTGCTTTACCTGGAAAGCGAAGCCAATTATGTGCTTTTGCATTTGACCTCGCAAAAAAAGGTCATGGTGCGCTCAACGATCAACGATTTTGTCCAGCAGCTCGACCCGGCGGCATTCGCCCGAATTCACCGGCGCTTTTCAGTCAACGTGAACCTCATCGAAGATATTTTTCCAAACGAAATTTCCATGCAAGGCGTCAAACTGCCCATTGGAAAATCTTACCGGGACGAACTTTTCAGTTCGCTAGGCATCAAACACGCCTGAACCCGCTTCCCAAACTCCCTGCATTCCATCCCGAACCTGCCGCGTTCATCCCTTTTTTTGACCGAATAATCAGCCATAACCACCTTTGGTGCTGCTATGGCGCTGATAGATCTGGACAAAATTATTGTAAAAAGAACCATCCTGGGAATTCGCTGCACCGTGTGCGGCGGAAACCTGGCTATTTCTCCAAAAAAATCAGTCACCAGCCAGCTTGCCAGAATCCTTTCCCTGGGCACCGTCAAAGCCGGGGATTACGAATGTGAAACTTGCAAAAAGCGCTATGTGCTTCTGTGAGTGATGGCTAATATATATTTATATCGATCCGTAAACCATTAATATACAATCGCATGAGCCTCCGATTGAATGACCCTGCCCCTGATTTTCACGCTGACACAACACAAGGCCCGATCCAGTTTCATGAATGGATGAAGAGAGCAGGTGATCCAGTCCATTCCACCGCTCATGCGGCCTCAGGCTCAAATTGTTGAGCTCAACAAATTCAGCGTAAAAGATGTGGCGCGGTATGCTGTGGAATAACCAAGATCAGAAAGAATGAAACAAATTATACTTGCATTTGCAATCAGTCGGAGAACTGCATTGCGGCATTTTCCTGTGCTTTTGTCGATCATGTTGCTGGCAATGAGTAATGTTTTTGGCCAAACAACCTGGAAGGGAAGTATCAGTTCCGATTGGAACGATGTGCAAAACTGGTCGAACGGGGTGCCTGACGCCAGTGCTGACGTTATCATAACCGATGCCGGAGCTGCGCCGGCAATCGAGGGTAACGTTGTGATGCATGCGAAATCTGTACTTGTGCAGCCCAATTCCACCCTGACAATTGGCCCAGCGGCAATTTTGATCGTCAGTGGGTCCAATGAATTCACGACAACGTTCACATTCAGGGCAGCAATGAACAATTTGGGCCATGTTGTCAATGCAGGAGGTCTTAAATTGGGCACAGCGTTATTTCCAATTCCCCAGTATGCGATTGTAAATCAAGGGACGTTCGACAACAAGCCCGGCGCCAGAATCCACATTGACGCGATTGATGATACGGGGATCTATAACACTGCGACCGGCACGTTCAACAACGAAGCTGATATTTTCATTGGAGCGGAATTATTAGTTCGCTTTCACGGCATTTGGAATGAACATCTTTTTAATAACAAGCCAACCGGAAATATTGAGATTAACCGCAGTAGCCTGAGAGGAATTGTAAATTATGAGAATACAGCGACTGGGCTCCGGGGTTCATTTATCAATGAAGGGAAGATTAGCATTGGCGCACTGGAAAGCGTGGGCGACTCCGGAATTGAAAACACGGCGGATTTCACCAATGAGGCGGGCGGCGTTGTCATCATTGACCGCGCTGTTACCGGAATATTTCAACCGACTTCCGGCGACTTCATAAACAAGGGCAAGTTGGTTGTCGGCACCAGTGTTCCTGGCCGCTCCCTCGAGAAAGCAATTAGCAATCAGGGAGACTTCTTTAATCTTCCCTGCGCGGACCTTTCCCTTTTTTCAGCGCTGGATAACAGCCAGACTTTCTCCAATGCCGGACTACTTTACATACAGTCGGACAGGGCCCATCGAGTCGCCACCGGCCTGGAAAACACTGGTATCCTGGTATTTTCTGCTAATAGTCAGACAATCGGGTCACTAGAAAATAAAGGAATAATCATTACCAGCAAAACAATTCCGGCTTGCGGAGGCACGGTGAACATGCTGACTTTGGGAAATACCAAAGGCTTTCATGTGGAAGGGGTTTTCACAGATCCCGAGGCAACTACTTCTGCCGGAACATATGATGCAGAATCAAATGCTTTTGAACCTGCTGAATCGATTGCCGCCGGTGTTCATACACTTTATATCAAAATTCAGTCTGCGTACGGGTGCACACGCGTTGTCCCGTGGCAACTGACGATCCCCGAGGGAATTATTAAAGTCATCATTGTTGAGCCGACAGTCGTTCAGCCCACCGAAACAGTACCGACCGGCAGCATTACCATCAACACGCAAGGTACCGGCGAGCTGGAATATAGTGTGAATGACGGAACTTCGTGGTCTGCTGAACCCATTTTTACGGGTCTCCCGGATGGCGATTATGACATCAAAGTCCGATCCAGTATCAATACGAGTTGTGAAGTGTCTTATACGCAAAACCCTGTTAAACTAAGGTTGAATGTCGTCGCTGATGAAACGGACATCTGGACCGGGTCGGTTTCTTCTGATTGGACAAACGGTCAGAACTGGCGTGACAAAAGTATTCCCACGGCCTCCAATGGTGTGATTATTCCGAATGTTTCCAATTTACCGGTCATCAAAACAGGCACAACTGCAGTTGCACTGGCGGTGAAAGTGGAGGAGGATGCTACATTAACCATTGAGAAAGAAGCTAGTCTCAGTCTCTCTGGAAGTTTGGCCTATGAATCGCTCGCCTCGGGTGCGGAACCCTTGAATTTTACCGCGGCTTTGAACAACATTGGAACGGTGATAAACGTCGGAACGCTTCAAATAGGTTCACAAAGCAGCGCCGGGACTTTTGGTATTGTTAATCAAGGAACTGTGAACAACAGTGCTGGAGGAAATATACAGGTGGACCGTTCGGAAGACACCGGCATCTTCAATGCAGCCGGAATCTTAACTAACGCGGCCAACATTACG
This sequence comes from Dyadobacter sp. 676, assembly GCF_040448675.1. Lineage (NCBI taxonomy): Bacteria > Pseudomonadati > Bacteroidota > Cytophagia > Cytophagales > Spirosomataceae > Dyadobacter > Dyadobacter sp. 676. Next base: position 5,598,241 of record NZ_CP159289.1, on the reverse strand, counting down.
ATAGGCAGCCTGGGAAATGTGGGCAATCATGGAATATGGAACGACGCGACGTTCAGTAACGAGGGTGACGGGCACATTAAAATTGACCGTTCAACGCTTCGTGCCATTAAAAACAATGCGGATTCATTGAAATCGGTCAACGCTACATTTAATAATTCAGCGGCCATCACAATTGGCGACAATTTCAGTGCAGGCGTCACCGGAATTGAAAACCTTGCCAATTTCAACAACTTCGGCAGCGGCGAGATCAGGATGCAGCGCTCAACGGGAAGTGGCTTTTACAATGCAGCAGGCAATTTTGTCAACGATGCTATCATCTCCATCGGCACAACGGGTGCCGGAAGCAATGGGATTGCAAACTGGGGAAACTTAGCCAACAATGGGAGTGGTAGCATTTATATTGACCAGTCCGGTAACTTTGGATTGTTCAATGCAGCCGGAATCCTTGATAATAAGGGCAAAATAAATGTAGGCGAAGCAACTTCGGGCGGGGCGACGGGAATCGAAAACCATGCTGTTTTTAAAAACGCACCCGGGGCGGAGATTCAGATCGACCATACGCTGGCGGCAGGGATCCACCATCTTACAGGAAGCTTCACAAATGACGGCACCATTGTCATGGGCCGAACAGGGGGCACCGGAACAAACGGATTATGGACAGAAACCGATTTTACCAACACGGCAACTGGAAAAATCTATATTGACGGAACGAAGGCTTACGGCGGATCGAGTTTGAATCATATCGACGGCGTTTTTGATAATTCGGGAGAGATTCGGTTGGGTATGAACGGAACAAGCGGAAAGACCAGCATTTTCGTCGACGGAAATGCCACTTTAAATAATAACACGGGAGCGCTTCTCACGGCTGACCGCAGTAGTACCGCCTCCGCTGAGGTCAAAGGTTTTTTAAACAATGCGGGGCGTTTGCAGCTTGGTTCCGTGGCGTATGTTGGTAACTATGGTCTGTACATTTCGGGAACGGTGAGCAATAATCCGGGAGCGGACGGTTTGCGCGGGGAAATACAGATTTCCAATACAGGAGTTTGTGCGCTTTACATCACAAATACGCTCATTAATAATGCCGATCTCAAGATTGGAGCCACAGCAAGTGTTGGCACATGCGGGATGGAAAATCAGGGGATGGTCCGAAACAACGCCAGCGGCCATATCAGCATCGATCGCTCCACCGTTGTAGGACTGACGCACGCGAAGGGAATCTTCGAAAATGCCGGGGCCTTGTCCATTGGAGCAAATCACGCCGTAGGGCCTTCCGGTTTTATCAACCAGGCCACTTTCCAGAACCTGGCCGGAGGAACCGTTGGCATCGACCGCACCTTTCGCATGGCGCTGCGAAACGACGGCGCTTTTTCGAATGCAGGCAACATTACCATCGGTGCGTTGACTTCGGTGGGAGCGACAGGTCTGGAAACAAATTCTGTTTTCAACAATAGTGTCGGCGGGCATATCCGGATCGATAACGCTACGGACATTGCTTTATCCAATCCAGCCGGCACATTCACCAACGAAGCCGACATCACTATTGGCGCTGCGACGGCCGTTGGCCGGTATGGACTGGTAAACCGCGCAGCATTCAACAACAACGCAGGTCACATTCGTATTGACCGCAGTTCAGACACAGGGCTATATGAATCGGGCGGCACTTTTACCAACAAAGCTAAAATCACCATTGGTGCGTTCGAAAACGTAGGTGTTCACGGAATTTTCAATGAAGCGGCTTTCCTGAATATGGGAGAAGGCGACATTCGGATAGACCGCACATCGCTGGCTGGGCTTCGCAATTTCAACGGCAATTTCACTAATGGAGCCAATATCACTATTGGAACAAATGCTGGTGTAGGGACGTACGGAATCAGGAATCAGGCAACTTTTACAAACAATGCCGGCGGAAATATCAAGGTGGACAATGCTGCTGAAGGCATTTTTGTAGAGGGTAACACCTTCGCTAATGAAGGCTCGATAATCATTGGCGGGGTAAATGCAGTGGGAACGCTGCTTTCCCGGCAGGGATCAGGAAATTTCAGCAACAATACTGGTGGAAATTTCAAAGCGACCGGACAGATAGCGGCAGCCGGCTTCACCAATGCAGGCGGCACATTGTCTCCCGGCTATTCTCCCGGCAAGCTTACCTTCAATGAAAGCACGGATTTCAGTAACAGTATCATGGACATCGAAATCAATGGTGCCGGCATTGCAGGCGTAAACTATGATCAGATAGAAGTGTTGGGAACCGCGACTTTGGGCGGCACATTGAAAGTAACCGTCAATTACAGTCCTGTTGATGGTGACGAGATCGAAATTTTGAAGGCATCTGCGATCTCTGGCCAGTTCAGCTCCGTTTCCGGTGGAAAGTTATGGCGAATCGAATATTCGGACAATGCAGTCAAATTGGTTTATGACTCTTCCTTGCCCGTTAATCTGGTAGAATTCCGTGCCAGGGCAACTGGTTCAACCATTCAGCTGAGCTGGCGTACGGCATCGGAAACGGATAATGCTGGCTTCCACATTGAGCGGAGTTCAAACGGCATCAGTTGGCAGGATATTGGATTTGTAGCAGGAAATGGGACGGTAGCGACAACACATGATTATCATTTTCAGGACATTAACCCAATTCCCGGATTGAACTACTACCGCCTCCGTCAAATAGATTTCGACGGCAAAACCGAACATTCAAGTATTCAGGCTATCAAGTTCGAAGGTCAGGATTATGAGCTGATCGTGTGGGCTGACGAAGCGCGGCAAGCGCATATCGAAACTGAACATAAGATCGAGCGAGTGACCGTTTTCGACCTCGCCGGGCGGATCGTCTGTGCTTCGAAACTAAAAACCTTAGACTTGTCCCATGTAAATGGCGGCTTACTGCTGGTGCGCATTCAAACCAGTAATCGAATTGTTACAAAGAAACTGTTGCTTTGGTAGTAAACCGAAAACGAGTTCAACAAGATCGGCCCTGAATCGCCTGGATATAGTGTGCTACCCGGAATCCTAACTTGTAGTGGCTCCACATTTCCGCTACATCTTGCAGTCGGCAGAATGTAGGACAAAATGCGTTTTGCTTCTTTGTCAACTTTGCTATCCGAAGGTCTCACCAGTTGGCCGGCGGCACCCATTTTGTAGTCGTTGCAAAATATCCCGGCCAGAAACAGCAGACCGGTCCACGCATTGTCTTGCAGTATGATCTGCCCTACTCCTTTCAGCATTTCTGAAATAAATGGAAGCCTTTTTTCTAAAATTTCCATGAGAGGTTAAAACTATTTGATATCGATCACCCCTCCCCAAAACACCATCCCGGCAGCACGGAACGTGATGACGACGCCGCTCACCGCATGGACGTACCGTTCCAGGCAAAGATAAAACCAACTTGATCATCCCTGCGTATTTTAAGGTGTTCAATCCGAGTTTTTTCGGAAACCGGGCGGTGTCTTGGAAGAATGTACTGCTTCTTCTGCAACTGCCCAGGGAAGTCATTGACCGTATAAGTGAAAAATCGGGGTTAATGACTCCGATTTTTCGCTTATACGGTTTTTAAAAAAGTGTTTTTATCGATCTGAAAACCTGTACCGGCTTTTCAGGGTTAATCAAACTGGTTTTAATATCCCTGATTTTGCACCAGGAATCCTTCCTCGCCGGAAGCTCCGTCGATCGCTCTCTGAGGTATTGGGAACAGTCGTTTGCTGACATTATTGTCCGTTTTTTCCGTCCAGTTGCCCTCATATTTTCCAAACCGGATCTGATAATTTCTTCTGAACCCTTCCCAATACAGCTCAAATCCGGATTCACGGAATAAGACGTCAAGGTCAATTCTGGTCAGCGCTTTCGGAGTCTGGGCTGGTCGGGCATTTCTCGAAGTTCTCAATGTATTGATATCGGCCAAAGCCCCTGCATTGTCGCCGTTTCTTAGCTTCGCTTCGGCACGCATCAGGTAGATCTCTCCAAGCCTAATCAGTACCAGGTCGACACTGCTGTAACTGCAGCAATTGTTACCGGTATGACTAAACTGATACTTTGAAAACCGGTAGCCCGTGTTATGCAGGCTGCCCGGGCCTGTAAAGTCGACGTTGCGCGTGTGGTTTACATAAGTCAAATTAGCTCCGCTGGTTCTCCTGTTAATCACCGGATATATCCTTACCTTGCCGTCGTCGCATCTTAAAATATTCCCGCTTCCGTCTTTTCTGGGGCCCCAGATAATTCCCCGGAGGATTCCCCGGTCCATTTCGAACTGCGTGGCTTCCACGCAATAGTAATGCTCCTCATCATTCAGCGGAGTAACTCCTGTAAGGTCTTTCAGGTTCTCGGGTACGATTGTATTTCTTTTGAAGAAACGAGCATCGGCATCGGCTGGATCGGTATTACCATAGGCATCCACCCAGGTTTGATAGAAATCCGGAGTTGCTGCTACCGCATCCGTTCCACGCGTATTCGGGAATTCCGGTCTTGGTATCTGGTCACCGGATATCGACCAATACGCCCATCGCTGGTGATCGGTTTCCAATACCCCCCGTTGATCAAGCGCAAAAATAATCTCCTTATTGGTATGGTTATCGTCGCTGAACAAATCGAAGTATTCGGCGGACAGGGTATACGGTCCGGCAATGATCTCGTTGGTGTATTTAATCACCTTATCCATATCCTCCTTTTTGAATTCAGGCGTGCCGTACGGATTGCGATAGACAGCGGCATTCAAATACAAACGCGCCAACAAAGCTTTCACCGCATTTTGGTTTAACCGGCCCGGGTCATTGTCTTTACGGATCAGATCAACCACCGATAAAAGCTCGCTTTCGATATAACCGATTGCTTCCTGTCCCCGCAGGATTTGAGATACGTCGCTCGAAAGTTCTTTTTTGAAAACCAGGCCCCAGTTGTCCAGTGCCAGCATATTGAGGTATGCCTTCATGGCAACCATTTCGTAGTAACCTGCCTGCGCATTCGCGTTACCGGTTTTAGCTGCTTCGTTCAATCTTTCGGCAGCGATGACGGCCCTCGACAAGGTAAGGGTAATTTGCGTCCAGGTATCGCCTACGAGGGCATTACTTGGGGTCATCAAATGCTGGTGGACCGCGATGAACTTGCCTCCATCGTACCAGTCGGTGCCGCCGCGATAAGGAAGGATACCTTCGTCGGAAGCTACTTCCTGAAGTCCGAAATTGTTTGTATGCAGCCATACACCGGAGCGGAGAAGACCATATACCGGGGCGATGGAGCCACTTACAAGTTCTGCCTGGCCGGTTCCCGTGAGGGATTCGTCGAGAATTTCCTCATCCAGGCTGGTACAACCGATAAAAGCCGTTAGAAATGCAATGACCGTCAGCGCTCTATAAAGTCCTATATTTTTCATCGTAATTTGATTTTCAACGAATCGTAGATAATCGTTTATGTTCTGTTAAAATGTCACATTAAGCCCAAGCAGAAAAGTCCTCGCTCTCGGATAGGTAAAGCGGTCGATTCCGAATGTCTGAATTCCGCCGGAAGCCGACCCTGTATTGACTTCCGGGTCAAAGCCTGAATAGCTGCTTATGACAAACAAATTCTGCCCGGTTAAGGTAAGACTGGCTCGTTGAATGAAATTCGTTAGCCTGGTTCCTGCAAAATTCAGATTGTAAGTCAGCGTGGCATTGTTCAACCTCATAAATGAACCGTTTTCCAGATATCGGGTCGACACGACGTTGGCATTGCTCAACGCCTCGTTGGGGTATTGAATGGCAAAATCGGTAGTATTGTTGGATTTGGCCAATTGTGCCCTGCTGAACAAGGTCATGGTCGTGTGGTTGAAAACCTTATTGCCGGCTACACCATTAAAATTCAGGCCCAGATTAAAAGCCTTGTATTTGAAATTAAGGTTATATCCGTATATGATTTTAGGAATTGCGCTGCCGACTACAACACGGTCGTTGTCCAATATCACCCCGTCTCCATTGGTATCCCTGAATGCATTTTGACCATTGTCCGGATTAATTCCATCGAACTGGTACATATAGAATGCACCCAGCGGATAATCATTAATATAGCCGTTGATAGTCGCCCCCGATTGGCCGGAACCTTGTGCCGCCCCGGTCGCCAAAACTGCGTAAGGCGACTTCTTAACCTTATTCTGTATGTAGGTGAGGTTACCTCCGATATTGTATGAGAAGTCGCGCTTCGTATCGCTGCCATAGTTCAATGTCAGTTCCACACCATTGTTCCGGATTTTCATATCCGGGATATTGGTCCAATACGTCGAAGTAGGCTGAACAGGATCGGCCGGCACAACTTCGAGAAGGATGTTGGAAGATTTCTTATTGAAATAATCCAGCGTACCGGTCAACCTGGATTTGAAAAATGCGAAATCGATACCTAAATCTATCTGCGTGGATACCTCCCATTTCAGGTTAGGGTTTGCCAATCTCGTGAAGATAATCCCGTACGGATAGCCTTGCAGGGAAGTAGCATCAGTATCGATGGGATAAGTACTTACGCTTCCTGTACCCGTTTGCAAGCGCTGCTCCAGATAGCTCGCTTTGGTAATCTTGGACGGAATTTCCTGATTGCCAGTCTGTCCCCAGCTCGCCCGCAATTTGAGGTTGTTGAAAACCGTATTGTTCATGAATGCTTCCTTGGAGATGTTCCATCCAGCGGCGAACGAAGGGAAATAGCCGTATTTGTTATTCTGCCCGAACTTGGAAGATCCGTCGGCGCGAAACGTACCGGTGAACATGTATTTATCGGCATAAATATAATTGACCCTTCCGAAGAAAGATTGCAATTCGTTTTTCAACGCTTCCGAATTCACCGCCGTAGGCAATGCAGTTGTACTTGTGTGGTCCTGATAAATCGGGTCGATATTGTTATTTGCAAAGCCGCGGTAGGTAGTTATTCTGGTCTCATCCAAAAACTTTTGGTAGGAATGGCCGGCCAGAAGTGTAACATTATGATCGTTACGGAACCAGTTATACGTCAGCGTATTCTCCACAAGTTGATTGGTGTTTCCGCTTATCGCATTGTCCAGGAAACCATTAGAAACGTCGGACTCATTCACAACCGCGGGAAAAGGCTTGTACTGTTGATTTCTGGTTGTGGTAGAATAGTCGACACCGAAATTCAATTTATAGGTAAGGCCATCCAGGATTTCTATTGATGGGGAAATATTTGCCAGAATCCGGTGATTAATAGCCTTATCGCTGAACAAATTATACCGGGCAAGCGGGTTTAATGCATTTGTGTTCAATAAGGTGGGCGCACCGTTGGTGTAAGGGGGAATCGTCGGATTCAAATTCAGCATGTCGCTCATGGTAGAAGTGATATCCGGGCGTAAATTTTCAGTACGGGAGGCTGTCAGGTTATAATCGACATTGACCCGGCCGTTGAATGCCTTCTGGTTCAAATTTAATTTTCCCGAATAGCGTTTCAGCCTGCTGTTTTTCAAGATACCCTCCTGGTCCTGATAACCTGCGGAAGTGAAATAGGAGAAATTTTCGCTGTTGGCCCCGCTCATCGACAGGTTAAGCGTGTTGGATACGCCTGTTTGCGTCAGTTCGTCCTGCCAATTCGTATTTGCTCCGAAATCCTGCAACGTTCCGCCGGTAGCCACCACCTCTCTGCGAAAAGCATTGGCATCGAAAACGTCGATTTTATTAGCCATGGACGATATCGCCGTGGAGGCCGACAAAGTCAGCTGTGGTCTTCCCTTACCTTTTTTGGTGGTAATTACCACAACCCCGTTAGATGCCCGGGATCCGTATACAGCCGTCGCACTCGCGTCTTTCAGCACGTCGATACTCTCGATATCATTGGGGTTAATGAAGTTAAGCGGATTGGTAGGAACGCCGGTGTTGGAATTGTCCAGCAAAAATCCGTCGACCACATACAACGGCTGCGTTCCGGAGCGCAAGCTGCCGATACCCCGGATAATGATGTCTTGCGCAGCTCCGGGTTCACCGCTATTCGCAGCGATGGAAACCCCGGCCAATTTACCCTGCAGTAATTCGCCGGGATTCGTGACAACGCCCCTGTTAAAGCTTTCGCTGCTGATGGAAGAAATAGCGCCGGTAATGTCCGATCGTTTCTGTGTGCCGTAGCCGACTACCACCACCTCATTTAATTGCGAAAGATCCTGGCCTAACTGGATAGCGATCGACGATTGCCCGTTTACGGGAATTTGTTTGGTGGCATACCCGACAAAAGAAACTACAAGAACGGCGTCAGCATCGGCATCTATAACAAATTTCCCTTCGGCATTCGTCGATGTGCCCCTTGTAGTTCCTTTAACAACAACCGTCGCACCTGGCAGCGGCGCCCCGGCTTCGTCAGTAACCGAGCCCGAGACGGACTGTGCAACAGACGCGGCATTTAAAAGAGAATTTTCTGCCTGAAACGAAAGCCCCGTATTGATACTCGCAGGGAATGCCTGGGCCGTGTACGTATTAAGTACAGCCCAGGGCAAACATGCGGAAAGACATACGAGCTTTGAAAGACGTAATTTTGAACGCATAAAATTTAAGTTTTTACCTATGATCAGGGTTTAAAATTACTTTCGGAGAAGTAAGAGGTGAGTTAATACGCATTACCATTGTATTAACAAAAAGTTACCCGGCCTCCGGCGCCAACGCAGCGGACTCTGGTAACATAAATTTAACACCGCTGTCTTTTTCGCCTGCCTACCTTTGCATGGTACGAAATCATCGACCATGAAAGCGCTACCAATTCTGTTGCTCGCCTGCTGTGTTCCTGTTTTTGCCCAAACGGATGAAAATCTAAAGATCAATAAAACACAGGTAATCGGTTCTCATAACAGCTATAAACAAGCCATAGACCCGTTGTTATTCAAGGAGTTTTTGAAAAAAGATTCCACTTCCGCACGCTCGCTCGACTATGAGCACATCCCGGTTACAGCGCAGCTGGACCTCGGTTTACGCAACCTGGAAATCGATGTGTATCCCGACGAGAAGGGTGGAAAATACGCTAACCCGAAAGGACTGGAAATGGTCGCAGGCCAGAAACCCTATGATCCGCAGGGTAAAATGAAACAGCCGGGTTTCAAGGTACTGCATGTACCTGGCTTCGATTTCCGGAGCCACTATTTCACCTTAACCGATTGCCTCGACGACCTGAAAGCCTGGTCGGAGGCGCATCCCGACCATACGCCGGTTTATATTACCCTTGAAGTAAAGGGAAAGGTTGCCACTGTCGGCAATACCGAAGGCATTACCGCCAAAGATTTTGACGACCTCGATAAAATACTCCTTGAACACCTGGGCAAAGCGCATATTCTCCTGCCCGACGTGATAAAGGGCAAATACGAAACCCTGGAAAGTGCGGTGCTGCACGATAACTGGCCGACATTAAAGGAAGCAAGGGGGAAGTTTGTCTTTGTACTGGACGATTCGGGCAGTAAGCGGGACATGTACATCGCCGGGCACCCGTCACTGCGCGGCAGGACAATGTTTGCGAACGCCTTACCTGGCACGCCGGAAGCCGCTTTTCTGATCCGAAATAATGCCAAAGCCGCTGAAATACCGGATTTGGTAAGAAAAGGCTACCTCATCCGCACCCGGGCCGACTCCGATACCCGCGAAGCGAGAAGGAATGACAGAACTACATTCGAGGCGGCATGCAAATCGGGCGCGCAGATCATCACGACGGACTACTACCAGAAAAGCACCCATTTCGAATCTGATTATTCGGTTAGCTTCGAGGGCAACACCTATTTCAGGAAAAACCCGCTGTTTTAAGCACGGGCAGGAGATTCACTTGATTGGATAATTTACCATACGCCACATGATCTGCGGGCGTAAAAATGACACATCCCGGAACGGTATTCCATAAACTAAAAGTCCATGACGAAAAAAATCGCTGGGATTTATTCATTGAAAAGCATGCGCTTCATCCTTCCGGCCCTGGGATTCCCGGCAGTGTGGGGATAATGCGTTCGGCCGGCCGCTTACGATCGGGAGGAATTCCGGCTGTTCTCCGAAGCCGGCTCATAAACCGGTAGTAATACCTGGAACGTAGCGCCCTGATCCGGCTTTCCCAGTGCCCTTACGTACCCTTCGTGAATATATGCGACTTTTGCCACAACAGACAAGCCGATGCCTGAGCCGCTGTACTGCCCTCTTCCATGCAGCCGCTGGAAAATCTGGAAGATTTTTTCGGAGTACTTTTGCTCAAAGCCGATGCCGTTATCAGTCACTTCAATGAGCTGGAAAAGACGATCGACTTCCTTTTCCCGAACCTTAAAGGTGGATTCGCCGCCCGTAACCAATTTCGAAGAAATGGTGATGACCGGCCGGCGGTCCGTTTTGCAAAATTTGAGCGCGTTGCCTACAAGATTTTGAAAAAGTTGCCTGATCTGGGTAGCATAGCCATGAACAGTGTAAAGTTCTCCGATCCGGATATCGGCCTGCTTGTCTTTTATCAAAGTGTCCATATCCATTAAAACGATCCTTACTTCCCGGGCCACATCCACCGGTTCTTTGGCGGCAGACCCGGTTATCCTCGAATGCCCCAGAACATCGTCGATCAAGGTGGCCATCCTGTCGGCAGCGGATTCCATTCTTTCTATCAGGTGCAGGCCATTTGGATCAATTTTGTGCTGGTATCTTTGTGCCAGCAGACGGCCGAATGTCCTTATCTTTCTTAACGGCTCTTGCAAGTCGTGACTGGCGATATAAGCGAATTGTTCCAGTTCCCTGTTGGATTTTTCCAGCTGTTCGTTGGCCACACTGAGCTCCATTGTCCTTTCCAGCACATATTTTTTCAGCTCCTGCTTTCGGATTTTTTGCTCGTGTATGTCGACAATCGTGCCGATATATCCCACAAAATCCCCATGGGGACCAAATCTCGGGATGCCGTGCGAATGCACCCACCGGTACTCACCGTCCCGCCTCAACAGCCTATACCTTATATCATACTCGGTTCTGTCTGCAAAGCTCCTGTCGCATACTTCGCTGAGATAGGGCAAGTCATCGGGGTGTATATAGCGCATCCAGGCCCGACCTGTCAGCTCGGCTTCGGTTTTACCTGTATAAGCCGTCCAGGAATCATTGAAAAAGAACCGGTCTTTAACCGTATTGCCCATCCAAATCAGCACCGGGGCAGTGTTTGCCACGGTTCGAAACCGTTCTTCGCTTTCCCGGACGGCCTGTTCAGCCATTTTAAGCCGGGTTATATCCACTAGCATGTTGAGGGCGCCTGTCAGGTTGCCCTTGGAGTCGAATAAAGGTTTTGGATACGGAAGTACATGTCGCCGGGTACCGTCGGGCCTTTCGATGACGATCTGCTCGCCATAAACCTCCCGCGCTTCCGTCAAGCATATCGCCATGGGACACTCATCCAGCGGCAACGGCGAGCCTTCAGGTGTATATATTTTCCAGGAGCCGCACCAAAGATCGGTATTTAGCTGAGGCTCCCTTCCCCAAAGATCGACCGCCGCCCGATTATACATGTCGATATATCCGCGGCTGTCGCAGGTGTAAACAGCCGTCGGCAGGCCGTCGATAAGCTGGCGGTACCGGTGCTCACTTTCCTGTAAGGCCGTATATACTTTCTGGGACTCTGTTACGTCGATCGTAAAACACCGGCTGTGGACAAACTTGCCGTCCTCCCGGAATACATTGGATGTAATTTTTACATTGCGGATGGAGCCATCCTTGCAAATCAGCTCGGATTCGTATTGGTGGAGCGTCTCGTTAGCGTCCAAACGCCGCATAATGTCCTCGATCTTGTGGTTGTGAAGGTGAAACTCTGAAATATGATGTCCGATGTATTCATCTCTGTCATACCCGAGCATGTCCAGCTCAGCCTGGTTGGCCCATTTTATGATGCCTTTCTGATCTACCCAGTGAAGTGCGATGGCCGCGTTTTCGATATAGTCCTCAATTGTATGAGCTTGTTTTATCAGGTGCCATTCGGTAAGCTTCAAGTCGCCTACCTCGGTAAAGCAGTTGATAACTGCAATGAGTTTATCCGCATCATCTTTAACAGGCATTGCCGTCACCCGGACGTAGCTTGCCGTCGAGTCTGGCCTTTCGAAAATCAGGTCGACATTTTCAACCGGACTCCGGGAAGCCAGGCATTGGGCAACAGGTGAAGCATCGTGTGGCAAAAAATTACCATACGGATCAAAGATCTTATATGCCCCGCAAAACCGCTGAGCAACGGGAACCCGACTCAGGCCCCAGATTTGACAGGCCTTTTCATTACAAGACTGTATCAAGCCGTCGGCATCACAGACACAGACGCCAACCGGCAAAAGATCAAGTAAGCGGGCTGCGTCCAGTGCTGTATTACCTGTTTGTGTGCGCAGGGCAAAACTGGTTACTTGTGCAAGATTCATACTTTCTGGTGAGTTGGCGCTTCCTGGCGGCCTGTTTGACCTACGGAACTATAACTTTGTCACAATACCGTGCCTGATCCGATACAAAAACAATGCGGCTGTTCGGATTCCGGGCCATTGAGTACATGCATGTTCATATCGATAAGCAGCAGCACCGGGCTTTCCATATCCTGAACGGAAAGAAAATCAATAAGTTGCTGACCATTTCCAAATTCGATAATCCGGATCTGGCTGTCTATTTGCACTAACCAGCATTCGGTCATCAACACCATCATCCCCTAAACAAACCAGTCCTCTCATAGTCGCCGATTGAACAATTTTTATCGATGCTCATGGCTCTCCACGAAAAAAATCGACATAAAGGTACATTTTTTTGAGAAGCATTCGAGTGGCAACTATATCAAACGAGCAGATGCGTACGGAGATAGATGACGATAATGATAACCCTGCGGCATTGCTTTTGCCATACCGATTCGTCGCTTAAACATTAGGAGTTATGCCCTGGTACAACGGAGATTACCCGCCATCGTATAAGAATCAGCCTGTTAAAATCCGCGAGAAGGCTGTCGAGATCGCAAATGCATTGCTGGAAGAAGGCACCGAAGAGGGCATCGCGATCGCAACAGGCTTAAAGCGCGCGCGAGAAGTGTTTGCAAAAAAGACCGATAAAAACAGAAGCGATCTTGGTAAGTAAGGCATCGCGTAGCTGAACAGGCATGCTTTTTTAGCGCACCAGCGGGCTATTGCCTGCGCATTAGCATATCGATTCGGCACAAGCCAACGCTAAATGACGGGCTGCCTTTTAGTCCCACTTTTAATCTATTTGCAATGAAAAGTATACTAATGATCCTGACTTCCCATGCCCGGATGGAGCATACCGACAGCACAACCGGGGTTTGGCTGGGTGAGTTCACCGATCCGTATTATGAATTTATAGATGCAGGTTACAATGTGACCCTGGCCAGCCCGGCCGGTGGCAGGCCTCCCGTCGATCCGCTCAGCATGCTGACCGAAAATATTACCGAATCGAACCGCCGCTTCAACGACGACGCTTTGGCGCAGGCTGCATTTGACAATACCGATGTGCTGTCCGATATCGCCCCTGCCCGATTCGATGCCGTATTTTATCCTGGCGGCCATGGCCCGCTCTGGGACCTTGCATCAAATGAATTCAGCGGGCGGCTGATACTGGATTTCATCGCTGCCGGCAAACCCGTTGGAGCGGTATGTCACGGCCCGGCAGCTTTAATCAAGGCCAACGAATTACAGCCGGGCTTCTTAAGGGGAAAACGGGTTGCAGGTTTTACCAATGCGGAGGAAACCCTGGCATTTCGTGCCGACAATGTGCCCTACAAATTGGAAACGAGGCTCAAAGAGCTGGGTGCCGATTTCCGGAGTGCGGCGCTCCCATTTACAAGTCATGTCGAAACAGATGGACTTTTAATAACCGGGCAAAACCCGCTATCGGCCGGTCCGACGGCTAAGGCACTCATCGCTTTGCTCGAAAAGCAGCCCGCCAATGCTTGAAATTGTCGCATACATAGCTTCTGGCAATGGGCTGGGATCGACCCTGTCCTACCCTACCATACCGGACGGTGATCAAACTTTGGTCACGCTGAGTACAAATCTTGCCCACGGCTTTTACACCGAAACTCGTTAAATCCTGTGCCGCAGGTCAAAGACCAGGTAAATTGTTGGCCTGTTTGCTCTTCCATTTGATGCATATCGCTCCGGCCTGATCAAACGGCTTCGAGCCAATGGAGCACATCAAAGGCAAGACCGGGTAAAAAGTTATCCTGCAAGGCGTGCGTTCCGACAACATGATAATGGCCCATCCCCGTAACTGCACCACATCGCTTCTGGCATGCTTTTTAATACCAACGCTCGCCTTTACAATCATCCACAGAATCTAACTAAAAACGAGTATGAAAAAGCTAGTCATAGTAGCGGTGGCCTTGACCATCTCGGTATCGGTCGCTTTCGCCCAATCCACTACCAATTCTACAAATCCCAATCTGCAATCCGATGACACCACGAAACAAAACCCGGCCAGCGACAGAAGTACGGTCGGACCACGCAATACGAGTGATGGTGCCCGGCATACCAGGCAAGGCAAGCCGGACAATGCAGGCCCGGCAGGCAGGGCAACCAATGCGGGTAGCCGGAACAATGCCAACAATGAGTCCAAAATCAGCAAAGGAGGCAAAGTTAACCAGGCAGCAAAGTCAAATAATGCAAACCGTCCGCAGGAACAACCAGCAACTAACCGCACGGGCGCGAGCCAACCAGCCAGCAAAAAGGACAATTGACATCGGAGACTACCTGTCCGAACCCGCTTATGGTCAGTGGCTTCAACTGCGGCAGATCGACGTTTGCTGTTTTGAGAAAGGGGGCCGCCACCGGCGGCTTTCAGAGCTTGCTCCTGCGGCAACGAAAACCCGGGCCGGATTGATAGGGAGTCTCGCTTTATCGACAAAGTAAAACAGATTGTATCCGGTTGATGCCCCAATCTGAAAGCGGGTGGCCGACAAGCCAGGATTTGGTGCCGCGACTGCCCGATTCTTCAATTAAAACAAGAAAGCAATGAAAAGCAGAACACTTTATATCGCAGCGATGCTCTTGATGACGACCACGGCACTGCCGGCACAGTCCACATCCGCACAGACAAAAGCCAAATCAAGTGAAAAGCAGGGCGCAGCGGCTGGTAATGCCAGCCGGCAGTCACAGGGAAGCGCGTCATCGGGCGTCACCAGTGAGGCAACGATCGGCACGCCTCCGACCCACATCGATAAGACCAACAACGTTCCGCCCGCCAGTAACCCGCAGAACGAGGGAGTGAATGCCGTCAACAGGAAAAAATCCGCATCCACAGTTCAGGAGCGCCCAAAAAAAGAAAGCACCAGCAGCCAACCAGTTCGTAATGCTGAAAAGCACCCCGGCCAGAAAAAAGACAGGCCATAAATAATGGCGGCCGCTCGCCGCCATTATCCTTTATTCCACAGTCATGACAGTCTCTCCGGCCCCCACTAGAGGTATGCTGAGTGTAAAAGCAGAGCCGCTTCCCTGGCCGCTGCTTACCGTAAGGTGGGCACCGATTTTTTTCATTAAATCGAACACAATGACAAACCCGATTCCCTTTTGAGTTACTATTCCCTTGTTGAATTGTGAAATCTGCTCATCGGGCAGTCCTTTGCCCGTGTCCGATATGCAAAGTGTGATTTTGCCTTGGCCAGCTGTTGCCGAGAGTGTAATGAGCCCGTCCCGCATGTTCTTGTTGGCATTGTCGACCAGGTTGCGGATAATGGTACCGAGAATATATCTGTCGGTGTAACAATACACTTCGCCGCAGCTTACCATTATTTCATTGCCTTCGTTCTTTGCCAGCTCCTCGTAAAGGTCCTTCACTTCCATATACAGTGCGCAGATGGAAACACGCTCACAGCTAACGCTGAAATTCTCGCGATGGCTGCTGATCCAGGTAAAAAAGTGATCGGTGAAATTGTTCAGCGCCATCGTACCGCTTTTCAGCTCGCTCGTGGTTGTTTTCAATTCATCGGGCGTAAGGTTCAGGCATTCTTTCGATAAATAATTGCTGATAGTCGTTAGAAACCGGATAGGCGAGCGCAGATCGTGCAAAATAAGGGTGATGATTTTGTCCTTGAGGTGATTGGTCTCTTTCAGCGTGTTCTCGGAGACATTTAATTCGGCAACCTTGTCGCTCAGCTGTTGGGTCCTTGCGCTTATGAGCAGTTCAAGCTCTTCGGACTTTTTCCGTAGCATCCGGAATCTGAAAAGCATCAGAACGTAAATCATTCCAACGGCGACAATCGTCATGAGCAGGTAGAACCACCAGGTATTGTAATGATACGGCTTGACCTCGATCCCCAGGCGCAGGTAGTCGTAGCTACTATGAAACGAGCCGTTCTTTTTTCTGATGTTGATCCGGTAATTGCCGGACCTTAAATTGTTGATCAGGATCAGCCGGTTTGGCTGAACGACGAACCAGTCCTGGTTAAGCTCGGGAATCTGGTATTCGATCAGTATGTTGTCTTCGTTGCCGAAAAACGGACTCGTTACCGACATTTCAAACCTGCTGAAATCAGGTTCCAGGACAATGCGGTCGGCCATATTCACGCGCTTTCCGTTGATCAGTATCTGGTCGATAGATAGCGGTTTGTCGGGAAGGACCGGCGTTGTCCGGCCCGGATGAAACCATACCAGCCCTTCGAGCGACGGAAGCGACAGCATTCCGTTTGGCAATCTCAGGTATGACGGATCGCAGCCACCATTGAATTCGGTGGTTTTCAAACCGTCGCTTTTATTGAAAAGATAATAGTAAACGCCTTTTCTTTTTCCATAGGCATAATCCACCAGTTCGCGTTGGGAGACCCTGAACAGCCCGTCGTTGGAAGGAAGCCAAAAGTGGCCTGTGCCGTCATCGATGAAGCTGTGCACTGTTCGCAATGCCCGTCGTTTATCCATCGGCATGGCATAGACGCCCTTGCCGTCGGACATATAAAATCCGCTCCCGTTGCTGCTGATCCATAGCCTGTTGTGTTTGTCCAGAAATACGGTGCGGATATTCAACGAATCCAGGATAGACCCGGTGGTTATATTACTCGACAGGTTGTATTTTTTCACGCCATTCTCGGTACAAAGCAGGAACTGGTCGCCGCCGACGCGGATCGCGTGCTGGGTAAAATGGCCTGGCGAAGCCTGGTATTTCAACAAACCGTTTTGGAAAACGAGTGCCGAATAGTTCGTGAAAAGGTATAATGTACTGTCTTTCGTATCTTCTATGGTAGCTACGAGCCTGCCGTCCAGATCAATGATCTTTTTTTCGCGACCGGCCCTGAAGTCGTATGAATAGAATGCCCTTGCCCGCTCATAATAAATGATGTGCTTTCGGTTGCTGTGGTGAGAAACCGACTCCCGGTGCACAAGGTAAGGAGTGGTCCTGGGCGGGGCATTTTCGGAAAAAATAATGTTCTGCGCGAAAATTTTGTCTGAGTCGATAAGAGCCTGGGAATAGAATACCTGTGATGGTGCGTTCGGGGGCAAGGCGGGATAAGTAAAGAGGCTTGGTCTGATCACGAAAAGCCCGTTGGTTTCCGAACCGATGAAATAGGTTTTGTGGCCTTTTGAATAATAAACGGATTTGATTCCGGGAATATCCAGCCCTTCGAGGGCAACCCGGGAATCGAGTACTTTCCCGTTCCAATACAGCCGGTGTAACTTTTTACTACAGTACACAAAATTTTCGGTATCCGACCAGAATACCTTGAAGTCTCCGTTCAGAAAGTCGGGATCTGTGCTCAGTGAACCCTGTATCCGGGTGTTTTCGACTTCTTTCCGGCCGTCGCGCCACATCTTTATCCGGTTCTGCGGGAATATTTTCATAAATGAATCGCCGACAAGCGCCAGTGCCGACCATTTGTCATTGCTGCTCTCCAGAAGCTGGGCCTGGCCGTTACTTACATAAAACAGGTCGATTTTATTATACAGAATATAAGCATGGGTGGAGTCCACTCCGTAAAAACGGGGTGCCGCGAGTTCGATTCTCACCCTGTTAATCTTTTCAATTACCTCCTGGGGTGCCGCGGGATTAAACACCGATTCGGCAACCGCATACCCTCCTGTCGGGATATTGATTTTTTCTTCCGTGAGGACTTTGGGAACAGGTGCGTATCGATGGTTTTCGGGGGCGATCCTGAGTACTGCCGGCTTCGCCTCGTGTGCATACAAAACCCCTTTCCTATCCCGGCAAATCAGCCGCATGCGGTCGGTGGCCAGCCCGGGTGTATTTTCGAGGCCAAAGACCTTGAAGTTTTTGCCATCAAAGCGGACAAGCCCCATTTCGGTGCTGAACCAGATAAATCCGAGCGCGTCTTCGTCGATATCGGTCACGCTGTTCTGCGGCAAACCCTCCTGGGTAGTGTAATTAGTCCAGGTAAATGACTTTTGCTGTCCGTAGCAGGCAACTCCGATCATTAGCCAGCCTACGCCCAACAAGTACTTTATTTTAATGCCGGTCATTTATTCTGATGTAGTACAATTGTGTAACTGTAAGTAATTTTATTTCTTAGTTGATTTTGTAAAAATATGGCTACAAATAATAAAATAATTCTATTTCTATGAAAGAACCCGGGATCGAATCCGCTTCGGCGTTTGCGACAAGAGTATTGCCGAAGTGGGCAATCATCGCATTTCTTTGGTGCGTTGCCTGCGGGTGCCAGACCTCGGGAAAGCAGGACCAGCGCAGCACCGAAACAAAAAAGGACCGCGGACATCACTATGACCCGGTTGAAGCCGAAGAAACCCGCGCCATTTCAAACATTCTATTCGGCATTGCGGTACCCGAGTTTCAAACACAACTTAGGATATTCCTGGAAAAATCCCTGAAACTGGATTCTATCGATAAAAGCGGCGGAAAATTCTACAACCATGCGATAGGGAATTACATTTTTAGCTCGGTACACCCGTCGTTCCATCAGAATAAGCTATACAAGATCGATATTCAGGGAAAATATGTCGGATACGAGAAGTATACGGCGGAAATCCCTCATCAAAAAGAAGTACTGGACAAAATGCTGACGAAGTGGTTCGGGGCTCCCGAATTCAACTATCCCCTCAGGGAGTGGTATCATACCGAACATAATCACAGATACGAGTCGGGCAGATGGCGGGCAGGCAGAAAAGTAATAGAGACTTACATTTCGAACCGTGGTCATCAATATACTTATGACCTGTCCATTCTTTTGCCGGAAGTTGAAACGTTGAGAGGTGGCCCGGAAGGCGAAGTCGCGAAATGACGCCGCAGTTAGCCGGATTTTGCCATGATCTCACCCTTCATTGGTCTGAAAAGTAATCGGGGTAAAATCATGGCGCACCGTTTTGAATTGCTTGATAGTGTGGTATAGTGCTCTTTACTACCGGCTCTATTATTTTTTAACGATCTTATCGGAAGCCACCGACCCGTTCGAATAGGTAATGCGGATAATGTAAACCCCGCTCGCAAGGGCCCTGATATCCAGTTCGGTATTCACTCGCGAATCCCGGGTCTTACGCTGATCGGCCACTACACGGCCATCCAGTCCGGTGAGTTCTATGCGTTCGATATCCTCCGCCTTGCTCACCCGCAGCTTGATTTTGTCGGTCGCCGGATTCGGGTAGGATATGATCTGCGCCTGCCCGCTGAAACGGACGTTTCTGATGCTGCTGAACGCATACGTTCCATCCTGATCGACCATTCTCAGTCTGTACAGGTTATCACCTGCCGACGGCCCCGAATGTTTGTATTCGTAATGCACCAGGACGCTGCTCTCGCGTGACGAAGCTACTGTTCCCACTACCTCCCAGGTTTTCCCGTTTACACTGTGCTGTATTTCGAAATGATCGCTGTTGGTTTCTTCGGTCGTCGACCAGGTCAGCAGAACGGATTGTTCCGACAGCACGGCATCGAAACGCGCAAGTGTGACAGGAAGCGGAAAGAACGGGATGGTCACGTCCGAGGTCGGGCTTTCATGCCCCGCATTGTCCAGTAAGCTGAAAGGGACAACAACGCTTGTGGCCGCATCCACCGGGTCGATCAGCACCGGACTTCCATAAGGAACGGTTACTCCCGGAGGCGGTGGAAAATTCCCTGCATTATAGGGTGTTCCATCGACTATCAGCGTGGTAGTCTCGTTGGGAAAAGTCCTGAACCTGAGACTTGTTACCGTACCGTCCGGGTCTGTTCCCGTGAAATGAGCGCTAATGTCGACCGTATTGGTACCGCCGGGGTTCTGCTGACTAGGCAGCGTGACCGGCACTGAAACCGGCGGGCGCTGGATCGCGAAGTCCACATTGGTAACATCGGCGTCGGTTACAGTCACCGCAACCACGCCATCGACAGTCCCGTCGCCGGCCGGCATGAGCCCTTCATTCGTATTTACATATCCGGCAGGCAGGGAAGCCGCTGGTACGGGGCCGCCGACAGTTCCCTGCGTCGTGCTTAATACGACGGTGTAATCGCCGGGAGCCACATTCGGGAAGGTATAGGTTCCGAGCGTTGCGACAGGCTCAACTGCCACTACATTACCCAGGTTATCCGCCAGGTTCGCATAAAGCGAATCACTCACATTCGTACCTATTCCGCTGATGTCGCCGCCATCGGTGTCGTTGAATACCGTTCCTGAGAGGTTATAACCCGGCGCATCGGTAAAAGGAACCGTGACGTCCGCGGGCGCAATGCTTCGCTGACCGGCGTTGTCGATGGTGTGGAACGGAATGACCGACGTGACGGCGCCATCCACAGGATCGATTAGAACCGGCGTTCCGATGGGCACCGTCAACCCGCCAGCAGGGAAGCTGCCCGCAGTGTAGCTTGTGCCGTTGATCAGAACAGTTGTGGCATTGCTTGGGAACGTCGGAAAGAAAATACCCGTCACCGTGCCGTCCGGATCGGTTCCTGTAAAGCTGCTGGTGATGTCGACGGTCGTGGTGCCGCCGGGGTTAGACTGAGCAGGCCGGGTGTCCGGTGTGGCCACAGGGAGCTGCTCGATGGCAAAGTCGACATCAGTCACATCCGTGGTCGAGATCGTCGCGGAGATAGTACCGTCAACGGTTCCATCACCGGCAGGGGTAAGCCCCTCGTTAGTGCTTACATAGCCCGAAGGTAGCGACGCAGCCGGCGCAGGACTGCCGATGGTGCCGGCGGTTGTGCTGAGCACCACCGTGTAGCTGCCCGCAGCAAGGTCGCCGAACGTGTAGGTGCCATCGGCTGCAACAGGTTGAGTGGCTTTCACATCGCCGTTTTCATCCACAAGGCTTACGTGCAATGCGCCGCCAGCATTCGTTCCGGTACCGTTGATATTGCCTCCGTCGGGATCATGATGGATAGTTCCCGACAGCGACAGGCTGGCCAGGCTGCCGGCAGGGCATCTGGCTCCGTCGTTCAACGTCGAGGTAGGGCCTGTTGCCAGAAAAACGGCGGTGGTATTTCCGCTGTGCGGGGCAGAGATTTTGTAGATGTTACCCGTTTCGTTTTGACTGATAAACAAAGCGCCGTCACCGTCCATATATGCTGCCCCGAATGTTCCGGCGGTAATGCCTCCTCCCGTCACCGTGCCTACCACTGTACGCGCGCCTGTGGCCGGGTCAAAGCGGTACAGTGCCAGGGTGGCATTGTCCACGGCATAAATCTGGTTATCGCTCGGACTGATTGCCCAGTCGGTGATTCCGCTGGCGGTGGTAGTCAATGTCGGAAGTGTCTGCAGATAAGTTGGCGACGCAGGATTTACATCAACGCGGTAAATAGACGTCGTATAGGCTGCACTGTTATACAGATACAGCACGCCTGCCGCATCGACATCCCCTATGAAGAAATCGCCGTCCACAGGCAGTCCCGCAATGGGGAACGTTTGTACCGACCAGTCGGCGCCGACACGGACAATTTCGTTCACACCCCGGCGGAAGCCCCAGATGTAGTTATCGGTCCGGTTGTAGCCGATCGCATTGATCTGCGTATTGCCCGTCGTACCGAGGATATCCGTAGCAACCTGATTGGTAGCCCCGGTTTCGATATTAACCACAAAAACATCCGTAGTGGCATCCTGGAAAAGGTAACCCTCGCTGGTGCTGGTACACGCGAATGCAGGCTGCGGCGCAGCCACAGGGAGCGCGTATTCCTCGATTTCGCCGTTGTTCAATGCCATGGTACTGCGGTCGTCGAATGGCGTTCCCGGCAGGTCGTTGGACGGATCGGTGGAATCGAACGTCGAGATACGGAGGCGGATGTAGGTTGTACCCGGGGTAATTGTGCCCGGCGGGATGGTCGGCCAGGACAATGCAACATTCGAAGTGGAATTGGCCGGGACGGTCGCCGAGGCGAATTCCGACGCTTCGAAAGAGCCATTTCTGTTAAAATCCACCCAGGCCGTCACATAAGCGGGTGCCGCGCCGGTGGTGGCTGGTACCGAAAGCGCATAGCTGGTCGATTCGGGCGTCAGCGCCGGGATCGACGGCAGGGCATCCTCGTCATTGGGGCTTGTTCCAGAAACGTTATCCCCGTTCGCATCCGGTCCATAGTTGGTGGCATGGTCTGAGTCAGTCAGATTGGTCCCGAGCCTGGGTGTTGACGGTGGCGTCACCGTTCCGGCCTGGATAATAGTTGCACCGCCCGGAGCGCTTCCGCCCGCGCTGAGGTATTCATCGTGCGTTGTCGTGCTGACCGGGTTACCTCCGGTCAGGTCCGCAAAGTAAATGTTGGTCGGCGTTCCGTATGTCGTGGGGGCGTCGCCCAGGTCGTTGTCGAGTACAACTCCCAATGCAATAGCCGCTCTTCCGTCCCCGTAAATAGCCATATTCGATTCAAGCTGGTTCGCTGCTGTCGTTGCGGCTTTTTTAGTGTATAATACAGCGACGTTGCCGCCGTTGGGGTCTTGCGCTCCGGTGTAGATGACTCCGCTACCTGCCGAAATCCGTGCCGTATTGCCGAAGAAGGTGAGTTTTTTATTCGCCGGTGTATTGGCGTCGGTCTTTTTTTCCAGCAGCTGCCAGGCCGTACCGTTAGTCGACGCCTGCTCGAATTCATCGAGCGGGGTGCCATTGAATGTAACGGTAGCATCGTCTTCCGCATTGGCGAATACCAGCCCCAGGTCCATCGGAATACCGTTGACGGTCGCATAGGCCCTGAACCGGAAGTTCAGGATTGCCGCCAGGCCGTCGATGGTGTACGTACCGGTGATCTTGCCCGATAATGCGGATGCCAGGGTATTGGCTGCATTAGGGCCACCGGTATGGTAGAGGTTGTCGAACCCATCGCCAACCCAGCCGCCGGGGCGGTACGCAATGAGCCGTTGGTCCGAGGGCGTTTTACCGCCAAAAGAAATATTGTCGAGCGTAACCGTCACCAGAACGCCGTTGACATTGAAATTCCTTGAAATGGTTTGTCCCGCCTGGACCTCTCCGATGTTACTGAAGTCGAGCCACCAGATCCTGTCGCGGTAGGCCCCCGAACCTCCGGTAGCTTTAACGGCCTGTGCGTTGACGACCGATTGACAAAGCACAAGGCAAGCTGCCGCGAGGAGCAACCTTTTCACGGTTTCTAGTTTAATCCGGAAAATCTGTCGGACTATTGGAGAAAATAAATGAGTTTGTCTGATTAGCATCATAATCTATTGGCTAAGACTGATTAAGTTGAAAATTAATGGGCTATGGCATGCCTACCGTTTGACAATCCGCACCACGCGGACTGTGTCGTCCGTATGGGTTATGCGTACGAGGTAGATGCCTGCGGGGATGGCGGTAAGGTCTATTTCGCTCGGAAAGTCGTTTTGTACCTGCCTGTCTTGCCGCAAGACTTCCCTGCCGGTGAGGTCGATGAGCTGCACTTGTCGGATCGCGTGCAGGTTATCGGCATTCAAGCGGAACTTGTTGGTGACAGGGTTGGGATAAAGCGCAGCTTCCCGCTTATCGAAACGGATGCTACGGATACCACTGTACGCATAGGTCGCGTCCTGATCGGTCATTTTGAGGCGGTACAGGTTTTCGCCTCCCAGGGGAGAAATATCGGTAAATGTATAATGCTTCAACACGCTGCTTTCTCCCGTTGCATCCACGCGCCCGATCGCCGACCACTGCTTACCGTTAAGGCTGCGTTCGATTTCGAAATAAGCGCTGTTAGCTTCCGCGGTTGTCGACCAGCTCAAAACGGCGGTCCCGCTTTCGGCTTTGGCGGTAAATGCCGTTAATGTGACAGGAAGAGGCGGTTGGATCGAGAAGGTATAATCCTCGGTTTCTCCATAGTTGAGCACCATTGTGCACCGGTCATCCGAAGGCGTTCCCGGTAAATCGTTGGCCGGATCGCCGCTGGAATATTCCGAAATCCGCAAACGGATGTAGGATTTGCCCTCCACCGGGTTGATGCCCGTCCAGGTGAGTGTAGCATCACCGTCGGTATTGGGAGGAACAGTGGCCGATGCAAATTCGCTGGCCGTAAAAATGCCGTCCCGGTTGAAGTCAACCCAGCCGGTAATGTAATTGGTTACCGTGCTGGAGTGGTACGGCACCGTGATGCTGTATGTGGAGCTACCCGCATTGAGTGTCGGGATCGCGGCCAAGGCATCTTCGTCGTTGGGAGCGCGTCCGGCGGCATTATCACCGTCCGCCTCGACGCTGAATGCACCCGCCGGGTCAGGGTCGGTGCGGTTGGTACCTAGCCTTGGTGTAAGCGGATCGAGGATACCGGCAGAAGGAGCGATAACGATGGAACCCGCCGGCGCGCTGCCGCCCTCGCTCAGGTATTCGTCGTGAATCGTCGTGTTGGCGGGATTCCCCCCCTGCCCGGTAGCCAGATAAAAGTTCTCGGCATCGCCATACGACGAAGGTGCATCGCCATGATCGATACTGATCGCGATGCCCAATGCAATGGCGCCCCGTCCGGCACCTACGAGCACAATGTTCGATTCAAGTGGGTTAACCGCACTCGTGGCCTCTTTCCTGGTTGCCATAATTGCGACATTGCCGCCGTTGGTGTATTGCCCGGGAGTGGCTCCCGCAGAAATCCGCACCGACTGGTTGTTATCCCAGAATGTCAGTTTTTTATACGCCAGGGTGCCTTCCGCATCGACTTTGCGCTCCGAAATCCGCCAGGGGCTTCCGTTAGTCGAGGCTTGTTCATATTCATCCTCGGTGGTAACGCCGTTAGTGGAAGAGTAGTCGTCTTCCGCGTTGGCGAACAGAAATGCCAGGTCGACGGGCAGTCCGTTCAGCGTTGCGTAGGCCCGAAGACGGAACCGGGTAATAGACATGAGGCCCGTTCCGGGATAGTCACCTGTGTATTTGGATGAAATCGCCGGAGTAAGCGTATTGGCGGCATTAGGGCCACCGATGTTGTACATATTGTCGAATCCGTCGCCCTGCCATCCGCCCGGCGTATAGGCGATCAGCCGTTGTTCGGCCAGGGTATGGCCCGTTTCAACCGATCCTTCAAACGAAATCTGATCGATTAGTACCGTTATGTCTACGCCATTGACCGTAAATGACTGGTCGACCGTCGCTCCGGCGGCTATTTCTCCCATGCTGGAAAAATCCAGCCACCAGGTCGACCGGTTTGCGCCGGTCCCGCCGGTAGCCCTCACGGCCTGGCCTTGAACGTTGCCGTAAGAAAGTAACAGGCTGGCAGGTAACATCGCACAGCAAGCCAGCCGGGCGGCTTTCTGGGAAACCGTCTGCCAGGATGGGAAAGGCCTGCTTTTCTGTAAGTAAAGTTTCTCTTTCATACAATCGGAATTAAAGTAAATACTAACACCATCTGATGAGGAACGAGGGTCGATTACTGTCCGGAGATTGAGGGAGTTATATGCCCGCAAAGTCGCCGCTATCATTATACGGGCTATGGAATCCTGTGCGTTAAATAGAAATAATTTTTATTGCGTTTAGAACTATACTTTTACGCTATCAAAACTATTGCTACTTCTTTTGTCGAAAAATAGCGAGATCTTGAAATGCATTGTAGCCGAACGGCTACAATCAAGACGGGACAAGTAAACGCGACAGCGAAATCCGTTACGAATACGGCTTTTGGCAGATGTCGAATAAATAGGCGGTGTATGTATGAACCGGAGAGCGCGGGAGAGGCTTTTGCCTGCCGATTTTAACGGCATTGACCCGACGTTGCCGGGGCAGGGCGTAGGAAATAATGTAATTCCGCGGTTCGGAAGGCCGACGACAGGGCGACGTGCAACGCGCGATGGTGAGGTTGTCCTATCTTCGGAATTCTTGGTTAGTCTTCCAAAACGGAATGCAATTTGGCAAGCTTTTGCAGGTCCAGCAGGTTCTCGACCGCGAGCTTGTGGAAAATGCGGGACTTATGGGTGCTGGCCGTCGATACCGAAATATGCATCGTTTCGGCAACTTCCGCCAGTCCGTGGCCCTTTAAGAACAACATTGCCGCCGCGAATTCCCTTGGAGAAAGCTGGTCGAAGGGGTTTTGGTATTTTTTTCCGAAAAGCATATTCGAAAAAAGTTGCATTTGCGCCTGGCTCATATAGCGCTGCCCGCCCGCGATATGGACGATCGCTTTCCGGAGCTCTTCGTCGGATTCCCCTTTCTCGACATACCCATATGCTCCCGCCTCGAGGTAGCGTTTGGCGTGCGCTTTTTCGGGATTGACCGAGAGAACGAGGATCCGGATTTCCGGCGACCGGGAAATAATTTCCGTAACGAGCGTAAGGCCGTCGGAGTGAGGCATATTGATGTCCAGGATCAGGAAATCGTAGCGGTTGGTCTGCAAAAGTTTCCTGATTTCCAGGCCATCCCTGGCGAAATCGATCGCGCCGTTTGTTCCTGTAACTTCCTGCACCAGGAGGCGTAAGCCGTACCGGACAATGGAATGATCGTCGGCTATCAGGACTTTCTGAAAGGGTTTCATCGATGTAAACAAAGTGAGAGGCGTAAAAGAACCTCGAAATATATCTAACGGCGCAGAAATTATTTGTCGAATTTATACGATTTTTTGATAGAAAAATTAAAAACCGGTAATCGCTTCTGCTGCCCGGTATGGAGTTAAAGCAACATGCCCGCGCAGGCCATATTCCGGTGGTTGTCCACAGTGCCAAAAACGAAGAGGTTACCCTTACCCCGTATGGAGGTGCCATCGCCGGGCAGGCGCTGCTCAAAAAAATCGTCACAATCGTCGAAAATAACATGGCCCAAAGCGCTTTCACCGCCGGGAGACTTATTGCTTACAGAATAGTAACCAAACTTCCAGGCAATCAAATTCAGCTTCTTTCGCTCAGGTAACTGTATTATAAGCTAGAATCTTTAAGGCTGTTAACTCTTGCTTTCTGGTCATAGTGTGGCAACAAATGACCGTTCTTCCGGGCAATTGCTTTATCTCCCGGCAATAAGGGAAGAAAGATTTATTCGCTTGCAAAATAAACCATGCAGCATTCAATGACCACCTCCTGTCAGAACTTTAGGGAATAATTCCGGCCCAGCAAATAAAGTTTTTCCCGTCGAAAAAAATTAAGGGAATCCGGAAGCTGAGCTATACAAAAAAGTATTTGGCATAAAACCGGAAAATAACCCGGGCCCGATACGGCAATTGCGGGGAATGAACCGCATCGGTCCTATCCAAAACTACTAAAAAATTGCTAATGTATTAAGACCTTATCGAGCAATCGTATACAGGATTTGACAAATAAGTTTTGTTTCAGCATTCATTACAAAAACAACTTCCGAAAGTATTTGCTAGCATGAAATCTAGGTGTTTGTTACTACGATGAGCCTGTTATTTATATGCATATAATCATATTATAACAATGAGATATCTCTATAAACAATCGAAAAATAATTTCAACGCTTTGAGACACATTGCAGCTTTTTTTGTAATTGTGTCACATGCCTTTGATATTGCCGAGAATGGTGAAAATGAACCGCTCCGCCGGCTGACCGGAGTCGATTTTTCGTTTAGTTAT
Source organism: Dyadobacter sp. 676 (assembly GCF_040448675.1). Classification (NCBI taxonomy): domain Bacteria; kingdom Pseudomonadati; phylum Bacteroidota; class Cytophagia; order Cytophagales; family Spirosomataceae; genus Dyadobacter; species Dyadobacter sp. 676. The sequence continues at coordinate 5,570,452 of NZ_CP159289.1, read as the reverse complement.
TTGGGATTAAGTTCATTTTTCCTGATCAGTGGTTTCCTCGTTACCCAGAGTTGGATACAGAAAACGTCTGTCAAACAATACCTCTTCCATCGGCTGCTTAGGATCGTTCCCGGCCTTGCTGTTGTGGTGGTCTTGACGATTCTCGTGTACGGACCACTGTTCACGACGCTACCACTTCGAACGTATTTCGGCAATATCGAGACCTATCTGTATTTGAAGAATATACTCATTTTTCAATCACAGGGGCACTTGCCCGGCGTTTTTGCCGGCATCTATCCTGCGCCCATTAACGGTTCGATCTGGACTTTGCCATATGAGATGCTGTTCTATATCTGTGTCCCTTTGTTTAGCCCCATATTGTTTAAGACAAAATTACGGTCGTTGGTTACCGGTATAGCCATCACATTGGCGGTTTATTGGATGCTTACAAACCAGGAGGTCGCAAGGATGTATAGTCCGAAAGTCAATATGTATCGGGGCAGCCTAGTATTATTTTTGGCGTTTTTCATGTCTGGTTCCTTTTTTTACTGCTATCATGAAAATATCCGCTTCCGAAAAGATTATTTTTGGATCATTTCGCTGGTATATATAATAGTAATAGCATCGCGGGATATCATTCTGATCAAGCTGTTAAATCCTTTCCTGTTGGGCTATATGGTTTTTTGTCTCGCGTTTTGGCCATCTCCGCTCAACACATTTGGAAAGAATAGAGACCTGTCCTATGGAATATATATCTATGCATACCCCATTCAGGTAATGGTTATCTATTATTTCAACATTCAAAGCGCTTGGTTTTCTCTGGCAATTACGCTTTTGTTGGTCATGCCGTTAGCTATGTTCTCGTGGAATTTCATAGAGAAGCCCGCGTTGAAATTAAGGCACATGCTGAAAACGCCGAAACTTCAACGCCAGATAGATGTAAAATCGGAGCATGAGGTTACCTGGTTTAACCGGGAAATAATGTAGAGCCATGTCGCCGATCTTTTGACTACGAAAGTGGAACCCCTGAAATATGATTCATCTCTCTTATAGCCAGGCATGTCCGATTCGGCCTGCTGGACCATCTGTTAATTCCATCTCGATCTGTCCGGTGAAATAAATTTCGGCGGGAGCAGCATAGGTGGTTTTTTAAAGAGCTGATGCCAGACAGGCTACACATTCAACCGAACCTGATTAATCCGGCTACAACAAAAGCGAATCCGGCTACAAACGGCACCGCGGACCGTCAGACATTTGCAGTGTAAAAAACAAACGCAAAGATGAAAATCGCAATAACAGGTTCGTTAGGAAATATTTCCAAACCCCTTGCCGAAACGCTGATCGCACACGGGCATTCAGTTACTATCATTTCCAGCAACGGAGCAAAGCTCCCGCAAATCGAAGCTTTATGCGCGCAAGCCGCCATCGGCTCGGTGACCGACCCGACATTCTTACAGTCGGTCTTTGCAGAGGCCGACGCGGTATATGCGATGATCCCACCCAACTATGCCACGCAGGACCCGGTCGGGCATTACCGGCAGGTCGCCACCGCTTACGCGGAAGCACTTGCCGATTCGGACGTCACAAAGGTCGTGCATTTAAGCAGTTGGGGAGCCGATCTTTCGCAGGGGACAGGATTCATCCTTGGCTCGCATTATTCGGAAAAGATCCTGAATGAAGTTACCGGCAAGGCAATTACCCATCTTCGTGCGGGTTACATCTACTACAATCTGTATCATTTCATTCCAATCATCAAAGCCACAGGCGTCATCTCGTCCAACTACGGCGATAGTGACCGGATTCTGATGGTATCGCCGCTCGACATTGCCACGGCCGCTGCCGAAGCACTGCTTTCCGCAAATGAAGGAATACAGGTGCGTTATGTAGCTAGCCAGGATGTCACCGCGGCCGAAGCCGCCGCAATAGTGGGAAATGCCATCGGCAAGCCAGGCTTACAATGGAAAACGCTGAGCAACGACGAGTTGAGACGAAATCTCGGGGCTAGCGGCGTGCCTCACGATGTAATCGAAAACACGTTGCAGCTGGGCGCCAGCATCCACGACGGCAGCCTGCGCAGGCATTTTGATCAAAGCGGCCCCCACGTTTTTGGGAAAGTACGGCTGGAAGACTTTGTGAAGGAATTTGCCGCTGTATACCACAACGCGTAAATTAGAGGCATGTCGTCGCAACGCATCAAATCAATCAGCGAGTACCATCATATTATGGGATTGCCCAAGCCAGGGCATCCCATGATCAGCATTATCTCATTTGAAACAATCAAACGGCTCCCCGCCGGCGGCCCCATTAAACTGGTCCTTCCTTTTTACAGCATCGGGTTAAAGCGCAATTTCAACGCCCGGATGAAATACGGTCAACAGGAATACGACTTCGACGAGGGGATTCTAACGTGCATGGCGCCCGGCCAGGTGTTGCAAATTGAGACGGAAACAGACCAGCTGCTTAACCACTCCGGATGGTTACTGCTCGTACATCCGGACTTCCTGTGGAGCAGTCCGATGGCATCAAAGATCCGGCAATACACCTATTTCAGCTATGCCGTGCACGAAGCGTTGTTTTTATCGAAAAAGGAAGAGCTAACCCTGATTGCTATTTTCAAAAACATAGCAAGAGAATATCAGGGTGGTGTCGATGCCTTTACGCAGGATTTGATCGTCGCCCAACTGGACATCCTCCTGATTTACATTAACCGATATTACGCACGGCAGTTTGCGACGAGAAAAATAGCCAACCACCGGCTTCTTGAAAAAGCGGAAGAGCTGCTGGCCCGCTATCTCGATAGTGGCCAATTAGCGGAAACGGGCCTTCCAACAGTCCAAATTATCGCGGAGCATTTAAGTGTTTCTCCTGGTTACCTTAGTGCCGTTCTGAAAACTGTGACCGGCAAGAGCACACAGCAGCATATCCAGGAAAAGCTTTTGGAAAAAGCGAAAGAAAAATTGTCGGCAACAAGTCTTTCCATGGCCGAAATTGCTTACGAATTGGGATTCAGCCATTCGCAGTCATTCAGCAAATTTTTCAGGTCGCAAACGCAACTTTCCCCCACGGCGTTTCGCCAATCGTTTACAACCGCTAAAAATATCGTTGGAAACTTGGATAGCATTCAGCACTGATATCAAGTACAAGCATTACCGGTCATTACCAGACCAGGCGCGCTGTCTTACCGCCATACGGTAAAGTGTTGTGCACTATATATAATTTAATTATATATTTGCGTAACTAACTCCGTGTTCAAATTGACTTAAAAAACTCAATGGATCTTCTACGGTTTTCCAGGTTTAACCGACTGCACCGGCGCTTTTATCAACAGGCAAATAAGCGTAGAATGAAACAGAGGAGGCTATTGCCGGTACTGTTTACCTTACTATTCACGCTTCTATGGGCGGAAGCCATGGCCACCGCCCAGGTTCCCGACAGATTGGTTTATAATGGAGACACCCTTCTCATTTTCTCGAACCCGCTTGAACAACTTTACGCGAAGGACACAACCAGGCCTGGTTTCTTTGGCGTTAAAGCCCCTTGTATTACAACAGCATGCTGGCGTGGATATGTGGCGGAATGGCAAATCAAAAATGAGCAGCTTTATCTAACCGGCATTTTCAGTTGCTGCTTTTCCGAGGATAGCGTGAAAGCGGATTTAAAGAAGCTATTTGGCGCAAAGCTGATCGACGGTGCAGTCAAAGCCGATCGGTTTAGCGGTAACATTCTGGCCCCCCAGGGCAAACGACTATATTACGTTCATTTGGGCTACGAATCGATCTATGAAAAAGAACTGGAGCTTCAATTCAGAAACGGGCATTGCATCGGCAGAAAAACGTATGACAACACGAAAACAAGGCTATCTGCTTACAGTCAGAACCAGTCCGTGCTGCAACGATTCCTCTATTCTAACATCAGATGGAACGATTTACCCCGACTCGATGGCAGGGAAATCAAGGTATTTGCCTGGTTCTCGGCAAATGAAAACGGCATCATTGACACCGTTATGGTATTGCGGGGTCACAGCCCGGTTTTTGACCAGGAGGCGATGCGCGTGGTGAAAGCCATTCCCGACTGGGACGTTTTTTACCGGCACGGCAAACCTCTGAGAAACGGCTATATGCTTCCAATAATTTTCAGCAATGCTAATAAAGAAAGGTACGGTAGATAAGATAGGTTGTCCCTTGCTGAAATAACCCGACGGGACATCCGGGCGTACCCTTACTTACTTTTTAACTAAGTCTTAGTTCTCCCGAATCCGGATATTGCGAAACCACACCTTTTCTTTGGCATTGTGGTTTTGAAGGGCGATTTTACCGCGGTGATGGGCGGTGGCATATGGCCAGTCCCGGAACTTGCTTTTTGCGACGTTTGCCTTCCAAGTCGCGTCGCCATACTGATAATCTGCTACCAGTTTCCCGTTCAAAAAATGGCGGACATGCTCTTTGGAAACAGCTATTTTCCCAGTGTTCCAGCTTTCGGCGGGCTTGAAAGCCGTTGCGTCCAGCGGCGGATTCATGTCATAGTTTGCACCGGTAAGCTGCACGGGTTTCAAGCCGATATTTTTTCCGGTGGAGTCTTTGACTACGTAATTCTTATCGTCGATAATCTGGTACTCGGGTGCGGAGAAAACGGTGCGTTTGATATCCGGTTGCTCTATAACCTTATAAAGTACCCCGCTATTGCTGCCTTTCGGGATTTTGAACTCAAATTCGAGCTCAAAATCGCCGTATTCTTTGTCGGTGACCAGATCTCCACCGGTGCCATCGGTTGTGAGCGTACCGTTTTCCACGAACCATCCCACCGCCTGCTGCCGGTTATAGCTGTGCCAGCCTTCCAACTTCGTTCCGTCGAAAAGGACTACCCAGCGGCCCGGAGCACGAAAACCGCAGGCCAAGGCTATGACAATGTTCAATAAAAAGAATGCGGCTAAACGGCTGACTTTGAAACTGGTCATATTGATTGGAAATGGTTATGTGCGGCCTTTAAATTACCAATTTGCCGCTATACCCGCAACCTGAAACAGCTGTTATTCCGGCTTTTTCCCAGCGACGGCAAGTCCGCAAAGGTTAGATACGGAAAATTCACCTGGCCCATGCACAACTGCTCAACGTGCAATTGTGCATGGGTGCCTTCGTTGATACACTTCTACGAATCTATCGAAAACACGCCGGTTAATTCGTAAACCGCGCTATTACATAGAGTTCAATACCGTATGTAGCCAAACGCGAAATCACGGTGTCGTTTAATTCCCAGTTGATAGCGAGGTAAACAAAGTTAAGTTAGTCTATTAATTAAATAGATTGTATTTTAGCAAAACATTTCATCCTGAACTGGAAGTATTTTGCGAAATAATTAAACTTTACTTAGAAAGTCCGGCTCTCTCATGTATCTACCCAGGTTCTTTGCCGATACTGGTCCCGACAGCTTATCTGATCAAAATTTGCTGCTGGCGTTACGCAGCGGTGAGCGGTCGGCTTTTGACGTGATTTATAGCAGGTATTGGCAGCTCCTCTTTGAAAATGCCATGCGCAGGGTTGGGGATGAAGACCAGGCGAAGGATATTGTCCAGGATGTGTTTGTGAGCATGTGGGACAACCGGCAAAAGGTGGAAGTCGTGGATCTGAAAGCATACTTACTGGCTGCCGTCAGAAATCAGGTATTTTCGCTGATCGCGCGGGACAAGGTGAGCGATAAATATTTCAAATACCTGGAAAGCACCGGACTGCCCGTGTCCACAACCGATTTCGACCTGCACTACAATGAACTCCTGGGCCAATACGATCACCTGGTGGCCCGCATGCCCAACAAACAAAAGCAAATCTTTCAACTCCGCTTTGACGAGGGCCTTCCTACCGCCCTAATCGCCGATCAATTAAACATTACCCAAAAAACCGTTCAGAACCAGCTATTGAAGGCGGTGCATTTTATTAAATCGGCGCTGTTCAGCCTGATACTTTTCCTGTAAGCCCCCAAAAAACCGGGTGTCGATAAATTTATCTGTCGCCGGCGTGGGAGATTTGCCTTTTTGCCTTACTAGCTATCAGAAGCAGGGAATATGGACAAGGCAAATTTCAGAAATCTGGTAAAACGCTACCTCGACGGCACGGCCACCGAGGCAGAACGCCGCTGGCTCGAAGCTTACGACGAGTCGGTCGGGCAGGATTCCTGGTATCGGCTCGATGCAACGGAAGCTGATCGCATAGGAAATGAAATTGCGGCGGGAATTGACAATAACATTGCTGCACGACCGGCCAGGCACTCGGCATGGCGGGCATATAGCGTAGCGGCCATGCTGGTCCTTGCGATCGGTGCCGGCCTGTTTCTTGTCCTGAAAAAAGATTTGCCCGACACTGCCCGGCCAACCTACACAGAAATAAAGGTCCCATTCGGAAAAATTAAAAAGATAAAGCTGGAAGACGGTACGCAGGTCACCCTCAACGCCGGCAGCTCTTTGACCTACCCCGCTACTTTCGAAAAAGATAGCCGGAAGGTTTCTCTCACGGGAGAGGCGTTTTTTGACGTGGCCCATCAAAATGGTAAACCATTCATAGTCAACACACAAAAGCTGCAAATCAGGGTGCTTGGCACCCGCTTCAACGTAGGCAGCTATCCGGGCGAAGAAACCGCCCGGGTGGCTGTTGTATCCGGTAAAGTTTCAGTGCAAAACCGGGCAAAATCTGCTGATCATGTGATCCTTACTGCCGGTGAATTTGCGCTTGGCACAGTTGCGGGATTACAGAAATCAAACATTGATTCAGCGGCGGTATTGGCCTGGCAAAACGGACAGTTGAATTTCAAAGATGAAACCTTCAAAACCGTAGCGGCGGCATTGGAACGTCGCTATAATGTGCGGATCCGTGTAGCTAAGGCGATTGAGCAATGCAGGGTATACGCCAATATTGGCAATGAGCCCGTGCAGGAAGCGCTGGGCGCATTGGCTTTAATGATGCAGGCGCAACTGAGCGGCTCGGGGAAGAATTTTCAATTTTCAGGAACAGAATGTCACTAAACCCTTTCGACATGCAGCCCAATAAATCACCATGAACAAAAAACTCCCTGCGCGAACAGGGAGGTGAATCAATGCTTAACGAAGGTAAAATGCAGGCCTAGGAAACCAATTGCATCTACCGGTCATAAACCTTAATTCTTTCTAAAAGTATGAAATCAATATCGTTTACCAAACGATTGTATGGCTGTGCCATGAAAGTATCTGCCCTTTTGCTGGTATTGGGAATACTCACCACCGTGGTGGCCGCACCCGAAAAGGCGCTGGGCCAAAAGTTGCTCGACCAGCTCGTGACACTGCGCGTACAGAATGCGCCGCTCACTTCGGCGCTGGACCAGTTGGCTGCCAAAACCGGTGTGAACTTCCTCTACTCAGCCAACGCAATCCGCTCCGCCCCACGGGTAAATGCGGATTTTGAAAACAAGAAATTAAAGTCGGTGCTTGATAACCTGCTGCCTCCCGCCAACCTGGCTTACCATCTGGAGGGCAATTACATAATCATTAAAGCAGCTGAAAAAGCGATTAAAGCCGCTCGCGACAGCCAGTCCGAAATAGGCGTTTCGGGTACAGTGGTGGACGAAAGGGGCGTGGGGCTGCCGGGTGTGAATATCGCCATCAAAGGCACTACGAAGGGAACTTCTACGGACGCGGAGGGCAAATTCAGCCTCACCGCGGAAGATAGGAGCAGCGTGCTCGTGTTCTCGTTTGTAGGTTACCAGGCGCAGGAAATTACGGTCGGCGACCAGTCGCAGCTGCATGTGAAAATGGTACCGGATAACAGTCAGCTCAATGAAGTGGTGGTGATCGGGTATGGCACCCAAAAGGTAGCCGACCTGACAGGCTCCGTCGCCCAGCTGAATCCGGCCACGACGCGCTCGCTGCCGGTTGCGACCATTGACCAGAAAATGATGGGACAAGTGGCCGGGGTGCAAATCCAGCAGGTATCCGGCGCGCCGGGAGCAGGTACTTCGGTTAAAATCCGGGGCAGCGGTTCGCTGGGCGCAGGTAACGAGCCACTTTACGTCGTGGACGGAATGCCCTACTCTTCGGGTTTAAATGCGAATACCAATCCGCTGCTTTTTATCAATCCCAATGATATTGAATCGGTTACTGTTTTAAAAGACGCTTCGTCCACCGCTATCTACGGATCGCGCGGGGCCAATGGGGTGATCATGATCACTACCAAAAAAGGCGGCTTCGATCGTACGGAAGTGAACGTATCCTCCATGCGTGGTGTGCAAACCGTTCCGCAACGCGGCCGCCCGCAGCTGATGAACCAGCGCGAGTTTGCCGAGTTTCAGCGCGACCGCATCGATATCGCAGTGAAAAGGCTGGAAAACCGGCAAGGTACCCTGGAAGATTATCCGGTGGCTTACCGGAACCTGGACGCGCTTAACGGGCCCGGCACGGATTGGTATGACTTGCTGCTGCAATCCGCCGCAATCCAGGACCACAACTTCAGTCTGCAAAAAGGCTCCAAAGAATCGCTGCTCTCATTCAGTCTGGGCTATTTTAACCAGGAGGGTACCGTTAAATACACGGGTGTAGAGCGTTTCAGCAGCCGCATTGGTTTTGATTCCAAAGTGGGAAAGGTGATAAAAGTAGGCGCTTCCCTGCAGCCAACCTATATTAGTCAGAAACGTACTGCTACCAACCAAAGTCGAGGGGATATTATCGGAGTGGCCAACTGGGCTAATCCGGTGATGTCGCCTTATGATGCAAACGGGAATCTGATCCCGTACATTACCTCGCCCCAAAGCAAGTATCACTCGGCGTGGAGCTTTGCGAATCCGCTTTTCGTGCTGCGCGAAACGGTGCAATCCGAGCGCGATTTTCAGAACCTCGGAATAGCATTTGCGGAGTGGGATATCACGCCCGAACTGCGGCTGAAAAGCTCGATCAACACCATTTGGTCTACTTCCAAATACAATCAATATGTACCCAGTACGGTAGGAGCGCCTAATGCACCGCCTGTGCCGGGAACGGGGGCTGCGTACAAAGCCAATGGAGAAAGTTTCAACTGGCTGGTGGAGAATACATTGAATTATGAAAAAGAGTTGGGCGATCACCGGATCGATGCACTTTTGGGCTACACTACCCAGAAATTCCGCGGCACCGGCGTTTCCCTCACGGCGCGCCCTTATGCAAATGATCTGATCGAGACCATCAACGGCGCGCAGGCAATCAGTGCGTGGGGCGAGGACGTGAACGAATGGAGCATGATTTCATACCTGGGAAGATTGAATTATGCTTTCAAAAACCGCTATCTGCTCACAGCTACATTCCGCTCCGACGGTTCTTCGCGGTTCGGGGAAAACAACAGGTTCGCGTTTTTTCCATCGGTAGCGGCCGCCTGGCGTGTTTCCGAAGAATCTTTTTTCCAGGATATTAAATCGATCAATAACCTGAAACTACGCGCAAGTTTTGGCAAAAGCGGCAACAACAATATCGGTAACTACTCGCATCTGGCGGCGATCAGCGCGGGGGCTTATGTTTTTGGAAATAACCAGGTTACTGCGGCTACCGTTGGTCTTTCCAATCCCTATCTGGGTTGGGAGGAATCCAATCAGATCGATGTCGGCGCTGATCTTGAAATGTTCAACAGCCGCCTTTCGCTGGCGGTGGATTATTATTACCGCAAAAGCATGAATATGCTGCTGCCGGATGTGATCCCTGCGATTACCGGCTTCACTTCTCAAACCGTCAACAAAGGAAATATCCGCAACACAGGCGTGGAAATTGCGCTCGGCGGGACGCCCGTGCAGGGTGCGCTCAACTGGGACGTGAACTTCAACATGGCCATCAATCGCAATAAAGTACTCTCGCTCAACGACAACGGCGACCGCATTCTGGCCGGAAATAACGACGGGAATGCAACCAACGTGTCGGTAGTAGGCAAACCTATCGGGCAGTTTTTCGGGTATGTGTTCGATGGATTATACACCGCCGAGGATATCGCCAATCCCGATCTGATCAAAACCCCGCAGGTTTACGAAGGCAATATCCGCTATAAGGATATCAACGGGGATGGCGTGATTACCGATATGCTCGATTATACGATCATCGGAAACCCGCAGCCCAAGTTTGTTTACGGATTAACCAACAGCTTGTCTTACAAAAATTTCAGCCTGAACGTGATTGTGAACGGACAATACGGCGGGCAGGTGATGAACGGGCTGCGCCAGACGGTGGACAACCTGCAGGGATTTTTCAATGTAAGCCGGGAATGGACCAACCGCTGGCGCAGCGCGGATAATCCGGGCGACGGCCGGCACTACGGCATTCCCAAATTGACCCCCAGCCTGGGCCACCGCGTTTCCAACCTTTGGGTAGAAGATGCGAGCTATTTGCGCATTTCCAATATCACATTAAGCTACAATCTGCCCGATCGGCTGATGAAGGCGACGCGGTTCATCAAAGGCTGCCGCATTTACGCTACCGTGCAAAACCTGGCCACATTTACAAAGTACGGCGGGGCCAATCCCGAGGGACAAAGTGCGAGTGTGAGCAACACGCTGGCACCGGGCATCGATATGTCGTCGTACCCGCTGGCGCGCACCGTTTCAGGTGGTATCAATCTGAGCTTCTGACCATTAACCGAAATTTGATTGAAATGAAAAAGCTATTGATCCTGCTGATAGCAGGCATATCGAGCAGTTGCGACAACGATTTCCTGCGGCTGTACCCGGAAACAACCCTTAACGAAAGCAACTTTTATAAGTCCGAAACCGAATTCATCCTTCTGGCAAACGGCTGCTATGTGCCGCTGCGTAACCTGGAAAAGGTAGACCACTGGGTAATGGCGGAGCTGCCTTCGGACAATGCGAGTTTTCAATACAGTAATGTTACCGGAGAGGCTTCCAAAGGCGTGATCGACCAGTTTATTATGTCCACCAGCAACGTGGCCTACGCCAGCTTTTGGAATACTTCCTATAATGGGATTACCCGCGCCAACAAGCTGCTCAACGAGATCGACCGGCCGGAGGTAACCTGGTCCAAAATGTCGCTGAAAGAGCGCACAGCCGGGGAAGCCAGGTTTCTGCGTGCGCTGTATTATTTCAACTTGGTGCGCCAGTACGGCGGCGTTCCGCTGGTATTGAAGCCGATCGGTTCGCAGGAGGCGGTAGGTATCAAGCGGTCGGGCGAGCAGGAGGTTTATGCCGCCATTATTGAAGACCTGAAAGCAGCCGCCGCGCACTTTGCCGCCGCACGCGATGTAGAGGAAAACGGCCGCGCTAGCGAAGGCGCCGCGTTGGGACTCCTGGGAAAAGTGTATCTCACCACCAGACAACACGCATTAGCCGAAACGGTACTGAAACAGGTGATAGATTTAGGAAAATACAGCCTGCTGCCTGTTTACGACGATCTTTTCAATCCTGCAAACAAGGATTACAAGGAGACTATTTTCTCCGTACAATACTCGGAAAACAATGCGGAGCTGGCCAACCGGTTTTTGTTCTGGTTTGCCCCCTGGTCATCGGGCGGGGAAATTACGAAGCGGCCTAATATCAATCTGGTCGGCGGCGGCTGGAACCAGCCTACGGACGATCTGATCGATGCGTTCGAGGAAGGCGACAAGCGTAAAGCAGCTTCGATTGCGATCTGGCGAGGCAAAGATTGGGACGCGGTGGTGAAGGATATTCCATATTGTAACAAGTTCAAAGCCCCGCTTTCCGCCCCCGACGATCGAACTGGCGACAATATGCCCGTCCTGCGCTATTCCGACATCCTGTTAATGTACGCCGAAGCACTCAACGAACAAGGGAAAACCGGCGAGGCAATTCCATTTGTACAGCAGGTACGAACACGCGCCGGACTCACCAAAGCGATCACCGCGGGTAGCCGGGCCCAGCTGGCCGCACTGATTGCCAAAGAGCGGCAGGTTGAATTTTGTTTTGAAAACCAGCGCTGGTACGACCTCAAACGCACCGGAAAAGCATTGGAGGTAATGAGTGCACATGGCGCGAGGGAAAAGGCTAAAAAGTCGTTTTTATACGCCGCCGCCTATGAAATGGAGGCTTTTAAACTACTGGCGCCCGTGCCGGAAGAACAGGTGCTGGTCAACAAACTCGAACAAAACCCCGGATATTAAATTTTTGATTCTATGAAAAAGATATTGCAAGCCGCATGTATCCTGGCTGTTGCGTTTGCCTCTGTTTTCGCCGTGCGTTTGAAGCAGCCGAAAGCGGCCAAACCGAATGTGATCATCATCCTCGCCGATCAATGGCGGGCCGAAGCGGTAGGCTACGCGGGAAACAAAGATGTAAAAACGCCGCATATCGACAAGCTGGCCAGTCAGAGTGTCAATTTCAAAACCGCGGTATCCACCATGCCCGTTTGCACGCCTTACCGCGCCTCGCTGCTCACCGGGCAGTATCCGTTGAAGCACGGATTGTTTTACAACGACAAGCCACTGGCCAATGAAGCTTTGACAATGGCCGAAATTTTCAAGGAGAACGGCTACCGCACAGGCTACATCGGCAAATGGCACGTGAACGGCCACAAAAATGGCGAAGGCCCGTTCAGCGCGCGCGACAAGCCGGTACCGCGTGAGCGCCGGCAGGGGTTTGATTATTGGAAAGCGCGCGAGGTAACGCACGATTACAACAATTCATTTTATTTTGATGAGAATGATAAAAAGGTCTATTGGGAAGGCTACGACGCATTCCCGCAGACCGACAGCGCCATCGGTTTTATCAAACAATCCGGCAAAAACCCTTTCCTGCTGGTGCTATCCTGGGGGCCGCCACACAATCCATACGAAACGGCACCTGAGAAATACCAGAAAATGTACGACCCCGCCAAACTCAGGGTTCGTCCGAACGTACCCGCCGAAATGCAGGACAGCGCCAGAAAAGTGCTGGCCCAATACTACGCGCATTGCACGGCATTGGACGATATGACCGGAAAATTGTTGGACGCACTCGAAAAACAGGGCATTGCGGAAAACACGATCGTGGTATTCACCTCCGACCACGGGGATATGCTCCTTACCCGCGGGGTATTCCGCAAGCAGCGCCCCTGGGACGAATCGGCGCTGGTGCCCATGCTGATCCGCTATCCTGAAAAGCTGGGCAAAAAGGGCATTACCATATCCAAACCGCTCGGCACTCCCGATATTTTGCCTACCCTGCTCGGTTTGAGCGGCATCAAAATCCCGGCCAGCGTACAGGGTACCGACGTTTCCGCAGGCATTTTGAAACCCGAGAAATATCCCCTGGACGCGGCGTTGATTACGTTGCCGGTACCTTTCCACGAGTACAATTTCAGCAATGGCGGCAGGGAATACCGCGGCGTGCGCACGGAGCGGTACACCTACACGCGCCGACTGAACGGGCCCTGGCTGCTTTATGACAATCAAACCGATCCGTACCAGCAAAACAACCTGATCGGCAAGCCGGAGTACAAGAAAATCCAGTCGGAGCTGGAAGCGAAACTGACTAAAATGCTGAAAGACATTGATGACGATTTCCAGCCTGCGGATGTATACATGAAGCGCTGGAACTACAATTACGACCACAAAGACAGCCTGCGCCCGGCTTCCTATTACGAAGAATTGAAAACCAGATAATATGAAAAACGCGACGCTCACAAGCATACATCGGCTCGCAATGCTTGTCATGCTGGGTATTGTCCCCGCCATTTCTGCCTGGATAGTGAAAAAGCAATCCGCCGATCCAAAAAAGCCCAATATCATTTTCCTGCTGACCGACGATCACCGCTGGGACGCATTAGGCGTAATGGGGAACAAAATTATCCAAACCCCTAATCTCGACGCGTTGGCCCACAACGGGATATTGTTCCGGAAGGCCTACGTAACTACCGCGATCTGCTGCGTAAGCCGGGCAAGCATTATGAGCGGGCAATACGAATCCAGGCATAAAATCAATGATTTCACAACCGATTTCAGCCCCGGGGCCCTGGCACAGACATATCCCGCATTGCTGAAAAAGCAGGGGTACAAGCTCGGTTTTATTGGAAAATTGGGCATCGACGTCAAAAACCAGCCCGACTCTCTGTTCGACTACTGGTCGAGCCCGAAGGAGGGGCAGCCGGTGTACGAGCTGATCAACAAGAGCGGCAAAATAGTGCACCATACCGATAGTGTGAATACGGACATTGCCCGGTTTATCGATCAGTTTGCAGATAAAGGCCCGTTCAATCTTTCGGTGAGCTTCAAAGCCCCGCACGAGCTCGACGGTAACCCACCTACCTATCCGGTTCAGGCCCGTTTTAAGGATTTGTACAAAAATGCAGCTATTCCCAAACCCGAAACTGCCGACCCCAAATACTGGGACAAGCATCCCGACTTTTTCAGAACCGATAAAAACATTGGCCGCGAACGCTGGAAGCCGCTTTTCGCAACCGAAGAGCTCCGTCAGGAAACCACCCGGAACTATTACCGGCTGATTTCCGGCGTAGACGAAGTAGTGGGTAATCTGGTGGCGCAGCTGAAACAAAAGGGTATTTATGAAAACACCGTGATCATTTTCATGGGGGATAATGGCTTTTCGCTCGGCGAGCATGGTCTGGAAGGGAAATGGTTTGGTTTTGAAGAATCGATCCGCATACCGATGATTATTTCAGGTCCGCCTTTACCTAAAAACCTGGTTGGCAAAAAATCAGATGCGATTGCGCTCAATATCGACGTAGCGCCTACCATGCTCGCACTGGCCGGGGCCGAGGTGCCTGCCGGAATGCAGGGTAAGGACCTGCTGCAATTTGCCAGCGGCAAAGTCGCGCCGCGCAAGGATTTCTTCTACGAACACACCTATCTCGGAAGTCCGCGCCTGCCGAAAGTGGAGGGTGTAGTAGGACAGGATTTTAAATACATGAAATACATTGAACACGATTACGAGGAGCTTTATAACACCGGTAAGGACCCGCACGAGACTACCAATCTTGTAAAAAATGAAGCGCACAAGCAAAAACTTTTGCAAATGCGTGCGCGCTACGAAGTGCTGAAAAAAGAAGTTCAATAGCCCGCGTTGCCGGCAAAGCTTATTCCCCGCCTTTGCCGGCAACAATAATATTCTTTCCGCCTCTGCGGACAGGCCAAAGTAAACACCCATTTCCCGGCCTTAGACATACCATCCCGAATTACCCGCGCGTAGATTGTGTAATTATTGACCGAATCATAAGCATTTTCCTGATATGTGTATGGCGGTAGTCCCGTCGAACGAGACCAGAATTCCCTATTTTGAAGAATTCACGCAAGAAACGGGTTTTCACAGAGCAGAGGAATGAAGAATTTTGGCAAAAAACACAAACATGTGCATCAGGTAAGCAATCCTTCGATATTGTATTTTGGTGTAAATCGTCAGCGAAAAGTGGACAACTTTGAATGAAAGTAAAGAGAGTGTTTTCCTAAAAATGAGTACTTTAAATCATGGGAAACACAAAAAAGCCTACACCTGAGAATTACATTAAGGACATTCGCCGTAAGACCCGACGGCTTTTCACTGCCGAGCAGAAGGTACTGATCGTGATGGAAGCGCTGCGTGCGGAGATCTCGGTCGCCGAGCTGTGCCGCAAACACCAGATCAACGAATCTCAATTCTATAAATGGAACAAGGAGTTTTTGGAAGCTGGAAAGAAACGGCTGGAAGGTGATCTGACGCGAGAAGCCACGACAGACGAAGTCAGCGAACTGCGTAAGGAAAATGCCCGACTGAAAGAAATGGTGGCAGATCTGTTTTTGCGGTATGATATCGTAAAAAAAGTTTGACGATGCTGGATTAAACCTCAAATACCGAAGATTTATGAGATTATCGGCATCAGAAAAATACGAGATTATCCAGACTGTAACCCAATCCGAACTGGGTGTCAAAAAGACGTTGCAGGAGCTTGGTATTGCCAAAAGCACGTTTTATAAATGGTATAGCAAATTCCTGGATCATGGATACGATGGCCTTTTGAGCACGAAGAAAGCGTCGAACCGGCAATGGAACAGCATCCCTCAACAGCAGAAAGACCTGGTTGTCCAGCTAGCCCTGGACCAGACAGACCTGTCCTCCCGTGAACTAGCCCATTACATTACCGACACGCAGCAGGTATTCATCTCTGAGTCAAGCGTCTACCGGATACTCAAAGAACGTGGATTAGTCAGTGCCCCGACCCATATTTTAATAGCGGCATCGGATCAGTTTAAGGACAAAACCGCTTTTGTCCACCAGATGTGGCAGACTGACTTTACCTATTTCAAAGTAGTCGGATGGGGGTATTACTACCTGAGTACGGTTCTCGACGATTACAGCCGGTACATCATCCACTGGGAGCTGTGTAGCAGCATGAAGGCAGATGATGTGAAAAGGACCGTTGAGCTTGCTATAAAAAAGGCAAGAATAAAAACCAAAGCTAAACCCAAGTTGCTCTCAGATAACGGGGCGTGTTACATATCCAGCGAGTTGGGCGATTATCTGAAAAATACGCTTCAAATGCAACAGGTGCATGGCAGACCGGCCCATCCGCAGACGCAAGGAAAGATAGAACGTTACCACCGGACCATGAAAAATGTGGCCGCCATGGAATGGTCAAGCTCGAAAATTTCTTTCACCCAGACCAGCTAAGGGAAGCAATCGGCAAATTTGTAGAACGCTATAACAACCAGCGGTACCACGAATCGCTGAACAATCTGACGCCTGCTGACGTCTACTTTGGCCGCGGTGAACTCATTTTGAAAAGAAGAGAGCAAATCAAAAATCAGACCCTGAAACAGCGCAAAATCCAGTATCTAAACCAAAAATTAATAGCTTTATAAACCTGAAAATACTCTCTAAGCTGTTGTCCAAGTTAGTTTGAAGACATACAGTAGTTGTCCAGTCCCCAAGTTGCCTATTTGCATTATCTCCCATAGCATATAGACTACCATCGGTATACAACACATAATAAGTACCAACAAAACTTGTCATTCCTATCATTTTGATAGTGCCACCAGAGTTAGGCAAAGTCATTTGAGTTGCCCTGTTTCTAGACGCATAGGCAGTGCCATCTCCCAGATAACTGTAAGTTCCCCAAGTCCATAGCGTACCATCAGCACGTAAGGCTAACATATTGTTAGCACCTCCTCTAAGGGCAACCACATTATCCAAAGTCGGGTTACCTGGCTCTGCGGTGGTTACGCGGTTCCAGGTATGATTTACAGTCGACAAACCAGCACCTGCGGCGCTGGCATTTTGGGTTAATACCCATGCTTCTCCGCTACAAGTCAGTACTGCCAATGTTTTGGCAGTACCAAACAAGCTCTTAACGTTGCCCGGCTCCACCCCTTGCGGCAAGCCATAGGTATTGCTCCCGGCTATGGTCACAGGCCCCATAGCAGCTGTCGACTTGACAGTGGTAGATAGCATTTGATTCAAACCAGACCAGGCATATAAGCCTTGTGTTGTTAGCACCACGGCTTGACCAGATCCGATAGCTGCTTTTAAGACTGTGCCTTGCAAACCCGGAAAGTTGGTGCTATTAATTACTAATGGGCTGAGTACATTACTGACACCGTTATTGTCCATGCCATAGCCAAACACCTTAAACGTACCATCTGATTCCTTAATGATTGTATTATCATTGCCAGATATCATATTATCGTACTCAATTGTTGCAGCATCATTGTTGGAGTTGAGGCCATAATTGCTGTTGCAGCCGGCTGTGCATTGCGCCTGTGCTCCATGTGTTCCGGCAAAGAATAAGACTACTAATAGAAAGAACCCGATTTTATTTATAAAATTTCGTTTCATACCTTTTTGAGTTTAATAGTGTATGTATAGATAATGGTCACCAAGTGCCTGTTTTAACGGCGGATTTATGTTTCCTAATGATTGCAGACCATACGATAAGTTCATGCCTCTGCGTAGCGTTCTAGCCAAAATTGCCGCAACCGGAGCGGTCCTGCCAAGAATAGCGACGCCATCGGGCAGGTGGTCAGTCTCTCCTGCATGCTGGCAATTAACCATGCCAGCTTGTTCTAAAAATCGTCTCATTTTATTTTTAATTTATTGTTAAAGTGATGCGAAATTTTCAATTGAATACTAGGGACTCTGAATGAATCTAATCTCTGACAAGAGAATAACTACGGCATTTTTCGATCAAAAATTGATATCAGAGTTGTGAAAATGATGCCCAAATTCGATTCCTGTTTATAGCAAACCTCACGACACATACGAACCGGCGTTGATTCAATTAAATATACCCTCTGAACTTTAATTCAAGTATGTGATTGCTTATCTGATCTGCGTGATTTACTAGTCTTTGTCTGCGTCGGATATACGAACCTCGCTCTGATTTGCACGATGCGATGACCTGGAAATAGGCCGGGATATCCGACCTTAGTTTGCAATTGTGAATGCCTCCGAGCAATACCTTCCTGATAATGCCAGGTTGCTAATTGCACAGCGGGTACTTATACAATTAAATTTGCGAAAAGCATCTCTTTATGTTTCAGTTTTCTAACGTGTTTGTGTACGATCATCTCAAATTATGACTACAATATGTATTTGTGGAAAATTCGGTGAAATTGACCACCCCATTTCAGTTTAAACTGACCACCTGTTCCGGCTGAAATTGACCACCCCGTTTCGGAGCAAACTGACCACCTGTTTCGGAGGAAACTGACCACCCTGTCAAGCAGAAAAATGCTGTAGAATCACCCATATTTTTGGCGGATACCAACCGTGGAAAGTATGGCTAATTCGACTATCAGCATGAATAAGATAAGACAGATCCTAAGGATGTACAGTCAAGGGCGCAGCAAGCTTTTTATTGCTGAGCAAACGGGCGTTTCCCGCAATACGGCCAAGAAGTACATGGCTACTTTTGAAGCGAGCGGTCTGACTTTCGAGCAGATCAACGGCCTGAACGATAAAGAGCTGGACGAGTTTTTCGGTGCAGTTAGACAGATGCCGCCGCAGGATAGGCTGTTGAACTTACAGCGCTGTTTTCCCCGGATAGATAAAGAGCTCAAAAAAACCGGCGAGACACGTTATTCGCTCTGGGAGAGCTACAAAAAGGAATTCCCTGACGGTTTTGGCTATACCCAGTTCTGCTTCCACCTGGCTCAGTGGAAGGCCCGGGTAAATCCTGTTATGCACCAGGACCATAAAGCGGGCGATAAATTCTATATCGATTTTGCCGGTGTAAAGCTGAGCTTCGTAAACAGGGAGACTGGCGAAGTAATTGAGGTTGAAGTCTTTATTGCCATCCTGGGCGCCAGCCAGCTCACCTATGTGGAAGCGGTCATGAGCCAGCAAAAAGAAGATCTGATCCTGGCTTGTGAGAATGCTTTTCGTTACATCGGTGGCGTTCCGGCAGCCGTAGTCCCGGATAATCTCAAGGCGGCCGTCACCAAAAGCAACCGGTATGAACCTACCCTGAACGAGACTTTTGAGGACTTTGCCAACCATTACGGGACCACCATATTACCCACCAGGGCTTACCGGCCACGCGATAAGGCGTTGGTCGAAGGGGCTGTTAAAATCGTTTACAGCCGGATCTATGCGCCTTTAAGAAAGCAGGTTTTTAACTCACTATCCGAGCTAAACGCAGCCATATGGGCGGCCCTGGAAGTCCATAATAATCAGCTCCTACGCGGTCGCAATTACAGCCGCAGGCTTCAGTTCGAAGAGATCGAGCGAGGCGCACTCTCTCCGCTGCCGCTGCTCCGCTACGAGTTCAAAAAGCAGTCACATGCGACCGTGATGAAAAACGGGCACGTGAACCTGAGCATCGACAAGCACTATTACAGCGTCCCGTACCGGTTCATCGGCAAGAAGGTCAAATTGCTGTTCTCGGGCACGTTGGTCGAGATTTACTACCGTTATGAGCGCATAGCCCTGCATCAGCGTGTCAAAAGCCCCTACAATTACTCGACCGATAAAGAGCACCTGGCCAGCACGCACCGCTTTTTGACCGAATGGACCCCGGATAAGTTCGTCGAATGGGCTTCTTCGATCCACGATGACGTAAGGCTTTATATCCTTAAAATACTGGACCGTAAGCAGCATCCCGAGCAGGCCTACCGCTCTTGCATCGGCATCTTGTCCTTCGCAAAAAAGGCCGGCGAACAACGGCTGATCAGCGCATGCCAGCGCGCGTTGAGCTATGGTATTTATAACTACAAAATCATCCAGATGATATTGGAAAAGAAGATGGACCAGTACGAGGACAGCCTGTTCGCCGACGAGCTGCCGATGCCTAACCACGACAATATCAGGGGTGAAGAATATTATCAGTAACCTTTTAAACAATCTATACAATGAACAATGACACCTTGGAGAAGCTGCGCAAGCTTAAATTTTATGGCATGTTCCATGCCTTCAAAACCAGCCTGGAAAGCGGAAAAACCAATGATTATACGGCAGATGAGCTATTAGGGTACCTTGTGGACGCCGAGTGGGACGATCGCAACAACCGCCGCGTAGAGCGGCAGATCTACCAGGCCCGGTTCCGTTATAAGGCCGTCGTCGAAAATATCCATTACCATGCCGATCGCAGTCTGGACCGTAACCAGGTCATGCGCCTGGCTGATTGCTCTTTTATCACCCGCAATGAGAACCTGCTGATCACCGGCAGCACCGGGATCGGCAAAAGCTATGTGGCAACTGCCATCGGCCATCAAGCCTGCATCCAGGGGTACCGCGTACTTTACGCGAGTACCCCAAAACTGTTCGCCCGCTTGAAAATGGCCAAGGCTGACGGCTCTTATATCAAGGAAATCGCCAGGATCGAACGGCAGCACCTGTTGGTGCTCGATGACTTCGGTATCCAGCCCTTCGATGCACAGAGCAGGGCCGCCCTGATGGAGATCATCGAAGACCGGCACGGAAAAGCATCGTTGATTATTACTTCGCAGTTGCCCGTCAGCAAATGGCATGAAGTGATCGGAGAAAAAACCATTGCCGACGCTATCCTGGACCGCATTGTTCACGACGCGCACCGCATAGAACTGAGAGGGGAATCGATGAGAAGAAAGAAAAAAATAGAGCCCGAAAACAGCTACCAATAATACGACCTTAATTAACTAATTTTGAAACTGCTTCTGCAGCTTTTTTCTGCTACCGGCCGCCAGACAATTAGGTGGTCAATTTGCCACGGAATCAGGTGGTCAACTTCTCCGAAATACCCAATTTGAGCCCTTCAATCGCGAACAAATCACTTTGTCCTATCTGAATTTTTGATTGCATGCCAACTCTGCTATTGATAATCATTTGGCGGACCAACCACATGCACAATAGCTTATCCTAAACTGAGGATAAAACCCACTCGACATTAGAAATTCCGTGCTTGAATTTGTTAAACACCTCAACACACAAATTAGCGCAGTTTCATCCACAGTGATAGGGTGAAAACTTGTCAATTATGTATGTAAAACTTATCCAATTCCCGTTTTTGATAACATTTATGTCGTACAGCAGCATTACTAGTCTTCAGAATGGCTGGCTAAAAGGTCTACGGTCATACAAGGAAATGTGGACCGCCGGGGTGGTTACTGCTGAAATGCTCAAAACCGCATATGAAGCCAACTTTTGCGAATCCGACGAGGGCCTTAGTAAGAGAGAAAAACTACTGAGGTTAAAGGAACGGTTATTAAACGATTTTGAAACGTCGGTCCAGAGAAAGCCTATGCGAGCACAAGACAAAGTGTCCGCCTTTGAAAGAATGATCGCTGAGGTAAATGAAAAACTTGAATTGATGAAGACCATCGATGAGATAGACAAGGAAGTGTTCAACAATCGCGTGCTCGTTCGAAAAAGGCGAAATCGACCTTCTGAAATATTTAACCGTGTAGTCACGCATCGGATAACTGAAATACTCCCGGTTTGCTGGACAGCCGACGGATGAAATTAAGTTTAATTAGGATGCTTTTGCATTGATCTGGAAAAACAATTCATCGGGAATGTACCCGGTTCCTGTGTGTTTGCGTCGACGGTTGTAAAATTCCACATATGCTTTTACTCCCCGATACAAATCCATCCCGCCATTTGGAGGATTTAAGTATATGTACTCTTGTTTGAGCGACCTCCAAAATCTTTCGATGAAAACATTGTCTAGGGCCCGTCCTTTTCCGTCCATAGAAATTTGTATCCCTTTCTCTAAGAGCGGCTTAATAAAACCCTGACTTGTGAATTGGCTACCCTGGTCGGTATTGAATATTTCGGGCTTTCCCTGTGTACGGATCGTATCCAAAAGCGTTTCCCGGCACCATTCCATACTCATTGTATTGGAGATACTCCATCCCACAATTCGACGGCTGTAAACGTCAATAATGGCGAACATGTACATAAATCCTCTGAACATTGGAATATAAGATATATCGGCTTGCCAGACCTGATTGGGGCGCTCAATCTTCAACCCCTTCAGCAAATATGGATATTTGTAATCTGTTGGTTTGGATTTGCTTAGATTGCGCTTGGGATAAATTGTGCGCAAATTCATAAGTCTATAAAGTCTTCTCACCCGCTTCACACCAACAGGATATCCCAGTCCGATCAGGTAATCACGCATGCGTTCTACGCCATAAAACGGGCACTCTAGAAACTGGCGATCAATGGCCTTCATCAATCGCTGGTTTAACAGAGACTGACCTCTCGGCTTAAAGTAATAGCTACTACGCTGTAAACCAATCAATTTGCACTGTGCCGAGACGCTTAGCTCAGGGTACTCAGGGGAAACAAGTCCGCGTTTCTCCATAACACTCATTTCCCCAAGACCTTTTTTAAAAAATCGACTTGGACTTGAAGTTCACCGATTTTAGAATACAATTCCTTCTCTTTTGTGTTTTCGGATTCATTACCAGTGGTGGGTGCCTCTTTACTGAAAACTAATTCAGCCTTTTCCAGAAACTCTCGCTTCCAGGCAGCTATCTGTGTTGGATGAATCTCGTACTTGGAGGCCAATTCCTGCACGGTCTGAACCTCTTTAATCGCTTCAATAGCCACTTTGGCTTTGAAGCTCGCACTGAATTTTCTACGTTCCTTTTTCATAGTCAGCTACTAAGTTAGAAATTTAAGCAGCTGTCCAGATTTCTGGGAGTATTATAAACCATTCGCTTTCAAATAACCGAATCTCGTAAGAATAAGTCGGGCTATTGTTCGATTCAATGCCGGGTTAGCGTAAATGGGGTTCCCGCGACGGCTTTTTCTACCGGACCAAGGGCTAGGCCAGAAACATGGGATAACAAACTGCAGGTAGTTTTAGGCGATGAGCAGACGACCCAAAAATTAATCAGCATTCGGAACGGACTCGACTCTGTTTATCAAGAATTTCGTCGTCGAGGCCGTATTCCAGAACCCGAAGAAGTTATTGCCCATTACTTTGACCATGAGCTGGAGTATAACAAAAAATGGACAGTCGAGGCCCTTTGCGACTCTACGATATGGATAAAAATGGAGTTGCAGCATTTTTCGAAGACTATGGAGACTTGCACGGTAGTTTGAAGAAGTTGCTTAATCAACTCAAACCGTTCAGAGCCGAAATAGCCATCTGCAAGTCGCCGTGAATGTGAAAGCCACCAGAAAACACAAATGCACCAGCTATAAACCATACATTTGTGTGCAAAAAGAGTGCCATTTGTGCGCCCTACGGGACAAAAGTCGAACCATTTGCTGGAAGATTTGAGGAGGTTAGCAGCATTGTTTGATCGGAATTAATACGACTCAGCGTCTAAGGAACTAGCCCTAGATTAGAGGCAATCAAATTTCAGGTACCCGCCCGATGAACGGTGGTTGCGCCTATGTAGTCTCGTATAGTACTCTTCCGCAGTGTAAGTAATTGATCCATCAACCGACGCTATATGCTTACCCATTTCCGATAAATATTGCTTTTACTATCGCAAGGTTACAAACAATGCCCGAATAAATCATTCCCCCCCCGCTCCGTCCGAATTGCTCCGGAATGTTTTACAATTGCCACGGCACCCGCGGCGCGTCTTGTTCCTAGTAATGACGAATTTTATTTTTTGGGCACCACGAATGGCTACTTGCACATCCAAACAGAACACCTCTCCGATGCTTCCACCGAATGCAGTTTTATCTGTTTTGCAGGCTGTCGACAGGGTTTTGCAGGGCTGCCCTTACCGCCTGATGGCTGGTTGTCAGGAATGCCGCCACCAAGGTTATAAGCAGCCCCCAAATAAAAACACCAGGGCCAAGCTCGATCTTGAATTTGAAGCCGTTGAGCCATTTCTGCATTGCCCACCACACCACGGGAGCTGCTATAAGAAATGCTGCTACAATTAAGTGTACCAACTCTTTGCCGAAAATCCAGACGATTTGCCCGACTGTGCTTCCTAAAACTTTACGGATCCCTATCTCCTGTTTTTTTCGGGCAGTCATAAATGATATCAGGCCATAAAGACCCAAGCAACCGAGCACTGTAGCCAATGCGGCAAAGACCAGGACAAGTTTGAGCATAAGCATTTCCGTTTTGTAAAAGCCGGCCAAATCATCATCCAAAAACGCATACTCAAACAAGCTCTCCGGGTGGTTCGTACGCCAAATTCTTTCAAGTGAATTTAATATTCCTTCCAAATCCTGTGTCTTGGCTTTTATAGCATAAGCCATATACAGGTCTGGCGCAGCGAATATGGCGACAGGGTTAATGTCATTGTGAAAAGACAAGTCGTGGAAGTCCCGGATAACTCCTACGATTAACCCTTTGTTTTCATTGATGTCCAGTGTTTTTCCCAGCACTTTTTCAGGGGAGGCAAGATTTAATTTCTTTACGAATGCCTCATTGACAATAAATTCCTGTATTGAGTCGGACATCGACATGTTTCGACCTGCTAACAACATCAGCCCAAAAGTCTGGATAAAATCGGCGTCGGCAGCTTTAACGGATACCTGGAATGGTTCCCCGACAGGGTCGTTGTTATAGTAAGGAGTGGTGGTCCAATTATGATCATCGGAGGCGGGCGGGGCGTAGCATAGTGTTACATTTTCGACACCATTAATTTGTTCCATTTGAATTTTTACAGTCTTCGCTTTTTGATAGCCGGAGGCGATCGGTAGCGTTATAATGGCATCCCTATTAAAACCAAGGTCAGATTTTCGGATATACTGCATTTGGCGGGTGACGACCATCATTGACATAATAAGTACCTGCACTAGTAGAATCTGTGTAATGATCAGGACTCGCCGGATGTCTAAACCATGCATGTTTTGAGGGGATGTATTTCCTTTCAACGCGATGATAGGCTGGAACCCGCTGGTAATTATACCTGGGTACGAGCCTGCCATCAACGTTATCAGCACGACAAGCAATAAGGCAAAGCCCGCCAATTGGGGATTAACGATCATACTAAGGCTGAGAGGTATTTCAAACCAGTTCCTTACTTGCGGGAGAAGCATAACTGTCAACCCCGTAGCGACACCGAATGCGATGATCGTCATGAGTGCTGTTTCCGTAATGAATTGTCCGAATAACTGGCTACGCGATCCTCCCATAGCTTTTCTGATCCCCACTTCCTTTGTCCGCTTGACTGCCTGTGCAGTCGCCAGGTTTATAAAGTTTACACAGCCTGTGGCAATCAGAAATATGCCGATTAGGGTAAGTATCCATAGGTTCTTTTTCTCCATTTCCCCGCCATATCTTGCGTCGAAATGAAACTTCGAGAGGGGCTGAAGCTTGTAATGATGGACACTTTTGGAATCCTGCCTGAATTTGGATGCATAACTTTGCAAGGCTTGCTCAACTATACCCGGATCGACCTGCGGACGTAGCCGGACATAGCACTTCATCGCGTCGCTGATACCGTTCCAGGAGTCCTCACCGGCCAGCCAGTTGTTCTGTTGCCCTAATGTATTATAGGACACGAAAATTTCGGTTTTCTGGTGGCTGTTTAAGGGCAGGTCTTTCAGAATTCCAGTGATTTGGACGGAAATGTTACGGCCAAACCGAATTCTTTTGTTAATCGGATTATCATTCCCAAAATACTTTTCCGCAAGCCGCCGGGTAATCACCGCTGTATTAGGTTCGGAAAGTGCCAGTTCCGGGTTGCCGCTCTCGAAGGGGAAATTAAATATTGCAAAGTAGGTATGTTCTGCAAATGCAAACCCGCCCGGTTCTTTGTAAAGATTCTTTTGCGTGCCGTTTTCGACGGTGACTTGCGCGTCTTCAAATGTGGCCGTCCGGGCAACCAGTTCAGCAAAATCGTAATCCCGCCGGAAAGCTTTTCCAAGTGGCGCCGGCACACCAGGTTCATAGGTGATAATGTCACCGTGCCTCTCTGTGACGATCCGGTAAATATTTGCCGCATTGCTATGAAAATTGTCGAAGCTTAGGTGGTAGCTGACCACCATGTAAATAATCAGCGCACAAGTAATGCCCAGGGAAAGTCCGAAAACGTTCAGGGCCGCATACAACTTGTTTTGCAGCAGGGAGCGAACCGCTACCATTAGATAGTTTCGAACCATTACTCGGCCAAAGTAATTTCCAAGACCCCTGATTTCGCATGTTCTCCATATTTCCTGACTCCGTCAGGGCCGTCGAGCATGACCAGATTGTATTTCTTCTCTTGGAGTTTGATCATCTGGTTTTGCTCTACGGAGGCACCATCGACGATCAGATAATGCACTTGATCGAGAAGGGAAAATTTACCACTGCCTGTAAACTTATTGGTGCCTACATCCACGTTAACGTGATCTCCGAAAAAATACAGCTTCCCGTCGGCTGACCAAAGAAGTTTCGATGCGTAGAATGAGCCCGACACCGAAGCCGGAATTCGCTTTGCAACCGGCTCAACGTTCGCCGGTTTTGTTTTCATAACAGGGCTGATTATCGGGCGGTGGTTTTCAAATGTGTTCGGCAAATTTGTCGACAAGCCCGCGGAGTCAACAGCCAGGCTAGTTATCACTATTCCGGCCAAAGTGCTGAGATTTTTCATTGGTTCTGATTTTTTTGTTTTTTCAACTATGATGGAATTTTCCGAAATGGTTGCAGGAATCGGGCCGGAAAATTTGCTGTTAGTTGAATCAGATACCTGATATTTTAGAGAGGGAACGTCTTGTCTGCCTGTGTCGACAACTGTACCTGGGCCTCCCGTCAAAAACACCGCCGCAGCAACCGTGATAACGCCGGTTTTTACATAAGTTGCGTAAGTGATGCCAGAAGTCTTGAGTATCGGGACAACCGTGCCGGCGCCACTTGTACCAGGTTGTAATTTCTTTCGGGGGGGAATGGCAAGGCTATTTAGCTTTTCCGCAAACATAGAATCAACGGGGCGAATTCCGCAGGAAAGCATTAACCAACCCATTGCCTGTTTCCGCTTCGTGTCGTTTTTGAGTTTATCCGCGAGAAGTTCCCGGAGTTTTTTTCGGGCGCGCGCCAAATGCGATTTTGACGTTCCTTCGCTGATACCGAGACTTGCAGCAATTTGAGCATGCGTAAAATGGTCGATCACATACAGATTAAATACAAGTCTGTGATGTTCCGGCAGATTCGCTATGACCTCCAGTAGCTCGGCCTCTGAAAAACTGCCGTCATTGTTGCCGGGGTTTTCCTCCGGAATTTCATCTGCAACGCTGCCATAGGCATGAACCAGCTCCCATTTTTCTTGTCTCCTTTGCTCACGTAAGTGTTGTAAGGCCACATTGACCACGATTCGCCTCAGCCATGCCTCAAACGGCCCCTTGTTTTCGAAACTCGCCGCCTTGTCGATCGCAACCAGAAAGGCATCATGTGCCAGATCCTCGGCTATCTGCCGGTTTTGCGTATAACGACAGCAAACACCGATCATTTTAGCGATGTTCTGTCTGTAAGCAGCTTCCCAAAAACTATCCGACATTTTCTTACATGATTGAAACTGTGCTTTTCAATGATGCTTTTTTTCAAATGGTTGCAGTTAAGATAAGAAATTATGTTTCTCACGTCACCCGATGTACAATGAGGACATCCTGCATAGAGAATGATTCGTGAAATCCCGCCATCACATTGCATCTTGACAAGCAATACTTGTCGGGCCGATTCGTACTTGATTGAACAAAGGAAGTATCCCCATCGGATCAATCAGAATTCCCGGGGATATAACTAAATTACCTTAAATTATCGGCATTTTGGTAGTTGCCCCTCTTTTGGTTCTTTGTTCGGCCTTAGTTTAATGGCTTTGAAGCGCGGGGAGAATGCTGTATCGTCAACAAAATTTAAAGAAATTCGTCGTCGTGCAATTCTCTTTGTTTGATGTCATCGTATTAATTGGGATTCTTCAAGGTGTAATTGCAAGTATCCAACTCTTTCATAATAATCGGCGAAGCTCGGACAAGTTGCTGGCTTGGATTTTAGTTATCACAGTCTTACTAAACTGTAAGATATTGCTACATACACTGGGCCTCTGGAATACTCGTCTTTTTCGTTATTTCCCGTTGGCTATCGACCTGACTATCCAACCGCTGTTGTATTTGTACGTAGTTTCTGTTACCGGGTCCTTATCGAAACTCCGGCGACCAGCCATACTCCACCTTTTGCCTTCTTTCCTGCTAATGGGCCACGCTCTACTTGTCTACGTGCGCGTGCTGCCGCTTGACGACTTCTCGGAGAAAAGTAAGGTGGCTGCCGCTTTTGCCTATAACGCTGTCAAAGAAATTGAAGACTATTTGTCTGTTCTCTCCTTCGGGATTTATTTATTTCTCAGTATCAGTCGTTTGCGAATGTATCGATCCTGGCTGTATGATACGATATCTGATAGCTCATACCCGACTTATGGCTGGTTGAGAAATCTGCTGCTGCTAATAGGTGGATTAACTGTACTATTACTCGCCAACATCACGCTGGATTACGGGACCGACTACGGGCAAACCAATTTCTTCCATTGGCAGTTGTTTTACTTTCTGATGACTGTGATCATCTATTACATCGGTTTTCAGGCAAGCAAACAAACGAATCTGCCTATACAGGCAACCGTCACAGTCAATAAGGCAGACCAGATCGCACCGGTGTCGCCGGAAAAACTTCCGCAGATCCGCATGGGGATTGAAGCGTTATTGGAGAAAGAGAGGATATATCGAAATCCAACGCTTACGCTGACAGAGATGGCCCGGCGATTGGACGTTTCGCCCAATGCGCTGTCTTTCACTATCAGCACGTCTTACGAAAAGAGCTTTCGCGACCTGATCAATGAATACCGGGTAGAGGAAGTAAAAGAGAAGCTCGTTACCGGTCGTTTATCCCATCTGTCGATCCTCGGAATTGCGTTGGATTCGGGCTTCAATTCCGAAGCGAGTTTCTACCGGGTGTTTAAGAAACACACCAATTGCTCTCCGAAAGAGTTTCAGGAGCAACACCGCTGAGCTCTCACCTCACATTTTGCTGGAACAAAACGATTTCTGATGACCTCTCAAAATTCACTTTGAGAGGTTTCCTGGCACTTTGTTGCCTTGTTTTACAGAAATCCGGCGAGTGCGTGCTTGCCAGAGCAGCAAATCTTTTTACCGTCTTCGTTATGAACAAGCTATTTTACGTCTCGCTATTCAAACTACTAAGTGGCGGCCTTCACAATGAAGGCAGCCACACCGGAAAAGTCAGCAATAAGGAGGCCGGTCGTGTCATAATGGCCATTGTGGCGCACCCGGATGATGAGCTATTGATGGGGACCTTATTGAGCCACTATGCTACCCGGGGAGTGAAGGTGCACATTGTAATAGCAACAAATGGAGCTTTGGGACAAACAGATTTTTATAAAGTCCCCGAAGACAAAACACTAGTGGAGATCAGACGGGACGAAATGTCTTGTTCCTGCAATGCCCTGGGGCTTGAAAAACCAATACTGTTAGGTCTTCCGGATCAGCTATTGGCAAGCGAGGGTAAGTTACAGAGCCAAATTGACCTGCTACGATACAAAATTGACTCGCTATTTCAATTTTATCAGCCCGACGCCGTGCTCACATTTGGAGCCGCAGGTATGACCGGGCATCCAGACCATCGTTTAATAGGAAATATTGTAACCGAAGTATTTGAATCCAGGTCCTGGCCGTGGAAGCCGAAACTGTTCTATCCGGCCCTTCCAACAGGAAGCATCAACGAAAAGAGCTGGGCGACTTATTTAACCGTTGATTCATCACACCACACCGTGCATATCAGCCTGGATAGCATCGATTACGTGAGATTGGGACAAGCCTACCAATGTCATAAAAGCCAGTATAGGGAATCTGTAAGAATCAAGCTCCCCATTTTTATGAAAAGTGTTCAGAAAGGGCAGGTTATGCTCCGTCCGTTCTCGTCGACAGAGCCGTTGAAAAATTCGTTGTTTTAAACCTTTTATCCCAACCGGCCATGAAGAAGACTGCTTTTATTCTTGTATTTCTGTTCATCTTACAGGAAGCTTTTTCACAATATCAGAAAGTGAACATTCCGGCAGATTCCACACTCAGAAGGCTCATGCAAGAATATAAGGTCCCGGCATTGGCGATTGGAGTGATCGAGAATAGCCAGGTTTCCCAGACAAAAGTGTTAGGCGAACTGAAAAAGGGAACGCCGGCCCCTCCAAATGCTATTTTTCAGGTGGCCTCGCTGACCAAGCCTGTTACCGAAATGGCGACTTTACGACTGGTCAGCAAGGGGCTATGGGATCTGGATGAACCACTGTTCCATTATTGGACAGATCCTCAGGTAGCCGATGACCCACGTCATCAACGATTAACAACCAGGCACGTTATCTCACATCAAACGGGATTTGTGAATTGGCGATGGTTACACAAGAGCCGGCAAGCTGACCTTCGATTTTGAACCAGGAACGCAAACGCAATATTCCGGAGAAGGACTTGAATATTTGAAACATGCGTTGGTAAAAAAGTTCAAGTTGCCGTTCGAGGAAATCGTCGGGAAATATCTTCTCAAACCCGACAAGATGATCGACACCCGATTTTACTGGGATAAAAACATGGACGAGGGCCGGTTTGCGGTAGCACACGACCGTAATGGAGAACCGCTCCCGATTAAAAAGTATACGCAATCGTCTGCCGCAGATTTGCTAATGACCACTATCGCCGACTATACCCGATTTGGAGCCAACGTATTGAATAAAAATGGATTAAGTGATCATGTGTATCGCGAAATGGTCACGTTTCAAGATCAAAAGCAGACATACGGATTGGGATGGCAGCTCTTTAAAGAGCTGAAAAACGATGAATTTGCGATAATGCATTCCGGGGCCGATCCCGGCGTGCGGACCATTATCATACTATTGCCAAAGTCGCAGAGAGGGATCGTAATATTCACCAACAGCGATACCGGCATGTCTTTGATTAAAAATATTCTGAGCCGGTCACTTGATCTGGGTGATGAAATAATTGAGCGTGCGAAATAACTGTCTTTATCTTTTTGGCTTTGTAGTAAAGCCGGTACCTACAATTCAATCGCATCGGTTTCTATACTTAGAATCCGAATGGGAACACTCTTGCCCTTTTAGTACGATTGTCGCTATTTCGCTGGTAGGAAAATGTCCTTCAATATATGCCATGACCCAGAAACTGACATGGAACGCAGCCACGCTTAACATCGGAAAGCGGGCCGCGAACCTCCTGGACGCAATGGTGTAAAGTGAAGCTTTTTAACATCCATTTTTACCGTACCGTAATTATCTCGAAGTCCTCAAAAATCAGTTCTCATTGCGGATGGCCTCAAGCGCTTTTATCCCACCTTTGTTATCGGGATTGAGCTTGATTGACTTTTCGTACATCATAGCTGCTTCTTGCTTGTTACCCTTCACCAGGAGTGCTTCGCCGTAGCTGTCGTAGGCGTTCCAACTTGTTGGAAATAAGTCAATGTTGAGTTTAAATGTTGCCAAAGCCTCACCGTACTTATGTGATTCGGGCAAATGATAAGGATTGCTATTTCCTAAAAAAGCATATCCTAACTCATTCACCTCCTGTTCGCTCAGATAATAATTTAGTGTGTCTTTTTTCAGCCTGGTTAGTTCATTTCGGGCTTCGGTCGAACCTTGTTTCAAGAGAGTTTGCCCATAAAGGTGCGCAAGGCTTTTTTTAGGCAATTCAACGTGCTGACCATTCAATATCTTCAATAATTTGGTGCCAACTTCGTGGGCATTGAAATGAGTATTGTCGAAGAGAATGACCGTTTGGCGCCTGGTTAGGTTACGCATCATAACACAGCTTAGGCTGATAGCCGCTCCACTATGGTAAACAACCTGACCCATACTGGTATCGGACTCTACTTCCCAACCAAGACCAAAAAGGTCTGGATGCGGCTTCCCGTCGGTCAAAAGTACCGGTTGGTGGGCTTCCCGTAAGGTATTCGCCTTGAGCAACCGGTTTTCATCCAGGGCTTTGTCATATAGCAGAATATCCTCAATCGTGCTGATGTAATCGCCGAATCCGGTCAGGGCAAATGCTTTCCAATAATTTCTGATATAGGGAACTGTATTGGAACGCGTCGGCATGTCATCGTAGGCCCGCAGATAAATATGTGGGTAGGCGAAGTTAGCTATGGTATCTGTGTTGAATTGTTGAGCTAGTGGCATAAACCGTGTGTGTTTCATACCGGCAGGTTCTAGCACGTAACGCTGAATGTAATCAGCATAAGGGAGTCCTGATAGGCGTTCGAGGAGTAAGGCTAAAACAATGTAGTTAACGTTGTCGTAGTTGCCTTTTTCGCCCGGTGAATAGATCAATGGGTTCTTGCCCGAAGCCACGACGGGCAGAAAATCGGCATTGGTGAATACCTTGCTAGAATCTTTTGCCCGGAGCGGGTTCAGGTATGCATTATAAGGGGGTAATCCTGATGTGTGCGACAGCAGGTGCCGAACGGTGATTTGCGCGTATGGAAAACTGGGCAAATAGGTCGCAACGGGAAGATTGATGTCCAACTTACCCTGTTCCATCAGTTGCAGAATACCGATTGCGGTCATGGTTTTGGAAAGGGAGGCAATCGGAAAGGAGATGGCCTGCGTGTTTGGAACTCTCTTTGAAAAAACAGCATATCCAGCCGACTTCCGGTACACTGTTTTTCCTTCTTCCGCTACGAGAATAGAACCACTGAACTGTTTGTTTTCGATCAGTTTGGTGACGAACCGGTCAAGCCGCTGAGCCGTGGTTTGCGCGGAAGCGGGTGCCATTACCAGTGCGATGAAGAATGCAACTACAAAGACTCTTGAAATGCGTAACATTTCTTCTAAGTAAAAATGTGAGAGAACCATATCCCCTTAAAGACAGGGTAGAAAGCTATTTGTTGCATCGATCATAAGGAAATTGCTATTCTGTTGTTGTTTTTGTTTATCGTATGGATATCTTTTGTGCAATATCTGTTTGAGTTATAGATCAATGAAACTTGGTGAAATTAAAGTCGTCGTCAATTTTCACAGGCTCATTTATTGATTCGGCGGGATTCCCAAAGTGAAGAAACCTGAGGTGGTTCCGTTTGGGTTTACATTTTTGCGGGTTAGTAAATATTTAAAGTCTCAATTCTCATCCAGTTTGCCGATAATATTCAGCCTCAAAGGAAGCCGGATTCAGATAGTTTAAAGAGGAATGGAGTCGCCTAGTATTATAGTATCCATCGATGTATTCGAATAGGGCGGTTGAGGTTCAGCGCCTTCATTTTGAAATAGCATCCTTCACAAACTACTCTGATTTTTGCAAATTCCATTGCATTATCGTTCCAGCCGTCTTCTGCAACTCTAACAACCTCACATTCGTTGCACCATGCCTGAAAGT
Source organism: Dyadobacter sp. 676 (assembly GCF_040448675.1). NCBI lineage: Bacteria > Pseudomonadati > Bacteroidota > Cytophagia > Cytophagales > Spirosomataceae > Dyadobacter > Dyadobacter sp. 676. The sequence continues at coordinate 5,536,816 of NZ_CP159289.1, read as the reverse complement.
CGTCTTCATCCGATAGCTCCATTCCTTCATAAGTTTCAAAGGATTCTTCGAAACCAACTCTGGTAGTGAAATTCAGATGCTGGCACACAAACGCCACTCTTCTGTATTCGTGATCGCCACATTCTATGTACTTGTCTTTGATGCTTTTAGCAGTTTCGTTGTCAACAAATTCTGTCATTACCAGAAAGACCTTCAATCCTTCTTCGTTGACAGGCCTGTAAGCACCAATTGCATTTGTTAGTTTGGCTGCAATAGCGGTGAACTCCCAGGCCTCAAATTCATCGCTTGAGAAACGGCCCTCCGTTAATTTGGCAAAATTATGCTCGGTCCCAAAATCCTTAACTTGCATAGTGGTTTCTTTGGCATTTCTTAACGTGTTTTCGTTGTGCCATGACCACATCCAGGTACCTGACTTGTGAGAGAAGCTTCCAACCTGAAAAAATTTGAAATTGAGCTCTGTTTCGCCGGTGGAAAAGGTCAGCAATCCCGTAGCTTGATTGTAAAACCAGTTTGCATACCCGTTAAGATCAAATTCGTCACTAAGTTGTTTCTGCAAAGCCGTTAACTTAACGATACATTCTTTTGCAAATGAGTCATAATCCATTGTCACTAAAATTCTGGCTTCCTAAAACGTGAACTGACCGGTGTACAAATCTTAAATAAGCTGACGATTCCGCGTAAACGGTAACGCATGGCTAGAAACAAATATAGGCATAGGCATCTCTAATACTCGTTTGTCGCAGGAATATTTATAGAATTCTCTTATCTATGACTTTAGGGCGTTTGCACGGCCAGATGAGATTGCTTTAACAGGGGATCAACGTTTTGGAATATCTATTGAACCGAAGTTGGGAAAGTTTTACTAACAAATAAGACAAAACAAAGGTTTACAGAAGTTTTTCATCAGTTTGGACATTTTGAGTTTGAGATGGATGAAATACTCCCGGTTTGCTGGACAGCCGACGGATGAAATTAAGTTTAATTAGGATGCTTTTGCATTGATCTGGAAAAACAATTCATCGGGAATGTACCCGGTTCCTGTGTGTTTGCGTCGACGGTTGTAAAATTCCACATATGCTTTTACTCCCCGATACAAATCCATCCCGCCATTTGGAGGATTTAAGTATATGTACTCTTGTTTGAGCGACCTCCAAAATCTTTCGATGAAAACATTGTCTAGGGCCCGTCCTTTTCCGTCCATAGAAATTTGTATCCCTTTCTCTAAGAGCGGCTTAATAAAACCCTGACTTGTGAATTGGCTACCCTGGTCGGTATTGAATATTTCGGGCTTTCCCTGTGTACGGATCGTATCCAAAAGCGTTTCCCGGCACCATTCCATACTCATTGTATTGGAGATACTCCATCCCACAATTCGACGGCTGTAAACGTCAATAATGGCGAACATGTACATAAATCCTCTGAACATTGGAATATAAGATATATCGGCTTGCCAGACCTGATTGGGGCGCTCAATCTTCAACCCCTTCAGCAAATATGGATATTTGTAATCTGTTGGTTTGGATTTGCTTAGATTGCGCTTGGGATAAATTGTGCGCAAATTCATAAGTCTATAAAGTCTTCTCACCCGCTTCACACCAACAGGATATCCCAGTCCGATCAGGTAATCACGCATGCGTTCTACGCCATAAAACGGGCACTCTAGAAACTGGCGATCAATGGCCTTCATCAATCGCTGGTTTAACAGAGACTGACCTCTCGGCCTAAAGTAATAGCTACTACGCTGTAAACCAATCAATTTGCACTGTGCCGAGACGCTTAGCTCAGGGTACTCAGGGGAAACAAGTCCGCGTTTCTCCATAACACTCATTTCCCCAAGACCTTTTTTAAAAAATCGACTTGGACTTGAAGTTCACCGATTTTAGAATACAATTCCTTCTCTTTTGTGTTTTCGGATTCATTACCAGTGGTGGGTGCCTCTTTACTGAAAACTAATTCAGCCTTTTCCAGAAACTCTCGCTTCCAGGCAGCTATCTGTGTTGGATGAATCTCGTACTTGGAGGCCAATTCCTGCACGGTCTGAACCTCTTTAATCGCTTCAATAGCCACTTTGGCTTTGAAGCTCGCACTGAATTTTCTACGTTCCTTTTTCATAGTCAGCTACTAAGTTAGAAATTTAAGCAGCTGTCCAGATTTCTGGGAGTATTATAGGATGTAATTTTAGTGCGCAGGGAAGGCGTAGAGAATAGGGCCGGGCAAACGATACCGCTGGCATCCTGTTTTTCAAAGTTGAAATATATTGTGTCGCTTAACTGTACGGTCTCGTTACGAAATTGAAAGCTTCCTCCAACTGAAAGGGAATCAAGCCCTTCAATCGTTGCGATTATTACATTCTTTAATTCCGTGTTGCGGTCCATGAATGTGGAACCTACATCCCTATTCGTGACCTGAATGATCAGACTAGCCTTACCATTACAAGGAGTTGGGGATAACACCACACCCGTATACTGTCGGCACGCCGTGTCGTCGTCTTTACAGCGCCAGGCAATTATAATAGTACCAATTAGAACAATTAGAAAGAGTAGAAACTTTGGCTTTTTCATGGTTACAGTTGTTGAATTTGCGAGATATGAATGCTCATTGGATGGAAAACACCCGGAATCGTCCATGTTCTCCTTGGATCTCAATGAAGTACTACGTGTGATCACACCAGATGGTCATAAATTGCAAACACTTGAAAAATTTCTTGAAACGCCTATCTTGATTCAAATAGTCTGAACATCTTCTGCTTCGGATTCCGAGATTGTACCCAATTCTGTCTAATAAATATTTACTACACCAGCAGCATCATGGGGTACTCCAACTTCCATCGTACGTCTTATATCGTTCTTAGCAATATCGCTATCTGGCTGCACGGACGATTGTAAGTGTCCCGAAACGACAGACAGTTTGAAATTAGAGATTAAACCTTAATTTTAAACTGATGAAAAAGACGAGATTTACAGAGACGCAGCGGGGTGGCCCGTGCCATCGTTTCGATCCTCAAACAGCAGGAAGCTGGCATCCCGACCAAGGAGATTTGCCGGCAGCATGGCATTTCCGAGGCCACATTTTATAATTGGAAAAGCCGTTACGGTGGCATGGAAGCGTCTGACGTCAAGCGGTTGAAGGATTTGGAGGAGGAGAATTCGCGATTGAAAAAGCGGCCGCCGCTGCGGATGTTCGCCGACCTGAGCCTTGATAACCAGATTTTGAAGGAGATCTTCGCAAAAAAGGGCTGGGCTCTGCCGCAAAAAGGGAATTGACAGAGGAGATTGTTCGCGAGCACGACATCGCTGTGAGCAGAGCCTGTAAAATCGTTAGCCTTGTTCGCTCTCAATATTATTACAGCAGTAAGAAAGATGATTCTGAGGTAATTGAGTCGTTGCAGGACTTGGCATTCAAACACCCTTCATACGGGTTTAGAAAGCTGTTTGCCTACCTGCGAAGATCAGGTAAGCCATGGAGCGGTGCGCCGCTGCGCTCATAAACGAGTTCACCGCATTTATCAAGTTTTGAAGCTGAATAAGAGGCGAAAGGGAAAGCGGCGATTACCCGATCGGGTTAGGCAACCGTTAGCACAGCCTGCACAGGTAAATGAAGTATGGAGTGTCGATTTTATGCGGACGCCGCGCGGAGCGATAGTATGATTGGCAACCGCAAGTTTCGCACCGCACCGGCGGCCCGGATTTAATGTTATCGACGACTGCTCGCGGGAGGCTCTGGCCATAGATGTGGATACTTCACTCTCTTCAAAGCGAATTATCAGAACTTTAAATAGGCTCGGCGAAAGCAGAGGGTTCCCAAAGGTGATCCGATCGGATAATGGGCCAGAATTCACCCGCTGCGGCGGGCCGCTCCAAAGATTTCGCAATCTGGTGTGAGGAGAAAGGGATAGAAACCAGATTTATACAGCCAGGCAAGCCAACGCAAAACGGCTATATCGAACGATTTAATCGACTGTGCCGAGAAGCAGTATTAGACGCTTATTTGTTCTTCGACCTGGATCAGGTCCGGCAATTAACAACGGAATGGATTGAAGAATATAACCAGCGACGACCACACGAAGGACTGGGCAATTTGACACCATTTGAATGGAAGGAATCGCTGGCGAAAAAGAAAATTCACCAACAAATGACTGTCTGAGAAACGGGGTACTTACATGCCTGAGTGATGATGAACTCAAAGCACTCAAAACGACGGAATGGAGCCCCAGATTGCAACGCGTTGTGGATGGCTTCCTTTTCATGTGCTACACTGGGTTGCACATTGCAGATTATCAAAAACTTAACAACAATAACGTCCGAAACTATCAAGGGCAAAAATTCATTGAATATCGACGTCAAAAAAATGACCAGCCTGCAATAGTCCCCATTGGTAAAGAGGCCCAGGCACTTATAGATAAATATGGATCGGTTGACGACTTGCCTCGGATCAGCTCGCAAAAGCAGAACGATTACTTAAAGGTTATCGCCGAGCGAATTGGAACCGACAAACACCTGACAAATAAAGTCGCACGTAAAACATTCACGGATATGTCGATCAATCAGAGAGGGATGTCGTTCGAGGCAGTCGCAAGCATGCTTGGACACGCATCTACCGACTTTGTTAAAGTGTACGGTCGGGTACGAGAGAATCGAATTTTTGCCGAATGGAGAGGATAAACAGTACTCACTTGAAACTAAACAAACAATGGTCAGAATAGAATCAACCGATACAGTTTTAGCTAGTGTTATTGACTACGTTAATGGTACAGATAGAGAAATTAACGTCACCGTGGCCCTAAGCGGAATGTTAGTTTCCGGCCGAATGGTGAGCGGACACAGGTTCATGAAGCATGTGATGGATAAAATAGTAATAGATCAGCCTTACAGCTCGGAAATCAAAGACGAAGAGAACAAGAATCTCGAAATCTACTTCGGCGCGCTCAAAAGGAAGTACATGGACGCTACGAAGTATTTTGGAGAGGCTGGCTTTATTCATCTGCTGGATGCCAAGTTCCATAATGGATCAGGAAAGGATCTCGGTCGACGTCCAGCGCATTTTTGGCGCGGTGACCTCGAACAGGTTGTAGGTTTTTATTTCGATTGATACGTCACGGGTGGTCGTCAAGAGGCGGCCACTCCTATCCTAACGCATTAATCCACTACTAACCCAACGATCGATGAATACAAACCTCAAATCAGCGCAAGCGCCACCAAGTGCGCCTATGGGCCCGATTCCCGGTGAAATACGAGATGCAATTGACGATTTCTTTATCTCCCATCCAGACCCGGCAGAAGTTGACATGCTGCTCTGGCGAATGTTCTACCATGCAACCATGTACGACCAAAATAAAAACGGCGCTGTGGGATTCCTTGAAGATTACGGAGACTTGCACGGCAGTTTGAAGAAGCTGCTTAGCCGACTGAGGCCCCTCGGCGCACAAGTAGTCGCCTCCAATCCGCCCTGAATTGCTTACTGCCGGAAACCACAAAAGCACCGGCATAGACCAGTGCTTTTGTGTGCAAAAAAGAGTGTAAATTTCGTAATGAGCTGATTATCAGCATTGTTTGTGCACCCGAAGGGTGCAACGCATTATGTATAACACCCTGCAAAACAACATATTACCTGCAACTTTGCTCAACCGCTCTCGATTTGCTCTCTTGAATTTTTCCGTCGTCCAAACCTAGCAATGAAGATATCTCTATTTCGGCAGAAATCCAGAATAAATTTCATTCTGCAAACATAAATATGCGGTATCAGGGAATGTGTCGAATCACACCGAGCTTGATTAGTAATTAAAACAAAGATGACGCATTCAATTCAGCAATTAATGTCCTATCTTCAATATAGGACATTAATACCTGAGACTCAATAGTTTATGACAGCATACGAGAGAATAAAACAGAGCTTCGAAAAAGCAAGGCTCAATGCAAACATTAAATGCTCAATTAACCGACGTCCAACAAGGCCAGGTAACCATTACTTGTCAATTTTCTTCTGCTCTTACGCAACAGTATGGCTATTTTCATGCCGAAGTCTCGACGAGTATTGTCGATAGCGCCTGCGGCTACGCAACACTCACCATGATGCGGAAAATGCCGAAGTTTTGGCAGTTGAATTTAACGTAAATTTTTTAAGGCCTGCCAACACGGATAAGCTCCTTGCAATAGGGAAAGTACTGAAATCCGGGAAAACTCTGACCGTCGGTGAAGGATATGTCTACGATTCGGATCAAAATATACTGATTGCAAAAATGACTGCCACAATGATTTCAGTATATTAAACTTATATTCCCATCTGTCAACCTAATAGCTACTACGACCAAAAGCTATTTATAGCGTCTATGATAATTGTGGGAACGGCCAAGTTTGCACTTCGGACGGCAATTCTACAATAAAATGATCGTCCTTAAACTTATGTATAAATCTCCAAAAATCTGTATTGCGTTGTTGTATATCACAAGCGCTGAACTTTAAAATTAGATTTACAGTAGATCAATGTAGAATTAAAGTGCGTGGCATAGGTTCATTCGGCTCCATTATACCTCTGATGAGCGGGAATGATTCTGGGGCTGACCAAAAGATATTGCCATCGGGCGTCTTTTGGGTTCCTTTGGACATATTTTCAGTGCAGACAGTCCTCAGCACATGAAATTCCCTTTTTCGTAGCCTTATCAGATACTAGGGTTCACAATTTTTAGCGATATGGTATTTCCGCCTGCGCGGGTAATCCGCACCACGTAAACACCTGCCCGCAACCCTTTCACGTCGATATCTTTTCAGAGATCTGCATTGCCTGGTTTCTTCCGATCGAATATTGTTTTACCCGTTAAATCATCGATTTATGTACGTTCAACTGCGCTGATGTCGTCAACATCCAGCGTGAGTTTGTCAGCCACCGGGTTCGGATAAATGATTGTCTTCACCGGTATATCGAAGTGAACGTTCTGAACGCGGCTATAACCGAAAGTCAAATCCCGGTCAATCAAGAAGAGGGAGCTGATTTTATTATGATCGCCTGCAATACAGTGCACAAGGTTGCTGACTACATCCAATCCCAAATCAGCATCCCACTGCTTCATATTGCAGATCTGTGCGCCGGTTCGATAACCGGCCTCGGCATCCAGACCGTTGGTCTTTTGGGTACCCGACATACGACCGAAGGTAATTTTTCAAAGGTCGGCTTAAAGAGCATTTTGCCATCGAGACCATCGTCCCTGATGAAAAGGAACGTGAATATCTCCATGCTGTCATTGCGGACGAATTTTGTAAAGGGATATTTCTTCCAGAAACAAATGTGAAGATCCTTGCAATCATTGACTCACTGGCCCGCCAAGGCGCCGAAGGGATCATCCTGCGCTGCACCGAATTGCCAATCTTACTCAAACCGGAGGATTGCAACCTTCCCCTATTTGACACCGCTTTCTTGCATGCCAGGGCCGTCCCCGATTGGGCACTAGGCTCCGAATCGCTTCGATCACAATTCAGCATGGATATCCGATGACTGAAATGCCCTTTTTTACGATCCATGGTACAGCTTGTTTTCTGCATCCAGATAGTTACCGAAATTTGCGATCAGATTCTTCTCAAACCACGCATATCTCTTTCCGTTCAGTCAAAGGCGGTCGCTATTGCGATCGATACTGATTCCTTTGTCTGAAAGCAATGAGCCAGACGCGGCGTTCCAACCTTTGATGCATAAGACGCATCTCCAAACATCAGTTTCCCATAGAAAAATGAAACAATACCTTGCGCTACTGACGCTGGCCCTGCTTTGCAGGGCTTGTGACGAAAGAACAAGCTTGCCTCGTGAAGGTAATGACCCTGTATTCGGCAGATTGCAATCCAGCCGGTTCTATTTCGTCGATAAGTCCCACTTTCAAATCGACTATTACTTTAACAAAGCTGGATTACTTGAAAGGGAAGTTCAAATAGGAGATGACGGGTCCGCCCTATTCGAAACGGTTTATCAATATGACAATGGAAATTTAATCGCACAAATGATGCGGACTGCGCCTCGGGTCGCAGCGTTTACATACAACCATCCCAATCCACACTACCAATTAACTGGAAGAAATGACTTCTCTCGCTTCCTGTCAAAAAATAACATCACAGCAATTAAATCCGTGATCGAACATGGGCAACCGTCAAACGAGCTAACGAAGTATTCTTATGAATACTCGGCTACCGGCCTGCCAATCAGAAAATACCATGTGTGGGGCGCTGGAAAAAAAAATCTTGATCAGGAGTTCATATATGACTAGTGCAATGCTGTCGATAACAATCAAAACTTCACCAGGCTGGCACGGCATCTTTATTGGCATAAGTTTGCTACTGGCTGCGTCTCCCGCATACAGTTTACTTGCAAAGCCTAAGCCTGTCAGGTATGAAAAAGTTGCCCTCACCAGATACCAGGACAGTTGCGTGCTAAGGGCAAGCCGGTTAAAGATTGTCATTACCGAAGCATCCGAAGAGCTGTTTATTACTATTAGCGAGAACGGCCAAGCTCCTAAGCGTTTTGTTGAGCGCTATTCGATGTTGCGATTTTCTCCTGACTCCGCACTCCTGGCGGACATCAATGGCGATGACCGGCAGGATATAAAATTAATGTTTCGCGTTGAAGGGGCTTCACCACTGGCAGCTATGGTGAGAAGAAAATTGTATTTGATTTCGGTGGGCAGTACGGGTTATAGTAAAATTTCTTTTATGGATTTTTCTCATGAGCCCGAATACGACTTCAATGACGACGGAAATTTTGAAATAGTTGGCAAGGAATTAGTTACCTATCAGGATCACAGTTATTGGAAATACGAGTTATATTCTCTTTCGCAAGGAAAGCTGGTCAATTGCAGCCTCAGGTACGGATATCCGAGATTGGTGCGTTTCCTTAAAAATGGGAAAGGTGGGCCTGCTCATGTACCTGCGCTAATAAGGAAAATTTCAAGGGAGCCGCGAGAGTTTAATCAACAGTTCTGAAACCAGCGAATATGTCCGACATTTTGTCTCATTCCTCGCATGGGCCAACCAACACAGATCCGGTGGACAAGCGCAATGTTGCCAATATCATCAGCGGTATCCGGCGATACTATCCAGTATCAGACCGCTCCATCGACGAGCTGATTCCCCACCTCGCCCCCAGGTATCTGCCCAAGCACCATATCCTGACGTCGCCCGGCGTGCGGGACAATTTTGTGTATTTCATCGAGCAGGGCTGCGCACGCACATACATGCTCATTAACGGCAAGGAGGTAACCAACTGGTTCAGTAAAGAAGGCGACATCACCTTTTCCTCCCATTCGCTCTACCACCGGATGCCTGGGCTTGAATACGTTCAGCTGATGGAAGACTCGCTGATCTACCTCATGCGCATTGAGCAATTGAACAAACTCTACCAAACAAACATCGAAATTGCGAACTGGTCCAGGGTGATCCACCAAGAGGTACTGCTGCAAATGCAGACGCTGCGCCTGGACCGGTTGTCGCTGACCGCCAAGGAACGGTATGAGAAATTTCTCGCGCAAAACCGAGGACTGATCCACCGCGTCAACCTGGGCTTCATTGCCTCCTATCTCGGTATGACGCAGCAGCATTTGAGTGTTTTGCGAGCGGAAGGATGAATTTAAGATAGATGAAAAGTTATGGACAATGCGGGCTGTAATTTGCAGCCCAAACCACCACACATATGAAAACCGAACTGGAAAAATGCCTGGATGGCGATCTATTCAATACCGCCAATCCAGAAATCCTGGCCTGCATTCATCACGCACGCAAGCTATGCGGAGAATATAACCTGCTGCCTGCCGACGACAAAACGGCCCGGCAACAGGTCCTGACCAGACTACTGGGCAAAACAGGCGCCAACGTCAATATTGACATCCCCTTTTATTGCGACTATGGAAGGCACATTTCGGTGGGAGACAATGTGATTATCAACATGAACTGCACCCTGGTGGATTGCAACCGAATCACCATCGGGAACAATGTGTTGATCGCCTCCAATGTCCAGATTTACACGGCTACCCACCCTGTCGCCCCTGACCAGCGGCTGGTAGAGAACTGGGATAAAAATGCATCCATTCCATTTTTTCGAACCTATGCATTGCAAGTTATCATCGAAGACAATGTGTGGATCGGCGGCGGGGCCATCATCCTGCCGGGCGTTACGATCGGCCGCAATTCAGTCATTGGCGCCGGCAGCGTCGTGACCAGGTCGATACCCGCCAACTCGGTCGCGGTCGGCAATCCCTGCCGCGTTATCCGCGAAGTTCAAGTTTAATTTCCCGATTCTTTATGTCGGAATGAGTTCAACTGCCTCTAAAAGGCGTACGGGAAAGCTATTTCCCGTACGCCCGACTAATGCGCGGTCCCGGAAACATCCAACGGTCGGCGCAAACACGCAAAGCGATGAAAATTGTATATGAAAAGAAAATTCCCCGCCGAAACATCAGGCGGGTGTTGCTGGGTTGCATCACCTTGGCGCTACTGTTCGCAGGTGGCCTTTGGCTGACGCCAGCTCCCGAGCGTGCCCGGTATTTATCAGCGCCGTTTCGCCGATCCGAAGACAGCGCACGGGTTTCATGCGGGGGGCTAACTTTGGTGCTGTCCGAAAGTAAAGATCGCTGCCTGAACATCCAAATCGCACGAAACGGAAAGTATGTCTCCCGGTTCCGGGACAGTACGATCCGGTTGGCACATTGCCCTGATTCGGTGCAAATAGCCGACATCAATGGCGACAAGCAGCCGGACGCCAAGCTGACTTTCGGTCAAGCTGACGATCACCCTGGTGTTGTTGCCATGAAACAAGTTTACCTGATCAGCGGCCAGTCATACTCCATATACTCATGGGTTGATTTTTCCAATTACCTGGAGACAGATTTTAACGGCGATCATGCTTTTGAGCTGATTTGCACCGACTCGACGATTTTTAACAACCAGCCGTATTACAAAACGGAAATTTACGCCTTTTCGGGCGATAAGCTCACTAATGTAAGCCTGGTATACGGCTACCCCAAACTCACCCGCATCGACAAATCGCCAGCGCTCATCCATCCCATACTAACTGAAAGCGACCGGAGACGCCTTCTCTCCGACCGGCCTCGGCAATTTAAGTTTCGCTGATCGGCAGAGACGCGAACCTTTTTTAATATCGACTCTTTTACCCGGCCGTATTGGGCCTGATAACTAACCCCTACCTAGCTGCCAAAATCACCTCCGTTTTTGCCTGCACTATGATGAAGTAAAATACATGTAGTCATCCTGGTATCCCGCACCACCTCCAAAAGTCACAGAGATCCTCTAGCGGGTTCAGCCAATTTCTGAAAAGCCGTTTTTGGGGCGAAGCATCAAATCGTCGGGGATGCGCATTTATATAAAAAGAAATACGCCGATTTGAACCAGTTCAAGTGCCGTCAGAAATGCAGTCGCGAAATTTGGAGCATGTTTAACCATTAACCATGAAAAACCATGTCAGCTTTTGCATTATTTGACAATTTAGTCGTGACGAATCCTTGCGGAACTTCGGCGGAAATACCGGGCGGTGGGCGGAAGAATACGCCATACAGCGGGCAAATGGACGCCCACCTATCTGGTAATGATCGAATTCGTGGATTTCGATAGGGCTAACGAATGGTACGATTCGGCCGAATATGCCGCACTCAAAGCAAGGCGGCCTGTCGCGGTACAGACTGACGCTATTATATTTGAAGGGTTATCATGACATAACAACCCCTATGAGCAACGATCTTTTGATCGATTCCATTCGCCGGCACGCCGCGTTTACGCCGACGGAAGCAACACTGATCGGACAAGCGTGCAAGCTGCGGAGCTACTCGAAAGACAGCTGGCTGGTCATCCCCGGCGAAGTGTGCGCCCATGCGATTTTCATTCTCGATGGCTGTGTGAAGACCTATTTTGCCGATCTGAACGGGCAGGAACACATTATCCAGCCAGGCAACAGCGGGTGGTGGGGCCGGGACCTGCGGAGTTTCTGTCACCAGGTGTCAGGCCGCTGACCTGTGAAGCGATCGAGGATGTAAAGGCTTTGCTGCTTCCGCACAACCGGTTGCAGCAGCTATACCAAACGGTTCCGGCCATGAAGCGGTATTTCCGAATCGTCACTCAGAATGCGTTCGCCAACTTCCAGGAACGGATGTTTCAAAACTTGTCGATGAATGCGCAGGCGCGCTATGTCGCGTTCCGGGATGCGTACCCGTTTCTCGAATCGCGGCTGCCGCAAAAGGAAGTGGCAGCTTACCTGGCATGTCGGCAGAGTTTTCAAGTAAAATCAAAAAGTATTTGCGGACTGATTAGTGCGTTAATATCAAAAGTATGAAAAAGCTGTACTGGACAGCCTTCGCGCAGATGAACGTTTACTCAAACCTTCTTGCCATTACCGGCATCATCGACCGGTTCGGTTGCATTACCCTGGCCAACTGCTTTTCGGACGTCACCATCATTATGGTAATCGAGATCGAACCGTCCCAGGTGGGGCCACTGTACCAAGCACTTTCCGAACAGGTCTTAGTGACCGGCCACGATTTTAAGCGTCCGCCGGGCGAGAAAGAGGTTACTTTGCTGCTCCATATCACGGTTTAACGAAGGGACCGGTGATCTCAAAACTCCGGCCCCCGAAGTTCCGGAATAGCAAAAGTGTTTTCCTGGCTGCTATCTTCATTCACATTCACTGAAAATACCTTGAAAGACACGGATAAACTATTGGCTATGGCCTCGGCAGCATTGCGGAAGGCGGCCGTCAATGACCAGTCCAAGCAGTACATCCTTGGCCATGATCCGCTTTACTAGGTTTTTGCCGAATCTGCCGGCCGGTATGTGGCCGAGGAAACCCTGGAAACCGCCGCAGCACGGGCAGCACATTGTAACCAGTTGGGGCTGGCCGCATCTATCCAGTTCATGGGCGAGAATGTCCGCGACGAGCAGGAAGCCGCCACCGCGACTGCCGCTTTCCTGTCCATTTGCGATCAAATCGCGGTGCGTGGGCTTCGATCGAGTGTGTCGCTCGATTTGTCGCACATCGGCCTGGCGTTGTCGGCCGACCTTTGCGCCGAGCATTTGGCACAAATTTGCGAGAAGGCGCTATCCACGACCCGTATATCCGGCAGGAAGCGGTGAAACTGCTTTCGCAGCACCGGATGCCTGCACAACAATATGAATTCGAATGCCTGCTGGGCATCGCGTCCGACCAACTTATCGAGCTGATGCATGCCGGCCATCCGGCCAAAATCTACATAGTTTACGGCCAAGAGTGGCATCTTTACCTGTGCAACCGCATCGCCGAAAACCCGATGAACCTCTTCCTGGCACTGGAAGATATCATCCCAAACTGAATCGGATGCGCAAACGCTACGTTATCTGCTGCGCCGCGTGGAGCTTACGCAGCATGCTGATCTGTCCGCGGTGGTAGATCTCATCTTCGGCCATGTGGTAAAGCGCCCACGCCAGATTACAGCCCGTCTGCTCATCATAATAGCCGTCGATTTTCTGCGTCAGCTCTTCGAAGCTCAAATCCCGGATACTGTCGATCAGCATCTGGCGGGAGGTGGTCAGGTTCCCGATGTAATCCTCGATCGCTTTACCGGTCATGAGCTTGGGAATGTGCTCGCCCATGTCAAGGGCGGGCGTCCAAAAGTCGTTTTCCTCCGCTGTGAGCTTTCTTCCGAGGACAAATTCGATACGGAAAAAGTGCTCGATCGCCTCTATATGCGACAGCAGCGCGCCGATCGTATTCCAGCCGGGCGCAAATTGCCAGTCGATCTGAGCTGTTGTCAGCTTTCGAATTGTTTGAATTGTCGTCAGGCGCGTATCCTGTAATATACCGATAAGGTAATCTACCGAATGGTCTTTCGTGTGCCCGAATGTAATGTGAAACTGTCTTTTCATTAACTGAATCGATTCCCCTAAATGCTTGCGATTGGCTATTGAAATGACAATTTTAACGAGAATTTGAAAAAATTTAATTGATTCGACAATGCAAAAAGGAATTCCGAATCTTTAATATCATTCTGCGAGAAAAATATGACTAATTGGGACAGCCATCGAAGCAACACCTTGTTTGGGCGGAGTTGGCTGGAGCGTTTACTTTCACTGGTGGTTTTGTTCAAATATCCGGCTTGTTAAGCATTAATCCCGCCGTCCACCGCAAAACTGCTTCCAGTAATGTAGCCTGCTTCCGGCCCGGACAGGAAGTTCACCATAGCGGCAATTTCCTGTGGTTTCCCTAGCCTTTTAAGTGGAATTGCATTAGTGAATGCCTCACGGACTACTGGGTCGGCGGGCATCATGTCCGTATCGATCGCTCCGGGTTCGACCGTATTCACTGTGATATTGCGGGAGCCAGGTCCCAGGGCAGTCCGCGCGTGTAGCCGCCGATGGCGGCTTTAGTCGCGGCATAATCTGACATGAAGGGGCCTCCGATCCTTCTTCCGCCTACTGAGCCGATATTGATAATCCTGCCACCGTCCGGAATATGTTTCACTGCGGCACGCACTGCTTCGGAAACTGCTCGGATGTTCACGTCTAGCTGACGGTCATAGTCCCCCGACTTTTCGGTAGCTTGGTCCAGTGGTCCCGCGACTGCGATGGCGGCATTATTGACTAGGATATCGATTTTTCCGAAGTTCTCGACGGTCCGGTTTATGGCCTTGGTCAACGCTCCACGCTGCGCTGCGTCTGCTTTGATCCCCAGAGCACTGCCCCCGATTTCGCTGATTTCGTCAGTCAACTTCTTGGCCTTCTGCTCTGAGCTGACATATGTGAATGCGACACTTGCGCCCTCCGAGGCAAGTCTTCTGACAATCGCTTCGCCCATCCCACGCGTTCCGCCGGTTACAAATGCCACTTTTCCTGTTAGTGTTTTCATTATAAAAGTCGTTTATATTGGAACTATAATTCCAATATAAAAATACTGGAATTATAGTTCCAATATTTTCGTATTTTATCAGGACCGTATCAATTTAGCGCTAATTCACAATGTAAATGGCTAGAAACCGGAACTTCGAGGAGCATGAAATTTTAGATAAGGCAATCGAGCTATTCAAGGTTCGCGGATACCGCGGTACTACACCGGATGATCTGGTGAACACGTTAGGCATCAGCAGGTCGAGCCTGTACAACACTTTTGGGGACAAGCATTCATTGCTGCTCAAAGCACTTCTCAGGTATCACCAGAAGACAGTCGTTTCTTTGCAAGAAATTATTGCGAACACCCGGGAGCCGTTGGCGGGCATCAGACTGATTTTTAAATTATCGATCGAGGGCACGTATCCGGGGGGTATACCTGAGGGCTGTTTTTTAATCAACTCGATTATAGAGTTTGGTCCCGACGAGCCGGCAGCAGTTGAAATCGTCAAGAAAAGTATGGATGCTACCAGGAGGGCGTTATTGCACTTTGTGGCCGATGGCAAAAAAACGGGGCAGTTTTTTGACAGCCTTGATGCTGAGACTATGGCGGACTATTTACAGAACTGTATTAATGGGATCGTTGTCTCGGCCAAAGCCGGAATGAGCCAGGCCGCTTGTGAACGAATGGTTGAAAGCACACTGCTATTCCTGCATTAATAAATAGGCTTTTGGATCATATATTAGCTTACGTTCTAACAGCGATCAGCGCTTTGTGCCTTTACCAGTGATCACCTTATGATGGTTTTCTCCCCACCGGATCATATCTAATATCAGCTTCCCATATTCAAGAGCGTATTGGGTGAACTCGTATTCGATAGTCGCCGTAAAATCGGGATCGACATTCCTGACGATCAATTTATTGTCTTCCAATTCTTTCAAACTTCTGGACAACATCCGTTTGGTGATGCCAGGTATACTGTGTTGAATATCGGTAAACCGTTTGTTCCCTTTACAAATGGAATGGATGATCGGCAGTTTCCATTTACCGCCGATCACGTAGATCGTATCCTGCAACGCCCTGATCTGGGACTGAATTTGGGCTGCGTTTTCCTTTGGGCACATAACCGGAAAGGTATCAACGGTGATACCTGCGGCAAAGTTAAGCAGAAGTTGCTATAATTTTGCTAGCAGATCCCGGATGGCCAACAAAAGGAAGCCGTAAGCAATCGCAGCCGGGTTGCATCACAAATTGACTTATGAAAGCAATGACAATTAATGGTCACGGAGGAGTTGAGAACTTCGCTATGGCACTGGTGCCTATTCCGCAGATCAAAGACGACGAGGTTCTGGTGCGGACTAAGGCAATCAGCATCAATCCGGCCGACACCATCGTCCGTAGCAACAAGGAAGTAAGCTGGGTGTTCGGCAGCGACCAGCCATTGATTCCCGGATGGGACATCTCTGGCGAGGTCGTTGGGGTCGGTGCCCGGGTTACTGATTTCAAAATGGGCGACCAGGTCTTCGGCGCTTTGCGGCACCCGTACATTGGACGGACTTATGCCGAATATGTAGCTGCCCCCGCGTCAGAGCTGGCACACAAACCCGCCGACATCGGCCATCAGCAGGCTGCCGCTTCCACTCTGGCTGCGCTGACCGCCCTGCAACCGATTCAGAAGATTGGCATCCAAGCGGGTGACCGGGTCCTGGTCACTGCCGCTGGCGGAGGTGTTGGACATTTTGCCGTCCAGTTCGCCAAATATTTTGGCGCGCATGTAATTGCCCTTGCATCGAAGTCAAAAAAGGACTTTGTAACCTCATTGGGTGCCGATGAATTTGTCGACTACCAGCAAGGCCGATTCGAGCACCGTATTGCTGATGTCGATCTTGTCGTAGAGGCGGTCAAACAGGATGGGCATATCCATAGAACCATGCAGGTCGTCAAGCCGGGTGGTTCATTGATCAGCCTTTGGTCGCATGTTAGCAAAGAAGAAAAAGCGGAGGCTGACCGCCTGAATGTGAAAGCATTCTATAATATGGTATTATCAAATGGACAGGACATGAAGCTCATTGCGAAACTGTTATCCGAAGCAAAACTCGTGCCGCATGTGGCAGCGACCTATCCGCTTGAAGCAATGGCCGATGCGCATCGGGAAATCGAAAAGGGGCACACCCAAGGAAAAATTGTAGTCTCTTTTGAGTAAGCGTCCAATGCATTCAGGCTATGAAAGTAACCATGTGTGAGTCAAACAAGGCCGGGGACGATTTGCTGGCGCCCAAAGGGTCAATCGTTCAAAAACGAGCTCCACTTGTCCGAATCCGGACGAATTCCAAGCTGCTATTGCCGGCCAAGCCCGATTTTCAGCCATGGTACAAGTATTGAAGTAAATAATACTTAATACTTCGTATTATTTAGCCATCCAATGAAAACACTGATTGTCTTTTTGACCCATATTTATTTTAGTTTTGCCAATCTGCTCTATGCCCAGCCCCGTCTTCAACAGATTGACAGTCTGATAGAAGGGAAATTTGACAATGGAGAACTGGCAGGTAATATTCTAATCGCTCAAAAGGGAGCCCTCATCTACCAGAAATCACTCGGGATGGCGGATGTTGCAAATCGGGTGCCGCTCGATGAACAATCAACCTTTTCATTAGCCTCCGTCTCTAAAATATTTACCTCCGTGGCTATCCTCCAATTGAAACAGAAGGGGAAACTCAAGCTGGATGATCCCGTAAAAAAACACCTCCCCGCTTTCCGCTATTCGCAGATAACCATCCGGCATTTGCTCTCTCATACTTCAGGATTAGCTGACTATCAGATGTTGGAAAAACCATACACGGCCGATACCGGTAAAATATTCACAATCGCCGATTTAGTGCCAGCCATCAATCAGTCCGACCAAGCGATTCTTTTTAATCCCGGGGAAAAGTGGAGCTATTCCAACAGCGGCTACGGTTTACTAGCTTTGATTGTTGAAAAGGTCAGTGGGCTTCCCTTTCCATCCTACCTGGCCAGGCACATTTTTCAGCCGGCCGGTATGAATCATACCTACATCAGCACCCCGCTTCTGAACGTCGCGGACATGCATCGGGTGAAAGGCTACGATACTCCTAACTATGCTCCCTGGCTCAGACAGCGAGTCGATTCACTGCCACGAAACCGCATCGAGCTGCATAATCTGGGCGGATTGATTGGGCAAGGAAATGTGATTAGTACGACCGGTGATCTACTCTTATTTGATCGGGCACTATATGGATCTAAACTTCTCAAGCCCTCGACCTTACAAGAAGCCTTCAAGCCAGCCCGGCTCGCTAGTCAGAAGTTCGCTACCACCGGATGGGGAAACACGTCCGCGTATTACGGGCTGGGCTGGATGATATTAAAAGATACGACTTATGGTAAAGTGGTTTTCCACAGCGGTGGAATGCCCGGAGCTGTTACGTTGTTTTTGCGTAACGTCACGAAAGACCAAACCGTGATCCTGCTCAATAATGTAACGCACCGGGGCACCCACGCCATAGGGGTTAGTTTGTTTCAAGTGTTGAATGGAGGGTCCCCTGTGGCGGATAAACAATCTTTGGCGAACCTCTACGCACGAACCCTGATCAAAACCAATGCCGCCTCGGCATTGGAAAAACTCAGCTCCTGTAAAACGGATACAGCTCATTACTATCTGAGCGAGCAAGAGATGAACCGGTTGGGGCTGCAAATGTTCTATGATGGGTATCAACCGGCGGGTTTGGAGGTCTTGCGGCTAAATACGGTTTTGTCTCCTGCCAGTTGGAACGTTTACGACAGTTATGCAGAGGCGTTAAAAGCAGTCGGGCACCGAGAAGAAGCCATTCTCATGTATCGTAAATCATTGGAGCTAAATCCGAAAAACAAAGGTGCTGAACGAGCGTTGGCAGAGTTGATAGCGAATAACGAGTAAAGCCGTGCTTGCCGAGCTTGGTTGCCTCAAACGTTTGGGCGGGAGCGTCGGCAATGTTAATTAGGTGCCTCCAAAAAGCAGGGCGCATCTGCAAAGACGAATTCATATTCCGGCTATTTTTTTGCGCTGTCTCCACACAGGTCAGTGGTGTCAAATCATTGGGACTACCTGATGTGCCTTTTTGAAATATCACCAAGCCAATCCGTACAACCGCATTCCTGACTTGCCTAAATCTACCTACGCTAATAGTTATACGTTTTAAATCGACATTGTCGGCTTAACTGGTCACCACTGACGCCTTTCGGTTCGGATCAGTCTCCGGGAGCTTTCCGGAGACTGACTAACCGCGATCCGGTTCACGTTATCGGCTTATTATTACTTTTTGTGTGCTTAATGTGCCGTTAGTTTGCTCGATCCGGACCATGTATATGCCACTACCGAGCTTGCTGACGTCAATCCCGTCCACTGCCTGACGCTTGAATTTTAGGACTTGAGTACCGGCAGCAGACCAGATAGAAACCTCTTTAATCGTTTGCGGTTCGACATCTTTAATGAACAGCCTGTCGCGGACTGGGTTAGGATAGATTCCGCCAACAGCCGTTTTTTCAAACTCGCCGTGAAGAACGCTGCTGTAAGCAAAGGTTTCGTCCAGATCGACCATCCGCAGGCGGTAGTAGTTACTTCCCGCAAGCGGGCGATCATCCACAAAACTGTACCTACGCAGTTCGCGGCTTTCCTTGTGGGATGGTATTTGCCCTATCTTCGACCAGTTCTTGCCATCGGCGCTTCTTTCGATTTCAAAACGATCACTACCCGTTTCCTCGGTTGTGGCCCATTCCAGCTTGCTAACGTTGCCCTCGCGCTGCAATGCGAAGGTGATTAAAGTTACCGGCATCGCACACGGATTGACGGTTATCTCTGGACTTGCCGGGCTGGTGCACGTTGCATTCACATAGAACGCATAGTATTTGCCTGCCGGCGCTGCCGTTGGATCCGCCACCAGCGTCGCTGGCGTAGGCACGCTATCTGTATAGAACTGCAGAACTGATCCAGCGGGGGCCGTGCCAGTTACCAATGATTCCAAATTAAAAGTTGTGTCCGGGCATGTTGGCGTCGTTTGGGTTGCGTTCAACTGAACTGCCACAGGCTTAGCTTCAATGGTCACGGCAAATGTAGCACTACAGCCATTTTGATCGGTGTAAGTAATCGTTGCGCTGCCGGGAGCCATACCGGTGACTACGCCAAGATCTGAAACGGTGGCGATCCCGCTGTCTGAAGACGTCCAAGGGGTGCTCGCAGCAGGTGTGCCTGATCCGGTCAAGGTAAGGCTTCCATCCACACAAGCCGTCGATTGTCCGGAAATTGTAGGCAGCGGATTTACCGTAACAGTGACAAACGCCGTCGGGGAAGAGGTACACTGTACGCTATTGAGTGTCGACACACTTAAACGTCGGTAACGCGTCGTAGCTGTCAATCCTGCTGGCGGGGTATAATTCGCTCCGGTTGCGCCGGCTATGGGGGTCCAGTCGGTAAACGGTGCCACCGAGCTTTCCCATTGGTAGCTAATCGTGCCACTTCCGGTACCCGATGTACCACTCGTGATCTCCGCGGGTGCGGCGCCGGTACATACCGTCTGATCACCGACAATATCGCCAGACGTTGGGGTTGATTGAACGGTAACCGTAACAACAGCAGTGGGGGCCGACTCGTCACAGACAGCTCCACCATTATTGGCGACTGTGATCCTGCGGTATTGCGTCGTCTCTGTTAAACCAGACGTTGGGGTATAGCTTGCGTCTGTCGCCCCGGCAATATCTGTCCATGTTGTAAATGGACTGACTGACTGCTGCCAGCGATAAGTTATCTGGGCACCTGTTCCCTCCGTTACATTTGTGAGCGCAGCGGGAGTGCCGCCATTACAAATTGTCTGGTCACCGGTGATACTTCCGGCCGTAGTGGTTCTGGTTATGCTAAAATCATCCAGCGATATATCATCGCTTACCACTCCATTGCTATTAGACATAGACATCACCAAGTCACCGGATTCAGGGATGCCAGATGGCAAATTAATGGTAACGGTAGTCCAAACGTCCTCTGGCGTGGATAACGGACTGACCATTGCGCCATTGGCCCCCGAAAAAGTTGCCGGACCGGAAGCCCCTTGCGGATCAGTTACCGCTGAGAAATAGGTTGTTCCTGCATAGCTAATCGTTAAATTCGATTGAGCGTAACGCGTAACTCCGTCGCCTCCATTGTCGAAATAAAATCTAAACGTCAATACAGCGCCCGATGTAGGAACATTAGTAAGGTTCTGCGAAAAGTCAGCGACTCCGCCATCGTGAATCGACCGCACATTAATACCGTCTGCGTTATGCCATCCTGTTAGCGTTATATTCCCAGGATCGACGCCGGTCCAACCAGCGGTACCAGTGAAACTACCATTCTGAATCAGCTCACACTGAGCCCAAGCTGTGCTGAAAGAAAATAACAAAACGTTAAATAGAAGAACAGCGGCCAGCAACCAATACCTGGCTGTCAAGTAATAATTTTTCATAGTAGATGTGTTAAATGTGAAACAGAAAGCAATTAGTTACGTAAAAAAGCAATATCAAACCATCAGCCCAAAGGGCGGCTATTGACAAATGCAGTATCATTCCGATCTATACGCAGATAGTCAGAACTACATTTTTCGAAACACAAAACAGACGAACAGATTTTAAGGTGGAGAACAAATAGGTCGCATATTGATGAAGAGGTTAATGATATTTACATTCAACTAAATCGAAGCCTCAAAAAAGCGATCAAAAAAGACCTTTTCGAGCAGTACCTTGAAGAACATACCAGCAAATTACAGCCGAGTGCTTGTGAGCCTACTGCCTGATTTCAAAACAACAGCATCCCAGTTTCGTATAAAATGTGGACGCTACGCGGTGATCAGTAGCCATCATTACGGTTTACCCGTTAAGCCAAATGAAGCGCATATGTGCGTCATAACAAATTCGTTCTGATATTTGGACAACAGTACTACTTCAAGCCATTCGTTCGAATAATTTCGATAAGACAAAGTTAAAGCACGTGCTTGATCAAAAATAGAACATATCGGCTAAATTGATTCCCTCTCATCGTCTGTATCACTATCTAAGTAAATTCAAGGATAGGGTAGCCATTTTTTTAAAAGAACGCTCAATTAAAATGAGGTTAATCTTAAAACCTTAACGATATACAGCCTCACTTAATAGCCAACGGTTGATCAAGAAGGTGGCCACCGTTTTCCAGAGGTTCACCATATTCCTAATATTGAGAGGCGCCCGGTGCTGACCAAGCTTATCATCAATATATTGCAGCGAGAATGCGATAGGGTAATCAAATGAGGCGATTACCCCTGAGCTCGTTCCCCCAACCAACATATTAGAAAATTTGTAAATTGAATTGCCGAGGTTCATAGGGAATAACCGGCTGATAATTAACGAAAAAAGTGTAGGTGATTGATGTTGGCACAACTTGCAGTGCTTTTCCGTCATGGAAAATTTTGAGCAAGCTTGATTGGAAAACCAGTGCAAAATATCCTCGTATTCTAGGCTCCCACTAGTTAAAATATGCATTATTATTTGTGATTAATTGAATTTATTGGATTTGGCTACTACCCAATAATCATTTATAGGTATGCGGAGGTTTGTTTACCATTTGTGACAGAAGACTCTGGAAAGTACCTTCATTCATAAAGTACCTGTTGAATCAATATGTATGCTCATTGATGTAGGACTGAAGGCAGCTCACTGAATGGTGAATTCCACGAATCCAATCCGCATTGATGCGAATCAATAACATAGCCAATCAAAGCAGAAGATGTGAATAAGGTTTTACAACCCCGGACGCATTTGAAATATGTAACAACCGGGCACATTAATTGGCAGAATTTCGACATTTGACACCAAACGTGTACTTACTTACTGCATTCACACATTAAATCGCACGCGTCTCATATACAATTACGATTAGCCGATATATTCAAGACTTTCTTAGGGCGAGTTCTTACATTTGATAAGACCGAATTAATTCAATTCTAATACAATTAGTGCTAGGGCAAAACGTGATGTATTCTCGCGGTAGTCGATTGCCAATGTCAGGCGTTTTATGCACCGGATGTGGTGACCGCCCTAAGTTTCAAACCTCATGTTAGCAAAAAATCCCCTTTATGATCGCAATCAACTAACCGTTCGAATAAATGAGAAAAAGAACTCTACTTCCTACCTTTTGGATGCTCTGTTGCTTGTTCTGGTGTGCGTCAAGTATGGCACTGGATATTTCAGGCACAGTTTGGTTTGATGCAAACAGTAACCAGGTATTAGATTCCGGAGAAGCCGGAACGAATTTCGGAGGCCCGTTATTTGTAAACCTGGTCGATAATTCAGGTCAGGTGGTCGCGTCGACTATTGTTGGGGCCAGCGGCAGTTACTTGCTATCCGGCGTCACAAGCAATTTGACTGCTCATAAACTAGTTCTGACCAATACCGCCGCGAGCATCTACGGAAACAGGCTTCCCGGAACTTACCATTGTTACGCAGAGGTTATCGGCGGCACTAACACGGCAGACCAGACCGGTAGCAGACTGGGAGAAATTAATATTCAGACGGCGGTTGATGACGTTACCGCCCAGAACTTCGTGTTAACACGACAAACACCTTTAGGCTGCCACGACGGCATCGCGTATCAGGTTGCTCAAGGCGCTGGTGACGCCACATCATCACTTTACAGCTATAATGTCAGCTCAGGCGTCCGCACGTTGATTGCGACAACTCCTTTCCTAGTCAATAGTCTGATTTATAGCACTTCCAGCGACAACATGCTTTGGGGGACGATTAACAATACCAGCTCAATCGTCCGGTTCGGGGCTTTCGGCGGTTCGGTGGAATTTCCAATAGCAAATCTGCCGACGACAAACTATAATTTAGGCGCCGAGCTACCTAATGGTTATATGGTGGTTTATTCAGGTAGCGCAGCGACCTACTATGTAATTGACGTGGATCCGTCCCGACCAACTTATCTCGAACTGGTGGATCCCACAAATGGCTTTACCTTGAAGTCCGGCCCCAGTTATGGCACCGACGTCAGCACCCCCTTCGCTGCCTTGGATCTCACGTTTTTGCCATCAACCCAATTGTGCTATGGCTTGACCGCTAATGGCGCGATTACGACGCTTGATCCGTTTTCGGGCACCGTCGCCACATTTCCTGCGTCCGTAATGGGCCTGCCAGCAGGGGCATATGGCGCCCTGTTCAGTGATCAAGCGGGAAAATTGTATGCGTTTAATAATACAACCGGGGCGTTTTATAAAATTGATCCTGTCGCCAACAGTGCAACGTTTTTAGCAGGGAGCGTGCCATCAGGAAACAATGATGGCGCCAGTTGTCCGACCGCGGTGGTAGAATGTGACCAGGATATTTCTATTGTGCCATCACAGGCTTCATCATGCCCGGGGACCGCCGTCGTTTTAACCGTAACTCCGAACGGTAATGGCCCATTTACCTATACATGGCAGGTTAGCGCCGATGGCGGCTCATCATGGACAAGCCTGCAAAATACAGCCTCCGATGTTAACGGCTCTTATGCAGGAGGCAATACGGATTCGTTAACTTTGACGCCTTCAAATACTGGATGGAATAATTTTCAATTCCGGTGCCTGGTCGGAAGCAACTTGTGCCAGACGCCTTCATCGGCAGCGACATTGACAGTTTTAGCAATTCCGGACGCACCGGTACTGATCTCGAATGCCGATGCGCCTATATGTCCGGCCAATACGGTCAACTTAACAACACTGGTTAACTCAGATACGCCCGCCGGAAGTGTGCTTCGTTTTTATACGTCCTCTACACCTTCTGCTGAAACATTAGTCGCCGACCCCGCTAACGCTCAACCAGGTACTTATTATGCACGGTATGAGAACCCTGGCTGCCACGGCCCTGTCAGCCAGCCGATTGCTATCGGGGCCTGTCAAACGCCGTTTACATGTGAGAACGGAATCGCTTATCAAGTGTCGGCCGCTGCTGGCGAATCAGTTTCGTCATTGTACGCCTTCAATGTTGGCACTGGGACACGCACGCTCGTCGCTCCGCTGCCGATCACCGTAAACTCGCTGATCTACAGCCAAACCGACAACATGCTTTGGGCCACTAAGAACGAAACGAATACAATCGTACGTATCAGTGCCACCGGAAGTGTGACAGAATATGTAATCCCCGGACTGCCGGTTACTAACTACAATGTTGGCGCCGAGATTCCCGGTGGCTACATGTTGGTCTATACCAGTAATTCCACCACCTACTATATCATTGATATTAATTCGTCTCGCGACACCTATCTGCAACTAGTCAACCCTGCGACCGGAACTATTGTCACAGCCGGCCACACGATCAGCCAGCCGATGGCTATAACGGATTTAGTGTACCTGCCAACCACAGGCTTGGTTTATGGGATCGAAGGTGTGACAGCCCGTTTAATTAGCCTTGATTACAACTCCGGCAGCGTTACTGCGGGTTCAGCCGTTACTGGCCTTCCCTTAGGAACTAATTTCGGCGCGATGTTTGCTGACCCGTCAGGCAGAATTTACGCGTTCGCGAACAATCCGGGCACTTTTCATCGCATTAATCCAATTACGGGCAATTCCGAGTTCATTTCCAACAGCATCCCTTCGAATTCTAATGATGGTGCCAACTGTCCGGATGCGATTCTTGAAAGCTTTCCATTCGATTGTGCAGACGGAATTATCTACCAGGTATCACAGGCCGCGGGGGAAGTAAGTTCGTCGTTATACACCTTCAACGTTGATTCGGGCGAAAGATCGCTCGTCGCTCCACTGCCTTTGGTGGTAAATTCCTTAGTATACAATTCAAGAGATAATATGCTATGGGCGACCAAAAATGTGTCGAACTCGATAGTCCGTATCGATGCACAGGGGGGAGCTATCGAATATCCTGTTCTCAATTTACCCAGTTCAAATTACAATGTCGGTGTAGAAATTCCCAATGGTTATATGCTCATCTATTTATCCTCCGCTCCCGCATACTATGTAGTAGACATCGATCAAAACAGACCGACGTTCTTGCAACTGGTTGATCCGCGTAACGGTTTCGCCGTACAAACAGGTCCGGATTTTGGCATTCCTGTGAGCCAGCCCATGGACGTAGCTGATATCTCGTTCCTGTCATCGACAAATTTATGTTATGGAATTACCTCTTTAGACGGGAGGTTAGCCACCCTGGATCCGTACACGGGCACTGTAACTATCGGCTCACAGGTTCGTGGGCTGACACCCAGCACATTCGGAGGGATGTTCGCAGATGCGAACGGAAGCTTGTATGGATTCCATAATGCCAGTGGTGCTTTTTATAAAATCGACCCGACCACCAGCGATGCATCGCTCATTTCAACATCGGTCCCTTCAGGCAGTAACGATGGAGCAAATTGCGTAACAGCCTTACTCTGTGATATAG
Source organism: Dyadobacter sp. 676 (assembly GCF_040448675.1). NCBI lineage: Bacteria > Pseudomonadati > Bacteroidota > Cytophagia > Cytophagales > Spirosomataceae > Dyadobacter > Dyadobacter sp. 676. The sequence continues at coordinate 5,510,557 of NZ_CP159289.1, read as the reverse complement.
AACTAACCCAGCCGGAGCCGGAAAACCAGACCGCTTGCATTGGTTCGAATGTCTCGTTTTCGGTGACTGCGACGGGAGCAGGCACACTTACATTCCAATGGCAGTTAAGTACTGATGGGGGGAATTCGTGGACGAACCTTTCGCCAGGCGGCTTCACCGATTCAAATGGCAGTTATTCCGGCGCAGCAACTTCTGTCTTGACATTGACGCCTACTAGCGCCGCGTGGAATGGATACGAATACCGGGTGATCGTTGACAGTGAAAGTGACCTGTGTACTTTAACTTCCGCATCTGGGCTGCTTGCGGTCGTAGAAACCCCATCAGCGCCTGTTTTGGATAGGGCCGTAACCCGTCCATTGTGCCCAGCGACGACGGCCGACCTAACTAACCTGGTGATAAGTACGATGCCGCAGGGAAGTACTTTGCGATTCTATACATCAAGCATACCATCGTCTGCTACGTTGGTAGCTGACCCAACTCAGGTTGTTGCCGGAACATATTTTGCCTTCTATCAAAATTCGGGTTGCAGCAGTCCCGCTAGTGCCGCGATAACCGTTGAAGCCGATTGCGGTCCGATGCCGGTAACTTTAGTTTCCTTCGAAATCGAAAAAGAAAAACAAACTGCTATCCTGAAATGGGCCACTACCGAGGAAGTGAATAGTGAACGATTCGAAATCGAACGTAGCACAGATGCAGCTAATTGGACAACCATTGCACAACAACTCTCGCGCGGTGAAAGTAAGGTAAAGGTCAGTTATCAATTTACAGACATTGCACCCGCCCGAGGCATCAATTACTACCGGCTAAAAATGGTGGATAAAGATGGGACGTTTACATATAGCCGGATTCAAAACGTTGATTTTGCCGGCAGCGCGATTGATGCCTATCCAAACCCGACGAGTGAGCGCTTAACATTTAAGGAGTACGGTGAAATAAAGCATTTGGCACTTTATAACAGTTCAGGCCTCATCGTTTTGAGCCGCCGCACACCAGGGCACGAAGGTGTTGACGTATCAAAAGTTTTGGCCGGCGTTTATGTCCTGCGGATTACCTTATACGACGGTACAATAAGCACCCAGAAAATTGTAATCGCGCGGTAACCATTAATAGATTAACCGCAACGGGTAAAAGGGCTGCAATCAATCCGGATACGCAGCCCTTTTTTAAATAATCAAACGGCATTCGAGTAAAAAAGTGGATGGATTCACTCCAAAAACCTGCTTAAATCTTCGGTTGAAATGTGACGGATCTGCAAAACCGTATTTTTTGCTGACATCCGTAAGGGATCCGTTGCCAGCTACCAAGTCTTTTAGACTTCGTCTTAGCTTTTGCCACAAAATATACCTTGACATGGGAATTCCCATCTCCTGGGCGAACAAATGCCGGCAGCGTTCGAATGAAAGAAAGGTCAGTTCCTGAATTTGCTTACGCGGGATCGTCACATACAGGTTTTCATCCAATAGTTGCAGAACGCGCTGTACCCGCACGTCAATTTGCACTAGATGATCCTGATCGTTCCCTGTGACCAGACTCATCAGACGTTGAATATGCCATTTCAATGCATCGTTGGACAATGAGGTATAGTTGGCTGGCAGGACAGACTTTAAATTGCCGACGTCAAAGGCTTGTTCGAACGTCATGAAATCCTGGCCACCCAGCAGTTCCTTAAGTTTTCTTCCCCAGGCGCTTTCCGGCTCAACCAGATTATTCAGCACCGGGCCTTCGGGTGATGCGCATGAATGCAACTTTTTCTGGTTGACAATGAAACCCCGGATTCCAATATAAGGTGATTGGCTGATCCAGCAGTTGACGGTGTGATTTAAGCTGACGGCGACTTTAAAGCAATAATGACGATGGTCTTTGATATCGGCATTCCTGGTTATATAAGACAAGCTTGTATTCCACAGGGATACCACGCTCGGTAAAGGCTCTTCCATATCCTGTATGTTAGTATTTATCGGGTAAACGCCTGTACCCAAAACAATCATACCGGCCGGTTTCGGGTGACTTTCTATTGTTTCCGGATGGCACTCCTACAGACACCACTTCAATGGGATATCAAAAACTGTGCACGGCAATAAAGTTCCAAAGGATTGCTCGCGGATGTTTTCTTGTAAATGCGCTGCTTGACGCTGCTTACCGTGTTGGATTTGATGCCCAGAATGTAAGCGATTTGCTTCGTCGATTTTCCATCCAGCAGCAGGCGCATAACCGACGCCTCCCTACCGGACAGATTTTCGCTACGGTTGTGGCTGGTATTTTTCGTCAAGCTTTCGGTATTAGCCGACAGTTTAAGTTGAAGATCGACGTCCAGATATTTTCCGCCGTGTAGTACAGTGTGGATGGCAGTCACAATGTCATCTTTACCAGAGCTCTTGGAGAGAAAGCCGTCTGCACCGTTCTTCATCAGAGGTATGGCAAACAGTTCACCATTAAGTTTTGAGTAAATCAGTACACGACAAGCAGCCGCCCTTGATTTTGCGACTCGAATCAGGTGCCGGCAATCACTAACGTCAATATTAATTTCGGTCACGATCAAATCGTACTCCTTGCTTTCTAGCAACGGGATCGCCGACCAGATCGTCTTAGATTCGTCGATTTGAGCAGATGGAAAATTTTGTAGGATTAGACTTGAAAGTCCTGTTCTCAAAGGAAAGTGGCTGTCGATGACTAAAAAGTTCATATGGCATAGGTGTTACAGTGTTACAGAGCATTGAGCAGAGAACGATATAGCTCGTTCCTTATTTACGGCACAGTCGAAGGCCGGATTAAAGCTTTTTTTCACGATCTGGCAAACGCTTTTAATGGTTTCTACGCAAGGATAAAAAGCGCATCATAGGGCGTTTTAGGCAGTTTCCGACCGAGAAACCTCATCTGCGAAAAGTTCCTATTTTTCTATATTGCGCCGATAACCATAGAAGAGCTCTTTAAGCCTGAGCGTATTGTCAACCGAGAGCTTTTTGAATATGCTTCTTTTAATTGTACTGATAGTCGACATTTTAGTTCCCACTTCAAGTGCGATCTGAGACGTTTTTAGACCTTGCATTAGAAGTTGGGCGATTTGATTTTCTCTTTTTGAGAGAAGCTTACTTAAATCAGACACCTGGCTGGCCGGGGGACCGCTCCTTAATATGGCGTCGAGTAATTCCGGGGAAATGTACCGGCGATTTTCGATCACCGTTGTAAGGCATTCCCTCATCTCTTCTTCGCCCGCATGTATAGATACGTAACCATGGCATCCCGTCCATAAGTAGCCCACCATATCTGCCAGGCCTGGATCAATCCCCAACGCGATTACCTTTTCAGATGACGCGTAGGTAGTTACGTATACAAGCTTGTTTGAAATAGACTCCGGCGTGTCAGTACTTACGTCTATATAAATAAGGTCATACCTCTCATCCGCAGGTTTTAATGCGAATTCCACGGCGCTTTCAAAAACCGTCAGAGTTACATCACTTACTGTTTGCCTTGCGAACGCAGCCACCCCGAACTGAATTAAGCCGTGTGTAGCTATTAGTGCAATTTTCATTATTTACCGCATGAGGGTTTAGTAAATGTTGCCCGTCCCGACCAAACCATTATCGATGAATATTTCTAGAACGCATGTATATATACGTTTTTTGTCACTATTTAGAACCGAGCACTATTTGCTAATAACCACACCAATTGTAGAAACCATTTGGATTCGATCTTAGGTAAGATTCAGATCTATAATTAAAATTCCGTTAGGCACTTTAATTACAGTTAATAATTAACCCTATCCATTTAGTTCTTACATTTGAGAAAATATGCGTGGTACGATAAAATATTGAGTTATCACCGGCGACTGATAACTATAATTATAATTAGGAAATAGCATCCAGTAAGTACACTAGTTAGATTTATTTGTATAGGGGTCAACCCCTTTCCCCTGGCTCTTATTGAATGTATCAAATGTACTTCGCTTAAAGCAAATAATAAGAGAACAACAAACTAAGCAATGAAAATTGTCACGGCAATGCACATTAAAAGAACATTTACAAATTCACCCGCTGCAACATAGGGCAAATTAGATTTGTTCTGCGGCATGCTATCCTATTCTTATTAAATTTGTCCAAAGTTATGACCCATAAATGATAATGTATTGTACGTAGCGGCTATTTTACACTTTGACCTGTCATAATTATAGAATTACTTTACTTTTGTCGAGAAACGTCTTAGGCGGCACCCCGAAAATACTCTTAAAGGTGCGTGTAAAATGAGCCTGGTCCGCAAATCCAAACATGCCCACAGCCTCTGAAAACCTCATTTTTTCGGAAGTCAACGCATTTACTGTCTTGCGGAGACGGCACCACAAAATGTATTGTGAAAACGGCAAGCCTACTTCCGTCACAAATAAGTGCCGGGCCCGCTCCGTGGACAAATTCAACAAGGCAGCTATATGGCTGAGTTCAAGCGGTTTATCCACACTCTCTTCGATCAATCGAAGGGCAGGCAAAATACGCTTGTTACCGGTCAACCAGGCCTGGATATTCATTTGCTGCTTCGGCATGAGAGCAAGGATATTGTATACGTAATCACTTAATACACAGTAGTTTGTCTCAAACGGACCTGCCAGTAGCTCGATATCGCTTTGAGCCTGCGAGAGTATTTCATCCAATATAAAAAAGGGCTTTGCGCCCAGGAGCGGAGCGACTATTTGCCCCCAGTAACTTTTGGGCTCGAAGTATGCGACAAATACGACCGTTCCTGGGTCTAAAAAAATGTGATTTACATTCCGGTTTACTATAAACCCAAATGTCTTTATCTGTTCATTCGCAGCAAGAATGCAATTGAATGGCCGCATCATCGTAATCGCCAAAGTGTATCCATACCTATTTGATGCGTTTTGATTAGCTGTCGTTTCAGCAACAAATGCTAGTCCTGATTTCGACAATGCTTCTATACCTATCCGTTCGTTTGTGGTGCTTTTCATCAATGTGTTTCAGATTTTTTAGCCAATGGACATGAGAATACCATAGTGCCTTTTTAGCAGCTAAAATGAAATCAAATCGTAGGCCGAGGTATTTTGAGTGCGCTAATTTGACGTGTCGCGTATTAAAATCAAAGTTTTTATAGAACGAATTCTAGCAGCACGATCAAACTTAGCCGGAACGTTCAAGAAAAGCAGCAAAGGTCTATCCTTCAAGCTACTTCTACCGGGGAGGCGACGGCGATGTAAACATTTTTATCAAAAAAATTCGAACATTAGCCGATACATTCAATACTTTTTGTTTTGAGCCCGTTTATATTTGGATGTTACTAGCATACACTAAAAAACCATCGTTAATGAGAACGCCTATGAAAAATCGTTTCCTCCTATCTCCTATAACAGCTCGTTAGTTTGATTGCTTTGTCCTTAATGTCTCTATGTGCCAAGCGCACTTAAATCCGGCACACGCTGGCACATCCCTGGTTTGCTTTTTTCAGCTGCTTTCAGTTGCACGAGTGGACGGCCCGGGATGATGTAGGGACGGCCGATGAGCGGCCGATCGGAATCGGTCGTTGGGATATGCACATTGCCTTAATTACCTGACTCTAAGTAACGATGACTTGTATGAAAGAAGAGTTTTGTTATCAGTGTGCCTCGTTGATGGTTTCCACATCATTATTAACCATTACCCGTTGTTGTTTGCACCTTCCGGAAGAACATAGATGCATCACCATGCATCAACTTTTTTCCGGCTAGGGAAGACTAACAGCGGCCCGGGCTGCCGCCGGTTAACGAAGGCACCACACGGGCCAAATGCCGTGCACATTAGCATTACTAGCTTTTATCACTTTAAATGCCAACAACGTTTAGGCATAACCGGTAGACTATACCCTTTCCATGGCCTGCAACAACCGCTTTTCTGGAGTGTATTGCCATTGATAACTGCCTTACAAATCAATGATGCCGGTTTCATGTTTTTTTAACTCTATTAATCAAATTTTTTTACTCTATTAATCAGACGAACAGCTTATGATGACACTTTTAAAATTCAGGGGCCCTCTGGGGCACCTGCAAATTCTTGGCATGGCGGCTGCCTGTCTGGCTGCAACAGAAACTGCCTACGCGCAAGTGAAGATCGGCGACAACCCCACTACCATCAATCCGGGTTCTGCGCTGGAAATTGAAAGCAGCAATAAGGGACTGCTGATACCACGTATATCGCTTTCAAATACGACAACCTGGGGACTTGCCGGTACGCCGGCTGCCGGTATGAGCGTGTACAATACAAACACAGGTATCACTAGTTCAAATGCTTCGTATCCAAGTGCCGGTGCTGGCGAATATTATTTCGATGGTAACGGATGGGTAAGCAAAAAGGCGGGAGCAGCCGCAGCAAGCCAGGAACCATGGAATGTACAGGGAACCACCACCCCTGCCACTGACAATACCCAGAATATTTACCAGACGGGTAATGTAACTGTAGGCTCGCAAAGTCCTGGCTTAGGCCGCCTTGCTGTTGTAAGCAACGGTGGTGGACTTGGACCAGCTGATGATATTCAGATTCACTCCTATGGTACAGAAACGGCCCCTGGTGTGGTGATGTTCTCGGCAACAGGTACAGAAGCTGCTCCCGGAAACGTTGCCAATGGTACTTATATCGGTTCAATGAATTTTGTTCCACGCATCAATGGTTCCAATGCAAATTCCGCCGCCATCAACAGCCAATACCGCGGCGACGGCACTACCAACTTAAGTGACCTGCAGTTCATTGCCAGCGGCGCAAACCGGATGTATATTCACCAAAACGGTAACATCGGTATCAATACTGTTTCACCTGCCGCCAGATTGCATGTACAGGAAACAGAGGTACCCGTGTTTGGCTCAACTATTGCCCGGCTCTCCCGACCCGACAACAGGTTTTTATTCTTCGAAACGACAGCGACGGCCGGCGCATATAATAATCTAGTGAAGGACGGTGATGCGCATATGATTTTTTCGACAGATGGAGATGTAGCGGGTGAGCCAAACAACGGACTTGTAATCGCCCCTTGGAGCTCAAATACAATTGGTACCGGTCTGAAAATTATGGAAAACGGCAATGTAGGCATAGGGACTGCTGATCCGGGAACTAGTCGCTTATTTGTGTCGTCCCCAAATTTGGCCAGCGGCATTTTTTACCAAAATACAGCTACAAACATGGCAGCAAATTTGTGGACTAATGCTAATGCCCTACACCATGAGTTTTACAATGGTGTGCAGGGAACGTTCTTGAGGCTATGGGCCAACTCGGGTGCCGCTACTTCCAATGACTTCGGATTGGTGCATAATGGGACCGGCGATATTGTACTAACCAATACACAGTCAACGCCGAATGTGAAAGTAGGTATTAATACCAATGCACCCCAGGAACCATTGCATGTAATAGGCAATATCCTTGCCTCCGGAACCATCACGCCGTCCGACATCCGTATTAAAAAAGATATCACCGAAAATACCTACGGCCTTAAGGAAGTAATGAAGCTTCGCACCATTGGATACCGCTATAAGGATCAAGCTTTGAGCCATAATCATAAAATAGGATTTGTGGCGCAGCAAATAAAATTGGCTATGCCTGAGCTCGTTACTATCGCCTCTGACTCCATGAAAACATTGGGTGTCAACTATGCGGAAATGACTGTAGTACTTACCAAAGCCATTCAGGAGCAACAGGCGCAGATCGAGGCGTTAAAGGCCGAAAACAAAAAGTTAGCCGCCATTGCCGCCAAGGCAGAGTCCACGGAGAAGGCAATTGCATCACTGGTTGATCAAATGAAATCCCTTCAAAAATCGGTGGGCGAGCAAACCATTCACGCAGATGCCGTCAGCAAGTAATGGCCACCGGAGCACCCGGTGCAACGCACTTTTCCGTACCAACTTAAACGTCAAGGAATATGAAATTAAGTTTTACTTACCTTGCAGGGCTAGTAACCGGCAGGCGGGCGTATGTCGTGATATTGTCTTCACTATTGGCCCATTCGACTTTCGCCCAGCAAGGGAGCACTGGTAACACGTACATTTTCGGCGGCGCGCAAATGACCTTTTTTGGAAATCATGATTTCGCCAACGGTGGCGCCGGCGCCCTACCCGGTATCATTGGTACCGAGCGGACCGGTACGCCTGGCATCCTGAACTTTGCGCCGTCAGCTTCACACAATGGAGGGGCCGATGCCGCGCATGTGGATGGTTTCGTAAGAAAATATGGGACGACGCTCTTTGTCTTTCCGGTGGGCGACAACGGGTTCTACGGCCCTTTTGCTGCCCAAGGCGACGGAACCACTGGCGCCTACTATCACGCTGACGCCAGTACCGCCATCACCAGTAACCTGGCGGGAGGTGACTACCCCATCCTTCCCGCCGGAGGGCCCTACCCTACCAGCTCGTTCGAGGAAGCATTGACCTCTGTCAGTCCGGTCGAGTATTGGGATATCGACGGGGACAACGCGACCCCGATCACATTGACCTGGGATGCGGCAAGTGATGTCACGACGCTCACGACAGGACAGCTCGATAAACTGACGATTGCCGGCTGGAATGGCACCCAATGGCTGGCAATACCGTCGGTGGTAGATGCCACATCCATCCTGGGTGGTGCCAGTGACCTTACAGCCGGATCAATTACCACACAAAGCCCTGTTATCCCAAGTACATACACTATTTATACGCTGGCTTATAGGGACGTGCCTTTGCCTGTTACTTTGGCCAGTTTTGACGCATTGCGCGAGGGCAATGCTGTTGCATTAAAATGGGCAACGACCGAAGAGATGAATGCGGCGAGGTTCGAGGTCGAGCGGAGCCTGAATGGCAAATCCTGGGATAAAATTGGAGACGTCGCGGCGCGGGGCGAAAGCACCGTTCGGGTCGAATATAGTTTCGTTGACATTCAACCCGCCGAAGGAGAAAACCTCTATCGATTGAAGATGATCGATCTGGACGGGACGTTTGCATATAGCCGCGTCCGTAATGTGCGTGTTGATGGCTCGACGCCTGAGCTCTCCGTATATCCTAACCCGGTAACGGATAAGCTGCATGTAAAAGAAAGCCGGACTGTCAAAGAGGTCACCATGTTCAACACAAAGGGGCTGAAAGTGTACCATTCGAAAGGCCTTGGCGGTGGCGCTATCGATGTCACATCCTTGCCAACCGGCATTTACGCTGTTCATATAACCAGGAACGGTGGGATCACGTCGGTGCAAAAAATTTTGGTAAACAGGTAGCAACAGTAGCGTTACGGCACGTAGCAAAAAACTTCTTTTACGATTTAACAATTGAGTCAAATGAAAACATCAGCTGTGTTTCAAAAACTGCTCTTCAGCGCTGTCTTTGGCATTGTATGCAGTTCAAGCTTCGCGCAAGTTAAAATCGGCAGTAATCCGACGGTGATCGAGCCCAATTCTAACCTGGAAGTGGAGGCCTCTACGCCCAGCCGTAAAATGAAGGTCGACAAAACAACCGGACAAGTTACGATCCAGGATGGAACCGAAGGCTCGGGCAAAGTCTTTACCTCCGATGCCGTCGGCGGTGGAAGCTGGCAAAATATCACGTTTCCCGCCACGTCACTAGCGCCATTTTCGACGTTGATGACCACCGTGTTTCAAACAATGCCTTCCAGTAATGGGCCAGCGACTTATACTACTGTCATTTTCCAAGGTGAGAATTCAGATGCGGCCAACGCATTTAACCCCGCGTCCGGAGAATTCACAGCTCCTTCTTCGGGCTATTACATTATGTTCGGATCCACTCAGTTCGATAATACCAGCTTACCAGGCACTCCTGGGTTTGTAGCTTCTTGCTTACGCCTCTACAAAGGAACAACGCCATTTGCGCAGGGATGCTCCCTTAACTCGGTTGCAAACGCCGAACCCGTACTGTCTGCCAGTGTATCAAATGTAATTCACTTGAATGCCGGCGACGTGGTTACCCTGAAAGCTGCCGGAACGTCTACAACCGGTCCGAGCTTTGGCGTGGTTGTCTCGTCCTTCTACGGCTATAAAATTGCTGACTGATTTATAACTGTTTCATTGAATCAATCACACTTCATTTTTTAACATCTATGCAAAGATTTATCCTCTCTACTTTACTGTCGGTCTCATTATTGATGCTGGCAGCAATCCAGAGTTTTGCTCAAAACTGTACGGTCAATGCCGGAGCAGACAAAAGCATTTGTACGACCACCGTCAGCCTAAGCGACGCGAATAGAAACGGCGTATTCAGCGAAGACCCGACGTGGACCGTTGTTTCGGCGCCTGCTGGCGGCACCGCCGCTTTTAGCAATGCCAATTCCTTGACACCAACTGTTAATATGAACGGTAACGGTACTTTTGTGTTTCGGATAACCCAGGCTTGTGGAAATGGGGTCGTCAGCGATGATGTGGCGGTTACGACTTATTTTGCCCCATTTTTCCCCAGTATTCAGCCGGTATCTGCGTGCGGCAGCTCATCAACGTTGAACGTCACAGGCCCACTGCCTTCGGGTTTCACCGGACAATGGTCGGGCCCAAGCGAAGTAATCATAACGCCAACTGGTCCAAATACGGCGAATGTTACTTTAGCTGATCCGACTGCCTACAGATGTGGTCGTCAAACGAGTCTTACCTGGACAGTTACCTCTCCGAACGGCTGCACGAGGACGGCGTTCGCAAATGTCAGTTGGCTGCCTAGTGCTGCCGATATAGAGTTGCAGACCACGCTTTCAGTGCCAGACTGTCAATCAGTTGCGTTTATACCGTACGTCGACGGCAGTTGCTTTTATGGGAGCGGAACTACTGAAACCATTTCTAACGTCGTCTATCCCGCAGGGTACAGTGGTCCTGGGTTGCGGGCAGGGTTTAACGGCGGCAAACTTATTGCAGGTTTTACTACGGCAGGCACATATACTTTCCGCTTTACCATTGACGTGGGAAGCTGCGGTTCCAAAAGTTTTGACATGACTGTAACTAAAACGGGCGGAACGGCTCCTGTGGGTGGCGTAACGGTCTCGGGCGGGGAGCCTATTATCTGTTTAAATTCAGACCCCGCGACCATAACAAGTGCATTCACTTTAAGTGACCCCACTTTATTGATGAACAGTAATTGGAGCAACTGGATAATGCTTCCAAGTGGAAGCGGAACGCCGACCATTTCCATTTCAGGAGCCGGCACCTCCACGCGCCCGATCACAATCAACCGTCCTGCTGGTGGCTGGAAGGCAGGGCAATACTTGGTGCGTCTTGGATATGCGAACGCGGATGATGTCAACGGAACGTGTAAGGGGGAGGTGGATTTCCGTTTTTTTATGATGCCCGCCACCTGGACCAACTTCGACGTGCCGGATGTAACAATATGCACACAGCCGGGCTCTCCAATAGCTTCCTATGCTTATCCCATAAACACCGTTCCTAACGTACTGGCAGGACTCGGTCCTTTGACCATGTCGCCAGGTAATTGGAACATCAGAGGCATTGGCGCAGACTCTGGAATTTTTAGAAACCCCTCAGCTGATCTCCCTTTAATTAATTTCAGCAATTTAAGTGTGGGCGTCCACACATTTAGAATTGTTCCTGCATCAATTACTAATAGTCTCTTATACAGGATGTATCAGTGTGCCGGCAGCAATTTTTCGGACACTTTTTCTATAACGGTTGTCGCCAACTCAGGTGCCACGGCAGGTACCGATAACACCGTCTCCTGCATAGACAATCAGTCGCTTGCAGGAAACGTCTATGCCGCTCCGATGGTGGGGACCTGGTCTGTTGTGTCTTCTCCTCCCGGAAATTACACCCTGGGTTTCAGCGATATCCATGATCCGAGTGCTGTCGTGACAGGCACAGGTGGTGCGCCGGCGGGTAGTTACACATTCCGTTGGACAGTGCAGGGACCAGCCGGTAGCGAATGTGGTGTATATACAGATGATGTGACAATTACCGCGACCGGAGGCTGCGTGTTTCCGGTGACACTTGCCAGTTTCTCAGCTGTCAGGGAAGGCAATACGGCGCAGTTGAGCTGGGTGACAACCGAGGAAGTGAATGCAGGGTATTTCGAAGTCCAGCGTAGCCCGGATGGCAAAGCCTGGTCAGAAATCGGCAAGGTGAAAGCCGATGGAAATAGCACAGTGCTGCATAAATACGAATATATCGATCCCGCGCCATTGAAAGGAACCAATTACTATCGCCTGAAAATGGTCGACCTGGATCAAACCTTCGCATACAGCAGCATTCAATCGGTCGCATTCGAGGGCAGAACATTGTCTGTATATCCAAATCCGGTATCCGATGTGCTGACATTGACAGACCTTGATCCTGGCAGTTTTTCGGCGGTTTTATTGCTGGATATAAACGGCAACATCGTCTATGAATCTTCAAGCGTACCAGTGGCGGGCATTGACGTGAAAAAATATCTGCCGGGCACTTATGTGGTCCAGATCCGCAACACGGACGGAACAGGCAGCAGCGCTAAGGTCGTCATTGCCCCATAGTAAGCAAAATGGATAGAATTTAGAATAAGGAATATGAATCAGGCATGGGCTTTGGCTTCCGGAGTCCGTGCTTTTTAATTTTCTTGTTGCGAGCCTGAGATTTTAACCTTAGCCGATCCGTTCAATATTTATTGTCTTCAACCCTTTTAAATTTGGATGCTGGTAAGGTTATGTACATCAATGCTAAAAAAAAGCCTATGAATAAATAACTACCCATGAATCGGTTTGCAGTTCCAGACTGGCCAGCTGCCCGCAAACCTTTGATTCGATGCCTTCAGGGCGATTAACCGGCAGGTATTGGCCGATAACTTGTTCGCGCGAACGGTGACCTGAGCCAAGTCTGCAAAAGTGCGACAGCGCGTGCCGCCAGATATGTTCCACCAGCCTTCTCCGGCGGCAAGCGAATTCCAGCCAGTATATAATGAAATGGCATTGAAATGTTTTCACAGTGCCGTGCTACGATTTGCAACGTTTCTTAGATACCGTTATCAATTTGCTAAACGTTTAATCCGCTTTGCGTGACTTGCCAGTCATTGTAACCAGTGGCCGACCTAAGCGCGAAGCAATTATTAGATGGCGTATAGCCGATACCGGTAAATCTCATTGAATTCTATTACCTACTCATCACACTGCATTTTAAAACCAATATGACAAAATCTATCTTTTTCAAAGTGTTGCTAGTGACGATATTGTCAGTAGCAACCCCTCGAATCTTTGCTCAAAACTGTACGATCAATGCCGGTACAGACAAAAGCGTTTGTACAGCGAATGTTAGTTTGAATGATGCCAACCGAAACGGATCATTCACAGCCAATCCGGTCTGGACCGTTGTTTCGCAGCCAGCTGGCGCCAACGCGACTTTTAGCGATGCTAACGCGCTAACGCCAGACGTTACAGGAATGAATGTGGGTGGAACCTACGTCTTTCGAATAACCCAAGCCTGCGGCACCGGCGTGGCGACCGATGAAGTTACGGTGACTGCATATCCGCCACCGAACCAACGACTGCCAACTTTTTCGGCTTGTGGAAGTACTTCAACTATAACTATTACTGGCTTCCTTCCGGCGGGTTATACGGGTGAGTGGACAACTTCGAGTAGTGAGGTTACTATCACTCCTACAAGTGCCAGTGCCGCTACCATAACATTAAATAACCCAGAGCAATTTAAATGTGGCCATCAAGTTAGTCTCACCTGGACAATTAAGTCGCCGAATGGCTGCACCTATGATTATTTCTCAGCCGCGTTTTGGCAACAAAGTGCTGCGGATATTGAACTAGAAACTAATTATACAATCAACGGCTGTGGATCATCTTTTACCATGACTCCCCTTCCCACTGGGTGCAACTACTCTAACACAGGACTTATATCACTTTCGAATATTGTTTATCCTGCCGGATACAGTGGGCCAGGCCTAACCTACACGGGCCTTATCAGCAGAAGCGTAGCTGGTTTTACAACCGCCGGCACATACACTTTCCGCTTCACCATAAATTTAGGCGCTTGCGGCACGAAATCCTTTGATGTGACCGTTACCAAAATTGGCGGGACAATACCACCGGGTGGGGCAGTCACCGGCCCAGCGTCACAAATGTTTTGTTTGAGTGAAAATCCGGCTACTGTTAATGCCACCTTTGATTTTACGGATCCAACGTTAATCACAAATGACAGCTGGGTCGGCTGGCTGGAGACACCCTCGGGTAGTGGAACACCTGTAACTTCCATTGCTGGCAGTGGAACAAATACGCGGACCGTAACTTTTGCCAGACCAGCCAGTGGTTGGCAAGCCGGACGTTACAGAATGTATTTCGAATATGCCAGTGGGGGGGATGTAAATGGCGTTTGCAAGAACTCGCAGGTTTATGAATTTTATTTTGTAGGCGGTACATGGATCAACTTTGACGTGCCCGATGTTACAGTTTGCACGGCCCCTGGCTCGCCGACGGCTTCATACACTTATGAGAATGTACTTCCTCTGGAGCTCGGGACACTCACTGGCGGCGTAACTGGTGGCCTGTATATAGGGCAATGGGACATCGAGCGGATCTCATCTCAGGGACCTCTTACTCCTTTCGCCCATGCTTATTATACTGGATTTAACGTAAACGGCCTATCGGTAGGCATGCATACATTCCGAATTGCCCCAGCGCAAGATGAAAATAGTCTCTTATACAAGCTGTATCAATGTGCCGGCAGCAATTTTTCAGATACCTTCACTGTCACTGTGGTAGCCAACACGGGGGCCAATGCCGGTACTGACCAAACCGTTCCATGTATCAATAACTTTGCCCTGGCGGGAAATAATTACGGGGCACCCATGGTTGGTACCTGGTCCATTGTTTCCCAGCCGCCGGGTAGCTACAGTTTGGGTTTCACCGACGTCAACGACCCCAGTGCAAGAATTACAGGCACAGGCGATGCGCCGGCAGGTACTTACACTTTCCGCTGGACAATGGCCGGTCCGCCCGAGAGCGTATCATGTACCGGGCAGTTTGACGAGGTTACCATCACAGCCGCAGCTGGTTGCCCACTTCCAGTGACCCTAAAAGGTTTTAGAGCCATAAGAGAAGGGAATACCGCGTTGTTGACATGGCAAACAACCGAAGAAGTCAATGCAGGGCATTTTGAAATACAGCGTAGTACGGATGCAAAGTCTTGGTCTTCCATCGGTATGGTAAGGGCCGAAGGTAGCAGTAGAGTCATAAGGTCCTATGACTATGTTGATGCCAAGCCTTCGAATGGGACCAATTACTACCGTTTGAAAATGGTTGATCTAGATGAGACCTTCGCATTCAGCAATATTCAGGTAGTTAATGTAAAAGCGGCAGCATTATCAGCCTATCCAAATCCGGCTTCAAACATCTTAATGCTCAGCGATATCGATCCATCTTCTTTTTCGGAGGTAGCCCTGGTGGATGCAAATGGCAAAGTCGTTTACAAGTCGACAAGCTTCCCATTCGGGGGGAATCGACGTGAAGAAGTATGCGGCCGGCACCTATGTGGTTCGGGTTAAAAAGCCGGATGGGACAATCAACGCGGTCAAAATTGTGATAGCCCATTAGACTGCCGGCAATGCAAAAGACAATAAAATAGGGATAAACCATCAGGCATGGGCCTTGGCTTCCGGGGTCCATGCTTTTATTTGGTCCCTAGATAAGGCGATAAACAGTCAACAATAAGTGGCTGTAGTTTGGGTATCAGATTTTAAATTCCTGCACCAACTATGAATTTTCGAAACATTCTAAAGTGGCTAGTAGGCGCCGTTTTATTCATGTTGGCGCTTTTAAGCCGACGATAATGCGAGTTTTAACATAAGAGGTTTTGTTGAGGAAAACAGAAGAACAAGTAGTCAGCTCACAGGCTTCAATTTGAAAGCCTGTGGCTTTTTCCCATTTAAATACGGGTTTCGCATAACTAGTTAGATGAGCCCACGTAGGTCCCGCTCAGGAGCGGATTAAATGCGACTTTCACCAAATTTACTTTATGAGTAATAAGCATCTATAATATCGAATACGAGCACAATTAGTCCAACTGTATCTATGAAAAAGTCTCTTATTATGCTTAGCATTTTGTGCATGTTCTCATGCGCAAGCAACGACTACTATGACAACAACAGTGATGGAAGTAAGGAAACGGCCTCCGGGTCGGCAAGCAGCCCGACGGAAACACACTCGCCAGCTAAAACTTTTTTTGTCCTGACCTCCTGGAAGACCCAGAACCGGCAACTAGCCATGCAAAGCATACCAGTCGCCCAAAAGCAACTAATGGGGCTATGGAAGAAAGGCATCGTCGAAAACGTGTACTACCGGCAGAATGGTGACATCAAAAATAACGAACCGCTTGCCTTAGTGGCTTTTTTCATCAAGGCAGCCAGTGAAGATGATGTCCGGGCTACACTCGATACGACGGTCCTCGTTAAAAATCAGTTAGCGACTTACACCCTTCGTGAAGTCGGCAAAAACGTTCTTGGCCGCAACGACAATACTTCTCGGTTAAATTCGGCTGTCAATATCGAGACCTTCGCCGTCACATGGAGTATGTCCAATAGCTTCCAGACAGGACACGACCGGTAAGGCGGCGCAGGCCTCGATGACCAAGCAGCTTTTTGACATTGGCCGCCTTGAAACAGCCTACATCGACGAATCGGCTCACGAGAATTATAAGGCGCTGGCTCCTGCTGTGTTCTTTGTCAACGCGACTGGTACCGCCGATGCCAAACGACTTCTCGATCAGATGCCGATTGTCCGATCGAAGCGGGCCACTTACGCCCTGCACCGCGTGGGAAGATTTTTACTAGGCACCAGTAGTAACGTGCAGTGACAGCCTTATTATGTACACGCAAAATATTGGCAACACTATGCATTCATTTACCTCAGAAATCGAAAATGTGACGGGTAAGCCCTGTCAACATTCCAACTACAATCTGACCTTCGTTTCATGGATCGATCAGGTTATGGTCCACACGCACGATTGTTACAAATTGGTGGCATCACTAGACCACTCGTTTAATTGTCAGATTGACGGCAAGGACTACAAAAACCTTAATGGTTTTATTGTAAACCAATCTGTTAGCCATGCTTGTGAGGCTCCCCGCGCGACGGTGCTCGTCAGTTTCATTGAGCCGGAAAGCACCTGGGGTTGGAAGCTCAAATCCATTCTGAACGATCAGCCGTTCGTGGATCTCAGCCTATTACTCGAAAAAGAGGAGATTTCCGGGGCTTTACCCGGCAATTATGGCACACTTCTCAATGAAGAGCTAATCCCTTATGCAAACGAGTTTTTCGATAAGCTCTTTGCCACAGGTGATCCGGACCGCCGGATGGACGACCGGATTGCTCGGGCGGTAGAGTATATCAATCAAAACCTGGACAGCACCTTAGAGCTCGATGCAATTGCTGATCTGATGTGTTTGTCCCCCGAGCGTGCCCGGCATTTGTTCGTTGAAGAGATGGGCACCCCCTTCTCACAATATGTGCTTTGGAGAAGGATCAAAGAAACGCTTAGGGCGGTGATAGTGGACAGGTCCAAGTTTACCCAGGCATGTTTGAAATCAGGGTTTGCGGATCAGCCGCATTTCAATCGGGTTTTCAAACGGATATTTGGAATGGTGCCCAAAGACCTGATGTTGTACAGCAGGATCCTGATCTGACGTTTATAGGCTTCCGAACAAGAAAAGCCAATAAAGCACAAACTTCACAGAAACAAATCAGACTTCCGGCCTTGCCGGAAGTCTGATTACTATTACGCCATGAAAAATTAATGCCGGCAACCCCTTTAACGCTCGATGATATCAATGACAAAAACACTTCCGTCCGACAGAATGCCACGTATCAAGTGCTGGCCAGCGGTGATGTGGCCTACATCCAGCGTAACCGCGTGTTTTCGCTTCGACAATGTTTCGACCAATTATCGGTAAATATTGATTATTTCGACGACTTCTGTGCCCAAATCGTTGAGCGACTGAATTCCGCAATGTCTTGTTAATGGGCATAGTGTGTGTATAGCTTCCCCTTCCATCGTAGTTACAACCATGGTTGCCGTATTTTGACGACCAACTACGGCTGTAAAATTAGGCATGGTCATGAGGCCAGAATAGAACAAAAAGGCTATTCTGCTGGTCAGGAAATTTATCACTTACCTGCTCAAACATAGCCGCCTTGTTCTAGGCCTGCCACATTACCGCGACTACATTTGTGTCTATCAAACTGTGACTCTTATAACAATGAAAGCAATGATGGTTGACCAGTACGGGCCTGCTCAATGGATGAGATTTGGGGACATAGAACCACCCAAGCCCAGCGGCACGCAGGTGCTGATTCAGGTTATGGCAGCGGCAGTAAATCCGGTGGATATCAAGATACGGAGCGGCTATATGACGGGATTTTTACCCAAACGTTTTCCGATCGTCCTTGGATGGGAGCTCAGTGGCGTCATTGTAAAAACAGGGACCAATGTGACGGGCTTCAGACAAGGTGATCACGTGTTTGCCATGCTTAATTTTATGCAGCAAGGCGCATATGCAGAATATGTGGTGGTAGAAGAGAGCGAAGTTGCATTGAAGCCGACGTCAGTCGACCACTTGCAAGCCGCTACGATCCCTATGGTCGCCGGAGCCGCATATACTGGTTTATTCAAACTAGCGCATATCAGGCGGGGACAAAAGGTATTGATTCTTGGCGCATCCGGATCTGTGGGTTGGTATGCTGTGCAATTGGCGAAAATCCGGGGCGCGCATGTAATCGCCACCGGCACGCCGGAATCTGCCGATAAACTAGCGCAAATAGGCGCCGATATGGTAATAGATTATACGCAACGCGATTTCTTAGCCCCGATAAGCGATATTGAAGTTGTACTTGACCTGATCGGCGGGCAGACAGCCTACGATGCCTTTAGGGTTATCGACACAGGGGGGGCTTTTGCTGTCAACAGTAGCGGAGCCGGACCAGAAAGCTGCAACTGCTACCGGTGCGAGAGCTGTATTTTACCAGACAGTCCCGAATCAGCAAATGCTGAAGCATATTCAGGTACTAGTCGATCATGGCGAAATAACTCCGCTTTCCCCCATCACTGCCCGATTGGAACAAGCCGCCGACATCCACCGGAAACTGGAAATGCGGGAGTTAGCTGGTAAGATCGTATTTGACCTTACTACGGAAGCTTAATTAATAGATGCCCGTTTTAAATGTGGAAGGTGCTCGATGCTCGCCAAACTTTCCATTTATGTGCCAATGCTTCGACTGATGGTTAGTCACTCGTAAATTGTTTCCACTAGACTTCATTCATATTTACTCGCTTAGATTTGTTAGCTTAATTCCCTAATTCGCTCCATTATCTTCGACGATATCGTGGTTATCGGAAACCCACGCGCAGTTAGGTTTGCTTGGCTTGGGTTGATCCAGTAGAAGATTAGGGGACACCCATTTCCAATGCCTACTATCTGTCGTTCTTGACGGTCGGCCGCTGCCGAACGAATTTCGGCGGTTGAATGGCTTTCAAACCCTCTTTTTGCTTGATTTCAATAATTTTCCTACGACCTTTTTTTTATACCCTTTTGTTTCAGGGGGTTCTTTAATGCGCTTGCTACCGTACCGCTTAAAATTGCGGATAAAACTCAATCCGTACCTCATGCGTTGGCATGGGAAATCCATGCTGCCATTATTGGCAACTTAGAACAGTTTAATCGTCAGCCAACGGTTGTTTGAATGTGCTAAAATAGAAGTGTTGTATGGTAAAAGTTTTCATAGAAAAATCGAGCCTCAAACTAATCTAGCCGGAATGTTCAAAAATAAGGATCACTGATATGTACGACTAATTCCATGCCTGTACGAGATAGGTCGCGCCATTTGTCAAAAAATTCGAATGCTAGCCGATATGTTCAATACTTTTTGTTTTATGAGTATATATATTTGGATGATGGTAAGGCATGCACTTTCCAAACACTATAATTAAAATGCCTAGGAAAAATGTTTCCTGCTTCCACTTGTTGTAGTTAGTTAAAATGATTGGCTTGGCTCTTCAAGGTTTCTGCGATTGTCCCAGGGGTCACACGAGTTGATGTGCTAGCACGTGCCCTTATCCGACCAGCTCGTTCGAAGGGCTGTAACATCTGTCGGGCCGGTCGAGTATTGGGATATTGGTGGCGAGAATGCTATTTCGATAACACTGACATGGGACGCGGGAAGGGACATTACCAGCCTAATCATGGGTAACTGAATAAACTGGCCATCGCCTGCCGGAATGGCACGCAATGGGTGGCAATACCGTCAGTTGTAAATGCGACATCTATTTTTAGGCGGGGCCAGCGGCCTTTCAGCCGGCTCAATTACTACCCAAAGCCGGCAAAATATCCCCTTTCCCGCCACGCCATTAGCGCCATTTTCGACGTTGGTGGCTACCGTCTTTCAAACGATGCCTTCCAGCAATGGGGCCAGTCATGATTAATGAATCTACCGGTCTACTTAGTTGGTCGACATCTGACGAAGTAAATAGTGACCGTTTTGAAGTGCAAAGAAGTCGAGATGGCAAGAACTGGCTGCTAATCGGCAATGTCGCCTCCCGAGGCGAAAGAAATAGTGTTCAGCATTACGAGTTTATTGATCTCGCTCCCATGGAAGCCGAAAATTTTTACCGTCTGAAAATGATCGATAAGGACGGGTCTTTTACGTATAGCGCAATACATCATTTTGAATTCCGTAGAACTGAGCTATCAATCGCGTATCCTAATCCAGCACTTGGCCGAATTTTTATTCGTAATTCGTCGCAAATGCATAAGGCAGTGGTGTTTGATATATATGGTAGATTGGTGATTCAGGCGAATCGCTTGAGCGAACCTCTCGACGTCCGACGGCTTTCGCCAGGCTTATATCTATTGTATGTCGACTACATTAACGGCGAGCGCCATACGCAAAGAATTTGGGTAGGTTCGAAATAGAAGGACGAGTAAGTAACTCAAAGGCTTCGAATCGAAGCCTTTGGCTTTTTCAATTTATATCCCTAGGTAAATAGCTTGGCATATAAATGCGCTTTGCGGCTGGATGAATAACACTGATATTACAAAATATCTTTTTCAGGAGCGATTTAACAAAATTAAATATACCATTTAATGTAACATATTTTTTATGAAACACTAAATTCAAAATTTTAATATAAGGGGGTCCTAGTCTGATTGAAGTATAGCCAGAAGATTTAATTAAGTCATGATAAGCGATTAATACGACTTAGTTCTATACAAACATAATTGTTCACAAAAGTAGTTTGAACGTTAGCCGGTACGTTCAATACTTTTTGATTTCTGAACGATTATATTTGGGCCATGTTAGTACATTTCTTATTGTTTAAGTATTAAATATCTATTAGCCTATAATTAAAATGCTACGCTCCATTTATTAGTAGCTCGTCGTCTCGTTGTAGTTGGTTGAACATTTTATTTGTGATTGCCCAGAGGCGCAAATATGGTAAGGCGACGACCTTTAATTGTTTTTTATTGCTATCGATTTGGCTATATCGGCGCCAATTAGAGCCAAGAACACCAGCCATGCTCGCGGATAGTTGTTTACCTGGGATGAAAAGACCTTTCGTCCATTTGGATTGGTAGCGGTTTAGCCCATATAATCAGTACGTCCGGCGCTAATTATACCTCACTCTAAATAACCATGGCTTGCATGAAAGAAGCGTTAAATCATCAGTGCATTTTCTTTTTGGTGCTAACCTTTGACAGTAGGTATGGCGTGTCGGTTTCGTTACCGTCGAGTGACCCTTAGTTATCATCTCTTTATATCCATTCATTTTAAGGTGGACCGAACCCACTGGTATCTGATCGTGCCGCTATGCGCGTACTGTGGCGTGTATTGGCTTATAGGCGCGGGCAAAGGTAAGCAGGCCTCAACCCAATCACGCATGCTACAATGGGCGGTGTATCGTCATCACCAACACAGGCGGAAAATTATGAAGGAGCTTTTATGGCAAAGACTTACCCATGGGTAAAACTCACACTCAAACGGCCATTTACTCATAAGAAAATTATCAATTCAAATACCTAATTCAATTGAATTATCCACCAATCCAGACAGACAAAATGTAACATTAAACCTCAGTACTCAATCTTTTTAATAACCAAACAATAAAAAAAATGAAACACTATTATACACAACTGCGGAGCCCTTTTACAGGCAGTACCTGGGTTCGGTCCCAGCTACTGGCTTCTGTATTTTTACTGCTAGCCATGCTGGGGGCAGTGTCTTCAGTATCTGCACAAGTCTGCACACCTCCGTCGGCAGTCACAATCTCAGGCTCAAACACTACCTATTGTGCAGGCGCCGCAGCTACTACACTTTCCGCGACTTTCACAGGTACGGCTACTGGCGCCACCTATCAATGGATGGCCAATGGCGCAGCAATCAGCGGCGCAATAAGTAGCACCTACACACCGCCAACAACAACAGCTGGTACAACAAACTACACTGTTCGCGTAACGAATGCCTGCGGGAACGCAACTTCGGGTACACGGACTATCACCGTGAGTACACGTCCGCCTCGACCCACGGTAAATATTCTTAGTCAACCCACTTGCAACACGCCCACTGGTAGCGCCGTCATATCAGCTCCTACTGGTCCAGGATTCAGTTATAGTATAGATGGGAATATTACCTTCCAGAGTTCACCCACCTTCACAAACTTAGCGCCGGGTAATTATACTGTTTCTGTGCGGAATGCATCAGGTTGTGGTTCAGGCCCAACCAGCTTCACGATCGCAAATGCAACTGGCTGCACCCCGATTTGCGGCCCCAACGTTGTAACCAACGGTACGTTCACGGGAAGTAGTGGCTGGACTGTAGATTTTCCTCAGTGGCGAATTTGGGATCCTGAAAATTATGCCTCAGCGTATACCCTTCCTGGGAATCCGACTCGTTATCTCTCGCAAAGTGTAACTGGCGTAGGCAATGCCCCTGTGCTTGACTTTACGCTGGCATGGACTACACAGAACAACCAGGATGCTTTAATTTCTATTTCATATAACGGCGTACAATATGGCAGCTTCAGTACGACGACAGGTACGTTTGTGGCAATGAACGGAGCGGTGCTGACAACCCCGTCGACCATTCCTAGTACTAACGGTGGTGGTGTGGGGACTAGTCCGATCTTTTATGATGTCAACTTACAGTTGCCGCCGGGGCAGCCGGCCACCGGCATACTACAATTTGGTACGACGCCTGTGAACAATGTCGACGATTCGGCCGATGAGGTTTTCATTGACAATGTAGTCTTAACCGGTCCGTGCGATCCACCGGTAGCTAACCCGGTCAGCGACACCTTGTCTGTACAGCCTGTGCCGGGAACAATTATTACGTTGAACGGAGGCACCAATCCTGCTGCCGTGAACGGTTCGGACGTACAGGACGGCGCTCTGGGCGGCACAACCACGACCAGCACTGTGGTGATCACCCAGCTGCCTACGAACGGAGCTGAATTGTATTACAACAATGTGCTGGTGACGCTTAACCAGGTCATCACCAACTTTGATGCCAACAACCTGGCCATTAAGCTGGTGGGTGCTGGTTACACTTCTACCACCTTTAACTACACCTTCCGGGATACAGATAACCAGTTAGGAAACAACGCCCCTTACACGATCAGCTGGCCAAGTCCGCTTCCTGTGACACTGGTGAGCTTTGATGCGGTGAAAGAAGGCAGTATCGTAAAGCTAAGCTGGTCGACAACCCAGGAGGTCAATGCTGACCGTTTTGAGATCCAGCGCAGCGCTGATGCACGTACATGGCAAGTACTGGGCCAAAGAGTCGCAGCAGGAGAAAGCAAGATTCAGGTGACATATGACTTTACCGATGAGGCCCCTGCTGGTGGATCGAACTACTACCGCCTGAAAATGATCGACAAAGATCTGACGTTTACATATAGCCGCATTCAAAGTTTGGATCTGGTTGGGGTATCCCAGGTTTCGGTTTACCCTAATCCGGGTAGTGATAAACTGTACCTGAAAGATGTGGATATAAAGAAAATCTCGAACGTGTCTATTCTGGATATGAACGGAAGATCCGTTTACAAGACAAGTGCTGTTTCAGCCGAAGGTATTCAGGTAAATCATATTCACAACGGTATTTACCTGCTGAAAGTGACCCTCGTTGACGGAACACAAAGCACACACAAAGTGGTAATTGGGAAGTAAAACATTGCGAAATAGTTCCATTTTGGAACAAGTTAAAACCTCCAACTAGTATAAAAACCGGCCCTTAATGCAGGGCCGGTTTTTTGTAATCCATGCCCCTCCCACCATCTCAGCACTGATTCACCTCTATATTCATTATCCATGAATCAGTCAGGGTTGTTTTCCTGGCCATTGCCAGTTCAGCAAATCGTCGCTCCATGCAATACCTATCGATGCATTCTTGTCGAAGTCTCCCGCTTCCTCGGTGAGCGGACCCGAGCCGTGAAAGAGCATAACGTATTTGCCAAACTCAGGAACATGCATGAGGTTTACAACCGCGCCTGCCGTGATCCGGCCTTTGGCCCAAGGCCATTCACCTTGGCCGAGTGTAATCAACGACCCATAATCCTTCCAAGTTTTTAAGTCGGCAGAACGCTTTAAGCCAATCCCGTTTTTGGGTGAATGCATCAGAATGTACTCATTATTTTCCACTAGCACACAGACGTTCTCTCCTGATTCGGTGTGGCCTACATAGTTCCAGGTTTTCAGATCATAAGAGCTTGACATACTGACGCCGTTCTGCTTGTAAAAACACCACTGACGTGGTTCCTTTTTGGTTTACACTTCTTGCTAGTTAGTAATTGATTTTAGTTTTTCTTTTTCAACCAGTTTTTCGATAGTAATCAGCCTCAAAAGCTGCGGGGTTACGGTAGTTCAAAGATGAATGTAACCTTCTCGTATTGTAATATCCGTCAATGTATTCAAACAGTATGGATCGCAAAGCCACGAGATTACTGTAACCTCCTTTCGGGATTTCCAATTCGGCCTTCAATCGACTCCATAGAGACTCTGCCCATGCGTTATCATAGGGATCGTCAGCGCGGGACATACTTTGTTTCAACTTGAAAGTTTTTACGAGCAGTTTCATTCTGCGTGACAGATATTGACCTCCCCGGTCAGAATGAATCATTAGCCCTGGTTTAACTCCTCGCCTCAACAGCGCTTTCTCCAATGGCTCTCTCACAAGATTTTCCTGCATATGCTCCTCAATCTTCCAACCGACGATCTGGCGGGAGAAAAGATCCATCCAGACGCACAAATACGCCCATTTTCCGGTCTTTAACGGCATGTAAGGTAGAGTAAGACAAGCGCGCCAGTTTGATCTCTCAATCATTGGTTTCGCTTGTCTTCTCGCCGAACCGGACGTGCGTCTTTCGGTACGCATCCGGCTCTCCAGGAATCGTGGTGAATTCAGGGGGGGATCATCCAACCTCTTCGGTACCGCATTACCTTCAGCCAGCCTGTTTGATACAGTTCTATCCCGTCTGTGCTCCAGACTTTGCATGTAGGCCGAGCCTTACTTGCTTTACGATGTCCCAATATCATTTCGGCATTAGCTTTGGGATATTTCTTTCTTAACCACCGCCAGACTCGATCTCTTGTATACCAGTCAAGGCTGGTCAGGATTTTCTTGGCGCCTGTACAGTAGTGATAGAAGTTTGCCCATCCTCTGAGAATTGGATTAAGTTTTTGCAGCAGTTCGCTTAGTGACCACTTAATTGTAGACCGTCCGGTCAAATATTTAACCTTGTATTTAAGATCAGCCAATTTTTCTTTCGGTATCTCAATACGCGGTGTCCATCCGTAGCGTTCATCCCAGCGCATGCTTACCCGGTGCCCCAGAAATTGGAACCCTTGAGTCAGCGGTGTGATCTTGGTCTTCTCGGCAGAAAGAGTTAGCCCCATCCCTGTTTTCAGTATGGTTTCTAACTCGGCTTTTTCCTGCTGGGCCTCCAACTCAGAGTCTGAAATCAGTGTTACAAAATCATCAGCATATCGAATTGGGAAGAATACGTTTCGACCGGCTTTTCGATCTGTTGCCCGTGACCTCATAGCTGCTGTAATTCCATCACACTTTCGCGTTTGCCGAAGCTTGGATTTGTGATTAACCCATCTTTCGTATCGCTCTTCGACTATCCCGAGTGCGATATTGGCAAGTAAGGGTGAGATGATACCTCCTTGCGGAGTACCAGTCTCAGTTCTTAGAAATTGCTCTTCAGACAAGATCCCTGCTTTCAAAAACTTTACAAGTAGTTGGTTCACTTTCCGGTCACAAGAGTGTTTTCGCACCCTTTCCATGAGCAAGTGATGATCGATATTATCGAAACACCCTTGAATATCGGCTTCGATAACCCATTGATAAGGCATCTGATCCCGTTTCCCATTTTCTGGATTCTTACCCCTTGGCCTGATCGCTGTGCGAATATGCTCTAATGCGCCATGACAACCCTTCCCTGGCCTGAATCCATAAGAAACATGCTCAAATCTAGCTTCCAGAAGTGGTTCCAATACTTGTTTGACCGCGCTTTGAACGACGCGGTCTGCGATTGTAGGTATGCCAAGCGGGCGGAATTTTCCCGGTTTACCAGCCTTAGGGATCAGTTTTCTACGACACGGGCTTGGTTGGTAAGTGCCTTCCTTAAGCCCAGTTTGCAGCTTGACTAAAAAAGAGTTGATCCCCATGTTCCTAGTAATGCTACCTACGGTTTTCCCATCAATACCGGGTGTACGTTTGCCTTTGTTTTTGGCCACACGTACCCAAGCACATCTCAAATTACGGAGATCAGTAATCCAGTTCCATAATTCTCGGTAAGGCTCCTCCGGATTTGTTTTACTCCACTGATACAGCTTTCTTTGAACGCTGAGTACCCAGGCATAATCTGCCTGGTAATCCAAGTCCATGGATTTCTTCCCCGTCTTTAGAAGCGTATCGATTCCCTGCCAGCCTTCGCCCTGTAACCGGCTTTCCCGATCTCTGACTACTATGCTGGCTCCGCCCTCATGCCTCTCCTTCCCGGGTCGCTGCCGATAGCCTGTGTTCCTTACAGGCGGAGAAGAACGAGTTCCCATGTTCCAGTTTTTAACCTTCGAATCCTTAGATGGCATGCTCTACTCCTGGTGGTTTGGGATGATGGCCAGGGAGAAACCCCATCACCGAATGTAACATTCCTCTATCGGTAACATCAAAACCGACTGAGCGCACCACATTCCTCCAAGTCCATTCACTTACGGGAGGTCGGTCGTCTAAATACAGAAGCTTCCTACGCATGCTTTGTTGTCTCATCATAGATTCTGCGGTAGCCCGGCCGGCAATAAATGGACTGCCTCCGGTACAGTTAAGGCTGCTCTGCTCATTTCATCTTACCAACAGCACATGGTAAGACTTCGCAGCCCCCTTCCAATCGAACTTCCCTTGTTCGATGGGGCAGTATTACAACTGCCGGTTAAAAACCAGCCTGCATGATGTTTTATCATCACACATTCGTGGCGCACTGATATCCGACACCCATATTGCATCTGGGTGATCTGGCTTTGGCTGATTGAGCAGCAGATTATCGCAAACCCGTTTGCCGTGCTTACTGTCAGTAGTCCTTGACGGTCGGCCGCTGCCGGATGAATCTAGGAGGCTGAATCGCTCTCAAACCCTCTTTTCGCATGATTTCAACAACTTTTCGACGACCGATTCTGATGCCTTTTTGCTTCAAAGATTCCTTGATTCGTCGACTTCCATAGCGTTTCATGTTCCGGATAAATTCGATCCGGACTTCATGCTTTGGGCGGTTGTATTTCTTGTCCGAGTTATGACTTCCCCCACGCCTGTATCGGTAGTAGGCAGTTCTGCTGACGTCAAATAATCGACACAGATAGCTTACTTTATTGGTCTTCGACAGGTTGAAAATCAAGTCATAGACGTCTCTCAGTCGGACTTGCTGAAAAGACCCAACGCTTTTTTTAGGATCTCACGGTCGGTTTTCAAACGTTCGTTCTCAGCCCTTAATCTTGCGTTCTCAGCCGTAAGCTTAGCAGACTTACTGCTTTCAGTGTCACCCGTTTTCGCCGCGGTGGCGGACCACTTTTGTCTTCATCATCGCCATGCTTTTCCAACGATAGAGAAGATTTTCCGCAATTCCAAAACTCTGAGAAAGTTCTCTGGCACTCCTGCCGGACACCAACATCGTAGTCAGTTCTTGCTTGAAATCAGCGTCATAACTTCTTCGGGATTTTACCCCAGTTCGGTTTTCCATTGTACTTCAGGTTGTGCAAGAATGTGTGCCGCTTTTTTGGAACCACCTCACCACCACTTTCCCGGTTCGTCCTTATCTTCCAATAGATAAGGATCAATCATACGGCCCATTGCCTTTGTAGGCTTCACAACCTCCAAAGCCGGCCAAACCCGCCGACATGTTTAACGACACCAATATTTAATCACCAATCCACTAATTACTATGAACAAGAATGAATGGACATATTCGGACGATTATCCCGGGCGCGTTGAAGGTAAGATTTTATTTTATCGATAAATGTGTCGTGTCTTACATCGCGATTAAGGGCACGACATCCACATTGAAACAGCCTTTCGAGTTCAATCAATCGCGATGGCATTCCAAAATGCGGATGTTTACAGGTGAAGGATCAGAAAAGCAAAACGCGAAGCTCGCTGAAATCGAGAACCGGTACGCAAAAATCTACCGCGACCTCTGGCCACACGGTCCTGTAACGCCGGCAGAGTTAATAACAGCATATTTACAGGAGTTTTCTGGAAAGATCAAGCAGGAAAAGGTGCCGAGCCGAAAAGAGGCACCGATACTCGCCGAAATTGAAGCTTTGAAACGGGATAAGCCCGTCAATTTAAGAAGACGCATTGCCCTTTACGAAGAAAGGCTCGACGCGTTAACAGATCGCTTGGCTAAGCTGAAACGGAAGGGCGAATTTCAGGACATCGAAGGCCTATTGGAGAATACGGTGCAACAGACCACCTCATTCCGTGGCAGATTGACCAGTAATCCACATTCTTCGATTTTGTGTAACTCACTGACGAAAGAAAGATTTGGTGGTCAATCTTGACCGAATGATCTGGTCAGCTCAAATTGAAATGGGGTGGTCACTGGCACCGTAATTTTCAGCAGGTTACCGGATCGAACCGATACAGCACTTTGTTCGTACCGAATGCATAGATCATGCCATCGGTAGAATTGAACGACCAATCGTTTAATTCGGTTGGTGTGGTGGGGATCGATACCGCGGTCAGATCGCTGGTTGAGCCAGGGTTGTTCTACAATTTGCTGACTGCGAGATGTAGCGGAGCTATAGAGCCACTACACTTAACCGGATTCTCCAGCTTGAGCTGACCACTTTACTTCACATAAGCAGTTTTGTCGTCGCTACAAATGGTCGCCGACCTTCTTCATTTTTTTCAAAAGTTCTACCAGGTTCCGTACGTTCATCTTGTCGAAAATCCTTGCTTTGTAGGTGCTGACTGTCGAGGGGGCTAAATTCAGTTCGCCGCCAATTTCCTTGACAGTGTGGCCGTCCACGAGCATTTTTGCAATCTTCACCTCTTTTGCCGTCAAATCGGCCGCCCCATGGTGAGCCGCTTTACTGTGCTCGACCAGCCGGTCCAGCATCAGTTGCTGCACTTTGGAACTGATGTATTTGCCGCCGTTTATCACAGTGTTAAATGCATTCTTGCATTCCTCGGCTGACGAATGCTTCGAAAGAAATCCGTCAGCTCCCAACTTAATGGACTTAACCGCATACAATTCTTCGTCGTACCCCGAAAAAACCAGGATTTTGGCATGAGGTTGTTTTTGCCGAACGCTGGCGATGATTTCAAGCTTATCGCCGCCCGGGATGTTGATATCCAGTGTAATCAGCTCAAAAGTCTGCGACGCAATCATGGTTTGCGCCTGCGCGAAATGGGATGTAGATTGAATATCAACGTCCGGGATCAGTGTCTGGAGGTACATTTCGGTGCCAGTCCGTACAACGGGGTGGTCTTCGATGATAAGTACTTTTTTCATAGAGGAAAAGGAAAAACGACAACCCAAATGTAACGCTATCCTAATTCCTGACGATAGTTACATTAGTGATTTTTGTGGCTGAATAGCCTAATCAAATTGTAGAATTTTTTCAGTTGATGGTCATAAAAAAATCAATTTATTTCCACGTAAAACTACAATCTACTTTGTATTAAGAATCTACTTTTGGCTGCATAGTTCAGCAGGCATGTGAACCCTCCCCATATGCCGGCTTCTTTAACCACCAGTTATGCTTGAATGTTCAGGAGACGCGAACTGTCGCATCTCCACACACGCTGTGCACACACATCAATTGTTCCATTAACCGCCTAACCCCGACAGACGCCTATGATTCCACCTTGTCAATGACAGTTCTATCCTCTCTACTTCATGTTATTAAATAATCTTTTATGAAACGACTATTTACCAGAATAGCCCTTGCCGCGGTCTTGCTAGGCGCTGTAAGGGCGAATGCACAGTTGACGGGTAGCAAATCCGTCGGAGCAGGGGGGCGACTATCCGACCCTTGCCGCAGCCGTAGCCGATCTCAACGCCCAGGGGGTAGGTTCGGGTGGCGTGACCTTCAATGTACTGGGCGGACACACCGAAACGGTGGCTAATGGCAACACTACGCCAAACCCCGATGTTCCCGCAGGGCTTCTGATTAACAGGGGGAGGGACGGCAGCGAACCCGGTTGTTATCCGCTGGGACGGTAACGGCGCCAAACCTACGTTTACCGCCGGTAACGGTATCGGCAACTTCGACTTCGTTATCGGAATCGCCGGGCAGGATTACATTACGATCGACGGTCTTAAAATTGTCGAAAACGCAGCCCATACCACCAACGCGGCACGGGCTGAACTGGGTATCGCACTGTTTAAGGAACGTTACAGTACCTCGCTGGGCAACAATGGCTGCCAATTCGTCACGATCAAAAACTGTGAAATCCAGTTGACCCGCCAGCCCAATTACCACCAGATGATCGGTTATATCCATTACAATCACCAGAGTGCGGGTATCGACCTGAACCATTTTACCAGTACCCATCAGGGGAGCAACAGCGGTTCGTATTACTGGACGTACAGTAACCCGACACAAGGCATCAAATCTGCGGCCGATGTACACAGCAATATTACGATCGTGGGTAACACCATCGACAATTGCTTCTTCGGTATCAGGGTCACGGACGGCTATCTTATCAGCGGTGCCAATGCTTTTGCCGGCACAGGGCTCGTCATCGGGCGAGCGGGGGAAGGTAACACGATTACCAATTTCGGTCCGGCTTCGGGCGTTGCGTATGGCGGCACTTACCACGCGGCCGTGGCGGGCATTTCGGTGGGCGGCCAAAAAGATTTTTCCATCGAGCACAACAACGTTAGTGGCGCAACCGGGGGAACTATCAGTGACAACCTCAGAAGCATTGCGGGTATCTGGGCTGGTATGTCCACGGGTGGTGGCTTCGCCTTGCCACGCACCGCTACGGGGCTGTTCAGGATCAATAATAATACAATCAGTAATATAGATCTGACCACCAACACGACTGCCTCGTTGAAATATGCCTTCGGGATTATTTTTGCTGCCAACGACGATGCCACCGAGCGCGCCAAACCTGCCGGGAACATCGAAATCAATAACAACAATATTTCCAACCTGAAAGGTCGGACCGGGGATGTGGTTGGAATTAACTCGTACTGGTATGCCGACGCCCCGACAGTGACATTGAATACATGGCGGCGTGAAGGTTTCCAGAATGGCAATAACGTGTCCATTACGGGCAATACCATCACAGGCCTTTCAAGGCTCAGCCATGTGAGGAGCGGTCTGCTGAGCGCCATCAACTGGAAGCATTCGAGCAAGAATCTTTATATCAACGGCAACAACATCTCGAATTTTGTCCTGGGAAATACAACCAACACACCAATCGCACTGACCGCCGGCATGCATTTGATTTACACCTATTCTTACCTGAACCTGGTAACGCGGGATTTGCTGGAAATCAAAAACAACAACATTACCAACAACGATATCCTTGCGCCTGCCGGCGCCAGAAACCCTGTCTCCGCATCGATGATATTTGCCCAGAGCGGTGGTATCAGCTCGATCGTACAAAGCAATACCATTTCGGGCAACGAGCTTTACAATGCGGCGAACAGCAACTCGGTTTTCCACACCGACCTGATCCGTGTGCAGGGAAAACCACGCACCGGTCCGAGCACTGTTACCATTGACAATAACCAATTAACCGACAACGTGCGTACCGGCCTGTATGCGTCGAGTGGCTATGGCTACCAGGCCCAGTTCCGTGGCATTGTGGCCGATTATACCGGAGCCTTGCAGACCAAGATTATTTCGAATAACCTCATTGAAAACATGTCGCAAACGGCCAATGCCGCCAACCATGCTTATAGTTATTCAATGATCAGGGGCATTTACACCAAAGGAAGCTACACGATCGGGCACAACGTTTCCATATTCAAAAATACGATTCGCAACCTGTCGGGTATGGTGGCCGCTTCGAGCAAATTGATCGGAATTTACGATAATGTTTATGACAAATATCCGCTGGCCGGTATTGCCGCCGAATATTACAACAAGCTCGATATTTATGGTAATAATATCACCAATCTGGATGCAGGCACGTTATCGACGGGTTACCAGGCGGATGGCAACTATGCGACCGGACCGGTCGGCATCACTACATTTAGTCCGTATGTAGATTACAACACCACCCAGAACATTTACAACAACTTTATCAGTGAGTTGAAAGCGCCCGCAATGCGCAGCAGGTTGGCGATCAATGGGATTATTATTTCCGGCTCGATCTTCCGTTCCAATATTTATCACAACACCATCGTACTGGGAGCCGCGGACGGCGGTTCGGCCGGTGCCCTGACAAGCACCGCCACATCATTTGGTGTGACAGGGATCCTCATCGCCTCTTATTACTACAACACCAAAACCTATCTGACGGATTACCGTAACAACATCGTGCATGTAAATGCGATCGCCAAAGGTACCGCAGCCAACATGGCCGTACGTAATTTCAGTGTGACCGCCGCTAAAAAGGTACCGTTGGGAACGGCTAAAACAAGTAGCGGCAATGTGTATTTCGTCAATGCAGCTCCGGCCAACTACATTTACGGCCAGGGCAGCGTCTACAATGCCGCAGGCACAGGTGGCATCCGGAACAGCTTTGCCTTCGGTGGTGCAACCGCCAATGCGGCCAATTATCTGGTCAATGACCCCGATTTCAATATTGCCTGCGGTATTTACAAAACGTTTATGGCAGGGGCCGACAAGGAAAGTTACGCAGAACTGGATCCTGTCAATAATACGACGCCAAAACCATCCCCGTTTGTCAACAGCGGAAGCGCTCCCGACAATCTTAAAATAACATCCGGCGCGACGTCCGCTGTATTTAATGCTAAATATATCGGCACTCCGGTAAATGTGAATCAGGATTATTTCGGGGTTGGCAGGGGTACCGGCAAAGTGACGGCAGGTGCTCATGAAACCAGCGGCATTATAGCACCGTACATCGCAGGGGTTATTGCATTCGACTACAAGCCTATCAATGACAGTATTTGTGGTGGTAACAAACCATTGAAAGTGACTATCACACCACCCGATGGCCAAATGATAGCTACCGGAGCCAAGGCGCCGCGTTTGTATTACCGCAGGGTATATAACAACGCTGCCTACGCTGCTGTCGACGCCAATGTAATGCCTGCCAATGCGGCCGCGAATTCGGCTTCGGGCCCAAGCGGCTGGCGGTGGGTTAACCCGACCGGCAACAATGGCAATGACTACGATTTTACGATCGATCTGAGCATTCTGCGCTCGGCCACGGTGACCAATCCTGTTTATACCATCGAGTATTTTGTTATTGCAGAAACGTCCGACGGGACTGTATGCAGCTGGACCAGCGGCGATTGGAGTGCCAATGTCGCCAGTACCTGCCCTGGTACCGTGGAGCTGGAATCCTACCCGGTCCCGCCCGTGCCGCTTGATCCGTTGGCGACCACACTCGACGACAACTCCGTACAGGACAACTACACCATATTCCGGGGTCAGGACCTGAACCGCGGTATCGAATTGGTTAATAACGGAAGCTCCGTCAAATATTTTGGTACCGGCGCACCCACTCCGAACACCGCTGCGGCGACGACCTGCATCGGAGGCGAAATCAAAGCGATCGCTCATTACTATGTGAATGCAACAGGCGACTATGCAGTGGGCAGCCAATGGCAGTTTCAGGTAGCCAACGACGCGGCATTTACCAACGGCTTGGAAACCTTCAACCAGGGCGACAGCATCTTTACCTACACCATGGCGGCGGCAGGAACCAAATATGTACGTGCATTCATGGTTTGCGGCGGCACGCCGGTGCCTAATACCAACACCGCGTACGCCTCTGTGACAGCAAGTGAAACACCGGTTAACACCAGCGCGATTGCGGATAAGAACAGTTGTGTGGGTGTGGCGCAGTCTTCGACATTGACGAGCACGGCTAACCCTGCCAACATGGGCCGTTTCTACTGGCTCACCAGCCCCAAATCGAAAGTGTTCAATGTTGCGCCTGTGAATAACACAACCGGCACTGCGACATTGAATGTAACTCCCGATACCACCGCTCACAGCGGCCAATGGAAAAGCTACGTCACCAGCAGTACAGCCAGTGTATTGGGTGACCAGGGATACAGAACATCGCAACTCGATGGTACCGAAAGCGGTAAATTTGATATTGGCAGCGGTGTAAAATTGAGTGTCAATAGCTTTGTCAAGCTCAATTCCGTCAAAATCAAAGACGTAGACGATGAAGACAATACGCCATCTCATGACGACTTCTTTATCCGATTGTATTCTGCTGACGGGTTCCTGCTTTACTCATTCACCAACACGGCCAACATCGCTGATGGCGCTACCATTACCGCGACATTGCCTAACTGGTACATTGCGCCGGGTGAGTATTTGCTGGTGCTCGAAGTGGCAGACCCTTCTGCGACGTTTACGAACTCACTTGCCTTTGCCACGCCGGATTTCCCCATCAGCTCGCCTGCTACCACTACGCCTGCTTTCCAGGTAACGGGCGGCGTGAGCGACCTGGCTTATGACAGCGAATCGGGAATGTTTAGTTATAGTGAGACAACCGACTACAATTACTTCTTTGACCTCAATGTGAACAGCTATTGTACCAGCAACCCGACGACATTTAACTGGACCATCAATCCGGCGTCGTGCTGCGCATCGAGCCCGTTGGCCGGCGTGATCGCAGACGGAACTGTTAGCGCCGAGTTGGCAACGAACAATTGCAAGTTCATCAATGGCTGGTATTATTACTTCGATCCTGCGGCCCCTTCCAAACTTCTGGCGGCCGTAGATCCGAACGGAAATACGTTTAACCCGGCCAGTGTGGTGATTTACAACACCGGCACAAGCAGCGATGCCGATCACCTCGAAACCGACGGTTCGACCAAAACGGCAGAAGTAATGCCCTATATGCTGCAAATAGTACAGGATGGAACGCTGAGCACCAACGGCGGCGTCAAGGTGAGAATGTTCTACCCCGCGGCCCAAAAAGCGATCATCGATGCGTACCCATACAAGACCTGGTTCAAGCTGAGCGGTTCCAAACAGGACGTGCTGGATAACCTGACTGTCGATGATGTCGTTGGAAAGGACAGCCTTGTGGCGTCCTCGACCGGCCTGGAAAACGGTATCCCGTACGTGCAGTTCGACGGCATACAGATTTTCTCTACATTCGGATTCCTCGGTAGCAAAACCAACCCGCTTCCTGTAACGCTGGTTTCGTTTAAAGTTTCGAAAGAGGGAAGCACCGCATCGCTGAACTGGCAGACCACCGAAGAAACCAATAGCAAGGTGTTTGAGGTGCAGCGCAGTGCCGACGGTAAGAAATGGACGGCAATCGGTACACGCCAGGCAAAAGGCGAAAGCAATGTACTCGTCACATATAGCTTCACCGATGATCGTCCACTTGGAGGCCGGAGTTTCTATCGCCTCAAAATGATTGATTTTGATGATACTTTCACGTATAGCCGTATCCAGAGCATCAACTTCGCGGATGAGATTTCTATCGAAATTTATCCGAATCCGGCTGCCGAAAAAGTGAACATCAAGGCGAATGATCTTTCGGGAATCAGTCAGGTTGAGATCGTCGCTGCGAGCGGTGTCAAGGTCTATCAGTCCGACAAGGTTCTGTCCGGATCAATCGATGTGAAGCATCTTCCGGCGGGGATGTACCTGCTGGTCCTGAAAGGTATAGACGGCACCAGGAGTACGCATAAGCTCGTTATCCGTAGATAATACCTGTTTAAAGTGAATCGAAAAGCGCCTTCAAAACTGAGGGCGCTTTTTTTGTGAACCGGGATTATGAAATAGCCAATGCTAAGTAAGGCATGGGCGGCGCCTAAATTTCAAGGCGAAAAACAGCACCATCCTGGTTCCCTGCCTGTATGTTTACGTTGATCAGCTTAGCAACTTCTTTTACGATCGTCAGTCCGAACCCACCCGACACCGAGTTGTTGAACGGAGTTTCGTGGCTGATCTTTTTGTTGAACCATGACAAAATATCCTCCGACAATCCCGGACCATTATCGGCGATGAAAATATACATCCGTTCTTCGACCATTTTTCCATATATCCGGATTTCACCCCGGTAACAATATTTGAGCGCATTATCCAGCAAGTTGTGGATAATCACCGAGAGCAGTTGCGGATTTGACGTTACTATTAAACGAGCCGGCAGTTGGTTCAGCACCCGGTTTTCATATAACCTGGCGACGTTTTCAAACAGCTTTACCTTGCTTTCGATCAATTCGCCTAAATCGAAATCCTCGATTTTTATTTTTTCATCGTAAACCGTCGTCCGGGCGTATTGCAGCAGGTTTTCTATGAAGATCAACAATTGGGAAGTGGTTTGCTCGATCGCGTCGCCGATCCGTGAACTCAGATCATACCTTCGCTGGGTGTTCAATTCCTTGATATTGCCGGCGGTGATCAGGATCGATTTCAAGGGTGCCCGTACGTCATGTGTAATAGCAGCCATCAGCCGCGCCTGAATATGTAATTGCCTGCTCAGCTCCATCTGGCTGTCTTCAAGGCTGGCGGTCCTTTCGGCTACCGACCTTTCAAGCTGGGCGTTTTGTTTCTTCACGTTCATCGTCCTCCATTTAACATAGAAGTAAACGCCGATCAAAAAAAGCAGGAAAGCCAAAACGCTGAACCACATTGTTTGATACCATTTAAGCGGCACGATGATATGGATCGTCTTTTCCGTGAAATGGCCGGTGCCAAAGCCGGAAAGTTTACGAATAGTGAGCTTGTAATCATTGCCCGCAAGACGGTTGAAAGATAGCACACCGCTCGGGGGTACCCGCAACCACGAACCCGGCTGTTGATCCGATGACAGCTGATAAAACATGTTCAGGTTTTCCGGGTTGCCAAAATGAGGAGTAAGCACTTTCATGCTCAAAATTTCGAAATCGGCATCGAGGATTATCGTGTCGCTTGCCGGTACACTCCGGCCATTGTACTCGACCTGATCGATTAGCAGCGGCCGGTCGGGCGTGTTGGTGGGTGTCCGTTCCGGGTGAAACAAAACTAGTCCGTTTATGGAAGGCAGGGATACCCTGCCATCCGGAAGCCTTAAAGCACAAGGCTGGCAACCGCCATTGAACTCATTGGAGAGAAATCCCGCTTTCTGGTCGTAATACTCATAGTAAATCTGTTGCTGCATCCCGTTCGCATAGGAGAGCAGGTCTTTTCTGAGTACCCTGAACAGTCCGCTGTTGGTGGTAATCCAGAAAAAATCATTGCGATCATGAACGATGCAATGCGCTGTTTTGAGATATAGCCGGCGGTCGGGCGGGAACCACGTTAACTGACCATTACGGTAAAGGAAAAAGCCGTTTTCATAGGTGGTGCCCCACAACTCCGCCGATCGGCCTTCCGCGGCACCCGTTCCGACAACAAGAAGGGACCGTACATTTATCCCTTCGGTGCCGCGTATCCTTTGGGCCGCCTTTCCATCCGTTCGCATCTGATAAAGGCCATTTTTGGTCGCAATCCACAAGGCCGCCTTATCCGGTCCCTTTGCCGGGACAATGTAATTGATACAGGCATAGGGATCGCGCAGATCGTATTCTTTAACAGCACTTTCGCTGGTGGTCACCCTGCGAACAATTCCCAGGTCGTTTCCGAGCCAGTAAGTGCCGGAGTCCGCTTGAAAGACGGTGATAGTATTTCCTGAAATTGGCCATTTACGTATCAGTTTTTTTCCGTCATGTGAAAACAAATACAGGAATCTATTTTTCCAGGACCATATTTGGCCGTCTTTGGCAACAAATGCTGACGCTTTGTAAAACTGTTTCCCGAGAGGAAGTACCCTTTTTTCTCCGTTGAAAACATCGAAGGCCTCGCCGGACCCATTAATAATATATCGGCCGCAAAAAAAACTCTGCTCGTAAAAAGCATTGCCTTCGCTGCCTTGTAGGACCGAAAAATGCTTTCTATGAAACACGAAAAGACCTTCTGTGAGGCTTCCCAGCATTATCATGCCGTTTTTTGGATCATAATAGGAACTAACGACACGCCTCTTGTTCAGATCGAATCCTTCCAATAGATATTTTGACGTAAATTGGTTGGGGGACGTTAGGGTTAGGCCGTACAGCTTACCTCCAAAATAGAGCATCGGATGGTTTGACGATCCATTCCACAAGATTTCAAAACCCGATTTCAACTTTCTGAAGTCTTCATTCCGAAGTATATCGCCCACGACTTCTACATCTTCCGTTTTATCATGGGAAATCCGTGTAATCTTTCCGTTCTCCCGGTGCCAGTGGAACAACTTGTCATCGATATAAAAATAGGTAAGCGGGTTACGCACCTTATACACGACCCTGTATTTTAACCGGTCGCCCTCGTAGCAGGTAACCGACGTAGTGTCACAAACAAAGAACGACCCGGGGCGACCGGCAACTATCAAATCCTGCCAGTCATAGTCATATAGAGGCCTGCCCGAACCATCGTTGCTCTGCAGTGCACGACGCGATGTCAAACCGATTCGCTTCAACATGCCTCGCCATTCTGAAACGTATTGGGTATCGACCTCGGCACGCCCGTTTTCGATCAATATCCCCTGGTTATCTTCGTTTCTAAAATACAGCTGTCCATTGAAGATGCTTTTCTGACTCTGGAAAAAGCGGTTTGCCGAGATATTCAGGTTGTTCTTGTTAAAAACGGTCATATCCTTACCGTCGAACCTTACCAAACCACTTTCCGTAGCCAGCCAGGCAAATCCCATCTCGTCAGCCGCTATGGCTTTTACACTATTTTGGGGAAGTCCGTTTTCAGCGGTAAAATGTTGAAAACTGTAATTGGGGGAATAGAAGTCAATCTGCTGGGCGAATAAACTTCGTGACGGGCATATTAGAAGGTTCAGGAAAAATAGACATGCAAAACTGGAAGCACATCTTTTTGAAGCAAAACGAACAATCGATAGCAAAACGGAATACAAGGAAAGTTCTATTATGTAAACATAATATTTAACTTGTTAATGTAGAAATATTACCTCGCATTTGTTCGATAATTGCCAGAGTACACAAACTGGTGGCGTGCAGCCGGAAAACACGTCCGGTAAAATAGCTGAAAATACGGTGGCACTGACCACCTTAGTCCATGGCAGATTGACCACCGGTTAAGATTCGCGCAATCTCGTGTAATCTACTGATAAGAGATGTATATAGTGGTTTGTTGAGGCCGAAATGACTTGGTCAACCTGAATTGAAATCAGATGG
Source organism: Dyadobacter sp. 676 (assembly GCF_040448675.1). Taxonomy (NCBI): domain Bacteria; kingdom Pseudomonadati; phylum Bacteroidota; class Cytophagia; order Cytophagales; family Spirosomataceae; genus Dyadobacter; species Dyadobacter sp. 676. The sequence goes on along the minus strand of NZ_CP159289.1, from coordinate 5,470,786 downwards.
TCAGTTTCGCCGTAATTTCCAGCCAGGGGCACCGGGCATATGGCACAGGATATAGGAATTGCAATGGGCGAAAACCGTATCGCAATGCTAAGACCATGCCATCGTGTGATGAAATCGACAGGGGAGCTTGGGCACTATCACTGGGGGGGCGAAGCGAAGACAAGTGATGATTCTCAGGGAAGCGAATTTGTAGAGGCTCGGAAGCTTGCATACCTTATAATTGCCGGATTTTGTAATTTACAAGTAACACTTGGGGCAGAACATAAGTTGAGGAGGCTACTGGCGGCGGCACAAGTAACTGGCCGAGGTTATCGAATTTCACAATCCTGAGCCGGCTCCCTGCATCCGCTCACAGAATTGCTTTAGCTCGAAATCTCTGAGAAAAAGAAAAAAATCTGTAAGTTTATTGATCATTCTCGCTCAGTGATGTCAAGCCACTTTCAGACGACGTACTTTGCCCGGGAACACTGGCTAGGAATATCCAAAAAGGATCAACAAAAAAATCCAAAGAACTTGCATGTCTTGCTACGATCTTATACCAGGATAGAAAATATAACCCGTTGTGCGGTTGAAATTTGGCATAAAAAAGGATTGTGCATTTTCCTGAATTCAGTAAGTTAATAAGGGTACCAAACCGTATTAACGATGCACAATCTTAGAGCCAATTTCAGCAAATTTCTTGCGATTGCCAAAACAGTTTTTCGGGACGAAATAGACGTCGAGGGTAATTTTAAATTCTATCCAAATAAACCAAAGATGTCTGATATACAAGTGATTGCCTTATCTTGTTTGGCCGAATCTTTGTCCATAGACTGCTGCGGCGGACCGCTCGGAGAATTGGTTGTTCGGAAAGCTTCGCGCTGGGTATCCCAGAATGTTTCCCAACCTGATTCACAGGACAACGTATAACAGGAGACGACGCAGGCTTTCTGAGAAGACAGCCCAATTGTCAAAGCTAGTCTGCTTAAAATTTTCTGGACAAGACAGCGAGTATGTAATTGATTCAATTCCTATCCCTATTTGTCAAAAACCTCGAATTCAGCGCCTTAAAATATGCCGTGACGATGAATTAGTCCTACCTTCTACTGCCTGGCATGCAAGTCATAAGAGCTACTACCACGGTTTCAAAATGCACCTGGTAATTTCCAAAAGTGGCTTTCCGTTTGCCACCGGCATGACCACGGCGAGTATGCATGACTCTCAATACATTCCGTTTTTAAAACATGATAATCTACCTGAATGTGAGCTTCTTGCGGATCGCGGTTACATTTCAGCTGGCCAGCAGCTTGCGTTGTTCCAACAAGCAGGCGTGAAGATAATAACCCCGTTAAAAGCCAATATGAAAATCGAAAATCTGTGGAATTACCGGCGTCGGAAAACACGTAAAATTATAGAAACTCTTTTCTCTCAACTCTGCGATCAACAACTGATTAAGCGGAACTACGCCAAAACCTCGGAAGGGCTATTTACCAGGATTGTAGCCAAAATAGCTTCCGTTTCCATACTGAAAGCAATCAAGTTACTGGCCAGTAAGCCGCTAGGGCAAATTAAACATGCGCTCCTTCGTTAACCGCACAACGGGTAAAATATACTACCAGGCAAATGGGCAAGAAACAATTGTAGTAGTTGTTGATCAAATATTGGAAATAAACGATTAAATGATTACTGGCTATTAGGTTAATTCACGGACATTTTTTATTAAACATTTCACATCTGCAATATGAGAAGAGTTTTCCTAGCCTTTGCTTTGCTGGTAAGCAGCTTTATTAAAACAAACGCTACGGTTCTTTATGTAAGCCTGAATGCTACGGGAAATAATGATGGCACCACTTGGGCTAATGCTTATACCAATTTGCAAGCCGCTATTGATGCAGCCGCAAGCGGCGACAGCATTTTTGTAGCCCAAGCGACGTATCAGCCAGCGACCAATACCGCTTTTTCCATGAAAGAAGGCGTTAAAATATTCGGTGGTTTCATTGGTACTGAGACCGATTTCGCGCAGCGCAATCTTGCCAACAAAGCTACCTTGCAAGGCAATCGCGCAAACGTTATGCTTAATGTCAACAACGGCCTGACGAGTGCCGCCTTGTTAGACGGATTTTTCATTACAAGTGGATACCAAAGCCTTGGTGGCGGTATATATAACAGCAGTGTTTCGCCCACTATCAGCAACTGCATTTTTTCCAACAATCAGGCAGCCTCTTATGGAGGCGGTATATTTAACTATAATTCTTCGCCAACTATTACGAACTGTGGTTTCTCGAACAATTCAACACAATCCGGCGGCGGCGGCGGCATGGCTAATACGGGTACTTCCCGGCCGGTTATTATGAATTGTATTTTTACAGGAAATTCAGCATTTAATGGTGGTGCCATTTATGAATTTGCGTCTACGGGTTCGGTTATTACCAATTGTACTTTTGCTGGCAACACTGCAATCGCATATGGCGGTGGCCTATGTAATACTTCTTTATCTGTTACCGTTACGAACTGTACATTTGCGGCAAATTCGGCCGGCTCCGGTGGCGGTATACTTAATTCTCGTGCTGGTGCGGTTATTTCCAATACCATAATCTGGGGCAATACAAGTGGTTTGGTTAGCCTGAACTCGACAGTCACCGTCACTTACAGCAATTTGCAAGATGGCGTCATTAGCGGCACGGGTAATCTTAGCCTGGACCCCTTGTTTACCGACGCCGCAAGTATGGATTTTACCTTGCAAAGCGGTAGCCCTTGCATAGATGCAGGTACGCCGGATACTACAGGTTTAAATATTGGTATTGCCGATCTGGCAGGCAAGGGAAGAATAGCCGGCGAGTCGGTAGATATGGGCGCCTACGAGTTCGGCAACACGCTTCCCGTAACATTAATTTCTTTTTCGGCCAAACCGGTTGCAACTCATTCGGTAGAATTAGAATGGGCAACTGCACAGGAAACACAGAATGCGCGTTTTGTGATCGAGCGCAGCAAAGACCTTGTCTCGTTTGAGCCAGTGGTTGAAATCCGCGACGTCGCCGGTAATTCCAGCACATTACAAACATACAAAGCGGTTGATCCGATGCCCTATTCCGGTACAAGCTACTACCGTCTGATTCAATACGATATTGATGGTACGCGCACTGTGTCACGCATTGTTTCAGTCATCGCACGTTCTCGGGATTACGCAGTGTATCCAAACCTCGTTCAAAGCCAGTCTTTTCGAGTCAGCGTAGACGAACCGGTTACGGCCAAGATCGAAGCTCGTAGCGCATCGGGTCAGACGATACCTTTCAGGCGCAAACCCCTGGATACGCAAGCGGTGGAGATTTCACCATTAGCTTCTCTACTGCCGGGAACCTATTTGATAACAGTCCAAGAAAGAGCGGTCAAGCGTACTTTTAGCCTGATCGTCCAGTAGTTTCTGTAAGTGTCAATGTTTACCCCGCTGGCTATTCTGATAAGAACAGTATGTTAAGTGACAAAGCTTAGGTCAAAATGCTTATTCTGATGTATTGAGCAAAACCATAATCGCTCGTCCATGCCAACTGATGAAACGATGGGGGTCCTGATCGTGATTGTCTACTGTTGTCTTTTACTGGCGCATTTGTGGCCGCTTATAGTCCAGCGTTGGGTAGCAATAGTCAAAACAGGTCCACACGAGAGATTCCTAGATCAGCCAAAAACAAGTTACTCACAGGCAGCCCGGCATTTCTGAGCGGCGCGCTTTGGTTTATTGTGTATTTCAGAAATTAATCTCATAGTAAACTGGCTGCGTGTTTCTATGTTGAAATGCAAGCGGCAGAGTGTTTTTATAGTAAATTGTTTATCCTCGGGCAAAACGGATATGCCTTAATCTGTAATTTGGAGTCGCTCGTAGGCGTTTGGAAAAAGTGGAGAGCTAGTAAAAAGCGGTAATCGCCAAGGCGATGAAGCTGGGAGAGTCGGGGTGAACCGAAGTGCCTGGATAGTAACGTTGTTTCAAAGACGCTGCAAAACCTGAAAGGAAAATTCGGTGCGCCCAACACGTCTACGGTGGTGCGAATGGCCGCCGAGCTGGGCTTACGCGCTAATGCTGCGTGTTGGCCATTCGCATGAAGGAATGCATTCCGCTATCTGGCGATCTGCATAACCCTGCTGCTGGCAGAGGTGCCATTTTCGACCTTGATCAGGTAGTTGCCCGCAGCCAGAGTAGACACATCGACCGGCTCCTGCGCCCGGAATTGGTCTATTTTTTTCGCATAAATTCTCCTTCCGTCTATGCTGAACACCGTGATCCGGCCGGACCGACCAATGAGTTCCGGCCTCGGTTTCACATGGAGCAGGCTGGCAGCCGGATTTGGATAAATGACAATTTCCGCAAGATCATTCATATTTACTTTCACTATTTTGCTGAGGGCGAAATCCGTGTTGGACTCGATCATTTTGAGCCGGTAATAATTGGTGCCGGGTGCCGGGCTGGTGTGAACAAAATTGTACAAAGCCGTGTCAATCGCCGGCGTTTCTCCGATGACGTGAAAGCGCTTTGCGTCGCTGCTGTGCTCGATTTCATAACGCGCCATGTCTACCTGGTCGGCGACTTTCCAGTTGAGTACCACGGTATTGTTTTCCGGAGTGGCTCTGAAATGCACCAGCGTAACAGGAAATGCGGCGTCGGACCCGAGCCGTGCCAGCCCGAAGCGGTTCGAAATCCAGAAACTATCATACGTATCTACCCACAAGTCGCCGTCAAACCGCTGGTATGGCAATGCATCGCCTGCTTTCTCCCATTGGCCATTATGGAATTTGTACACCTGCGTTTCACGGCCCACAGCCAGGACGTAAGGCTGACCGGAGGGCGAAATGCTGACGCTGGAAATGCGGGTTCCGAATGGTGCATTACCCGAGTCGAAAAGCGACCAGGAGGTGCCGTCGAAATAGGCCAGGGAGCTGAATTGGGTGAAATAATCCGTTTGCCGGAGCCATACTTTTCCGTCGGGTTGGATCTCGATCTGGTCGATCACATTTTCGATGGCAGGGCTGGTCTGGTAATCGATCGTGTAGATTAGATCGTGGTCATTGAGGTCCATGACGAGGATTTCGGTACTGTAATCGCGGTCCATGTTGAGAATCAGAATCCAGGCTTTATTGTCCCGGAACCGGATATCCTTGATCAACTGACTGTCCGACACCTGGCGAAGCGCGATAAAACCGTCGGGCGTTTCCTTGTAAATAACCCGCTGCGTCCAGAACACCTGGTGCTGCGGACTGAAATCCTGGATGTAACCGACAAATGGAATGGTTGTCACGGTCGCGTCGCCAGAAGGACTTTCGTTGACAAGCTTCACTTTGCGGAACCGGTAACCGTCCGCGGGGTTGATGGTATAGATGTTCCGCTCGTTATCCGTGCGGACGGAATTGTCCATTCCCACACCGAGAAGTCCATCGGTGTTGGCGCGGTTAAATGTCTGGAATGTAAGCGCTTTCTGGTCGAGTTTTATGAAACCGGCATCGATCACGCCCAGCCATACATGGTCTTTGGAAACGGCGATTTTGGGGTTGGGTTTTCCAAAAACGGGCTGGTCTTTTTCGCTGAGGAACGTCAGGGCATAAGGGCTGTTGGCGCTGCCGGTGGCAAACTGAATGGTGTAGTCGACCAAGTCGCGGTCGGGATAATTGATAAGGTCTGTTTGCCGTTCCTGCACACGGAGGTAGAGCTGCGTGTTGGCAGGCAGATCTTTCAGCACGTCCGCGATTTCCAAAAATGGCTCGTAATTGCGCTGGAAGAGCGGATTATTGAATTCCGGATTGTCGGCGACCGTTATGCGCGTGTTTGAATAGTAAGTTGATGGCGTGTAGGCGATCGGGATCGTGCGGGGCACATCGAGCAGGTTATCCGGGATAGGTAGGTACAGCCCTACCATGTTCAGGCGCGCATTCGCCGAAAAATATCCGATTTCCGACCATTTGCCTGTTTTTCCATTCACAATTGCCCTTACCCGCCATTTGAACCCGCCGAAATACGGCACATAGTTATATTGATTTCCGTAAATGATTTCGCTGGCCGGATAAGCAAAGTCGAAATCGTAGAGCGGCGACACCTGCACCTGGTACGAGGCTGCACCCGGAACATTCGAGAACGACAATGTCACCGGAAGCTGCGCCGGAAGAAATGCGTGTTTGGCAGGCCCCAGAAGCACCGGCAAGTCGGGCTGGTCAGGGTCGATGCGGATTTTAACCGTATTGGACCAATCGGACGTGCCGAATGCATTGCGTGCCCTGACCCGCACGAAATAGTCGGCGCCTAATGTTTGTTTCAATAAGTTAATGCCATTTACGGTGGTGGTTTCGACGGTTTCGCCATTGAAATTAGCATCCGTCGAATAGCTGAATTCATAAGTGCTGGCCAGCGTCGACGCCGGCCACGTGTAAAAATCCCCTTTCACAGCAGTAATGTCACCCGGTAGTGAAGGCGCCTGCGGCGCGGATTCCATTTTGGCAAAAGTGACCTCGGCGTGCTGTTTTATCACCGCCTGCACCATCGGATGAAGCGCTTCTCCGGCTCCATTGTTGCCGCACCGGCTCATGAGCGACCCTTTTGTGTTTACTTCCGAAGATTTGGTGTAGCAGTCACCTTCTACTCCGCCGCAGTAATCGAGCGGGCCGCCAGGCCAGCCGCAGTTGTTGGTATGGTACGATCCGAAATTATGGGCAAACTCGTGCATAAGTGTTGCGACATTTTCGAGCGGCGACACATTGTAAACGCCGCCGATGAACGCCACACCCGAAGCACCGCCACCGACCGGCTTCGTATAAAGGTAAATGCGTTTGTCAAAATTCTGGTCCGACACCTGCCTGTTGGCCAGGATCGTCACCATGGCATGCACATCGTGTGCATTGGCGTAAGGATTCGGCTCGGTGTCTTTGAAAATCCGGATGCTTGTGACCATCATCCGGAAGCTTGCCTCCCGCTCATAAAATTTTGAACATTTTTCGACATTACGGATCACCGCCTGGATAATCGCCGCTGTGTCGCGCTCGTATTTCACATATGTATCCGAATCAATCTCTACCGCAACGCGGCATATTCTCATTTCTCCTGCGGCAGTGCGCGTGTTTTGCCTGGCCATGATGGCCGGCAGCTGGCTCATCATCCGCCTTATTTGCGGCGGTGCGTCGGCATCCCGGGTGCCGCACAAAACCGGTTTTCCCTGCCCAAAGGCCATTTGGCAGCAAAAAAGAAAGCGTTACAAGAAGCCGGAGACCGTAGGATGTAAATTTCAAATTCATAATCATGCAGGTGGATTGTTCAGGAAATATCCGGTAGGCCGGAATCATCCAGATAGACACAATTTAAGGCCACCGGCGTTGCGATTAAACAAAAGTAACCTTGCAATTATTTCAAGGATTTTCTTGTCTGATGAGGGTAGTACTCAGATCGTTCGCCATGAAAAAGCTTTTTTACCCTGGTCCTCACTGTGTATTTCCTGGCAGGCTGTAAAGACAAGAGAATCGAAACTTTCCAGGGGCCGCCGGGGCCGAATGAAGGCGATACGAGCGTTTACAACGTGGGCCACTGCCGGTTGACGAAAATTCTCAATTTCACTAAATCGGATTCGCCGGAGCCCGGCGGATATGTGGAATTCACTTACGATGAAGCAGGAAATCTGACGCGCCAGTCCTATTACTATGATCCCGAACTGCTTTCGACCTACAAAACCTACACTTACATCAATGGCCGGAAGGTAACCGAAAAAGTGTACGCAAGCCCTGTAAACGCCGTCACATTGGCAAACACGACCTCCTACGCTTATGAGGGCGACCTGCCGACAAAGGAGGATATAACGAACGACGTGGGTATTCCGTAGCATACGCGACGCCGCACAGTGTACTGAATGATTTAACTTCAGCCGCGGACGGTCCCGAAGGAATTTGTTAATTTACATCAAGAAACACCGGGAACTCCACTTTCAACCGTCTGAACACCTGGGAGGGGCTCGTAAGCGGGGCTCTTTTTAGATGCCCTGACTTATGGGTTGGATAGCTATTTTACAGTAGAAAGCTATTTGTTTTAATATAATTACCTACCCGTCAAATCATTTTACCGCAAAAAGTTGAAACATGAATTTATTGTTTTTACAGCATGTATGGCGGATCAATGACAATTTGTTGGGCGACCGGGATTTTTGCCCGATAATCAGGAAAGCAGCAGCGTTGCAACAATCGCTGAATCTGGACCTGACAGCCGAGATCGAACGGCTGAAAACAGAGTATTCTGCGCAGATATTTCACCGTGCAGCGCAATACCTATACCGAAAGGAGACAAAATCTTCCTACTAAATAGAGCGGGAAAGTCCGCCATCCGACAGAATGGACCGCTTTATCGCCCTGCTAAGCAAGGCAGGAACAGTCCCGGCAGATCAAACCCTGAGTGAAGAGTATTTGACAGTTTTGCAAAATGCGATAGTAGATGAGCGCTTTGCAGTCCAAAAGTACAGGGACTTTCAGAACTACATAGGGCAGACGACGTTACAGTACGGCGAGATCTACCATTATATCTGCCCGCCACCTGATATGGTAACGTCGATGATGTCAGGTTTGAGGGAAACCGAAAGGAAAATCGGAAGGGAACCATGCGATTCTCAGGGCAGCGATGATCGCTTTTGGGTTTGTATTTATTCATCCCTTCGAAGATGGAAACGGCAGGCTCCACCGCTTTCTGATTCATGATATACTGGCAAGGGACGGTGTTGTCCAGAAAGGATTGATCATACTGGTATCTGCCCGTATGATCCATCGGATACAGGACTACGATGCTGCGCTCGAGGCTTTTTCGGGACCTTTAATGAGACGTGTGCGCTACCAGTCCTCCCAAGACGGACAAGTCAGTATCACCAATACATCCGAGGTAGAAGCATACTTTCGGTATCCGAATCTAACTTATCAATGTATCTATTTGTCAAAGGTAATTGGCGAAGCAATTTCTTCGGATATGTCTGATGAGCTCAGCTTCCTTCAGAAATATGATGAGTTAAAAGCAACGATTCAAAACAGGATCGATATGCCCGACAGGGACCTGAATCAACTTATTATTTTTTTGCATCAGAACAAAGGAGTGTTTTCCAGGTGTAGGTCACACCTGCGCAATCCCCGGTGCAATTGGCGGTGAAAGACATGGGCTTGCTCCGGTCGTATATTGGGGCATTGGATGCGGGGTCTATTTCGAATGCACATGCTGGCTGCCCGCTTCCCGGACCGGTCACGCAGATCTTATCCTGACGAATGCTGGCGCCCGGTAGTCCCTGTATCCTGACCACGTTATTGCCTTGATTGAGCATTACGGAGAAGGTCTCTTCCCGCCAAACGATGTTCCAGGAATGGGTAGGTGGAAAATTCGCAGATAAAATAGCGATGTCCCCATTTACGGAGATACTGCTTGCACCACTGTCAGATATTAACAAATTATTTCTTTCTAAAAATAGCAGGAAACATGCCGCGGCGATACGCTTGTTGCCGTCTACAAAACTATGATTCTTGATGATAAGATAGAGTAAAGTCGCTGCCTTTTCTTCCACAGATGGATAAAATCCTCATCGCCAAAGCCCTTGCTAATTTGCGCGATAGCACTCTGGAAGCTTCCGTCCTTTTCCTTTCCAAAGACAGCCGAACCAAAGTCAGCTTTCATAGCTTCGACGACGACATGATACTCGGTTAAACCTGGATACGCGACGGGCGCACGGTCCGGCCTTTCCTGTCCAGCTGCTCATGGTCGTAGTCATCTAGTAATGTTAAGCCTTTCACAAACGTAGCAAGCCAGTCCAAATCCTCTGAATCCACTTTGTCCTCAATTGAACGTGCCAGAATACGTATACCATCTTTCAGGATCTGTACCTGCTGTTCCTTTTCAGCCAATCGGCGCTCGTTCATCGCATAGCCTTGAATCAAGTAGTCTTTTAAACGTTGGGTTGCCCAAATCCGGAATTTTGTTCCCTGGCGTGACTTCACTCTATAACCTACGGAAATGATCACGTCCAGATTATAGTAGCTGATATTCCGTTTTACAATGCACATATGATGTGTGTACTCGACCAGAATCGACCGTAGCAAAGATCCGCCTCGCTTTCCCCATCGGCGGTGGACTCCTGTCGTCAGAAATCTACCATAATTGCTGTAGATACATTCGAGCACCAGTGGTTCGACTATCTGTCACATGATCAATAATGCAAATGTTAAATCACCGGATATTCGCTATCCGTTGTTGTAAACCCTTATCATCTGGGTGAATAGCCAGCGCTTTCTGATAATTTTTCAAGCCGAGCTCTTTATTTCCGGATTTTAGATAAGCTTCTCCCAGGCTGTCGTATACGTTAGCTGACTCCGGGTAGACTTCGGTATTTAGTGTAAAGATCTTAATGGCATCATCGACGCGATCGGACCTCATCAGGTGGTATCCAAGTGTATTAAGCTCACCTTCCCCAAAGTCAAAGCCGTCTTTGGCGGCCGAGCCTTTGATTTGCCGGTAAAGATGTATCATCGAATCCGCACCCGCTGTTTGCTTTTCCCGGTATATCCAGGCGCCAATCGATCTGGGAACCGGTTTGTAGGGTCTCCCATTGAGAATATCGACAATTGCCGCTCTGATGCCCATCATTGATGAATGCCTGAGATTACTAAGATGGATAATATTGATCCGGTCACCGGTCAGTATTTCGTTGTAGGCTTTGTAGCCCCCGAATGATCCGTTATGAAACAGGTTCATTTGTCCGTTATACCGTCCGATCCACCAGCCGAAACCGTAGCTTCGCTCTCCATAGGTATCATCCTTTTGGACTATCGACGGTTCGAATGCCTCGGCCAGCGTTTGGGCGTTCACCAGCGGGGATTTAGCAAAAGACTCATCCCATTTGAATAGATCGCGTACCGTCGAGATGACGGAGGCACTGCCGCCAATGAAACTATCGTAGTTATTCTCGCTGCCAAAAAGGTCATACCCGATCGCCCGCTCGTTATTTCTGGCCGTTATCTGGTTCACCGATGTGTGATCCATCTTCAAGGGACCAAAGATATTCTCTGTCAGAAAAGCATTAAGCGATTGCCCGGCAATTTTCGAGATAATCATCCCTAAGAGGGTATAACCGCCATTGCTGTACTGGAATCGGGTGCCCGGCTCGAATTTTAGTGTCTTCTGCTTCATTAAGATCTTAAAAACATCTTGCTCGGTCATATCCGGAAAATCATAGAAATCCTCCAAGCCACCGGTGTGGCGGAGCAAATCGAGAATCCTGACAGGTTGCATGCATTCAGGCAACTCCGGAAAATAATCTCTGACCGACTGCCCGTAGCTTAATTTACCTCGCTCTTTAAGGATCATGATACCCATTGCAGTCATTTGCTTTGAGACCGAGCCGATATATTCCTGGGTGTCCGGTGTAAAGGGAATTTTCCGCTTGCGGTCGGCCATACCGAAAGCCTTTTGATAGATAACATTCCCGCGTCTGCTCACGAGAATAGCGCCAGTGAACTGTCCGCGTTCATACAGTTCCGTCATAAACGCATCAAGTTTCGTGCTAATCTGGGAAGAATCACCCTCGAAATGTTTATTGGCGAAAAGGTTGGCCCTCGCGCTCAAAATGAATAATAACAACGCTACAAGCAATGTCCGGCGGTTTTTCATGGCACGATTTTGTGATTTAACGTGGAAACTGCCGAAGAATAAAAAGGTTACAATTAGGATGATTTTTTCCTTTTGCTGCGCTGACCCGACAGCTCCGATAAAAAACTATCTCAAGAACTCCTTTAACCCATAAGCGAACACACTTACGTGACTTTAATTCAGGACTGGTTAACGGCGAAAGTGACCACCTAATTTCAATTTAGCTTGACCACGCCATTTCGGCCCAGACTGACCATCCTATCCCCTCTTTTTATCAGCTATTTATGAATCAAGATTGGACCGATGGTCAGTCTGCCACGGAATGGGGTGGTCTGTGGCACCGTATTTTCAATCTAATCATTGCCAGATCAATTGGGTGGCATTTGAAGGAGTGAGCCTCTATTTGATACCTCATCAAGTGCACTTCGGTCGCCCATAATCACCTGGCGATGTTTCGTTCCCCATGCGGCAAGATCATGAATGAGATCTTGCAGTGTCCAGCCATATTCAGTCAGATTATACTGAACCGTCACAGGCTGTGTGTCGAGGACCGTCCTTTTAACCAGCTTATTCATTTCAAGCTCTTTGAGCTCCTTACTCAACTGTTTGTTGGAAATGCCTTCAAGGTCATTCAGGATTTCTGAAAACCGTCTCTCGCTGTAATAACACATTGAAGAAAGAATGGAAATCTTCCACTTTCCACTTAAAATATCCATAGCGTCGTGGATCGCCCTGATATCTGCTTTGTGACAAATTTGCTCCTCCATAAGTTACCTGGTTACCTGGAATATACTGTTACTTCTGGTAACCAAGTTACAAAAGTAAATGTTCAGGATATAATTTTGTAGTGTATTTAAAATTTTAAAGCAATGAATTTCAGCAACAAGAATGTAGTCATAGCGGGCGGCAGCCAGGGCATTGGACTTGCTACTGCCCAAGCATTTATTCAACAGGGCGCCAATGTGCTGATCACCGGAAGAAATCCTGAAACTTTACAGAAAGCAGCCAAAGAGATCGACAGTGCGAATCTGCAAACACTTGCCGCTGACACCTCGAATATGACCGGGATCGCGGTCCTGGAAAAATGGGTAGCGGAAAGTGGCAAGAAAGTCGATGTACTTTACCTTAATGCGGCCATCGGCATTTACGCGCCGATTCAGCATGTCACCGAAGCTGATTTCGACGCGCAGTTCAATACCAATGTGAAGGGTCACTTTTTTTACTCTTCAAAAGCTGATACCGCATTTGGCTGACGGCGCTTCCGTAATCTTCACTTCATCCCGTGTAGCGGCTGCCGCTGGTGTCGCAAGCAGCGTGTACTCTGCGACCAAGGCTGCATTGAACAAAATAGCCGATATTGCCGTCAATGAGCTGGCGGAACGGAAAATCCGGATCAATGTCGTCAGCCCGGGCCCGATTCAGACTCCCGGACTGCTCACTGTTGCGTCCGAGGAAATTCAGGATTATCTGGCGTCGAGAAGTGCCCTCCAACGCCTGGGAAATGCACACGAAGTTGCCAATACCGTATTGTTTCTGGCGTCTGATAGCGCTGCCTACATTAATGGTGCCGATATCGCCGTTGACGGGGGCTCGATTCAGTATATGCTTAAATAACAAACGGTTGATAAGCTGGAAATTACGGTGCCAGTAACCACCGCCGGGCGGCCCCGCCCATTTCAATTTGAGCCGACCAGATCATTTCGGTCAAAATTGACCACCAAATCTTTTTTTTGTCAGCGAGTTACACAAAATTCAAGAATTTGGATTATCGGTCAATTTGCCACGGAACGGGGTGGTCTGTTGCGCCGTATTCTCCAGCCAAGCCACTGAATTCTCCACTTCATGCAAGGTTCGGTTGCTACCAGACCGGTAACAACAGTTTGAATGTAGCCCCCTCACCGGGCGGCGATTCTTCTAGTTAAGGCTGAAAGCATTTGTACCTCGGCGGGTAAATTCATCACACAAGTTAAATGCTGCCTGTCCTCGCAGCTGACCTGTTCCACCGAGCAAGATTGATTTGAGTTTTGCTTCTTCGTCGGTAAACTTGCGGACATTCTGAAAATATCCTGTGATTGCATTGTACGCACCAAACACGGTTCCCATTGTGGTCGGGAGCTGCTGAGTAGGATTACTAAGCGCATATTCATACACATCATCGACAATATTAAGGAACTGGGTAGACAGCGCATGAACCTTTCCGTCGCGAATATTCCCGAGGACTTCCTTGTTTGGTGCCATCGCAATTTCGATAAGCTTTTTTAGCTCGGGATCACTAATACGCTTCTTCGCCCAAGTGTTGAATACCTGACCGACTTCGTCGCTAAACCGGTTGGCTATACCCATCATTTTATGTGCTGTTCTGAGCCGGTCTTTAGCATTGCTGGTATGGCGAATTTTAACAACATTGGTCATGTTTTTCATAGCAGCATTCAGCGTGTTTGCGCATACGATCCGGACTGGTGTAAACGCAGCAGTGATACTACCGCTACCGTCGTGGGAGGTCGTAAGAAAGAGATATTTTTCAATCAGATCATCGGCCCCAACTTGAATATAACCCGGCAACTTGGCGGTAATAAAAATCCTTTCTCCTTTGCCCAACGCACCGGCAGTTTCATACAAAATTCCGTCCCCACCCACGATGCTATCAAAGAACGTGAATGCATCGCGATTTTGAACAATCTGGTATTCCCTGCCAACTACTCCAAGTACTGCTTTGGTATCAGTTCTCATAGTTGCGAAATATCCTCCGACTGGCACGGTAGATTCTGAATGATCGCATCCCTCAGATGGTAAATGAGCCAAAAGATTAGCCTTTTGAACTTGGTAGTCCAGACCTGCAAACGCGATTGCCTCGTTACTGGTTGGGTACTGATCGACGATTCGTCCGAGGCCGTGCCATGCTTTTTCCTTTACTGAAAAGAATGAGTGTTCGCCGGTAGTCTCGTTGAAATTCAGATTGTGAGCCATGATAGTAACATGTTAGAAGTTAGAGATTGTTTTCCTTCTTCCTCTCGCTCCCTTGAAAATGAATGTTTGACAAAGAAAAACGAAAAAAAGAAAGCCCTTCTAACAGTGGCCCCACAACAGCCAAAAGGAAACGGAATAAGTGCCTGAATGGGCTGCGGCGTGATTTGGTAGGTCTAAACAATAGAGAAAGCCGCCATTATGCCGGAAGCTTTTGGCGGCTTTAAACGATCACTGAAATACTAGGGCCACTTATTTAGCTGCCCTTTTGCCGAGTTATTTGTCAAATACGTTTTGAACGCAGAATTTGAATACCTCCTTAAACTGTCCGATAGCGTTCTAAGCATGGCTGCAATAAGTTGGACACACAAAATACACTATATTTGCTGTTAAGTGCGCTGGTAGCGGGCGGGATATGTATAATCTTGGTGGACTATTACAAACCCGCCCGTGATAGCCTAGATCGCCCCAAATACTTTTTTGAACAACCAGCGTAGTCTGCACGCATACTACCTCCGCAAGTTCTTCTCCAACAAATCCATATCCTTGCTCACCTTCAAATCAATGATTTTAGCATAATGCTGAGTTTGCCTGAGCGACTTATGGCCGAGCATTTTGGAAACAGTTTCCAACGGAACCCCATTAGTCAGCGTAACTGTCGTTGCAAAGGTGTGGCGAGCTGTATGAAAA
Source organism: Dyadobacter sp. 676 (assembly GCF_040448675.1). Classification (NCBI taxonomy): domain Bacteria; kingdom Pseudomonadati; phylum Bacteroidota; class Cytophagia; order Cytophagales; family Spirosomataceae; genus Dyadobacter; species Dyadobacter sp. 676. Next base: position 5,455,524 of record NZ_CP159289.1, on the reverse strand, counting down.
GTCAGTGTTTTAGTAATTCCGCAGATGTCTGCAACTTCCTTCAAATAGGCGTTCATCTTTTGGTTACTGAGAACAGGTAACACCAATTCGTCTGGCGAGTTCACTCCACTTCCATGGTTACCATACTGTTCGATAACATTTCGTGCTTGTTGCAGCAATGGAAGCCGTGTTGGAACATCTGTTTTCTGTCGTCGGGTCACTATCCAATCCTTTCCATCCACGCCTTTCACAATTGCAGAGCGCCTCAGATTTCTGACATCCACGTATGCTAGCCCAGTGAAGCAAGAGAAAACGAAAATGTCCCGCACAAGGGCAATCCGTTTAACCACAATTGTCTTAGATATTAGTTTCTCGAGTTCATTTTCGGTCAGAAAACCGGGCTCCACTTCCCTCTTAGCCAATTTGATTTCCGCAAACGGGTCTCTTGGTATCCAACCTTTTCTAAGGCAAGACAAAATGATCTTTTTTAAGATTCGTCAAATACTTGACGGACGAATTATGACCACAGTTCTTGACCGTTCTCAGCCAAAATGAGAAATCTGAGACAAATTCAAAATTAACTTCGCGAATATCTAGTGAAATACTCCCGGTTTGCTGGACAGCCGACGGATGAAATTAAGTTTAATTAGGATGCTTTTGCATTGATCTGGAAAAACAATTCATCGGGGAATGTACCCGGTTCCTGTGTGTTTGCGTCGACGGTTGTAAAATTCCACATATGCTTTTACTCCCCGATACAAATCCATCCCGCCATTTGGAGGATTTAAGTATATGTACTCTTGTTTGAGCGACCTCCAAAATCTTTCGATGAAAACATTGTCTAGGGCCCGTCCTTTTCCGTCCATAGAAATTTGTATCCCTTTCTCTAAGAGCGGCTTAATAAAACCCTGACTTGTGAATTGGCTACCCTGGTCGGTATTGAATATTTCGGGCTTTCCCTGTGTACGGATCGTATCCAAAAGCGTTTCCCGGCACCATTCCATACTCATTGTATTGGAGATACTCCATCCCACAATTCGACGGCTGTAAACGTCAATAATGGCGAACATGTACATAAATCCTCTGAACATTGGAATATAAGATATATCGGCTTGCCAGACCTGATTGGGGCGCTCAATCTTCAACCCCTTCAGCAAATATGGATATTTGTAATCTGTTGGTTTGGATTTGCTTAGATTGCGCTTGGGATAAATTGTGCGCAAATTCATAAGTCTATAAAGTCTTCTCACCCGCTTCACACCAACAGGATATCCCAGTCCGATCAGGTAATCACGCATGCGTTCTACGCCATAAAACGGGCACTCTAGAAACTGGCGATCAATGGCCTTCATCAATCGCTGGTTTAACAGAGACTGACCTCTCGGCTTAAAGTAATAGCTACTACGCTGTAAACCAATCAATTTGCACTGTGCCGAGACGCTTAGCTCAGGGTACTCAGGGGAAACAAGTCCGCGTTTCTCCATAACACTCATTTCCCCAAGACCTTTTTTAAAAAATCGACTTGGACTTGAAGTTCACCGATTTTAGAATACAATTCCTTCTCTTTTGTGTTTTCGGATTCATTACCAGTGGTGGGTGCCTCTTTACTGAAAACTAATTCAGCCTTTTCCAGAAACTCTCGCTTCCAGGCAGCTATCTGTGTTGGATGAATCTCGTACTTGGAGGCCAATTCCTGCACGGTCTGAACCTCTTTAATCGCTTCAATAGCCACTTTGGCTTTGAAGCTCGCACTGAATTTTCTACGTTCCTTTTTCATAGTCAGCTACTAAGTTAGAAATTTAAGCAGCTGTCCAGATTTCTGGGAGTATTATAGTACTTTGCTTTCATAGTGAGGTCGAAACACCGTAATAGTGTGTCGCCAACGCGATAAATTCTTATTGGGGGCGCTTTGAGCTGGCTGATTCCAAAAATTGAATCCGACGGTTACTCAAGGTTATGATATAAAACTATTTTTACAATAATTTGCACAAAAACTTTTTATAAGCAGATTTTCAACAAAACAAAAGAAGAAATTAAAGCCGCCCAAAGGCAGCAATACGATATTAATCGTATTACCATTAAAGCAAAATAATTCAATTCAGGTGGCACATTTACCGAATTCAGCATTGAATATTTACATTTTTCATTTGTTGTAAAAAACGTACTATGTTAAATAGAATACGTCATTTCACTTCTATGATCGTTCAAGATGCCAACCTGCAAAAGGTTTAACTGTCGCACAGTTTGGCCCCCCGTCCCTACCAGTTCCAGGTACAACAGTCTGCAGTATCGAGTTGCCAGATAATGAATCGATGTCCTCCCAAGTAATCCCTGTTAAAGGTATTTTAAGCCGTCTCGACCATTTTGAATCAGCTTGGCCGGCATAGGTGCCGATGTCGATATACACGAACCTATTATCTGCGGAACCCTGAACAAAACTGCCTGACAATTTTGGAAATTGATCTTTGGATCTATCACCTTTCACAATAATTGTAAACGTAAAGTCTAAATCGTTCGAGGTAGGAATTTGCTTTTGGACCGTTGCGTAATTGGTACCAGTGCCCTTCTGTAGTCCAAAAACTACATTTGGCGTTGGTTTGATAAGGATGATTTGAAGAGTTATTTCGGATTCCATTTTTTACGACGAGCACGACTTATGAAGTTTATCCGCAAACCTTCACAATTCGCACGATATGTGCAAACCATCAAGCTCACTTTTGATCGATGTCTCTGAGGATGATAGAGCTAACTTCCCGGACGAAAAATTGAGATCAACCATTTGGCTTCCTTAATAGTTGATCGAGCACCTTCATCAGCTCGTCCAGTCTCCTACCCTGCCCGGTTTGTTCTGGCATCTTTCTTAGTATCTGGACAACTTTATAGTCTGCGTTAATGGCGGCCCATTCGATTTCTTTGGCGCCGACCTGACTATTTTCTTTAAAAGAGAGCTCGATGGCGAAAGCAGAGTTGGCTGCGGAGCCTAAGATATGCCGGGCCTGATATATGTCGCTGAATGGGTGGGTAAATGCACTTGCAGCCGCCAAACTTGCAGCCTTTGCTGCCGCTGATGCTGCCGCATCAGTCGTTTGCATAGACGCCCTATGTGCATCCATTGCAGCCTTTCTAAGCAAATTCGTCCGCTTTCCTGTGACCACAAATTCTTTGGTCAAATCGATCGCTTTGCGAGGGCGGTCATCATTTCTCATACATTGTTCGTAAATGTCCAGGGACCTTTGTGCACACTCAGCAGCCCATCCGGCAATTGATTGCAAATGCTCAATCGAGAGCTCGAAGTACTTTTTACTAGTCACCATATGAAAACGAAACCACCCATCAAGTCTTGACAATCAGGCCTAATCATCGGCTTTCAAATTCAGATTTCCGGTATTTTCTCAGCAAAAAATTGCATGAAGATACCTGCTAACCGGCTTTAAAATTAAATTATGATGTTGAAAAATATATATTTAACACCGCCGTAGTGACTATTGCCTTATTGGGCCACATAGTTAACATATAACGGATATTGTAATTTTGCAGCCCGACTCTTTTTCAAATCAATATCAATAGTTGAAAATCGAGATTTTGACGAAGTTAAAGTTAAAATCGAGCCGGTCACAGGCTCTGTAACCCAACCGGCCCCTCCCCATAAAAACCCGTTGTCCCCTTCGCCGGCACGGTTCGAACTGAGGCAATATGCTCCCGAGACTACCGCTGATACCTTGCCGCAGTCTACCCACTGCTGAACGCTGCCTTGTGACGTAGCCCGGGGACATAATAACAAGTCAATACCTTTTTTGCCATAGTGGCGCGCCCACTGGGTAAACCATAGCTCGGTACAGAGCAGAACGCCAACACGGTAATCGCCAATATCAACGGCGTCGAAAGTCACGGCTTGTTCCAATTCAAACCATGTTTGTTCCCAAAAATGCGGCTCCTGCGGAAAATAGGCTTTGCTATGCAGCCGCTGATGTCCTTTTTCTGGCGTATAAACATAGGCGATATTCAGATTCCTGCTGTCTTCGATGACCGGCATCGAATACACAACTGCGCACACGCCGAGCGCCTCAATTTCAGCTAGCCACTGCTTATGGCGCTGAATACCTCGCAAGCGGAGCTCCTGGGTTAGTTCAGGAGTAGCCGCCATCCACCGGCAGAAAGGCATCTCCGGCAGTAGCACCAGGTCGGGCCGGTTTTCTGCGATGTGAGCTTTCAGGTCCTTCCAGTCCAGCAGGAACTTGTCTTCGTCGTCGCTCAGCTCACAAACTGTTACTCTCATTTTGTGAATGGATATGGTGCTTATTTGATGGTGACGACAATTTTGCCTTGGGTGTGCCCCTTTTCGATTTCACGATGTGCGTCGGCCATTGCTTCAAGAGGATAGCTCGCCGAGATATGGGGCACCAGCCTGTTTTCCTCTAACAGTTTAGCAATGAATTTCATATCCTGCCCATTTGATAATACCATATTATAGAATGCATTGACATTTCGCCGGTCTGCCTCCGCCTTTTCCTCATCGTTAACGTGTGACCATAGGCTGATCAATGATCCACCCGGCTTGACGACCTGCATACTTCTTTGAATATGCCGATCTTGTTTGACTGCCTCTACCACAAGGTCGACGTCTGCAATTTGCTGCTCAAACCGGCCTTGTTGATAGTCGACAAACTCGTCTGCTCCCAATGAAGTTACAAAGTCCTTTTTCCCTATTGAAGCAAGTGCGATTACATGGGCGCCAAAATATTTGGCAAACTGAACGGCAAAGTGCCCCACACCCCCTCCCGCTGCTGTGATCAGGACGCGATCTCCATCTTTAATACCGACCTTGATCATCGGTTGCAGAGCAGTAAGCGCCGCAAGAGTGGCAGCGGCAGCCTGCTCATGGGTGATGGTGGTAGGCTTATGCGCCAGGTCAGCCTCTGGTGCAGCCACGTACTCGGCGTAAGTCCGCCCGATGTACGGGTGCCGCAACGCGCCGAACACCTGATCGCCAATTTTAAATCCCGCAACCTTGGACCCAACCCCGACAACCTCGCCTGAAATATCCCATCCAGGGATAAATGGCTGGTCGCTGCCAAACACCCAACTTACATCTTTGTTGCTGCGAACGATAGCGTCTGCCGGGTTAATGCTGATTGCCTTTGTCCGCACCAGGACCTCATTATCTTTTATTTGAGGAATAGGTAGCAGTGCCATAGCGAAGTTCTCAACTCCACCATGACCTTTAATTGTCATTGCTTTCATAGTCGTTTGAAACGCTGCCCCGGTTATGATCATCTTTATTCAGTGAAGCCTTTTGCTGGCCACCCGGGACTGCGAACAAAATTATAGCAAGTTCCGCGTAACTTTGCCGCAGGTATCACCGTTGATACCTCCCCGGTCATGAACCCAAAAGAAAACACAACCCAGATCCAGGCCCAAATCCGCGCATTGCAGGATACGATCTACGTGATCGGTGGTAAGTGGAAGCTACCGATTATCCATTCCATTTGTAAGGGCAACAGACGGTTTTCGGATATTCAGCACAGCATTCCAGGTATTACCAAGCGGATGCTGTCCAGGAGCCTGAAAGAATTAGAAGATAATAAGTTGGTCGTCAGGAAGGTCGATCCCGATTTTACAGCAACGATCGAATACGAGTTCACCCAGTATGCCCTTGAATATGGGAACTTGATACTGGAAATGATTAGGTGGGGCCAGAACCATCAAAAGGTTATTACCGGCAAGGCTATCCCAATGACGAAGCGTTAAATGCTGTTGGAACGGCTGCGTATATACGATTAGGGAAAAACAGACACTAGTGTAGCAGTATCAGCGTGCTCTCAACCATTCTTTCACATTCGGCCTGAGTCATTCCCGCTTTGGCCGAAACAACGATCCCGTTAATACAGTTCTGTAAATAATCTGCCATCGTTTCAGCATCGAGACTATCAGAAAACTTCCCCGACTTCTTGCCGTCAAGCACAAAATGAAGCAATGCCCCCCTGGTAGCATCAATACTTTTCCTGACGATTTCGGCCGCTGCCGGCTCGTCCGGGCCGAACTCGATAATGGAATTGATCAAAAAGCAGCCAGGCGGCATACCGCCGGGATATGTGCCCTCAATCGACAGTTTGAAAATAAGCTTTATGCCCGCTAGCGGCTCTCTCGTGTTCGAAATAACGTTCTCCAGCGCCGCAACCGTCTTTTCGTGATACCGGTGAAGTGATTTGAGCAGCAATGAATGTTTGTCCCCAAACGTGTTGTACAGACTGGATCTGCTTATACCCAAGGTGTTCACCAAATCCTCAGGCGTTGTACCACGATACCCGCGAATTTTAAATAGCTCGATTGCCCTGTCTAGAATATCCTGCTCGTCGAAATTACGGTTTCTGGCCATTTAGTTGTGATTTAGCTCCATAAAATACTACCGTGATAAAAATACAAACTTATTGGAACTATAATTCCAAAATTTTGATTCTGGAACTATAATTCCAAAATTAAACAGTTCAATCATGAAAACTCTAGCAGAAAAGGTCGCATTTGTCACAGGTGGTACACGCGGGATGGGCGAAGCAATCGTCAGAAGACTCGCCTCGGAAGGCGCAAGCGTTGCCTTCACATATGTCAGCTCGGATGAAAAAGCGCAGAAATTGACGGAGGAGATCGCACAAAACGGAGGGAAAGCCCTGGGGATCAAAGCAGATGCAGCACAGAGTGGCGCACTGACCAAGGCGATAGACGACACCGCCGAAAAATTTGGAAAAATCGATATTCTGGTAAACAATGCGGCAATCGCAGTCGCAGGGCCACTGGATCAGGCTGCCGAAAGGTCTGGGGACTATGATCGTCAGGTTGATGTGAACATCCGGGCAGTATCCGAAGCTGTGCGGGCTGCTGTGAAATATATTCCGGAAGGCGGCAGGGTCATTAATATCGGCTCAGTAGGTGGCAAAAGGATCGGTGGACCGTTTATGTCAGACTATGCCGCAACCAAAGCCGCCATCAGCGGCTACACCCGTGGACTGGCCTGGGATCTGGCGCCCCGGAATATAACCGTGAATACGGTTGAACCGGGTGCGATCGACACTGACATGATGCCGACAGATCCAGCGGTTCGTGAGGCTTTCACCAATGCAATTCCACTAAAAAGGTTGGGGAAACCCCAGGAGATTGCTGCGATGGTAAACTTCCTTGCAGGCCCAGAGGCAAGCTACATTACAGGAAGCAGCTTCACTGTCGACGGCGGTATAAATGCTTGATAATCAGCGGTTGTTAAGGCCAGTATTGCCATTTCAAATAAATTGGTGATACTGGCTAAATCTTCGTCTGAAGATTAGTTATCTTATAAATAGAATCCGTAAAGTTGGGAATTCAATTCCTAACTTTACAGGCTTTTGACTAATGTCCTACTTCCATGATCGGAACTGCTACTCACAATGAAGACGCAGCATCTTATTTAATGCTTGATAAATGGATACCCGTAAATTTCATCGCTTCTCTGTAAAAATGGCTGCTGTCGTAGTAGCCAAATGCACACTGGTCAAATTCATCGTTCGCGGCATAAGCTGTGAGTGCGGTCCCGGCCCGGAGTATCGAGAAGTAGCCTTTCAGGCATTCTGTCCACTCCGTTTTCTTCTGCCCATTCCAGAAAAATCTTGATGTCCTTAGTGTAGCCCTTGATCGTATTTTTGGACGATGTCTTCCCCTTGTTCGACAGGAAAAACTTAGTGGCATCTTTAACAGTGGTCTTTTTCGATAGATCAACTCCGGTTGAAACAACTTCCTCAATAATGTACCCTTCGCGCAAGGCTCCATTTATGACCTCGATAAATTCTTTCGCCGCAGCATAACGCTCCTTTGCCGTCGACTGATTGAAAACTCCACGCTTACGGACTAATTGCTCTCTGCGCTCCGACCACACCTAGTAATTTATATACCACGCCTTTTTCAGATCCCCCTTTGCATCTGATAATATCGCCTCCTTATAGGGGTAATTCGCCTTGTTAACACTCATAATTAAACACTGTAATTGCACGATTAACTGGCACCTAGTTGGCATCGAGTCACTTCCGGGCAATAAAAAACATCTGCAACTATCTGATTTACAGACGTTTAAATCCTGTGGAGTTGAGAGAAATGAAATCGAACACCTAATAAAGCTTTTGACTCTTTTTGAGAAAATCAAATCAGACATTGAGTTCGCTCACAACACAAACTAGATAACAAATAGTATTCGTGATCTTGTAAGCTTTCCCGATTTACCTTGCCAGCAATGATGCAAATGATTGTTCCCCATTTCGCATCGGCCAGCAGGCGTTTGGAGAAAGTCAACTGCCTATGACAAATTAGAAAGTCTCATCATCTGACGAAACCTTCTAACGCCCGTGTCGAGCGTGACAAATATCACGCTCTTTTTTTGACAAATCTCACCGTTCCGGGCCAGTCGCTCAGGGTAATTTTGCATTGCAAGTCCAGAGGAAACACGATGTTTCAAATGGCATTCAAGCAAAACAAAAAATTGGAAATCATGAAAAAGTTCACAATTGAAGACACAGTGATGCTGTTGATCGATCATCAGGAAGGTACACTCAATTTCTCGGCTAACCGCCCACACGAAGTAATCATATCCCGCGCCCGTACGCTGGCGAGAATGGCCAAAGACCTGGGTATTCCTGTGGTGCTTACATCCAGCCAGGAAGAACTGGCGCAAGGGCCACTTTTGAAAGATATGGAAGAGATCTTGCCGCAGCAGTTCGCCGAACGGGTCAAACGACAAGGTATTACCAATGCATGGGATGACAAGGAATTCAAAGCGGCGGTGCTTAAAGCGGCCGATGGCAGAAAGAATGTGGTGATGGCAGGGCTTACCAACGACGTTTGTATCGTGTGGCCGGCCATTTCCATGCAGGAGGAGGGCTTCGATGTACAGGTGGTCATTGATGGCGGCGGCTCCCCAGCGAGATCGCCGAAGACGTCGCCCGCAAAACCTGGGAAAGTCAGGGCGTGCGGACGACCACAATCAGTCAGTTTGTTTCCGAGCTGATCCACAGCTGGGCTACTCCCGAAGGCGAAAAAGTCAAACCGATCCTTTTCGAGGAGATTTATTCGAAACTATTCAAATAGCAATCAGATGGCGCCGGCAGCTGACCGGCGCCACAAAAACTTCATTGATAATGTTACAGAAAATTTCAACCAAAGCATTTTCCGGCTACGGTCCAATTCAAATGCTTTATCCAGGCACCGCCGTATCCAGTCATGACTCCGGCATAGGCAGTATAGGCCGAATAGACCATGCCAGGTTCCAGGGCACCCATCACATTCCTATGCACCCGCATGTCAACGACGAGATCCTCTCCTACTTCCGCACCGGGCAGGTCAGACACCTTGATTCCGAGGGTTTCAGCGAGACGATCGGGCAAAACCGTCTGATGCTCATGAAAGCAGGAAAGCTGTTCTATCACGAAGAATGGATCGACGGAGAAGCAGAACCCCATGAAGGATTGCAGATATTTATCCGGCCGGGTATCAAAGATCTGACACCCGCAGTCATTTTTCAGGACATTGAACCAATCGGCAGTAAGGACCGGTGGCGCCTGCTCGCTTCGCCCAATCCCGAAACACCACTTCAATTCAGTAGCCAAACCTGGATTTATGATGCCAAACTCTCGCCCGGAACGAAAATTGACCTGCCGCCACTTCCGGCTACCGGACTAACGGTGCTACTGTACGTTTATCAGGGCCAGATCAGTGTGAACGAAACAACTGCACTAGTAAAAAAAGAAGCATTGGTCGTCAAAGGCGAGGCCATTGCAATCCGGTCAAGCCAAGATGCCGAGCTGGTGCTTTTCCTGACGGATGAAAATGCCCCTATCTACAAAGGCGGGATGTACAGCGGGAACAAAAACGTGTATGTCTTCAAACTAACTTGGACAACAGCTTAGAGAGTATTTTCAGGTTTATAAAGCTATTAATTTTTGGTTTAGATACTGGATTTTGCGCTGTTTCAGGGTCTGATTTTTGATTTGCTCTCTTCTTTTCAAAATGAGTTCACCGCGGCCAAAGTAGACGTCAGCAGGCGTCAGATTGTTCAGCGATTCGTGGTACCGCTGGTTGTTATAGCGTTCTACAAATTTGCCGATTGCTTCCCTTAGCTGGTCTGGGTGAAAGAAATTTTCGAGCTTGACCATTCCATGGCGGCCACATTTTTCATGGTCCGGTGGTAACGTTCTATCTTTCCTTGCGTCTGCGGATGGGCCGGTCTGCCATGCACCTGTTGCATTTGAAGCGTATTTTTCAGATAATCGCCCAACTCGCTGGATATGTAGCACGCCCCGTTATCTGAGAGCAACTTGGGTTTAGCTTTGGTTTTTATTCTTGCCTTTTTTATAGCAAGCTCAACGGTCCTTTTCACATCATCTGCCTTCATGCTGCTACACAGCTCCCAGTGGATGATGTACCGGCTGTAATCGTCGAGAACCGTACTCAGGTAGTAATACCCCCATCCGACTACTTTGAAATAGGTAAAGTCAGTCTGCCACATCTGGTGGACAAAAGCGGTTTTGTCCTTAAACTGATCCGATGCCGCTATTAAAATATGGGTCGGGGCACTGACTAATCCACGTTCTTTGAGTATCCGGTAGACGCTTGACTCAGAGATGAATACCTGCTGCGTGTCGGTAATGTAATGGGCTAGTTCACGGGAGGACAGGTCTGTCTGGTCCAGGGCTAGCTGGACAACCAGGTCTTTCTGCTGTTGAGGGATGCTGTTCCATTGCCGGTTCGACGCTTTCTTCGTGCTCAAAAGGCCATCGTATCCATGATCCAGGAATTTGCTATACCATTTATAAAACGTGCTTTTGGCAATACCAAGCTCCTGCAACGTCTTTTTGACACCCAGTTCGGATTGGGTTACAGTCTGGATAATCTCGTATTTTTCTGATGCCGATAATCTCATAAATCTTCGGTATTTGAGGTTTAATCCAGCATCGTCAAACTTTTTTTTACGATATCATACCGCAAAAACAGATCTGCCACCATTTCTTTCAGTCGGGCATTTTCCTTACGCAGTTCGCTGACTTCGTCTGTCGTGGCTTCTCGCGTCAGATCACCTTCCAGCCGTTTCTTTCCAGCTTCCAAAAACTCCTTGTTCCATTTATAGAATTGAGATTCGTTGATCTGGTGTTTGCGGCACAGCTCGGCGACCGAGATCTCCGCACGCAGCGCTTCCATCACGATCAGTACCTTCTGCTCGGCAGTGAAAAGCCGTCGGGTCTTACGGCGAATGTCCTTAATGTAATTCTCAGGTGTAGGCTTTTTTTGTGTTTCCCATGATTTAAAGTACTCATTTTTAGGAAAACACTCTCTTTACTTTCATTCAAAGTTGTCCACTTTTCGCTGACGATTTACACTACCCGCTCGAAATCAGAAGTAATCAGATTAATCTCCATTTGCGGGCTCGGACTGTTGTTGACAAAGACCTTCATGTTTGTATTTCTCACTTCCAAAGCCACATGGAACCAAGTCAACGGCTTTATGTCAGCTGTTGTTTCGTAGATGGGATAATTATACAGCACCCAATTCAAAGTACCATTGTATATAGGGACATATTGTATTGCCTCTCTGGTATTGCCATACCCCGGCCGGAAATATAAGAAGTGATAATTCTGCTCGTCCACAGCCCGGAAACCCACACCCGACATTACCTCACCGGCAATATCGAGTTCTATTCTGAAGTTTTTCAAAGGCGGGCCATTTCGTATTGCGATCGCCTCCGTTTTACCCGTCAAACGCAGGCAAGCCTTATTCATAAAGACAGTATCTGTAAACCTTGCAGGCTCATTGTTTTCTGACAAGACCTTCCAGTCTGAGTTTACTAATTGTCCATGGCAGAACTGTTCTCCTGTCATCAGGATCATCATAATTCCAAGCGTCAGCTGACGTACATTTTGCATTCTCATCGTTTGTCTGTTTAAATGAAGACATGCTCGGGTTGAGCGATGTCGGGAATGCGGTAAACATTCAAAATTCTATCAGTTGAACCCGTTCAAAATGTGTCCAAATTTTGTCAAGTTTTTTCACGAGCCTAAATGCCACATTTTAAGCGGTTTGAGAAAGGATAAAAAATGAATAGGACTTGCAGGGTCATGCGATGGGATGATCTATGTAAATGGCAAGAGGTAACATAAGGCGTTTCAGTGTACCTCTTTTAACCATTTTTAAGCGATCCGTCTCAGAAGGCGTGTTTCACCACTTCACAATCGGGTTCATCCACCAGTCGTCCTGACCACTTTTGCTATAATACAGACCGAAATAGAGCGGCGCTGTACCGCAGGCAAGGCACTCAACTCGCAGCGAGTATTTTCCACTGCGCAGTGGAAGAATGATTGCCTGACGCGTGTTCGCGGTCTTTGCATCCGTATGTAGCAGCAAAGAGTCGTTAAACAGGAGTTTCGTACCTGCCGGCGGAGTGCACTGCAAAACATAATAACCGTCCGAATCGATCTGCACCCAGCCATCCATTACGCCCGCCGAATTGCCTTTAAAATTGCCGGATAATTTGCGGTCTGGTTTGAACTTTGTCATTTTATGCGAAGGGAGAAGGTAGTCGCCGGACCGCAGGTCAACGGGAATCTGGTGGTCCCAGCGACCGCTTGGTGAAAACGAAAAAAGCTTCAATTTTTCCGGTTCACTTACCAAAATATGGTCATCCAGTTTTTCACTTGACCGGGTTGGAGTTGTACCGTCCGTGGTGTAACGAATGTCCGAATAATCAGTCGGCACGAAGAGCTTCACTGGACGGTCTTTCAGTACAATGCCCAGGTTCGGATAGGTCCGGGCGGATCGGACGTAGTACCCCAGATAAGAAAATTTGAGCCCGTCATAGATGGACTTGAATGGTGTAGAACTATGAATTTCGTCGGGGTAGAGCACCGAACGCCAGTGCAGACCGGCCGGTGCTGCGACTGCAAGAACGCTATCCATCATTGCCCGGGCCATTGTGTGGTATGAGACGCTTTCGCTCCGTCCGCCGATGCTCAGCACAGTGTTAGGAAAATGCATTGTGGGCAATCGCTTTGCGGCAAGCCGCGGAATCTGTTGACCGTCGTTGTGGAGGGCCGGGTCGGCCGTCGCATAGAAGTGGAACAAAGAAGGTCTTTCGAGCAACGCATAGATCGTAAACAGGCCGCCGAACGAGCCGCCCATCAGGCCATTCTCCCAGTTTGTGCGGTATCTTTTGTTGATGTACGGCAACAGTTCTTTTTCGAAAAACAACAGGTAGTTGGCCGCACCGCCGGAACTGTCCACATCCCGAAATTTTGTGGGCGTCAGGTCGCGGTTGCGGAGGTTAAAACCTGCGACATAGCGGTTTGGCACCGCCACCAGGATAGCCGGCGGCGCAAACTTCATATTGACCATGTAGCTGAAAATCGTTGTAAACAGCGGGCCGTCCCATTCTCCATCCAGCACATACCACACATCGTAGCTGGCGGTGTCATTCGCATAATTTGAAGGGAGCGTGACCACGATATTTCGCTGTTCACCCAGGACAGCGGAATAAATCGAATCCTTTATGGGTGCGGCAAACTGTGCACGCACATCCGAATAAAGAATTGACAGTGCAGCAACGAGGAATAAACGAGCTCGCATAATTGTTGGTAGTTTTATTGAATCCCCAGTACTTTCATTACATCCGCCTTGTACTGGCGACCGATGGGCAGCTCCTGTCCACCCACTTCGATCGCCGAAGCGCTGAACGACCGGATCTTGTCGGTAGCAATAATGAAAGCCCGGTGGATGCGAAGGAACCGGCGATCGGGCAATTTCTCTTCCAGGTAACTGATCCGTTGGTAGCTTATAACCTCTCCTGATATGGTTTTAACTTTGACATAATCTTTAAGGCTTTCGATGTAAAGGATTTCGCTCAGGAACACCTTCACCATTTTCTTGTCCGATTTCAGGTAAATAAACTGCTCGCCGGCGCTTTCCTGCCCAGATGGTATCAGCATGGATGGCAGCGAATGGCGGCCTATCAGCTGGGTAATACTTATTGATCGCGATCAGGAACCGGTCGAAGGGAATGGGTTTGAGCAGGTAATCCAGTACATTCAATTCGAAACCTTCCAATGCGTATTCGCGAAAAGCCGTTGTGAAGACCACTTTTGGGCGGTTGGCTAAGGTTTTCAGGAAATCGATACCGGTGAGTTTGGGCATTTGAATGTCAAGGAAGAGCAGGTCCACTTTGTTTTTTTGTAAAAAAAGCAGCGCCTCGACCGCATTACTGCACGTTCCCACGAGCGCCAGCGTTTCGAGTTGGCTGATGTAATCCTGTAATACCGATATCGCCAACGGCTCGTCATCCACGACCAGGCACTTGATCTTGCTTGCTGTCATTGGTTGTCAGAATCTTACTTTAAGGTCTACTGTATAGTATTCCGCCTCCTTTGTCAACGTTAGCTTATGGGCATCCGGGTAAAGTAACGCCAGCCTTCGTCTCACATTTTGAAGCCCGATCCCTCCCATAACGGCATCCATGCCATTACGGCCTTCGCCTCCCGCATGACTGTTTTCCACCTTCACGCCGAGCCACCCGTCTTTTACTTTAATGTCGATGGTTACCCAAACATCGTCCGTTTCATCACTGACCCCATGTTTAAACGCATTCTCCACGAAAGGTATCAGTAGCAACGGCGCGATCATTTTACCTTCCGTTTCACCGGAAGCGGCAAGCGAAACATCAAGCCGGTCGCCGTACCGCAGTTTTTCAAGCGCAACATAATTCTTGATATGCGCGATTTCCTTTTCAAGCAAAATAAGCTCCGACCGCGATTCATAAAGCATATAACTCATCAACTCAGAGAGTTTTAGCACTACCTGCGGTGCGGCAGGGGCGGATTGAATTGTGAGTGCATACAGGTTATTAAGGGTATTAAAAAGAAAATGCGGGTGCACCTGGGCTTTCAGCAGGTGCAGTTCCGCTGCCAGTTTTTCGCGCATCGTATCCTGATGTAGCCGTTCCTGCTCGACCCAGTGCCCGACGGCCTTGATTAAAAGCGTAAACAAAAGGACCGGGGCCAGAAACCATAGCATTACCTTGAAAAGCAGGTACCATACAAAAATCGGCTCATAATAGGTCGTGTCCGGAAAAAACCTCGGCTCGATGAAGCGCTCAATCAGTATCCGGTTCAGCAGCGAAGCCACGAACAGCAACGCTACCGCACCGGCCGCATAAGAGACATATCTTTTGGGTCGGAAATAGCGCGGAAACAAAAAGTAAATATTGACATAGGTAACCAGCATTGCGGCAGGTAACCCTTGCAGTTCGATCAGAAAATAAGCCCAAAGCCCGTCTTCGCTTTCCGCGTGGACACCCGTGTATACGAACAGGTATCCCATCCAGAAGAGGATGTGCGTGAGCAAACGGTTGCCTGCGATGTAAAAACGTCGGGTCATGCTTCGGCTCGTGGGAGTAAGTGGTGCTGGTTCTGCTGCCAAAGTTAATAATTTGAAACCTTCGGTTATTTAAATTCGACAGACTCCCGATTTCAGGCGGCTTTCGACTTTTTCTGACACATTTTCCACGGATACGAGCGGTCCTGGTTTTATAGAGGTCATCCTCCGTACTTCGGCTAAAATCCGGGAAACGGCTGGTGCGATTGCGTTCATTTGCGCTGAACCAAATAGAACAGCCATGTCGATACTTTTCATTTTTAAATCCCTAAAAGAGCCGCAGCGTAAAAACGCACTGGCTACGGAGGTGCCCCCCGAACCGCATTCGCTCGGACTTCTCTCATCGCTCTTGCCAGCCTGTTCGCTATCAATGCTTACGGCCAGGGTTTACCGGCAATGCCGCCTGCCGATTCGACGGGTAGGGTTCGGAGGTCGTCGATGAAGGACGATACAATTTCCCTGCGCGAGGTAAGGATTACTGCCGAGCGGCCAGATGTCGATTTGCAGCTTGATAAAAAGGTTTATCACATTGGCAAAGATATCCTCTCCCAGAGCGGCGCAGCAGCCGATGTACTCAACGGGATTCCCTCTATTACCGCCGACGCAGCCGGGATCATCAGGCTCAGAGGCAACAGTAATGTGGCTGTGTTAATCAATGGAAGACGGTCAGGCCTTTCGCCGGCCAACATACTTACCCAGATTTCGGCTGGCAGTATCGAGAGAGTTGAAGTGATGACGAGCCCATCCGCGCGGGATGATGCTGCCGGGTCAGCCGGGACTATCAATATTATCCTTAAAAAGAATGGCAAGGATAAGCTCGGCGGCCAGGCGCGCATAACCCTCGGGTACCCGAATGATTATAACCTGAACGCCAACCTGAACTATAAAGCCGGCCATTGGGACCTCTTTACCACATTGGGAGGGCGCTATTCGGATTATATCGGGTTTTATTCCACCAGGCAAATTGCAGCGGGCAATGACGCTAGCTCGGTGCATAAAATACAGCATGAAAACCGTCACGACGACGGCAGGCTGATCTATTTCGGTGGAGATTACCAAATCAATCCGAAAAACACCGTTACGCTGGCTTATTTCAGGAATGCAACCAAAGATATTGACGGTACCACACTCGACTACGCTTTCGGCGCGGCTAGTATCGATAGCATGCTCACACGCCTGGGCAGCTCGCGGGAAAGCCGTAGCTACAACCAGTTCGAGTCCAACTACACCCGGACTTTTGACCGGGAAGGCCAGAAACTGACCGTCGATGTGCAATACGATTTCTGGAACAGCGATAAAACCTGGGACTTGACAACCAGAAAAACATTCCCTTCGCCAGCGGCATTGCCCGCCATTCATACAGCTTCATCGGGCAATAGCCGCGACCTGGTGATGCAATCCGACTTTGTTCATCCGTTTTCCCTGCAATCCGCCTTCGAAGCGGGCCTTAAAATGGAAACCCGGTCGGTAATCAGCGATTACAAAGCTGAGCAATACCTTGGCGATGCATGGACAGTGCTGGACGGCATTGACAATAAACTTAACTACAACGAAAACATCGGCGCTGGATACCTGCAATACAAAAGCCAGTCGGGAAAACTAAGTTATCAGCTAGGCCTGCGCTACGAATACACGCGGGTGCGCATCCAGGATAGAGGAGGCGATTTCGGCAGCAATAAGTGCTACGGCCGCATGTTTCCGACTGTTAACCTGAGCTACGTTTTACAGGAAGGAATGACGATGCAGGCCGGTTATTCCAGGCGTATCAGCAGGCCATCGCTATGGTATCTGTACCCGTTCAATGAGGTTACCGACCTGAATGCCCAGTCTGTTGGAAACCCTGCTTTAAACCCTTCCTTCACCCATGTAGCCGAGTTGGCGCTGACCCGACAATGGGAGAAACTGACCTTAACCCCAACGGTGTACGCCCATTTTACAACCGCGCCGATCCTGCAATATACCTTTCAAAGTGACCGCAATGTGATGATTACCATTCCATTTAACCTTACAAGCGAGAGACGTTATGGCGCCGAGCTATCAGCGACTTATAACCCTTTGCCGTGGCTGTCTGTAAACGGCCAGCTAACAGGTTACCTGTTTCGTCAGCACGGCTACTACCGAGATAACGATTTGGGTTTCTCCAACCACTCATGGAATGGACGGCTAGGCATGCGCATTAAATTACCCTGGAAGCTTACTTTTCAATGCCGGCTAGACGCGCAAGGGCCTGACAACAATGCACAAAGCCGCACCAGGCCCTATTACTACCTCGCATCGGGACTGAGCAGGAGTTTGTTTGATAGTAAAGCCACGCTGGTTTTGGACGGAACCAATATTTTGAATACCAATAAACAAGGGAGCCGGATCGCCATCGAAAATTATCAAATCGATCGCATCAGCAATTTCAATGCAGCCCGGTTCCGTCTTGGGTTTACTTACAGGTTTGGAACAGGGAGAACGTCAACTTTCAGGAAAAGTAAGGATGCAAACCGGCGATGAACAGCGACGGATTAATCAATGGCTAAGTGGGTCAGGTGGTTTATACTTTCCTGGTCATAACCGCTGCCGCATATGTGCTTAGCCGTTCCTATTGAAGTGTCTTTTTCCAGGCATATTCCCCGCTGGAAGTGATTGGTGTGCCAACCGGGAGTATTTCACCGCTGGTGCCCTCATTTTGAACCGTAAGTTGCCCTTTTCAATCCGCGGCCGCTTCACGCTGATATTTTGAATGCTCTTGCTGGGAATTTTCGTGTGGTTCCATAGGAGACACGATTTCACCGCTCAATTACTGAGTGAAACGATGGGCATCAGTGCATTGCAGATTGGGCTGCGGGTGGTACAGCGGCTACGAAAAGATGCCACTCGTATACTCATTTCGATCGTTCTAAGCAGATTATGCGCTTTTTCTTTTCTACTACGATTATAGCCTTTATGAATAAAAAGGTTCTAAAACGTATTCGAAACGGAAAATTAAAGCGCGGGAAAGAAATCTGCTCATTTCGTCAATTGACGAGCAAATCAGTGATCATAAAGAGCGCGTGACAAAAATCTGTACAGTTTGCAAGGAGTGCAGTTGACCTTGTTGCGCACTATTTCTTCCGGAGATGTAACATAGAGGGCTTCAAAATCAAATAGGACGCGTTGATAACGGACTCTAATTTTCAGGTAGGTAAGCCACGTCCATTTTGGTACACCCCGCGTTCGAAAGCGGACATTTCTGGTTATCCGATTTTTTACAAAAAGTTGCCAGAAACCTGGAATAAGGCATTCCCTAAACTGGTACAGCATTTGATCGGCATTACCCGGGAAAATAGATGATATCAATAGGCACAAAAATCCGGCAAGCGCAAGGCGGACTGGCTTCATCTCTCCGGTACCGTCACGCTGCTTCGGCCTTTCGCACCGTCCAAAAAGCAGGTAGCATATTCATCAAGTAATGCATTAGGCTTAGTCATGATACAAAACTATTTCAAGATCGCACTCCGTAATCTATTGAAAAACAAAGGCTATTCGGTAATTAACATTGCCGGCCTTGCCATGGGCATGGCCGTGGCGCTGCTGATCGGCCTGTGGGTTTTTGATGAGTTGTCGTTTGACAAAAATCACGAGAACTACGACAAGATCGCGAAGGTCATGCAGAGCCAGAACTTCGCAGGTACGATCCAGACGGGCGATGGCGTGCCGAAGCAGCTCGAACAGGAGTTGCGAAATAAGTATGGCAGCCATTTCAAATACATCGCCATTACCGGTGGCGGCGGTGAACATTTATTAAGTTTCGGGGATAGAAAGGTGACGCAGGTCGGACGTTACATGAGCCCGGACATCGCCGAAATGCTATCGCTGCAAATGTTGAAAGGTACTCGCTCGGGGCTCACGGACATGAATTCCGTGCTGCTTTCCGAATCTGCCGCGAAAGCCACATTTGGCGACGCGGAGCCGATGGATAAGATTGTCAGGATCGACAACAAAAATGCCGTGAGGGTAACGGGCGTCTACGCCGATCTGCCAGCCAATTCATCCTTCGCGGGTCTGGAATTCATAGCGCCCTGGAAACTACTCGAAAAAGACCTGCCCGAATGGCTTGGCTGGGGAAACAACTGGTTTAATATGTATGTGCAGATCGGCGACCATTCGGAGATGGACCAGGTTTCAGCTGCGATTGCCAAAGCGAAGCTCGACAATATCGACCGGGAGGAATCTAAATATGAGCCGCTGATCTTTTTGCAGCCGATGCGTAAATGGAATTTGTACTCCGAATTTAAAAACGGCGTCAATACTGGCGGGCGTATCAGTGTTGTATGGTTGTTCGGAATCACGGGATTGTTTGTGCTGATGCTGGCCTGCATCAACTTCATGAACCTCAATACTGCACGCAGCGAAAAACGAGCCAAGGAAATCGGGGTTCGCAAAGCGGTGGGTTCGGCCAAAACCCAACTTGCCGTCCAATTTTTGGGCGAATCGCTGATGGTGGTGATCCTGGCATTCACAGTTTCGCTACTGATCGTGACCGTTTCGCTGCCAGCCTTCAACCTGCTGGTCGATAAGCAGATCGCATTACCATTTGCATTACCTTACTTTTGGCTTACATGTATTGCGTTCATTCTGCTAACCGGCTTGGTGGCGGGCACTTATCCCGCACTTTACCTGTCGTCCTTCAAGCCAATCACTGCGTTAAAGGGTATTTCCTTCAACCAAAAGCGCGGCCAGCTGGCGGGTTCACCGCGGAAGATGCTGGTCGTATTGCAGTTCGCTGTGTCAGTGACACTCATTATAGGGACCATTATCGTCTACCGACAAGTGCAGTATGCAAAAAACCGCCCCATCGGTTACAGCCGTCAGCAGTTGCTGAGCAGTCCGATTAAGTCCGAGCAGATCATCAAGCATTTCGCCGCATTCCGCAACGACCTACTTAATACCGGCGCAATCGAGGAAGTAACGGCTACTGACTCGCCGGTGACCAACACTTATGTGACCAACAGCGGTTTTACCTGGAAAGGAAAAAATCCGGCCATGACCGACGAATTTGTCACACTCCGCATTACCCATGAATTTGGAAACACTGTGGGTTGGAAGATCAAGGACGGCCGCGATTTTTCCAGGAGGTTCGCCACGGATTCCGTAGGTTTTGTGCTCAATGAAGCTGCGGTAAAATATATGGGCCTGAAAAACCCAGTCGGCGAAATGATTCAGTGGGGCGACAATGGAAAATACAGAGTGATCGGCGTGATAGAGGACCTAGTGACGCAATCGCCGTACGAACCGGCCAAGCAAACCATTTTCTTTCTTAACTATAAGCGCCTCAACACAATAATTATCAAAATAAGACCCTCGGCCAGCGCTTCAACTGCTGTCGCCGGGATACAAGCCATGTTCAAGAAATACGATCCTGAAAATTTATTTCAGTACTCCTTTGCCGACCAGGAATATGCTCGTAAGTTCAGCGACGAGGAGCGTATCGCCCGACTTACCACCTTGTTCGCTGTTCTTGCCGTGCTGATTTCCTGTCTGGGGCTTTTCGGACTGGCCTCTTTCGTGGCTGAGCAGCGGACCAAAGAAATAGGTATCCGCAAAGTGTTGGGCGCTTCCATAGCTGGGCTTTGGATGCTGCTTTCCCGTGAATTCGTATTTCTGATATTGATTTCCTGTCTGATCGCTGGCCCATTGGCCTGGTATTTCATGAATGGCTGGCTGGACAAATATACCTACCGGATTGAAATAAGCTGGTGGATCTTCGCCGTGTCGGTGTCTGGCGCTGTGTTGGTGAGCTTGGTTACGGTCAGTTTTCAGGCAATTCGGGCCGCCTTGCTCAATCCTGTGCGCTCGCTCCGATCGGAATGATGTGAAAAAGGGCCCGTCCACTGTGAACAGCAACAATCACTGCTTGTAGCGTCTTCGCCGTCTTGCAACCCTTCGTTGTAAACGCTATCCGGATGCAGTAACAGAACGGACTCGGCCTGTGATATCAATAATCTTTTTCCATCGTCATGAACTATGGCATAATAGCTGCCTGGTGGCAACCCGGGGCCATTCGTAAAGTCTTGCTTGACATAAACCGTATCACTATTATCGTATAGTTTCAACGAAAATGCAGTTGAGAAGGTGTCATTGTAAGTAAAATCCAGGGTTCTAATATCCTGGTCACTGGAAGTTGACCCACCGCAACTCAATGTAGCCCATATTAACAAGCCTCCAATCCTCCAATTTCTTTCTTTTCTCATCAAGATACTTATCATAAAAGACCGGGGAAACTGCGCTGCAATTGTTGATCCCCGTGTCGCAAGCTTGATTAAAATTTGTAACACAGATATATCGTAAGCCGAATTTATTTGTCTAGCATCGTGAAGTCAAGAAGGTAAGTTATGCAAAAGGAAATGACAAATGGTAGGTAAGAAAGCGCATAAAATTCGACTCTGCTGTGTAGCCCGACAGATACCTCGAATATTTTCTCATCTCCGAGGTTTACAAAGGAACCGATGATGGCAACACTGAAATAGATTAGAATAAAGGTGCAGACATATGGTGCAACACGGCTGGGAAAGAGCATATTGAGCCAAAAAAAGCTAACCGGAAATAACGTAATTGCTGGCATAATTGTCCATAACATTGTTGATTCGGTCAAATTGATTATTGAGGATTCTGGCCTCGGTCTCCCTGCTCAGACACTGCAATGGCTGAATGCCTCGGACGCTTGTGTGCTCCCGGCTGCTGGCACAGGTATTGGCCCTATGATTGTCAAGGAACTGGCGCCTTTTGCTGTGAGCAGCCTTCAAGTAATTTTATTAAATCCAGGAACTGCATTTTTTCTTGACCTGGCTATCTACAATGATATTAGCTCATTTATGGTACAGACCTTTTTCCTTTGCCTTCTTTTCCAGGTCAAACAGACTGCTTGCACCGAATTTCGAGAAAATCCGGGACTTGAAAGTGCTGATTGTATTGGCTTGTACGTTGAGCATCGCCGCGATTTCCTTTACCCACTTTCCTTCCAGTAAAAGGTGCATTACCTGTTTTTCCCTGACTGAAAGCCGAACGCTCGCCAACGGATTAGTCGCGCCATGCCTTCCGGAAAATACTTCTAACAGCTGGCGCTGCACGTCCGCGCTTACGTACCGCTTACCGTTCAGCACCGTCGCTACCGCCCTTGCAGCTTCTTGTGGATCAACGGATTTTTCTAGGTAACCGTCTGCCCCGGCAACAATATAATGTATAGCCATCTGCTCTTCATCGGAGGCCGAACAAATCAAGATCCGCACGTCATTACGTGCTGCCCTGATCTGTTTAACCATATTTGTACCCGTACCGCCGGGGATATCGATATCAAGAATGATCAGCGCAATATCCGGGTTCGAAAAATGCCGTTCGGCATTATAATAGTTATCCTCCTCAATGAATTCAATTTCACTATACAAATCTTGCAGCATGAATTTCATGCTGTTCCGGATCATAAAATGATCGTCAACAATTAACACTTTCATTGGCTTTGTGAATGGGTCAAAGGATCCCGCTAGTTAATCAATGATGCGGCTCGTTCCAAGCCTGGTGGAAATTACGACCGTAAAGTACAAGCGATTACTGGCTACACCCGCTCGCTGTCGATTTGCATTTTTGCCTTCAGCTGCGGTATTGAGGCGACTCTAAGCTTTTCAAAGATAATCCTTTTGTAGTTGCTCACCGAGTTGGGATTGATACCGACTGTTTGGGCGATTTCATTTCTTGACCTTGACGAGACCAATAATCTGGCAATCAATTTTTCTTTGACAGTAAGCCGGATCGTTTCACAACTACTGGTCAACTGGGATAGCAAAAGTTGTTCTATATCACTGCTAACATACTTGCTTTGCGGGTTGGATGCCAAGGCGATCACCGCACTTTGCAGTTCCACCGCAGAAGCTTTGCTGGATACGAATGCGTTTGCACCAAGGCGAATGTAAAAGTGGACGTCCAGCGATTCGTCTCCCAAATCTACCAGGATACCCAAGTCAGGGAAATGCTCTCTGATGCGCTTGATCAAATAGACGGTCTTACTATCCTGGGTGGATACCGCATCCAGGATCATTATTTCAAAATCCTGCTGGCGAATTATATGATCAGCTAGTTGAAGGGAATTTACCTCGAAAAAAATTGTCAGTGGAAACCTTGCCGCTATCGTTGACCGTAGTCCCAAAGAAAAAACAGGGTTGTCGGAAATGATCAGAATATTCATTTCAATACAATGGGGCGTGAGTAGGGTTATTTATAAGTGGTAAAAATCCGGGCAGTAACTTACTGCCCGGATTCGGATCTGGTATTACCTGATCACGGCCACTTTGTGTGTGCTGATAGTGCCGTCGAACAGGGTCATGGTAATGGTGTAAGTACCTTGTTGCAGCTTCGAAACATCGATCCCTTCCGAGGTCAGCTTCTGGCTCTGGTAGATCTTTACACCGGCAGCGTTATGTAAAACAACTTGTTTGATCTGCTGATAATTGCGGATCATCAGCCTATCGCTTACCGGGTTCGGGTAAGCGGTGAGCTCGGAATGCACGTCCAGGCGAACGCTTCGGATAGCGCTGTAAGCAAAGGTTTCGTCGGCGTCGATCATTTTCAGACGGTACAGGTTTTCACCATTCACCGGCTGTTTGTGCTCGAAGTCGTAGCTCACCCTGCCTTTGCTTTCGCCTTTAGCCAATACGGTGCCCACTTTTGTCCAAGCTTTGCCACTGGTGCTATGCTCGATCTCAAAGCGGTCGGAGTTGGTTTCCTCGGTGGTTGCCCAGTTCAATATGGTTTTGCCTTCCTGGATGTGCGCCTGAAAGCTCACCAGCGTAACTGGCAGTGGCTTTTCCCATTCCAGGCTGTAAATCGCTGGACTGCCTTGAACACCTGCTGCATCCACCCAGGCATATTCGAACGAGGTGTTGATATCGCCGATCGTCTCTTGGGTAAACTGCACCTGTAATTTCAGCGGATCGAAACTGCGGATTTCCACACCTGCCATCACCGGCTGGCCGTTGTAAAGCAGGGTGGTATTAGTCGGCAGCGTGGTAATCACCACCGACTTACCCGACAAGCTGCCTGAGGTAGGTTGGTCTTCCGGATCACTACCGGTCAGCTCGGGCAAACTGCCGCTCAGGTTGACGATGTCGCCTACAGAAGGCTGGTCGATGATCCGGTGGTAGGGATCGGCCGAAGGCGCCACTTCGATACCGAAGTTGGCATTGGTAACATCCACGTTGACAACCTGCACGTTGGTCAAAACACCATTAACGGCATCATCGCTGCCCGCTCCCGCGCCTAGGTTTTCGCCCATGTTCAGCCAGCCGCTTGGAAGCGAAGGCGTGATGGAACCGCCTGCGGTCTGGTGCAGGACGATGCTGTAAGTATCCGCATTCACGAGACCGAAATCAAATGTGCCGTTCGCGCCTACCTCCACAGTCGAAAGCAATGTACCGTCGCTGCCGATCAACGAAACGTGCAGCCCGGTTGGGATCGCGACTGGCGATGTGGTGTTTACCGTTACATCGGTAAGTCCATTCGCATCGTGGAACACATTACCACGCAGCGATACGGGTGCTAGACACTCGGCGGCTGGTTTAATGCTAACCGGGACCGACTGTACCAGCTGGCATTTCGAATCGGTGTCGGTAATGGTTACCGTGTAGGTACGTGCTGTACCGGTGCTCACGGTCGGGTTGGCGATGAATGCATTCGAAAGACCGGTAGACGGGGTCCATACGTACTGGTAGTTGCCGGTCGAGGTTACATTGAGGCTCATTGCCACGCTGGCATTGCTACAAACCGCAAGCGGAGTTGCATTGGCCGCGATTGTATTCGGGTTCACTACAACCACTACCTCTTTGAAGTTGCTGCAACCCGAAGCCAGGTTGGTCTGCGTCAAACGGTAGGTGGTAGTTGCCGTCGGAGCGATGGTGGTGGAAGTCGCATTCGGTGAAGATACCCCGGCAGTTGGGCTCCATTGCCAGCTCGTTCCGGCCGCCGGACTGCCTACCAGGCTCAATGTAGTGGTTCCGCCCGCACAAATGGTAGTATTACCGGTAATATTGAACGCGGCGGGTGTGTTCACGGTCACTACTACCTGATCGGTGCTGGTGCAGCTTGCCGTTGTTACGGTGACGGTATAGGTCGTGGTGACGGTCGGACGGATGGTCGGCTGGGCCACGTTAGCTGCACCTACGATGCCGGCGCCGGTCCAGGCATAAGTCGCACCTTCGATAGCCGGCGTTCCGATCTGGGTCGATTCGCCCGGGCAGATAGTCACATCGCTGCCTGCACCCGCATTCGGAGTAACCTCGATTTCGTCGGTGAAAGTACAACCGCTTGGCAATGTCACGGTTACCGAATAGGTTGTGCGTTGAGTCACAGTCGCAGTCGGGTTAGCGACTGTGGCGCTGCTCAGGCCGGTCGATGGTGACCAAAGGAAGGTCGCGCCCGCCGGCGCTGCCGGGTTCCCGTTGGCCCCAAAACCGATGGCTACGCCCGCTGCCGAACATGCCGTAGCATCGTTGAGCGTTACAGCCGGTACCGGATTGACGGTAATGGTAACTTCGTCGACCATCGGCGAAGTACAGCCAGGATAACTGATTTGCAGGCTGTATGTGGTTGTTGCGGTCGGTGTGGCGATCGGGTTGGCACAATCCGTGCAGCTCAGGCCTGCCCCGCTCCATTGATAAGTTACACCCGGCTCCGGTGCACGGCCAAGCTGGATACTTTCCCCTTGACAAATGGTGTCCGCCTTGCTGGCATATTCGCCCGGGATCAGCTCGTTTCTGAGCGTCACGCTGTCAGTCGCCGCACAGCCTGATTCAGGGTCGGTTACGGTCAGAATGAAGGTCTGCCCGCCTGTGGCCGAGAATTCCACCTGTGGCTGCGGCATAGTGGCATTGGTCCCGTTGGTCCAGGCAGCCGATGTCGGTTGCCATGCGTAGGTCCAGTTGGTACCGGTTGGAGCGGGCGTTCCAAGGGTGACGGTCGCGCCGTTACAGATGGTACGATCAACGCCAGCGTCGACTACCACGCGTGCTACTTTCACGTTGACTGTATCGATTGTTTTACAGCCGTATACAAGGTCCTCAATTTCCACGACGTACTGCTGGTCTGCCGTCAGGGTTGCCATCGGGTTAGGGATCGAGTCATTGTCAAGTCCTACCGACGGGCTCCATTTATAGGCATATCCCGCCAGATTGGTGCCGATAGGCGTCGCACTGTTGTAACAAGCGAATTTATCGGCCAGATTAATGTTTGGCTTAGCCGCACCCGCCGGATTAATGTCAATGGATTCCGAGCAGGTAATTGAAGGATCATACTTATTGGTAATGGTCAGCGTGATCGTTGCCGGGTTGCTGGCCAGTACTTTCACTTCACGGGCAGTCGCATTGTCGACCAGGTTAGCTGGGCTCCACCTGTAATTCCAGTCGGTGGTATTGATATATTTCGGGGCCAGGCGCAATTCTTCGCCCGGGAACGATTTGGGACATCCTTGTGCGGAAATGGTTTCGATTTCCACGTCGCAATTGCCCCCGCACGGGATAATATTCACCTCCGAGAAGCAGGAAACGCCGTTGAGCGTAACAGTCCGGCGGAACACAGTGGTACCCGTATTACTTTTCAGGTAAGCGTCCGCACCACCGTTGCGGGTGCTCAGCACCGTGCCATTTCCGCTCACTACTGTCCATGTGTAAACGGCCTCGGGGCAGTTGGGAAAACCTTCGTGCGTCACCCAACGCGGGCCGCATTCCGTATCATCCGTATCCGAAGTGGTCGAGTTCAGTACAGCGACTTTCACCTCGTCCACGAAGCTGCAACCGTTTTTAACGGCCGTCACGGTGTAGTTGACCGAGCAGGTCGGAAGGCCGGACGAGCCGGCTGTAAATGTCGGGCGTGCCACATCGGTAGCATTCAAGAACTGGCCCGGCGTCCAGTTATAGGCATAAGTTGCATCAATAGCGCTACCGAGCTGTACCGATGAGTTGATACAGATCGTACGGTCGGGGCCAGCAAATGCGTTTACCCCGCCTGGTGCGGTTACAGGAGTAACGGTAATATCATCCGTAGTGGAGCAAGTAGTGCCGTCCTTTTTCGTAACAGTCACCGTGAGCCGGTAAACCGTCGCTGCTGTCGGGTTGGCGATCGGCTGGGCGCAGTTGGTGCAGCTCAGCGTTGTGACAGGGCTGCCTGAGACGCGCGTCCAGGCGTAAACCACAGACTGGCTTGCTACCGGTGCCGAGCCGATCTGCACTCCGCCGCTGCCCTGGCAAAACGACTGGTCGGGGCCTGCATTGGCGACGGCCGGCACGATCGTCACCTGATCCGTATCGATACAGCCCGAAGCATCGGTCACTTTCAACGTGTAGGTAGTCGCCTGGGTTACGGCCGGCGTTGTGAAATTCGCTGCCGAGCCCACGAGCGTACCACCGTTCGAGCTTCCTTGATACCATTGATAGCCGTAAGGGCCGGTGCCACTGGTAGCCGAACCGTTTAATGTCACGGTATTGTTACCCGTGCCGCAAACGTACCACTGCGGGCCGTTGGCATTGGCTAGAGGCGCGGCGTTAGAGCCGATCGTCACAGAAGCCACCTCCGAAACTCCCAGCGTATCGAATCGGCAGAAGTAGCTTTTGCCCAGCACTATCCGTCGATAATACAGCGTTTCGCTGGATGCCAGCGGCTGCAAGTCCTTGAATACTTCCCCTTCCATGTTGGTCCACAGGCCGGTCGGGCTGGTGGCCTTCTGCCATTGATAGGAAATGCTGGTCGAATAGCCTGATGGCGCTGTTATGCCCACTGCATTGCCTTGAATAACCTGCGGGATACCCAGGATACAGGCTTGCTGCGTCATCGGCGAAAGCGTGCTGGCGGAAAGGGTTACACCGTCCGGAAAGGGTCTTTCCGTGAGTTTGAGGACGTAACCGCTATTTAGTGTCGAAGCGGTCGACGAAAGGTTATACACACATTCGTTAGGATCGAAATCGGCGATCTGATCAAACCACCCTCCGACGAGAACCTCGCCATTCTGGTTAGATGAAATCCAGACTGGGTTATCATCACCGGGACCGCCGACGCTTTTTGCCCATTCGATATTGCCAGAAGTACTCGTCTTGGCGACAAATACATCCAGACCGCCAGCAGAAGTTAGTGTTGTAGAGCCAAACGTTTCAGATCCGGAATAATATCCGGTGATGTACACACTATTGTCGGGGCTTATGCTGATATAGCCGATATTGCTCCCCCAATCCTTGGCCCAAAGTCTGTTCCCGCTGTTATCTAACGCAACCAGACTTGTACCTGTATTGCCTGCTGACCAGGCACCTCCGTAAACGGTTCCACTACCATCTACTTTTACATCCCGTAGCACTACAACATCTGTGGTTTGATTGGACCAGATAAGGTTTCCACTGGCGTCTAGCTTCAGAATATACCCACTAGTTCCGCTAAGGGACGCGATACCGGTTGTATTGCCTTCAATTCCCCCGCCAACATAAATGTTGCCGGCGGCATCAGTATCCAACCCCCAAAGAACGTCATTGCCTGGCCCTCCAATCCTTTTTGCCCATTGAAACGCACCTGCACTGCTTAGTTTGGCCAGAAAGCCATCATTTCCTCCGGCAGAAGTCAATGATGTGGCTCCAAAAGTGGATACCCCAGCTCCAATATAGCCTGATACCAGAAGATTGCCGTCGGGAGCGATTGCAAGATTGAAGCTGTATTCGGAGGAAGGCCCCCCCCCCCATCCGCTGCGCCCATAAATAATTGCCGTTAGGGTCCAGTTTCAAGACATACGGGTCAAGACTACCTGCACTCGAAACCAGGTTGTTTACACCTGCGTTCGGGTTGAAGTCTACTGTTCCGATAAACAAGCCGCTGATATAGGTATTACCCGCGTCATCAGCAATAATGCCATAGCCCCTATCATCGCCGGTACCACCGACGCGCTTTGCCCAAATGAACTTGCCATTTTGGTCATACTTTGTTATGAAAATATCGTTGCTGCCAGCCGAAACAAGATTGGCTGTGGCCGCGCTTGGGTCAAAATCTACGGTCCCAGTAAAAAGTCCCGTCGCATACACATTTTTCGAAGCATCGGATGAAACGGCATAAACACGGGCATTCTGAGCCGCAGGCGATATAATGCCGTTTGCCCACTGCAGGCCTGCATCCTGTGCCTGTGCCTGCGTCCGGAAACCGGCCAAGGTTAGCAGCATAAAAAGTAAACTGGCGTAAAATGCCCGAAGAACACCCACAGCTTGAACGGCTGTTAATGCCTCGCCCCTCCATTTAGCGGCCTGTCTTATCCGATTAAAAAGTACGTATTTTTGCATATCCTTTGTGGTTGGTAAAAAACTGTAACTGCATTGAAATCACCCTCTTGTCTTTTCATACGCGTTAATTAGATATGATTTGAAGAATTTGCCTGCGTTGATTTGGGACATAAGTGTCCCATCTAGGTTATTTTGACCTGTTCAAACCAATGCAAACGCTATCATGTATTCACGCCACCGCAAGTGGATCCTGATTGCGGAAGCTGGTAGGCGATATCAGCTCATCCGGATGTCCGAAGGCCGATTATTTTTCCGGTGAAGTCGTACAACTATTTCGATGAAGCAAATGTAAGAAGCTACCATCAGACCATTTGTCGAGATTTGAAATGAAGAATAAAGAGATGTCAAGACAAAATTTATCGAATAAATACTACAATTTTTTGCTATAAAAGTTTATAGGATTGAGTTTTCAAAGGACTTGAGTAGATTAATTTCAGGCCACATATGTCGGAACGCGTGCCACACTTAGTTACAGTGGCAACAACGATCGCCGCCAGTAGATATGAAAGGATAAATAACAGTAGTTAATGTCTTGGGCGCCTAGTAGATTTAAGCCGTTATAACATTGCCAGAAACGCAATTGTTGATGTACGCTTTCCCTAGTTACAATGCCGTAGTTCAGAAATTACCTGAACCAAAGCCAACGACAATTTATTTCAAACTATCTTTTACGCTGCATTATGATGCAATAGGCGACGCAAGGCAGCTCCGGCGAATGCTCAAAGAAGTCTCTTTTGCAAATTGAGAAAGTGGTAGTTAAGAGTATAGTTCTATGTCATTGAATAATCTTGAATACCCGAGATTACATGATATTAAGCAAAGAAAGAGACCCCAGATTCATTACCCTAAGACGTGGCGGAACGTTGACGGATGCAGATCAGTGTTTGCCCGCCGTATAGGCCGCAGTTTGCGCAGAACATGTACCTCCGCTTTTTGAAGAGGCCAATCCAGCCAATAAACGGCCCAGGGAAGCGAGAGCGCTAATCCGGCCTGAGTCAAGGGAGAAATAACCATGAAGCAGGCGCATAATGCTGCCTTTGCCACCAACGGTTGAGGTCAATATTGGCAAGGGCAAGTTGCGGGTAGTCCCCTTGCGGTAAAGGTTCAATCACAAGTGGTGAAACAATGGCCGACTTTTTGGAGCGGACATGCGCCGCCTTTGTTTTTAGCGTTTTCATATCAAGTCTAATTTATTTGGATAAAAATAATTGAAGGCCTTGCGCTGGTTGAACCAATGCACGGCCAGCAGCAGCGGCCCGAAAAGCATCAGGGCAAAAGAGACGATTAAAACAGCCATCAAGAACGGTCGGCAGCAGTGCCGCCCAATAATTGGGAAATGCTGCCGAACGCCCTCGCCCCGCCGTTCAACGCGGCGTTTACCAATGATGAGGCGAATATGGTCCCGGCCAGCAAAAGCAACTCCCGGTTAGTGGTTATGAAAAGTCAGCGTGAGGCGTGTCCCGGGGCTCAGGCGCTCGATCCGGATACTTTTGACTACGCTCGGCGCGAGCTCTTTGACCATCACAAGGCCAATCCCCGTGGGCGGCTCCTCTTTTTCGCTGCGATCCTCGCTTTCAAACCACATGACCAGCTCCTGGGAAATGCCGCGTCCATTATCTTCAATATACAATCGTAGCGAGTCGGGTTGAGATAGTACATAGGCTTTGATTACACCATTGTCGGTAAACTTGTTGGCATTATCGATCAGGTTATGGACAATGATTTTCAAGAGTGGCACATTCGTAGTAACCAAGGTGTCCGAAGGGACCTGATTTACAAAGGTGTTTGGATGGATGCGTGAATTATTTCCATAAAGTAGCATTGTTTCGTCAATGAGCTGGTTTAGGTTGACGATCTCTGTCTGCGGCTCATGGTCATAAATGCGGAATTTAGCATAGGCGAGCATCTCTTCCAACGACGCTTTAACTTGCTTTATCGACTCTTCAATGTCTTTGCTGACACTGAAAGCCATCTTATGTTGCCCCTTGTCGATCATCTTTTGCTGTTCGGCCGCCACCGCAATTACCGCCCCTAATGGCGAGCGAACATCGTGTGCAATGGAAGCCATTAAGCGGGACTGTAAGCGCATCTGGCTGATTATACTGTCCTGCGATTTTTGTAGATCCCTGAGCGTTGTCCGCAGTTGAGCGGTTCGTACATTGACTTGTTTTTCCAGCGCAAGGTTCACCCGCCGCACGCGGTTGACACGGTTTCTAATGAGTTCAGCGGCAACGGCAATCAAGAGGATACTCGCTAATGAATAGAACCACCAGGTTTGGTACCAAAAAGGCGGCACGGAGATATCGATGGTTTTATATGAGAAGCCTTGCTGACCAAAACCGTTCATTTTTCTAACAAACAACGTGTAATTGCCTTTGCCTAACGTCAGGATAGTGATTAGAGCCTTGTTGCCCGACACCACTTCAATAGGCAACCAATCAGCTTCTGCCGGGAACGAACCTTTCTTGCGCAATGCATATGAAAATTGCAGATTGTTCTGGTTCCCGAAAAATGGTGTAAGCAACTCTATGCGGAGCTCCTTTTGGTTTTGGGAAAAAGACACTGCCTGCCCGGCTTGCTGGATGTGCCGATCAACCTGGATGCTGTTAATGACGATTGGCCGGTCAGGGACTTCTGCAGCAATGGTTTCCGGTTTATACCAAACCAGACCGTCCATTGAGGGAAGGGAAACATGACCGGAACCAAGTCGAACCGCGCACGGCTCGCATCTACCGTTGAATTCGTCACTGTTAAAGCCGTCCTCCCTTGAATAGAGGTGATAGTATAACCGGCTACCGTGGCGGGCATAACTTAAAAGATCATTTTTAAGCACCTGAAAAAGACCGTGATTAGTCGGTATCCAGAAGAACCCGTTACGATCTTCTACTATGCAATGCGTATTGGCCAGGTATCTCTCCCGGTCGAGTGGAAACCGGGTTAGTTTCAAATCTTTCAATAGAAAAAGTCCACTTTTATAGGTAGTAACCCAGACTTCTGATCCGTCAGTGGAAATATGCAGGCTTCTAACATAAATGTCATTTAAACCCTTTATCCTAATAACCTTACCAGTAGCCTTTTCCACGCGTAGGAGCCCATCCACTGTCCCAATCCACAAAAAGCCGGCAGCTTGCTGTATCCATGAAACCTCGGGTAGCGGACCGATAAACTGGGTAGGAGTGTTACCGGCCTTTAACGGCGTTTTGATTTGGAAAATGCCAGCTGTGAGGGTACCGATCCAAATCGTCGCGTCCGGGCCATAATATAATTGTGTGATTTCCGACGGAAGGTTCCAAGAGGCCTTCATTTTCGATCCTCCTGCGCTGATAAGCATTAATCTCTTTTGCTTTTTGCACCAGATATCACCATTAGCATCGACTACAATGCTGGTTTTGTCCCATGTCACGCTTTTTGTTACCAGAGGGATCTGGCGTGCGACGACTCTTTGGCCAACAGAATCTATTTCATAGACAATGCCCTGGCTCGACAAAATACTTCGGTTTCCCAATCTGGCCTGTCCATAATATACCTGATCAGTGTCGGGAAAAGGGACGGCATGGGTTGCAAATTTCTTCCTGGTCAGCACGAGTAACCCATTAATATGGCTACCAAGAAAAATCCGTTCCGCTTTTTGATCATAATAAACTGCTCTAATGATGTCCTTGGAGAAATTGAAGCCTTCCAAGATCAGCTTTGAGTCCAGATTTCCGTTCTCGCCCACCGTAATGTAATATAACGACTGGTTTAAGCGAATAAATGTTTGATTGCTCGCGTTGTTCCAGAAGATCTCAAAGGCACCGGGATCCTTCAAAGAAGGATTACCGGCCAGCGCGCCTTTGAATACAGCTGGCTCATATTTAAGTCGTTCAGAAGAGGCAGTAAATCGGGTAAGACGTCCACTTCCCCAGTGATAAAGGCTGTTATCCAAGCGGAAGAAACCCCAGGGGTGCTTGTTGGGAAAAGCCAAGTGCCCTTTTAGTTGGTTGTTATCATAATAGCGTAGCGTCTTCTGATCGTAAACAAAATAGCGACCCTGTCCTATGGGGGCTACGTAGGGCGTCAGACCGGGAATGTCATCAAGTTTAGGCAGGCGCTCCAGAAGGTGCCCCTTATACTGTGACGGATAGGTGAAAGGCAGCCCCGTGAGGTCCTTAACCAATGAGGTATCGGCAACAGCGGAACCCTGATAAATTCGGATGAAGCGGTGCTCATTGTTAATTGCGTAGAGGCCACGCGCAGTCGGTCGCGGATCAATACCGATATTACGGATGCTCCCTGATGTATACGTATTGCCGAAATTGTCAAAAACGGTAAATTCTTTTCCATCATAACGAACCAGACCACGTTCTGTGGAAAGCCACATAAAGCCCAGTTCGTCTCGTACGATTGAATACACGCTGTTTTGGGGAAGGCCGTTTCCGACTGTAAAATGCTCGCTGTGGAAGCGGCTAAGGTGACTCTCATCGCGCTGCTGAGCGAGAGCTCTTGAAAGGATAATGGTTGTCAATGTCAAAAGTGACAATACCCGGAGCGTTAAATTAGCCACTTATGAAAAGAGAACTTAGTAGTTTGCGATGTCGAATTTAAAAATTATTCTACAAATGACGTACAGTCGATCCCAATGTATGATCGCAAGCAGTACAAGGATCAAGATCAAGGAGACGGGACAAGGTGTGCGAAAGCGGTGTGGCGAGGGGTCAGAAAAGTCTCTAAATTCCTTCTTTCCTGAACAACGGAACGCATTTCTTTATCGGTATCGACAAGGGAATGCTAAAAAAGGCCCCAGTGGTCTTAGTAGTCTGTTTCTTTTCACGTCTCGTCAGGAAGCGCCATTGATAGATTAAACGCGCAAAACCCATAAATTTAGAAGGAATAGGTCATTCGCTCCTGAGCGATTTAACGGGGTTGGGCAATGCAGCAGCGATGGTTTTCATTCCAATCGATACCAGCACCACCAGCAGCATTGTTAACGCCAGGCCTACGAACAGGTATGGCGAGCGATGCCCGTGTAGCGTAATTGTCAAGGCAGGTGGTAGCCAGGAAGTATGTCACAGGAGGCCAATAGCGGTAACCAGGATTGTAAGCTTGAAATACTCGGAGGACAACAGTGTTAATAGATCACCTATCGTTGCGCCGATAACCTTTCTGATGCCCATTTTTTCCGTCGGTTTGGAAGCAGTGAAAGCAGCCAACGTGAATAACCCTAGACAGGAAATCACAACCGCGATAATGGTCAGAATAAAATATCTGGTATGAAGGCCAATAAGCCCGAGTTTGAGTTGATGATGGGATTCTTGCGTGAAGGAGATACCATCGTGATCTGGCAATTGGACCGACTTGGACGATATATCCGCGCACTTATTTGAACTGATTGAACATCTGGGAAAGAAAGGCATCCACCTCGCATTACTCAGCGATCCCCTTGATAAATGCTCCATTATTTCGGAGTGATCATTAAACCAGTTGGTCATTCAAAGCGCCAAGGATGATTAGAATTGCGGGACGGACGTCCGCCGAGCGTAGCGACGCCCGGCACAATCCTTCGCTGCAGCCGCGCTGACCATTTGCCAGGAAAACCTCAATCAATAATTTGAAAGGGTTTCCCGGATCTGGTTAGCACAGACTCCGTGAAATGTTAAATTCACATTTAATTCCAGAATCAACTCTATCATCACGACTTAAGTATCCATGAAAGGCATCGAACCGGCACCAACTATCTTTTCACTGTGGTTGTTAATCTTAATTTTGATAATTACTTCGCCTGTTTTTGGGCAAATCCGGCATGCCCACCCACAAAGTGATACCTACGCAGGCCTAATAGCTAAATCCGAGGAGTACTTTGCTGAAAAACTCAAAACGGATAAAATTGTAGGACTCAGCGCGGCAATTATCATGGATGGCAAGGTGGTTTGGAAGGAAGGATTCGGCTATTCCGACCGACAGACCAAAGTCCCTATGACGGTTAATACCGTAGTGAATATAGGCTCAGTAACAAAGACTTTTACCGCGCTTAGTGTCATGCAATTGGAGGAGCGTGGTCTTCTCGATATCCAAAAGCCCCTAACAACATATCTTCCAGAATTTCATCCCCTGGCACGCCCAGGAATTCATCTGGATTCGATTACCGTGAAAACGCTCATTACGCACACTTCCGGTATTCAATCAGACATATGGAGGAATTCAGATCTCGGTTCGGGGAAATATACAGACGTGCTCGGTTTCATCAACCAAACCCACCTGGTTTATCCGGCAGGATTGGCGGGACTATATTCGAATGCTGGCTACAACATCCTGGGGCATATGATCAAAGATGTTACCAAGACAGATTATGCAGATTATGTGCATAAAAATATCTTTAATGTTTTAGGGATGAAGCACTCAGGCTTCGCAATGGACCGGCTTGAAAATCGTACAAAAATTTATGCGTATGGCCAGCAGGCCCAAGAGTATGAATTACGGGATATTGCCTCCGGCGGTATTTACACGGATATGAACGACTTCACCAGATATGCTATCGGCCTGTTAAAGGCCTACCGTGGTGAATCGACCCGGCTGCTTAGGCAAAAAACAGTAAAAGAAATGTTTTCCCTGCAAAACGCCCATGTGCCATTGGAAACAAATAAGAAAGGACTTGGCTGGTTTATGTTCCGCAATGATTCAACTTTTGCTGTATACCATGCGGGTAGCGCCGGCTTTACACATGCCAAACTATTACTAATACCCGAAAGTAATGCAGCCGTAATAGTGATGACAAATACCGCCGAAGGCGGACAGGCGGCTGAGAATTTTTGCTTTAATCTGCTACCTAGGTTGGATTAAGTATCCCTGACCTGTTTCCTATACCTAATACCCATTCAGTGAGTACGGAAAAATACCAGGTTTTTCTTCCTGACAGCGTGTTGGAGAGATATTCCGGGATCTATGCCGAATCAAACTCCTATAACGTTGTTAGAATGGATGGCCACCAACTTGTGCTGGCAAACGGTGGGGCAAAGCTGGTATTGAAACCTGTTAGTGAAACGGAATTCATTCCTTACGACATTAGAACTACAGACACGATTCCCAGAAGTAATCAGCGTCTGATTTTTAAAGACATTAACGACAACATTTTTCTTTCTCGAAGAGTGAAAGATAGGGAATACAATCTGGGATACCGCCTGACGTCGATTGATCCTGCGATATGGTCAAAAAGAAGTGGCATCTATGAACATTACGGATATCAAATGTTGATTGGGGACAGTAAATTCAAGAGCGCTGAATTGTATTTGTCAACAGACAGCGTGCTTATAATCAGGCTTAAAACAATGGGTAGTTCTAATGAAATCCCGCTGGATGTAATCGATTCTGGTTACGCACTGACCAGTGGGGTAAATTCTGGTTTTGGAGGTTTCAACGTGAAATTTCGTGAAGATGATTCGTATCACATCCTCGAATTCGCTGGGCTCAGTTTTCGAATGTCCAAGTAAATTGGCTTAAATTAAAGTTAGAACTGCGGCGGCCAAAAGGCCTGGTTCCAAAGTACCAGAAGATAGCATATTTTGAAGAACCCTATTAGCTCATCATACCACAGGGATAGAGGCACTTCCCGTAAGGCAAAAATTCCCATGTCCAGTACGGTTCAATCAATGTCGAGATGATGCAAGTAAGCTGATTAGTGCTTGTGAGACCGGCGCCAAGATTGTAATCAGTTCACTCAACCGCTTTCTGCAAGTCGGTGCCTTTACCGTTCATCTGATCTGTTGCGCCAAATTCTTCCGTCGGGTTAAAAAAGTCACCACCTCCCAGAGATCCGATACCCACCGCATGCCTGTTTACGATTTTAACAAGGACCTTACAATTTTTCAATTGGCTCCATGCTTGCACCCGGCAAACTTCTAGACATCGATACACAAATTTTCCCAGGTAAGGAACTTCACCGATTCTACCTCCTCCGGCCCCGGAATGAAAGATTTCATGTCCTCCAAAAAAGAAGTTTGAGGTGGTTCCGAAAAGCGGCACACATTTTTGCACAACATGATGCAAAATGAAAGACCAAAAATCTGTAAAAAGTCGTCGGAGCTACGACGCTGAGTTCAAGCAAGAAATGATCAGAATGCTCATTTCGGGCAGAAGTGCTAGGGAAATTTCGGAGGGTTTTGGAATTGCCGAGAAGCGGTCCGCCGCCGCGGGTTCTCTATCGTTGGAGAAGAATGGCAACAAAAAAGACAAAAACGAATAACGGCGAAAATGGCAACGATAAAGCAGCGAAGCTAGCTGCGGAAGTTGCTAAGCTCCGTGCGGAAAATGAACGCCTAAAAACCGACCGCGAAATTTTAAAAAAGGCATTAGGTCTTTTGAGCCAGTCCGACTCAGGGACGTCTATGAGCTGATATACTCATTTTCACGGACAGAAAAGATAAGTTATCTGTGCTCGCTTTTTGAGCGGCCGCCGCGCGGGTTAGCCGGACCGCTTATTATCGCTACCGGCAAGGAAAGAGCCACAATGCAGATAAGAAATATAACAGGCCTAAGCATGAGATCCGGAAGGAGTTTATTCTGAATTTTAAGCGATACGGTAGCAGGCGCATCAAGGAATCCTTGAAGCAAAAGGGTATAAAAATCGGGCGCAGAAAAGTGGCTGAAATCATGCGTAGAGAAGGATTAAGGGCTATTCAGCCACCGAAATTTATTCCAAGGACAACAGATAGCGGACACGGGAAACGGGTATCACCCAATCTTCTGCTGAATCAGCCTAAACCAAGCAAACCTAATACTGCGTGGGTTTCTGATATTACGTACATGCCTTTAAAAGGTGGCAAATGGGCATACTTGTGCGTGTGGATGGATCTGTTTTCACGACAGGTGGTTGGCTGGCAATTGGCTGATAATATGCAGGAAACCCTTGTTCGGGAGCCGCTGGAAAGTGCTCTCCTGAGGCGCAAGGTAAAGCCGGATATGATCGTACATTCGGACCGTGGCGGTCAATATCTGTCGCACAAAATGAAGAAACTGCTTAAGACCTTTAAGCTGAAACAGAGCATGTCCCGTGCCGATGATCCGTATGACAATGCTTGGGCTGAATCGTTCTGGAGTAGGTTGAAAGCGGAACTGAATATGCCGAAAGGTGGATATGAGAGTCTGGAAAAATTGAAGACCGTCCTTTTTGAATACATTGACGGATACTACAATACAAGAAGGCTGCATTCTTCTTTAAACTATCTGAATCCTGCTGCCTTCGAGGCAGAATACTATCGGCAAACTGGGTGAGAATTGAGAAGTTAAATATTTACTAACCCGCAAAAGTGTAAACCAAAACAGAACCACGTCAGTTTGTATAAATTTTCTTATGTTAAATAGAATTCGAATGATGGAAAGAATCTTGCCGGCACTATGTTCGCTGTCATGCTTCTGCTAAGGCGCTTTATCCATCAGTTTGTGTCATGACCTAGTGAGTTTCAATATTGCGCTTTGCAACTGGTCAATATCAACTGGTTTTGCCAAATGCGTATCAAAGCCTGCTTCTTTCGCTTTTTGTACGTCGTCGGGCTGCGCGTAACCGGATAAGGCAATCAAAATAACTTTTCTACCCCACTCACCTTGACGCATCAGTTGCGCCGTCTGGTACCCATCCAGACCTGGCATTCCAATATCACAAAGAACAACGGATGGTTTACTTTGTTCGACCGCCTTAACCCCTTCGATACCGCTTGTGCAGATATCTACCTGATAGCCCTTTATGCTCAGAAGCATGGATGTCACCTTAGCCAAATCTTCTACATCATCGATCACCAATATTCGCAGCGGTGCTTTTTGCCCCCCCTCATCTAGCCTCGAAGCTTGCTCTTGTGCCGGCAAATTTAGTAAAGGCAAATACACCAGAAACTCGCTTCCTAACCCCAGCCCTTGGCTTCTCGCTTCGACCTTACCCCCGTGCATTTCTACAAGCCGCTTGACCAGGGTTAAGCCCACGCCTAGCCCTCCTTGCGAGCGCGCGAGCGAATTATCGCCCTGCACAAACAGCTCGAAAACAGATGTCTGCTGTTCAGTCGTCAAGCCAATTCCATTGTCCTTGACCTTTATGAGTGCCTCTTGGTTTTCCATTTCAAGGCTGACCCATACCTGTCCATCATCGCCGGTGTACCTGAGACTGTTGGTTAGCAGATTGTTGATTACCTGTGTTAACCGAGTTGGGTCACCTTCAACGAATAGCCCGGTAGGCAAGGCCGTAGTGTGGAGTAGTTTGCCCCGGCTCTCGTATTGAGGCTCAATACCTTTTACGGCTAGGGATATTAATGTGCTAACTTCCAACCGTTCCGTTTTGAGCACTATTTTACCTTGTGTGACCCGGCTTACATCAAGCAAATCGTCGATCATCCGCACTAAATGCGACGCGTGATTATCCATCATGTTTACCACATCCGCGAGCTGGCTGTCCGGCTGTTGTGTTAGTTTGAGTACTGCAATCCCATTGCACACCGTTGAGAGGGGATTCCGCAGCTCGTGCGCAAGCATCGCCAGGAATTCGTCTTCCGCTTGCTGGCCTCTTTCAAGGCGTCCTCGCTTCGTTTTTCGTGTGTCAGATCGCGCATTACTTTCAGAAGCCCAATAACGGTACCATCCTCATTCAGCAGGGGTCTGGTGACGCCCGAAGCATAAAAGCGCGAGCCGTCTTTTCGAAGATGCCAGCGCTCATTCGTGGCGCGGCC
This sequence comes from Dyadobacter sp. 676, assembly GCF_040448675.1. Classification (NCBI taxonomy): domain Bacteria; kingdom Pseudomonadati; phylum Bacteroidota; class Cytophagia; order Cytophagales; family Spirosomataceae; genus Dyadobacter; species Dyadobacter sp. 676. The sequence goes on along the minus strand of NZ_CP159289.1, from coordinate 5,415,122 downwards.
ATCTTTGATCGCATTTTCTTTTTCAATTTCATGAGCACCTTTTGCCCTGTCTTCAGGAACAAAAAATATTTCTCCGGACTGTCCGATAATTTCTTCTTCGCTGTAACCCAGCATATACTCAGCCCCGGCATTCCAATGATTTACCCGCAAATCCAGGTCAAGCGCGATGATGGCGTAATCTTTTGCACTTTCCAGGATCGCGCTCTGACGCGCCTGGCTGTGTTGTAAATCCTGCTCTGCCTGTCGTCGTGCCGTGACATCGAACATCACACCACTCATGGAAACAGGCTGGTCCCCTGACCATTCCATTACCCTGCCATAGCCACTCATCCAGCGCTCGGACCCATCTTCCAGGATAGCGCGAAACTCGGTATCAAATTCAACGTCACGCGCCAAGGATTCACGCAGCAATTGATCTACGCGTTCCCTGTCGGCGGGATGAACGTGTTCAAAAAATGTTTCCGGGCGGACGGGATCGCCACCAGGTTCCAACCCGAAAATCTGGAAATGCCGCTCGTTCCAAACAACCCGATTCCGTACCAAATCCCATTCCCAGGTGGCCATATCCGCCGCCTCTGTTGCTATCCGCAGGCGCTTTTCCGATTCGCGCACCTGCTGCTCTGTCTCTGCACGCTCCACAGCTTCCCAGGTGCGCTCTGCCACGTCTTCCATAAGCGCCTGCTCAATTTGGGTCCAACGGCGTGGCGTGCTCATCGCCGCTGCCAATGCCCATATCACTTGTTGCCCTCCTCTCCGCAGCGGTACAACCAGCAAAGCACACAAGTTGATCGAAGAAAGCAACAACTTTTCCGCTTCACCGAAACGTGGGTCGGCCGCCGAATCCTCGACCATCATCAATTCCGTCATGAGCTGCCGCATCGTTTCCGGATAGTCTGATAGCTGGAACACCCCTGACATCGGCGAAAGGCCGGGGCGAACCTGCTCAGGGCCGACCGTTGAGAAGCCTTCCGCCTCAAAGACCTCGCTCACCCAGCAGCGGTCAAGGCCCAGGTGCTCAGCAAGCATCTTTACCGCATGCTCTTTAATGGACACCCCGTCAGTCAGTTCCCTGAACTCATCGCTCAAGCTCAGCAGAAATTTTTGTTGTTCTTCACGCTGCTTACGTTCGGTAATGTCGTCAAATACCACAGCAACCCGCCGGGTATTTGCGTCCCCAATCCTTGTCGCGTAAGTCCGGTACCAACGGGCGGTCGGCTGGTGCCATTGATCGAAGTGATTTGGCTCACCTGTCTCAGAGACGGTTTGATAGATTTCGTACCAGTAATCTTCCGTGTCAAGTAAAAGATCGCTATGACGCTTGCCGACAACATCTTTCAATCCTGTCTGCTTTTCATAAGCGGGATTTACTTCAATCCATTCCAGATCGACTAATTTCCCCTTTTCATTATAAATCAGCTCATATATGCAGAAGCCCTCATCAATTGAGTTAAAAATTGTTTGGTACCTATCTGTCGCCCTTTCCGCTATCTCGTCTTTTAACCGGAGAATTTCCGCTTCATCCTTTTTGCGCTGGGTAATGTCTTCCGTATTCATGACAAATCCATCACCCATTTTTACCAGGGTCTGGTGAAACCACTGACCATTGAACTGTTCGTGCGAATAATACTGTTCGTGGTCAATGATGGTCCCTTCCTCGGTTACCTGTACGAATTTGTCAAACAAACCGGCTTCGATTACCCCCGGGTTCTCTTGCAAAAGACTTTTTCCAGCCATCTCCCCGTAAAGCTGGTTCCAGGTTCTATTGGTAAACACCCAAACAAAATCAATGATTTTTCCGGCCTCATTCCTCACTGCTGTAAAGGCTTGGATCACATATTGCGAGCTATCCAGGGTAGTTTGCAGATTTTCTTTGGCTACCCTCAGCTGCTGCTCGGTGATTTTTAGCTTTGTAATATCCGATGTCGTCGTAGCGACACCATCGTTCAACTTGACTACCGATTGATGGAACCATCCATTGAACTGCTCATGCACATAATGCTTTTCATACTGCTGGGGCACACCCGTTTCGACCACGTGCTTAAAAGCGTCAAATATACCCTCCTGCACCACCCCGGGTTGCAATTGCAGCAAACTTTTGCCGATCACATCTCCGTAAAACTTTTCGGAAGCGTGGTTATTGAGAATCCATGTGAAGTCCACTATTTCCCCAGCCTCATCCCTGACCGCTTTAAAAACCTGGATCATATCCATCGACGAGTCCAGTGTCGCCTGATGTAATTTCTCGTCCGCTTTATGGCGCCCTCCGCCTTCCATATCTGTAAAAATGGCCAGCCAGTTTTTGATAGAGCCGTCGGCGTTCGGGATAGGCGCTGCCTGCATATTGCACCAACGCCAGCTATCATCCGCCGATTTCACCCGAAATTCGGCACTAAAAGCTTCAAGCCGGGCAACAGCTTCGCGCCATGAGTGAATCACCTCAGCCCGGTCGCCAGGAGAAATTGCATTTGCCCAGCCCATCCCTGAAAACTCAGTGAAGGTCTGGCCTGTATAGGCCCGCCAGCTGGGAGAATCTGTTATGACCTGCCCGGAAACATCCGCCTCCCAGGTTGCCTGGGCGAAGGATGCCAGAAATGTTTGGCAATCCGGGGGATTGACAGGAAAAAGTTCGCCATCTAGATGTGAAGGAGACGCCATGTTTACATTGTTTTGCCGCTGGACCGTATGGCTCGACTGCCTGCGCCAGTCTATCCATCTGATTAAGTTGTTTCATAGCTGGTCACTCCTACAAGTTGTAGCGGTAATTAAAGGCGGGTGGCATAGAAAGAAGCATGCCAGAAGCTTCATACGCAGACTAAGCTCAGACCCCTATAAACAACCGGCAGGATCGTACACTTATTTGCGTACTCCAAGTCCATTGCGAACCGGTGGACCGCGCTGACAAGCATGTCGGACATTTCACCTCGAGACAAATTAGAGAAGCATAACCCAAACCATGGGCCATTTTTACAGATGATTGGTATCGGTACACATTTGGCTGGCTTAAAGCCACGGTCACAGCAAACGGGCCCGAGCATACCGGCACGGCATCCCGCTCTTTCTGACGCCAGAGCTGGAACACTTCTGGGTGTCGCGGACTTAACAGACGATAACTTACGGGCCGTATTCGACTATATGCTTCCGTCCACGGCGCTCGATTGTCACCCTGTTTGTAGCATTCGTGGGAAAAAGCCGCGGCCAGATGGGAAGCCCATGTTCGATTTTTGGCGGTACGAGAATTTACCGCCGGTTGGAAATAATGACGGGCTCGTAGCTCAAATGGCCTTGTTTTAATGTAAGTATGCCATGAAATTACTGCTACGAGAAACTTCATTTTGCAACGCTGTTACTTGCACGTAATTCGCGCGAAACCATATATTCGGCCAGCTTACGTACAAATCATTGCTCCTAAGAAAGATATTTGTGAACCACTTAGAAAATTACTCGCTACCCACCCGCGTGTTGCTGGTCGAAGATTATGCCATTATAAGGCTCGCAACCAAAGTATTGATAAAGGAAACTTTTAAATCGGCCATCATTCACGAAGCCGCAACTCTACGGGATGGGATCAGTTGCTTGGAGGCACACGAAATCGATCTTGTCTTGCTTGACATTCAGCTTCCAGACAGTGAAGGGGTAGCAATGATTTCAAAAATCAGGATGGTGCAGCCAAAAGTAAGGATACTAATTTTTTCAGGCTTAAACGAGCAAATATATGGTTTACACTACATTAAGGCTGGTGCGAATGGCTTCTTGTCGAAAGACGCTACAAAAGACCAGATGCAGGCCGCGATTTCGGCCACTTTAAATGACAGACGTTTTTTGAGCGAAGTGATGCAGGGAAAAATCTTAAATGAAAACATGTACCCAGGTTTTGTTCCTGAGAACCCGTTGGAAGCACTTTCAATACGAGAGCTTGAAGTGATGGATATGTTACTGGATGGCCTTTGGGTCAAGGAAATTGCCAACCAGCTTGGTCTTACCGAAAGCTCGGTAAGTACTTATAAATCCAAAATTTTTGAAAGACTTGGGGTAACCACATTGATTGAATTGTATACCGAGGCGGAAAAATTTAGACAATGACGCGTCTGCCGCCAAATATCTTGCGGCTGAAAGCCGCAAGGAAGTGCTCTGGGCGAAAGGATTACATGCCATAAATTGCCCCGACCCGGTACAGTTCAATTTGGTTAGTGACTTTTAACTTCCGGTAAAGACGCTGTTTGAATGTGCTAACCGTGTTTTCACGGACGCCAAGATCATACGCCATTTCTTTCGTCGATTTACCGCGCATCAATAGCTGCATCACCATTAATTCACGGGTGGTCAATTTCGATATCGACGGATACTTACTTGCTTGAATTTTGGGTATGAGCTTACCTAAAAGATCGACGCTTAAATACCTTCCACGCTCTTTGACTGTTTGTACAGCCTTGAGAATTTGATCAGGCCCAGCCTGCTTGGAAATAAACGCATTGGCGCCCGCCTCCATGAACGGAACGGCAAAAGTGTTTTCTTCGAGCCTCGAATATATGATCACAGCGCATTCCGGCCACTTATATTTAATAACGCCCACCACTTTCGTCCCAATATCATGACCATTGTCAGGTTCTATGATAATAAAGTCGAACGGCGGCTGGTCAACTGGCCGTAAAGCAGCCGTTACCGAAGCCGCTTCCTGTACGTAGCAATCTGCAAAATGGCTTTCCAGCAATCCCCTCAGGCCAATACAAATGAGCGGCTGGTCATCAATGATCAGAAAATTCATCGGCAAAATAGTTAAAATGATTTTGTATTGCGCGCTTCAAACGGATGGCCTGGGCTATCAATAAACTTCGACAAGAGTCTTCTGCGTAATAAACTGCATTGCAAGCACTCAAATGTACAAGTATGGGGGAAAGGGAGCTAATTTAAGTCCATAGTAATATTATGATACCACTTATAAGTATTTGCTGGTGCTATATTAGTAAACGTTTTTGTTATACAAACCAGCCTATTTTTAGCACAACGTACTTTGTTTTTGTAGAATAAATTCTATATTTTTGTCTTCTGCCCTTTCAGATTGCCGTTCTATGCCCCAATTTTTTCGCATTGTCTTTACTTTCGTTTTCCTGATTTCCGTGTCTAGCCATATATCGGGTGCTGGATTTGAAGGTGACCTGCCGTCAAATTTTAACATTACCCATTTCACTGATGAGAATGGACTGCCGCAAAACAGCGTTAAAGCCATTACCAAAGACAACAGGGGAAACTTTTGGCTAGCCACCGAGCGGGGTCTTGTCCGGTACGATGGAAACAACTTTGTGGTTTTCGATGATTTTGGAAGCTCTTTCCCAAACCGAAATATTGCCTCATTCCATATTGCCCCGTTAAACGCAAAAGACGATTTTTTTGCCATCAACGACGATGGCACCTTTATAAGAATCACTTCCGGTAGGGCAATGATCGAACCGTCCTTTTATCGAGGCCAACTTAAGGCACAGCCCTTCGGCATGCACGGCCAGGATGGGTATTTGACCGAAGGTCTGCCGAGCATACGTCTCATGCATGTCAGTCCTGATCACTATATCATTCCTCTTGGCTTTGACCGCTATTATGTCTACGACAATATACGCCTGACTTATTATTCCTCAAAGCGACGGGTCAACAGTGTGCCAATCGAAGATAAAGGTTTTTGGGGCTTTTTCCGGCTAGATCAGGACCTATATCACATGGACGAAAACGGCCTATTGAATTTCCGGTTAAAGGATGGTCTGATTCAAAAATCCATCGTCAGGCTAACGGGCGATCTAGCAGGTAATGTGTCACGGCGTTCAGGCAAAAAACACAAGCTGTTTTGGAGCAATGCTTCTAACCAGGTTTTCCTTCTGGTCGGCAACAACTTGTATTCTCTTCAGCGCCAGCAAAATGGCGATCTTCGCTCTCGCCTGGTGCTCGATGGATTTGACTTCACCGGCAATTTCATCGTCTCAATATACCTTCACCCACTTACTGGCCGTCTGCTATTGGGTAGTCAGTTGAAAGGCCTTTTTGTTATAGACAAAAAACCTTTTCATGCCCTTACCACGACTGCGATGGGCACCGACAACAATTTTTACGCACAAGTACCCTATTCGGACAGCACAGTATTGTCCAGCCAGGGCCTCGAATTTGGTCTGACCGCAGGTGAAAAAAATACATACGTCAGACAAATGCTGAAAATCACCCGGCACATCGGTTGGGACAAATACAGCGTCTTGATGGACCACACTGGCCATATATGGGCAAGGAATTCACAGACGCTATTCAAGTTTGATCACGAGGGAAAGCGACTTTTGGCTAAATGGGTGTTACCAACAGCGATCACCCAGCTATATCAGGGAAAAGACGAACGAATCTGGATAGGGACAAAACTGTCGGGGCTTTACTTTATAGATCCGCAAAAGCCTTCGGCCGCTCCGGAATACTTTTCTTTGAATACTGCCGACAATATCTCATGGATCCAACATCAGAATGCGGATACCCTTTGGATCGGTTCAGAAAAAGGCCTTTATCGACTTTCAATTCACAGCAAAAAACTGATATCTGTTAAGGAACTGGACGGGATTTATATCCGTAGTCTCTATATTCCAGCGGATGGGAAACAGATATGGATTACTACCTACAAGGACGGCGTTTTCCTTTTCGAGAATGGGCGACTGACGCGGTTTCCCCGTGACAAAAAGAATTACCTGGCCAGTGCCCACTGCATCATTGAAGACAAAAATGGCTTTTTTTGGATACCAACAAACAAGGGGCTCTTTCAAATATCAAAAAATGACCTGCTACAATATGCGCGCAAACCATTTGATATTTATTATCATCACCATATAAAGACTGCCGGCTTCAACACGAATGAGTTCAATGGGGGCTGCCAGCCATGTGCGGTAAGACTGGCCAATGGCTATGTCTCACTTCCTTCGATAAACGGGCTCGTCTGGTTTCTTCCGGAAGATATCAGGCCGGAACTTCCAATGGGAAATATTTATTTAGAAGGAGTAAGCGTGAAAAATAAACCGTGGAAATTTTCTGCGAACAAACTCCATTTGGATGCTGATGCCAGCGAGGTCAGTTTGAAGATCAACGTGGCCTACCTGGGTAACCCCGATAACCTTAAACTGGCCTACCGGCTTGGCAAAGACGGTGATCCGCTAACTGGCTGGCGAGAAATTAACCCTAAGGATCCCGGAATCCTTCTACCGCATTTAGCGTCAGGAGAATACAGACTTACGATCCGAAAAGTCAACGGCTTCGGCCCGCGTAACTATCAATATAAACGTATCGAAATTTCCGTAGCCAAAAAATGGTATGAAACCTGGTGGTTCCGTCTGGCCACGATCGCGGTTCTAACTGCCGCATTCGGTCTCATTCTCAGGCTACGTACTCGAAGCATTGAATCGCAAAAACAAGCACTGGAAGCTCGGGTTGACGAAAGGACCAGGGATTTGGAACTGGTGCTGAAAGCACTGGGAAAGTCGGAAAAACAACTGGAACTGCAGCTAAGGCTGCATGTACATATGATCGCCTCGATTTCCCATGATATCCGTACGCCAGTCAAATACATGGGTGCGGCGCTGCAGTTCGTCCAGCGCAGAATAGAAAAGAACCAGACCGACGAAGCCGTTAGCGCTATTCACACTATGACCCGAACGATCACTCAGCTAGACCAGCTTATCAGCAACATCGTGACCTATATCAAACCCGAAGTGCATCGGCATTACAGCGATTTAAAATCTGTGAACCTGCATGAGCTCGTATCTGAGCGCATGTTAATCTTTAAGGAAATTTTTGAAATGAACGGTGGAAGTTTTCAGATCGCAATCCGAAGCCAGGAGCAGGTGTCCAGTGACCGTGAGCTGTTGGGTGTGGTCCTGCATAACCTGATTGACAACGCACTCAAAGCGAAGCCTGATGGCGCCATCACAGTATCTACATTCGATCAAAATGGGGATTTGCACCTTGTGGTGACCGATCAGGGGCCGGGTCTGCCTGCCGCTTTGCTACATTGGCTGAATAACACTGGGCAAACCGAAACTTCCAGTCTTCCAGAACAATATAATGGGCTCGGTTTCCCAATGATAAAAGAAATTTCAAAACTGCTTGGCATAAGAGTATTTGCGGAAAACAAAACAGGCGCGCACATTCACCTTATTTTTTCCAAGCCTGCAACCTAGCTTTCAGTGAAAGTTAATACTATCCCCTTCGTAATAAGCATCCATTTTCCGTGTAAGCTCTACCATGTTGGACACATTTAGCTTCTGAAAGATGCTCGCTTTCTGGGTACCGACCGTTGGGATGGCCACGTTTAGTTCTTCTGCGATTTCTTTGAGCCATTTCCCTTTCAAAAGTAAAGCGAGCACTTGTTTTTCCCTTGGAGAGAGCGCCCGCATCGGATCGACTGGTAAGGGCTTACCAGTGACCAGGTTTGCGACCATCACCTTTTGCACCTGCTGGCTGACATACTTTTTTCCGTTCAGGACAGTCGTGATTGCCTTTTTGGTTTCTTCCTCGGGGCTGTGCTTATGCAAGAAGCCGCTTGCCCCACTTTGCATATAGATCGGAGCATTAAAGAGCTCGTCCCGGGCCGTGCACACCAGAATTTTCACATCCGGCTGAATATTAGTGAAATGGCTGATCATTTCTACCCCCAACCCTCCTGGTAAGCCAAGATCGAGAATAATGAGCTCCATTTGGCGCCGACGTTGGTGGCCAATTGCCTGCTCGAAGCTATGAGCAAAGTAAAGTGCTGCGTCTTCGACCACGCTTTCTACCATAGCGCCCATGCCAAAACATACCATAGGATGGTCATCGACGATCAGAATGTTAGCCATAAAATAAAGCTTGTAAAAGTAGTTTGGAACGTCAGGCGATAAAGGTAGAAAGATATTGTAACGATTTGCAAGTCGATATCGCCAGCCCAGACATCATAATTTTTCGATTTGCAGGCCGATTTTGTCGAATTCATATGCCAGTAATGGTTACCAGGGAAATATCCGTAAGGATAGGCTGCTTGAAAACGTAGCGCTATGCACAAGGCAAGCAAGGTAGCAAACGGTTTGCCATGCCATACAACATCTGTAGGACCAATTGCGCAGGAGTACCATTGGGTACATTAAGACCCGAGTTGACTTTCCCGTCCAATAAAATTTCTGCATCCAGTAAACCACCCTCATAAATAATAGGACCCGATCCTTTACCAAAGTCAAGTTGAGCTTAAACTTGTCAAAAACATAGCCAGCGATTGCATAACGAAGATAAGAAGTGGCACATCTTTACTGGCTTGTAGAACCCGAACTTTTTCGTATCATAATATTACTATTTTGTCGAATTACTTCTTTTGGTACGTTTACAGCGTCAGGTCTTCAGCTCCTGTATAAGCAAACCAAGTCAATATGAAAGAACGGTATCATTAGCCTGCATCCGGAACTAAAAAGCTCATCAAAAGGCGGATTCTTTAAGAAAAGGTCAAAACCCACTTTGGCGGGACGGGTATTTTATGTTCCAAAATTTATGCAAACAGCAAATAATCAATTAATCAACACAAATAAATCAATATGAAAACATCTCGACTACTTTCCACCCTAGCGCTGGGAACAGTGCTGACAGCATCTTCCGCTGTATTCGCGCAAGTCAAAATTGGCACCAGCCCTACCACGATCAGCGCCAATGTAAACCTGGAAGTCCAGGCGACCAACAACCACAGGACGGTGATCAGACAAGACAATGGTTTTGTAGGTATTGGGACGATTACCCCCAACGCGCATTTGAACGTCGAAGCAGGTAATATGTCTGTCAGCAATGGAGCCGACAATACGTTTGACCCAACTGTTCTAGGGGCTGCCTCTATTGGGCGGGGGAATATTAACAGGGCCAACTGGGCCGTTTCGATCGGACAAGAAAACGCTGTCGCCGGGATCCGGTCGCTGGCAGTAGGTTATCAAAATAGCATCCCTGTTGCCGGCGACCACAGCTTTGTGGTCGGTCAAAGTAACATGGCCAACGCAATCAATAGCTTTGCCGGTGGGAACGGAAGTGTAACCTCGGGATCGACATCAATGGCGTTTGGCTTGACCGCACGGGCTTCCGGGGCTTACGCCATCTCGCTCGGGCGGGAGACCACGGCGTCAGGAACCAACTCCATTGCTGCCGGGTATTCGGCCGTCGCAGGCGGGAGTGCCAGCGTTGCCATGGGGAACGATGTATCGGCGTCCGATATTGGTGCCGTTTCCTTAGGATGGCTTACTCAAGCGAATGGTCCAGCCTCCGTAGCGTTGGGATACGCATGTTTTGCACAACAAAACGCCTCCATTGCAATCGGCAACAACGCAAGGGCGAACCATGCTGACGCTTTCGTTTTTTCAGACAATAGCAGTGGCGGCGTGGCGATAGGTTCCTGGGCAGACAACACGATGACCATGCGGTTTGGTGGCGGATACCGGTTCTATACCAATGGCTCGCACACCACCGGCGTGCAACTAACGCCGGGAGACGTTACGTGGGGTGCCATTTCGGATATCCGGACAAAAGAAGACATTTCCGACATTGAAAGTGGCGTTGCCACCATCATGCAATTGCGGCCTAAGAAATACCATTATAAAAAAGCAGAGAAAAAGCACTTCTCATTAGGCTTCATTGCGCAGGAAATGGTCAAAGTGCTGCCAGACATCGTGAATGTGCCAGAGGATAAGGAGGATTTTCTATCTATTCGCTATACAGAGCTGGTGCCGGTGCTCACCAAAGCGATTCAGGAGCAGCAGGCAGAAATTAAAGAACAACAAGCAGAAATCGACGTCCTAAAAGCAAGACTATCAAAAATGGACGCGTTGGAAGCAAAGCTGGCTGCATTTGAAGCGAAGTTGGAAACGGCTCCGGCGGCCAACAGTGCATCTGCCCAGCTTGTAAATAGCAAATAGTCCTTAGACTGGCGCATGTTACTGCTCCAAGATCATTCATTCAAAATACATCAGGATGAGAACCATATACAAAATGACCCTCGAAGCCAGTAAAAGGCTCGGGGCGGTTGCCCTTGGCATATGCGTGCAATGGGGGCTTGCCGACGTAGCCCTCGCCCAACAAGGCGGGCAGGGCAATACCACCATCTTTGGTGGTGCACAGATGACTTTCTTTGGCAACTACAATTTCAACACTGGCGGTGGTGGCGCTCAACCCGGCGTGATTTTGACGGAGCGCGCGAGTGGAAATTTTGGTATACTCAACTTTGCACCGTCCGCGACCACCGCAACTAATGCTTCCGACGCAGGGTATGTGGATGGATATGTACGAAAGTATGGTTCGGGGCAGTTCATTTTTCCCGTAGGCGACAATACCCATTTAGGGCAGTTTGCCGCTTCGGCAGACGGGACAATGGGCGCATACTTTTTTGCAGACCCGGGCACAGCCACAACAAGCAACCTGTTCACCGGGGGAAACTATACTGCTTTGCCTTCAGGAGGTCCGTTTGCGACCAGCTCCTTTGAAGCCAAGCTAAACGCGGTCAGTACAGTTGAATATTGGGATATTGATGGGGCTAACGCAACACCGTTGACGTTAACCTGGGATGCCGCCAGTGCGATCGGAAGTTTAACAGGTAACGAGCTCAACAAGCTAACCATAGCCGGGTGGAATGGTAGTCAGTGGATCGCAATCCCATCCAAGGTTGATACCACCTCGATCCTGGGAGGAAACAGCGATTTGACGGCCGGCTCAATTACGACGACAGCAGCGCTGGCCCCGGACACTTACACTGCCTACACTTTCGCGACCCTCATCGCGCCACTACCGGTCACCCTGGTCAGGTTCAATGCAGCAAAAGAAGGGCAAACAAGCCGGTTGCATTGGGCGACGACCGAGGAAACTAACAGCGACCGTTTTGAGATTGAACGCAGCGGTAATGGCAAACAGTGGAGCAAAATCGGCTCCGTTGCATCAAACGGCGAAAGCAGGATTACAAGGGAATACTATTTCATGGACACAACCCCATTACGCGGACAAAACCTATACCGTCTGAGAATGGTAGACAAGGACGAAACGTTTGCGTATAGCGGCATACGTAATGTCACGTTTGCCGAACTGGCTACCGTCAGTCCATATCCTAATCCAGTTTCAGACAGGTTCCATATCAAAGATTTTCAGCAAATCAAACAAGTAGTTTTACATAACGCCAGCGGCACAAAGGTTTTTGGCAGTCAGCGCATGACATCCGAGGGAATCGATGTGACCAGATTACAGCCAGGCCTTTACACGCTTACTATCGCCCTGTTCGACGGCACTATCAGCACACATAAAGTAGCCGTTACCAGGTAACGCTTTGTTTTCCACCTGGCAGCGATTGACGCCGGTCTTCTACATATTACAGTTTAAAACATATTTACAACTAGACGACAAGAATTATGAAAAAGACAATACTGATCGTGATGACGTTATCACTTTTCTCGTTATCGTTTGGTGCCGTAAAAGCCCAGGCACAGACCGGTAACGTTGGAATAGGAACAACCACCCCCGGTTCGAAGTTGACTGTCAACGGCTCATTTGCTGCTGCAAATACCATTGTTACAGCCAACTCTCATTTAGCCGGCGAAAACGAGTTCTTTATAACCTGGAACGGGACTGCTGCGGGCACTATTACACTACCAGCTTCCACAAGCGCACCAGACAGGACGGGTCGGTTGTATTTCTTTAAAAATACTTCCAACGTATACACGCTTACAATAGATGCGAATGGCAGTGAACTGATCGATGACACACCAACCCTGGTGTTGGAGGCAGGTGAGTCGGCCCTATTGGCAAAAACTGGCAACAACACTGCATCCGGCACAACTTACGAAGTGGGTATGCTCGCCAAGACATCAGTAAGGTACCTGTATTCCGTTTCATCAGCCGTCGAGCAGACCCATGCTGCCGGGGTTGCCGTGGATGCGGACTTCAGCACCATTGACTTCAGCTCCAACGGAGGTGTTGATTTTAATTTGGCAACCGATACCTGGACATGCCCGGAAACAGGTTACTATAATATTGAATTCTTCGAATCAGGTTATCTGACAGTAGCAAATTCGACATCGCATCGTGCCCTGAGTATTAAAAAAAATGGCGCCTGGGCCGCACCACTCCAATATTATACAATGACCAACGGAACCACACCAACTATGCGGTCTGGGGGACAAAATTCTTCAGTCGAATACTTGGTCAAAGGAGATAAAATTACGGCCTCTATGTCATTGTGTATTGGTTGCGGCCCTACCAGCATGAGATCGTTTAGCCGCCGCATGGTCATTTCCCGGCTTTAATGTTAAGGAAAATTTGAGGCTAACAAGCACTCATACATTGCAAGTCCGTTTTTTAACCTGGAAAAACATGAAAAAGGTATTTTTAAACTTTATACCGCTGGCATTACTCGCTGTTACCGCAAGAGCGCAGCTCTATAATAGTGGGCTTATGACCAATGACGGCGGGCTGATCAGTGATTGGGAAAATCAGTGGTTCAATGCGGGCACCGGTGTATACAACGGCAGCAATAACGGCATCTTTGAGCACCACGGGCCATCTGCCCAAACATTTGTCAACGACGGCATCTATAATGCATCTTCGGGTCATATCGATAAATTCCTGGGTCCCTTGGGAGCTACCGGTCCCCAGGAAATAGCCGGATCTTCAAGCCCTAATTTCTTTAATCTGGAACTGAGTAATGGCGCAGGGCAGCTTATTAACATTACCAATACGGCCGGTGTGAATGTGCGCAATCTGGCTACTTTTAGCAACGGCATTACCACCACAGTCCGCGCCAACACAGGTACAGGCGCATTGCGTTTCCAGAACGGCGCCAGCTACACAGGAGGTAATACCGACGCGCAGCACGTAAACGGATATGTGGGTAAAATTGGTAATGATGCGTTTACATTTCCTGTCGGTAATGGAACCGATTCAAGGACGCTGAGCATCGCGGCTCCTTCGAGTGCCACCGCGCAACTCACCACTGCCTATGATGCTACCAATGTAGAAAACGCCGCAGCGTTTGCAGGACCGATCCAATCCGTCTTTAGATTGGGCAGCTGGGATTGGATCGCAGCATCACCAGCTGATGACGACGGTTTAGCTGTGACAGTGTCTATACCCGACCTTACAGGATATGCGACCACAACCAACCTTCGTTTAATAGGCTGGAATGGCACGCAATGGATCGATCTGAGTGGTGCCGGGACTGCATCGGGCAATACGGAGAACAGCTCGCTATCAGGTACGATTCCGGCAGGAATAGCCATTACCCAAATTGGCATCGGCTCCACCGAGGTGCCACTGCCAGTTACCCTAGTTACTTTCAATGTAGAAAAGGAAGGCCAAACGGCTCGCTTGGAGTGGGCGACGACTGAGGAAACCAACAGTGATCGTTTTGAGATCGAACGGAGTGATAATGGTAAGCAGTGGAATCAAGTAGGTATAGTTGCATCCCACGGTGAAAGCAGGATCAGAAGGGAATACATCTTCGTAGATAAACGTCCACTTTCCGGCCAAAATCTGTACCGTTTAAAGATGGTGGACAAAGACGAAACATCTGCGTATAGTGCCATGCGGAATGTTACGTTTAGCGAATTCACCGCCGTCAGTCCGTACCCCAATCCTGTTTCGGACAGGTTCCATATCAAAGATTTTCAGCAAATCAAACAAGTAGTTTTACATAACGCCAGCGGTGTAAAGGTTTTTGGCAGTCAGCGCATGACATCCGAGGGAATCGATGTGACCAGATTACAGCCAGGCCTTTACACGCTAACTATCGCCCTGTTTGACGGCACTATCAGCACACATAAAGTAGCCGTTACCAGGTAACGTTTACCATTCCGGGCGGCAAGGTGCCGCCCGGAACAAATTATTTGCTTCTCACACACCAAATCATGGACAACAATACCTGCAAAGGGCCATCCGGTCTGGATCGAAAAGATTGGGTATCCATCATATTTTTTACCGTCCTACTCTCACTGGTTTACTATGCAAGAAACCTCTGATTAAAAAGTCCTTATCCTCCACTGTAAACAATTCACGAACATGAAAAAGTACTTTGCTGAATTCATTGGAACATTTTGGCTAGTGTTAGGAGGGTGCGGCAGTGCCGCACTTTCCGCTACATTCCCTGGCGTAGGCATTGGCTTGCTAGGTGTTTCGTTCGCTTTTGGCCTGACCGTTCTGACGATTGCGTATTCGCTAGGCCATATCTCGGGGGCTCACTTGAACCCGGCCGTCTCATTGGGCCTATGGGCAGGAGGCCGCTTTGAAGGTAAAAGTCTTGCACCTTACATGATTGCCCAGACGCTCGGCGGACTTTGTGGCGCATCAGTCCTATATTTAATTGTCACCGGCAACGGCAGTGCAATCGGCGATTTTGCTGCTAATGGTTATGGTGAGCATTCGCCAGGACATTACAGTATGACAGCCGCCCTGATGACCGAATTTGTCATGACCTTTATCTTTCTGATTATCATTTTGGGCTCCACCTACCCATCCGCGCCATTCGGCTTTGCGGGTATCGCAATCGGTCTGGGCCTTACCTTAATCCATCTGATCAGTATCCCGGTGACCAATACTTCGGTCAACCCGGCGCGGAGCATCAGTCAGGCAATTTTTGTTGGCGGATGGGCCATAGAGCAGCTGTGGCTTTTTATTGTTGCTCCTCTGGCAGGTGCTTTTCTGGCTGGTATGTTCTATAAAACGGTGCTTGCCAAGGATTGAGCAGGAAAACAACCAATTTAGAATAGACAATTATGTGAAAAAACGGATAATCTCCTGGCTTTGCCAGGAGATTATTTTTCGTAGCGGTGCCGACCATATATCCTATATGGTTGCGTTTATCGGTGATGCCTTTCAAAAGTAGACCGATAAAATATGAAATATCCTACTGGAAATTTCGTATAAATTGACTCACCCAACTTGCAATTGTAATCACCCACTTTGTTAACCTGAAATCAATGTCAAGCATCGTTATTATCGATCTACAACCGCTATCCTGCCTGGGCATGCAGGCATATCTTAACCACCTGCTGCCTGGCAGCAAGTGCAAAACAGTATATCGTAAGGACGAGATTGATACCTTTCAGCCACCCGCGGAATTGCAACTGATCATTGTTGGCTTTAACCAGGAAGACAGGCCGACCGCCACCTTATTAATGGAGAAAGTGCTAATGATGGGAGCAAATCTTCCTATAATCGTCATGTATGATATTTTTGATTCTGAATATCTGCGGCAGTTTGCCGGCCACACCCCAACCGGCTTTATTTCGAAGGACAATGTGAGTAACCAGTTATTAGAATGCATCCAGAAAGTGTCTTGTGGCCAATCGTTCCTATGTGAAAAAACCGGCCAACATGTCATCAATGCCTATACATTAGGCAGTCAAAGCCCTACCTATAAGCAGCCTCGAAAAAAGGCTGGCATATCGGATTGACCCTTCCGTTTGTTGATCTACACAACTGCGCCTGCATACCATTAACGATAGATCTAGTCAGCCCATCAATTCTTTTGACAAGTACTTCTATCCAGTACTACACCTAATTCAAAAAGCCCAGCGATAAAAAAAATAGTTTGCTCGAAAAATTATGATTTCGCAGCATTCGCTTCGAACCTAAATTTGCATCGCTTTAATTTTGAACCCTGCAAGGGCTGTTAACCCTGCGTATCATTTATTCCCCTCTATGAATTGAAATCAACTTTCGGAAATGGCCGGCCATTTTCCGCAGGGTTCTTATTGAATATGCTTTAATCAATTTTTATCGTCAATCAATCAAGAAACTATGAGCAAACATTTGCAAAGATTCATTAGCAGTGTTAAAAACAGCCTTAGGTTGGCCGCGATAAGCTCGGTAATGGCCCTGCCTTTTGATGCATTGGCACAACAGCCTACCTTTGACTGCTCGCAGGCCAGTTACGTGATTGGGAACCGGAACATCGGCGGCGCCAACGTTTCGGACGGCTACACGCTCGACCTTTCCACCGGTGAGACGGCCCTGGCAAAATCGCCGCTGATCAGCAGCGGTACTCAGTTTGTCAATGCGATCGGCTACAATACAGTCGACAATTATATCTGGGGATACCGCAGTGGCACTAACCAGCTCGTACGGATCGGCAGCGACTGGTCAGTCGAATTTTTTACCGTTACAGGACTAACAGGGACAACCTACGCGACCGGGGATGTGAGTCCGGAAGGGGTGCTGTATTTGTACACTTTCAATGCTTCCAGTTTTACCAAAATTGACCTGAACCCGGGTTCTGCCAACTATCTTGTAGCCCAAAATGTGCCAACGACTGGCACGCAACTGAATGACTGGGCATTCAATCCCGTGGATGGTAAGCTCTACGGCTTTGGTACTAATAAAACACTTTACCAATTTGACCCTGTTTCCGGTACACGCACTACAATCGGAGCTGTGACAGGCGGTGGCATCGAAGGCGTAACCGGCTCATTCGGCACCGCGTTTTTTGACTCGGAAGGTCATATGTTCGTCGGCAACAACGACAGCGGGGCAATCTTTAAATTCACTGCCCCACTGACAGATTTGACTGCCAGCCTGTTCTCAAACGTAGGCATCGCTCCCGGTGACGGTGCCCGCTGCGCGAACGCTGCCGTTCCGGTGCCCCCGCAGACTGTCAACGATACAGCAGCTGTCGCCTGTGAAAGTACAGTAATTGATGTACTGGCAAACGACCTTGCAGGCGATGCGGCAATCGTACCCTCCTCTGTGCGCCTGATTGAACCAGGGACGTTAGCGCGTGTAACCTCCCTTTCAGTCCCTGGACAGGGCAGCTACCAGGTTGATCCGGTCACCGGAGCCGTTACTTTTACGCCGGTGGAAGGTTTTGTTGGAAGCGCTTCGCTATCCTATGTAGTGGCTGATGCCGACGGACTCGAAGGGCAAGCGAGCCTTGTAATTACCGGCAACTGCCCGGCCCAGCCCGCTTTCCCCTGCTCAGAGCTCAGCTATGTGATCGGGAACCGCAACATTGGCGGCTCGAACATTTCCGACGGCTACACCCTTGACTTATCCTCAGGCGGTACCGTCCTGGGCAAACAAACCCTGATTGAAGGGCCTAACGCGTTTGTCAACGCCATCGGATATAATACCGTCGATAACTACATCTGGGGTTTCCGTTATAATACCAATCAACTAGTCCGTATAGGAAGCGACTGGTCTACCAAATTCTATGATGTGACCGGCTTTCCTTCGCCCGTCCCAGGCTATGCCACAGGAGATGTCGGTCCCGACGGTGTCCTGTATCTGTATGCAGCGAATGCTAACCAGATCACCAAGGTTGATTTGAACCCTGGCTCAGCCAATTATTTGACAGCCGTCACTGTGCCTACCACGCCGACCGAACTAAATGACTGGTCGTTCAATCCCACTGATGGGCAGATTTATGCATTCGGTACGAATAAAGTGCTGTATAGTTTTGACCCCGCCACCGGCGCCCGCACCACATTAGGGGCTGTAACCGGCGCAGGGATCGAGACTTCTGCCTATACGGGCGCATTCGGTACCGCATTCTTTGACACCGATGGGGATATGTACGTTGGTAACAACGGCAGCGGGGCAATTTTCAAAATCACCGCTCCTCTTACAAATCTAACCGCATCCCTGTTTTCAACTGCAACAGGTGTAACCCCCGGCGATGGCGCGCGCTGCCCAAGCGCGATCGTGAACGATCCACCAGTGGCCGTAGACGACGATGGTACCACTACTTGTAATGCGACCACTGTCGACGTGCTAACAAATGATGTGGCCGGAAGCGCTCCACTGGTGGCTTCCAGCGTCAGACTGATCACCCCCGGTTCGCTTGACCGCGTTACTACCCTTGTGGTTGACGGCCAGGGGCAGTACAATGTTGACCCGACTACAGGCGCTGTGACGTTTACGCCTCTGAATGGGCTGCGTGATACTGTATCCATAGACTACGTTGTCACTGACGGCAATGGGCTCGAATCGATCGCAACGGTGACCATTGTTGTAGACTGCCCGATGCCGGTTAAATTGGTTACGTTCGACGCCCATAAGGAAAACGGCACAGCACTTTTGAGCTGGTCGACAACCGAAGAAGTGAATTCTGACCGCTTTGAAATCGAGCGAAGCACAACCGGGAAAAACTGGACACAGATCGGCATCGTTGCTTCCAATGGCGAGAGCAACTCCTTGAAGACTTATCAATTCACTGACCAGGCGCCACTTGAAGGAGATAATCTTTACCGTCTTAAAATGGTCGATAAAGACCAGACATTTGCTTACAGTCGAGTGCGCAGCCTGAACGTGGAAAACGGTCCGGTAGCATACGTTTATCCTAACCCTGCAACTGAAAGGGTGTTTTTAAATACCGGCAAGAAGGTGGTCACGCAGGTGACAATTGTGAATGCGTCAGGGGCAACTATCGCTGCCAAGGTGCGAGCAGGCTATGTCGATGTAAATGTGCTTCCAGCAGGTATCTACATACTTAAAGTTACTTACCAGGACGGCTCGGAAAGCTGCTTCAAGTTCCTGCGGGGCAAGTAAATGGCGGAACGCAATAAGTTGGCCACCCGGCCCAACATATGATCTAGAAAAAAACACCTTTCCTGCAGGGCTGGAAAGGTGTTTTTTTCTCCTGTCGGTAGCATCCGCTCTTGTCCACGTGTCAGATGCTAAAATTCAGTACCTCCTTATGGCGCTCCCTGACATGCCAAAAGCTGGCCGGTATCTATTGGCATGTATATTTCCCCGCCGCACCATTCAAAACTTAGTCTGTTTTCCATTGAAAAAATATCAAGTTGCCCTAGGCCTGATCATCGCTACTTTTACTACCCTAGGTATTTTGCCTGTAAGAATTTCAGAAGGACAAGGCAAAGACCTTTTCAACCTAATCGGTTCAGAGATTGTGATCTGGCTGTTACTCTTTTAGCTCTTGGACGGCAACCTGTGTTGTTCACCAACGCGAACAGCTGCGCAGCTCGCATAAACTCGCCATTTCCGTAGCAATTTGCATCGGCCTGTCAATTATTTTTTATCACCTTGCCAACCCGTTTTTTGAAGACTTCCCATTGGCACCGATCCGAAAAAATCCCTTTTGGGTTGGGATGTTGCGCCTTTCAATTCGCGGGGCGCTAATCAGCATTATGGTCGTGCCGATCACCTTCTTCATTGAGCGCGAACGTCAGCTACAGAATGGGAAACTCGAAATAGAAAAAAGACACGCCCGTGAACTGGAAAGGCGCAATAAACTTCTAGAGGAAATCGTGGCTGACAGGACGAACGATTTACAAGTCATGCTTGCCGACCTGAATACTTCAAACCAGCAGCTGGATAATCAGATTTATTTACTTTCCCTCCTGCTTGCATCAGTCACTCATGATGTGCAGGGCCCGTTTAACTTTGTCGTGTCTGTAACAAGAAAAATCAATCAATTAATAGACCAACGCACATTTGAACAGCTACCTGTGTTTACCCACGAGTTGCAAGCTTCACTTGAACGTATGCAAGCGTTTATGTCGAATTGTAGGCTTTCCCGAATTTGTAGGCTTTCCCGAATTTAGGACAGTGTAGGATTAGACTCGAAATGAGCTAATTTTAACTGTCACATGAAAAAGAAAAACTACTCAGAGACCCAGATCGTGGCGATCCTCAAACAGTATGAGGGTGGCCGAGAAGCCATGGATGTTTGCCGCGAATACGGCATTTCCAAGGCAACGTTGTTCAATTGGCGCAAAAGATACAGTGGTATGGAAGCTGCGCAATTGAAAGAACTGAAGGCTTTGCAGGATGAAAATCGACGATTGAAGCAGATGTATGCGGAACTAAGCCTGGATTACAAACTTGCAAAGGACATCATCGAAAAAAAGCTGTAGAGCCTTGTCGACAAAAGGAACTTGTGGGGTGGGCTGTTGAAGAAAAAGTATCCGTTGGCAGGGCTTGCCGGGTAGTTGGGTTACATCGATCTAAGTGGTACTACCGTAGCAGAAAAGATGATCAGCCAGTGATTGAAAAATTACGAGCATATGCGGAAGCCTACCCGACAAGAGGCTTTGACGACTACTATGGGAAACTTCGCAATGAGGGTTTAGTGTGGAACCGCAAAAGGGTTCTAAGAGTTTACCGACTGCTAAATTTGAAGCATCGCCGTCGTCACAAACGGCGTTTACCAGCTCGAATCAAGCAGCCCTTACAGGTACCCAGTGAGCCAAACAAGAGTTGGAGCATGGACTTTGTCTCTGATGCGCTGGTGAATAAACGTAAGATCCGAGTGCTGACAATTCTGGATGATTGCAGCAGAGAAGTACTTGCAGCACATGCAGATTTTTCACTTCCTGCTCAGAAAGTAATCGATGTTTTGGAACTAATAGCATTAGTCAGACCATACCCCGAACAAATTCGGGTTGACAATGGGCCTGAATTTCTAGCAGATAAATTCAGGCAATGGTGTGAAGATAAAGGCATCGCAATCCACTATATTCAGCCAGGAAAACCGATGCAAAATGGGTATGTGGAAAGATTGAACCGCACTTATCGCGAGGATGTCTTAGATGCCTATTTATTTGAATCCCTTGAACAGGTTCGTATTTTGTCTGACGAATGGATGGAAGATTACAATCGATTTCATCCGCATCAAGCACTGGCTGGCTTAGCACCGGCAACGTTTGTCAAGAAACTAGAAATGGATAAAGTCTAAACGTGCACTGTCCTCATTAGGGTAAGGCTTCAATTTCGGGAAAGCTTACAGTAGTATCGTAATGATCTTGAAACGCCTCAATAAGAAGGTTTTTTGGCCTTTCCTTCACCGATGCTCATTGGGACAACGTTGCTTTCCGTCGTTGCTAAAACTTAACTTTACAATAATGGCTGTTACCTATATCTCCCTTATTCGAGACACTTATCAATGCACTCGGAAGCGGCTGATAGTTGGTACGCCCTGCCCGGTTGCAAAGTTCATCGTACTATGACGTGGTTCCGTTTTGGTTTACACTTTTGCGGGTTAATAAATGTTTTTAAACTTCAAAACTCATCCCGTTTGCCGGTAATATTCTGCTTCAAAAGCTACCGGATTTAGGTAGTTCAATGAAGAATGTAATCTTCTGGTATTGTAATATCCATCAATGTATTCGAATAAAGCAGACTTTAATTTCTCGATGCTTTCGTAGCCGCCCTTTGGCATGTCTAACTCGGCCTTCAACCTCCCCCAGAATGACTCTGCCCAGGCATTGTCATACGGATCATCGGCGCGGGACATGCTCTGTCTGAGCCTGAACGTTTTGATCACGTTCTTCATTTTTCGTGACAAATATTGTCCGCCACGATCCGAGTGCACGATCATTCCCTGTTTGACCCTTCGCCTGAGAAGTGCCTTTACCAACGGTTCCCTGACAAGGCTTTCCTCCATGTTGTCGGCTAATTGCCAACTGACAATCTGCCTGGAATACAGGTCCATCCAGACACACAGATAAGCCCATTTCCCGCCTTTTAAGGGTATGTAAGTAATATCCGATGTCCAAGCTGCATTGGGCTGACTTGGCTTCGGCTCATCAGGCAGCAGATTCCGGCAAACTCGTTTTCCGTGCTTACTATCCGTGGTTCTCGGAATAAATCTGGGTGGCTGAATGGCCCTTAAACCTTCCTTTCGCATGATTTCAGCAACTTTACGACGGCCAATCTTGATGCCTTTTTGTTTTAAAGATTCTTTGATTCGCCTGCTACCGTATCGCTTCATATTCCGGACAAACTCGATCCGTATTTCATGCTTTGGACGGTTGTATTTTTTGTCCGCATTATGACTTTCTCCTCGCCTGTACCGATAGTAGGCTGTGCGACTCACCTCGAAAAGCGAGCACAGATAACTTACCCTATTTGTACTGGAAAGAGATATTATTAAGTCATAGACGTCTCTTAGTCGGACGTGCTGAAGAGACCCAACGCCTTTTTTAAGATCTCTCGGTCGGTTTTTAGGCGTTCAACTTCCGCTCGCAGTCTAGCATTTTCAGCAGCAAGTTTTGCTGCTTTGCCACTCTCTCCATGCACCTGCTTTGTTTTTGTCTTCATAGTTGCCATTCTCTTCCAACGATAAAGCAGATTCTCAGCAATTCCAAATGATTCGGAAACTTCCTTAGCGCTTCGACCGGAAACGAGCATTTTGGTTACCTCTTGCTTAAAATTGGAATCGTAGCTCCGACGAGTCTTTACAGTTTTGGTTTCTTTCACTTTGCATCACGATGTGCAAAAATGTGTGCCGCTTTTTGGAGCCACCTCAGTCAGATCTACGCCCCAGACTGGTCGCCTCACGCGCCCAAAGATGCGATAAATGCCGCCGGCGTTAGTCCAGCCTTATTCCTAAAACAGTTCGCCAAATGACCGGGGGGGTCATGAAAATCCAGTTTAAGAGCTTTCTCGATGATACTTACGTCCGTAGTCGAAACGTCCTAATTAAAAATCACTTAAACAGTTTATCAAAGGTGCGTGCTGTGGCACGCAAATAAAACATGGCCTAAGCCACCGCTTGCGCCGGGTTCTTCGGATTAAATCCCAATTCTGTTTTCGCCTTCGTCTATTCCGTTCCCAACGTACACGGAAGCTGGGCATTTGTCCTCTTTAAGGTAAGGCTTCAGAATGCGGGATTCGGCAGGCAAAGCTTCGTAAGGTTGACATATGGGCTTCGGACATTGGTGCGCATTTGTCGCTACAATGTAATTAATGACTGATGTGCATTACGTTGTCGACCGTTTACAGAAAATAAGTTTCTCACATTAATTACCTTTGAGGTCACAAATTCGTTTATCCTACTATGCAATCGCCGAAACCGCTTATTTACTTGGACAATAATGCGACGACCCAAATTGATCGAACAGTGCTTGACGCAATGATGCCTTATCTTACCCACGACTATGCGAACGCGAGCAGTACTCATCAGTTTGGTGTCGGTGCTTATGAAGCGGTGAAGCTTGCTCGGAAGCAGGTAGCGGAAATAATTGATTGTGAACCGCATGAAGTTGTCTTTACCAGCGGTGCTACGGAATCGATCAATCTTGCGCTTAAGGGCGTTGCTGAAAGGTATGAATCCAAAGGTAGGCACATTGTTACGCTAGCGACAGAGCATAGTGCAGTTCTAGATACTTGTTCTTACTTAGAACAGCGGGGCTACGAAGTTTCTTATGTAGGCGTGGATGAAAAGGGTTTAGTCGATTTGGACAGTTTGAAATCCCATTTACGTCAAGATACAATACTTGTCGCTGTGATGTATGTGAATAATGAAACAGGGGTAATCCAACCAATCAACGAAATTAGTCAGCTTGCGCATAGTGTCGGAGCGATATTTTTCTCGGACTGTACGCAAGCTGTAGGCAAAATGGAAATCTCGGTTCGTAGCTTGGACATAGACCTGCTATGTTTCAGCGGGCACAAGATTTATGCACCGAAAGGAATCGGCGTCTTGTACGTAAGGAATCAGGCCAAGCCTATTAAAATTCCGGCGCTCATACATGGAGGGGGTCACGAAAGGGGTTTAAGGAGCGGCACACTTAATGTACCTGGTATCGTTGCCCTTGGAGCCGCTTGTGCACTCGCTCAGAAGCATATGTTAAGCGATTCGCGAAGAATTAGCGAGCTCCGTGACTATTTGGAAACGGAGTTGTTAAAGATTGATGGTACTTCAATAAATGGTGATATCGAAAACCGACTTTTTAACGTGACAAACATTTGCTTCGAGAATATTGATTCCGACGCAATGATTATGGGACTAAGCAATCCGGACTCATCCGCGCCCCTTATTGCCGTCAGCAATGGCAGCGCTTGCACCTCCGCAAGCATAGAGCCATCACACGTTTTACTAGCCATGGGTTTGAGCGAAAATCAAGCATTCAATTGCATTCGGTTCTCGCTCGGGAAAAACAACACAAAGGAAGAAATTGAAACAACGATTGCTCAAGTCACGGCTATGGCAGGACTCCTGCGTTCCATGATATCCTGACCTACGCCCAATGGATAAATTAGATGTAATCTGATAGGTCCAATTTGACGGCGAGTACGATGTAGACGTGCAAGCATCAAATTCGTTTAGCAGGTTATGATGGAGGCCACAAAGCGTTCATCGAATTTGAGCCGGGTACCATCAATTTCTATGTTATTGCAGTAGTTTTTCGCGATTGCCAAAGCAAACGGCATCCAAATGTTGCGCTTCAAATCCTTGACAATTTTAGTGTAGGCTCGGTCTTGCAATAAGTCAAGGGAGCCGCGTGGAATGAAGTGGTTAAACACAAAATCGAGTCCAAGAATTAGTTCCATTGGTGGGTGCATGATTCTTGGACTTCGTACGATCAACGCATTACCAAAAAAGTCATGATCGTCGACCTGCAGATCTTCCATGTGATATCCGCCAAAAGTTAAGTGATAAAAGGGGTGCAGGGTTTTGGGTGGTTGATGATTTGGACCTTCTTCCCACTCGTGCCTGTCAAGATGCCAAGAAGACGTGTATTCACCACAACTTAGGACCATGTTGAACTTTTTCAGTCTCTGAAGGGGATCTTCGACAACACTCTCGTTCCGACGCTTAATCACTACATCATCTTTGATCGAAAGAACAATATCAATGTCCCCGATATTACGAGGGATCGTATGACTTGGGCGATGCACCTTCGGGATAACGACCCTAATGTTGCTAAATGTATAGGTAAACGTTTCCGCACTCGTGACGAGCGTCTTTTTTATTTCATTTAGTTTGTCCAGATCGACCTGGAATAGTTGCAGCTGCTTTCTATGCTTTTGTAGGATAGCAACATACTGATTGAAGAGCATTGGAAAGTTCATCGGATTATTGTTTCTCTAGATCGTAGAAAAGTTTTAACTCGTTTGCACCTAACAATTCCACAATTGCTTTTCGGTCCCGATCCTCACTCTGGATATAACTGAGAGAAATGTAATTTGGCTCTTGCCAGGCGTATCTTGGCATTTCAATAGTTCGGAGGCCGTCTGACGCCTCCAACGGAAGACCAGATAATCGACATGCATACCAAAACGTGTCAAAAGTATGGCTGGATGGCATTTGAATTGGCAATATTTGCGTTATACCTGTATGCTGTCTCAAAAAATTAACTCTTTCATCGGCTGACAAAACCTTCAAGCTAGTACCAGCCATCTGCTTCCACCAATTCAGTATGTCATCTTGCCACCAGCGTTGGTAATAATCACCTAGAATTCCTTCGTATTTAAATGCGTTCAAAATTTCCGTTTTTAGCTGGCCCCAGCCTTCGGACTTTTCCAAGTCGATTCCAAGTCGAATTGAAAGAAGCTTTTCATCGAGTAGCACGCCGTTTGCGTGAATTACAAATTGATTTACCAGATATACTACTTCATGCGGGGTTTTACACTTCTCCAACTCCAGGGCAACTGCAACCAATTCATCATTTTGAGCAACGTTTCTTTTTAGAACTTCCTCAACGCCCATTGGGCCACGCAAGGCTTTGTATGCATTCGAAAAGGCTATAAATTCATTCTTGATCTCGGCACTTGAAAAATCAGTTTCCTTTTTATACTTACGATCAAACAGGTCAATACTTGTTCTATCAAAAAATGACATGTAGTTTTTATCGGTGCTGCAAAGAAAAATAGGGAGATCATTGATCTTTTTAGCTTTGACATCTGTCCGAATAGTCTGAGCCAAATCTGACCCATTGAATTTCACATCAATTTCAGTCCCGTCGGAAAACTCTAGTTTTAAATCCAAAAGCAGTCCATCATATTCATTGAGACCTTGCCGTTCAACAAGGTCCTTTTTTGTCGCATCCCACGACTGAGGTTGGGCGACATGAAATGTCAGTGTTTCGCCATCGTTTAATAGCTTAACAAACCCCTTCGCCTTTTCGGGTTCATCATCAATGTAAAGAAAGTTAATAGCCATACTTTTTAAGTTCAGTAGTATTTGCAAGAGGAAGCGTTATACGGATGTTTGTCTTGAAGCCTGCTTCTGGCAACTCAACAGTAATAGCGCCCCCTCGATTTACGATCATTTGTTGAAGAATGTGCAGTCCAAGACCAGTACCAGTGCCAAGTTCATCATTTCTGTTTGTTGCAGTAGTGAAAAAAGCGTCAAATATTCTTGACTTATCTTTCTCTTTGATACCAGAACCGTTGTCTTGAAACTCAAAAATAATATTTCCAGACGAGATGTCTTTCCGTGCCGAAATAAGAATTCTCCCTCGCCCTACTCCCGCTTTAATGATTGCCTTTTTAGCGTTGCTGTAGAGATTTTGTAGAATCGTATTCCATTCTGAAGGATGCATTGGAGTTGAGATCAGGTCTTTGCCAGTTAAACCAAGCTGTATATCAATTTTTCGTCGTCTGAAATCCCAAGCCGTGACCTCCATGAAAGATTTAACTGCTATGCGAAGATCGATTGGTTGTAAATCTCGTAAAACATTTTTTGAAATAGTTTCATCAAAATAGGATGTATAAGCCTCAAGAGAAGATAGGATTGACTTTATATTTCGAAGATTCTCCGAAATTTCCGTATCTGGCTTTTTAGCAAGGGTGTCTTCTATGTAATTTTTCGTTGAGGGAACAATCTGTTTAACCTCGTGTATAAATTCGGCAATAGTCAGCCCGGTTCCCGCAAGAACGCGCATCATCTCTAATTCGCTAATTGCTGCGTTCGAGGCCGAAATAAAGATTTTTGTAGCGACTTCCAGCTTAATAGACGCTTCAGCCTTTTGTTCCTCTGTAGCATCAGGATTGCGGAGAGTTTCAGCGGCATCTTTCAGATTTGCAACATTCTTTTTTACGGAGGATGCAGTCGGAGCCGGTTTCTTATCTGGATTCGATGCTTTGTATTCATCGGATTTCCGAAACCAAGAGATAAATCGAAGGAAAGCATCTTGCAGTGCTTTAGATATGAATTGCTGCAGCTGAGTAAATGCCTCTTTTTCAATTAAGCCTTCACGACCAGCAGATTCCTCAAAAACCTCCCCCTTGGGGTCGGTCAATTGTACGAATCCCACCAGGTTTTTGTTGCTGAACGGAATCCCTTTCCCAATACGTGAATTTTTTTCGATACTTAACCAGTCATTTTCTTGATCGCCATACTTCGGTACTCGGAACCCGTTCCTATATAATTTAATACCGCCATTTTTTTCAAGATAGTCAGAAATCACACCAAGTTCGGATCTAGTTATTCCATAGTAAATAGTTCGGTCACCACCGATGAAATAATAGGCTTTAAAAGCTATCTGAGATTTGGTCAGTAACTTGCCTAATGGGCTGTCCATATCAAGTTCGTCGCTCAGTCTTTTTTTCTTCCTTCGAAGGTAAAGCCCTTTGATTCGACCTTGCAGTGCCCATAGCCCTTGCTGTCTATATAGCCAGAAAATGTAGCGAGCGCTCGATCGAGTAACATAACCTGAGGGTCAGCAACAATAGCCCAATCCTCGGTAGGAAGATTTCTGCGGAAGAATCTTACTTCAAAACCCTCTTTTTTTGCTTCAGTGACAACAGTACCGCCAGCCCCGACCTTCAGAAGATCTGGCTGAATCAATTCTGCAACGTATCGGTAGACCCGACGAATGTCCGCATCGCTCCATTTCTCTCTCAAATCACTAATGAGCAAAGTCGTTCCCTCACCTTTAGGTCTACCTTTAATTACTACATTTAATTCATTCGTGACTTGGCTAATTTCTTTATCGGTCCTATAGTCATCCCAATTGATGACAAGCTTGTGAGCCGTCTTCTTATTCTCAGCTTGGGTAATTATTTCAAGACGTTTTCCAAGGCGCTGGGTCGAAAATCTACCAATCCCCTTCCGGCCGGCTTTTGGCCGGTTATACTGTTTAGAAATTGAATTATGTAGCTTATCTGTAGTTGCAAGCCTCATAAAGCCTTTTATCAGTTGAGTTTTGTCCATTCCGGCACCATCGTCCTCAATAGTCAAACTACCTCCCTCCGAATCTGCATTTTCAAAGTATAAACTGACAACATTTGCGTCTGCATCGTATGCATTTTTGATAAGTTCTGCCAATGCAGTTTCAGATTTAGCAACAAGTTCGAGACCAAGTCGATTAATGATGCCCGCATCAACGGAAAACGCAACTTTTGCCATAGAGGTTATGCTTTAAATAGTTCGGCCACCTTATATTCTTTAAGGTTACTCACAAGTTGATATCGTTGAATGTTCTCCATACTTTGTTTTAACCTGTTAAGATCCTTGTCACCGACACCCAGAAATTTCTGCATTAGCCTTAGGTTAATTTTGTCTTTAATATCGAATAAGAAAGCCGTTTCACACATACTACTGAAGTCAAAGGTGGGCTGATTGAACTCTTCAATACCCTGGGAAAGCAACATTACAGAAACGCCCTTACTACGAATTTCCCGAAGTATTTTTTCGAGAAGGTCTTGGCTTTTCTTCTCCTTAAATATTACATGTGCCTCATCGATGAGTAAAATATAACGCATTCCTTGGAAGTTTCCTTCAATCGGTGCATTATCCATATTCATGAACGTGTTATAAATGTAATTGATGATGAGGAAGACTGATGTAAAGCGCACATTGTTCGGCAAGTCGCCGGATAGGCTTACATAGATGTTCTTATTAAGGAAGCTGTCCTTTAAGTCTACAGTAGTTTGGAAAAGCTCCATTTCACTTAAATCTTGAAGGATCTGAGTCAATGTGCTCGGTTTATCATCAACGGCCAGAACATTCTTATATATTTCCAGAAGTGATGGATACGTCCCTTTTTTTGAGTTCTGAAATGCTAGTCTCGTTGCTTCTTTCAACGTTTGCTGTTGAACTTTTCCAATGTTGCTATAATTGGAAATTATGTCAACGAATTTATTTATTCCCATTAGGCGATTTTTTTCATTGACAATATCAATAAAAGCTAATGGATTTATCGGAAATGGCTTTTGTGGCGCATCGATATACGTGGCCTTGGTCTTTTCAAAGAAAGGTTGTAGCGCCTTTTCGTCTTCTTTTTTAAGCCCCTTGAAGTCTAAATAGATGAAGTTTACGAGGCCGGTTGATTCACTAACGACCTGCTGCAAATATGAATTCGCGAAGTAGGTTTTCCCAACACCTGAATTGCCGGCAACGGCTACATGAGCATTATTGTGGATACTGATGTCGTTCATCTTAAAATAAATATCTTCTCCGTTGAACGTGCTCCCAACCTTAATTTTCATTGAATTTGCAAAGTACCTTTTATTGGAGATCCGATTCCTTCTGGTTTGCTCATCTAAAAGGATGGCGTCGTTATCTTGTGTGGTTTCATCTAAGGCTTCAATTCCCTTCTCAATATGTTCCAGCAAAAAGTCTAGTCCTGAATAATTTTTATTTTCTTCAAATAACTTGTTCATCAACTTCAATCCATGATCAATATGCATTTTTATATATTTTGCAATACTTGGATCAGTTTTGTGGAGTTGATAATGTTGGCATATTATCGCAATGTAATAGTCTCTGTAATTTCCAAATAGAATATCGTCCTTGTATTCTTTCCCACGACTATCTAGCAAATGTTCTTTGTTGCTTGGGTCGAAATGCGCACCGCGAGATATTGAGTATGCAAAGGCAACCCTCGATATGTAATTTTCTGAAGCACCAGGAAATACTTTTCTAGAAAGTTCCTGAACGACCGGCTTGTTGGATTCTGAAGTCCGTATGTTAATTAACATGATTATACATTCTATTATAGGTGTTCAGGAAATCGTCTGGAGGGAGCGAAATGAATTCACTCTTGTCTTCATGCAGATTGTTTATTAATACCGTCTTTGCGATATGCTTTGAAATAAATTTATATTCCCTCTCCGTCAACTCCTTATTAATAAGTGGGAATATCACGACTTGATCGGATATATTGGGGTAAAAATACTTTACAATATTTTCAGCGTGCTGCTCGTCGAACTTTTGCATAGGTGAATCAATAAAGACAGGGAACTGAATGTCACTCTCTTCTACCAGACCGCGCAGCAGCGCGGTTGCGTACATTTGCTGTTCACCCTTGCTGAGAGATTCCTTTTTTATCTCTTCTCCACGTATATTCCTTAAGATGATGTCAATATCATCGCCAATTATTTCAACTTCTACTTTCTTGATGAAACCTTTTTTATGCATAAGTGTTTCTAGTCCTGCCAGAATTTGAGACTCTAGGGATGCTTTCTTTTTAGCCTTGAATTTTGAAATAAAATCTTTAAGGTTTGTGATATTTCGGGCAATAATTTCGTCTTTTGTTTTATTTTTCTCCGAAACACTTAATTTTTTTTGAGAGCTCCTCTATACGCTTTGCCCGTTGGGTTTTTTCGTTCAGAAATTCACCAATTTCCCTGTTTAGTGAGTCTACCGTGTCGTCGATTCTGACGATTTCTGTATCCAGCTCTTCTTTTCTTCGCCGGAGTTCGGCTATTATCGGGTTTTCCTGATTTGCCTCAGCATCTTTTATGCGTCTCCGAATATTGTTTAATTCGTTTCGGGCCAAATTGTACTCGGCATTTATCCGCCTAAACGACTCTCGAAAGGAAAGTTTAATGTTGCTTAGCAGTGCAGAGAGCTCGTTCTTTTTTTGAATCGGAAAATTCATGCAATACCCTAAACTCGTCCGGTAGGGCAGGCGTGTCGGCAAAGAAATGTTTTCTGATTAATTTCTCAAACGAATCTGCATAGAAGCCGTGAACCCTGTGATCGATTGGCAAATCAGAGGGCTTCGGAGTGTTCAATAAATCTGTTAAGATCTTATTTGTCACCCCCCGCACATTTTCTTCTTTGTATTGCGCCGCTTTAAAATTCGCTTCATTTTCGAGTTGTTTGCTGACGTCGAGGAAAGTCTCACCAACGATGGCAAAAGGAATGATATCGTATGAATCCTTCAACTCAGTCTGTAAATCCGACTGCCGCTTATTTAGTTCTTCTTCGAGTTGCCTAAGTTTTTGTAACTCTTCTACCGTGATTAGGCTACCTTCTCTTATTAACTTTTCCTGGATATCTCGGGACTCCTTGTTTTTTTCGTTACGCAATTCTCTTAGGTCAACGATTTTACCCTCGTTCTCCTTAATCTGCTCTTCGAATGAATGGACTTCCGCTTTTATTTTTTCTAATTGTCCCTTTTCAGCCGCGCTTGCTGACTCTTGGCGGAGTTTCAATTGTAGGTTTTCCAGATTTCCTCTTATGTCCTCGTACTTTTTTATCCCTAGAACTTCCGAATATGCGCGGCTTAATTTCTTTCTTTGCTCGTTAGTTGTGACTTCGGCTAGATTCACGATTTTTTCTGCATCAAAAAAGAAAAATTTCGCGATTTCAATTGGCATAATAAATTCCCGGATAAAAATCTCTTGGCCGACTTCCTTTGCCAACTCACTTTGGTAGCCGTCAATCAAAACGTCTAAATCCTCACTACCGGTGAGTGTGTTATATTGCCTTTTTATAAGAATTTCCTTGCAAGGGCCAAGCTGAGGAATATTTATGTTTTCGAAAAGGATTGAAACCGAGAAGCTATGCTCTCCTTCGGTTTTGGCCAGCCTATTCAATGAGCCTGTAATGTACTTACTGTATCCTCCTTGATCTTCGATTTCTTTTTTATAAAGATCATCTACTTCCTGCATATTTCGACCATACATACACCATACTAACGACATTAAGAACGTGGTTTTTCCGAATCCATTCCTGCCGCTCACTATGTATATGTTTCTCTTTCCCTCTGAGCTGAGGTCGATCAAATTCTCGCCCTTATAGATGCGGAAATTATTCAGTGTAATATCTTTTATCGTCATTAAATATTTCTTTCTTGTGAATCCTTAATGAACTGGTCAAGCCGATTTTCGATATCGTCTAATAGGCCTCTTTTTCGCATCATCAGCGTTTTCGTCTTCTGAAGGGCTAGTAGGTCTTGAATTAGTTCCACGTCACTTGGTTCTTGTTTGCATGACTTGCGCAAGAGTTCTTCTTCCTCTCGGAACTTCTCATCATGTTTGCTCATGTCCAGATGTGTTTTGTAGATCTTGTTATATATGTCGGAGACCTTTGTTTTAAAGAAAAGGTCTCGGTACCAATGAAACTGAATTAGCACCAGTTCTTGATGTGTAATAAGTTCGACTCCTTCCGTTTCCTCTAGACTCTTTTGAGCCTTGAGAACCCTTTTTAATATCTCTACTCTTGTGTCAAACCTATAAGGCCCCCAGATTCCCTCTTTCTCCGTACCGTCCCGTCGTTTTTTTTCTCTCCATTTTTCCGGATTATCTCTTGTTTCGACTAGAAAATTTCGAATTGTAGACAAGGGTTGCATCCATTCTTCGCCGTTTTCAATCAATCCTTCCATGGATCTGTCTTTGTTCACCACAGTGCATACCCAGCAACCGAATCTGCTGTTTCCGCAGCTCGGAGTACTATCGTCAATTACAAGTGGACAGTCCCCGGCGTTCGCATTCCTATAAAGTGTTACAAGTTCTTTGTGCGTTCCGCCCCATGGTGGCGGTACTTGATTTAAATATTGCCATAACTCATTTGTCGTAACATCTTTGATAGCAGCATAGACATATGCGTTGGGCAATTGGTGTTTTCTTAACCGCTGGCCGGTTACCTCGAATTTCTTTATAGATGCTGCCCTGCTGGAACTCTCTGCGCTCCTTGTACCTAGCAAGAGAATCACCTCCCCGTTTTCAGCGATTTTTTCTGTTATTAGACGAGTAGTTGGGTTAATTTTAAGTCTTTCCGTGCACCATCGGTAAAACCTGTTAGGCGCCGGGTAACCAAGTCCGATGAGCCTCACCCAGAATGTGTCATCTAGCTTTGGGATTGTTTCTTCTACAACAATTGGAATTTGTTGATCCACAGCCGCCTTTTGGATTTTTTTCAGTGTTTTGTTAATGAACTTAACAATTTTCGGATTTTCAACCAAGGTATCGTTACACACAACATACACCTGCCTAGTCAGCAATATTGGATCAATTTTCCGCAGAGCATTCCATACGACCTGCAAGAGCATTGTGCTATCCTTTCCGCCGCTAAAACCAACGATCCAAGGCCTAGAAGGATGCGTGTCATATAGATATTGGTCAATTATTTCATGTTCAAGATGCTGTATGTTTAATGCCATGATTTTACTTCTAATCTAATTGTTTTGAGTCTGATACCCAAAGTAACAATTTTGTTGATGCTTTGGGTAACTGTATTTTGTAATTGTATAATGTTTTTTTCGACACCTGAAACCGCTAATTTTCAATTTGCTGAATATAAGCCACTAGTGCGTCAGTGAAGATGTAAGTATCGAGCAACCGCCCATATAGGGAAAACGACTAGCATACCGGCTGGTGGAGAATTTGATTGCTGATGGCGGGAACGGCAAGTGCATTTTGTGTCAGTTGAGGGTGTTTTCGACAAATTTAGCCTTTTTCCTGCATAGCTCTCTAATATTTGTTAGTGACAAGCGCTGGCCTCGAATGATGACGAAACGTTTTGAAGCTGATAGCGCCGGACAAACTAGAAAATTGACAACTGCGGTTGCCTTGGCTCATCATTCCCCAAAGGCGGGAGGTCGTCATAATGCCACGGCTCATACTTATGTTTCCCATCGGGTCGCGGCTTTTTACCTCTCACGCTGAAAACCGGATGATAAGCAAGCATTTCAGATGGTAGCTGATAATCAAAAACTGCCTTCATGTCAGCATCCGTGAAATGTTCAGACAGCCAGAATTGCTCCAATTCCGGCGTCAGGAACAGTGGCATCCGGTGCTTAAACTCCCCGTCATTATGAATATTGGCCATCACTTCATTGGCTGTGCGCGTCAGCATTCCAAAGCTGCCCAGTTGTATTTTTTCACCATTTGGACCAATGCTCTCATAGAGCTGGTACAAGCCAGGCAAAAATTGTATTGCGCGATCTTTTGCCCAAATGTAATACGGGACCTTATTGGCCCAGCCGGTAATCGCCCGATGCTCGTAAGTGCCACTCACCGGAATCAGGCACCTGTTTTTGCGCAAACGGTACCAGTATGAACGTGTATCGCCGAGCACGCGCTCGGATTGCATGTCAGCCATTTTGATCCTCTTTTTCTTGCGCATTACAGGGTCTTTCTCGTAGGTCGGATCGACCGACCACTCCATGTTCGAAAGAATCAAGTCGGCTCCTTGCCGGGAAATAATCGGAAATTCCGGAAAACCGAAAGAAAGGACGTGTTCCTGATTTGGGGATTCCAGGCTGACACGCTGATCCTTGACTTTTGGGAACACTTCCCGAGTCAGCTCAATGTCGCTGTGTAGTGAGATGTCGTAACACATAGGGCGCTTTATTTAATCATTTCATATGCATCAAAAGTGTGTTCCGGTCCGTTCGCAGTAACAACTGCTTTGAGCCTTCCGTACTGTAGCGAAAGGTTGATGTCAATCTGGTCGGTTTGCCGGATGGGCATTCTCGCTTTCAGGTAAGATATAATATTTCTTTGATAATGTTTAAGAATTCTGTTATCCCAATTGGGGTCACGAAAAGTATTAAGGAATAAGTAGTATTTCGGATCATTGATCAGGTCGGTAATTTTGGTGGCGTCTGCACTGAGGTTTAATACCTTTCCTTCTTTCTCTGACAAGTGCGAAACGTGCTGCGCTGCTTTGACCTGATCGGTGTAAGGAGTGCCCATAAAGCCGCGGCCAGGCTCTATGCCGGGCCAGTTGAACCGCTGCAGCACAATGAAGTGATTGCCATGCTGCGCAATCCGCTTCAACATCGGAATATTGAGGATTTCAAAGGGATTGTAGGCGGCGGTCATTAGGTCATCAGGGTTTACATTCAATTTAGTAAAGTTGTTTCAAATTGTGAAAACTACCTGAAATTCCGCCCAGAGGGAAAGATTTCAAGCTGGACGGCTTTTTTGCGAACCTGTGTTTTTTTATTGACTGCCTGGCTGGCGTATTCGTCCCTTTCGTCTGCTCGTGACAGGGTCGACACATCCGGGTCTTCGTCATTACTTACATTTAATCCACGTAGCAGGGCCGACATATTAAAGCATCGCTTAGCCACGACGTGAATGACTTCACCTTCGATCTGCAACTTTCCCTCAACCATTAAAAGGCGGGATGTCAGGATTTCCGATCGAAACTTTTCAAACAGGCTTTTAAAGACAACCAAGTTCGCAACGCCTGTTTCGTCCTCGATTGTAATGAAGCATACGCCACCTGCGGTGCCCGGCCTTTGGCGTACCAGGACAAGACCAGCCACTCTGATGATCATACCATCCTTAAACTTAGAAAGATCGCTGTTGCAAGTGACAAAGTTTGCGGTAAGCTGCTGGCGGACAAAGCTCACGGGATGTGCCTTAAGCGACAGAGCAATAGAAGCGTAGTCCTGAACGACGTGCTCTGACAAAGACAATTTGGGAAGCGAAACAGGCTCTTCGAAATCGCTTGCTGATTGATGGCCGGTAAATATGCCCATCGGACGATCAGAAAGTGCGGTGGCTTCCCACATAGCTTTCCTGCGATCCATGCCCATTGAGCGAAAGGCGTCGGCATCCGCGAGTCTTTCCAATGCCGCCTGCGACACACCGGCATCCCTTATGTGATGAATGGCTTTATAAGGTGTTACTCTTCCACTCACCAGCAGTTCCATGTCCTCCTGACGGATACCTTTTATTTGGCGAAATCCCAGGCGCACTGCGCGGTATTTGCCATCCTGCTCTTCAAGGGTGTTGTCCCAATAGGAAAGGTTTACATCTACCGGGCGAACAACAACCCCGTGGTTTCGCGCATCGCCAACTATCTGCGCCGGCTGATAAAATCCCATGGGCTGGCTGTTGAGCAGAGCAGCGCAAAACACATCCGGGTAATAGTATTTGAGCCAACAGGAAACATAGACCAGTAAGGCGAAGCTGGCCGCATGGCTTTCCGGGAAGCCGTAACTGCCAAAGCCTTCTAGTTGCTTAAAAATACGCCTTGCGTACTCTTCCGTATAACCGCGACCGGTCATGCCGTCAACCAATTTTTTTCAAATTGGGTGACCATACCGCTAAGTTTGAAAGTTGCCATGCTGCGGCGCAACTTGTCTGCCTCTGTAGGAGTAAAACCTGCGGCTACAATCGCAATTTTCATTGCCTGTTCTTGAAACAGTGGTACCCCAAGCGTCCTTCCCAAAATGTCTTCCAGCTCCTTGGAAGGAAATTCGACAGGCTCCTCGCCGTTCCGGCGTCGCAAATAGGGATGCACCATATCACCCTGGATCGGTCCAGGCCGCACGATCGCTACTTCTATGACCAGGTCATAAAAGTCCTTTGGCTTTAGCCGTGGTAGCATTGATTGTTGTGCACGGCTCTCAATCTGGAACACGCCGATAGTGTCGGCATGGCCGATCATTTCATAGACTGCCGGGTCGTCCTGCGGGATATTGGCCAGCGTGAGATTGAGCCCGTAATGCAACTTAGCAAGGTCGAACGCTTTGCGGATACAGGTGAGCATACCCAGGGCAAGCACATCAATTTTGAGAAAGCCAAGCGCATCAATGTCATCTTTGTTCCATTCGATGTTTGTGCGGCCCGGCATTCGGGCATTCAGGATCGGGCAAAGGTCCGTAATCTTTCCTTGGGTGATCACAAAGCCACCTGTATGCTGGCCAAGCTGCCGAGGAAAGCCCATGAACTGACGGGTTAAATCAAGAGTTTTAATTAAATGAGGATCGTCTGCATTAAAACCCTGATCTGAAATCCGCTTACCCTCAAACCATTCATCGGTAAACTCCCAAATGGAGCTGGAAAGCTTGTTAATAGCATCCACTGACATCCCCATTACCTTTGCGACGTCGCGGATGGCTCCTTTCTGGTGTAGCTGCGTAACAGTAGCCACAATAGCCGAGCGGTCGCGACCATACTTCTCATAGATGTATTGAATGACTTCCTCGCGCCGCTCATGCTCAAAATCCACGTCTATGTCCGGTGGTTCATTTCGAGCCGAAGATATAAACCGCTCAAAGAGCAAATCGAACTTCGTTGGATCGACACTAGTAATTCCCAGACAGAAGCATACGGTGGAATTCGCGGCCGATCCGCGTCCCTGGCAAAGGATGCCGCGCTCGCGGGCGAAACGGACAATATCATATACTGTTAGAAAATACGCTGAATAGTCCATTTCCTCGACAAACCGTAATTCATGGTTGATGGCGTTTACCACCTTTTCAGGTAACGGCTCGCCATAGAAGTCGCGTGCTCCTTTCCAGGCCAAAAAGGTAAGTTCTTCCAGCGGCGTGCGGCCTTCGCTCGTAATCTCTTCCGGGTAGACATATTTCAGGCTATCCAAGGAAAAAGTGCATGCTTCGGCTATTTCCTGCGTACGCCGGATCGCGTCCGGGTAATTACGGAATAAGCGTAGCATCTCCGCCTGGTCTTTTAGATAGCGCTCAGCATTTTGATGAAGGCGGAAGCCTGCATCGTATATCGTGCACTTTTCGCGGATGCACGTCACAACATCCTGCAGCTGGCGGCGCTCGGGGTGATGGTAGTAGACATCATTAGTTGCGATCATGGGGATGCCAAGCTTTTCACATAGCTCTGAGATCCTGAACAGCTTTTTGTGATCGGTTCCCAGGTACGAGCGGCACGCTGAAAGGTACAGGTCCTGGCCGAGTTCGGAGCGATAATCCTTCAGCGCAGTCTCAAATCCCGGTTCAAATTTATAGCCTGACGAGAGGCAATCCGGTGAAACTGCAACGAATTTCATACCCTGGGCATGCTCATAAACATCACGCCTGTACAACTCACATTTTCCTTTCTCCGTCCTCAGGTTCCCTTTGGAGAGCAGGGCTGACAAGCGAGTATAGGCTTCTTTATCTGTCGGATATGCCAGTAAACTGGGGCCGTCCATCAGGTCCAGGCGAGCCGCCGGGATGATCTGTAATTTGGTGTCACGGGCGGCAGCATGTGCCCGAACGATTCCAGCGAGTGTGTTGCGGTCTGTTATAGCAATTTTATCGTAACCCAACAGACCAGCCTGCTCGACCAGTTCCTCAGGATGCGAGCCGCCCCTAAGAAAGCTAAAATTGGTGGTCACTTGTAGTTCAGTGTATCTCATTGCAAATACTTTTTAAGCGAAGAAGCCGTGGAGGAACCAATCAGGATTATGATCATCTCCATAATGCCCCAGGCGGAATATCCAGTAACGGTTTCCGTTTTCATCTTCAACCAGGTAATAGTCGCGGTGCAATCCGTCGGAAAGCCACCATTCTTGTTCAATGCGGTCAGGGCCATCGGCTCGCTTTACCTTGTGCACCGTGCCCTTGTAGCGGAAAACCATAGGCGGATAATCCGGCACTGGCGCACTCACCTCAATTCGTTCGGGGTTGGCCAAAAGCTCAACAGGCCTTGGCTGGTCTGTGCGCCAATAAGTTTGCGGATGGTCTTCAAGAGATGAGGCTTCCACTATTGAGCGCTCCGGCCAGTGATGTTCTGCCGGAAGATACCGGTGTATCACCTCGCTGCCGGCCCGGGCTGCCAGGCGGTCCAGCAGTTCGGCGATAGCCACCTTTTTTATTGCCGCTGCTCAGGTTCCATAGTGCTTCCTGGGCTGCTGGCATGGGCTCGACCACCGGGGCATCGAGTACGAATAGCTCTATACCTAGCGCCGGCTCAATAGTTGGAATTTTAAGTTCAAACAGCTTGTACAGGTGAGCTGTACTGCACGAAGGGCCGCTGGTTCCAATCTCGACCTGCCTGATTTCGCCATCTAAGCGGTAACATTTTAAAATGGCCTGCCGAAGTCCTTTATCCTCGGCTGCAAGCCTGGTGCACATCTTTTCAAGCAGCTTTTGGAGAGCTATCTCGATGCCCGTTGCCGTGCGGATCGGTTCCATGCTTGGTAGGCGCTCCTGGAAAGGTTCAAGAGGCTGTACGGGCATAAATCCTTGATGGACATGGCCAAGCGCTTTTCCTAATTGATCAAGCATGATTTGCCCAAACCTGCGCCTGAGCACCGGCCGTGGCATTGAAATGAAGCTTTTAATTTGATACAGGCCCAACTTATGCAACTTCTCTACGACTTCACCCGGTAGCCTGAGCGCATTGGGCGGCAGTGGCATAATAGCCTCCATTTGTCCGCCGGGAGCGATAATAGGGAAAGCCCGGCTAAACCGGGACATAGCCCATGCAGCTCCGATCGTGTCGGCCATCGCGGCGCGTACATCATAGCCAGACGTTTTCAGGCGGCCCATGATGTCTTTTAGGTATGGCGTTTCGCCTCCCCATAGATGCGCACAACCGGTCGCATCCAGGATCAGCCCGTCGGGCAGGTCCAATGCCACAAGCGGCGTGTAACGGATCGCCCATTCGGCAATCGTTGTCAGAAGGCTCTGTTCAATCGAAGGATCATAGTCAATTACTATTAATTTCGGAAGCACGGCACGCGCATCGGCGACCACCATGCCAGTTACTACCCCCGCCTTCTCGGCGATACTGCTGGAAGCCATCACGATCATGCGTCCCCTCTGCTTGGCAGCGAGCACAAACGGCTCTCCCGCAAGCTCGGGCCTTCTGAGCAGCTCGCGATCTGTAAGCAGATGCCGGAACCATATGGCCACATACCGTTTCATCTCTATCCGACTTGTAGTAGGTGTTCCTGAGAAACTTGCTGTGTTTCGGTTATATGCTCAAAATGGTCTTCTGCCCAATTGATGCGCCATCTGCCCGGTTCGCCGTTGCGGATTTTGAGGACGGAAACATCCCAGGTGGCATAACCAACACCGGGGAGCTGTCCACCCACGGGCTTCGCGGGTACCGGTTTTATCTGCCACCTGCAGGCCGCTGCAACGGCGGTGGCTATACGTGGGTTAGCTCTATGGATGAGTCCGGTGACCCGGCTTTCTTCCACAGCCAGCTGAAGGCGGCGTGATTCGGTGAGGTTCAACTCTTTTATCTGGCCAACCACCACAGAAAGTGCGTCGCATTTTAGGGCTTCTTCAAGCGCCCACAACAGATCGCGGTCCCTTTTGAGGTCAACAAAGATGATCCTGTCGGCGGCTACGCCAAACGGAGAAAGCCCTAGAGGGAAGACGTTTCGTTTGGTGCCGATCCAGGCGCACATGCCGTCTGTTTTCATGAGCCGACCAGCCAATGCCGCCATAAAGCCGGTAGTAGCCGCCGACTCTTCTGGCAGACTGCTGATGAATTCGTGGATTGCGCCGGTTGGAAAAACACCGCCCGGGAAAGCCTTTTCGATCGGACCTAAGCCTAAATTGGTATGGCTGCCCCCTGGTGAAGGTGGGCGGAAACCTTGCAGCGAAAGAATCTCACTCCGCAGCTTGGCAATCAGCTCATTTTTTTTCTTCGCAGTTTCCATCGCATCACAATTTTACTTTAACTTTGATACTAATTGTAACAAACTAATGATACCAATTGTAGCTAAACTCGATGAATCCTCCAAAATATTTTTTTGCACAGAACATTAAATTTCTCCGGGAGCGAAAGAGAAAAACGCAGCAAGAGCTTGCTGACGAGCTTTTTATGACGCGGGTGAAATTACATGCCTTGGAATCCGGAAGGACAGCCGCCCCGCAGCCGGAGGATTATTTCAAATTCTCTGACTATTTCCGGCTTAGCATCGACACGCTGATGCGGATAGATATCTCCAAGCTTGGGGAATTGAAGCTACGGGACCTTCAGGCGGGCAACGATGTCTACCTGGCCGGAAGTAATCTGCGGATACTTGCGATCACCGTCGACAAAGCCAATAAGGAAAATGTTGAGTATGTGCCGGTGAAGGCCAAGGCGGGATACCGTGACGGGCATGCGAACCCGGAATATATTGCTGCGCTGCCTAAGTTTTCCTTTCCTAACCTTCCCTCAGGCACGTTCAGGATGTTTCCGACATCAGGCGATTCGATGCTGCCCTTGCCCGAGGGTGCAGATGTTCTCTGTCAGTTTGCGGAGGATTGGACAGCGATAAAGGCCGGAACTTTATGCATCGTCATTCTCAAAGGCGAGCAGGACTTTGTTTTCAAAAAAGTAACGGTTAATGCTGAAAAGAGATCACTTCTTTTGGAATCCCTCAATCCGCAATACAAGCCTTATGAGGTGGAAATTAAAGAAGTGCTTGAAATC
Source organism: Dyadobacter sp. 676 (assembly GCF_040448675.1). Taxonomy (NCBI): domain Bacteria; kingdom Pseudomonadati; phylum Bacteroidota; class Cytophagia; order Cytophagales; family Spirosomataceae; genus Dyadobacter; species Dyadobacter sp. 676. The sequence goes on along the minus strand of NZ_CP159289.1, from coordinate 5,373,086 downwards.
TGGAAGTACCACAGCTATCAGTCCAAGGCGATTCCGGAGCCGGTTGCTGATGTTCAACACATATCCCATACGTTAAGTGAGGTGTTGAAGCGATTAAGTAAAATAGAAGAAAAGGTAGAGAAGTGATGCAGTTCAAACTATTTGATGATCAACAGCAGCTCCGGCTGCCGCAGCATTTAATGCAATATACACCGGGCTTTATCAATGAGAGCGAGGCAAGCAGGCTGCTGAAGCTCTTCTTAACAACAGTCCCCTGGGAACAACATAAAGTGATAATGTATGACAAAGAGATTGTGACGCCGCGCCTTTGCGCCTGGTATGGACCGAGGCCGATCAGGGAGAATGATGTCAGGACACCGAGGCCAATGACCGCGGAACTGCAATCACTCAGGCAAAGGATCATGGTTGTGACCGGCATCCGGTTTGATGGCGTGCTACTAAATTATTACCGGGACGGTAACGATAGTGTCGCCTGGCACGCTGATAAGGACACAATCCCTGGCGTCAAAACCGATATTGCCTCGGTGAGCCTTGGACAGGTACGCAATTTCGACTTCAGGAGTAAGGACAATCATAGCCAGCGGTATTCCATTGCGCTCGAACACGGCTCTCTATTACTCATGAAAGCCGATCTTCAAAAATATTGGGAGCACAGGATCGCGAAATCAAGTACTCCTATGACCGCCCGGATCAATCTGACATTTAGAAAGACGCATGTTTAATGAGCTCTATATCGTGGCTACTTCATGGTACCGCATCAAGATCTCATCCTGACGCAGCAGCTCTTGAAGCCTCATTTTTTGTCCTTGCCAATAAGGTAAGTCTACTTCCTGCATCAATATTTCGTAAATGATCATTTCATCTGTTACAAGAGAGCTGCCTGATTCTTTCCAAAGACCTTTGGCAGGTGAGCGGCTATAAATCGTTATCCCGCCGAACTTGGTCGCCAACTCTTCCCGAAGGTCTGCAAAGTAGTGTCCTGGGAAAGGATCGCCCTTCTCATCCTTGATTGGCAATAGCATTTGGAGTAGCAGCATATTAGTCCTTTAAACGTAAGTAGAAGAAGTTAAAAAGTGTTCCAGAAATACAAGAGTTGACATCGCCTGAGGAATGTTGACTTAATAGATACGAACCTCCGGATTAAAGGTCTTGGACTGGTACGCTTGTTGCATCACAACAAAGATGTGCCAGTATTGTTTTCATTCTAAAATGAGCTAGTTATGAAACAGATGGATATACCACAGGAAATGCAGGTTCCCGTCGATTTTGAATCGGAAGGCCTGTCACATCGGGTAAAGGAACTGCGACCGGTTATTTGGCGAGAGGGGACGGATTTCTGTTGCCTGCTCGGCCCTGATCCCCAGGAAGGAATATTTGGTTGCGGTAACACGGCTGAGGCCGCAATGAATGATTGGGAAGCACACCTGCGCGAGCGTATAGAAAACGCGAGCATCTCAGATGACATAGCTCAATACGCTATAGATACGCTAAATATCTCAAAGGACGACGTATGGTAAAGCGCAAGAAAGACCCAATGCCGGAACGCATCGATCCAATGTTATGCACACTGGTAAAGGAGGTGCCAAGCTTACCTGACTATCTTTTTGAAGTGAAATGGGACGGCTACCGGATCGTATCCTACGTAAAGTCGGAAAAAGTCCGGATGGACTCGCGAAGCGGCCTCAACTATACGGCGAAGTATCCACCGGTTGAGCAGGCGCTTAAAGCGCTTAAACATGACGTAGTCATTGATGGCGAGGTTGTTGTTTTTAACCAGGAGGGCAAACCAGATTTTGATGCGCTGCAAAAGTACAATGGCCACAACACACCGATCAGCTATTGTGTCTTTGACCTGCTGTGGATGGACGGTAAAAGTCTAATGGACTTGCCGCTGACCAAACGAAAGGAACTATTAAGGTCCGTTATCAAGGATCAGCCGGTATTGAAATTCAGTGAGAGCTTCGATGATGGCAAAGCTTTGTATGAACAGATATTGGCAGAAAACCTGGAAGGGATTGTCGCCAAAAGAAAAGACAGTGTTTACGCCCAGGGTGAACGGGGCAACGACTGGCTGAAGATTCCGACAAGGAAGCGGCAGGAATTTGTCATCGGTGCCTGGGCGGAATCGACAAAATCACGATCTTTCAAAAGTTTGCTTTTCGGTGCCTATGAAAACGGCAAGTTTATCTGGATAGGCCGCAGCGGTGGAGGCTACAAGGACAAAGAAATGCCCGAAATCCTAAAAAAGCTCAAGGCTTTGGAAATAGACAAATCGCCCTTTGCAAATCCTATCCTGGATACAAAGGGCGCGGTTATGCACTATGTCCGCCCGGAGCTGGTAGCAAATTTTGAGTTTGCTACTTGGACAAAGTCCGGCAGGATTCGCAAGCCCGCAACCTTTCTTGGTTTTCGTAAAGATAAAAAGGCTAAGGATGTCGTCCGTGAGGTGCCCAAAGAGACAGAGATTATCGAGGCCGAAGCAGAAGAAACGCAGAATCGGGTGTCAACCCGTAAACAGAAAACAGCCTCAGCCAAAAAGAAAACCTACCTGAATGAAGGCAGTAACTGGCGGCGCGTCGACGAAAGCTATGAAGGCAAGGAGGTAACAGACTTTGACCTTGAGCACTGCAGGATACAATTACATGACATTGAGCGTGAAATATGGTCCGGTGTGGCTAAGGGTGACCTGGCACTGTATTACAATCGGGTTGCTCATTACATTTTACCACATCTTGCCGATAGACCGCAGTCGCTCAACTTAAAGCTTACCCATGCCGGCGGTCCGACCACCTTTATAAAAGACATGGAGAACCGCCAGCCGGCTTGTGCAGACATTTTTACCGATAAGCGGAGAGTCGCCAAAGCAGGAAAACGAAACCGGATTGACTACCTGGTGTGCAACAACCTGGAAACGCTGCTGTTTATGGTCGATTGCGGCTGCGTGGATATCAACACATGGGCATCCAGGACCGAGGCGCCGGAGACTCCGGATTACATTTGGCTGGACCTGGACCCGACCGTCAGCAAAGGGGATTCAGGTTCGGAAGAGGCTGGATTTAAAAAAGCCGTCGATGTGGCTTTGGCAGCAAAAGACGTGTTGGCGAGCCATAAAGTAAAATCGCTGATCAAAACCTCGGGTAAGACAGGGTTACACATTTATATTCCTTGCCAGGGGTTCGATTTCACACAGAGCCGTATCATTGCTAACGCTCTGGCCGATCAAATCCACCCACTTGTTAAGGCGATCAGTACCAGAAGCGAAACGATCAGCCTACGTGGTGACCGGGTCTATATAGACGCCAATCAGAATGACTATGCCGACACGCTGGCTGCACCCTACTGCATTCGTCCTTACCACCAGCCTACGGTAAGCACCCCGCTGGACTGGCGGGAAGTTACGCCAACGCTCGATCGCTATGCTTACAACAAGGACACCATATTCAAACGGCTGGAAAAGAAAGGCGATATATTTTCTTCGGTCCTGGACGCGAAAATCGCCGCTAGGAACGCGGAGAAACTACTATTTTTCTTGCATAGATAGCTATGGCTGACCATTAGCACAATTTTTGCCTGAACATTCGCCGATGTCAATTGTTGGACATAAAAACTTAAGTTATGGCAGACGATAAATCAAAAAGAGACTTCCGCGACCGTAACCGGATCGCCGCCGATGAAGAGTATGAACTCGATTACGTAGCGAAGGAGCACGGTGTTAGCAGGCAAGACGTTTTGGATGCGATAAAGGCCGTCGGCAATGAAAGGTCGAAAGTCGAAGAGTATCTCAAACGTCAAAGCAAGTAGCTATGCCCGAGCTCCCAGATCTGCAGGTATTTGCCAGAAACCTGACAAAGACACTGAAAGGCAGCAAGCTGGAAAAGGTTACCTTGCTGCATACCTCGAAAGTGAAGGTTTCTAAAAAGGAGCTCAACGAGGTGCTTTCCGGCAAAAAGCTTCGCGAAGTGCGCAGAGTTGGAAAGCAGCTATGCTTCGACTTTGCCAAGAACGCCCAATTACTTATGCACCTAATGCTTCATGGTAAACTGGTTCTAGAGGCTCGCAATGCGGAGCCACCGAAACACGTAATCGCAGAGCTCCGGTTCGATAACAACACACTCTACTTAACCGACTTTCAAAAGGCAGCGCACTTACTGTTGAATCCCGAGTCAAGCCGGGCCGTCGATGCACTTTCAGATGAGCTGACCGCCAGTTGGCTGACCGCGAAGCTTGAAAGGAGTCGTGCGAAGATCAAATCCATTTTGATGGATCAGAAAGTCATCGCCGGGATAGGCAATGCGTATGCCGATGAGATACTTTGGAAAGCGAAGATCAATCCCGAATCTATCGCCGGTAAAATTCCTGATGATGTTGTAAGGAAGTTGAGCTCGGTGATTGGCCAGGTTCTGAAGCGTGCAGAAGATGCTATTGTCAAAAAGCACCCGGATATTATTAGTGGTGAAATCAGGGATTTTCTAGAGATTCATAATCCCAACAAAGAAAGGAGCCCTGGCGGGGCTGAAATTCTTACGGCCACTGTCGGTGGCCGTAAGACCTATTATACAGATGAGCAGAAGCTATACAAATAGCGTTAAGCATGCACCCGCTGTTCTTCAAGCAGGCTAATAAGCGCCCGGGCCGTTGGTCCGGCCGATAGCGGGTTTTGTCCAGTTACCAGTAGACCGTCTGTTTCTACATGACTTGTGAACGGGAGCGTTGCACTATGAAAGTCCGCACCGAGCTCTTTAGGCCTTGTCTCTAATTTGTAGGGCACGTTGTCCGCTCGCAGTGTCAGCGTTTCTTCCGTGTTGGTGAAAGCTGCAATCCGCTTTCCGCTCAAAAAACCAGGCTGCAACTCGGCAGCTTTGATCAACGCAGCCGGGCCATGACATACCGCGCCGACTGGTTTTGCTGCCGTGATGAAATCCAGGATCAAGCGCCCGCTGAATTCATTGGACGCAAGGTCCCAAAGCGGACTTTGTCCCCCGAGATAGAAGATGGCATCAAACCGAGTGGGTCAACGTCAGTAAACACGCGGGTATTATCAAATGCAGCTTGGGCAGCCGCATCATTATTGAAGCGCCGGTTTGACTAGAGACGGCTATTCAGGAATAGCTAATCTTCCAAATTGTAAGCGATGGTGATGTCTTTATACCGGGTAGGTGGAGCCATGCGGAGTAAATCTTAATCATTGAGTGGGAATTGGACAAGTGCACATTTTGGTAAAGCTATTCATTTCATTGGCTCCTCAGAAGAGGAATAAGGACGAAAAAGATTTGGGTGATCCGTAAACCGAAAATACAAAATTGGGTAGCAAATTTAGTTAGCACTTTAATCTAATATTGATGAAATATGAAACCCGCAAATGATCGTCTTTAATACAAGGGAAGGTTTTGATTGCTGTTTGTCGCCACGGGTAACAATAAATGCTTTGACCGGAAAGTTTAAAATAGGAAGCGCCCTCACTATTATCACATGGCCGCGCTTCTTACGCTGATTGCAAGAATGAACCCATTTATTTCTTACCTAAATACATTCGTTACATTGCCGATAGAGGCGCAGCAAGCGATTGAATCAATAACCATTCATCGAGAGCTCCCGCGAGGTAGCTTACTGCTTGCCAATGGAGATGTCTGCAAAGAATTCCATTTTTTAGCTTCAGGGCTTGTGAGAGTTTTCTATTACAAAAGTGGTAAAGACGTTACCGCCTGGTTTGCTGCCGAAAAGGCGATAGCCAGTGCCATAGATAGTTTGTTTTCGGGCAATCCCTCGATGTACAATATCGAGCTTTTGGAGGATTCCGACATTTACAGTCTCCAATATCACAAATTAGAATTGGTCCTCAGGCAACATCCGGTCGTAGAGCGGTTAGGAAGGCTTCTTGTGACCCATAACTACTTGCTATTGGATGAGCGGATGAAGCTGTTCGCTTTTTGCACTGCTGAGGAAAGATATGAGCGCCTTCTGCAACAGCTGCCGGACGTATTTCAAAGGGTGAAGCTGGGCCATGTTGCCTCTTACTTGGGCATCAGTCAGGAACATCTAAGCAGGATCAGGAGTGCGTACAGAAAAAATAACTGACAGTCCATAACAGCCATTTATGAACTGCCAGTATCTATCACAGGCTGCTGGAAATCACGACCGCCTTCCCACCAGCCGCAGTATCCAGCATACGACCGCAAATACAGTAGACGATATCACAAGCATGTTAGCCAATGCGAACCAGCCGACAGTGAAGGATTTGCCATGTTCGTTTCGAAAGAATCCCACAAGTTCCCAGGCAAGGTAAACGAAGAAAACACCTGAAAATGCGATCGCGAGCGTTCTGATGATATCTTTATCACTATGATAAAGACCATTAAGCAGCTTTACGATGATGTAACTTACTACGATTAGGTAGATTGCTGCGGGTATTAGAATTTCCATGGTTCAAAGAGTTAGTTGCATGGTCCTTTACTTGCCGGCGCGGTACCCCCATCAAGATCAAGGTCTCCGGATGAGCTTTGATGGTCTCTCAGATCCTTTCCGAGTTGCCCTGGGGACATCCCTTTCCCGATTCCAAATGGGAAATCCGTTTCTGTTTTTGGAAACGTCAAGCCAACGGCGTCGGCCACGGACGCCACAGCAGTAGTACAATTATACTCATTTACATCATACATCATCCCGAACGCTGAAATTACGCCGTTTATGGCACTGGTAAATCCTTGATAGTCTAGATCCCATGAGGCGGACACCGTGTAGCTGTCGCCGCCGTTGCTTGCCGCGTGCGAGCTCACCCAACCAGTGCCCATTGAATTAGGATAAAAGCCAACAACCTGCCGCGTGATGACGCCATTCGTCGTTTTTTCGAGGCCGATAAAAGCATGGCCGACGTTTGATCCTTTTACCGTTTTCCCGGTTCCCGACATAGGTTCGGCTACATAAACTGTCATCTTATAGGTAGATGCCGCTGTATTGGTGCCGAAGCAGTCAAGGTGCTTGCGAAGGTTGATGGCGGGGTGTGACGAGCCAGGCATTGTCATCTGGGAAGGCGACGTGATCGTCAGGTCAGATGGACCACCGGCGTTGGGGTTTGGCTGCGTGGGAAAATCTGGGACCCAATAACACTGTGGAACTATGATCTCATAGAACTCACAATAAGTAGGCGTGCTGTTGGGCTGTAAAGGGGTGCAATCGCCATTTTTACATATAGCATAAAAGAAGTTGGTACAGGTGCCGGCTTTAAAGACGACAACATCACAGATGGTCATATCGATCCGTCCGGATTTTACACCCTTGACCATTTCCGTTTCGACGCCCTGCACACTTTGAAGAAGGCCAACAAGTTTATTGTTCTTGTAGGTAAAACCGTTTAACAGTTTGCCGTTCCAATCTCGTACGGTCATCGCGCCGGAAAAATGTTCTATGTCAACCTTGAAGTCATTGTCTTTTGCCGAACTGAGGTATTCGATTACCTTGGCTGTAAGCTTGTTTTCTTTATGGCGGAAAACCCATAGATAGGTGTCTGCGTTCGCAGGTTCGCCTGGCTGGTGGTGCTCGATCGGGATAATAAGCAGGTCTTGGCCATTTTCCATTTTGCCAAACCTAGCGCGCTCCCAGTAAACATTTCGAACAAGGTTTTTCGAATCGTTTGTTGCAGTGCGTTCCTGCTCTTTAAGGTACTCTTCGTAAAACCATTTTTTAGCAATTGGAACAGAAACTTCGTTGGATAAAAAGGATGTAGAGTCTGCCCGATCTATTAATGGCGTGTGAACTTCGGGCTTATCGCAACCCATGATAGCGGCAAGCAAGATCATTAATAGCGCCAGTGACTTGGAAATTGTTTTCATTCAAATGAGCATTTAATTGATGGATAAATTTTCCATCAAATCTCATTTCCCGGAAACTAAATTGCTTTGATAATTATCAAAAAAGGTCCCGGAGCTTTATTTTTTTAATGATAAGGCTACCCGCATCAATAAACTTATAGTGCCGAGCGGCCAGTACTTTCACTTGTATATGGAATGCAAAAGCCATGGATAGACTTATCATTGCAAGTAGATTTGAAATAAAAACAAAAAGCAGGCGGTTGCCGTCAGCATAACCAATCTGCAAACGTCCTGCATGTGGTTCCGGCGGGCGAGCTTAATGGAAAAGAGGCGGAATAACCGCCTCTTTAAGAACATCGCTTACTTATTCGAGCACTATCCTGATTTTGTCCGTTTTTTGATCGGAATCTTTTCCCGGTACTACATGTAAAAAATAATTGCCGCGTGGTAAATCCCGAACCGGCAATTCGATCGTATTGCCGTTTTTAAAGGCACCTTGATTGTAAGTACCTTTTACCAAAACGCTTCTTGCCGGTGCAGTAGACTTCTCGCTGTAAAGGATGATCTGTTCTGGCAGGGCTGCCAGTGTTTTTGTGTCTTCAAAGGTAATGTTCAAATAATCCTTTGCCGGATTAGGTAAACGGTGTAAGCTGCCATAAAGCAGTTCTTGGTGCAGATGGATAGCCCTGTATTTGTTGTACCGCAGGAATTTGATGCAGCGAGACTAATGCCGGAACAGGCAATATTATAGTCGGAGAACGATGCGCTTGGGCCATTGCCGCTTAAACTTGCACTAGACCCTGCCTGTAATGACCACGAATAAGAATTCATAAGATCATGGCCCACGAGGTCGATATAATGCGTCTGTCCGGCACAGAGCTACCCGTTAGTGAAAGGCTGCCCATTGACGGTGAAACTGATTATCGGTTTGCCGACGTTGACGGTCTTGGTCACGCGAAATGGGGTACAACCGGCAGTGTATTGTATGTTTGCAGTAATAGTCGCTTGCCCATCTCCGACCCGCGTGGCTGCAGCTGTAGGGGCATTGATGGTAAGGATACTGGTATTGCTGCTCGACCAGGTTACTGTAGCCCCAGCAAGCATATTCGTTACGGAATAGCTCGCTGAAGGGCATACCACGGATGGTCCGGAGACGAAGGATGTAGGCAACGAAGACTGAACAGCTGCAAGCGCATTTACTCGGCCGTAGCCAAAGGAATTGTCGAAACCGCCCGGTCCCATGTCGATGGCTGTTTGTTGCAATTTCGTTCTTACCTGGACTTCTGTTGGCGTAGGATTAACAGAAAGCGTCAATGCGGCTACCCCGGCAACCTGCGGACGCGCAGCAGATGTGCCGCCGAAATTTGCGAAGTAATTGCTTGGTACGTAGCCCGCAGTTGACATCCGATCAGTCGTCATTACGTTGCCACCGTCATCAGGTGAGCCGGATGGCGCCAGCAGGCCATAGGTGACCCTTTTTCCGCTGTAGTCCTATATGGCGCCAGTGTTTTGTATGGCGCCGACCGCGATATTATTTAGCATGGCTGGCAGGAAAGGCGACACCGTTCCAGCTTTTTTGCCCGATCCATAGCGCTTCATAGCCAAGCCGCTCAATGTGTCTGACGGGAAATTTGTCGTGAACAGCCTTCAATTCCTGCAGACAGACTATATCAGGCCTGGCCTGTTGCAACCATCTTAGCAATACCGGAAGCCTTCCGTTAACCCCGTTGATGTTATACGTAGCTATCTTCATAGTCTGGATGTTCACCGTCTCGTGGGGGCTGGTCGAATTAGCGATCTTGGCTTGATGCACAAATTTTATGCCTCAACCGATGTCAGCAAACGTGATGGCTTCGCGCTTGCCGGAAAGGCACCAGTTCATAACGGTCTTTGATCAAAACAGTCAACTTCGGGAAAGATTGGACTAAGCAAGGAAAGGCATGTCGAATGCCCGTTGAAGTGTAACCTTGCAGTAGAACATCAGATAATTCACATTGCACAATGAGCATATCCCTAAGCTTACTTCGTTCTATTGACCTTTCCTTTTTGTGTCACCACAATCAGAATGGCAAGAAGTACAAGCTGAACCAGGGAGTCCGCCAAATAGATCTTCGAGATAACACCTGTTGCGGTATAATATATGTCGATGGCCGCAAAAGCAAGCGCCGAGCCTGCCGCAAGTACCGTGGCAACGCGACCGGGAGACTGCGTTGCTGCAAGTAAGGTGACACCAATCGAGCAAGACAGCAGTCCAACCATTTTTACGAGCCAAAGGTCCGTTTTTTCCCCGGTCACCCACATAAAACTCTCTATGTGTATTACAGGCCAGATACCTGACCCGATATAATAGCAGCCCTGGATGAAGAATAGGCGCCGCATAGTTGCCTTTGTCGATTTTTTAGGTTTCATGTATTCCGGTCTTGGTCTAGGATGATGTGCGCGGCCTGTTTCCCGGAATACACCGCCCCTTCCATGGTAGCCAAGTAACGCTGTCTGGTGTAATCTCCGGCGAGGACAAGTCCTTTCACCGCTGTTCGTTGTTCGGGTTTCAGTGCTTCGGCACCGGGCACTAACGCATAAAAATCTTCGGCCTCAATGACTATCCGTGAATCTAGGATGGTATTCCTAATATGGATGTCAATCGCTTCAAGATCGGCAGTGACCCGCTGCAAAATGGTTTCTTTGTCCAAATTGACAAACTGTTCAGGTGGTGTCAAGATAATTGATAGGCGTCCTTTTGACGCTTTAAACGTGCTGCCGGCTTGTTCAGAAAAGCTTGCAAGGCAGGTCTGTGGCGCAAAGGTGGTCCTGTCCTTTGGCATGCATCTCTGAGAAAGCTCAATTTGAATGGTGACAGAAGGCATCGTTTGCAGTTTCAGCATTGTAGAAAAAGAAGGATAATGGGGTACCAGATCTGCGAGCAACCTTTGTGCCGGGGCCAGAGATGTAGCCAAAACCACACTGTCAGCATCATACCGCCGGCCAGCCACGATCACACCGGTTGCTTGACCGTCCTTAATGACAAGTTCATCGACAGGGGAAGACAGGAAGATCTCACCACCCAGTTTTTGAATATACTCTCCGATTGGTGCGGCCATTACCTCCGTCATTCCGCCGTTGAAGGCACCGACTCGATTCCGGTAGGAGCGGTGCAGGAATGGCAGAAACAGACCAAAGAAAACAAACGCTGAATACTTATCTGGCTGCAAAAAGAACAGACCCGCAGAGAGTGGCGTCAGAAGTTTCGTCACAATATCCTCAGGCAAGCGTTTTTGCTGCGCATATTCCAGTATCGTCAGTCCATCCATCACTGTTGGCTGGCGGGCGGTTTTCCACAAACCGGAAACGAAGAAGCGAAGGATTAGCAATTTCTGGCGTGAAGAAAATATATGGGAATTGCCGAAAATGCTCTTTAAAGTTCGGAAGGGACTAAAAAGCGGTGCCAATCCGAAGGTGCCACAGATGCCTCCTTTGAGCCGGATAATAATTTCATCCTCCCAGTAAAACAGCTTATCAATATCAATTCCGGCTCTTTTGAGCAAGGCAGGCATTTCTTTATAAAAGCCCAGGTATCTGTGTAGGCCGGACTCGACCATCATACCACCCTCATTCCATGAGCTCGTCCGCCCCCCCAAGGCAGGCCCTGGCTTCAAACAGCTGGACTGCTGCACCGTTCTCACAAAGATGTACAGCCGTGCTAAGTCCGGCAAGGCCTCCTCCAATTACGATCACCTGCTTTCTTTTCTGCATATCGGTTGCCATTTTGATCTAACATTTTTTCAGGGCTTTGTTAGCTAAAATGATTGTGCCGGAACAGAACTTACCTTTCGAATTAGGTTGGAGGCATGCGATCGACAAGTCTCGGGAAATTTCTGCAAATGCTTGGCATTGCTCTCCGAAACGGGAAATGGCCGGTGCAATTGATACCTGGAAACAAGCGCCTCGGCGACAGCATTGAAAAACGAAGGTCCCGGAATACCTGGGACCAAAGTAAGGTGATAATTGAGTTTCCGTGGAAGTTCAACGCTTCCCAAATATGTGCTGTCCTTCGGCGTGGCGGACACCTTAGTGAGTCGGCCTTCCGGCACTCCATACTCTCTGTAAGGAAAACCTTCCAATTTGATTAACACATTTTTGCCCGGCCCTGATTTTCCCGAGATTAGTCTGCCGAATCGATAGTATCCCGGCCACCGCCCCGCCGGCCGGCCCTATTGTCTGAAATTCCTGCCCGGCAATAAGCTGCCGTTTCAACTGCGAACGTGCTGAAAAAGATATTTGCTCGAAAACAAGTGCCACTAGAACATTTTTCTGTTTCCACTCCCCTACACCTGTCTATTTCGGAGATGACGGAAATCACTGTTAGGTATAAAAAAAAAGCAGCTATACAATTGTCTGCTCTTCATTGATGCCAACAGCCTGTCCCGGACTTGATTTTATCCTCGGGAGCTTCAACGCCTTCTTTCCGGGCAGATCCGCCTGTTTCTTGGCCCCTTAACTAATTGGACAGAATTATCAGAACAGTCATGTCCTCGTTCCGATTAGCCCCATTTAATATTGCAATCACCAGTAAACAAATCGGACGGCTTCGGCCGTCCGATTCGACACAGAGGACCGTAATTCGATCGTACAAGTCACTCTGTTAAGGTCGCCGACACAGAAAACGAAAGCAGCGGTTTCTGCAAGAATAGGCCTGACAAGCGGTTCCCTTACCCCTTTTTGCACTTTGACTAAGATGCCGAGAAATTGGACAACCTGTAGAGATTGCTTGAACCCTTACACCATCCCACCCAAAATGCATTGTGGACAGGTCAAATAAACTGTAGTTGACTAAATTCACCTGAGGCAGGCCACTCGTCGAGTGGTCAAATATCACCGTACGAATACATTTCACAAACTTGATCGTCATTGAACGTGTGGAGATTTCACTATTCGCAGCGACTACCTGGTCTGAAGTATAAATGAGGAGAAATGGAGAAACTGGAAAAGGCACAGCAGCGAAGAAACCAGGAAACGGAGGAAGCATTTGTAAATTTGATTGCCTCGACATTGGTTGAATCTTTCTTTAAAAAAGTGAATCATGAAAAGAGGAATAGCATATCTGAGAATATCCAACGATCGTCAGAGCAACCACAGCATCGCCGGTCAGCAAATGATGGTCCAAAGCTGGTGTGAGAGAAATGAGGTGGAAATCGTCGATGTATTCAAGGACGTGGGTTTCAGCGCTCGCAACTTCGACAGACCCGACTTTAAAAGACTGTACCGTTTTATTGAGCAGCATTACCGGACAGTCGATCATCTTCTCGTATTCGCGTTTGACAGATTCAGCCGGGATGCGGGTGAAGCCATCCTCGCCATTAAGAAATTGCAACGTCAATTTGCCATAAAGGTCGTCAGCGTGTCCGAGGGCGTTACTTTTGATGCCGACGACCCAGGCAGCTTTTTCTACGCGGGCCTTATGCTGCTCAAAGGTGAAGACGAAATCATACGCAATAAAGTTAGAATCAATCTGGGCATATACACCGCAAAGAAAAAGTATGGTCGTTACTTGGGGGCCGCCCCGTTTGGGTACAGAAACGAAAGGGATGAAAACAGAAAGCCGATCATAGTTCCCGACACGGAGTCTAGCGAGATTGTCAAGTTCATTTACCGACAGTTTCTAATGAACGTTCCTATTTATTTGATCAGAAAAGAAATAACCCAACTTGGATTTAAACTACAAGGTAACAGCGCGATTCACAGGATACTGCAAAACCCTGTTTACTGTGGTCTGCTCCGCGTTAAAGCCTACCGAGAACACCCCGATGAGCTCGTCAAAGGAATCCACCAACCGATCATCGATGATATCACCTGGCAGCAAGTCCAGGACCGGTTTAAACCATTGCGACCGCATGTTCAGCTTTCAGATGACTTGCCGTTGCGAGGTGTTCTAAAATGCCACTGCGGGTTATATCTGACCGGCGCAGCTTCAAGGGGAAAAGCTGGCAATTACTATTTTTACTACAAATGCAAAATACGAGGCCATAACAATATCTCGGCTATCAAAGCTCATGACCAATTTCAAAAGCTGCTCACTCAATTGGATTTGACTCCCGAAGTGATCAGGGCCATTGAAAAGACCTCGGTTGAGATGTTTGAGAGAAAGTTGAATGCAGACCGTCAATTGCTTAAAATCAAGACATCCGACTATGAAGCCGTGAAGAAAAAGCTTTACAGTATCGAGGAAAAATGGATTAATAACCAGATTTCGCATGAGACATATTCTCGATGGCATTCAGAGTTAAATACCCAGCGCCAAGTGCTAAGGGAAAATATCGACAATTTGAGTCAGACTCAAAGCGAAATCACCAGGAATTTCAAGCTGCACTTGCGCAAGTCTCTTCACATGCGACATTTATATGAATTGGCTGCTACGCCTGCAAAACACCAGATTGTCCGGATGATATTTGGTAACCAGCTTTACTATGAAAAAGGTAGTTACCGAACGCCCCACATTTTTTACATTTTCAAAGATCAGCTACCGTTGCGGTAATGAGCATAGCTGTCTTTTAAGCCAACTTAAGTCAAGTTCCCCTATATGTCAGGTACAGCGCAATGTCAATTTGTTGCTAACATTAGCATAACACAGAACTGTTGCGCGAGCACCTCCATTACATTTATTTGTTACTCATGAGAGCCAAGAGGTATTTCAGGTAACGCGCCCCCCCTTTAATCCCTTCTTAACCAATTTTGCTATAAATTCAGTAAACTCTGTGATATCCTGGTTAACGCTTGCCTTTTCAAGCGCTTGCATATAGCTCTTCCGCTGCCCGAGCGGTACAATTGTCCAGGGATATCCGCCTGAGGCGAGCATTACATTCATTAAAAACCTTCCGATCCTTCCGTTCCCGTCCATATAAGGATGAATGTAAACAAAGATAAAATGTCCAAGCACCGCTCTTACGCACGCCTCCTTTTCTTCTTTCAACAAATCGAAAAGTAGGGGCATCGTATCGCGGACGGCATCTCTGTTCAGGGGTACGTGCATGGAATTTCGTATATAGACCTGTCCGTTACGATATCCGGCTAGATCACTTGCTCTTAACAAGCCCGCTGTTACACTCGGTGCAAATAACTCCCTGTACCAGACACGATGGTCATTATCCAAAACTTCGCCGGGATTATCTCCTTTTAAAATCTCAGCGATGCTACTCTTTACCGCTACAAACGCTTGCCAGTAGCCCCGGGCAGCCAATGCATTCTTCTGATCGTAATCGGCCTGAATATTGTCAGGATTCCACTCCCCCTTACGAACCCTTTCAATCAGCTCCGGTGTAACGTGATATCCTTCGATTGAAAGCGAATGGTAAGCATCCGTTACGAAAATATCGTCCACAGTTTTCAGATATTCGTCCGGATCAGTCGGACCGCCAGGCGGAACTGGAAAGCCGGCAATCACCGTTTCACGCATTTGATGCCACATGAGCCTGACGCGGTTAACGTAAGGGGAAATCTCACGGAACGAAAACACCGATGACAATTTATCTTCAAACGGGTCATGCTCACGGGTGTCATAGCCAGCAGCTCTCATCGTCTCTATAATCTGGTCGGCAATACGGCCGTTACCAATATTGCGAAAAGCCCCGGCAAGTCGCCCTGCGACTACACTGTGCCCGCCATCAAGCAACAAGGCAAGTAAATCTGATCCATCCCGAACCATGGATAATGCCGTGCGTGCATCCGTTGAACTGCTTGTAAAATAACCAGGGGGAGTCGAGATCAGCGCAGATTCCAAGGAATACAATCTCAGCCCTTCTAATTCTATCATTTGACCTTTCGCGGGTAACGCTAACCGAAAGTCAAAAATAGATGTATCGTAGGGCAGATTGAGCACGTTGTTATGTGCGAGTGGCGATCTTACCAGGAGTTGCCGGGGAACCTTTCGATTAGCTCCATGTATTGACAAAGACTGCTCGGGAGACAATATCCAGTCTTGGCCAAAACGACTGTTTAGATAGGCAGCGCAAAAGTGCCAAAATGACGTGTACCATCCGGTAGTATCCCCTTCTACGTCTTCTGGCCGGGATGGCATATACCAACCTTTGATCACTTCCCGTAAGAAACCATTTTTCAGTAGCCGTTCTCGGTGGGTTCGACTAAGTTCACCGGTTCGTATGACCGTTTTATGCTCCTGTAACTTGTGAAGAGCCTCTAATGAATCTGCCAGTTTTTCGGACGGTGTAGCCACATTAACTTCGTTTTTGCTGTTGTATTATTCTTCGTTCTTCACGAAGTACAAAAAATCGTTTTTTTTGATGCACTAAATTTCGTTTTAATTGTCGAACATTCATAACTTAGCGCGAGAAGAATTGCGATGACATGCATTCTACGGACCTAACAAATCGCTGCCGCCAAAGTTGAAAAAGGAATAAGAACCATTGTCCAACCACTACAGCGATCACAACCCTATCGATAACCCGATTCAGGGTACAGGAAAATAAAACTGAAAAGCATAAAATTCATTAAATTGAAATTGTCTTGGGACCTTTATTTCAGAATTCATGAAACGGGCAATCAGATATTTGCGCTTTAGCCAGGTGGGCCAAAGTAACAGCTCAATCGAACGACAAGAACTGTATACCGACCAGTGGCTTAAAGTCAACGGTGTGGAACTTGTTGACACATTCATTGACCGGGGCAAGAGCGCCAAAACCTTCGATCGCCCGGACTTCATCAAGCTTCAACAGTTCATTGCCAAACATTTCAGGCATGTCGACTATTTACTGGTCGATCAACTGGACCGATTCAGCCGCGATGCAGGGGAAGCAATGAGCATGGTTAAAAACCTGCAGAGAAAATACAATATTCAAGTTGTCAGCGTCTCAGAAGGAATCACTTTTGACTATGACACTCCTGGAAGCTTTTTTAGGGCAGGTCTGCAATTACTCCTTGCTGAGGAGGACAATATAAATAGAAGCATCAAGGTAAGAGGAGGACTTTATACTGCTAAGGCAAAAGAGGGGCGCTATGTATATAGTCATGCGCCATTCGGATATAAAAAGGAAGGCGAACGCAAACAAAGGCGTTTGGTCATCGATGAAAGGGAAGCCCCAATTATCAGGTATATCTTCGAGGCTTATCTTAAAAATGTTCCTTTGTACCTGATCAAGAAGCAAGCGCGTCTGCTGGGGCATGATCGGAAGGGAAATATGGCCATCGAGAGAATCCTTTCAAATCCGGCCTACGCAGGAATGCTGTATGCAGAACCTTTCAAAGAATATCCCGGAGGTTTATTTCCTGCCACGCACGAACCCATTATAGACTGGGCAAGTTGGCAGTTGGTTCAACGCAAGATGAAAAAGCCCTCGAAACAAAGAACAGTAATCGACGACGAAATTCCGCTAAGAGGACTTCTCAGGTGCCATTGCGGACAACCGTTAACGGGCGCAGCTTCTCGTGGCAAATCGGGGAAATACTTTTACTACTACAAATGTAAATTTACCGGGCACAACAACATCAGTGCAAAAAAGGCCCATGAGCAGTTACTGGCTGCGTTGAGTTTAATGAGCCTTTCTGCCGCCCGTTTGAAATCGGTCATGAATAGCTGCCAGCAAACGATTGACAAGCAACGCCAATCAAATCTGCTACTTGTGGCTGAGAAGAAAAAGCTTCTGGAGCAAACCCAGGCAAAATTATTGACCGTCGAAGAAAAATGGATCAAAAATGAAATTAAACGCGATACCTACCAGAGATGGCATTCAGAGTACACATTCGAAATTACCAGCCTGAAGGCGGCCATTGGTTTGTTAGGTAAGGGCCAAAATGAAGCATCTTTGAAAATCAAAAGAAGCCTGCACCTGTTAACCGATATTCCGGAAATTTTTGCCAGTGCTAACAGCTTGCAAAAAAAGAGAGGTTATTTCTCTGGTGTTCGATAACAATCTTTACTATGAAAATGGCACCTATCGAACACCTACCATGATGGAACTACTCACCCATAATACATTGAAAATGAAGCAAAAAGAACTACTCATTTTCAATAAAAAAGAGGGATTTCACGAAGAAATCCCTCCAAGTGCACCCGAAGGGATTCGAACCCCTATCGATGGTACCGGAAACCATAATTCTATCCATTGAACTACGGGTGCGCTTGTTGGCTTTTAGGCCTTATTGGGGTGCAAATATAGCTCCTATTTTGAATCTTGACCAAATCAGGCCCTATTTTGTTTGTAAATTTTTGCTGCCGGAATCACAACTTTTTCAGTAACTCCCAGTCGCCCACGCTCTTCAGATAAAGATAATCCAGCAACACGCCGTTTACGTTCGTGATCAGTTTGTGGCCCTCTTCGAAAGGTACAACGTAGGTTTTGATGTATTCGTGGTCCGATAACAGGCCCTGGACGGTATCGTGATAGGACCGGATCGCTTCCGAAGTGAGTTCCAGCTCGCAATAAAACATGTACATGGCCTCGTCGCTGGTGCCGGTCGAGGGGTAGAAGGGCTCGCTGTTAACACTGATCAGCTGCGATTTATCGACGGCAATACCGGTTTCCTCGAAAACTTCGCGTGCGGCTACGGAGGCGGCATCGCTTTCGCTGTCGAGCATGCCGGCAGGGTGCTCGTAGGTCATCGAGCCGTCGCAGATGCGGCGTTGCTGCACCAGAAGAAGGTATTTTTCCCTGGAAACCACATCGATGAAACAGACCAGAACACTCACCACCTCGCCTTTCAAAAAGCAAATGGGCGGGATTTTATTCCCTTCGGGCGTAGTGGCGTCGGTGTACAGCAGCGAGAACAGCACTTCGCCATGACCGTTGCGGCGTGTATAAAGTTCGTCTATCCTGTGGATATCCAGACCGTTCGCTGTCAGCCGGTTTTTCCAGAGGTTATATTTATGGGAATCCGTCAGATTCTCTGCCATAAGCCAATGAGTATATCGGTGATTTAGTTATATAGCGGAAACGCCAACGCCACGTAAGGAACGCCATAGGTGGTCGAGTAGCGCGTCTGCCGGTTGATGAGCTTTTCGGGCGAGGCGTACGTTACCCGGCCATGCACAAAGGCTACTTTTACGCCTATCCGGTCGGTAATCCAAAAACGGACATATGCTTCCGACTGCCCGTTTTGTTTGTCCATGAAAAGCGGTAATGCGTTCAGCGTGGCCGGGCCGCTTTTCAGGTACGAATTATAATGGTCGCCGCCCTTCCCGGATAGCCCGCCGCCGGCGTATAGCGCGCTGCGTTTCAAACCGAACGCGATGCCGAAAAGATCAGTGTTTGCGCCGATATCGAATTTCCATAGCCTGACATTAGCCCCCAGCAGGAAACTGGCGCCGTTCGTTGAGATTTTTCCGAACTTAAGCGTATCCGCGTTGAGGGCGCTGGTTTTGGGAAGCATATCGGTGCGGCCGGCATAATAGCCCCAGCCGCGCACGCCCCAGCCTATCCTGAACCATGGGAAGTTACTGAGACTCAACTCCTGATGATATGTAACGGATGGCACCCAAACTTTGTCCTGATAGCCCAGGCCAAGGTCGATGCCAGATGTAACGCGGGAGAAATCCTGAGAAAATGATTTTACTGAAATAAAAAAAACAAAAAGTACTACTAATCGAATGCTTTTCATTGGCCCGTGATGTTTTGATCGGCAAAGGTAAAAAAATAAGGCAGAGACCTGAGCCTCTGCCGCAAGATCATCGGTGAATTAAGTAAACGGCAGACACGCATAAGCCATTTCATCGTTGCCTGTCTGCCGAACTATTTTTGTTTCTGTGCCACTTTCCGAAGCACGACAGCACCCAGCGGTGGCAGATCGAGGATCAGCGAATGGGCCTTCCCGTGCCACTGGTGCACTTGTGCGGTCACCGGATCGTAATTGATGATGCCGCTTCCGCCGAATTGTTCCGCGTCCGAATTGAATATCTCCTGCCAGGTTCCCTCCGAAATAACGCCTACACGGTAACCTTTTCGCGGCACCGGTGTGAGATTGAGCGCGATAATAAGGTTGCGCGACGGGTCCGAGGATTTTCTTGCGTACACCAGCACCGAATTTTCCCGGTCCTGGGTATCGATCCATTCAAAGCCGTCATGCGAGAATGAGTAGTCGAAAAGTGCCGGCTCTTCCTTGTAAAGCCTGTTCAGCGCTTTTACACATTCGCTCATGCCCTTATGCGGCGCAAATTCGAGCAAATGCCAGTCGAGACTCTGCTGGAAGTTCCATTCCGAAGTCTGCCCGAACTCCCCGCCCATAAACATCAGCTTCGTGCCCGGGTGGGTGAACATATACGTGAACATCAGGCGCAGGTTCGCAAACCGCTGCCATTCATCGCCCGGCATCTTGTTGATCAGCGATTTCTTGCCATACACCACCTCGTCGTGCGAGAATGGGAGCATAAAATTTTCAGAAAACGCATATACCAGACTGAAAGTGAGCTGGTCCTGATGCCACTTTCTGAATGTGGGGTCTTTTTCGAAATACTTCAAAGTATCGTTCATCCAGCCCATCATCCACTTCATACCGAAGCCCAGGCCTCCCACAAAAACAGGCCGCGATACGCCCGGGAATGCGGTCGATTCCTCGGCAATGGTTTGTATGTCGGGGAATTCGGTATAAACGGCCACGTTCATTTCCCGCAGGAGCGATATCGCTTCCAGGTTCTCCCTGCCGCCAAATTCGTTCGGGATCCATTCCCCGTGCTTGCGGGAATAATCCAGGTAGAGCATCGAGGCCACCGCATCCACGCGCAAGCCGTCGGAATGATACCGGTCGAGCCAGAAAATAGCGTTACTGATCAAAAACGAGCGGACCTCATTTCTGCCATAATTGAAAATATAGCTTTTCCAGTCGGGATGGTAACCTTTGCGCGGGTCTTCATGCTCGTAAAGCGCCGTGCCGTCGAAACGGAACAGGCCGTGCAAATCACCCGGGAAATGCGAAGGTACCCAGTCCATATACACGCCGATGCCCGCCTGGTGCAACTGGTCGACCAGGTACATCAGTTCCTGCGGCGTGCCCATGCGCGACGAGCATGAAAAATAGCCTGTTATCTGGTACCCCCACGACGGCGCATAGGGATGTTCCATCACCGGCATAAACTCCACGTGCGTAAAGCCCATTTCCTTTACATAGGGCACCAGGCCCGCCGCGATTTCCTTGTAGGTCAAATGCCGCTCGGGGTTCGACGGGTCGCGCTGCCAGGAGCCCAGATGCACTTCATAGACGGAGATCGGTGCGTTCAGCTTGTTCTTTTCCTTGCGCACCTTCATCCATTCGGCGTCCCCCCATTCATACCAGGTATCCCAAACGATGGAAGCCGTCCTAGGCGCTACCTCGCACCAGAGCGCAAAAGGGTCCGACTTTTCGAGATGCTGCCCGTTCTGTGAGATAATGTAGTATTTGTAAACCTCTCCTACCCCCACATTCGGTATCCAGCCTTCCCAAATTCCCGAACTGTCCCACCGGGGCGCCAGCGAATGACTGCCGTGGTTCCAGCCATTGAAGTTCCCTATCACCGACAGGTAGGTCGCGTTGGGTGCCCAAACCGCGAAATAGGTCCCTACCACCCCGTTAACCTCCATCACATGCGAGCCCAGCTTATCGTAAAGCTTGTAATGCTTTCCCTGACGGAACAGGTGTATATCGAAGTCTGTAAAACGGCTAATTGTTTCCACAGCATTCACCGATTGGGCCGCGACAGGGATGCCGGCGTCTTCGGCGGGATCGATGGTTGCGTTTGTTTTTTTCTTTCCGGTTGACTTAGCCATTTGTAATTCTTCAATTAAGTGTAATCTGTTCGAGGACGTAAGATTTACAATTTTATTAAACTATTTATTAAAATGTATATATTTTTTAGTCCTCCTTTAACGTCCGGGACGCCGCTAAAAACGGGATCAGAGATTACCGGCGACCCTTTCTGCCTGATCCAGAACACGCATGATGTTGCCGCCCCAGATCTTTTCGATATCCTGCGCAGAATAACCTCTTTTGACCAGTTCCTCCGTAATGGCGCCGATTTGGCTCACATCCTGCAAGCCTATTACCTCCCCGCCGCCATCCATATCCATGCCAATGCCTACGTGGTCCACGCTGGTAAGCCGGATAACGTGCTCGATATGGTCAACCGCGTCCTGCACGGTTGGCATATCCGACTTATACTTCTCGCCTATCGCCTTCATCTCATCGCGCAGCGCCTGCTTGTCCGCATCGGAGAGGTCGGTCTGACGGATCTTTAACCGTAAGGCTTTCAGCGACATTTC
The DNA here is from genome assembly GCF_040448675.1 of Dyadobacter sp. 676. Classification (NCBI taxonomy): domain Bacteria; kingdom Pseudomonadati; phylum Bacteroidota; class Cytophagia; order Cytophagales; family Spirosomataceae; genus Dyadobacter; species Dyadobacter sp. 676. The sequence goes on along the minus strand of NZ_CP159289.1, from coordinate 5,351,053 downwards.
ATGCGGTTCCGAAGGTTTTTTCACAAAGCCCGGCACAAAGTTGATCTGGATTACGCCGCCATTTTTGGCCAGTGTTTTGATCATATCGTCGGTCATATTCCGCGGCACGTCGCACAATGTCCTGCACGATGAATGGGAAGCGATCACAGGTGCTTTCGTAAGTTTGATCACGTCGTAAAAAGTCGAGTCGGAAACGTGCGAAATGTCCACCATAATACCCAGTCGGTTCATTTCTTTCACCACTTCCTCCCCGAATTTGCTCAATCCGTTGTGCTCGGGGCCGTCGCCGTCGGTTGAAGAGTCGCAAATATCGTTGTTCAGCGAATGCGAAAGGGTAACGTAGCGCAGCCCGAGATCATAGTAGAATTTAAGATTGGACAAATCCCTGCCGATAGGCCAGCCGTTTTCCATACCGATGAAAACGGCGCGCTTGCCTTCTTTTTGAAGTCGATAGGCGTCTTTGGACGTCGTAGCCAATCCACAAACGGCCGGATTGGCTTTCACCGCTTCGTGTATCTTGTCAAAAATGGCGAGTGCTTTCTTTTTGGCTTCGGCGTTGGCTTCCTCGGTACGCTTGCCCTGGCCGAGATACACGGCGAAAAACATTCCGTCCATTCCACCCCGGATCATCCGGGGGAAATCGATCTGGGAGCGGTCCTTTTCAAAATCGTGTTCGACGGCCACATCGAAGCCGGGTTTCATCATATTGATAGGCACGTCGGCGTGGGTGTCGATGGTCAGCGCGGCCTCGTGGATCCTCCTGGCCTTGTCCGACATCACAGGTGGTGCGAGTTGCGCGTGCGTGAACGCAGGAACGAGTAACAGCAGTAAAAATCTTTTCATTTTTGGGAATAATTGGTGATTGGTAAAGGAATATTTGCTGTTTATAAGTTGATCCTTTTTTTCCGGATTATCAATTGTGCCGCCGCTTTCCCTGCTATTTTCCAAAATATCCTGCGCAGGATTCTATGAAAACTTTTAACCGATATGTCGCGCCGCGTTACGCAAAGTTGCCGGGAGGTATTACAGGTTTTATATTTACGCCTGATTTGCGAAAACTCCCTATGAAACACCGCCTCGTTGCTCTCCTCATCGTGATTTCCGCCGGCGCAGCCCAGGCGCAGGTCACCTATTTTGCAGATTTGATGGGCAAAGGCTTCAAACAGGCGACGATCGTGCAGCCCTCCGATTACGAAGGCAGCGTAACCTGCACCATCATTCGGAAAACTACACCGGAAAAAAGTACCAAAGCGGTACTTTACGTTCACGGTTTCAACGACTATTTCTTCCAGGAGGAAATGGCCGAGCGGTACATCCGGGAAGGTTTCAATTTTTACGCCGTCGATCTGCGCAAATGCGGGCGGTCGTGGCTGAGCCATCAGAAATTCAATAACGTAAGGGACCTTTCCGAATATTACGCCGATATCGACACGGCATTGGCGGTTATCAAAAGCGAAGGAAACGGGAAGGTGCTTCTGAGCGGGCATTCCCTCGGGGGGCTGGTCGTATCGCTCTATGCAAGCGAACGGACAGGCCGCGAGCAATTCGACGCGGTGCTGCTCAATAGCCCGATGTTTGCATTAAATATCAAATCCGGTCTTAAAAAAACAGCCCTGCCGTTGCTTCTTAAACGGGCCGAAAAACATCCGGAAACGAACTTCGACCTGGGCCTGAACCCGCTTTATGGCGAGAGCCTGCACATTACCGCGCATGGCGAATGGTCGTACAGCCTGGGCTTGAAGCCATTCATCGCCCCTCCGGTAAATCTGGGTTGGATACGGGCGGTACATAACGGCCAGGAGCGCGTTTCCCAGGGCATTCAAATCGATAAACCCGTACTGGTACTGCACTCGGCCAAATCCATCGACGAAAAGAAATGGAGCGATGTTTTCTTCGCCGGCGACGCGGTGCTGAATGTGGAGGACATCGCCCGGCAGGCGCAGAACATCATCGGACAATACAGCATCCAGGCGGTTCAGGGCGGCATGCACGATCTGGTGCTTTCCAAACAGCCCGTCCGCGACGAAGTGTACTCCACCATCTTTAACTGGGCAAAGCGGACGGTGAAATAGCCCCGCAGGAATTGCGACTTCAGATTTCCTCCAGAATTCGTAGTTTCATTTGCACAAAAGACCTAGCTATGAAACTGCTGCTCATTGAAGACGAAAAAGCACTTGCCACCAGCATCCAGAACTATTTTCAGCGCGAAAACTTCATTTGCGAATGGGCAGCGGATTACCGGACGGCCGTAGAGAAGATCAATATTTACCGTTACGACTGCGTGCTGATCGATCTGATGCTGCCCGATGGCGATGGTCTCGATGCCGTCCGGGAGCTCAAACGCAATTATCCCGAAACCGGCATCATCATTATCTCCGCCAAAAACTCGCTCGACGACCGCATTACCGGCCTGAATCTGGGCTCGGACGATTACCTTACCAAACCTTTTCACCTTTCGGAGCTCAATGCGCGCGTGCAAGCCGTCATACGCAGGCGGAATTTTCAGGGAAGCCAGCAGATCCGTTTCGGCAAAATCCAGATCGAGCCGCAGGAGCATCTGGTGCTCGTCGACGGGCACGAAATTATCCTCACGCGCAAGGAATATGACCTTCTGGTGTATCTGATCGCCAATAAAAACCGCGTACTTACCAAGGAGTCCATCGCCGAGCACCTCTGGGGCGACGATGCCGATCTGATGGACAATTTCGATTTTATATACACACACATCAAAAACCTGCGGAAAAAGCTCATGGATAAAGGCTGCCCCGATTACTTGAAATCCATCTACGGCGTAGGCTATAAATTCAGCGAACAATGAAACTGCTGGAACGCATCCTGAAATACCAGATCATTACCTCGCTTTGCGTGCTTACCCTGGGAGCGATTCTTTTTTATTTTTCCGTGAATTACCTGATCAACCAGGAGGTAAACAAGGAACTGATGCACAGCAGGACGAAGGTCAGCTGGCAGCTGCGGCACATCGACGAGCTGCCGGTGTACATCCTGCAACTGGGCGACAGCCTCCAGCTGGAACCGGTCCGCTCGCCGGGGCATACGGTGCTTGTCGAACGGAAGCTGTTCAATCAGTTCGAAAACGAATACCAGCCTTACCGGCAACTTATTTTTTACGAGCGCGTGGAGGGCACCTGGTACCGTGTGACGATCAGCAAGCTGCTGGCCCAGCGCCGGCAATTGCTCGAAGCGGTGGTGATGACCGTGACATTCATCGTAGCCTTGCTGCTGATTTCACTGCTCATCCTCAACAGCTGGCTGTCCCGCCGGCTCTGGCGGCCGTTTTACAAGACATTGCGCGCCCTGGACTCCTACCAACTCGAAAAGCACGAGGTATTGACCTTTTCGAGACAGCATACCATCGAATTCGAACAACTGAATCAGTCGGTAACACAATTTACCGACCGGCTGGCGGCCACTTACCAGAACCTGAAAGAATTTACCGAAAACGCGTCGCATGAAATCCAGACGCCGCTCGCGGTGATTTTGTCCAAAATCGAGGGGCTGTTTCAGGACGAAAGCCTGAAAGAATCCCAGCTGGTTGCGCTTTCGGAGATCAGCGAAGCGGCAAACCGGCTCGCCAGGCTCAACCAGGCATTGCTACTATTGACAAAAATTGAAAACCGGCAGTTTCTGGCCGGAACCGAGCCGATCGATCTGGCGCCGATTATCAACCGGAAACTCCGCGACCTGGAAGATCTGATCGAGCAGCGGGGAATTACCGTAAAAACCAGCGCGGAAGCGACAGGCCCGGTCATGCACCCGGCATTGGCCGAAGTACTGGTGAATAACCTGCTGACGAACGCGATCCGTTACAATATTCAGGGCGGTACTATTGAAGTCACGCTTACGGCGGGCAAACTGATCGTCCGAAATACGGGCACGCCGATCCACATCGATCCGGAGCTGCTTTTCGAACGGTTTCGTAAAGAGGGTACGCATTCGGCATCTTTAGGACTGGGATTGGCATTGGCAAAAACGATCTGCCAGGTGAACGGACAAACGCTTACTTACAAAACAGACGGTCCGTGGCACATTCTGACGGTGGACTGGTAGCAGAATACAAGGATTTTCATGGCTGGTAGTGCATAAAGGGAGGGTCTTTGATTCCTCCTTTTTTATGATTCCGGAAAAACAAGGCCAACTACAAAATGTCTTCAGAATGTCCACAGGATTACGACAGGATTGCTATTGAAATTTGAATACACTTAATCAATTTAATAGCTATGTCAACATCCAGAAATTTTAGAAAAATTACCGCAATAGCCCTCGCATCCGCGCTGTTAGGCGGTACCTCCTATGCTACCTACGAACATTTCGGCAAACCCGACACTATTTCTACCTGGGTCAACAATGCCACCCCATTTGTAAGGCCTGCACGGCTCGACGGCAAAGCGGCTACGCCGGGCGCCGGCGCACCCGCTGCCATGATCCCCGCCGACTTTTCGTTTGCGTCCAAAAAAGCCACTGCGGCGGTCGTACACATCAAGTCGACGCTGAAACCGGAGCGCACGGTTAGTCAGATGGACATACCCGAGGAGTTCAGGGACTTCTTCGGTGATCGCAATCCGTTCGGCCAGCAGGCCCCGGACGGTAAAATGGAAAAACCGCAAGCCACAGGCTCGGGGGTAATCATCAATCCCGATGGATATATTGTAACCAACAACCACGTGATCCAGGGTGCCGAAACACTCGAAGTAACCCTGGCCGACAAGCACACCTACAAGGCCGAAGTAATCGGCAGCGACCCGAACACCGATATTGCGCTGATTAAAATCGACGCGAAGAACCTTCCGTCGCTGTCGTTCGGCAACTCCGAAAACGTGCAGGTAGGCCAGTGGGTGCTCGCGGTGGGTAACCCGTACAACCTCACTTCGACCGTAACTGCCGGTATCGTCAGCGCCAAAGGCCGAAACATCAATATTCTCGGCGAAAATGCCAAGGCGCCGATCGAATCGTTCATCCAGACCGACGCGGCCGTGAACCCCGGCAACTCGGGCGGTGCGCTGGTGGACCTGAACGGCAACCTGATCGGCATCAACACCGCCATAGCAAGCCAAACGGGCTCATTTGCGGGTTATTCGTTCGCGGTCCCTTCCAGCATTGCCCATAAAGTGGTGGAAGACATATCCAAATTCGGATCTGTACAACGCGGGTACCTGGGCGTGGGAATCAGCGAGGTGGATGCGGCAAAAGTCAAATCGTTTGACCTGAAAGTCGATGAAGGCGTCCGTGTCGAGAACTTCGCCGATGAAAGTGCGGCCAGGGAGGCAGGCATCAAAATCGGGGATGTGATCACCAAAATCGACGGCCACGACATTACCAGCGTGCCGCAATTGCAGGAAGCCATCGCCCAGCACAAGCCTTCCGACAAAGTAACCATGAATGTGAACCGCGACGGGGTCGAAAAAGCGATCACCGTGACGTTGAAAGGCATCTCGGAACCTTCCGCCGTCGAACGCCCTTCCCCGGCCGTGATGGAGCAGCTCGGTATCGAACTGAAAGACCTGACCAATCAGCAGAAAAAAGAGTATGGAATCGGTTCCGGCGTACAGGTGGCGCAGATCAATGCCGGCAAGATCCGTCAGAATACCGACATGGAGGAGGGTTTCGTAATTACCAAAATCGATAAAACACCGGTTGCCAATGCCCGGGAGGCCGTGAAAATGCTGCAAGGCAAAAAAGGCGGAGTGATGATCGAAGGGGTTTATCCCGGCAACGAGGAAACCCGGTACTTCGCAATCGGACTGTAATGTAACCCCGGTTTTCCGGGCTCGGAACCCGGAAAACCCTTCAAACGACCCTTTTAAAATGAAAAGGAAACTTATCTTGTTGGGAATGCTGACTGTGCTGAGCGCCGCGGTGTTCGCACAAAGTCCCCAACAGCCGGGAAATGCTTCCGGCAAGGCATTGACCTACAACTGGATTGTACCAGACATGAAAACTAACCAGAACCCGATGTATGCCAGCTCATTGGCACGCCATCACATTCAGGCAGCCTTCGATAAGGCATTGGAAAGCCGGGGCCTGACGCGCAATACCCAACACCCCGATTTGCTCCTGCAATTTCATACGTATACGCAACGCGTGCGCAGAAACTATTACGGAGGACCACCCTATCCCATGATGATGGGCTGGAGCCGGTTTGGCTGGGGACTCCCCTACTATGGCTTCGGCGGATATGGCGGCTACCCCTATTCCACGACCAGCACCGACGGTACGCTGGTCCTCGACGTGGTGGACACCAAAAGCGGGGATATAATCTGGCAAAAGGCGATTTCGGGTGATGTGAGCAATCCGAACCGGCTTGAAAAGCAGATTAACAAGGGTGTTAAAAAGCTGATGAAAAGTTTCCCTGTTCAGCAGCAGGGATAATTTAAAAGATATTTCCCGCAGGCATTTTCGTATTCACGGTTTCGGTTTGGGGGAATGTGGTGGGTCCGGAAAATTATGCGGGAAATTTATTTTCAAAATGGCCGGATCTTCAATTTTTCAACAGAATCGACCGATACCTTGGTATCATCAAAGTTCGGAAGCCATTCAATTTTAACAGTATCATACCATGAAACCGCTTCATTTGTTTGCCACTATTCTGCTCTCCGCCACCAGCCTTACCGGTTACGGCCAGGACGACCAAATGGTTGATAACGCGCAACAAAATATAGTTACTGACCAAAGCCTCCTCAAAGCCATTGCACCTTACAATGACGACGTACGCAACGATATCCTCGTTGCCACCCAATATCCCGACATTCTGGCTAAACTCGCGCAAATCCGGGAGAAAACCAGTGCCGGGTTCCTGCAAATCATTCAGGGTTACGCACAGAAAAAACAGAACTGGTTTTACGAGATCAGCCGCTACCCCGAGCTGATGCACCGGCTGGCGACGCTTCCGCGTAAAAATTCCCGTGAAACAATCGAGGGTATGCTGCCCGAACAGTCGACCGAATTGAAAGAAGCGGCCTGGAAGTTGTACCACAACCACCACGACGACCTGGTGAGAGTCGACAACCTCAATGAAGAAGCCAGCCGATCGTTCCAGGATATGATTGCCCCGCTTAGCCCAGATGCGCGGCAAGCTTTCAAAACCCTGGAAGAAATGCCGGACGCTCTTTCGCTGCTGAACGATCATTCCGACCTTGTGGCGCGGCTGGGCGAACGCTTCAAAGACAATCCGGCCGACGTGCGGCAAGACCTGGCCATGATCCACGACCAGATCGAAGCCGGGAACAAGGAGGAGCTTGCCGCTTATCAGGATGAATTGAAACAAAATCCCCAGGCCATGCAGGAGCTTAGCCAGGCTTCGCAGCAATACGCTACCCGGGGCGGTTACAGCTATCCCGCGCCCACCGGCGATAAAGTGGTGAATTATGGCAGCCCGTATTCTTACTGGTTCGGCTACCCTTACTGGTACGGCTCGCCGATCTGGTATCCCGGCCTGTATGGTTATGGCTCGGGTTTCTATTTTGGGTTAGGCGGATATCCGGTTGTGTATGCGATGCCTTCGCCGGGCTTTTCCAGATGGTTCTTTGGCGGGGCCTACCGGTATTATCCGCACCTGTACCGCCAGTATGACCATTACTACCACACCATTGCCCCTCGGCATTACGCGTATTCGCCGGGAACGGCGTTTATCGGCTCGGCCGCCAGGCATTTCAATCCGCGCGTCGGCTCGCGGTCCTATCTCTTCGACAGGGGCCCGTCGTTCCGGCCGATACCCTCACAAAGTTATCGTCCGATCACGCGGGGCAATACGTTCAGCACACCTTCGCGGTCCTATGGTTCGTTTGGCCCCCGCACCTTTAACGGAGGAGGCGGCGGATTTAGCCGGGGCGGTTTTAGCGGCGGCGGCTTCCGCGGCGGGCGGCGGTAAGACGTCCCCCGGGTGGTGGTTTGAAGATGACCTTTAAATGATAATTTACTTTGTTTAATCTGCCTTGGCAATCGATGCGAATATCGGCACCGATTGCCATTTACTCAGGAGGAAAGCTTATAAATCTCGCCGCGTCGGGCAATGATGATCACAATCATATCCGGATGAATGTATTTAACACCTATCCGGTAATCGCCGACACGAATCCTGTAATACTTGGCGCCTTTCGCTCTACCACGCATCAACGCATAGTCGACGCCGGATGATTCCAGATTACTTGCTGCTTTAAGTTTTATCAAAACCTGCTTCACCGACTGCTGAACCCGGGCGGGCAATTTGCTGAGCTCCTTATAAAATCTTTCGGCGTATACTATTTCCATCCCATCCGTTTAAAAAGCTCTTCGTGGGTAATGGTCGCGTCATCCTCCCGCTCATCCATTTCGGCAGCCATGAGATAATCCTGTACGTCCTCGTTGTCGATAATTGCCGCCAACTTCTTTATTTCTTCCAACGTGAAAGTTTTCCGGTTCTTCTTCGCCGAAAAATTGACGGTAGTCAGCCCTAGTTTACCGGCCAGATAATCATTGCGATACCCGGATATCTCAATTAGTTCTCCAATGTTCATAACAATGCGTTCGTAGCGTTTTACAGTTTCATTCATCATTGTCAAGGAGCTTTGAGTAGATAGTGGAATACAAATGTGTCAATAATTATCTACAAGATTGTTCCAGATTTCAGACAAACATACTTTCGAAACCAATTCTGATTATACAAGTGGAAATCACAAATTATCCCCACATCTTTACGGCAAACCTTTAAGATATTTTCCATGCAGACCAGCGATCTCAAGATCCTCTTTTTCGACATCGGCGGCGTCCTTTTAAGCAATGGCTGGGGCCATGAGTCCCGCATCCTGGCGGCCGAAAAGTTCGGCCTCAACTATAAGGAAATGGACCAGCTCCACAATTTCATATTCAATGTGTACGAAATCGGTAGCGTCAACCTCGATCAGTACCTTGACACCGTGATATTCAACCACCCGCGTGATTTTGTGCGGGAGGATTTCAAGGAATTCATGTATTCGCAGTCCGTGGAATTGCCGGGAATGCTGGCCTGGCTCAAAGAATGGAAGAAAGATTGCGGTTTCCGGATCATTTCCATCAATAACGAGGGTAAGGAATTGAACGATTACCGCATTCAGAAGTTCAAACTACACACCTGTTTCGATGCATTCATTTCGTCGTGCGAGGTAAAAATGCGCAAGCCCGACCCGCGCATTTTCGAGTTGGCGATGGGCATCGCGCAGGCAACGCCCAGCCAGTGCGTGTATTTCGACGACCGCATTATGTTCGCCAATATGGCTAAAACCCTGGGATTGAGGGCCTACCAGCATACCAGTTTCGAATCGACGAAGGAAATCCTCGAAGAGCTCAAAAAAGAACAGTTCGACCGGTTCGGTCCTCCCCGCTGATCAGAATGTGCGGTCGTCTGCCGACGGGCCGTAAATCGACGGAACGGCGATGTCTTTCAGCCGCATATAAACCGTCAGTTGTCCGCGGTGATGCACCCAGTGGTTGATCGTCGAACCGATACCCTCGCGTTTGGGCTGGGTGAACAGCACCTGGCCCTGCCGTTTGAGATAGAAGGGAGCATCGAGGTCATCGTCGCTGGCACCCGCCAACGACTTTTTGGCGCCGTCGAAAACCTCCTCGAAATGGTCGAGCAATTCATCGGTTGTCGTGAATTCAAAACGTTTGTAAGTGGCAAAATCGACTTCGCCCTGTTCCACCATAAAAGTGATCCACAGGGGGGATCTCGGCAACCAAAAGAGCCAGGTAACCCAGTTCCATGGATCTGGGATGCGGCTTAAAGTCAAACAAGGTCACCGGAATGCGTTCCAGACACTTACGGGTCGAAATGTACTCCGCTTCCAGCTCTTTGATGTAGGCGTCGGTTAAGATTCTGTTGCTCATAGGATAGTTGTTCTTTTTTTAAACGATTTATAAAAATAGTGCCGCAAATCCCGGTCGGGAAATCAAACGGCAAACGCTGTGCCGCCGCAATGAAATACGATCTCGAATGGCTCCTGGAAAAGTCAAACCAGGATTCAAAAATGAAGTTCCTTCATTTCTGGGGCCACCAGCCCGCAAAGATCGGATTGATTACCCGGTCATGCCTAAGCCAATGGTGGCACGCGCCGTTTACAATTGGCGGCGTACAGTATCGCACCGCCGAGCATTGGATGATGGCCGAAAAGGCCCGTGTGTTCGGTAATGATGCATTGCGCGACAAGATCATCGCCTGTCATTCACCCGGCGAGGCAAAAGCACTAGGCCGAATGGTCCAGAACTTCCGGGAGGAGGTTTGGATGGAAAACCGGTGCGCGATCGTGCTCGAAGGCAGTATTCAGAAATTCAGCCAAAACCCCGAACTCCGCGGGTTCCTGTTGAATACCGGCGCGAGAATCCTGGTCGAGGCGAGCCCCGTGGATCCGGTCTGGGGTATCGGTTTAGCCGCCGACGATCCGCATGCCGCCGACCCGCGGAAATGGAAGGGTCTCAACCTGCTGGGATTTGCCCTGATGGAAACCCGGGATATTCTCACAGACCGATAGCTCCTATACGTTACTTCCGCCGCATCATAAAGTCAAAATCGCGATACTGGTGCCGCCAATGTGCCTGAGGCCCCTGAACCGGCTGTCGTGCTCGTAAAGCTCGTTAAGCGCCGTCCAGACGCCCGGCCAGTTGGTGTAGTCGTGCCAGATGATAAGGCCCCCCTTCCGCATGATAGGGAACACTTTCTCACTGTCGTTCAACACATATTCATAGGCATGCGAGCCGTCGATGAAGGCCACATCGACCGAATCCTTGTATTCGTCGAAGGAAAAAGAAGCGGAATCGCCAAACACCTGCCGGATTTTGGAAGCGGCCGGGTGCCCGATAAAGCGCTCACCGGAAACCTCTTTTTTTACATAGCGCACTTCTCCGTCCTCGATATCCATTTTGGTGCTAGCCAGCTCTCCCGCAGGAAGATCGAGCGTTACAATCTCGGTGTCGCTGCCGCTGTTGAGCGCCATATTCAAAGTAGTCCTCCCCTGGAATGTCCCGATTTCGAAAATGCGGCGGGGGTTCCATTTTTTCACCAGATTGCTGATTACTTTGAGCTCGAACTCGGTGGTATGCCCGAAGCCGCACTCATATACGCCTTCGTACGCAGCCGCATCGTTGCCAAAAAGTTCGAAAACATCGGTTTTGGGGATAACAAACGGGTCCATCGGCGTATCGTCGCCGGAAGGTTCCTGGCCACTGCAACTGTTGTACAATTTCAGCAGCTCATCCCTGAAACCGGAATGCAGCATGCCGAGCGTGAGTGTGTAGCCTACCCTTTTCACAACGCCTGCATACAGGCGCAGATTGTCAAATGCTTTGCTCATAGTTGTGTATGTGTTAAATTCAACGCTGCATGGCAATCGAAATGTCCCGGATTTTGTCACCGGAAAGAATTAATAAACGGCAGCAAACAGAGTGAAAGTATTGATTTACAAATAAATATGTTTTTATCAGATTTCAAAATCCGTGCCACACAGATCATCAAAGCCCATCACTAACTCCTAAAAAGGCCCGAGCCGAATGTTTCGAACGCCAGATATCCGCGGGTTGTACATACCCATTCAACCGACCGTCAGGCAGTCGGCGGAGCGGGTGACTTACCAGGAGTTTCTCCCCGATCCGGCCTTGCAGGGCATTATTTACTGTTACTGGCAATTACGGACTACGCTTCGGCTCGATGAGCCATTTACCTACCGCGTCGTAGCCGACGGCTGCATCGATATTTTTTTCGAGCTCGATAATCCCGCCGAAAATTTCGTCATGGGATTTTGTAAAAAGTACACCGAATTCCCGCTCGAAAACAGTTTCAACTACGTGGGTGTACGATTTTTACCCACGATGTTCCCCCAACTCTTCAAAATCAACGCCGCCGGGCTCAGCAACCGCTTTGAATGCCTGGATGCGGTGGTACCCGAAACCGCCCGGTTCATTTCCTCGGATTTCGGCGCCGGATTGTCGACGGAACAAATAGCGGCACGGCTGGACAATTACTTTCTCCGGCTGGCGGCCGGCGTCGGCTTCAACCACGATCCCCGTTTTTATCATGCATTATCCATTATCCTGCAAAATTACGGCGTGTTGAATGTCGAAAAAGACCTCGATACCGGCCTGAGCCCGCGCCAGCTGCGCAGGTTGTTCGAATATTACATCGGCGACTCGGCCAAAACATTCAGCCAGGTCGTGCGTTTCCAGAACATCCTCCGCGCAAAACCTTCCGGGCAGAGCCTGCGCGAAAACAAGCTCTTTTACGAAAACGGCTACTACGATCAGGCGCATTTCATCAAAGAATTCAGAAACCTTTACGGCGTGACACCCGGGAAGGCGTTCGGGCGGTGATTTTGTCCGTTTTTTACAATACAGCCTTCCTTCCCCAACCGAAATTTGTATCGTCGACAATACAAAACGGTCAGTATTATGAAACGGCTCATCACCCTATTCGCGTTAGCGTGCATCTGCTGTAACGCTTTCTCTCAAACCATTTCATCCACTCAAACCAAACAGAAAATGAAACTGAACGCGGGCATTATCACTTCAAAACTAGCCGAAACCAAGGCATTTTACACCGAAACCCTCGGATTCGGCGTGACTTTCGAAAACGAATTTTACCTGTTGCTGCACACGCCGGACCGCGGTTCGGAAATCAGCTTCCTGCTGCCCGACCATCCCTCACAACAACCGCTTTTTCACAAAGCGTTTCAGGGACAAGGAATGTACCTTACTATCGAGGTGGACGACGTCGATAAGCTCTACGAAGAATTGAAACAAAAAGGTACGGCTATCCAGATCGGGCTCCGCGACGAGCCCTGGGGCGACCGGCATTTCGCTGTTCTCGACCCGAACGGCATCGGCATCGATTTTGTCAGATATTTCCCGCAGCAAGGCAACTAGCCGAGTTTGCAGGCAAGATGTATATTGCCGGAGACATCCGCCGAAATTTCCCGAAACATTTCCATTTTTAAGTGTTACCTTGAAACGCATATCGAAGTAACGCCGCGACGGCCATAAGCGGATTTGTCCCTTCCGGGACCGCGCTTGGCCTGCCAGTACGGCCTTGCGAAGAATGCAAGGGAAACGCTTAATCAATATATCGACTCACGTATGTCTATTACCAAAGAATACGAACTGACAGGAATGCAGGAAGCCAGCCGGGCGGTGGCTACCACCTTGCGTGCCATGCGCGAGCACGCCAAACCCGGAATGACGGCCCGGGAGCTCGACGAGTTCGGAGGAGAAATGCTGAACAGCCTTGGGGCCAGGTCGGCGCCTAAACTTACCTACGGTTTCCCGGGCTGGACCTGTATCAGCATCAACAACGAGGTTGCCCACGGCGTGCCTTCGGAACATAAGGTGTTGCGGGAAGGCGATCTTATAAATATCGATGTTTCAGCCGAATTAAATGGGTTTTGGTCAGATAATGGCGGCTCGTTCGTACTCGGCCGGGATATACACGGTCACGGGAAGCTGGTCGATGCCTCCAAACGCATTCTGAACAAGGCGCTCGGGCAGATCAGGGGCGGCGTCCGGATCGCCGATATCGGGCGTTTGATCGAAACGGAAGCGAAAAGATCGGGTTACAAGGTGATCAAGAACCTGACGGGCCACGGAATCGGGCGCAGCCTGCATGAAGAGCCGCACGAAATCGCCAACTATTACGATCGCCACAACACTACCCGCTTCCGTAAAAACAGTGTCGTGGCTGTGGAAACTTTCATTTCAACGCTATCCTCCACCGCCGCCGCGGATCGTGACGGCTGGACGCTGGTAGGCTCGCGCGGCGGATATGTGGCGCAGCACGAGCACACGATCGTCGTGACGGACGGCAAGCCGGTCATTCTGACTGCGATGAACGGCATTTTCGACTGATCATGACCAGAATCCCTGGACCTGTATTCCAAGCGGCGGCTGTTCCCGCTTTTTGAGCTCCTTACGCAAGCGGATGCAGGTAGGAATGTGCCCTGAAATGTAGATGTTCGAATTGGCCAGCGGCCTGTCGCTGGTCCATTTGAGCATCGAGGCCAGCCCGCCGTCGCCATTCTTTTTCACCGGCTGGATTTTCCAGTTGAAATATTCCCTAAACTCCTCGCGGTGATTTTCATGCGCGATGGTGATGGCCCCGCTGATTTCCCGGGCGCCGGCCAGTTGCTGCAAAGCCAGGTAATGCCCTATGCTGCTCATATCGCCGAACACTACCATTTCGCCATTGGCCGCCGGCCTGTGCATGGTTGCTCCCACGCCTACGTAGGTAACGCGGTCGCCCGTGCGAAGCGAGCGGATCAACTGCGCGCCCGGGCCATCCTGTTCGGCATTGATGTATAATGTACAGGTGCGGATGTCCGCGTCCCACCCGGCCGGTGTATAATCGCGGTAAATGCCTTCGCCAACGCGTACCTTAATATGCTGGACGCGTTTCCAGCCGCTCATATCCATATCGGGAAAGTGGACGTCCACTTCGAAAAAGGTAGCGGGCTCCCAGGCCCTGATCGCCAGGACGGTCCCGGTTTTGCCGAAGGCGGTTTCGAGCAGGTGCAGCGCTTTCTGTTTGATGATGTTCATTTTTCGTGCGATTGGTGTTGTTCCCTGGCTGACGGTCCAGCCGAAATTTTACTTTACAAAACAACACGCGCGGGCGCATCGGATAAAGGGAGCAAGACAGGGAATGATTGGATAAATCGCGGTTTTAATCACGCCCCCTATCTCCGGCATTCATTTCGGAACTGTCCCGCCGACCGCCCCGAAACTTTACGAAACAACCGGGAAAAATAGGCGTGATCTTCATAACCCAACCCGAAAGCGATCTCCTTAATACTCAAATCAGTATAATAAAGCAGCCTTTTAGCTTCCATCATCACTTCATTCTGAATCCAGTGGCTTACCGGCTGGCCGGATGTTTCTTTCACCACCTCATTCAGATACGACGATGTGATGTTGAGCATTCCCGCGTATTCAGAAGGACTTTTCACTGTTTTGAAATGCTGTGACAAAAGTTTGCGAAACTGTGTGGTGATCGACGACGGCCGCGATTGCACGGTCTGCTGCAAGATCTCGCGTTCAAAAAGCGAAGTAAAAATGCCCAGGCAGGTTTTCAGCATCGACTGCACCACCTGCTGGCCGTATTCGCCAGGCGATTGGTACAAATCCAAAAGCAAACCCAGGCTGCGTGTGAGCATATCCGCCTGCCGGGTGTCGACGCTCACCGGAAACCCGTGTAATGCATATTCGTCGACCACCGACCTGTGATGCTCGTCCAGCAGGCTCATATCCACAGCCAGAAACCAGCCGTAGGAACCTTCGGTGTGCAAAGGATAATGGACCTGGCCGGGCAGGATACAAAACACCCCGCTTCCTTCCAGCTCCACTTCCCGAAAATCGACCATCAGGCGCGCGCGTCCGTCTTCCTGAAAAAAGAAATTACCATAGTCGTCGCGGTGCGCGTCCATGTGGGGCGCATTCATCCGGTTCATCCGGTCGATCCGGTGCATGGAAATCCCTATTCCCGACTCATTTTCCAGATAATGCAGCGGAATGCTCTTTTTGGGCATGGTTTGCAGAAAGTTTTACTGAACGATCGAGCAGGTCGGTCGCTTGCAGAATTTTGTTTTTTAAAAAGTAGGGATAATCCGGATGCTCTTTCAAAAAAGTGCGGACAATACCGGCCGCTTCCAGAGAAGTATGGCCCGCGAATGTATTGTGCAGCCAGCGCGTGGGAAAGAAAATGTCGCCGGTAAGCTGGATTTCCTGCAACAGATCGAGTGACGGCCGCAGGTATTTTACCGCGCTCTGCGCCCGTAGCGGATGGTGCAGGTAGAGCAATGCATCCAGTACCCGGCTTCTTTTTCCCGGTTTTCTTCTTTTTTCAACGACTCGAAAAATGCATCGCGTTCCGCCTCACTCCGGCTCAATGCCGGTATCACAAACTGCATTCTGGCTTTACGGTCGGGGTTTCCGGTGGCATTCAGCTGCTCGTCCAGGATGGCCTTGCCGTCGCTTTTCCCTTTCAATGCCAGCTCGTAAGCCAGCGCGATTTTGTCTTCTTCCGAAAGCGCAAGGCCTTTCACCTGCAACTTCCCCGTCCATAACCCATGCAACCGCTGCCAGCCGTCGTCTGTTTCTGCCAGCGCTTTGAACGCACGGAAATAGGACGTCTGAATGCCTTTGTCTTTGGTTTGGTTTAAAAGTTGCCAGAGTACCTGCTCTGCACGCTCCTGATATGCTGCGCGCTGCCCGACGTTCAGGAACACCCACCAGCTGCTTTGTAAATTACCCAGCAGGTAATCGACCAGCAGCGGGTCATGCTCTTTGGGCAATGCATTCAATATGTAATGCACCAACTGCTCCGGCGCCGGTCCATCACCGCGCAGTAATCCTTCCCAAATATTCACCAGCATCGCGCCCTTGAAAACCGGATCGGACGACACCGCATTTGCATTACCATAATTCTCAAAGAACCACGCTTTGGAAGCCGTATCCATTTTGAAATAACCATAGCCAGCACCATCGCTATTGGGAAAAACCAGGCGGCCGTTTTGAATAGATTTCAAAACCAAAGGCTGCTCCCACACACGCCCCGACGCAGAATCCTTCGCCTGAACCAGTTTACCCGCGTCCATGTCATACTCTGGCATTCCGGGCGTTTTTACCCATACATTACTCCATCCGGCGATGTCCTGCGGCGTGCGTTTGTCGATAATGCCGATGAGATCGTCCCAACGGGCATTGCCGAAAGCGTAGGTTCCAAGGTATTCGCGGAGGCTTTCCCGCATCATTTGCCGGCCGATTTTCCGTTCGAGCTGCCGCATCACAATGGGCGCTTTCATGTAAATGATCGCCCCGTACAAGGTTCCGGCGTTTTTCAGGTTCTCCAGTTGTTGCAGAATCGGGTTGGTGCCCGCCGTACGATCCACTTCGTAGGCATTAGGATAATGTGCCAGCAGAAAGCGCAGCTCGTGATCGATTTCAGGGAAGCTCGGGTGGACTATTTTCGCGGCCATGAAATTGGCAAAAACCTCTTTGAGCCAGACGTCGTTGAACCAGTCCATCGTAACCAGGTCGCCGAACCACATGTGCGCCGATTCGTGGGCGATCACGCTCGCACGCGCCATCCGGCGATTGACGGATGCGTTTTCGTCCAGAAAAAGTGCCGGTTCGTTATAAAAAATAGCGCCGGGATGTTCCATTCCGCCATATTGAAATGAAGGCAGCAATACGAAATCGAACTTCCCGAAAGGGTAACCGATGCCTGTGTAGTCTTCGAGCCAGGCAAGTGACCGGGCATGAAGCCGGAACACCTCGTCGCTGTTACGGTTGACTTTTGCCGTGTCCGTCTCCCGGTAGTACATCGTCATTTCCCGGCCATCCGCCACTTTGCTCTTTTTGAAAAATTTACCTGCCGAAAACGCAAAAAGGTAAGAACTGATCGGCTTCGTTTCGCCGAACCGGTAGATACGCCTGCCTTTTTCCTGTCCGCGGGCCTCCAATTCCCCATTCGAAACCGCCTCCCAGTCACCGGGCGTTTTCAGCGTTAGCTGGTAGGAAGCTTTCAGGTTGGGCTGGTCGAAAAGCGGAAAACAAGTTGAAGCCCGGTCCGGAACGAAAAGTGTGTAGAGATAGTCGTCGCTCCGGTTCAGCGACTGGTCGCCCGCGGTAAAATCGATGCTGACCTCGTTTTTGCCCTTGTTCAAATACCTCGCTTCGATGACGATATGCTCATTCACAAACCGGTATCCGATCTTTTGGCCGCCCACCCGAACCTCCTGCAAATGGCCCGCATCCGCATTGAAATCCAGCACCAGCGCCAAATCCAGGGCATTCAGATGAAACGTGATCGTCTCTTTACCCATGATTCCGGCCGTCTTCCCCAACGGAATGTCCAGCTCGATTTTATAGCGGATACTGTCGATATGTTGCCTGCGATATTCGTTCAGCGCGAATGAGACCCCTTTTTCAGGAACGGAGCCTTGCGGTGTAGTGCATGAAGAAGCGGCCCAAACAAAGGCTGTGCAGAAAAGTAAGGAGTATATGGTCGTCATCGTGTCCAAAAATAGCATTTCAATTTTAAAGCAATGCGAAACAAGGCGCCTATTCTGCCGGGAAACGTAACGTTTCGTATATTGGGACGAACAATAATCCACCTGATCAAAGCGGCCCCCTTCCGGGAAGAAAATTTGCTGACAGCATTGCATTTTCATAATTTCAAACATGAACCATTTTAACAAATTCATTTTTTTCGCTTCACTTTTCTTTATCAATAACCTCAATGCCCAATCCCTGACGCCCCTTACCGTCGAGAAAATCATGCGCGATCCGAAAATGTGGATGGGAACTTCCCCTACCGATATTACCTGGGCCGACGATTCCAAAACAGTGTATTTCAACTGGAACCCGGACAAGAACCCATCCGATTCGCTCTATGCCTATTCGCTGGCTGCGAAAAAGATCAGTAAAGTGTCCCCGGCCGACAGGCGGCGGATCCCCGGCAGAAGCGGTGTTTACAATCGCAATCGCTCACTGCGCGCATATGAAAAGAATGGCGACATTTTTGTGATCGACTATAAGGACTTCACTATCCGCCAGCTTACCAATACTACCGAACGCGAGACCAACCCGGCATTCAGCGGGGATGAAAGTGCCGTCATTTTCGAGCGAGGCGATAATCTTTTCAGCATCGGCCTGGGGTCGGGGCTCGTAAGCCAGCTTACGGATTTCAAGACGGGAACCGGGAAGGCCGACGGCAAGCCCGGCGAGCAGGAAAAGTTCCTGAAAGCCGATCAGCTGGCCATATTTGAAGTTTTGAAAGAAAGAAAAGACAAAAAAGATGCGGGCAAAAAGATTACGGACGCCGGCAAACCCTGGCGTCCCAGGGAAATTTATCTTGGAGATAAGCAGGTATCGAACCAGCAGGTAAGTCCCGACGGGCGGTTTGTCACCTACCGGCTTACCCGACGCGATAAAGATGCCAAGTCGACGATTGTGCCCAATTATGTGACGGAAAGCGGTTTCACCGAGGAGATTCCGGCCAGAACAAAAGTAGGTGCGCCCGAATCGGAAACAGAGTTCTGGGTATACGATATTAAAAAGGACACTACCCGGAAAGTAACAACTACCGATATTCCCGGCATTTACGACAAACCCGATTATCTGAAAGATTATCCCAAACAGGATTCCGCCTGGAAGAAAAAGGAACGCAAGGTCATTTTCCACGGACCATTCTGGTCGGAGAATGGCCGGAATGCCGTGGTGGTAATCCGTTCGCTGGATAGCAAGGACCGCTGGATCATGACGTTCGATCCTTCGACGTCCGGATTAAAACTTATCGACCGTCAGCGCGACGAGGCCTGGATCGGCGGGCCGGGCATTGGCAGCTACCCGCAGGCGGCCGGTGAAATCGGCTGGCTCGACGATCAGACAATCTACTTTCAGAGCGAGGCCACCGGTTACTCGCATTTGTATTCGCTTAATATCGCAACCTGGAAGAAAAACGCATTGACCTCCGGCCGGTTCGAAGTACAGAACGTAGTACTTTCGAAAGACAAAAAGACGTTCTATCTGATTACCAACGAAGCACATCCGGGTGAGCAACACATTTACCGGATGCCGGCAGCGGGCGGCCCGCGGACGCGCCTCACGCATACGCCCGGCGCACACGAGATGACCCTGTCGCCCGACGAAAAGAACCTCGCCATCCGGTTTTCGAAAAGCAATAGGCCCTGGGAGCTCTATCTGCTGGAAAACGGGATCGCAAAGAATGCGCAACCGGTGCAGGTTACGCATTCCGTTTCTCCCGAATTTCTCTCCTATCCCTGGCGGGAGGCGAAGGTAGTGACTATCAGGGCGGGCGACGGACAGGATATTTACGCCAGGGTATACGAACCGAAACGATCGAACGGCAAAGCGGTGATATTCGTCCACGGGGCGGGCTATTTGCAGAATGCGCACAAATGGTGGAGCCAGTATTTCAGAGAATACATGTTCCATAACTTACTCACCGACAAAGGCTATACGGTCCTGGATATGGACTACCGCGCAAGCTCGGGCTACGGCCGTGACTGGCGCACGGGCATTTACCGCTTCATGGGCGGCAAAGACCTCACCGATCATACCGACGGCGCCCAATGGCTTGTCAAAACCTATGGGATCGAACCCGCCAGGATCGGCATTTACGGTGGTTCCTATGGCGGGTTTATCACATTGATGGCGCTTTTCACCACGCCCGATGTTTTCGCGGCAGGCGCGGCATTGCGGCCCGTTACCGACTGGGCTGCATATAACCAGTCGTACACAGCCAATATCCTCAACGAACCACAGGCCGACAGCCTGGCATACCGCAAAAGTTCGCCCATTTACCATGCCGCCGGTTTGAACAGTCACTTGCTGATCTGTCATGGGATGGTCGATGTGAATGTGCATTACCAGGACGTGGTGCGGCTCTCGCAACGGCTCATCGAGCTGGGTAAAAATAACTGGGAGCTGGCCTCCTATCCTATGGAAGACCACGCGTTTGTGGAAGCATCGTCATGGACCGACGAGTACAAGCGGATTTTAAAGCTGTTCGAAGAGAAATTATGAGGGAAAACCGTCGTGGGCGAGTAATTCTAAAAAAACCGCCTCTTATATCCGTTGCCGAGCCATTTTCCGGCGCAAACCAATACTCAAACAAACCACAACAATGAACGGAAATCTTCCAAAACTGAAACGCATAATCCTCGGCCAGGCCATCGCTGCCCTGGCTTTTACAGGACTCGCATATGGACAGGTAGGCGTGGGCGCGAAGCCGCCCAAAGGCGCAGAAGTGTATCTTGACGGCAGCCGCAAAATGCTCGACGAAAAATGGGTCTACTGGGAAGGCCCGCGCTTTGCCGCCAAACCTCCGATAAAATGGACGGTGGTAAACGATCCTATCGACAAGGGAACGGTAATCAATTGCAATGATCCCGCCTCCGCCGGCGGACTGTACGGGGCAGCCGACATTGTTACCAAGAAGCAATTCAGGGACTTTCGGGCGCATGTGGAGTTTCTGATCACTAAACCGGGTGGTAATAGCGGCGTTTACCTGCAAAACCGCTACGAGATCCAGGTGCTCGACGGCGATACCACCTCCCATGGAATGGCGGCGGTGATCAATGAGTCCAAATCACCCTATTATGCCTATAACGGGATCGGGAAATGGAATTCGTATGATATCCTTTTCCGCGCCGCGCGTTTCAAAGACGGCAAGCTGGTAGAACAGCCGATGGTCACTTTGTATTTCAACGGCAAAAAAGTACACACCAATCAGAAGATCAGCCAGGTGTGGGGCGGTCCTAATTCGGGAATCGATGGCGGCAACGACGGCGGCAAAGGCATTACCGACACGCCCGGCGGCCTGAAACTGCAATCGGAAGGGCACGACGTCTATTACCGCAATATCTGGATCAAAGAGGAGAAACTCGATAAGGCGGATACGGATTTCTGATGTTTGACAAACGCATAATGGATCACAGGGTAGTTTTTGATTTTGACATCGAGTTTACCAACGGCGGCGGCATCCAGGGACAGGATTTTCGGCTCGATATTGCCGGGGAAACCATTTCCGATGCCGAACTGGCCGATTATATTGTAAAAGACCTCCGCTTGCTGATGGTCGGAAAAGTCAGTATCCTCAATAAATACTACATTCAGGAAAAGCACAAGCGCCAGCCCATCGACCAGCTGTTGCCGGAACGACTGGTCGATCTGAGCCATACCATCTTTGACGGGCTGGTTACCTACAAAGGCCTTCCCGCCCCGGCCATTTGTGATTTTCTCAGCCGGGAGGAATCCCGGGGCAGGTACGAGGAGGGCACCGAATTTCAAATCGGAAAGATCGAAATGGTAAGCAACACCGGCACCTACATCGACTGTCCTTTTCACCGCTACGGGCATGGGAAAGACCTTTCGGAAGTCGAACTGGACGCATTCGCAAACCTGGAAGCAGTGACCGTCGACGCAACCGGCGTGTCGGAAATCGGCACCGGGTTTTTCAGGAATCTCGAAATCCGTGGCAAGGCGGTTATCGTACGCACAGGGTGGTCGAAAAACTGGAATACCGAAGCCTATTTTGAAAATCATCCGTTCCTGACAGCCCAGGCAGCCGAATACCTGCGCGACTGCGGCGTAAAGCTGGTGGGCATCGACAGCCATAATATCGACGACACCCGCGGCAACAGCCGGCCCGTGCACACCATTCTGCTCGGCGCCGAAATCCTGATCGTCGAGCATTTGTGCAACCTCGAAAAACTGCCGGCTTCCGGGTAC
Source organism: Dyadobacter sp. 676 (assembly GCF_040448675.1). Taxonomy (NCBI): domain Bacteria; kingdom Pseudomonadati; phylum Bacteroidota; class Cytophagia; order Cytophagales; family Spirosomataceae; genus Dyadobacter; species Dyadobacter sp. 676. The sequence continues at coordinate 5,328,790 of NZ_CP159289.1, read as the reverse complement.
CTGTTCAGCGCGGTTCCGCCAGGGTTCAAGGGCGTCGGAACGTTCCCGGTGCGGGCGTTCGCAACTTTACTCAAATCGTAGACGACCCGTTAAGCGCACAAGTATGCGGGCGGGCGCTCGCATACCTGTGGCAATCCTGTTTTCCCACAAAACTACGTCCCTCGCGATACCATCGTAAAGTACCGCCTTTGGTTACTTCATCCTGTAAGCGATCTTGAAAATAGTGCCGTTAAGGTCGTCGGTCACATACAGGGCGCCGTCGGGCCCCTGTGCCAGCCCGCACGGACGGTGCTGGATAGGCCCTGTGGGTTTAACCAGATCGGTGCCCGCGAAGTTATCCGCAAAAATTTCCCATTTGCCCGGTTTACCGTTCACGAACGGTACAAATGCGACCATATAACCCTTTTTCAACTCCGCCGACTGGCTGTGAAAGGCGATAAAGGCACCGTTTTTATAGCGTGCGGGAAACATATTGCCTGTATAAAACATCAATGCATTCGGCCCCAGGTGCGCAGGGAACGCCACCAGCGGGTCTACCGCCTTTTCGCCCGCTGTCTTTTTGCCGTCACCGCCGTACTCGGGTGCGAGCATTTTCTTGTTCTGAAAATGATCGTAATAAATATACGGCCAGCCGGCATCGTCGCCTTCCTTCAAACGATAAAGCGTTTCGGAGGGCAGCTCGGCGCTGTGTTTGGGAGTATAATATTGCGGATACATGTCGTCGAACTTGCCCCGGCCATGTGATGTCGCATACAGTGCATTGGTCTTATTGTCCCAATCGATGCCGACGGCATTTTTCACGCCCGTGGCGTAACGGGTACCGTCGGAAAACTGCTGGTTAAGCTGCCCGGCTTTGAAGCGCCAGATACCACCCGCCGAATCGAGGATCGTGCAGGGCGACATGCCTTTGGCCGAACCTGCGGCCCGGCAATTGTCATTGTAGGAACCCACCGTTACATAGATATTGCCCGCGTTGTCGAGCGCGACGGGTTTGGCATTGTCGCGGCCGTGATCGGCCAGCCCGCTTACGATGGTTTCCGGTTTTTCGAAATCGATGATCTCGTCCTTTTCATTTAATTTATACCTGAAAACACCTTTATTGGAGGAACTGTACAAGTAGCCGGCCTTGATCGCGATGCCGGTGCCGGGATAATCGCCGAAGAGTTTCTGCTCGTCGATCGCCCCGTCGCCGTTGGTATCGCGCAACAGGTAAATGCCTTTGCCATCTTTAAGTTTGGAAAGCTTTACATACATGTCGCCGTTTTTACCCACCGCCATATGCCGGGTAGCACCCAGGTCGGTAGCCAGTATGGTCGCCGAAAAGCCGGCGGGCAGTTTCAGTTCTTTTGCTTCGATGGGAGTGTAAAGAGGGGATTTTTCGGAACGGGTCAGGGTTTCGTTTCGGTAACCAAACAGCGCCGCGGCTGCCGCCAGCATTGCCAGGGCGCCGGTTGACCGCATTAATTTTCTTTGCATGCAAATCGTAAAATTGGGTGAAAAACATTTATTTTAGGTAAAAGCGCCGGCGGGCTGTTTTATAACCTGACTAACGCCGGGTTTCCGAAGGAATGCCGCAGGAATGCTTTTTTAACCAATATCCGGAAACAGGAAAACTGACTACCTGATTTTTTAGTCCACTTAACCATTACGACTATGGGCCCATACGATGATGACGACGAATTATATGACGATGACCTTCCCGGAAACTATCCGGCTAATGAAGATATTTACCGGCAGGGGCTCATTGACCCGGATATAGATCCCGAAGATCCCTCCCGCGCCAAACGTGCTGTCGAAATCGATTCGGACGAATGGAACGAAAGATCGTTCGAAGACGATATGGTCGGCGACGATCTGGACGTGCCTGGCTCGGAATACGACGATGACGACGAAGAAATCGGCCGGGAAGACGAGGAAAACAACTATTACAGCCTGGGCGGCGACAACCACGAGAGCCAGGAGGAAAACCAGGGCGACTAACGGATAGCCCGCCCGGGAAAACCTGATGCAATGCGCATCAGGTTTTTTTATGTCTGGCAAACCACTATTCTTCGATTAAAAACCTAGGTGAATACCTGACGATGGGCAATTCAGCCGGATCATGTAGGTCATCAGACCGCCGAAATTCGCAGATTGTCGAACAAATAGCTCTTTTGTTTGCTAAGGATGCTACGCACACCGGAACAAGTATGATCTCCCCGGTGGCTGCTTTTTCCTAAAAAACAACCCGGAGCCATGGCCGCATTTACCCCCGAAGCATTCAGAAAAGAATTCATCGCTATTCTCGATTATTGGGAAAAATACGGGCCCGATCCTGAAAAAGGAGGTTTTTACGGCCGGGTCAATTATGAAAACCAGCCTGTGAAGGACTCGCCGCGATCGGTGGTGCTGACCGGGCGTATCCTGTGGACATTCTCGCTGGCGCACCGGTTGCTGAAAGAACCCAGGTACCTTACGCTGGCCGACCGCGCCTACCAGCAGCTGGTCAGGTATTTTTTTGATCCCGAACATGGCGGCGTATACTGGTCGGTGAATGCGGACGGCTCGCCGCTGGAAACGAAAAAGCAGATTTACGGCAACGCGTTCGCAATGTACGGCCTGGCCGAATATTACCGCATCACCCACTTCAAACCCGCACTCGAGAAAGCACAGTCGCTTTTCGAAATCATCGAAAAACATGCATTCGACCCGGTTAATGGCGGTTACCGCGAGGCATTTGCTCGTGACTGGTCGAATACCGACGATTACATTCTGAGCAAAAGCCCGTGGATCAAGAGCATGAATACGCATTTGCACCTGGTGGAAGCCTATACGAACCTGTACAGCGTATGGCCGGACGCCAGTCTAAAAAAACAGACCGCCGGAATGCTCGACGCGATTATTACGCATATCGTCAATCCGCAGACAGAAACAATGCAGTTGTTCTTTGACGAGAAATGGAAAGCAAAGGACCGTATCGTTTCCTTCGGTCACGATATCGAAGCTTCATGGCTGCTTTTTGAAACGGCCGAAATACTGCGCGATGAAAAGCTGATCGCGCGGATGAAGAAAAAGTCGGTTGCGATGGCCTCCGCCGCTTTGAAGGGCCTCGGTCCCGACGGCGCATTGAACTACGAATACGACCCCGAAACCAAACATACCCAAACCGACCGGAGCTGGTGGGTTGTCGCAGAGCAACTTGTCGGTTTTTACAATGCCTATCAGCTCACCAAAGATCCGCAGTTTAAAACCAGGGCTGAAAAGAGCTGGGATTACATTGTCGATGAATTTATAGACCACGAGCGCGGCGAATGGTTCGGGACTGTCAAAGAAGACGGAACGCCGGTTAAGGGCGACAAGATCAATTTCTGGAAATGTCCCTATCACAATGCACGCGCCTGTGCGGAAATGTGGCGCAGGGTAAGCAAAGCGTAATCTCGCATTAATTCAGGAACATTTCATCCACCAGCAATAGCGCCCGGTTACCTTTGCTGCGATGCCAGTCGGGTATTTTGCTCAGCGGTTTGGCTACGATTTTAATGTAGGAGACCTGCTGTGGCTTAAAACTGCCCGTTACGCTCCGCAATGAGGCCCTCTCCCCTTTCACAGGCATAGGCGCCTTGAATTTGGTGAGCAGCTTCATGTTATCCCGGGTAGTACCGCCCCATATTTCGACCAGCTCGGGCGGGAAAATGCCCGTATCCTCCTCCACCATGTAACGAACACCCAGCGAGGAAAGCATAACCGGCTTTTTGAACTCGGAAACGAATGCCATATCGTTGTTCCTAACACCCGCCCAGTTGTTGGCCCAGGCGGGATTGTTAGCTCCGATAACACCCAATTTGTGATCAAAAAAAGTCTTTACCCCATCGGCCTGATGCACACGGTTCAGCGGGGCGAGCATTGTGCCGCTGTCGGGCTTATAGGCGCTTTTATAATAATCGAAGGTAACCATATCGCTGCCGTACCAGCCATTTTTGAAGGCCCTGGCACGAACGGTGGTATTGCCCCGGATCACCGTTTTATGATCGAGCACCGGAGACTTCACGCTGTCGGGCTCAGAACCGTCCATCGTAAAACGTACATCCACTCCTTTGATCGGGTGCTGAATGTCGACGATCAGCGACTCGGCGAAAATCGGCGAGGCGTTCTTCATTTGCGGCGGGTTGAGCTTCAAAGGGTTCTTGCCATCGTCTTTGAAACCCCCGATGATGTTCACGCCTTTATTTGCCTCCTGTAATTGCCGCACATCGGCCGCCGACAGTTTCGTATCCCAGACAGCGACCGTTTTAACGCTCTTTAACTGAGGCAGCAGACCTTTCAAGCCATTCAGATCCAGGCCGGTGCCCGATAAGGTCAGGTTTTGCAAATGCTTCAAAACCGCGAGATCTTTCAACCCGGCTGCGGTGACGTCGGTAAAGTTCAGGTCGAGCTTACGCAGGTTTTCGAATTTCACGATACTCTTGATGTCCGCGTCCTTCACAGGCATTTTATTCAAATTCAAGGAAATAACCTGCTTGCGGATGTCTTCCAGTTCGTCGAGCTGCTTCACATTGTAAGCCGACGCATTGTAAATATTCACCGCCAGCGCCGGAGATTCGCGCGCGAGCGGCAGGATCGTGCGATAATCGGTATTTAATGCCTTGACCTTCTCTTCGTCGGCCGCCTCAAAATCGTATTCCTGCTCCTGGTTTTGTGGTTGCAAATAGGCCGTTGCAAGGATCCTCAGCGAGTCGGAAACAGGTAAATCAGTCAGTTTTTTAGTGAAATCGGCTTTTTGCTTTACCCATAATGTAAGCAATGAGATTTCCTGTAACGTAAGCTGGGCCTTGCCCGACGGCGGCATGTGTTTTTTTTCCTCCATGGGTAAATGCACCCGTTGCAGCAGCAGGCTCATCTGCGGATTACCGGGAACGATCAGCTTGCCTGATTTGCCGCCCTTCACGATCGAACGCGGGTCGGTAAGCCCCAGTTCGCCTTTCAGTTTGTCGGGATTGTGGCAGCTCGTACATTTCTGCTCGAAAATAGGCTTGATCACGTTCGTATAAACAACCGCCTGGTCCAGGGGCACTTCCGCTATTTCGCGCTGGTTTGAAATGGGTTCCCAAATAAAATTGCTCCCATGCGTGAGCGCGGCGCCATAATGGCCGGTCAATACCAGTGCCGCCACCGCCAGCAACGCCCCTGCCCTGGCAGCAACCGATTTATACCATTTCGCATTTCTTATCCAGTAAATTATCGAGGCGAAAAAGAAGATACCCGCGCCGGTCCACTTGTGGTAAGTCAGCGTATCGCCCGCATAGCCCTCTTCGCGGGACAAAAACAGGCCCATAATCACCGTCACCGCCGCGAACAGTGCGCCTATCAGCAACAAGCCTTGCAGAAAGTTGCGATAAAACGCATTGGACGCGTACTCCGGCTTAAAGCGGAAGAATTCCAGCAGCATTGCCAGCAGCAGGATCACAATAGGGAAATGCAGGATGAGCGGGTGCATCCGGCCGATGGTCTGCAGCCAGGCCGGAATGACGAGCTTGCTTTCGAAGAGCAGTAAAAACAATATGAAAATATTGGAAGCAACTAGTAACTGTTCCGCGAAAACCCTGAGTTTCAAATGCATTTAGAATTCCACCAAAAAATTGACCGATGATAAAACACTTAACGGATCAGGCGATAATGTCCTTCACCACTTTTCCCGAAACGTCCGTAAGCCTGTAACGACGTCCCAGATGCTTGAATACGAGCTTTTCGTGGTTCAGGCCAAGCTGATGCAGAACCGTCGCCTGGAAGTCATGGACATGCACGGGGTCTTTAGCGATATTGTAGCCGAGCTCGTCGGTTTCCCCGTAAACGATACCGGGCTTGATGCCCCCGCCGGCCATCCAGATCGTAAAGCAGCGCGGATGGTGGTCGCGGCCGTAATTATCGGCCGTAAGTTTGCCCTGGGTGTAACTGGTGCGGCCAAATTCACCGCCCCAGATCACGAGTGTCTCGTCCAGCAATCCCCTCTGTTTCAGGTCGGTTACCAATGCGGCGGATGCCTGGTCTACATCCATGGCTTGTTTGGTGATTTCAAACGGCAGGTTACCGTGCTGGTCCCAGCCCTGGTGATAAAGCTGCACAAACCGCACGCCATTCTCGGACAGCTTCCGGGCAAGCAGGCAGTTGGCCGCGTACGTACCCGGAACCAGGCATTCGGGACCATACAGCTTGATAATATCGTCCGACTCTTTGGAAAGGTCCATTACCTCCGGCACGGCTGTCTGCATGCGGTAGGCCATTTCATATTGTTTGATCTTGGCGGTAATCTCCGGATCGCCGAATTCCTGATAGGACAATTCGTTCAATTCCGAAAGCTTGTCGAGCATTTCGCGGCGCTCCTTGCGGTCCATCCCGTCCGGGTCGCGCAGGTAAAGCACAGGGTCTTCCCCTTTGCTGAACTGAACGCCCTGGTGCACCGAATCCAGAAAGCCGTTCGACCATAATTTGGAATAAACCCCCCTGCCCGTTTCCCACGCCGCGCGAGAGCAATACCGTAAAATTCGGCAGATTTTTATTTTCGTTACCCAGTCCGTAGCTCAGCCAGGCGCCCATACTCGGCCGGTTGCCCTGCTGTGAACCGGTTTGAAGGAATGTCAATGCGGGGTCGTGGTTGATCGCCTCGGTGTACATAGACTTTATAATGCACAAATCGTCGACGATCTTGGAAGTATAAGGCAGAAGGTTGCTCACCCATGCCTGCGACTGGCCGTATTGTTTGAAATCCACAAAAGATCCCACCAGCGGGAACGACGCCTGGTTGGCCGTCATGCCGGTAAGCCTCTGCGTACCACGCACCGACGGCGGAATTTCCTGCCCGAACATTTCACGGAGTTTCGGCTTGTAGTCGAAGAGCTCCTGCTGCGAAGGTGCACCGTTCTGAAACAGGTAAATCACCCGTTTGGCCTTGGGCGCGAAATGCGGGATGCCGGGCGCCAGCCCTTCCTCCTCCAAACCTCCTCCTTTCAACAGGTCGGGCATCAGCAGCGAGCCAAGCGCCACGCTTCCTATCCCCAGGCTCATCGTGGAAAGAAAGCGCCGTCTGTTAAAACTGAATCCGTGTTCAATGATTTCCTTTTCCATTTTTTGACTCCGGCATTCGGCAATCAGCCGTCCGCGTTTATTTAATTACTGCACCTATGGTATTACAACATCACATTATTCGACAGCCGATTGCCGACAGCCGAATGCCGTTAAGATTTCGTGATGGTTTCTTCGAGATTATAAATGGTGGAAATGACACGCATCAGCGAGGCCAATGCCTTTTTATCGACATTCTTGGTGAGCGGGTATTCGCCAACCGAGATCATTTTACCGGCCGTTTCCGGCTTCATTTCCGTCAATTCCTTTTGATAATAGCCCGTCAGGATATCCAGTTCTTTCCTGCTTGGTTTACGGCAAACGATCTGCCTGAACGCCCTGGTGATCTTATCCTCGGTGCTGCTTTTCTCCTGCAACAGTTTCGAGGCCAGCACGCGCGACGCTTCAAGCACGGTCGGGTCGTTCATCATCACCAGCGCCTGCAGCGGGGTGTTCGTTTTCAGGCGTCTTACCTCGCACAAATCCCGGTTGCTCGCATCGAAAATCGCCATCGTAGGCGGCGGCACGGTGCGCTTGATGAGCGTGTACATGCCACGGCGATACAAGCTGGCACCATGGTCCTGATTGTAAACCGAGAGCAGGCCACGTCCGGAAGTGGCGCCTTCCCAAAGCCCCGCGGGCTGGTAGGGCTTCACGCTCGGTCCGCCGATGGTACGGTTGAGCAAGCCGCTGCTGGCAAGGACGAGATCTTTTACGAACTCCGCGTGGATGCGGTAACGCGGCCCCCGCGCGAGGTACACGTTGTCGGGGTCGCGCGCCAGGTGCTCTTTCGTCACTACGGCCGATTGCCGGTAAGTAGCCGACATCACCATTTGCTTTACGAACCGCTTGATATCCCAGTTATGCTCCATGAAATCGACGGCGAGCCAGTCGAGCAATGCTGGATGCGTGGGCAATTCGCCCTGCATGCCGAAATCCCCGGAGGTTTTGACGATACCCTTCCCAAAGAACTCCTGCCAGAGAATGTTCACGTACACCCGGGCTGTCAGCGGATTGCGTTTATCAAACAGCCACTGCGCGAGGCCGAGGCGGTTTTTGGGATATTTTTCGTCGAAAGGAAGGATAGCGGTCGGCGTGCCTGCCTGCACTTCCTCGCCCGGAGCATCGTAAGCACCGCGTTTGAGGACGTAAGTCTTGCGCAGCGTGTCCAGATCGCCCATTACCGACACGATCAACTGGTTGGTATCCGGCTTGTTAATGAATGTGAGTATCTCTTTCACATCCTTGTCGGTGATCTCCATCAACGGCTTTTTCGCGTAAGTTTCCGGTCCACCGATCACCGATTCTATCCCGACCTCGTTCACATTATTGAAGAACGCGAACATCTGGTAATATTCCTTTTGCGAAAACGGGTCGTACTTGTGGTCGTGGCAATGTGCGCATTCCAGGGTTACGCCCAGCAATCCTTTTCCAAAGAGGTCGTTACGGTCGGTGACGTACATAATTCGGTACTCCTCCGGAATTACGCCGCCTTCCTCAGTGATTTTATGGTTCCGGTTGAATCCCGTTGCCAGCAACTGCTCCTTGGACGAGTTGGGAAGCAGGTCGCCGGCCAGTTGCCAGGTCACAAAGTCATTATAATGCATGTTTTTATTGAAGGCGTGGATCACCCAGTCGCGCCAGGGCCATTGGGTACGGTAGCCGTCGTCCTGGTAACCGTGTGAGTCGGCATAACGGGCGAGATCAAGCCAATGGACCGCCATTTTTTCCCCGTATGCGGGGTTGGCCAGTAATTTATCTACCATTTTCTCATAGGCGTCCGGGCTATTGTCGGCCAGGAATTCGTCCATTTGTTGCAGGCTGGGCGGCAAGCCGTTCAGATCCAGGCAGAGGCGTTTCAGCAAACGCTCCTTGTCTGCTTCGGCGCTCGGTTCCAATCCTTTTTGTTCCTGCTTTTCGAGAATAAAATAGTCAATATCGTTCCTGGGCCAATCCTTGTGGTCTACCTGGGGCAGCTTTGGCTTTTTCGGTGCCACGAATGCCCAGTGCTTTTCGTATTTGGCACCCTGTTTGATCCATTTGCCTATGAGGTCGATCTCCCGCTGGGTAAGTTTGAGATTGGAAGCGGGTGGCGGCATGCGCAGTGATGTATCTTCGGTCGTCAGGCGCAGATATGCCTGCGAAAGCTCGGGCTTACCGGCTACGATGGCGTGCGCCCCGGGATTATCCTTCAATGCGGCGAAAGCACTCGCGGGATCGTCTAGGCGTAGCCCGGCCTCGCGCTTGTTCGCATCGGGACCATGGCAGGCCAGGCACTTGTCGGACAGAATTGGCCTGATGTCGAAATTATAACTGACCTGCTCGGGCAGTTTTTCCTCCGTGGCGCTTCCCGACTTGTTGTTACACGACTGGAAGCTCAAAGCAGCGGCTACCGCCCCGGCCAGAAGCAAAAAGCTTTTCCTCAAATACATCATCTTGGGTTCAGGTTCACTCGTTACATTTTTTTACCCAGTATATAAATCTAACTAAAAAAATGCACATTTATTGAAGCAATAATGCCAATTTCAAAACAGCTAACTATCCTGTTCTATACTGTTCATGCCGAATTATTTTACTTTTCTTAACAAAGCACCATTTTAGTTATTCTACTGACAATTATTGTGTTGGCAATGTTTATTCGTGTCGGCCAGGCGCAATTCGGGGTTAAAATAAGCCAATGGAGCTTTTCGGAGGCAGCCAGCATCCACGGGACCGGCGGTTCAGCCCAAAACAAAAGAGAGCAACGCCGCTACCGGCATCGCTCTCTCATGCTTTTTAGTCGGACGACCGGCTATTTCGCAGCCTTGATCCAGGCATCGATTTTTTCTTCCAGCAGCTTCAACGGCACGCACCCCGATTCCAGCACGAGCTTGTGGAATGCCCGGATATCGAACTTTGCCCCCATTTGCTTTTCCGCCCTTGAACGAAGCTCACGGATTTTCAGCTGCCCGATTTTATACGATAATGCCTGCCCCGCGCCGGCCATATACCTTTCCACCTCCGCGGTAATGCTCTCCTCCGACTCCGCTTCGTGATCCAGCGAGTATTTGATCGCCTGGTCACGCGTCCAGCCCTTGGAATGCAGGCCCGTATCCACCACCAGGCGGATCGCCCGGTGCATTTCCGCGCTCAGCATTCCGAAGTACTGGTACGGGTCGGTATAAAGGCCCAGCTCTTTCCCCAGCGACTCGGTGTACAGCGCCCAGCCTTCGCCGTAGGCGCTATACCACAGGTTCTTGCGGAATTCGGGCAACGCGGTATTTTCCTGCTGCAGGGAAATCTGATAATGATGACCCGGAATGGCCTCGTGCAGAAAAAGGCTTTCGTCGGAAACGATATTATAGGCTTTCGCGTCGGGCACCGGCACGTAGAATATCCCAGGGCGGGAGCCGTCGGGAAGGCCCGGATTGTATTCGGCGGATGCGGACGCCTCCCTGAAAGCCTCCGTTCTCCGCACCTCGAAAGGCGTTTTCGGGGTCAGCTCGAACAGCTTCTGCAAATTCGGCTTCATCCGCTCGTGGATCTCGTTGAAATGGGCGATCACCTGCTCGGCTTTGGTAAACGGCATCAGTTTCGGATTGCTCCTGACGGCGTTGAAAAAGGATTTCAAGTCGCCCTGGTAGCCTACCTGCACTTTTACTTTCTCCATTTCGGCCGAAATCCGCGCCACTTCCTTCAATCCGATCTGGTGGATTTCCTCGGCGGTGAGCTCGGTGGTGGTGAAATATTTGATGTAATAGTTGTATAAGGCTTTGCCGTTCGGCAATGCGGCAAAGCCGTCCGAAGTACGGCCTGCGGGCAGGTATTCCTTTTCCATAAATACGTGCATTTTCTCGAATGCCGGAATGACTTTGGATTCGACCATCGAAGCATATTCCTTTTCGAGCCGGGCCTTGTCTTCGCTGGAAAAATCTTTCGGGAAGTTTTTTACAGGTGAATAAAAGAGATGGTCCTTCACCGGCCCGTGATCCATGTCGGCCAGCTGCGGGATCACCTTTTTGATCAACGGGGCGGGCAGAACATAACCCAGTTTAATCCCTTTGCGCATATTCACGACTGCCGTGTCGCACCACACCACAAAGCCGTCGACCCGTTTGAGCCAGTTGTCATAGTCCTTAACCGTCTTGAACGGCTGCAAACTGCTCCCGCTGGCCATCTGACCGATCATCAGGTGCGTCGAAAAGATCTGATTGATCGGCATGAGCTCGGTCGGGTATTGAAGGCCTTCCAGGTTGATCCCGCATTCCCATTCGATCAGGTCCCAGCTGGTCCGCTCCTCGGGGGTCAGCTTCTCGCGGTCGTATTTGGCAAGTTCGTCCTGATACTTCCGGTAAAAAGCGATCATCCGCGATTTGCCGGCCTGCGAGAGGTCGTCGGACATCTTGTCGTTATAACGGTTGTCCCCGTTCATGGTCGCTTCCAGCGGATAAAGCGGAAGCCTTTCTTCGTAATATTTTGCGAAAACTTCACTAATCGGCGGCATGGTCTGTTCTGCTTTTTCTGATTTCTGCCGGCAGGCCAGAACAAGGAGAACCGTGGCCGTAAGCACGTAATAAACCAGTTTTTTCATGGAAGATAATGGTTGAGAATCCGTAAAGTAAACGAAAAGTGCCGGAAGAAATCAAAGTTCTCCGGCACTTTCAATATCGTTATCGGGCTGGTTCGCTGGTTAGCCCGTGGTATTAATGGTAAAATTTCCAAGAATATTGAGCTCTCCTCCGCCTTCTACCTGAATGTTGCGAACGGTGATATTCTGCCCTATCGACACGACATGCCCGGGATTCACCCTCACATAGTCGGCCACCCCCGGCGCGCGTCCGGCCGACCAAATCGAGCGGTCGAGCCATGCACCCGACCCGGTGGTCTCGATCACGTTCGAGAAAAGGGAGGTCGTGCGGAAATTCCGGAACAGCAACGAGTCGGTCGTCGAACTTGCCGTACCGAACCAGTCCCTGAGAATATCGGAATACACCCTTCTGAAATCCACCTGCATCTTCACCTCCTGGTTCTGGTTGGATGGCGATGTGGTGGGTGGTTCCAGATCATTGTTCAAATCCGGTACTACGCCTACCATTTGCCTTTTGATACCTTTACCGAAGACGAACATCGGGGCTGCAACACCATGGTCGGTTCCGCGGGAAGCGTTGGAATTTGCCCGGCGTCCAAAGTCGGAGAAAGTCATTCCCACCACGCGATCGGCGGTTCCCTGCAATTTCAGGTCGTTCTGAAACGCCGCCACGCCGTCCGAAAGACGTTTCAGCAAATTGGCATGCAAGCCAATCGTCGTATCGCTGGCCGAAACCTGGTCGCCGTGGGTATCGAACCCGCCCAGCTCCACAAAGTAGATCTTAGTTTGCATTCCGCCGTGGATCAGCCGGGCCACGATTTTAAGCTGTTCGGAAAGGTCCGACGTCCCCACCGGTGTCGGATACGTCGCTTTGGTAGCCCCGAGTTCATAGGCTTTCTTGATCTGCCCCGAATAACCTGTGGAAAGAACCTGCTGCTGTCTGACGTGCTCGATCATTTCGCCCGCATCGCAGCAAGGCAAATCACTCGACGATATTCCGCGGCCACCATTCATCAGATTGTAAAAATTGGTAATATTTTCCACCGAAATATTCATCGGGCTTTCCGGTCCCAGCAAGCTCGTCGAGTTGAGCACGCCGATCTGCAGGGCCAGAGGGTCCTTCATCGTATCGTTCGGATAGTTTTGCGGGTATCCCGGAAAACGGTTGTTAAGGTACCGCCCGGCCCAGCCGCTATTGGCATACTTGTCGGAATCCACAGCCGTCATCCAGATATCGGACGACCGGTGATGCGACTGGTTGAAGTTCGGATAGGCCACCGAATTGATGATCGCCAGTTCGCCATTGTTATACATATCCCGCATACCCGTCATCACCGGATGGAGGCCGGCCTCGGGCATTCCCGAGAGCGGCAGCACCTTGTTTTGAGGGATGGCGATGTTGCTGCGGATGCTCTGATATTTGGAATAATATTGAAGCGGGATTACGGTATTAAGCCCGTCGTTACCGCCATTGAGGTAAATGATTACCAGGATACGGTCCGTATTTACAGCCGCGGTGTTCATAAGTGACTGCACCAGCGAAGAACGGCTGCTCAAACTGGTTATGCCAAATCCGTTTACCATTACAGGTAAGGCCATGGCTGAGGCGGATGCCAGAAAATTTCTTCTTTTCATAAAATTACTCGATTAAAAAACCTCATATTCGGCCATTCTGATCATATACCGCATCAGGGTTGCACACCTGTCGCGGACAGCCTTTTGCGCGCTGGTGCTCGCAGGGTTGTTGCGATAGTTATTCAACTCGTACTGCCATTCAACCCTTGGCAGGTAATTCATCAGTACGGCGTCGATGAGGAAGTTCTTCTGCGTGTCGGTAAGTTCAAGCGCAAAAAGATTTTTCGAGAACTCGGCCAAAACCACATCCGGTGTAATGGACGGCGTGGTGGACACACTCGGGAAGTTGGGCTGTATCTTTTGTATCCATTGAAGGAAGTCGATTCCAAGCATGTAACCCGGCTTGATCTGAAGGTTAGGAAAAACGATCGAATCGCTGTTACCGCGCCGGGCGGTGATCGTCGAGCCATTGATCCAGTTTTTGGAATATCCCACCTGATAATAGGGCGGATAACCGAATACCAGCGGCTGGTTGAGCAGTTCCATATTCATTCCACCCATTCCCCAGAGGAAGAAGCGTATATAGTTCACGAATGCGGGCGTATCCGACATCATATCCGGAACCGGCTGTTCGAAAAACCGCCCCATTCCCACCAGATATTCCGCAGGCGATTTGATAATAGCCCCTACATTCCGGTCGTCGAAGAAAATCTGGCTTTTCAGCAGTTTTTCAACTACCGGTTTGATGTTGTAGTTGTTCTGAGCGCTCGAAAAAAACGAAGCCAGCGGGATGATCACGTTGTCCTCGATATCCTGCGTCACATTCTGGTTGACATACCAGCGGTACAGTTTCCGGCAAATGTGTTTCGGCGTTTCCGGGTGACGAAGCAGCATGTCCATCAACTCGTTAAGCTCCACATCCCCGGCGGTATCGTCCGAGCGTCCCGCGATAACCGTATTTCCGTATTTGGCCGAAAAAGTTTTGGTAGACGTGTCATGAACCGCACGTCCAAATACGGTCCCGAAGGTGGTACTTCCATGGAGATAGTAATTGGAGACCATCCAGCCGGTAAGCACTTTCGCGGCTTCCTTCACATCCGATTCGGTATAGTTAGGATTGCCGTAAAAGTCGTGTTGCCCCACCGTGAAAAGCTCCTGCAATTCCCTTGCGTAGTTTTCATTAGGGTGTTCCTTGTTGTTACCGTTCCCGTTTTGGTAAATCAGCATGGCCGGGTCCTTCGTGATGCCGATCGCCATCGTCTTGAAATTCCCGAGGCTGTTGTCGCGGAGGAATTTCAGATAGCGGTACCCCATCCGGTAGTCGGCCATGATATTCTGGGAGACCACGAAATGGTTCTGCCAGAAAAAGGTAATTTTTTCAAGTACCGACGGTTTCCCGTTCTGTTGCAGCATCAGCCCCAGCCACCAATAGCGCAGGTGAACACCATACTCGCCGCTCTTGGACGCATTGAAAGGAAAACTGATCAGCGACTGCTTATAAGTGGGGCTGGTAGACGTGAGGTCGATCGGCGGTGGCGGATCAGCGGTAACTGCGACATTCGCAAACAACTGGTCGACCGCCGTACCGGGGTTGAGCCCGGTGAATGCGGTAATTTCCGCTCGTGTAGGCCCGAAAGTAGCTCTTCTGAGCAGGTGTGCCGCTTTACTGGCCGTGAGGGGTACTGTATAAGGATCAAGATAAGCCATAAGTGTCGAATTAAATGTTTTTCCGCCCGGCCGGGGTACACGGTCATCGGCTGATAAGGACCTTGTATGATTTGGACAGCCCGTCGGTAAGGGAGAATTTCAGCAGGTAAAGGCCCGGCGACATCCGGCTCACATCTATGCCTTCGTCCGTAACTGTGTCGGAAGTGTACACCGTGCGGCCTGCCGCATCCATAAGCCGGGCGGATGCCAGGCTGCGTATGATGTTCTGAGAGATGAATAATTTGCTGGAAACGGGGTTCGGATAAACCGCCCAATCAGGCCGGCCATCGATGTCGACCTTTACAATGCGGCTGTAAGCGAATGGTTCGTCGTTGCCGTCGGTCGCACGGTCTACCATTTTCAAACGGTAGAAATTGCTGCCGTCCAACGGGTGATTGTCGGTAAACTGGTATTGCGTAGGTGAAGCCGCTGTGGCAATGCCCTCGCCCCGGGCGGCTACCTTCCCGATGCCCTGCCACGACTTCGCGTCACCGCTTCGCTCGATTTCAAAATGGCTGCTGTTAATCTCCTCGGAAGTAAGCCATTCGAGATAGCTCGCCCCCTCGCGTCCGACTGCCGTGAACCGCACGAGCGTTACCGGCAGCGCCCCATCGCGCAGCGCGCCCAGGGTATACACATTATATGTATTCGGGACCACCTCCTGAACCGTAGTGATTGAACCCGACGTGTAGGTGCTGCCTTGACCAAAGAGCGAGGTAGCGTCGACCGCGGACGTCAGATTCACCCATTTGCTGCCGTCCCAGCCCACAACGGTAAGTTTTGAAAGTGCCCGGTTTCCCAGCAAAGCGGCTATGGCGCTGTTTTCGTTCCAGGAAAGGGTTATCCGGCCCGGTGAAGTGCCATTAATGTCCCAGTACTCCTTCGTGCTCACCATCTGCAAATCGCCAACCATGCTTCCGGTATTGAACGGGCCACCTTGCGGCAAAACGCCGTAGTTCCCGCCAGCCGGGTTGCTGGTCACGGCTATCCCGGGGTCGACGCCGAAATAGGCACCCATCGCCTGGTCGGAAGCAATCGAGAAAGGCCGCAGCGTTCCATTGTCCCCGACGGGAAAAACGAAGGGAGCCGAACCGGCTTTTTTGACATAGCCATCGACAAATCCGTCATTGCCAAGTACTCCGGAAGTCACAGCCTCTCCGAAATTTACGACACCGATTGGAGAGTCTCTGCTGGTAGAAAAAGTGCTGTTACCTTGTGCAACCGCCGCGGGGCAGTATTTAAGAAAAAACAGGAGGCATAGAATTATAGAACAAATTCTAAACATAGTTATAAGGTTATCCAATTCTACATCAAAGATAAGATATTTCAGTCACACCATTTGTTACAAATATATACAAATTACTTCTACAAAATGTTTAATTTCTGGTAAAAATACATTAAGAATCAAGCAAATAGTTATCTACAAGCCGCAAAATGCGGTTTTTAAACGCAAAATTTTTTTAAAATTCTTCTACAAATGCTCTAACAATTTATGTACACTGCCAAAACTATTCGTGCACTTTATTTCATTCCCTGCTATGAATCCATGGCAGCGCACATTAATTTGCGGGGACAACATTAGCCAAGCCATGGGATTGAGAACTTATATCAGGGAGAATTTCCTGGAAGACATCCGGCCTTACAAGCCGGCGCAACTGACCGCCCCCCGAAAAATTGCTCGACGTTGTGTCGGCATGGAAGGGACTGGAAATGATAATTGCCGACATCATCAACCGCTTTGGACTGAGGAGAGAGAGCTGCATCGAGTTCGGCGTGGAATTCGGGTATTCGGCGGTGGTTTTTTCTAATTTTTTCGAACGGGTAACGGGCATCGACACTTTCGAAGGCGACATTCATACCGCCAACAAGCAGGAACATTTCCAGCAAACGCAGGAGCGCCTTCGCCCGTATGGTAACATCCATCTGGTCAAATCCGATTACCGCGACTGGATCGTTCGCGACAACCAGCGCTACAATCTGGCGCATGTCGATATCGTCCACAATTACAAGGAAACTTTCGAATGCGGGCTATGGGCGGCACGGCATAGCGACTGCACGATTTTTCACGACACGGAGAGCTTTCCGGAAGTTCGCAAGGCCGTCAAGGATATCGCCCGGGCAACCGGCCAGCAGCTCTATAATTACCCGCACCATTACGGGCTGGGCATTCTGGCGGACACCAAGTCGATCGAAAGGCATAAATGAAGCAGAAGGTTCTGATCATCGGCAGCTCCAACACCGATATGGTGGTCAAAACGGCGCATTTCCCCCGCCCCGGCGAAACGGTGTTGGGCGGCACATTCCTGATGAACCCCGGCGGCAAAGGTGCCAACCAGGCTGTGGCCGCAGCCCGGCTCGGCGCGGATGTGCGCTTCGTCGCCAAAACAGGGCCGGATATTTTCGGCAAACAGGCGCGGGAAGGATTTGAAAAAGAAGGCATCGACATCCGTTTCGTTACCGAGTCGCCCGGCCTGGCCTCCGGCGTGGCGCTTATCACCGTCAACGCGCAAGGCGAGAATGAGATCGTCGTCGCATCAGGGGCCAATATGGACCTGCACCCTGCCGACATACCGGATCAAGCCTTCGATCAGGTCGGATTCGCCCTTTTTCAGCTTGAAATACCGCTTGGGACAGTTCAATGGTCGCTGGGAAAATGTGCCGAAAGGGGCATCCGCGCCGTGCTAAACCCTGCCCCGGCAATGCCGCTGAGCGCACAGACGTTGAAGGGCCTCTACCTGATCACGCCAAACGAAACGGAAACCGAACTCATCACGGGCATTGAAGTGACGAGCGGGGAGGCTTTGCAAAAAGCCGCACAGTCGCTGATCGCACAGGGCGTGCAAAATGTTATCGTCACCCTGGGCAGTAAGGGCATTTACCTCGCAAGCGACGGTTTTACGGGCATTATCCCCGCAGAGGTCGTAGAAGCCGTGGATTCTACCGCCGCCGGCGATGTCTTCAATGGCGCATTGTTAAAAGCCCTGGCCGACAGTGCTACGCTTGAGCAAGCCTGCCGCTTTGCCTGCCGGGCGGCAGCGATTTCCGTCACACGCATGGGCGCGCAAAGCTCGGCCCCTTACCAGCATGAATTAGCCTCTTTTTTTAATGATCATGAATAAAATACCCGTCATCATAGATTGCGACCCCGGCCATGACGATGCCCTGATGCTCATGCTTGCACACGGGAGCCGCCGGTTCGATATCAAAGCGGTAACCATTTCCGCCGGTAACCAGACCCAGGCCAAAACGCTGCACAACGCATTGAAAGTACTTACGCTCATTGGCGCTACCGATGTCCCGGTATACCGCGGGGCCGAGAAACCGCTCTTCCGCGAGCTGGTCGTAGCCGATTATGTGCATGGCGAGACTGGCCTGGACGGTCCGGCCTTGCCTGTCCCCGCCATGCAGGAGCAGCCGCTAAGCGCAGTGGAAGGCATCGCGTCGATCCTCTCAGCGGCGGAAACTCCGGTAACCTTCGTGCCGACAGGCCCGCTGACCAACATCGCGACATTCCTGCTCGCATACCCGCACCTGAAAGGTAAAATCGCACGGATCTCGCTTATGGGCGGGGGGATATTCCGCGGCAACATGACGCCCCTCGCCGAATTCAACGTCTACGCCGACCCGGAGGCCGCCGCCATTGTTTTCAAAGCGGGCGTTCCCATCACCATGTGCGGGCTCGACGTAACGCACAAAGCGCTGGTTTTCCAGAAGGATATCGATCTTTTGCGGGCACTGGGCAACAAAACCGGCCGGGCCGCGGCCGATCTGATGGATTTTTTCTCCATTTTTTACCGCGAAAACCGGGTGGAACTGAACGGCGGCGCAGCTTTACACGATCCGTGCGCGATCGCCTGGCTAATGAACCCCGGTATTTTCACGACAAAATCGTGCTATGTGGATGTGGAAACCAAGGGTGAACTGACCCGCGGGGCAACCGTGGTGGATTTTTACAATACCCTCCGGATGGAGCCGAATGCGACCGTGGCCTATGATATCGACCGCGACGCGTTTATAGATATGCTCTTCAATGCGATAAAGGCATTGCCTTAGAGCAGTACGGAAACTTCCTCCTCCACATCCCGGCTCGCCGCGCGGTGGCGCACCACCACATTGCCGGCATAAAGGATAAGCAACCCGCCAAAGGCGCAAAAGGCCATCATCCCGACCATCGGCATGGCCGTATTGTTATGCAGGAAGCTTACGATCGCAGAAATAACCGCGCCTGCCCCCATTCGCCAGCTACCCATAAGCGCCGACGCACTACCTGTGTGCTTGCGGAACGGTGCCAGCGACAATGCCGATGCGTTGGGCCCTGTAAGCCCCTGGCCTGTGAGGAAGACGAACATCGTGCCTATCAGCGAAAACAGGTTGAACCAGTTATTGTAAACACCCACGATCAGTATCAACCCGACAATACTCTGGTAAACAAGCGTAAACCGGATGATTTGTTCGCTCGTGAATTTTTTGAGCAGAAAGTGGTTCAGTTGGGTCGAGCCGATCATTGCCACGGCCAGGAAGGCGAAAATCCAGCCATATTGCTGCTCGGAAACCTTGTAGATATTCATAAAAACGTCCGAAGAGCCCGAAATATAGGCGAAAGGCGCGGCCGTGGCCAGGCCACCGGCGAGCGTATAAATCAGGAACTGCGGCTGGCTGATCACCGTAATGTAGCCTCCCAGCACCGCATTGGGCCGGAGCGATACCGAATTGTCGGCGCTCCTGCCTGTGGGAAGGAAAAAATAAATGGCTGTGATGATCAGGCTGACAATTCCGGCCAGGATGACAAAGATCCAGTACCATGCTATGGAAGCTGTTACGTAACCTCCTATAGTCGGGGCGATCATCGGCGAAACGGCGATCACCAGGGTAATGAGCGAAAAAACTTCTGCCCGCTTGCTGGCAGGGAACAGGTCGCTGACCAACGCCTGCGAGGCCACCAGTCCCACACATCCGCCCATGGCCTGGAAAAAGCGCATGGCGATCAGCGCGTCTACCGAAGAGGTCATCGCGCAACCGAACGACGCGATCACGTAGAGCACCAGTCCCGCGTATAACGGTTTTTTACGGCCAAAGCGGTCGAGGAGAGGGCCGTACAGCACTTGCCCGATACAAATGCCGATGAGGTAGCTGGTCAGCGAAAGTTGTACTTTGTCGATAGTGGTTTTCAGATCCGATGCGATGCGCGGGAAGCCCGGCAGGTACATATCGATGGAGAAAGGACTGACAGTCGCCAGCGATCCGAGGATCAGGATAATAAAGAAGTATTGCTTACGGCTCATGGACTTACATTCACTCAATGCAAAGATAACGGGTATGCCGGCACTTTAAGTTCCTGCATTTCAATAAGTGCAATCTTTTCATTAAACTATAACAAAAGCCTGTGCAACCATGCCGTTGTCCACCCCGTATTTTTGTATATATTTAATATCACAATCCTAACTGTTCACTTCTGATCCGTACCTATGAGAGCTATCTTTATCCTGGCGGCCATTTTCCTTTTCAAAACGAACCTGCCCGAACCGAAAGCTGCTTCCACCACCATTCCGCTCTGCCATACGCCGGCCAACGCGATGGCGGAACTCGCTGCGAGTCCGAATTTCCGGATGCTACACGAAACACCGCGCGCATTCAGATACCAGGGCGCAGGCGAAACCGTATCTTTTCCTGCCCCGGATGGGAAAACAGCTTCCGGGTTCCTTCTTAAATCTCCCAAAAAGTCGGACAAGTGGCTTTTTGTTTACCAGGAATGGTGGGGACTGAACGATTACATCAAACAGGAAGCGGCCAAATTGCACAAAGATCTCGGCGATGTAAACGTGCTTGCGCTGGATATGTACGACGGCAAAGTGGGAACGACCCGTGAGGAAGCCGCCAAACTGATGCAGGGCGCCTCCGCGGAACGCCTTGCGGCCATTACCAAAGGCGGTATCCAATATGCGGGCCCCAATGCAAAAATCGCCAGCATCGGCTGGTGCTTCGGCGGAATGCTTTCGTTACAGAATGCGATCCTGGGCGGCAGGCGGGTTGTCGGGTGCGTCATGTATTATGGCCGCCCCGAGAACGATATAGAAAAACTCAAAAGCCTCGATACCGACGTACTGGGCATATTCGGCAGCCAGGACCAGGGCATTCCGCCGGCCACTGTCTCCAAATTCGAAGAAGATATGAAGGCAGCGGGCAAAAAAGTGACCATCAAAATGTATGACGCCGTCCACGCCTTCGCCAACCCCAGCAACCCGAAATATGACGCTAATGCGGCTGCGGATGCTTATCAACTCTCGCTGGCATATTTGAAGAAGAAGTTCGGGTAAAAATCGCGTTAGCACGTCAGGGATGTAACAACGACGAAACGCTATTGTAACGACGTATTGGTCGTTGCATGCCCAGGGGGCATTTGGGTAAAGCCCGGCTCATCGCCGGGCTTTGCTATATCTTTCAAAAGAGGCTTATTCCCCTTTTCTTTCCAAACGCGACACGGGCGCCGCATCGGCATTTTGATCCGTATGCGCGGCTACCGTTACTGCCTGCATTTTGTCTTCAACTTTTACGCTTGCAGCGCTATGAGACCCCGTACCGATGTGCGGGGCGATTACCAGCGACACGATCGACATCAGCTTGATGAGAATGTTCATCGAAGGGCCCGACGTATCTTTGAACGGGTCGCCAACAGTATCGCCGGTAACCGCGGCTTTATGCGGGTCCGACTTCTTATAGTAAGTTTCCCCGTTGATTACCACGCCCTTTTCAAAAGATTTTTTAGCATTGTCCCAGGCTCCGCCCGCATTGTTCTGGAATATTCCCATCAAAACACCGGAAACCGTTACACCGGCCAAAGTGCCGCCGAGCACTTCGGGACCGAAAAAGAAACCCACCAGCACCGGAACAATGAGCGCGATCAGCCCCGGGGCGACCATCTCCCTGATCGAAGCCTGCGTCGAAATCGCCACGCATTTATCATATTCCGGCTTGGTATGGCCCTCCATGATGCCCGGCAGCTCGCGGAACTGGCGACGCACTTCCTCTACCATTTTCATGGCCGCACGACCCACCGCCGCAATGGCCAAAGACGAGAAAATGAAAGGGATCATCGCCCCCACAAAAAGTCCTGCGAGCACATTAGCCTTATAAATGTCGATAGAGCTGATCCCTGCCACGCCGCAGAATGCCGCGAACAAT
Organism: Dyadobacter sp. 676; assembly: GCF_040448675.1. Lineage (NCBI taxonomy): Bacteria > Pseudomonadati > Bacteroidota > Cytophagia > Cytophagales > Spirosomataceae > Dyadobacter > Dyadobacter sp. 676. Next base: position 5,306,667 of record NZ_CP159289.1, on the reverse strand, counting down.
GCCAGGGACGTCAACGCAGCGGAAGCGATGGCGAAGCCTTTACCGGTTGCGGCGGTGGTGTTGCCGACGGCATCCAGGATGTCGGTGCGGCCGCGGACTTCTTCAGGCAAATGCGCCATTTCGGCGATCCCGCCGGCGTTGTCGGCAATCGGGCCGAATGCGTCGATAGCCAGCTGCATGGCCGTTGTAGCCATCATACCCGCCGCTGCGATGGCTACGCCGTATAAACCGGCAACTTCATAGCTCAGGAAAATACCCGCCGCCAGTACGAGCGTGGGCACCACCGTGGATTCCATCCCCACCGACAGCCCGCCGATAATATTGGTTGCGTGGCCCGTAGAAGACTGGTTTACAATAGATTGCACTGGCCGCTTACCCATTGCTGTATAAAACTCCGTAATCATCGACATAATCGCTCCCACAACCGAACCCAGCAGAATAGCCCAATACACGTCCATCGCCGTAAAATCCACACCGCGAATATTCAGGTTGCCTTCCGGCAACATCCACATCGTGAGGGGATAGCTTATAACCAATACCAAAATGATCGAACCCCAGTTGCCACGGTTCAGTGCCGCCTGCACATTTCCGTGGTCGTCGTTCACGCGGACGAGGAACATTCCCAGGATCGAAGAAATCAGGCCTACGCCGGCGATCACCATGGGCAGCAGGATCGGTGCGATGCCTCCGAAATTGTCGGTACCGCTCGCAACGATCTCGCGGCCCAATACCATTGTCGCAAGGATCGTCGCCACGTAGGAACCGAAAAGGTCGGCGCCCATGCCGGCCACGTCGCCCACATTATCGCCCACGTTGTCGGCGATGGTGGCCGGGTTACGCGGATCGTCTTCGGGAATGCCGGCTTCTACCTTACCCACAAGGTCGGCGCCCACATCGGCCGCTTTGGTGTAAATACCGCCGCCCACACGGGCAAAAAGGGCTATCGACTCGGCTCCCAGCGAGAAACCGGCGAGTACTTCGAGCACCCGCTCCATCGGCAGGCCATTTACGTCGGTACTGTCCCCGACAAAAATCGAATACAAAACGATAAACAAACCACCCAGGCCGAGCACCGCAAGGCTTGCCACGCCGATCCCCATCACGGAACCGCCCGTGAATGAGACTTCGAGCGCTTTGGTAAGACTCGTACGCGCCGCCTGCGTGGTGCGTACGTTGGATTTGGTAGCGATATTCATCCCGATGTAACCCGCAAATGCGGACACGAATGCACCCACCAAAAACGAAATACCGATAAATGCGCTCGAATTTTCAACCAGCGTACCGGAGTAGCCCAGTAATACGCTCACGATCAGACCAAAAACAATGAGTACACGCCATTCGGCTTTCAGGAAGGCCAGGGCACCGTCTGCAATTGCGTCCGCTATGGTTTTCATTTCAGGATTCCCTACATCCTGCCGGACAACCCAGCCTCTTTTGAAGAACATAACCAGCAAGCCAACAAGGCCTAACGCCGGCACTAAATAGGTAATGTTACTCATGCTCCGATCGATAATTTGGTTAAATGGTTTATAATTCTCGTAAATATAGAGAAAGGCACCTCATATCAAAATCGCAAAACCCTTATTTTTGATCAATTCGTATAGATTTTATAAAAATTTCGTGAGATTTTAACCCCCTTCGGCACCAGATTTTCAGTAACAAACTGGTCCTCAAGGAATAACGAAGGCAGCGACGGGGCATCGCAGTGGGCGCTATTTGTGGTATTAAAAAATGATTGTATTGGGATAATCAATGAAATTTTAGGCAAAAATTGCGGGTTTTATCGCTTCGGGCGAAGCAGGGAGAGCAGTACGAAGCTAGCCACGAAACCCACGGCTCCGGCTGCTGCCGCAAGAAGTGTGCCACCTATCAGATATTGTACTAAGTTGACATGAATGGACTTCAGTGTGAGGTTTTCCCAGGACGTGATCTGCGCGCCGTTCCGGTAAAACAGTCCGCCGAATTTATAGCTTGCGTAAATAATAAAGGGAATCGCCGGTGGAATGCTGATGTGCGCCGCGGTGAGGAAAAGTACCTTGTTCATCCTGAAAAGGATCGAAAGCGGAATGCCTACCATCAGCTGGAATCCCCAGATCGGGACGATACCCATAAAGAAGCCGAACCCAACCGACCTGGCCTTGCTCAGGTTACTCTCGCCGGGCTTTACGGCCTCCTCGCGGATGATCTTCCAGAGCCCTTTCTTCCGGATGTAGCGAAAGAGGCGGCGGGGAAGATAATATACCAGCGTAAGCGTAACCAGCCAGGTATTGAGGATGCTGATGCGCGTAAAGTCCCGGAATGGACGGAAATGCGTTACGCGCTCGTCCTTATCATAAATAACCTGGATATCGATCGGGATTATGGGCACGTCTTTCCATGCCATTTTGACGATCACCTCGATTTCCGTCTCAAATTTGGTAGTGAAAAGCGACATGCGCTTTAATGGCCCGAGCGGGTAAAGCCGGAAGCCGGTTTGTGTATCGGGCAGTGTGAGGCCGGTTTCCAATTTGAACCAGAAATTGGAAAACTTGTTACCGAATGAGCTCTTGCCCGGCACGCCTTCCTGCTTCATATTCCGCGAGCCCATCAATAAAGCGCCCGGATTCTGCCGGGCCGCCTCGATAAAAAGAGGAATATCGGAAGGTAAATGCTGTCCGTCGGAATCAATGGTGATGGCATTCTCGAAACCCAGCCGGACCGCCTCCGCAAATGCCTTTCTGAGCGAAAAGCCCTTGCCTTTGTTCACGGTATTGTCCAGTACCCTGATCTTCGACCCGTAGCCCCCCAGAATCCGGGCCGTGTCGTCGGTCGAACCGTCGTTTACAACGATCACCTCCTGGCCCGTCGCATGCTGCAAAACGCCGTCGATCACCCGCCGCAACGTGTTGCGATTGTTATAGGTAGGAATGATCACACAGCATCGAATTTCCGACAGCGTCATTATGGCTTTAAATTGAAGGTTAAAGAAGCGAACGAAAACCGGCCCTGGCTTTGAAGTAGGTCTTTTCACCGTACTTGCCCGACGCGCTCACGTCCAGTAGCTCGTCCCCTTTGTATTGAATTTGAATCGTCAGTTCGGGTGTTTCGGTGGGGTTAAATACTTCCAGGAACTTGCAGCTGCTCATTTCCCGCAAGGCGAATGCCTTACCGAACGCTTTGGACAAAACCGCCTTCACTATCTCCAATTGCACAACGCCCGGAAGCACAGGGGAGCCCGGGAAATGTCCCTGAAATACGGGATGGGTGGCATCGATTCCTACGGTACAACTAATCTGTCCGGGGGGCCTCGTCCAGGTTGGTAATAGTATAAAGACTGCTCAAAGGCATGATGTTAAAGGTCTTTGAAAAGGTTTTCGGAGATCGGCTGATTGAATTTTTCCTGCTGGAACTTCATAATGCTTTTGTCGCCGCCTTTTTCGAAGAAGGAAAGCTCCTTCAAGCGCAGCGAAGTTTTGGAGAAGTTCATCGCAATTTTGGAATAGATATTTTTCAAACGGCGGTTCACCGGCGTCAGCACGATCTGGTAATCGTCGCTGTCTTCCAGAACTGTCGACGAAAACCCTTTGTTCTGCTGGAAATCGCCATTCACCAGGCCGATCATGAGCTCCTTGACCTGCGCGGCCATCCGCCCCGCCTGTCCTACGTTCTTTTCCTTATTGCCCTCCTGCACCCGCAATTTGTCGCCGTTGATCAGGATTATGTACTTCGATGGCGTCCGTTGCTCCCAACGCATTTTGTCCTTTTGCTGGTAATAGAATACACCCGACGATTTCTCCGGCTCTTTCAGCACGGCCAAGTGCTTTTCTTCGGTAAACCATGCCTGAATGGACGTGGTGGCATGCGAAGTTTTCCGCAGGTCGGCCAGTACTTTTTCCGGGTTGGCCACCGGCCTGAACGACTGCGCCTGCACACAACCGAACACCAGCGCAAACACACCGACAAACAATGCTTTAATACTGTTCATAAGGTTCCTTCCCGATCAGTCGCGGGAGCGGTTCTATTTGAATACCCATTTCACGACAATGCCCGATAATGTCGCTCAGCGAATCGGCGGTCAGCGGTAGACGGTCATGAAACAGAACGATGTCCCGGGGTTTTAATTTTGAAATAATTTTCTGAATGAGCTGGTATTTGTTCTTCGCGCGCGTGTCCATGCTCCTGAGCGACCAGCCAATGGACTGCATTTGCAAGTCTTTCAAAACAGCCGCGTAACGCGGGTTTGTAACCCCGAAAGGCGGCCTGAAAAACACGGGCGTACAGCCGGTAATATCGCGGATCGTTTCATTACAGCGCTGAATATCGTTCTTTAATTTCCTGACCGAAAACAAGGCGATCAGGTAGTGATGGCTGTACGAATGGTTTGCGACCGTATGCCCTTCCTCTACTATCCGCTGCAATAGCCCGGGATGGTCGGCCGCCTTTTTGCCTATCACAAAAAATGTGGCTTTCAGGTTATTCGCTTTCAATGTATCCAGGATGCGTGGGGTAGAATCCGGATCGGGACCGTCGTCGAATGTCAGTGCAACGGCTTTTCCCCGGCCCGCGCCGCGGTTAACCTTATTAATTGATTTCACAAAGTAGTTCGCCTGTATCTGCGCCGATCCGTAGGCTGTTATGCTTACAAAGAGCAATGCAATCGTGGCCAGCACAAGCCACAGGTAATCTGTTTCCCAAAAAATAATGGAACCGAGGGCCGCGGCTGTAATGCAGAAAAACAGAAGGAGGTTATGCTTCAACGGCTTTCAGTAAAGTTAGTCCCAAATTATTTTTTCGCAGCGTATTGCAAATCAGCACGTTTCTGACGCCGACACCGCTTCCCAACACATCCGCCGCATAATGCAGTGCAAATGCGGAGGCTGTCGCATACACGCCGGAAAGCGCCGCGTAGCTGACATTGCTTGCCGCCCCGTGTACAGAATCGCCCGCATACAGCGCCAGATCAATGTCCCCGGCCCGCAGACCATTCCTGTCGAGAAACGCATCGATTTCTTCCCGTATGCTGCCGGTCCCGCCGCAAGTGTAAACGTCGGCAAGTTTGCCCAGGGCGTTACCTGTATTTTCGTTGGAAAGTATAAAAAAGGAGGCGCCCGATGTCAGCGGCGAGGCCGCTTCTAATCCTAACCGCCCGGCTATATCGTCCAGAATTTCAATATGTTCGTCGGCCGCGCCCACGAGTACGTTGCGGTCGCCTTCCCGCAAAAGCATCGAGGCGTCGAGCAGCGCGTGTTCGAAAGAAAGCGTGTTCTGCGTGTGGGTCATATTATAGCCATGATTACCGATGCTGAGCGAAATTTGCCCGGCCATGGTATTGTGCGTCGACTGGATGAATGAAGTGGGCGGAAGCAAGCCTTCGACGGTCAGCGAAGTATTGAGAAACTTTTCGGTATCCTGCAAACATCCCAGCCCGGTGCCTACCACGATCGCGTCCGGCTGCTCAATGCCCGCCTGTGCGATGCAATCCCTGGCGCAAGCCACCGACATGCGCAGGACCTTGCTCATCCGGCGTAACAATCCGGCATCTATATATTCCTTATAATCAGGGTTAATCAATGCGGATGCAGCGCCAACCGGCCCCAACGCCGCTGAAAAACCCGGATTGCGGAAGGTGGGCTGGTGCGAGATCGTGGACGCGCCCGCGATGTACAAGGCTGGCTTACTCATATCTTGTAAAAATCAACGATGAATTATTTCCGCCAAATCCGAACGAGTTCGAAAGAACTGCCTTCACGTTTCCCGTTTCCAGCTGCGTTACCGGCACAAGGCCCGTTTCCGCGATCGGGTTCCGGTAGTTGAGATTCGGGAAAAGCAGGTTATTTTGAATGGATAATACCGAAAATACCGCCTCGATAGCGCCGGCCGCGGCCAATGTGTGCCCCGTAAAGGCCTTGGTGGAGCTGAATGGCGGAATGCGGTCGCCGAAAACGTTTTTCAATGCCACCGATTCGGAATGGTCGTTGTTTTTCGTGCCCGTACCATGGGCATTCACATACGAGATCCCGCCCGTATCGACCCCGGCGCGTCGGATCGCGTTTTCGATCGCCAGCGTGGCGCCCTTTCCGTCCGGCGACGACGCGGTCTGGTGATAGGCATCCGCCGCATTGGCCCAGCCGCTCACCCGGCAAATTGGCCGGTTACCGGTAATTTCGAGGCTCTTGCCGCCTTCCAGCAACAAAAATCCCGCGCCTTCGCCCAGGTTCAGTCCCGCGCGGGTTTCGTCGAACGGCCTGCACCATTGATCGTCGTAAATCATCAGCGACCGGAACCCGTCGATCGTGAAACCGCTCAATGCGTCGGAACCGCCCACGAGCACGCGGTCGAGCGTGCCCTGAAGGATCAGGCGCGCACCCAGCATAATCGCATTCGCGCCGGACGAACAGGCCGTCGAAAGGGTATTGATATAACCCGTAATGCCCAGCTCCTTTGCGATCCGCTCGGTAGTGCTGCCACTGTCGTGTGTGGTCAGCAACTTGTAGTCGGGCGTATTTCGGGAAAGGTAATCCTTATAAAAAACCTCGCTGCGATCCATCCCACCGACAGACGTCGCGGAAATAATGCCGGTTCGGAGCACGCCGGAACGCTTGTTGCCGCCCCAGGCCTCGCGTGCCGCCTGCAAACCCAACAGGGAAGTCCGCGAAACGTATCCGGTGCCAACGTTCAGCGCATTGCGCAGGTCGTCGTTGGAAGCTTTTACTTCCCCGGCCAGCGGAGCTTTGCTGCCCCGCAGATAACGCACGGGCCCAATGCCCGTTTTGCCTTCCTGCAAAGCCCGCAGGTTTTCCGCCACCGACATGCCGATGGCCGACACCACGCCGATACCGGTTATGCAAACGCCCATTCGGTATTAAGCTTCTTTTCTTTTACGGATATACTCTGCCATCGTGTTCACAGACTTGAACGCTTCCTTTCCTTCCTCAGGATTGGTAAGCTGGATGCCGTGGTATTTTTCCAGAAGCACGATGAGTTCCAGCGCATCGATCGAGTCCAGTCCCAGCCCCTGATCATTGAAAAGCAGCGCGTCGTCGGCGATGTCGGCCACAGTCAGGTCTTCCAGGTTGAGCTGTTCGATAATCTGTTTTTTAAGATCTTCTTTTAAACTATCCATACTTGTAATAATTGAGTCCCAGTTAAGATGTTACCTGTGCAGCGGCTTGCGACAGGCGAAGGAGATTTTCCCGGTTAAATTCCACATTGCCTCCTTTGTCCTCCACCGTGAAAAGAAATACATCGGTAGTATTCGCCGTCACTTCCAGCCATCCGCCGAGCAATGCGCGGCTGCCGGAGCCGAACAGGATTTGCCCGTAATTCAGGTAAAAACCGGGGGCGAAGTTAGGCAAAACGGCAAACATATTTTCACCGAACCATTTGTTGAGAATGGCTATTTCTCCCAGCACGATATTGGGTAATGTGTATACAAAAAGCGAAGGGCTCGGCGAGCCGCCATCTTTATAGGACTGTGTAAAACGGCGGTCGGTTTCCGCACTCGACGACGCATTCGCAAATACCATCGCAATTTCGTCATCGGCATACGCACCGGTAATGCCCGGATTGGCGCGTTTGATCAGCTCCGAAGCCAGGTAACCTGCCTGGGAAAGCACGTCCATCTTGTAAAACTTGGGATATGTCAATCCCTGCTTGCGGTAAATCTGCTTGAACCAGGAATCCTCCGAGCCCGCATCGCGCCTCGCGACCAGCTCGCCATTCACCAGACATTCATCCGCCCGCAGATTGCAATATGCTGTTATTACTTTCATAAATACCTGATCATCAACGACGCGTTGCCCCCGCCAAAGCCCGAGGCGGTTTTCAGTACCGTCCGCAATTTTTCCGGTTTGTTTTCGCGAATGATATTCAAAGGTTTGGACGTGCCCGTTTCATGGTAGCCCAGACTTTTGATCAGCATTTCGTTTCGTATCATTTGCAGGCAAACAGCTGTTTCAATTACGCCGGCTGCGCCGAGCGTATGTCCGAAATAGCCTTTCAGGCTGTTCAGCGGCTTGTCGGGCAATCCAAGCCGGTCAAATGCGATGGCCTCCATTTCGTCGTTGAAAACCGTGCCCGTGCCGTGCGCACAGATAAAATCGATTTCGCGGATATCGATTCCGTGGTTTGCCATCGTCCGGCTTACGCTTCTCACCAGCCCCTCGCCTGTCCGCGACGGTCCCGAAATATGGTTCGCGTCATTGGCGCTTGTACCTGTAAGCAGTTCAAGAGGCGAATTTGCGAAAACCGCCTTTATGCCCGAAACCAACATCGCACCGCAGCCCTCGCCCAATGTAATGCCTTTACGCGCCGCATCGAACGGAGCACAAGGCTTGTCACTTACGGCAAAAAGGGATTGAAAACCATAGAGCACAAAGTCGGACGCGACGTCGCAGCCGATTACAATCACATGCTCATATTGACCGGCCGCGACCATATTCCCCGCGGTGTTCAGCGTAAGAACTCCTGAAATACAGGCATTTGAGATCACCATCGGGTAATGCGCCAGACCAAACTGCCGCATTACCGCTTCGCAGGCCCCGCCGAATTGATCGTTCAGATTATCGTCCAGTTCGCCTTTGGTGGAACTGATCAGGACGATGGTCCGGCCGGAGGCCAGGATTGACCGGTCGACCTGCTGGGCAAGAGCCGATAGCGCCCTGATTACCAGCTGCTGAAAGCGCAACGGGCCGTTCAGGCCTGCGATTTTCGACAAATGCATATCCTCGCCACCGAAGCCCGCGCCCGGCGTAAGCGCAATGCCGCTGCGGTTGGCGGAAAGCGCCTCCCAGTTGGCCTCCACGCTGTCGCCTAACGGGCTGACGATCACCTCGGCACCGATGTAAATCATAGGTCGTACTGCGCTTTCCATTCCCTGTAAAAATCCGGCGAGATCAGTTCCAGCTCGCGCGAGTCGCGGTCGAGAAAAACCTGCATCGTTTTACCGGTGGCGCAAAGCTGGCCGGTCGTAACGTTGAGCACCTCGTATTCAAACTGTATTTTCGCAGATTTGGTCGGGATATATTTGGTAATGACCCTGATCGCCTGCCCGTAGTAAACAGGCGCCTTATGGTCAATCTCCGACCTTACGATTGGTGTTACATAGCCTTTGGCATGGATATCGAGGTATTCCAGCCCGTATTTTTTCCCAAAAGCCTCCCTGCCGTCCTCGAAAAATTTCAGGTAGTTGCCGTGCCACACCACACCCATGGCGTCGGTCTCGCTGAACCGTATATCGATATCTATTTCGGAAGAAATCATGCAATCAGTTATTAGGGGTTACTCGCTCACTACGATTTTTAGTTCACATCCCAGCAATATACGCCCATCCAGGAAACTTTCGCCCTTCACAAGGTAAATATTTCCCAACCGGTGCAAGGGAGTGACCACCGTACGAATGGTAGCGCCTGCAGGAGGCAACCCGGTCACAAGCACTTTGCTGACGGCCCCGATAAAGCCGATTTTAGGCTCCCCGCCTTCCTCCCTGTCAAGGTAGCCGAACGACGCCGCGCAAGTCTGCGCAATATGCTCGATCAGTCCGGTTTCCTGAAAAAAACCATCGTTTACCAGCACATTATCCGCCATAACCATAAAATCCGATTCGAACCGTTCGTGGGTAGCGGCGATAAGGTGATCGACCATCACAAACGGCGGGCGGTGGGGGATGTAGTCGGTTATGGCATCTTTCGCGACGATCATTATTGAAAGAAATTAAAGTAGTTAAACCATTGCTCGGGGAATGCCTTCACTTTTCGTTCCAGCTCTTGCACATACAGCCGCGCGATCTGCTCCGGCTTCATTTTCGCTTCAATCGGCTTTGTAGCGCTCAAATGGTAACTATACTTGCCATCTTTCGCCGCAAACACAAATGTGACCGGCGCATCGAACTTCGAGGCGATTACAAAAGGGCCATAGGGAAACTTTGCCTTGCGCCCGAGAAAATCCATTTCGATATATTTGGCGCCTTCCAGGTAACGATCGGCGTGAATCGCAACAAATTCATTGTTGACCAACGCGTTACGGATCGATATAATGTGTGAAAGATCGTCCTTGATGGCGATCACCCTGAACCGAGAGCCGCCGGTGGATAAATCCATGTATTTCTTGATGTTCTCGACCTCCGCGTCCAGCATCACGATATTGATCGTAGGCGTAATTCGGCCTTTCAGCAGGTTACCGGCCGTTTCCCAGTTGCCTACATGGGCGCTTAGCAAAATCCCCCCCCCGGCCTGCGTCGCGGATGTCGATCAGGTATTGTTCGTTTTCGAAAACGTGTGAGAATTGCCGGTCTTTCCCCAACAGGAATGCCGCCCTGTCTACAAGCGTTTGCCCGAAAATATAGAAATTCCGGCGGGCCATTTGGCGGGCATCGGCACCGCTGATATGAAGGGTATTCCGGTAAAAATCCAGCAAGGCCTTCCGGGGCTTTGCGGCAAAAATGTAGTAATAGTAAGTGACCACCCGAAGGAGCCCGTAAGCGAACCCGAGTCCCAGGCTATTGATAAAAAACAGGAAAATTTTGTAACCCGTTAACGATCCCTTGGTCTTACCGTCCCAACGGCTCATTCTTACAATGCGAGTTTCTTGCGGACAAGCTGATAGAAGTCCCCAAAGGTTTCGATTCCTCTGAAATCTTCACCAGTGAGCTTGATATTGAGATTTTCATCGATGAGCACAACCAGGTCGACGTAGTCGAGACTGTCCAGATCCAAAGTGTCTTTCAGACTGTTTTCAGGAAGAATCAAATCCCGGTCCACCTCAAATTCTTCAGATAAAAAATCTCTGGTCTCTTCAATAACTTCTTCCCAACTCATTTTAACGTCGTTAGCATACATAGCTGCAAAATTAGTTTATTCTTACCGATAGTTTAAAAATATTCCCAAATTTTCAAATAAAGACCCCGCCCTGCACAATAATTTCCATTGAAAATCATTGCGGTTGACGGATGGAATATTGGAGGTAAACAAAAATACAAAATTTCGGCAGGCGGAGAACTGCCGTTCACGAAGTTGTAGTAGTAATGTGACCCGGTCGGAGACCCCGTCGGAGACCCGGCGTTTTCAGACCTTCCTGACAATCAATGTGGAATTGGTCCCGCCAAAGCCGAACGAATTGGAAAGGAATACATTGATTTCCTGCTCCTTAGTGTCGGAAATGATATTGATTTTCGCAGAATCCTCATCGGGGTTTTCGAAATTGATGTTGGGCGCTATAAAGGAGTTCTGCATCATCAGAAGGGAATAGACTATCTCGCTGGCCCCGGCCATCCAGCATTCATGGCCGGTCATCGACTTGGTGGAGCTTACCGGCACGTCGCCGCCGAATACCTCGTAAATCGCCCGTGCTTCGCTGCCGTCGCCCACCGGTGTGGAAGTGGCATGGGCATTGATGTAACCGACGTCGGCGGTGGTAATACGGGCCTGTTTGAGCGCCATTTGCAGCGAACGCTTTTGGCCGTCGATACTTGGGTTGGAAATATGGTCACCATTGGAAGAGAATCCGTAGCCAATCAATTCGGCAAGGATCGGCGCGCCCCTTTTGACGGCCGCTTCGTAAGATTCCAGGATCACGGTGGCCGCACCGCCGCTGGGAATCAGTCCGTCGCGGTCGCGGTCGAACGGGCGCGAAGCCTTTTCGGGCTCCGACTCACGTACGGAGAAAGTACCCAGCCCGTCGAAGCTCGCCATCGCCGACGCATTGATTTCCTGCGCGCCCCCGCATATTACGCGCTCCTGCAAGCCCTGACTGATCATCAGGTAACCCATTCCGATCGAATGCGAACCCGACGCACAGGCCGCGCTCAAAGTGAAATTGATGCCTTTCAGTCTGAAAATCGTCGACAGGTTCATGTTCACGGTGCTGTTCATGTTCTGGAAGATGGCACCGCTGCCGATCAGCGTGGTATCGTGCTTTTCGCGGACCTTATCCACCGCCTCCACCACCGACGCCGCCGTGCTGTCGTTCCCGTAAATGATGCCGGTTTCGTTCTGTTCCAGGAAGTCGATATCGAGCCCCGATAATGCCAGGGCCTCGTGGGTGGCCATATATGCATAGAGCGCAGGCTGGTGCATACCCACGCGCTGACGGCGCGAGAGGTAGTTTTTCAGGTCGGGCTCCTGTACCATGCCCGTCAGAGCCGAGCGGAACCCGAAATCTTTCCTGACCTGATCGAACACGATGCCACTTTTACCGGCATATAACGATTTCGCTACCTCGTCCAGGTTTTTGCCCAGACAGGAATAAATGCCGATACCCGTGATGACAACCCTATGGCTCATGGATTATGAATAAATTCCTCCGTTGATATTAATAACCTCCCCGGTAATATACGCCGCCTTGTCCGAAACCAGGAAGCTCACCAGGTGCGCAACTTCCTCCGCTTTGCCAAAACGGTTCATCGGTATCATTTGTTTCAATTCGTCCTCGTTGAGGTCTTTCGTCATGTCGCTGGTAATAAACCCAGGCGCTACGGCGTTCACGGTAATTTTCCGCTTGGCGACCTCCTGCGCGAGCGACCGGGTGGCCGCGATGATAGCGCCTTTGGCAGCCGAATAGTTGACCTGCCCGGCAACGCCCTTCATACCCGATACCGACGCGATGTTCACAATGCGGCCCGAACGTTTTCGCAGCATTTGCTGAATCGCATTCTGGGTTACATTATAAAGGCCTTTCACCGAAATGTCCAGCACATCGTCCCAATCCTGTTCCGGCATCCACATAAACAGCCCGTCGCGGGTAATGCCCGCATTATTCACGAGAACACCGATGAACCTGCCTTCGCTCTTTTCGCGCCAGCCGTTCAACGCCGCATCCACCTCCGCCTTGTGCTGCACATTGAAATGCAGCAGTTCGCCACTGCCTCCGTTAGCCTGGATTTCGGCCAGCGTTTCTTCCGCCGCGGCCCGGTTGGAGGCGTAATTGACCAATATATGTAAACCATGGTCCCGGGCGAGCTGGACCGCGATGGCCCTGCCGAGCCCCCTGGATGCACCGGTTACCAATGCGCAATTCATAAGTGGAAAGGGGTTTCTTTGATATATTCAAAAACGGCTGCAATGCTTTCGGCCTGCGGCACGTCGTCTTTTACAAACTGCGCCCGCTCGCGGATCTGCGCATACACCGATTTGGCGTTTGGAGAAAGCTTTTCCCGCTCCTCGGGGTGCAGTAGATCGATCGCCTGGCAAATCGCCATAATATGAATGGCCATCACCTGGAATGCGTTTTCAAGCACCTGCTTGGCGATCACCGCCGCGTTGGTACCCATGCTCACGATGTCCTGGTTGTCGTTGTTGTTAGGAATGCTGTGAATGTAAACGGAAGTCGACAATGCCTGGCTTTCGGCCGTGGTGGAGGTGGCGGTGAACTGCACGCCCTGAAAACCGAAGTTCAATCCCCAGGTTCCGGCGTTCAGGAACGGCGGGAATTTGCCGTTCAGCTTGCTGTTCATCAGGAAGTTGAGCTGGCGTTCCATGAGCATGGTGAGTTTGGTCAAAACCAGTTTCACCTTGTCCATTTCCAGCGAAATATAGTCGCCATGAAAGTTGCCGCCGTGGAAAACGTTATCGTCTTCCGGCCGCACGATCGGGTTGTCGTTCGTGGAATTCAACTCGTTCTCGACCACTTCCTGCGCATATTGAATGGTATCCAGCACCGGGCCCAGGATTTGCGGCACGCAACGGATCGAATAGTATTCCTGTATTTTTCGTTCGAATTCGGTCTTCTGCATCGCCGTATCGTCGCGGAAAAGCTCCTCGCGGCTGCGGATCAGGCCGCTGCCCGCTACGAAATCGCGCATATGCTGCGCCACTACCTGCTGGCCTTTGTGGTGTTTTACAGCGTTGAGTTGCTTCGAGAAGGAGTCGTCGAAAGACTCGATCGCTTCATTGATCATCGACGAGGCGGTAATGGCCCATTGTACCAGCCTTTTGGCATAGATCAGATTGATGGCAGCCATGCCGGTCATGCAGGAAGTGCCGTTGATCAGTCCCAGGCCGTCGCGAAGCTCCATTTTGAGTGGCTTAATATCTTTTTCGGCCAGCACTTCGGCCGTTTTGCGGCGTATGCCGTTGTCGTACACATAACCTTCGCCGATCAGGTTCAATCCCAGATGCGAAAGCTGCACAAGGTCCCCGCTGGCGCCTACGCTGCCGTGTTCGAAAATTTCAGGAACGATCCCGTTGTTTAGAAACGCAACCAGCTGTCGGATCACGGCCGTACTGACACCGGAATTGGCTTGCAAAAATGAATTCAGGCGCGCGAGCATTACCGCACGCGCATATATTTCGTTGAGCGGCTTCCCTACCCCGCTCGAATGGCTGCGGATCAGGTTGTATTGCAGATTATTGAGCTGATCGGTTTCGATACGGTATTGCGCCATCGGGCCAAAACCGGTATTGATGCCGTAGATGATCTTGTCCTTGGAGAAATTCGTTAAAAAGGCAAATGATTTGGATACTTGATGGAGGGCGTCTTCGGCTAAGATAAATTCCTTCTTTTCAAAAGCATACTGCTCGATCTGAGCTAATGAAATACGATTCATTTAGTGCTGGCGTAATTAATATGGTGTAAAATAAATCTTTTTTCGGCGTTTTGGCAAACACGAACCGGTAAGCGGCAACGGGCACGGAAGTTGCCTGAGTGATACAATTCATTAATTTTGTCGGACATTCACGTTTCCCCTGTCAATGCTAGGAGATTTACTTTTAAGGCTAAACAAATTCCTTTCCAGTCACAAACCCGCGTTTTTTGTTAGCCTGCTCGTCATTGTCAGTATCCTCCTGGCCGGCATCACGCGGCTAAAAGTAACCGAAAGTATTTTCGCCACGCTACCGAAGGGTAAAAGCTTCGAGGAGTTCAATCGATTGGTGGAAAGTAAAAACATCATCAACCAGATCGTTTTCTCTCTTCGGATTCCCGCCGAAACGGACACCGACGCCGCTCGGGAAATAGCCGAAAACTTCACCGATTCGCTTGGCCGCTATACCAATGGCTACGTCCGCAATATCCGGGCCGAACGGCCCAATGTGCAGGAAGATGTTTACCGGTATGTGTACAGCTACTTCCCGCAGCTGATCGACGCCCCTTACTATCGCCATATAGCTTCGCGCATCGTACCCGATTCCATCAGGGCCTCGGTTACTTCCGCCTACAACCAGCTGCTTACACCCGGCGGCTCGTTTTTGAAACAATTCGTATTGAACGACCCACTGGGCATTACCGGACTGTATTTCAAGGAATTGAATGCAGCGAACAACAGCAATGCGATGGTTATGGAGGACGGAATTATGTTCTCCGCCGACCGCAAAAACATCCTTATTTTCGCCTCAACGAGTTTCGATTCGGGCAGTTCCGATAAAAATGTGGAGCTTTTCGAGCTCATGGAAGCCTTCAAAACGAAATGGAACCGGCAGCACCGGCATAACCAGTTCTCATACTTCGGCACATTCGAAATTGCGGCCCGGAATGCGATACAGGTCAAGCAGGATTCCTATTTCACCTCCTTTCTCGCACTGGCGGGCATTCTGGCACTGCTGATCGCCTATTACCGCAAACTGCTTATACCTATATATATTACATTGCCAGGCATTTTCGGCGCATTGTTCGCGCTGGGCGTTGTAGGCTATGTGCGCCCGGAGATTTCCGGCATTTCACTGGCAACCGGCGCGGTGATCTTCGGCATCCTGCTCGATTACGCATTCCATTTCTTCACGCACCTCAGGCATACCCACTCCATTCCGGTCGCGATCAGGGAAGTAAGCGGCCCGCTGCTAACGGGCAGTTTTACGACGGTAATGGCATTCAGCGCGTTGCATTTCGCCAACTCGACCGTCTTGCAGGATTTCGGGCTGTTTTCGTCGCTGGCCCTTTTCGGTGCGGCGGCGTTTACACTCACCGCGTTGCCCGTTATCCTTTCCGCCACCCGTTTCGATATACACAAGATACCCGGCGAACAAGGCTCCTTTCGTATTCCCACCGTTCCCGACCGCTGGCGCGGCGCCACACTGGCAGGCATTGCGGTCCTGACCGTCGTATTTCTCTATTTCTCAGGCGGTACCAAGTTCGACGCCGGCTTTGAAAACCTCAGCATCCAGGACCCCGAGCTAAGCGGCCGCGAGGAAGCGCTGACCGGCATCAACCCGCGAAAACAGAAACGGATCTACGTTTTTGCCTCTGATCCCCGCCGGGCTGTCGCCGAGCAGGTCAATCACGATGCTTACCAAAAACTAGCCGCATTGCGCAGCGAGGGCCGCATTGTCAGTTTTGTATCGTCCGGCGCACTGCTGATTCCGCAGGGCCTCAAACGGGAGCGGATGCAACGCTGGCAGGATTTCTGGACGCCGGGCCGCACCGATTCCACCTTCCGCGTCCTTAACGAGTCGGCGGCTAAAAACGGCTTCAATGCCTATGCATTCAACGATTTCAAAGGCTGGATCGCCGGACGGGGCATTGCCAACGTTTCGCTCGACACGCTTTTGAGCGAACTGGGCGTGGATAACCTGATCGATATAAAATCCAATGGCGCCACCTTCATTTCCACGGTCGTGGTTGACCAGACGAAACTGGCCGGGGTAAAAAAAGAACTGCGCGCTGTCAGAGGCGTGGAGCTCTTCGACCGCGGCGAGCTGGCGGGTGAGCTGCTGGCGATGGTCAGGGACGACTTCAATTACCTGTTATTGATTTCGGCCTCCATCGTATTCTTTACATTGCTGATTGTTTACGGCCGCATCGAGCTCACGTTGCTCTCCTTCCTGCCGATGGTGATCAGCTGGATCTGGATTCTGGGCATCGCGGCCATTCTCGGCATCAAATTCAATTTCGTGAATGTGATCGTGACGACGTTCATATTCGGCCTGGGCGACGATTTCAGCATTTTCGTTACCGACGGACTTTTGAGCAAATACAAATCGGGGAAAGACACGCTGCGCTCCTACCAGGCGGCCATCGCATTGTCGGCCACTACCACCCTCATCGGCACCGGCGTGCTGATATTCGCCAAACACCCGGCCATTCACTCGATTTCCCTCATCAGCGTACTGGGCATTGTATGTATCCTCTTCATATCCTTTGTTTTTCAGCCGGTACTCTTTGATTTTTTTGTTCAAAAACGCGTCGCCAAAAAGAAAGCGCCCGTCACGATGCTGCCGTTCCTGATCAGCATTTCGAGCTTCACCTATTTTCTTTCGGGCTGCCTGTTTTTGCATTCCAAACTGGTGACGATTCTGTTGTTGCCGATGTCGAAGAAGAAAAAGAAGGCGGCGATCAACAATTCGCTTTCTTTTTATGCCAAAACCGTGATTTACTCCGGTCCGCATGTGAAAAAGAATATTTCGGGACGGGAAAACCTGGATATGGACAAGCCGGTGATTTTTATCGCCAACCATACTTCGTTCCTCGACATCCTGCTGGCCATTATGCTCCATCCGAAAATCGTGCTGATGGTGAAAGGCTGGGTTTACAAATCGCCGTTTTTCGGGCCCATTATCCGTTATGCGGGCTACATTTATAGCGAGGACGGTCCCGAAGAGAACCTGGAAAAAGTCCGGGCGCTGGTAGCCGACGGCTATTCCATCCTCATTTTCCCGGAAGGCACCCGCTCCGAAGACGGTAATATCGCCCGTTTTCACAAAGGGGCATTCTACCTCGCCGAACAGCTTGGCCTGGACATTCAGCCCATATTGCTGCACGGGGCACATGACGTACTGCCCAAAAACGACTTCCTCATCCGCCCGGGAGCGCTCAATGTATGTGTGCTGCCGCGTATCGCGTACGCAGACCCGCGCTGGGGCACGACCCTGCGCGACAAAACGAAGGCTATTGCCGCGTTCTTCAAAGACGAGTTCGCCGCGTTCAAGTACGAAATGGAGGATACCGATTATCTGAAACACAAAATTTTCACCAATTACGTGTTCAAAGGGCCGGTGCTGGAATGGTATTTCAAAATCAAGTGGCGGCTAGAAAGCAAAAATTTCACTTACTATAACGAGCTGATCGGTGACCGGAATCGCATTATGGACGTTGGCTGCGGATATGGATACCTGTCGTTTTTCCTGCATTACAAAAATGAAGGGCGGCTGATCACCGGCATCGATTACGACGAGGAAAAGATCGAAATCGCTCAAAACAGCTACAACAAAAGCGCTAACCTGCGGTTTGTGTATCAGGACATTATGGCCGCTGACCTCGGTACGCAGGATGTCCTGTTTTTAAATGATGTGCTGCATTATTTATCCAAAGAAAAACAACGTATTTTGCTCGCCAGGTGTGCGGCCGCGCTGGCACCGAATGGATTGCTTTTTATCCGCGACGGCATTACCGACATGACCGCCAAACACCAGAACACGAAAAAAACAGAAGCATTGTCGACGGGCCTTTTCGCATTTAACCGGAAAACGGATGATTTCCATTTCTTTTCGTCGCGGGATATCCGCGACTTTGCGGATCGGTACGGTTTTAGTTATGAGATGCAAGAACATTCGGCAAATACCTCCAATGTCCTCTTCGTATTGCGTAAACTTTCAACGCCGCTACCCGTTACTACGCCGATTACTAACTAGCATTTCTCCATTAGACATTTAAATGCAAACTTCCGCCGTGCAAAAGGAATACGATTTTGTGATTGTTGGGAGCGGACTAGGCGGTCTGGCTTGCGCCAACATTCTGGCCATGGAAGGTTATAGTGTGGTGGTACTGGAAAAAAACCACCAGATCGGCGGGCATTTGCAGGTTTACAGCCGCGATAAGCACATTTTCGATACCGGTGTGCATTATGTGGGTGGCCTGGACGAGGGCGAAAACCTCTATCAGTTTTTCAAATATTTCGGCATTATCGACAAGCTGAAACTGAAACGGCTCGACGACGACCAGTTCGACCTGATCCGTTTCGACGACGGATGCGAATACGCTTACGCCCAGGGATTGGAGCATTTTGAAGCGAAACTGATCTCCTATTTCCCCGAAGAAGCGGAAGCCATCCGCACCTATTGCCGGAAACTGACGGAGACTTGCGACAAATTTCCGCTCTACAACCTTGAAACCGCCGGCGACAGCTATCTTACCGACGAAGACGTATTGTCGCTGAACGCGTACGACTACATTGCGTCGCTGACTGGCAACGTCCGGCTGCGGAATGTGCTGGCCGGCAGCAACCTTTTATATGCAGGTGTAAAGCACAAAACGCCTTTCTATGTGCACGCGCTGATCCTGAAAAGCTATCTGACGGGCGCTTACAAGTTTGTGGACGGCGGCTCTCAGATCGCCATCCAGCTCAGCCGCACGCTACGGCAACACGGTGGAGAGATTTACAAACATCGAAAAGCCGTGGCTGCCCATTATGACGAAAGGGGCCGCATCACCGAAGTAGTTTGTGAAAACGGCGCGACTTTTCGCGGAAAAGAATTTATTTCCAATGTACATCCTGCGGTAACGATCGATATTTTCGGACAGGAGCGGTTTTTAAGTGTGTATAAAAACCGTGTACAGGCGCTGGAAAACAGTATTTCTACATTCCTGGTACATATTTCGTTCGTTGAAAACAGCTTCAAATACCTGAATTACAACATTTACCAGCACCATATCGACGACGTCTGGGATGGTGTCGAATACGCCCGGGCTACCTGGCCGCAGACCTATTTTATTTGCACGCCATGCATTTCAAAAAAGGGTGAATACGCCGATTCGATGTCGGTTATGTGCTATATGGACGCTTCCGAAACCGCCAAATGGGCCGGGACTTTCAGTACCGTGGCCGAGCCCGGCAAACGGGACGCTGAATACGCTCAGTTCAAAAAAGACAGGGAAGCACAGGTGATCGCAAGGCTCGAAACCGTCTTCCCGGGTATTTCGGCGAAGATCAAAGCGGTGCACAGCGCCTCGCCACTTACTTTCCGCGATTACATCGGCAACGGCAATGGCACGATGTACGGCATTCTTAAGGATTCGACTTCGCCCATGAAGACGCGGATCAACACGCGGACTAAAATCCCAAACCTGCACCTGACAGGCCAGAACGTTGCCCTGCACGGAATTTTGGGGGTTACCGTCGGCGCATTTGTAACGTGCTTCTCCTTTGTAGATAAAGAAAAACTCATTCAAAAAGTAAAAAACGCCTGAATATGCAAACTGTCGATGTGCTGGTCATTGGGGCCGGCCCTGCCGGAACCGTCGCGGCTTCTTACCTGAAAAAGCAGGGCTACGACGTCACGATCCTTGAAAAAGAAAAATTCCCCAGGTTCCAGATCGGGGAAAGCCTGCTGCCGTGCTGTATGGAACATTTAACGGAGGCCGGGCTGCGCGAGGCGATCGAACCGTTGAATTTCCAGAAAAAAACGGGGGCGGCCTTTATGCGCGGGGAGAAGCGCTGCGAGTTCTTTTTCGAAGACCAGTTTACCAAAGGCTGGACGTGGACCTGGCAGGTGAAGCGTGCGGATTTCGACAGCAAACTGGCCGAAGCGACGCGCGAAAAAGGCGTGGACGTAAACTTCGAATGCGAAGTAACCGCCGTGGAATGCGGCCCCGGGAAGCAAATCGTAGATTACAAAGATGCCCAGGGCAACCAGCACCGCATCGAGGCGAAATTTATCATCGATTCGAGCGGTTACGGACGGGTTTTGCCAAGGCTTTTTAATTTGAGCAAACCATCGGCATTCACGCCGCGAGGCGCTGTTTTCTCCCATTTGGAAGATAAAAACCGCTCCGAAGAGGCGAGCAGCAACATTTTCGTGCATTCGTTCGACAACAACAAGTCGTGGATCTGGGCGATCCCTTTCTCGGACGGTTCGACATCCGTCGGTATCGTCGGCGACAGAGAGAAGATCGAGGCGCTTGCGGCAAACAACGGGGAGAAATACAAGGAATTTATCCGCAATTTCGAGGACCTTAACGGCCGTTTTGCCGAATCGGAGTTCAAATTCGAGCCGCGGGCGATCCTGGGTTATTCGATCGGCGTCACTAAAATGTGGGGCGAAGGTTTTGTGCTTTCCGGCAATAGTACCGAGTTCCTCGATCCGATTTTCTCGTCAGGTGTCACTTTTGCGACCGCATCCGGCCTGCTTTCGGCCAAAATGACCCACCGGCATCTGCGAGGCGAAACCGTGGATTGGAAAAAAGATTACGAAGATGTGATCCAGAAAGGTATCGACGTATTCCGCAGCTATGTTTCAGGCTGGTATAGCGGTGATTTCCAGACCATCGTATTTGCGAAACATATCGACGAGGACATCAAGCGGCAAATCTGCTCGGTACTGGCGGGATACGTCTGGGACCAGACCAATCCGTTCGTAAAAAAACACGATACGATTCTGCCAACACTTGCCAAAGTGATCAAAATGAAGGAAAAAGCCGAAGCGGCGGGCTCCTGAGCGAAATCAGGAACCCAATAGTATTAACCCGTGCTGCGAAGCCTTGTAGTGATTGTAGATCATAATATGCTTCGGGGTACGGGTATTTTTTTGTGTCCACACGCAGGCAGCGGGTATGCGCTTGCCCGCGATCATCTGCGCGCCCATCCAGGTAGCGAATGCCGAGGCCGTCGGATAATCACCCACCATGTTTTTGTAGGTATGGCAATTAGCTGCTCCAAACAGCGCTTTTTGAAGATTGAAATACCAGTGGTCGGTGCGGTTGTCGCCGCTGATACCCATGATTACGGCATCGATATCGGTTGCCTGTAACCCGTTTCGCTGCAAAAATGCCGTCACAACCTGCGGCAGCTCTTTTTCGATGAGGTTATTACTTTGAAAAACATCGCGGATCTGCGCTATGGCTTGCTCCGGACGCCCGGCATTCACGACAAACATTGCGGTACCTTCGCCGTTCGCCGAACCGGGCGAATCGAGCTTAAGCAGGTTTTCAGACGTAAAATACCCCCTCTTGAACGAACCTGCGAGCAAGTCGATATTATGGTTATAATCGGATATTTCTTCAATGCTTCCTACCAGGAACTGCTTGCCGCGCTTTTCCTCCAAAAGCAGCATTGTATCCAGCAATGCGGCCTCGAATGCGAGTCCCTTGTGTACATGGGTTGCGTTATAGCCGGTCGTCTTGCTCATCAGCGCCAGGTTACCGGCCACTGCATTGGGCGTGCTCTGCACAAAATTGGTGGGAGTAAGCGTACCCTCGTTGTAATCGACGATCTGGTTCAGGAATTTGAGGCAATCTTCCAGGCCGCCATTAGCCGTGCCCAGGATAATACCTTCTATCGGTGCCTTCCGGATCAGCGGAAGCCCGGCCCCCACGCCCATCCGCACCGCTTTACCCATTCTGCGAAGCAAGCCGGCGGGAATCAATTGGCCATAGGCGGGTTCAATGGCCATATACCTGTCCCCTTCGTGCACTTTGATATCGCCTTCGAAAAAAGCATCGTCAAATGTACGCTGGGGCGATATGCAGGCTGAATCGGTAATATACATTCTTGAAAAATAACTCCCGGTGGTTGCAATTATCGGGCGTCGGAGATAAACTGCCCGATTTCGCTGGCGTACGCGTCTGCATACATCTTTTTTTCCTCTTCGGTCCAACCCAGTTCGCGCGCCATCAGATCAGCAACAACCGGCAGGGAGTTTAAGGTTTCATTCCAGTCGGTAATTTCGAGGCGAATGCGGCGGGCAAGGAAGTCGCGCGGCATAACAACCATTTCATTCCGAACGGCATACACCACTTCCGCTCGGATGTAAGGATAGGCGGGGCTCAGCCGCTCTTTCAGCCGTGCGTCTTCCCTTGCGAGCGTGGCTACCTGGGGAGCGCGGGAGCCATATTTCAATACCAGATGCCGCGCGATGTCCTCGGGCAATGCAAATTGCGCATTCAGATCCTGCCAGCTTTTAGCACGGTAGTTTTCGCCCCCGGCCAGAACGTAATCCGCTGTTTTACAGGCACGCACTTCGCCCAGCACCTTATCGGCCTCGTCGATCGTATCCTTTGCCATCAGGCGGTAGGTCGTCCATTTTCCTCCCAGCAAACTGATCAGCCCCGAGGTTTCGTCGACTTCCACTTCATGGTCGCGGACCAGGCTTTTCGTCGATTTGGAAGGATCGGCTGCCAGCAACGGCCGCAATCCCCCGAAGCCGGCCCGGATTTCAGCCGGATCAATCGGTTTTGCCAGATAGGGGTTCAACGTCGCCGCCAGATACTCCCTTTCCTCATGGTTAAGCGTCGGTTCTTTATCGATCTCGTCGCATTCGGTATCGGTCGTCCCGACCATCGTCGCGCCTTCGAACGGAATGGCGAATACCACACGGCCGTCGGAAGTTTTCGGGATCAGCATGGCATATTCGCTGTTCAGTGTCTGATGGGGCAATGAGAGGTGCACGCCTTTGCTCGGGCGCAGGCGTTCGCTCAGAGCGGCATTCGCCATCAGCCGGATATGGTCCGAAAACGGGCCGGTGCAATTGATTACCAGTTTGGCGCGGATGGATAATGGCCTGCCCGTCGGCACGTCCACTGCCTCAACGGCATCGAGTTTGCCGCTTTCGTTTTTACCAAATGCTTTCACTTCCACATAGTTGGCTACCGCAGCGCCGTTCTCAGAGGCTGACTGTGCCAATGCGAGGCAATACCGCGCATCGTCGAGCTGGCCGTCGTAGTAAAGCACGCCGCTATGCAGCTTCTTGCGGTCCAGCGTCGGAATTTTGGCGAGTACCTCCTTTTTGTTAAGCCATTTACTTTTGGGCAATGTATCGTTCGTAGCGAACGTATCGTACAGCGACAAGCCGATCTTGAAATACAAGCCTTCGAACCACGAATTGACCGGCGTCATCAACGCCAGCGGGCGGGCCAGATGCGGCGCGTTTTTCAACACAATGTGTCGTTCTTCCAATCCGTGACGGACCTGTTTCAGTTGTGCGAAATCGAGTTTCTTGAACGCCTGTTCCAGATAGCGTACGCCGCCGTGAATGAGCTTGGTGGAACGGGAAGAAGTTTCGGAAGCAAAATCTTTTTTATCAATCAGGGCCACCTTGTATCCCCTTAAAACCGCATCCAGGGCACATCCGGCCCCGCTGGCGCCCGCGCCGATGATACAGATATCGAATAATTCATTTTGCAGCCTGGCAAGCGATGTGGTGCGGTTCATTGATACTTAATGCAGATTCAGCGTAGTTGGGACCAGCTGCAAAAGTACAAAGTTGTGCCCGGAAAAACCCATATTATCAAATCAATATCCGTTGGTAATTTTGCGATAATAATTGCATCTTACCGGCAAGAAAGTTAACATTACCGCTACCTTTCATTTACAAACTCAAATCTATTATCTAACCAAAACCAAAAAAACATGGGCTTAATCTCTTTTATCAAAGGTGTTGGAGAAAAAGTATTCGGCAAAGATACTCCCGCAGCCGCCCCTACTCCCGAAGCGGAGCCGCTCCGCGCCAGCGCATTGCTCGCGCACGTGAAGTCGCTCGGACTAGCGTATAACAGTCTCACCGTCAAGACATCCGCCGACACGGTTATTCTCGAAGGCGAAGTAGCGAAACAGGAAGATGCGGAAAAAATCGCATTGGCGGTAGGCAATGTGGAAGGTGTGGAAGTGGTAGACAACCGCCTTAAAGTGGCCACGCCGGAGCCGGAAGCCACCTATCACACGGTAGTAAAAGGCGATACCCTTTCCAAAATCGCGCAGACCGTCTACGGCGACATGATGAAATACCCCATCATCTTCGAAGCCAACAAACCCATGTTAAAAGACCCGGACCTGATTTATCCCGGACAAGTTCTGAGGATTCCGGCGTTGAAGTAGCTGTAAGCTATAAGCTATAAGCCGTAATGTAAATACAGCATATAGCTTAAAGCTTATAGCCTAAAGCGTTTCGAAAGAGCATAAAAAAAGACAACCCGAAAGGTTGTCTTTTTTTATGCTCTTTCGAAACAATCAATCTTCCGCCGCAACAACGTTCAGCGTTACTTTGTGTTTCACTTCTTTATGAAGGTCGATCAATGCGGAGTATGTACCGATTGATTTCACGTCGTCGACAGTGATTTTCTTGCGGTCGATATCGAAGCCTTTTGCTTTCAGGCTGTCGGCCACTTGAGTGTTGGTAACACGTCCGAAGATACGACCGCTTTCACCCACCACAGTTTTGATATCGATGGTCAGGTCGCCGATCGCCGCTGCGATGTCTTCCGCGTCCTTTTTCAGCTTCTCAGCCTTGTGTGCCGCCTGGCGCACGTTTTCGGCAACGATTTTGCGGTTCGACTCATTGGCCAGCAACGCAAAACCCTGCGGGATGAGGTAGTTACGACCGTAGCCTGCTTTCACAGTCACGATATCGTTCTTGTAACCTACCCCTGCTATATCCGTTAAAAGTATGATTTCCATTTTTGTAGCTCTTTACTGTATTATTTCAATTGGTCGGCAACAAACGGCAACAGTGCCAGGTGACGTGCTCTTTTGACTGCCTGGGACACCTTGCGCTGATATTTCAGGCTGGTACCGGTAAGGCGGCGCGGAAGGATTTTACCTTGCTCGTTTACAAGTTTCAAAAGGAAATCCGGATTCTTGTAATCGATGTATTTGATGCCTGCTTTTTTGAAACGGCAGTATTTTTTGCGGTTAATGTTTTTTTCAACCGGCTCGTTTACGAGTGACATAGCTTATGCGTTTTCGGTTTTTGACTCAGTTGCTTCTTCTTTCTTCTTTCCTACCAGACCCTTACGTTTCTTTTCGTTGTAAGCAATAGCATGCTTATCCAGGGCGATAGTCATAAAACGCAAAACGCGCTCGTCACGACGGAATTCGGTTTCCAGAACATCCACCACGTTTCCTTCCTGCGCAGTATATTCTACTACGTGATAGAAACCGGAGTTTTTCTTTTGGATGGGGTAGGCCAGCTTACGCAATCCCCAGTTTTCTTCATGTACAATCTGGGCACCGTTCGAGGTGATGATTGACGTGAATTTTTCAACGGCGTCCTTTGCCTGGGCCTCAGACAAAATGGGAGTTAGAATGAACACCGTTTCATATTGCTTAGACATACGGTAATTGGTTATTGTATGATAAATTAAAAACCTCATCCCGACACAAAGGTCAAAATGAGGGTGCAAAAATAGGGTTTGAAATTTAAAATTCCAAACCCTTCCATGACCTAACGGAAACTTTCGGCGATACTACTTCACGGTGAAATCGCCTTCCCCGATCTTGAAGCCTTCGCTATACAGCTCGATGGTGTATTTCCCATCCTTCATCGGAATGCCGCCACGGCCGTAAAAAATATCCACCGACTGCCCGGTATTGGTAAAGCTCACCGTTTGCTTGGAGCTGTAAATCAATTCCTTGCCATTATGCATAAAGGAACCAGAGCCGGTTGCCATATCCGACAGCACCGCGCCGTCCGGATCGAGTATACGCAGGTAAATATCCTTCTCGTTCTGCTTCGCTACCGCATTTTCGCCAAGCCTGAAGTTCACCCGGAGTTTATCGATACGTTTAGCCTTGTACTTGCCGCCCTCGCGTTCCTTGCCTTTGGAAGAAACCGCATTGACGGTCACGTTTTCGGCCCGCAGTGCCGAGGCCAGCGTTACTTTTTCCGCAAGCTCTTTATTTTGAGCCGAATATGTAGAAACCGAATCCGCAAGCAGTTGCTTTTCCGACTCCAGGCCGGTCACTTTCTGGCTCAGTTCCTCGTTTTTCGACGTGGCGATTCCCAGTTCCTGTCTCAAACGGGCAATTTCGCCGTCCTTTTCCGAAAGTACCGATTCGTAATTCTTGATCTTCTGGTTATAGCTCGCGGCCGAATAGGTATTGGCGTTTTTCAGTTCCTTTTTATCCTTTTCGAGCTGCGCCTTCAATGCCACCAGCGAATCCACGCTTCCGCCCAGCTTCTGGATCTCGGCGATCTTGATATCGAGTTCTGTGGAAATGGAGTCCAGTTTGGTTTTGATGGAAAGCACCTCTTCCGTTTTGGCGGTGATGATCTCATCCTTGGCGAGGTTTTCCTGCTTTTCGTGGTATATAAAGTAAACAAGCACCAAATTAAGCAACAGCAAAACGGCCAATGCGGCCCATAACAGCGTTTTTCTGTCTTGCTTTTGTTCCTGGTTGTAGTCCATACAGAAGGTTAAATTTTGAATTTAGTTGGTAAAAGAAGTATGTTTTTTTCAATTTTGAAATACACAAACCGCGATTTATAGCCTCCGGTAAATAATTTCCGGCATTAACTACCTAGTTCTCAATTTTTTAGTATCTCTCTCATGCCTTCCATTGCCTCCAACCTGGCCCGGATCGAACAAGGACTACGCAAAGAAACACGTCTGGTCGCAGTTACAAAAACCAAGCCGGCTTCCCTGCTGATGGAGGCCTACGAGGCCGGGGCACGGCTTTTCGGGGAAAACAAGGTCCAGGAGATGGTAGGCAAATATGAGGAGCTGCCGAAGGACATCCAATGGCATATGATCGGGCATTTGCAGACTAATAAAGTGAAATACATGGCGCCTTTTGTGAGCCTGGTGCATTCGGTCGACAGTTTCAGATTGCTGAAAGAAATCGATAAGGAAGCTAAAAAGAACAGCCGCATTATCGACTGCCTTTTGCAAATCCATATTGCCCGGGAGGAAACCAAATTCGGCCTTTCGGAAGAAGAAGCGCTTGCAATCATCACATCCCCCGAACTTGCCGCTTTAACGAATGTCCGCATTGTCGGGTTAATGGGTATGGCGTCCAACACGGATGATCCGGAAGTGGTAAGAGCCGAATTCCGCGGTTTGAAAAACACTTTCGAATCCTTTAAATCGTATGAAAGCCAACAGGTTATGATGCGCGAGCTATCCATGGGCATGAGCGGCGACTACCTCATCGCCCAGGAAGAAGGCAGCACGCTCGTACGCGTAGGAAGCGCTATTTTCGGGTCACGATAGCACTTTTGTTGCGCTATCCGCACTTTTTTCGAGAACCGACCTCACCTGTTCCCGCACAAATTCGAACGGAAGCTGCGCACACGGCAGCCCTGCCTGTCTTACAAGCAATGCATTCTCCTGCCGGCCGTATCTGCCCGAATACGGGTTGTAATTCAGAAAGTTGTTCAGCGCCCCCATCAGGATAATACCGAAGGTGCCGGTTGCATTACCCAGATGCGACGGCCCGCTGTCGAGCCCGATGAAGAACGAGGCGCGGCGGATCACTTCGGCGGTTTCCAGAATGCTTAGCTGGCCGCACAGGTTGCGGTATGCGGTTGTTTGTATATTTAAATTGCTTTCCAGACCTATTTCAATCAGGTGATAATCATACTCTTTTGCCAGCCAATGCACGAGCTGGTTCCATCGATCGGCCGGCCAGTCTTTGGGCTCGTAGTTCGAGCGGCAATGCATGACGATGTATTTTTCGGGCAGGCCAAGGCTATCGACTTTTGCTTCGTGCGATGATTGCGGGTACAAACGTGGCTGGTCGTCGGTCGGAAAAGCTGCTTTCGGAGGGATCAGGCCGCCCGTCTGCGCGAAAACTTCCAGCAGATTGCCATAATCGAAGTAGTTGAATACATTGATATCCCGCTTCAACGCCACAGGGTTTTCCGTAAACACCTGGCATTTCGGGCAATGGTTGTTATTCCTGAATTGCAGTTCAAAAACTTTATCGAATACATTGCTTTCCAACAGCACGCGCCGCTCTGTCACGCAAAATTCTTTAAATACCTCGTTCACATTAGGATTATAACGCACAAGCTCCGCGAAAGCGGGTTTCGCAAACCAAACAATGTATGCATTCGGGTGTTGCCCGCGTACATAGCGCGAAATCGGCTCGGCGGCCACGATGTCCCCGAAATGCTCCGTACGAATGACCGCGATCAAGCTCCTGCCCGCTTTTCAACCCTCGTTTCACGCTCCGGAAATGCGCCCTGGCGCGGCGGCCTTTCCAATGGGCCTTTGCAATGTGTGTATATTTATGATAGCGGTGCGTCCACAGCTGAATGAAGCGTTCTATGGTCATTGGTCTGATCGTTTCCTCCGTGATCGGCATCCCGAAATGCCTTTTCGAAGCGCGCAAGTTAATAAAATTGCGATAAACAGTTGGTCGCGCCTGCCCCCGGGCCTAACTTTACCAAGCCGATTTGCCGGGTTCCTATTGAACGGCAAACGGCATTCTATCCCATTTAAACCATACTTAATACCGGTTTATACTATGAAATTCATGATACAGGCAGGCGGCATACTCGGAGCACTGGCCGTCTCACTCGGCGCATTCGGCGCACATGCATTGAAAGGAATGCTGGAAGCGTCCGGCCGCACCGAAACATTCGAAACGGCTGTAAAATACCAGTTTTATCATGCCCTCGCGCTGGTACTCGTGGGCATACTTATGCAACGTGCGGGCGAGGACGCCGTGAAACTCCTCGGCTGGGCAGGCAATGCATTCGCCATCGGCGTGATCATCTTTTCAGGCTCGCTCTACGCGATATGCTTCACAGGCATTACCAAATTTGGGGCCACAGCACCGATCGGCGGACTGGCACTGATCGCAGGCTGGGTGTTGCTGGTTGTGGCGGCGGGGAGGTTATAATGATTGAATGATTGAATGATTGAATGATTGAATAATTGAATAATTGAAAGTAGGGAGGTCATTCATTATAAGTATTAATACAGCTATAAATGACTATCATTCGGTCATTCAGTCATTCAGTCATTCAAAATTTATTCACTCATTAAAGCATCAGCCCCTCGACAACGTAAACGGTCTCTGCGCGTCGATTTTCAGGAAAATGAAGAGGAGTACGGAAAACGACCATAGCGACGAGCCGCCGTAGCTGAAAAAGGGCAGCGGGATACCGATAACCGGCATCAGGCCGATGGTCATCCCGATGTTGACCATAAAGTGGAAGAAAATAATCCCCGCCACGCAGTACCCATATACCCTCGCGAAGCGGCTACGCTGTCGCTCGGCGAGCACAACAAGCCTGGATATCAATGCAATAAAAAGGAATACGACGATGGAAGTGCCCAGGAAGCCATGCTCCTCTCCTACGGTACAGAAAATGAAGTCGGTGCTCTGCTCGGGTACGAAGTCGAATTTGGTTTGGGTACCCTGCAAAAATCCTTTTCCGGTAAGTCCGCCCGAACCGATCGCGATTTTGGACTGGATCACGTTCCAGCCGATACCGCGCGGATCGGAATCCGGATCGAGCAACACCATAATGCGGCCCCGCTGGTGTTTTTGAAGCACATTATTCATAAAGAAATCGACCCCGAACACGATTCCGATCATCACGAAAGCGATGAGGATCGTCGCCCAAAGCCCTCCCCGGCGACGCGTCATTACCGGCATCAGCCATATTACAAGCCCGGCAATCACGATAATGGCCCCGGCGATGTACCATTTCACAAAAAGCAATGTGATGATCAGCAAAGACGCGCCGATCATCCCGATGGCAGGAATAAACCCGGGCATCCCTTCGCGGTAAAGTACGATCGCAAACGAGGCGAAAACCAGCATCGAACCCGTTTCGTTCGACAACAGGATCAGGAATGCGGGCAATGCGATGATCCCCATGATCGGATAGTAATCCTTCAATTTCCGGTTGAGGCTGATCGCCGGATCGCTCAGGTATTTGGAAATCGCCAGACTGATCGCCAGCTTGGAGAACTCAGCCGGCTGCAACGAAAAACTGCCCAGCTTGATCCACGACCGCGATCCGTTGATATTGGAACCCGCAAAAAGCACGACCACGAGCAGGAATATGACCACGGCATATATTACGAAAGAGAACGTTTCGTAAAACTTATAGTCGATCACGAGGATACAGATAATCAGCAATGCGGCCGTTCCGATCCACATCAGCTGTTTTCCGGCATTATTCGAGAGGTCGAACATGCTCGTGTGCGCTTCCGGGTTGTACACGGCGGCATAGATATTCAACCAGCCAATAACAAGGCAAGCGATGTATATCAACACCACCATCCAATCCACATTCTTGGTAATCGGCTTGCTTTCAGCCATTTCAATATCGATGTTTAAGATTTCTGTTAAAGCGCTTTGCCCTTGTTGTCGCGTGGTAGCGCCACCGGCTTACGCATGGCGGCGGGGTTTGCCGGGTGGGGCGCGCCCGCTTTACGATTCGCCGGATCGTTGGGATCAGCCGGCTTTACGGCCTCCGTTTTTTTCTTCGTGCTATCGGCTGCAACGGGTTTCTTTGTCGTGGTCGGCAAAACTACCTTGCTCATCAGGTCGAGCTTCATCATCCGCTCTTCCAGTGCCTTGTTCGTCACCTTACGCGTGAGGTATTTTTCAATGATCAGGCTGGCAATAGGCGCTGCCGCCACACCTCCTGCACCCGCATTCTCCACGAAAACCGCAATCGCGATTTTGGGATCTTCCACCGGCGCGAAAGCGATAAAAATAGAATGGTCGTCCCCGCGTTTGTTCTGCGAAGTACCGGTTTTCCCTGCAATCGTAATGCCTTCCACGCGCGACCGCCGCGCCGTACCGGCCTCCACCGCCCCGATCATTCCTTCGATCACCGGCTCGAAATTATGCGGTTCCACGCCTGTTTCATGCCTTTCGAGGAACTCCGGCTTTACCTTTTTCTTGTCGCCAATCCCATGGATCACATGCGGCGTGTAGTAATACCCGCGGTTGGCGATAATCGCCGCCACATTCGCCATTTTCAAAGGCGTGATCAGCAATTCGCCTTCGCCGATGCTGAGCGAGTAAATGTTGGAGAATTTCCAGCGGTATTCGCCGTAAAAACGGTCGTAATACTTTTTATTGGGCAAGTTCCCCTTGTACTCGCTTGGCAAATCGATCCCGAGCCGCTGCCCGATCCCGAATTTCGCGATATCGTCGTGCCAGGCATCCAGCCCGACGGCCGATGCTTTGAAGGTATTTTTGATATTGTTTTTATAAATCAGCCTTCTGAATACATTATAGAAATAGGGATTGCACGAATGCGCCACTCCGAGCGCGACCGTGCTCGTTGCGGGGTGGTTATGGCATCCTACCGGGCAATTGGCATGCGTAAAACCGCTTCCCGGCGTAATGACACCTTCCTGCAAACCGATCAACGCCTGGATCAGCTTGAATGTCGATCCCGGACGGTAACTCGCCATCACCGGCCTGTTGAACAACGGCTTGTAGGGGTTGCGGGCCAGTGCGGCAAAGTTTTTGGAGAAATAACGGCTTGCCAGGATGTTGGGATCGTATGTC
Source organism: Dyadobacter sp. 676 (assembly GCF_040448675.1). NCBI lineage: Bacteria > Pseudomonadati > Bacteroidota > Cytophagia > Cytophagales > Spirosomataceae > Dyadobacter > Dyadobacter sp. 676. Next base: position 5,274,569 of record NZ_CP159289.1, on the reverse strand, counting down.
GGTGCGGAAACCATCGAAATGATCTGGCCGGTCTTCGGTTCGATCGCCACCACACTGCCCACCTTGTTGACCATCAGGCTATCCGCATACTGCTGCACTTCCAGGTCCAGGCCAGTGTAAAGGTTCTCTCCCGCAACCGCCATCGTATCGAGCTCGCCATTCTTCCATGGGCCTTTGTAAACGCCGTTCACATTCTGCATTACAAACTTGGTGCCTCTTTTCCCCCTCAGTTCATTCTCATAAATCTTTTCAACACCGCTCTGCCCGATGTAGTCGCCCTGCCGGTAATAAGGCTCCTCCTGCTTTTCGAGCTGGCCTTTGGTGATCTCGCTCACATATCCGAGCGTGTTAGCAAGCGTAGGCGCCGTATACGTACGCAGGGAGCTCTTCGCAAATTCAAACCCGGAGTAATCGACCATAATGTCCTGTATCGACGCAAAATCCTCCTTGGAGAGCTGCCGCAGGAACAGAGAGGGCTTCACGGGGCTATAAGCCCTGGCCGCCGTCATGAGGCTGTCGAAATCGCGGCGTTCGATGCCCAGGACCTTGCAAAATCGCAGTGTATCGTCCATACGCACCTTGGCGGGCGTCACCAGCAGATCGTAAACGGGAGTATTATATACGATGAGTTTTCCATAGCGATCGTAGATCTGCCCGCGGAAAGGAATTTCGGTTACACGCTTGATGGAGTTGCTGGACGACTCGATAGAATAGCTCTCATCCAGCACCTGAAGGTAGAAAAGTCGTAATAAGTATATAACACCTACTAATGCAAAAAAACCAATAATAACAAATCGACGACTTTCGAGCATTCTGCACTAAAAATTCCGGTTCTCAAATTTCACACGAAGTTCGGAATAGCAAAAGATTAATCAAAGGGCGTTTTCTGTTAATAAATAATAAAAACTTCATTTTTAGGACATTTCCCCCTTTTGTTCCCCCCTGGCGACCACCATTACGATATCCTCCTTATCGATCAGCACCAGGCCATCGGGAAGTCCTTTGGGTTTGCGCACGAATTTCTTCGGCGTGACGATCACCGGGCAAAGCGAATCGTTCTTTCGTTTCGAGTAGAACGCAGCCAGTTCAGCCGCCCGCTCGATTACCGGCGCGGGAAATTTGCAGCCGGGCTGGTTTTTGATTATGACGTGCGAACCCACCACATCCTTCGCGTGCAGCCAAAGATCTTCCTTATGCGCCTGTTTCGTCAGCATATCGCTGTTCTTCGCATTCCTGCCGATCAGGATCGTGTAGCCCATGAAATCGATGCGTTTGAAGAGCCCATCGACGGCCGGGCCGGCACTGCCTTGTTCCAGTTTGTGGGTTTTAATGTATGCCCGCAGGTCCCTCAGCGATTCGAGCGATTCTATGTGCTCCAAATGCTCGTGCAACCGCTTCCGTTCCGTTTCACGTGCAGCCAGACTATCGTTCAGGCGGTCGATCTCGACCTTTTCGTTCTTGGCTTTACGGTAATAGCCCTCCGCATTTTTTTGGGCGGAAAGGTCTTTTTTCAATTTAATGGTAATGGGTTGATCCCGGTAAAAATCATAAAGCTCGACCTTTTCCGCCCGCTCGGGAATCGTATGCAGGTTGGCCATGATAATGTTGGCCAGTTCGTCGTTTTTCGTTGCATTTTCCAGATCGACCAGTTTCCGGAATGTGTTTTCAAGGTAATTGTCCGTCTGCTGAATACGTTTTTTCAACAACCGCACAATATCGGCCTTCTCTCTGTCGAGTCCGCTCAACCGGATGTAGGCCAGGTAAAAAGCATTCAATGCGGCGACCGGATCATTCAGGACCTGCATCACCTCGCCGGTTTCGAAAAGCGTCAGCGCTGGGATATTTTCGATTTTGGTAATATAGAAAACGGACGATTCCAGCTCCCTTAAAACCTCCTTCACGATCTCCCAACGTCCGGCTAAATCCTTCGTCCCGGCCAGCTTAGCGGAAAGGTATTTGTTTACCACCTTTCCAAAAGTCGGAAAAAGTGGCTCAAAACGGCCTTCATGCGCGACAAACGCCTCCCACGACTGATCGATATGCCGATTCAGCGAAGCCACCGTCAGGCTGCGGTCGGTCGAGAGCTTGTTATTGAAAAGCTGTGTAACCTCCCCTTCCGCATTCAGGGCGATAAAATTCGAGCGATTCCCGAAGAGCTTGAATATCAAATCCCTGCCGCTTTCAAAATGCACCTGAATCGCCCGCTCGTTTTGGCAAACCTTTACGAAATCCACCTTATCCCCTTCGAAATCATTGAAAAGATTCACGCTGTTCCGGCGCGCGCGGTCGAAGCGATCGGGAAAGCTCAGGCAGGAGAAGCTGTTGGTTAAAGTTGCTTTGATGAAAAATGGCTTTACCAGCTGCTCATTCTGCGCTTCTTCCGCAAAAACGATAATGAGTTCGTCCTTTTGCTGGCTGAATGCTTCAACGAAGCGCTTTCCCGCCAGCTCGGAGTGCAGGCGCGGAGCGAGTTGTTTTAAGAAATGGTAATTCTGATGCACTTTTTAATTCGGGTTGTGTTGGGGCAAAAGTAGGGAGGAATGGAGGAAGGAGGAAAGGGAGGAAGGAAATTCACTAAAAAGGTCCATCCTCAGCCACTATGAGAGCCACGGAGCGGTCACCTGTTTGTAGAAACAGATCACAGCGATATTTTTGGCTCCGTAGGAGGCTCCTAAGGAGCCAAATCGCGAAAAAGCAACATTTGCTATAAACAGGGCGGCCCTCCGGGCCGGAAAGTTGTTTCGAATGTATTCGGAAGGGCGCTACATCCCCCGTGCACCAACCGACCACACCTGACCTTTTTATTCACTCATTCACTCATTAAAAACAAGAGAAGCCTCCCGACACCGGAAGGCTTCTTCTGCAATACTACTACACTTAAAAACACTAGTGCACGGACGAGGCGTCGACTTTCGTTTTGCCGCTCCGGGTCCACAACACAAAAGGAACACAAATCAAAAACATCACGCCCAGGTACAGGAACACATCCATATACGACATTACCTGGGCTTGTTTGGTGACGGTGAAATCCAGCAGCTTATAACCGCTGTTCAGCGCTACGTCGGGAGCCATGCCTTTCGCCATGAAGCTGTGCTGCAGGTTTTCGACACGTTGCTGTACAACGGGGCTATTGATATCCAGCTTACTTACCAGATCGTTACGATGGGCCATGTTCTGGCGTGCGATGAAGGTCGTGATGACCGCAACTCCGAACGAGCCGCCGAGCTGCCGCATCATCCCCGTAAACGCCGCCCCTTCTCCGATCTCACGGCCTTTCAGGGTCGATAACGCAAGGGTGGTAATGGGGACGAACAGCAGCCCCAAGCCGATACCACGAACGATAAGCATGCTGAAAAACGCATCCTTACCGGTGTCCGGCGTCAAAATCAAATATCCCCAATAGCTGTACACAAAGAAGAATATCATCCCGATAGCCACCAGATATTGCTGTTTCACGCCGCGTTGAAGCAACTGTCCTACCACCGGCATCATCATCGCGGTAACAATGGCGGCCGGCACCATGAGCATACCCGATTGCGTGGCCGTCCAGCCTAATGTCGCCTGGGTGTAAAGCGGAATAATGAACGTCGAGCCATACAGCCCGAAACCCAGGATGAAAGACAGTACCGTCCCGACCCGCAGGTTTCCGTTCGCCAATACGCGCAGGTTCACAATCGGGTTTTTGTAAGTCCATTCCCTCCATATAAAGAAGAAAAAGGCAAAAACCGATACGATCGACAGTACCAGGATGATCTCGTCATTGAACCAGTCTTCTTCCTGCCCCTTTTCGAGCACATATTGCAACGAGCCCACGGCAACTGCCAGGAAAATAATGCCCCACCAGTCGATTTCGTTGGCGGCTTTTTTCGCGGCGAATTTCGGACTTCTGACAAATTCCAGCGTCAGCATCGCCGCGATAATACCCAATGGGATATTGATGTAAAAAATGTAAGGCCAGCTGTAATTATCTACGATATACCCCCCCCAGCGGCGGGCCCAATGTAGGACCTACGATCACCCCCAGGCCGTAGATGGCCTGTGCGATACCGCGTTTTTCGGGCGGGTAGCTTTCGGTAATCAGGGTTTGCGCGGTTACGAGCAATGCGCCACCGCCAAAACCTTGTATCAACCTGAAAAATACCAGTTCCCAGATATTATCGGCGTTACCGCAAAGGAAGGATGCCACCGTAAATATGATAATGGAGGCGGCAAAGTAGTTGCGGCGACCAAACTGCTGCGAAAGCCAGCTAGTCATCGGCACGATGATCACATTGCCGATCGCGTAGGCGGTGATCACCCAGCTTACCTCCGACAACGTGCCGCCCAGGTTTCCGCGCATGTCGTTCAGCGCCACGTTCACAATCGTGGTATCCACGATTTCGAGGAGCGCACATAATACGGCCGTGATGGTGATGATTACCCTGCGGTAGCCGTATTCGACGAGTGATTCCTGCATTTCCATCGATTATTGGTTTTTAGAATCAAAAATTCGGTTCAATCGGGAACCTCAGTTCAGCTCCACGTCCACGAACACATTCATGCCCGGGCGCAGTTGCGAGATCATTTCGTCCTGCGCTTTGGTAAATTCGATGCGCACGGGAAGGCGTTGCACCACTTTCACGAAGTTGCCGCTCGCATTGTCGGGAGGCAGCAGGGCGAAACGCGCGCCGGTTGCCGGCGAGAATGAAGCAACTTTCGCCTCGAATTCATGGTCCGGGAATGCGTCGACGTGGACTTTCACGTTCTGACCGATCTTCATTTTGGTCAGCTGCGTTTCCTTAAAGTTGGCGGTAACCCAGGGTTTGTGGGTCGAGATAATGCTGAACAACGACTGCCCGGCTTGCAGGTACTGACCCACCTGGGCATTCACTTTGGACACGCGGCCGTCGGTTGGCGCCGTAATGACGGTGTACGACAGGTTCAGTTCGGCATTCGCAATCTCGGCCTGGCGCGCTTTGATATTCGCACTCGCCACGGCCGATTGCACCGAGGTGGCCTTTGTCTGGCGGCCGGCCGCTTTGGCCTGACGCTCGGCAGCCGCCTTTTGTGCTTCCAGAACCGCCAGCGCACGTTCCGCTTTCTGCTTGGTAGCCTGTGCCTGCTCGAATTCCTGCTGGGTGATCGAGTGGTCTTTGATCAGATTCTCATAACGTGCGAAATCCTGATTGGCTCTCCACACGTTCACTTTCGCTTCTTCGATCTGCGCGGCTACGACTGCAATGTTCGCCTCGTAGGTAATGCCGCTGGCTGCCGATGCATTGGTTGTTTCGTGTGCTACCGTCAGGCTGCTTTCCGATCCGAGGAGGCCCGCTTTGGCCTGTTCCAGTTTTATCAGCTGGTCGCGGTTGTCGAGCACGATCAGCGTATCGCCTTTCTTCACGGTCTGGTTATCTTTTACCCGGATTTCCGTTACGTAACCCGAAATTCTGGGGATTACAGGACTGATATCCGAATCGATCTGTGCGTCGTCCGTCTCTTCGTGGTGCAGGCCGTGGTTATATTTTGTAAAACCCCATGTGCCGCCGCCAATGATCAGCACGGCCAGGATAATGAGGAAGCGGTTATTCTTCTTTTTAGGTGCTTCTTCGGTGGTGGTGTTTTTGGTTTCCATATTCAATGAATGACTGAATGATTGAATGACTGAATATTAGGGAAGGAGAAGGAAAGGGAGGCTCTTCTCCTTTCTTCCTTAATTTATTACTCCCGCGGTTTGTTCTAGTTTCTTGTATGCTACGACCGCATCGGCCTTGGCCGCTTCATAGTCGATGCGGGACTGGACCTGCGCCACATCCGCATCGAGCAGTTCGGTGGTGGTTACGAGGCTGTTGTCGTATTTGTTTTTCGTAATACGGTAATTTTCATTGGCTTGCTCCACTGCTTTGGCATACACATCGATCTTACGTTTGCTGAGCACGTAGTTGTAATAGGCGGTGTTCACTTCCAGGTGAATTTTATCCAAAATGATCTGCTCGTTGGTTTTCAGCTGATAGGCCTTTGTGCGCGCCTCGGCGATTTTCGCATGTGACTTCCAGAGGGACGCGACATCATATTTAAAACCGATACCTGCATTCACCGCATTCGGAACAGTGACCACGCCCGGGATATTCAGTGCCACGTAACCGGCTGAAAGTGCTACGCTTGGGTACAAATCCGCTTTTGCTACTTTGATATCGCTGTCCGCGGCCTTCTGCCGGATGCCATTCGCGGCAATATCCTTACGGTGTGCCAATGCGGTTTGTTCCCATTCGGCAGCGTTGCCTTCTTCCTTTAAAGTTGCGAAGCTGCTTGAGTCGGCCTGGATCACGGTTTCTTCCGGCAGGCCTAGCAGCAGGTTCATATTAATAGTGGTGATTTTCAAATCGTTTTGCGCATTCAGCAATGCGAGTTCCACATTCGACTCCTGTAATTTGGCCTTCATCAGGTCGTTACGGGCGAGCATGCCGTTTTTCTCACGATTGGTGAATTCCTGCACGCGTTCGCGTTCGCTGGCGAGGTTTTCGGTAACCAGGTCCACCGCCTTCTGGGCTTTATATAAATTGCCGTAAGCGGCGACGGTGTTCTGGATTACTGCCTCACGGTCATGGTCGGCGTCCAGCCTGGCTGCTTGTTCGACGTATTTCGCCGATTCGAGACCGTACTTGAAACGAAAACCCGAAAACAGCGGCAGCGACGCGCTCGCCATGCCGTACATCGCCTGATGGACGTTCGGCATACCGCCCGAATTACCGGTGCTATCGTTGCCTTCCTGTTTGATTTTCAGGTTCACATTTGGCGAGTTTACCCGCAGATAGGAACCCGAAACGCTCAGGCTTGGCAGCTGGTTCTCCTTCACCTGACGAATGCCAAGCGTAGCCAGGTCCACATTACTTTGGCTCAGTTTCAATTGCTTGCTGTTCTGAAGACTCATTGCAATGGCCTCTTCTAGCTTGATCGTGCGTGCGCTCTGGGCAAACGAATGTCCGGTCATGGCAATCCAGACGATCCCGGTTGCGAGCGAAACCATTCTTTTAATTCTGGATGTGGTGTTCATTGATTATTGTTGATTTGAATAAGTTCTTAAGATGGTGGCTCAACTCCTGGCGGAGGTGTGCCTGAAACGCTTCCTCGGTCAGATGTTCGAGGCCGTTGATCACTTTGTAGAAATCCTGTGAGGCGATGGCGTAGTTGACCGTTCCGTAGAGCGTCGTGGTCACCAGGCTCACATTAATATCATTCCTGAATTCACCTGCCTCCTGCCCCTCGCGGATCATCCGGCGGATCAGCTCCACGTTCCGCACTTTCAGGCCCCGGATGTATTCGGTAATCACGGGCGTCCGCTCGGACGACAGCTGCTCCCGCATCATGATATTATGAAAGCACTGGTTGCCCATCAGGCGGTCGATCACACTGTCGATAAAGACGTTGAACTTTTGAAGCGCGGAGAGCTCGCTGGCCATCACCAGCGTTTCGAGCCGGGAGCTCGACTCCGTCATGCGCAGCTGGAAAAGCGCCTCGATCAGCTTTTCCTTCGAGCCGAAATAATAGGATATCATCGAGACATTCACATCCGCTTCCTGAGCGATATCCCTTACCGAAGTACCGGCGAAACCTTTCTGTGAAAACAGCCGCTCCGCTACTTCTATGATCTGTAATTGTTTCGCGTTGTATTCCATTAACCAACTCATTAGCAGGGATTTTTCCTTTTATTTTTGCTAATGGTGACACAAAGGTAACCGTCGCTGAAACAAAAATCAAACGATCGTTTGAATTAATTAAACAAACGTTTGATTAGTAACAGCAAATATTGGATTAATACCATTAATTTTTTTTAATTCCATTATTAAAATAGTATTAATGGGACTATACAAAGGCATATTCGTGCCATACGGGCACTTTTGCGCACGCGGCCTTAGCAGGAAAAAGTATAAAAACGATTTACCGGACGCGATCCGGATTTTCACTCACGAATGCACCCCAGCCGCCTTTTTTGGCTTTTTTAGAACCGGTCGTGCTCACCGACGCCGGCGAGTTGGCATGGTACTGATGGCAGACCGCAATAGCAATGCCGTCGGTGGCATCCATGAACTCGCGGTTGAGCTCCATTTTCAGGATCTTTTCAAGCATATAGGCGACCTGCTCCTTCGAGGCGTTACCGCTGCCGGTAACCGATTGCTTTACTTTTTTGGGAGAATACTCTACGATAGGAATGTTACGCGCCAGCGCAGCCGCCATCGCGACGCCCTGAGCACGGCCCAGTTTGAGCATGGATTGAGCATTTTTACCGTAAAAAGGATCTTCGATGGCCATTTCGTCGGGAAGGTAGTCGTCGATAAGTTGGGTAAGACGCTCGAAGATTTTCTTCAATTTCAACTCGTGCGTACTATATTTGCTCAGATGAATCACCCCGTACTGAACCAGCGAGATCTGCTGTCCCTTGACCGATATCACCCCGTAACCCATCACTTGCGTTCCGGGATCGACCCCTATAATGACCTTTTCCGATACCTGCGTTTTTAACATGGTGCAAGATAAGGAACTCTCTCCTCCAAAGCCAAAAAGCGGCCAGGCAAACGTGGTCCGGGCGATCAAGCTCGTAGTGACGATCCTGATCGTCAGCTACATTTACCGCACCTTCCGTAACGAGCAAAAAGGTATTATCGACATCGGTAGCATGTTCGCGACGATATGGTCGGAGGGGAACATGCCGGTACTGGTGATCATGGTAGTCCTCGTGCCTGTAAACTGGGCCCTGGAAAGCCTGAAATGGCAGACACTCACGCGAAAAATCATTCCAATCCGCTTTGCGGAAGCGTTTCGCGGGACACTCACGGGCCTTGCTGTGGGCGTAGCGATGCCCGCCCAGCTGGGAGATACGCTCGGAAGGGTGGCCGCGCTCAAATCCGACCGGAGACTCGAAGCGATAGGAGCGGCGCTGATTTCCAACGGCATTCAGTTTTATATTTCTATACTGGCCGGTACCGCGGGTTGGCTTTACCTGCAAGACGGCATTCCTATGCCACAGGCAATCAAAACGGCGCTGCACATTACGCTCATAACAATTTTACTGCTGGGGCCGGTGGCATTCTTCCTTCGCAAACCCCTGGCCTCCTGGCGACCGGAAAGCACCATATTCCGGAAAATACAGCAATACACAGGCGTAATCGGGACTTATAGCGCCGGGGACCTCTCTCTCGCTACATTATATGGAACGATGCGCTACCTGATTTTTCTCTCGCAATTCCTGCTCGCGTTGTCCCTCTTCGATTTTCAGGTTTCGCTCACAGACCTGTCGGCTTGCGTTACATTGATTTTTCTGGCTAAAACCCTTATTCCGGCCGTCAATGTGCTGGGCGATCTCGGCTTACGCGAATTTACGGCTCTGGTAGTTTTTGCCGGCTATCAGCTGCGCCCGGAACAGGTCATCGCTGCTACGTTTCTGATCTGGGTCATGAACGTCCTCGGCCCAATACTGGTGGGGATTTTCCTGATCTGGAAATACAAATGGAGGAAAATAAGGATATAATGGGCTGTTTCGTATTCACATCATCAGCCACTGCGGTCATCTGGATACTGCTGGGCAGCTACGCCGTTTTCACATTGGCGCTGACTGTGCTCTGGCACCGGATTCGCATGCCGAAAGCAGCAACACCCCTCCCGTCAGACCCTTTCATAACGGTTATCATACCCGTCCGAAACGAGGCTGAAAACATCGTTCCGCTACTGGAAGATCTCGACGGGCAGACTTTTCCGAATTTCGAAGTGCTGGTCATGGACGACAGTTCCACTGACGATACCGCGGCAATCGTACAGGCATTCGCTGCCCGTTCGAAGGCGCGGATAAGGCTTGTTCCCCTACCCGACATCCGCACTTCGGCCCCGAAAAAGCGGGCCATTGAAACGGCCATCGGTCAGGCGCGCGGCAAGCTCATCGTAACCACCGACGGCGATTGCCGCGTCCAGCCGGGATGGCTGCGGGCAATCGCATCATACTATACGCAAACCGGCGCGAAGCTGATCAGCTCCCCGGTGACGTTCGCCAGAGAAGCCAGCCTCGCCGATCATTTGCAAACAGTCGAGTTCGCCAGCCTCATCGGCAGCGGGGCCGCCTCCCTGTCGGCCGGGTACCCGTCCATGTGCAATGGCGCCAATCTGGCTTATGAAAAGGAGGCATTCCTGAAAGTAGGCGGTTACGAGGGCGTCCGCCACATCGCTTCGGGCGACGACGAGTTCCTCATGCACAAGATCGCCGCGCATTATAAGGGCGCAGTCCGCTTCCTGCGCCACCCCGACGCGATTGTCAGTACAGCGCCCCATCGCAACTGGGCGAGTTTTTACCGGCAGCGGAAACGCTGGGCGAGCAAATGGAAGCATTATCAGAGCAAAACACCTCTGGTACTGGCGGTTTACATTTTTGCAAGCAATTTCTCGCTCCTCCTCGCAGGCGCGATGACCCTCGCGGGCGTGATCCCTGGCGGCATATTCGCAGGAATGCTGGCGGTAAAGTGCATTCCGGAATGGTTCTTTCTGGGATCAGTGCTGGTATTTCTTCAAAAAACGAGGTCGCTGGCATTTATTCCGGTCACACAGGTCATTTACCCATTGTATGTCTGCTTCTTCGGATTGGCTGCACAAAAGGGTCAATATGAATGGAAGGGCCGGAAGCTCGACTGATCCGGGCAGGCACATAAAAAAGCTGCCAGCAAAATGCCGGCAGCTTTAAGTTTCACATAACGCTATATAAGATCAATTCATTCTATCTTTTGAGCACCTTGGAGGCGTACTTCCCTTCTGCATTGACCACGCTCACAATATACATTCCTGGTGAAAATGCCCGCACATTTACTTTAATTTCCGTTTCATCGGCTGCCGGTATCAGCCGGTAAACCTGCTTTCCTCCAAGTGTGTAAATTTCAAGTTTTTTCACCGGCGAGAAGCTTTTGACATTCATCTCGTCCTGGGTTGGGTTCGGGAAGAAATCCACCGCCAACCGGCTGTCGAAGCTGCCCGCCTGTACACCGCGGATCGCACTGTATTCGAACGACTCGTCATTATCTACCTGCTTCAGACGATAATAATAGTTCTTTGCAGGTACAGCTTCCGATGAAAAAGGTGTGTCGTTGAAAGTGTATGTATTCTGGGCGGGGTCGTAAGTTATCCGGGCAACGGCGTTGTAAGTCCTGGCGTCCGACGAGCGCTCCACCTCAAAGTGTGAGAAATTTTTCGCCTCTGTTACTTTCCATTTCAGTTCCGCACTGCAATTTACATTTTGTACAGTAAAATATGCTAATGTTACCGGCAAAGCTGTTGAAGGAGGCGGTGTTGTGTAACATGCAGTGGTTGACAAGGGATACGTAACGCTTACCACCGACGAGGGGGTAACCGTTACCCGGATTGTGGCCCCCCGGCGCTCGCAGGGAACCGTTGCGGTCATCGGCGTCTTCCACCCATTTGCCGTTCTCCTGCTTGTAACCCGGCCACGCAATACCGTTTCCGTTCACATCCACGGCGGCTCCGGGAAACAGGATGCTGCCCGACAACGGCATATTGCTGTCCTCCTGGATTACTTTCCCGTCCGGGTTGATCCATTCGATTTTTGCCGTCTGGCTGTTCACATCGTAGTTTGGCGTAACATTATAATCCAGCCACGGCGCATTTTTCAGGCATTTGGAAGAGGCGGTCACATCGATTTTCTTTTCGATCGGCTCGGGGATCGATGGCAGGAACGGCCAGAAATGCACCTCGTCGCTTTTGTGTACGAAGCTTTTCGCGATGATCTGCCCGTTGATATTACCGTTGTTTTCTTTCACCACATCGGCCTGCGGAGCGAAAATGGTACCGCTGATCTGACCATTGCCACCCAATGTGACAGACCTGGTCGCGTCGGGAAAATTATAAAGCACGTAAGCACCCTGCGAATCCGACATTCCGCCGAAGCCCGGAAAATCGATACGGTCGGTCCCGTTTGCCCCGCTGAATGTGGGGAAGTCGACAATGTTGATGATCAGACCAAAATTTCCGTTGTAGGACGTTTGTCCGAGTTGTGGGCCTTGCGGAATGCCCTCGATGTTTGAGTTTCCGATTTTGTTCCAGACAGCAGCCGAGACGGTCAGGACGTTGATCTTGTTCGGATCTACGACAATTTTGGGGTTATTACCTATAATGTTTGGGTCAAGGTAAGGCCCCACGGGGGCCGACGCCATAATATTACCGTTCTGATCACGGATAGGCAGGTTGTCTGCCATTTCTTTCAACTGATTCGACCTCTTGATAAAAGTCACAAATGCGCCGTCGATATCGATCTGGTCGGCTCCGGTCCCGAATACGCTTTCACAAACCGGGTTGGCCGATTCGCCGACGGCCGGCGACCAGGTGTCGACGTTTGCGTTGATCGTGATATTGGGCATTGCCGAATAGTCGCCGGTACTGCCGTTGATACGGATGGTCGAAGCCGCGTTGTTATTATCCTTGTACCACACTTTCAGATTCGATCCGGAACCATCGGAAGGGTTGCAATTACCGATTTTAACGTAGTTATCGCCATTTATCTGCAAGCTTCCGCTGTTAAGTTTCACCGCACCGCGCACCGCCAGTCCTATCGATGCATTGCCCACAAACAGCGCGCCGTGTTCTTTGTTGAAGCTGATCTGATACTGATTGGTGGTCACGTTTCCACCTGCGGCGATGGGTCCTTCGGTTTCGCTGGACTGCAAAGTGGCGTCACCTTTAACGAATATATTGAACCGTTTTGCGGCGGAAGTGGGACTTTGGGCAAAAGTATTAACGGCATCCAACGACAGGAGTGCCAACAAGCTTACTAATAGAGGTTTGGGGGACATGTGTTGAGTCTTTTGATTTCTGACCCGACGAAATTAGACCGCCCATTTTGATCGGCTATTCTTTTTGTGACCACCCTGCGGTAGTTTGGGGTAATGCAGGAATTTTAAGGGGTGACAAGTTTTCCTAAAATTGCACTAATCGAAGATTACGGACAACTATAAACAAAACATTCCCAAAAGGTTACTAATATGTTTGACGCTGCACTATTCACATTTATTCTACAATAATACCTCAAAAATGCATGGTATTTCTAGAACTCCGTGACCTTAGTAGCATAAAACGTTCGAGAAAAGCGTTTTAACCGCATTTTAACAAGTATAACGATTCCAAGTCGCACGTCGCAACAAAATACAAAAAGCCGGGATTGGCACCCCGGCTTATACAATTATTTGTAGGCATTCATTTCGTCATTTGTAGGTCGAGCGGCGCTTCAATTCCCTGATCTCGTTCTGCATTTCCTGCAACATCCGCATGAGCTGCTGCATGTCCGTTTGCGGCTCGGGCAGGGCCTTGCTATGAAAGCTGTAATACTCCCAAAGTTCAATCACTTCGCTAATAGGAACCGTGTATGCAAAATACTGTTTGTTGAATGATTGCAGCAACATCGTACCATCCGCCTGGTTAATGGTTACCTGCTTGAAAACAAAATCCTGGTCACCTTTCAGGATGACGATGCAGGGGGTTTCCGGTTTCAGCGCCGTCCAGTCCTGCACATATCTCGTGATAATATCAGCCCCTTCCGGTACGGGCAGCATGGAGTCGCCCACAGTGGGGAACATCCTGAAAGTGCCGTTTTTGGGCACGGTAGGCAGATTGAAACGCGGCAATGTCGCCAGAAACTCCGGGTCCGCATATCCCGATCGGTAACCCGCCCGCGCCTGTACCGGAACATATTCGATATTCTCCTTGTCTTCCTTGTCCACCGTAATCGCGAGTACGCGGATCTGGTTGCCTTTCATGAAAAGCTCGCTCCCCTCTTCCAGATCTTTCAGCTTCTGGTCCGACAGCTTGCTAAGCTCCATTTTAAGGAGGCTATCGATGCTCATCCGGAAGTACTCCGAGAAGTTGATCAGATCTTCCACCGTGGGATTGGCCGTCCGCCCGCTTTCGATCGCGTTGAGCTTCACCCTGCTGATCCCCAGCTTTTCGGCCAGGGCTTCCTGGCTAAGTTTCTGACGCAAACGGAGGAACTTGATATTGACCGACCAGAAAATGTCCTGCGCACCCATGAGTTGATATTTTTAAAATCAGACATAAGATATTATCAATACCAAAAGTAGCAGCATTTTTTATTTTTCCTACAAAAAAGTGAACAAATAATTTTGACGGGGTATTCAGGGACGACCACGAGCGAAAAACAGGCCGTTTGTCCGGTCCTGTACCGCACCCTGCCAGCCGGCTAAACAGGTCGGTCGAGCGCCTGGCGCTCCGTGTCAGGGCACCAGTTTGATCTTTTATAACGTTTTTGTGTTGTACATGAAGGGAATCTCCCCGATATGGAACCTGAAACCCACCATCCTATGAATGACCAAGTTGTGCTGGTAACCGAAAATGACGAGGCTATCGGCCTGATGCCCAAGCTCGAAGCCCATGAAAAAGGCGTACTGCACCGTGCATTTTCAGTGTTTATTTTTAATTCGAGAAACGAAATGCTGCTACAACGGCGGGCGTTCGGCAAATACCACTCGGAAGGCCTGTGGTCGAACACCTGTTGCAGCCACCCATTTCCCGGTGAAGCGGTGCACGAAGGCGCCGTACGGCGGCTGCGCGAGGAAATGGGGATCGAAGCAGACCTGAAATTCCTGTATACTTTCCGGTACCGCGCCGATCTTGAAAACGGCCTCACCGAACACGAACTCGACCACGTATTCTACGGCGTTTCGGACGAAACGCCCGTCATCGACCCTGCCGAAGTCAGTGATTACAAGTATCTGACAATGCCGGAAATCGAGGCGGATATTGCGCAGAACCCGCACGTCTATACCGAATGGTTTAAGATTTGTATGCCGGTAATCGCCCGAAAACTGGAACCGGGCAACAACGAAACATTCTAAAACGCCGGTCCGTGTGTGAGGGAAATGAGCTTCGTGGTCAGCCGGGGCGTTTTGTCGAGAAATTTCAATGCCAGGTCGGTCGTCAGGCTTTTCCCGAAGAGTTTTTGAAGGTGGTAACCGGCCCTGATCCTCGCCCCGAATGTCGTATTCCAGGCATGACGATAGTTTTTCAGGGCCTGCACGTACGTTTGTTTTCCATCGAAAAGCAGGGAAAGCTGCTCCGCCAGCAATTTGGAGGCCCGCATGCCCATGCTCATTCCGTTTCCGCAAAGGGGGGTAATCGCCCCCGCCGCGTCGCCCAGCAGGAAAATGCCGCCCGAATCGGTTTGTTTTTTGCTGAAATGCACGTTACTGATCACCAACGGCTGCGCATGCACGAACGCCGAATTTGTAAAGTAATGTTTCAAAAAAGGGTTCCGGCACAAGACCCGCTCCTCCATTTGCTTCACATCCTTTCCATTTTCAAGCAGATTCCGCGCGGTGGTGAGGTAGCAAAGGCAATACCAGTCGCGATCGACTTTCGAAATGCCGCAGTAGCCGTTCGAAAAATTATGCAGTTCGATACGATTGGAGGCCAAATCCGTTTTGATATGGTATTTAACACCTATATAATTCTGATCGCCGCTCCTTGACACGACGTTTTCATCCGACTGGATAAATTGCGGCGCATATTTACCATAACTCCCGCAAACGACCTTTGAAGCGAAAACCCCTGCCGTGGTATGGAGCTGAAAACCGTCCGTCGGGTTACCCTCCACACCGGTAACCCGGCATTCCTGCATCGCATGCACGCCTTTGCGTAAGGCGATAGTAAAAAGATGGCTATCCAGACTATACCGGCTGATCCCGAAACCGCCTGTTTCCAGCGGGTGACGAAGCATAAATCCGCGCTCCGAACTAATACCCAGGCTATTGATTTCCGGCAATGCCATTTCGGAAAGCGGCAGTCCGAGACTTTCCAGAAACGGCCGGCTCTCCATTGAAATATATTCCCCGCAAACCTTGTGAAAAGGGTACCTGCCTTTTTCAAACACGACTACGCGGTTGCCCCGGTCCGCCAGCTGGATCGCCAGGCATAACCCCGCTACCCCGCCGCCGATAACCGCACATTCAAAATAGTTAGTCCACGTTTCCATAAACGATCACTTCATGCCTGAATGCCCATTTATTGCGCACCGTAAAACGGCCGGCACCGGCCCGCCTCAACAGGTCCAGCCATTCCCGCTTTTTAAACCCACGTAAAACGGACAACGGCGCGTCGTTTTTGACAAGGTATGATTTCGAAAAAAGACGGGTAAGTATTTTGATCGAATAATGCGCCAAAGGGTTTCTTTCCAGATCATTGATCACCAGAATCGCCCGGTTGCTCAATGCAAACCGGATTAGTCCTATCAGCTCGTCGTTGGTAAGGTGGTGACAAAAAAGGCAGGCATGGATGATATCGATCTGTTGAATATACCTGTACATATTGCGGAAATCATCACAAATAAGCGTCACGCCTGTGTCTTTCAGGTTTTCTTCGGCGTAGGCAATACAATCCGGTTTAAGGTCGACGCCGTAGAGAAAGACGTCAAAACCGGCCGCTTTGTTCCAGCCGGCAATGCGTTTCAGCGTGTCGCCCCCGCCGCAGCCAATGTCGACGAGCGAATACCGTCTGCCTTTTTGCAGCACCTTCTTCAACGCGCCAAAGGAAATGCCGTAGCCACCGAGCCGGTGATTAATAAAATCCAGTTCTTTCAGGTTTTGAAACAGGTCTGCCGACGGGATATCATCCGCATCGAGCAACTCCTTTTGCAAGCTTCTATGCCTGAACATAACGCAACTGCATTGTTTCGATACTTAGTCCCGGACCGAAGGCCGCCGCAAATATGCGGTTGCCCAAATGCGCCGGTGTCGCTTTTTCGAGAACTTCTTTCAGGACAAACAGCACGGTTGGCGAGGACATGTTTCCGTAATTTTTCAACACGTTATAGGTGGGCCCAAGCAGACATTTGTCCAACTCCAATGCCGCCGCGAAGTCGTCCACGATACGTTTTCCGCCCGGGTGCACGGCCCAGTGCCGGTAGTCCTCCGCTTTCAGCCCAACCGCCCCGAGCATCGGCCCGATATTCTCCCGGATCAGATCGGGCACATACGAGGAGAGATTCATGATAAAACCGGTCTCCGAGAGTTGCCAGGCCATATCCGAGTAGCCATTGTGCAGCACCATGGAATTAAAACCGTCGATCTTCACCGCGTGCAGGTAACGCTCGTCGGGCTGCGACGATACCAGTAATGCGGCCGCTCCGTCGCCAAAAATCATGTTGGAAAGCAGGTAATCGTCGTTGTATCTCTTTTGAAAATGGATCGAACAAAGCTCTGTACAAACAACCAGCACTTTGGCATGGGCATTGCTTTTACAAATGGCATCAGCATTCCGTAATGCCAGTATAGCCGCATTGCAGCCCATGAAATTGACGCTGCTGCGCTCGATGGACGGATTAAGCTTCAACTCGCGCATAAGTTCGACGTCCAGGCCGGGCGCAAACAGTCCCGTGCAGGTGACGGTAATCAAATGGGTGATGTTCTTACTGATAGTTTCAAAACCGGGGATTTGCCCGACGGCCCTCCTCGAAAGCGCCGTCGCATGCTTTTGGTAAAGTTGCATCCTTTCCGAGAGCGTAGGCTCGGGCAGCAAATCGACGTTGCGGCTAAAAAATTCGAACTCGCTGGGGTCCTTATCGAAATCGGGGATTACGGAATAGCGCTTTTCAATACCCGTTTTGCCGGCGACGATCCTGATCTTGCGGCGGACCACCGGGTCATCGGTCGATCGCAGGTAGAAATCGGTGAGCGTTTCCTGTGCATAACCATATTCGGGAACGGCTGTTTCAATAGAGGATAAGTAACTCAATGGAATTCTGTTGATAATAATTAAAACGATGAAACAACTATTCATGCAAATCGCCGCCACCCAATTCATCCGCATCGTATTGCGGAAATTGGCTTGCCGGCGGTCTTTCCATACCAGCGAAAACCAGATCCCGAACCATATCACGATGGGGATGAAAAATACCTGGACAATGTAAAAAATCATTCCAAGTTCCCTGGTTGTAAAGTACAAATAATAAAACATATTGCAGAGTAAAAACATGGCGGCCGTAAACACGAAAGTGCCGATGTAGCCCAGTTTATAACTCAATGTAACAATGCCGTCGCGCAGGTCCTGCTCATGCTGGTACACCTGCGTGAGCGGGTATGCGCCCGCGATCTGGAAAGAACACCCCATCAATACGAAGATATTGGCCGTATCGAGCCGTAACGCAGCGCCCGAAATGCCGGCCATCGACATATAGTAGGTAAATGCGCCCTGAAAAACTACCACGGTCAGAAACCCGGCAACCGGATACTTTTTCAACCTGATCTGCCGCGAGCTGTATGCTCGTGACGCGGCGATATACAGCACCAGACATAGCGCGAATAACGCATTTACGAAAACGAAAGCCAGGACGGTTGCGAGGGCATCGAGAAAAAGCGTAAGGTAAAAAAGGCGAACGGTGGGAAGGGGCGGTTTTTCGAGCCCGCCGATGCTCTCCTCATCGCGGTCGATGTAGCTGTTGTAACCGTTGCTGGCAGGGTATACAAGGAAATGGATGATCAGAAAGCTCCACAACGCCTGCCTGTGCATCACCGTTTCGGCCTGGCTGTATGCGAAGAGAAACAGCGGTGCCAGGAAAAACGAGAACGGGATTCTCAGCAACTTGATAGTATTACGGTCGACAAATGCAGACATGCCCCAAGTTATGCAAAAAAGCAACATAACGGCGGGGCGCGGTTTCCAGGCCGAACCTCCGGAGAATAGGCTGTGCGCAGTGGTGCCCGGAGCGCACGGCAATGCCTTCCTTGTTAAGCGCCGCGCCTACCTCTCCCGTTTTATATCCGTCCAGAACGAATGATAACACCGATGCCTTATGTTTTGCTGTGCCAATCAGGCGCAATCCGGGAACGTGTCTGATCAACCCGGTGGCATATTCGAGCAGGAAACTTTCGTAGTTGCAGATGTTTTCGATGCCGAGGCGGGTCACATAATCCAATGCCGCACTGAGCCCAACCGCGTCAGCGATGTTACCGGTACCCGCCTCGAACCGCGACGGGTCACTATGGTACTGAATGTGGTCGAATGTAACGTCGACAATCATATTGCACCGTCCCTGCCACGGCTGGGTTGCATTGAGAATATCCTCCTTCCCGTACAACGCCCCAATACCCGTCGGGCCGAAAACTTTATGCCCCGAAAACACAAACCAGTCGCAGTCGAGCGCGGTGACGTCGGTACGCATGTGAAAAACGGATTGAGCGCCGTCCAGCAAAACTTTCGCGCCCGCCGCGTGGGCCTTGCGGATGATGTCCGAAGAGGGCGTTACGGTCCCCAACGCATTCGAAACCTGCGTAAACGAAACAAGTTTGGTTTTGGAATTTAAAAGATCGGCGTAAGCATCGAGCAAAATCTGGCGGTCGTCGTCCACGGGGATTACCCGCAACACGGTTCCCTTTTTATCAGCCAGCTGCTTCCAGGGAACAATATTGGCGTGGTGTTCAAGATGGCTTATGATGATTTCGTCGCCCGCTTGCAGATGCTGGTCGCCCCAGGTTTTGGCAACCAGGTTGATTGCCTCCGTGGTTCCCCGTACAAAAACGATCTCGTTCCCCGAACCGGCATTCACAAAGGCCCTTACTTTCTCGCGTGCAGCCTCGTAGGCATCCGTTGCGCGGCCAGCGAGCAGACTTGTTTGCGGCTCGCTCAGGTCGAAGCCGGTATGCTTGCTGCGGCATTGAATGCCATTCCTGATTGTTGATCAGTTCGCTCTTCTGCCGTTCCTTATACTCTCGATCGTCAGGCGCAATTGTTCGCTGATCTGGTTATACGGCTTGCTGTACAAATCCGAAACGCGGGTATGCACATCCAGCACCGTGTTCACGGCCGTCAGATTGTATTCGCGCGGGTTCTCGACGTAGTCGATAAAGGTATGCGGCAGTTCGCGCTCGTCGCGCCGTGAGCAGTCCACTTCCGCCGTACTGCCTTCCTTCACTTTGTTCAGACGGTACACGCCGGACTCTACCGGAATCCAGTTCAACAAATGCATAAGCCAGCGCGGCGTAATCAGGCACTTAAAGAAATCCATAACCTGCCACCAGCCTTTCGCCTCCCTATTTGCCGGACCGGCCGGTGCCGATAGATTATACCAGGATTCGCCGCTGACTGGTCCGGTTCCGGTAATATTCTTTGCGGAAACCGCCGATTTCCCTACCAACATTTGGCTCATTTTCCTATGTTTTTATAGAATTCGTGGATTGATCTATTCGGTAATTTACCACTAAAAAATATTCTATATTAATTCGATAGACTATATATTATATTTTGATTTTTCTTAGCTTTGGGCATCTCAATCTATTATTTCATTATGCAGGCGGGCAATCTGATCGACATTTACAAGAACGAAACCATCGCTACAGAGGCATTCAAGGATTTCAGGTTAAGGCGGGGGATCGTCTGCAAGAAATGCGGCGGAACGCATCATTACTGGCTCGCGCCGAAGCAGCAGTTTCAATGCAAGCGATGCAGGTTCCGGACTACCTTGCAAAGCGGGACCGTGCTCGAAGGCAGCAAACTTCCGATCTCCTACTTCTTTATCGCGGTATATATGATCCTGAAAAAAGGGAGTGCGTTCACAATCCAGGATTTCCAGGAAGAAACCGGTCACAAATACTACGAGCCGCTTTACGACTTTATCCGGAAAGTACGCACTTACCTGAACGCCAACGACCCGAACACCGTGCTGATCGATCTGGTGGAGCTATTCAACTACCATTTGGTCAGCAGGAAGTTTCAGGATCGCGTGGCGCAGGACTAATAGGTTTTGGTAAAATGGTTGTCGGCATACTGCACCTCGCCGCCTTTCAGTTTGACATAAGCGCGGTAGGACAACGCATGCATACCCGTAGGAAAGCCGATTTTAAACGACTCGATGTTGACTCCCACCTTCGCCGCCACTTTAAACTTCGCCGCTGGATAAGGCCCGTCTACCACGAGGTCAACCGATGTGGCTTCGGGCAAAAAAGCATACACCACGCCGTATTCGTCGATCGGAATGTTGCCGGTCTTGTCAAAATTGACGCTGAATGTCTCGATGACCCCGCCCAACGGATGGAAGGTCGCCACGCCGGTATGGATTTCCGGGAAAATTTTCTCCTCCGGCTTGACATCGTTCTTATGCGTGTGATTGCTGCATGAGAACATGATGACGGAAAATAACGGAATAGTCAACCATAAGAGTTGCTGTGCCTTGCTGAAACGTTTGTGATTGCCTGCCATGGTTGCTTTTGTTTTTGGCAATGATAATCATCGAAGCCAAACCCAACCGCAATGAACCAGCCAACGGCAACCGTTCAATGATCAAACGTTTCATTTATAAATCTCCTTCAAATCCTTCTCGAAAAGCGTATAAGGATCGTGATAAAACTTCACGAAATCCGCCTCGCTGACCTGGCCGGGAAAGGGAGCGTAAAAATGCGTGGGGTTTTTCGGATCGTTACGCCAGACGAGCACGTAGGCAAGTTGCAGCTTTTCCGCTTTCAGTGTTTTGAGAAGTGTTTCGGTCCACCAGGTCGGATTGGGAATGCTTTCCAGGCCGGTTTCGGTGAATGCGGCGAGTTTGCCTGCTTTTTGTGCATAATCTGAAACGATTTTGAGCTTTTTCAAACCGGCTTCGGGATTGTATTTGCCGTCGCGGCCGAAGTCGCCGTAGTTATCCATTCCCACCATATCCACCCACTCGTTACCGGGGTAGCGTTCGAGGAATTCATATTCGGAACTGAATTTATTATCCGGCGAAAATGCGTAAATGAAGTTGTGCACGTTCAGCTGATCCCGCAGGTAGGACACCGTGAAACGCCAGACGGCAATGAAATCTTCCTTCGAAGTATGCCCCTTGCCCCACCAGAACCAGTCGCCATCGAATTCGTGAAACGGCCTGAAAATCATCGGTGCGAGCGTGCCGTCCCGGCCTTTCACCGAATGCGCGAAATCGGCGATGGTTTTCAGGATCTGCTTGTATTGCTCGTGATGCGAACCACCGGGTTTGATCAGCGCCATGGCGGGTTTTGAAACCCCCTCCTTCCAGTAAAAACCACCTTCGGAGGCCGGATTCGCTAAATGCCAGGCTACGGTGGTAATACCGCCGCGGTTGTACGTAGCCACGACGTTTTTCCGCAATGCCTCGGCCGTCCGGGCGATCTCGTCCGCCGGTCGGCCGGAAAGACCCATAAAGTCGATGCCGATTACGGCCGGGTGCGAGCCGGTCACCGATTTTACGTCCGAGCGTTCTTCGTCGCCCGACCATCCGTGGCCATATTCCGTCGCGTGCTGATGCCCGAAAAGAATATATTGCTCCGAAAGCTTTTTCAGGTTCCGGTAGAGCGCCGCAGTTTCCGGCGTCGCCCGGGGGTCGATTTGCGCGATGGCCGCGGCAGTAAAGAGTAAAGCGGCTAACAGGCTCATTACAAGTCTTTTCATGGAGTGTACAGGTTCAGGATTTTGAGATAATGCAAAGATCGGGAATAATCGCATTCCGCAGGATCGCCGCCAGTTTCAGGATTAATTCGAAGAAAATTCGAAAAATAAGGCACCACGGCGAACTTTTATAAAGCAGCCATTGTAATAGCTGAACTATATTCAAAATATAAGTCGAATTTTTGAATATAATTCTAGATCGACTTAATCTCACAGAATAATGAACGGAAACGACATCGTTCTCGACAAAACCGACCTCAGCATTCTCCGCCTCATGCAGGAGAACGCGCGCATGACAAACGCCGATCTCGCGCGCGAGCTGGAAATGGCGCCCTCGGCGGTACTGGAAAGGGTCAAGAAGCTGGAACAGAAGCAGGTAATCGTCAAGTACACGACGCGGATCAACCCGGTGGCATTAGGCCAAACGTTGCTCGCGTTTATTGCCATGAAATCGTCGGAGGGCATGGGCAGCAACAATACCGCCAAGGAACTCGCCAAGATACCCGAGGTACAGGAGGTGCACCACATTGCGGGCGAGGATTGCTACATGGTGAAAGTCCGTACGGCGGATTCGGCGTCGCTCATGGAACTGATGCGCAATAAGTTCAGTAAAATACAGAATATCATATCCACACGCACCACGATCGTCCTCGAGACGGTCAAGGAAGAGCAACAATTAGTTATACCTGAAAAATGAAATCGCCATGCAAACGTCAACAAAAACTCCGTCAACTTTAATGGTAGTACTGGCATTCGCCACAGTTTACATCGTCTGGGGATCCACTTATTTCTTCATACAGAGAGCACTCGAAGGCTTTCCTCCCTTCTTTCTGGGCGCATTCCGTTTTATCATCGCCGGCCTGCTGATGCTGGGCTGGAGCCTGATGCAAGGTGAAAAAGTATTTTCCTGGAAAGTGATGAAACCCGCCCTCGTGACGGGTTTATTGTTACTGTTCGTCGGTAACGGCGTCGTCATCTGGGTCGAGCAATTCCTGCCGAGCGCGATGGTGGCCATTATGGTATCTTCGGCACCGCTGTGGTTTGTATTATTGGATAAACCGAAATGGGCTGAAAATCTGAAGAATAAATCCACTATTCTCGGCCTGGTGGTGGGTTTCGCTGGTGTGATACTGTTGTTTTATGAAAAAATCATGGCGACGGTTTCCTCGCTGAACAGCGGGCGCGACCTTTTTGCGATGGTGCTCGTCGTTGTCGGCTCGATGGCCTGGGCGGGCGGTTCCTTGTATTCGAAATACAACTCGGTGTCCAACTCCGCAACCGTTAACTCGACCTGGCAAATGCTGGCTGCCGGCGTCGCGTTCATTCCAGGGGCGCTGTTTTCAGGGGAACTGGCGTCCGTCGACCTTGCGGCCGTTCCGGTGAACGCCTGGCTAGCGACAGCCTACCTGATTCTCGTCGGTTCAATTGCCGGTTTCAGTGCGTATGTGTGGCTTTTAAAAGTGCAGCCGGCTACCAAAGTGAGCACCTACGCCTACGTGAACCCGGTTGTAGCCGTCTTGCTGGGCATTTTTTTCGCGCATGAAACCATCACGCCATTGCAGATTTCGGGCCTGATTGTGATTTTAGGCAGCGTTCTTTTGATTAATTTGCACAAATACAGAAAGCCCAAACAGGTGGCGGCTAGCTATTAATCTATACTTCTTAGGTGTAAAAGGCTGCGGCACGTGTTGCTCGCGGTCTTTTTGCATTGTATAGAAGCTCCTACGGAGCCGGACCGCGTTAAATTACGCCGTTTGCCTATAAACAGGTTTCCGCGCCGCGGCCTGTTCTTATCGTAATCGCGACGTTAGTTACCCTGCCAGGCGCACTACTTCCCCAACAACATGCAATGCGAACGCAGGCGGTCACTTGTTTGTAGCCAAAAGACGCTAACATTCCATATCGGCTCCATCGGAGCCTCCTGTGCTCGTATCTACAACATTTTCGTGCTGCCTTGCTATATTTGATCCGGAACTTTTACCTGAAAACAAATGAAATGGATCACGCGTGAGCGCCCGAAAATCGACCGCCTGGCCTGCCCGTGGCTGATACGGCGTTTCATCGATCCGGACGCGGAAATCATTTATGTGCCTGAAAACGAAGTACTGAACCAGGCAAAAACGCTTGGTGCAACGCCATTCGACATTCCCGGCGTCGAGTTCACGCATTATGACGACCAATGTACATTCGATTATTTCATAAAGAAATACGAGCTGAAAGACCCGGCTCTGGGCATTATGGCGCCCATCGTGCGCGGCGCGGATACCGACGACCACACATTGGCATTGCAGTCGTCGGGACTGTGGGCGATTTCCGCGGGGCTGGCTTACAATACCAGGGACGACAGGGAGCTGCTCGAAAAAGGCATGCTTATTTACGACGCCCTGTACAGTTGGGCAACACATTTGCGGAAAGAAAAACATACCCAAAGTCCCACCGAGCATTTGCTTTTGCAGATTTACAAAACGTATATCCGCAAAAAAGGAGAAAAGAAGACCAGGGTGCCCGCCTGGACGAAAGACCTTAAAAACCTTATCCAGGACCACATCGATACCAACCTGAACCTCAACCTCAAAATTGCTTCCGAAGAACTGGATGTGAACCCCGCCTACCTGTCGCGCGAGTTTTCAAGGTATTTCGATAACCTTTCGTTTGGTGAATATATCCGGAAACTGCGGATCGAGAAGGCCATTCAGCTGCTCGGATCTTCGGAGGACACCTTGGCGGAGATCGCCTACCTTACCGGTTTTTCCGACCAAAGCCATTTCAACCGTGTTTTCAAGGCTCATACCGGGCAGACGCCGTCGGAATACAGGAAATTTATGCGAAAAGGTAAAGGAAATACAAAACGTTAAAACCATTCTATCCTTACAGCGCATTGGTTTTTAGAATTGCAGGGCGATTGACCGCTTTTCACTCTAAAATCCAGTGTTATGCCCCGTATTTTTACCGGAAAACTCCTGATTACGTTTTGTAGCCTCCTTTCACTTGCAAATAGCGCTACCCGCGCACAGCAGCAGCCCGCGGCTCAGCCCATATACCCGCGTGTGGCGGGCTACGTAGGCATTCTCCACCCTATTGTGACATTCAGCAAGGAGGGTACTACCACCAATTTTGACAACTATTACGCAGTGGGACTACCTACCGGTATCAATATCTGGAAAAGTCCCGAAATCGGCTTTTCCGCCGAATTCGTGCCGCTCGTAAGGGCCGAACACGGCAGCAGTAAAATGGCCAATTTCCTTTTTCATCCAGGCATACTCGTTACATTAGCACCCGGGCTTACCTTCGCCGGCCGCGCCGCATTCGAGACGGCCGGGAGGTACGGCTTCACGCCGGTTTTGAATAAAATCGTGAAGAAAAACAAGAATAGCGGCTATTTTATAGCGGTGCCGGTGCCATTCCGCTTCGGGAACGGGCACCCGGCATCCGTCACGGCAGGATTTCAGTTCGGGATCACTTTCTGACCACAGGCATCAACACATCGAGGCGTCCATGATTCGCTCCACTTCGGAAATGTCGCGGTTACGGCGGATCAGCGTCATGATTTTTTCAAAGTCGATCAGTTGCGAGGCTTCGAACGCTATTACGCCTACGAAACTTTTGCCTTTGCTTATGAAATTCAAATGCTTGATCTTCGCACCGTTAACAGATTCTACACTGGAAGTAATCTTGTGCAGGCTTACGGCATTCCGGTAAATAATCCGGAGAAAAAAAGTTTTGCCCATTGTCGTGTCGATGTTTAAAGTGGTTTGTTGAGAATGTACTTGTAACCGGCACCAATGGCCGGCCGTTTGTTACCTTTACGCTCGCCAGCCCCGTTTGGTGCCAGGATTTGATATTAAATTTTGTTAAAACTGGCCTGTTCCGCCGCCATGGAATCCGCCCAGGTCCAGCTCGCAATGCTGCTCCATGCTTTGTTCGAAGCTACTTCCGAATCTGATTCATAGATACTTACAATGATATCCACGACCCGGTCGAGCTCGTCAAATGTATTGAATTTGCTGAAAGAAAAACGCACATTCTCCTTATTGGCCTCGCACGCCAGCGCCTGCATCACATGCGAAGCCCCTCCTCCCGAGCAAGCGCTTCCTCCCGACACCGCGATTCCCGCCCGGTCCAGTTCCGTAACGATACTTCCGGCACTCAGGCAAGGGAATGATACGCTCAGTACATTGGCAACGCTGTTTTCGATCGACTTACTTTCGCCATTATAACAAATCCCCTCAATCCCTGCGATCGACAGCTTCGACACCAGGTATTGTTTCAGTTTAGAGATCTTCGCCTGGCTTTCGTCCAGGTTGCGGTACGACACTTCGAGCGCCTTCGCCAGGCCCACTACGCCGGGTACATTCTCGGTTCCCCCGCGTTGCCCCCGTTCCTGGCCGCCGCCGTAAATCAGCGGTTTCAGCCGGTGTTTTTGATCGATATACATGAATCCGGCGCCTTTCGGTCCGTGAAACTTGTGCGCCGAGCCGACGAGGAAATCGATAGCGGCTTCCCGTAAATCAAAACGGACTTTGCCCATCGTTTGGGTCGTGTCGGTAAAAAACACGGCGCTATATCGCTGCGCCAGGACGCCCACCGCGTGGATATCCGTCAGGTTCCCGATTTCGTTGTTTCCGTGCATCAGCGCAATGAGCGTACGCGGATTGGCGCGCAGGAGGTTTTCCAGATGGTAGAGATCGATATTCCCGCGTTCGTCAAGTTTCACAAAACTGATTTCGATATCCCCTTCCTTTTCATGGCGTTTCAATGTTTGTAAAACCGCCTTGTGTTCGATGCGGCTCGTGACGACGTGGCTAAGGTCATAGGCCTGAATGGCGCCCGACAATAACAGGTTGATGCCTTCTGTCGCCCCGGCTGTGAAATATATTTCTTCGGGCAAAGCGCCCAGCAGGCCTGCAACCGTGTGCCGCGCCGCGTCAATGGCATCTTTTGCCTTTCTTCCTGCGCCGTGTACCGACGATGGATTGGCATAATGTGTGGTCAAAAAAGGCAGGATCGCGTCGATCACCTCCGGGTCCGGCGCGGTCGTAGCCGCATTGTCCAGATAAATTTCCATGTTCCTCTGGTTTGTTGTTGAATCAAAAATTAGTGGCAAGCACAGCTTTTCCGGACCCGAAACGGCCCTTTCGGCTATGCAATACCCGATTTACTTCCGTGGTTGGATTCTTAGATTTATCAATAGAATTAGGTTGGGGCACCTTGACGAGTCACAGGTTGCCAGAAGATCACAGAGCCTAACCTCTCCCTTCGTTCTTAATAAATCTATTAATTCGATAGACAAAGATTAATAAAAGAATTCAGGAATGCAAATACGAGGGCGTTTTTTTGATATTTTCACCTCCGGTCTTACAACACAGGTAATGAACATTTGGAGAAATTAGAACGGCGCCGAAAATACACTATACCCGTGCTCCTACGGTCACCGCGCATTACCGTCCATGACCGTAGGCCGGATCATCTTTCGAATCATTTCCCCGCCTGTTGCTCCGTTTCGGGATATCCTTTTCTCAGCAATGCGGCAAGTTCATTCACTGTAATCACGAAATTGCTATCCTTCGCCAGGTTCGTAAACTCGCCCGGATCTTTCTGATGGTCGTACAGCTCCACACCTGCCTTGCCTCCGTCCCATTCTGTATAACGGAAGCGCTCGGTGCGCACGCTGCGGCCGAAGATTTGCCCCCTTCGCACCTGTGTATAAGCGGGTTTATCCCAAACCGCCGACGGATTTTTGAGCAGCGGCACAAGGCTTTTCCCCTGCAAACGTTGCTTCGGATCCAGGCCACAGAGCTCTGCCAGAGTCGGGTAAATATCCAGCAGTTCCACCGTGCGGCCAGACGCTTTGCCCTTTGCAGCTCCTGGAACCGAGATGATCAGCGGTACCCGTGCGGAATTTTCGAAAAGGCTCTGCTTCATCCATTGCCCGTGCTGGCCCACATTGTAGCCATGATCGCTCCAGAGCACGATAATCGTCTTTTCGGCAAGTTTCAATTTATCGACCGCGTCGATTAGCCTGCCTACCTGTGCGTCCATGAAAGTAATGGTTGCATAATAAGCCCGCAACGCTTCGCGGCGTTTCGCTTCGTCGAGGCCCCAGTGCGGCGGCTTGGTAAATAATGCCGCCTCCGGAATGTCGTCGAGGTCGTTCGGTACCTCTTCGGGAAGCGGAACCTGGTCCGCGGGGTACATATCGAAGTATTTTTTAGGAGCTACATACGGCGTATGCGGACGGAAAAAGCCCACTGCCAGGAAAAACGGCTCGTTCTTTTTTTCGGTCATGATTTTAATGGCCTCGTTGGCGATCATCCCGTCGGTCTGCTCGTCGTCGGTGCCTTCCGTTGCCCGCCATGCCAATGCGCTTCCCAGCCCGCGATCCGGTGTAAGATTTTTGATCAGCGGCTCTTCCGTTTTATCCCGGCCTTTCGGATTGGCGCGGTGGTTCCACGAATCGGGATCATCCAGCCCGTCGGTACCAATCTGGCCAGGTACGCCATAATGGAAAATCTTGCCTACCCGCGCGCTGTAATAATCGTTGTTTTTAAAAAGCTGCGGCAGCGTGACAATGTCGGGAAGGTTTTTGCGGAAGTGGGTTTGCAGCTCGTAAATCTTCGTCACATCCGGCCGCTGGCCGGTCAGCAGCGACGATCGGCTGGGGCTGCATAGCGGAAACTGCGTATAAGCCTTGTCGAAGCGCACCCCGCGCCGGGCAAGACGATCGATATTCGGCGACTTGACGAATGTATTGCCGTAAATACCGAGGTCGTTGTTCAGGTCGTCGACTGCGATAAACAGGACGTTATACTTCGGTTTGGCCCTCTTCGGGCCGTCGCCCGCCGCGAATGCTTGCGAAGGAATGTTCAGCAGTGCCGGCAATGCGGGCAGGGCTACTATCCACATGCGCCGCAAAATTTTCCCAAAAGTAATGCGATGTCTTCTTACCATTTTCATTTGCCTTGAATAATCCGTTAAAAGGTGACTCCGATGGAGCCCGGGAACTTTGCATCGATCTTTTTTTACCGGAACAGATCGCTCCTTCGCAGCTTGCAGCACCGCCGAATGCGCCCCGCCCTCATGATCCGCTACTTTCCGCCACGGGCGCTGGATTCCTGCTTCGCTTTATCATAATCGTAAAACCATTTAAAGATCTTGTCGTAGTCTTCTGCGCCTACGCGTTTGTACCAATTCTCATACTTCGCTACCAGCTTTGCGGCAATTTCGGGTTGCCTCCCGAATTGGTCGTTCAGCTCCGTACGGTCTTTTTCCACATTGTACAACTGCCATTTCTCGCTCTTTTCGGCAACCAGTTTCCATTTTCCGTCACGAATGGCGCGATTACCCTCGTGCTCCCAGAAAATCGGGTTCCTGCGATTGACAGGCTTGCCTGTGAATGCCGGTTTCAGGCTCACCCCTTCCAGCGGCTGGATGGTATTACCGGCATACGTGGCCGGGTATCCGGCATTGCCCAAATCCACGAGCGTAGCCATAATGTCGATGATATGAGCAGGTTGGCGTTCGAATTTGCCATTCCGCGCGGCCGGAATTCCCGCCGGCCACGACACAATGCCCGGCGAAGAAATACCGCCCTCGTGCGTATGATGTTTGTAGGCCCAGAAGGGTGTACACGCCGCCTCGGCCCACCCCTGGCCGAGAAAAACCGTCGATTCCGCATTGCCGGGCTGATCGCCTTCATAACGGCCTTCGATGCCAGGCTCTGCATTACCGCCGTTGTCGGACACGAAAAGAATGACGGTATCGTCAAAAACACCCCGCTTTTTCAAACCGGCCACCAGGTCGCCGATACTTTTGTCGAGCCGGTAAATGACGGCTGCGTAAATAGCCATCATATCGTCGTACCGTTTTTTCTCCACATCGCTCAACGCGTCCCATTTCTTCACATTCGGATTGATCGGCGGCAGTTTCCACGACGGGTCGATCAACCCGAGCCTGATCTGTTTCTCGTACCGTTCCTGCCTCAGTTTTTCCCAGCCTTTCAGGTATTTTCCCCGAAACCTTGCAATATCCTCTTCGGGGGCCTGCAACGGAAAATGCGGTGCATTGTGCGCCAGATACAGCATAAACGGCTTTTTCGCGGCAACGGCCTCGTCGATAAACCGAAGCCCGTAGTCCGTCCACAAATCGGTCGAATACCAGTTTTTCGGGAGCTTTTCCGGGTCGTTGGTAACCTCCTGGCCGTTCAGGAACAGCCTGGCGTTATTGCCACCGGGATAGTAGAAGCCTCCCGCAGGCGCGTGAAGCGAGCGATCGAAGCCGCGGTTCGACGGGTACACGCCGTGCTGATGCCCCACGTGCCATTTACCCGTCATCGCGGTGAAATAGCCCGCGGCCTTCATCACCTCGGCGATTGTTACGGTATTATGGCTGAGCTGCCCGCGGTATGCCGGGTGATCGCCGCCCTTGTCGTCCATCATATGCCCGATACCAGCCTGATGACTATATACGCCGGTGAGCAGCGCGGCTCGCGTGGGGCAACAGCGGGCGGTGTTGTAGAAATTGGTAAACCGCACGCCATTCCGGGCGAGTTCGTCAAGATTGGGCGTCGGGATTTCGCTGCCGTAACAACCCAGGTCCGCATAACCGAGGTCGTCGGCGAGGATGACGATCACATTGGGTTTCTTTTGGGCAAAAATAGCCGGCGTTACACATATGAACGCGAGCAGCAGGAGACTAATGATTTGTTTGCCGGGCATGTGAATTTTGGAATTGTGAAATCATAAATTAATATGAGAACATAGTGCTACACCATTGAGGGCTGTACGGCCAGACCACCCACCGGCAATGTCACGCTGATTTATACAGGTTTCCATTTTTATGATGGATGATAAAAAGATAAGAGCCCGATGCCGCCCATGTCTCTCCGACCGCACCGGATCATGGCTATTTGCTGACGGATATCACGCAAATGCATATACAAAAAAGCGCATATTCCAAATCCGTCCCTGTTGTCACAGCATTGCAAGCTTTGCAAATGTACCATCCGGAAATGGCGGTTATTTCCGGCGGGCAGGCTTTAATAATAATACTTATCCTATAAATTTAATAGACAAATTAAAGTTTTCAATTCCAATAATGCAAGGATTCCCCCGCATTACCGGAATATTTTAAGTGTGTGTATCGGGCGGGGTTCCATCAATCGATTTTCGTTACTTTCAAATCGGTGAAATGCCCCAGTGTACCCGGTCCGATCCAGAGCGCGACGCTGCCGCGCAAGTCCTTACCCTGTTTGAGGTCATTGACGATCAAAGTCGGTTGCGATGCTCCGTTGACATAAAATTTCGCCGTCTCATCCTTTACTTCAATCTTCACTTTGGTCCATTCCGCCGGCACCATGTCGGCATAGGCTTCGTACTTTTCAGGCGTTTCGCGGCGCAGCTTTTCCCATGGATATCCCGGCATGGAAACATATTGCGTCGAATGGTTCCTGCGGACCTGATCGTTGGCCCGACCATTGGTCGGGCGTATATAAAAAAGTTCCATCTTGGAAGTGTCCGAGGCCACCCGGAATGCTATTCCGACAAATCCGCGGGCTCCTTCGCCTGCATTGGCCTGCGGCTGTCCCGAAATTTCAGCCTCGATGGTTCCATTATGAAAGTCAACGTCTTTTAAAACAGCGATTGTTTTCTCGTTGGCGACCATCCCGGGCATTTGAAGTGCGACCGCCGGTTTGCCTTTGTAATCACCCGCGCTGACCGACACCTGATAAGGCGTAAGCGAGGCCGGTTTGAGATCGATGTTCTGCGCGTGGGCGCCGTTCACGAGAAACGACAGGGCAAGCGAAAACCCCAGGACGGTGGTTGCTGTTTTTTTCATGGCTTTGATAAATGTTTTGGAATGGTTATCAAACACATAACCATTCCAAAGCTACTTATTTGCCGGCACTTTTTCCAGCGGCCCTTTCGGCTCTTTTTTTAATGTGGCTGTCGTCTGAAGGCATGCGCTGCACAAGAGCCGGCGGAGTGGCGCCGATTCTCCGTTTGTAGGCTTCCAGCGAAAGCAACAACTCTTTGGCTTTCGCGGGGTTGGATCGCAGAAGGTTGTTCTGCTCCCCCACATCTGTTTTGAGGTTGAAAAGTAAGGTATCCGTCGCCGGGACAATCACCACACTTCCCATTTTCACATCCTTCTGTGGCAGGCGGATCTTCCAGTCGCCCTTGCGGTAGGCTTCGATGACGCCGTTGGAATAATAGGCGAATTCATCGCCTTTCCGCTTTCCTTTGCCGAACAGCACCGGACTGATGTCCTCCCCATCCAGCGGCTTTCGGGTTTGTGTTTTCTGGCTGCCAGTGAGGCTGATAATGGTCGGATAAAGGTCGAGCTGCGACGCCAGCCCGTCGTAAACCGAGCCCGCTTTGATTTTCCCCGGCCAGTACGCGACGGCCGGCACGCGCTGGCCTCCTTCGAAAGTAGTTCCTTTGCCCTGACGTAACGGGCCCGCCGAGCCGCCCTCTACATCAAAGATCAGCCAGGGGCCGTTGTCGCTCGTAAAAACGACCAGTGTATTCTCCTCCAAACCGTTCGTTTTCAGCGCTTTCATCACTTCACCCACGCTCCAATCGAGCTCCTCGATTACATCGCCGTACAGACCTCTTTTGGACTTGCCTTCAAATTCCGGCGAAGCGTAAATGGGCACGTGTGGCATATTATGGGTAATGTAAAGGAAAAATGGCCTGTCCTTGTTCTGACCGATGAAACGAACCGCTTCTTTGGTATAGGTCTGCGTAATGTATTTCTGGTTGACCCTGATACTATCGACGTCATTACCGCGCAGGTACACAATGCCCATCATGTCGTTGCTGTACGGAATGCCGTAATATTCGTCGAAACCATTTTGCAATGGCAAAAATTGCCGATGATGGCCCAGGTGCCATTTTCCGAAAATGGCGGTACGGTAGCCATTGCCTTTCAACGCTTCGGCGATCGTGACCTCGTCGGAAGGAATGCCTGTAAAACTTTCCGGGAAAAACACGTGATCGATCCCGAGCCTGCGGGGATAACGTCCGGTGATGAGCGCGGCGCGCGTGGGGCTGCATACGGGCGAAGCAGAGTAAAAAGACGTCAGTTTGATACCATGGGCGGCAAGTCCGTCGATATTCGGCGTGCGGATGTCGGTGGCACCGAAAGCGCCGATATCCCCGTAACCAAGGTCGTCGGCCAGGATTACGACGATATTTGGCTTCCGCTGTGTTTGTGCCTGAGCGGTCAGCATTGCCAATAGCACCGCGGCAGCCGTTATTAATCTTCTCATGGAAGGATATTTGATTTTTTCTTTTTGTAAAAATCCGCTTTCCCCTGTTTCTCCTCACGTCGGACTCTCACCTTCCCGACCGGACCGCCATGCACGGCAGAGCGTACGTGAAAAGCAGGTAAGAGTATGTCCGGCCTTCGCGTGGTTGCGAAATGACGTTTTGTAGGTAGCGTATGTGGAGAAGCGGCGGGCACACCGTTGCGTTGTGCCCGCGGACCTGTGAACCTTATTTTACAGCCTGAAATCGTTCCAGTTTCTCCTTTTCTTCGGCCAAACGTTTCGCGTCCGCTTTCAGATAGCCGAATTGATGAAGGTCCTTGTCGGCATTTTCAGCTACCCAAAGCAGGAATTTCTTCGCTTCGGGGTTGGGATTATTTTTGGCGATTGAAAAATGAATGTTTTCGACCGGCACATTTTTGATTTTACCGGTTTCAAGCGTGGCAAGAACCTCATCGAGATTATCCAGTGCTTTCTCTTCTTTCGAAACACGGCCATTTCCGTCCAGATCAACGGGGATAATCGTCAGACCTTCCAGTGGTTTGCGGGTTTGCAGATCGTACGCGAGACCGGGTGTGGTGTAGGTAATACCTGTTTCATCCTTTAAAAGTGCCTTGATCAAATGCTCGTCGGCTCCCGCAATGGCCTTGCCTTTGATATTCTGCTGTTCATAACCGAAATATCTGGCGAAAGTGAGCGGTGCGCCGGCTTTTTGAAGACGCGTATAAATCGTATACTGGGTTGTAAGCGACTTATCTTTTTCGGCATAAATATCGTGGAAGAAAATCTGTTTGTAAGTCTTCTCGTTCAGCCCTTTATCCGCATATTCTTTCGCAAACGCCGATTTCGCATTTGCCACGGGCAGCAATGCGTAGCGGCCGATCGAAATGTACTCGCGGGTGTCTCTCACGTCCTTTTCCTGCTCATAAGCCTCTATCAGCAGGTCATATTTCGCCGGGTCGGTGACGGTACGTGTTTCGATCGCGATCTGCGCCTTAGGATTGGCAGCGGTATATTCCTTGATCCATTTATCGACGATGGGGTAAGCAAAGCGCACGCCGGTAATAATTACCTTGTTTTCAGTTGATTCCTGAGCAAATGCGTTCAAGGACGCGGCCAGAGCGAGGCCTGTCGCGAGGAAGAAAGTCTTAAAGTTTTTCATGATGTAAGAAATGGCTGGAACTGTGGGCCGGCTGGTCCAACAGTGTAATGAATGATATGTAACCAGGGTGAAAATCGTAATGCGTCATCGGACGTCGCTCATTGACCGCAACAACATGATGTAACCGAGAAAGTACAACGGGAAGAGCCCACCATAGGCACAATCATAATGCGCGAAGAATAACGATCCATCGGTTTCATGTTTGAAAAAGCTTGTGGTATCGATCCTGTCTGCTGGTGGCTAACAAACAAAATCTACTTATTTGATAGACAAAGTAAATTTAAAGAAATTGAAATCGCAAGGGGTTGCGTGGAAATTCGTGGAAAAATAGGTTGCAGAGTATTACCAGACGACTTGCAAGCCTTCGGTCGTGTATTTGCGGATGTCCTTATCGATAGTAATGAGCGAGCAACCCTGATGGAGCGCCTGCCAAATAAGCGTCCTGTCGAACGGATCCTTATGATGATTCGCTGAGAGTTTGTAGAAGGAGGAGCACAGCTCTATTGAAACCGGCAATATCCGGAATTCAGCTTCCTGTGGGCAACAGTAGCTCCCAATGTCCGACCGGTAGTATCGCATTATCAACCGCCTAAGATTTCCGTCTTCTGTTACTCCATTTCCTGAAATCCTTCCAGATCGCATCGGGGTACAGGTTGATTCCGTAGCTGTAATAAAATCCGCTGAACCGCTCCCTGAACTCGCCGGAGGACAGCGCATTGCGGTAACCGATTTGTGAGTTGATGCCGGCCCAGCGCCAGGCGCGGTATTCGCCATACACGCCTGCCTGCAGAGGAACGAAATAATCCTTTCGCGAGCCGGAAGCGAGGCCATCGAACAAGTCGCGGAAACGGGTATTCTCATTGCCGATGCCGATTTCCAGCGGCGCGGACAACACCCAGCGCCTGTTGCGGATCACCGTATGCCAATACGCAAAATTCACAAACCGGACATCGGTAGCGGTGTAATAAGAGAGGTTCAGCGTATTAGAAAGTATTTTACGCCAGTTGACGAGCCGCCGCGCGGCATTGTAACCGAGCCAATAATAACCTGCGGTAAGCCGGTTGCGTTTCTCGCCAAAAGTTATGCCCGCATTGACCCCGAAAACATTGACACGCTTGTGCTGGATAAATGTACCGCGTGCATCAAAATTGAAGAACAGCTTGACTTTGTTTTGTACAGCGGCGCTGGTTTCAAGCGCGCTGGCGGTGTCCGGCGGCACGGGTACAACGAGGGTGTCGGAGGAGCAATCCGCTTGGGCGTGGGCAGGCCATTGTCCGGCAAGTAGCAGGAACCATAGTAAAAAAACAATCTTGCCGGGGCGCTTTCGCGGTTCCTGAAAACCGTATTTCATCTGGACTTTAAAACAAAACGGCGCGGGCCTGCTTCGTCTTTTTGTCTTGTCAGGGACCGCCGGGGCGTATTGCATCAAGTAACGCAAAACCGGCGAAAGAAATTTATGGATTAAAAAAATTTAATCTCCCCGCGTCAGTTTACCCGCTTTGTAAGCGCATTCAGTTCATTATCAGTGGGCGTTGCGGAGGGGACGCCATCGGCGGGAATATCGATCTTTGCGGTCCAGGCAATGGCATTCAACACAAGTTTCCGGAAGTTGTCGTTCTGCCAGTTCTTGTGCATATGCCCGCCGGTAAAGCCAAATCCGCGGCCGCCGTCGGGCCGCTCGAAAGCCCAGGCGAGTGTCTGCATTTCTTTCCGGACAATGACCGCTTCGCGTACGGCAGGGTTGTTGGAATGGGTTCCGTCCGGCTTTTCAAGGGTCGATTCCGGCGGTAATGCCTGCAAAACGGGTGTCACACCCTTCATATCAGGCGCGAAACGCATGTGATAGTACCACTCGTCAACGATAGCGAAAGGCTTTACGCCCCGCGCAACCGGATGATCCGGAAAGCGTGCGAAACTGGCTTCCCAGACGGGATTGACCGACCAGTTGGTTTCAAAATACCCTCCAATCCAATTTAGAAAGCGCGCTCCGCCAGCCTGGGCGTCCACTTCCAGGGAAAAATGCAGGTTAACAATGCCTGTACCCCTTGCCGTTAGTTCTTCCATTTTCGCCGCATGCACAAGCTCCAAATGATCCTTGCCGCCACCATCGAGGTAGAACACGATCGCAGCTGCATTATCCAGTACCGATTCGTCCTTCGGCCAGCCGTTATGCACAACTACGGCTTCCGCGCCCGGCAAACTATCGTTCAACGCCCTGGCAAGCAGTGTGCAGCCGCCGTTATGCTCGTGCTCACCTTTGCCGTGGCTGTCGGGACCAGCAATGAAGACGATTTTCCTGGGCGAACGATCATGCTTATTTTCTGAATTTTGCGCGAATAAAACCGTGCAGAAAAGCATCAGCGCGCATATGAACGTGATTTTCCTGTCCATCGCATCTTTGGGTTAAGTACCGGCTCAGGCGGGGAAGCCTCAATAAACCTGGGAGGGACAGTATAAAAATCAGGCCATTGGTTACTTCATCGCCAGACTAATAAGTTCGGCCGTATTTTTCACATTGGCTTTTCTCATGATGCTGGCACGCTGGTTGGCGACCGTATTGGAACTGATATCGAATTTTTCGGCAATGTCTTTGCTGCTCATACCTTCGGTGAGGCATTTGAGGATTTGCTGTTCGCGCGGGGTAATGATTTTCCAGATGGATTTCTCCTGCGCCTCTTCCTGCGCGGGGCGCGTGTCGGGTACGCGTGCAAGCTGTTTAAGCAGGTTCTTAATGATCACCGACGACGCATACGGCGGGAAATAGAGATCGCCTTTGGCAATAGCCCTGATCGCCCTGAGCATTTCGTCGCGGCTGGTGTCCTTTTCCAGATATCCCGAAGCTCCGTTCAGCGCCGACGAAAGCACGTAATCGGTGTTGTTATGCATACTGAACACCAATATTTTCACGGAAGAGAATACCGGTACGATTTGTTTGATCACATCGAGTCCGGACATCCGGGGCATCGTCAGGTCGAGCAGGATCACGTCGGGCTTTACTTTTTCGACCATATCCCACACTTCGTCACCGTCAGAAGCCTCGCCGGCAATCACCAGGTCGTCCTCATCTTCGAGCAGGGTAATAATGCCCTGCCTCACTACCGAATGGTCGTCCACAACTAAAATCCGAATGGGCATAAGCCGTAAGCTAATCAGCAATAAGTCATTATAAATCAACCTGAACGACCAGCCTCGTACCGCTATCCACTTTGGAAATGATCTGCATTTCGCCGTTGAGCAGCCGCGTCCGTGTACGGATGTTTTCCATTCCGTTGCGGGTCAGGAACTGGCCTTCTTCTGACTTCAAATTACTAATTAAAAATCCTTTTCCGTCATCGGCAATTTCCAAAACGATGCGATTCTTATTTTGTTCCAATTTTATCTTGATCTGATCCGCATTCGCATGTTTGACCGCATTGTTCAACGCTTCCTGGGCAATGCGGTAGAGGCCGGTTTCCATTGGGCGGCCCATCGGGATACGGTCCGCCGTCTCACCTTCGAATGTGACGCTGATTCCCGATACCTCGGCCGTTTGCTGACAAAGCAATTTCAACGCCGACGCCAGGCCGAAATCGCTCAAAACGGACGGCATTAAATTGAACGATATTTGCCTCGTTGTCTGGATGATATCCTGAATGAGCACCACAAGCTGATCGAAGCGTTTCCGGTGTTTTTCGTCGTGAAACTGAACCGCTTTCAGCTTCTCGGCGTGTAGTTTCAGGCCGGTCAGCATCTGGCCAATTCCGTCGTGCAGCTCCAATGCAAAACGTTTCCGTTCCTCCTCCTGGCCTTCTATCAACGCACCGGCCCTTACCCGGTCTTCGGCGAGTTGCAGCTCGTATTTTTCTTCTTCGAGGCGCAGCAGCTCTTTCTGCGTTTCCACAAGCTGGATATTTGCCTCTTTCAACTTCCGGTTGGAGAGCTGCAATGCATCCTCCGACTCGGTGAGCATCCTCACCACCCGGCGTGTCGTGTTCACTACCGGCCTGAAAATCAGCAATCCTTCGGCGACCAGCACGAGAATAGTCATCAAATCGAGTATCCATTCTATGCGTTCGAGGTTTTCGAGCCTTTCGAAGCTCTCCTTATCGAACTGGAACACGATGCGGTCCATCCGGGCCAGGAACTTCGGTTCGCTAAGCAATACCTCATCCAGTGCCCGCCGCTTTTCGGCAAGTTCGGAAGAGTCGCTGCCGATAATCCGGAAATTGTCGTAAATCCCATCGAAAACAGGTCCCATTTCGCGAAACATGGTATCGAGGGCCGGACTTTTCCAGGTAACGAAACCCTTGTCGACGGATAGCTTCTTCGCTAAAAGTGCCTCATGGCTGTCCTTCCAGAGTCCGAGCAGCGCTGCAAAATCAACCGAATCGCGGTGTCCAATGCCGTTGACTTTCAGAATTGCCAGCTTGGTAAGCCGCTGGCTGAGCATTCGCTGGCGGCCGGCGACATTTACCACGCGACTGTCGTGGTTGAGGTTCCGGATCGTTCGCCTGATCAGAAACAGGCCACTTACGGTGAGCAGGGCTACAACGCACAATGCTACTACGTAAAATCGCGTCAGACTACCGGCTACGCGTTTATCGAGTCTTTCCATTTACAGGGCCGAAGGCCGGAAGCGGGGATAACCCCGGGTTGGTGAACTTGTCTGCGACCGGACAGTCGCGGAGGTATCGATGCCCTGGGAGCCGCTGCACGCCGTTCCGCCACAACGACTACAAACCTACGTAAACCCGGTTCTCTTTCACCATCACCGGGAAAGTATTGATCCGGTATTCGTCGTCGTTCAGACACTGTCCGGTTTGCAATGAAAAGGTTTTTTTATGAAAAGGACAAGCTACCTTCGGTTCTTCCCCGTGGCTGCCGATCATTCCACGGGAAAGGGCCATTTGCTGGCGATGCGGGCATTGGTTGTCGGTCGCATACCATTCCCCTCTTCGCGCAAAGTTGTAAATGGCAATTTGCTTGCCACTGATAAACGCGCAGCCCCCGCCGTCTTCGGGGATATCGTCGACATAGCACGCCATGTGCCAGGTTACTGCATTGATTGTGTCGGTGATCGTTTCCATTTTGCTCTAAAGTTGATCGTTGTGCCTCCCCGGGTTGAAACCCGGATTTAAAAATCTTTGCTATTGATTTGCTATTGATCCCCGGGTTAAAACCCGGGGCAATGGGATTTTTCATTTCAATCCATTTCCGTTGGCTTCAGCCGACGGGCAGCGCGGGCAATGGGATTTTTCATTTCAATCTATTTCCGTTGGCTTCAGCCGACGGGCAGCGCGGGCATTGGATTTTTATTTTCAATCCATTTCCGTCGGCTTCAGCCGACGGGCAGCGCGGGCAATGGGATTTTTATTTTCAATCCATTTCCGTTGGCTTCAGCCGACGGGCAGCGCGGGCATTGGATTTTCATTTTCAATCCATTTCCGTTGGCTTCAGCCGACGGATAGCGCGGGCAATGGATTTTCATTTCAATCCATTTCCGTTGGCTTCAGCCGACGGATAGCGCGGGCAATGGATTTTCATTTCAATCCATTTCCGTTGGCTTCAGCCGACGGGCAGCGCGGCCGGGAAGCCGGCAATGCGCCATGGATACCCCGGCGCTATGCCCATTCGGTAGCCCGTTTCTGCTCGCGCATTTCCGCGAACGATACGCTCGGGTCTTTCATCGGGGTGTTCACGAAATGCGTAAAGCGTTTGCGGAGCTCGGGACTTTCCACCACCTCGCGCCATTCGCATTTATAGACGTCGATGAGGTTTTGCATATCGCGTTCCAGTTCGTCGGCGATGCCCAGCACGTCGTCCACAACCACGGCTTTCAGGTAGTTCATACCACCCTCCATTTTGTTGAGCCAGGTTGCAGTACGGGTCAGTGGGTCGGCCGTTTTGATATAGAACATCAGAAAACGGTCGATGAGGCGCAGACAGGTTTCCTTGTCGACGTCGCTGGCGAGCAGCTGCGCATGCTGAGGTTTGGCGCCGCCGTTGCCACACACGAACAGGTTCCAGCCCTTTTCGGTAGCAATTATTCCAAAATCCTTGCTTTGGGCCTCGGCACATTCCCGTACACAGCCCGATACCGCCGATTTCAACTTATGCGGGGAGCGCAGGCCCTTGTAGCGTTCTTCTACTTCAATCGCAAATGATACCGAATCCTGCACCCCGAAACGGCACCAGGTGGAGCCCACACAGCTTTTTACCGTTCTCAAAGACTTTCCATAGGCATGGCCGCTTTCAAAGCCTGCACCTATCAGCTCTTCCCAGATATCCGGCAGGTCGCCCAGGTGCGCACCGAAGAGGTCGATGCGCTGGCCGCCGGTGATTTTGGTATACAAGCCGTATTTCTGCGCTACCTGACCGATCACGATCAGTTTTTCGGGCGTGATTTCCCCGCCCGGAATCCGCGGAACTACCGAGTACGTACCGCCTTTCTGAATGTTTGCCAGATAACGGTCGTTCGAATCCTGCACGACCGCACGGTCTTTTTCGAGGATATTTTCATTCCAAAGACTGGCTAGCACGGAGGCCACAAGCGGCTTACAGACCTCGCAGCCATCGCCCTTGCCATAGTGGTCAAGCACCGCACCGTAAGTCCTCAACCCATTCATTTTCACCAAATCCAGCAATTCCTGGCGCGAATAATCGAAATGCTCGCAGATCACATTACGGACATAAACGCCTTTTTCTTTCATGACGCCTGCGATCAGGTCTTTCACCATCGGGACACATCCGCCGCAGCCGGTGCCGGCCTTGCAGCACTTCTTCAATGCGTCCACGGTGTGATGGCCGTTTTCACCTACCTCGTGGCAAATCATGCCTTTCGTAACCGCCTCGCACGAACATATGAGCGCGTCGTCGGGCAGGCTCATGACGCCCGCGCCCACTTCCTCGCCTCCGCGGGAGCCCAGGATCAAGTCTTCGGAGTCGGGCGGGAGAATGGTTTTATTCTTGCAGGTTTGCAGGAGCATATTATATTGCTCTGCCTCCCCCACGAGGATCCCGCCCAGCAAAGTTTTGCCGTCGGTGCTTACATTGATACGTTTATAAATGCCTTTGGCCTTGTTTTCGTAACGGATTGTGCGGCAAGCAGGCTCTTCCACGAACGGGTCGCCGAAGCTCGCCACGTCAGTACCGATGAGTTTCAGCTTGGTCGACATGTCATAAGGCAAGAACTCCTTCTCGCCGCCGGTCAGCATCGTCGCTACCACGTCGGCCATTTCATAGCCCGGCGCGATGAGGCCGTAGATCATATGATGTGCCAATGCGCATTCGCCGATCGCGAAAATGAATGGATCGGAAGTTTGCAATTGGTTATTCACCACGATACCGCCACGTGGGTGGGTTTCGAGTCCCGCAATTTTGGCAACCTCATCACGCGGACGGATACCCGCCGAAATCACGAGCATATCCACGTCGAGGAAACTATTATCGGCAAACTGCATCCCTTCAATGCGGTCGTCGCCTTTGATTTCCTGTGTACTTTTCGATAAATGTATTTGCAAGCCAAGGGATTCGAGCTGGCTTTGCAGCATGCGTGAGCCGGCGTCGTCGATCTGCCGCGGCATGAGGCGCGGGGCGAATTCTACTACGTGCGCTTCTTCCAAGCCCAGGTCCAGCAATGCTTTCGCCGCTTCGAGGCCCAACAAACCGCCACCGAGCACAGCACCTTTTCTGGCTTTTTTTGCATACGACTGGATCAGTTCCAGATCCTCGATGGTGCGGTACACAAACACCCCGTCCTTTTCGACACCCGGAATCGACGGAACGAATGCCCCTGAACCGGTAGCCATAATAAGGTAGTCATAATATACTATATGTCCATGGTGCGAACGCACCAGTTTCTCTTCCCGGTCGATATCGACTATCGGATCGGACAAAAACAGCCGTATCCCGTTTTCGGCATACCAGTCGGCGCCGGCCATTGAAAGGTCATCTGCCGTCTTGCCTGCGAAAAACTCGCTCAAATGTACTCTGTCATAGGCAGCACGGGGTTCTTCACCAAATACAGTGATGGTAAAATCCTGTCCGTCTTTTTTTCTCGAGAGGAGCTTTTCACAGAATTTGTAGCCCACCATACCATTGCCAACTACGACGACCCGGGTGTTTGAAACAGCTTTCATAGTAATTAATAACTATTTATTTGTGAAAACATAATTATTTTATTGCACTATTCAAATATTGCGAGTGTGTTATCACTTTTTCGATAAGTCAAAAGTAAATCGTGTTTTTCTAAATTCCTAACTTTTAATTCGTGTTTATGATTAAAAACAAACATAAATTTTGGCAAAATGATTGTTTTATAAAATTTGACTAGTAAATTTGAACCAATAATTGATATAGTTACAAAATACTATATATAGTACATTTCTAATATTCACCCTATTATATATAAGAGATGGAAGCGAAACTGACACTGGTAGGAGCCGGTCCTGGCGACAGCGAACTGATCACACTCAAAGGCATGCACGCATTGCAATCCGCAGATGTGGTGCTGTACGACGAGCTCGCCAACGCCGCATTCCTGGAATTTGCACCAGCCCACGCATTGAAGATGTATGTAGGTAAGAAAGTGGGGAACCCTTCCTTCTCGCAGGACGAGATCAACGGCCTGATCGTCCGCCTCGCCCGCAAGCGCGGTCATGTCGTACGGCTCAAAGGCGGCGACCCTTTCGTGTTCGGCCGCGGGCATGAGGAGATCGAATATGCGCAGGACCACGACATCGTTTGCGAAATGGTACCAGGCATTTCCAGCAGCATCGCAGTTCCGGCTTCACTCGGTGTACCGGTTACCCGCCGCGGGGTAAGCGAGAGCTTTTGGGTGATTACCGGCACAACGCAGAACGGCGAA
Organism: Dyadobacter sp. 676; assembly: GCF_040448675.1. NCBI lineage: Bacteria > Pseudomonadati > Bacteroidota > Cytophagia > Cytophagales > Spirosomataceae > Dyadobacter > Dyadobacter sp. 676. The sequence goes on along the minus strand of NZ_CP159289.1, from coordinate 5,230,877 downwards.
CTCTCGGACGATCTCCGGCTGGCAGCTCAGTCGAGAGCGACGGTCATTGTTTTAATGGGTTTGAATAAACTGGAAGAGATTTGCGCATTATACAAACACTTCGGACGCGGACATTTGCCGATGGCCGTGATTCAGAACGGCACCAGGCCAGACGAGAAGAGTGTGGTCGGACAGGTTTGGGAGATGCCCCGTCTCGTACGCGAGAGCGGCATCGGTACGCCGGCGATCATGGTGATGGGCGAAGTAGTGGCCCTTAGCCCGGCTTATGCATTGGAATACCTGCAAAACATGCAGATGGCTTTTTGAACCGCTTGCTTTCACTCCAACCTAAACATAATCACAATGAGAAAAGCTGTTTACCTCCTTTTGCTGGGTATTACCGCGACCGGCTTGCTTGCGCCGACGCGGACATTGGCGCAGTTCAGCCTTTCGGGCCAACTACGGACCCGGACGGAGTTGCTTGACGGACAAGGCGCTATGCTTTCCAAGGGCGAAAAGCCGGCCTTTTTCACTTCCCAGCGTACCCGGCTGAATGCCGGCTACAAGGGTTACCGGACGCAGTTTTTCATTGCCGTGCAGGATGTACGTGTTTGGGGACAGGATGCTTCCACCAACAACCGCATTACCAATTCAGCGATGAATGGGTTGATGCTGCACGAAGCCTGGGGGGGAGATCAGCTTGCTGGATACCAACCAGACAAAGCTGGGTAAAGAGTTCGCATTAAAAATCGGGCGGCAGGAACTGCTCTATGACGACAGCCGTGTACTCGGTAACCTCGACTGGCTGCAACAGGCGCGGCGCCACGATGCGGCCTTGATCAAGTACGGTTTCAATGGCTTTACCGCACATCTGGGAGTCGCGTATAACCAAAACCGTGAGCTCAAAACCGGTACTTTATATGATGGCGTGCCCGTAGGCTACACAGCCGGAACTAACGGCATCGGGACAATGTACAAGTCGCTGCAATTTCTGTTTTTGGGCAAAAAATTAAAACAGGGAAATGCCTCTTTCCTCATTGTAAAGGACGATTTTCAGAAATATATACTGGATACGGCCGGCGTGAAGAAACTGACCAACGGCGTGCGGAGCCGGATTACTTTCGGGCCTTACCTCCAAACCAGACTGGGCAAAAACTGGACTGTGACGGCCAATGCTTTTTATCAGACCGGTAAAGATAAAGACGGTGCGTCGCTAAGCGCTTATATGTATTCTGTCCGGGGGATGTATGCGATGAACCGGGTATTTTCCATTGGTCCCGGCTTCGACTACACCTCCGGCACAGCTACCGGTTCGGCCAAGAACCACACATTCGACCCGCTTTACGGCACGCCGCACAAGTTTTGGGGACAAATGGATTACTTCTATGCCGCTAACGGCTTCGGCAAGGGCGGGCTTTCGGATTTTTACATCAATACGACCATCAAAGCCTCTGAAAAGCTTTCGATCAACACCGACCTGCATCATTTCGCCAGCGCAGCCGCAGTGCGTGTAGCTGACAATCAGAAACTTTCATCCAGCTTCGGCGAAGAGCTCGATATTATCGCCAACTACAATCTCACGAAGACCATCAGCTTCCAGGGCGGCTACTGCACCTTTTTCTCGACCAACAGCCTCGCGCAGGTGAAAGGCGTGAAAAATCCGCAGAAAATGTCCAACTGGGCTTACCTGATGATCAATATCAAGCCCGAATTCCTGAAATAAGTCTGTCATAACCATCACTTTCAAACTCTTATTACTATGGAAACGACCAATAAGCCGCTTGAAAAACTCAATATTTTCAGCTTCAAGGGCGTGCAAATGCGTACCTTCCACCTGACCTGGATGGCGTTCTTCCTTTGTTTTTTCGGATGGTTCGGACTGGCCCCGCTGATGACCGTCATCAAAACCGACCTGGGATTGACTAAGCCGCAGATCGGTAACATTATCATCGCTTCCGTAGCGGCGACGGTGATTGCCCGCATCGCGATCGGGAAACTTTGCGACTCGTGGGGACCGCGTAAAACGTACACCGCATTGCTGGGCCTCGGCTCGATCCCGGTCATGACGGTCGGTTTGGTAAATTCATACGAAGGCTTTTTGCTTTTCCGCCTCGCCATCGGCGTGATCGGCGCTTCTTTTGTGGTGACGCAATACCATACCTCGGTGATGTTCGACAAAAAGATCGTCGGAACGGCCAACGCGGTAGCCGGCGGCTGGGGTAACCTCGGCGGCGGTATTACGAACATGGTGATGCCATTAATTTTCGCCGCATTCGTAGGCGCAGGCTATCTGCCCGAATCGGCCTGGAGGATTGCGATGGTGACCCCGGGAGCCGCATTGCTGATCTTCGCATTTGTATACTACTTCTTTACCAAAGACACTCCGGCAGGGAACTTCGAAGACCTTGCCGTTGCAAACCCGAAAGCTGCCAAAACCAAACGCACATTGGGCATCGCCATGCGCGACCCGCGCACCTGGGCGCTGTTCCTCGCTTACGGGGCATGCTTCGGTATCGAGATCACTTTCGACAATGTGGCTGCATTGTATTTCTCCGAAAACTTCAATACTTCGCTCGCAACCGCGGGTATCCTCGCCGGAACGTTCGGTTTCATGAACATCTTCGCCCGCGCCGTAGGCGGTATCGTGGCCGACAAAGTGGGCAACAAATGGGGAATGCTGGGCAAAGGACGCCTGCTCGCATTGCTGCTGGTACTGGAAGGAATCGGCATCGCATTGTTCGCGCAAAGCGGCAGCATTGTAGGCGCGGTGATCACGATGCTTTGCTTCGCGATGTTCTTGAAAATGGCCAATGGCGCTACTTATGCGATTGTTCCTTTCATTAATCAGAAAGCGATCGGTTCCGTAAGCGGTATCGTAGGTGCGGGCGGTAACGTGGGCGCGGTACTCGCGGGTTTCCTGTTCAAATCGACTTCAATCAGTTACTCGCAGGCATTTATGTACATCGGGGTTGCCATTGCTTGTGTGGCTGCCATCGTTGCATTGATCAATTTCGAAAAAGCACAGACAATCGCAGCGGAAAGCGGCCAATTGGAGCCGGTAGAGGCATAATGGCATCGCAAAATAGATTTCAAATTCAATTGCAATCTCCATTGAAATTGAATTTGAAATCCAAGCTCAATCTCAGTTGACTAAAGTCAACTGCAATAGATGGCTGCTGCTAGCAAATAAAAAATCCCCTTGCCCCGGGTTTTAACCCGGGGATCCAAAGCAAAAGAAAAAAAGAAAGATCGATATTAATACCAGTTCTAGTCATTCAGTCATTCAATCATTCACTCATTAAACATGAAACCAGCCCCCAATTCCTACAAATCGACCTGCTGTTACTGCGGCGTAGGCTGCGGGGTCGTGGTGACGAAAGAAAGCAATGGCCAGCTGAGCCTGGAAGGGGATAAAGAGCATCCTTCGAACAAGGGAATGCTGTGTTCCAAGGGCATGAACCTGCATTACACGGTCATGGACCAGTCGGATCGCCTGCTTTACCCACAAGTGAGGCTGAACCGATCGATGCCTTTGCAGCGCGCGACCTGGGACGAGGCCCTTGAACGCACAGCGGCGGTTTTTAAAGCATTAATCAAAAAATTTGGACCCGATTCGGTAGCATTCTATGTCTCCGGTCAATGCCTCACGGAAGAGTACTACCTGGTAAACAAGCTGATCAAAGGTTTCATCGGGTCCAATAACATCGATACCAACTCCCGCTTGTGCATGAGCTCGGCGGTGGTCGGGTACAAGCTGTCGCTGGGCGAGGATAGCGTTCCGGTTTGCTACGACGACATCGAGGCGGCCGATGTCATGTACGTGACCGGCGCTAACCCGGCCTGGTGCCATCCCATTATCTGGCGGCGCGTCGAAGCGCACAAAGCGGCGAACCCGGATACCAGAATTATCTGCGTGGACCCGCGCGTGACCGACACCGCCCGCTCGGCCGACCTGCATTTGCAGATCCGCCCAGGCACCGACATTGTCCTCAACAACGCGATCGGCCGTTTGCTGGTCGAAAATGATTATCTCGATGAGCGGTTTATTACAGACCACACCGATGGTTTCGAATTATTCCGGCTACAAGTAATGCAGCGCACTTTGGCGGAAGCGGCCGACATTTGTGGTGTTCCTTCCGCCGACATTGCCTTAGCCGCCGAATGGGTCGGCCGTTCGAAAGGCTTTTTGTCATTTTGGACAATGGGTTTGAACCAATCGGTAATCGGGGTAAACAAAAACCTTTCGCTTATCAATCTGCATTTAATTACCGGCAAAATTGGCAAACCGGGTAATGGGCCATTCTCGCTCACCGGCCAGCCGAATGCCATGGGCGGCCGGGAAACAGGCGGCCTTGCCAATATTCTTCCAGGTCACCGGGAAGTCGTGAATACCGAACACCGCGAGGAAATGGAGCAGTTCTGGAACACGCCTGTCCGCATTGCCGACAAACCCGGCCTCACCGCCACCGAAATGTTCGAGGCACTCGCCGACGACAAACTGAAAGCGATCTGGATCATCAATACCAACCCGCTGGTGAGCATGCCGGATATGAATGCCGTGGAGAGCGCATTGAAAAAATCACGTTTCGTGGTCGTTCAGGACGTTTCCAACCGCGCCGATACTGTGCATTTCGCCGATGTGGTACTACCGGCAGCCGCATGGCTCGAAAAGGACGGCACCATGACCAATGCCGAACGTCGCATTACCTACCTTCCCAAAGTGCTCGACGCACCGGGAGAAGCCCTGCCCGACTCAGAAATCCTCTGGCGTTTTGCGAAGAAAATGGGCTTTGAAAAAGCATTTAATTACAAAACCACTTCCGAGGTTTACGATGAATATGTGAAGGTTACGAAGGGAACAACGATCGACGTTACCGGTGTAAGCCACCATTTGCTGAAAGAAAAACGCAGCGTACAATGGCCGTTTCCGGCAATCGGCCATCGGCAGTCGGCAGTCGGCAGTCAGAGGGAGCCGGCACATATCAGCGCCGCGGCCGGTGGTGTGCCATCCGGCGGGCATGGCACGAAACGCCTCTTCACCGACCATCAATTCTATACACCCGACAAAAGAGCAAAAATCCACGCCGTCCCCGACGACAACAATTCCGAACCCACCGACCATCAATTCCCGTTGGTTTTAACCAACGGAAGGATTCGTGACCAGTGGCACACGATGACCAAAACGGGCCGCGTTGCGAAATTGAACAAACACATCCCCCAACCTTTCTTGCAAATACACCCTGAAGACGCGTATGAACGCGGCATTTTGGAAGGCAGCCTCGTCACGGTAAGCAGCCGTCGCGGGGAGGTGCGCGTAAAGGCGCAGATTACCACGGATGTGCGCAAAGGCTTGTGCTTCTTACCTATGCATTGGGGCAAAATATTGGGTAGCACCCTGGTACGGGCCAACAACCTCACCAGCACGCTGGTTGATCCGAAATCCAAAGAACCCGATTTCAAGTTCTCCGCGGTTCAAGTCGCATTATATCAAAAACCGTTTGAAAAAATCATCATCATCGGCGCCGGATCGGCCGGGCTGGGCTTTATCAATTCCTACCGCCAGCTGAATGCCGACGATGAGATCCATGTTTTTTCCAAAGAAATATATCCGTTCTATAACCGGGTAATGCTACCCGACTATATCAGCGGCTCGCAAACCTGGGAACAGCTCGTGAAGCTGCGTGAAGACCAGTTCGCCGAAAACCGCATTACTGTCCACAAAGGCGTAAGCATCGTGCATATCGACCGGAAACACAAAACCGTCACCGACAGCAACGGCACCGAGCACTATTACGACAAGCTTATTCTCGGCACGGGCAGCAAGGCATTTATGCCCAAGGGCGTGCCCAATCTGCCCGGCATATTCAACATGCGCTCGCGCCTCGATGCAGACTCACTCCTACCGTTTTTGAAACAACCCGACCCGCACGCGGTGATTGTCGGCGGCGGCATTTTGGGGCTGGAATTGGCGGCGGCATTCCGAGAAATGGATGTGAAAGTGACCGTCATCCAGCGCAGCGGCCGGTTTATGGAACGCCAGCTCGACCCGCTGGCCAGCGAGCTGCTTTACCAGGAGCTGCTCGACCGGGGTATCGAATGTTATTTCAATGACGAGGTGGCTACCTTCTCGGGTTCGGATACCGTGGAAGGAATCAGGCTCAAATCGGGACGGAAGATCGACTGCCAGGTGGTTGTACTGGCAATAGGCACCGTCCCGACCATCGATCTCGCCAAAGAAGCAGGCTTGGAATGCAAACGTGGCGTGGTCGTGAACGACTATATGCAAACCTCCGACCCTGATATTTACTCGGCGGGAGAAATTGCCGAATGGAATGGCCAAATGTGGGGCATTACCCTCGCCGCCGAGCAACAGGCGGAAGTAATCGCCAACTACCTCGCCGGCGACATTTCGCAACCTTACAAAGGCAGCACATCGATGAATATCCTGAAAATGGAGGGCTTACACCTTTGCAGCATCGGCATGACCGACGCCCCGGCCAACGATCCCGCTTACGAGCAGATCGTATTTATCGATAAATCGAAGCGTTACTATAAGAAATGCATCGTGCACCGCGACAAGCTTGTGGGTGCGATTCTGATCGGCGACAAAAACGAATTTCTCGAATTCCGCGACCTGATCGCGGGCGGCGTGGAGCTTTCCGAAAAGCGTTTGCAACTCCTGCGCGCAAGCCAGAAGGTAGAACCGATGACGGGCAAACTGGTATGCTCTTGTAACAATGTAGGACAAGGAAACCTCGAAAAAGCCATTGCCGGTGGCTGCGGCGATTTCCAAAAGCTCTGCCAGACAACAGGCGCCGGAACCGGCTGCGGCTCTTGCCGGCCGGAGGTGAGGTCGATACTTGAAAAAGCGTTGGAAGCAAATTTGGTGGCGACCTGACTACACTTGACCATTCCTGACTACACTTGACCATTCTTGACTACACCTGACCACAATTGACTACACTTGACCACACTTGACAACACCTGACTACACCTGACAATACCTGACTCCACCCGACCACAAAACCGTAATACACGATGCGCGATTACTACCACATCAAAATCAACCTGCCCGGGGGAATTGCTTCGCCGGGGCACCTGAAAGACATTCTTTTGGCGGCGTGGAATGCGAATGTCCGGAAAGTCCGTTTTGGGTCGCGGCAGCAGTTGCTGATGACCGTGCATTACGAGGATATGCGGTTTCTGGAAAGTGATTTCAAAAACCTGAGTATTTTTTACGAGGTCAATACCGACCGCCGGCCTAATATCGTGAGTTCTTATTGCGGCGAAGAAGTTTTCCGGACAGGGCAATGGCTCAATGCGAGCGAGTACCATTCGGTGCTCGATAGTTTCGATTTCGAACCCAGCTGGAAGCCGGGCCTGAAAGTCAACATTTCGGATTCCAATCAGAGCTTTACACCCTTTTTTACGGGTAATCTCAATTTCATTTCCTCGCCCGAGCCCCATTTCTGGTATTTGTATGTGCGTTTGAAGCAAACCAACACGGTTTTCAAATGGGATGACCTGATCTACACCAACGAAATAGGACGGCTGTCGAAAGTGGTGGAAGAATGCATGTTGGAAGAGGGCCTGAATGACGAAAATGCCTTGAAAACGGCAGTGAGCGAACGCATTCGCTATGTTTTCCAACCCTCACAGCAGGAGTTGGAGTTGCCTTCCTTTTCCCTGCCCTATTACGAAGGTTTCAACCGCTACGAATCGCGCACTTGGCTCGGGCTTTACCGGCGCGACGAGGAATTTTCGATTGAATTCCTGCTCGATGTGTGCGCATTGTGCCTTAAAACCAGGGTGGGAGAAATTTGCTCAACACCATGGAAGTCATTAGTTATCAAGGGAATAGAAGACCAATACCGCGAGGCGTGGAGCAATGTTCTCGGAAAGCACAATATCAATGTCCGCCATGCCGCTAACGAGCTTGCCTGGCAGACCGAAGACCATAACGGCGACGGCGCCCGGCTAAAGAACGAGCTGATCCGCTATTTTTCCAAAAACGACACCCGCACTTTCGGGCTTTGCTTCGGCATCCAGACCCGCCCTAAATCCGAGGTATTCGGCTCGATACTCATTCGTAAACGGCCATTGCTGCGGATTGGACAGCTTCCATTGTTCAGCGTTTACGACCTTTATTATACCGAAAACTTCAACCCAAACAGCCGCGCGCTGGTGCTGTTTGAAAGGGGCTTGTTTAAAATACATTTGCCTGCCCAGCTGGAACGTCTTTGCAGGCGGTTTAACAATCAGCGATCGAGGGATACTCTGAAAACTATGCTGTCCGAGCCCGACGAAGCCAAAGCGGCCGTCAAACCGGCAAAGATGGTGCACCAATGCCCCGATTGCCTGACCATTTATGATCCCGAGTTTGGCGACATCCTCGGCGATATCCCACCCGGGACCGCCTTCGAAGACCTTCCGGCCGGCTACTGCTGCCCTACCTGCGACAACGGCAAAGCCGTTTTCCTGGCCGTCGAATTAACCCGATCATCCAACCTCGAACCAGCCTGACCATGACAGCGACACCCGCCATCGAAACCCGTTTCTTCGCATTCGAAAGCGACTTTGTCGGCAGCCTGCGCTGCATTCCGATGATCGTGCGCTACAAGCTCGACACCTGCCGCGTGAAACTGCAACTTGCGGACTGGGCCAGACTCAATTACGACGAAAAAGACCTGCTGGCGGAAATGCCGTGCCACACGGGGCCGGAAATCGAAATCTATACCGATTACGTGAACGAACTGGTTTGGAAATACACGAACACAGTACCTGGTCTGCTAAAAAACCTCGACCCTTCGTGGCTCTACGCGGACGTTCCCGCGGAGGTGCACGAGCGAACGCAGGAATGGAACTGCCCGGCCATTTCCGCCAGCCAATGGATGCGGCTCGATATCCTTGAACGGTTTGCATTGGTCAAACTCAGTCGCTCGGGGCATGAAGGGCGGAATTTTCCGCGTGCATTGGCGGAGTTGGGGTTGGCGCCCGCTCGCCCGGCTTAGGTACCCACGCTTATTTTTGCGCGACACGACTTACGGTCAATAGCTTGCGCAGTTCTGCCTGAACTTCTCCGGACGACGGCCCCGCCGCGTGTGCTGCTACCATCCGGCCCTGCGCGTCGATCAGCAGATAGCGCGGAATACCCCATACGTGGTATAAATTCCAGATGGATTCAGGCGCATCCGGGCCATTGAGCATATGCAGCCCCCCCTGGGACTTTGCCCGCCGCAACCATTTTCTTCCAGGCCAGCGTATCCCGGTCGACAGACACATACAGAAATGCGACCTGATCATTGCCTTGAAACTCTGCCTGTACTTTTTTGGAATCCGGAAACTCGTCGATACAATAACCGCACCACGTTGCCCAGATATCGACGTAAACAATTTTCCCGCGCAGATCGGCCAACGACACCGTCTTTCCATCCGGCGTTATGCCTGAAAATACGGGCGCCGGTTTCCCCGGGCCCAACTTTCCCCATCGTGCAATATCTTCGCGTATTACGCTTTTGAATTCCCCGGACGCTATCTCTTTTTCAAGTTTTTCAGCGAGTTTGATCATACTTGGCGTAAGGCCGTTCATCCTGATTTGGCAATCAGCACTTTTCACCCGAAGAAAGTCTTCAATTTGTTTGGGATATTTATTTGACTTTATCTCTTCTTCTACAAGCAATGGGAAAATTACATCCAGGGAATCGCTGTCCATCGCTTTGTTTTTATCGTAGATCGCATTATTGATATGGTGCTGGTAAAAAAATGACGCGATCAAAGCATAGTCGTACATCCCGGTTTTCAACGCAATGGTGTCGATCGGCATTTTATTTACAACCTGCCTGACCGGGTCGGGAATTTCCGACGAATCTCTTCCCAATGCGTAATTGTATTGATATAACAGCATACTCATTTCGATATGTCTGGCAAGCAAATCGAGCAAGTCTCCCGATACCTTTTCTTCTGATTTCAGCTTGTTAAACAATTGATCGTAACCTCGCTGCAACGAGTCTTTTGCTTTTAAAAACTCATCCATTTCAAGCTGGATCGCATATTTCCCATTCCATTTTTCCAGGTTATGCCTGAATTGGCCCGCTTCATTAATGAATTGGTTAACCGCCGCTCCGTCGCCTTCGTAGCTTACAGATAACGTCCCTTTCGGTTTCGGCGGCTCGATGGCCACGTCGTTTCCCGGCTCGATAAAAAAGCCTGTTGCCAAATGTTCTGCGCGGGCGTAGGCAAAAACAGGGGCATTCAATTCAAATTGCGCTACGCCTTTTCCGGTGCTGTCCAATACCACTTTCCCCAATTCGATATCATCCAGATTTACCATATTGGCCCGGAAAATTCGCACCGTATCCCCGGCGGCCGGGCGGTGGTTAATCGAGATGGTCACCCGATTCCCCTTCCGATCGCAACCGGCCAGTTGAAAGGCAATACCAGTAAGTAATAAAAGGAAATGGAAAGAATAGCGCATCTGATTGTTAATTTTGGCTTGAATACAGTTCATTCAAACCTTGATACGCTAGTTAGCGATATTTTGTGGAGTATATCTATCCGGCAGTTGAAATTTATTGAACAACAATTTTTTCGTAAATACTATCACCTCCAATAATCAGGGTTATAATGTATGTACCGGATGCCAGCGCTCCGAATGAGACTTTATTCGGATTATTTTCAGAAACTATTTTACTTCTTTTAAGCAAATGCCCGCTGATATCCGTCAGGATTAACTCGCAATTTCCTAATCCCGCCGCTATTTCGACAATGACGTTCCCTCCACCCGAAGGATTAGGCTGAACACGGATCAGGCCGTCATCCGGAACGTCCATTTGTACGGCAATGATACGGGAGACCTGCCTCCGGCCGTCGTGGTCTACCTCGACCAGTCGGTAATAGACCTTCCCCCACCGTCCCGTAACACCCCCGTCCTGGTAATGATAATGCCTCGTCTCCCGCGATTCGCCCGCGGCCGCGATCTTACCGATCGATTCGAAACGACGCCCGTCGGCCGACCGTTCGATCACGAAGTGACTCGCATTGTTTTCCTCGCTCGTCCCCCATTGCAATGTAACGCCGCCGTTTTCCCAAAAGCCCGAAAAACTGGTCAGCCGTACCGGTAACGGATCGGTAACAACAACCGTGATCGTGTCGGAGAGGCACGCATATTCGTCATGCACAATGTATTCGGTGTTTTGAGACGGATTTACTACAATTTCGCAATTCGTATCGCCCGTGCTCCACGCATACGTGCCCACGTAGGAAGCCCTAAGCGTAATACCCTGGCCTTCCGGCATTTGAAGGGATTGCTTCGCATTGACGTCTTTCATGATCGTAAACTGGTCTCGGACAACGCCGTCGGATGCGATCCATTGACCGTCCAGCCGGTTACCTTCCACTTGCAAAAGCAAGGCTCCGCCGTGTTGCGCATCCGCCATGGGCAGGGCGTCATGCGGGTAGCCCGGCGTTGTCGCGCCGAGCTGGCCAGCCGAGCCTGCCACCACGTAAACCGTGCCCGCATTTTCCGGCGATTTTTTAATATAAGGACACGACCCGGCCGAGCCATCATACCTGCCGTTCGACTGGCTTATATTATGAACCGAAGCATCGAAGGAATTTTCGGAGCCATAATGCCCTTTCATCAGTTTCGACCGTTCGTAATCGTGGCTGTGCCCGCACAGAATGAGATCCACGCCATTCCGTTCGAGGATCCGGATAAAATTCTCCCTGATCTTCATCAGCTCGGCCTCGGTGTCCGAATCGTGCGAACCTTTGGTAAAAGGCGGGTGATGCCAGTAGGCTACGACCCAATCCTTGTTTACATTGGCCGCCAGATCCGCTTTGACCCATTGTACCTGCTTGCCGAGCGTGTCGTATAATCTCATGGAGCCATCCTCTTTCCCATAGGAGTCGAGTGATAGAAAATGGATATTTCCATAATCAAAAGAATAGAACGACTTCGTCCCCGATGCCGTGCCCCCCGCCTCGCCGCCCGTCGGGACCGTGAAAATACCATAGTACGGAACCGCGTGGTCAACCTGGCGCGACGCATTGTTGGCATAATCGTGGTTTCCAGGACATGGATAGAGCGGCGACTGTTTTAAAAACCGCTCTTTGTAAATATTGAAGAAACCACTTTGATATTCCGTGTCGTTCCCGTTGGCGTAAGCATTGTCTCCGAGCAAAAGCCAGGCATTCATATAATCCTGACCGAGGTAATCCGCCAGCCGGTCCCGCACGGCCAGCTGGTTCGCGGAATTGTTCCCGCAATCGCCTAACGCCCCGATGCGATACTTACCGGCCTTGGCAGGTGGCGGCGGGGTTTGAAAAAAATTACCGGCGTCGCCTTGCAGCACAATCTGCGAAGAGCCTATCGAGTAATAATATTTCGTTTCCGGTTGAAGGCCGGTGAGTTTTACCTCATGCTCCGTCACAAGCGACGTGCTGTCGACGGTCTCCGACAGTGAACCGGGAGAAAGCCCGAAACTGACGCGGCTATCCGTTGCGATATCGGTACGCCATCGGATGACAATGCTGGCAGGTGTGGCTGATTGCAGATAAGGCCCCCCTCAAAAGTCCGGGGACGGCATGCGATAAAAGCAGCAGGGACAAAATGTATGTTTTCATAGGCGATAGTGTGTGAACCGGTTAATTCATTATTCTTTCAGTATCCTGAACCCCTCCCGCCCCGCTCCGGATGGCAGGGAATACAGACCGGGCCGCAAATGTTGTACATTAAAATTTCGCCTGTCGCCGGCGGGCGAAGACGATTCCAGCAAAACGCGGTTTCCCCGAACGTCAAAAAGCAAAAGTTCGCCAGCCACCGGCTTCCCGAGAGAATTGCTGAGCGTAAAAACATCGCGTACGGGGTTCGGATAAACCTTCCAGCTCTCATTCCCCGCCCCGCACTTCGCGGCGATGATCCGTGTTCCCTGCATCTTGCCGTCCATGTCGGTTTCCCTTATCCGGAAATAACCCTGGCTTAATGCCCCTTCGGTGTCAAAGAAATAGTCGTTCGTTACCCGCGAATTGCCCACGGCCTGCACCCTGCCGACAGTCTTCCATTGCCTGGCGTCCGTACTTTGTTCTATTTCGAAGTAATCCGCATTCACCTCCTCGGTCGTCTGCCAGCATAACCGCGGACTGTTGCCACGGCATTCAATGCTGAACCTGCTGAAAACAACCGGCAATGGTCCGGAGGTCTTGGTAAGCGTATTATTTCGGGTGATCAACCAAACATCCGGATCCAAAAGCACTTCTGTTGCTTCGAAACCAAGATTGTCGGCAAAAAGCTGCCCGTCGGAGGTATGATCGAACACGACGAGTTTCTGCTGGTTGGTATTCGTGTTGCGGAAAAGCAACGGCACAGGCAGCCGAAAAAAGCCCACCGACGCATGCGACTGGGTCTGATTCAGTCTCACCTGCACCGAATTACCCACTGGGTACCATTCCACCTGATACGACGGGTATCCCTGCCCGGTAAACCACTGGTCAAAAAAATAGGTGAGGTCCTTACCGCTTGCCGCTTCCAGATGACTTTTAAGATCGGCCGTCGTCGCGTAACCATACGCCAGCGCAGGGTCGGAGAGGTAATTATTAACTGCCGTAAAGAATGTGGCATCACCCAGGATCCAGCGCAGCATATAGAGCAAATGTGAGCCTTTCAGGTAGCTGAGACGGTTGCTGAAAATGCGGTTAACGTCGCTTACATTGTCTACCCACACGGAGCCGCCCGGCTGGGATGTGATCGTGTTGATCTCGTTGGTCCTGGTGGTCTTGGTGTTGGCCGGGTACTTGGTTTCCATGTAAATGCTGGCGAGATGCGTCGCAAAACCCTCGTTCAGCCAGATATCCTGCCAGGCTCCGCAGGTAACCTTGTCGCCAAACCACTGATGGGCAAGTTCGTGGGCTACCAGCGTTTCGTTCATATTAACCATAAACGAACAGGTTTGATGCTCCATTCCGCCTCCCCAGCCAAACTGTACATGGCCATATTTTTCGTTTTTGAAGGGATAGTCTCCGAACAGGCTGCTGAACTGCACCATCGCATTCAGCGCGTTTTGCGCGCCGTTCTGAAAGGTAAGCTGGCTTTCGGGATAATAATAGGTTTTAAACGGCACGTTTGTCCCCCCGATCATCACGTTATTGTCCAACACGTTATAATTGGTAACGGCCATAGCGACCAGATAGCTTGCGATCGGGTAACGGTGCTGCCAGTGTGTGCGGGTTTTGGAACCGGCGACAGCAGTTTCGCTTTTCAGCAGTCCGTTTGAAGCGGCTTTGTAAATGGCCGGGTGCGTAATGTAAATGTCGATCGAATCGGCCTTGTCGTCGAGGCCATTTTTGCAGGGCCACCAGTCGCGGCTCCCGTATGGCTCGCTTAAAGTCCACAGTACAGGCGTTACCGGCGATCCGTGCGTAGAAACAATAAAAGCCGAATTCGCCGCCGACGGCGTTCCTTCATAGCTGATCGTCACCGAATCCCTGGCGCCCTGTGAAAGCGGGTTTTGCAAAGTAATGGTGAGCGCGTCGCCTGCATGGACAAATGCGACATCGTTGCCCCGCTGCCGCACCGATGAAACGGTAAGTGCGCTCGTCAGATCGAGCGTGATGTCCGCGCCGTCCGCATTCATCACAAAATGGGTCGTTACCATGCCTTTAATGTAACTGACCGCCGGATCCACCTCCCATTCGCAGCGGTCATAGGTAACGTCAAAATTATCGGAAGCCATTACGCGGAGCGACGCGCCATCGATCCGCGCCTTTGCGCTTCTGCCTTCAAGCGCGGCGATGTCCGGCGTAGCGGGATCCGGTTGGCATACCTGCCCGTATGCCCTTCCGGCCAGCCAGAAAAAGAACAGGAGAAAAGATGTCCTCATAGCGTTCCGTTAGCGTCAAGTAAATCACTATCGATACGCTAACTTACCAAATAGCAGGCAATTATGCCCGATTTGCTCCTGAAATGTCCGAATGGCTGGTTATTGTTGAAAAGCGGTCAGTTCCCCGCAAAAAACGAGCAGCTTTTGCAGGTCCGCCGCATCGCCGAAATCGACGTGGTACTCACGTAGGTAGCGCGATAGCCGCCGTTTGTGGCGCGCGTACACGTTCATGAAGGCGCGGCGCGAGGCGGGCCGCACTGTTCCGTTCTGGTCGACCAGAAAAAAGGAGGTTTTTAACGACTGTAAATGCCCCGCCGAATTATTCTCCCACAGAAAATGCCCGCCCTGGTTGCTAACCATCAGGCCGGAGGGAACAGAGCCCGCAGATGCAGAGAACCTCTGCCCCGAATGGCTGAGCTTATTGCCGACGATCTCCGAACGGGTCCTTGCAGCGAGCCGAACGCGTCCGGACGTTGCTACAACCTCCATATCCAGATGCGCGTCCGTGAGCAGAAACCCGCGCCCTGCTATTTCCACGTGGTCGATGAGGTATTTGCCGGTAAATAACATCGTATCCGCCCGCTGGTTAAGAAACTGCATCCTGCCCTCGGTAAAGTGGTAATTCATCAACGCATCGCGCCGGGTCCCGTTGCGGAAACAGACCGTCCCCTTCACGAATCCCGGAAAGAGATAAGCCGAACGTTCAGGGCCCGTCATGCAGCTGCCGGTAAGCGGAGCAACGTTTACCCGGGCATTCGGCGCCATAAGAGGCAAAAAAAGGTACGAGGCAAGCAGTAGCAATTTCATAACTGTTCTGTTTGACCTATGTTTATAACACTTTGTGGTTAAAGATGTTAAAAACGGATTCGCATACTCTGAAAGTGATGAACTTTCATTACAACCGACGGCACAACTATAATATCGCTTAAATTTTCGCGTATTATGAAGAATTTTTCTACAACAATTAATCACAAAAATCACTCTAATTCTATCAGATAGTCATATTACTACTACATTTTTAAATTTAAACGTATATATTGCTGTTCAAAAGGTCCAGTTAAACCATTCAACGTTAACTAATTATTAAGGGAAAGGAACAGGCACGGTTTTGGTGCCTCGATGCCTGCATCAAATACGGATATGATGGAAATCGGAACAATCAAAGCGGTGCACATATATATGCACCGGCAGTTGTATGTAACTGCGGCACTTGAACTGAACCTGAAAGGCGTTAAATATATCTTTGGCGGCCACGAGGTCTTTCTTTCCGGAATGCATGGGGGTGAATCGGCGGATGCTCCGTACCTGGGCAGGTTTCTGTTCCGATGTATGCATGTATGCAAGGCCGATAACTGGGACCAGTTGAAAAGCTCCAAGGTCCTTGTAGAAATAAGAAACGGTAAAGTCGTCGCCATCGCCGATACCGCGGGGAACAATTGGTTTAACCCCAAAGAAGAATTCGAAGCAATGAATCTCGAAAAAGAGCAGATCGAATCGACCGCCAGGGACGCGACAAAATCCTGAAATATCCCTTGGGGGGGCTTATTCCAACCGGATCGCAAAAACCCCGTCCTCGTCTCGCTCGGGTACCGCTACTTCCAGCTGTTCTTTCCGATTAGCCCTCAGGTAATTTTCTACCGCAAGTATGGCGTCGTTCTCCGACGCCGCGCCGGTCACTTTCAGGACCACTCCCGGTTCCAGTTTTCCGGCCTCGTCCAGGTTTTCTATGTTCGGCATCGTGCTGTTTGTTTTAAGTTGAGAAGCGCTATTTGAAAATGGTTATCAGGAAGTGCCGGACATCGGCGACATTCAGCACTTCCTTCTTTCTGATTTCTGACAAACTACTTTTTGGGAATGCTGGTTCCCGTGCCACCCGGAACAGAACTTGGCGTGGTGGCACTGCCCGGAACCGTCGACGACGGGATAGTCGTGCTTTGCGGAACCTGGGACGGTGTCGTGTTGGCGCCGGGGATAGTGGTTCTTGGCACATTCGTATTATTCGGACTTTGCTGCAAGTTGCCCGGCGTGGTCGTCCGCGGAACGGCGGTCGGGTCTGTCGGGGTCGACGGGCGGGTTGTCGGCGACGAAGTGCTGTTAGGCGTGGTCACGCTGCCCGGAACTGTGCTCGAAGGAACGGTCGAAGGCTGTGTGGTGGTACCCGGCACGGTCGTAGGCGACGGCTGCGTGACAGTGCTGCCCGGCCTTACGGCACCCGGCAAGTCCGATGGCTGCAAAGTGCTGCCCGGGACAGTTTTAGGTTGTGTCGTATTGCCCGGGTAAGTCGACGGCTGCGTGGTGCTCGGGACGGTGGATGGCGGCGTACTCGATGGCGTCGCCGCCGGCGTTGTGGTCTGGGCCCAGGCAGCAGTGCCCCCGAATATGGCTAATGCGATGACACTCAATTTCAAAGCTTTCATGATATTTATGTTTGATTGATGAAATTTCAATTACGTGACGTGATTTGTAAAGAATCGTACCAGCGGGAGACTTGCGGCATTAAAATTTCGATCCGGGGACCATATATTCAAGTTTGTCCTAAACACCCCCTTAAATAGACGTTTTTACACATCCTGTTTCAGCTATTAATTAATGAGCTTTGTATGGAACTAAATCCGGATACCAATGGAAAAACAACTGGACACCATAACCGACCGCTGGGAGGAAAGCCTTGCAACACATCCTGTCGTTTCCCGGGAAGAATGGGTGAAAGCGCGGAAGGACCTCCTTAAAAAAGAAAAAGAACTCACCCGGCTCAACGATGAACTCAGCCGCCAGCGACGGGAACTTCCGTGGATGAAGGTCGATAAGTCTTACATTTTCGAAGGTGCCGAAGGGGAACTCCGGCTGTCGGACCTGTTCTACGGCAAAAGTCAGCTGATCGTTTATCATTTCATGTTTGCGCCCGAATGGGAAGAGGGCTGTCCCGGATGCTCATTTCTGGCCGACCATATCGATGGCGCGAACCTTCACCTGAAACATCACGACGTTTCGGTAGTGGTGGTTTCGCGGGCGCCGCTCGAAAAACTGCTCGCATTCAAAAAGCGGATGGACTGGAAATTCACTTGGGTGTCGTCCTACGGCAGCGACTTCAACTACGATTATCATGTTTCCTTCACGGAAGAACAATTGAAAAACGGCACTGTCTACTACAATTTTCAGTATACCCGAAACGACGAAGGGACCGAGTCGCCGGGAACCAGCGTATTTTACAAGGACCGGGCAGGAAACATTTTCCACACCTATTCCAGCTATGGGCGTGGCGGCGACATTCTCATCGGTGCACATAATTATCTGGACCTCACACCGAAAGGGCGAAATGAGAACACCATCATGGACTGGATGCGCCATCACGACAAGTATGAAGATTTCAAAGGCGATTCGGGGTGTTGCTGCCATTAGCGGTAGCCTCCCCCGCTTATTCAGATATGCGATGGTCAGGCTTGTAGAAGCGCTTCTGAAATAATCAGGGGCGCTATCCTTTTTACTCCTCTTCTTCACTGCGCCAAACAGACGATAGTAAAACAAACGGGAAACCGACTTTAACGCATGAGAATCAACGATATCTCGCGTTCCCTAACCCTTTAGAAGAAGCGCTGCTTCTACTTTTATGTCTGGAATCCGACAATTTCAAAAATATGGGAAGAATATTGTCATTTTTCCCGCCATCGCCGTATTTGCCGGCCTGGTAGCCTATCAGAACCGCGAAGGCAACGACCGGTCGTGGGGCATTTACAAGGCCGATGCGGAAAGTACCAGCTATTCTCCCCTGGATCAGATCGATATTTCGAATGTCGGACAATTGCGGCCCGCTTGGACGCATACGTACAGCGATATGAAAGAGGGCAGTCGCCCGGGCAGCAGCGAATGCAACCCGATTATCGTCGACGGTGTGATGTACACGACTTCCGCTAAACACCGGGCGTACGCCATAGACGCGGAAACCGGTGAACAAATATGGTCTTTCGATCCCTTCGACGGAGCTGAGGGAGGCGGTGTGAGCCGTGGCGTTACCTATTGGGAAGAAGGTGAGGATAAACGTATCCTCTTTACCGGTGGCGACAATCTTTTCGCGTTGGATGCGCGCACGGGCAAGCCAGTCGCAAGCTTCGGACAAAACGGTCGGGTGAGCATGAACGTGGGCCTGCGCGACGACCCCGCCACGATCTCGGTAATTCCAACCTCCCCGGGTATCGTGTACAAGAATTTGCTGATCATGGGCGCGGAAGTGTCGGAATTATACGGTGCCCAGCCGGGCTACATTCGCGCTTATAACTGCAAAACCGGCAAACTGGAATGGACATTTCACACAATTCCGCTGCCCGGCGAGCCCGGTTACGAGACCTGGCCGCCCGATGCCTATAAATACGCCGGGGGTGTCAACGACTGGGCCGGCATGAGCCTGGATCTCCGCCGTGGCATCGTATTTCTGGCGCTGGGATCACCCTCCTACGACTTTTACGGTGCCGACCGGAAAGGGAACAATCTCTACGGCAACAGTGTCGTAGCGCTGGACGCAGCCACTGGCAAGCATATATGGCATTATCAGATCGTCCACCACGATCTCTGGGACTACGACCTGCCCGCACCACCGAATCTGGTGACGGTCAGGCGCGACGGCAGGGAAATCGACGCCGTAGCGCAGGTTACGAAGCATGGGTTCGTATTTGTTTTCAACCGGGAAACGGGGGAACCACTGTTTCCTATCGAGGAACGAAAGGTACCGGCTTCGAATATTCCCGGCGAGCATGCTTCCCCTACCCAGCCATTTCCACTCAAACCCAAGCCTTTCGCAAGGCAATGGATGACCGAGGCCGACCTTACCCGTTATAGCGAGGCCGGTCACGATTCAATCGTCAAAAAGTTTCGATCGATGCGATATGAAGGCCTTTTTACCCCACCCGACCTGAAAGGTACGCTAATGCTTCCCGGTACCCGCGGCGGGGCTGAATGGGGCGGGGCGGCTTACGACCCGGCTTCTACCGTACTTTTTGTAAAATCGAACGATTCTCCCGAAATCCAGTCGATGAAAAAAGTCGACCTGGAACAGGAAGCCAGAGACCAGACCGTGTTCGACCAGGGAAAAACATTGTATATGACTTACTGCGTCGCATGTCACGGCAAGGACAAAAATGGCGACGAACCAAATTATCCCTCGCTGATAGGCCTCCGCAACCGCATGACGCGCGAAGCGGCCCTGGACAAAATCAAAAAGGGCGGCGGTAAAATGCCCGCATTCGCATCGGCAGTCAAGGGAAAGGAAAAGAGCATTATCGCATTCCTTTTCGACCGTCCGCAAAACTCCGCCAAAATCACCAGGCAGGAGACCGGTCAGACGCAAAAAGGAGCAGACAAGTATCTCAACCTTACCGCATACGGCCATTTCCGCGATCCGCAGGGAAACCCGGCGCTACGCCCGCCCTGGGGAACCCTGAATGCCATCAACCTGAGTACCGGGGAATACGAATGGCAGGTGACTGTCGGTAATGATGAAAAACGTCAGCAAGGTGGCCCTGAAACCGGGCAGGAGGGCTCTGCGGGACCGATCGTTACGGCCGGCGGGCTGGTTTTCATCAGCGGCACCCAGGATCGGAAACTCCGCGCTTTCGACAAAAAAACGGGCCGGCTCGTCTGGCAGGCAACACTCCCGGGCGTAGCAAACGCAACCGCCTGTACTTACATGAGTGGCGGCAAGCAATACGTGGCCCTGTCGGTTGGCGGTACAAAGGAGAATCCTTCGGGATCCGTTATGGCGTTCAGTCTGCCTTAAAAACTATAATGCCCCCGCTGCGATGCCCAGGACCAGCATCCATAGCATTGCAGCCCGAGGCATTACAGAAATGGCCTTTCGAACAGAAATCAGTCCATCGCTTGCCCAAAAACGTGGGAATCATTGAGCGGCAGTCGCTTTACCCGGCAAAAAAATCAATGGGTCGCGCAGGAAAGCGGCGATCCAGACGAGGGCCATGGGAAGGACCGCATTGAATGGGGTACTATGAGAAAGCTCGGTCGCCAATGCCCCGGCGAAATAACAGGTAAGCAGGATAAACCCGATTTTCATCGTCTTAGGGTAAATGAAAAGGGCCGTAAAACTAATCTCCATCAAGGCCAGAGGAACAAGATAATCCCCTACGCCGACTTTCGTGAGCGTCGCCACGATTTCGGGATTTTGACTCAACTTCATAATTCCGCTAAACACTACCAGTAACGAGGCGATGGCAGTTACGGCAATCGCAGCGATTTTCTTTGCTTTCATATACATTTTGAATTTTTGCCAAAACTAGCTATCTTTACTATACAAAATATAGTAATATACAAAAGGTTAGTAATAACCTTTTAGTTAGCAAATATTCAAAATGGCATTCACTCATCATCAAGGTCCCAAACCCAGCGCTGCACAATGCAATAACAAGCTCAATGCGGCTGGCGATGCGTTATACGTTATCGGTGGAAAATGGAGGTTACGCATCATTATTGCGCTTGCCGAAGGGCACAAGCGATTCAACGATATCCAGCGGGCTCTTCGGGGCATTTCGGCCAGGGTGCTTTCCAACGAGTTGAAGGAACTGGAAATCAACGGGTTTGTAGTGAGGAAAGTTTACACAGACTTTCCCGTATCGATCGAATACGAGCTCACGCCTTACAGCGATACGCTTGCACCTGTTATCGAGTCGCTGATAGAATGGGGCGAAATGCACCGCCGGCAGATCAGGCGGATGGACAAACCGGAAGAAATGCAGGCTACTGCTCTGGCAGCGATACTGTAATATGCCACATATCGCCCGAGTTGCTGACTTTCTCGGTCCCCCAAACGCCCGGCCCGCCGTCGGGCCGCAGGTAAACGCCGAACACGAGCGTGCTGATTTGCGAACCTTTTACCAGGACACTTCCGCATGCGGCTCCATTGTCGCAGTTACCCGTAATCGGTGTTTTCGAATGCAGGATTTTCGTTTTCGACATATCGATCTGCATTTCCTCATTGCCCGAGAGCTTCGTCAATGTCAATGAGGGGGACTGTAATTCGAGCTCGGTGGCAAAACCGAGGCGTTTGTTTCCAAAGTTCGTCGTCGCACCGAGGCCGATGAATGAAAGCACGGGGTCGGTTACCGGACGGTTAAACTGTAACCGTAACTTTCCATAATAATACCGGCTCGTATCGCTCTTGGACGCATTTGCGGCCAGCAGGGGTTTCGCCGAAAGAAATACCTGCAAACCTGCATTCATGAACAGGTTAACACCCTTTCCAACAGGCCCTTGCGGGTGTGCGGTAAATATTTTGCGGGCCGTGTCGGCGTAGTAATAATTAGTATTGACCACCGGCACCGCCCTGACCTGCGTACTGCTCGCTCCCGAGGCAGCACCGAACGTCATTCCGGTCACATGCTGCGGTACGTTGACATACGGCTGATCGTCAAAGCTGAATGTTACCGACAATTCCGTTTTGAGCTTCTGGAAATAAAGTCCCTCGTCGGTACTTCCGTTTTTGTTGTAAAAGAAAGCCATCGTCTGGGGAATGGATGTAGGGCCTTTGGGTACCGGTGGCTGGTAGCTGTTGTTGACCCCGTCCTGCACCAGTTCATAAGTACTGAGGACATTGGCGCCCTGCGCATGGGCAGCACCTGCCGACAAGATGAAAACGGCGCACATTACTGCCCGAATGAGTATTGATAATGAAGATATTAGCATGTGTAAAATGTTAAGAGTCGTTGTGGAAACCAATAGCAATATAAAGTTTATGGTTAAGGCTGTCCAATGATCGGCGCACTTATTTATCGTTTTAGCAGTATAATTCAAATTTATCTCCGCATCTTACTATTACAGGAATCGACTGCTGTAAACCTCAAAGTAAGTATTTGACTATTAATCAAATGTAACGCTATGGTTATTTTTTCCGAGAGAAACTTTTGCGGCAGGTACTTTAGGGCATGAACTGGTACGGCGATGCCGCACAGTCGTTGTTCACCGGCATCACGGATATTTTTGTGCGGTATTACCCAAAATGAACCCGGGCAACCCGATCGAAAATCGGGTTGCCCGGGTTCGCTTATATTGGTGTATTATCGTGGTTCCGTAATGACGTCCTGGACGTACATATTTTTCAGAAAGAATTTGCCATTGGTATAGGTGATTGTGTCCACCGGTCCCGACGCATTCAGAGCGTTATTGACCCTAACAAATTTTGATGCGAACTCTCCATGAATTTCACTCTTTTTCCGATCGTAATACAAGATTTTGAGGTAATTCCAGGGACCTTCGAGAAGCCTGTAAGTAGCCATTCGTTCGTCATTTTCCGGATATGACATCAAGGCAAAAACAGCACGGACCGTATCATGCGGGCATCCATTACCAGCAATGTATTGGATCAAACTATCAGTGAGCGCATAGCTTCCAGGCTTACCGGGAGTATAATCCAGATACATGACTTGATATTTCTCTTCTTCCAGTTTTCTGACCAGGCTCATTGCGACCATATGATCGTCACAAAGATCCGTTCTTACAATCGCCCCCCCTGTCAACCGTGATCCCGGCTTCAAAAGGCACACCGTTGATCTCGGCGCTGATCACTTCCTGTACTATTCCCGGCTTAAAAGGCGGCTGCTTGTCGCAGGATAGCAGGACATAAAGCATTAGCACGAGTATATAGCCGAATCGTTTCATAGCTTTGATACAGGTTGGTATGCTGCGCTTGTTTTTATCGCGGTTCCGTGATGACATCCTGGAAAAACATGTTTGCAAGGAAGAATTTGCCGTTGGTGTAAGTAATTGTATCTACCGCTTCCCTTGCGTGCTGCCGTTTATTGATCCGCACAAATCTTGCCGCGAATTGTCCCTGCATCTCTTTCTTTTCGGGATCATAATACGATACTGTGAGAAAGTTCCACGGGCCTTCGAGAAGCCGGTAGGTGTCCATCGACACATCGTCTCCCGGAAAAGCATCAAAACTTAAACTCGTGGTAACCGAGTCAAGTGTGCACACCACCCGGTTACGGTGGCTATTCGCACTGTCGGTGAGCACGTAATTCCCGGGTTTGGTATGGAAAAAATTCAGGTGGATGATGGCATATTCATCATCTTCGATTTTTCTGACCAAACTCATGGCTACGACATGCTTATCGCACATATCCGTCGTCACCCACGCGCCGTGGGGAACTGTTATTCCTGATTTGAACGGTTTGCCATTCACCTCGCCGGTAATCGATTCGTTCGCCATGAATGGATCCATCGGCGGATGTTTTTCGCAGGAGAGCAGGAAAACGAGTATTAATATGAGTGTATAACTATATTGTTTCACGGCTTTGATGCAGGTTGATATACGACCTTTTTCCGGATTACCTGGCTACCGCAGCGTGCCGTAACGATATAAATACCGGCCGGCAGCCGTTTTCCAGCCAGATCGAGCCTGATAACATTCCTACCTTCGACACCCTGAAAAACCTGCCTATTTACATGCAAGCGCCCGTTCAAGCCGGCCAGGCTTACTTCAATTTGATTAGCCTTCTCCGCATTGAAAGTGAGCTGTACTGCGCCGGACGCCGGGTTAGGCTGCAATATTGTTTCGTCACTTTCGATTTGAAGCGAGTCATTCTCCTTCTGTCCCTTTCGGTATCCACCATTGGGATCGTCGTTCACCCAGATTTGTATCCAGTTCTCGACCACCTGCCCGTCGGAAGACGTAATTTTCAATTTCAGGTAGAAGAGGTGATTGCCATTATGGTACAGCCCAACATTATAAAACTCACCGGTGCCGTTACCCGAATAGTTAATGCCATCCGCGGATTCCTTCCACTGATATGTATAAGGCGGACTCCCACATTTTGCGATAGCCTCGTACGTGTAAGTCTGATACTCATATCCACTCGTCGGCCCTGAAATCCAGCCGTTCAGAACATTAGGCTCAGACTTGAAGGCTTTAACAATTGCGGCCTTATCGTTCATTACTTTCGCATTATTGTGCGTTGCGTCCCCCATTACCGAACCTGCAAAGGATTTGTTAGGATTGGAGTAGTAGAAGATTTTGCTTCCCGGTGCATTCCCCCTAGCAACAAGAGTATTAAAAATTGCGAAAACATAGCCCCTCGAATACGGCAAACCGAAATTGTCATCATCATGGTTACAACCAAACAAATGGCTGAGCTCATGCGCGCCAATTACGGGAACGTTTGTACCGTTCAATGAAACAACCGCAAAAGCACGTGCATTTACGGGATGGAGATATGTTTTAGGATCTGGAACTCCGCCGAACGCCTTAAAGTATCCCTGCCAGGTGAACCAAAGAACTAAATCCGCTTTATACTGATTACGCAGAGCCTGGGCATCCGCATTGTTGGAAAGATTCAATGCTTCATCTAATATTATCCCGGTGGTGGGTTGGTAGGTGGTCTGCGCGACGCCCGCTAGCTCTGCAAGCGCGGTCCCGGTCACCCCGCTATTGATTACAGTCTGATTGAAAATGTCAATAGTATTAGAGGCGTGGTTAGCTGCCGAAACCGGGCTCACGGTATTCGGATAAATAAATAATACCCGAATACCACTTGTGCATGGCTCGATTTTCGCGTTGTCGCCGGGCTTTCTTCCCCGTTCGTCGGATTCGGATAGCGGATCCACTTGCATTGCCGATCCAATGCCGGAGGCGCAAAAATTCGAGCTCCCGGCGTCGTTTTCATGCCCTAGTAGCAACTGCCCGTCCTCACCCAGGTCGCAGATTTCATAAGATCGCTCGAAGCCCTGGATGATTCCGCCTTTCATGCCGTTACGGGAAGTGAGTAACACAGATAGCAGACTCTCCCCCGCTGTCCCGTAGACCTTGTAATTCCGGTCGTCGGAATACTCAATAGTCTTAATGTGGACATCGTATTGCTCCGAACGGCCGGGAATTGTAATCTGCAAGCGGTTGTTCGATAGCACTTCCGCGATCGGTCGCATGCGCACGATGATCGTTTCGCCCCGGTACTGCCCGTTGTTGGTCAAACCGTCGAACAGTTCCTTTCCATTGAGTGAGAGGCTGGCATAATCCGGTGTGTCCGGTAAAAGTAGGTCTTTGGACGTTCCCTGAGCGTGGGCGCATGTGAACGAAGTGCTTGCGACAGCTATGCAACATAGCCAGACAGTAAGAATACGAAAAAACAAGAGGCAGTCATTAACCCGGAGAAAATCCATAAGCGTACCTGTTTTGGTTCCCAAAAAAAACTTATCGAAATGGCCCCGTGACTTGCCACGGGAGGAACGGAGTAGGTAGGTGCCCGACTAGGGGCGGCCGACTAAGCGCCGGCCATGGTTCTTCGAATTAAATGGATATTTTTTTCAAATCAATTTAGAAATGGGCATCGATGATCAAGCAACCTGGATGAGTTACCAAGCGACGGAATTTCACTTTTTCATCACACTTTCTCCTGCAAAATTCTGATAACACGCTCCTCCAACGGCGGGTGAAGGTCACTGAGCAGCCACCATGTGTGAATCTTCGCACCTGCACCAACGAGTTTCCGGACTACTCCCAAATGCCCTGGCTGCAAGCCTTCGTGCGCGGTCGCCCAGAGCGTCTGATCGAGCACGGTGCCCCCGAATTCGTTACGTGCTTCCAATGGTGCTTTGTGCGCGAGCAGGACATCGACCACCTCTTCGTGGCCGAAATAGCAAGCCCAGTGCAATGCCGTCCAGTCCCGATGGTCCCTCGAGGCGGGGTCGACTCCCTTTTCGAGTAAAAAACGGACCGTCCCGACGCGGTTGAGCATCGCTGCCCATACGAAAGCAAGGGCGAGATTGGCTTCCCGAGTCGATGCCACTTTCAACCACGGCACCGCGATCAAAGGCGCATCACCTCTCAGTCTCCCCGCATCATCGAGATATGTGGCCACCTGGCCGGTTTGTCCCATGGCGGCGGCAGTGACCACATTATCGATTCTTGCACCCCTTTTTATCAACATTTCCGCGCTTTCGGGGTAATGGAAGTAGATGGCTGTCACGAGTGGCGCACCGTCGTCGCGAACTCCGTTGACCGCCGCTCCGTAGTCGAGGAGTTTCCCGGCCAGGGCCGTTTGCAGTCCTGCCTTTGCAGGATGTACGCTGGATACCAGTAAATCTAGCGTGGTGCCCCAATTGGTATCATAGGTTTCCGCCAGGGCATCCGGTTCCGCACCTGCCGATAAAAGTATTTCCGCGATCTCCAACGCATTCGCGGGTGTAAGCTGGCGGAAATTCTCAACGCCGTTTGCCGCCAGGTAATGCAGTAATGTAGCCCTGTGCCCGCGCGATGAGCGCTCGCGCACCAACGCGGAATCCGCCTCCAGCAGTGCTTGTAATGTGGCCGCATCGCCCTGCACAATGGCGTCCACGGCCCCTTCGAACTTCGCCACCCGTGACCCGGGCGTGCGCAGGTCGGCAATGTGCGCGGTTAAAGCGGGCCAGTCTGTGAACCCGTGCTCCCGAGCCACCACCAGCCGGGCGTCGTCGAGGCCAAAATTGGTGTCAGGCCGGTTCAATTGCGTAAGTCTTTCGGGCTCAGGATGGTATTTGCGAATATGTTTGGCCGAGTCGTTATGCACAGACCGACAGGCATCCGCCAGGGCGGCAGCCTGTTTTTCGTAGTATTCAGGCGTCGGGTCGGTGATAAGAGGGGTAATATCGGTCGTGTTCATGAGTTCGGTTTGTTGCCAGCTGAAATATAGGACAATTAGAAAGTTTTTGGAGAAAATACAAAACCAGAGTACCGTGCAAGGCAATGCAGATTATTCAAGCTGCGCCCTGAACCAGCGGTAACCGTAGGCCTCGAGAGTAATGGTATGCCGGCCCTTATGATCGAGCACACTTTCGATATTGTTCATGAGGTCGATCAACCGCCCGGTGCCCGCCTGCTGTTCCGGCACGACCAGTTCAAGGGATTTTTCGCTGAAATTATGCCATATAAGCAGCACTTTGCCTTTCCAGGAATAGCGCATACCCAGTATTTCGCGATGGCCGGTTTCCATAATCTCCCAGTCGCCATAGCCGATCTCCGGGCATTCTTTTCTTAGCCTTATCAAAGTCGTCATCCAGTTGAGGAGCGATCCGGGATCGCGCCTTTGGTTTTCGACATTCACGTGCTCGTAAGCATAATAACCTTCTTCGATCACCGGGTTGATCAGTTTGCCGGCCCTCGAAAAACCGGCCTGGGTCTCGCCCGTCCATTGCATGGGAGTGCGGACGGCATCGCGTTCTTTCAGGGCAAGGTTATCCCCCATCCCGATTTCATCCCCATAGCGGATCACGGGTGTGCCGGGAAATGAAAACATCAGACTGTAAGCGAGCTCGGTTTGCTGGCGGTTGCCCAGCATCGGCGAGAGCCGCCGGCGGATACCGCGATCGTACAGCTGCATATTTTTATCGGGACCGAACCGTTCGAAAACGACCTGTTTTTCATCCGGCGTCAGGCGGCCCAGATCCAGCTCGTCGTGGTTGCGCAGAAAAAATGCCCACTGACTTTGTGGCGCTTTTTCGCGGGTTGCTTCGAGCGCTTTGATGAGTGGCTGTGTGTCGGCCGTCGCCAGGGCATAGAATGTATATTGATTTACAAAAAAATTGAACATCAGGTGAATGCCGTCGCCATCTTCCCCGAAATATTGCTTACTTTCTTCAGGCAACACATTGGCCTCGCCCAGCAGCACGGCGTCACCGCGTCGCCATTGCAGGAAACGGCGCATTTCTTTCAGGTATTCAAAATGGAGGGGCGTGGTTTTACCACCGGCATCCGGCGATTCGAGGATGAACGGAACGGCGTCGACCCTGAAACCGGCAATGCCAAGTTCGAGCCAATAACCCATGATCCGGTTGATTTCCGCGCGCACTTCCGGATTATCGGTGTTCAAATCGGGCTGAAATTCGTAAAACCGGTGAAAATAATAGGCTCCGGTCCGCTTGTCGCGGGTCCATGTGGCTTTTTGCACACCGGGAAAAACCATCCCCTTGTTCCATCCTTTCGGTCGTTTATCCGACCAGACGTACCAGTTTCTCTTCGGGTTGTCCCTGGAACTCCTCGATTCGCGGAACCATCGATGCTCGTCGGATGTGTGGTTCACGACGAGATCGATGATGACCTTGATCCCCAGCTTGCGGGCCTTATGAATAAAATCCACAAAATCCCCGCTCGATCCGTGGCGCGGGTCTACGCCGTAAAAATCGCTGATATCGTAGCCGTTGTCGCGGTTTGGGGTTGGCTGGAATGGCGCCAGCCAGATCGTGTCCAAACCCAATGCGTGCAAATAGTCGAGCCGGTTGCATAAACCTTCGAAGTCGCCCGTACCATCGTTATTGCCGTCCATGAAAGTCTCAAGATCGAGGCTGTAAATGACGGCATTCTTGTACCAAAGTTCTTCCAGCATAATGCCCAGGTTGATAATGCCCTGCCATCAAAAAAGCAGTGCCACCGGAGCAAAAAACCGTCAGCGACCTATCACAAAGTGTTTTTGTACTTCGCATTTCCCGCTCGCAGTGGTCACCGTGAGCACATAATTACCCGGAGGCAACATCCCCGTCGCCACTTCAACCTGTTTTCCCCGCGCCTGCAGACTTTTTGCAACCCGCCCTGTGTTGTCGCGGATCAAAATAGTAGAACCGGCGTTCAGGTTTTTAAGCACAATGCGGTTCGCTGCCGGGTTAGGGAACAGTACCGCGGCCTCGTCATTCGTCCGCTTCAATGTTTCCACGGCAGAAAAACTGACGGTACCGTCCGTATCCACCTGCCTGATCCGGTAATAGCTTGTCCCCGGCAGCGGAGCGGCGTCGAGGAATTCGTACCGCTGCTCCACCGATGTATCTCCCGCGCCTTTTACCGCGCCTAAAATTTCAAAATGGCGCGCGTCACCGCTCCGTTCTACTTTAAAATGGTCGTTCCGAACCTCCCCCGCGGTTGTCCAGCTCACGCGTGCCGCCGATTGCTCGACCTCTCGCACTTCTACACTCTTGAATGTCACCGGCAATTCGGAGCAGTCTTCCGCGGAAATGGATTCGATGTTGGTATCCATCCATGCTAGATGGCTGAGTAGCCATGTTTTAAGGTATTGCACCTCTTTGGCGTGGGTATTGCCCGCCAATGTGTAATGCTCGTTGAACATCACCGCGGTTTCCAGGATATTCCATCTTGTAAAATTACGCTGCATGGCATTTTGCGCCGTGAGTTCCCCCTGC
The DNA here is from genome assembly GCF_040448675.1 of Dyadobacter sp. 676. Classification (NCBI taxonomy): domain Bacteria; kingdom Pseudomonadati; phylum Bacteroidota; class Cytophagia; order Cytophagales; family Spirosomataceae; genus Dyadobacter; species Dyadobacter sp. 676. The sequence continues at coordinate 5,200,866 of NZ_CP159289.1, read as the reverse complement.
CTTTGGTCTATAAAATCGGAAATGGCCTGGTTGCTCCACGACGTTTGCCGAAGCTGCTGGTAACGGTTGATCAGTTTCAGTTTGAAATAACAATCCGTAAGCAGCCGTGCAGGCCAGAAAACGGTCATAGGAGGCCTGTCGGGGCAATAGATATTGAACTGCCATGCCCACGTACCCGTCGGCAACACCGATTGCTCGTAGCACCATTGCTGGTTTCCCATCGATTTATCGAAGTCCCACGGCGCACCCATCACCAATTCTCCACCCTCATCGTCGCGTTTTTTGTAAAAAAAAGTACTTGCCCGCCAGTTGTCCGAATTCTTGGTGATCTCCTGCAACAACAGGTAGTCGATCGTCGCGTCCTCGTCGAGCAATGGCCGGTAGCCGGTGGTAGCATTCCTGAACGTGGAACTCGCAAGCACCTGCTCGAAATGGTCCACATAATTTTTAATGTAATTGAACTGCAAATCCCGGTTAGCGATGTTGGTGTATTTGTGCAACTTGGGATATTCGACGTGAAAAAAGGGCTTCGGCTGTCCGGGTGCGTCGTTTCCAGGGTAAGCCGACGTCCATTTAAGGTCTTCGTCCTCGGCAACCTGCAACAGATACCCGCCGGAAATCTTAGCCGGATCGGCATCAGTTTCACTCAGCTTCTTGATATTGATCCGATTGGAACCTCTTTTTACCTTTTCCATCAATATGTACACGCCGTGGTAAGACATCCCGCCGGTTTCCTGAAGAAATACTTCCACATAGCGCGTTTTCGGAGAGTAACGTCCCGTGCGCGTGTACATTTCATGCGCAAACACGTCACGGATAAACGATTTGTCGCCATAGCAGGCGTTTAACACCCAGTCAGATTCGGCCGGCATGCCGAGCAGCGAAACATCCACACCTGCTCCGGCCGCATCGACCGTTTCGACGCTGTACGACTTTTTCTCCCAGTAAACGGACGTATTACCGCGGATTTCAATGCCAATATTGCTTTCGAACTGAAAACTGTTCGTAACGGAGTTTACATCGAATGTGTGTAGTCCGCCGTTACCGGGTGCGGTGATCTTGAAGGTCGCTGGAATTTTGTCGACATCCGGAATCACCGCGCCGTTGGTGTTGATCACCACAATGGGAAGGTTAGATGTGACGGTAGTTTGAGCAAAAGCCTGCGAGCCGCAAAAGAGCAGCATCAGGAGGCCAAGCCAGTTGGTCGGAAGTAGTAAGTTTTGAGCCATAAACGAAACACTGATTAACTTTCATAAACATTTATCACTTTGTAGAATTCTATGGATAAATATAGAAAGTTAACGATTCCATCATATTGAATTACAGTATATTCCTATTAAGTGGCTCTTTATACCCGCCTATACTTCCAGAAGCTCCCATTTCCTCACGTCCGTCCAGTTATGGGTGGTTAGTTCCGTTGAATAGATCTCGATGAACATTTTGTTTTCGGCATCATATTCGCCATCGCGCCATTCGTCCTCATCCTTCCGCATAAACCGCACGAGCGAACCGTTTTCGGGCAAAATCTTTTCTTCCATAACCTGAATTTTAAGTAAGTACAGGCGTACAGGTTACAAAAACTTTGCCCGAAGCGCCGCCTAGCCTCCGTAAATATCGAATGCCTGCAAATGCTTTCTGAAAATGGCCTCGAAACGGTCGGCCTCCTTGTCCTGACGCGCCCGCCTGCATTCACGAACGATGCTTTGAAGAATGAAAAGATCGGTATTGACGTCACGGCTCTTGCCCCCGTCCGTGCGCTTGATCCAGGACAGGTTCTCGTCCGACCGGGCTGCCATTACGCGGGCGGAATCCAGCGCCTTTTCATTTTCCCCTACATCGAACAATGCACCGACGAACCCAGCGGAAACCTGGTCGTACGGGATCGTGTCGTCGGGCATGACGGCCATTGCCTTGTTTACCACCTTACGGGCTTTTTCGATCTTCTTCTCGGCAATGAGCTGTTGCGCCAGGCGCAGGAACGACAGCCGGGCCGTTATCACCGGCGAGCCCCGATAAGTGTCGTCGTAATACACTTTCGGATTATCCGTTTCCCGCCAGTACATTTTGTTCATCATATTATTGTACATAATGTCGGAATTGACATATCCGTCCGAAGCCCCCGGTACCCGCACGGGCAGCAGGCGATAGGCATAGCCTTCGAGTTGCAGGTATTCCTGCAAACCCAGATTATGCGACGAACCCATTGTAGAGGAGAAATACACGGGCCGTTTCCAGTTATTGCTCGAAATGATATCCAGCATCACCAGATCTCCTTTCAGCAGGTCGGTTTCGCCGATTTTCCAGCTCATGGAGTCGCTCAGGTATGGCAACAGCTCGTTTTTAACAATGTTCATTTTCTTAACTTCGCGGGTATCGACGGGCAAAAAGAGCGTCGACGACGGCAGAATGGACGTCGTTTCGCCACTCGTGAGCGGCACCTGGATCGCTTTGTTGTCCTGATGGATCAGTTCCAGGTATTCTTTCAAATTGATACCACCTTTTACGGAAGGGATTTCATAGAATGGCAGATACTCGTTTTTCCCGAGCTGATAGTTGCCGGAATCGAGCGAGAGCGGCAATGCGTCCGACTGATTGATCTTCCGCTTCAATTGCCGGATATACCAATCGGCGCCCAGGAACGTCTGTACACATACGCGCACATCGGTGCGGAACCCCTCCACCTCCTGCACATACCACAACGGGAACGTATCGTTGTCCCCGCCGGTGAAAAGGATCGCGTTGGGCGCGCAGGAATTGAGCAGGTTACGCGCGAAATCGACCGAGTGGTATCGGTCCGACCGATCATGGTTGTCCCAGCCGTTCGCCACCATGATGGCCGGCACCGAAAAGCACGCCACACTGGCCACGCCTGCACGCAACGCTGGCCTGCGCACGGCTTTTTCCAGAAATTTCGCCGCAGTCAGGACGCCGAAACCGATCCAGACACAAAAAATATAGAATGAGCCGACATAAATGTAATCGCGCTCCCGTGGCTCTGTGGGAGGTGAGTTGAGGTAGATGACCAGCGCCACACCGGTCAGAAGAAACAGCAGGCCGAGTATCAGCAAATCCTTTCTGCGGTGGTAATACATAAAAATGATCCCCGCTATGCCGAGCAGGAACGGGAGCATCAGAAAGTTGTTATGCCCCCTGTTCTGACTGATACTTTTCGGAAACGAATTCTGCCACGGCAACAAAACGCCCGCCCCTTCCCGGTCGCTCTCGCGTCCTACAAAATTCCAGAAGAAATATCGCCAGTACATATGTCCCAGCTGGTGCGAAAAAAGGTACGAAAGGTTATGGCGCATGGTAGGTTTCTCCCCCTCGGCCAGGCCGGTCATTTGCTGGTACAATTTCGAATGTCCGGGCTGCGAGCTATACAATCTGGGCAACAGCATGTGGCTGCCCGGTTCGTACTCGTAGACCGGCTTGTAATCGATAAGAACATATTTCCCGTCCTTTTTGGCGTATACCGGCGCTCCGCGTTTCTGGCTAACGGGCCGGGAAGCGAACGAAGGCCCGTAAAGCAGGGGCCGGCTTTCATATTGCTCTCTTTTTAAATAATACACAAAGCGCAGCACGTCGCTCGGGTTGTTCTCGTTGATCGGCGTGTCGTAACCCGACCGCACGAGCACCAGCGAATAGGAGGCATAACCGATCAGGATAAATGCGAGCGAAAGCAGGCCGGTATTCAGCAGGGCGCGGTTTGTCCGGTGCGAAAAGCGTATGCCCCACACCAGCATCCCTAAAAAAAGAACCGTAAAACATATGATACCGGTGTTGTAGGGAAGCCCGAGCGAATTCACGAAAAAGACTTCGAATTTCCCCGCCAGCTCGGGTAACCCGGGTATGATGCCCGCATTGATGATCCCCAGGACCAGCAGTCCGGCAAGGAAAGCCACCGATCCTCCGAGAACACCGGGGCGCGGATATTTTTTGAAATAATATACCAATGCCAGGGCGGGAATCGTAACAAGGTTCAGCAGGTGAACGCCAATCGACAGGCCGACCAGGTAGGCGGTGAAAATCAGCCAGCGGTTCGCTGTGGCGGGGTCGTCGATGGTTTCCCATTTGAAAACAGCCCAGATGACGATGGCCGTGAAGAAAGACGAAAGCCCGTAAACCTCCGCCTCCACCGCCGAGAACCAGAACGAATCGGACCACGCGTAGGCGAGCGCACCCGCCATGGCCGCACCGTTGACAAGCAGCAGGTCGGCAAAGCTTCCCTCCCCCCGACTGCCTCACGGCCAGCTTCCACGCCAGCAGACTGATTGTTTTGAACAGAAAAAAGATGGTGAACGCGCTGCCCAGCACCGACACCATATTGACCCAATAGGCCACTTTCGTGACGTCGCCAAGGGCCAGCGTTGAAAAAAGCCTCCCGACAAGCAGAAAAAGCGGGGCACCCGGGGGATGTGGTACCTGTAATTTGAAAGCACAGGCGATAAACTCCCCGCAGTCCCAGAAACTGGCAGTCCGCTCCATGGTGAAGACGTAGGTCGCGAGGCTCACGGCGAACACCGCCCAGGCCGCGATGCCGTTCCATTTTTTGAAGGATATCATGTTTGAAGGTGTTTGGGTGAAGCACCAAAACTATCCAACACGATACCCGCGCTGCAAACAGGCCATCTTAAAAAAAGTTAACAAAACCCTTTGATTATGAGGGTTTAACTTTATTTAACATCGCCGGCACCTCGCCGTGCAGACGATGGCAGCCCGCATCAGAAAATCAGGGAAATACAATAAAAAAGAGAGGTCCAGAGTATCGACCCCGCTACCACAGTGATCACAACGCCTCCCAGAAACGGCAATTCAGCAGATTTCGAAAGTTTTACCGATCTTTCCATTCTTCAAAATATTATTAATGACAGAGGACAGGAACCCTGAAAGAGTCAGAATTCCATTTACAAAAATAAATATCTTGTGTGAAATAGGAAGTAGCCTGAATTTATTTGTAGTTTCCGAATATATCGACTGCTATTAGTAGCATTTCGACATAAATATCGTACAATTTCAATCCACCGTCGGGTTACCGAACCCGGCCTTCCTTCGCTTGTAGATTTCGACCTTCTTGAAAAGCTCCAGAATATTGGTCACTTCCAGCTTTTCGAATATCCGCGCTTTATAGGTGGATACGGTACTTTCCTTGATATTGAGGTCGATAGCGATGTCCTTCGTCCATTTTCCCGTGAGCAGCATGTCCATGATTTCCAGCTCCCGGTTCGAAAGGATTTCGAGCGGGCTCTCCTTGCTTTCGCGTTCGAGCAGGGTGTTGTTGACGAGCTGGTCCTGGATCACATTGCTGATGTAAGTCCCGCCGGCGAGCACCGACGTGATGGCCTTTTCCAGTTCCTCGTTCGAAGTATCTTTCGGCAGAAAGCCGTTGGCTCCGGCTTTAACATAATGTATAGCGTACAATTCCTCGTCCTGGGAAGAGAATACCAGAATTTTGACCTTACTCTGAATGTCGCGGATCTTGCCGATCATATTGAACGCTTCGCCTCCCGGAATTTTGATGTCCAGGATAACGAGATCGAAAAACCTTGATTGAAGAAGTTTGAGGGTTTCGCTAAATGTAGCAGCCTCGATAACCGTTACCGAGGGTAAAAAATCTTCAATTAATAATCTGACGCCCATTCGCACAATGGAATGGTCTTCTACTAGCAAAACTGTTTTCATTCAAATACCTTTTACTTCAAATCAGTTTTAAAAGTAGTTTAATATACGTAAAATTTTATGTAGAAAATTAACTACATATCAATTATTTCGAAAAAATAATGTGAACCGAAGTTCCGTGCGGGATATTAGGCTTCGCATGTAACCGGGCGCGGATCAACGAACTGATCTCCTTTACGATCAATAGCCCCATCCCGAAGTTCTGGGCCACATTTTCCGAAACAGGCAACTGCCTGTCGCCGCTGTTGATCCAGCCACTCACCGAGCCGTCCATTCCCGGGCCGGTGTCGCTGATGATCAGGTGCAACTCGTCCCGGAAATCTTCGTGCGTAACGCTGATGGTACCGTCGTTGGTCGCCTTGTTGGCGTTGTCAATGAGGTTGTGCAGGATAATGCCGACCAGTTGCGGGTTGTTTTTAATGATCACCCCGGGCGTAACGCCGTTAACGAACCGGTTGCCGTTCACCTCGGCATCCTGCGTAAAAATAGCAAACTTCTGGTCGACCATCTCGTTCAGGTCGAGATAGGTGAACTGAACGCTCGCATTCTTGTAACGGAACTCGGTGTATTCCAGCAGGTTTTTCATGAAATGGTAGAGACGGTAGCTCGACTGGCTGATCGCCCTCACCGTGGGAAGGTCGGGGTGGTTACGCGCGAGACGCCCCGTGGTCGTCATCAGGAACCGCAACGGGCTTTTGATATCATGGGAGATACTCGCAATCAGGTGCTTCTGGTGCACGTATTCCGTTTCGAGCTTTTTCTGCGAATCTTCCAGGCTCTCGAGGCTCGAACGCAATTCGTCCCGGCGTGCATCGAGGTCGCTGATCGTATCATAGAACGAGCTGAAGAAGAAGTAGTTGATCAGTACGAGGATCATAAAGTTCTGAAACAGCAGGATCGCGATCGATATCCGCCCCGACCCTTGCGGCCCCCACACGATGTAGGCGCCGAGATGGTTCCCCAGCAGCACATATAAAATGAAAGGCACCACGGCGATCACCGAATAGATAATCCCGAGGCGGTTTCCCAGGCCGTAGAAGGCGGCGATGATGATAATCACGACATATTGCAGCGTCACCAGGTCCAGGCCGTTCCGGAACACATACAAATTGGTCCATATAATGACCATAAAGATCACGATAGCAGTATGGACGGCCTTCCGCCATTGAAAACCGCGCGAAAGCGCGATATAATAAACGACCGCTATGACAAGCAAAACAGCCGCCCTGGCAGCCTGTAAGCGGTAATTCTCCAACAGGTAGTAAATAAGCAGGAGACTTGTTGTAAAAATTTTCAGGTGAAGCGCGTAGGAAAGTGCTTTAATGCGGGCCCGGTTAAGAATACTCGGTTCACATTCCAATTGCTTTCGTACAGGCCATTCCAGAATCGATCGGATCATGTATTCAGATTTTCTATATCGCATTCCACGCCGGGGTCAGACGAAGCGACAAGACCCAAATCTACCTAAAAAACGTAAGAGACAATGTAGAGATATTGCCACAAGCGAAACAATGGCAAACTACAATGGCTTTTTAGTACCAATGCTAATTTTGTAAATTCCTGCAAGTGAACGGTAGCGAAGAGTGTGCAGGCGTCCTGAAAGCGAACGTATGAAGTACGTTAATACACGTTGAGTATAATTTACACCTTCCGGTTTTACCGAGAAGGTGTTTTTCAAAAATGGGTGCTTAAAACGAAGGGGCAATCAGCAGAGCAGGACAAAACGCCTGTTGCCGTCGATCCGGATATTTTGACAGATAACCTGGTTTGGCCCGAAGGCCCGGATGATGATGAGAGAGAGGAACGTAGTAAGTAACAGCCGCAGCGTGTGTGTGTGTTTAGCCTTGTTTTCCGGGCTTGTCCTGGGCCTTTTTTGATTTTTTTACTTCACCCGGTGTAAACTCACCGTTAATCCACCGGACAAAATTTTTCGATTGAACCTGATAAACCTGCGCGGACAAAGGTTTCAGATCCGATTTTTCAATTTCAAGAAGATAATCAGCCAGAAGTCTGTTGATCTCTTCCAAATATTTGCTTTGCGTCTTCATGAGAGGATTTGTGTTTTTACAAAGAAAGTACTATTCTGATACTCAATCAAGTGCGTGATTTTTGTATCCCGCTGCAAGTATAACCCATTCCGGCTGATCCGTTTTGGTTTTTGGGGTGAGTGCACTGAATTTGAGGGTGTAATGAGGCCTTCGTGGGGAGACGATCCGGAGCTATCAAATCCCTTCAGTACCCACTAAACTTTTACTACAAAACCGCTCCAAAAGTCGGCTACCGGCGATTTATAGCCTTTACGATGCGGTTTGTCAAACCATCTCTTGGTCCGCCGCGTTTGTAAAAAGGTAAAAATTCCACACACCCGAACCGGCCTGGCAGCACATCCCGCCTACTCCTGCCACACTTTGGGGAATATATCGGTGAAGAAGCGGCGACAGATAATCCAGTTGGTCGTGGAAGCAGTCACAGATCACCCTGGCGAAATACATCTTAAACTACTGGTTTTGAGCGAACAACAAGCTTATCCCCATTCCCCTCCGGCACTTTTCCTCGTGTAACGGTAAGCCATATACTTTCAAAAAGGGCAAAACCCGGTGCCGAATGTACTGTCATTTGTTGTCAATTGTTGTCAGGTATTGTCAATTTCTGGTGGATTGACCACAAACACCCACCTAACCACTATTTGACCCGAACGCAAAACAAAGGGACGCGATCCGAAGCAGACCGCGTCCCCAACGTAGCTATTCCGGCTACTAATCCTTCTTGCGGAGGTACACATTATTGCTGATCGATTCCAGCCTCACTTCGGGTCCGCCGCCGTTGAACTTGCCTTCCAGCAGGTAACCAACGATAGGGTTTTTCTCTTTTTTATTGCCAAAATCGATGTCCAGATCGGAATACACTTCGCCGGTGATGGTCTTCACAGCCACATTGGCACCCCTGGATTTCGGCCAGGTCATGTCCACGTATCCGCTGATCGTTTTCGCGGCTACGGCTGCGGTGGCGCCCTGGATGTCGATATTGCCGTTGATCGTCTCGAGTTTCAGTTTCGCATTACGCGGCAGCGTTACCTGGTAGTTGATGTCGCTGCATACATAGAAGCTGTTATTCCCGTCGTCATTCCGCCACGTGCTTTTTTCGCCCGGACAGTCTTCTCCTTTCCCTCCTTTCAATTTTTCCTTATCCAGGTCGGTTTTAAGGACAATCTCCCCGGATGTGGTGCTGGTAGTCACTACAAATGCGTCATTCAGCTTGTTTTGATTGATTTTCACCGACATATGGACTGCCACTTCCGGTTTATCCCAGTACCGCACCCGTATGCTGTCGCCGAAGCGGAGGTTCAGGTTCACGGTCTTGCCCGATTCATAAGGCAAACTTTTATCGATGATCTTTTGGCCAAAAGCAGGCGCACACATCGCGCCCAGGATGGTCAGGAACAGAATCTTTTTCATGGTAATAGATGCAGGTTAGGTGTTATTTCTGCTTGCGGACGTAAATATTGCTGCTAATGGTTTTGAGCGACATTTCTACGCCCCCCCCCGCCGATGGTGCCATCTACATTGGCGCCGCCGCCTACTTTGGCCATTCCTTCCTTGTTGTTTTTCACGCCCAGATCGAAATCCGTATACATTTCGCCGTTGATCGACCGCAGTTTGAGATTCGATTTGACATTCGCGGGCAGGGTAATGTCAATCTCCCCGCTGATGGACGAAATGGCCGTCGGCTTGTCCTGTGCGAGGTTGGAAAAAACCGCCGTTACCTCGCCGCTGGTCGTATTAGCAACAACAGGACCGGTAATGTTGGTCAGGTTAATATTGGAGTTATTGGTTTTGATTTCCAGGTCGCCGTCCATATTCGAGATCGAAAGCCCCGAACCACCCTGCCAGTTGGTTTCCACAAATTTCACCGCCACCTGGCGCGGCAGCTTGACCGTGTATTTGATCTGCTTGCGGGTAGCCTTCTCGATTCTGAGCCCTGAAGCGTCCGGTGTCACAGCCAACCCTATCCCCGAATTATCCACGGCAGAGTAATACAACGGCTTCCAGTCCCTTCGCCCGTTCCGGCGGCGCCTCGTAACCCGACGACGCCTGAATGATCACCTCGTCGCCGTTATACCCTTCGATTTTCATCGTGCTCGCCGAAAGTTCCAGCACTACTTTTTTGTCTTTCGAATTGGCGAGTTTGGTTCTGTATTCGGGGGTTTGCGCACACGCCATTCCCAGACTCCACAAGAAACCCGCACTGATTAACAGTACTTTTTTCATGGTTTTTGATATAAAAATTGATTGTTTGCTCTTATAAAGGGCTCGAAACCCCTGCACAACATTGCCCCAGGCATTCCGCTTCCCGGACCTCTGCGTTCCCTGGAAATGCATCGCGGGGAAACGGGGCGCGGTTAAACGTCGGCATTCAGCCTGCTTACACCTTCGGTAGCTTTGAGTCGCACCACGTCCAGGACTTCCTGGTTTCGGGCCAGCTGCTGAAACTGGTCGACGGCCCGTTTTTCCCTGATCGCCACGAGCGCTTCGATGAGCGAGATCTGGATATTGGGATCTGTCTGGATCGCCAGCGACCGGATCAGCGCCTCTTTCACTTCGTCTTCGGCGGCAAAGTGCGTCAACGCCTGGCAGGCTGCCAGCCGTACATTCACGTTCGGGTCGAAGTTAAGGGTATTGATCAGCAACTGCGTAATATCGCTGTCGGCCTCGCGAATATCGTAACTATGGTTTACCGCCTGAATGCGTTCGCTGGCAGAAGTGTTGTTCATTTGTTCGAATGCCAGCACCTTTTTCATTTCCCTGACTTCTTCGGTTTCTTTCCCGCCCAAAGCCATCGAACCGCGCTCCGATTTCGATTGCAATACCCAGCCCGCCCCGAAACCGATAACGAGCAGCGCCAGCCCGGCCGCAATGCGCAATAGCCACGTTCCCAGCCGCCGCACGGGCCCCTGTTTAGGCGGATCGAGCATAAGCGCGAGCTCGTGATTGAAAGTCAGCGAGGGCTGTTCTTTCCGCGCATGAACAAAGTAGCCAAACTGCGCCGCGTAGCTTTGCAAATGCTCGGGCACGTCGCCACTTTGAAAAAATTGCTTCAGGGCACGTTCCTCTTCCAGCGACGTTTCTCCGTCATAGTATTTCTCCAGTAGCCTTTCAATATCGGGTACCATAATTCTCTGCTTTTAAGTAATTCTCACGCAACTTCTGCCTTGCCCGCGAAAGGATCGTCCGGATGTTGACGTTGCTCAGGCCGGTTACCTCTTCGATCTCTTCCAAAGTGTACTCCTCCACGTCGCGCAGGTGCAGTACCAGCCGCTGTTGCTCGGGCAGCTCGCTGATCAGCCGGTGCATGAGCCCCGCGCTGTCGCTGTTCTCCACCTGGCGGTAAGGCGATACGTCCGCTGCCTGCATGGCCACCATATCCTCGTCGCGACTTGTTTTCTGCTTATGATGGGATTTCAGCCGGTCGAGACAGAGGTTTTTGGTCATCTGCACGGCCAGCGCCTCCACACTCTGGTAGCTTTCCAGCTGTTGCCGGTTGGTCCAGAGCCTCAGGAACACGTCCTGAATGGCATCCTCGGCCTCCTCGCGATTGCGAAGAAACATCTGCGCCAGCCGGAACAGGCGCCCCTGCACGGGAAGAATGCGTTGGTTGAAGGCTTGTAAATCCATATTCAATGGCATAGACGACCAGCGGCTGAAAACGTTACAGGATTTACGAAAAAATTTTTATCTCCGTCCAGCCCCGGACAAAACTGTCCGCTTTCGGACAAGCTGCTTCCTTCAAAATATGTCCTGATCGACCGGAAACGGCATTTTCGGTTTTTGGCAAAGTATTTGTTTTGCATTATTATAACTAATAGCTGCATCGTATTATGAAAAGAACTTTTCTCGGGGAATTTGAAGAGATCGTCCTGCTGGTAGTTGCGGGCTGTACCGAAGAAGCCTACGGCGTTACGATCTGGGAACGTGTGCAGGAGTACACGGGCCGCTCGGTTTCGCTGAGCGCCGTACATGCCACCTTGTACCGATTGGAGGAAAAGGGGTTTCTGACCTCGGAGATGGGCGGCGCTACGGCCGAGCGTGGCGGCCGCCGGAAACGTTTTTTTACGATTACCAACTATGGCAACCGTGCATTGCAGGAGATCAACGAGATCCGCCGGCAACTCTGGCAGGCCATTCCGGCCGAAAAGCTGCAACCCCGGCTCAGCTTTTCATAATATGGAAAAGGACCCGCAAAACTATCGTCCGCCCCGGTGGATCGACCGGCTGCTGACCGTCATTATAGCGCCGCATTTCCTGGAAGACATTCTGGGCGATCTGCACGAAGTATATGGCCGGCAGGTCGCGCGCGGCAGCCTGCGCAATGCGCGCATACGCTATCTGCTCGCCGCCGCGCGTTATGTGCGCCCCTACTTTATGAAACGCAAACCCCATACCTGTTCCCCCACTTACATTTTCAGTCCTGCCATGATCAGAAACTACCTTAAAATTTCGCTCCGGACGCTGGCCAAAAACAAGGCTTACAGCTTCATCAACATCACCGGGCTCGCCCTGGGTATGGCTGTGGCAATGCTCATCGGCTTGTGGATTTTCGACGAACTGTCGTTCGACCGCTATTTCAAAAACTTCGACCGCATTGCGCAGGTATCGCAGCACCAGACCTTCAACGGGCATGTAGGCACTCAAACGTCGGTACCGTTCCCTATCGGCGACGAGATTCGGAAAAACTACGGAGCAGACTACAAATACGTGGTGATGGCTTCCTGGACGAGCAAGCATATTCTAGCCGCCGGCGACCGGAAATTCAATAAAAACGGGGCATATTTCGAACCCGACGGGCCCGAAATGCTCAGCTTGCGCATGATACACGGCACGCGTGCGGGTTTGAAGGACCCCTATTCCATTATGCTGTCGGAATCCGTGGCAAAGGCATTTTTCGGCGACACCGATCCTGTCGACAAGACGATGAAAATCGATAACAACCTGAATGTGAAGGTAACCGGGGTTTATGAAGATCTACCACATAACACCTCTTTCCGGGAAATGTCGTTCATGCTGCCCTGGCAACTCATGATCATCGCCAGCCCCTGGTTGAAAACGATGGAAGATCCCTGGCGCCCCAATTCCTATCAGACATTCGTCCAACTCATCGATAACGCCGATATCGACCAGGCGACGGCGAGGCTCAGGGACATCAAGAAACGAAATATCAATAGGGAACAACTGAAATACAAGCCCGACGTGTTCCTGAACCCCATGAGCGACTGGCACCTTTATTCCGAATTCAAGGAGGGGCATCGCACGGGCGGACGCATCGAATTTGTGTGGCTGTTCGGTATTATCGGCGTGTTCGTGCTGATGCTGGCCTGTATCAATTTCATGAACCTGAGCACCGCGCGCTCCGAAAAGCGGGCAAAGGAAGTGGGCATCCGCAAGGCCGTCGGGTCAGTCCGTAACCAGCTGATTATCCAGTTTTTTTCAGAATCCTTTCTCGTTGCCGGCTTTGCGTTCGTCCTGTCCGTCGTGCTTGTGGCGCTGTTCCTGCCGTCATTCAACGAGGTCGCCGACAAGAAAATCGCCATGCCATGGACAGAACCCCGGTTCTGGCTGGCAGGTATCGGTTTCAGCATCATTACGGCTATTATCGCCGGCAGTTATCCGGCTTTATATTTATCGTCATTTCAACCGGTAAAAGTGCTGAAAGGAACTTTCCGCGCCGGCCGGTTTGCCGCGGTGCCCCGAAAAGTACTGGTTGTCGTTCAATTCGCGGTATCGATCATCCTCATTATCGGTACAGCGGTGGTTTTCAGGCAAATTCAGTTTGCCAAAAACCGGCCGGTGGGTTACAGCCGCGACGGGCTCATTTCCGTTACCCTGGCGACAGGCGATATCCATAAGCATTTCGAAGCCGTAAGGCATGAGCTGAAAAGCAGCGGCGCCATTGCCGAAATGGCCGTATCCGGTAGCCCCGCTACCGAAACGTGGTCATCGACCAGCGGTTTTGAATGGAAGGGCAAAGATCCCGAACAATCGGTGGATTTCCCGTTCGACGAGGTTTCCTATGAATACGGCAAAACCGTCGGGTGGCAATTCGTGCAAGGCCGCGATTTCTCTCGTGCATTCGCGACAGACTCAGTCGCGTTGGTTGTAAACGAAACCGCGGTTAAGTTCATGGGCTTACAAAACCCTGTCGACGAGCCGATTACCTGGTTCAAAAAACCCTACAAGATCATCGGCGTGATCAAAGACCTGGTCGTCAATTCACCTTATGCACCCGCGCAGCCTCAATTTTTCTGCCTTTCCCATGAATCGGGCAACCTGGTGAATATCCGTCTTAACCCCACTGCCGGTACTTCCGCGTCGATTGAAAAGATCAAAAATGTTTTCGAAAAATACGATCCCGGGTCGCCGTTCGAATATGAATTTGTAGATCAGCTGTACGCCCGGAAATTTTTCGATGAAGAACGAATTGGCAAGCTAACCACATTTTTCTCCGTTCTTGCGATCCTGATAAGCTGTCTCGGGCTGTTTGGCGTAGCCTCGTTCATCGCCGAGCAGAGAACGAAGGAAATCGGGGTAAGAAAAGTGCTCGGCGCGACGGTTATGAACGTATGGGGGCTGCTCTCGCGTGACTTCGTGCTTCTGGTTTGCATCGCATTCCTGATCGCCTCGCCCGGCGCATATTATTTCCTGGATGGCTGGTTGCAGAAATACGAATACCGCACAACAATTTCCTGGTAATTTTTCGCGCTCACCGGGCTCGGAACGCTGCTGATTACGCTATTCACGGTCAGTTTCCAGGCGATCAAAGCCGCTATGATGAACCCTGTCCGCAGCCTGCGCTCCGAGTAGCTGTTCGCAAATGTCGGTTCGATGCATGACTTACACTTCTAAACCATTCAGCTATGTCCGGTCCCCGCCCGCCACGCTGGGCAGCTTACCTGCTCGAAAAGTTTGTGAACCCGCGCTTTCTGGAAGACATCCAGGGAAACCTGGAAGAGCTCTTCGCGCGCCGCGTGCATGAGGCAGGCGCCACACGGGCACGATGCGAATATGCCCTTGCGGCGATCAGGCACCTGACTCCCTATTTTTTAAAAAGAACTCCTGACCCTTACCATTCCAGTCTCAACACCGGTATGCTGAAAAACCATTTTATATCCGCCTGGCGCCATTTCAGGAAAAACATACAGTTTACATTATTGAATGTCGTAGGACTGTCAACAGGATTGGTGTGTGCTTTGCTCATTTACCTCTGGGTGACCGACGAGCTGGCTTTCGACAAATTTCACGAAAAGGATTCGCGCCTTTATCAGTTAATGATCCATGAAAAAGGCGGCGACCGACTGGTAACATCCGAAGGTACAGGGGGAATTCTGAAAGAGTTCCTCCCGGCGGACATGCCCGAAGTGGAAATGGTGGTATGCACGACACCCGCTGCCTGGTTTCAGAAATTCAGTCTTTCACGGGAGAACACGACGGTCGGGGCGTCGGGGAATTTCGTCGGTCCGGATTATTTCCGGGCATTCTCATTCCCGTTGGTCCGGGGCAGCGCGCAATCCGCTCTGGCCGACAAAAATTCCGTTGTCATTTCGGAACAAATGGCCCGCCGCTTGTTCGGGTCGCCGCAGCAGGCCATGAACCGGCTCGTCGAATGGAAATGGCAGGCATTTTCCCGCAAATGTCAGGTAACCGGGGTGTTCCGCGACCTCCCCGCGAACTCGTCCGAGCAAGCCGACCTGCTGATACCGTTGAGTGCCTGGGACGAGATACTGCCGCAAAGCAATATGCCTAACACCGCCAGCGGGCCGTTTCATAACTATGTCGTTCTAAGACCGGACGCCGACGTGCATTTACTCGAACAAAAACTTGCCGGATACGCTAAAAAACGTTTCAACGATGCCAATTCGACATTGTTCCTGCGGAAATATTCCGACGGTTATCTGCACGGGAAGTACGAAAATGGCGCCCGGTCGGGCGGACGAATCGAATATGTCCGGCTTTTCAGTGCCATTGCCGCGTTTATCCTGCTGATCGCCTGTATTAATTTTATGAACCTGTCGACGGCGAAGGCATCGGTGAGGGTCAGGGAAGTGGGCGTCAAGAAAGCACTGGGAGCGAGCCGGCTAACGCTGATCTGCCAGTTCCTCGGCGAGTCGATCCTGATGAGCTTTATCACGCTGGTAATCGCGCTGGGCATCGTGTGGCTGTTGCTGCCGCGGTTTAACCTGATCACCGGCAAGCAACTCACCTTGCAGCCCGACACACAGCTCGTAGCCGCATTACTCGCTATGATGCTGGTCACCGGCCTGCTGGCGGGTAGTTATCCCGCACTGTACCTTTCCCGATTCAACCCGGCGCTTACTTTGAAAGGCAAACTAATGCATGTCGTAGGGGATTTATGGGTAAGAAAAGGACTTGTAGTGTTTCAGTTTGCGGTTTCGGTGATTTTCATCATTTCGGTGGTCGTTGTTTACAAGCAGATCGACTACGTGCAATCGAAAAATCCGGGCTACGAAAGGGCCAATATCGTGTATTTCGAAATGGAGGGACGCGCGGCGGCGCAACGCGATGCGTTCCTGGAACGGCTCAGAACACTGCCGGGCGTCGCGAATGCGTCGAGTATCCAGCAAAAAATCATATTACCCGCATTCCTGCCCGCAACGGGCGTGCGCTGGGACGGTAAAAACCAAAAAGACGAAATCCGGTTTTATCAAATGCCCGTCAACTACGGCCTTACCGAGACGCTTGGCATCCGGATGATTGCCGGCCGGAGTTTTTCGAAAGATTTCGGGTCCGATACGGCGTCCGTGGTGCTGAACGAAACGGCCATCCGCCGGATGGGTATTACCGATCCCGTCGGAAAGCAGATCATGATTGGCGGACGTGCGCGGAACATCGTCGGCGTAGCCCGGGACTTTCATTTCAATTCCTTTCATGAGGAAATCAAGCCATTCATTTTCAGGCTTTCACCTGACGAAACCATGCTGGCTACGGTTAAAATCCGACCCGGCGAAGTACCTGCCACGCTCGCGAAGATCCGGGCGTTTTACAGGGATTTTAACCCCGGTTATGCATTCGACTACCAGTTCCTGGACTACGACTATCAGGTCCAATACGCGTCGGAACAGCTTGTAGCGCAGCTTGCCCGTTATTTCGCGGCGCTGGCGATCCTGATATCCTGCCTCGGGCTGTTCGGCCTGGCCGCATTCACCGCCGAGCGACGTCGTAAAGAAATCGGTGTACGGAAAGTGCTGGGCGCTACCACGGGCAGCGTTGTAGCCATGCTCTCACGTGAGTTTTTAATGCTGGTTTCGGTTGCGATCGCCATAGCCTGTCCGCTGGCGTGGTGGCTCACAGAGCGATGGCTCGGTCAGTTTGCGTACCACATACAAACCGGTGCGGGCATTTTTGCGGGTGCCGCTCTTGCCATGACCGTCATTACCCTGGCCACGATCAGCTTCCAGTCTGTCCGCGCCGCGTTAGCCAACCCGACACAGTCTTTAAAATCGGAATAATTTGCCAATCCGAATGAATTGCACCGCATTCTGCCGCTGCCCGCGCTAATCGCCGGCAGTCTTCGCGAAGCATCGGGCCGACTGTGCGGGAAATGCCCGGCAGGCAATGCAGGCCGGTTATGCGCTTAATGAACCAAATCTGCGCTTCGCACGGTTTCCCCGGCAAGTTTCCCTGGAAGACATCGAAAAACGCTGATCATCGAAGTTTAGGTTCGATCCAGACGGCAGCCAGGCAAAGAACCAATGCGCCAAACCAAACCCAGCCGGGCAATTTCCGGCTGGCACCGGTAACGGCATTTTCCGATTTTTTCAATGTATTTTCCGGGGAGGATCGCATAAAATGCCGCAGTCGTGAAGCATACCGCAACGGTGAATAATCCTGTACGTACATTTCGGCGCTCAGTGAGTCGCCGAGCGCCACCCAACCCTCCTGCACGGGCAGCAATGAAGCCGAAGCCGAGCGGTCGTTCAAAGCCGAAACCATTGTAAAAACGGTATCACGGCCCACTGCCAGAAAGGGCGGAACGATGCCAAAATTGTTCAGGTGAATCGTTACGGGCACATTTTTGAAAACCGGCGCGTCCCAACGGACCGCGTTTACGGGCGCCGGGCGCACGTATGCGAGGATTTCATTCCAAACCTTCCCATATGTAATGCTATCGCCCGAAAGTTGCAAGGGGAATGTTTCGTTCAGCAAGCTTGCGGCTACTTTCCCGGTCGTTTTCCCGACCGCCACAGGGTAATGCGGCACATGCTGCATGAAATGCCCCGGCTCAAACCGGAAAGGCATTGCGGTAAGACCAATCGATACGGGCACTACGGCCTCATTGGAAATTTTGACGGCCTGAAATCGGGTTCCCAACGCATTGTTAATCGCATGAAGTCCGGCAACCGGATCACCCGATTGTATAAAAATCACACTCTTTCCTTCATTGACAACCTTCCTCACGACCGCATTTCTCGCATTCGACGTGTTGGTAATGATAATATCCGGTTCGGTTACCCGGTTGATATTCAGGCTGCTCCGTATATTTCTGGATAATGTGGCATCGTACTGCACCGAGTGTCCCTGCTTTCCAAGCCATGTGGCGAGGGTACGTGTTTCAAAATCGGGATGATCGAGGAGAAAACGAAAGGCGAGTTTCCGCTCGGGCTGCACGAAGAAGCGAAGCGTGTCGACTACCCGGTCATTTAAATGCAAGGTAATCGTCGTCCTTCCCTCGCCGAATGCCGGAAAGGCGAGCCGGAAACGATTGTTGCCCGGGTTCAACATTATGCTATCGAGCGTTTGATCGGCATACCGGATTAGCAACGGTTGTTTCCGGGAAGATTCGATACTGCCCTCCACCCGCTGTAAACCTCCTTTTTCCAACAAACCGTGCCACCAAAGGCCATGAAATTCGTCGGGAGCGAAATAGGGAAGCCATTGCGGGCCGGGGCCAATCCGCGACTGCCGGATGGCCGCAAAGACAGCCTCATCGAATGCCTGGCCCGCTATTACCAGCGTATCGACCTGCGCATTACGAACGTCTTCGGGAGAAAGTACGCGTGCGTCGGGAAGGCTGTCGCGAAGCCGGTCGAAAACATTTCGGGGAACATTTCCGCCGACCAGCAAGCCCTTTTCCGCTTCGCGAGCCGATTTGAAACAGGGGTCCAATATCCATGCCAAAACGACCAGCCAAAGGAACCCGTTCAATACCAGCCGGATAGCCATCCTGCTCGAATGCCGGTGCCGGATAACGAGCAAACCGCATTGCAGGGCCAGCAACGCGAGCATGGCGAAGATCAGCAACAAATTCAGAGGTTCCGTCCAGTTAAAATCGGTTTCGATCATTCGTTATTCAATTCTCCCAAAAACATTTAAATCAGCCTATCGCAAGGCCTTCCAGAATGCGGCTTCCAGCTTCTTCTCCGCTGCCCAGCCCGGCCGGCTTTTCAGTGTTCCGCCCGCCCGGCCATACAAACCGCGTTTCAGGACGACCGTCTCACGGGCAGTTAATTTATGGCCGCCCGTTAGTTTTTGCAGCGCCGCTATCATATCCCAGTTTTGCAAACCTCCATTGAAAGGACCGCTTTCTATCAGCCTTTGTGTCAACTCCATACCCAACCGGGCGAGCCGTCCCTGTTCGGCCCGGGAAAGCGTGCCTTTTTCGAGATAACCCAGCAATGCCGCGGCCAGGTCGGCCGTCTGTTTCGCGTCGAACCGCTTCGTGTAATCCCATTTCGACGCCATTTCCGTGAGCTCGCCGGTGAGTCGCTTTTCCCTTTCCTTAATCGGTGGCGGATCGTACCCGCTCTTTTTTACGTAGGTCCGTGCCTTTTGCTGCGCCGTTTTAAGGTATTCCAATGCCTTGTGTTCAAAAGGAAGCGCTTTTTCGGGTTGATAGGTGCGCAAATGCAGTTCCGATTGCCACATTTGTTCCAGGGCCATTTTAAGCAGGCTGCGGGTCGACTGCTCATAAAACGTATTTGTTTCCGCGTCGTCGTGGGAGTGGGTATATTGCTCCATCAGTGCCGTCAGCGGATCCTTTTCGCCGGGAGGTTTGTGCGCGTGCGTATGGGCATGTTCGCCTGCGGGTTCGCCCACGTGCGCCTCCGCTCCTTCGCCGTGCCCGTCGGAATGGTGCGTGAATGCGTCGATCACATTGCCGCCGTCCTCGGCAGCAGGATGATCGCCCCCGCCGATGCTGGTTTCAAATTCTTCTCCCAGGTATTGACCATAGCGCAGCCGCAGTACTTTCTGATCGAAGCCTATCTCATTGGAAGCCGCATTGAAATCCTTCGCTTTCAGCTTTTTCCGCTTGGCTATAAGCTTTTCCGTGTCGATAATGATCTGCCGCTGGCTCCTGAAATATTCGGGCATAATATTGACGGCCATCGTCGCCAGCTGGGCCTCTTCAACTTTTGCGGTATCTTTAAATACCACGAAATACGTGTCCGACTTGGTAAAATTCTCCTCCGGCTCCCGGTTATCGACCGCCGCCCAGTAGTAATACAGCTCGTCTCCGGGTGCGAAATCCAATGCATTCAGATCAATGGTTTTCTGAACACGGGCTTCCTTAAAGTTGGCCGGAACGAGCGGCATCCTCACCTCCCTGAACTTGACATTTTCTCCCGAACCCCGTGCCACGGTAGCGACAATAAACGCCTGCTTCACCCGAAAATCATCCGCTATGCTGGCCGAAACACGGATCGTTTTGGGATCACTCAAAAGATGATAACGGTACAATTCCTTCGAGGCCGGCTCGATGCGCGGCGCAAGGTCGGGCAGCGCTTCCATTTTGTAAAAATCCGACTGGTAAACCAGCGAGTCTTTCCAGTAAGCTCTGATGGCATACAAACCGGTGCCTGTAATAAGGTCTTTATGCGCAAAGCCGTCACGCGTTTTCTTCAAATTCACCTCTTCGCCACGACTGTTGGCAATGCGTACCGCCACTCCTTCCTCACGATCGAAACGGACCGTCCATTCCACCGCCGAGCCGATAACGGAGCTGATGTTCAGGTCGGACGACCGCCTTCCCGGCAGCCCTGTGTAGTCCGGCGGCGTTACTTCGACACTGGCAAAGCTGAATTTCGGAACGGTTATCCCCGCAGTTGGGCGCCGGACATGCCCTTGCGAAGTTCCCTTATCGGGCCCCTTACCCGTTTCCCGCCATGCAGACCATCCATAGTTAACGCCTGTTGCCAGCAGTAACACACCCAGATATGCCCCTATCCCGCTGTACACGCCACGGCGCGGAAACGATACTGGATTGGAGGCGATCCGTTCGAGTTGCATTTGCTCTACAATGTTCAGATCGGGCTTTTCGAGCAGGTCGAGGCTGTATTCCAGGCCCGGATTACTGCTGTGGATCAACGAAATCGCCATGCGCTTGCTGTCGGTAAATGCCTTTGCGGCAAATGTGCCGATCAACCAGCCAATGCCGCCAATAAACAATTGCAGCCACGGATGGCCGGTCAAAAAGGCCGCTGCCAACAGATAGAAAGCGCCCCCCCAGCAGAAAACATTTGAAAATGGCCAGCCACCGGAGATGGGTATTCACCGATCTGACAAGTTTTTTCAGATTAGCCATGGCTCCTTGATGGTTTACGGAGTGCCAGCAGGCGCTCGGCTATTAGCAAACCTAAAAACAGCAACAGCAGCCACGGCCGCAATGCCGCCTCACTCCCGGCATTCAGCGAAGGCACTTTTTCAAATAACGCATACAACTGACTGTTACTCAAACGACCGACATCCGGTTGCAAATTCAGGTCCCGCACCAATAACTCGCCGAGCCATTCCGGAAACCGCCCGCTCTCGACGAACCGGGAATCCGCCAATGTCAGCGAGTCGGGCAGGAAGATTACGGTAGCCGGGGCGTCCCACTTTGGAGCGGCTCCTGAAACGACATACTTTGTTCCCGCCCCGGCGTGCGTTACCGGCTTGTTGGTAAAGACCCAATCGTAATGCCTTGCCGGGTTGTTTTTATATTCTGTTTCAAACAAAAAGCCGTACACTCCGGCCAATGCGACCAATGCTGCTTCGATGGTCCGTCTTTCACCCGCATCCCCGTTTTCGAGCAGCACGCGAATCGCCTTTTTACGCGCAGGGTTATTTTCAAGGAGTGAAACTCTCTTTTTTCCGGAGGAATCGGCAACCGGAAATAGCTGGTATTCCCCCGGAATATAAATTTTCGGAAAATCGGCCAATGCGGGATCATTGCTGAAATAGAGCTTAAAATTTTTCCCGCTGCCGCCTGCCAACGCATTGATATTCTGCTGCAAATAAGTTAGCGGTGCGGGGACCGCCTGCATCGGGGAAATACCGGTCGCCTTTTCCGGCGCGGCTCCGAGCCAGTAAACCTTCTCCCCGGCGCGCCAGGCGTTTTCAAGTTCGAAACGGTAAGTACCCGTCACCAGCCGATCGGGCTGCACCAGATGGATCGTTTCCAGTCCGCCGGCGTTTTTGAACCATTCCAAAACGGGTTTGCTGATTATCAGCGCGAGCAGCGCCACAAGGAAGCAACGTAACACCATCAGCCACACTTCGTTCAAACGAAGACCGCGGTGCCGTAATGTAGTCGGGTCTCCCAGCCAGCGCATGGCAGCCCATTCGATGGTCCGGCCTCTCTTCTGGTGCCAGAAGTGGATTGCGACGGGTATCGCAACGGCCAGTATCCCCCAAAGCATATATGGTTGCAAGAATGTCATCAGCCTTTTCTCCGGGTTAAGAATGCCTTCAATACCTGTGCTATGGGCTCGCTCATGCGCGCACGGACCAGATGCACGTGCGGAATCTGTAATGCAGTTTTCAAATCCGCGAGGTAAGACCGCATCGATGCCCGGAACGCCGTTGCTGCCGACTCCGCGTCCAGTTCCAGCTCGCGGGCACTTTCCAGGTCGCGGAACCGGTAAAAACCTTTCAGGTCGAAATCGGTTTCCCGGTCGCCGAGCAATTGAAAAACGACGATCTCCCGGTAAGGCCCGGCCAGCGAACGTATCCAGGAAAGCCATTCGTCATCCGCTTGCAGGAAGTCGCTTACGAAAATCAACTGTTCCTTCTTTTTAGTCCGAAATTCAAACCCCTCTATCCCCTCCGTTGTCCAGGGGCCCTCCGCGGAGGCTTTTTCCAGGCCCACCAGGATCTTTTGAAATGCTTGTCTGGCCGACGACGCCGATCCCGCTCCGCTGATCGTTTCCACCTTTCCGGCTTTCAAACCGTACAAACTCATCTGGTCGTTCTGAATGTAACATAAATAAGCCAGCGATGCCAGCAGTATACAAGCGTATTGCAGTCTGCTGACCCCATTTTCAGTATAATTCATCGATCCCGACAGGTCCAGCACGAAGCGGATCTGCCGGTCGCTTTCGGTCGAGGACTCGCGTACAAGATGTTTGTTCGTTCTTGCAAAAAGTTTCCAATCAATGCGTTTGGGATCATCGCCGGGCTCGTAATGGCGGTATTGTTCGAACTCGATGCCTATACCCGAGCGCTTGCTGGAATGAATGCCCAGCATCAGCTCTTCGCTGACCAGTTTCCCGGTCAGTTGCAGGTTTTTCAGCTTGATCAGGCTGGAAGCCAGTAATCCGGTTGTTTTCTGCATTGGTTTGATAAATTGCCTGGTGCTAACGCATTATGCCCGACTGCATTCATTGGGACGGAGCCTGGATCGCATTTGTTACCATCTCTGATGCCTACGAGGGGCAGGGTGGTTCGCATTTCAGGCGAAACTGCCTGAAGTTACAACGCCGTCAACAACTCCTGAATGGCATGATCGCTGGTGATCCCTTCGGCTTCCGCCCGGAAATTCATGGCGATTCGGTGACGCAAAACAGGGTATGCCAGTGTACGGACGTCCTCTGGAACCACCGAAAATCGCTCGTGCAGCACCGCACGCGCCTTCGCGCATAACACAAGCGCCTGTCCCGCACGCGGGCCGGCGCCCCAGTCGCACCATTCACGCACAAATTCCGATGTGGTCGTTTCGGGCCTTGTGGACCGCACCAACTGATTGATTTGAACCAGCAATTCATCGGCGATGTGCACCTGCCGCGTCAATTTTTGCAGGTCAGCCACTTCGGAATCCGACAAAATACGGCCGATTTCGGGTTTGAAAATGCCCGTCGTGGTCTTCAGAACATCCAGCTCCTCCTCTTCGCTGGGATAGCTCAGTTTGATGTACAACAAAAAACGGTCGAGCTGCGCCTCGGGAAGCGGATAAGTACCTGCCTGCTCGATCGGGTTTTGCGTCGCGATGATCAGGAACGGATCAGGCAGCGGATAGTTTTCGCCACCATAAGTCACGCTTTTTTCCTGCATGGCTTCCAGCAATGCGGCCTGCGTTTTAGGCGGCGTCCGGTTGATCTCGTCGGCCAGTACCACATTCGCAAATACCGGTCCACGATTGAATTTGAAGAACTTCCTGCCGGTTTCGTGATCTTCTTCCAATATCTCCGTTCCCACAATATCGCCCGGCATCAGGTCGGGCGTAAATTGTATCCGGCGGAAGCTCATATGCAGCGCCTCGGACATCGTCTTGACCATCAGAGTCTTAGCCAGCCCCGGCACACCTTCCAGCAAACAATGCCCGGATGCCAGCAATGCGGTCAGGATTTCCTCGATGGCATCCTGCTGGCCAACGATAACTTTCGCGATCTCGGCTTTAAGTAATGGTAATTTTGCAACCAATGCGCGGTAATGAGAAGTTGTCGTCGAGTTTTCCAAATCTTGTAGTGTCAATAATATTAAATGGTTAGTAAATATTCCCACCTCCTTTTTCCTCCCTTTCCCGTCACCCCATCAACGCATACACCACAATATTCACCCCAAACCGTGTATTGTCTACCGCGAGGAACCGTTTGTTCCGAAAATCGTAATCCCATTCGCAGCCGTAATCCTTGTTGCTGTACAGGACGCCGATCTTGCCGTTGACAGTAATGGCTTTAAGATAATCGTGCACGAGATCGTCGCCCCATCCGTTCAGCTCGAAAGAAGTGGTCGGCGGACCGTCGTCGAATTTGAAAAAACTGTGGTAGACCGGGTGATTGTTTGGAATTTTCTGCAAGGCTTTCGGGCCGAATGTACGGGCCATTTCCTGCTCGAACGATTTGGCAAAAAGGCCGTCGATATCGTGGTTACAATCGTCCACGAATACGAAGCCGCCGTTTTGTACATACCGTTTAAAATGGTCCCGCTCCCGGGCCGAAAATTCCACCAATTTGTGCCCGCTCATGTAGCAGAACGGGCTTTTGAATATTTCGCTACTGCTCAATTGAACCACTTTTTCCTTCTCGTCGACCGGTATCGTGGTGTACTCGACCAGCGAATGCAGTAAATTGGACGGCATTCGCTGGTCGGTATCCCAGTTACCGGAGGTGTATTGGATTCTGGTGAAGAAAAAAGGTTTCAATACTAAACTGCGTCAGATAACGATGAGAATGTGAACTCCCGGATTTTCATCGGCGGGATCAGATAATTACTGTTGCTTTCGGTGCTCACCACGCGCTCGGGTTTACCGAGCGTTTCGAGGTTGTTGAGCATGATCACCGGACTCTCATTAAAACGGAAGTTTTTGATCGGATGTTTGATGACCCCGTTTTCAATGTAAAAAGTACCGTCGCGCGTGAGGCCCGTAAGCAGGAGCGTCTGCGGATCGACCTCCCGGATGTACCAGAGCTTGGTGACCAGGATTCCACGCTGCGTGGATTTGATCAGCTCTTCCATGGTCGCCGTACCGCCCGCCATAATCAGGTTCGTCGGGAATGGCACCGGTTTTACATTATTCTTTTGCGCCCAATACCGCGAATAAACCAGGTTTTTGACGACTCCTTTCTCGATCCAGCTGACCTTGTTGGCTGCCTGCCCATCCCCCGCCCACGGCGACGCCGGCAAGTCCGGGTGTGTCGGGTCCGAATAGATATTCACCCGCTCATCGACGATCTTTTCGTTCAGCTTGCTTTTCCCACCCGCCTTACTCAGGAAAGAGCGGCCCTCGTCCGCGCTCCGGGCGTCGAGGTTGAAGAATATGTTTTCCAAAAGGACGGCTGCGGCAGTCGGTTCGAGGATTACCGTGTATTTGCCGGGCTCCAATGCTTTGGCATCGATAGAACCTTTGGATTTTTGAATAGCGATTTTAGTCGCGGCCGCCGTATCCAGCTTGGTTACATCGCTATATCCTTTTGCTACATAACCAGAGCCTTTACCGTCCGGCGTGCGCACTGTGAGCGAGAAATTGACGCTCGTGCTCGGATAATAGGCAAAAAGCCCTTTGGAATTCATCATAGCCGAATAGCCTTTCTGGTTCTCGAGAAAACCGGCGGCAGTCATGTTTTGGCTGCGCGTGAGTTCCAGGCTTTTAGCCACGGCATCCGCACGGTAGGCGGGATCGATAGCGGCCGTAGATTCGAAGAAACCATTCGATTTCAAATAAGTCTGGGGTTCCAAAATGCCCACGTACTCCGGGTTTTCCGGAGCCAGTCGGGCCAGTTCTTCCGACCTTCTGACCACCTTTTCAATCGATTCATCGCTGAATTCATCGATTGTCGCAACGCCGACTTTTTTACCAAATGCGGATTGTACCTGCAAATTCTGGTTGATCAGCGAACCGCTGGTCGATACTTCGTTTCGGGCATAGCGCAGATTCCCCCGCTCCTCGCCCAGGATATTTACCTCACATTCATCGGCTTTTGAATAGCCCAGCACTTTCTGACAAAGCGCCTTTGCTTCTGCTTCTGTTAGTATGATGGACATTTGAATGATTGAATGATTGAATGATTGAATGATCGAATGACTGAATGATTGAATGAGCCGCCGTGGAACGGGGAATGAGTGAATGAAATGTCAAGTATAGTCAAGTGTGTTCAGGGGTTGAATCTTGACAATTTCACGACCACATCTGACTCAATGACGATTATTCAATCATTCAGTCATTGCACCGGCGACCCGGTCAATCATTAGATTTTCCTAGCGGTGTTAATAACGTTCACCCCGTTAAAGCGTGCCGTCGAACTGCCGTGCGATACGGCGCTGGATTGCATGGGTTGCCCTTTGCCGTCGAAAAACGAACCACCGAGGCGGTAGTCGCGCTCGTCGCACACCTGCACGCACGAGTTCCAGAATTCCTGGGTATTCGATTGATAGGCCACATCTTTCAGCATGCCGACGATCTTCCCGTCTTTGATTTCGTAAAACAGTTGACCGCCAAACTGAAAGTTGTAACGCTGCTGATCGATCGAGAACGAGCCGTCGCCGATAATGTAAATGCCCTTTTTGACGTCCTTGATCATCTCTTCCACCGACAACGGCGTTTTACCCGCCGCCAGCGACACATTCGGCATGCGCTGGAACTGCACCGAGCTCCAACTGTCGGCGTAGCAGCAGCCATGCGACTCCTTTTCACCAATGATATGTGCCTGGTCGCGGATCGCCTGGTAGTTTACAAGAATGCCATCCTTCACAAGATCCCATTGTTTGGTATTGACCCCTTCATCGTCCCAGCCGACGGCTCCGAGCGAGCCCGTCTGCAATTTGTCGGCCACCAGCGTCACCTGCTTGCTGCCATACTGGAAGTTTTTAGACTTCCATTTATCGAGCGTGGCGAAGGACGTTCCTGCAAAGTTGGCCTCGTAACCCAGCACCCGGTCGAGTTCCAGGGGATGCCCTACCGATTCGTGGATCGTCAGCCATAAATGCGAGGGATCGAGGATCAGGTCGTATTTACCCGCTTCTACGGATTTCGCGGTCAACTTTTCCTTCGCTTGCCGAGAGGCAGCAGCGGCGTCTTCGAGCATGTCGTACCCTTTATTGTAACGGGTCGTAACGCCGGCGACTTTATCGGCGGGATTTGTCTGCAGATAGTCGTAACCCATTCCCATTGGCGCACTCAGCGAGCGGCGCGTTTCAAACTTGCCTGTTTTGGGATCAATGGCCGTCACATTGAAAAGCGGCCAGATACGGTGAATATCCTGATCGATGTAGGAGCCGTCGGTAGAAGCGAAATATTTCTGTTCATTCACCTGAAACAGGACCGAATTCACATAGTTGGCACCGTTTTTCATGGCGGCGTCGTTCACCGAA
The DNA here is from genome assembly GCF_040448675.1 of Dyadobacter sp. 676. Taxonomy (NCBI): domain Bacteria; kingdom Pseudomonadati; phylum Bacteroidota; class Cytophagia; order Cytophagales; family Spirosomataceae; genus Dyadobacter; species Dyadobacter sp. 676. Next base: position 5,173,117 of record NZ_CP159289.1, on the reverse strand, counting down.
AGCAGCAGATCCACCTTTTCTTTAATAGGTACTTCAAATGCGTTCTTCCTTATCGGCGCCTTCCAGGTTACTTCTCCAAAACCTTTTTGCGGTGCAAGCTGCACGGGCTCCTTCATAAGCTTTGCATTGGCCTTGGCGATCGCAACTGCCTCTTCTGCCGCTTTCGCCAGCTGCGCTTCGCTCTTGGCATCCACGACGGCAGCGAAACCCCAGCAACCATTGGCAATTACCCGCACGCCGACGCCGTAAGATTCGGTATTGACGATATTTTCGACCTTGTCTTCCCGGGTTGTGACGTATTGATTGAGGTATCGCCCGATGCGTACATCAGCGTACGACGCTCCCTTGGATCTGGCCGCATTGAGGGCCGCGTCGGCGAGCCGCTTTTTGACGGCCACGTCGGCGCCCGGCACCAGAAATACCTCCGGCGAAACCGGTCGGCCGGTAGCAAAGCCCGGCAACATGAACGCTCCCGTCCCGAGCCCGGCGATTTGAATAAAATCTCGTCGTTTCAAAGTGTAGATGTTTAGCTAATAGAATTGATTAGGTGAGTCGAAAAAGTGCAATTCATAAGTTAATGAATGGCTGCACTAGTTTCAACTCACCTGTTATGGATGGCAGGATATTAGTTTAAATGGATTACGTTTACCGCTAAACAGCGTCGGAAAGGCTGGTAAACGTAAAATCGCGGATTTTCAGCGGCGGGATCAGGCTGCCATTCGTGCGCACCGGTTTCCCGATAGCCTCCACATTGTTGAGCATGATCACCGGACTTTCGTTGAACCGGAAATTCTTGACGGGGTATTTGATCTGCCCGTTTTCGATATAGAAAGTGCCGTCACGCGTGAGACCTGTGAAGAGCAGGGTTTGCGGGTCGACGCTGCGGATGTACCAGAAGCGCGTCACGAGAATCCCCTTGTCGGTTCCCTTAATAAGGTCCGCCAGTGATTCGTTACCTCCCTCGAAAATGATGCCTCCCGGGGATGGAATGGCTTTCAGCCCTTTTTTATCCGCCCAGAACCGCGAGTAATACATATTTTTGACCACACCTTTCTCAAACCATGTCACCTTTTCCTGCGGCCGCCCGTCGCTGGCAAACGGGGAGCCCGGCACTTCGGGATGGGTCGGGTCTGAATGGATGGTCACGCGCTCGTCGAGCAGTTTTTCGCCCAGGCGGGTCTCTCCGCCTTTTTTACTGAGAAAACTGCGGCCTTCGTCGGCATTACGGCCGTCCATGCTGCGCATCATATTCAGTACCAGGTCATGGGCCGCGGTTGGTTCAAGGATCACGGTATATTTCCCCGGTTCCAGTGCCTTCGCATTCACGGAAGCGAGCGCTTTTTGCATAGCGATTTCGGTGGCAGTAGCGGTGTTCAGCTTTGATACGTCGTTGTAATCGCGTGCCGCATATCCCGAACCCGTTCCATCGGCTGTGCGCACGGTCACGGAAAAATCGACAGATGTGGATTTATTATAGGCAAAAAGACCCTTGCTGTTTCCCAGCGCAGAAAAACCGCTGTTGTCCTCCATGTATCCGGCGGCGGTAAGGTTCTTTTTTACACAGGGATCGATGCTGCCAAAAGCCGCTTTTGCGCGGTATTCGGCATCGATGCCTGCTGTACTGTCGGCGAATGCTTTGGTTTCGAGGTATTGCTGCGGGCCGAGCATAGGCATATACTCCGGATTCTCCGGTGCCAGTTTCGCGATTTCCTCGGCGCGACGGACAGTTTTTTCCAGCGACGCGTCATCGAATTCATTAATGGTAGCCGTCCCCGATTTTTTACCGTAAACCGCAGTAACGGAAAGGGCCAGATCGGTAGTTTCACCGCTGGTCGATACCGAATTACGTGCGTAGCGGATATTACCGGTACGAACGCCGGTCAGCGAAGCACTGATCTCGTCAGCCTTCGAAAACGCCAGCACTTTATCTATAATTTTCCTTGCTTCTTCTTTCGTTAAAATAGCCATGTTGTTAAGAGTTTGGAGTTGAGGGCGGGACGGTAATGAGTGAATGAGTGAATTTTGAATGATTGAATGATTGAATGATTGAATGATTGAATGATATTTTCATTTAAGAAGCTCGCTCGTCCACATTCGGGGATAGCTTAATATTCATTGAGCTTTCGCTGTTCTACAAAATGACTATTCATGACCACTCCTGATCTTCATGACTAAATATTAACACACTCCCATTCGACGGCGGCTCACTCATTCGGTCATTCAGTCATTCCCCGTTCCACCGCGGCTCATTCACTCATTCAAAATTCACTCATTCAAACCTCATTCACCCCCTATATCTTCCTCCCTGTATTGATAACGTTCACTCCATTAAACCGTGTCGTGGGACAGCCGTGGGATACGGCGCTGATTTGGGCGGGCTGGCCCTTGCCGTCGAAAAACGAACCGAATGTGCGGTAATCGTCCTGGTCGCAAAGTTGCACGCACGAGTTCCAGAATTCCTGCGTATTCGATTGGTAGGCCACGTCGTCGAGCATGCCCGTAATCTCCCCGTTTTTTATCTCATAGAAAACCTGACCGCCAAACTGAAAGTTATACCGCTGCTGATCGATAGAATAAGAACCCCTGCCGATAATGTAAATCCCTTTCTCAACCCCTTTTATCATATCGAGCGCACTGCGTTTTTCGGTTCCGGGTTTCAGGCTGATATTCGGCATACGCTGGAATTGCACCGAACTCCAATTATCAGCATAGCAGCAGCCATGCGACTCTTTTTCACCCAGGATCTGCACCTGGTCGCGGGTTGCCTGGTAGTTTACCAGGATGCCGTCCCGGATAATATCCCATTCCTTGCAGGGCACGCCTTCGTCGTCGTAACCCACGGCGCCCAGCGTCCGCGGCTGCGTTTTGTCGGCCACGATATTGACCAGCTTGCTACCATAATTGAAGCTCTTCGTTTTCCATTTGTCGAGCGTAGCGAAGCTGGTACCGGCGTAGTTAGCCTCGTAGCCCAGCACCCGATCGAGTTCCGTAGGATGCCCTACCGACTCATGAATGGTAAGGCCGAGGTGGTTAGGATCCAGCACGAGGTCGTACTTACCGGGTACAACCGACCGGGCGGTCACTTTTTCTTTCGCTTGCTTCGCGGCCATAATGGCATCCTCCACCATATCGTAGGAATTGCGGTAGCCTACCAGACCATTCGGGCCGGCGATCTTTTCACCTGCCAGGCCATCGAGGTACTCGTAACCCATCCCCATCGGCGAACTGATTGCATCGCGGGTTTTGAATTTGCCCGAAGCCTTGTCGGTAACCGTTACCGTAAATGTCGGCCAGATGCGATGAATATCCTGGTCGATGAACGAGCCGTCGGTTGAAGCGAAATATTTCTGTTCGTTAATGAAGAAAAGGCTGGATGTGACAAAACTGGCGCCGGTGTCCATAGCTGCACCATTAACCTTCATCAGTAAATCTATTTTTTCCCTTACCGGAACTTCAAATGCATTTTTGGTAAGCGGTGTTTTCCATGTTTTGTCTCCTACCCCCTTTTGCGGCGCGAGCACGACGGGCTCTTTCTGGAACTTGGAGTTGGCCCGGGCAATGGCCACAGCCGTGGCGGCACATCTGGCAATGCCGTCGGGAGTCACGTCGCTGGTGGCCGAAAATCCCCATGTGCCGTCGGCGATTACCCGGATGCCAATGCCATACGATTCGGCATTAACGATATTCTGGACCTGTTTTTCCCGGGTAAAAAGGTATTGTTGCAAATAGCGGCCGATGCGGACGTCGGTGTAAGTGGCGCCTTTGTCGCGCGCGGCATTTAGGGCGGTTTCGGCCAGTTTTTTCTTCGTTACGGCATCCAGCCACGGGCCGAGCAGCTGCTCTTCGGCCACGGGATCCCCGACTACGGGAACTTGCGGGAGCATCATCGCGCCCAGGCCAAGGCCCGACATCTGCATGAAGTGTCTTCGTTTCATTGTTAAGGTTTAGCCTTCCGGCAGTAGATGAAGGAATAATCGCATTGAATCTCCAATGTAATCAATATATCCTCAACAAATATTCGTGTGGCAATTTTTTTGCGCTAAAATACGGAGCGCCGGAAACCTCGAGGTTACCGGCGCTCGCCCATTTCGTTAAATCAACATCTAGTATAAACGTGAAACCATCAACGTCCGCAACTGTTGCTCGTCCCACGGCTTGTTGACATAGCTGTGAAAGTATCCCTTTCCTGCTGCCCAACGAAATTCGTCCGTATAGGCATTGCCCGTAAGCAGCACACGCATACTGGCAGGATATTGATCGGAAGCCAGTTTGAGGAATTCCAGCCCTGTCATCTGCGGCATCTGATGATCGGCAAAAATGACGTCGATTGGATGTTCGCCGAGGATTCTCAGCCCTTCTTCGGTCGATTTGGCCAGGTAAATCTTGGCATCCCTCCGGAACGTCGCTTTAAAGGAATTCAGATTATTAATTTCATGGTCAACATAAAGGATGCTCATAGTTATCAGATCGATCGGGGGTTACTACAAAGCAAATTTATGAATTAACTCATTCAACCGGAACTACGTCCCGGACCGTTAAAACAATTGACCTTATCTTACAAATTCCCCAAAGTACCGCATTCTGCGCCCCCGCAACAAAAACCGGCTCAATTCCAGCACCTTAACAACAAAAAACCGATAGAACAGCAGATTTTCTTTGGTTTAAAATATTAAAAAATAATTAAAACATTCGCTTACATATCCTTATAACGGGCTTTCAAAATGTTCATCATATGGACATTTACATCCCATTGGCTCACAAGCGGCATGCAGGTGTAAGGCATCGCAGGCATGTAGGGGGCGGGACCGAACTCGGTGGTAATGGTAAGCGGCGTTCCGTTTCGAGCGTGGAGGGCTGCCACGCGGTCCCACCAGCCCAGGTGGGCGTTCAGCACTTCCTCCCATTCGGGCGCGCGCGGGTCGTTTACCTGCGGCCCCTCGGGATGGCCTACGCGGCTGTGAATGTGGTCGGTACGGGAAATAGCCATATCGACCTCTTCGGGCAGATCGGCGAGCAGCGATTCGTGGACGCTGCACCAGTGCGAAATATCGAGGGCTATGCGAAGACCAGGGTCGGCTTGCAGGTAACCCATGGCCACATGGGCTGCGAAGAGGCATTTGCCGCGATGTGTTTCATGGATGATGGGAATACCCGACTCGGCGGAGAGCCTCGCGGCAAGCGCGAAAAGTCGTTGGTTCCGGGCTGTATCGAAGTAGTCCTTGCCTGTCTGGCAATTGATCAGCACCGGCCTGGCGTCGATCAGGTTCCGCAGGTATTTTTCATAGCTGGCGGCGTGTTCATCGATATTTTTTTCGAACGACTGCCAGTACTGTCCGATCAACTGCAGGCCATGACCCGCCAAAGTATCGAGTATGGTCTGCTTTTCAGCCGTTTCGAAGGGAAGCGCCATTTCGACACCATCATAGCCGGCGGCTTTTACATTCGAACAAAAGGTGTCAAAAGGCAATGTGTTGCCCCATTCGGGGGCATAGAAACGGATGGTCATCGTCGGCGATCAGCTTTTTTGCAATAGTTTTTCAATTTCTTCCAAAGACCTTCCTTTGGTCTCGGGTACGCTGTTCCGGATGAACAGGAAGTAGATCAGACAAATACCCGCATGGATCAAAAAGGTAACGGGTATGCCGAAATACTGATTCATGACGGGGAACAGCGCGGTTGTAAAGAAATTGGCGATCCACAATGCAAGGGTCGCTACGGCCATCGCATTTCCGCGGATGCGGTTCGGAAATATTTCCGACAACGCCACCCAGGTAACAGGCCCGAGCGTGGCCGAATAGACGCCGATGAACAGCAACACGAAAACCAGCACCCAGATACCCGACCATTGCAGGTAAAACGCTGCCGACAATGCGATCGCGTCGACGAACAGCAGGAACGCACCGTATTGCAACAGTTTTTTCCTCCCCGCCTTGTCGATGGTGCCTATGGCGAAAAAGGTGAATACAAAATTGGTGACACCGATAATAATAGATTGCAAAAAGGCCGAATCCTGCGCCATACCCGCCTTTTTAAAAAGCTCCGGCGCGTAGGAAAAGATGGAGTTCTGTCCAACGATCTGCGAAAATACGGCGATCATAATGCCTATAAACACGATGTGCCATACTTCTTTCCGGAAGAGATCGGACACCCTGACGTTTGTTTTATCAGCGAAGCTCTGTTCGATCTGTTCCTGTTCGGCCAGCGCGTAATCCAGCCCGCCGACGCGTTCGAGGACGATATGCGCCTCAAATTCCCGGCCAGCGCGGATCAGCCAGCGGGGACTTTCGGAAGCCGTAAAAAGACTGAAATAGAACAGCAATGCCGGAATGGACTGGGACGAAAACATCCAGCGCCAGTTGTCCTCGACATTCAGCAAGAGATAATTGGAAAGATAGGCGAGCAGGATTCCGACTACAATGGACAGCTGGTAAAACGAAACCGTGGTGCCACGCATGGGTGCGGGCGAGATTTCGGCCAGATATATGGGACATACCAGCGCCGCCGCGCCGACTGCGACTCCGCTGAGCATGCGAAAACCGATAAACATCGGAAAGTTCTCGGCCCAGCCTGTGCCTCCGCCGGTTACGGCAAAAAGGATCGCGCAGATCATCAGCATTTTTTTGCGCCCCAGCCGTTCGCAAAGCCACCCGCCAAGAACCGCCCCGATGGCCGCCCCGAGGTTGATACACCCCACCGCCCAGCCAGTTTCGAACTCGTTGAGCCCGAAATGTGCCTGAAAGAATGCAACCGTGCCGGAAATGATTACGAGATCGAATCCGAACAATATCCCCCCCCAGTGCCGCGATGGCGCTGAGCAGGTAGACGTAACCTTTGTTGATCTGAACGGGACCGGACTGCCAGTCGGAGGAGAACGTACCGGCGGTGTGTGCCATAGTGCGCGAGTTATTTTAATGAAACATCTGCTTCTTTACTTAGAAAATCAGCCTCCGATTCCGCCAGGCCCGCAGTATCCCAGGTCAGCAGGGCCTCGTCGGGAACGATGTCGATCGGCGTAATGCTCGATGAGGACGGAGACGATTCGTTGTGACCGACGTTCGTCGAACGGTTGTAGCAGGAAATCAGCGACCAGCGGGGGCGGTCCGAGACGTTTGCTTCGGAACGGTGGAGGATATTGCTATGAAAAAACAATGCGTCGCCGGCGTTCAGCTCTACAAATACGTGTTCCATCGTTTTCAGCGCGAGGTCCACGTAGCGCTGCGACGCCCCTACCTGTTCACCCGAAAAGCCGTGCTCTACCCTGCCCATTTTGTGGGACCCCTTAATGACCTGTAAACAGCCATTTTCCACATTCGCTTCGGTTATGGCGATCATGACCGACATCATCTGGTCGGGATAGAGAAATTCATTTTTATACCAGTAACCATAATCCTGATGCCACTCCCATGCCCCGCCCACGCGTGGCTCTTTCTGCATGAGCTTGGAATGGTAATGGCACACCGAATGCCCTGTGTCGCCGGGCTGCCGTTCCATCAGCTGATCTACCGCACCCACGAGCGTCCTGCCGCGCGTCAACAGGCCGTAAACATCGTCGCCGGGCTTGTACCATAGCGAGAGCTTGCTGCGCTTGCCGGTGCTGTCGTTGACGTTGATCGCGTGTTTGCTGATCGCCGCGTCATCGATAGCGATGCGATACAGGCGGGACACCTCCTGCTGGTCGTAAAATCCACGGACGATCAGATAGCCGTCCCGGTTGTACTGTTCAATTTGTGCGCGGGTCAATTGTTGCTTTGCCATAGTGACGGGAATAGGAATAGTACTTTAACATCACAAAATTCATTTATTCCGGGAAATAAACGAATGAAGGATTTTGTCCAAAACATGGATTATTTTACCTTTATTTCACATTGTCCATCATCAAAAACACACATTATGCGCAAAAGCCGGGGCTTCGAAGGCGAACTGATTATCGAAATACCCAAAGTAGCCACTTCACATTGCGAACAGCTGCCGCTGATCGCCCAATTGTTCATCGCGAGAATGGGCTATTATCCCAAGGCCATGCACCACTATTACCAGCGCCCCAACGGCATTTCGCAAGCCATTTTACTCTATTGCAGCGACGGCCAGGGATGGGTGGAGACCGGCGGGAACGTCGTGCAGGTGCGGGCGGGCGAAATATTCGTCCTGCCGATGGATGTCCCTCATTCTTACGGCGCCGACGCGAAAAATCCGTGGAGCATTTACTGGATGCACCTCGGCGGCAGCCATTGCGACGCAGCAGCCGCGGCGGTTATGGAACGCGGCGGCGAGCCGGCACGCGCAGTCCAGGTAGGCTTTTCCGAGGAACGGAATGCCCTCTTTACCCACATCGCACGGACATTGCTGAAAGGGTATAGCGCCTCCAACCTTCTGCAAGCCAACCTGGCGCTCCCGCATTACCTCTCGTCGTTTATCGCACCGGAACATTTCGGCTCTCAGAAACAGTCGGTACGGGATGCCAGTCCTACGGAAAAGGCGATCCTTTACATGCAGGAAAATCTCTCGAATAGCCTTACGCTGGATAATATTGCCCGTTCGGTAAATTTATCGGGTTCATTTTTTTCCAGGAAATTCAAAAAGGATACCGGTTATGCGCCGATCGAGTATTTCAATTACCTCCGCATTCAGAAAGCTTGCCAGCTGCTGCATTTCGGCGCAATGCGTGTCAATGAAGTCGCCTCGGCGATCGGAATCGACGATCCTTTCTATTTTTCGAGGCTTTTCAAACAGCAAATGGGTATACCGCCGGCGCACTACCGAAAAAATAAGGGCATATACGGACAGTAAAATTTCCGGCCGGAAGCATTATTATGCATATTTAGACCTAATCTATCATAGTCGGACATGTTCAAAAAAATCCTGCTGGCCCTGCTGGCCGTTCTTATCGCCATTCAGTTTATCCGTCCCGAAAAAAACTTCTCCGATGACCAGTCTCTGGACATTTCCACCAAATACGACGTCCCGGCCGATGTAAAGCACATTCTGTCGGTGGCTTGCAACGACTGCCACAGCAATAAAACCGTGTATCCATGGTATTACAACATCCAGCCTGTTGCGTGGTGGATGAACGAGCATATCGAAGACGGCAAAAGGCATCTGAACTTTTCGACCTTCGCCGGATTGTCGATCGCCCGGCAGAACCACAAGCTGGAAGAGACCGTGGAAATGGTCGAAGACGATGCTATGCCCCTCGGGTCGTATACCGCATTGGGTATGCATCCCGAAGCCAGGCTCTCCACCGCCCAGCGCCAACGGCTTATCGAATGGGCGAAGGCCCAAATGGATACGCTGAAAGCCCGATACCCTGCCGACAGCCTGATCATGCCTAAAAGGAATCCTGCCGGGGGTAACAGCTAGCCGGGTCCCCAATTGAAGAGCGGCAGTACTACCGGCCCGGATGGTACTGCCGCTGATTATTATGCCGCTGACAATCAATTTTTGAAAACAAGCTGCGTGAAAATCCGGTCGCGATCCTTCTCTATCCGGAGTAGGTAAATACCGCCGGCGAGCCCAGGCACGGAAATCCGTCCGTTACCGTCCATATCCCGGTGTATTACTTCCACTCCTGCCATATTGGTCAGCTTCACGGTGGTACGGCCGGTTTGCGGCGGCATTTGAATATCGATGTAGTCGGTTAACGGATTGGGACCGATCCGGAAAGCCGCGTCGCCGTTGCGGTACAATGCGATGATTCTGGAATGCTCGTACCCGCCATCGGCATCCACCTGTTTCAACCGGTAATAAACAGTAGCCGCCGGTACTTCGGTGTCGGTGAAAGTATAGTCATGCGGCTGTGCCGTAGTTTGGCTGCCTTTTACTTCCCCTATCATTTTAAAATCGGTTCCGTTCCCCGAGCGCTCGATTTCGAAACGATCGTTATCCGTTTCGGAAACGGTTTTCCAGTATAGCTGCGCCTGGCCGTTGTCGAGCTCCTTTAAATTGAAATAAGCCAGCTCCACGGGTAACGGATCCTCTACCGGTAATGTCACATGCCCAAGCAGCCTTACATATGCCGCCTGATAATAAATGGCCGGCTCGGTGATCTCCCAGCTGTTGGTCGGCCAGCCGGTGTTGAAATCGAGATAGCTCTTCTGGCGAGGCTGGCCATAAGGAGGCGATTGGGTGGCGATCGTGTAATCGGCATTCGGGCCGCCTACTACGTACCCCGGCGCCGGGCCATTCGGCGATGTGAGCGCGTTGTCGTAAACAGTGCCGTCGTTGAACCAGGTGTGGTAAATTTCATTGGCGCAACGGTCGCCGCCGATTGAATACATGTTCGACAGATACACCAGTCCCTGCGGATTGACGCCGTGGAAATAATGGATTTGCTCCGTGGCCTTGCGTCGCAGGCTGGCCGCATCGCCCAGGCCCGCCTTGAGCATGGTACGGTTCACATTGGCATAATCAGCCTTGGGCATGTTGCTGCCCCAATGATACGACCAGTCGGGCATAAATGCGCGGTACAGATCAGCCTCTGTCCAACCGAAGAAATCGTTCCAGTTGCCGTCCACTGCCGTCCCCGCCGAATTCAGTATCGCGGCAGCCACGGTGGGATTGGCGGCAGGCAGTTTGGCATACCGCAGCAAAGCATCCTGCAATTCGGTGGCATCCACGCCCCAATAACCCGAGCTCATCACATCGGTAGCAGCGTAGTTACTCACTACAAACTGGTTGTAAATCGCATTCCCGGTCCGCTCGAACAGGTAAATCGCCGCTATCACCATCATATTCCGCTGCGGCCCGACGGCCACATCGGCATCCCCCGAAACAATGCTGCCGTCGTCGCAATTGGTCTGGAGCGTATTGGTGTTGAAAAACGGCAGCACATAATCGAAACAGCTCACGGCCTTCGCTTCCAGCTGTGCCGCGTAGGCAGCGAGCGCGGGAATACCCGCATACACGAGGGCCGCGTGCGAGAACACCGACGCTATCGTGGCAGAAGCGGATGTGCAGGTCGGGCCGTAATAGCGGCCGTCGACATTGGCGCTCGGCGGCGAAGAAATGTTTTCGCTGTAATTCCGGCTACCCATTTTGTTGTGGGTGCTGCCGTCGGCATTGGTCATTTTAAAGAGCCAGTCGAGCTCCCACTTCACCTCGTCCAGAATATCGGGAATGCCGTTTTTGCTTTCGGGGATATTAAAATTGTCTGAAAAAACGGTCGGGTTCTCCTCGTACGCGTACAACAGGTCATGCAGGGGACTGTGGGTGAAAGAGACATATTTGTTATAATCCCCGGCATCGAACCAGCCGCCCGTAAGATCCTTTTCGAGGGCCGCATTATCCTGGTCGTAGACATAACGGCAGTTGGCATCCTGCGACGGGTTCATGAAATTATTACCGTCGGTCCACTTGCTTTGAGCGAAAGGTGCCGCCTTGGCCATATTGCAACGGTTATAATAAAACATCTTCATCGCCGCCAGCATTACCTTGCCGTACGGATTGGCCGCGATTTCGAAAACCGCCGAACGCTGGTTATTCACCGGATCGAACACATAATAGGTACCGGCGGCCGTCAATGCGGAAAAGTCGAACCACCAGCCCTGGTCGCCCGAATTGGCTTGGGTATTCCCGTTGTTCCAAATGCTGACCGGACCGGAAAAGGCCACCGCGTTGGTGATGTGGTTGCGCACCTCCATCGTAGCCGGAGGTGAATAATTCAGCGCGGCGTTGTACCCTTGGACCGGATTACTCAAAACCGCCACTTTTTCCGCGGCGGGCGCATAGCCGAACTGATCGACATGAATGAACTGGCTGATCTGCGCAACTCCCCGCACCGATATTAACAGACACAGTAAAAAAGTACAAAAGCCCGTTCCGGGCGAAAGAAGGTAGCTTCCTCATGGCTAGATGGTTTTGAATTGAATAAATCCGGTGTTATAACGAACAACAGCGAAGGCAGGAACGCCTTTTCAAATAGGATGAGAGTCGATTTCGGGCCGTTCAAGCTAACCGGGACCGAAACACTTTCAAAGTTATTCTAATATCCAATAGAACAATCAGCTCCGAAATATAGAAGTTATTAAGCGTACCTATTTTCTTTAATTTAAAAATAATCCAAAAAATTATTTAAATATTGATTTGCTTTTCTTATAATTGCATAGACAATTATTGGCTAACTTACTATCGGAAGGATATGCCGATCTATCAGCAACTAGGGACCATTCCGCCCAAGCGGCACACGCAGTTCCGTAAAAACGACGGCGGGCTTTACTATGAAGAACTTTTCGGAACGATCGGTTTCGAAGGCATGTCGTCCCTCCTCTATCATACCTGGCGGCCTACGCAGGTCAAATTCCTTGGCGAGCCCTACGATGTGGCGCCGCGCATTGCGGTAACGAATAATATGACGATGCGGAAGCTGGTCGGCTTCGACGTGGGGCCTGCAGCCGATTACCTCGAGAGCCGGGTTCCGTTGCTCGTCAACCGCGACGTGGTGCTCGGCCTCGCCGCTCCAACCGGCACGCCGATGGATTATTTTTACAAGAATGCCGATGCCGACGAACTGTTGTTTATCCACCGTGGTTCGGGAAGGCTGCGGACACCCTTCGGAGAGGTGCCTTTCAAGTACGGCGATTACGTGCTGATCCCGCGGGGCACGATTTACCAGATCGGGTTCGATACATCCGACAACCGCCTGCTTTACCTGGAATCGCATTCGCCCGTTTATACCCCGAAGCGCTACCGCAACCATTTCGGGCAATTAACGGAGCATTCGCCCTATTGCGAACGGGATTACATTCTCCCGCGCAACCTGGAAACGCACGACGAGCATGGCGACTTCGTTGTCAAAATCAAAAAACAGGACCATATTCACCCGGTAACCTACGAAACACACCCTTTCGACGTGATCGGCTGGGACGGGTATAACTATCCCTGGGCCTTCTCGATCCACAATTTCGAACCCATCACCGGCCGCATACATCAGCCGCCACCGGTTCATCAGACATTCCAGACCGATGCATTTGTGGTGTGCTCGTTCTGTCCGAGGCTCTACGACTACCACCCGCTGGCGATACCAGCCCCCTACAACCACAGCAATATCGATTCCGACGAGGTGTTGTATTATGTCGATGGCGACTTCATGAGCCGCAACAACATTGCTCCGGGGCACATCACCCTGCACCCGGGGGGTATTCCCCACGGCCCGCACCCCGGCGCATACGAGCGAAGCGTCGGCAAAAAAGAAACGCAGGAGCTGGCCGTAATGGTCGACACCTTCCGGCCCCTGATGCTAACGGAACAAGCCATGGCAATCGACGACGGGCTGTATTGGCACAGTTGGGGAGAAGGCTAGCAAAGCGATCAAGAATTGTCGAGGAATAATCAGCCGTGGTCAAGTATTGCCAGAATGATAGCATTGGAGGGGCAACATCAATTAACTTATTGACAGCTAACAGTTTAATTAAGACCTCTGATCACACCCGACCCACTAACGACAAATAACTATAACTGGCAACTCCTGACAACGCTTGACAATACCTGACAAAACCAGACAACAAACTTAAACACGTCACAATGTCCACACTAACAGCACCAACCGCGCCGTCCGCCACGACCGACTTCTTGCCTATTAACGGTACGGATTATGTAGAACTCTATGTCGGTAATGCGCTGCAATCGGCACATTATTTCAGAAACGCATTCGGGTTTCAGCCGCTGGCGATGGCCGGGCTTGAAACAGGTCTCACCGACCGCGAGTCGTATGTTGTGGTACAGGACAAGATCCGGCTTGTCTTCACTTCTCCCCTGCATGGCGGTACGGCCATCGGCGCCCACATCGATCGCCACGGCGATGGCGTCAAGGCCATCGCATTGTGGGTCGACGATGCTAAAAAAGCCTACCGCGAGACCGTGGGCCGTGGTGCCCGGCCGTTTTTGGAGCCTGCGGTGGAACAAGACAAGGATGGCCGGACCGTCCGGTCGGGAATCTGCACCTACGGGGACACCGTACACATTTTTGTCGAACGAAAGGATTACCACGGCGTTTTCCTGCCAGGCTTTGTCGCCTGGCAACCCGAGCATTCACCCGGTCCGGTCGGCCTGCGTTACATCGACCATATGGTAGGAAATGTCGGCTGGAACGAAATGAACCGGTGGGTGCAGTTCTACGAGGAAGTAATGGGCTTTAAAATGCTGGTTTCGTTTGATGACAAGGATATTTCAACCGAATACTCGGCACTGATGAGCAAGGTCATGAGCAATGGCAACGGGCGCATCAAGTTTCCGATCAACGAACCGGCCGAGGGAAAAAAGAAATCGCAGGTGGAGGAATATCTCGATTTTTACGGCGGGCCGGGCGTGCAGCACATCGCCGTCGCCACCGACCACATCGTCGACACCGTACGCGCCCTGCGCGACCGCGGGGTTGAATTTCTGCGCGTTCCCACGGCCTATTACGACGACCTGATACGCCGCGTCGGGCATATCGACGAAGACATTGCCAGCCTGCGGGACCTGGGCATCCTCGTCGACCGCGACGATGAAGGTTACCTTCTTCAGATTTTCACGAAACCGGTCATGCCACGTCCTACGCTCTTTTTTGAGATCATTCAAAGAAAGGGTGCCCAATCGTTCGGGAAGGGCAATTTCAAAGCGCTATTCGAAGCTATCGAGCGGGAACAGATGCTGCGAGGTACACTTTAACGTAAACCGTTTTTAACCATGAACCAGGATTTTGAACGATACACCGAAGCCGACCACCGGATGTGGCAATTGCTTTTCGAACGACAAATGAAACAATTGCCACAAATTGCCAGCCAGGCTTATCTGGAAGGCATTTCCAAAGTCGGTTTTGTGGCAGGGCACATTCCGCATTTCGAACGGGAAACCAACCCGGCGCTCCGTGCACTGACCGGCTGGGAGGTGTATGTGGTTCCGGGCCTCATTCCGCACCGCGAATTCTATACGCATTTGTACAACAGGCAGTTCCCCGCGACGAGCTGGCTGCGCAAGCCCGAGCAGATCGATTACCTCGAAGAACCCGACATGTTTCATGACACCTTCGGTCACGTGCCGCTCCTTAGCAACCGGTCGTTCTGCGATTTTATGGCACATTTGAGCGAAGTGGCTTTGAAGCACATCGATCACGAGGAAATTCTGCAACGCATTTCGAGATTGTACTGGTACACCGTCGAGTTCGGGCTGATCCGGGAGAACGGCGATCTGAAGATCTATGGCGGTGGTATCATTTCCTCCTCCGGGGAAAGCCGTTACTGTCTGCGCAGCGATATCCCGAAGATCGATTTCGACCTCGCGCTCGTACTCGACACGCCCTACCATATCGACCGCTATCAGGACCACTACTTCGTCATCGACTCGTACAACCAGCTTTATGAATCAGTAACGGGTCTGGAACCATTACTGGAAGCCTATCTGGCCCAACAGGCATAAAAATTCCGATATCATGTTACAATCGTGGCTGCCGGTCCCGTCCGGTTCCGATTTCTCTATATATAATCTGCCGTTCGGCATATTCAGCGACGACCGCCCGGCACGCGCCGGCCTGGCGATCGGTGAATGGGTCGTGGACCTGCCCGCTACCTATGCGTTGAACCTTTTTTCGCGTTATCCGGAGGCTGGTGGTGTTTTCCGCAAGCCGGTATTGAACGATCTGATAGGGCTTGGCAGGGAATTTTCCGGATATGTGCGAAAAACAATCCAGGACGCACTGTGCGACGGTGATTCGATATTGAAGCGGTACTCGGAACATTTGCTTATTCCTCTGAAAGACGTGCAGACGCATATGCCGCTCAGAGTAGGCAATTATACCGATTTCTATTCCAGCGAAGAACACGCATTCAGCGTCGGCAGGCTATTCAGGCCGGAGAACCCCCTTTTTCCCAACTGGAAACACATGCCCGTTGCCTATCACGGCCGGGCGTCGTCCATAACGGTGTCGGGCACGCCGGTGCGGCGTCCGTGGGGACAGACGGCTCAGACGGGTGCCAACCCCTTGTTTCAGCCTACCAACGCACTGGATTACGAGCTCGAACTCGCATTTGTAATCGGCAAAGACTCATCCTGTGGCCAGCCTGTGCCTGTCGCCGAAGCGGAGGATTATATTTTCGGCGTCGTGCTCTTCAACGACTGGTCGGCGCGGGACATCCAGCGGTGGGAATACCAACCCCTGGGGCCATTTACAAGCAAAAATTTCGCTTCGGGCATTTCTCCCTGGGTCGTAACCTGGGAAGCCTTGCAGGTGTTCCGCGTACCCGCGCCCGTGCAATCTCCCATGCCGCTGCCCTACCTCGCCGCCGCTCCCCGGATGAACTTCGACCTCTCGCTGACGGTCGGAGTCAAGCCTGAAAACCATCGCGAATGCACATTATGCGAAACCAATGCAAAACATCTTTACTGGACCGCCGCCCAGCAGATTGCCCATCACACCGTTACCGGCTGCAATCTACAAGTAGGCGACTTGCTGGCTACCGGCACTATCAGCGGCACCGGCCTCGCCCAAAAAGGCTGCCTGCTGGAAGCAACGCTGAATGGAAAACAACCGGTGCAATGCGGTGACGGCATCGAAAGGCGGTTTCTGGAAGACTACGATGAAGTGATTATACGGGGCTTTTGCCAAAATGGGGACATCCGTATCGGTTTCGGTGAGCTGCGGGGACAAGTTTTGCCCGCATTACCGCTGTAAAAAGGTTGCCGACAGGTCTACAACAAATGGGGTTCCGGTTTTGTAAAAATAAATACCAATTGGTATATTTGCAACATGAACATAGGAACTTCCAAAGCCGAGCGCACACGCAACTTTATCATTGAGAAAACCGCCGAGCTTTTCAACCGGAAAGGCTATGCGGGTACGTCTATGTCGGACATTACCGAGGCCACAGGCCTCACGAAAGGCAGCATTTACGGCAACTTCGAGAATAAAGAAGAAGTGGCCCTGGCCGTTTTCGAATACAACCGGTCCCTGGTTTTCAATACCGTGCAGGCGCAACTCGAGAAAGCCGCTACCTATTATGAAAAACTGATGGTGTATGGCCGCGTGTACAAAGATGTGATCGCGACGGTTGGCAACCGTGGCGGCTGCCCGATCCTGAACACAGCCGTGGAAGCCGACGACACCAACGTACCGCTCCGTTTGAGTGCCGCCAAAGCGATTTTCAGCTGGAAAAAGAGCCTGGTCGATATCATTCAAAAAGGAACCGAAGCCGGTGAATTTCAAAAGGACATCGATGCCGAAGAAATGGCGGTTTCCATTATCGCGTTGATCGAAGGAGGGGTGATGATCTCGAAGGTAACCAACGACTACGGCAATATGGACCACGTACTGGCGACAGTCCAATTGCTGGTCAACCGCATTAGGGCATGACCAGCAATTGAACGGCCTCTTTTTATTCCTCCTCCTCCGCGTTTTTCAGCTTGGATAGCAATGCGTAGGCCCCTTTCAAAACGAACTCGGGGCTTTCCCTGCTTTCGGCAGGCATTTTCACTTCCGTAAAACCATTTTCCGAAATGCCCTTCGATACTTCCACCATCCTGAAACGCCTTTCCCCCGCCGAATCTTTGACGAACACGTAGGATTTGCCTTCAAAATCGAGTACAGCCTCGTCGGGCAGGGCGTTTACCGGACTGGCCCCGGTTTCGATAACAGCTTTTACGAAATTTTGCGGCAACAGGTTATGGTCCTCGTTTTCGAGGTGGCAATGCACGCGCACGGTGCGGTCGTCGTTGATTTTCTGATTGATCAGGTAAACGCTGGCCAGGTCCTCCTTCGCGGGATTGTTGCTCACGCGAAACCGGACAAGCTGCCCGAGTTTCACTTTCGGAATGTCCTGTTCAAATACCGACAACTCCACATGCAAATGATCGGTATCGACGATCTCGAACATCACGTCCGTCGGATTTACGTACTTTCCCAGATTCACATTCACGACCGTCACCGAACCCGAAATGGGGGAACGGATAGATGCGGTACTTGCGATATGCCCGTTTTCCAGACCGCTCAGTTCGATACCTGCGGTACGGACACGCTCTTTCAGGCCCGCCAACCGCGCCCGCAGCATTTTCAGCTCGGAAGCCGATTGCTGCAAAGCTTTTTGCGCGTTTACATTCTCCTTACTCAGATCGCTTTGCCGCCGGAACTCCTGCTCGGCGTATTCCAGCTTGCTGCGCGTTTCGAGATAGTCCTGCTGAATGGGGATAAAGTCCGGGTTTTCGATCACCGCAAGCACCTGGCCTTTTCGTACCTTCATCCCTTGTAAAAGCTCCGATTTCCGGAGAAATCCACCCAGCGGCGCCGAAATGCTGACCAGGTTCTGCGGCGGGATGTCGATTACGCCGTTTGCAATGACAGCCCCGCTCAATTTCCTGATGGAGAAACCACCCGTCTCGATACCCGCGGTTTTAAATTGGCTCTCCGTCAGCTCGACGAAGTCGGTTTCTTCCTGCGTATCGGCCGTTTCGGGTTCCCCCGTTTCCCTCTCGCTCCCCGATTGGCAAGCCGCCATTCCGAGCACCAGTAACAAGCATACTATTATATTTTTCATCGATTTATTCGGTTTACTGCTCATTTAAAAGATATTCTACTTGGATAACGGATTGATTGTAAGCATACAACAAATCCAGCCACGTCAGGCGGATACCCAGGGCACGGTTCCAGGCCTGACCGTATTCAATGTACCCGATCTCCCCGGATTCGTACGCCATGACAGCATTATTCTGGATAACGCCCGCCAGCACAAGCGTGGATTGCTCATACAAATCAAGGTTCTGGCGGGCCGTTTCCAGGCTCCGCATGGCCTGCTCCAAATCGCTCCCCAGTTGCAGCCGCACGGCTTCGATCCGGTTCCGGGTAATCTGCTCGCTCACTTCCGACGCCCTTACCCGTGCTCTCCCGGCGCTATTGAAAACAGGCAGTTGCAGCCCCACCTGCACGCCCTGAAAGCGCTTTCCACTACCGTAAAACACTTCGCCGTTGCCGGTATTCTGGAAACCCGTAAGCGATTGGTTGAAATACCCGATGCTGAACTCAGGCAACATGGCCGACTTCTGAACGGCCGTTTGCCGGCTGCCAATCACCGCCTGCTGGCCGAGATAGCGCAAATAGGCGTTTGTCTGCAACGCGGAGGTGTCGGGCACGGCTATGGTCAGGTCCCTGCGTGTAAGCGAGTCGGGTTCGGCTTCGGTAAGGCCGTCTCCGTTCACCAATGCCTGCAATGCCCGCTGGAGATTTAGCAGATCGCCCTGGTTACGGACGAGCTGCGCGCGGACTTCGCCGAGCTGGCTTTGGGCCGTGGCATATTCCAGCTGGCTGGTTTCCCCCGTTCTGAACCTCATTTCCGCGGCTTTCACGAATCGCCCGGCGCGGGCCAGCTCGGCTGCCAGCAGGCTTTGCCGGGTTTTCAGCAGGATTTGCTGCTGATAGTTGATCTTCACCTGTCTCACCAGTTCGGTCCTGCCAAGCTCCAATTCGGCCTGTGCGCCGTTGAGTTCTTCGGTTAAAAGCGATTTCCGCTTGTTTACCGTTACGGGATTCGGCAGGTTTTGCGACAAAAAGAAATGGTTGTCAAACTTGATACTGTTGTATTGCCCTCCCATCCAGGTCAGGTCTGTTTTGGCAAGATCGGTGGCCGTTTTGACCAGTGCTTTCTGATAATCGATACGGTAAGAGCCGCCTTTCATCGTGGGGTTACGTGCCACGGCCTCTTCAATGGCCTGCCTGAGCGTGACTTTCCGTGCGGGTACCTGTGCCTGCTGCGAATGCGAGCGTGAAGGGATTAGTAAACCGGCGATCAATATCGCCGCGATACCGGTCGTTTTAACGGCATTTCCCCACCGTTTCTCGACGATCCAATACCAAACCGGCAACACCAGCAAAGTGAGCAGCGTTGCCGATACCAGGCCGCCAATTACCACCGTCGCGAGCGGGCGTTGCACCTCCGCTCCGGAGCTCGACGATAGCGCCATCGGCAAAAAGCCTAACGACGCCACCAGGGCAGTCATGAGCACCGGCCGGAGCCGCGTTTCAGTACCTTCGAAAATCACTTCCCGCAAATCTTTTGCCCCCGGTTTCCGCAGGAGATTGAACTCGGCGATCAAAACAATGCCATTGAGGACCGCCACGCCGAACAATGCGATGAACCCGATTCCCGCCGAAATACTGAAAGGCATACCCCGTACCCAAAGCGCGAGTACGCCGCCTATCGCCGAAAACGGGATGGCCGTGAGCACCAGCAGGCTTTGCCGCAAAGAATGGAATGTAAAGTAGAGAAGTATAAAAATCAGCAATAGGGCCACCGGCACCGCCACGGCAAGCCGGCGGTTGGCTTCCTTCAAATTCTGAAACTGGCCGCCATAGGTAACAAAGTAGCCGGGTGGCAATTTGACCTCCCGGTCGATCCTGCTTTGCAGCTCCTTCACGATGCTCCCCACATCCCGCCCCCGGACATTAAATGCCACCGTAATGCGGCGTTTGGCATCCTCCCGCTGGATCTGGTTAGCACCGGTTTTCATTTCGATGGTCGCGATCTGCGCGAGCGGCACCTGTTGGCCTTCGGCATTGGTTACAAACAGTCCGCGGACATCGTCGATATTCCGGCGGTCGGTCTTTTGCAGCCGCACCACGAGATCGAAGCGTTTCTCGCCTTCGAACACCAGCCCTGCACCCGCGCCCGCAAAGGCGGCATTCAGGGTGCGGTTAGCCTCCGCGACAGGGATATTGAACTGCGCCAGTTTATCGCGGTCGAACCGTACCACTATTTGCGGCAGGCCGGTTACTGCTTCTACGTAAATATCCTCCGCCCCGCGCACCGCGCCCGCGAGCTTGCCCACGCGCGCCGCATAGCGTGCCAGCACATCGAGATCCTCACCGAAAATCTTGATCGCCACATCCTGCTTTACGCCCGTCATCAGTTCGTTGAAGCGCATTTGAATAGGTTGCTGAAATCCGAATGTCACGCCGGCAATCGATTCCGTGAGTACAGCATGCATTTTTTCTGCCAGTTCCTCCCTGCCCGAAGCCTTTTTCCAGTGGGATTTTTCCTTTAAAATCACCATCATATCCGCCGCTTCTACCGGCATCGGGTCGGTGGGGATTTCCGAGGAACCTATCTTGCCAACCACTTCTATTACTTCATCGGGGAAGTTTTTGAGCAGTATCGCGGATGCTTTCCGGGTCGCATCCACGGTCTCGGACAACGAGCTGCCGGTTAAGACCCGCAGCTCCACAGCAAAATCCCCTTCGTCGAGCTGGGGGATAAATTCGCCGCCCATGCGCGAAAACAGCCACAGGCTTCCACCCAGCAATACGACCGCGAAAGCCGAAACCAGCCATTTTCTCCTGAGCGAAAAATCCAGTGCGGGGAGGTAAGCACGCCGGAAAAACCCGACTATCCTGTCGGAAATGCCCGGTTTGTATTCATTCTTCTTGCTTAAAAACAGAGCCGACATCATTGGAATGTAGGTTAATGACAGGATAAACGCGCCCAGGATCGCGAAACTGACGGTCTGCGCCATGGGCCTGAACATCTTGCCCTCGATTCCGACGAGCGCGAGTATCGGCAGGTACACGATCAGGATAATGATCTCGCCGAATGCCGCCGAGTTACGGATTTTGGAAGCTGACTCATAAACCTCGCGGTCCATTTCGTCCTGGGTGAGCCGGTGCTTGTATCGCTTGGCTACGATATGATGCAAAGTGGCTTCCACGATAATCACCGCGCCGTCGACGATCAAGCCAAAATCAATGGCCCCAAGGCTCATCAGGTTGCCGGAAACCCCAAAGAGGTTCATCATACTCACCGCGAAAAGCATCGCCAATGGAATGACCGAAGCCACAACCAGGCCTGCCCGCATGTTCCCGAGCAGCAATATCAGTACAAAAATGACGATCAGCGCGCCTTCGACAAGGTTTTTCGAAACGGTTCCAATGGCACTGTCGACCAGCTTCGTCCTGTCCAGAAATGGCTCGATCACCACGCCTTTGGGCAGATTTTTGCGGATTTGGGCGATGCGCTCTTTCACATTTCCGATCACTTCCGAAGAATTGGCGCCTTTGAGCATCAGCACCAGCCCGCCCACCACCTCGCCGTCGTCGTTGCGGGTCATGGCCCCGTACCGGACCGCGCTTCCGTAGCCCACCCCGGCAATGTCGCGGATCAGCACCGGCAATCCCGTCGCGGTTTCGCCTACCTGAATTTTCCGGATGTCGTCCAGCGTGCCGATCAGCCCTTCGCTGCGGATGAAATAGGCATTCGGCTTCTTGTCGATGTATGCGCCGCCCGTGTTCTGGTTGTTTTGTTCGAGGGCTTCGAAAATACGGGCAATGGACAATCCCGCGCTCCTCAGCCTGAGCGGATCGATTGCTATTTCATATTGTTTCAAAAAACCGCCGAAACTGCTCACATCCGCGACACCGGGCGTTCCGAGCAGCTGCCTGCGCACGATCCAGTCCTGGATGCTTCGCAGCTCCATGGGCGGATATTTCGTTTCGAAACCAGGCCTGGTATGCAGTACGTACTGGTAAATTTCCCCGAGGCCGGTGGTTACGGGGGCAAGTCCGGGTGTGCCGGTCCCGGGCGGGACCTGTTCTACCGCCGTATGCAGGCGCTCCGAAACCTGCTGACGCGCCCAGTAAACGTCCACATCGTCTTCAAATACAATGGTAACAACCGATAATCCGAAACGCGAGATCGAACGGATTTCTTCGATATGCGGGATCGTCGCCATCACTGTTTCGACAGGAAATGTAACCAGCCGCTCTACCTCCTGAGCGGCCAGCGAGGGGCTTGTGGTGATGATTTGTACCTGGTTATTGGTGATGTCGGGAACGGCGTCGATGGGTAGCCTGGTGAGCGAGTAACTCCCCCACGCTACCAGGGCCAGTGTGAATATTCCGATCACAAGCTTGTTGCGGATCGAAAAATGTATGATTTTATCTAGCATTTCTAATATGAAAAGAATGGATATACCACGTCGCGCCGGACGCTGCCAGGCGACAGGTGCGGCGGCTTCGGGGCAAAGCTTGCATCGCAACGACTTGCCCCGTCGATAAGCGGATTATACCCTTTCTTTCGGCGGTTGCCAGATGCCGGCCATGTCGCCGGCGGAAAGTGTCTGGAGATACGAAAATCCTGTCGGTGGAACCAGTTGTGTTACAGGGTTATCGGGCAGAACCGCGGCTACCGGACTGATGGTTACGCTCGCACAGCACGCACAAATGCAGAGTGGGGAACAAAGGTCGATAACCTCGCTATGGCCGTCTCCGGCATCGGAAACAGCCTTAGCCGCAACGTCGCTGTGCGTCACCGGCTCGTCCTGGCACGGAATGCAGGAAAGGGCAAGCACGTAAAATGCGAATAAATATGCGACCAGGACCTTCATGTTGCAAAATTAGGCTAAATGGCAATGCAACAGGTAGGCAAAAACCAAATCGCGGCGAATAAGCAACCGGCAACCGTTAATCAGTCGTGAAGGCCGATGGTAATTTAGTTACCGAAAATATAACATTGCCGGGAGCGCAACGTATTTCCTTTTTTCTAAATTGGGAAAAAAATGCCTGTCATTAACCAATCTTCCAAGCAAAAACCATTAACACAATGAAAGTAAAGTACTTGCTGACCATGATCCTGGCCGTTGCCATCTTCGCTGTAACTGCCAAAAACGTTAAAACGGCCAACGACCTGATCGGAACCTGGAAATACACGGTTTCCAATGTGCCGCCTGAGTATGAAACAGGCTTCATGACCTTCGAGCAGAAGGACGACAAAACCACCGGCTACCTCGGTCAGCAGGAGCGTATGGAAATGAAGGAACTGACCATCGACCAGGGCAAAGTAACTTTCAAACTGGATTTCCAGGGCGGCATTCTCACCGTCACGATGACGCAGGACGGCGACAAACTCTCGGGCACGATCGTCTCGCAGGACGGCGAGTTTCCGATCACGGCGGTCAAAGAGCCCGCCAAATAGGGGTTGCCGATTTATTTTGAAGCCGGGGATTACATGCATCTCCGGCTTTTTTATCGGCTGCCCGGTCATTTCGACCGCACATACTTCTCGATATTCAAGCGCTCTATCCCTGCCGCCTCCACCTTCTCTATGCCGCGCTGAATCAATGTATCGTCTTTAATGGAGATCGTAAAATGGAATTCGTTCCCCTCCCATTCGCGGGCGGTGCAATATTCGAGCTTTTCGGTGTAGGTACTATCCTTCAACGTGTAAGTCCCGCCACCCGCCGAAAAGCTGGCGGTTGAGTCCTTTCCCTTGTTCAGGTCATGTTGTAAAAAGGCGAAATGGCTTTCGTTGATGATCTTGATAAAGGAAACGTTCTTCGTGTAGTCGGTTACGGTGGTGTCACCTTTCTCGATCAACGTACCGGTCAGGAGCTTCCAGGTGCCTTCGGGTCCGGCCGGGGCCTTTCCGCTTTCCGGGCCGCCTTCCGGCCGGCCACAGGCTGTGAACACCGATATTGCCACAAGCAATGCGGGGAGATGTACTTTCATAAATGGTTAATGGCAGGAGTTTTAAAATTAATTGTTCAACGGAGCACCCAAAGTGAATAAAAACCCGCTATTTTCATAACCTTTTATTCCAGGAATCGAAACACCCCACATTACCGATTGCCCCGCCGAACACGGATCGGCTGGATTTTCTTTTGCGTTTAACTTGTTCGGGCCAGACAGCCTTCCGTTCACACACCCGCAAAATCACCCGGCGGCAGCATACGCCTTTCATAAGCATTCATTCCCATTCTTAACCCCGCATCATCATGAAACACCTGTTCGTTTTCGCTTTGCTCGGCACACTGCCGTCATTTTCAAATATCGCCTCCGCGCAGGTAGGGATCGGTACCACCACGCCGGACCCCAGTGCGCAACTCGACATTGCCGGGGACAAAAAAGGGGTGCTGATTCCCCGAATGGACCTGGACGGGAGAAACGGAATTGCGTCGCCGGCAACTGGTCTGATGATCTATCAGACAGACAACAATCCCGGATTTTACTTTTACAACGGGACTGTGTGGAATAAGGTCGGTACCGCACCTGCGGGCTTTTCCGCCATAGGCAAGCCGTCATCTGTTGTTACGGGCTCACAACGCATTTCGAGCCAATGGTCGACACCGGCATTTGCATCCGGCGGCACATTTGATGGCTCAACGTCGACCTTCACAGTCGCCGAGAGCGGCTATTACAGGCTGTCGGCCAGCATTAATTATGAGTTCAGGGAACAGGGAATCTCCCTTCCCACCAACTCGATTCCTTACGTCGCCGTCCGCAATGCTACCACATCGCAGGTATACGCCAAAGGCATATTTCCCATAACCAATGTTACCATTCCGCCCAATTCCAAGCAACGGCTGCCTGCCGCTACCGGTACGATCAACATCGAGGGCACTGCGCTACTCAATACCGGCGATGTACTCGAATTGTACTTCGATCAAAACAATTCCAGCATGACACTCTCGCTCGACGACGGCGACAACCACCCTGTCGTGCACTGGTCTGCCCTGAAAATCAACTAAATGAATTCCGGGCACCGAATCGTCGCTGCGTTCTGCGCCCACTTCCGCAGCCGGTATGCCACGGCCTTGTCCAGCCCGTTCGCTTCGATCGCGAGCTCGGCCGGGTATTTCCGGTAGCCGCCCGGCCCGTCGGCTCGGTGGTGCCGGGGCCGTCACAAAAACCCGCCCTGAATCATTCCGGAGCGGGCTTTGTTGATTGCATAAAGAAATTTGAAAACAATGTCGCTCCCTGAACGATCGCCTCACATACGCGTACTCCCCCACGCCGCCACGCTCGACATCATTCTTAAAAACACCCATTTCCCGGACGATCTTCTCGACAACACATCTCCAATCCAATGCGCCATCGAGTGGAAGGACAGCGTTCCGGTTCTGGTATTCCGATTCAAAAACACGGCCTATGATTTTAACGAACCGCTTCTTTCTCATGAATTGAAAAACGGCGAGCGCGGCTGGTTAAACCAATCGGCGATTTCCGTCCGCCTGCTGCTCGCGAACAGCGTCATCGCTGATCATGTCACGGAACGGAAATTTATTCTATCTAAAAATGACAGCCAAAGTGTGAAGGAAGTTCTAGGCCTCTAACTGGATCACCAGGCGATAATTGCCATACAACAAATGCCGTCAGGCATGTAATATTGGTGGCAAATCAATCAACGAAAATTTTAACAAAATGCCCCTCGGGCATGTAACAACAATGCATTGCAACAGCATTGTCGTTACATCCCTGACGGGATTGTCATTCAACGGTCATCGGTTCCCTTTCTACCAATCCTACATCGCTACCCGATTCGTCATTCACCCTTTCCCCGTTCCACGTCGGCTCATTCACTCATTCACTCAGTGAAACTCAATACCCCGGGTTCTGCGGCGCCAGGTTCGGGTTCACCTGCAACTCCACACGCGGCAGCGGCATCAGGTAATCCCGGTTAGCATCGAAATTATCATGCGGTTCCAGCGAATTGGGTCCTTTGAAAACTTTTTCGCCGAGGTTGCGCCGCTTGATATCGTACCAGCGCTTGTATTCGAAAGCGAGTTCGAGGCGTCGTTCGTCGAGGATCAGGTCGATAAGCGCCTCTTTGCCGAGACCTGCTTTGACATCCTCCGGAAACGCAGTTTGCTTGCCCGCCCAATTTCGGGCCCGCGCCCTTACCTGATTAATATACCCCAACGCCTCCGCATTAGGCCCGTTCACCTCTACCGACGCTTCGGCGGCGATGAGCAGGATTTCCGCGTAACGCATAGCCGCATAGTTATGGTCCGAATAGCGGCCTTCGGAATTGGAATTTCCCGCAAAACGGGCGTATTTGGCTATATGCGGACGTTTTGTATTCGGGAACTCGGTGTACGGAACGAGCTTGCCGCCGATCAGCAGCGAATCTTCGAAACTTACTTCCTTGCGGTAATCGCGGTTGTCCCAGGTGCTGTACACTTTCAGCGAAGGCACGATTACGCTCCATCCGCTGCGTGGCGCGTCGCCTCCGCGAACACCTGTCATAGGAGCCATAATGTCGTCATTGGCTCCGCCATCGCCCGATTTCTGGCCCAGGAAGTCGATATCAAAAATATGTTCCTTCATGTTCGGGGCCTGCGGCGCTTTAAAGAGCGTCTGGAAATCGGCTTCCAGTGCGTAGCCAAACCTGTCCCTGTTATCGATCACCCATTTCGCTTCGGTATATGCCTTCTGATACTGGCCCATTGTGAGGTGTACGGAGGCTAGGTAAGATGCCGCAGTACCCTTTGTCGCCCGGCTGCGCACTTCCGAAGGCTGTTTTTCGGGCAGCCATTGCTTCGCGAATTCCAGGTCGGCGATGATGTTGGCATAAACCGTTGCCGCGGGCGTTTTGGAGATGGATTTGACCAACTCGGGGTTACTGATAAAATAATCGATATAAGGAATATCGCCGAAAACCTGCACGAGGTGAAAATACGCGAACGCGCGGATAAAGCGCGCTTCGGCGATGAGCGGATTTCCTGTATTTTCGGGCAACGCGAGGCTCTGCGCACCGAAAATAGCCGCATTGGTCGCACTGATTACCTGGTACCATACCGGCCAGAACTGGTTGACCATATTATTATTGTCGTCCATATTGAAATCGTTTACCTGCTGGCGTTCGGCAGGCGTGCCCCGGTCGCCGATGTCCTCCATATCGCTCCTGAGCATCAGCGCCGATACGAACTGGCGGCCGTAGAGGCGTTCGGTGGCTATCCAGCCATAAGCGCCCATAATCGCCGTTTCCACATCTCTGGAAGTCCTGAACAACGCCTCCGGCGCAAGTAGCCCCATAGGTTTTTCGTCGAGGTCCGCGCAGCCCAGGAGCAACGAAACCATCGCCGTCAGGATTACTGATCTATTAAGTAAATGCTTCATTGTCATGTCCGTTTAATGCTTAAAAACCGAGGTTCAAACCAATGGTGTAGGATTTGGCGTTGGGATAGCTGCCATAGTCGAGGCCGAGATTGCGGTTGCTGTCGGTGTTCCCGTCCGACGAATAGTTTACCTCCGGATCGTAGCCCTTGTATTTCGTGAACGTCAGGATGTTCTGGGCGCTGGCATAAATGCGCAATTTACTGATCCTGAGTTTTTCGAGCACGGGTTTAGGAAAATTGTAGCCTAACGCGAGGTTTTTCATCCTGACAAAACTGCCATCCTTCACCCAGCGTGTCGACACCCTGCGCGTACGGCCAACGGCGGCTTTGGGTACGTCCGTATCCGTATTCGCAGGCGTCCAGCGGTTCAATGCTTCCGTGGTCGCATTGTTGATGGCCGAGAGCAGGTTCAGTTCCATGAGCGTGTAGCTGAGCAGATCGTTGCCTTTCGAGGCCTGGAAGAATATGTTCAGATCAAAGCCTTTCCAACTAAAATCGTTGTTCATGCCCCAGGTAAATTTCGGATGTGGGTTACCGATGATCGTACGGTCGTCGCTGTTCAGGGTGCCGTCGGGCTCGCCGGTAAGCTGGCCGTTCGCGTCCTTTTTACCATTGATATCCCTGAATTTCTCCCCTCCCGCTACCGTCTCGAAACCGCCGCCGGGGACGAAACTATCGCCTTCCTGGTAAACACCGTCGTAGATCCAGCCGTAAAAACTGCCTACCGGATAACCTTCACGCAATATCTGGGTCTGCCCCATTCCCACCATATGCCCCGGCGCGGAGCCATAAAGAATATCGGTTCCTGCGGGCAGTTTCAGGATTTTATTACGGTTCAAAGAAAAATTAATGTCGGTACTCCATTTGAAGGCGCCCACGAGGTTACGGGTATTCAATGTAAACTCGACACCCTTGTTTTCAACCTCGCCGATATTCTGCAACTGATTGGTATAACCCGAATACTGCGGCAATTGCACGCTGAAAAGAAGGTCTTTGGTAACACGTCGGTAATAATCGGCCACGAGGTTGATCCGGTTGTTGAACAGGCTTACATCTGCGCCAAGGTCGAACTGATGCGTCGTTTCCCACGTAAGATCGTCGTTGGCGACGGTGGTAGGCCGGACGGCATTCACGGGTGTTCCGTTGATGATCGTATACACATTCGAAAAACGCGCCATCGTCTGATACGGCTCGATGGCCTGGTTGCCCGTAAGACCATAGCTCACGCGCCATTTCCACTGACTGATCGCCGCAATATTTTGCATAAACGGCTCACCCGACATTTTCCAAGCGAATGCGCCGGACGGAAACGTGGCCCATTTGTGGTTTTTGCTGAAATTCGAAGAGCCGTCCTGACGGATATTGGCTGTAAAGAGGTATTTATCGGCCAAAGAATAGGTTAACCGGGCATAGTACGAGGCCAGTACCCATTCTGTGAGTCCTGAATTGGGACTTTGCCAAACGGAGGAGCCACCCAGGTTCCAGTACGAAACGGCATCGGTAATGAACGACTGCCCCGATCCGCCCCAGTTTTCACTCGATGATTTCTGGTAGGAGTAGCCCGCCATTACCGACAGGTCGTGCAATGCGCCTATCTTTTTGTTGTAGGTCAAATAGTTTTCATTCAATAACAACGTGCTCTTGTTGCCGTTCACCGTGGCTGCTCCACCTACATTCCGGCCATCGTTCAGGGTAGTAGGCGTAAATGTGCCCGTGCGGCCGCTATTGGTCGTCGCGCCGAGCGTCACCCTGAATTTCAAATCCTTAAGAATATTGTATTCTGCATATAGGTTGCCCTGGATGCGGTCGGCCAGCGACTCGTTTTGCAGCTGCGTCGCAATCGCATAGGGGTTATCGATAGGGTCGCTCAGCCGTGCGACGGTAAAACGGCCATTGGCGTCGCGAATCGGCTGGTCGGGCTCGAATTTCAGAGCCGCCGACATCACGCCGGGCGTGAGGCCGCCCGAACCTTCCTGGGTTTTCGATTGCTGGCGCGAGACGCGTTGCGCGAACAGGTTCAGCCCCAGTTTGAGCCGTTTGGTAGCGTTGATATCGATATTGCTCGTCACCGAATACCGCTTGTAGCCCGAGTTGAGGATAATGCCTTTCTGGTCGTAATAAGCCCCGGACACATAGTACTTCACCGCCTCGCTGCCGCCTGCTACCGACAACTGGTGGTTCTGGATGCCGCCGCGGCGAAAGATTTGTTCCTGCCAGTCGGTATCGGCCCCCTGTGAAACGATATTGGGCCGTACTTCCTGCACATAGTCGAGAAACTGCGCGGCATTGAGCAAATCCAGCCGGTTGATCTCCTTCTGGCCGGAATACGAAGTATTGAACTCGATACGTGGCTTGCCCGAGGTCCCTTTTTTGGTCGTCACCATGATCACGCCATTGGCACCGCGCGAGCCGTAAATAGCCGTTGCGGACGCGTCTTTCAGGATTTCAATGGATTCGATATCCTCCGGCGGCGGCAACGTACCGCCCACGAAGCCGTCTACGACGTAAATCGGGTCGCTGCTTGCATTAATGGAAGTTCCTCCGCGAATCCGCACTTTGAAAGATGAGCCCGGTTCGCCGTTGTTGGCCTGGATCTGCACGCCGGCGGCACGGCCCTGTAATGCCTGCACTGTGCCTAGCGCGGGGTAGGCAGTCAGTTCCTGCGATTTCACGGAGGCCACCGAACCGGTCACATCGCTTTTCTTTACAGTTCCATAACCCACTACGAGCACTTCTTCGAGCGATTTCTGGTCTGTTTTAAGACCGACGTTGATCTCCGTTCTGCCGCCAACCTGTACTTCCTGCGGTTCGTAACCTACGAAGCTGTAAATCAATGTTGTATTGGGGTTCTCGATTGTCAGGGTGTAGTTACCATCCGCGTCCGTGGACGTGCCCGTTTGGGTACCCTTGACAAGAATATTCACCCCGGGCAAAGGCTCTTTGCTTTCGGCGTCGGTCACGCGGCCCTTGACAGTAACCTGCGAAACCGCCTGCAACCCGTTTTTCGCCGATGCCTCCGGCTCGCCGGCCGGCCCTTTGGGCGCATCCGACGGACGGATAACTATATTTTTGCCCGAAACTTCATATGTAAGTCCCAGCGGCACCAGAAATTCTTCCAGAACCTTCGAAAGTTCCCGGTTCGATTGCTGAATGGTAACCTTCCGCCCCGACTGGATTACCTTGGAGCTGAAAACGAACCGGACGCCGGCCTGCTTTTCGATCTGGTGCAGGACTTTCTTCACTTCCAGGTCCTGCGCCTGCAAGCTGATGCGCTTGTTGAGCAGTTCCTGCGCACGTACGTCCGCTGCGAGCGCATTCCCGACCAGCCATACCGCCATTATCAATTGCGCAACGCTTATCCGCATAAGAACTAACCATTTACGATGGAACTGTACCGGTATTTTCATACATTTGAACGGTTTTGTTAATTGAAACTTGGCAAAATCTTCCTCCTCATCCCATTTGTGTGAGATGTGATGGTCTGCTAACCACTGAGGATATCCGGGCCGGCCATGTTGGCGCATGGGCCGGCTTTTTGTTTACATATTCTTACAGCCTTTTCCTTCTACCACAATCCGCCCGTCAATGCTCTTATAGCCAGCCCCAACGGCTTTGCAAACCAGATCGAGCTGCTCGTAAAGCGACATTTCCGTGAGTGTAGCGGTGATCGGGCATTCATCCATAACGTTCTTGTCGTAAATGATTTCGATGCCATAGGCGTTTTGCAAAGCCGCAAATACATCCGATACCGGTGCTTCATCGAATTCGAGACGGGGCGCCACTTTGCCTTCAGTTACCACTTCCGGTTCGGCCACGATGCTTTTTGTGATTTGGACAGATTTCCGGACAAAAACTACCTGCTGATTAGGCTCGACCACCACACCCGTCAGCTCGCGGGAGCTTTGCTTTTCGATCGCATCGGGATCTTCGCGCGAGAACACAGCTACTTTGCCGGTTTTTACAGCGACCTCCACTTCCTGTTCACCGGCAAAGGACCGGACGGTAAAACTGGTACCTAAAACTTTGGTAACCAGTTCATTGGCGTACACAAAAAACGGCTTGGAAGGATCTTTGGCAATCTCGAAAAATGCTTTTCCCGAAAGAAAAACCTCGCGCTGCGTTTCCCTGAAACGGGCCGGGTAACCCATTTTGCTGCCGGGGTCGAGCGTAACCCGGCTGCCGTCTTCGAGCCGGACCATGAGCGGATACGAAGTCGTGTTCACGGTTTCGCGCATTTCAACTCCGGCGGCAGCCACAAGCTGTTCATAATTGATCACTTTCGATTGGCTTCTAAGCCAGAACAACCATCCCAGGCCCGTCAGAAGCACCAGCACCGCCGCGATTCGCGCCACGCGGCCGGTATACCAGGGCAAAAGGACATCGGCATGGTCCCTGTTCCGGACTTCCAGCCGTTCGACGATCCGCTCAACCGCCTTCCGTTTTTCGGGGTTATTCAAAGCCGCATTTTTGGGACGGACAGCCAGCACCAGTTGGCGTGCACGGTCCACTATTTCACGTTTATCGGGATTGGCTGCGAGCCAGTTCTGCCAGGTTTCGTCGTCCTCCCGCGTTGGGTTCAGTACCCAGTTGCGGAACGATTTGTCCCAAACAAACTCCCCCAGACTGAAATTGCGGTAACGGTCCATATTCGAAATTTAGCTTTTCAAACACCATTAGACCACCGCGACGGCGGGATACTGTATTTTTCAGATTTTTTTTGAAATTTTTAAATGAGGTATTTCAAGCTTTAAAAAGGCAGGGCGAAAGCCAGCGAAACGATGGTCCTCCAATGCGATTTGATAAATTTGAAAGCCTCTTGCAGCAGATTGGAAACCGACTGCGGCTGGATATCCATCACCATCGCGATCTCCTCGCGCTCCAAATCGTTGTAGAAGCGCAGAAAAACGGCTTCCTTTTGCCGTTTGGGAAGCTCATTGAGCATTTCGGTCATCCTCGACGCGAGTAGCCTGTCGTTTTCGGATTCTATGAGCTGGTAATCGGCACCGAATTCGAGGTCGAAAATGATGTCCGATTCGCTGTAATAGTCCATACAGTCCATCCTCGGCCGCGAAGCGATGCGATGCAGGCGGCGGCGTAGCGACGCGAGCAGGTAGGGTTTGGGCGGAATGCCTGGATTCAATGTATTTCTCCTTTCCCAAATAACCAGAAAAACGTCCTGAATGCAGTCTTTGATCAACTCGCGGTCGCTGGAAAACTTGGTGCCGTAGTGAAAAAGAAGGTCGTAGGTGCGATTAATAAGGTGTTCATAAGCGGTTACATTCCCTTCGAGCATTTCCCGCCACAGCCTCTGCTCTTCTTCGACATACAGGTCCGGACGGGTTAAAGCCTTCATGAAATCGATGAATTTTAGTCAGGTTTGCACGAGGAAAAGCAGCCTCCGATGCTTTCTTACTACTATTCATCGCATTTAATCTTCAATTTATTACAATCAGAGGCTACCGCTCGCCCTATACGCACAGTCCCGTTCAAGCGGTTTCAGCGACCCGCTTTTTCCTTCAATTTTTTCAAAGTCCGGGAATCGACGGGGATGATCGTGCCGTGTTTATGTCCGTCGGGAACTGCAATTTCCGTGGAAATATCGGTAAAAGACTTGAAGTCGGCGGTCTTTACGGCACCATAGGTCTTGTCGCGATACTGGTCGAAATAGACCAGCCAATCATTTTTAACTTTCACGACGGTTGGCCCTTCGGTAAGAAAGCCCGTGAAAGGCGCGGATATATTCCGGTAGGGCCCCAAAACGTGGTCGGCAAATGCGACTTTGATATTCCGCTGCGGGCGGGTATTGTCCTTCAAAACCAGCACATAATCATCTTTTTTGCGCTGGGCGATCACGCAATCGATCACACTGAAGCCCGGATCGAGGAACAGTGCCGCTTTGGAAAATGTCTGAAAATCCCTCGTCGTGACGTAGTACATCCGGTGATTGTTGCGCTCGTCTTCCTCTCCTTTGAGAAATTTGAAAGGGATGGTAGAAGCCCAGATGATCACGAAGCGGTCGTTCTCCTCATCGTAAAACAGTTCCGGCGCCCACACGTTCACGACTTCCGGTTCATGCTCCATCACCGGGACGAACCGCTGCTCCGACCAATGCATCAAATCCCTGGAACTCGCATAGCCGAATCCCTTGTCGCCTTTCCAGTTCGTCGTCCAAACCAGGTGAAATGTCCCGTCCTTCCCTCTCGCGATAGAAGGATCCCGCATAAGCCTGCCGCCGACTTCGGGTTTGAGGTAACCGCCGCCGAGGTCCGTCCAGTGATAGCCGTCG
Source organism: Dyadobacter sp. 676 (assembly GCF_040448675.1). Lineage (NCBI taxonomy): Bacteria > Pseudomonadati > Bacteroidota > Cytophagia > Cytophagales > Spirosomataceae > Dyadobacter > Dyadobacter sp. 676. The sequence goes on along the minus strand of NZ_CP159289.1, from coordinate 5,138,991 downwards.
CGGCTGTACGCCAGATGCAGGCCGTCGGTCGCCGGTTCGCGGAAAGATGTGAAGAGGTAGGCGTCTTTTTGGCAGGACAATGACAGGAGAGCAAGTATTGCAAAAAGATAGATTCGACTCATATTAATTTTTACAACGGTTGGTCATTCATTCTAACCTTCTGCAATCGGGAGATCGGCACCCGCTACTCATTCTTCCCATTCGACTTATCGATAATCACTGCCAGTAAAATCACCAGCCCTTTCACGACCTGCTGCCAGAACGGCGATACATTTAGCAGCACCAGCCCATTATTGAGCACGCCGATGATGATCGCCCCTTGTACGGTGCCGAGAATGCTCCCGCGCCCGCCCGAGAGCGAGGTGCCGCCAATCACGACGGCTGCGATAGAGTCCAGTTCATAGCTGATCCCCGCATTGGGCTGGGCGGAATCGAGGCGTGAGGTAACCATGATCCCGCCCACCGCTGCGAGCGCTCCGGCAATGGTATAGACGATTATTTTAACCCTGTCGACATTGATCCCCGAAAGCCGCGAGGCACTTTCGTTACCTCCGATGGCATAAATGTAGCGCCCGATCCGCGTCTTGTCGGTCAGAAAGACGGCCAGCGCCACCACTACGATCGATATCCACACCGGCACCGGAATACCGAGGAACCAACCCGTTCCGATAAACAGGAACGTATCCCCCAGCCCGCTGATCGGAAAGCCGCCGGTCCAGAGCATGGTAAGGCCGCGGGCAACCGTAAGCATCGCAAGCGTGGCTACAAAGGGAGGCACATTGAAACGCGTGATAGCCCAGCCGTTGAATGCACCCAACGCGGAGCCCGCGAGCATCCCCGCCAGGATCGCGCCGAGCACGGTAAAACCGATGAAAAGGTTTTGAGCAGGTATTTCAATTCCGTTTTTGAGCAAACCGGCCGTAATCGCGCCACATAGTGCGAGTACCGAGCCGACCGACAAATCGATCCCGGCCGTGAGGACGATTAAAGTCATGCCCACCGAAATGCAGATATTGACCGAAATCTGCCGCATCACATTCCAGAGATTGGAAAAGGTCAGGAACTTGTCCGACAAAATGCTCAATGCCAGGCACAGCAGGAACAATGCGATAAGCGATTGGAACCTGGCCAGGGGGAGAACATTTTTTAACCCTGGCTGTCGGCTGTCGGCCCTCGGCGATTTCTGCGAGGTAGCCGTACGCTCGTTATTGGTTACTTCATGCATCTTTTGTAACAAAAGAATTTACTCGTTCACATTTACATCAATTCAAAAAAAGCCGACTGCCGATAGTCGAAGTCCTGTCAACCTCTCGGCTACCTGCCAACAGTGGAAGTCCCCCTTATCGCCGCTTTCAGAATCCCGTCTTCCGACGCTTCACTCGCTAAAAACTCGCCTGTCAGACGGCCTTCCGACATCACCAGTATCCGGTCCGAAATGGCCAGAATTTCGGGTAATTCCGACGAAACCATTAAAATGCCCAAACCTTCGTCGGCGAGGCGGATGATGAGTTTATAGATTTCCGTTTTGGCATTGATATCGATGCCACGCGTCGGTTCGTCGAGCAGGAGCACTTTCGGACGTGTCGCCAGCCATTTGGCAAGTACAATTTTCTGCTGGTTGCCACCGCTGAGGTTCCGGGCCTTTTGCTCTTTGGACGGCGTTTTAATGCGTAACTCGCTGATATAATGATCGGCCAGCTCACATTCTTTCGAATTATTGAGCGTGCCAAAGTTTTCCATTTCCTCCAACGTGGTGAGACTGATATTGTTTTTAACCCCCAGTCCCAACACCAATCCATCTTTTTTCCGGTCTTCGGGTACGAGCGCGAGCCCGGCCGCGATGGCGCGTGCAGGGGAGTCGCAACAAACGGATTGCCCGGCGATGACCACCTCTCCGGAGGCATGCGCGGGGTACAACCCGAAAATCGATTCCAGCAACTCGGTACGTCCTGCGCCCATCAGACCAAAAAGGCCCACAATTTCTCCCTTACCTATATTAAAAGAAACATTACTAAGCACATTACCCGCCTTCACACGGCTTTTCAGGTTCAGGTCCCTAACTTCCAGTAATGCCTCGCCGGGCGCACGATCCGTCGTTTTGCGCATCACGTCGATTTTCCGACCCACCATTTTGCCGATCAGCAAATCCTGTGTCATACCGGCCATTTCGCCGGATTCGATACTTTTACCGTCGCGGAGCACTACGTAGCGGTCGGCAATGCGAAAGAGCTCGTCGAGCTTATGGGAGACGTAAACGACGGCCTTATTCCGAGATTTGAGATCAGCAATAATATCGAACAAAACCTCTACTTCCGCACCGGTAATGGCCGACGTCGGTTCGTCCATAATGATCAGCTCCGCATCTGTAAGCAGTGCCTTCGCGATTTCGACGATTTGCTGCTGGCCTACCTTGAGTTTAAAGACCCGGACATCCGGACTGACTTTTAGCCTCAACTGGTCGAGTAGCTCCTGGGTGCGTTTGCGCATGCGGCTTTTATCCATCGTGCCATACTGCGTCACCAGTTCGCGGCCGAGGAAAATGTTCTCGGTAATCGTGAGATAGGGTATTAAATTGAGTTCCTGGTGTATGATCGCAACGCCCTGCTGCTGGGCGTCCTTCGGGCCCGCAAACTTCGCCGGTTCGCCTTTGTAGTACATTTCCCCTTCGAAATCGGGGTAAACACCGGAGAGTATCTTCATCAATGTCGACTTCCCTGCGCCGTTCTCGCCAATCAGCGCGGTGACTTTCCCGGCTTCCACCGACAGCGAAACACCGTCCAGCGCGACTACACCGGGGAACCGCTTCGTGATATGCTTCGCTTCCAACAATGTCGTTGTCATGGTTTTTCGATTTGGAGACTTACCGGAATAATTTCGATGTTGTCGAGTTGGAGATGCTCGCGGTTCAACTCGATGGCACCATGGAATGACACCCGATCTCCCTTTCTGACGCCGGATTTAAACGGTGGCACCACCTTTTCGCGGATCAGCTTGTTGATCTCCGCCGATACATTGTTGAAATCCATCGAATTCGTAAAAGCGTCGATATCGATCGCGCCCGATGCATCGCGGACGGCGTTGCCGAAAATGTATTCCGTAGCAATGCGTGCCCGGATATTTCCGACTTCCACGGCTACCTCGTTTTCGTCCACGCCCGTCACCACGCCTTGACCTTTCACGAGGAAATAGCGGATATTCCCGATGCCAAGCGCGTGTGAATGCTGCGCAAATGCTTTATCTTTCTCCGTTTTCAGTTGGGTAACCAATGCATTCAAATCCGCGGCTTTCGACAAACCGGGCATTAACTTTTTGTTCCAGAAATCTCGGGCATAACCCGCTGCATCGAACGTCTCGGCACCGGCCTTCACTTCATCCAGTTTCCTGAAATACACCGAATTATAAGCCAGTAACGCAAACACGGCCACGTAAAGCAGGTATCGGATCGGTTTGGGCATAGCTATTGTTTTTCGCCGTAAGCGGCATAATTTTCGACATTATCCTTTTTTACCAGCTCCACGGCTACCGGCATCTTGCGCGGGAAGTCGCGTTTACCTTTGAAATATTCGTCGGCGAATGTGGCGGCAGTCTGTGCCATCACTTCGGGGAACTGCATGCCGGTTGCCATAATTTTGCCGTCCTGAATGGATTTCACCACGTCCTCGGCCCCGTCGAATCCAAAGACCTTCACGCGATCGGCCTTCCCTGCGGCCACCAACGCCTGGTAAGCACCCATGGCCATGGCATCGTTCCCGCAAAAAACACCGTCGATATCGGGATGCGCTTGCAGAATGGATTCCATGACTTCCATCGCCTTATTCCGGTCGAAATCGGCACTTTGCTGCGCGACCATTTTCAGACCCGGGTAAAAATCGACCACACTATGAAAGCCCTTCGAGCGGTTCCAGGTGTTGTTATCGCCCACCATCCCGAGGATTTCCACATATTTTCCCTTCTTATTCAAAGTCTCGACGAAGTATTTTCCGATCGCCACGCAACCCGAGTAGCTATCCGACAAAATCTGCGAGGTAGCCGCGCCGTTCGCATTCACTTCGCGGTCCATGCAAAACACCGGCACACCCGCGGCAACCGCATTCTTCACATTCACAATGGAGCCGTCGGCGTCGGTGGGATTGAACAGGATCGCGTCATACCCCGACGCAATCGCGTTGTCGAAATGGTCGGTTTCCTGGGCGGTATTATTCTGGGAATCAAAAATTTTGGACTCGTACCCCAACTGCTTCGCTTTCGCTTCGGCTTTCTGAGCGAGAAAAACGAACCACGGGTTATTCAGCGTCGAAATGACGATCGCGATCTTTTTAGGTTCGTTGTCGGGCCGTTTTGTTTTACAACTACTCCATCCCAGTCCGAAAACAATGCACAAAAGCGCTATCCGGTAATATATGCTGGTCTTCATGTTTCAATGGGTTCAGGCGCCCCTTACGGGTACACGGTCACGATCACGCGCCGGTAGCGCGTCAGCGAAGGCGCACCATCGTCGGTTACGGCCAGTACCACGTGAATGGTCTCGGGTTTCTCCACCTTCGGAGCCACAAAAGAAGTTTTCGCGGCCTTTACATCCTTTATTCCGAGCGGTTCCTTGCTATTGTAGCTGCCGGGCTCGGGGTAATAGATCCATTCGTAAGCCAATACATTGCCGTCGGGGTCCTGCGAGCCTTCGGCACTAAGCTGCACGGTTTCACCCGACTTGGCGGTGATGCGCGTACCGCCTTTCACGGCCACTTTCGGCGGGTGGTTGGCCTCCTTGTAAGGTTTGATTGTCCAGTCCATTCGCGCCGCGAAATCGTGCTGAAAGGCCTCGCGCCACCGCCAGAGCGTGGCCTTGTTGCTGGTGTGGTAAGCGCCGTCGACGCCCTTCACTTCGTCCATAGCGTCGGTATAGATCGGCCGGGTTTCCGGCTCGTAAAAATATTTGAGCGTACGTGGCGTGTAGAGCTCGTACCTTCCGCCCCAGCCGCCGTATTCGGGATGCTCGGGGTCGTTAAGGCCATTATTTACCAACCCCAGAAACGAGGGCGTGTCGCCTTCCATCAAGAATTTGGTAAACGGATATTCCTTGCCCAGCGGTCCGTGGCTGCGCACGTGTTCATCGAGCCAGGGATTGTCCACGATTTCAAAGTTGGCGCCCGCGAAACGGCCGTGAAATTTATCGCCGCTGATACCCGACCACGTCGCATAATGGTAAGCCCCCGCCGCATGGTAACCCGGGCTGCCGACATAAAACAGATCCGGAAAAGTCTTGCGGATCCACGGACCGGTGTCGTCCTGGTCCGAAATGGTATACATTCTTATTTTGGATACGAATTTCTTCACATCTTCCGGCGACCGGGTCATTCTTACCTTCCAAAGCGCCTGTGCGAGGCAGTTGGCTCCGCCCCAGACGGGGATCCACACCGGCCGATCGTCCTTCTTGTCAACGACTTTGATAATCCATTCCGAACCTTCCGAATCCTTGCCCTTGCCTACCGCATTCATACCGAAGTCGGGATAAGCGCTTTTGGTAACACTCAACAGGTAGTCTGCTTCGGGATAACCTTTTTCGTGCAGCAGCAAGTTTGGACGGACTTTGCGGTAAGCCTCGATGAGCTGCCTGATCTTTTCCGGCGCAACGCGTTTTTGCTGGTGTATGGAAGTTGTTGCTACCAGGCCCTCGACATCCCATTGGTTGGAATAGGTCAGAAAGCGGATCATCGATTGCGTGTCGTCCGGCTCGTTTTCAATGTCCGTCAGCACCAGTACGCGGTGCCTCGGCGTATCCACGCCGGGCGTATCCACGCGGGGCGTATCCACGCGGGGCGCATCCACGCGGGGCGCATCCTGCGCGTACGTGACGCCGGCAAACAGCAATGCGGTGCCGCAGCACATTTGTCTTATCAGTTTCATAAATTTTGACCAAATAACCCTATTTGAGAAACCCCTGGTTGTATAACGACTTATTAACCGTCCGGTTACACCTACACGGGCGGCCGCTTAGCCGATCAGGCCGAGCGCCGCGGCGGCAATGCCTTCTTCCGAAATACCGTAATGATTGAAAATTTCCGTCTGAGAGCCGGTAACCGTGTATTCGTCGGGAATACCAATGATTTTGAACCGGTTATGAAGGCTATTCTGGATCAGAAAAGAAGCACACGCCTCGCCCAGTCCGCCGTAAATACTGTGCTCCTCGACCGTCACGATGGGCTGCCCGGAAGCTGCAATATTTTGTAAAAGATCGTAGTCGAGCGGCTTAATCGTGTGCATGCTCACTACCGTAGCAGAAATATTATTCGCACGTTCCAGCTTCTCGGCCGCCAGTAATGCAGGCGCCACGGTTTCGCCCGTTCCGATAATGGTAATGTCGGTTCCCTCGCGGACAATACGCCCTTTTCCGAAGGCGAACGTCCTCTCTTCCTCCGAAAGCAGCGGCATCGGCTTCTTGCCGAAACGGATGTAGACCGGCATACCGGTGTCAGCAGCCAGCAGAATAGCCTGTTCGGTTTCGAAATTATCCGCCGGAGCCACTACGATAAGATTGTGGATGGTGCGTAATACGGCGAAATCGTGCAAGCTGTGGTGTGTAGAACCCAACGCTCCGTAGCTCACGCCCGCACTGATACCGATGAGTTTCACCGGGTTATTGGAATATGCCACATCGTTCTTGATCTGCTCCAACGCCCGCGCCGTCAGGAAGCAGGCCGGCGAAACGGCGAAGACTTTTTTACCTGTGGAAGCCAGGCCCGCCGCAACGCCCACGAGGTTCTGCTCGGCGATCCCGACCTCGATGATCTGGTCGGGAAATTGCTGGCCGAACGGCACCAGCTTGCCCGAGCCACGCGAATCGCTCGTTACCACGATAATATCCCTGTCGGTTTGGGCGAGTTGCTGCAATGTGCCCGAAAAAACTTCGAGGTTGGCGCGTTGGCTCACGCCTATGTTTTCGATAGTCGCATCCACTATTTCTTCAATTTAAATTCATTGTCAGGTATTGGCTCACGCCAGCGTTTCTTCCAGCAGGTCCAGCTCCTGTATCGCCTCGGCGTACTGCCGGGTATCCGGCACGCCGTGGTGCCATTTCAACTGATTCTCCATATAACTCACCCCCTTGCCCTTCACGGTGTGCGCAATAATAAGGCTCGGTTTACCCGCCTCGAACGGCAACGCATCGAATGCGGCCATCAGCTCGCCGATATTGTGTCCGTCCACATGCCGCACGGCCCAACCGAATGCTTCGAACTTCCCGTCGACCGGGTCCGTATTGCACACGGCGCTGGTGGGGCCGGTGATTTGCAAGGTATTTTTATCCAAAATCGCGCACAGGTTGTCGAGCTTGTAATGCGAGGCCGACAATGCGGCTTCCCAGTTGGACCCTTCGGGCAACTCGCCATCGCCCAGAACGGTAAAAACGCGGTAATCGCGTTTGTCGAGCTTGCCGGCAATGGCAGTCCCCACACTCAGCGAAAGCCCGTGGCCCAATGCGCCGGTATTCTGCTCGACCCCATGGACCTTGCGCGTAGGATGGCCGATATAATGTGACTGGTACTTGCACAAAGTTTCCAGATCGGATTCAGGAAAAAAGCCACGCGAGGCCAGCACTACGTACAATGCTTCCACCGTGTGTCCTTTGCTCTGGATATAGCGGTCGCGGTCCGGCGAGTCGAAACGCGCTGCGTCCACATTCATCGTATAATTGTAGAGCACATTCAAAATATCGATACACGACAGGCTCCCGCCGGTATGGCCAGCCTTGGCCTGGTAGATATATTTGAGTATTTTTTTGCGGTACTCCACCGATTTCTGCGCCAGTTCCTTTTCCGACATGACTTTTAGCATTAGTCCGGCCTCGCGGCCGGTATCCGTAATTTTCCGATAGTTCAGGGTTAGTTTTGCGAAACGAGGTCGGGGTCGGGCACGCGGGTTGCGAACGGCTGCTGCGCGGGTTCATCGAACACCTGCACCTCCCAGCCCATATAATTGCCCAATGCTTCTTTCAGAATGCCGGCAGTTTTCGACGCATTCATTACCACGTGGTGCTCGAAACCATTGCGGCAGACGTAATTCATAAGATTTTGCAGGTTCGGGATTTCAGCTACGGCACGGTTACCGAAGGTTTTCAACGAATCGTCCGTCAAACGTCCCTCGCCTACATACGCCTTCATGATCCCGCGCGGGTCGTCCGTGCTGATGCGCCCGTACGTGAGCGGCATCGCGGGCGTGCGACCGGCCAATGCGCCCCAGGTATTCTCCTCTCCCACCGATGTCCCCAGGATCGGCGCCGTCGCGATTTCGATATCCGGCAAAAACGACTTCGCCCAATTGCCGCAATGGAAGAGCACGCATTTATTTTCGTCGTTTGCGTAATTGTTATTCCAATCCACCAGCGCGCTCGGCGAGCCCGAAGCGAGTTGCAGCGCATACATGCTCAATGTTCCCGTCACATCCACCTCGCAGCCGCTCGGCATCATATTTTCGCTCATGATGCTCATGCTTGTGCACACATTGCAGCCGTAATTCTGCTGCACCGACGTCCAGCATTGAATGGCCGTCGCGTCCAGCGCATTCGCTTCCATAAATTCACCCAAAACCACGTCCAGCTTCGCCATCTGGATCAAGGCCTCGTCAGGTGTGCGCCCGCGTGAGGCATAGGAAGTGATTTTGTCCAGACGTTCCTTCACCTTCGAATCCTGGGCCGTGAGCTTATTCGCATTGCCCAAAATCTCCGACAGATCCACCGTCACGACTGAAATGCCATTGCGTTGTAAAATCTTCTCGCTGTAACGCACCGTGTTGAACCCGCCCGGACGAGCGCCGATAGCGCCGATCCGCACATTACGAAGCCCTTTGGTTACCCGGCACACCGCCACGAAATCGTTCAGATCTTTGACGAACGAAGGATCGGTCGGATGTACGACGTGCCTGGTTGTAAGCGTATATTTAATACCATATTGATACAAATTATTGCAGGCGGAAATCTTCCCGCACCACGAATCGCGGCGGCGGGCCACATCCAGCTTGTCGAGATCGTCGGGGTAACCCTGGACCAACACCGGCACATTCAGATCGGCCAGCTTGAGCGTTTCGGCGATGCCGCGTTCATCCCCGAAATTGGGCAGAACCACCAGCACGCCAATAATCTCATCCCGGTACGCCCGGAACAATGCCGCGCATTTCTGCGCATCCTGAAACGTTTCGACCCCTCCGAGCTTCGTAGCTTCGGTATCGAGCATGACGCCGTTGATATTCAATTTTTTCAGCAAATCGACGATCTCCACCCGCGCCTCGGCCACCAGCCGGTCCGGAAAAAAATCCCTGTTGCCAATAATTACTCCGATACTTTCTTTCATGTTCATGGGTTTGATGGCTGTCGGCTATCGGCCGTCGGCTGTTAGCTTTAAGCTATAAGCCCTAAGCTTTAAACTTTTTTTATTCACTCATTCAATCATTCACTCATTCAAAATTCAATCCTCCTACTCCGCAATAATCAGCTCGATCTCATTATCATGAAAAACCTGCTGGAACTTCTCCTCGATGCCCGCGTCGGTGATGATATAGTCGATCAGCGACAGGGCGCCGAGGCTTGCGAATGCACTTTTGCCGACCTTGGTCGAATCGGCTACCAGGTAAGTCGTATCCGCCGCGTCGATCATTGCCTTTTTCACGACCAGGTCGCTGATACTCGGATAGGTAAGTCCGGCTTTAAGCGATAATCCCGCCGTTGCCAGGAACAGCTTCTGCACATTGAGGCCTTTGAAAAAGTCGGCCGCTTTCTGACCCGTCAGCGACAAGGTAGGCGGCTTAAATTCCCCGCCGGTCATGATCACCTCGATACCCGTTTCGGCACCGAGAATCAACGCGATATTCAATGCGTTGGTGATCACTGTCAGATGCTTGTTGCTGCCTCTCAGCTTCTTCGCGATCTCCGTCGTGGTCGACCCGGAGTCGAGAATGATCGTGTCGCCGTTCGAAATAAATTCCAGGCATTTCGCGGCGATCAGTTCTTTCTTATCGAGGTTTTCCTGATTGGCGAGCGAGAAATTGCGCACCTGGTCTTCGACATTCTTCAAAAACGCCCCGCCGTGTTCCTTGATCACCAGGCCGTCCTTTTCGAGCTTGTCCAGATCCTGCCGGATGGTCACCTCGGTCACTTTAAAGAGCCTCGCCAGGTCGATCACCTTCGCCGAGCCGTCTTCTTTTAACAGTTCAAGTATTTTTTCTCTTCTCTGATTTGCCAGCATTGTATCAACTTTTGTTTTTTACCTAAAAATAGGCGGAAAAGAAACAATCCGTCACATACCGACAAAAAATAAACCTATTCACAGCTCAAATAGAACGCTTAAACTTATCAAAAGCAAATTTACGTAAATAAAAGAAAATAAAAATAGAAAATTGAAAATAATAGTGAATTATTGTGCTATTATTTCTTTGTTTAACAACAATGGGATTACTTATGCTTGATTTCGATGTTTCATTCCTGCAATACTCATGTATTATGAAAAAGCTTTTCACCGGAATGCTCCTGCTGGCAGCCAGCACGTTGGCCGCCGCCCAATCCGAAAAAGAAGAAAAACTGCCACCTCCTGCGGCAACCGAGGACTGGTCGTTTAAACCCCCGCTTGTAACCCCGGGCGAAACGTGCGCACAACCGCCTTCGGATGCCATCATTCTGTACAGCGGCCAAACGGACCTCGCCAAATGGGAACACCCCGACGGCTCGGCCGTCAGATGGAAACCCGACGGCGACGCGCTGGTTATCGTGCCCAGGGCCACCGATATCCGCACGAAACAAAAATTCGGCAACATGCAGCTACACGTCGAATGGCGCACGCCCGATCCATCCGAAGACAAGGATTTCAACCGGGGCAACAGCGGCGTGCTCATTATGGGTCTTTACGAATTGCAGATCTACGAATCCTGGAACTACAACACCAAAATCTACTACAACGGCCAGGCCGGCAGCGTCTACAAACAACACACGCCACTGGTGAATGCCGCCCGCAAGCCGCAGACCTGGCAGACTTACGACGTCGTTTTCGAAGCACCTGTCTTCCGCGCCGACAAAACCGTTGAAAAGCCTGCATACATGACCGTTTTCCACAATAATGTATTGATTCTAAACCACGTGGAATTGAAGGGACCCATGGTTTACCAGGGCTATCCGAAGTACAAGTACCACGATGCGAAGCTGCCTTTGCAATTGCAGGAGCATGGAAGCCGCGTGAGCTTCCGGAATATCTGGATCAGGGAGTTGTAGAGTACCGTTTGATAAGCGGGAAATTGCACTTGAAAACAACATTTCAATCAAATCATTAAGGTTTTTCAAATTGAAGCTGTAACTTCAAAAAACAAACTGGTGGTTATCGTTCTCACAGGGCGATCAGATCGTTTTGTATCAATAATCCGGAGCTGGAAATCCCGTTAGACAAATGGTATGTTGAGACCCTGAATGCAGACTGGCCCAATTTCGCAGCAGTCAGGCAGACTTTCAACTCCGCTGATTCGGTGGGTAACGCATTGTTTGTATTTAATATGGGTGGTAATAGGTGCAGGTTGATCGCTCGAATCATATTTAGGACACGAACAGTGTACATTCGTTTCATTGGCACACATAAGCAATATGATGATGTAAATTTGTCTGCGTTATAAGACATTGGTATGGAAACTTTGCAATCAGAGAAAAAATACGAGGCGGCACTTGAAGAACTCAACCGCTTGATGAAAAAGGGGGAGGGCAATATTTCTGATAAGGAAGCGGACAGAATTGAAACACTCGCGTCAGCAATTCAGGCATATGAAAAAGTGCACTACCCTTTCCCGATGCCCAAATCGATTCCTGAAATAGTCGAAAGAAAACGTTTTGAACTCAATTTGACGATAGCCGGCCTTGCCGATTTACTAGGACTGGGAAAGGACAAACTCTCACAAATCCTGAACGGCAAGCGTGAACCGGATGTGCCTTTCCTGAAGGCCGTTTATCACAAACTGGATATCGATCCCGGCGTATTGCTGGACAATGCCTAAGCGCAACACGAGGCCGAGCCACCGGGGCAAAGCGGCCACCTGTTGGAGCTCCGCTCATATTGGCGCGTTCAAATCTTAATCACTATGCTCATTTACAGAACCGGAGGCGGAATTACGATGCCGCGGGGGGCTCGGCAGGTGCCTTCCGGATTGGTCGTATTCGGTATTGCCACCAATATTTCGTCCCTGACGGGGCTTGCGTTTTACCAAACCGATCCCGCCAGGAATGAAAACATCGGTGGCAAGATCGATACAAAAACTACCCCGGCGTACCGCTAGGTACGCGACAACGGGTACACAGCGGCGCTCCCTGCCCCAAACGTGAAAATCAGGCCCCGAAGCCGACGTTACCGCACCAGCGGTAGCCATACCGACATATCCCCGTGCCCCCGGTTTCCCCAGGCGTAGTATGGAACCAGCCGCACAGGAATGGTTTTCGGTGTCCCGACTGCAACTTCGCGATACAACTTGTTGTCCCAATCCGAATTGTCGAGGAGCAGAGCGTCGCCTTGCAGGGCCATTACGGGGCTGTTTTCAATGGTCAGCGGAGCTGGTTTGAAATTGTTTCTAGCTGCGATAGCAACGTCGAAAATGGTTTTACCCTTCGGTAAATCAACGGATTCCACGCAATACACTACCGGACCGCGTTTCACGGCCACCTGGTTCCGGGTTTCTTCTACCAAAGGATTCGATTCGATCAGTTTTACGGGCATATCGAGCGTCAGTTCGATTTTATCGCCCGATTTCCACGCTCGCTTGACCTCCGCGTAAGAGCCGGAGCCGGGTTTTGTATTTTCTTTTTTACCATTAACTATTAAGGAAGCATTGCTGCACCAGTCCGGAATGCGAAAAAATAGCGCTAATGCGTTTTCCGGTGCTTCGTCGATAGTGACGGAAATTTTCCCGTTCCACGGATAATCGGTCGTTTGCGTCAGGCGCAAATGTCCGCCTTTAAATGCTGTCTTAAATTTATTCCCGCCATACAAATTGAAGAAAACACCGGCGTCCGAAAGGCTGTAAGCATATTGGCTCACCTCCGCAACGGTGCGTACGGTGTTGGGCGGGCAGCAGTTCGATTTGGAAATGTATGCCTGCCGGTCTTTTTCCCAGCGCTGTTTGAAGGGCAATGCGTCGGAATAAGCCAGAGGATTGGTATAAAGAAACTTATCACCTTTCAAATTAATACCCGACAACACGCTGTTGTACAAGGCAAGCTCTACAATATCTGCATATTTGGCTTCGCCGGTTATCTGCAGCATGCGCCAGTTCCAGAGGACATTACCGATGTTGGCGCAGGTCTCGTTGTGCGCGGTAAAGTTGGGCAGCTGGTAATCGCGGCCATAGGCCTGATGGATTTTCTGGACTTCATCGGGCTTATACGAAGTACCATCGGGAGAGACGCCGTCGTAGAGCGCCCCGCAACCGCCGGTGACGTACATTTTATGTCGGGTAACGTCGTCCCACATCGTATGGAGCTGCGCGAGCAACGCTTCGTCGCCCGTCTCCGCATACACGTCCGCGACGCCCGCGTACAGATAGTTGGCGCGCACGGCATGACCCATCACTTTGGTTTGTTTCAGGAACGGGATACGGTCCTGGTTATCGTCCGTGCCTTCGGTGGCTCCTTTAATGGCGATCAGGTGCTTTACCAGCGTGAGATACTTCTCGTCGCGCGTGGTGCGGTAAAGCTCCGAAAGGCCCATATAATGCGATGGGCAAATGGCGTTGCGGCTCTGCTCCGCCGTGGCCGAGTTGTAGAAAGCGACAAGAAAACCGGCAGCCTTTTTTAGCGACATCGAGCAGGGTATTTTTGCCCGTAGCGCGATAATGCACGCAGGCGGCGGTCATCAAATGCCCGAAATTATAGGCCTCGAAACTCAGACGGTCGGCGAACATTTTACCCTCGCCGTTCTGCTTTTGCCCGATAATGGCTTTGGTATAAATGTACCCGTCCCCACGCTGCGCTTTGGCGATTACAGCAATGGCCTTGTCCATGAGCGCATCCAGCTTCGGGTCCCTGGTGGCGGCATACAGACTGGCTACCGCTTCGAGTGTTTTGTAAAAATCCCCGTCGTGAAACGAAGGCCCTTTAAAGTTGCCCGGTTCGAGGCCGGCGGCAATCTCGAAATTACGGAACGAATGACTGACATCCGGGTCGGTATAGGTTTTCCATAGCTGCGGCACCATGGTTTCCCGGCATGCCTTGAAACGGTCGGCCCAAAAGCCCTGCGTCCACTCGACGGCCGTCAGATCCGCACCATGGAGTTTCGCGAATTTACTTTGCGATGTATTGACAAGGGCTTTTTCCTGCGCAAATGCATTGAGCCCCAGCCCGAACGAGAGCGCTATGATGGTTTTGGCGGTCTTCATAATTTCAATAATCGGAGATGCATTATCATACAAAACCGCATTCAAAATGGCTTGGTAATCAGATAATCAATTTCAAAAACAGCTTCCGGGTCCTTCATCCCGGCGTTCGGAAGGTCGTACATCTGATCGGTAGGTGTATCGGCGTCGGGAAAGCGACGGGTATTTCCCGTGCGGAATGCGATCCGGCTCACCGATTCGAGCGGCGCAAAAAGCACACCAGTACCAATCTGTTTGCCGTTTACGACAACGGTGTAAAGCCGCGTTTCGGTGTTGGCTTGTACCTTAATGTCGTAGCGCTGTCCTTTCCGGTAATTCAACAAGGTTTTGTTGCGGTAACCCGCCTTTAACCTGAAAACACCGGCCGAGTCAAAAGATAAACGAATGCCCGGCATACCTTTGGCATCCAGAAATTCAATGTCGAGCAAACCTGTGTTGTTTTGGCCCGCCGTAACAGAAAATTCAGCCACCAGCTTTTTCGTCGCGGGGATCACACGCTCGACGCGCGAGTAGTCGAAATGATCAGAATCCTTCATAATCAATACCTTACCATTTACACCTTTACCAATAGCTGCCTGCGCCTGCAACGGGCTGTAAACATTCCATTCGGCGAGTTCCTTGCCGTCGGGCATTTGCGCAAAGCGGTCGGAAGCGTGTTTTTCAGTCTTATCGCGCACGGGAACCGGAATCTTCGAGACCCAGATATCCTCCTTGTTCATGCTGTAAGTCACCCAAAGATTGCCGTCGGGCGGGGTGCCGTCGCCTTCGGAAATGCCACGAACATATTGCGGCCCGTAGGATTTGTAATTACCACCATAGCGCATGGAAGTAATCTCGCCATTCACCAGCAGCAGGTTTTTGTAGTTCAGCCCATCGTCGCTAACAGAAACCGCAAGCGGCCAGCGGAATTCCGAAGGATTGTAGACCGTAGCATATTTTCCGTCCGACGTTCTCTGGCCCCAGATTTTTGCATTGCTGTTCACAAATCCCGGCGCACGTTTGGGATTGTACAGCCAGGTTTTACCTTCGTTTTTACTGATGCTCGTCAATGCATTTTTCCAGAGCCCCACTACCCGTCCATCCGGCAAGTGGTAGTAGCTGAGTGCCTTATATTCACCTTTCAAACTGATCAGCGGGTCATTGCGGTCGGCCTCTTCTACCCATTGCTGGATTACCAGTCTATTGGAAAGGAGTTCCTCGCAAGCCTCCACAAAGCCTTTGTCCGTACTTTCGGTGTACATCGGGTAATCCGAAGGCTGCTTCCAGGACGCATTGTGGCGTATGAAGTAGATCGGCCCGTAAGTCCCGTCTTTTTTGATTTCCCGCACTACCCTGCCTATCCCCTGCCCATCGTTCGGGTCGTCTTTCGCGTCGAGCACTATTCCGAAATAGCCGAGCGTCAGCAACCGGCCGCTTTTGGAAACATAAAAGCCCATCCGCTGGTGCATAACCGCGTATAAATCCTTCGCGACGCCGGGATGGCCATCTTTTTTTGTACCGTCGGGAATTTTATACGGTGGAAAAATAGCTACCGGTTTAGTCCAGTTCCGCCCGTCATCCGAAGTCTGTAAAAGCGTCTGTCCCGGCGGAATATGCTCACCTACCGGGTTACTCAGGTAATTCAGGTAAAATTTGCCGTTCCAATAGGCCAGCATCGGCGCATGGTTATAGGTCCAGGTAATGGCCGAATCCCCGCCGGGGTCCGTTCGGTTAGCGCGCAATGTCTGGTACGAATGCACACCGATGGCCGCACTAAGCTGGCCGTGATGGTAATCGACGTTCACGAGCGTTTTGCCGGTATAACGGACGGTATCCTGCGCATTTACGGCGCCCATAGCCAGCCATAAGCCCAGCAAGGCTGTTAATTTTTTCTGCATAATCCTATTTTTCCAACACCAAAACCCAATCGTTCCCGTTTCTAACCTCTCCGGGCGGGTCAAATATTTTGATTCCCTTGTTTTCGAACTTCCCCAAAACGACGGTTTGCCCCGTCCGCGGGTCGTACCAGCTTGCATTGACTTTCGCCCCGCCGATCTTACCCATATTCACCTTCATATTGCGGCCGTTCCAGGTGTAAATCAATGCGTAATCCCTACCACGGGTCGCGAGCAGGCGATCGTACCGTTCGCCGTTTTCGGCAATAAGCGACTGATCGGGCACACGTTCGAAATAGGGTTTCGAGAGCATTAAGTTTTTCAAATGGACCATCTGCCCCGCGCCGGGATCATGGATTGCTTCGTCCCAATACGACACTTTCGGGTCCGGCTCCGGGTGGGTACGGGGGTTGCGCATTTGCATTACCGCATTGTTTCCATAGGTAAAACCGCAAGCGCCGGCAAACACCGACCAATAGGCATACCGCCGCACGTCGTCGGCCGTCCATACGGGTTGCGTTTTATCGTGCAGGCCATGCCAGATGTTTTCGTACGACGGCTCGCCGTCGAGCACCGGTTTTACCGGCCGGCGGGCGTAGTCGGCTTCCACGTAGCGCCAGTTATCCTCCCCATACCGCAAATCCCTGGCCTCGTTATCCTGGGCATAGGTACGGTGACCCGATTGAAACATATTGAAATCCAGCCACTCCCGATCGTGAAACCATTTCGAGGATTGCATCCTTCCAAACGGATGAAAGGTAATGAGATGGTTGGGGTCTTCGGTGCGAAGGGTACTGCCTATTGCGTCCCAAACCTCGGGAACGACGTCACCCTGAATATCGCCGCCATTAATCCACACAATATTCGGGTAGTCGCGGTAACGCTTTGCCAGGAACCGGGCGTAGGCTGTTGCCTGTGCAGCGCTGGTTTTCCCGTTTTTCACGGCATTGCCCCAGATCGGCACCATCCCTATTTTAATGCCCCTTTCCGCAGCCCTGCCAACAATGTAGTCGACATGATCCCAGTAGTCGTATTCCTCGGCATTCCCGAAAGAATCGCCCGGCGTGGTTTTCGGGGCGTCGAGGTTTCTGTTTATCAATGCCGAATCACCGTAAACATTCACCGAACGCAAAGCCTGCACCACCATTACCTGCACCACACTGAAACCCTTTTGCTGGCGATCGGCCAGGTAACGGTCGGCTTCTTCGCGGGTCAGGCGCGTAAAAAGCAACCAGCCGGTATCGGCAAGCCAGAAAAACGGCTTCCCGTCCTGATCGGCTAAAAACCGCTTGTTTTCCGAGATTTTCAGCGCCTTCGACTGGCTGTGAGCGGCCTTTTCAGTAACGATCAAAGCGGCGCAGAGAAGCGTCAGGAGTTTAATGTTCATGAGTTTGGGAGTTCATGAGTGGTGAGTTCAAGAGTTTAATGTTCATGAGTCTGTGAGTGTTGGGGTCATGAGTGAATACGCAGGCCTTCAATTCAAACTCCTGATCCCTAAACTCATGAACTCATAAACTCTCAACTCCTAATACCCTGCATTCTGCGTAATTTTGGCGTTCTGGTCTCTCACGATGTTGGGAATCGGGAAAAGCAGTTTGTTCTGTGTCACCGGCTTGCCTTTCGCCGTAAGGACGTCGATTGCGCGGTTGGTGCGTTTCAAATCAAACCAGCGGTGAAATTCGAAAGCCAGCTCTACGCGGCGCTCATGCTCGACGGCCAGCGCAACGGTATTGTATTTAGCCGGATAGCCGTTTTCGCCATACAGCGGTACCCCGGCCCGTTTTCGTACCTGATTCAGGTAAGTGGCGTCGCCGGTCGCCTCGGCAAGCAAAAGTAGCAAGTCGGCATAGCGCAGCACTATGAAGTTGTTATTCGCGGCGATGTTCTGGTTAATCAGCGGCGCCGTTTTGTCCTGCCATTTTTTGGGGAATTTGGCCTTTGTAAAGTTGCCTTTGGCGTCGGTAAAGCCCGTATCGATAGACGCTTCCCGGCGGGCATCGCCTTTCTCGTATTCATTCCAGATATCTTCCACAACCTGGTTCATACCCGCTCCATAGAAGCCCAATGCATTGGAATTAGGGAAAAATTCGAGGTAATAGTTGCTGTAAGGAGCCGTTGCCGAGCCCCCGAGATACTGGATTTCAAAGATCGACTCCCTGGTGTTCTTCGTTTTGGGGTCCCAAAGCGTCGCGAAGGATGGCAACAGCTCATACTGCTTGCTGTCGTAGACCTCTTTGAGTTCCTTGACGCCATTCGCCTTATCACCCGTCGTAAGGTAAACCTTTCCGAGTAATGTCTGCGCTGCGCCTTTGGTGGCACGGCCGGCAACGGCGGAAGTGACGGGCAATTTGGACTTCGCCTCGACAAGGTCACGGGTGATCTGGGCGTAGATTTCCGTCGCCGGCGCACGCAGGATATCGTAGGCTTCGGCGGCATTCACAGGCCTGGTTACCAGTGGCACATCCCCCCCAGAGCTGCACCATGTTGAAATAATACAAAGAGCGCAGGAAAAGCATTTCACCCTGCGTTTGCGCTTTATAGGAAGCGTCCAGATCGGCATTCCGGATTTTGTCGAGGATGATATTGATGTTGTAGATCGAGCGGTAGAAATCCTGCCAGAACTGATACACCATTGTATTCGCGGGCGCCAGCGTGTAGTCGCGAAACTGCCATTTATCGGCCTGGTTGCCGGAAATATTGTAAATCGTGACGTTATCAGACATTAGTTCGCCAGCGTAAGAAACGGGGCCCTGCGGATGGTACACGGTGTACAGCGTGTTGTAGGCCGCATTCGTGGCAAGGTCGAAATCCGATCGCGTTTTGTAAAAATTCTCGGCACTCGGATTCGATACCGGCGCCAGGTCGAGGAATGAGTCCTTGCAGCTCCAAGTGGCGACTACGAGTGCTGCGAGCGTAATCAATTTTATGATTCTTTTCATTTTCTTCGCTTTTTTGAATTGCCACGAAGGCACGAATATTCACGAAGGCATTTGTGTAAATTCGTGTCTTCGTGGCATGAAACCTTAAAAATCAGCCTTAATCCCAACAGTAATCACGCGTGGCAACGGGTAAGATCCGTAATCAACCCCCTGAAATGCCCCCGGCACGGGCGCGTTGCCGCTGCTGTACGATCCGGCCGTTTCCATGCTGCTCGAATAGGAGGTAGTTCCGTAGGTCGTATTCTCCGGATCATAGCCGATATATTTGCTCCACAAATGCACATTCTCCGCATTCACATATACCCGGGCGCTGCTCATTTTCAGCCTCGAGGCCCATTTGGCAGGCACAGTGTAGGATACGCGCACGTTCCGCAGCCGCACGAACGAAGCGTCCTCGACCCAGTAAGACGAAAACTGCTTCTGCAACCCGAGGTAATTAACCGACGGCTTGAAATGCTTTCCGTCCCCGGGCTCGCTTTCCGAACGCCAGTAGTTGTACATGTCCGCGAAAAAATTCCGTCCATTGTCCCATGTACCAAGATAGCGCACGTTATTATTCGCAATCTCGCCGCCGAACGAGCCCTGGAACAGGAACGACAACTCGAAGCCTTTATAACCGACTGTATTTGTGATACCTGCCGTGAAATTCGGCTGGTAGTTGCCCAGAACGGTCCGGTCGGCATCGCTGATCTTGCCGTCGCCGTTTACGTCGCGCACTTTCGGGTCGCCCGGCGTCGTACTCGCATGATGCGGGTAGGCATCGATTTCCGCCTGGTTTTTGAAGACACCGTCGAAAATGTAGCCGTAGAAGTTCGAAACCGGCTGACCAACCTCCGTGCGTACCGTCACGACGTTATCGACGTACTGGATCGGCGCATTGCCCGGGCCGAGTTGCAGCACTTTATTGCGGTTTCTGGAAAAGTTGAAATCGGTTGTCCATGTGAGAGCCCCTGTCAGGTTTTTGGTAGAGATATTCAATTCCACGCCACGGTTGCGCATTTTGCCGATGTTAGTCAGCTGTGTCGAGAAGCCCGTAATGTCGGGCACAGGCACAAAGAGCAGCATATCGCGCGTAACCGAGTTATAATACTCCGCCGACAGGTTAATGCGGTTATTAAAAAGCCCCAGATCTACGCCGACGTTGAATTGGTTGGTCTTTTCCCACTTCAAGTCGGGATTCGCCAGGCTATTCACTTTCAAGCCGTTCGCTAAATTCGAGCCATTCACGTATTGGGCAGCCGCCAACAGGCTGATCGCACCGTAGTTGGGAATCTGGTTGTTGCCCGTTACCCCGTAGCTCGCACGCAGTTTCAGGTTGTTCACAGCCGTCGCACCCGACATGAATGCTTCATCCGAAATCAGCCAGCCTGCCGAAACGGAAGGAAAATAGCCCCATTTGTTGTTCTCGCCAAACCGCGACATACCGTCGCGACGCAATGCGCCCGCCAGGAAATACCGGTTTTTAAAATTATACTGCAAACGCGCCAGGTACGAAAGCAGCGACCATTCGCTGGCGGTGGTATTCCCGGCCGTTACCGTTCCCGCGTTGAGCGTATGCACGAGGTCGTTCGGGAAGTTATTGGCCGCTACATAAATAGTTTCGTCACGCTGTTTCTGGCTGGTGTAACCCAGCAGGCCCGTAAACGAATGCTCCCCGACCTTTTTATCGTAAGTGAACGTGTTCTCGCTCAACCAGTTCAGCATGTAGGCGTCATTCGCATTCCCTTGTGCGGCCAGCACGGCCGAATAGCCATATTTTTGCTTGTCGTTCCAGTAAAAATTGTTGCGCATATTATAAAGGTTCCCGCTGAGGCTGGTACGAAAGCGTAGTCCGTCGATAATTTCATATTCCAGATAACCTGTTGCCAGCGTATTAAACGACTTGCGCCCGCGGTCGACCTCGCGTGTGAGCGAATATGGGTGCCAGAGGTTCATATCGGCATAGGAAGTGAAGCGGAACCAGGTCGAATTCGGGTCGCGGAAACCGAGATTTCCGTTTTCATTGTAAACCGGAAAAATAGGGTCGCTTTGCAGGCCTAGGCTGATCACGTCGCTTTTGCCTTGTGTACCCTCCGTGCGGTCGAAAATCGAGGTAATCCCGATATTCAGACCGGCGCTGAGCCGCTTCGAGATCTGCGTCTTGAGATTTGAACGAATTGCCAGACGCTTATAATAATTGGCGTCCAGAACGGCCGTTTGATCCAGATATGCCCCCGAAAACATGTACTGCGTTTTCTCCGTGCCACCGGTAACGGTCACTTGTGCATTGAAAGACGGGGCCGTACGGAACATCACATCCTGCCAGTCGGTACCCTTCCCAAACTGCTGCGCGTTTTGGGTAAAATCCTCAGGGATACGCAACGTTGCCGGGCGTACGCTGTTAGGATCGCCCGCATTGCCGCCCTGGGCCGTCCAGGCGTTATTTTTAGCGTCGATATAAGTTTCGATAAATTGCTGCGCATCCATCATTTTCACGCGGCGGACCACCTTCTGGGAACCGTATTCCACGTTGGCGCTTACATTCACCTTGCCGGGTTTACCGGTTTTGGTAGTTACAATAATAACCCCGCTCGATCCCCGCGAACCGTAAATAGCCGCCGACGAAGCGTCTTTCAGCACTTCAATGGATTCGATATCCTGCGGGTTGATCAGGTTAAGGTTGAAGTTTTCCAGCGGCACGCCATCCACCACGATGAGCGGGTTGGTTCCGGCCGTAATAGAACTGATGCCGCGGATTTTGATCACGGGCGAAGCGCCCGGCGCGCCCTGTGACTGCGAAATATTAACTCCCGGCAGCGTCCCGGCCAGCGACTGGGTCACGTTACTGAACGACCGGTCTTTGAATTTATCGTAATTAACGGAAATCACCGCGCCCGTCACCGCCCGCTTGCTCTGCGTTCCGTAGCCCACCACCACGACCTCTTCCAGCGATTTGTTTTCCGGCACAAGCCTCACGCCGATGTCGGTGCGCGAGCCGACCGTTTCCTCCACTGACTTGTATCCCACAAAACTGAATACCAGCACCGTAGCCTGGTCCGGCACGTCTATCCGGAACGCTCCGTCCGAATTTGTAGTCGTTCCTCGCTGCGTGCCCTTGATCACGACGCTCACCCCCGGCAGCGGGTCGGCATCGCTCACACCCGTTACCCTGCCCGTGACGGACAGCGTCTGCGCATACATCGCCGGAATAACCAGCAAGTATGCCAGAATGATGCGTAAGAGTTGTTTCATAAACCTTTTTAGTGTTTAGGGGAAGTGTAGATTTTTGCTTTTCTTTCTTTTATATTCTAATTTTTACGAAAAGTATGAACAATTCCATTTATAAAAAACTTTTACAAGCAATTTATGTCTTATTTTTATAAAAAATTGGTAAAAACCGATCCAGGCAGGCCACTAGCGTAAAAAGCCAACTTAAAATAGAATCAAAAGAAACTAGATTCGTAAACATAAATAGACCAACCGGAAACAAATGGAAAGAATCACGGCACGATATTACATTGAAACGCCTTATGAGGTCGAAAAAGCGGCGGCGGTGCTTGCCGGCGAGCAGTCGTCGGGAACGTTCGTAGCCGTGCCGGGCGAAACGAAGGAGCTCAAAGACCGCTTCGCAGCCCGGGTAGAGCGTATCGAAGAACTCGAAACCGTCGCCTCGCCCGCGCTACCCGGTGCAAGTTCATCCTACGGGGGTTACCGGCGCGCGCTGGTGGACGTATCCTGGTCGGCTGAAAATTTCGGATATAACCTCCCGACGCTCGTGTCCACATTACAGGGCAATTTGTACGAAATAACCCGGTTCACAGGCCTGAAACTGGTGGATATCCATTTTCCCGACGCCTACGCCAGCCATTATCGCGGACCGCGGTTCGGCATCGCCGGTTGCCGGTCCCTCACGGGCGTTGGTCCCGGGAGACCGCTGATTGGCACCATTATCAAACCCAGCATCGGTCTGACTCCCGCGCAAACGGCCGGTGTCGTACATACGCTCGCCCAAGCCGGTATCGATTTCGTGAAAGATGACGAGTTAATGGCCTCAGCCGCCAATTCGCGTTTCGAAGATCGTGTAGACGCCGTCATGGAAGTGATCAACCGCCATGCCGATCGTACCGGGAAGAAAATCATGTATGCTTTCAATATCAGCGACGAAATGGAGCCGATGCTTCGGAAATATGATTATGTGATCAAATGCGGCGGAAGCTGCGTGATGATGAGCATTAATAGCGTCGGTCTTTCGGCTGTCAAGCGCATCGGCGACCTCGGGCAACTGGCAATCCATGGCCATCGCAATGGCTGGGGCATGCTCAACCGGCATCCCTTGCTGGCAATCGAATTTCCCGCTCACCAAAAGCTGTGGCGGCTGGCAGGAGTGGATCAGCTTCATGTAAATGGTATTTAAAATAAATTCTGGGAACCGGACGACTCCGTGGTGCGCTCCATCGCCTCGTGTCTCGCAGCAGAGCCGCTCGGTAAGCCTGTTTTACCGGTGGTGTCCTCAGGTCAATGGGGCGGGCAAGCGTTTGAGACTTACCGTCGCACACAGCCATTCCCAGCATAGCCATAGCAATACATATTTTCTTGAAAAACAACATTTTAATCTCCATTAATAACCGAAGCCAGATACCGGATCGCAGTCGGAGGACTAGCGACGATGAGCACTGTCTTTTCCTCTTCCGAAAGCGTATCGACAACCCGCGCCATCGATGCCTGCGCCAGCAGGATCACGTCCGCCTGTGCAGACAGTTCCCGCAATGCTTCTGCAACCATCTGGTCATGCCGCGCGGCATCCCCGCCAATAAGCGCATCGAAAGCACCCTCGCATAGCCGGCTGACGACCTCAACTTCCTTACCCGCAACCTGTGCGCGGCGCCTTACAAGATCGCTGGTGGGCTCGAGAGTTGTACGCAGGGTAGCCACTACGCCGATACGCTTGCCGACGGACACCGCAAGATCCGCCATGGGTTGGTCGACGCGCAGCACAGGAACAGACACCAGCGAAGCGGCCGCTTCCACAGCCCGTCCAATCGATGAGCAGGTTACCAGAATGCGGTCGGCTCCCGCCATTTCCGCCGAAGCAACATGATCGACTACCCGCCTTGCCGTACCCGGTTCCAGTTTCCCTTTCGCGATTACATCTTTTATCAGACTGTCGTCGACGATATTGAATACGTTGACACCCGGCAGGTGTTCGCTGCACAATTGCTGAAAAATCGGCACAAGGGTAGCCGAGGTATGGATCAATCCCAATGTAAAAGGCTTCATGAATAAGGTTTCGGAAAAGTCGGTTAGAAACTTTTGACCAGGAAAGAATTTATTTCGATTATATTCTATTTGTTTCGAATTTAGAAAAAAAGCATTGTAAAAAGAAAAAAGCAAAAAAAGACCAGATATAATCCGGTCTTTTTAATCCTTTACTATCTATGTTAACCAATCAAAGTCTTTAATGCCCAACCTGCCTGATCCGCAAGGCTAAATAGGGCGTCATGGGTAGTCGGATCGGGGTTCTCTTTTTTATCGAAAACGCGGTAGTCTACCGCCTCGTCAGTTTCAAAAATCTCCGGCCGCTCATCGATAGTCATATTCCAGGTATCGATTACCTCCACCCTGAACTTCCGGCCGGCCTTGGGGCCACCTTTTCGGGGCAGGTTAAACGTCCATTCCGGTTGCATATGCTTGCCGAAATAAACCAGATAATGACTGCTGTCTGCCCTCGCTGTGCGGTGATCTTTCCACGGGTCCGACAATTCCAGCGGGCCCGGCGCATCTTCCAGTATTTTTTTCAGAAATCCGATCCTGGCCGGACTACTGCCGGTCAGTCGTCCGCCTTTTGCCCAGAAAATCGTATCGCCTGCGTTCCTGAATGTCTCCCCGTGCGTCACGTACGTTCCGGCAATCACCCCCTGCCAGAAAGCTTCGGTCATTTCCTGCCCGCTCAAATGTCCCCAGCGCTGCGGCAAATCGCCTTCGTAGCAAACTTCATCGTAAACCATCGGCTTAAAAAACACATCTCTCAGCAACACCGCCCGGCCAAAGTCCTCGACTACCGAGCCGTTTTGGATGCTGACGTGTGTAAATTCGGGTTTCCAGTTGTCGTAGTAAACGCTGCCATTGTGGATCGAACAAAGGTGACCGTAAGGATCCGAATCCACGATAGCCTTGGTATAAATGTCCCAATCTGCACGGGGTTTCGTTTTCACATAATCAAACTCGTTCGCCATCGACCACCACACATTCCGGAACGATGCCAGCCGGGCCGTCAGGTACCGGATATATTTCAGATCGTTCTCTTTACCAAGACTGTCAAATCCCCAGTGCCCCTTATCGTAGGGATGAAAAATAATCACGTCGGCCTCAATGCCCAGTTTCTTAAGGTCGTCGATCCGTCTCTCGAGATGTTGAAAAAAAGCAGGCTCAAACCTTGAAAAGTCCCATTCAAATCTCGGCTTGCCCTTTGCGTCCCTTGTTTCGGACTTTTTCGCATAGGGATAAAAGGGCGGCTCGTTTTCCACGTGCGAATAGTACTTGGGAAAAACGCACATTCTCACCTTGTTGAACGGCGCGTTCGCCAGCGTCTTCAGGGTAATTTCCTCCAAGCCTTCGGGCTGATGCGTCCATGCGTATAACGTAGTCCCGAAAGGATAATAGCGCTTGCCGTCCGCATACCTGAAATGAAAAGTGTCGGCGACTTGTACAGGTCCATGATTGTCCTTGCCGGGCTCGGTGCAGGTAAATGCCCCGGTTTTGCCATGCAACGATTTATTATTGCTAATGATTTTGTATTTCCATTCACCGGTCCGCCCAGGCATGAAGCGCACTTTATACCGGCCGTTTCCGTCGTAGAAACCAGCCACTTTTACTTTTTCGCTGCCATTGGTGAATTCGGCCGATAAGGTCACGTCAGCAAACGGGTTGCCCGCCTGCGGCCCTGTCAAAGTCACCTCAAACCGCTCCCATCGCTCTATGCGACGCCCCGCACCGTCCTGTGCCAATGCCAGAAACGAAACCAGAAAAAGCGCAACAAATACCGAAAAATTCCTCATAATGAATCTGTTATAAATACTTGCCGTGCAGAACCCACGGCCTCCTGCCAGCCACGGTAGCCTGCCTTCACTGCTTCGTTCGCCGCGTTCGGCATTACCGAAGATTGACGCTCATTTAATTGCTGTAAATATTCGATGCCAGGATAAACCCCGGAATACAGTCCCGAAAGATACGCCGCTCCCAAAGCGGAAACTTCCGGAAAACCAGGGGTAACAACCGGCTTTTCCAGCAGATCGGCCAGCATCTGCACCACAAAGCCATTGGAAGTCAATCCGCCATCGACCTTCAATTCCCGCAATGCAATGCCTGTGTCGGACTCCATCGCAACAATCACGTCCCTGATTTGATAGGGAATGGATTCGAGGGCTGCACGGACGACGTGGTTTTTATCGGAATTAAATGTCAGGCCGGTAATCGACGCCTTGCGGTTCATATCCCAATGCGGCGCCCCCAAACCGCTGAAAGCCGGAATCAGGTAAACGCCGCCACTATCTTTTACGGAACGTGCCATAGACTCCGTTTCGCGGATGTCGCTAAAAAGGCCCAGATGAGTTTTAAGCCATTCGATCGTCGCCCCACAAGTTACAATCACGCCTTCCAGCGCATACTCGACCCGATCGCCCGCACTCCAGCCGATCGTCGTGACCATTCCCTGATGCGACACTTTCGCCTTCGCACCGATATTCATCAGGATAGAGGACCCGGTGCCCAAAGTGGCCTTTGCAATTCCCAGGCCAAAACATCCTTCCCCGAAAGCGGCGGCATGCGAATCGCCGATCATCGCCGTCACCGGTACGCGGCCCGGCAACAGGCCTCCAAAATCCGTTTCACCGAAAAAAGATGAAGACGGCTGTATATCAGGCAAATGCAAGCCCTCCAATCCGAACGACCGGATGAGCTCGTCGTCCCATGAAAGCGTTTCGAGATTAAAAAAAAGCGTCCTGGATGCGTTGGTGTGATCGGTGAGGTAAGCGGCGCCGCCGGTCAAGCGGTAGAGCAACCATGTATCCACCGTTCCGAAATACGCATTCCCCTCGAAAATCGCCCTTTTGACAGCGTTATTGTATAAGTTCAACCAAATCACTTTTGAGCCCGAGAAATAGGGATCAGCCAGCAGTCCGGTCTTTCGACGGATCATATCTTCGAGCCCGGTCGCACGTAGTTGCTCGCAAACGGCTGTCGATCGTTTGCATTGCCAGACTACCGCATTATACAGCGGTTCGCCGTCGCTATTCCAAACGACAAATGTTTCCCTCTGGTTAGAAATCCCCGACGAACGGATGTCCTCTATACGTCCTCCCTGGCTTATAAAATCTGCGAGGCATTTTGCGACCGAAGCAAGTACGTTTTCAAAAATCTCCTGCGGGTCCTGCTCGACCAGGCCGCCGTCCAGATACATTGTACGCAACGGCTCGCTTCCTCGCGCTACAACCTTCCCTTTCTCATTAAAAATGACAGTTTTAGTACTACTCGTACCCTGGTCGATCGCCAGCACAAATGGGCCATTCAACATCCGGAAGCCTTGTTTTTAAACTTATTAAACCACTTTCTCAAAACAAAGAAAAGAAAAACAATCGAAAACAAAGATAAAAAATATTGATTAATTTATGTAATATATTGCCTTGGATGCAATTTTTATGACTATAAATTCGGCAACCTGAATTTGGACACTATGTTTTTCGCCGCGATCAGTAGTATCATTGCTCCGCTCGGTGCGAGAAACGGCAAATCTATTTTAACATTTACCTACCCTTTAACACACCACATTTGGAGCAAATTACGTCGCTTTTTCTGCTCTCTGGCGTCACCGTCAGGCTCACCATTTTGCCTGCTTTCCATTCGCCTTCTACGGTTGTGTTCAGCGGCGCATGCAGCCTGAACCGCACATCCCAATCATCGGGCCAGGCGGGCAGAAGATAAATGGAATCTCCGCTGGTTTGCATAAGCATTTCCTGCAAGCCGACCATGCCCGAGCCGCCCCAGTTGTGGTCGGGGACCCAGTCGTGGCCGGGACCCCAGAACGCGGGGAAACGACGTCCCGAATCCTGTAACTTTTTAATGGTTAATGCGGCCGCTTCCTCCGTAAGGCCCAGGCGTGCGCAGAAAATCCCGTCCTGGTGCCAACTCGTGTGATTACGGTTTTTAATGGCTTCGGTGTCGTACTTCCAGGTGTTGACTGCGGTTTCAAGGTCGGGTTTACCGATGCCGTAAATACCATACGGAAAAACAGGGTATAGCTGCGGGATTTCGGTATTCTGAATGCGTTCCCAGGCCTGCGCGGGGGCGATCGTACGACGGCTCTGCATTTCGCGGAAACTAAGCGGCGGAACACGACGCAGCATACCCTGCCAGCGCGTGCGCTGCGCCGGGCCGCCGTATTGCGCAGGCAGTGCCAGCATTCTTTCCAGCACCGTTCTTAGACCGGCGACGGTAGTAACCGGATTGTAAGCCATTTTGTAAGTTTCCGCAGCGCTGCCGGGAAAAAGTACGAGGTGGCCGTTCTGGTCCAGCTTCGCTGCACCGCGCCGGGCGGCCAGATACTGGTAATGCTCGTCGAAAAACACGACGCAGCTTTCGATGAGCGGCAAATAACGCCCGATGTCCGCCCCCGTGAAGTGCTGCTGGTCGAGGATCATCAGGCAAAATTCCAGCGATGTGTCCCAGAGATATTCCAGCCATTTGTTGTATTCCAGCCCCGGGTCGTAATCCGCTGGCCGTTTGGAATTATATTCCGCGTAATTGGGCAGGCCGAAGTTTTCGATCTGCTCGGTAAACGAAGCTCCGCTATGCCCCCAGTAATGTCTTGTCCGCGTTTCTGCATTGCCGAGTATGCGTTGATAGAACTCGAATTGCGGCTTCATCATCTCGAAATCACCACTTTTGAGCATCGGCCAGTACACCAGCCGCTGGTTCTGGGCGGTAAAGATTCCCCCACCCCAATTGCGATGGTCCGCGCTGAAATGATAGGAGGTGTCCACAAAAACCGGATCGTAGGTGAACAGCCCCCCCGTTGAACTTCGTCGGATAGGTACCGAATGCATTGCACCCGAGCATGTAGCGAAACAACTGATAGTTACGTCCGACCTGCCATACCGGCGAGGCGGTATCTTTTTTGCCGGTATTTAAGGCGATATAGCTCCGCTGCCAATACTGCCTCCACCATGCCAGCGTTTTTTCCCTCGCCGTTTTTTCGGATCGGTACGCTTCCGAAATGGTTTCCAGAAGTCCTTTTTTCCAAACCGCGATATCTTCCTGACCGGTATGCAGGAAAACTTGGAACTGAATGCGTTTCGAAGGTGATTTGCTTTTCAATCCAAAACCCCTGAAAGGCGTATCGGCGTATTTGCCCGTGGTGATCGCCGGATCGGCTACCATGCCGCTACCGTTCATCCGGCCGCCATAGGTCAGGTTTTTTAGCGGGTTCCATAGTTCAGATCTTACGGGCCCCAGTTGCTGCTGTCTGACGATCGCGTCGAAGATCGTCGAGTCGCGGTTATGGTGATAAAACAGCACCCCGTCGTTCTCGTGCCTGACGCTATCGGGGTATACCGGCACGGTCGGCGCTGCCCATTTGTATGAACTGGCGCTTCTCGCATTGCCCTTCAACTCCCCGGTTACCGTCCGCCAGCTTTCATACCAGGCCTTTGCGGAAACCGGACTGCTGCTTTCCGTATCGATATGGATAACAGGTCGGAAAACATCGACCCAAACCCTTATTGTAGCGCTCAGCTTCCCTTTTTTCCCGTAATTTCAATGTGCCCCTCATTCAACTTCAATTCCTGCCCGAAACTATCGCCAGCATCGAACGGATTCGGTGAAAGCCTCATGCGTATGCGCCCGAGCTTGGGAAAAACGTTATTTTCATCAAAAACGCCGCTACGTGAGATGTAGAAGAGCAGATCACCTTTCTCCACCCACACATTCAGCCCGATGTCGCCTCCCCCGCAAGGCATGGATTCGCCGGAGTTTTTACTCGGGCTCGTCCACTTCAAATTGTATTGTTCCGTTGAAAAGCCCTGTGCAGTAGCGTTTAAACGACTTGTGAATAGCAGTAAAATCGACAACAGCCGGTAAAGATTAACAAGCATGGGCGTACGGTTAAGACGATCGGGTAAGGTCGGCGTATTCAGATCAGGATTGAAAAACGGTTTTCATAAAAGCGGTATTCGCGCTGAAATTACCTTTGACATCGCGTGGCTTGCTGGCATCGCGCGAGCGCTCGATCACCAGCCAGCCCTTCCAGCCCATCCTGTCGAGGGTCGCTTTAACCTTTTTCATATCCAGCCGGGTGTTGTTTTGGAGCCAAACACCGTCTTCATCGGTGCAGTGGATCTGGCAAATGCGTTTTTTACCCAAAATGCGCAGCTCTTCACAGAGATCACGCCCTTCTTTCAGCGGATTCGAGAAGTTGAAATAAATCTGAATGTGCTTCGAACCGATCTCTTTCAACAGCTCTACCTCTCCCCTCGCATCCAATGCGGTTTCGATGCCGATCACAACGCCGGCCTTTTCGGCCATTTTACCTACGGTTTTCAGTCTTTCCACAATAGCAGGCCGTAATTCCGGGTTTTTGACCAGATCGCCCTGAATACCCAGCGGCAGGAATGCCGTTTTGATACCCATCAGCTTCATGGTGTCAATGCAATCGCCTACCATTTTTTCCGCACCGTCGCGTTTCGCGAACGATTGTGCATAAAAGCCGGTCATCGCGAGCGAGCAGATTTCCAGGTTCAGTTCCTTCGCTTTGTCGAGATATTGCCGGCGCACAGCCGGGTCGGCCAATTTGTTATCGAAAGTAGGCCGGTCGCCCAGGCCGCCCATGTCCACTTCGAGGCCGTCGGCACCTATTTCACCGGCGAGCGGCAATGCGCTCAGTTTTTGCCTTTTCAAAATCATCAGATCGATCACGGCAATCTTGTATCGCGTTTTTTTCACTGGACCGGGCAATACCGCTGTCCACGACAATAACGGCAACGTCGCCATCCCGGCGACGCATGCATTAAAAAAGCTTCTCCTTTTCATTATTTCAGGTCAAATGGGCCACTGTTCCTCCACGATCGCCTTGCCTTTCAGTTTCGATGGATCGATTTTAACGTGCTTGATACGCTGGCGGCGCCAGGTGTACACGATGTGCACCATGCCGTCGGCCGTCTGGATCACCGAGGGGTACGAATACTGGCTGATCGGCGAATCTTCGAGCACCAGCACCGCTTCCCACCTTCTGCCGTCTTTCGAAACAGCCACATTAAGCGGCGTACGAGGCCCTTTCGGCTGACCGGCCGGTGGTTTCACGTGGTTGTAAACCAGCAACTGGCGGCCGTCTTTCAACGTGACAGCGTCCGTTCCCGAATTATTGTTGGGCAATGCGGAAGGCGCCATTTCCGACCACGTCTTTCCCCCGTCCTTCGACCATGATTCCACGATCGAACGGCTCTGACTGCGGCAAAGTATCTGCATATCGCCATTTGCGTAGGTCAACAGGCTCGGTTGAATGGCTTTAATCGTCTTCCCGTCGTTCAACGGGCCCACTTTCCGCCAGGTTTTGCCGAAATCGGGCGTTACCTCGAAATGCACCCGCCAGCCTCCCTCGCCCTCGGTACTCGACGGGCACCACAACTCTCCGTTTGCCAGCAATACCGGTTTGTTCTTGATCGGCCCCAAAAATCCCTCCTGCAACTCCGCCGGCTTCGACCAGGTTTTACCATTGTCTTTGGAGGTGACGAGAAACCCCTTCCAGCCTGGCACATTCGGTCCGACTTTGTAAAAGAGCATCAGGTCGCCTTTCGGGATCTGGTATAACACCGGGTTCCAGCACGCATAGCGCAATTTTTCATTCACAATACCATTGGCAACCTCCACGGGTGCGGTCCATTTGCCGTTTTCAAGACGGCTCACCCAAATGCCCACGTCGGGGTTGCGCTCCTTCGTTCCTCCGAACCACGCCGCCACCAGCCCCGCCGGCGTCTCGGCGATGGTCGACGCATGGCTTTCCGGAAAAGGTGCAGTTTCAAAGATGAATTCGTCGACAAGAATGCCGTCTTTGAAGGTCTGGGCGTGGGCCGACAGTGCCATAAGGGCCATGGCTCCGCCATATATCCAGCGGAGTAGTGTTGTTCGAACGGGTCTGTTTTTTTGCATTCTGATATTAATTTGGAGCTGCAATGCAGGGTTATGGGTTAATTAAGATCCTTGAAATCCGATCGGACGAGCCCGCCCTTTTGCCATTCACAAAAACCTGCAAACCGCGCCCTTTTTTGAAATGACTGCCGTCGCGGTCCCAGAGAATGGTGAGGCGTTTGCCGTGATACAATACGTCGTCGAGGCAAAACCAGTCCCATTTGTTCCCGGGAATGAGCGGGTTCACCTCGATTACTTCGTCGGCGCGGGGGCGCAAGCCCATGAGACCGGTAATAATCAGGTCATTAAATGTCGAATGGTTGTAGTAGCGGCTCCGCTCCTGGTCGCCTTTGAGCCAGTAGCCGGTCTTTTCATCCAGATATTCGCCGATGTACGGCTTACCGCGGTAATACTGCGATTCCACGTATTTTTCCAGCAACCCGAAATATGTCGTATCCGCCACCACTTCCGGTTTCGGGGCGTTCAGGCGGTTGGCAAGGCCGGTAAGCGTCTGCGCCGTCGCGAATGGCCACACCGCCCCGTCCCATTCGCATTGGCAGCAGCCGTGGGTGCGAAATCCTGGATGCCGGCGTTCGGCGGTAGTAAGGCCGAAAGGCGCATTAAACCCCGTCGGATCGGACACCTGGTTCCAGGCTGCGTCATGCTTTTCGTCGGGCAGATTGAAATACCACGGAATGAACCCAATCGCTTCGCGCACACCCGCAAAAGGCCCCTTCCCACGCTTTTTTACCGTTTCGAAAAATGCGCTGTCGGCATTCCATAACCGGCTGTCGATCAATCGCTTTAAAGTATCCGCTTTGGCATTGTATAGTTCGGCCATCGTCCCGTCGCCTTTCAATGCCGCTATGGCCGAAAGCGCTTTGGCATTGCCGTACATATAGCTGTTGATGGTCGGGCGGGCATTCTGTTCGCGCCGGCCGCCGCTGAGCGATTCTTCCATGCCGTCTTTCACGTCTGTTTGCCAGAAGAGGCCGCTCTCGGTACGGCGGTCTTTTTCCCAGGCCTTGTATTCCGAATCGAGATCGGGCAGCATGTCGAGCAGGAATGCCTTATCGTGCGTCACTTTGTAGCGGTTGTAGAGCGCGTCGGCGGTCCAGCTGCTAAAATTGAGCAGCTTCTTCATACGCCCGCCATTGTTCCCCCTGAACCACACATGTACATTATCGTCCAGGTAACGACGATCGTGCAACCATCGGCCTTCGTAAATGTGATGACCGAGGGCGCAACTGATCATATTGTATTTGTCGGCATAATTCCTGTCAACCAGAAACTCCGTTATCACAAAGCCCTGGGGCGTGTCGTGAATGTGCTTGCGGTACGTCCACCACCGGTAGTAGTATATTTCCCGGAAATTATCCTGCGGACAGTCGAATAGCGGGATATTGGCCTTCATCCACTCCCAGGATCGTGCATTCGGGATCGCATTCACCTTGTTTTCGTCCTCCATCCGGTTAAAATACGCCACATGATGCCGATAATCCTCCGCTTTCAGAACAGCCGGACCAGCCGCTTTCCGTGCACAGCCCGTCAAGCCGGCAAGGCCGATGCCTATCAATCCAAAACCAATTTTTAAATACCTCATTACTTTTTCGAAAACCAATAGATAACCGGTCCTATCTCTTTGAAAACCAGTGAAACCACTTTTCCTCCTTTTATTTTTTCAGTTTTACCGAGAACGGCACCCGTACGCGCATTCAGGCGCCGCAGACTGTAAACGCCATTAAAATGCGTCAAATCGACATCGAAAGCCGCATTACCTTCCTGGTAAATAACCAATCCTTCACCTTCTCGGGACAATATATATTGACCCGCGGCCTCCGAAGGCTGCATGGCCGCAACCGCTGCCAGAAACGCCTTCGGCAAAGCCGGTACCGCGCTCACCGAGCCTCCGGCCAGCAACACCGCCCAGGCGTGCTGTTCGGCGCCATTGGCATTATAAAGCACCGCTTTCCCGGGATATTTCTTTTTGTACTCCAAAACCGCGCTGTATACCGAGGCGAACGACACCTTACCCGTTTTCTGAATGCGTGCGTGCTGGCGTGGCGCGAGGTTTTTACCGCCCTTCGGCGCGTAATCGGTACCGTTTTCGCGGCGGTGCCAGTAGCGGATATCGATGATATCGATCAGCGCGGCATATTTCGGATCGGCCAGGATAGCGTCCTGCACGTCTTTGGTGGTACTCAATGCCACCCATGCGTTTTTGCCCTTCTCCCGCTCCCACTCGCCGATCACGTCCAGCCAGAACTGTACGAAATGCAACGGCCCGGTATATTCCGCACTAATGAATTGAATCACACCGCTTTGACCCGAAAAATTATCCAGACATTGCCGGATATAGGCCCGGTGCAATGCTTTCCGTTCGGGGTTGGCGATGTCGTAAAACTGGTCGGCAATGAAAATACGCTTGTCGCCCGCGTAAGGCGGCGGCTCCGGGAAGCCCGCCTGATTGATATTGTTCGCAGTCCGCCACGGGAAATCGGCGTAATGCGCACCGGCTTCCAGGATATTGTGCTGGAAATAATTTTGATGATACAGCAAGAGGCCCTTCTGGTCGGCAAGGGTTACAAACTCGCGCAAGCGGTTCCAGTACCATTCGTTGTACTGCTGCAAATCGTATTTGCTGAGATCGTCCCAGGCGGCGTCTTTTCCGCTTCTTGCGAATGGCTGCTCGTAAAAAGGCGGCCAGGTTTCGCCATCGATGCGGCGGATGCGCTCGTGATCGTCGCGGCGGCGGTCGTACCAGAGGCCATAGTTATGGTCCACGGCGGCGATATGCTGCCCCCGGAGCGAGTCGGTCATTTCCTGTAAATCGTCGGTAAAACCTTTGCCCACGCGCCCCGGCACATAGCGGGTAATATGCGGCCTGGCAACAGCCACGTCGTGCGGACGGATGCTTCCGCGCCACCAGGGCACCTCATGGCGTGCGCCTGTTACGAGCTCCTCCCCGCGCACCAGTCGCCCGTTACGGATGGTTAATGCAGGTAATGCATGAATGTTTTCAGGTTGGGGAAACCCGATTTCGTCGATAGACCTGACCATGGCGCCAGCCGCTGTAACCGGGCTGCGCTGCGCGGCCTGATCGATCCAGTCGGTCAGTAAAATCGTCGGCCGGTGCGAACTTTCGACCAATGCTGCCGCCTGTTCGACGGTTGGGCTACTGGACGCTTCGGTTTCATTGGGTATCAGAAAAGACCGGGCTAAAACCTGCTTGCCCAGCCGGTCGGAAAGTTGCGCGAAGTAGAGGCTACGGGGCTGGATATGCTCGTTCACATTTTCCCAGAAACCGTCCCCGGCAAAAGCCGCCCAGGCGCCGAATGCGTAGTTCTGCGTCCCCGGCGGCGCGAAATTCTCGATCCGCGACGCCGAACATTGCCAGAATACCGAATGAGCGGCCGTCCACCCCGCTCCTTGCCCGTCCTGGCCCCGGTTTTTAAAGCTCAACGCGTTTCCATCGACATTCACGATATCGAACAACACACCCGAAGCCCAGCTGTCGATAGTCCCGCTGAATCCGTGCGGCAGCCGGGATTCGCACTGGACAAACGCATTCGGGCCCGGGGCACAGTAACCGGTGGCAAAATCATGGATGCCGTATTCGGCATAACACCGCAGAAAGAGTACCTGCCCGCCCTGGGTGAAAAACGTATTCCGCCGCTGGCCGGCAATTTCCGAAACCGGTTCCAGCGACTTGCAATCCTCGACGGTAATCTTCCCTGCCGATTCGTAAACCGCCACCGCCGAGCCCGCCAGATGCCGGAACGTAACCTGCCGCACCCAGGCGTTTTCCGTATTTTCAAACGTGATACCCATCCAGCGATGGTTCTCGTCCTTGGGGTTATTTGGGTCAAACGTCGATTCAATGCGAAGGCTTTCAATTCCAATGTTATCTATGCGGCCATTCCATTGGTAAGGAACCACAAATCCGCCGCCAAACTTACTGTCCAATGCGGTTGTAACGGGTGCGTCGATAGTGATCCTGTTGCCGCAAATGGCCGTAACGACCCGGTCCCAGGTAACGTCGCGCTGCCCGGGTTTCCAGCCCAGCCAGCCGGTTTCGCCACCAAATTCCTCCATTTTCAAGCTTTGAACCCACTCGGCCGTGGAAGGCCGCACAATGCGGATGCGGTCGCCGACTTTCAGTGAGCCTGCATTTTCCACTTCAAAACCCATTGCATTGACCGGCACATAGGCGTCGGTAATGCGCAGTTCAGGTTTTAATACCGCATTATTATCCCCTAAAACCCGGATTACCGTCTCCCGCGTACGACCGTCACCCAGCAGTACCGTTCCACCGTCGCCCATTCCGGCCCCGCGCAGCACAACACCTGACTTCTTCATGACAATACCCGCCAAAACCCGATGCACGCCGGAACCAAGCAACACCGCCCCCCCGAAGGCCGTTCGCATCCAAAGGCAGGTTGCCGACATAGTCCACCGCCGCCTGAATACGCGCCGTAGCGTCGCCCTCGCGGGCAGGCACCGTTACGCGTACGGGCACGTCGGGGATCGCCTGCGTGCCGGCCATATAACCGGCGTAGGAAAAATCGACAATACGGTTGCCGAGCGAATCGGGCGTGTAGGCAAGCCGGCCATCCTCAGCCAATGCGACCGGCGAAGCCTTTTTGGGTCTCTTCTGGCCGAATGCAATGGGCGCCAAAAGAAAATACAATCCTGTCAGCGACAGGATCGTATCGAATTTCATCACCTTAACCAAGTATCTCAGTTTTTCCAAGTCAAATGCTACTTTTGGCCGGGCGCGCCTTTCAGCGAAGCCAGGGTATCATGGTTATTTTTAGGGTTTTTCCAATCCATTTTCTTTTTCGGATCGATGCCGTTGATGAACTTCTCTATGTTTGAATAACCGTCTCCGCTCATGTCTTTCTGCGCATCGGACGGATCTTTTGGATTCAAACCGTATTTGATTTCCCACTCGTTCGGCATGCCGTCGTCGTCCGAATCCGGATACGGGGTCCCTTTGTACTCGGGGTAGCCTCCTACCTGCGAAATGTCGGTGATAATGCCGTTTTTGTACGAATCGATCGGCAGGCGGCGATGCTCGAACTGCTTCTCGGGCAATTTTACATTATCCAGCGGATTGATCTTTCCTGTACGTACCTGCGTGGTTACGCGGGCATCCACGGGATCGCGGCGCGGAAGCGTGGCCCCGGCATTCGCGAGCACGTACTCGAATGATTCCTTTGCGCTCATGACCGGAAACTGCGGCATCGGAAGCGGCCGGTCCCATTTGATATGGTCGCGGTACTTGCCGGCATTCGGCAGGTCTTCCACCTGCACGCCGCCGTCCCAGTTGTCTTTGGTAACTTTTTCGTTGCCTTCCACGATATTTCCGTTCACGTAAGCGCGGCCGAAAACGAGGTATTTCAGCTTGCTGCGGCCCGCTTCCGGTTTAAGGATGCGGTAACCGATAGGCGAATCTTTCGGAGTCTGCGGCCCCGGTTTGAAATAGTTGTTAATGATATTGTACATTGCCCGGTAATCGCCGCCGTCGATAGAACGGTGCACCCAGTTGAACACGACATTGTTGACGAAATTGAATATCCCGTACCAGCCGATGGACGGGTTACGGCCCGCATTGTTGGCCCAGAGATTGCGCATGAACGTACAATTCTCGCCACCCAATGTACTGCCGAATGCATGGTTCCAGGTATCCAGCGTTTCGGAGAATATCGAGTTCTGGATCGTGATATTAACCGTCGGGAGTTTTTGTTCCTGCGCGCCGGTGCTGTCGTTGTACATATGCCGGTACATCGACATGTTTTCATCCAATCCCCAACTGGCCGAAACGTGGTCGATCATAATGTTGCCGATGGGGTTACCGCCTATGGAATCGTCGCGGCGGCCTACGAACGTTTCGCCCCGGCGGAAACGCATGTGCCGGATCACCACATCGTGCGTGTTGATCCACACGCTCTCGCCTGCCACGCAAACACCGTCGCCCGGGGCCGTCTGGCCAGCAATCGTAATGTAAGGTGCACGGATAATGAGGGGTGTTTTCAAACGGATAATCCCTGCCACATTGAATACGATAATGCGGGCCCCGCCCTGCTCGCAGGCTTCACGAAGCGTTCCGGGACCGCTATCCGCGAGGCTTTTCACCACATACACCTTACCTCCGCGGCCGCCAAAACTGAATGCCCCGCCACCCTCCGCACCGGGAAACGCGGGGATATCGGATTGCGGCAAATCCACCGGGCGCGCCGCCCAGGGAATGTAGGGCTTGCCCTTTTTAGCCTCCGCCTCGATGATCGGCAAAGCCTTCTGCCACGCGATTTCCGATTTGCGCTCGGCTTCCGCCAGCAGCGAATCGCTCGTTTTCTTGGCCGCGGCGGGGATTTTGGGATATTGAGCGAAAGTACCGTGCGCTAAAAGCAGGCCGGCTAATGCTAGTTGGAGTGAGTGTTTAGGAATGGATGTCATATTTATTGCTATGTTGATATTCGCACCTATAAAAAATTGATTATCATATAATATATCGCCCGTAAACGCAGGCGTCATTAAAGTTTTATTACGGTGCTCTGCACCTTACGGCGAAGGCGCAGAGCGCCGCAATAATGCAGGAGAATCGTCAATCAACGATGAGGAGCGGTACCGCAACGATTGCAGGTGCAGAGCACCGTAACATTTGCAGGTGCAGAGCACCGTAACATTTGTAGGTGCAGAGCACCGCAATATTTGTGGGCGCAGAGCACCGTAACAGTTCGCCGTCAGATTAGCATCGTTAATCATTTCAACGGGTCAAATGTGCCGGATGGCCAGCCTATGTTCTGTTCGAGCCGCGGGTTGTTGGTCAATGCCTGCTGCGGGATCGCAAAAAAGTAATATTCCGGCTTCCAGTTCACCAGATATTTGGTATCCAGCTTCTTAGGCACGATTTCGAAATAATTTTTATACACCGAATCCAGGTTCATACCGTCGCGGCGTGCGGCGAAATCTTCGGGGGTAATACCCGTCGTTTTCAGGTTGATGGTCACTCCGTTGCGGCTTTTGCCGTTCAAAACCGTTTCAAATTTTTTCCAGCGGCGCAGGTCATAAAAACGCTTTCCTTCGAATGCC
Source organism: Dyadobacter sp. 676 (assembly GCF_040448675.1). NCBI lineage: Bacteria > Pseudomonadati > Bacteroidota > Cytophagia > Cytophagales > Spirosomataceae > Dyadobacter > Dyadobacter sp. 676. Next base: position 5,099,552 of record NZ_CP159289.1, on the reverse strand, counting down.
AGCTCTACCTGTCTTTCGTGCAAGATCGCCTCGAACATCTGGGTGCGGGTCATGTTCGGGTTCAAACCGTAATAGCCGTCGGCGCCCGGCTCGATACCCGCCCGTTTGCGGAGTGCCGTCAATTGGGCATAGGCCTCGTCCAGTTTGTTCACACCGCAGGCGGCTTCGGCGAAGTTGAGCATTACCTCGGCATAGCGCATTTCGATCCAGTCGGTGCCGGCGTTGGCCACCGCTCCGGGTGCAAGGTTCGGGTCGATCGCCTTGCGGCAATAGAAGCCTGTGTTGGTCGCCTTTTGCTCTACGGTCTTGTTATTTACAAAATAGGTCCATAGCCGATAATTGGTATTCCCGTTGATCGCCCACGTAGCGCCGTTGAATGCGATGGTCTGGTTGAAGCGTGGGTCGCGGTTTTTATAGAAAAGCTGCGGGTCGTAGCCGGAGCCCTTTTCGTCGATATTCCTACCGTTTTTCATCGGAAACGCCTGTGCTATTTCCCAGGTAGGCTGATTGGAACCGCCGGCCGTTCCGAGATAGGAAGGCCGCGTGTTATTGTCCCAGGTCATGTTTTTGTTGATCTGGTCACCTACTTTATTATTGTAGCAGGTCACCCAAACCGCCTCGGGGTTATTCACCTCCTGAAACCACAAATCGCTGAAACTGCCGTGCAGCTTGAAACCGTTAGCCGAAAGCAGCTCGATCGCCTTTTTTATTGGCATCGTAGGCCGCCTGCCAGCGTTCGGGCAGGTCGTTCGGATTGAATTGCGGGCTCGCGAAATGCAGCAGAATACGCCCTTTGAAACCCGCAGCGGCACCGCTGGTAATACGGCCCCAGTCGTTGGTATTGTTCCAGCGCCCCGGCAGGCTGGCGATACTGTAATCGAGGTCTTTCACGATCATCGCGATGCTTTCGGAAGTGCTGCTGCGGGGAATGGCCGCCTCCTCTTTCGCTTCCTCACCCACACCTTCGAGCGGTTCGAGCACCATCGGAACGCCCCCGTAGAGTTGCACCAAATCCCAGTAGCGAAACGCGCGGAAGAAGATAACCTGGCCCATCAGGCGTTTTTTAACATCCTCGCTCAAACCGCCGTCCGGCAGCTTGGCCAGAAACTGGTTAATGGAGCGGATTTTACCATAATTATTGGTTGCGTTCACACCGATGCCGAAATCCTGCACCGTATTCACCTGCACCGTGCCTTCAAAAAACCGCGACTCCCCGCCGATCTCGTCGGTACATTTCAGGAAGTCACCGCTGGGCCACGTGGGCAGATTTTGATCATAAACATAATCCACATAGCCTTTCGCCAGCAGGGTATCGTTAAAAACCTGCTCCTCATTGAATGCGGAAAGGTCTGTCTTGTCGAGTATATTTTCACAGCTTGTCAATCCAAAACCGAACAATGCTGCCAGTATCCAATGCTTTTTCATCGCTATGCCGATTTTTAGAGTGAAAGGTTTAAACCCAACGACCAGGTCCGCATTTGCGGGTACACATTATAAGCCCCCGTGGCGGCCTTGTAGTCATATGGGTTTACGAAAGTGACCGGGTTCATACCCACGCCGATGATTTTCATCGAACTGATACCTAATTTTTTAGCCACATTCTGACTTAACTGGTATGACACGTTGAGGCTGCGCATGTTGAATGCGAGTGCATTGCGAAACCAGAAAGCCGAAACCATAGAATATGTCTCCTCATAATAAGGATCGGGATATTTCGCATTCGGATTTTCGGGTGTGTAGTGGTCGGCCCAGAAAACCGGGCGGGAAACGTCTTTCGCGGCCTTCTTGCGCGCGTCCCCATCCACAATGCCCTGTCCGCCGAAAGAGCCGGCTGTCACGACATCCACCCGGAACCCTTTAAACCCGAACCCAAACGACAACCCGAAGGTGTAATGGTTGTTCTCTTTTTTGGTGAGGTACTCCTGATCGTCCTCTGTGATCTTGCCGTCCGGCGCGGCATAACTGCCGTCGGTCTGGCGCGGGCCGCGGATATCCTGATAATAGAGCATGCCCGGTTTGGGTGCATAGCCCATAATGGTGTAATCCGGGTTCTTTTCAAGGAAACGGTCCACCTCTTCCTGCGAACGGAACATGCCCAGGTAGCGGTAGCCCTGCAATCCGCGGTCGCTCGATCGCCCCGTCGGGTCGAGCCAGGTGCCCCGGTTGGTAGCGGCCACGTCCACGAAGATATTCTTGTTATCGCTCCACGCCAGGAATGCGCCGATGTTGTAGTCGATGTTCTTGCCGATCCGGTCGCTCCAACCGGTTGCGAATTCGAAACCGAAGGAGTTCACGGTCTCGTAGTTCTCGGCCGGCATGACCGAACCGATCGTTAATGGCACGGACGACGATAATGTGGTAAGCAAATTATAACCATGATCGTGGTACGCGTCGATGGTCGTCGACAAGCGGTTGTTCAGGAACGATGCATCGATACCCACATTCTTCTTGGTCACATCGTCCCAGCGGCCATAGTAATTCGGCAGCTTTTCGAGCTTGATACCGACCGTTCGGTCGCTGTTCCCTCCGAACACCGCCCCATTCGAGGCCTGCGGCGTGTACCGTTGCAGCCATTGCCAGGCAGCCGTCCGGTCTCCTCCGAGGAAACCGATCGACGCCCGTAGTTTCAGATTATTGATGAAGGATAATTTTTCCCGGAAAAAGCGCTCTTCGGACATCACCCAGCCCGCTGAAAGCTGCGGGAATGTTCCCCAGCGGTATTCGGGCGCAAACTTGGTGGAAGCATCCCGGCGGAACGAAAACTCGAAGAGATAACGATCGGCAAAACTGTAATTCAGACGCCCCACATACGAAAGGATACCGCTTTCGTTCGCCGCATTGGGGCCGATGTCTTTGGCACCGAAAGCCGACATCAGGTAGTCGTTACCTCCTTCAAAAATGCCCTCTTTCATCGTGGCAATGCTTTCGGTGTAAATTTCCGACTGCTCCACCAGGGCCAGCGCACTCACGGAATGCCTTCCGAAATCGCGGGCATAGCTCAGGTTGAAGTTCAGCTGGTAGCCGTCGGAATAGCCGGGATTGAAACGCAGGCGGTCGCCGTTGTTAAGGCGCGTGGGCGCATTGGGCGTGCCGCCGTAAATATGCTTGTTATCGCCCAGCATCGAGAAACCATACGCTTTATAATAGGTACCAAACTGCTTGCCCCAGTCGTTGCCGAGGTTTTTGTTGTAAACCGTCCTGATTTTCAGGCCGGGTAGAAAAGGCACATTGTATTCCAGATAGGCATTCACATTCAGCACTACATTGCGCGAGCGGGTGTAATTGTCGAGCTTTTGCGCTTCGAAGAAATGGAAACCGGTCGTCCCCGAACCGCCCGGCAGCAATACGGGCAGGCCGTCGACGTAAGGCGGTATGAACTGGGGTGTGTTAAGCAGGTTGGTCACATCCTTTTCCGCGTTTTCGCCGCCCTGTTTGAGGTAGAACAGCTTGTTATCGGACAGGTTACCGCTCACGCCCAGTCCGACCCTGATGTGCCGGGTCACGTTCACGTCCGTACTGGCGCGGAAGTTCCATTTTTTATAGCTGATGTTGTCGACATTTCCGTTCTGATAAAAATAGGCGGCCCCCGCGAAGAATGTCGCGCGCTCGTTGCCGCCGCTGATATTCACCGCATGCCGGGTGTTGAGCGAGGGCTTCCAGGCCATGTCGAACCAATTGTAATTGTTATTCCTGAAATATTCCAGCTCGTCCGGCGAGTAATATTCGGGATCGGTCGGCGCCAGGCCGCGGCTGCGGTTGAAATCGTTCAGGTACGTCGCCAGTTGGACACCGTTCATCATTTTGGACTTGTAAACGGCGTCCGATACCCCCACCGTGGTGGTGTAATTCACCGTAGGCTTACCCGCCTTTCCCCGTTTGGTACGGACCACCACAACACCCAATGCCGCCCGCGCGCCGTAAACAGCCGCAGCACCGTCTTTGAGGACCGACAGGTTTTCGATTTCCGATGCATCCAGCAGCTGAAAATCGGATTCCGAACGTATTACATCGTCGATGATATACAGGGGCGAATTGCTGCCGCCGTCTTTGGACGCCTTCGTAGGGTTACGGATCACGATAGACGCAGGCGCACCCGGCCGTGCCATGCCACCGCTGACGTTCACTCCCGGCAGTTTTCCGACCAGCGCCGAGGAAATATCGCCGACCGGCAGTTCATCGATGTCCTTCATTTTGACCGTCGCCACGGCGCCGGTCAGGTGCGAACGCTTCTGTTCGCCATACCCGACCACTACCACATCTTCCAGCGCTTTCACATCGGGCTCGAGAACCACCGTAAGCGAACCGCGATTGGCGATGTCGACCGTCTGTTTCACGAACCCGACGTAGCTGATGATCACGGTGCCGCCATTTTCGGGCACATTCAACGCAAATTTACCTTCCGCGTCGGTGGCTGTTCCGGAAGTAGTACCCGAAAGGAGGATCGAAACCCCCGGCATCGGCTCCTTCGAGACGCCATCGATCACAATACCTTTCAGTACGCGGTTCTGCGCCTGCGCGGCCGAAACCGCGAGCAGCAGCGTGAGGATGAGTAGAAGTGGTTTTCTCATGTAATTGGGTCATTTAGAATATAACTATTTCAAGACAATCACCGGTTTTCATTGATAAAGTCCAATTGAAACCACGATCAAGTCTATTTGAGCCCATCGATTCACCCAAACATTTTGTCGGATTTATTTCCGCACACGATACCGGGAACGTTTGCAGACGGTAGTATAACTTCTACTCATCGGCAAGTTAGTGTAAAACAGACACATTTTCGATTATTTGCTTTTATTTAAAATTTAAAAAACAATCGAAGTATATATTGCATTATTCAAATATCCAGGCCGGCATTTGCTTTCTGCAATCATAACGGTTTGAAACCCGTTCGAAACCACGTCCCCTACCCGGTTACCTTATCAAGAATCGGTATAAATCCAAATTTCTCTTCCCGGCGCACAAAAAGGGGACAAGCCGTTGAATCCTTCTCGGAAGCTATGTATGTTTGAATGGACGCTATCAGGAACGGGTTATGGTGAAGCAAAAAGTCTATCGGAAACACATTCAACTTACTGACTTTCAAATTAAAAAATTATACGAGCTGAGCGAGTTCGACGGGATCGATCCGGCAGAACACGCCATGCGCGCCATCGACGCTTATCTGAAAAACAAAAAGACGGACCTGCCTTTGAAGGACCAGGTGCAAATCCGCACGAAGGTGAAGGACCAAAGCTACGATCCGCAGATCGAAGGGGCCGTATGGCTCTCGGGAACAGTGAACCAGTACGAGTTTTCGGCATTGATCCTCAAAACCCCCGCTAAAACAGCCATGGAAAAAGGACGTATCTCGAAGCTCTCGATCTGGGACCCGGCAGTGAGGAAAGCCACGAACAACTTTATCGGTGCGTGTATCGTTAACTACGACCGTGGCTGGGACATCCGCCCGAGCCGCCGCGCTGAGGTTTACTATCACCCGGTAAAAGCATTGCTCGACGAGTTCATCGCCTCACATTGAGCCGCGCCGCTAAATAAGAAGCTGATTTACAAATTGCTACGAGTGACCGGGTGTAACTAATTTCGCGGCATGAAAACAATCACACTCGCAAGCTGGTGCCTTCTGGGCCTCTATACCGCCATCCTTCTCGGCCTCATTTTGTTCTCCCGTTCGGGCTCATCCAACGACCGCATGGCAGGGGGTTTCTTAATGATGCTTTTTGTCCCGCTGATCATCCTGGCGGGTATTAACCTGCTTCCATACAAGTTCACGCACATATTGGTGCTCGTCGTATGTCTTTTTCCCGCGGTTGGCGGCGTGCTGATGCTCATCGCGTCCCCGATCGTAAAAGGTGTGCAGGAGATGATTTGGGCAAACGAAGATGCGGCCAGGGACAATGGTACTTACTATTTCAAAGATCCGCAGCGCCGGAAATTAGCGGCGGACATTGTGGCATTGGACATTGAGAAGCTCCGGACAGACCTGCAAGAGCCGGTACCTGACCTGAACAATGCGGGTCTCGAACAAATCACCTTGTTTGATTTTGCAGCCAAACAATGCTTAAAAACCGATCCTGCCAAAGCCATTGCCTGCTTTGATGTATTGCTCAAAAACGGTGCGACGATCGATAACGGTGATCCCGCGCATACGCCAACTCATTTCCAGGTACTCGAATACGATCCGAGCGTGCTGAGATGGTTTCTCGAAAACGGTGCTGATCCCAATGCACACACTGCCGCTGGACAATACGGCATTTACGAGCCAATCCTGAATGCCGCAGTATCCAGCGGCGGTGCCGAAGCTCCCAGCTCATTGAAAATGGAAAAGGTCCGCCTTCTGCTCGACTATGGCGCCAATCCGGACGGGGACACGCCCGAACCAGGCGAGTCGGTTGTCGGGATCGTACCTTTGGCGAAAGCGGCAAGCCGTTACGACTGGGCAATATGTGAGCTATTGATGGATCGCGGCGCTAATATCCATCTCCAACCGCTGGGGGGGCTTTACGATCACGAAAATCGTAGAAGACAGGCTGAAACAATACAGGTCGTGGGGCAAAGTTCCGGAGGATGACCTGGTCCAGATCGCCAAACGCCTCAATTTGCCCGTAACATCAGATACGCTACAATAAATGCAATAATCGCCGCAATGGGGCCGAATATGAAAGCGGCCGTCATGCTGGCTTCCATCGACTTATCATGCGAGTTCGAGGATAATTTCGTAATCAAATAATAACCGCCCACAGCCGCTATCAAATAAGCCGCGATGGCAATAAACAGGCAGAAGACGAAAATTTTCACAACGAACAAGTTTAGGTTATCCGGAACCCGGCACATAAATTTACTAATCCACCTGCTACGAGTTGAAAATATGGTACAACCCGACGACTATTTATTTGCCGACATTGAAAGGGTAAAACAGATACCTATCGTCAAAACCGTGTTGGAAGTAATCTGCCGTTCGACGGGAATGGGTTTTGCCACCGTAGCCCGGGTAACCGAAAACCGCTGGGTGGCATGCTGCGTACAGGACGAGATCGGATTCGGATTGCAAGAAGGGGACGAACTGGAAATCGGTACTACGATTTGCAACGAAATACGCGCCAGCGGAAAAGCGGTGGTGATCGACCACGTGGACGACAACGATTTTTATGCCGGACATCCCACTCCGAAAATATATGGTTTCAAAAGCTACATTTCGCTGCCCATCATATTAAAAAGCGGGGAATTCTTCGGGACGCTATGCGCCATCGATCCCAAACCCAACCAGTTGCAGAACCCCAGGGTGGTAGGCATGTTCAACCTCTTCGCCGAGTTGCTGGCCTTCCACCTCGACAGCATCCAGCTCATCCAGCGCTCCCGCGAGGCCATTCAGGACCTCGAACGCCAACTGAGCGCTTCTAACGACGAAAACAGGCAGTACCGCCATATTTCAAGCCATAACCTGCAAGAACCACTTCGCAAACTGAGGGTTTTCAGCGATATGCTCGTTAATGCAACCGACCGGTACGAGGTAGAGAAAGCCAGGGACCTGGCGGTGAAGATCCGCAGCAGCGCCCAGCAGTTCTCGATGATGATCAAGGACTTATCCGACCATTCGGAGCCGAATGATGCCCGCACATTTGAAAGCGTGTCGCTGGCCCGCGTTGTGGCTGATGTCGTAAGCCAGTTGACGCCGCAAATCGAGCGCCGCAATATTACCCTTGAAACAGGGCATTTACCCGAGGTACACGCAGTTCCCGAGCAAATGGAGCAGCTTTTTTACCAGCTTCTGCACAATGCGGTCAAGTTCGCCGGCTATGGTCAGCCTCCTAAGATCCGGGTATCCTGCCGGGAACTCGCACTGCATGAGATCGACGAGCTGCTTCCGGAGCCGCTTCAAATGGCTTACGCCGAAATCAGGGTCGAGGATAACGGCATCGGTATCGACGATACACAACTGGAAAAGGTCTTCGATATTTTTGCGCGCCTTCCGACCGGGAATTTCGGGCAGGGAGAAGGGGTGGGACTTGCCTACTGCCGAAAAATCGTAAGAAACCATAAAGGCACCATCAAAGCCGAGCCTAATCCGGGAAAAGGCACGACGTTTGTAGTAATGCTGCCATTACCGAACTAAAACTCATTTGAAATGAAAATAGCAACCTATAACGTCAACGGTGTAAACGGTCGCTTGCCCGTGCTGCTGCGGTGGCTTTCGGAAACCACGCCCGATATAGTCTGTTTGCAGGAATTGAAAGCGCCGCAGGAAAAATTCCCGGAGCAGGCCATTCTTGAAGCGGGTTACAAGGCGATATGGCACGGCCAGAAAAGCTGGAACGGCGTGGCGATCCTTTCACGGGGCGATATCCCCCGGGAAATACGCCGCATTCTGCCCGGCGACCCCGAAGACGTCCACAGCCGCTATATCGAGGCAGAGATTGCCGGGCTAACTATCGGCGGACTATATCTTCCGAATGGCAATCCTGCCCCCGGCCCCAAGTTCGACTACAAACTCCGGTGGTTCGACCGCCTGATCACCCACGCGGAAAGCCTCCTGGCCGCCGGAAAGCCTGCGCTGCTTACGGGGGACTTCAATGTAATGCCTACCGAAATGGACGTTTATAAGCCCGAAAGCTGGATCGACGATGCCTTGTTCCGGCCCGAAACGCGGGCCGCTTTTGCCGAACTGGTAGCCCAGGGCTGGACGGACGCCCTGCGGACTATTTATCCCCATGAAAAGATTTACACGTTCTGGGACTATTTCCGCAATGCATTTGCCCGCAACGCCGGTTTGCGCATCGATCATTTCCTGTTAAGCCCGCAGGTAGCCGAACGCCTCATCGATGCGGGAGTGGACAAGCAGGTACGAGGCTGGGAAAAAACCAGTGACCATGCACCCGTCTGGATCGAACTGAAAGATTAAACCTTCCCAATATCATGAAGACACTGATTTACGGATGTATGCTCGTGGATGCCGCCACTGCCATGTTCCTCTTTTTTTCGCTTTTCGGCAGCGGCCAGGATTCCGCGGGCAAAGGCATGATTTTTCTGCCCATACTCGCGCTCATCGCGTGCGTCGCCGGCGCGTACTTTTTGCTTGGGGCAGGGCACACGGGATGGGCGCTTGGCGTCAGCGGATTTCCGGTTATCATCGTCGCTTACCTGCTGTTCATCAGTTTTACCTGACAGATTATCTCAAAAGCTCCTCCTATGAAAATGATTATCATCCGCACAATCTGCTTCCTGATGTTCCCGGTATGCCCGTTTTTCTCAAATGCGCAGTCGCCAAAAGTGTTCAAAGTAAGGGCGGGCGAATATCCCGACAGGGTTATTCCGTATGCCGACCGGTACCAATTCGCACAGTTTATCACAGGTAAAGCGCAATTCGTCGATGGCCGTACTTCTCAGGCGCGTTTTAACTACAACTATATAGGCGGCCATGTTCTTTTTGTGGATGCAAAACTGGATACACTCGAGATCATCGATAAGGCAATCCTTAAAAACATCACGGTCGGCGAAAAATCTTATCGTTTCGACAAGCGGTTCGGATATAGCGAGGTAATCGGTACTTTTGAGCGCGCCAGTCTCGGAAAGCGGGAAGTGCTTGCCAGCATTGGCACGGAGAAAGGCGGTCCTTATGGCATTTCATACACAGCATCGTCGGTCACGACCTACCGCTCCTATTCCAGCGACCAGGCGGCCACCACAAAGAAGCTGAATACCAATGCCGAAGGCATATTCACCTATCGCACAACCTATTTCCTGATCGACAACAATAACCGCTTCTACATTCCGGCGCCGGGTAGCATTAAGAAATTATATCCAGCCTATAAAAGCCGGATCGACCAATATCTCCGCAAAAACCCGGTTGATTTCGGGAAAGAAGAGGATTTGAAACGTTTGCTCGTCCATTGTGACCAACTATCGAAATAAACAAAAGCTTAATGCTTGCCAGGCAACGCCCTATCCGTTCCAGGTGTCTCTGCGGGTATAAAACTTCAATCTAAAATGCCACGCTATGAAAAGATTCCTGCCGTTCGTCGTTCTATTTCTCGTATTCAGCTGCTGGCCGCCCGGAATGGACCCGGACAGGAAGGCCGGCAAATTTCTTTCGGAGGTTGTGAATCTCGAAGAATTCAACTCGGAGCATGACGATTACAACTCCACTTTACCGCTTAACCGGCACGGTGAGGCCTACCTTGTATTCTCTTCAAAGCGCGACCGGAAAGACGTTTTCAACCTCACCTATTTTCCGGCATATTTGAAATATGACAAGCGCCTTGAATTGAAAAAAGGGAAAGAAAGGCCCGGTCTAAGCTACTATGAAATCTATGACGAAGCCCCACAGCTGATCAACAAAGCAAACGGCAATTTCAATGTATACGGTCCCAGACTGATTTCGCTCCAGCGGGACTTTGTCAACTATGGAACCGCCGACGACCTGTTTCTTTTCTATGCTGACGACTCTTCGGGAAAAATGGACATCAAATGCGCCCGACGCGGAACTGCCGCTCCCGAAGCTGTCAAATATCTGAATTCAAAGGCCAACGACGCTTATCCTGCTTTTTCATGGACGGGCGACCGGATCTATTTCTGCTCCGACCGCGATGGCAACTTCGATATCTACGAGGTGAAGATACCGCGGACGGAGACCGAACGAATTTCCATTGAAAGCCTCCTCGATCCTCCGAGTTACGAGCTGAGAAAAGTCGAAGAACTCTCGGGGCCGTATAATGACAAGTGCCCGTACATCCTGCACGATATGATGGTGTTTGTATCCGACCGGCCGGGGGGATCAGGGGGGCGAAGACATCTATTATTCCGAATATAAAAACGGGAAATGGTCGCAACCCGTCAATGCCGGGCCGCGGATCAACTCGGCTTACAAAGAGTACCGGCCCATCCTGCCCGACCTTTCCAATTTCAGTTACCATCTGATGCTCTTCTCCTCCAACCGGCCCGGTGGCAAAGGAGGGTACGACCTCTACATGACCGGGCTCAAAGAGCGCTGGTAGCTCTGTAAGATTCACTGCTGCACACGACCAAAAGCCGCCGTCATTTCCGCTTCGGAACGACGGCGGCTTTTGGTCGTATTGCGTTGTAACTCAGCATCGTCGGAATGGTTAAATTATTTCACAAATAAATACCACACATATGGCTATTTCTTGTAGTAAGATTTCAATTTAATCTTAGAAGTAATTTCTCCAATTATAAATTATGTATATTTCGCCATGAACCGGACGATATCAGTTGAAACCATCTGTAATTCTCCAGACCCTGCCAGCCACAGTCCTCAAAATGCGCTGATTAATAGAGATTTACTTAAAAGAACTACGTTATGAAAAACCTGGAAATGATCGGTGTTAGCCCGATGGAGCGGCCGGACGTGCCCCTTGCGTTAGCGCTGTCGGAAGCAGGAGCTTTCCCCGTAATCCACCTCGGACGAGATCAACAAACCGCTACGAACGCACTGGGAAAAATGACTTCCAGAAGCAGAAAGCCCTTCGGCGTATGCTTCTCCGAAAACACGCCGTTAACAATTTCTTTACCTGAGCAAGTAACCTTAGCAATACTACCATATGGTCTGACTTTTCCTAACCTTTCAAATTCCATCCGGATTATCCGCCAGGTCCGCAGCGTAGCCGAAGCGCGGCAGGCCAAAGCCGAAGGGGCCATGGGCGTCATCGCCAAAGGCAACGAAGGCGCCGGGCCGGTCAGCAACGACTCGTCTTTCATTCTTTTCCAACGTATAATGAAAGAAGTTAGCGACATTCCGGTGTGGGTACAGGGCGGGATTGGAATCCACAATGCCGCGGCCATTACCGCACTGGGCGGCAGCGGCGTTGTACTCGACAGCCAGCTATTGCCGTTTCCCGAAAGTTCGGCACCGGCTTCGTTAAAGGCTGTGAGCGAGAAACTCAACGGCAACGAAACACGTGTAATCGACGGCTTCCGCGTGCTCGTTCGTCCGAATTCGCCGGCATTGCCCGCGCAACCCACGCTGGGGGACCTGCAACCGTTCCTGCACACGGCAGACCTCGACAAAGGGTACATTCCACTCGGGCAGGACATTGCCATCGGAACCGACCTTGTAAAACAATATAAAAAGCTTCCGCGTCTTGTTTTCGCGTTCAGGGAAGCGATGTACGGACACCTGCGCCAGGCTAAAAACCTGAACCCGCTTGCTGCGCACAACACGCTCGCACAGGCGCTGGGCACCCGCTACCCGATCGCGCAAGGGCCTATGACGCGTGTGAGCGACGTTCCGGCGTTCGCACAGGCGGTTGCCAATGCGGGCGCATTGCCGTTCGTGGCATTATCGCTGCTGAAAGGCGACCAGGCCCGTAACCTCATTCGCGAAACCCGCGAACTGGCGGGCGACAAGCCGTGGGGCGTCGGTATCCTCGGTTTTGCCGACCAGGAACTCCGGGATGAGCAGCTTTCATACATTACCGAAGAAAAACCGCCGGTGGTGCTCATTGCGGGCGGAAGGCCATCACAGGCCAAGCCGCTGGAAAAACTGGGTATCAAAACATTCCTGCACGTGCCTTCCGCACCATTGCTGGATATGTTCCTGAAAGAAGGGGCTAAACGGTTTATTTTCGAAGGCCGCGAATGCGGTGGCCACGTAGGCCCGCTTTCCAGCTTTGTGCTTTGGGAAAAACAGATCAACCGGCTTTTGCAGGAAGAGCAAACCGGGCAGCTGGAAATATTCTTCGCCGGGGGAATCCATGACGATTTTTCGGCAGCCATGATCTCCGTGATGGCCGCGCCGTTAGCGGCAAGAGGCGTAAAAGTGGGTGTGCTCATGGGTACGGCTTATCTGTACACGCAGGAAGCGGTCGCTACCGGCGCCATTCTGCCACAATTTCAGGCCGAGGCTCTGAAGCAGACGGAGACCGTCCTGCTCGAAACAGCTCCCGGCCACGAGACCCGCTGCCTCGACTCTCCTTTCGCTTCCGATTTCAATGCGGAGAAAGCCCGGATGGAAGCGGCCGGTATGGATAAAAAGGAAATTTGGGCCGAACTGGAAAAACTGAATGTAGGCCGCCTGCGCATCGCCGCCAAAGGCATTGAAAGACAGGCCGGCAATCTGGTCGAGATCGGGCCGGCAGAACAGATGAGCCGCGGCATGTACATGATCGGGCAGGCAGCCGCCATGCTCGACAGAATAATGACCATGAACGAGCTGCACGAGCAGGTAGCAACCGGTCATTATGCGCATATTGCAGGCGCTTCTCTGCCCAAAGCGCCCAGAAGGAAGAAAAAAGCATTGAATGTAGCCATCGTAGGTATGGCCTGCATTTACCCGGGAGCACGGAATATCGAAGAGTTCTGGGCCAATATCCTGGCCGGCAGGGATTGGGTAACCGAAGTGCCCGACGATCGCTGGAACAAGGCGCTGTACTATGACCCCACCGTTTCGGACGGCAGCAAATCGCATTCGAAATGGGGCGGTTTTATACCAAAGATCGATTTCGATCCCGTAGAATTCGGCATTCCGCCGCAATCGCTGGCGGCTATCGACCCGACCCAGCTTCTGAGCTTGCTCGTAGCGAAGCAGGCGCTGGAAAACGCCGGGTACGGCGACGACGTCAACCGCGAAAACGTATCCGTGATCATCGGTGCGGAAGGCGGTAACGACCTCGCAAATAATTACGGTTTCCGCTCCCTTTTTACGCAATTTTTTGGTGAAATACCCAAAGAACTCGACGACGCGCTGCCCAAACTGACCGAGGATTCGTTCCCCGGCGTGCTGGCCAACGTAATCTCGGGCCGTATCACCAACCGCCTGAACCTGGGCGGCCGGAACTATACTGTGGACGCAGCCTGCGCCTCATCGCTGGCTGCCATCGACCTGGCGTGCCAGGAGCTCGTATTGGGCCGCTCCGAGATGGTCCTCGCCGGTGGCGCCGACCTTCACAACGGCATTAACGACTACCTGATGTTTTCCAGCACCCACGCGCTCTCGCGCAAGGGCCGATGTGCCACCTTCGATGCCGAAGCCGATGGTATCGCGCTTGGCGAAGGCGTTGCGATGGTCGTTCTGAAACGTGAAGAGGACGCCTTGCGCGACGGCGACAGGATCTATGCGGTAATCAAAGGTGTAGGCGGATCGAGCGATGGCAAAAGCCTGGGCCTCACCGCGCCGCGCAAGTCGGGACAGGTAAAAGCGCTGGAACGTGCCTATGACCAGGCGGGCATTTCTCCGGCCGAACTCGGCCTTGTGGAAGCGCATGGCACAGGCACGGTAGTGGGAGACAAAACCGAGCTCAGCGCACTGACCGAAATGATGCTGGCCTCCGGAGCATTGGTCGCCCAAACTCATCTGGGGTCGGTCAAAACGCAGATCGGCCATACCAAATGTGCAGCGGGCCTCGCAGGCCTCATCAAGGCGACGCTCGCCGTGTACCATGGTGTCAAACCGCCGACCATTAACCTGAAAACGCCGAACACTTACTATAACCCTGAAACCAGCCCATTTGCATTCCAGACCAAACCCGCGCTGTGGACCGATAACCGCCGGGTGGCGGGTATCAGCGCGTTCGGGTTCGGCGGAACAAACTTCCATGCCGTTATCGAAAGTGCCCCTGTGAAAAAACCGCGAAAATCGGTGAAGGCATGGCCCGCCGAAATGCTGATTTTCCGCGGGGAAACACTAGCCGAGGCGCAGAAACTTGCGAAGGCCACTCACGACATTCTCGAAAACGAATCGGTTTCGATGCGCGACGTCGCCAACAGCCTGAACCTGTACAGTGAAAAGCCTGTACAACTGAGTATTATCGCCGAAAACCACGCGGATGCACTTACTAAGCTGAATATTGCACAATCCGGCACGGAAGCAAAGGGTATTTATTATACTAAAGCAACGGGCGGCAAAGTTGCATTTATGTTCCCCGGCCAGGGGAGCCAGCGGGTGGATATGGCACGCGAGCTCTTCGTTGCGTTCCCGGCGATGCGGAAGCTGTTGAAAAAACACCCTTCGTATCAACCTATCATTTTTCCCGATGCCGTTTTCGATGAGCAATCGGCCAAAGCGCAGAAGGAGAAGATCAGGGACACGCGCGTCGCGCAACCCTTGCTGGGTATAGTGGACCTCGCCGTCGCCGATTTGCTGAAAGATTTTGGCATACACCCCGACATGGTGGCCGGCCACAGCTACGGCGAACTGCCGGCACTTTGTTTCGCGGGGGTATTCGAGGACAGCCAACTGGTTACCCTCAGCGAAAAACGCGCAAAATCGATTCTTGACGCGATCGGCGACGATAATGGAGCCATGGTAGCCGTCAATTGCCCCGAGGACGAACTGACCCGCATCGTTTCGGAGATTAACCACATTTACCCGGTTAACCACAACTCGCCGCGCCAGTGGGTGCTTGCCGGTACAACGCCGGCCATAGCCGAACTCACCGCAAAACTGACCGAACTGAAAATCTCCTTCCGCCAGTTGGAAGTAGCCTGTGCCTTCCACAGCCCGCTTCTGGCCGGTTCGAAAGATTTATATGCCGAGGTATTACGCGACGTGCGGTTCAGCGAACCGTCGCTGACCGTGTGGTCGAACACAACCGCCGCTCCCTACCCTGCTTCACCGGAGGCGATCAAGGAACGTCTGGCCGATCATCTCGTGAGGCCGGTGCGCTTCTCGGAAGAAGTCGCGCAGATGTACGACGACGGTGCACGCATTTTCATCGAAGTAGGCCCGGGCAAAGTGCTTACAGGCCTCACGAGATCGATTTTGGGCAAGGAAGAAATTTGCCTCTACACCGAAGACAAAGACCAGGGGGGCATTACGCAGCTGCTGCACACATTGGCGGGCTACGTTGCCACAGGCAGAAATATTGATTTCAATAAACTGTTCGAAGACCGCGACGCGCGCCTCCTCGATCTCGACAAACCGCAACAATACCGCAAGAGCCTCACTACCTGGATAGTGGACGGCCAAATGGCGCTTCCGCTCCACGGCAAACTGCCGGAGCACGGCGCAATGCCCGTAACCGAGCCGCTCCAACTCGCCGCATTCCGCCAGCCGGCAGCGGCCCCGGTGGGCGGCACGGAGGCCGAACGCGTGATCCACGAATACCTCAACAGCGTGAAATACCTGATCCAGGCGCAGCGCGATGTCGTATTGGGTTACCTCGGCCAGTCGGTGCCTCCGTCGCGAAATATCGAGGTCTATGAACCGGCTGCTTTGGGCGGGCTCGCTGCCAATGCACCGTCGCCGGTACCGATCGAGATAGAAAAAGCGGTGACAGCGCAGGAAACGAACGTCGCCAGACCGGCCGCAATCGATGTGAAAGCATTGGTGATGCAGGTGATCAGCGACAAAACCGGCTATCCGCAGGAAATGCTCGGTTTGGATATGGACCTGGAAGCCGACCTCAGCATCGACTCTATCAAACGCATGGAGATCATCGGCGAGCTGCGCAAACAACTGGGCGGCTTCGATGCCGGCCCGCAGAATGAGGAAACGATAATCGAGCAATTAGCTGCCATCAAAACTTTGAACTTATTGATCAACTGGATCACCGAGCATCAACAGCAGAGTGCCCCGGTTACCGGGAATGTACCATTGAGCAAACTGACGGTTACGCAGGATGGCATCATCGAGGAATGGTCGGAAAGCCGCATTAAATCCGTGCTGTTGGAGGCTGTAAGTGCCAAAACCGGTTATCCGCAGGAAATGCTCGGCATGGATATGGACCTGGAAGCCGACCTGAGCATCGACTCCATCAAGCGCATGGAGATTATCGGCGAACTGAAAAACAATATCGACGGGCTCATCCAGATCTATCAGGAACGCGGCGAAGAGCTGGTTGAAAAACTGGCATCCATCAAAACGCTGAACGGGCTGATCGACTGGCTCTCGGAAGCACTTTCCGGTGCGCAGGACTCCATTCAAAAAGCGGAAAGCCTGAATGTAACCCCGGTCCCGAAAGCTGCATTGAACGAAAAACTCTCGCGCCTCAGGTTCGAACTGACGCCGTCGGTTATCCCGGCCCTCAACCCGGCTGCGATAAAAGGGAAACGTTTCGCCGTCACCGACGATGCCGGCGACGTAGCGACATCCATTAAAGCCCTTTTCGAGCAGCATGGTGCGACGGTAAGCATTATTTCGACCGAAGAATCGTTGCAGGGCTTCGAGGGGCTCATTATCCTGAATATTTTCACTTCGCGACTGAAACCGACTATCATCGAGTCGTTCTCGCTGATCAAAAAGCTCGATTTCAGCAAGGTGAAATGGATTTACACAGTGTCCGACACCCAGAGCGCGCTCGATAAGGATACCGATGTAAAGCTGCTCCGCCATTTCCAGGGATACGCCGGACTTCTGAAAAGCCTCGACAAGGAATACGATCAAACCAAGTGCCGGCTTATCAGCATTACCTCGCAGCTTCCGGCCGGGAAAATCGCGTCGGTGACACTGAACGAAATACTTCACACCGACGAGCCTTGTGAAGTTGTGTACGAAGGCGACCAGCGGAAAACCGTCGAACTGATCCGTTCCGAAATCCCGACCGGCGCCGATCCGGACATTCATCTGGACAAAAAATCGGTGGTACTTGCATTGGGTGGCGCACAGGGCATTACTTCCGAGCTGATCGTGCGGTTCTCGAAGGATTATCCCTGCCATTACGTGCTCGTCGGGCGCTCGCCGGACCCGCGTAGCCGGGAGGACCAATCGCTGGCCGGTTTGAAGAATAAAGAAGAAATCCGTAAACGGCTCATTGCGTCGGGGCAGATCAAAACGCCGGCCGAAATCGAGAAAAAGACGGAGGAAATATACAAAGCCAACCAGATCCTCGGCACCATTTCCGCCCTGGAAGCAAATGGCTCGACCGTTACTTACCATTCGCTGGATTTACGTGACGAAAAAGCGCTGATCGCGATGGTGGAAGGTTTATACGAACAATTTGGCCGCATCGACGGCGTGATCCATGGCGCAGGCTTACTGGAAGACAAACTGTTCCATCAGAAAACGCCGGAATCGTTCGAGCGCGTAATGTCGACCAAAGTGACCCCTCTGCGCGTCCTGGCCGAGCATTTGAGGGATGACGTACAATTCGTGACCCTGTTTTCGAGCGTGGCCTCGGTGTACGGCAGCCGCGGGCAAACCGACTATGCGGCGGCCAACAGCGTGCTGGACAAATATGCCCGCGAGCTTCAAAAGAAAATCAAGGGCAAGGTAACGGCTATCAACTGGGGGCCATGGAAGGGTACCGGCATGGTATCGCCTTCGCTCGAAAGGGAATACGAACGCCGCGGTATCCCGCTGATCCCGCTGGGCGACGGCATGGAAACATTTGTCAATGAACTGAAATACGGAACCGAAAGCCAGGTGCTGATCATGGCCGAATAGTGTGCCCGAAGCATTGTACAAATTGTGACCATCATGAAAAGAAATGCAGATATCGCCATTATCGGAATGTCGGGTATTTTTCCGGGGGCGGGCGATCTGGGGGCCTTCTGGGAGAACATCAGCGCTGGTGTGGACGCCATTGAGACAGTGCCCGAAAACCGGATGGGCGGCCTGTTTTTTGAAGAAAACGGGCCGGGCGTCGGAATGGCTGCCGACCGGTTCTACTGCCGGCGCGGCGGTTTTATAGACAATTACGCCGAATTCGACCCGATCCAGTTCGGCATATTGCCACTGGCCGTGGAAGGCACCGAGCCTGAGCAGTTGCTTGCCCTCAGCCTGGCGCACAAAGCATTGGCGGACGCCCGCGCATTCACTAATGGCGCCAATTTTGCCAAAACCGGAATTATCATCGGTAAAGGCAATTACACCGGTCCCGGGGCGACCCGCGCGATCGAGATCGTGCGCACCGGGCAGCAAATCGTAGAAGTGCTGCAGAACATTCTTCCCGATCTCAAAAGCGAAGACCTCGAAAGGGTAAAAAAGGAATTTCAGCAAAAAAAAGGCCGTTTTTCAGCCGATACCGCGATGGGCCTCATTCCTAATCTGACGGCGTCGCTGGTGGCCAACCGCCTCGACCTCGGCGGTACCGCTTACACATTGGACGCGGCCTGCGCAAGTTCGTTGATCGCGATCGATCATGCCGTGCAGGAACTGAACTCAGGCAGGGCCGATATGATGATCGCCGGCGGGGTACACGCATGCCAGAACGCACCGTTCTGGAGCATATTCCACCAATTGGGCGCATTGTCCCGAAACCAGCAGATCAGGCCGTTCGACCGGCGTGCCGACGGATTGCTTATCGGCGAGGGCTGTGGTTTCATTGTATTAAAAAGACTTTCGGACGCTATTGCCGGCGGCGACCGTATTTATGCCGTGATCCAGGGAGTGGGCGTATCGAGCGACGGCGCGGGTGCGAGCGTAATGAGCCCTACCGTGCACGGCCAGGTGAAAGCCATCCGCCAGGCCTGGGAAATGGCCGGTATCAGTACCAACGAGATCGGCTATCTCGAAGCACATGGAACCGGCACGCCGTTGGGCGATAAAACCGAGCTGGAAACACTTGCCGCAGTTTTCGGGCAAGGTGGAGCCAAAGCGGGAATCGGGTCGGTTAAATCGATGATAGGCCATGCGATGCCTGCTGCTGGCATTGCGGGGGTTATCAAAGCCGTCCTGGCGTTGTATCACGGCCAACTGCCTCCCACCCTGCATTGCGAAGAGCCCGTGGAGGCGTTAGCCAATACGCGTTTCGAACCGGTAAAACAACTTACCGACTGGCAGCAATCGGGTTTGCCGCGGTATGCGGGGGTGAATGCATTCGGTTTTGGCGGTATTAATGCGCATATTGTGCTGGAAGGCTGGGACAAAAGTCCTAAAAAGCGGGCAACTGTTGCAACAGGGGGGGGATCCGAATGTCGCGGCCCGCGACGAAGTTTTACTCCTCGCTCGACCGACGCACGAAGCATTGCTCAAAGCGCTGGAAGCCGGCGAAAAAGAAACCGGCAGCGGCAATTACCGCGTGGCCGTTTTCGAGCCGACTCCCGAACGCATTGCCAAGGCTATCAAGATAGTTTCCAAAAACAATGTCTGGCGGAATAAGCAGGATATCTGGTACACCTACGAACCTCTGCTGGCCAACGGCGGCAAAACCGCGTTCATCTTCCCTGGTCTCGACGGCCTTGCCGGTGGAGAAACAGACAGCGTGGCGGATTACTTTAACCTGCCCCGGTTCGAAACCAACGGGACGACCGGCGAACAATCGGTTTTCAACACAGCCATGAAGCTGCTCGAAAAAAGCAGGATTCTCGACTCGGCCCTTAAAAAACTGGGTGTAAAACCCGATATGAATGCAGGTCACAGTCTCGGCGAATGGCTTGCCGGGCGCTCGTCCGGCCTGGCCTCCGAAGCGTCCGTACTGCAACTTCTTACCCGGCTAAACCCTGAACTTTTCGAAGTCAAAAACACCCGGTTCCTCGCGGTGGGCTGCGGCTACGATCAATTGAAACCCTGGCTCGAAGGACGTCCCGACATTTATTTGTCGATCGACAATTGCCCGCAGCAGGTGATCCTTTGTGGTACCGTCGAAGCTGTCGAGGATTTCTCGGCCGTTCTCCGCGCGCATCAGATCTTCCATCAGCAGCTTCCGTTCCAGTCCGGCTTCCATTCGCCTTTCGTCAAGGACAAGCTGGACCGGATACTGGACGGGCTCGAAACGATGGAATTCCGGCAAACGGGTATTCCGTTGTGGTCGGCCACGACGCTGGACCTTTATCCGGAATCATTCGACGAAATCCGTTCGCTTAGCATCGAGCACCTTGTGAAACCGGTGCGCTTCCGCGAGTTGATCGACAAATTGTATGCCGAGAATGTCCGGATGTTCGTGCAGGTAGGTTCGGGCGGGCTTGTAGGCTTCGTAGACGACACGTTGAAAGGGAAATCGTACAGCGCCATCGCCTCGAATGTACCGATCCGCGGCGGGTTACAGCAAATCCAGCGCGTGATGGCCGCATTGTTCGTGGAAGGCAAGGCGATCGACCTCACATTCATGGGCGTCGGGGCGCAGCAAACGGCGCGCAAACCAATGAAGCTGCAATTGGGCTCTCCATTCGTGACATCATTCGATTCCCTTAAAAAGATTACGGTGCACCAGCCGAAAAAGGAGCTTGCGCTCGACGACGTGGCAAATCCGGTGATGCGGGCATTGTCGGCCAACCTGCATGAAATTGCACTGGTGCAGTCGGAAATCGCCGGACTGATCCGTAACCGGCCGGTAGCGGCACCTGCCGCACGCGCCAACGTCCGGCCGGAGACCATTAAACAGCCCGCACAGCGCGCGCCATTTAAAAAACAGCTCGACGTATCCCTGCAAAACAGCCCCTGGCTCATCGACCATTCGCTCCTCAAACAAAAGCCGGGCTGGCATTGTGTGGAGGATATGGACCCGGTAATCCCAATGACAATGATCTTCGAAGTTTTCGGCGACATCGCGCGCGAGCAGGCGCCCGGGCTGCGCGTACAGAAAATCATGGCTATCAAGGTATTCCAATGGATGAATGTGGTGGAGCCCTTCCGCGAAACCGTGACCGGCGAATGGAAAAACCCTGCCCTCGTTTACCTCGACCTTGACAAATACGCGAATGCGGAAGTGCAGCTTTCGGAAACGAAGGGTGTACCCGAAGCAACCGGTTACGATATCGGCGAGTCGCTCGGTATAACCATTACGCCCGAGCAGATTTACCGCGAAAATATGTTCCATGGCCCCGCTTACCAGGGTATCCGGGAGGTAAAAAGCATCGCCCGGAACGGTATTACCGGGCTTATTTCCGGCAGCGCCGGCAAGGGCTCTCTGCTCGACAACGCGGGCCAACTCTTCGGGCTGTGGCTGCAACTGACATTGACCAAAGATCGGATCGCCTTCCCGGTGAAGATCAACGAAGTGGAATTCTACGGCGAAATGGAGGACCAGGCGGGTATTTTCGAATGCACCTGCCGCCTTACCGAGCTCACCGACGAATTCGCCACCGCCGATTTCATTCTCAAACGCGACGGCGAAGTGTGGTCGATCATCCGTGGTTGGCAAAACCGCCGTCTGGAAATCGACGACAAGCTCTGGAACGTATCGATGGCACCCTTGCAAAACGTGCTTTCGGAAGAAGTGGCGCCCGGCGTGTTCCTTTTCCGCAATGCTTACCAGCGTGTTGTTTCGTGGGATTTTATTTTAAAAAGATATTTTAACCAGCCCGAAAAGCAGCACCAGCGAAGCCTGATGCCTAATAAAAAGAAGGAATGGATGATCAGTCGGGTCGCGGCCAAGGATGCCACGCGTATGCTGCTGCTGCGCTCGCGGGGGGAAGCTTACTTTCCGATCGAGTTCGAAATCCGTTCCGACGGGGTGGGCAAGCCGTTCCTGGATGGCCCGATGACCGGAGGCATTCATATTTCCCTGGCTCATAAGAACCTCGAAGCGGTCGCGATTGCCAGCGACAAAGGTCCGGTGGGGATCGATATCGAAGAAATACAACCGCGGAGCTCAGGTTTCACGGAGATCGTTTTCACACCTTTGGAAATGGCGCTGCTGGAAGGCCGGGACCAGGACGAATGGATGACCCGCTGCTGGGTGGCGAAGGAAGCATTCGGCAAAATGCTGGGAAAAGGGCTTATGGGTAACCCCAGGGCTTATCAGATTGAAGAAATTAAAGAAAATGCATTACGCATTCAGGACACCTGGATCAATACTATCAAACATTTTAATTACATCATCGGATGGACCAACTGATACAAGAAAACAAGCTGAGCAAGGAGGAAGTTTTTGAAACGCTCAACCAGTTCATCGCTGAGGTAATTGGCGAGGAGTTTGTGGAGGAAATGGATATCACGCCTGCCAGCTCGTTTACCAAAGACCTCGAAATGGACAGTATAGAGATCGTCTCATTTTCGGAAAAAGTCAAAAACCATTTCGGACCGAACATCGATTTCACCGGTTGGCTGTCGAACATGGACCTGGACGAAATCATCCAGCTGAAACTCGAAGACATTATCAATTACATCCGGGAATGCCAGTAATCACCTTGCCAAACGTTCGCCTGCATGTACAGGAGCTGAATCCGGAAGGCCCGGAGACGATCATTATGATCCACGGGATGTTCAGCAACCTGGCTGTATACTATTTCAATATCGCCCCTATGCTCGCGGCGCATTACCGCGTGGTGCTGTTCGATATGAAAGGTCACGGCATGAGCGAGAAAGTGCGGACCGGCTACGACCTGACATCGATGACCGACGACCTTAGCGACCTGATGGACACGCTCGGTATCGGCTCGGCGCATCTGGCCGGTTACAGCTATGGCGGGCTCGTGGCATTGAAAATGGCCACCCGGTTCCCCGGGCGCGTAGGCAAGCTGGCGGTCATCGAAGGTCCCGATCCCAGCGAACAGGAAACGTTGGCGATCATCGATACATACAGCAAGGAGTTTCTGATCCATTACATCGAAAACTTCGCCGACACCACACGTCTGCTTGCAGGCAAGCGGCAATTGGAAAAAAATCACCGGATGTATGAGTTTTTGTTCAATGAGACTTCCATCCGGTCGGACATGGAATCGGAGAAAACGTTCTTCGACGACCCATCGGTGGCGGCGATTCCGCATGAGACATTGCTGATTTACGGCGAAATGTCGAATTGCGTCCCCTCCGGGCACACACTGGCCGCAAAACTCCGAAACGCGAGGCTGGTACTCGCTCCCGGCGATCACAATGTACCCGTGCAGCAACCGGAAATCATCGGAAAACAATTGACAGAATTTTTCAGACGGCCGTTGACTGAAGTCGACGGAAATGGATTTGAGAAATTCATAGTAGATAATAGATAATCCTCAGCCCCGGACTTGGTCTGGGGAATGATAATAACCCGGCACCATGCCCAAATACGCATTTATCGTCCCGCCGCTAACCGGCCACATTAACCCGACCCTCTCGGTAGGCGCAGAGCTTCTGGCGCTGGGCCACGAAGTGGCCTGGATCAGCCTTGACGAGCAATTACAGACAAAGTTGCCTGCGGGCGGCCAGTTACTGCCGATCCGCTACGACCAGGACGATTCCGAAAAACAGGCCAATGCCGAATACCTCGATATCATTACCAAAAAGAATGTCTATGGCATCGAGAGCATCAAGTTCCTGTACGAGGAAGTCCTCGTGCCGTTGAACCGCTATATGTTCGACGGCATTATGCAAATCCTTCGCAGCTGGCAACCCGATGTGGTCATCAACGACCATCAGGTTTTCGCCGGTGGCATGGCCGCGCATTTGCTGGGCATCCCCTACGCCACATCGGTAACCGCGCCGGCTGCCGTGAAAATGATGGAGGACCTGCCTAAAATCCACGAATGGGAAGTAAAACAAATCATTGGTCTGCAACAGGAGCTCGGCATTAAAGGCGAAAAATCGCTGGCGACATCCGAGCTTTTGACGCTCGTTTTCACGTCCAGGGCATTCTTTGGCGAAATGGAACTGCCCAACTACTACCGCTTTCCCGGCCCGGTTATCGCCAACCGCATTGCCGATATACCATTCGATTGGGAAAGATTGAAGAACCAGACGGCCCCCAAAATCCTCATTTCCATAGGCACCACTTTCGATCATCAGTTCAAAAGGGATTTTTTTACCAAAGTAATCGATGCGTTCGGAGAGGGTGAAATATTTGTGATAGTGGTTTCTGACGAGACTTTGTTCGAAACCTGGCCTTCCAATTTCCTGGTGCAGCAGCGGGTGCCACAGCTCGAATTACTGCCCCACCTCGATGGCGTGGTGTGTCACGCCGGCCATAATACCGTTTCGGAAACGCTATCCAACGGCCTGCCGCTCGTAGTGATCCCGATCGCTTACGACCAGTCGCACGTGGCCGGGCGCGTGGTGGCGAACGGATGCGGCGTAAGGCTCAATTTCAACCGGTTTAAAGCGCCGCATCTTAGAAATGCGGTCGACGAAATTTTAAATTATCCGGGCTACCGGCTCGCCGCGGAGTGCATCCGGGAGTCGTTCCGGGAAGCGGGCGGCACCGCAACCGCAGCCCGCTGGCTCGATCAGATATCCGTTAATGTCTTCCAGAATGTCTTCCAGAATGGCTAAATTTTTATTTGTAGTACCTCCTTTTTTCGGACATATCAGCCCTACCCTCAGCGTGGGCGCCAGCTTGCTTGCCAAAGGCCATGAAGTGGCGTGGACCGGGCTTATTCCCCTTTCAGACAAACACATTCCGGAAGGCGGGCGGTACATCCTGCCGGAAGAGGAGCTCGCACCGCATCGGGACGAGATCGACCGGATCCTGAAACGCCAGGACGACGGGCCATCCCTGTCGGGTCCGGAAGTGATGAAACTTGCCCTGGAAGAAACTTATATTCCCTTTGCCCGGATGATGGTGCCCGGCGTCTCGCGCGTGAGCGACGACTTCCAGCCCGATGTGATCGTCAACGACTGCATTACCTTCGCCGGCGCGCTGGTCGCGTACCTCAAAGGCATTCCGTGCGTCACGACCACGCCCGTGCCGCCCGATGTAATGGGCGATACCGCCAACTCGGCGCCCAGGATCTTCGAGTGGCAGCAGAACCTGATCAAAGGCCTTCAACGCGAGCTGGGCATTTATACCGACGAGTTTGTGATCCATTCGCACCGGATGAATATCGTGTTCACGTCGGGAGAATTCGCCGGTTTTCCCGACCCGGAACCGCATATGAAGTTCGTAGGCCCTGTGAATGGCCGGCCCAACGACACCCCTTTCGACTGGGAGAGGCTTGAAAAAGCCACTACACCTAAGGTATTTGTATCGCTCGGCACGTTGCTGGTCGATATCCGCAGGGAATTTTTTTGAAACTCATCGAAGCATTCGGCAACGAGCCGATCACCATCGTGGCGGCTACCGATCCGTCGGTAATCGACGAATGGCCGGAAAACTTTATTGTGCAGGGCTTCGTGCCCCAGGCGGAGATTATTCCTAAAATGGACGCCGTAATCTGCCACGGGGGCTTCAACACGGTGAACGACACTTTCATGAACGGCCTGCCGATGCTTATCACGCCCATCGCATACGACCATTTCCACACCGCGGCATTGATCGAGCGTGCGGGCTGCGGGATTAAGGTGAGATACAAACGCCTCCGGGTCGCCGACGTGAAAAACGCCATGTGGGAACTGCTCGAAAACCCGAAGTACCGCAAGGCGGCGCAGCATGTCCGGGATACTTTCCAGGCGGCAGGCGGTAATGTCAAAGCCGTGTCGCTCCTCGAAGATTTCGCGCTTGTCCACCGTGTAACCGAAAATGCCTAACGGATGAAACGAAACCTGCTTTTCCTCGAAAGAGTGCTGTTTGGCGATGGTACCGAGCCATTCCACGGGGTTTATGCCCTCAAAATCAATGGAGAGATCGACCATGTGCGGCTGACGATCGCACTCACCCGCTTGCAGGAAAAGTATGCGATGCTACAAACGGCCATCGGCACCGATGCCCATGGAGCACCGTATTTTCACATCCCGGTTTCCCGGCCGCATATCCCGCTCAGGATCGTGGAACGGACAGGTGACCACGACTGGAACCGCGAAACGGTCCGCGAGCTGGGAACTTCGTTCGATATAAAGAACGGTCCGCTGCTGCGCGTTACCTGGGTCCGCTCCGGGGAGGTCTCCGACCTGGTTATGGCTTTCCATCATTGCATGTGCGACGGCGGTTCCGGCGTGGCATTGCTTACGGATTTGCTGACCTTGCTGGACGATCCCCAGGCCGAGATCGGCAAAGCACCGGTATTTGGAAGCATTCGCGACCTTATACCGGCCGAAATACTGGATAATCGCCGCAGCCGGCTCAAAGCCACACTTTCCGCCGCGCTGGTTCATGCCGGGTTGGCGTTAGGCTCATTATTTATTAATAAAAAACAAAAACCAGCCCCGCGTTCGGGCGATTACCTGATCAACTGGAAACTTGCCGCCAACCAGTCGAAAGCGCTATTCGCCTATTGTAAAAAAGAAAGCGTAACGGTGAATACCGCCATCGGTCTGGCTTTGCTCGAGGCATTTAAGGCCATAAATGGCGAAGGTTCGCATGGCAAGGCGACCTGCCCCGTAGATATCCGCCGCTACATGCCGGAGGTGAAACGCGACATGCTCTTTTCATACGGCCTCGCGCTGAATATAGATCTGGCACAATCCATCGGCACCAGTTTCTGGGCGAGGGCCAAAGCCTTGCAGGAGCATGTTTCCAGGCAAATGGCGAAACTTAATCCCTACGAATTCACCATGATCATGGAGGCATCGCACAAATCGGTCCGCCGATTGCGCGAGTTTCTGACCTACGCCAAAGTAGGCAACGATTTTATGTTCTCCAATATGGGCAAGCTCGATATCCCCTCCAGGTACCGGAACTTCACGATCGATACGATTTACAGCCCGACGGTGATCGGGCCATTTGCCAACCCGAACACGATCATTACCACTACTTTTAACGGACAGATGGATTTTTCGTTTGTCTCGAACGAAGCGTTCCTGCCCCGCGAAACAGCCATGCAAATCCGCGAAAAGGCTATGCAAATCCTTTTTCAAACCGTTGCCGTGACAGATTCCGTGCGTTTATGAAAAGAAAAATGGGTTTCCTGGAAGCTTCCATGTACGCGGGCGCCGACACGCCCGTAAATGTGGTATTTCCGGTGACAGTAGATGGGTATTTCGAGGAAACGGACGTTCGTGAAGCATTGCGGAAAATGCAGCAAAAGCATCCGTTCCTGCGGGTCACCGTAGAAACGGGCGCCGATGGCATCCCATGGTACGTAACCCGGGAGCCGATACAGCCAATCCCGCTCCGCGTTACCGGGCGACATTCGGATAACGACTGGGCGGCAGAGGCCGAAACCGAATGGGACACGCCGTTCAACCAGCCCGACGCACCGCTTGCGAGGGTGGTCTGGGTCCGCTCTCCGCAGGTCTCCGAACTGTTGTTCGTTTGCCACCATTGCATTGGCGACGCCACTTCCGTGATGACGCTCATGCGCGAGCTGCTCGAATGCCTCGCCGACCCGGAAACCTGCCTGCAACCCTATCCGCCGTTTTTCCCCGAAGCGCTCGTGCCTGCCAATGTCCGCCGCAATTTGCTCAACCGCCTTGCGGGAAAGTCCCTTGCCGGCGTTACCCGCCTGTTCCTGCTGGCCGTAGCCTGGATGAAAGAGGTAAAAAAGGACCGTTTTTACACGATCCGCTGGAAACTGGGCCCGGAAGAAACGGCTGCATTGCTATCGGCGTGCAAAGAAAAGGACGTTAACCTCAACACGGCGCTGATCCTGGTGTTCATGCGCGCATTCCAGCGTACCGTGCGCACGAGCGGAAATATGTTCGCGTCGGTGGATATGCGCAGGTTTTTACCCGAAATCGCGAAAGATCACCTGTTTGCGTTCCCTTCGATGGTAGGACTTAAAACGCCTGCGGACGGTACCGGTTTTCGTGAACAGGCCAATGCATTGAAAAACCGCCTGTACAAGCAGATAGCCGCAACGAACGCTCCCAAGCTGCTGTTTTTCAGCGAATACCTTTTGCCGCTTTATCCCCGAAGCATCCGGTATGCCAGGGCCGGAAAGGGCGCGCACGATTTCGCATTCGCCAACCTCGGCCGCATTCCGCTCGGCGAAACCTACGGACAATTACGTGTTACCGACGTTCACAGCCCTCTGTCGCGGTTTCCGATGGGGAATCCGTCCAAAGTGTCGGTCTCGACGTTCGGCGGGCGTATGGACTTTGCATTTCACTCCGAAGAAGGCTATATCTCCTGTCAGGATGGTAAATCCATTACGGAAACAGCCATGACATTACTCAGACAACACTTAATGGAAGCCCAACCTATTAGCATTACGGATTGAAATGAACAGACAGATGATTGTCGGGGAGCGTATTATGTATGCAGACGGACTTGCCCCGGTGAACTGCGTTTTTACGGCCACTATCGAAGGAAATATTTCCCTTGAACAGGTAAACGAAGCCCTGGCTAAAATACAAAACCGGCATCCGCTATTAAGGACCAATGTCCGGAGAAGCAAGACAAATGTCCCGATATTTGTTACAAATCCGCAGGTGCAGCCTATCCCCGTGGAGGTAACCGACAGGACATCCGACATTCACTGGCAGGACGTCAGTCGGCGGGAATGGGAGAAACGATTCGATCTGGAAAACGGGCCGGCGGCCAGGCTGATATGGTTGCGGTCGGAACCCGTTTCCGATTTGTTGCTCGTGTGCCCGCATTGCGTATGCGACGGCTCGGGGTTTGTGACGCTCATGCGTGAGCTGCTGACGCTGCTCGACGATCCCGAGGTGCCCCTGGAACCTTACGAAGGCATTCTGTCGATTGATTCGCTGGTGCCCGCGTCGGTCCGTAACAGCAAAGTGATCCATTGGAAGGGAAAGCTGTTTTCGGCACTTGCCAAGGGGCTTTTTGCCGTCTTGAATCCGAAGCCAACCCCTCGCCCGGGCAACTTCTATTTTCTCACGCACACGCTCGATCGCGACACGACCAACGCGCTCGTCAGGAAATGTAAGGCCGAGAAAACGACCGTCCAGGCTGCGTTGTGCACCGCTTCATTGCTGGCGCACCAGTCGGTAAGAGGGAAATCCGCTCGGAATAAGGTCATTAGCCCCGTCGATATTCGTCGCTATTTGCCAGCGATCGGCCGCGATCACCTGTTCGCATTTGCGCCGATCGTCGAACTTTCGCTTGCGCAAAAAGACGCGCAACGCGATTTTTGGTCCGAAGCCCGCCGGTTAAAGGACGATCTTGTAGAGAAGGCCGAAAAGGTGAATGCCGCGGAGATGATGTTCATTACCGAATACTTTCACAGCTCAACCGGCGCATTGCTGCGCCATATGCGTTCCACCAAGGGTAGCCACGACCTCACTATCTCCAACATGGGTATCCTCGACATACCGGCGACGTATAACAATTTCAGCGTTCGTGCTATACACAGTCCCTCCGTAGGCTTTCCCTGGCGTAATCCAAACACGCTGGTAGTAAGTACCTTCGCCGGACGAATGGACTTCTCCTTTTGCTCTCACGAAAGCTTTCTGCCGATGATCGACGCGGAGAAGATTTGCAGGGAAGCGATGTGGCTGTTGTTGGAAGGCGCTCGCACTTCGGCTACTCAGCAGGTGTAAGGATAGTTTTCATTAACGTGCCGTATTTCTGAACTTTGCGGGAACTCACGTTAAAATACCAAAATCTAGCTAGCCGTATTTCCCTTCAACAGCATTCCCATGGCATCGCTCAGTGACCCGGCGCGGTTTACTTCGCCGGAATTCACGAAAAATATTTCATCGGCGTTCTCGATCGTGTTGAGACGGTGGGCGATAATAACCTGCGTGGTCGATTCGGGAAGTTGTTTCAGGATATCCCCGAGAAGCTTTTCGGTGACCGTGTCTATGTTGGCCGTGGCTTCGTCGAGGATCAACAGCTCGGGGCTCCGCAAAACGGCGCGCATGAAGGCAATGAGCTGCTTCTGGCCCAAGCTCGTGCTGTCGCCGGTTGCGGAAACTTTCGTGTCCAGGCCGTCTTCGAACAACGCCAGTATTTCTTCCAGGTTTGCGCTTCGGATCACCTGTTCCAGCTGGTCGTTGGAATAATCTTTCAACTGCTCATTCCCGTAAAGAATGTTCTCACGGATCGTGCCGGTGAACAGGAACGGTTCCTGTAAAATAAAACCGATCTTCCGGCTGCGCTCTTCGGGAGTATAAGTCCGGATGTCGCGGCCGTCGAGCAGCACAGTTCCCTCTCCGGGGTCGTACAAGCGCGCGATGAGCGAAGCCGTGGTGGTTTTGCCGCCGCCGGTAGGACCGATCAGCGCGTAAGTTTTGCCCCGTTCCAGCTTAAAATTCACCTGGTGCAGTATTTCACGACTATCGTAACCAAAGCGCACGTCGCGGAATTCCAGCAATGCGCCATCGGCTTGTCGGGGCGCTTCGGCCACGGTGACAAGGTCGGTTTCCAGCGCGAGGATTTGCGAAATACGGTCCCAGCCGGCCATCGCCACCTGGAAACTCGTCCACAACGCCGCCAGTTGCCTCAACGGGTTGTAAAAATTTACGGCATAAGCGAGGTAGCTGACCAGCAATCCGACCGTAAACTCACCTATGCTGATCAAATGAATGCCGTAGGTCAGCACGAGGAGCTGCGCGATATTGGAAAAGAAAGAATAAGTGGGCAAAAAAATGTTGTTGGCCAGACCGGCGCGGATTGCCGTCCGGTAGTTTTGCAGATTGGCCAACTGAAAGCGTTGCCTGAAATAATCGCGTCGGTTGAAAGCGATCACGACTTTGAAATTGTTCAGACTCTCCTGGATCTCGGCACTCAGCGCCCCGGTGCTTTTCAGGTTTTGGGCGTTGGTCGCCTTTACCCACGGCGAAAGCGCCATTGTAAAAATGAGGATCACCACCGCCGGCGCCAGGGCCGCTGCGCCCAGTTTTACATTGATTACCAATAGAAAAATACCCGCGCCCAACATTGTGAAAATGCTTCCCATGAATTGCATCAGCGACTGCGAAAAGAACTGGTTCAGTTTGTCGGTGTCGTTATTGACGCGCGAGATCAGGTCACCGGCCTTGTTCTGATTGAAAAAAGCGACCGGAAGCTGCTGTAACTTGTTGAAAATGGCATTACGGAGGGTGAAAAGCAACCGCTGCCCTACCCCGCCCATCAGCTTCGTCTGGGTGTAGGCGGTCGCCAGCCCCAGCAGATACATCGCCAACAAAATGCCGCCGAAAACGAGCAGGCCGTGGAACTGCTTCGTTACCACATACCGGTCTATCGCATGCCCGATCAGGAACGGCCCGAAAAGGTTCACGGCCGTGTTGAGCGTCATGGCGCACACCGCCAGTGCCAGGTTTCCTCGCTCATGGGCGATAAGGGTCAGCAACTTGCCCAGCGCCTTGAATGTGGAGGCTTTTTGCTGTTCCTCAGACAGCTTGTTAAGATCGTAATTCATAGTTGCTGGTACTTTGTTGCGAATTGAAAATCTGAACATATTCGGGGCTCGTCTCGATCAGTTCGCCATGCGTCCCGCAGCCGATCAGCTCACCTTCCATTAGCACGGCAATCTGGTCGTAATGCTCGATCGCCGCGATTTTCTGCGTTACGGAGATAAGCGTGATGCCCGGATAATTCCGCTCCACATTCGCGAGGATCTTCTTTTCGGTGTTGGTATCGACACGGGCTGTAAAATCGTCGAGCAGCAACACCTTCGGATTGATTGCAAGCGCCCTCGCCAGCATAATCCGTTGCTTTTGCCCTCCCGAAAGACTCGCCCCCCGCTCCGAGACAACAGTATCCAGCCCATCGGGCAAAGTTTCGAGAAATGCGGCCAGCTCGGCGGTGTCGACGGCTTTTTGCAGCGATTCGTTGGTCACCGTCGTACTGAACGCGATGTTTTCGCGAATGCTCATATTAAAAATAATGCTGTCCTGAAATACGAAGCCAACCTGCCGGTGAAACGATTCGGCGTCGTAATAACCGATCGGGTGGCCGTCGTAGCCGACACTTCCCTCCTGCGGCTGAATGAGCCCCGTGAGCAGGTAAAGCAGCTGCGTTTTCCCCGCCGCGGTCGGTCCGATCACGGCAATGCGCGACCCTGGTTTTACAGACAGGCTTACATCCTTCAACGCCGGTTTTTCGCCATAGCGGACTGTCACATTCCGCAATTCGATACCGCCTTGCAACGCCTCCCGGGAAGAACCTCCCTCCACCGGGTCGGGCATGTTCAGCACGGCTGAAATCCGTTGGTAGGAAGCCGTGGACTGGGCGATCACGTTGCTCATAAAGCCGATTACCAGAATCGGAAAAATAAGAATGGCCAGGTAACTGTTGAACGCAGCGAAGCTACCGAGCGTCATTTCGCCCTCGATTACAAAATGCCCGCCCAGTACCAGGATCGTCAGCATCGAAAGGTTCGCAATGAACGTCACCACCGGGATCAGCCCCGCAAAAAGGTTCAGGATCGCCAGTCCGAACCCCTTTGCCTTCGAATTCGCTTCCAGAAACTTGGCATATTCGAGCTGCTGCGAATTCACGACGCGGATCAGGGCCGAGCCCAGGATGCTTTCATTGATGATCTTGTTGAGCCAGTCGATCACCTCGCGGCTCTGCACAAATAAAGTCCTTACTTTCTTCAAGGTAATGGCGAACATTACCCCTATTACCGGAATGATCGCCAGGATCGCCAATGCCAGTTTCCAGTTGATCGTCAGCAGCAGAATACTTGCGCCGATAATGATAAATATCGAAGAAACGATCGCGACAATGGCCTGGGAAACGAACAGCTTGATCGAATCGATGTCGGCCGTCAGGTTGGTCAGCAGCTTGGCGGCGGTAGTCTGTTCGATGAATGCGTGGCTTTGCTTCGAAATCTTGTCGGACAACCTGGTACGCAGGTCGCGGGCCACTTTTTCGGAGGCATAGGTCTGGATAACGCTTTGCAGGTAACCGAACAGGAAAACGAAAACCACGGCGCCCGTGAATTCGATGAGGGTCCGGTTCAGATCGAAACGGTGGTGCGTGTAGTCGTCGATGCCGTCGGCCACCAGTTTGGGCAGCCAGAGATTAATGCCGTTGCTGAGTAATGCGAATAGCAACAGCAAGGCAATCAACCCCTTGTATGGAGCCAGAATGCTGGATATACCCGGCTGTTTCGGCGCTCCGGGGTTGGCTTTTTCGGACATATGGGTTTAGCATTGGATACGGCGACAAATATAACAAGGTATAGTTTTGAATCACTGCCCGTTGCGGTGGTTAAATTTTGGTTAAATTCCCGCATTTCAAACCCAACCCGTAACCATGCACCGCCTGGATTTCTTGTTGATTGCATTAATGGCGACCACCGCCGCCCTGGCCCAAAATCCCGGACCACGGCTGGATAAGCTGCCAAATATCATTTACATCTACGCCGACGACCTCGGCTACGGCGAGCTGGGCTGCTACGGCCAGCAAAAAATCAAAACGCCCAACCTCGACCGCCTTGCGAAAGAAGGCATCCGTTTCACGCAGCATTACACAGGCACGCCCGTATGCGCGCCCGCCCGCGCGATGCTCATGACGGGCAAGCACGCGGGGCACTCGGCCATCCGAGGCAATTTCGAACTTGGCGGGTTCCGCGACGAGGAAGAGCGCGGGCAAATGCCCCTGCCGGCCGCCGAATTCACCGTCGCGGAGCTCCTGAAACAAAAGGACTATGCCACCGCCCTCACCGGCAAATGGGGAATGGGCATGAACGACACCGAAGGCACACCTACCCGGCAGGGCTTCGATTATTATTATGGTTACCTCGACCAGAAACAAGCCCATAACCTTTACCCTTCGCATTTGTGGGAAAACGACCGTTGGGATACCCTCGCCCAGCCCTGGCAGGATGTCCACCGCAAGCTCGACCCCGCCACAGCCACCGACGCGGATTTCGAGTCGTTCAAAGGCAAGGAATATGCCCCCGCAAAAATGACCGAAAAGGCATTGGCATTTATCGACCGGAGCAAAGACAGGCCTTTCTTTCTCTATATGCCCTATACGATACCGCACGTATCGTTGCAAGCGCCAGACGAATACGTTAAGAAGTACATCGGGCAATTTGACGAGAAACCCTACTACGGAGAGAAAGGCTATGCCTCCACGAAATACCCGCTATCGACTTATGCGGCGATGATCACTTATCTGGACGATCAGGTCGGTATTATTTTGGATAAACTTAAAACCCTGGGCCTGGACGGGAATACAATAGTGATGTTCAGCAGCGATAATGGCGCCACTTTCAATGGTGGTGTAAACGCACAATTCTTTAATAGCGTGGCAGGCCTTCGCGGATTGAAAATGGACGTTTACGAAGGCGGTATCCGCGAGCCCTTCATCGCGCGCTGGCCGGGAAAAATCAAGCCGGGACGCGTAACTGACCATATTTCGGCCCAATTCGACCTTTTGGCTACATTAGCGGAACTGACAGGCCAGCCAACACCTCCAACCGACGGCATTTCCTTTCTGCCTGAACTATTAGGACAGACCAACCGGCAGAAAAAACATCCTTACCTCTATTTTGAATTCCCCGAAAAGGGCGGCCAGATCGCCATCCGGATGGGTGACTGGAAGGGCGTAAAAACCGACCTGCGTAAAAATCCGGGCAATCCGTGGCAGCTTTTCAACCTCAAAACCGATCGCAACGAAACCACCGATCTCGCGACAAAACACCCGGAGATTCTGAAAAAATTTGACGAAATTGTCAAAAAGGAACACCGGGAGCCCGCGAATGCCGCCTGGCAGTTTGTAATGCCGGTGATTGCGGCGAGTGAAAAGTAGCTATGGCCTATATCGAATACCAACCCCATCCGGCGCTGGCGCCCTATATCGATGCCTACTGGCAGGTAGTTGGCGACAATATGCCCGTAACGGTCGCAACAATTCTGCCCGACGGTTGCGTCGACATCATTGTAAACCTCGGAGAGGACGAGCTCCCCCGGGCCGGACGGCTTCTTTATGAAAAACGAGCATTGTTATCTGGTAGGAACGATGTCGACGGCCATCGAAACCAGCATTTCACCCCATTCCCATCTCGCCGGCATACGCTTCCGGCCGGCGGGATTTGCCGCCTTTTATGAATACGACTCCCTGCACGAATATACCGACCGGACTGTCGAATTTGATAATAAACTCGCTCCCGACCTGCGTGGGACCCGCAAAGGGCTCCGCAATGGGCTCAAATATTACCTCGACGAGTTTTTTCTGCGAAAGCTGCCCGAGCGGCAACCGCAACTGACGCCCGTTATAACGGAAATCGAATCCCGGAACGGTTTGGTCGACGTTCCTGTGCTTGCACGCAACCACTGCGTCAGCGTGCGGCAATTGCAACGTGCGTTCAAAATGCACATCGGCCTCAGTCCGAAGGAATTCCTCAATGTGATACGTTTCCGGTACGCTTTGCGATTGATCAAAAACAATGCGATGCCAACCCTGCTCGATATCGCGCTCGAAGCCGGTTACTACGACCATGCCCATCTAAGCAACGAAATCCGCAGGCATGCCGGCGTCGCTCCGTCGCTGCTCTGATTTTGTCGCATTTTTCCAAACAGCGTTGCTGCGGCACCTTCTAATTTTATCGCATCATCCGACAAACAACACCATGGAACAACGACTTAGTGTGCTCACGCTCGCCGCGGACGATCTTTTCGCTCTGCGCGACTTTTATGCCGGCACCCTCGGCTGGAAAATAGAAGCGGCTAACCAGAATATCGTATTTTTCAAACTGAACGGGATTTTACTGAGCCTCTTCGGCAGGAAAGACCTTGCGAAATTCAATAATGCGGACCCGGCAGGAAGCGGTTTCCGGCCATTCAATATGGCGCTGATGGTCAATTCCCGGGATGAGGTGGAAAGCATTTATGAGGAGCTGTCGGCAAAAAAAGTAAACATCGTGCAAACGATCACCGAACCTCCTTTTGGCGGCTGCTACTTCCTGTTTGCGGACCCGGAAGGAAATATCTGGGAAATTTCACAGAACCCGTTCATACACGTGGACCCGTCGGGCAACGTGCTTGGACATAAGCCCATCGATCATCTTTGAATTTCAGTAATATGGCAAAATTCGCATACACCATCCTGTATGTCAGGGACGTAGCAGCGACCATCGAATTCTACGAAAATGCGTTCGGTTTCCGGAGAAAATTCATTTCTCCCGGCAACGATTACGGCGAGCTGCTTACCGGCGACACGATACTCTCTTTCGCTCATACGCAACTGGCGGCAACCAATGTCCCGGAAGGCTTTACGGAAAGCGATCCCACCGCGAAACCGTTTGCATTTGAAATCGGATTTACGGTCGACAATGTGGAGGAAGCATTTCAAAAAGCACTGGATGCAGGCGCAACGCTGGTTTCTCAACCAAAAACCAAACCCTGGGGACAGGTAGTCTCTTACGTGAGGGATTTGAACGGGTTCCTTGTGGAGATTTGCACGGAGACCGACTAGGGGTCAGGCTATCGGCACTATCGGCCAATATAGCAACGGATACCCCACCAGAAACCTTGAAGATCGTTGTTACATGCCTGCGGCATTGATTGCCTAGGTTTACGGCTGTTCGCTACCAATATCCATCGCTAACGCGATTGAGTCTCCTGCCGAAAAAGTGCCGTCAGGCACGCAACATTGGTAGATGGTCGTTCCTGAACCGGTATATCAAAATCCCGTAGGGATATAACAACAATTACTATTTCCTCCTATGACTCGACAGGAAACGGTCCTTCCTCGAAGTCCTCCTCATGATACCCCTTGCTACCGACTTCCCGGGCCAGGTCGCTCCGGAAATCCACGCCATTCCGCAGGCAGCGCAGCACATGCTCAAAATCGTATTGCGGCTCCCACCCGAGCTCCCGCTGCGCACGTGCGTTCACATACACACGATCGATTTCCGGAAATAGTTTCCAGCCCTCCGCTTCGAATAAACCTTCGCATTCGGGGTAGAGCGAACGGATAACCGCGGGCGCATCGGTGTGTAGTTGCGCCAGATGCGCGGGCGTAAATGGTGTGGTGGCGGAAATAATGTATTTGCCGAAACCGATTGTTCCAGCTTTTCCCACGGCTGATAGGTGCGCAGAAACGGCGTCGGCGATGTCGACCCGGCGGTAAAGCAGCTCCAGTGCCTGCACGTTGGGCGTGGCGTACCGCCGGCGGGTTTCGGCATTATCGTCGTCTTCGGGGAAGAAGCGCGAAGTCCGCAGGATCAGTACCGGCAAGCCGGCCTTCCGATGAAAAAGCTCGCAAAGGCTTTCGGCGGCGAGTTTGGTAACGCTGTAAATGTTCTTAGGCTGCGGCATCACGTCCTCGGTTATCCATGCCGCGGGCTCGCCTTTGGCCGGATTCATCGCCGCACCGAACGTGCTGGTGGTACTGGTAAAAAGAAAGGTGGAAATCCCTTGAAGCACCGCTTCTTCGAGCAGATTAAGCGTGCCGGTGATGTTGGTATCCACAAAATCCTGCTTGCTGTGCGTCGCCACGTGGGGCTTATGCAAGGTAGCCGTGTGAATGACGGTACGAATGCCCCGCATGGCTGTCCTGACAAAATCCCTGTCGGCGATATCCCCGACCAGGTCCGTATAGGCCGAATGTTTGATGTCCAGGCCCGTCGCCCGCGTACCGAGTGTGCGCATCAGCGCCTCGCCCAAATGCCCGGCGCTCCCTGTTACTAAAATACTCATGGCGTTTTCAATGCAATTTTCCCGCAAAGGTATGGGCGCTGGTCCCGGAAAAATATTGGGATAGCCGATAAAAACATTGAAATTTGTGTATGGCCTATATCATTGACAATGAATCGTACAGGGAAATCGCAGGCAGAAAGTTTCTTTCGCAGCCTTCGGTGGATATGTTCGAACACCACGCGCCGCGGATTCCCTTTGTAAACCATCGCGTCAGGAATATCTACGCCCGCAATTTCGGAATTATCCGGTTCCAGGCCGATTTCTTGCAGGATATGCAAATCCGCGGGATGAAAAGCGACCCGCATATCAGCCTGCATTTTCAGCTGAGGGGACATTCGAACGCACGGTTCCGTGACATTCCCGGCGAGCACCCGCTGCGCCCGGCCGAATACAACATTTATTATTCCGAAAACTTCGACTCGGATATTTTCTACAATCGGCAAACCGGCTTCGAATACCTCGCATTGATCCTCAAAAAAGAGCATTTGCAGCAATTCCTGCAACAAAACGGCAACCCCGTAAAGCAGCTTGAAAATGCCCTGGAAGAGGGGAAGCCATTGGCGCTTTTCGAAAGAGCCGCGCCGGTAAGTGCCGAAATGCATTCGGTTTTGCAACGCATCCTGCATGCGCCCGTAGCCGACGACCTGTCGGAAATGTACCTGAATGGCAAAATCCTGGAATTGCTGGCTTTGCAATTGCAACAATACCGCGGACAGTCTGCCGCTCCCGCCGTTCGTTCCGATGCCGACCGCGAGCTCGCCGAAATATATGAGTACCTAGGCATGCATTTCCTTACCACCGGATCCCTGGAAGCCGTCGCCAGCCGCTCGCGACTTTCGGAACATCAGATCCGGGAGGGCTTTAAACTGAAATACAATACCACCGTATACGAGCTGGTCCATGAAAAACGGATGCTTCACGCCCGGCAGCTGTTGCTCGACGCGGGCATAACCGTCGATGGAGTGGCGGCGGCAGTCGGTTATGCCAACAGCAGTAATTTTATACAGGCATTCAAAAGGAAATTCGGCATTACACCCAAGCAAATGCAGCTCGGCAGGCTTTGATCAGATCATCCATTTTCGCTCGGTCGTGAATGAAATAGTGAGCCACATTTTGTAATCGCCTTTGATACGGTCGTAAAGTTCCTGCCGGATCGCGTCCAGCTCTTTCACCTGCGTGTGCGCCAGGTCTTCGGGCAGCAGGAAGTCTATTTCAATGGTGTAGCTGCTGCCTGTTTTGGCTACACGCACATATTCGTCTATAAAACCGTAGCGTTTCGAAATCGCTTCGGCTTCCTGATGTATTTTCTCTTCCACCTCGTCGTCGGGCGCGAATTGGAGCAATTCGCGGATGTTTTTCCAAAACGTCCGGACCGGAATGCGCAGAAAAAGAATGGAAATGACGATGACCATTCCGGGGTCGAGGTACGGGATGAGGAAGGCCAGCGACGTACCCCGCAAAAAGTACCCGAGCGATAACACTACCAGCACGCCCGTGCTCAGGAGCGCGTCGAGCTGCCACTCGGTGGCTTCTATGCGAACATATTCCGAGCGGATTTGTAACGCCATTCTTCTGAAATAGATCCAGAGCAAAAAACAGCCGATGATGGAAGCGATCAGGTACGGCAATGCGATATCGAGCTCGACGAGCTTTCCGCCGTTGATGATATCCATGACCGACGTGGCGAGCGAATACAAACAGAGGAAAATGATCACGGCCGACTGCAGCGTCATCGAAAACGGCTCGAACTGCGCTCTGCCGAACGGCAAATCGTCGTCGTCGGGCTTGCGGACGAAGTTGTTCACCAGCAGCGACACCCCCGACAGACTGATCCCGACCATCGAGAAAAGGGCATCGAAAATAATGGATTTGGAATCGCCGGCGATGCCGACCACGATGGCCCAGATCGTAAATGCCGAACCGATAACGATCGATAGCTTGATCAGCCGCCGTTCCCTGAGCCGTTTTTGTCTCTCATTCATAGCACGTGGATAACCGCACGAACACCGGCGCAGTTATCCTGAATAAGTTAAAAAGACCTGCGGCCGAAAGCAAGTTCCGCCGGGCTCATTACCAGTTTGTGAAATTTCCTGAAACCCGGGTTATTTCCCCGCAGTTTGTGCGCCCCTGCGCCCGACGCCGAACTGATCGCCCGCCCGTGCGAGCTTCCCGCCTGTAAACTGCACTTCAACCATCTTTTCACTCGCTACATTGTTGTGGAACTCGTCGGTCAGGGTAGTCACGATTTTGCGGGTTTTGACGTCGATCACCTCGCCGCTCGACGGATAGGCATAGCGCCCGTCCATGCTGAAAGTAACCCAGCCCGGCATATCCTGCACCGGAATGGTAGTCAGTTGCTGGTAAGGTGGTTTCGCGCTGAAAACATGCATCCGCATATTGTGGCCGTCGCAAAGCCATATTTCCGTCTCGTCGGGCGTAAGGCCGATGCCGTGACTAGGGTTACCGTGCCTCCGCACAGGCCCCCGCTCCCAGCCCTGCACTTCGATATGCGCTATTCTCGTGCCTTTTTTAATGTCGCCGACCTCGAAACCCAGCAAGCTGTCGACCGTCACATAAGCGAGGGATTCGTCCGCGTTGACGGTGAATGGCCGCACATAATTATCGAATTCCCCTACGTTACCGACCAGCTCGTGCGTCTTCGGATCGGCGATGTGAAGCCATGGGCTCGCTATGTCGCCCATATATACCGCATTGCCGGCGGCCCCATAGATCGTGTTATGCGCCCTCTTATGCACGTTGATCTTTTTAATAATGTCGCCCGTTTCACAATTCACCACATTCCAGAAACCTTTTTCCAGCGACGGCAGGTACATTATCCGGCCGTCGGGGGAGATTGCCATCCGGTCGCAGCCGCCTTCGAACGGTTCTTCCCAAACCACTTTTTCGGTCGTGAGATCGATGCGTTGCAAGCCTTCGAGGGTGCTGATATAAATGCTGTTCAGCGGCAGGCTTACCGCGATGCCTTTTACGTTCGAAGGTTTGCCGTTGGGATGCAAACCACGGGTGGCGATCCTTTTGACGAAGCGATGGTTGTTGTCGATATCAAAAACGAGCAACCCGTGGCCGCCGTAACCCAGGTAATCGCGGATACCCGGCGTGGCCACATAGAGATACCGCTTCGTTGCGCCCGCCTTCCCGGACGGCTGGGCCATCACCACCTGAATTGTAAACAGCAGGCACCAGATCAAAAAAATACAGCTATTCCTCATATCTTATGAATTGCAATTATGAAACAGACGGCAGCTTATAGCCATTATGATACTCCTTGGCGATGAGCTTGTTGGCCTCACCGTCGGTAAATTTCCCTTTCTCTTTGTCCCAGTAAATTTTCTTTCCCGTCCGGTAGGCGATATTGCCCATTTGGGAAAATATGGCAATATCAGCGCCGACTTGAATAGGCGCATTCAGGTCGGTCATTTTCCTGGACCTTACGACATCGATAAAATTCGCGGCATGCAGGTCCAGCCCATTGTCCGAGGCTTTCCGAAACCCGACGGCTTCCATTCGCTTGCCTTCGGGGATCACTTCCCAGCCGTCGCGGTTCAGGACCAGCGTTCCATTGTTGCCGATATAGGCGATTCCGTGCTCGCGTGCGTACGGGCCTCCATCGATGCCCATGGCGTGTTCCCACTGGATATTGAAATCGTCGAATTCGAACACGGTGGTGAGCGTGTCGGGCGTTTCGGCGCCGGAATCCCGGTTAGCGAACTTCCCGCCTGCGGCCATAATGCTGTTGGGTGTGGCCGATTTCATCCCCAGCAAAGCGTAATCGAGCAAATGCACACCCCAGTCGGTCATGAGCCCGCCCGCGTAATCCCAGAACCAGCGGAAATTGAAGTGAAAACGGTTGGGGTTGAACGGCCTGTTCAGAGCCGGTCCAAGCCACATTTTATAATCCACTCCGGCCGGCGGGTCACCATCCGGCAGTTTCGTAATCGGGTTTACCCACGCGAAATAGCCCCACACCTTCACCAGCCTTATTTTCCCGAGCTTGCCGGAATGTACAAAATCGATCGCTTCTCTGAAATGCTTCTGGCTGCGTTGCCATTGCCCCACCTGCACCACGCGGTTATAGCGCTGCTGGGCGGCTACCATCGCCCGGCATTCGGCAATGGAATTTCCGATCGGCTTTTCCACGTAAATATCCTTCCCCGCCTGACAAGCCTCGACCATCATCAGGCAATGCCAGTGGTCGGGCGTACCGATCACCACCGCGTCGATGTCCTTGTCGGCCAGCAACTGCCTGTAATCGCCGTAGGTCTTGACTTTCGTGCCGCCTTTTGCCAGCTCGGCCGCGCGTTTGTCGAGCACATTCTTATCCACGTCACAAAGCGCCACGCATTCCGTGCCCTGGTTTTTGAGGATTGCATTCAAATCCGCCCAGCCCATTCCATTGATACCGATGGCGCCGATCCTTATTTTGTCGGCTGCCGAAACTGGTGCAAATGCGGAAACGGATGACGGGATAATGGCCGAGAGGCCGGCGCCGGCGGCAAGCGCCGAAGCGGTGGTAAGGAAGTTGCGTCTTGAATGGGTCATAGGTTTGTCGGATCAGGTTGATTACTTCTCAAAAGTTATCAACCCGCCGATGTTACCCACCATGTGTGCGGAATAGCGCCGGCCACGGGGAGTGTTGAGTTTCCCGTAGCCGGCAAGAGGCATCAGAAGGGGTTACGTGGTGTTGCTACAATGCTGTGAATCAGCCTATCCAGCTCTTTCTCCATATCTTTCAGACGAGCGAGGATATCGATGTCGCGCGTGGCAGCATAGGAATTTTGCAAATCCCTGACTTCTTTGATCCGAAGTGCAAAACTGAGGAGCGTCATGAGTTCGTCTAATTGGTGTACAAAAAATAAGCGCAAAGAAAGCGGGAATCGTAAGCACATGTAAGAGGAATTATGGATTATAATAAAAATCTAATCTGCCTTTCGCAACCGCCAACAAAAAACCCGGGACCATGCATCAGCTTCATGGTACCCGGGCAGAAATCAACAACAAAAAACCAAATCGCGGACAAGATAACCGGGACTGTTCCGCAATCCTATTTTGATAATCCTGCGGCTTGAATGAAATTTTTAACGGCAAAGACTTATATTGGCTTCGTCCA
The DNA here is from genome assembly GCF_040448675.1 of Dyadobacter sp. 676. Taxonomy (NCBI): domain Bacteria; kingdom Pseudomonadati; phylum Bacteroidota; class Cytophagia; order Cytophagales; family Spirosomataceae; genus Dyadobacter; species Dyadobacter sp. 676. The sequence continues at coordinate 5,056,305 of NZ_CP159289.1, read as the reverse complement.
TGACGTCCTTTCGCACATGAAGAAAACCGCATTGTTTCTTGCCCTGGCGCTCTTCGCCGCAGCCTGCCGCAAAACATCCGAAAAGAAAACCGAAATCGCTGTCCGCGATACGACCATTACGGTCGAGAACTCCTTTACAGAGCTCTTTATCGACACAACGGCGCTGGCTTCCTACGTGGCCGCGCATACGCTGGACGACAGTCTTACCGCCCGGTTACGCAGCTTTTACAACCACCGGAATTACCAGTACGCATGGTTTTTCCCGGATGGCATGGCCGAGTTCGTACCGATCTTCCGGAGCTTGCGGAACGATTACATCCATTATTCAGGCGATAGCTCGCTTTACGATCCGTCGCTCGACAAAGCGGTCGACTCGCTTGCGCAACTGAAAAAGATCAGCCCCGACAACGCGTTGGTCGTGGACACGGAACTGGCATTGACGGCGCAGTTCTTCCGCTACACCGACCGTGCCTATTCCGGCGACCATAAAATCAATACGCAGGAGCTCAACTGGTTTATCCCGCGCCGGAAACTGAACCCGGAAGTTTTCCTGGATTCGCTTCTGAAAAACAAGGGACAGAACCTTTCGGCTTACGAGCCGGTGAACAGGCATTACAATTTACTAAAAGAGAAGGTGTTACAATATTACACCCTGACTAAAAACGGCGAGCCGGCCACGGTGGATACCGAAAAGAAATTCCGCGAGGGCGACCGCGACACGCTTATTACCGCTTTGAAAACGCGCCTGCATTTGCTGGGCGACTTGCCCGAACCGGATAGCACGCCGGTTTTCGACACCACACTCGTAAACGCGGTAAAGCATTTCCAGCAGCGCGTCGGCCAGAAACAGACCGGCATTACCGGCCCGGCATTTTTCAGGGAATTGAATGTACCCATCGCCAGCCGGATCCGCCAGATGCTCATCAATATGGAACGCATTCGCTGGATGCCCGCGGCCCCTCCTACCGACTACATTCTGGTAAATATTCCCGAGTTCACGCTCCATGCCTACGAACAGGGCAAATTGTCATTCGATATGGTCGTTGTGGTCGGTTCGGAGGCCAATAGCACTGTCATTTTTTCAGGTACTTTAAATCAGATAGTGTTCAGCCCTTATTGGAATGTCCCTGCGAGCATTCTCAAAAAGGAGGTTTTACCCGGAATTAAGAAAAATCGTAACTACCTGGCACGCCATAATATGGAGTGGAACGGTGGCTCGGTGCGGCAGAAACCGGGCAAATCCAACTCGCTGGGGCTGGTCAAATTCCTCTTTCCAAACAGTTACAGCATTTATTTCCACGATACGCCCAGTAAAAGCCTTTTCAAGGAAAGCCAGCGGGCGTTCAGCCATGGTTGCATCCGCCTTTCCGAGCCCAAAAAACTGGCGGAATGGCTCTTGCGCAAGGATAGCACGTGGACCAGCGAGAAAATCACAGCGGCTATGAATGCGGGCAAGGAAAAATATGTACGGCTGCGCGGGAAGAATGAAATACCGGTTTTTATTGGCTATTTCACGTCCTGGGTGGACCAGCACGGCAACCTGCAATTTCGCAAGGACGTGTATGGGCACGACCGCAAAATGGAGGAAAGACTTTTCGGCAATACGGAAATGCCTGTTGCCCAGGCCGCCGGTCGCTGACAAACTGTTACGGGCATGATTTTTAAGCCCTGATCAGACAGGCGGAGGTAACCTGTATGTTACCGGTCGGCGGTTGATATTATCGAAAAGCCGTCTTACCTTTGCTAACATCGTTAGGTAAATCTTGAATTACCATGGGAATCCTCGAACGAAAAATACGGCAGAAAGAAAATATGCGGACCAACATTCTGGCCGTGGCTTTGCAACTGGTCAAGGAAGAAGGTTGGCAATCCCTGTCGATCAGGAAGATAGCCGATGCGATCGAATATAGCGTACCGGTGATCTACGATCATTTCGAAAATAAAGAAGCGATCCTTTTTGAACTTTCTATGGATGGTTTCCGGTTACTCGATAGATTGCTGGAAAAGGACAAGCGTAAATACGCGGACCCGGAAGAACGGCTAAGGGCCCACGCCGAAACTTACTGGAATTTCGCTTTTAAAAATCCCGAATACTATCAGCTCATGTACGGTTTGGGAATGCCCTGTTCAAGCCCCGGCAAGGCGAAACCGGAGTTCAACAGCTTCCGCGAACACATCGGCGAGGCAATCCAGGGAATCGTAAAAGATAAAAAATCTTCAGATGAGGAAACTTGCTTCAAAATTTACGCGTTCTGGTCAGTACTCCACGGTCTGATTTCCATCGTTATGATGCGCTGCTCGGATATCGACGACTCTCAAATGAACAAAAAGGTAATGGACGACACGCTTAACGCATTCATCAAGAATCTCTGATTTTTTTTAACCGCTGGCTAACACCGTTAGTAATAATAACTTCACTACCTATTCGCAAACAATTGATTATCACCGCAAAAATGTCCACATCCATGAAAACCGTTCAACTAAAAACAGTAAAAAGGCTATCCGCACTCCTATTACTGGCCGCGGGCTCCGCAGCCATATATAGCTGTGGTTCATCCACCGCCAACGCACCCGCCTCCGCCCCGCCCGCACAGGCGTTACCGGTTATCACCGTTAGCGATCATCAGGTAACCTCCTACCGGGAATTTACGGCGTCGATCCAGGGAAGCCGCGATATCGAGATCCGTCCGCAGGTGGATGGCTATCTCGACCGTATTTCCGTGGACGAGGGCGCGTACGTGCGCAAGGGCCAGGTTCTGTTCCATATCGACGCCCGTCCGTACACCGAGCAGCTCAATACCGCCAAAGCAAGCCTGCAATCGGCCAAAGCCGCCCTGGAAAGCGCTTCGATCAACGTCGAAAAGCTTACGCCACTGGTAGCCAACAAAGTCGTATCCGACGTTCAGCTTAAAACCGCCAAAGCCGCTTACGACGCCGCCAAGGCAAATGTCGCACAGGCGCAGGCAGCTGTGGACGCCGCGAAAATCAATCTCGGCTACACGTCCATTACAGCACCTGCCGACGGGTATATCGGCACTATTCCGTTTAAAACCGGTAGCCTGGTGGGCAAAGGCACAATGGAAGCGCTGACGGTACTTTCGGAAACGAAGGATATCCATGTGTATTTCTCGATGAGCGAGCTCGATTTCCTCGACTTCAAGCAGGAATTTGAAGGTAATACGATCGAACAGAAGATCAAAAACATCCCGCCGGTTGAACTCGTACTGGCCGACAACAGCATCTACCCGCAAAAAGGAAAGGTGGAAGTCGTTGAAGGACAGTTTGATAAAACCATGGGCGCCATTAACTTCCGTGCGACGTTCCCGAACGGAAACGGGCTGCTGCGCTCGGGTAACACGGGCAGGATCCGTATACCGCGCCAACTTGCGAAATCGGTGCTGATCCCGCAGGAAGCGACCTTCGAATTGCAGGACAAGGTGTTTGTTTACACCGTGCTCGACAGCAATAAAGTCGAGGGACGTCCCGTAACCGTGGCCGATCGCAGCGGACGCTATTATGTGATTTCCAAAGGCTTGAAACCGGGAGAAAAAATCGTGTACGCCGGTCTGGACAGGCTGCGCGACGGCATGGCCATCGCACCACAAAAAATGTCGATGGACAGCTTGCTGCACGCCAACCCGATCTAAGCGTGTAAAAGGTTTACAACCGTTCCACACCAATTAGCAGAGCCCCATCGCATTTTTACAGTGCGATGGACCGCTCCCGCTTTGCCAAAACACTCGATCATGAGCCCCGCGACCGGGGACAAATCCAAATAATATGTTTCAGAAATTTATAGAAAGGCCAGTCCTTTCGACAGTAATATCCATCCTGATATTGCTGCTCGGGATCATATCGCTCACCACACTGCCGATTACGAAATTTCCCGACATCGCGCCGCCGACTGTTCAGGTGACCGCCGTATATCCGGGAGCGAACGCAGAAGTGGTTGCCCGCGCAGTGGCAACGCCTATCGAAGAAGCTGTGAACGGGGTCGAAAACATGACTTACATGACGTCGTCGTCCAATAACGACGGCACCATGGCCCTGAATGTGTATTTCAAACAGGGTACCGATCCGGATATCGCCGCGGTAAACGTACAGAACCGTGTTTCCAAGGCTGTAAGCCAGATTCCGCAGGAAGTTGTACAAGCCGGTATTTCCACGCAAAAGCAACAGAACTCGATCATCATGTTCGTGGCGCTTTCGAGCGAGGACAGTACCTACGACGAAACGTTCCTTTTGAACTACATTAAAATCAACCTGGTGCCTCAGCTGCAGCGTATACCGGGGGTTGGTCAGGCGCAGCCTTTCGGCACGCGCGACTATTCGATGCGTATCTGGCTCAAACCCGACCGTCTGGCAGCTTACGGGCTTTCGCCTCAGGAAGTGACGGGCGCCATTCGCGAGCAAAGCCTTGAAGCAGCGCCGGGGCGTTTGGGCGAGGCCAGCAAGGAGGTTTTTGAGTATGTTTTGAAATACAAAGGAAAACTAACGCAAAATAAAGAGTACGAGGACATTATCATCAAAGCGAACAGCGATGGCTCGGTAATCCGGCTTAAAGACGTCGCGCGCGTCGAGTTCGGGTCCTATACTTACTCTTCCAATGGTAAGCTGAATGGTAATCCGTCGTCCGGTGTAGCTGTATTCCAGACCGCCGGCACCAATGCGAACGACATCCTGATCCAGGCCGAAAAGCTGATCGACGAGTTTTCCAAAACATTGCCCAAAGGCCTGAAAACGACCATCATGTATAACTCGAAGGACTTCCTCGACGAGTCGATCAACCAGGTGCGTTCGACGCTTTTTGAGGCATTCATCCTCGTTTTCATCGTTGTATTCATATTCTTGCAGGATTTCCGCTCGACGCTGATCCCGGCCATTGCCGTGCCGGTTGCCATTATCGGAACATTCTTTTTCATGCAGCTATTCGGGTTCACGATCAACTTCCTCACGCTCTTTGCGTTGGTACTGGCGATTGGGATCGTGGTGGACGACGCCATCGTGGTCGTCGAGGCGGTGCATTCGAAGATGGAACGAACGCACCAGCCGGCCAAAATCGCTACTATCGAATCCATGAACGAGATTTCGGGCGCGATTATCTCGATTACCCTCGTGATGGCGGCGGTATTCGTACCCGTCGGCTTCATGCAAGGCCCCGCCGGGGTATTCTATCGGCAGTTTGCATTTACATTAGCCATAGCCATTTTGATTTCCGCATTGAACGCGTTGACCCTCAGCCCGGCGCTTTGCGCATTGTTCCTGAAAAACCCGCATGCGGAAGAAGGCCACGGCCAGCGTAAAGGTTTCGGTGCCCGGTTCTTCGCCGCATTCAACGCAGGGTTCGAGTCGATGACCGGCCGTTACGTGAAAAGCCTGCAATTCCTGATCCGTCGTAAATGGGTAACCATCATCGGTCTGGTGGTAATTTCAGGTACAACACTGTGGCTGACCAAAACCACGCCTACCGGCTTTATTCCGACCGAAGACCAGGGTTTCCTGCTGTACGCGCTCAACACGCCTCCCGGCAGCTCGCTCGACCGGACCGCAAGAGCCATGGCACAGGTAGACAGCATCGTTAAAAAGTCGCCTATCGCCGACCAGCGTTACATTGTGGAGGGTATGAACATCATTTCGAACTCCAACGCATCGCCTTACGGTGTCGGATTTATCCGAATGAAACCGAAAGAGCAACGTGGCGAGGTGCAGGATTTCAACCAGATTGTGGGGATGATGTCGCAGCAGGTGCGTTCGGTGAACGACGCGAATGCGTTCTTCTTTACCTTCCCGACCGTGGATGGCTTCGGTAACGTCAGCGGCTTCGAGTTCATGCTGCAAGACCGCGGAAACGGCTCGCTGGAAAAACTCAACTCAACCACCAATGCCTTCATCGGCGCATTAATGCAACGCCCGGAGATCGCCTACGCATTTACCACGTTCGCGACGGGCAACCCGCAGTTCATGCTGGAAATCGACAACGCCAAAGCGAAGCAGTTGAATGTGCCGGTGAACGAGTTGCTGCAAACGCTGCAAATCTACTACGGTTCGAGCTTCGTGTCGGATTTCAACCGGTTTGGAAAATATTACCGCGTAATGGCTCAGGCCGACCCGACTTACCGCCAGAATCCGCAGTCGCTGGACGGAATTTACGTCAAAAACACCGAAGGCGAAATGGTACCTGCCAACCAGCTGGTAACGCTGAAACGCGTGTTCGGGCCTGAAACCGTAACCCGGAACAACCTGTACAATGCGGTAATGATCAACGGTACGCCAAAACCCGGTTATAGTACCGGTGACGCCATCCGCGCCGTACAGGAAACCGCCGAGAAGGTTTTGCCGAACAACTATAAAACCGAATGGACCGGTATGACACGTGAGGAGATCAACTCCGGCTCGCAGATCATCCTGATCTTCGTACTCAGCCTTGTATTCGTTTACTTCCTGCTGGCAGCGCAATACGAAAGCTACATCCTGCCGCTGGCGGTAATCCTTACAATTCCGCTCGGGGTATTCGGGGTAATGCTGTTCATCAACTGGATGGGCATCGAGAACAATATCTATGTACAGGTCGGTCTGATCATGCTTATCGGTCTGCTCGCGAAAAACGCGATCCTGATCATCGAATACGCCGTGCAGCGCCGCCGTGCGGGTATGAGCATCGTCGAATCGGCGCTGGAAGCGTCGCGCCTGCGCCTGCGCCCGATCCTGATGACCTCGTTCGCATTCATCGTCGGCCTGTTGCCACTGATGCGCGCCACAGGTGGTTCAGCCCTGGGTAACCGATCGATCGGTACCGGTGCGGTGGGAGGAATGCTTACGGGCGTGATCTTCGGGGTGTTCGCGATCCCGGTCCTGTACGTGATCTTCCAGTATTTGCAGGAAAAAGTCGTCAAAAAGCCGGTTCAACCGGAACTGGCCGAGGCGGAGGTGCATTAGCAGCACCCGCAACGATACAAACGATGACTGGTTTATTTAAGATTAACATCATGAAAAATACATTTAGATTAACGCAAATACCCGTTCTGATCCTGCTGGTAACGTTGCTCGCCTCTTGCAAGGTGAGCAAAGATTACCAGCGTCCGGAACTGGCACTGCCCGGCCAATACCGCACCGTACCTTACGGCGACACCGCCACTATCGCGGATATGACCTGGAAGGAGTTTTTTCCCGATACCACGCTGCAAAAGCTGATCGAAAGGGGCATTGCCTACAATTATGACCTACAAATCGCGCTGAAACGCATCGATATCGCACAGCAGCAGGTAAAACAGGCCAAAATGTTGCAACTCCCGCGCCTCGACCTCCGCGTTGCCGGGACATACAACCGCCCGTCGAGCAACAGCTTGAACGGGATCAGCGCGAGCAGCTTCCTCGGTGCGAAACATATCGAGAATTACATTGCGGCAGTGGACCTCTCGTGGGAAGCCGATATATGGGGCAAGATCCGCCGCCAGCAACAGGCTACGATGGGGCAGTACCTGCAAACTTATGAAGCCACCAAAGCCGTACAAACTCGCCTGGTGGCCGATATTGCAAGAGGTTTTTTCAATTTACTGATGCTCGACAAACAGCTCGAAGTAGCCAGACACAACCTCGAACTGAGCAATAACACTCTGAAGCTGACCAACCTGCTCAAAGATGCCGGCGAAGTAACGTCGCTGTCGGTGCAGCAGGCCGAGGCGCAGCGCGAGGCCATTTCTTTGCTCATCCCTCAGCTCGAACAGGACATTGCCATCCAGGAAAACGCATTGCAGATACTGACCGGCCAAATGCCCAATGCGATCGAACGCAAGGTAAAACTGGCGGATTTCAAAGCGAACGACAGCCTTGCTACCGGTATTCCGGCGGCACTGGTGAGCCGCCGTCCCGACGTCCGCGCGGCGGAAATGTCGGTACTCATTGCGAATGCGCAACTGGGCGTAGCGCAGGCAAGCATGTATCCGTCGCTGATCATCTCTGCCAGCGGCGGTATCGAATCGTTCAAATCGAGCAACTGGTTTAATATTCCGGGTTCGCTGTTCGGCATTGCCGCCGGCACCATCGCACGGCCGATTTTTGCAAGGCGCCAACTGAAAACCAACCTGGAAGTAGCCAAAATAGAGCGCGAACAGTCGGTGCTTGCATTCCGGCAATCGGTATTGAATGCGGTAGGCGAAGTTTCGAACTCCCTGGTTCAAACACAGAAACTGAAAGAACAGGAAGCCATCGCGAACAACCAAGTCAACATCCTGCAACAAGCCATTTCCAATGCGCAGCTGTTATATCAGAGCGATATGGCCAATTACCTGGAAGTGATTACCGCCCAGGGCAATGCATTGCAGGCCGAGCTGAACCTCGCATTCATCCGCAGCCAGTCGCTCGTAGCACGTGTAGACCTCTACCGCAGCCTCGGAGGTGGCTGGAAATAGAAGATACAATCAGACTGGTACACACTATGGATAAACGTCTTTGTTAAGTGTAAGTAAGGACAAAAAGCCGTCAGACCCGATCCGACGGCTTTTGTATTTTATATCAACTCCGGTTCAGGGTCTTGTAAATGTTTCCGTGTGATCATCCGCGCCCATGACCACCCTCGTCGCGATATCGATAAACAGCCCGTGCTCCACCACACCGACAATCCGGATCAACTGGTCGGCCAGCATTGCCGGGTCTTTTATTAATCCAAAATCTCCATCGATCAGCACATTGCCTTGCTCGGTGATCAGCGGCTTTCCGTCAACCAACCGGATTTTGCCGTTGCCATTCAGCTTTTTAAGCTGGCCCAAAACGTAGTTCTGCGCATAAGGGATTACTTCGATAGGCACAGTAAACTTGCCCAGGAGCTCCACTTTTTTGGAAGAATCGGTAATGATGATTTCCTGCTTCGAGAGCGATGCTACCACTTTCTCTTTCAGCAAAAAACTGCCTCCGCCTTTAATCAGCTGCAAATCGGTCGTAAACTCATCCGCTCCGTCGATGGTAACGTCTATTGAATCCACATCTTCGATTTTCAGCAAAGGGATATTCAGCGACTCCGCTAGTTCGCGGGTCTTTTCGGAAGTCGGTACACCTTTGATATTCAATCCATTCTTCACCAGCTCGCCTATTTCGGCAATGGCAATATAAGCCGAACTCCCCCGAACCCAGTCCTACGATCTGGCCATTGGAAAGGTATTTGACCGCTTCTTTGGCAGCCAGTGTTTTTTCTTTTTTAAGGTCTTTCATGAAGTATATGCTGACTTATCTAACATGTTTGCCATAGCAGATTCTCCTTTCACCATTTCGCCCGCTCATACTGCACCGGCCAGGTAATGCTTTCCTTCAAATCCCGCGCTGCTTCCAGCGGAAAGTACGGGTTCCGCAAAATCTCCCTGGCCATGATAATCATATCGGCGTCGCCGTTCACGAGAATGGTTTCAGCCTGCGTCGAACTGGTGATCATGCCCACGGTGCCCGTCAGAATGCCGGTTTCCCGTTTGATGCGCGATGCAAATGGCAATTGGTAAGCCGGACCAACGCTGATCTGCTGGTGCGAGGCAAGGCCGCCGGACGACACGTCGATCAGGTCAATGCCCTTATCTTTGAGAATATGGGCAAGCTGCACGGATTCGTCGGGATTCCAGCCGCCTTCAGCCCAGTCGGTGGCAGAAATGCGGGTGAATAGCGGCAGGTCGGCCGGCCATACGGTGCGGATACCATCGATAATGCGGAGCAGAAGGCGGATGCGGTTTTCGAAACTGCCGCCATACTCGTCGGTACGATGGTTGCTCAGCGGCGAAAGGAACTGGTGAACAAGGTAGCCGTGCGCGGCATGGATTTCGATTACTTTGAAACCTGCCCGCAATGCGCGTTTCGCAGCTGCCGTGAAGTCGGAAACCACCTTTTCGATACCGGCTTCATCCAACGCGACCGGCTTGGGGTAAGTATCCGAAAACGGAATAGCCGAGGGCGCTACCGTCTGCCAACCTCCTTCGCTTTCAGGCACTTCGGCGCGGCCTTTCCAGGGTACTGCGGTACTTGCTTTCCTTCCCGCGTGGGCGAGCTGCACGCCCGGCACACAGCCCTGTGCACTGATGAATGCGGTGATCTGCGAGAGCTTTTCGAGGTGCTCGTCCTTCCAGATGCCCAGGTCTTCCGGCGAAATGCGGCCTTCGGGCGATACGGCAGTGGCTTCGGTAATGATGAGACCCGCCCCACCCACGGCGCGACTGCCCAGATGGACCAGGTGCCAGTCGGTAGCGAAACCGTCGGCCGACGAGTACTGGCACATGGGCGAAACAACGATCCGGTTTTTGAACCGGACACTTTTAATAGCAATGGGAGAAAAAAGCTTTGACATATTGGCCAGGTTAGATTGGGCTAATATAAAAACTATTCATACAGCCTGCCCGTTCCAGGGCAAAATGTCTTTTCCCAAATCAAATACGCATAAGTCAAACCGCATTATCCTGCAACCGGCGGATATTCCTGAACAGGACTGCCTTATCCGACTCCGAATGCGCGAGTTTAATGGCCTTTTCGTAATGCGCGATGGCCTGCGCGCCGTCGATCCCGGTGTAGAGATTACCGAGCAACGAATAGTAAAAATGGTTCTGGGTCAGGTTCAAATGCTGAGCTTCCTCGATGGCCTCCTTTTTCCCTCTCACTTTCGCGAGGGCGTAAATGCGGTTCAATGCGGCAATCGGCGAATATTCGATGGCCAGCAAATGGTCGTACAAGCCCAGAATATGCGCCCACTTTTCGTGCGAATCTTCCTTATGGGTATGCCAATAGGCGATTCCGGCTTCGAGATGATAGCGGCTCAGTTTTTCGCCGGTGGATGCGCGGCCCAGGTAATAGGCCCCCCCGCTCGACGAGCTCCCGGTTCCACAGCGATTCATCCTGATCCTCATAAAGCACCATTTCGCCGTTTTGGTTCATACGCGCCTCGAACCGCGATGAATGAAAGCACATCAGCGAAAGCAATGCGCTCACCTCGGGGCGGTCGGTCAGCTCGTTTTCGACCAGCAGAAAATTGAGTCGCATCGCCTCTGCACACAGCTCCTTGCGCAGGGTGGTATTTTGCGAAACAGAGTAATAGCCTTCGGAATAGAGTAAATAAATGGTGGTCAGAACGGTGTCGAGCCGCTCGCCGATCTCGGCCACGGTCGGCTGTGCGATATGGATCTTTCCCTCCTTCAACTTCTCCTTCGCGCGCTGGATGCGTTTGTACACGACCTCCTTATTCAGCAAAAAGGCATCCGCGATTTCCTGGACCCCGAAGCCGCACAGCAAATTCAGCGCCAGCGCTACCTGTGAGTCCGACGGGACCAGCGGATTGCACACGGCGAAGATCATCGCAAGCTGGCTGTCGTTGATATTCCTGGGCGACATGTCGATATCGATTTCCTGCTCTTTCTCCGACGAATAGCGCACTTCCGGCGCCACTTTCTGCTCGAATACCGAGTTCCGTTTCAAATGGTTTTTCGTCCGGTTTTTGGCAACCGTGTAAATCCATGCCACCGGATTTTCGGGCACGCCTTTGATGCCCCACGTTTCGGCAGCCGCCAGGAATGTATCGCTGGCGATGTCCTCCGCGATTTCAACATGTTCGATTCCGAAAAGATAGCAAAGCACCGCTACCAGCTTGCGGTATTCGGTCCTGAAAAGGTGCGGGAGCAGTTCTTTTTCCTCCATGATATAAGGTCCGGCTGGTGCGGCCGGACCTTAAAAGTATCAAAAAAGGATCAGCAAACTGCAAATCAGAGCGCTTTGCGGATTTCTACGTTCCCGCCGATTTCCAGAATGGGCGCAGCTTTGGCCAACTCGACGGCCTCGTCGTAACCGGCCGCCCGGATAACCACCGCCCCGCCGATCGACTCCTTGATCTCGGCATAAGGGCCATTCAACACGGTACTCTGAGCATTCACTACCAGGCCTTCCCCATCCCATCGCCTCCGGAGCACGATCCGGTCCTCGGCGGCCAACTTATCATACCAGGCATGCCATTTCTGAAAATGCTCCTGCAATTGCTCTGGGGACGGCAGATTTTCCCTGTTCTGGAAATCGCGCCGGAATACCAATAAGAACTCGTCCATAATGCGGTACCGTTTTAAGTGTCCTAATCTGTTTAAGTGCGAAAGCTAAGCAGTTTTAATCAAAATCAACCGAACTGGCCCACACGATAGGTTCCGATTCCGGCCGGGAATGAGATGTTGATGCTGTTCCAGCTTCTGATCGCCGTAACCGCCATTGTCAGGTCCACGATTTCCTCTTCGGAAAACTGAGCTGCTACTTCCCTATACACCTCGTCGGTCACGTGCAAAGCGTTAACGGCTTCTGCCCAGGCCAATGCGGCACGCTCGCGATCGGTGTAGTACGGTGCCTCGCGCCACGCGCTCAGGCCATAGAGGCGTTGCTCGGTTTCTCCCATAGCTCGCAGCTCCTTGGAATGCATATCGAGGCAGTACGCGCATCCGTTGATCTGCGATATACGGAAGTCGATCAGCTCCACCAGTTGGCGGCCAAGCGTCGATTTTTTAATATGGCCGCCCAGGGCGAAAAGTGGTTTCACGGCATTTTGTCCTTTTTCGAAGAAATTAAGTCTGGTTTCCATTTTTGAGAATTTTTGAGTTAAAAAACCTAATGACAACCGGTTTTTCAGATCTGGACAGAAACTGAAAATTTTTTTCAAAAATATTTTCAACATTTTTTCCCATGCCTCTAAAACAGCGCCCTAACATCCTCCGGTCATATTTTGTAATAGCAAAACAATAAAAGACAAAAAACTCTTTTATTGTCGAAACAGTGTTTATCTTTGTGATCGGTAAGCGGCAAAAGCGCCGGAAGCTCAGACAATGGGAATATTTTCAAAAACATGTGAATATGCGATGCGGGCGGTGTTTTACATCGCTCAAAGCTCCGAGGAAGGCCGAAAGGTCGGCATCCGGGAGATCGCCGTGCATATTAACTCGCCTGAGCCGTTCCTGGCAAAAATCCTTCAAAAGCTGAGCAAGGATGGGCTCATATTGTCTTCCAAAGGCCCGCATGGTGGGTTTTACCTCGACTCCGGCGGTTTGCAACGCCCCCTGGCCGACATCGTACAAGCCATCGAAGGCGACAGCATTTTCACGGGCTGCGGCATGGGCCTGAGCTATTGCTCGGAGGCCAATCCGTGTCCGCTGCACGACGATTTCAAAAAAATCCGCGTCCAGATCGTGGTTATGCTGCGCAACACCTCCATCGGCAAGTTCAATGAAGGGCTGATTCACGGGCAGCTTACCCTCAATAAATAATATTTTTTTACCCAAATAAAAGACAAAAATGTCTTTTATTAAACTTCAAAATCATGTCCCCACTACAAAAAGACCTCGTAAAAGCCACGGTACCGGTCCTGAAAGAACACGGCGTGCTGCTGACGACCCATTTTTACAACCGCATGTTCACCCATAACCCCGAATTGAAGCACCTTTTCAATATGGGTAACCAGCAAAACCAACGCCAGCAAACCGCCCTTGCAATGGCCGTTCTGGCCTATGCCGAAAATATCGAGGACCCGTCGGTGCTGCTGCCCGTGGTCGACTCGATCGGTCACAAGCATGCCAGCCTGCACGTCCGTCCGGAGCATTACGCGATCGTGGGCGGGCACCTTATCGCTTCCATCGGCGAAGTACTCGGCGAAGCAGCCACCCCGGAACTGCTCGGCGCCTGGACTGCCGCCTATAACCAGCTTGCCGCTTTGATGAGCGGCCACGAGCAGAAACTTTATGATGAAAAAGTGACTTTGCCCGGCGGCTGGTCGGGCTGGCGGCCGTTTGTGGTGCGTAAAAAAGTGAGAGAATCCGAAGAAATCACATCTTTTTACCTCCATCCCGTCGACGGCGGCGCCGTGGCCGATTTCAAACCGGGCCAGTACGTCAGCCTCCGCATCTTCCTGCCGGAATACAACCTGCAACAGCCCCGCCAATACAGTCTTTCGAGCGCGCCGAATGGCGAGTATTACCGCATTTCGGTAAAACGCGAAGCCGGCAGCCGTCATCCCGACGGTATGATCAGCAACCGCCTCCACGATTTTGTTGAACCCGGCGACATTGTCGACCTTTCGGCGCCGTCGGGCAATTTTACGTTGCGGGCGCAGGAAAACAAGCCACAGGTATTTATCAGCGGCGGCGTGGGCCAAACTCCGTTGATTTCGATGCTCGAAACCCTCGTGCGCTCCGGCGCCACCCCGCCGATAACATGGGTGCACGGATGTCGCAACGAGCGCGTCCACGCATTCAAAACCGACCTGCTCGCTATTTCCGGGCAGGTAGCAGAGGTGGAAAAGCACTTCTTTTACGATTCGGCCGAAAAACTTGCCGGCAACGAGTACCTCGGCCGCGTATCGCTCGACCAGCTTCCGGCCGACGCATTGCATGCCGAAGCGGAGTATTACATCTGCGGCCCCAGACCGTTTATCCAACAGCATTACCGGTACCTCGTCGACCGCGGTATCGACAGATCGAATATCCATTTCGAGGAATTCGGGCCGTTGTCGTTCCCGGTCAACTAGCCTGGCAACGGGAGGCGGTCCCTTCCTGCCTCCCCCATGCCACAAACCCGGCCAAAATGCCGAAAACGATATTGAACACCGGTGGCTCACCGCGCCAAATGTGAAATACCATGGCGCAAACCATCAGTACCACCACGCCCGTGGCTGCCAGGAACGTAAGCCGAGGCCTGATGTTCAGCATCCGAGGCAATACCAGGCCAAGTCCGGCCAGCAAATCGATAGTACCGGTCAGTTTCACCACCAGTGGCGGCACCTGCCCCGTCCACGGCCACATGCCCGCGAGCGCTTCCGGCGATTGGAGCAGTTTCATATAAGCGGCCCAGACGAGCGTGACCGACAGCAGCGCCTGTGTGATCCACAACGCGATATGGAGCGTCCCGGATGTTTTTCGGGTTGTCATATTATCCTGTTTTGTGATAAGGCAAAAGTATTTACCTTCGCTATCCGTTCGATAGTACTTTCCCGGCCGGACAATACTATCCGAACGGGTAGTAACGGCATTTACATACATCACAAAACATCCGAATGCTGACAGGAAACGGCTGCCCCAAAACCGCATTGTCCATCCGCGACGCGCTTGAAGCGCTGGAAGGCCGCTGGAAATTGCTTATCCTTTTCGCATTGTCGTCGGGCCCGAAGCGCTTCCGGCAGCTCTCCGCCGAAGTGGCCGGTATTACCGACAAGATATTATCCAAAGAGCTGAAAGCACTGGAAATGAACCAGCTGATCAACCGGCGGGTGTACGATACTTTTCCGCCCACGGTAGAATATTCCATTACCGAACACGGAGCGTCGCTCGAAAAAGTGCTGGAAGAACTGCATTACTGGGGCCTGGCGCACCGGGCGAAGATCATCGGAAAATAATGCCTGCTACCACCTCTCCTCTTCGATTTCCTTCGCTATCCGCACATTGATATCGATCTTTGCATCTCGAAAAACGAACACCGTGGTGCCCCATTCGCGCGAATAGCGGTTGCCGACGGAATCCGCAGCATAGCCCGTCTCGAACAACGGCCCGGTTTCCTGCATTTCCGCCTCCCGCTCCCGCCAGTCCTTGACGCGAATCAGGTGTCTGTATTTTTTCGAAAGATCGAACCAGTTGATGTAGTCGGCATTGAACGTGACCGCTTTGACGCCTTTTCGGGAATAATAGTTGATCGCCCCCGCCTGCCCGTAATTGTCGCAAAGCACGAGCGTCGCCCCGCGGTCGGGCATGGATGCAAAAGCCGCGTCGACTTTCTCCGCGAGTTCCCGCCAGCCTACCATATCCGCAAAGTCCTGTGGCAGCTGGTGGTCCTTACCATCTTCCCAGCGTAACAGTCCGAGCTTTTGATAAGGTCCGGGGTTGGCGGCGATCTGCTCCGGGGTTTTGGTGGGAAATGCAACCATAAAAAGAGGAATGAACAATACGACAGGGATCAGTACAAACACCCCCCGTAACCAGGCAGCCTTTACTTTGGCGCCGATATAAACCGCCCCGAACGCCATGTAAACGGGATAAATGCCGATCGCATAATAGCTTTTGGCACGGAAGTAGGTGAACACGGCAAGGGTAATAGCCATGGCAAAGAAGAACAGGCGGTACGGTGAAAACGGCCGGTAGCTGAGCAGCCCATACAGCCCGGCGACGATCACAAACAGGGCGCCCATGAAGAACAGGAGCTGCTCTTTCAGGAAATCGGCGCGGTTTACATTGACGAGCTGCGTTTCCGCCAGCAGCTTCATGTGGTGAAGCACCGGGAAGTTGTTCTGATATTGCCAGATCAGATTGGGTAAAATGAGCAGGAGCGCGAGTAATGCGGCCAGGTAAACATGCCTGTTCAGCAGCAGCTTGCGTTGCGGCGTCAGCAACATGGCGGGCAACAAACCTGCGACAGCGAATACAATGTTATATTTATTCAAAAAACCAATGGCGAATACCACTGCGAAGCCATAGAGCCAACGCCGTTTCGAGGATTGGATATAGCTGATCAGGAAGAAATAAAGCGTTGTCCAGCACAGCACATCCAGTGAATTGGGCTGGAAAAGCTGGTTCAACCGCAACAGTACCGAAAACAGGGTACAGGAAGCCGCCAGTACACAGGCATACAGGCTGCCGCCAAGCCGCTCCACGGTTTTCCATACGACCAGGATGGTGAGTGCCCCGAACAGCGCCGGAACCGACCGCACGACCCACTCCCCGTTTCCCAACGCACCGATGACCCACGCAAGCCAGGATGTGACCGGCGGCACCGACACAAAGCCCCAGGCGAGGTGATTGCCCTGGTCGAGGTGCAGGTATTCGTCGCGGTGAAGCTCATAGTCGGGAATGATGAGGAAATATTGCAGCAGGAATTTCAGACCGATAAAGGCCAGCAATAAGGCAGTTCTTCGGGTCATAGCTGTTTAAAAATCTACCGGGAAACACAGGTACCATGGGATTGCGACCGTCATGTGCCGAGGCTGATAGCCAGCGGCGTTGGCACGGATTTTGTCCCGCATGCACTCAAAAAAATCAGGATACCATGGATGCAACATCAAATCCGGACAATATACAAAACACGCGCTCAGGCACCAAGCGCATGGAACGCGATGGCGCCAACGACAGTCTCTGGCAGACCACCATTACTGCGCAACCCCACCGCAACGCCGCGGCACCTGCCGAACAAATATTCGACACGCTGATCGTCGGGGCGGGCATTACCGGCCTGACCACCGCATTGCTGCTCCAAAAGGCGGGCCACAAATGCATTGTCGCGGACGCCCATTCGGCCGGCTACGGCACTACGGGCGGTACCACGGCACATATTAATACATTCGCGGACACGACCTACGCGGAAGTGGAAAAAGATTTCGGGCAGGAACAGGCCCGCCAGTTCGCGGAGGCGATTGCCGAATCCGTGGCGCTTATCAGTAATATGGTGGAAACCTACCGGATCGGCTGTGATTTCGAATGGAAAAAGGGTTATGTGTATTCCGAAACGGACGACGAAACGAAGCAGCTCGACGATTTATATCAAAGCGCGATCCGTGCGGGTGTAGCCGTAGAACCGGCGCCCGACGCTCCGGCCCCGCTGCCTTTCCGGAAAGCGGTCGTGTTTGACAAGCAGGCCCAGTTTCATCCATTAAAGTACATTCTCGCACTTCAGGAGGAATTCGTCAAGCTGGGCGGCGTGGTGACGGAAAACACGCTGATCGACAAAATCGATTCGGACGATGAATGCTATACTGCACATTCCAAAGAGCGGGAGATCAAAGCCCGGTCGGTCGTTTACGCCACGCACATTCCGCCGGGCGGGATTAATGTGCTCCATTTCCGCAATGCGCCCTACCGCAGCTACGTCGTAGCGGCCACGTTGAAGCAGGACGCTTATCCGGACGCGCTCATTTACGATATGCAGGAGCCCTACCATTATTTTCGTACGCACACGATCGACGGTCAGAAATACCTTATCGCCGGAGGGCACGACCACAAAACTGCACACGGAGACCCGGAAAAGGCATTTGCGGACCTCATCGCTTATACCGAAAGGTGCTACCCTGTCGATCGGATCGTTGCAAAATGGTCGGCGCAATACTATGTCCCCGCCGACGGCCTGCCCTACATCGGCCAGTTGCCCGGTGCATCCGGCGGCATTTATACAGCCACGGGCTTCAACGGTAACGGAATCATCCTCGGAACTGTTTCGGCGATCGTATTGAGCGAGCTGATCCTGAAAGGTACCAGCCCGTACGAAAAGCTGTTCGACCCCGGCCGGGTAAAACCAGTGGCGGGTTTCACGGAGTTTGTGAAGGAGAATGCCGACGTAGCCGCCCGGTTCGTAGGCGACCGCTTTGGCATCGAAGAAATAAGCTCTTTCGGCGAAATCGCTGTGGGAACCGGCAAAATCGTGGAGTATGACGGCCGGAAACTGGGAGTTTACAAAAAAGAAGACGGAGACGTAACCGTCCTCGATCCCGTCTGCTCGCATGCCGGATGTGTTGTGCAATGGAACGATTCGGAAAAAAGCTGGGACTGCCCTTGCCACGGCGCACGTTACAATTACCATGGCGAGGTACTCACCGGTCCGGCAAGGAAACCGCTCGAACGGGTTGAAATAGCGCAACCATCCGCCAGGTAAAAAATAGCGGCCCACCAGAAGCGGGCCGCTATTTGCATGAATGTAGTATTATAGGCTACTGCGCCGCGGATGCCAGCACCGCCTGCGCACTCATGACAACCATCAGACTGCCGGAAGACTTCGAAGGGTTTACAAATACCATATATACATCGTGCGGTTTGCCATCCGCCGCGGGGAGTTTCAAGGGTATATCGAGGGTCGACGGTTTGAAATCCAGCTTGTCCGAAGGTTCCAGGAACGGTGATTCGCCGATTAGCTTGCCACCCGGGCTATCCAGGCGCAATTCCACTTTCCCTCCTGCCGCATTCAGTTGCGGCTTGGGCGCCATCGCCATCACCCTGATCGCCGAAACGCCGTTCAAATCAACCTGTTTTAAGCCCACATAAGCCCCTGATTTAGACGGAATAGCGAGGTTATTCCCGCCGTAGGACATTTTGTTGACATTGTCGTAGACGTCGAATCCGTGCACGTCCATGTTGGCATTCCGCAACACGAATGTCTGCTCGGAACGCAAGGCAGGCAAACCTTTGGCGCCTTTATCCTCGTACGCGGCGCGTACGACGAACACGCCCTTGCCTTTGTCGCCATCGGGCAACGCAGCCGTATAGCTGCCTTTGACAGGTAACGAGGCCTTCTCGGCGGCATCGCCCGAAAGGTTCAGAATGTATTTTACCATTTCCGAGGCGTCGGCTGCCGAGAGTTGGGGGGTGCGCGGCCATGGGTGTTTCGCCCCAGACACCACTCCCACCGTTGATCACCTTCTTCGTGAGCATTTCCACCGCAGAACCATTGCCTTTATATTTTCGGGCGACGTCGGCATAAGCGGGACCTATCGATTTTTTGCTGATGCTGTGGCAGGCCTTGCAATCGCTTGCCTCGACGAGCTTTTTGCCTGTGGCAAATTGTGCTGCCGCGTCGGCGGAGCGGTGTCCTCTGGCAATAGCCACTTTATCGAAGCCTTCGGGCAGGTAATCGATGTTCACGGCCACGCGGTCGGCATCGATACCGCTTCCGAGCGTGCCGTCTTCTTTGTCCTTCACTTTCACGTCGTATGGGAATGGCTTGCCCGGAACAAAGAACGATTTGTTGGCCCCCGGCATATCCAGGCTCAGCACAGGCGCTTCATTACCGACCGTCACATCGAGCGACTGGGTCGAAACGCCGCCTTTGCCGTCGTTTACCGTCAACGTGGCTTTATACAGACCAGTCCTGGCGAGTGTCAGCTGTACGTCCGGGCTATTTATAGTTTTGACAAACCCATTTTTGGAAGTGATTTTCCAGGAATAGGTCAATGCATCCCCGTCGGCGTCGTCGGTACCTGCCGCGGTGAGTTTCAATGCCAAAGGTGCGGAGCCTCCCTGCTTGTTGGCAGCCATCTCGATCCTGGGCTTACGGTTGCCCCCGTTGTATTCAATGCGGATCAGACGGGCATCGTCGTTAGCCGAGAACCAGCCCGAACCGTATTCCAGCATGTACAAGTCGCCGTTTTCCGCAAATTCCATATCCATCGGATTGGAGAACTTGTAGCTGGGCATAAAGCGCTCCATCGATGCGTAGTTACCTTCCTTATCCATGGTAACCGCCATAATCCAGCCACGCATCCATTCGTAAGCCAGCAATTTGCCATTGTAATAGGCGGGAAATGCGCGCGGCGCTTTCCTGAAATCGTCGGAATAAAATACCGGGCCGGCCATCGCATTGCGCCCACCCGCGCCCACGAGGGGAAATTCAGGGGAGGCGTCGTAAGGATACCAGATGAATGCCTTCTGCGCCGGCGGAAGTATTTTCAGGCCGGTATTGCTCGGCGAATTATTCGTCGGTGCAGCGACGTCCCATTTCTCTCCCGACTGGTTTGCCGCAAAATCATACTTGTTATACGCCTTGTTGTCACCCACAAAGTGCGGCCAGCCGAAATTCCCCGGTTTGCGGGCCTGCCCTATCTCATCGTGGCCGGCCGGGCCGCGGGTAGCATCCGGTTTGGCGGCATCCGGACCAACCTCGCCCCAATATACGTAGCCAGTATGCTGATCGACCGAAATACGGAATGGGTTACGATGGCCCATCGTGTAAATTTCGGGGCGCGTCTGTGCCGTTCCCTTGGGAAAAAGGTTGCCTTCCGGAATCGTGTAAGAACCATCCGGCTGCGGTTTGATGCGGATAATTTTACCTCGCAAATCATTGGTATTAGCCGACGATTTCTGTGCGTCCCAGGCCTGGCGCCCGGGCCGTTCGTCGCTGGGGCTATATCCGTTGGAACCATGCGGATTGGTATTGTCACCCGTCGAAAGGTAAAGGTTCCCGTCCTTGTCCCAGGCGATGGAGCCGGCCGTGTGGCAGCATTCTTCCCGCTGCGTGGGCACATCGAGCAATATCTTCCGCGACGTCAGGTCCAGCTCGTCGCCTTTCAGTTCAAAGCGCGCAAGCACGTTCTTCGATTCGTTCGGATCGGAATAGTAGAGGTAAATCCAGTGATTTTGCGCAAAATTCGGGTCCTTGTTCAACCCAAGCAACCCATCCTCACCCATCGATTCCTTCCCTTCCTTGCTCACATATTTGGTACTGACGGGCAGTTTGGCAATGGTTTTCAGTTCTTTGGTTTGGATATTGTACAACAGCACCTCGCCTTTGCGCTGAATGAACAGGATACGGCCATCGCCCAGCACGCTGAGTTCCATCGGCTCGTCCAGCTTTTCAGCCAGTATCACTTTGGAAAAGCGGTTTTCCTCGGGCCGGGCTTTGGAGAAGTCAATCGGCCTGGGTGCGTCCCCACCGGCTGCATAGCGAATTCCCGCCCAAAGGTGATTCAGGAAAAGCGGTTCCGCGAATGTCTCGTCGGTATGCCCCATGGCCGTGTAGAACGACCGTCCGCCATCGAACTCCTGGTACCAGCTCATCGGGTGAAAATCGGGGTTCTTGCCGCCCTTGTAGCTCTTTTCATCGATTTTGAGCACTACGTTGATTTTCGGGGAAATATTTTTGAAACTGTAAAATTCGTCGGTCCGCTCGAACTCGTCGGGCATGCCTTGTGTGGCCCAGTGGTTCTTTTGGGTCACGATAAACTTCCCCTTCTGCACATTGTCGGGCATGGGGTGGTCGAGAAACCAGGCACCGGCCAATGCGCCGTACCACGGCCATTCGTACTCGGTGTCGGTAGCGGCGTGGATGCCCACATAGCCTCCCCCCGCCTGGATGTAACGCTCGAATGCGCTTTGCTGCGCGGCATCCAGGATATCGCCGGTGGTATTCAGGAATATCACCGCGTTATATTTTTTGAGGTTGCTTTCCCTGAACAGCGCCGCGTCTTCGGTAAAGCTCACTTCAAAACCCCTCTCAGTCGCCATTTTGGCCAGCGCTTTTTTCCCGGCCTCGATGGACGGGTGCCTGAATGCCGCGGTCTTACTGAACACCAGCAGCTGCATTTTGGGCGCCTGCGCGAGGGCGTGGCCCGTCAGGAGCCACACGCAGTAAAACAGCACAGCCGCTCCCTGTAATTTTTTCTTCATCTGGTCAGGTTGTTTGAATTAAACGACAAACAAATGTAGGGTGAAAAAAGGATTATTGTCTATATTTAAGACAATAAAATTTATACCATTAAATATCTTAACAATACAATAAATGGTCGCATTTTCGCTTTTCGGGTATTTATAGCGGTAACGTTCCCAAATGTTTCCGGCCAGTGCCTTGGGCAGGAAGGCTGTATCTGCGATATTGGGAGCTAATTGGCAAATTTCATGAAGGATTTACATTCACTGAGCGAACAGGACTATATTCAGCAGCTTTCCATCGACTGTGTTATTTTTGGTTACCAGGAATCGCAGCTCAGCGTCCTTGTCCCGAAGCTCAATTTCCGGGGCGATTTCTGGGCATTGCCGAGCGGCTTCGTTTACCAGAACGAAGGAATAGACCAGGCGGCACGCCGCATTCTCGAAGACCGCACGGGCATCAAGGATATTTACCTCGAACAATTCAGGGTGTTCGGCGACGCTCCGCGGACCAACATTACCTTTCTCGAACGGCTTATCGAACTCAATAAGGACACCCTTGGCGACAAGCAGTTCAACCGCCGGGAATTCGACTGGATCACCCGCCGGTTCGTTTCCATCGGGTACTATGCGTTGGTAGACATCCGCAAGGTGGTACCCCGCAAGACCGAACTGGACGAGTCCATCGACTGGTATCCCGTCCGGGCATTACCCTCGATGATCATGGACCATGAAGAAATGATCAAATGCGCGCTGCAAACCTTGCAGCTCTACCTGGATCAGAAGCTGATCGCATTCAACCTTTTGCCCGAAATATTCACCATGCGCGAATTGCAGGAATTGTACGAATCGGTTTACGACCGCGCATTTGCCCGCAACAATTTCCAGAAAAAGATTCTCGACCTGAATGTGCTCGAACGGCTTGAAAAAAATTCACCGGCGCGGCCAATAAGGCCCCATACCTGTACCGTTTCCGGCGGGAAGTTGCCGAGCCGGCCGTTTGACGCACGAGCCGGTTTTCGCTCCCCCATTTCACACAATTTCAGGTCTTCCGCTTCCGGAACGCAAAGCGGGATTCGGGCCGCCGGGCGCTCCGCTGGGGCCGGTAGTCCGCTATCCGACGGGCAAACGATTATTTGTGGCTTCAAAGCCACAACCGGTTCGGCAGAAAGCTACCAATCGGGAAATTTCAGGGCGTGATATTTGTACCGACTAAAATTTACACCCCTGATAATGAAACATGACACACCTCTTAAAGTATTAATTTTCGATATGCACCCTATTACCCGTAAGGGAATCCGGCTCATGCTCGAAAACATGGCGCTCCCGATGAACCTCACCGAAGCCGCGGCAAAGCATCAATTTTATAAATATCTGACCTCGTCCGATTTCGATCTCGTTATCCTGAGCGTGAATGAGCCGGGTACTTTTGACTCCCGCAAACTTTCGCTAACGCTTTCAAAAACAGCCCTGCTTTACACCGAAGAAGGCGCCGAAAATGCGATCGGCCTTATGACCCTCGGCGCGGGCGCATGCATGTCCAAGAAATGCGTCGATGCCGAACTCAGGACAGGCATTTTGGCGGTACTCGCCAGGCGGCGCCATACCTGCCTCTATACCCGCGCGCTCACCGACGCGACACATCAGTCCGCACGCCATTTCGATATCCACGCTTTCCATGCGCAACGTCGTTTTATTTGATTCGCATCCCGTGATCCTGACGGGACTCAGGGAATTTCTCGGTGGACTGGGGAAAGATTTCGTTTTCTTCGAAACGAATACCATCTCCGGCGTATCGCAATATCTTTCACAACATAAAATCGACCTAGTCGTAGCCGGCCTGAACGAGAAAGCCGGCATCGATTCCAGGCTGGTTGCCAAATACAGAACCATCCGGTGGGTGATCATGTACAACGACAATCTCTACAAAAAGGCATTGTCGCTCATGCTTTCGGGGGCCATCGGCTGCATTTCGAAAGCCTGCCGCGACGACGAGGCCGAGGCCTGTATCCGCGACGTGCTGGCTGCCAGGCCCTACATTTGCCAAACTACGCTACAAAAGTTCGGCTACGAGTTCATTTTCGACCCCATCAACCATGCCTATATCCGCAATTTTTTGAAATACAACTTTCAAAGAAAGCCCAATACGCTTTCCGCCCGCGAGCACGAGGTTGCCACCCTGCTGGTAACCGGCATGAAAACATCCGAAATCGCCGCGTTGCTGAAAATCAGGAACAGCACCGTAAGCACGATCAAGCGGACAATCATGCTGAAAAAAATGTGATGAACATCGTCGAACTTGCCGCCTCGCTGTAACTTGCACGGTTTGTATCACATTTTGTTATTTAGTTTGAAATCTATAATTTCCGCCATTACGACCGATTCGTGGCGCTGAAATGCCCATTTCAACTATGGCCCTCTCGATACTCATAGCCGACGATCACCAGCTCGTTCGCAAAGGACTTCATATGGTCGTGAAGGACGTGCTTGGATTTAATGTGGCCGTCGAATTCGCCGAAACCGGTCGTCAGGTGATCGAGAAGGTACGGGAGAACGAGTTCGACCTCCTCATTACCGACCTGAACATGCCCGAAACGAACGAACTGGCGCTGCTGCCCGATATTCTGGGCATCCGGCCCAACCTGAAAGTGCTCGTGGTAACGATGAAGCCCGACAAGGTTTTTGCCATGCGCTTTTTCCGCGCCGGCGCCCTGGGGTACGTCAACAAAACCGAACCGGACGAGGTGCTTGCCGAAGCGATCCGCGCCGTAAGCCAGGGCCGCAGGTATATTTCGAGGTCTCAGGGCGATATTTTCTCCAATGCATTGACGGGCAATGCGGCCAATTCTCCGTTCGACAAGCTTTCCAAGCGCGAGTTCGAAGTGGCGCTTCTGCTGCTTAAAGGGTACGGTGCGCTCGAAGTGGCGAATGCGCTGTCGATCAGCGCGTCGACGGCCAGCAGTTTCCGGTGCCGGGTCTTCGATAAGCTGGAAATCAAGAACCTGCTGGAACTGAACCATCTTGCCCAGACGTATCAGATTGACGCAGATCCGGAAGGATAATCGTGAATGTGCTGCCCCTGCCCGCTCCGCTAACCACCGAAATGCTGCCCTGAATATAGTCGAGCATCGTGTGGATGAGCAGGCTGCCCGTTGCCCGGTTGCCGGCATGCCGGTCGCGGCTCATAAAAAGGGCGATCTGCTCGTCGCTGAGCCCCTGACCCGTATCCGAAACGGCGATTCGCAGCATGCCGCCCTCTTCATGACAGGAAAGCGTGATTTCTCCGTTGTGGGTATTCTTGTTGGCATTGTCGATCAGGTTCCGGATCACCACGGAAAGAATCTGATAGTCCGAAACACATGTGAGATCGGTGTATACAATGGTGAGTTTGTTATGATTGACTTTGAAAAGCTCTTTATACAGCGAAGCAATTTCCTCGAATAGCGCATTGACCGCGAACAATACCCTGCTGATCTTGAAACCTTGCTGCTGCGTACCGATCCACATAAAAAACTGTTCGGTAAAACCCAGCAGGTTCTGCGTGCCCATATGAAGGTCGCCCAGGTAAGCGTCCAGGTCCGGGGGGCGTGAGCTGCGTGTGGTTTTTCAAAAGATTACCGCTGATGAGCGAGATGAACCGCAATGGCGAACGCATATCGTGGAGCACCATGGTAATGACATGATCTTTGAAACGATTGCTTTCCAGCAGCGCCATTTCCGACCTGGCCAACTCGTCCACGGCGCTTTTCAGCTCACGGGTACGGTCTGAAATGATATTTTCGAGTGCCACGGCTTCGCGTTCCAGCTTGGTAAGCCTTCTTTTGAACAACAGATAGCCTACCAGCACCGATACGCAAATGCAAAACAGGTAAAACCACCAGGTATTGTAAAACCATGGCCGTACGGTGATCCCGAATTCCAGCGCATTCCGACCCGACGAGCGCACGCCGCCGCTTCGCCGCACCATCAGGCGGTAATTCCCGGCGGGCAGGCTGTTGATCGCCACCTGCCCGGTTTTGTCCACCGGGTGCCAGTCCGCATCGAGGTCGGCTACCCGGTATTCCAGTCCGAGATTCTCCGGATTGCCAAAATACGGAGAGGAGATTTTAATGGAAAGCCGTTTGAAATCCGGATCGAGGGTAATGCCCTGCGCATGAAGGTCCTCCGGCCGGTTGTTGAGCATCAGGCTATCCACAAAAATTCCCCGGGACGGAAAATAGGGTTTCAGCTTGTTGGGATAAAACCAAACCAGCCCTTTCATGGAAGGAAGCGATAACAAGCTGTCTTTCAACCACAAATAAGGCGGATCGCACCCACCGTTGAACTCATTGGTAGGCAGGCCGTCCGACCGCTCGAAACGAAAAAAATAGATCTTTTCGAGCCGTCTTTCGGCATAGGCCGACAAATCGCTTTTCCTTACTTTGAAAAGGCCGTTGTTGCTCGGCAACCAGAAAAAGCCATGACCGTCCTCGATAAAGGAGTGGACCGTTTTCAACGCCTGCCGCGGCCCGAAAGGCATCCGGTGGAGCCTGTTGTTATGCAAAAGATAAAACCCCTTTCCGTAAGTCGAAATCCACATTTTGCCGTCCTTTTCGAGGTACACAGTCCGTATCGCCATCGATTCCAGAACCGATTTATCGATACGGTTACGTTCGTAATCATACCATTTCAGGCCATTCTCCGTGCAAACCAGGAAATAGGACGGTCTCAGCTGCTTCGCGTACAGAATGTTCGTTTTCTCGGGAAATTCCTTGAAACCGGCCCCCTTATCGTTCACCAGTTTGGCGAATCCATTGTTTTGAGCGAAAAAGTAATTGCCTCCACCAGCGGGGCTCATATGAACAAGCCTGCGTTCCACAGCCGCCAGGTCGCGGATCCGTCCGCTCCGGATATCCATTTTCCGGAGTGTGAAGTCCTGTTCATAATACAACTGCCCGTCGGCCGTCGTGAAAAGCAGCGAGGCAATTTCATTTTTAATGGGTAATCGGCGGGGTACTTTGTCTGGCCACACCACCATATTCCTCACGATCAGCCCTCCGTCACCCGAATATGCCTGGGCATAAAGGCTTTCGTTCAGGGGCGGCACCATCACAGGCGGGCCACCGAACGGGGATCGCCTTACTTTGAACAGGCCGTCCGTCGACGAGCCCAGATAGTAAGTGGCCTGCTCCGGCACATAGCGGATGCTGCTCAATCCGTGCACTTGGATATTTTGCAGTTCGATTTCAGATCGGAGACCTCCGCCGTGCAGTGAAACTTTGTAAAGATCAGCGCCCACATATACGAAAAAGCCGTCGGCAGCCGGAAAACTTAAAAAATCCCCTGCCAGAAATTGTGCGTTGGATGCCAACGGACCGGTTACCGACGTGTACTGCGGCAGCAGCCGGCCGTTTTTCCACACCTCGATCCGGTTACCCGGCAGAATGCAAACCAGAAACTGCCCGGCGAACAAGGTGTATTGCGGGTACAGGCCGGAATAAGTCCTGATTTTCACCGGCCTGGTTTGACCG
This sequence comes from Dyadobacter sp. 676, assembly GCF_040448675.1. Classification (NCBI taxonomy): domain Bacteria; kingdom Pseudomonadati; phylum Bacteroidota; class Cytophagia; order Cytophagales; family Spirosomataceae; genus Dyadobacter; species Dyadobacter sp. 676. The sequence continues at coordinate 5,028,704 of NZ_CP159289.1, read as the reverse complement.
GGCGATATGAATAACAGGCTGTCCTGATTTCGAAGGTATATCTCGCTGTTGGAAACGCTCGACGCGTACAGAAATGGCCCGGTGGTGAGGTGATTATAGAAATCGGCCAGCTTTTTCAGCATCTTTTTTTCATCCACCGCTACCCCTTGCAGGCCTACGTGAACATACCATTTGGGCAATAGTACCGGCGCGGGTGCGGCATATTTTCCCGAAATAGCTATCCGGATGACCTGCTCGCCGTATGCCCGCGCGTAGAGGGTGCCGCGCGCGTCGGCCGTAAGGCCCTCTATCCTGTCCGACTCCAGACCTTCGATTTCGGAGGTACCGTATGTCTCAAAACGTTGACCGTCGTAGCGTACAAGTCCCATTTCGGTGGCGAGCCAACAAAATCCCCATTCGTCGAATGCAATGTCCTTTACGCTGTTCTGAGGCAGGCCATTATCGGTATTGAACTGCAGAACGATCGGCCGCCCCGGCTGTGCACGGGCCGGACACACGCAAAGAACGGCTGTCATCAGCGCATAAAAGAGGGTTTTCATCACGGAGTTGAGCGGGTCGGGGTATTTCTTACGAAGTTTATACAGTATGCAATTTAAATACAATTACACTACTTCATGACAACAATACTATTGCAATTACCAAATCGATACGGCCGACATACGTAAAACTATTGCTTATATGTAAATCAGGCATTATTACAATTTATAGAAATTTTTCTAAACAAAATATCTGCATCAATCGATGCGCGATAACGGCCTGCTCCCTCCCTGAAAATAAAAAATGGCGAAAGTCCCTGCCTTCCGCCATTTTCCAAACTACCATTTAACCTATTCTCAGTTCTTGTTGAATTTAGTATTCTGTACGAGCCCGTCTGCCGATTCCACTTCCACGATATAATTCCCGGCACGCAAGGGCCTGATGCCGGGCACCGAAATAACTTCCGACGGGTTGGTGTAACTCCGGGAAAGCATGCATTTGCCGTTCATGTCCACAAGCCGCACCACCACTTTTCCTTCCAGCGACTGGTTGAGTCTTATATTCAGCTCGTCTGCACCCGGATTCGGATAAATGTTGATCCGCGATTTGGTATCGTCCGCTTTGCGGTAGTTCACCTGCCGGACCACCGATTTTTCCGAGTGTCCGTCGAAATCGACCTGTTTCAAACGATAGTAGTTAATGACGCCGGTCACCGGCGCGAGGTCGTGGTAGGCATAGCGCTTTTCCACGGACGAATCGCCCGCACCCGGCACCTTGCCGATCGCTTTAAATACCTTTCCATCCGTGCTGCGCTCGATTATAAACTCCCTGTTATTCGTTTCGCCGGCTGTTTTCCATTGGAGCAATGTACCGGTATTCGATTTTTCGGCGGTAAAGCTGATGAAAGTCACGGGCAGGGCGGTGTCGTTGAACTCCACGATGGCGGCGTCTGCGGCCGGTACCGTAATGGAAAATGTGCCTTGCACGTGGGTCGCCGCCTGGCGCGCACCGGTGGCGCCACTGAATAGCTCACGGGTGGTATAATTATCGGTGCCGCTCATGCCAGCGCGTTGCAGGTCGATATTGAAAGTTTTGGAGGTTCCGCCGTAGTTAAAAATAGCCAGATATGACCTGTTACCTGCGTTCCTGACAAACACTTCATTGGCCTGGTTGCCCGTGTTGCCTTCAACCGGCGTGAATACCGTACCTCCGGCCGCCAGATTCAGCAGGTCTTCGTTTTGAAGCAGCGCCTGCGCCCTGGCCGTCCACGTGCCGGTGGTCGAAAAATCATCGCCGGTAATGAGCGTCCCGGTCACGATGCCGGATGCAAGCCGGGCACGGTTTTCACCTTCGGTTTGCGAGCCGAAAACAAGATGGTCGGCATCCAGGTAGTTGTAAATATGCTTTTGCCACCAGCCATAAGTGGTGCTGTTGAGCGTGTAGGCGGTTTCGTTGATGTCCTTGTACGCATCGCAGGCGATCCTGCGCATATGTGCATAGCGCCCGGTAGCTAGGTTAGGTGAAATGGCGGCGTATACGAGCATTTTGCCGTCGAGCTGGTCGATAAGGTACTCCATACCCTTGCGGTAGGCTTCCATGCCCGTGTGAATGGTATTGTCGTAATAGCTGTCCGCTTCCAGGGCCGCGTGCCCCAGGAAGTCGATCTTGATCATTTCAAAACCGCAGGCTATGAATTTGCCGATTACCATTTGCAGGCGCGCTTTCGTACCGGGATGTGTCGGGTCCAATGCATAGGCACCGTCGAGTTCAACCGGATTGCCATTCACTTTCGTCCAGGCATCCTGATAGTTGTAGCTGCTGCCCTCCATTTGCCGGGCGAATTTACCCCAATCCACAAACGGTGCCCAGTAAATGCCCGGTTTGAACCCCTTGCTTTTGCAATAGGCGGCAAATTCCGTAAGCTCGCTGAAATTGCCGTTCAGGCCGCCTCCCGACATATTGTCCCAATAAGAATCCAGATCGATGTAAAGGGTGCTGTCGCTGTTCCGGAAACCGGGCGCGCCGGTGGAGAAGAAATCGACCACCGACCTGGCTTTGGGAAGGTTAATCGACGACTGGATCGCTCCCCAGCTGTTCCATCCGAAAGGCGTGCTGGCCGTCCAGTTAAAAACATAGCGCGGCTCGGCGAGTGCATTCGCCTGGCCGTAGGCCTCGAAGCCATTTCGCCAGTCGGCGTCGTAGCTCACCATGATGCGCGGCGATCGGCATGCGGTTTGGCCTACCGACACCCAGCCATGGCCGCGTTTGTCGCGGGTAACGCTCTCCTGTGTCCAGCCGGCCACCACGGCCACATAGTTGGTCGTGCTTCTGCCCTCGCCTACGAGGTTCACGCCCGTTTTCCATACCGAATGCTCCACCGAACCGATCACAAGGCCCTTCCGGCTGGCGTTGTCATAGATCGCACCCGCTTCCGAGCTGAAAAAATTGGCGTAACGAACCTCTTTCGCATCATAGCGCACCCAGGCGTCATTGTCGAACGGCACGAACAAGGCGCGGCGGTCGATGTTGGACTGAATATCGACGTAATTGGACACCAGCGGCGTCATTTTATAGCAATTGGAACCATTGCCCGTCAGTACCAGCTCGGTAAAAAAATGCTCCTTTCCGGGATAGGTGTAAAATATCTGCTGCATACCAATGGCCCCGCTTTTGGTCATCGTGATAACATGCTTGGTACCGCTGCCGAATGCGTCTGTAATGGGCATCGTCGAATAGGTCCGGCCCGTAAAGTCGGTACTCTCGTGCACCTGGTCGGAATTGGCACTGGCGGTAGCTTCGCCGATTACCTTGCTATTGTTGAAGTAAACTGAGTAATGTCCGTTGGCAAGGTCATAATCGATCCGGTTGTTCGTACCGAACGCGATGCTCCGGATATCGGGCGGATTGGCAGGCGAGAATGCGATCTTGTCGATATTCGGGCCGTAACCATACGTATTATCGAGCCGGATACTGTTGCTGCCTGCATTCAAAACTATGCTTACCGTTATGGCCGCAGGTGTGGCCCAGCCTCCGGATGCCGGACAGGAGACGGCCACCGGCGTGCCGCCATTAGGCGTTACGTTAATCGTACGGGGATCGCCGGTGCTGTAAGTGACGGTCAGGTTATAAGTACCCGCCGCGGCGACGTTCACGGGAATCACCACGGCCCCGTTGCCGAGGTTTCCCACCTGGCTGCCGCCCGAGCAGCTGCCGCAGCCCTGGATATCGGCGCCATTGGAGAGCACACCGCTCTCCGCCTCGTAGCTTTGGGCGGAAGCATTCGCGTAGGCGAACAACAGCAGGCACAGGTGAAGCGTTGCCCGGCAAAATCCGGCTGTCCTGCCGAACGGGCGGTGCAGCGCAGTCCCTTCCAGCATCGAAAATATTTTCTTCATACCGAATGATTTTCAGATTAATGTTTAGATAGAACCGGCACTAGTAACCGGCATTTTGCTTCAATGCCCCGCCCGATGCCTGGATTTCGCTCTGCGGGATCGGCTGCCAGTAGTTTTTGTCTTGGAATTTCCGTCCTTCCAATGCGATAATCCGCACATATTCGACGGAACCGTCGGGCTTCTTTTCGGGCCTCACGCCATATGCGGGCACATTTTCGGTAATATTGGCGATTTTCCAGCGGCGCACGTCGTAGAACCGGTGCTCCTCGAAGGCTAGCTCCACGCGGCGCTCGTTACGGATGCGCTCGCGCATGGCCGCCTGTGTGAGGCCGGAGGGCAAATCGGGCATTCCGGCGCGCTTGCGGATCTGGTTAACAGCGCTGTAAACCGTCGCGTCGGGGCCGGAGGCTTCGTTACGCGCCTCGGCGTAGTTCAGCAGGATTTCGCCGTAACGGATGTATTTCCAGGGCTGGGTAGCGGTCTGGTTCGCATTGCGGATCGGGCTTTGGTCATTGATAAATTTGTATACATAATAACCCGTCTTGGTCGTGTTCCAGTTTTCGTTGCCATCCTTGCTGTCCAGCCCACCGGGAACGAATGTCTCCACCTTGCGTTCGCGATACGGCGCGCCGTTGTACAAAATACTCATCGTCAGGCGCGGATCTCGGTTTTTATAGGGATCTTTCGGGTTATAACCCGATTTCGGGTCGGTGATTTTCGTACCGTCCATCATTTCATAATCATCCACGAGGTTCTGTAACGGCGTGTTTCCGGCCCAACCGCCATAGCCATTCGGGCCATTCACGAGTTCGAGATTGGTGTGCTCGTTGGTAGGCGAATACAACCGGATAAAAATATCTTCGGAAGTATTGTTGGTGATAAAAAGCTTGCGGTAGTCGTTGTACAGCGAAAACGCATTCTTGTCCATCACCGCTTTGGCCGCGTCGGCGGCTTTTTGCCACTTGCCCGCGTCGTTCCGGTCATTGTTGTACAACGGGCTTGCGGCATACAGCAGCAACCGTGCTTTCAATGCCAATGCCGCATTTTCCGAACCACGGCCCGGGATTACGGTTGAACCGGCCATACCAGCCGCAGCGGCGTCGAGCTCGCTAATGGCATAGGCGAGGCTTTCCTCGATGCTTTTGCGCTGGTAGAGTTCGGTATAATCGCGGTCTTCGAGGGTGTACACCTTGTCGCCTATAATCGGGATACCACCGAAATTGCGGATCAGGTCATGGTAACGATAGGCGCGGATAAAGCGGAGCTCGGCTTTCAGGCGCTTCCTGCCCGACTCGCTCATAGGCACTTTGTCGAGGTTAGCCAGGCCGTAGTTGCATTCGCGGATGCTGCGGTAGCTGCGCGTCCAGGTGTTGGAAATCCAGCCGGTGCGGTCGGGTGCGGCATTGCCCTGCTGCACGAAATAGGTATCGTTATCGAAATTACAGATCGACTCGTCGGTAACGGAGCTCATCCAGGCATCCTCGAACCCCCGCCCGAAACCCGGCTTGTCGCCCTCGGTCGAAAGCTGCACGCCTACATAACGGCCTACCACATACGCATCGGCCAATGCGGAATCGGCCCAGATGGCCTGGTCGGAGATAATGTCGGTTGGCCGCGTGTCGAGAAACGCGTCGTCGCAGCCGGCAAGCAACCCGGCGAAACCGGCTAGAAAGCTCAATATCAGTTTATTAAATTTCATGTCTTTGTCAAGTTTAGAATGTCACGTTCACGCCCACATTGTAGATTTTCTGTTGGGGATAAAAAAATGCATTGCCATTATCCCCTTCCGGATCGAAATCCTTCACTTTGGTGAATGTGAGCAGGTTAAACCCGTTAGTATAAATCCGCAGGCCGCCCAGCCCGATCCTTGAAATCACTTTCGCGGGTACATTGTAGGCCAGCTCCACGTTTTTCAGGCGCAGGAATGCCGTATTCTGGAACCAGAACGTGTTTTTATAGCTGCCATTCACGCCCGTGCCCGTGCGCGAATCGATGCGCGGCGAATTGCCATCCGGGTTGGCGGGGCTCCACGCGTCCCCGGCGCGCGACTGCATGACGCTGCTGAACTCGCCCGCTTCTACCACCACATATTGCGCCACGCGTGCCTGGCCTTGCAGGAGCACATTCAGGCTCAGGTTTTTCCAGCCGCCGCCGAGATTTACGCCGTAAGTGATCTGTGGCACATTGCTGAACTCCGAACGGATGCGGTCGGCGCCGTCGATCTTGCCGTCCCCATTGTAGTCTTCGTATTTGAGGTCGCCCAAACCCGCGCCCGAAACGTGCGGATAAGCGTCGAGCTCCTGCTGGGTTTTGAACACACCGATGGCCCGGTACATGAGGTCGGCATTGGGATTGCCGAGATCGGAGCCGAGCGGCATGCCGGTAGCGCGCTGGTAATCGAGGGTATTCGGGGCCTCGTCAATAAAGATTACCTCGCTTTTGGCAAATGCAAAGTTGCCGCCAATGTTGTAATTGAAGTTGTTGTGGCTGCCCGCATACTGGATTTGCGTTTCGAGGCCGCGGTTATGCACTTCTGCGATGTTCTCCTTCGGGATCTGCGACGAGCTGATACCCGTCAATGCAGGAATGCTCACATTGCGGCTGGCAAGGATGTGGGTGCGGTTTTCGAAGAACAGGTCGAGGTCGAAAGTCAGCCTTTTGAAAAGCGTAGAATTAAGGCCCAGGTTGTATTTCCTGGCCACTTCCCAGGTAATGTTCGGGTTGGCCAGCAACGAGTACTGGATGATTGGCACGTTGTTCGCATTGTTGCCGGTCGAAAATGCGCCGTTGCGTACCTGGAAGTTGTCGCGGAACTGGTTGGGATTCACCCGGTCATTACCCAATTCGCCATACGAGGCCCTGATTTTAAGATCATTAACCGCATCCCCCGTACGGAACCACGGCTCCTGCGAAACGCGCCAACCCAGCGAAATGCCAGGGAAGAACCCGTAGCGCTTGCCCGGAGGAAACACCGACGACCCGTCGTAACGCAACTGAATCTCGGCCAGGTATTTGCCCAGATAGTTGTAGTTCAACCGCCCGAACACATTCCGGCGCGAGGTACGGTAGCTGCTGCCGCTGTTGCCGTAATCCACCGGCTGGGCGCCGCCCTGGCTCAGGTCGGGCAGCTGCGTGGTGATGAAGTTGTTGCGCGACGCGCTGAAAAACTCCTGCGTCTCGCGGCTCTGCTCGTAGGCAATAAAGGAGGAAAATGCGTGGTCGCCGAAGCTTTTGACATAATTCAGCTTGATATTGCCTGTTAACAGCGCCTTGTTGGTCTGGCTCTCGTACATCTGCGCCTGCGCCGGCCCGCCGAGCACGGTACTGTATTGCCGGGTAGTTTTGTTGTATTGGTAAACGATCCAGTTCGTTTTCATTTCCTTGGTAAATGCAAAACTCTGGTCCGCGGAGAAAAAGCCGTCGAGCGACAACCCGTCGATCGGCAGCTGGTAGCTCGCGCGCAGAATGCCGTTCGAAACCGTGGTAGGGCTCTTGTTGGTCCCGGCCAGTGTCGCCATCGCGATCGGATTTTTGCCCTGCTCCACGCCGGCACCGAGTTTCCCGTCGGGATAGCGTGCCGGTAACGTTGGATAAGTTCTGTACAAAAATTCAAACACGTTGCTCGCGCTAAAACCGGCGATATAGCTGCGGTTCTCGCGCCGTGTCGCGAGCTGGATGCCGAAGCTCAATTTATCATTTACATTGACATTCACATTCGAACGCACGCTGTACTGGCGGTATTTGTTCACGCCGTCGCGGTAAAGGCCGTCCTGGTACAAAGTCCCCGCCGACACGAAGTAGTTGATCTTTTCTGTACCGCCGGAAACGGACAGGTTGTGCTGGTTCTGCAATGCCACAGGTTTCATCAGTTCCTTCACCCAGTTGGTGTTGGGATAGTTGACCGGGTCCGAACCGTCCCTGAATTTCTGGATTTCGGCATCGCTGTACCGCTGATTCATCCCACCCGACGGGTTGCGGTAGTAATCAATGGTATTCAGGATTCCCGCGTACGTGGGCGCATCCACGAACCTGGGCAGGCGTGTAGGCTGCACAAAGCCCTGGTTGAAAGAATAATCGAAACGCGGCTTGCCCGCCAGGCCTTTTTTAGTGGTGATCAAAATTACCCCGTTCGCTGCCTGCGCGCCGTAAATGGCCGCCGAAGCGTCTTTCAGCACCGAGATACTCTCTATGTCGTTGGGATTGAGGCGGTCGAGCCCTCCTATTGCATTGGCGATACCATCGATGACGATGAGCGGGTTGCTGTTCCCGGTCGTCGCGCGGCCACGGATCAGTATATTCGAACCATCCGAACCCGGCTCGCCGGAACGGTTATTGGCGATCAAGCCGGGCAAACGTCCTGCAAACGAGTTGGAAACATTCGCCTGCGGGCTGCGCGTAATTTCCGAGCCCTGCACGGTCGCAACCGAACCGGTAATGTTCTTTTTGGACTGCGTGCCATATCCTACCACCACCACCTCTTCCAGCGATTTGGAATCCACTTTCAGAGTTACATCCACGACGGTCTGCGCCCCAACCGTCACTTCCTGCGACAAATAACCGACAAACGAAAAGATCAGCACGGGGGGGGCCGGGCGTCGCTGCGCCGGCAGCAGCTTTATCGTCCGGAATATCGAGCGCGTAGGTGCCCTGCTCGTCGGTGACCGTGCCACGCTGCGTGCCTTTCAGCACCACGCTTACGCCAGGAAGCCGGTCGCCCTTATCGTCGACGACCGTACCGGTGAGCCGGATGTCGGCGGTGCCCGTTCCGATTGTTTGCGCCCCGTCGGACATAGGTCGCTCCTGTAAAATCGACACTTTTCGGCTGCGTTTTAAGATAATCTGGCCGTCGCCGGGCTGGTATTCGATCTGCAAAGGCATCAGAAGCCGGTCAAGGACGGCCGAGAGCTTCTCGTTACTGGCATTAAGGCTAACCCGCGCGCGCACCGGGATAATGCTGCGGCTGTATGCGAAACGCACGCCCGTGAGGCTTTCCAGCCGATCCAAGGCGCTTCCCAGCGTAATGTTTTCCGCCTGGATGCTCACGTTCTTGCCCAGCAGGTCCTGCGCGCTGATGTCCCTCGCATAACCGCCCGCCGCGATCGCTCCGATCAGGAAGAGCTGTAAAATCGATAACCGCATAATATAGTATGCCGTCTTGCTTTGTAGGAAAAAATACATAAGTTTGAAATGGTTAATATGAACAATAGGAAGCCTTGCATCACCGGCCAGTGATGTTCCACAAGGTCTTCGTTCAGGATCAGGGGTGGCTCCAACACTCCTGATTTTTTTAAGCGGGGATTTTTAAAGCAGGTTGAATTTCGTCATAGAGGGATCGTTAGGTGTCTGTTTGGATTGGATATCGAATTATTTTTTCTATTCCGAAGCGGCGCAGCCTTCACCCCGGATGAGGATTTCATCATTCTGCATCTGGTAGCTGGCATCCACGATCTGCATGGTCATTTCGAGTATTTCGGAAAGCCTGTCGTGGTCGAAAGTGGCCTTTACGCGGCAGTTTTCAAGATTGGGGTTTTCCAAACGGATCTTTACGTCGAATTTTTCTTCCAGGCGCTTCACGACCTCGCCCAGCTTCGCATCGCTGAATGACAGGGAAACGGGTTGCCATAAAGGCGCTTTTTCGGCCACCTCGGGCACCTGCGCGCTTACGAGCTCCCCCGACGCCACTTTGAAAACTGCCTGCTGGTGTGGAAGCAGTGTCACTTCCCGGCCCTCGTCGGCAGTTACGAACACTTTCCCTGTCACGACAGAAACCGCATATTCCGCCTCGCCCTTATTGGCCCGGACATTGAAGCTCGTTCCCAAAACCTTCACCTGTACCGATTCCCCGTGAACGAAGAAGGGCCGCGACGCGTCGTGGGTTACTTCAAAAAACGCTTCTCCTTCCAGGGAAACTTCCCGGGAATCTTTCCTGAAATCGTCTTTCGCATAGGTAATGCGCGTACCGGGGTTCAGCCAGGCTTCGCTGCCGTCGGGAAAAGTGTGCCTGCGGACCTGGCGGGTTTTGTTTACAATCGCGATGGTATCGGTGCCGGGCCTGAAAACAGATTTGCGGGATAAATAATAATACCCACCCACACCGGCCACCAGCAGGAACATCGCCGCGACGGCATACCGCAGGAACCATGGAAACGCGGGACGCCGCAGGGGCACCGCCGGCACTTCATCGGCCGATAACCTCCTGATTTCGTTCTGAACCCTGGCCAAATGCTCTTGCTGGTCGAACGCCTCCTCCGTCGTGGTTTCCGCGGCGAGCGACGCGTACCATTCGTCGACCTGAAACACTTCTTCCAGTGTGCACCGTCCTTCGACGTAGCGCTTCAGAAGTTCCGGCGAGAGGTCGCCCCGCGAGATGTTCTTTTTTATTCATAAAATGCCTGTAATAGCCTTTTGTTTCAATTCCCTATTAACAGGACGCACGGCCCGGGCGTATCCCTAGTGACTTTTGAAGAAATTTTATGACAAATACTATTTGAATCCTTATTACTTTTGAACGACGTTGAAGAAAGCACCCAATGAGTACGGCCTATCGCGAAAGAAACGACCTGGAATTATGGCAGCTGGCAAAGGTTTCGGACGATTCACTGGCCTTTGCGGAACTGCACCGCAGGTATTCGGCGAGGCTCTACGCACTGGCGTTGCGCAAAACGGGAAACGGCGGGGCATCCGAAGATCTCGTACAGGACCTGTTCGTGCATTTGTGGCTGCAACGCGCGGACATCAACATCGAAAAAGCGTTCAATATTTATCTGTTTTCCGCGCTCAAGAACCGCATTATCTCCTATCTGCGGAAACAGATCGTCCATCATACCATTTCACTAAGCGACGTCGACCTGGAAACGCTGTCCTCTCAATCGGCCAATCTGGTGCAGGAATGGCTGTCGCTGAAAGAGGTACAGGAAATCTACTCGCGCGAACTCGGGAACCTGCCCGAAAAAAGCAAGCATGTTTTCGAGATGAGCCGTAGCGGGGTTCCCAATAGGGAAATCGCCGAAATGCTGGGGCTTTCCGAGAAGACGGTCGAGTTTCACATCAGCAAATGCCTGAGGGTGTTGCGGGCCCGGTTCGGATACGTGGTGAATGTGCTCGTATGGATACTGGCCAACGCCATATAGCTCCGGGCATGCATTTTGCACGTATACACTCAAATGCATGGACTATGTTTGAATTCGCAGATTGGAGAAAGATCCTGATGCACGACCACCCGTTCGGCTTCCTGCTGGAAGTCGTGATCCGGACGATCATCATGTTCCTGATCATCCTGCTTGCATTGCGGGCCTCGGGGCGGCGCGGGATCAAGCAACTTTCTATTTTCGAGCTTGTACTCATCATCGGCCTGGGTTCTGCCGCCGGCGACCCGATGTTTTATGACGACGTCGGCATTCTGCCCGCTCTCGTGGTCTTTCTGGTCGTGATTACGCTGTACATCAGCGTCACCAGGCTTTCCGACCGTTTCGTGAAGGTCGAAAAAATGCTCGAAGGCGAGCCGTTGTACGTGATCCGCGAGGGAAAACTGCTCATGGACGCATTCCGCGAGTCGGGGCTTTCGCAGGACGAATTCTTCGCCGAACTCCGGTTGCGCAATGTGGCGCACCTGGGCCAGGTACGGACCGTACTCATCGAAACCTCGGGCGAGTTCAGTGTGCTGTATTATCCCGACGACCAGGTAAAATATGGCCTGCCCATTTTCCCCGACGAACTACAAAAAAAGCTCGGCGATGGCCGTCTTCCCGGTAAAAACTGCGAATACATCGCATGCGCCAAATGCGGCGGCCTGCGCGAAAAAAATCAGGGAGAAAATTTGCCTGCATGTACGGAATGTGACGTTTGTGAATGGGTGGAAGCCTCGAATGCGAAGCGAATAGCCTGACGCTATTTCGGCGACGCAAACCGGCAGGAGCCCCGTCGGGCCGGCTTCCGGCGAAACCGGCCCGACGGGGTTATGCGGGGCGATGCCGAGGTGGCCGGCCGCAGACCTCAGTTCTCCGGCGCAATGGGCAACGGCAAATAGTCGCGGTTCAAAATCATCCAATCCTGCAAACGGGCTTTCAGATCATGCTCGATCGCAGCTACTTCCGGTTTGCCCGAGAGGTTGTCCGTTTCGTCGGGATCGGCCAGTAAGTCATACATTTCGAACATTTTACGACGGTCGGCAAAGAGGAGCTTGTCGTATTTTTCGGCCAGCTTGCCTTCGGCGTGCTGCTGTTTGAGTTCCAGCCAGAACGGCTGCCCCGCGAAATCGACCGGATGGTAAGGGATCTGCCAGATCGCGTTGTAAATCAGCTTGTACTTTTTGTTGAAAATAGTCCTGCCGAGATCAAAATTGGAAGAATTGGTCGGTAAACCCTGCCCGTGCGCCCCGCGGACGGCGAATATGTATTCATGGCCTCCCTGCCGCAGGTCGGCGAATGCCGGTGTGAGGCTTTTCCCGGTGATTTCTTCGGGAACCGGGATGCCGGCGACCGTCAGGAGCGTCGGCGCTATGTCGATGCCGGAAACCAGTACATCGCTGACTTGCCCGCCCCTGATCAGCTTCGGATAGCGAACGATCAGCGGAACGTGAATACCCAGGTCGTACAACGTGCCCTTGCCCCGCAGCAATGCCCCGCCATTATCGCCGATGAAAACGACCAGCGTGTTCTCTTCCAGGCCTCGCTTTTTCAAATCGTCCAGGACACGGCCTACGTCGCTGTCGAGCCGCTGGATTTCGCCCAGGTAGGAAGCAAAATCGGCCCGTAGCGCTTTGGTATCGGGCCAATGGCCCGGCAACGTGAGCGATTGCGGATCAGGTTCGAAGTTTTGGGCGTTGAAAATCCGGTGCGGGTCGCTGTAACCGACCTGCACGAAGAAGGGCTTGTTTTTGGGCGCTTTCCCGAGAAAGTCCGTATACTGCTGGAAAATGCTGTCGCGGTTACCGGTCACATTCAGGTAGTCGACGCGGTTTTTGAAGGTTTCCAAACCATATTTTTCCAGGACGGTCACGGTTTCGGGCACACGGCGGTTGCCGTCGAGATGGAAGTTCCGGCCGAGAATGCCGGTATGATAGCCATTTTTGCGCAGCAGCTCGGGAAAGGCCGTCACGGAGGCGTCGAGGGGCGCGGAGAAGCGGGTCATCTGCACATCGAGCGTGTTACGCCCGGTCATGATCGCCGCACGCGAAAGCACACATTGCGGGGCCGTCGTGTAGGCCCGTGTGAAGCGGATACCCTCCTCCGCCAGCCGGTCGATATGGGGCGTTTTGATCTGCGGATAACCGTAGCTGCCCAAGAACGGCGCACTATGGTCGTCGGATACGATGAGAACGATGTTGGGCGGTTGCGGGGTATTCTTTTTTTGCGCCTGTACTTTCCAAAATCCCGGCGCTAAGAGCATCGCGGTTAAAACTACTTTTCTGAACATAAATTACCATTTAGAATATCGCTACGGACCGGGCGCTGTTTCATCTGGCTTCCTGTTTTTTAGGGTACACTTTATCCATGGAAGCCCCCTCGTCGCCCTGCTGTTTCATCCAGGTTTCGAGCTGCGCCCTCAGCGCGGCAATGCGTTGCGCATATTGCGGATCGGCGGCAAGGTTATCCAGTTCGAACGGGTCGTTCCGAGTATCGTAAAACTCCACCGCAGGCCGGTTTACAAAGCGCTCGATGATTTTTCCAGCCTTCGGGTCGCTGCCGTTTTCCACCCAGGAAAACCAGACGGTATTGCGGTCCTTACGTTCGCGGTTCATCATAAAGCGGTTATAATACTGCCTGTCGGGCGTGAGATTGAGGATCAGCTTGTAACGATGGTCGCGAATGCTGCGGATCGGGTATGGATCGCCCTCGGGAATGTTGTTGTGAATGCCGAATGCATAATCCCGCGCCTCCCTGCTCTTCCCGGCGATTACCGGCAGAAAGCTCCGGCCATCCAGGCCTGCCACGGCTTTGCCGCCCGCTATGTCGATCAGCGTCGGGGTAATGTCTTCGTATTGCACCAATGCGCTGGTTTCCGACGACGGCTTTACCCGTCCCGGCCACCTGATGAGCATCGAACTCCGCTGGCCGGTATCATACAGGTTCCATTTCGCTCCCGGAAACTGCGCCCCCTGCTCGCCCAGGAAGATCACGATCGTATTTTTGTCCTGACCGGTCTCTTTCAACAGGTTCAGCACGTCTCCCACCTGGTTGTCCAGCCGCCGCACTTCCGCCAGGTATTTTACGAATTGCCTGCGCGTAACGGGCGTATCTACCCAGTTGGCGGGAAGTTTCAATTTGGCAGCATCAAATTCCGTCGTATCGCCTACTGTCCACGGGGCGTGCGGATTGATGCTCATGATAAAAAGGCAGTACGGCTTGTCGCCGGCCGTAATGTATTTCTTCACGTCGTCCAGCCGGTAATCGTCGGTCGGGGCAACGCAATTGGGTTCGAAACCGTCGACAATATCGAAAGGAAACACGTTTTTCGGTTTGGTCACATGGTCCTTACCGGTAAGCCCCACACGGTAACCCAGATCGCCAAGATAATGCGCCACGCTTTTCAAGTTGTCGTATACCGGCTTATGGTTCTGAAAAGAGCCGTGCCGCACCGGGTAAAGACCCGTAAAAAGCGACGCCCTCGTCGGCACGCACATGGCTTCGGAAGCGATCAGGTTATGGAATTTCAACCCGTCCTTCGCCAAAGCATCGATATGCGTCGTTTTCAGGTTCCGGCCACCGTAGCAACTCAGCTGGCGACTGTCGAGATCGTCGGCCATAATGATCACGATGTTAGGTCGGACGGCGGCCCGTCGCACGGCGGTCCGTCGCACGGCGCTCCGTCGGGCGGCGACCGGCACTTCTTTCAGTATTTCGCCGCCTTCCGGCGAAAACCTTTCACGAATCGTGCCGGTCGTGCCCAGCGACAGCAACGCGTTGAGAATAATACAGATTTTAAACATTTCAAGCATATTACCGGTGGTTGTCCCTGGTTTTAAAATACATCGCCACCGCATTATCTCGCGTCCGCCGCCGGGGTTTGTTACCGGCAGCGGTTAAAGACCGGTTACGCGTTGACTTTAACCGGCGGTGTGCGCGGATTTAATAAGGTAAAAACCAGACCATTCTAATGGATAATGGCGACAAGACGGGCCAGCAGGGGCCGGCCTTACAACGGGGCCACTTCGGGTTCGTCGAGAAGGACCTCCTTTCGCGAACGCAGTCGCTCCACGAGCGAATCGTAATGCAGCAAGCCCGCCGCCTCGACCACCAGCACGCCCACAAACTCCCGCCCACGCCCTATGACGTTCAACCGCTGTATCCTGACGCCTTTGACCGACTCCACCAGCGACGTGATGTAATGCACGCTGAGTGTTTCCGGATATGTAAGTCGGAGCTGATAGGTTTTCATACGCTCGTATTAATCGTTTATAAATTAATCTACTAATTTCATAGAATTAATATACAAATATAATTAAATACAGGCCCCGGCGAGGAGCAAACCCGGAAAGATCGGGAAACATACCACCGGCCGGGGCCATTAAGGGCGTTCTGATCGAACAAAAGCTTGCTGGTCACGATGTCGGAATCGGGCAGTGGAAGCACATAATTCGTTTACGACGGTACCACTTTCGGGGGCCGGTCCTGCCTTTTTTCGTGTTCCAAGGCTGGAAAACAGGATTAATGGTCTCCGTAACGCTTTTCACCGGCCGAAATGGCAACGGCCAGCTTGTTTTGCTTCGGGGGCAACGGACAGGTCGCATACGGGGAGAATGCACAAGGCGGGTTGATGGCTTTGTTGAAATCGAGCCAGGCTGTGCCGTCAGCTTCGACGGCCGCGTACAGGAAGCGGCCCGAGCCATAAGTTTCGTGCCTATTGGTCTGGTCGGCAAAGATGATGAACAGGTTTTCCGGCTGGCCCACGGCGTCGAGGCTATATTCCCGGCCGTCCACGGTAAAAACCAGCCTGCCGGGCGACACCTGGTCGTCGGTGCGGCCGGTAATGTCGGTAATAGGAACCGTATGGCCTTCGGTAGGCACAAAACGCGCCTTTATACGCCATTTCTCCTGAACGGGGTATCTCTCGATGCCGGTAAAATTCTTTAAAAACGGTCCTTCCAGGTCGCGCAGGCGGATCGCGTACTTCTCGCCGCGCTTGATAACGAACCACCGGAGCGATCCGTGCCTTAGCGTAACCGGCTGGCCGTCGGGGAAAATATCGATCTCCGTCACAGGCTGGTCGCCATTGAATATGCCGGCGCCGGGCCTGGCTTTAAGCGTGATATGGCCGTTTTCGAGCCATATCTCGCCCAGGAACGGACTGCTTTTATCGGCCGGAAAAAGAATGTCGTTTTCCTCGGCCCCACCGAATGTGTTCTTCCCTTCATCGAGCCAGAAAAGCCCGGCCAGGTTAAGCCATCCCGATTCCGCTTTCAGGCTTTCGACACGTTTAAGATGCCATTCTCGGATCTGCTCTTCGTAGGTATGGTCGTTGACCGTAAATGCGCCGAACACCAGCACCGCGGCCAGCCCGAGCAATCGATAAATATATGTTTTCATTTTTCCAGGTTTTGGTAAGCGATACCCCCTTGCTTACGTAAGAGACGCTGAATGGTAGCGGCCGGCACGCAAATTTAAATAAACTATTTATCCTACCAATTTAATAGTTTAAAGTTCCGGAAAGTTCCCATTTTCTATTGACAAAACACATTTTTATCCACGGATAACGGACGTTTTGCCTTACAATAAGAACTGGGAACCCGCTAGCGTCATTTTTTGTAATTTCAAATTATGAATTCAAAAACGGCATTTCCTACGCTGGGCATCGACGCTTTCGACTCTTCCCCGGAGTCGGGTTACAAACTTTTGCGCCACGAGGCGGATGGAAAAAGCCGGATCGAGAAGCCGCACAAGCATGATTTCTTCATGCTTTTTGTGATAAAAACGGGCGGAGGCAAGCATTCGATCGACTTTGTCGATTACCCGGTCGGGGATAACCAGGTGCATCTGCTGTTTCCCGGCCAGGTGCACCGGTGGGAACTGGACGAAGGCACAACCGGCTTTCAGCTCATGGTCGGGCGGCGTGCATTCGAAACCTCCTCCAATTTTTTGCGGCTGTCGTTTATCCTGTACCGCAACCACCAGGTGATCGACCTGCCGCAGGAGGCCTTTCAGGCACTTTGCTACGAGCTGGAAGCTATGGAAAAGGAACTGGGCAGCGGCGGTATCGACTGGGATATGGTACAACTTCGCAGCCGGGTGGCCCTGCAACTGGTTAGCCGCGAGGCCGAACGCATTTTCGACGACATCGGTACTTACCGCGCCAATCCGATCCTGTTCCGGTATCACGCCCTGGTAGACACGCATTTCCGTACGCACAAGACCGTAGCATTCTATGCCGATCAGCTCAACATTTCGGCAAACTACCTCAATATCCTGTGCAAAAGGCACTTGCACGTACCGGCAACGTTCCTTATCCATAACCGCGTGGGGCTGGAAGCGAAGCGTCTGCTGCTTGTATCGGGGCAATCGGCCAAGGAGATCGCTTTTGAACTAGGGTTTAGCGATCTTCCTCATTTCTCCAACTTCTTCAAGGCCCAAACGGGCCTGTCGCCACGTGCTTTTCGCAATGCGTTATAAATTTTACAACTTATAGCATAAATAGCGCATGCATGGGGAACGGCGCCGGGGGTAATTTTGCCAAAACCTTGATCCCAGGCATATGGAGTCCATTTCACGCAAAACATTCATCCGGAATTCCGGCTTGCTGCTTGCAGGCGGGATACTGACCGGAAAACCCGAAACTTCCGTTTCAAGCAAGCCGCACACCGGGAACGGCAGCCATTCCGCGAAGAAATGGACATTGAAAAACGTACGGCTGGAAACCGGCTTTATTTACCGGGACGACGAAGTTACCGCTACCCAAACCGGTCTGTTCAGGATCGAAATAGAAGACGGAAAAATCAAAGCCGTGCTTCCGAACGACCCGAAAGCCGATGCCACCGACGCCCGGGGGCATTTGATGCTTCCGGCGTTCAGGGACATGCACATCCATCTGGACAAAACTTTTTACGGCGGCCCCTGGAAAGCACGCCTGGCAAAGAACCGGACTGTGAAGGACATGATCGCTTTCGAGCAAAAAACATTGCCCGAACTGCTCAAAACCTCCGCTTACCGCGCCGGAAAGCTCATCGGACTGCTGCAATCGAAGGGTACGAATTTTGCCCGGAGCCACGTCAATATCGAGCCTACGTCCGGACTGCAATCTTTAAAGAACCTGCAAAAGGCGATAGAAGATAAAAAAGGTACCTTCGGCGCCGAGCTTGTGGCATTTCCGCAGCACGGTATTTTCTATTCCCATTCGGAACAATGGATGAAGGATGCCGCCACGATGGATATCGATTTCATCGGCGGCCTCGACCCCAATGCCATCGACGGCAGCGTGGAAAAACAAATCGACTTTATCGTACAGCTGGCCCTCGACCACCGCAAAGGTATCGACATCCACTTGCACGAAGGCGGCGAACCCGGCCTGCGAACCGTCGAATATCTGACGCAAAAGGTAATCGAGAACCCCGCGCTCGCAGGCAAAACCTTCCTGAGCCACTGCTTCGTACTCGCCCGCCTTGAAAAAGCGAAGCTGGAAGAAACAGCCGAAAAGCTCGCACACGCACGTGTGGGCGTAATCTCGACCATCCCGTTTGGCGGTACTATCATGCCCATCCCGACGCTCTACCGCTACGGTGTGAATGTGATGACCGGCAACGACAGCATTGTCGACCACTGGAATACCTTCGGCACGGGAAGCGTGTTGCAGAAGGCCAACCTGATGGCCCAGCTTTACGGGCAATCGACTGAACTGGAACTCTCGCGCTGCCTTAAACTGGCCACCGGCGACATTCTGCCGCTCGACGACAAAGGCAGGCAGCAATGGCCCAAGGCCGGCGACGACGCGAGTGTGGTACTGGTTGATGCCAGTTGCTCGGCCGAGGCTGTTGCGCGTATCTCGCCGGTAACGGCGCTGGTGCATCAAGGGAATTTGGTATTCAAAAATAATACGCACAAGTCGTAGCGGGCACAACCTAATGACATTAACCACTTCCTTACCTATTTTTAACACAGAAGGCGCAAGATCGGGCAAGCGTTCGCCATTCCACCTGGCGCAAAACTTTCGAAACCCTCTGGTTTTAAGGACCACCCGGCGACGCCTCCATTCCCATTTGCCACCGATCAAGCGTAAACTGCCACACTTCGCCTAATTATATTCTTCTGCGTTTGAAGCACCGCGGTAGTTTTGGTTTCGATATTCACTGAACTACCAGACGAAAGCGATGAAAAACAGAACAGGAAAATTGGGCGCCGGTATTCCGGTATTATTGCTTCTCCTATTGCCCGCATGCGGGCGCCAGGCGGCCGTCCTGGACCCCGAACGCGAGAAAGCGGCGATCCGCGACGTGATCGTGAAGGAAACAACCGCTTATTACAAACAGGACTATGCTACCTGGAAAAGCACTTATGTAGCGAAGCCCTATTTCCGCGAACATGGGTATTGGGACGGCTACCCGGAGAAGGTCAGAATTTACAACAGTTTCGCCGAGCTCGACAGCCTGAAGAAAAAGCAGTTCGACGACAACAAAACTGTTTGGCAAACCGCGGAAGTGACACGCAGCAACGAGAATTTTCGCATTTACGGCGACGTGGCCTGGTACACCTCCGACCAGGTTTCGACGGACCGAAACACCGGCAAGTTACTGGGAAAATCTGTCGATATCAGGATTTTAGAAAAGGAGAAAGGCGAATGGAAGATTGCCTACCTGGGGTTCTATTATCTGCCGCTGGAAAAGAAATGACGCCTTAGCGCGTTTCCGGGCTTTCCGCACATACTGTCTGACCGACTCCGCCAGCCGTGGACATCGGTCAGGCTTTTATTTTTTCGGGCGAAACACCAAACTTCTCCCTGAACTTAATAACCGAAATGCCGGGCGGAGGAATAACCGATCGAAGCAAACCTATTTTTTACGGACGTCCCTATCGCCGTCCCATTGCTGATGGCCGATGCTGATAATAACACCTTTCTTCCTCAACCTTGTCTGTAAGGCGGCAACGTCGATCTGCTGCACATCCTTGTTCTCCGAGGCAGCCATCGCCGCCGCGATACCCGCGCTGTTCCCCAGCTGCATCCAGGTAGACTCCACCCTTGCCGAACAAAATGCGACATGCGAAACCGACAGACAAACAGGCACCAGTAAATTGGTGCATTCTGCGGCCGTCTGTGTGAGCGTCCGGTAGGAAAACTCGTAGGGCGCCGTAACAGGGTGCCATATCCTGCCTTCGTTCACGAACTGCGTTTTGGAAACGGCCACGCGCTGTACGTGATGGCTGTCGATCCAATGCGAGCCGAGACAAATCGCGTCGGGTTTGGAACGTCTTTCAAGGATATCCTGCTGGGTCTGAATCAGCGCGCCTTTCATTCTCCGAGCCTCCCGGATATAGAGATAGTAAGGGAAGTTGCCGTTATCCCGGAATTCGTCGGCCGTAAATCCGTAGCGGTTCACTTCGTCGTGCAGGCTCTTCGGCACCGACGCGTCGTTGGCCAGAAAGTACAGCAGCCCGAGTGTCCAGTTCTTGTGATCGTCGTAAATCGCTTTCCGTCGGGCGTAATCGGCGTCGGGGTATTCGGTATTACCGCCGAAATGCCCGAGCGATATCACCGATTTCTGTTTGTTATTGGTTTCAAACTTGCCTTCAGGATAATTCCACGCATACAGGTCGATGATGTCATGGAACCGGGTTTCAGGCTTGTTTTTCAAAAGGCGCCTAAGCATTATGAAACGGTCCGGGTCATATTTATCCGGCTTGGGAAACGGCACACGATTGTCGAGAGTCGACATTACGACGCGGAAGTTATAGTTCATCACTCGCCTGTCGGCTTGCCCTTCCGTCAACGTACGGCGTTCTGTGAAACCCGGCAATAGCCTGCCCGAATCGTCGTACGGGCTCGCATCTATCGGTTCATCCATAAACCTCACACCGGCATACGACTCCCCGTATTCGTCCCGGCTTTCGCGTCCGTATGTATAGGACACGCCTGACCGGGCCATGAGGTCGCCTTCATAAGTACAGTCGATAAAGACCTTCCCGGCGACCTGTTGTCCGTTAGTCAGCCGGATAAACCGGATACTTCCCGATCTTTTGTCCACCTTTTCTACAAATGCATTGAAAACGACTTTCACGCCGGCCTCGGAAAGGAGGTCGTTAAAAGTTTTCTCGGCCACATGCGATTCGAAATAAAACTGCACCTTGTCCTTCCCGTAAAATTGGCTCATGCGGGTATAGAACTCCAAAGGCAAGCCGGAGATCGTTTCCTCGATCATGTGCTCGGACTCAGCCGTCCCGATCCCGCTTGTGTTCAGCCCCCCGACATGCGCTGTTTGTTCGAGCAGGAGCACGCTGGCCCCCTCCCGTGCCCCGGCTACCGCCGCGATTACCCCGCCGGGGGTGCCGCCATATACCACAACATCGTATTGCGCCTGCGCAACACCAAACAGTGATCGAAGTAGAATGAATGTCGTCAGTAGGTATTTCATAAACAAGATTATAAAGCCTGCAAGGCGTCCGAACCGATGCTTTTACCGGTAATGACCGGGTAAAACCTGACTCATCGATGCCCGGAGCGTCTCGTCGTCGGTATGTGCATTTTTCGCTTTCAAGGGTCCGGTTTATCCACAAATAAAGCTAAAAAACCTTGAAATAGGTAAAGAACAAACAGTATGTAAGCAAAACCGCCGCAGTGTTTTGCTACGAATTACTTTTGGTACCACAGAATGGTTTTTTATCTTACGGCGTATAAATGATCCAGTAACACCCGAACCGGGCCACCACCACTTCGTCAAAATCCGGACCTTATGCCACTTTTTAAAATGTACTTCCCGCTGATCCTGAGCTGCTTGCTGCTGTGGGGATGCCGCGATAACGAGAAAGAGCAGCAACTTGCCCGGCGCGAGCAGGCATTGCTTCGCAAAGAGCAGGAATTCGCCTTAAAGGAAGCCGACTACTACGCCCTCGTGCGCATGCGGGACAGCCTGCTTGCCCAAAAAAGCGACACCGTCATCATCCGGACGTGGCCCGAAGACCTGGCTGGTATGTGGACGAGCAAATCGGTGTGCCGGGAATCCAATTGCAGCGAATATGTGATCGGCGACCAGCGGTCCAACGCGTGGGAATTCGTGAGCGACTCTACCGGGCTTTTCACGAGGGTTTTCAACAACAACAAACTGATACGGGTATATTCCGCCAGCTTCGACAGCACGGGAATCCGGCTGCATTACAAAAGCGACTCGTCCTCGGCCAGAACGACGGAAATGAACGTCGAGCTGGGACGCGGTAACGGCAGCCTGATCAAGGGAATGCAGACCATCGGCATCGACAATGCCTGTACCGCCAAATTTTCAATCGAGCTGACCCGCCTCACAACCCGATAGCCATGCATTTACTGAACATTCACATCAGTACCCTGCCTATCGAAGATCCGGTACTGAAATTTCTCATCGAGCTCGTCATCATTCTGGGCGCTCCGCTGCTGCTCAACAAGATCAAAGTGCCGCATCTGCTCGGGCTGCTCATCGCGGGGGCGCTCGTTGGCCCCAACGGCCTGAATCTGCTCGCCCGCGACAGCAGCGTGGTTGTTACCGGCACCACCGGGTTGCTCTACATCATGTTCCTCGCGGGCCTCGAAATAGATATGGGCGATTTCAAAAGGAACAAATGGAAAAGTATCGGTTTTACGGCCTACACTTTCGCCATTCCGTTCATCCTGGGGCTGATAGGAGGATATTATGTGCTGCATTTCTCAGTACTTACCACCGTCCTTTTTGCCAGCCTTTTTTCTTCGCACACGCTCATTGCGTATCCGCTCGTGAGCAAGCTGGGTATTTCCAAAAACCTTTCGGTGAACATTACCGTGGGAGGGACAATGCTTACGGACGTCCTCTCGCTGCTGGTACTGGCGGTGGTGGTCGGTATGACGCAGGGCGAAGTCGACAGTGCGTTCTGGATCAGGCTCATTGTGTCGGTGCTGGCGTTCAGCCTGGTTGTGCTGTTTGTTTTTCCGATCATAGGGAGATGGTTTTTCAAAAGGGTGGGCGACAAGATCTCACAGTATATTTTTGTACTCGTGATGATCTACCTGGCGGCGGTACTGGCCGAACTGGCGGGTATCGAAGCCATTATCGGCGCCTTTTTTGCCGGACTTGCCCTTAACCGCCTGATCCCGCATTCGTCGTCGCTCATGAACCGGGTCGAGTTTGTCGGCAATGCGATATTTATTCCCTTCTTTCTGATCAGCGTGGGAATGCTGATCGATTTCAAGGTGATCGTCAAAAGCTGGGAAACCGTCGGCGTGGCGGCGGTGATGCTTGTCGCTTCCATCGGCGGCAAATACCTCGCTGCGCTGTTTACCCAAAAGACCTTCAAACTCACCAAAGACGAGGGAATGCTGATTTTCGGTATGAGTTCGGCATCGGCGGCGGCCACGCTGGCGGCGGTGATGGTGGGTTATAATATTGTAATCGCCGAAACCGCAAACGGCGAACCCGTCCGCCTTTTGAGCGAACACGTGCTGAACGGAAGTATTCTGCTCATTCTCATTTCCTGTACGGTTTCCTCTTTCGTGTCGATGTCGAGTGCCGAAAAAATCGCCGAAGCGGACAAGGAGGATACGGCCTCCGGCATCAACCGCGAAAATGAAAACATCCTGATTGCCGTAAACTACGAAGATACGGTTGAGAAACTGGTGAATCTCGGACTGATGATCAAGGCCGGGCATAACGACGACCGCCTGTTCGCCCTGAATGTCGTGAACGACGACAAAAATGAGTCGTCCGTCAAGAACGCCGAAAAAACCCTGCACATTGCGACAGACACCGCTGCGGCGGCCGATGTGACGATCCGGCAAGTTACCCGCTACGACCAGGACGTTTCCAGCGGAATCAGCAATGTGATCAAGGAGCAGCGGATTACCGACCTGCTCATAGGCCTTCAATCGGGAAAAGGCTTCACGCCTTCGTTTATCTACAACCTTTACAACGGCTACCTTCAGAACGACAACGTCAATACATTCATTTACCACGCAGCGCAGCCTATCGCTACCGTCAAAAGTTATGTGGTGCTGATTCCCGCCAGGGCGGAAAGGGAGCCCGGCTTTTTCCATGCATTGCTGCGGGTGTGGAATATCGCTAAAAATTCGGGCGCCGAAATGCGCTTCTACGCAGGCGAGCCGGTGATCCGAACACTGAAACGCGTGCTAAGCAAGTCGAACATAGAGTCGTCCCTGCACACGATCGCGAGCTGGCGGGAAGCCCAGGAAGCGGCCATGCAGCTCGCCGCCGATGAAGGCCTGATCATCTTCATGGCCAAGCGCGGCATGATTTCCTATTTCCCGCAAATGGGCGACATTCCCGATTTCCTCAACCAGCATGCGAGCGAAAATAATTTCCTGCTGATATTCCCGTTCTCGCAGCAGGACGACGACCAGACCGAACGCCGGTCGGTTAGCAACCACGACGATTTTATCGAGATCGGGAAAATCATCGGGCGGATCTTCCCCGGCTAGCCCCCGTTCCAGGACCGGAGTCCGGAACTGCAGTTTGTCAGGCGGCCGGTGCTCAGTATCAGGTGATCAGGCCCTTTATAACCGTGCCGTGAACGTCCGTCAGTCGGTAACGCCTGCCCTGGTGCTTGAAAACCAGTTTCTCATGGTCCAGTCCGAAAAGGTGCAGCAAGGTAGCCTGAAAATCATGCACATGTACGCCGTCCTTAACCACATTGTAACTGAATTCGTCGGTTTCACCATAAACCTGGCCCGTCCTGACGCCGCCGCCCGTCATCCACATGGTGAAGCAGCCGGAGTGGTGGTCGCGGCCATAGTTATCGGCCGTCAGTTTCCCCTGCGAAAAGCTGGTACGGCCAAATTCGCCACCCCAAACCACCAGCGTATCTTCCAGTAACCCGCGTTGTTTCAGGTCCTTTACCAGTGCTGCCGACGCCTGGTCGACGTCTTTGGCCTGTTTCGCGATATTTTTAGGCAGGTCGCCGTGCTGGTCCCAACCCATGTGGTAAAGCTGGATAAATTTCACATCACGCTCGGCCATTCGTCGCGCCAGCAGACAATTTGCGGCAAAAGTGCCGGGTCTGCGGGCGTCTTCCCCGTACATTTTATAAATATATTCGGGCTCGCTCGTCGTGTCCAGGGCCTCGGGCACGGAAGTCTGCATGCGATAAGCCATTTCGTACTGGCTGATTTTCGACTGGATTTCAGGATCGCCCCAGAGCGTAAACTGGTGTTCGTTCAGTTCCCTGATGCGATCGAGCGCTCGACGCCTGTCTTCCTTGTGCACGCCATACGGGTTTTGCAGGTAGAGCACCGGGTCTTTACCTGCCCTGAGCTGCACGCCCTGATGGTGGGAAGCAAGGAAGCCGTTCGCCCAGGCGGCGGTACTCAATGGCTGGTCGCCTTTGACGCCCTTGGAAATCAAAACCATGAAGTGAGGCAGGTTCTGATTGTCCGACCCCAACCCATAGCTCAGCCACGAGCCCATCGACGGCCTTCCGCTTTGCTGGGAGCCCGTTTGCACGAACATCACCGCCGGTTCGTGGTTAATAGCCTCGGTATAGACCGATTTGACAATACACAAATCGTCCACGATGCCCGCCGTGTAGGGCAAAAGCTCGCTCACCCACGCACCCGACTGACCGTATTGTTTGAAATCATAGATCGACTTGACCAGCGGAAATGTCGACTGCCCCGCCACCATACCCGAGTTCCGCTGCGTCCCTTTTATCGATTCGGGGATTTCCTGACCGTGCCATTTTACCAATGCGGGTTTATAATCGAAGGTTTCCAACTGCGAGGGCCCGCCGCTCTGGAAAAGGTAAATAATCCTTTTCGCCCTGGGAGAGAAATGTGGCCCCCGCACAAATGGCGCTATCGCCGCGTCGGCATTCGCTTCCTCGCGCCGACCGCCGGGGGAAGTCTGTATAATACTGGAAAGTGCGATAGAGCCGAGGCCCAGCCCCGCTTTGGTGAGAAAGTCCCGACGGTTGAGCTGGGTTAATACCTTTTTCAGATCTTCCATATTGCATTATTTGCGGGTATAACCTTCGTCCGTATTCATAACCGCGTTGGCAACTGTGGCCAGTGCGGCGATTTCTTCTGGTTTCAGCGTCCGGTCCCATTTACGTTCGCCCGTGCGCAGGTATTCGAGCGCTTGCGCGGGCCGGGCCCGGAAACGGGCGAGTTCGCCGGCATAAAACTCCGAGAGTATTTTTTTGCTCCGCCCGGTCCGGCCTGCGGCCGGTAATGAGCCTGAAAGCCATATCGGTGGAATTTATGCCCCGCGTTTCGTGCAAAACCCGTTCGGCCAGGGCCCGGGCGGCTTCCACATATTGCGGGTCGTTGAGCAGCACCAGCGCTTGTAACGGTGTGCTCGTGGAGCGACGCTTCGCCACGCATTCGCCGCGCTCGGGGGCGTCGAAGATCAGCATCGAAGGCGGGGGCGAGGTCCTTTTCCAAACGGTGTAAAGGCTTCGCCTGTATAGCCCCTCGCCCGGTTCCTGAAGATATTTGTAGCGCCATACCTTGTCGCTGAGCTCGTCCCAAAGCCCGGCTGGCTGATAAGGATACACACTTTGGCCACCCATTTTATTCACCATCAGCCCACTGATAAACAATGCATTATCCCTGATCATTTCGGCCGTAAAACGGAACCGGGCGCCTCTTGCGAGCAGTTCGTTGTCCGGATCTTTTTCAAGCAGTTCCGGCGTGGTTACGGAACTTTGCCGATAGGTAGCGGAGAGCATAATAAGCTTATGCAGCCGTTTGATATTCCAACCGGAATTCATAAAATCGACCGCGAGCCAGTCGAGCAGCTGCGGGTGGGTCGGCAGGTTTCCCTGGTTGCCGAAATCGGCCGACGAGCGCACTATGCCGTTTCCGAAATGCATTTGCCAAATGCGGTTTACGAACACCCGCGCCGTGAGCGGGTTATTTTTATCGGTGATCCAGCGTGCCAGCCCCAGTCTGTTCGGTGGAAACCTTCCCTCGAAGGGCATTACCGTTTCCAATGCACCCGGCGTCACCTGCTTTCCGGGCGCGTTGTAGGCACCCCTTGTGAGCAGGTAAGTTGGCCGGGGCTTGGGCAGGTCGCCCATTACCATCAGTTCCGGAATGCTGTTTACCAGTTTGTTCTGCGCGTCCATACCGGCTTTCAGGCTATCGCTCAGGGCAGCCACACGGGCGTTGAAACGGGCGTCGTAAAATGCCTTCAACATCGCCATTTCGGCTGGCCGGCCCCGCTTGCTTAGTATTCCGGCAACCTTTCCGGCGTCGTAATTGTACAGAACTTCCAGGGCCGTCAATTCCTTGTCGAAAATTTTCAGTTCGTCGAGCCCCCCATCCTTGAAGGGGATCAGCAGGTTACGCTGACCGAGCATAAATCCCTGAAAACCATACGTATGAATATCCTTTTCATACAAAATGCCTTTGTAAAGATAGTCGCGGTCGACGGTCACCTTTGCCAGCTCCCCATTGATATAGATTTTCGCTCCCGCTGCCCTGCTGGATCCGTCGTAGGTCACCGTTACCTGCGTCCATTTCTGCTTCGGGACCGCCGCTACCGTGCTGACCTGAATGGCGTTCTGCGGATAGGAGTGTGCGATGATGAACTGTAATTTGTTGTCGGCCAGTTTCAGCGAATACCCCTTGTAACCCAGGCGGAGGTCCTCGCAATGGTAAAAAATACCCGCGTCGGGATAAACTGTGGCCGGATTGATCCAAAGCTCCACCGAAAAAGGTTCCGTACGCTCGTGCCAGCCGATGTTATGCCCCAGCCTGACGGAATTATAGTCGGATACAAAGTAGGCATTGCCTTTCACGCCTGGTTTCAGGACGATTTCAGTGCATTGGGCCGGCTGGTTTTTATTCAATAAGTTGGGTGTGACCGTCTCTTTTCCGCCGTTTGCGAAAGCTTTGTCGAAAGGATAATAGGCCACCATTCCACTGGCGGCCTGCCGGCCGACCATCCCGGCGGTCAATTTTCCGGTACCCAGCCAGTTTCTAAAATCGGCCTGCGAATCGGCCCTGGTCTTTTCCAGACGGTTACGCAAGCCGGTGATTTGCCGGTCAAAAAAACGGAGCAGTTCCTCATTTTCCTTGTTGGTGAGCAGCAATGCAGGCCCGGGCGTTTGGTCGGGTCCATACACCGGGCTTCCGGTTTCGTCGGTGCTGTTGAAAAGCCCGAACATTTTATAATATGCTTCCTGACTGATCGGATCGTACTTATGGTCATGGCATCGCGCACATTGCACCGAAAGCCCCAGAATCCCCTGCCCCACCGTCTGCACCCTGTCCGCATTGTATTCCACCCTGTATTCTTCGAAAACGATACCCGCCTCGGAGCTTTTCTTGTGCAGGCGGTTGAATGCTGTGGCCAGAATGCTTTCACGGGTTTTGCCGGGCAACAGGTCACCAGCCAGCTGCATGGTAATAAACCTGTCGTAAGGCATATTCCGGTTGAAGGCGCCGATCACCCAGTCGCGCCAGGGGGGAGAAATCGCGATGCTTGTCGTCGAGGTAACCGTCGCTGTCGGCATAGCGCGAAACGTCCATCCACTCGCCGGCCATGCGTTCGCCATAAGCCGGAGATTGCAACAGGCGGTCGATGAGCCGGGCGTATGCATCGGGGGGATTTATCGGCCACAAATCCATCGATTTCAGCCAATGTGGGCGGCAGACCGGTCAGATCGAAACTTGCCCGACGAATCAGATCTTCGCGGCTGGCCTCCGGCGAAGGGCGCAGTTTTTCCCTGTCCAACCGTTCGAGGATAAAATTGTCGATCGGTGTCCTGGCCCAACCTGCCAGCCTTGGTTTCGGGACTCCGACTTTTTCGGGTTTTATGAACGACCAATGCGGTTTGTATTTAGCGCCCTGCTCGATCCAGCGGGTAAGTACGGCTATTTCCTTTACAGATAATGCAAGGTTAGACGCGGGCGGCGGCATTTTCAACCCGGGGTCTTGCGAGACGAGCCGCGTGTACACTTCGCTCGCGGCCAGATCGCCCGGTACGATCGCATGCCGCCCCTTCGTCTTTTTCAGCGCTTTGTAAGCACCTTCTTCGGTATCCAGCCGCAAGCCGCCCTTCTGCTTTTTTGCGTCGGGGCCGTGGCAGGCAAAGCATTTATCGGAGAGAATCGGTTTGACGTCGTAATTGAAATCCAATTCATCGGGTAGCTCCCTGATCGCCAGTTCCACCTCCCGGGGTTTTTCCACGCCGCAACCGACGAGCGCCAGGCAGAAATACGTCGCAGCCGCGGCTTTCCCGCACTTCAAAAAAGCCCGCTTCTTCGTAAGAGATTTCATGGATTTTCATCGAAATACACCTTAATGAAGTTAAAAGCCAACCTGGTTCAATTCTTAGCCATTGATTATCAATAAAGTTTAAAAAATTAATACAAAAACCCTGAATCCATAACCGTAAGGGCGCAGTAACGGTCATTCGCTTTTTTTGCAGCACCCAGATATCACCTTTCCAGACCGGGTTTCCGCCGGTGTGTTTGCCGCTGAAAAGCCAGATCTGATCGCGGAATACCACGCTATGCAGCCCGCTGCGGACGCTCCATGGCGCATGTCCGTCGTGACGCGTCCAGTCTGCACCATTTGCCGAGTGCCAGACGTCGTTCTGAGCGGCCTTATAATGATCGGGATTGGTATCGCGGCCACCAAAAACCCACAGCTTGCCGTCGAATGCGTGTACGCCCTTGTCGTATCGTTTCCCCCAATCGGCCCCGGCCGTGAGTTGTACCCAGTTTTTTCCGTCCACGGAGCGCCATACGTCGGCCAGGCCCTGCCCGCCGAGCAGGTACAGCGTGTCCCGCAAAACCACCACCTGCGGCGAATCCCGCGGCGACCACGGCGCACCGGCTACTTCCCTCGTCCACGTAAACCCGTCGACCGACGACCAGATGTCGTTCTTCATTTCAAGAGGCTCGAAGTCCCGCGAGACCTTCGTCGTGCCGCCTAAAAGCCATAACTTGTTTTTAAAAACTACCAATGCGTGCCCCTTTCTGGGTTCCCAGGCCGCGTTTCCTGCCCGTTGCCAATCGGAGCCATTCCGGGTAGACCACACTTCATTGACCAGCTCCCTATCCTGGTAACGCATTCCTCCGTAAGTCCAGAGCCTGTTATTAAAATAGATGTTCGACAAATTAATGCGTTCGCCCCAGTCCTTCTTCGCGTGACGCACCCAGGTGGTACCATTCACCGACGACCAGGCCGCTTTTTGTCCGGTCATCCAAAGTTGCCCGTCGAAAGCAACCACGGGAACGATGCCCATCGGAAAAGTGCCGGGTTTCCATTCATGTTGCTGCGTCCCGTTGCCGGGCGGCAGCACTTGCTTCCATTCGTATCGGCCCGGGTTGGCCGGCGGCCGACTAAAAGTTTCAAACGCATTGAAACGGGCAAGGCAGGCCAGCAGTGGTGCGAGAAGCATTACCGCCAGCAGGTTCCGGTATGTTTTCATAACTATAAATGCTGATTTTGAACAACATATATAAAGAAAGCGAAATACCTGCGCCGGCAAAAATAATGTAGACGAAACGCCGGGAATATAGACAACGGAATCGTTTGCGGTGTTCGGCCACCCCATAGGCAGACAATCTCGGTTACGATGGTAGTATCTGATTCCAGTATATATTCAAAACACCCCGCTTTTGTGGTACCGGTCCCCGCGTTTCATTAAAACCCGATCAGCAAATGAAATTCGCCATTCCCGCGCTCCTGATATATTTCGCATTGCTGCCCGTTGTCCGTGCGCAGACCGCCGATAATGCGGAGATCAAAAGAATGTACGACGAAGATCAGTCTGCAAGGAAAGTGGCCAGTATCGATTGGAACCAGCTTAACAAGGACGACGCGCTCAGGCGAAAACGGGTAGCCGAGCTTCTCGATTCCAACAAGGTAGTTACCGGGAAGGATTTCTACCACGGCGCGATGATCTTCCAGCACGGAACAGACACGTTAGCTTCCGGTATGGCGATCCGTTTGATGAAAAAAGCCATTTCACTGGATACGACCATCAATAAGTGGTTGCTGGCGGCGGCCATCGACAGGGACCTGATGCGAAAAGGTATGCCGCAGGTTTACGGGACCCAGTATGTAAAGATGGGCCCCAATGCCCGGTTCGAGCGTTATAAGATCGATTCGACAAAAATTACCGATGAAGAAAGGCGTGCGTACAACGTAGAAACACTCGCCGAACAAAAAATCAAAGAAAGGCGGCTGAATTTGCTTCCGATCTCTCAATACCATGCAACGGCGAAGTCCGTAGACGAAACGATCGCCTTTATCAGAGCGGAGGTCGGGAAAGGGGAAGGATCGCGGTACGACGTCAGCGAGCAGGGCATTAACACTTTTGGTTATCAAATAATTAAGACACCCGAACAGGCCGTCAAGGTATTCCGGCTGAATACGGAACTGTATCCAGAAGCATTCAACACATTCGACAGCTACGGCGAATGCCTGATGCTTTTGAACCGCACGGACGAGGCGATCCCGGCCTACGAGAAATCGCTCTCGCTGAACCCCGGCAACAACGGCGCCCGGGAGGCGCTGGCGAAACTGAAAGCCAGGTAGCCGGTATTAGCTCCGGTTGATCGCGCGGGTGTGTAGCCGCATTCACACATGCCGCCAGGCATTATCTATCGAGGCAATCGGTTAAGCACCGTCCTGGCCGGCGGCCGACCGGCCAGGCGTCCGCTTCATACCTCTTAAATTGCAACCGTTTGTGTGGAAATGCCGATCCGGTTCATAAAATTGATATGACAAATACATATGATGAGATCGGCGATCTCGCCGGCGCTGAAATGGGTTTTTATCCGCTCATAAGTTTCATCCGCGACGCCATCCACCGAAATATGGGTGATTTCTTCCGTCAGTTGCAGGGCGCTTTTCTCAACCTCGGTAAACAGCGGGCTTTCCTTCCAGGCCGAAAGCACGAATATCCGGCGGGGCGACTCCCCGAGCTGCAAGGCCTCGTTGGTATGGTAATCGATACAAAACACGCATTTATTGATTTGGGAGGCCCTTATCTTAATGAGCTCGATCAGGCTTCTGGGAACCGACGAGGCATACACCCGCTTTTCGATGGCCGACATATGGGTCCAGTAGAGGGGTTCTTCTTTCCAGACATCCAGGCGTTTAACAATTTTCTTCATGGTTGACATCGTTTTGTTTTCAATACAAAATTGGCCAACCGGAAGGAGGAACTTCTTAAGCTGGTTTAAGAAAGGGATTTCTTTCGGATTTCGCTGAGGTATTCGGGTGTAAAACCCAAAAAAGATGCGAGCAGGTATTGCGGTACCCGTTGAATGAAGGCGGGATAACTGCTGATGAAGTCGTGGTAGAGTTCCTCCTTGGACAATTCGTACAGCTTTCTGATCCGGACCTGGGAAGCCGCGTATGCCCGCTGGAACACGGCGTGGAAGTACCCGTGAAGTTCAGGTATTTCGTTGGCGAGCATTTCCCGTTGCCGGGCGGCCGAAATGCTCAGGACTTCCGTGGTTTCGATCGCCCGGATGGAAAACTGCGCCGTTCCACCATTCTGAAACGCCATAAAATCGGTCGTCCACCAGTTTTCCAATGCGAAATCAATAGTCTGCTCCACGCCATTTTGCCGGAGGTAAAACAGGTTCACGCATCCTTTTACAATAAAGAACTTCTCGTTGCACCGCTGCCCTTCTTCCAGAAGAAGCTCGCGTTTTTTGAAAGTCCGTGCCTCGAAATATTGTCCTATCTCCGCCAGTTTACCCGCGTCGATCGAACCGAATTTGCTGATATGCGTGATGAGTTGCTGCATTTGTTATGCCAGGTCGGTTAGCGTCAAAATTATTTTGTTTGCATAAAACAACCTGCGTACACCGGCAAAAAGATTAATGTACATTAAGAAAACCCCTGCGAACTGCACACATCCTCTTAATTTTGCCTGCGGCAAATTCCAGCCGAGACCGTTATCAAGTATTTTGAATGAACAAATATCTCCCAGGGCCGAACAACCGCATCCTGACCCGCCTCGGTTCGCTCACGCTCCGGCTTTACGGCGACCCGTCGGAATTTTCACTCCAGAGCAGGATCTTCCATTTCATGGGCGCGATCACGGTTTGTGTGATGGTGTATGTGCTCTTTTTCAGTATCGCCGTCGGTATGACCACCTACGCGCTGATTACCGGAATACTGCTCCCGCTGCAACTGGGACTTTATTATCTGTCGCGCGTCAAAAAACGGACGACTATCGCCGTTTACATTTACTCCCTTCTCTTCCACGGCTTTTTTGTGGTCAGCTACCGGCTCAGCGCCGGCATCAGCGGCTCCACCTTGTTGTCGTTCTGCCTGGTCTTTTACCTGTCGCTCATCACAACGCCGCGGAAAGAATATCTGGTACTGACCATCCTGAATATAGGACTGGTTGGATCGCTGCTCTGGCTCGAATACCACGACCCGGCTTTCGTGATCGTCCATTATGCCGACCGGCGCGAGCAGTTTATCGATGTCGCCTCCACTTACACGATCAACATCCTGCTTTTTCTCGGCGGGCTCGGCTACGTTATCAGCAATTATACCAGGGAAAAAGAGAAGGCCGAACAGCGGGCAGCGCTGCTGGACGAATTGCACGAAGAGAAATCACGGCTTATCTCCGTCATTTCGCACGATTACCACACGCCGCTGGTGTCGCTCGGCAAGTACCTGGATATCATAGGGAATTACGAACTCAATGCCGACGAGCGCAAAATGCTCCAGTCGGAAATGCGGCAGTCGATCGTCAACACGCAGAACCTGCTGATGAACCTGCTCGATATGACCAAATTCGACAGCCGGCTCATAAGCCACGATCATCGCTTCAATGTTCTCGATTCGGTCCGCGACACGCTCCGGGTTTATGGCGACATCGCAAAGCTGAACGGACTGGCATTCACCATCGATCTCCCCGAAAACCTCACGCTAACCGGTAACCCGCAGGTGTTCACGATCATTATCCGGAACCTGATCAACAATGCTGTCAAATTTACGAAGGGTGGCGGAGAAGTTTCTGTCGTTTACCGGCGGGACCAGTCGGACCATCTGTTTTGCATTCGGGACTCCGGTCAGGGAATTTCGAAAGGACGCCGGAAAGACATCCTGGAAACCTGGAAAAACCCGGTACGAGTCCTGTCGCGCTCGGGAGGGCTCGGTCTTTCGCTGGTTAAAAGATACACGGATCTGTTAGGAGGAGAAATAACCTTCGCCAGCAATCCGGGGACCGGAACCACATTTTTTTTAAGATTCCCGGCCAGTGTACAAGCCGTTTCATAATGCTTCCAGAGTCGATACAATTGCCGCAACAAGCCCTTTGTCGATCTTCGAATGATCGCCGGAGTGATCGATAACCCGGTATTTACCCTGATCATCCTTTTCAAAAATCAATATCCTGCCGTCGAGGTCCACATGCAGTCGATAGGCATAGCCGAGAGGCACAATAGTTACCGGAAACTCATGGGTTTCACCCAAATAATCAACAGGAAGTAGTATTGGATCATTCATATGCAAAGTTAAGGCGAATGACCGGAAATCACTCGCCTTCCTTTACATCTGAATTACGTACGGAATTATACCGCCCCGGCGGCTGCGTGCCCATCCGCTCGCGGTTATTCCTGCGGGGATGAATACCGGCATGCGGCGCGTTACAGGAAATTTCGCAACAAACTTCTCTCCAGCAACAAATTGGCCGCTATATCGGGCGTAACCATACCGACCTCGGGGGCCATCAATGCAGAGAAGGTATTGACCGGGCGTGTCGGCATTGGATCGAAAATCAGTTGCTCCGGTAAACGGGTAAGCCGGATTTCCGTACTTCCGTCCTGCTGCTCGACGAAGGTATCCAGATGCGTAAAATTGTTTTTGACAAGATCCAGAACCGGCTCGCGGGACTGTGCCAGTTTTTCCTTGAAGCCGACGGACGTTCCGTAATTGACCATGTATTCGCAAAGCCTCCGGAAGAGCTTGGGCAGGATACAAACGTCCTGCGTAATGGAAACAAGGGAATCCGCGTTGAACCCGCTATTGGTGCCGTCGACCGCATGTAATTCCCTGTTCGCCTGCCGCGCCTGCTCCACAGCTTCGTTCAGTGCCTGGCGCAAATCGAAAAACAAGCCTTCATAATAAGTCGGATAGGCCATTCCCGACAAAAGAGCCTGATAATTGTAGCTCTCGCGGAGGTGTTCGGGCGTAAGAAAGAAATCGTCTCCGTCCCGGATGTTCGTATTCCCTGCGAAAACAAATGCGACCGGCCGGCCATTTTTTTCGACCGCCCTGCTTGCGATATAACCAGGCGTGGCGTCATTGGCCGCCAGAACCGTTTTGTGGGAGCTGTCCCATTCAACCTGGGTAATACCTACGTAGGCTAAGAGCTGGTCCATCGCCTTGTTGGCCAGGCCAAGCGGCTGGTGGTATACGCCGCCTCCGCTCGGCGGGGTGTAATGCGTTTCGAGCGTATCGATTGCTTCAATGCGCAACTGAACGTGATTTCTCGAATTAAACCGCGGCCGGCTGCCGGAAAGCGCCTGAACAAATGCGGCGTTGTCCGGCTCGAATCTGATGGAATCACCATCGGGGGAGTAGTTCCTGATGTGGAACTTACCTTTGATAAGTTTGAAAGGCATGGAAGTATCTGGCTAAGTTTGAGGAAATTGCGCAGTAATTGCTGTTAAGTTAATCGATCGGAACGCAACGACGCCAACCACTAACTAATTATGCTGACAACCTGTCCCGAAATATTCTGTGTCCGAAAACTTGCCAAATAAAAATATATACTACTTTCGCAGTCATCAGATGATCTGATAAATATCAATTATAAAAAAGCAGATTCAATCCCGTACCCGGCTGCCACGACTTACAGCATCCTGTTGGCCATCAGCGTCTCCCATTTGCTGAATGACCTGATCCAGTCGGGCATTTCGGCGATTTATCCACTGTTGAAATCCAATTACAGCCTCACATTCGCGCAAATCGGCATCATCACCCTGGCGTACCAACTGACAGCCTCGATCTTGCAGCCGTTTGTCGGCTCTTCGATTTTTCATCCGGAGGCGTCCAGGGTGGCGCATTTGGCTTTTGGATATCGAGCGTGAAAATAGCGGACGGTGAGGGTTACACGCCGCCTCCCAGATAATTTCCGATACCAAAAACATTGAAACCCAGCACAACGGGATTCCCGGGGGCCGATTGCATACTTATCGTAGTCGATCCGGGCGAGGTGGTAACGGTATTCGAAATCACGGACGATTGTGCCGGGCAGTAAACAGGCCAGTAGCCCATGCTCACCTGCGCTTTGACGATCGCTTGCTCTTCCTCCGTAAAATCGGCATCGGATGTGAGGGTCAGGGTTATTCCGTCGACGGCGAGCAGCGAGCCAATGGCGTGGGTCAGCGTTCCGCTGGCACCAAAATAGGTTTCCCAGTCTGAACTGTCGATCCAGGGCGGCGTGGATTGGGAAACCATCGCCAGGTGCAGCAAACCGGAGTCGTACCACGTGCCGGGCGTTACGGTTACGCAGGCGAAATGTGTGAAGCTGGCCGAGATATTGATCCTGCTCAAAGCAAACTTCCTGCTGATTCGGATCGCGGGCGAACTGCCGGTCCACATGCCGAAATAATTAGGGTCGTCGCCGGGTACCCACGAGTCGGATACGTCGGGATTGTCGTGGGCCGAATCGAACGAAAAACTGGCCCCCTGGGAAGCCAGAAGCGTCGTTTTCAGGTCCGAAAATGACGGCGAGAAATCGGCCGGACGGGCATTTTCCCCTTCAAAAGGCTGTAAAGCCGCCTGTGCGCTGTTGATCAGCAGCTGTGTCGACAGATCCGTTCGGCCGATGTTGGCCACGGACGGCGCATTTACCATAGCCCATTGAAACCAGACGGTCGGTAAGGTGTTCGGCGGCGGCGGAGACGAAAGGCTATTGAGATAGTCCATCCATTTCGCATAAGTAACAGCCCCGATATCGGCCGCAAAGGCGCTGTCGGGAAAAGAAAGCCCGTTTGCAATCGCAGCGTATTGGCTGAAAAAGTCGGGCTGGCTGAAATACCAGCGGTTGTATTTCAGGGTCTCGGGCGGGACATCGAAACAACCCCAAAGGCTCCGATCGTCCACCGGGACCACCGGCGGTTGCAACAACTGGAAACTCCGGACCGACAGGTTCAGGCTGGTCGCCAACTGATTGTACCACCCGTCAGTAACTGCGGTTATCGCATCGGTAGAAATAGCGTCAAATACCATTGTGGTGGAAAAGGTTTGCGAAAGATTACAGGAGATAGCAAATAAAGAAGGCTGGCCAGCGCCAGCCTTCCAAGAGCTTCTAAACGGCAACCAGCCCTTCGGCGATAAAATTTTTGGCCGATTCGTAAAGCGACACTGCTGCGCTCGCCGAGTGGCCCACAAATTCGCCCGCCGACAGTACATTGACGCCCAGGATAATGGGAACGCCGGGTACGCTGGTCGTGCTGATCGTCATTTGGCCGTGTTCGTCAAATGTGACGCGGTTGTTGGAAGAACTGCCGCTATCGCCGGTGTAAAACGGCCAGAACCCGGCCGAACCGCTGGACGTGATAGTCTGCTGATCCAGCGAAGAATAGGAAGCATCCGAAGTAACGGTGATCGTCATACCCGAAGCCACAATAACGTTAGCCGCGAAATACTGCATATTGCCGTTGCCACCAAAAGTATTGTTCCAGTTAATGGACGACGCCGGGCTCCACGGGTTGCCGGTCTGATTGGCATAGGCAAGGCCCATAGCCGACGAGTAGTACCATGCGCCCGGCGTGTTGGAATACACCAGTACATTCTGGAAGTCGGCGGTAACCTTCACACGGCTCGACGCAAACTGTTCGCTGAGCTTGGACGTGGAGCTGCTATTGCCCCAGAGCCCGAAAAATGCCGATTGCGAACCACCGGACCACGAACTGCTCACATTGCTGTTCATGGTAGCGCTATCGAAGGAAAACGACCGGGCCGGACTGTTGTTCAGCTGGTTAACCATGTCGAGATAAGTAAGCTGCCAGTCGAAATTGATCGGCAGCCCCTGGGGATTGGTGTAGATCAACGTCAACTCGTTCTGCGCGGTCGCGATGGGATCGAGCAAAATAGCCGCGTAGTCGGAAGAGCCGATGTTGGCAACGCTCGGCGCATAAAACATCGCCCAGTTGCGGAACATCGTCGGGATCTGGTTCATCGTCGGCAATGTGGGTTGTCTTTGCACATAAGCCTGCCAGTTGTTGTAATTCTCTTCCCCGATGTCCGCCTTCACATCGATGTTGCGTGAAGGGACGAGCGCAGAAAGCAGCGCTCTGTAATTATTGTAAAACTGATTGCCACCGCTTGCGGCAAACTGTTGGGTCAGGGTTTTAGGAGGGATATTGTTGTAATAGGCCCAAAACGTCGTGTTGGCGGCAGTACCGCTCGCGATAGGAGGTGCCGGCTGAATGATCTGGAAAGAATCCTGGCTTTGTCCCAATCCCTGGATCAGACCGTTGTACCAGCCATTTTGTAAATCTAGAAAAGTGCCCATTGTGGATGTATGACTATTTTCCCCGTTCGAAAGCGTACGGGGGCCGCCCTGTAACGAATACTTTTACAGGTAAGTCCGTTTTTTAAAGTGGTAGCTGATCTCCACCATACAAAAGCTTTTGTTCGACAAAGTTGCGTAGAAATAATTCTTCAAAAACGCGTGTAAACACCTGTTTAAAAAAACACGTATTTACACCCGCCACACAAAAAACCCGTTGCCGGCATTGGCAATGGATCGCGTATCCGAGGGGCGGTGCCGGCGAAATGAACCGGCGGCGGGGCCGCCCCGTGACAGCCCAACCCATCGTCATCCCGTTGTAAGGATAAGTAAACTTTTATTTACCAAACATGCTGCAAACGAGCGGCATACCACTGTTCATTATCGGACACCTGATGTTCCCGAATGAACAACTTTCAAGCCGGAACCCCTCTCCGGCATCGCTTTCGGCCTGGTATGGATTTAAAATATCGAGGCATTGGATCCCCCAAAGGCAAAACCTCCTGTTATATGCTGAAAAACTATCTGAAACTGGCATTTCGCACCCTGGTCAAGGACAAATTTTATAGCCTGATCAACATTCTCGGACTTACCATCGGCGTGACCTGCGGGATGTTGTTGCTCCTCTACGTGACCGACGAGCTCAGTTACGACCGTTACCATCAAAAAAGCCTCCCGGATTTACCGCATTGTTTCGTATATCCGCGAGCCGGACAAGATCAATAAATGGGTTAGTACGCAACCTCCGTTGGTCAAAACGCTCAAACAGGACTATCCTTTCGTGGAAAATTACGTCCGTTTCTTTCCGAATGGCCGCACGATGTTCCGGCAAGGCGAACGGCGGTTTTATGAAGAAGATATCTACGCCGCGGATTCCACCGTTTTCGATGTATTCACACACCATTTCGTCGAGGGTGATCCCCGAATAGCGCTGCGGCAACCCGGCAGTATCGTGCTCACGAAACGCGTGGCTGAAAGGTTCTTCGGCCACACACCTGCGTTGGGACAGGTTTTGCAAACCAACGATACCACGTCATATAAGGTGACCGGCGTGATCTACGATGTTCCTAAAAACTCGCATTTCACCTTCAACGCGTTGGTTTCGCTCGACCGGAACCAGCGGAATGCCGACGGCTGGGGCGGTTTCTATATCAATAGCTATATTCTGGTATCGCCCGGCGCCGACCTGAAAAAGCTCGAAGCCGGTTTTCCGCAGCTCTACGAAAAATACATGTCGGGTATTTTCAAAAGAATGGGCATTCATATTACCTATCAGTTACAGCCCCTGACCCGCATTCACCTGTATTCCAAATTCGACGGGGAGTCGAACGGCGATATCGGATACGTCTATACATTTACCGCGGTGGCGTTTTTTATGTTACTGATTGCCAGTATCAACTATATGAACCTGGCCACGGCGCAATCGGCCCGGCGGGCCAGGGAAGTGGGCCTGCGCAAAGTAATGGGCTCGCTGAAAGGTGCGCTGGTACGGCAGTTTCTGACTGAATCGATATTAATCGCAAGCATTTCGCTCATTTTAAGCCTCCTGCTGGTAGCGCTGCTCTTGCCATTCTTTAATAATGTGTCTGGCAAAGCGATCAGCTACATGCAATTGCTCAGTCCCCGGTTCGTATCGATCGCGCTGGGCATCGTGCTGTTCACCGGGCTCATAAGCGGCAGCTATCCGGCATTTTATTTATCGGCTTTCGAACCCGCGCAAGTCCTGAAAGGTACTTTTAAGGCGAAAGGCGGCGGTTTTTTCAGGAAGGCGCTGGTAGTGACACAGTTTTCCATTTCGCTGATCATGCTGATTTGCACCTGGGTGGTTTACCGCCAGCTCAATTATATGAGGGATAAAGATCTGGGCTATGACCGCTCACAAGTGCTAACTATCGATTTCCAGGACCAGCAATCGCCCGAGAAATACAATGCCTTCCGCCAATTGTTGCTGGAAAACCCGAATATCGAGCGGGTGGCGTCCGCATCGGCGCCGGTAAGCAATATCGGCGGCCGGGTGATCTTCACCGTAGAGTCCAATACGGGCATGAAAGAAATGGCTTTCAAACCGACGTTGATTGACGACCAATACCTGAAAACCATGGGTATGAAACTGGTAGCCGGCCGGAATTTTTCGAGCGAGCTTCCGGCAGATACAGCCAATAGCGTGCTGATTAATGAAGCGGCGGTGAAGCGAATGAACTGGAAAGAACCGCTGGGAAAAAAGGTCATGCTGGGCACAGTTCCGGCCGACGGCAAAAATCCGCCGCCGACCACACAGGTGGTAGGGGTCGTCCGCGATTTTCACCAGCAGTCGCTCTACAATCCGATCGAGCCGCTGATTATGATCTACCGCCGGGGAAATGGCGTTATCCATGTCAAGATCCGAACACAACACACTGCGGAAACACTTGCTTACATCGGCCAGAAATGGCAGCAGGTTTATCCCGACAAGCTATTTGAATACCGCTTCCTCGACCAGGATTTCCAGACGGCGTATCACGCCGATGAACTGCGTGGCAGGATATGCACGGCGTTTTCGGCCCTCACAATTCTGATTGCCTGCCTCGGCCTGTTCGGACTTGCCACTTTTACTACCGAACAACGCGTAAAAGAGATCGGAGTTCGTAAAGTGCTGGGCGGGTCGGTGTCCAGCGTTGTCATTTTGTTATCGAAAGATTTCACACGTCTCGTCCTGTTCTCATTTCCGATAGCCGTGCCGGTGGCCTGGTTCGTAATGAACAAATGGCTGCAAAGTTTTCCCTATAAAACCAACATGAGTATCTGGATATTCGTAGCCTCATGTGCGGCGACATTGCTGGTTTGCTGGCTGACGGTCATCTACCAGTCACTCAAAGCCGCGCTTACAAACCCGGTCAAATCGCTCCGCTCGGAATAGGCCGGCTCTGAAACGACGCATCGATATGCCCCAATGGAATTTACCAGGCTATGAATCGGGCAAATTTTGGGATTTTATATTACCGGAATACTTTGATAGCCGTCGGGCCCGATCATCTCCGTTACAAAACCGGGCTGATAATGCTCTTAAGGTCCGAAGGGTACCGGGTAGAACCGGTGATGATCGGAAGGCGGCTCCTATTTCAGCAGGCGAAAACAAACCAGCAAAGGTGATTTCGTAATTTCTGATCGTCCAGGACAAGTTCGCGAATGTCGTCGGGAAGCTGGTCCCGCTGCCATTCGCATTCCTTTGCCATCAGCTCTTTCGCATTTTCTCCAACCGCCTCCCCGACGGCCCTGATCGCATATGCCGCCGCCCCCAGCTCATGTGCCGCCACATGCGCCACGGCCACGGCCTGTCCGGCTGCCAACGCCGCAAACCTGGCAGCATCGGGCATTCCTTTCCCGGCCGCATTCGCAGCGAAAGCGGCTTTGTGAGCTTGTTTCATCGTTATTTCACCTTTCACCCAGGCCCTTGTCAACGCTATCGCTTCCCTTGGCCGCTTGTCGTCTGCATTCACCTGCTCGAACAGGTGCAGCACATGTTCCGCACAATCGGCCGCCCATAACGCGAGTAAACGATGGTTCGAATCTGTTAATGTTCCGCCACGTCTCGTGGTGATAAATCTTGGGTCTCGTTCTTTGGGTAATATCATCGCCTGATGGATTGCAAACCGGAAACGATTGAATTCCTTTAACGGATAATCGAAAACAAATAAAAGCACAAGTCACCGGATTACGTCCGGTCCGCGACAAATTTACCCCGCTTGCGGGTCACGGCAAAGCATTCCGGTTTCGAATGCACTTGCTGCGCGGCGATAAAATTACAAAGACCGGCATTCTCTCATTGCCATCGCAAATTCAAAAAGAATTCAAAATTCGCCAGTAGGTTGAGCACGCAAAGGCCTGAACAGGCCCGACCGACACCTCTCCAATACTGTACGAATGAATACCGTCACCGAGAAAGTTAAAATAACCGGAACATCCGCTTCAAAATCAGTTTTTTTGACGCGCCCCCTAATCCTGACAGCCCTGCTTGTAACCATCTCGACGCTAACGAGGCTTGCGTTGATGATCAAGGCGGGTAAAGATGTGGATTACAATTTCATCAACCTTCTCGGCATGTTCGGCGTCGGCTTGTTCTACGATCTGGTCAACGCGTTGTATTTTGTCTTTCCACTGATGTTATTCGGCTCGATTACACCTGGCAGGCGGGCCGGGAAATGGGGCTTCAAAATCGCTGCGAACGCATTACTTTTCATTCTGGTATTCCTGCTTCTGCTCAACGCGGTCTCCGAGTGGATATTCTGGGATGAGTTCAATTCCCGGTTCAATTTCATTGCGGTCGACTATCTGGTTTACACGCAGGAGGTCATCGGGAATATTCGCCAGTCGTACCCGGTTGAAGCCATTATCTGCACGCTGGTGATATCCGCGGCATTGCTGACCTTGCTCGCCTCCCGGCTAACCAACCGGTTCGCTTTCCGCGTGATGCGATTTGGCAGGCGGTCGGCGATGTTGGCCGTCTATTTTGTTCTGGTTGCAGCAGCTTTCGCATTGGTCGATAACAAGGTCAGGCAATTCAGCGGCAATATCTACGTCAACGAACTGGCCGGCAACGGGATGTACGAGCTATTTGCCGCCTATCGTAACAACGAGCTCGACTACAACCAATTTTACCTGAAGTCAGATGAGAGGCAAGCATCATCCACCATACGCTCGCTGGTAGAAACGCCCGAAAGCCGCTTTGTGGACCGCAAGCTCTTCTCCATCGAAAGGGAAATTGTCAACCCCGGCAGGGAACTGCACAAAAACATTGTCCTGATCAGCGTCGAAAGCCTTAGCGCCGATTTCCTGGGCTGCTTCGGGAATACGCAGGGAATTACGCCCTTCCTCGATTCCCTCGCGGCCAGGAGCCTTCTTTTTACCAATCTTTACGCCACCGGTACGCGAACGGTCCGCGGCCTGGAAGCATTGTCGATATGCACCCCGCCCACCCCCGGCCAATCCATTGTGAGGCGGCCGCAGAACGAGGATCTGTTCTCGATGGGAAGCGTGCTGGCGGG
Organism: Dyadobacter sp. 676; assembly: GCF_040448675.1. Classification (NCBI taxonomy): domain Bacteria; kingdom Pseudomonadati; phylum Bacteroidota; class Cytophagia; order Cytophagales; family Spirosomataceae; genus Dyadobacter; species Dyadobacter sp. 676. The sequence continues at coordinate 4,985,207 of NZ_CP159289.1, read as the reverse complement.
GAAAGGATACCAGGCCCGCTTCATCTACGGCGGCTACGGTTACTTCGACAATATGGGTTATTTCTTCGGCCACAACAGCTACCGCGTAGTCGACCGGACGGCGCTTTCGAAAAAGGATATCGATTACGAAAACATCTGGGGCGTAGCCGACGAAAACCTGTTTGAATTAGCCAGCAGGGAAATCGGCGCGGCGACGGGGAGCGGAAAGCCCGTTTTCGCGCACATCATGACAACTTCCAATCATCGTCCCTACACCTATCCCGAAGGCAGGATCGATATCCCTTCGCACACCGGGCGGGAAGGCGCGGTGAAATACACCGATTTTGCAATCGGCCAGTTTATCCGCCACGCACAGGGCCAGTCCTGGTTCCGAAATACTTTATTCGTCATCGTGGCCGACCATTGCGCATCCAGCGCGGGAAAAACCGACCTGCCCGTTAACCGCTACAAAATCCCGTTGCTCGTCTACGCTCCAGGTTTCATCCGGCCGGGCGTCATGCCCAGGCTCATGAGCCAGATTGATGTCGGGCCGACTGTCCTGGGGCTTCTCAATTTTTCGTACCGCAGCAAGTTTTTCGGATATGATATCTTCAAGCTGCAACCCGGCCGGGAACGCGCCTTCGTGAGCACTTACCAAAGCCTCGGATACATTAAAAATGATTCTCTGATCATACTGAAACCCCAGAAAGTTGCCGCCACATTCACTCCTGACTTCAAAGACGGCTCCGCCCGCCCGACCGCACCAAACAAACACCTGGTTGAAGAGGCGGTGGCCTGGTATCAGGCGGCAAGCTTCCAGTTCAGGAACGGCCTCATGAAAAAATAACCATTACCTTCGTGTAATTCCACCGCCGCATTCGCTTATCCTTTATGAAGATCCTGATCGTCGAGGACGAACCCGAATTATCGCAAAGCATTGGGGCCTATCTGTCCTCGCAGGATTACCTGTGCGAGTACGCAGGCACCTGGGCGCAGGCCCGGGAGAAAGTGGAATTGTACCGGTACGACTGTATTCTGCTGGATCTGATGCTTCCCGGCGGTGACGGCATGGATATTCTCGAAACCCTTAAAAAACAGGGACAGCAGGACGGCGTCATTATCATTTCGGCCAAAGGCGATTATGAATACAAAATCAAGGGGTTACATGCCGGAGCGGACGATTACCTGGCCAAGCCTTTTCATTTGCCGGAGCTCGCCGCCCGCATTTACTCGGTGATCCGAAGAAGGAACTTTGACAACAACAACAGCGTCGTACAAAACGAGTTAAGGGTAGATCTGCTGAGCAAATCGGTCACAGTCCATGGCACGGCGGTCGTCCTGACAAAAAAAGAGCTCGATCTTTTGCTCTTTTTTATCGGGAACAAAAACCGGGTAATCGCCAAAAGTGCGTTGGCGGAGCATTTGTCGGGCGACATTGCCGATATGTTCGACAACCATGACTTTGTGTACGCGCATGTCAAGAACCTGAAAAGGAAGCTGAGCGAAGCCGGTTACGGCAATTACCTGAAAACAATCTACGGAACGGGTTACAAATGGGAAGGATGAAAAAACTGCTCGATCGGAGCCTGCGGCCCCTGGTGGTTTATGCGTTCGTGGTATTGGTCGTCAGCATTCCGGTTTATTTCCTGATCATCGACTGGATCTGGGAAAACGAGCTGGACAAGCACCACTATGCCATCCGTGAGAAGCTGGAAAAACGCCTTACGCACCTGAGCCTGCCCGACACCGCCGTGGATAATATGATCGCCGTACTCGACAAGGTCCAGCCGGGCTTTTCTTTCAGCCAGGCCGCCGCTCCCCGCCCCGACAGCCTTTATACCATTATCCGGTTCGACAGTTTCATGAACGACCGGGAGCAGTTCCGCTGCCTGCTCACAGACATCCGGGTCAACAACAAGCTGTACCGTGTGCTGGTGGAAACGAATATGGAAGAGATCGACGAGACGATCCTGGCCATTGCCGCCGTGACGATCTTTTTCAGTATGCTGCTCCTCGCCGGTTTCATTTATCTCAACCGTAAAACCGCCCTGCGCATCTGGCAGCCGTTTTACGACACGCTAAGTGCCCTGCATAATTTCCGCCTGGAAACGGGCAAGCCTGTGCCGCTACCCGCCTCGGATGTGACCGAATTTACCGATCTGAATGCCAGTCTCGACGCTCTGATGCAGGGCAGCCTGGCGTCGTACCGCCAACAGAAGGAATTTACCGAAAACGCCTCCCATGAATTGCAGACGCCGCTGGCGATCGTCAAGTCCCGGCTGGATATGCTCCTGCAAAGCCAGTCGCTGGATGCGGCGCAAATGCGGATCGTCGAGCAGGTTTACCAGGCGATCAACCGCGTATCCCGGATCAACAAAAACCTGCTCCTGCTGGCACGCATCGAGCATGCGCAATTCGAAGAAAAAGAGCACCTGGCGCTCGACCGGGTGTTTGCGGACGTGGCCGCGCAGTTTACCGACCGGTTTGAAAACAATGCATTGCATTACACCAGAGACATCGGGGCTTTCTCAGTGGAGGCCAACCCGGTGCTTGTCGAGATTTTGCTGACCAATCTGCTCGTCAATGCGGTGCGCTATACGCCCGCAGGCGGCAGCATTCAGGTGCATTTAGTGGAAGGCATGCTGACAATTTCCAATACCGGCACGGCGGCATTACAGGCCGGGAACCTTTTCAGGAGGTTCGCGCAGGCGTCGGGCGAGCATGCGGGCAGCGGGCTCGGGCTCGCGATCGCACGCGAGATCTGCGAGCGTTACGGCTGGCGGATCGGCTACCGTTTCGATGGCCGAATGCACCATTTCTCCCTGTACTTCTGAATTCGAAATTTCTTCCAAATCGGTTTTCATTTTTGCCGTCAGATAATCTGAACATGATCCTGAATGGCCATCAAGAAAATCCTGACCTTGCTTTGTTGCTTTTTTGCCATTCCCCAGCTCAGGGCGCAGGTGAGTAAAGTGACGCTTTCGGGGCAGGTTGTTTCCATAGCTGACGGACAGCCGGTTCCGTTCGTCAATATCATTCTCAAAACCGAAAAAGACAGCGCGTTTGTGACAGGCACGATCACGAACGAGCTGGGGCGGTTCAGCCTGCCGGATGTGAAGAGCGGCAACTACCGCATCGAATGCGCTTCGCTGGGTTTCAAGGCGTCGCGGAAAAACGTCACCGTAGGTACGTTGAGCCCTTTCCTCGACCTGGGCGAGTTCAGGATGGCCGATGATCCCCGGAACTTGCGGGAAGTGACGATCGCCGGCCGGCAGGCGGAAGGCGTGGACGACAAGCTCGACCGAAAGACATTCGAGATCGGCCGTAATGTAAGCCAGAGCGGCGGGTCGGTCTTGCAGGCGCTGAAAAACCTGCCGGGCATCACGGTGGGAGAAGACGGCAAGGTACTCCTGCGCGGGAGCGACAAAGTGGCGATCCTGGCAGACGGCCGCCAGACGGCACTTACCGGCTTCGGCAGCCAGACGAGCCTGGACAACATCCCCGCCTCGGCCATCGAGCGCATCGAGATCATCAATAATCCCTCGGCCCGCTACGATGCGAACGGTAATGCAGGGATTATCAATATCATTTACAAAAAGGAAAAACAGGAAGGCTTTAACGGAAAAATCGGAATGGCGGCCGGACTGGGTGCTTTGCGGGTAAGGAAAGAAAACCTGCCCGATATCCGTCCGCAATACCGCAACACGCTCAAACTGAATCCCTCGCTGGCGCTTAACTATAAGAAACGGAAGGTCAATGTTTTCTTTCAGGGCGATTACCTGCACACGCCTGCGCTGAACAAAAACGAGTTTGTGGACCGGTATTACGACAGCGGGGATACCGTAAGGCAACAAACCAAACGAAACCGCAATACCAATGTCGTAACCGCCAAAACCGGGGCCGACTGGACTTTCGACGAACGCAATGCCCTGTCGGTATCGGCGCTGTTCAGCAGCGAAAAGATACTCGATCGCGGCGACGAGCCCTTTTTCAATGCCAGCCTGACCCGCAGGAGCCGGTTATGGCAGTTTCTGGAAGACGAACTAAAAACGACAGTCACCGCCAGCGCTTCCTACCAGCACAAATATGCGCAGCCGGGACATTTACTGAATATCGGTTTGAATTACACTTTCCACCGCGAAAACGAGCAGTATTTTTTCACCAACATCATGCCCGATTTCACCGGTAAGGACGCGTTCAAGCTGCTTTCCGACGAACATGTATTCGACCTGAACGCCGACTATTTGCGTCCATTGCGATACGGGCGGCTGGAAGGCGGCATAAAACTGCGCAGGCGTTTTATACCCACGGATATGCAGTTTTTCCCGGGCCTGAACTCCCCCATCGACAGCCTCGCGGGCGGTTGGGCGGATTACAAGGAGACCATTCCGGCAGTGTATGGCAACTACGTCTTCGAAAACAGGCATTTCGAGCTGGAAGCGGGGCTGCGGGTGGAGTATATCGATCTCCGTTACGATGTCAATCCGACCCATCCTACCTATCACAGCGATGGTTATACCTACACAAAACCCTTTCCGAACGTTCGTTTCGCATTCAAAATAGACGACCGTAACAAGGTTTCGGTGTTTTACAACCGGCGCGTCGACCGGCCTAATGAGGTGGATATCCGCATTTTTCCCAAGTACGACGACGCGGAAATCATCAAGATAGGGAACCCGGCGCTTAAACCGCAATTTACCAGTTCCTGGGAGGCCGGCTATAAAACCGGCTGGAACAGCGGCTCGCTTTACGCCGCATTATACCGCAAGCAAATCAATGGCACGATTACCCGGATCGGCACGATAGTTCCCGGCAGCACTTTGATTTACAACGTATTCCAGAATGCGGGCAAAAGTTACAATGCCGGTGGCGAGCTGGTATGGCAACAAGAACTCGCGCCGTGGCTGTCGGTGAATATGAATGGGAATATTTATAAAAATACATTCAATGCATTCTCAGTCGAGAATTTATACCCTGTAAAATCCATTTACAGCGCTTCGAAACAGACCTTGATGTCGGGTAACGCCAAAATTGCCGTAATGGTGAAACGTTCCAAAACCGAAGTGCAGGTCGTGGCCGTTTACCAGGCCCCCGATATCGTTCCGCAGGGCAGGACCGGCCACCGGTTTTCGATAGACGCCGGCGCCAAACGGCAACTGCCCAAAGGCGAGCTCTTTGTGAACGCGACAGACCTTTTCGGCACACTGATAATCCGGAAAACGGTGTACGGCGACGGCTTCCATTACAAGAGCAGCGACTATTACGAGACCCAGCTGGTCCGGGCCGGATACAGTTTCAAATTTTGACCTCATTACCTTATGCGCCTCCTCATCTTCCTGCTAATCCCCGTATTATCTTTCGCCCGCCCACAAGTTCCTGCCGACAGCCTGCCGGTCCGCAAGCCGTTAACCCTACGGCAGTTTTACGCGCCTGCCTCGCTGATCGTCGGCGGACTGATCGCCAACGGGCATTCCGAAGAATCCATCAAGAACGAGCTTGCCGAAAGCAGGAACCGGCATATTCCCCGCTTCCGGACGCACATCGACGACTATGTGCAGTTCTCGCCATTGGTAGTCGCCTACGGCCTGGATGCATTCGGCATCAAATCTAAAACCGATGTATTCAACCGCACCGCGATCCTGGTCAAAGGCGAAGCCATGGCCCTGACCACCGCCACCATCCTCAAATCGGCAACCCATACCCTGCGCCCCGATGGCAGCTCGTATAACTCGTTCCCTTCCGGCCACACCACCCAGGTTTTTGCGGCGGCCACATTTCTGAATGAGGAATATAAAGACCGCTACCCCTGGATGCCGTATGCTTCGTACACGATAGCGTCGTCGGTGGGGCTGTTGCGGGTGGCCAACAACCGGCATTATATCAGCGATGTGCTCGTTGGGGCCGGGATCGGGTATTTGTCCATGAAAGTGGCCTACTGGACGCACCGGTATAAATGGGGCAATAAACATCCTGCATCGGGGCAACTTCTTTATTGATCCTCCCGTGCCGACGGTGGTCGAAAATGGCAAAGCACTCCGGCAGGCGATTTTTTGCCGGAGTGCTTCACGATTGGTCTGGTGCTATTTAAAGTAATTGTAAAACACTTCGCCGAGATTGTTCCCCAGCGAAATCCAGTCGGCCGCCAGAGGGGCTTTCTTTAACCCGGCGATCCATTCGTAATTCAGTTCATATACCGCTGCGTGAATCCCGAATCGTGCCATAAAACCCTCTCCCAGCGTGCCGGGATTGCGAAAACTGGGCTTGGTGGAGCCTTCGGTAAACCAGGTATGTTTGCGCAAAAGCATTTCCAGCTTTTCCATGCTCGACAGGTAAGCGCTGATATCGCCTTCCGGCCGGCTCACGTGCAGGTTGCCGCCGGCGTCGTTGTGAATGTCCAGGGCCAGGTCGGGCTTTTTATTCGCTCTGATCATCCGGTGCAGCCATTGTTCGAGGTAATAATTCTCCGGCGCGATGAGCGAGTCGGCGGGTTTGTCCCATTTGCGGTTCAGATCGTAGCCATTTGCATTGAAACGTGTTTTACCGCGCGCCACACCGTCCTTGTTGGCCATGGGAAGGATATACACGCAATAAGTTTTCAGGTACCGCCTGGCGTCCTCGTCGTTGCTGAGTAGTTTTTGCACCAGCCCTTCGACGGTCCAGTTTCCTCCTGCCTCGAACGCATGGGCGCGGGCGCGCAGGAAAAGCCGTTTGGGAGCATTTTCGTTGCCGATGCGTACGATTTCCAGCGACCGGCCTTCGGCTGTTTTGCCGATGGTGGTTACGCTGGCGTTTTTGCTCTGCCTGATCTTCGCCAGCATTCTATCGAGGTCGCTGATCCGGTAAGGCTCCACGCTGGCAATGTAGGCGTGGGGGGCTTCCATTTTGAATTTAATGAAAACACGGCGCCCCGGCAGCGGCACCACCGACCGGCTCTCCCATTTCCTGTTGTCGAAAGAAACCACGTACCGCGACTTTTCCGAAAGATCGCTCGCCAACATGCCGTTCCAGATGTTGTCAAAATTTTCGAGGATCAGGGTCACCTCCGTACCCACGGCGGCTTCTACCCTGAAATGGTAATGGTTCACCGCGCGATTCGGCGAAAAACGTTCGTGGTCGTACACCATGGAGCCGATCACCCGGCCCGCCGAGTCGATGCGCCAGTTCATCGGCGACGCATTCTCGAAGCCCGTGTTGATAAAAATCTTGGGCGTAGCGACCGTATCGGCCGAGGAATTTTCTGGTTCCGCAGCCCGGGCCGGAATAGCCAGCATGGCCGTGCAGATGACCAGTAGCAATGTTACGAATTTCATATAAAAAGGTTGGTTTAAGGTTACTTGATATAAATCCGAGCGAACTGAATCACATTCTGTTCCACGGCCGTTCAATTATTAAAAACTATATCCCGGATTCTGTTTAATACCGCTCGGATTAATGTCGATCTGCGTTTGTGGAATCGGGAAAACGGCATTGAATTCCTGCACGACAGGGCCTTTGAAATGCTCGTTCATAACCGCCACCGCCCGTCCCGTACGTACAAGGTCGAACCACCGGTGCCCTTCGAATGCCAGTTCAACCTGCCGCTCGTGTTCGATCGCCAGCGCAAACGCCGGTTTGGATAAACCTCCCGGCAACGCCGCCAGTTTTGCACGCTTTCTCACCGCGTTGACCGCATCGTAGGCCTCCGCCGTAGGACCGTTTACCGCATTCACCGCCTCGGCGTACATGAGCAGTACGTCGGCATAGCGCAATACCGGCCAGTTGTTGTCCGCGTCGCCATCCGCAAAGGGCGTGTCCTGGAATTTAAGCGTATAAGGGTCGGCAACGTATTTGCCAGTGACGTTGTCGGTATATCCCAGGGCCAGCGAAACGTTTTTCCGGTAGTCCCCCGGTTCATAGGCGGCGATCAGGTCGGCGGTGGGAAGGTTGCGCCCACCGGCGAAGCCGACCTTGATCACAGAACTGCCCGAGTTACGCGGTGCGAAATTATTGTAAAAGCTGCTTCCGGTCCCCGTTCCACCTTTTTTGAATTGTACTTCAAAAATGGATTCCTCGTGATTCGCATTAGCGACAGGCCAGAGCGCCGCGTAGTCGTCCAGCAACTTGTAGGTGCCCGGGTCGATCACCTCTTTCAGCTTGTCTTTGGCCTTGGCAAAATCACCGGTGGTGAGATAAACCTTCCCCAGCAATGCCTTTGCCGCTCCGCGTGTTGCCCGGCCGATGTCGTTGCCTGTGTAAGATACGGGGAGTTTCTGTTCCGCTTCCGCCAGGTCGGCGACGATCCGGGCATATACTTCCGCCTTCGGTACGCGGGGCTGGCTGTAACCTTCGTCCACGGAATTGGTTTCGGACAATACCAGCGGCACGTCCCCGAAAGTCCTGACAAGATTGAAATATTGCAACGCCCGCAGGAATTGCGCCTCGCCGGTGAGCCGCTGCCGGAGCGCGTCGTCCATTTGCGCGCCGCCAATATGATCGAGCACACTGTTGGCGGCGAGGATACCCCGGTAGGTATCCACCCACATCACGCGGATGATTTCATTGGTAGATGCCATTTTAAACTGGTCCAGCTCGGCGTCGGGCAGGTTACCGCCTCCTTCCCAGTTCATGGTGTTGTCCGATCGCACTTCGGCCACATTGTAATAGGCATACCCATATTCGCCGCTGTTGGCGAGCATTCCGTACGCCGCATTGATGGCCGCCTGCATGTCGGATGCATTCCTGTAAAAATTCTTCACATTGGTGGCGTCGATAGGCGCCAGATCGAGAAATCCCGAGCAGCCCGAGGCCAGCAGGCAAAGGAAGCCGAAAATAATGATATTGCGTTTCATGAGTTCGGGTTGGGTTAGAATGTCAGGTTCAGTCCAAGGGTAAACGTGCGGGCCAGCGGGTAACCGTTGAAATCGACGCCGGGCGTGAGCGCGCTGCTGCCGTTCAGGCTTTGCTCGGGGTTATAGCCGCGGTATGGTGTAAATGTGAAGGCGTTTTGTACCGAAAGCGTCACCGCCGCATTTTGCAGATATACCGACTTCGAAACGTTTTCAGGAAGGTTGTATCTCAAATTGATATTCCTGATCCTGAAAAACGAAGCATTTTCGACCAGCAAGCTCGATACGTAGCTCACATTACCGCCCGTCGGCGCCACATTCGCCCGCGGTGTGCGGCCGTCGCCCGGCTGCTGGGGAGACTGCCAGCGGCCCAGTACGTCTTTCCGGCTGTAACTGCCGTTCACCAGCCCGATATTCCGGCGGGAACCGTTCAAAAGCTGGATGCCCTGCACGCCGTCCCCCAATATGCTCAGGCTGAACGGGCCGTAGGAGAAATTATTGGTAATGCCGTAAAAGAAGTCGGGGCTGTTGTCGCCGATGATGGTCACGTCGCTCGGGGTAATGGTGCCGTCGCCGTCGATGTCCCGGAATTTCAGGTCGCCGGGACGCGATCCCGCATTGCCGGTCACCCTCGGGCTGTTGTCGACATCCTCCTGCGACTGGTAAACGCCGATCGCGTCGTATCCCCAGAAACTGCCGATCGGCGAGCCGATCCTGGTGATATGGGTGTTCGGGCTGAAAGAAGGGCTTTTAGAAATGATGGGGTTGCCGGATGGCCCCAGTTTCACCACTTTGTTTTTATTAAAGGAAATATTGAATGCGGTCGACCACTTGAATGCGCCGGTCAGGTTTTTGGAATTAATACTAAACTCCCAGCCGCGGTTATTGAGCTTGCCAATGTTCTGAAGGGCTGTTTCATAGCCGGTGGAAGCCGGCACGGGTACATTAAGCAGTAGGTCGGTGGTGTTTTTGTTATAAAAATCAATGGTAAAACTGAGCCGGTTGCGCAGCAATGCGAAATCGACACCGATATCGAATTGATGCATCATTTCCCAGCCAAGCTGCTCGTTGCTGATCGAACTCGGGTAAAGTCCGTAAACCAGCGAGCCGGTTCCGGCCCCGAAACTGTAACGGCGGTTGGAAAGCAAACCAATGTGGTTATAATTGCCGATCGTGTTGTTACCGGCCAATCCGTAACTGGCCCGCAGTTTCAGGTCGGTTACCGCGTTCTGCGATTTCATGAAACCTTCTTCCGAAATGTACCAGCCCGCTGAAACCGACGGGAACGTCCCCCATTTGTTCCGCGCGCCGAATCGGGACGACCCGTCGCGCCGCATGGTTGCCGAGAAAAGGTACTTGCCGGAATAGGTGTAATTCACACGCGCCAGCAACGACAGCAACGACCACTCCGACATGCCGGTACCACCGCCCGTCACCTGGCCCGCATTCAGCGTGGGCACCAGGTCGGTCGGGAAGTTGGTTGCATTCAGTGCCGCCGACTCGCCATGCGCCTTTTGTGCTGTGAAACCGGCCAGGAGGTCGAGTTCGTGCCTGGTACCGAGGACTTTTTTATAGCTGAGAATGTTTTCGTTGAGCCAGTTCAGATCACGTCCCGTCGACGCTATCGCTCTCGCCTGTACGGGCGCCGGAACGCCGTTCCAGCCCAGGTCGGACGGATAGTACGCATTTTCCCGGGCGTCGGAGTAGTCGAGGCCGAAAGAGGTCCGGAATTTAAGACCGTCAAGCAGCTTTATTTCGGCATACACATTACCCAATGTCCTGAATACCGTGCGTTTGTCCTTGATTTTGCTCGCAATGGCCACCGGATTGTCGATCACCCCGATGTTGTAAGGCGAAGGGCCGAGCAGTGTCGTAAACGAGCCGTCGGGATTGTAAACGGGCACGGTCGGTGGTAATGACAATGCGGAGCCGAGAATCCCTCCTGTAAACACCTGGTCCTCTACGGGCAGAATACGGCTCGTCGCAAACGAAGGCGACAGGTTTATTCCCACGCTTACATTTCTGGAAATATGGTGGTCGAGGTTCACCCGCGCCGAATACCGCTCGAAACCGGTTTTCATGACGATGCCGTCCTGTTTGAAATAGGCCCCTGACAGAAAAAATGTCGTTTTATCATTCCCTCCCGAAACCGACAGCTGGTGATTTTGAATAGCGGCCGTGCGGAAAACCTCGTCCTGCCAGTCGGTGCCTTTACCTAATGTCGCAGGGTTCATAAACATTTCCGGGATTTGCAGCGCCGCGGGCCGCACACTGTTGGGATCGCTGGCATTACCGCCCCGGTCGACCCACGCATTGTTGCGCGCCTCGGTATTGTATTCGGCGTATTCGCGTGCGTCGAGCATATCGATCTTGTTGGCTACCTGCTGAAAACCATAATAAGTATCCAGCTGCACGACCGACTTCCCCGATTTGCCGTGCTTGGTCGTCACCAGCACCACGCCATTGCTTCCGCGCGAGCCGTAGATAGCCGCAGCCGATGCGTCTTTGAGTATTTCGATGGATTCGATATCATTGGGATTGATGGACGAAAGCGGGTTGAAATTGCTGTTGAAATCGCCGGATACCGGGAATCCGTCAATCACGTACAGCGGTTCGTTCCCCGCCCCAATCGACCCCGTCCCGCGTACACGTACGGACACGCCCCCGCCGGGCGCACCCTTCGTCTGCGCCACATTCACCCCGGCGATTTGTCCGCCCAGGGCCTGGTCGAGGCTCGTTAATGGCTGGCTGGCCACATTTTTCATGGGTAACGAAGCTACCGAGCCGGTAATGCTGCTCTGTTTCTGTGTACCGTACCCGATCACCACCACGTCGTTCAGCGCTTTTGTGTCGACGGTCATCCCGAAGTTCAGCTCCATGTTGTTGCCAACGGGAATCTCGCGGTTTTTATACCCTACAAAACTCGCCACGATTACCAGTTCGCCCTGTCCCGCGAGCGACTCCGGTATGCTCAGGCGAAACTCGCCGTTGGCGTCGGTTGCCGTACCGGTTTGCGAGTTTTTGACTACGATGCTCACGCCGGGGAACGGGCTGCCGTTTTCGTCGGTCACACGGCCCCGGACGATGCGGTCGGTGCTTACGGGCAATGGATCGATGGCCCGCTGATTGAGCCGAATCGCGGGCTGCATCGGCGGGACCCGCGCTGGGATCGTGGTTTCCTGCGTGGGAGCTTTCACGGCCTTTTTCAAGACAATATTCCGTTGAAAAATTTTGTAAGACAACGGCATATCTCCGAAAACCGCCAGCAACAGCTCATCGATCGAAGCGTTTTTCAGCTTAACCGACACCCGCTTCGACGATGGCAGATCCAGCTCGTCGTACAGAAACGAGTAGCCTGTCTGTTTTTCAATATCCCGCATCGCTGTCTTCAGGGGCAGGTTCCTGGCATGAAAGGAAATCTTTTGACTGAACCCGTCCGCCACCACGTGGGAGAGGGTTACGATAAGCAAAAGCGCGATCCTGGTCATAGTCATTAAGGTTTGGGCAACAATATGCGCCCTGCAGCCCGCCGGAAGGCGGGGCAAAAGGTTAATTTTCATAACTTTGTTAAAGTTTAGGAATGACAAAAGACTTTTCAGAGAAGCTCGGTTACGCCTGAACTGCGGGGAAAATGTTAGCGCATTTTCCCTTTTGTTTTAGGCACCACGGTTTCAGGGAGGAACATGGAGCGCGATTATCATAGCAAGAAGGGTTTAAATTTAAACGTTTATATGTATACGCAACCTATTGTCCGACCTCGATGGTATTGTTCGCGACGCTGCAATTCACCCCGGCATACCGGAGCATTCCCACGACCTCGGAGAGGTTCACATTGCGCGACACCCTGCCGGTAAACTGCCTCACCGGCACTTCGCCCCGGTAACTGACCTCTACGTCGTACCACCTCGCAAGTTGCCGCATAACCTCTTTCACGCCGGCATTTTTGAAATAAAACATGCCTTCCTTCCAGGCTACGGCCTCCTCCACGGTCGTAAAAGCCGTTTCGATGCGACCACCGGGCAACAGCGCCGCCTGCTGGCCTGGCCGGAGCGTGGCATGTGCGCCCTTGTTGCGGATCGACACGGAACCTTCCACCAGGGTCGTTTTCGAAATACGCTCGTCGGGATAAGCCATTACATTGAAACTCGTCCCCAGCACTTGCACCTCGGAACCGTTGAAACGCACCGTGAACGGCCTGGCGGGGTCTTTCGTCACTTCGAAATACGCTTCGCCCGTAATTTCCACCCGACGCTCCGAGGCCGGAAAAACAGACGGGAACCGGATCGACGAAGAGGCATTCAGCCACACTTTGCTGCCGTCAGGAAGCTGCACCTTGTACTGCCCGCCCCGGGGAGTGGATATCTTATTGAGGCCGGCTGTCGCCGTTTCCGACGGGCGATTATTGTAAACCACCAGACCGTCCTGCTGCTTCGTAATCTCGGTATTACCCTGGCGGGCCACCAAACCGCTGCCGACCCGGTCGAGCTCGATGCCTTGTCCGTCGGCCAGCGTCAGCAGGGCCCTGTTTCTTCCGGGTGCGACGTCCTGTATTTCCCTATTCGCCACGGCTGCGGGTTTTTCGGAGGCCTTCCTGAGCAGCCACAGCCCGGCCACAAGCACCAGCACCGCCGCCGCGGCCGCATATCTTGTCCAAATACCCATGGTCCGATACCCGCGCGCCCGGCCCGAGGCGAGGATCGCACCGAGCATACTTTCGCTTTGCAAGGCATCGAACAATGGCGCCTGATCCGCGGGTTCGAGCCAATTCCGTTTCATTGCCCGCTCGACGGCCTCATCATACCGCCCCGACCGGACGTAAAGCATCAGTTCTTCCTCCTCCGCCGGTGTTGCCCGGCCTGCGTAGTAGCGGTCGAAAAGATGCTGTATCCGTTTTTGTTCTTCGTGGTCCATACCCCTGTCGTGCTTATTCAACAACAGGACAGCAAGGCTTTCCAAAAAGGGGCTATTGCATCCGAAAAATTTTAGAAGAAAATTTTCAAAACCAGAAACGGGCTCATTTTCGCGCTTTTCCCGATGTAGGAAACGATGGACGCCGTAGCGATCTGGAGGTATTTCTTGACCGTCTCCCGGGAGAGGCCCATTTGCATGGCTATTTCATTATAGGACAACCGCTGATGCCTGCTGAGCACATATACCTGCCGCTGCCGGGGAGGAAGCTGGTCGATCGCCTCGTCGATCAATGCGTAGCGGTAATCATCCGGCTGTTCGGGTTCATCTTCGGCAGCCCCGTCGAGGCCGGTGAACCTGGCCCGTTCGGCGGCGATCTTTTTCAAAGCGTTCAATGCCGCGTTTTTTGGACACCACGAAAAGGTAAACCGAAAAGTTTTCGATCTCCGAAAGCAGTTCCCGGTTGCGCCATATTTTCAGGAAAACGTCATGCACCAGCTCCTCCGCGACGGGTTCGGAACGGGTAATGCGGTAAATATGCATCCCCAGACGCTGGTGGTAATGGTCGAACAACGCGGTAAAAGCCCGTTCATCCCCCCCGGCCACGCGCCGCAGGAGCTCCTTTTCATTATTCAATGCGGGCCGGTACATGCGGAAATACGGCAAAATGTGCTCGGAAATAATTGGTGTATCTCTTAAAGCCTGGCTATCACCGAATCTACCACCCGTGGCCGGGAACTTTCGACAGGTCTATCCGGTCGATGAGAAATGTCCACGAGGTATGTTCTCCGGCCCCGGAGATAGATGCGCCGGTAACCTAGCTTTCCGTTTCGGGCCAATTTGGTTTGAAATCCTTAACAATAGGTTTGATTACCATTAGCCACCTATTGCCCCGGCCGCGATACCTTTGCTGGCCGGTACACTATTTTATGGCTACCTTTCAACAGTAATCTATGGTAACTTATTCGATTTCGACGGTTACGAGATCATCCGGATGCCCGAATCCCCCAAAGCAATTCACGTTCATATCGTGGATAGCGACGCCAGGCCGACCGGCGATAACAGTCAGTTCTTTAAAATCTGCGGAAAACACAAACGGCCGATAAGTAACTGCTCCTGACAACTTTTTACCGATCCAGGCAAGTAGATTCCGCTGTTTCCTGCATTCTGGAATAATTATTAAGCTTCTGTGTTAAACCCACTTAACACGGAAAGCGCGCCCCGGAGAATCTTTTCTGAAAGTCAAAGCTCTGATCATTTCAATAATGAAACGGTATATCCTGATTTTTCTCCTGGGGTTGTTATATTCCTGCAAAAAAGAAGCCGATCCCGAAATTCCGGGTGGTGCCTTATATGAAGTTACGGCAAAAGGCAAACTTCAGAAGCGTCTCGAGTACCGCAACGGCCGCGTTTCGCGGGTGCTGGCTTATAGTAGTTGCGGAACACCCTATTCCATCGTTGAATATGGCTATAATGACGGGCAAATAACGGCAACGAGATCGGGCACCCGCCCCCTCTGGTCTTCGTGGAGCGGTACGCCGTGCGACCCGGATATAGCTCTCGAGTATCAGAATCATACATTTCAACTAGATAAGCAGGGGCGATTTAGTAAAGTGACAGGCAAGTATATGACAGCCGTTTATGAATATAGCGGCCAGAATGCGACTATAAGCATAGCCTACAACGACCAAAACTCGTCCAGGATTTCTTATGTGAAATTCGACGGCAAAGGCAATGTTATCGAACAAAGCGATGCCGATTCCGGCGTTTTTGGCATCAAACGTTTCGAATACGATAATAATCCCAATCCTATGCGCGGCCTCAACACTTACGGATTGCCGGACCCGTTCACATGTCCCAATAATGTCGTCCGCTCACTTGATTCGGGAGGACAGGTGCTATGGGAAAGGAAATTCACCTACAACGATGCCGGTTGGCCGCTGACCTGCCACGAGGACAACGGTTCGGTGTATGAATACCATTACAACCCCTGATATCGCCCGCCTTGCCTCCGAAATACCTCCGCGCTTGCCCCGAATGCGGCATTTTGACTCTGCGGCTTGCCGACACAGTATCGCTCGGGGACGATCCGCCGGGGTTTGAACGGTCTCCGCAAAGAGGCATTGACTAATTTACAGGGCGAACTTATCTTTGTCCGCATGTGGGACCCGCTGATCAAGAACCTGAGCAAGTTTGTACCTCTGACTCCCCAGGAAGTCGGGATTATACAGTCCCTTTTTACTTTCAGGAAATACCGCAAAAGGCAATACATCCTGCAAGAAGGAGATGTGGCCCGGTACGAAACTTTCATAGTCAAAGGTGTTACGCGTACCTATCAGGTGGATGAGAAAGGGCAGGAACATGTATTGCAATTTGGACTGGAAGACTGGTGGGTGGGCGATTTGTACAGCTTTCTGACAGAGGCTCCCACGACGTATAATGTGGATTGCCTGGAAGACACGGAGGTCATGCACATTACGAGGGCGGACCTGGAAACTTTATACGAGAAGGTGCCCAAAATGGAACGGCATTTCCGCATTATGATCCAGAATGCATTTATCACATCCACAAGACGGCTATCGGCAACCCTGGCAAAAAGTGCGCAGGAGCGGTATGAAGAGTTCATCGAAAGGTACCCGCAGATAGAGCAGCGCGTCGCCAACCATCAGATTGCTTCTTATCTGGGAATCACCCCGCAGACACTGAGCCGGATCCGGTCGCACGGCCCCGACCGCGCCTGATCATTCACAGAAACAATCCGGACACGGCTTACTCCTTCCGGCGGATCGTCCGGCAGGACACTTGCGCCGTACTTGCCTTCAATAGCCGAAAAATTAATCCATGTTAACGGATTTTATTATCCCATGCGATTGCTCCTGCACGGGATGTCGGGCAAAATTTGCATAAACAATCAGCCATGAAAAAAGCGCGATAAACCAAACAATCACATTAATAAATTATGAATATGAACAGAGATCAGATCGAATCGGCCATTCGCGAGCTCAACGATATGGTACTGAACGGCAAAGCCATGGAGGCATTCGAAAAGTATTACCATGACCAGGTTTCGATGCAGGAAAACCACCTGCCTGCCACGGTATCGAAGGCCGCCAACCGCAAGCGGGAAGAAGAGTTTTTCGACAACGTTCTCGAATTCAGGAGCGCGGCCGTAAAGGGACTTGCCGTAGGCGACAATATTTCATACGTCACCTGGCATTTCGATTACACGCATCGCGAATGGGGCGTCCGCAATTACACGCAGGTTTCCGTCCAGCATTGGCAGGACGGGCAGATCATTCATGAACAGTTTTTTTATAACAATTAAATATCGCTGCCATGTTTGCAAATACATTAAAACCGGATTTGAATTGGGGAGCGCTGTTTCTCCGCCTCTTTCTGGCATTGGTCCTGTTCCCGCACGGGGCGCAGAAAATGTTGGGGTGGTTCAATGGTTTTGGCTTCGAGGGCAGTATGCAGTACTTTACCGGCCAGAGAGGATTGCCCTGGATTATCGGCTTTCTGGTTATCGTCATCGAATTTTTTGGGCCGCTGGCGTTGATATTGGGAGTGGCAGTCCGGCTTTCCGCCGCCGCGATAGCTGTGGTGATGACCGGAATTATCGTGACCACCTTTCATGATCATTTTTTCATGGACTGGTTCGGCAACCAGCATGTCGAAGGAATGGAGTTCTTTCTTCTCGCAATCGGCATGGCGATCACGCTGGTTTTCACAGGTGGCGGCGCCTATGCGGTGGACCGCCTGCGGGAGCGCCAGGCATCGCCGGCCGCATGAAAACCACGTAACCGATGTTGCTGCCGGGCGGGCGGGTTCCCGGTCTACTCTACCTTCCGCGCTTTTTTAGAACGTCGCCCGTTCGTCAGGACCAGGGTTTCCGGCTTATCGCTACCGGTTTCGCTCACAAACTGATAGCTGAGCCGGTTGGAAAAGAGATGAAATTCATGTCCGCTGACCGGGTACAGCGTTTCCCAGTGCGGATCGGCTTTCCCTTTAATTTCCAGATGATGACCGACCCGCCTGATCAGGACACCCGAGTTTTCATCAAAGCGATATTCGCCTGCATACCGCTCCAATACGTCCTCCGGAATCGAGGCCAGCTTCTTAACGACGGGTTTATAGAAACCCTTCCAGTTATAGACGCTGGCAATGCCATTGATAATCTCGTAGATAATTTCATAACTATCGGAATTTACCATGACAACCGCACCTTTGCCGGTATGAAGGCTACCAAAATAATCGCAGTTAAAACCGGCATTACTGCCATTGTGGGCGAAGAAGGGTTCCGTTTCCCCGTTCGACAGAAAGAACCCCAGCGCCACTTTCGAGGAATCCAGATACGGCGTCAGCATTTTTCGCGTCGTTTCCGGTTTCAGGAAGTTGCCCGGCCCGCCTTTCAGCGATTGCTGGACCGCTATGATAAAACGGGCCAGGTCCGTGGGGGTAGTCCACAAGCCATCCGGAGCCAGTTCGGGGTAGATGTGGTATTTGCCCTTGTAGGCCTGGCCTCCCTCATGGTAACCGGTTGCGGCCATCGATGCCTGCTGCCCCGAAAGCGGTTGCGCAAAGGAGCTGTGGTTCATTTGCAGCGGTTTAAGGACTTTTTCGGCGAGTAGAGCGGCATAATCGCCCGATATATTATCTTCCAGGATCTTTCGTGTAATTACCGTCCCGCCGCCGGAGTACTGATATTTGATACCGGGTTTGTTGACCGGTTTCACGGCCGGACTGTTCGCCGGGCGCTGTCCGTTCAATATCTGGTTCAAAGTAGGCAAAGAGTCTCCGTAAGCGTAGCCATCGAACCCGTGGACATTCAAACCCGCCGTATGGCTTAGTAAATGGGCCAGTGTTACAGGCTGGTTCCGGGAAAATTCATTGTCGGGGAAAGACCAGCTTTTCAGGTAATGCCGGATATCGGTATCCAGCGAGAGTTTCCCCTCCTCCACCAGTTTCATGACAGCCAGCGCATTAACCGATTTGCTGATGGAAGCCGCCTGGAAGATCGTATTGGTAGTCGCTTTGCGGTTTTCAGCCACATCCGCCAGTCCGTAGGCCTGTGCCCATTCCACCTGCCCATTGTTAATTACCGCAATGGAAACAGCCGGCACCTGATAGGCTTCCATCCGTTCGCGGATCGAAAACCTTTTAGGGGTACTGTCCTGGAATTGAATCCATGGCATTAACCCGTTTTCGACCTGTTTCATGCGCTCGGCTGCCGTTTGTGCCTGACAGGAGAAATCAGAAAAACCCGCCAGATGGCAAATCAGGATCAATTTCAGGCCAATGAATCGGAACAGGTGCCCCGGGGCCGTCAGCGGCTTAATGAATGTAATTGAAAAATGTGCGTTACGCATTTCAAAGTTTACTATTTTTTCCGCACGCAAGATAGCGGTGCCGGTCGGCAAAAAATAGAATGAAATTAGCGCTTTTCCGATTTATAACTGCCGGAACCGCCCGGGAAGGAATCCGGTCAGCTCCCGAACGCACCGGTTCATATGACTTTGGTCGGCGAATCCGCATTGGTATGCTATTTCAGCCAACGGCCGCGTCGACTCTTTTATCAAAGAAAGAGCCCTGGACACGCGCAGTTTACGAACGTATTCTCCCAGTGTACAATTGAAATACCGGGGAAAGTATTTGGAAACAGTCACAGGATGCACCCCTGCCGCACCGGCCAGGTCTTGCAAAGTAACCGGCTCGCTCCATCGGTCCTGCAACAGTTCGTGAATAATCCTCACCCAGGGAGGCCCGACGCTCGTGGTTGTCCTGAGAGCTACCATACTTTGAACGAGCATATCCATGGACGCCGCCGAAAAACCGTCATTTATTCTGCATTCGTTGTACAGTTTTATGAGCGTCAACGCGGCATCCGGGTGGGCATGGATTCCTTTGTACAAGTGCTCTTCGTCCAGCTGATATCGCTTTAACCACGAGTTTCCTACCTCGAGGTTAAGATGCTGAGCGGGAAACCGCTTATGAATCGTCTGATGAGCTTCACCGGCGTGGTAAAACGTTACGCAACCCGGTCCTCTCTCGTATTGGACGGATTTCTTTCGTTCCAGGTTTCCACCGCTCAGTACCAGACTGATGTGAACATGCTCGTGGAAATGCATGGCATCGGTGGGCTGGTCGGGCAAATACACCGTTCGCTGCAAGCGGATCTCGTTGCATCGAAATGCATCCAGCTGTTCGCCTAAACACTCCCCTGCTTCCAGTGCGATCATATTAAACAGGCAGCTTCGTCGCCGCTTCATTGGTTCGTTGCACTCCTAAAAAACCGGTACCAGTTTACAAAAAGAGGGTTTGAGCTCGCCAGCAGCTATTAACAGACGAAAACGGACGTGCCCGATGTCCGTAACCGGACAGTGAGTGTCCGGTAAAAACGCATAACGTATAGCCATAACAGTCAAAACAAAACATTCATCGTTCCTTTTAGTTATAACGACTTCATTATCGTCTTTTTGCCGGCGCATGGATCAGCAAACGCCCGTATAAACCGGTGGCGGGATGTGGCCAGGGATAGATAAGGTGATCAGAGTAGTCAGGATTGTCACTGACGGTCGGGGGGGCATAATCACAAAAAAGACAATATCCGACTATCTTTGTCCACAAATGACAATCTTTGACAATTACAATTCAAAAAAGCGCGAAAACAGGGCCCGGGAAGCGATCCCGGCGGGTTGTCGGAAATATCTGTCAAGCCAATCACTTTTCAGGGTACGTAAAGATCGCCATTACGCTACTTGGCCAGTTTTTTTAAGAAAGCACTACAACCTAAGAAAGCAGTATTGAGTCATCGGTATCAACAGTCGGGTCTGCCGCCGTACCAACAAACTAAAAAACCTCCCCATGATGAGTTTCGTCACGAACACAAGAAGCCTGACCCAGTATCGCAACATTATATTTTCGCTGCTGTACAAGGGTGGCGCGCTGCTCGCGTCCCTTTTAATGGTCCCCTTGTCGTTGTCATTTTTATCCGAGTCCGCTTACGGCACGTGGCTGGTTATCTATTCGGTTTTAAGCTGGACGACTTTTTTCGATTTCGGCCTGGGCAACGGCCTGAAAAACAAGCTTTCAGAGGCTTTGGCGCTGGATGACGCGCCACGGGCCGTTAGGCTCGTCAGTACGCACTATGTGATACTGCTGCTAGTAGTCACAATCGGGATCGGAATATTCTCCGCCGCCCAACCTTTCATCAACTGGCATCGCCTACTCAATGTGGACAAACAGCAGGTTCATCTTAAGACGTTAATCTGGATCTGCCTGACCATATTCGGGTTAAAACTGGTGCTGGACTCCATTCACAGTGTCCTGCTGGCTTTTCAGAAAGCGGCGATCGTGCAATTGAATGGTTTTCTGGCCAGTTTGCTTTCCCTTGCCGTTGTTTTTGGTCTGAGCCATATGGAGGTTGAAGCGCCCCTGCGGTTACCATTGCTGGGAATCCTCGTGACGATGGCCCCTGCCCTGCTATCCCTCGGTTTCAACATCTATTTCTTCTCAGGCGAGCTGAGGACCGTCCGCCCCTCGCTCCGTCAATTTCATCCAGGCTATATCCGCGACCTGTTTTCGCTTGGAGGGCAGTTTTTCGTCATCCAGATTGCCGCGCTGGTTATCTACTCCACCGACAATATTTTAATATCCAGACTATTCAGCCCAAAGCACGTAACAGTCTACAATGTCGCCTACAAGCTTTTCAGCACGTTTAATATCGCCTGGAACCTGATCATCGCCCCCTACTGGGTTGCCTTCGGAGAAGCCTATGTGAAACGCGACTACGCCTGGATAAAAAAGGCGATGACTACCCTGTTGTACTTTTGGGCGCTGATGAATGCCTGCCTGCTGCTCTGCCTGCATTTCTCCGATCAGCTCT
Organism: Dyadobacter sp. 676; assembly: GCF_040448675.1. Classification (NCBI taxonomy): domain Bacteria; kingdom Pseudomonadati; phylum Bacteroidota; class Cytophagia; order Cytophagales; family Spirosomataceae; genus Dyadobacter; species Dyadobacter sp. 676. The sequence goes on along the minus strand of NZ_CP159289.1, from coordinate 4,963,610 downwards.
ACCGGCTCTGGGTGGGCCAGGAAGTAAGGGTTCCTGCGGACCTTTCCGCGTCGATGGCCCTCTTCGTATCCATTGCAGCGTTTTCCAATATCTTTGCCTATTTCGTCAATGGTCTCGGGAAGATACGGGTACAGTTGATAGTCAGCACTTTTTCCGCGGCCATTAATATTCCACTGGCCATACTTCTCTCCAAAACACTGGGCCTGAAGGGAATCGTCCTGGCAACCTGCATTTGCCTTGCCATCAGCGCAACGGCCGTGTGCCTGCAATATTTCAGGGTTATCAATCAAAAGGCAAAAGGCGTGTGGAACCGGTAATCGGCCACTTCAAAAGGCTTTTCAAAGGAGCCCGGGGCGGCTCCTGCCGGGGTTTTGTCGGGTCCATTCTATTCTCCCGATTGCGCACAGGGTAGCTTTGTCTCATTCAATCACTTATTCAATTATTGAAATTATGAGAAAGCTCATCGTAACAGAATGGATATCCCTTGACGGCGTTTTCGACGCAAGCACTATGAACGAATGGTTCAATCCCTATCACAGCGACAGCAGGGCGGCTGTCATTCGGGAAACCATCGCCGACTGCGACGCCATGCTTTACGGCCGCGTTACGTATGAAATGTTATTCCCCTACTGGTCGTCATTCCGAAACAACGAAATGGGGGTGGCCGAAAAACTCAATAAAGTCAGAAAGTATTTGTACTCGCAGACGACGGAACACGCCGGCTGGCAAAATACCGAAATTCTGCGCGGCGACCTGACGGAAGAAATCACTGCGTTGAAGAACCAGTCGGGCGATAATATCCTCATTCAGGGAAGCGGCAAACTCGTAAATGCATTATTGAATGTGGGGCTGATAGACGAGATCAGGCTCATGGTCCAGCCGCACGTTACGGGAAACGGGGCCAAACTCTTCGGCCAGGATTTGAACGTCAGCCTCGATCTGACCGAGATCCGTCCGCTCGAAAAAGGAGTGACGCTCCTCGTATACCGGCCGGCCAGGTCCTGATGTTTAAGATACCGGATTGTACTGCTGCCGTCTGGCAAGGTACTCTCCCGGTGTCTGGCCTGTAAACTCGCGAAAGACCCTGATAAAATGGCTCTGATCGGCATAGCCGTGTTCAAACGCGACATCGGAGAATTTCCCGAATTGTAGCCGGTTGAGCTGCTGGAAAGCCGCATCGAACTGGCACACGCGGCGGAACATCTTGGGCGACATACCTACGTTATGCTCAAAAAGCCGCTGCATCGTACGCTCGGTCATATTCAGCTGGTCCTGCAGGGTTGTCAGCGAATATTGGCCCCGACTGTTTTTAAGTTGCGCGGCGGCAAAAGTCGCCCGTTGTACTTCATATTTGTCCGGCAATGACATAAGCGACAGAAATTCCTCCATCAGACGGAGCTGTGCCCCGAGGTCGGGGGCATTTAGCAGCCGCTCTTCCAGACCGGCTTCCCTGGCACTGCCCAGGTAACCGATATCTATTCGGCCGTCGGTCAGTTCGCTTGCACCGGTTCCCAGCAGCGGTTTCAGTGCATGAGGATGCAGGAACCATGCAATGAGGGTAAAACCGCCTCTGATCGACAGCTCGTCGGGCCGGATCGTCTGTCCGTGTAGCATCAGGTTCCCGACATTGCCCGCACCCGTTTTGGCGCTGGCGGTCTGAAATACGATGGCCGGCGAGCCATTGGCAAAAAGCGGTAATGTAAAGTCCGATGTACTTTCATGGCGGATCACGAAAATCCCGCTGACGAGATGGGTCAGAGATTGGGATGGAGCAAGATACCGGACCTGCATGGCATTGAGCGAACGTTCGACGAAATATAACGCTAAATCCCGACTTCCGTGAATACTGCCGCGCTGTATCAAAAGTGGTGATCTCCGCACCGGCCGCCATATTCAGGGCCTCGCGGTCGTCGGGCATGCCTTTCAAATTGGAGATCCCGTACGGCATACCCAGCTGAACCGCGCCGAGCGCAGTGTTGCGAAAAACGGTATCCTTTAAATGCGATGGTTTTCATGAACAGGCATAGCAAAGTGCTAGCTAGCCAAACCGCATACGCAGTGCGATTAAAAAAATGCAGCGGGGAGCTAGCGGTGCGATCAGGGAAGGTTCAGGTTACCCTGTGCATATTTATGCTCGTAGCGGATCGCACTTACCTTCCAGCGCCCGTCCGCTTCGGTCAGCCGGAAATAATATTTGCCATACACGGTCCAGATTTCATCGTTGGGCTGCTGATGAATGGCTTGTCCGTAGCAAAAGGCCGTAGCGTGCAGCCCGTTTACCTCTACAAAATGGTTGCAAAGATAGTGCATGGTGAATTTGAATTTGGGGAGAAATGCGGCCCAGTTGGCTGTGATCTGCGCGGATTTTATGGTTTGGGCGGCCTGCCCGGAAAGCGAGTGATAATCGAAATCGACATCTTCGGTAAACGCGTTCGCCAACCCCTCCCAGTTGTGTTCGTCGGCGTATCTGAAAATGGAGCTGTATGTTGTCATGATTGCGTACTCGGGGTTGTTCATATGTATCATGAAAAATTAATATTTAAATATCCTGCTCTAAATACGCTCATGCCGTTGGCTCCCGGAATTTCCAAATCACCACCCGGTTTCGAAATCCTGAATAAATATAGTATTTATTCTATAACACAAATGTCGTAAACAATCGACAGAAGGCTTTTTTAGCAACTGAAAACATGCTTTTAGTACGAAAATATATCGAAAAATTGTAGTAAAGTTAAACTATTTCGACAAAAGAATAGCCTATTAGTACAACTAATTGCATTTTCAATGCATTATATTGTATGTAACCAACACAAGTATACAAAAGTTGATTAATAAAGGTTATAGAATTACATTCCAATATACGTCGCATAAATTCTATAAATCTCAGCTTACCAGTCCCCGGAACGCTATCCGAATGGGAGCAGCTCCTTTGTGCACAGTCGGTATGATTGTCTGGAAAGGTTATGCGGAATTATTGTAAAAATACAAAGTCAAAATATAAAGCGCGTTACGTTTTGCAAAAATGAAAAACGGATTGATCACTCCATTTTGGACATGGATATTACCCGACGGCAACGGGCGTAGAACAACGATAGAACCTGTGAAGTGTTTCGACAGCATGTGAGCTACTTAGCTATATAAACTCTCCCTGCCGGGACGATATCTTTGCAAGTAACTACCAGTATATGAAGCAAAATAAACGTTCAAAATGATCGGCATTCACACACACTAGGCACAGTTAATACCGGAAGGCGAAAGCCCCGATTGTTCCTCCAGAAAACACATATTCTTTATTAACCAACTAAACTTTCATCACATGAAACGACAATTATTACTATTGGCCAGTCTGATCCTTGCCGGGTCTTCTGTCTTTGCACAAAATGGAAACGTAGGCATCGGAACTTCTACGCCTGGCACAAAGCTGGACGTAAATGGCGCTATTACCAATCGCGAGACCGTCCTTACTGTCTCCGGCAACGCCGTAAGCGTGCCGGCCAATACCAGTCAGGTGCAACTAACGGGCTCCGCCACGGCTACCATCGCCGTCAGCGCCCCGGCGGCACCTAATGCAGGCCAGCGCCTGGTGATTTTCAACAATACCACCGGTGGCTTCGAAGCCGTCCTGAACAACTTCCAGGTCCCCGCAGGGCAAGCGGTGGAATTCTCGTACAGCAACGGTAACTGGTGGGCCTTTAAGTACGACGTAGCGAAGCCGCAGATGCTCGTGGTGGAAAAAACAGCTTCGAACAATATGGCAAAAGGAGCAAACGGTACGTCGAGCCTTCTCGCTTCGGACGTATTGAAGGCCAATACAATACCCGGCGCCAGTTATGATGAGTCGAGCAATGCCATTACTGTCCCTGCCGGTACTTATCTTGTGCAGATGGTCATCGAGGGAGACTATGCAGGGGGTGATGCGAGCACCACGGGTGACGGCTTGAAGCCAAACCACAGTTTCTTTTACGATTTTCCCATCAATAACGCTGGATCGAAAAGAATTCACGGAAATACAATAGGTAATTTCGGAGGTGCTTCAAACTTCGGTGTTACCATCCAGTATGTAACGACCATCACGACGCCGAGAACCTTTATTTTTCAATTAGGGTGGGGACAAGGAGGTAACGTCCTCGTAGGCACGAATTACAATATCTCTACCGGAACACAACTGGCGTTGACAAAAATCCTATAACCAGCATCAACAGGAAACTATGAAAAGAATTTTTATATGCTGCCTGCTGACGATGCTGTGCCGCCATGTAGCGCTCGCGCAGTTATACAACGCAGGGACCGTCACGAACGATGGCGGGCTGATCAGCGATTGGGAGAATCAATGGTTCAACGCGTCTACGGGCGTTTTTGATGGGCTTAACAACGGTGTTTTCGAGCACCATGGGCCGTCGTCGCAGACGTTCATGAACGACGGCGTTTATAATGCCAGCGGAGGACACATCGACAAATTCATGGGGCCATTGGGAACCACCGGGGCCCAGGAAATAGGTGGGAGCGTACGTCCTTATTTCTTTAACCTGGAACTGATCAACGGAGCAGGACAATTGATCGAGATTACTAATTCGGACGGTGCAAATGTAAGAAGTTTAGCCACGTTCTCGAATGGGATTACAACGACGATCCGGACTGCCCATCAGCTTGGCGCACTGCGGTTTGAGGATGGAGCCAGTTACACCGGAGGTAACACCGACAGTCAGCACGTAGACGGTTACGTGAGCAAGATCGGGGACGATGCGTTTGTTTTTCCGGTCGGAAGCGGCACGGATATCCGCACGCTCGAAATCAGCGCACCCGCGGCAGCCACCGACCATTACAGTGTCGCCTGGATTGCCGGAGACCCCACATCTACCACCGACCCGTCGGGGACGCCCGCTCAACACCCGATTGCCTCTTTTGCGACGGGACTGCAGGCGGTAAGTCCGGTTGGGCAGTGGGACTGGATTGCCGGGAACACCATTACCACGGAACCGGTAACGCCGGCGACAGGAACCGGTGAAGGCTTGAATATCAAAGTGTCCATCCCGGACATGACAGGTTTTGCGCAGGCGGGGGAATTGCGGCTGGTGGGTTGGAACGGAAGCCAGTGGATGAATCTGAGTACCGGCACTGCACCTTATGCCGGCAACAGCTACGCCAGCGGGAATACCGAGAACAGCATCCTGGAAGGCACTATGATCGCCGGTATCACGGCCATTGGAATCGGACGCACGCCTCCATTACCTGTAAAACTTATTAGTTTCAATGGCAAAAAAGAAGGTACGACGAGCATCCTTACCTGGGAAACAACCGAGGAAACAAACAGCGACTATTTCGAGGTGCAGCACAGCATTAACGGAAAAAAATGGCATGCAATCGGCACTGTTGCGGCCACCGGCGAAAGCAGTGTGCTGAAAGGTTACCGGTTTTCGCATGCGAGCCCCGTGGAAGGAGAAAACCTGTACCGGCTCAGAATGGTAGACAGAGACGGAACCTTCGCGTATAGTGTAATACGTAGCCTGGCATTCGATGATGCGGTGAGTCTGGAACCGTATCCAAATCCTGTTTCGGAAAAATTGTTTTTCAAAAACTATACACAGCTAAAACAGGTTGTTTTGTACAATTCTTCGGGCAGACAGGTACTGGCACAAAAGCAATTGTCGGGTGACGGAATCGATGTCCGTGGGCTGCAGCCCGGCTTGTATGTGGTAAGCCTGACCCTACGCGACGGCACCGTCAAAACCTGCAAGCTAGGCATTACAAAGTAACCTGATACCGATTATGCCCGGCGCCCCCACGGCCCCGGGCATACCTCTCGGTCTTACCGTTCACGGCCAGACTGGTATTCACACACTTAACCAATCAGCATTTCGCTCATGACTACGCTAATCGTGACCGAGAACCTTCTGTTTGCCCTGGGCATGCGGGTGATTCTCGAAGAAAATTGTCCCGGCGCCTGGGTCCTGGAAACCGGCACCGTAAAGCAGGCAACCGACCTGGCGATGACAAACGATATCAATTTGCTGGTTTTGGATATAACTGTCAACGGCGGCAAGGACTTTAGCGGAATCATGAAATTCCGTGAGTCGAATCCGGGAACTTTTATCATCGCATGGTTAGGCGGTGATCCACGACAGGTATTTCCGCTACTGCGTATAGGGGTAAACGGAGTTTTTTCAAACAAAGCAAAACTCGAAGAAATTCGTACCGGCCTGAAAGTATGCGAGCCTAAAACGCGGTTTGTCAGCAACGATCTGCAACAGATTTTACTTGCCCACCTTATTCCGTCATACCAGGAGAACGAGATGACGGCCCGCGAACGACTGATCGCAGATCTTTTGGCTGAGAACAAATCGAGGTTTGAAATCGCATCGATTGCGGGCATCAAGCCCAACTCCGTCGGTTTTTACAAACGGAAAATTTACGGGAAACTGGGCGTCAAAAATGTCGTCGAACTCAATGTGAGCCTCAATAAGTTGGCCGTTGCCCGGCATTGACCCCCGCCGGAGCAGTCTTGCAGTGGCCACCATCGGGTTGACTAATCACCGTGCATTTTGCCTGAGCAGGTAAAATGCGACAAAAATTAATTGCAAAGCAGCGTCGTACAGGTAAACCGGCGAAATAACTTCCGACGCTGCATAGTAAATATCGATAACCGCAAATGCCAGGGCAGAGAAAATGCCGAGGGCAGTCCCCGTACGCTTGCCGGATTTTTTCGAAAGCAGCAGCGTAGCCCCGATGGCACCTGAAAGCAAGCCGACCATTTTAACCAGCCAGATATCGGTTTTATCTCCGGTGGCCCACATGAAACTTCTGAGGTGTATGATCGGCCAAAAGCCGGTTACCAGGTAGTAACAGCCCTGAACCGCCATGATAACGGACAAAGTGATCTTCGACGACTTTTTCGCTTTCATACCAACCCTTGTTACTGTATAATTAACGCAGCAGCGAGCTTACCCTACCAACCCTCTCCTATTTGTTTGCAGGAAAACTAACCGGCATTCGTACACGGAACAACGTACCGCGGCCTGGCTGGGTTTCCACTTCCAGGTTTGCATGCAACATATTGCACAAGTGCTTCACGATCTGCAGGCCCACACCTTCGCCTCGCGGTGCGGCCTCCGACATCGCCTCCAGCTCTTCGCCGGACGGGATTTCCGGAATATTGACCGGCAATACCTGATCCGGCTCGGCCAGGTCCGGGCCCAGCACGGCCGTCGACTCGACCGTCGGCCTGAGCTGTTCCGACAAAACCTTCGTGACAGCACCCGATATTCCCGGCCCCGAATCCTGGATACTTAACACCCAATGGTAGCTTCCCTGCAAGGACCAGGAAACAGAAACGATGCCCTTCTTGTCCGAATCCAGGCTACTGTAAGACAATGCATTGACCAGCAGATTCTGTGCGATGCGGCGAAGTTTGGTGCTGTCGGTCTGCACTGTCAGCGAATCAGGGCCATCCACTTTCAGGATGATCCGATGTTCGCGGGCCATGCCCTGCGCCCCTTCTACCAGTTCCCGAAGGAGCTGGCTGACATCCACCGGCCCGATTTGCAACGCTTCCTGCCCGGATTCCAATCTGGACAAGTCCATCAGCTCGGTGAGCATCGACTGCACATTGGCAAGGTTCCGGTTGAGCATTTCCAGGTACATTTGCCGGTCGTCATCGGTGAGCTCCTGTAATTGCAGCAAGGTAGCCGCCGAGGAAGCGATGCTCACGCTTCCGCGCAGGTCGTGCGATGACTTTCTGAGTATATTCCCGCGCTCCCTGGCCAGTTCGTTCATTGTTTCGAGCGCACTTTCGAGGGTCGTCAGCCGTCCGGCGGCATGCAACCGTTGCAACTCGTCGTACTTTTGCACGCTGGCCGTAAATGTTTCCTGAAGAACCGAAGTGATCTCACGGTGAACGTAAAGGAGCAACGATTTGTCGGTATCGGCGAACAGTTCCTCGTAAGTTTCCAGCTCCCGGTACAGAATCTCCGAAAGGTGGTTCAGTTCCCGCATTGTTTCGATCAGGGCCAACGCCTTATGCCATCGGTGCAGGCCATGCCCGCCGGCCACATACGAAAGGTCCTCCTGCGGCGGCAATCCCAGCAGGCGCTGTTCGAGGATGTCCAGAATAACCGGCATCAGGTTATTGAATTCCTGACGCGTGAGCGAGGAGACTTTGCTCAGTTTGTCATCATTTTCACAGGCCATCCGCCAGTTATTGAGTATGGCCTCCCGCCGGTTAAAAAGGTATTCTGTAATATGTGTCAGCGATTCAGAATCAATTTTTTGCATGTTTATCGAACTGGTTTGTCATCAGAGGATTTCGCACACCGCCTGCTTACCGGGCGGGTTATATACGAATATGTGCAAAAGCCATGCCACGTTCCGGTCTATATGCGCGGCGGTCGTTATTTGAATGTTACCACATTTTTACTCTTGTAAGCCATTCTTTCGCCGGTTAGCGGTACCTTTGTGTAACGGCTTTTCATCAAGGCTGGCTAGTGGTTAAACAATTATACATGCAGCAACGAAACAAAAACGTTGTTTATCTGGTCGATGACGACGAAGATGACAGGATGCTTATCAGGGACGCCCTGGAAAATATTTCCCTTGGGTGTACGATCTTCGAGTTCAGCGACGGCGAGCAATTGCTCAGTCGGCTACCTGCTCATCTGGAGGCAGATGCGCCGTCGGTGATCCTGCTGGATATCAATATGCCGCGGGTAAGCGGAATGGAAGCACTGGTTAAGCTCCGTTCGAATCCGGCTACCTCGCATATTCCCGTTGCGATCTTTTCCACCAGCTCCGACGCCCGCACAATCGCCGCCGCTTACACGGCCGGTGCCAACGCTTACCTGGTCAAACCGGTTTCGATGTCCGACTACCAGCGCATCGCCTGTGCGGTAACGCTCACCTATCTGCAGGCCGACAACTGCCTGCCAGGCGAGGCCACATACAAATGGCCGCAAACCAAACCCAAAGGCGTGCTGGTAATAGAAGACAATAAAGACCATTGGAACTTAATGCGGCCCGCCTGGTCGAAAATGCCGCAGGAATTAAAACCGGCTCATGCCGATTCCGCGTCGACAGCCATGGCTTACCTCGAATCGGCTTACCATGGTGCCGCTCCGCCCGTCGGACTGATTGTTCTGGACCTGTACCTGCCCGACCGCTCCCAGGGATTGCAGCTTCTCAGCAACATCAGGCAGTTTTATTCGCAGCGCAAACTTGCACTGGTCCCGATCATTATTTTCAGCATTTCGGAGGATATGGAGGACGTCCGGGCCAGTTACCGGCGCCTCGCCAGCGCATACATTCCCAAATCTACCGACCTGACAAGGTCGGCTTTTCGCTTAAAAAACGTATGCATGGCGTGGTTGGCTATGATCGTTATGCCTAAGCTGGCATAATTTTCTAGGGGCCTGGGACCATTTTCAACGAGTTCCGAATCTGACTATGCCATTTTTTCGCCCGATCTGCCTGATCGCATTTCATTTCTTGCTTTTGAACCAACCCTGTACTGCCCAGAAGACAGGCCCGGAAAAATTCGAAAAGAGGATTATCGCCAAAGGCCTGTCCGACCCATGGGAGATCATCTACGGGCCGGACAGTCATTTGTGGGTAACCGAATCCAAAGGTTACCGCGTACTGAGGATCGATCCGGCCGGCGGGAAAAAATCGGTGCTGCTCGACCTGAACACCGAAAAATTTTTTCCCGATTATGACTCGATCGATGAGGCTGCCGACGGCGGGAAACCCATGCCTCAAGGTGGCCTGATGGGCATGGCCCTTCACCCGCGGTTACTGACGGGCAAGCCATTCGTTTACCTGGCGTATGTCTACGATTTCGAGGGCAAAAACCACTCCGGCGACGGTCGGGACCCGCAGGATCAGGGGTTTCATTACAAAACCAGGATTGTCCGATACCATTATAACCGGCAGGATAACAAGCTTGAACGTCCCCAAACCATTTGCGATTCCATACCCGGCAGCAACGACCACAATGGAGGCAGGCTGTTGATAGCGGCGGTCAATGGCCGGGATTACCTCTTCTATTCCATCGGCGATATGGGTGCGGGTCAATATCAAAACGCGGCCAGACCTAATTACGCGCAGACCCTGGCGAGCTACGAGGGGAAAATCCTGCGGTTCCACACAGAACCCGAAACGGGCGGCGAATGGGTTCCTGCCGACAACCCGTTCAACAACGAGGGCCGCAGCGCGGTGTGGTCGCTTGGTCACCGCAATGCGCAGGGGCTTGCCTCCATGAAGCTCGGGGGCGACGAAATCATTTTCTCCTCCGAACACGGCCCGTTTTCCGACGACGAAATCAATATCATTAAACGCGGCGGCAACTACGGCCATCCGCTGGTGATTGGCTATCCCGACGGCAACTACAATGGCCTTGCGGCAGGTGTTACTGCGTACGATAGCCTGCCCGGCCCGTGGAACACTACTTATCCGGTGATTGCGGACGAACTGACAAATGCCCGAAAACTCAAAAACTTCGAACCGCCGGTTAAAAGCTTCTTTCCTACCCCAAACAAAACGCTTCTGGCCTACATGGACACCATCCGGACGGGGCAAAAAAGTCCCGTCTGGCCGTCGCTTGCCCCATCCGGCATTGCGGCCTATACCTCCGGCGCAATCCCCGGCTGGGAGGGCTCCCTGTTGCTTACCTCGCTGAAAAACGGCAAAGTGGTCAGGGTACGGCTAAGCGCCGATGGCAAGGCCGTAAAAGGACAAACTGACTATTTCCACAATCAGGTGCGGTACCGCGATGTCGCCATATCGGCCGACGGACGCAGCGTTTACCTGGTAACCGATCGATCGGTGGTCACTTCCGGGCCGTCGGGAGAGAATCCCGAACAATCCGCCGAGCAGGGAGCCATCATCGAATTCACCTATAAGAAGTAATGCCCGACATTCGTGCGCACGCTTCGTGAACCATTAAATGTCCATGAATATACTGGCATATAGCAAGTTAAAACTGCATTATTCCGGCTATGTCAAATTCATTCACTGCAACATAACGGTCATGAAACGCTTCCTTTACCTTTGTTTTTTATCCCTGATCCCTTTCTATGCCCGGGGGAACGACGCAGAAACGCCGGCCGGAATCGGGGCGACGGCGGAACATGTGAATTGCCTCGAAGCCGAGCACGGGAAATTGTGAAGGCATCACCTACACATGGACGACCAACGGCATCAATGCTTCGGGAGAAACCGTCAACCTGACGTCGCCATTACAAGTCGGGTTCTACGTACACCCGGAACGGACCGGGCCTCAACTAAATGGGGCAATTCATCGATATGATCACGCCCGACGCGGCCGGGACCTGCGTTTACACAGTTACCGCTTCAAAAGACGGTTGTGAAAGCAAGACGGTCGAATACACGCTGAACATCCAAAAGCTGCACTCCGCCTTTCACCGAGGACCTCAATGTGTGCCTGGAATCGGAGACCCAGGATGATTCCGCACCGGTAACCAGCGACCCGAACGCTTCCGGCAGCGGAACGAGGGGCGATGACAACAATTATCCGGTAGACGGGGTGCCGGCAAACGGCATATATCGGCTAAGGCTGCGTTATTCGGAAGTTCGAGCCCAATATCCCGGTCCGTCAACGGTGGTTTTATTTTCTATTCCACAACAATTCCCCCGACGAATAGCTGGAATATCGTTTTCCGCGAAGAAGTTTTTAACGTCGGAATAAAAAGCAGGTACGAATGTGGTAACAATTCAGGAAGTTCCCGGCGCCAGCATCAGGTAAAACGACGGATCACAAAAAGGTATTGATCACGCGGTAATAGCTGTCAGATTTCCCGATTTAAAAATACCGGCCAACTTCCCGTTGCTGGGAACCTGGCCGGTATTTTCAAGTACCTTGTGAAGCTCGTCACTCGACTTAAATGGACAAAGGCCATTAGAAGTTCTTTCGTTGTTTTCGCCCGAATTGTTCGGTAATCCGCAAGCTTAATGGTGACAGCCCAGGCGGGAAGCTGCGCGTAATTTTGCCGGCATAAACAACTAAAGACTGTCATGAAGTATTTATCACTCTCGTTTCTTTTCATTTGCAATTCGCTGTCATTTTCCGCCGCGGCGGAGGGAGGTTCCGCAATCACAGGAACTGTTTGGACGGATAAAAAGCCATACAACGGCTTATTCGACGCAGGCGAACAGGTTGTACCGGGGATTCTGGTCAAGCTGCTGAACGCGTCCAACGGACAGGTCGTTTCTACGGCCCTGAGCCAAAGCGACGGCGGGTTTTCACTTCCAACCAAAACGGACGGCAATTTTATTATCGAATACGTCTTCCCTTCGGAAGGATTTAGTGTCGCTTTGAAGCGCCAGGGTAACGACAATTCCATCAACAGCGCCGCCAATACTTCCGGCTATTCGGACCTCATAACCATTTCCGCCGGGGCGCCGGCTGACAGGTATGGGCTGGGCCTGGTTGCGAAGGAGAACACGATCACCTATTGTACCATGAAAACGCCGACCGTAACCACCTGGAAGGAAGACCTCCTCCTGCCCAAATCATCCGTAGCAGCCGTACCGGTGGGCGTAAAGATCTTCGCTGCGGAATCGGTTTGGCATCCCAGCATTGGAATAGAGAACCTGGGAACGCAGGATGCGTATGATATCTCCGTTCAGGGAATTATGAGCATGGAACTACCCCGGGGGGCTTTTCTTAAGATAAATAGCGATGTTCCGCGCAGTGGTATTTTACCAGCGTATGACGGTGTGCAGGATTACGCCGGCACTTCGGGAAGAACCTGGCTGGACGAGTTCTCCTATGCATCCTCCCGCTATGAGTACCCTCCGTTTTTAATAGACAATACTTTTTATGGTGAAGGAAATCTCGCCATCCCGACCGAAGCTAAAAGCGGCGTGACGATCGTGGGCAGCGGTAATCAGCAGACCGTTGTTCAGACCCACGTAAGCGCAGGCGCCTGCGTAGTGTACACATACGAGGAAGGTGCGCTGCCCGTAAAGCTGGTCTCATTCAGCGCCCGGCGGGAACAAGGACAGGTGCAGCTTGACTGGCAAACCGCCGAAGAGACCAATAGCAGCCATTTCATCATCGAACGCAGTAGCAACGGAAAAGACTTCTCGCCGATTGGCCGGGTAAAAGCGGCGGGAGAAAGCAGCGTACGCAACATGTATAGTTACAGCGATCTTTCGGCCACGGCGGGCAGTAATTTCTATCGCCTCAAAATGGTCGATCTGGACGAGACCTATGCTTATAGCCGGATCGTCGTAGTGAAACTGGATAGCCGGGCCGCTTCGTTGTATCCTAACCCGGCAATAGATGAAGTTTCGGTTGCCGATGCGGGCGATTCGTCCGTCACGAAAGTTCAATTCTTTAACCCGGGCTCGCAATTGGTGCTGGAAAGCAGCCAAAATCAAAATATCAATGTATCCGGAATACCTGCCGGCACCTACCTCGTGCGTACGGTCCGGTCCGACGGCACGGTGAATGTCAACCGTTTGGTAATCGCACGCTAGACTATACGCTGCTGTACTTTTGAATTTCGGGGCAACCACAACCGGATAAGGATGTGGTTGCCCTTTTTGCTACTCGATAAACCAGTGCATTTTCTTATACAGCTCGACCATATTCTCCACTTCCAGTTTATCCATGATCCGTTCTTTATAAGTGCTCACGGTCGACTGCTTCATCCGAAGCAGCACACTGATCTCCTTCACGGTAAGCCCGTCCAGCAAACCATGCAAAATGTCCTTCTCGCGGGGCGAGAGCTTGTCATATCCGTTGGTAGGCTCGTTCATTCCAAAATCCAGCAAATAGGCCTGCAACTTCGGGCTCAAATACTTTTTCCCGTCGAGGACGGTCTGCACTGCAATTTGCGTGTCGGCCGGCGAGGCCATTTTATGCAGGTAGCCGTCGGCACCCTCTTGCAGATAAAGCGGCGCATTGAGTACCTCGTCCCTGGATGTGTAGACCAATATCTTCACCTGCGGCCGCATTTGCCGGACTTCCCCGATTGTTTTGGGCCCGCTCCCTCCCGGAATGCTGAGGTCGAGGATCAGCATGTCGATCGCATGCTTATCCAGTATCGCTATCATCTGATCGTAAGTTTCCGCCAGATGTACCTGGCAGTCGGCCACCATCTTTCTGATTTGATAACTCAGCCCCAATTGTACCATCGGGTGGTCATCGACAATTAATATCGCTTTCATCTTTGACTTGCAGGGAGATCGGTCTGCCGGAAAACTGGCTGCGTCCCGCCAATGGCGGACATCCTCCAATCGCCCCGTTTATCCGCCAGCCGTTTCATTTTGCCTTCCATTAAGCTGGCGAATATACAGAAGACCATGTAATGCTACCGCATAGAATAAAATCGAAATTATTGACAACTCTAAGGCTGGCCGGATTTGCGGATGACCCGCCAACGCCCTTTATACACTTCCTAATCGATTTTTATGTAGAACAAGTTCGATAATTTCGTCCGGACATTTCGTCGGCTTGCTGACTTTTCTTCGTCAACATTTCTCCACGCCTCTATTTAGCTTTGCTTCTCGAAATAGTTGTACAACTTCACCGGAAATGTGATCGGCACTCGGGTATCCCGGAGCTTGACATATTGGTACCAGGGCATTGCAGGTAGGATCCATCTGTGAATAACCCAATTACTTGACAGCATCCGTGTTGACTCGGACCGGGAGCCTCCCCTGAGATTGTTGCGTTCGAATATTTTGTAACCAATTGTTTACTTAATACATCTTAATGTATATGAAAAGACAAGTAATTGATTTTAATGTAGTTCAGTTTTTCACCAATCACATTGAGTTATGCAAACACACCTACAATCAAGTTGCATGAACCTATGCGGCATACCGATCCGGAAAAAGTTGTGTACCGGGATGGCCTTGAAATTACCCCGGTACGCATGGATAAAAGCCCTGGCGGTATCGTTGCTGCTGATAACGGGCTTTCATCTGCAAGCCCAGGACGTAGGCTTGCAATGGGCAAATGGCTTTATATCTGCTGCGGGGCAGAATGGCGCTGCATATGCAGTTTCGACCGATGCTACCAAGAATGTATATGTAACCGGACTTTTCACGGGAACCGTAGACTTTGATCCGAGCGCCGCTACTGCGAACCTCGTGTCGGCCGGCAGCAATGATATGTTTGTCGCCAAGTATGATCCAAATGGCAAATACATTTGGGCGAAACGCGTCGGAGGCCCCGGTGTTGACGCCGGTTACGGAATACAGTCTGATGCGGCGGGGAATACCTACATTGCCGGCTATTTTGCGGGAACTGTGGACTTCAATCCGAATGCAGGGGTGAACAACTTGGTTTCCAATGCCGGAAGCCAGGATGCATATATTTTAAAACTGGACCCAAACGGTAACTACGTGTGGGCACAGCGGATGGGAGGCCCATCGGATGAATACAGCTACAATTTGGAAATTGCTCCTGACGGCAATGTCCTGATATCCGGTTATATTGGGCCAGGCGTATCTACCTTTGGAGCCACATCGCTGACTTCTGCCGGAGGAAACGACGGTTTCCTGGCTAAGCTGAGCAGCGGTGGAGTATTCCAATGGGCAAAACGAATCGGGGGGACCGGCCAAGACGTTCTTTGGGGACTGGATACTGACGCAGCAGGAAACATCTATGTCGGTGGAGCAGTTGGGGGCAACACCACCGGCATTGCTAGTATCGCCGGTAACGGTGCCTATATGCTGAAACTGGATAGTGGCGGTAACCTGATATGGTCGACCCTAAAAGCAGGTTTCAACGCTTACAGAGATGTCAAAGTTGATGCTAACGGTAATGTTTACGGAGGTGTTAACGGAATTGGGCCGGATGGATCAAGCCTGATTGCCTTTGACAACAATGGTAACCAGCTTTGGACCAAGGAGTGGGGAAACAACGTCAGCTATATCAGCGTGAGCCCGGACAACAAAGTGTATATCACTGGACGCTATTCAGGCTCGGCTACTTTTGGTTCACTGACCTTGACGACTTCGTCTCAAACCGATCAGGACATGTATGTGCTTCAAACGGATGCAACGGGAACTATCGGATGGGTGAAAAGCATCAAGGGAACCGGCGAAAGTGACAATCCGGTCTGGATTTCTGCCAATCAAGCAGGTGAAATCCTGGTGGCTGGTTGGTTTAGTCAGGTGGCGGACTTCGATCCTAATGAATGCGTCTACAACCTTTCATCGACGGCATCAACGCAAAACAGCGCTTTCGTGATGAAATTGACCGAGAGACCCTTCCCGGACGGCGTAGCCATTTCCGCAAGCACGCTCTCCCCGATGACGCAGGAAGCCTGTATTTTGGGTATCCCGCAGGTCATTCAGGGCAATGCGGTCGGCGTTACAGCGCCCGCGGGTTATTCGACCAGCATTTCCTACCAATGGCAGAAGGCCACCAGCCCGACCGGCCCGTGGACCGACATGGAAGGCGAAGTATTCAAAGACTTGCAGCCGCTGGCTTCCAGCGAAACACTGTATTACCGCCGGATCGTGCTGGGCAAAAGCTACTTCTGTCAGTTTGATTCGCTGGGTGTTTCCCAGGTGGCCTCCGTCACCATCGGCACCAATGCGGCGCCTCTCGCCAATGCCAACGGCCCTCAGTGGTACGTTTGCGGCACAGGCAACAACACCGTTACGCTGAGCGGCTCAGCCACCAGCGGTACCGGCCCTTACAGCTATCAATGGTACCAGGGCAGTTCCAACGGCGGTACGCTGGTGGGCTCGGCAGCTAATTTCACGACGCCGGCCGTAACCCAGGCGACTACCTACACCTTGAAAGTGACCGACGCTTCGGGTTGTATCGATACCGATCAGGTTACGATCGTGCCGGCCGTGGCCAATGCAGGTCCGGACCAGTCGTTCTGCCAGGGCAGCGGCGGTGTGCAAATCGGCTCGGCGCCGGTAGCGAGCCCCTCTGTGGTTTATGCCTGGACCCGCGTCTCGGGCAGCCCCATCACAACGCTAAGCTGTACCAACTGCGCCCAGCCAATCGCCAACCCGACCGCGGCGACCGTTTACCGGCTCACAGTCACAGTCACCAAAAAAGACGGGACTACCTGCTCTACCACCGACGATGTGACCGTCACCCCGGTTACCGCACCGGGCGGCACAACCGCATTCGCCGGTCCCGACCGCACGATTTGTATCAACTCGTCGGTACAGCTCGGTAGCGCTACGGATGCCACCTACGCTTATACTTGGACACCCGGCCAGTTCCTGAATGCAACCGACGTGGCGCGCCCTACATTTACAGCCGGCTCCTCGGGCCTCCCCACCTGCTCGGTCAACTACACCGTGACAGCCGTCAAGAACGGTTGCAGCTTTGTCGACGAAGTGAAGGTCTCCGTATTGAATTCCCAGACTTCCGATAGCGGCGATACCGAATGCGGCCCTCGCTGGGTAACCCACGAAGGGTTCCCCAACTGCCCCGAGGCCGTTTACAGCTGGACCGTCGTCAGCGGGAACGGAACGGTGCTCAGCACCCGCAACGGCGGGGCGGACGCTTACCTGAAAAGCAACGTGGGTACGACTAAATTCCGTCGCACCGTTACGCTCAATGGCGTTTCCTGCTCTTCGGATGTCGACATTATCATCTGCGGCGGCAATTGCGATGTTGAAATCGAGACGATCTCTTCACAAGGATGTCCCAAATCGTTCCCCGGCGAAGAACTGCGCCTGGCTCCGAAGTACATCAACACCACCGACTGGAATTACCGGTGGAGCCCCGCCAACCTGGTCGACAATGCGACTGCCCGTGAAGTGAAAGTACTGACCAGCAGCCCGGCAACGATCACGCTGACCATTACCAACAAGTATGATCCTTCCATTACCTGCTCGGAATCCATCGATATCAACCCGGCAGGCGCTGCCAAGCCGAATATCAATCTGGCCGATAAATTCGCTTGTTACAACAGCGCGACACCGATCGGCACCGACCTGGCCGGATTTGCCTACAAATGGAGCCCGGCGGTCGGACTTGACAATGACTCGATCCCTAACCCGATGGCAACCCTGACCGCAGATCAGCAGTACGTCGTGGAAATCGAGGACCTTGTATACGGCTGTAAAACAATCGACACGGTCAATGTGAAAGTGGCACGCGTGGTAGTCGACGCGGGCGTTGACCGCACCATTTGTAACGGCGCGACCGTCACCCTTGGAACGCCCGCCCCAACCGGCACCAACTGGACCTACGCATGGCAGCCCGCCTCGGCCGCCTGGACCAACGGCACCAATGCAAGCATGCCTCAGCCGCAGGTAGAGTTTTCGGCCACCGGCGGGCAGACGTTTATCCTGACGGTCACAGACCCCGAATCGGGCTGTATGGCAACCGACAGCGTTACATTGAGAAACGAATTGGTACCCGGTGAATACGCCAGCAAAGCGGACACGATCTGCCAGGGCGAAAGCATCCAGCTCGGCCGCGCGCCGGAACCTGGTGTGACCTATCTGTGGACAGGCCCCGGTCTGAGCTGTACGGATTGTGCCAACCCGATCGCAACGCCTACGGCGACTACCACTTACAGCCTGCAAATCAGCTATCCCGGCTGTACCGCTCCGATGATCGACCAGGTGACCATCACCGTCAACCCGGTACCTTCCGTTACGCTCAACGACGCGACTGCATGTTCGGCTGCCGGCGTAGCCATCGGTTTCGGCGCGAACGGTAACCCGCCGGCCCCTGCCGGCGCGACCTTCCTGTGGTCACCATCCACCGGCCTGAGCAGCGCCACAGCAGCCAATCCGACTGCCACCGTATCGCAAAAAACGACCTATTCCGTACTGGTAACCCTGCCGAGCGGTTGTACCTTTACCGATGAAATAGAGGTAACTCCGAATGCAGGCGCAGGCAGCGACGTAACCATCTGTCCGGGTGAATCCACCCAGATCGGAACACCGGCTATCGATGGGGCAACCTATTCATGGACCGGCGCGGGTATTGTAGGCACTGCCAATGTAGCCCAGCCGACCGTCAAACCAACGGCGACCACGACTTACACCGTAACCGTGACCACGCCAACCTGTACCAGCACCGATCAGGTGGTGGTGACCGTCAATACCCCTTCCGCGTTCAATATCACCGGTAATACCACCATCTGTGCCGGTGGCACCACCACCCTGAGCCTGGTGGGCGCACCCGCAGCCGGAACCAGCTGGCAATGGAGCCCGACCACCGGGGTGTCTTCACCGAATGCAACTTCAACGGTCATTACCCCGACGGCCACTACCACTTACCGCCTGACGCAGACCAACCTGGCTTCGGGTTGCAGCAACTTCAAGGAGGTAGTCGTAGTAGTGAATGCGAACACCGTTTCGGCTACCAGCACGCCGCTCGCGGTTTGCGAGGGGACAACTACCCCGATGACATTGAATGTGACTTCCACCGGTAACTATCAATATGTATGGAGCCCGTCGACGGGATTATCCAATGCATTTGTGGCTAACCCCACCGTTACGACCAACACGGCAAGGACCTATCAGGTGACCATTACTGACGCCGACTCCAAATGCCAGCTGGTACAATCCATTCCGGTGAGCATTAAGCCGGCCGTACAATGCCTTGCTCCGGTAGCCTTGCGCGGTAATGTATTCCACGATGCCAACGGCCTTACCGACGTGACGGTTAACACGACTTCGCCCGACCCGATCCCGACCGGCCTGTACGTTTCGCTGATCGGCAGCGACGGCACTCTGCTTTCGACTGTGCCCGTAGGTGCAAACGGCGCGTTCGATTTCGGCACGGTCAATGCCGATACTTACAGCATCGTCCTGCATCAGACTGCCACCGGATCTACCACGCCTTCGCTTCCCACAGGCTGGATCAATATGGGCGAAAACCTGGGCGCCGGTGCCGGCAGCGATGATGCCGTAAACGGTATCCTCACCAACGTGACCGTCCTGAATGTGGATGTGACCAATGCCAACTTCGGCGTCGAAGTCGCACCTTCGGCCGATCCCTACCACCGCATCATCGACCAGCCAAAAGTGGGGGACATCGTTAATTTGAGCGGCAATTTGCCCGAGCTGACCGGTAGCGATCCCGAGGACCAGCCCACATCCGGATCACTGAGCGGCAAAACAGTGGTAATCACCGTCCTTCCGACCAATACCACGCTCTTGTACGACGGGCAGCCGGTAATGTTGGGGGTAGAGATCAAAAACTTCGACCCGCTTAAATTGCAGGTCCAGTTTACCGAGGCGACCATCGGCGATATCAGCACTTCGTTTGAATATGCATGGGTAGATGCAGCCGGTGTATTGGGAACGCCTGCCATTTACAGCCTCGAATGGGCAGACCCTTTGCCGGTGACGCTGGTCAGCTTCCAGGCACGTGTTCAGGAAGGCAAAACGATGCTGGCCTGGGCAACGACCGAGGAGACCAATGCGGACCGCTTCGAGGTCGAGCACAGCACCAACGGCAAAACCTGGACCCTGGTAGGAACAGTTGCTGCCAAAGGCGAAAGCAAATCAAGGGTTGAGTATACATTCGAACATGCGCAGCCGGCGATTGGCGAAAACCTTTACCGTCTGAAAATGATCGATGCGGATGAAACCTTCGCGTACAGCGCCATCCGCAGCGTACGTATGGATGTCCACGCGCAGCTGACAGCTTACCCGAACCCGGTAAGCGAGAGGCTCATGATCCGCAATTATCAGCAGATCAAACAAGTCGTTTTACATAACGCTGCAGGTGTAAAGATCTTCCAGAGCCTGAAAATCACATCCGAGGGAATCGATGTGTCAAAGCTCCAGCAAGGTACCTACACCATTACCCTGACCCTGTTTGACGGCACTATCAGCACACACAAAGTGGCCGTGATCAGGTAGTCTTGATCCGAATCCGGGTAGTTGCTTACTACCCGGATTTTTCACTACCTATGAATACCTCCACCCACAACCCATTTTACGATGAACATTTTGGTCGTTTCCGACAACCCCCTTTTTTCACTGGGACTGCGATCAACCATAATTTCGAAGTTTCCCCTTACCACCTTCTTTGAAGCTAACTCCCTTCAACGGGCATGCGGCGCCACCGGACACACCCGTTTCGATCTGATGGTCCTGGATGCCGTCTCTACCAAAGACAGCAAGACAGTCGAGCTGATTAAGCAGATAAAAGAGCAACTTCCGGCCCCGGCGATCCTGGTGGATCTGGGCGACCAGCTGGCCGACCTGCACTTTTATATCCGGCTGGGCGCCAATGCATTTGTATCCGCAAGGGCAACTCCCGGGGAAGTCCAGGAAGCGGTAACACTTTTAGCTGCCGACCCGAACAACAAATATGTCAGCAGCGACATAGAGCAACTACTGCTTTCGCAACTGACGAGTAATTCGGTAACGATCAGGCTTACATCCAAAGAAAAAATTATCGCCAACCTTTTGATTTCCAGTAAGCCGCGAAGCGAAATCGCTCAGATAGCGGGCATTAACCCCAACGCGGTGAGCACCTATAAACGGGTTATTTTTGAAAAGCTCGGTATAGGGAATATTTCTCAATTAAGGGCGAAATTGCAGCCCGTATGCGATTATGGCTAATACCGGTCGGCGGGGCTGATACACTGCGGCCGCCATGTGGCCGCAGTCAATAGCGAATCCGGTCTTTATTTCACAATGCCGTTTGAGGCATTCATCCAGTCTGTCAAGATGAAAGTATTAATTATTGATGATCACTTCATGGTACGCAAGAGCCTGATATTCATGCTGCGAAATGCATATCATGAGGTTGAATGCGTCGAAGCCGATAACTATTACAATGCCGCCCCGCATTTTACCGATCCGGACATTTCACTGATTATTCTCGACATCGACATTCCCGGCGGCACCGGAACCGATATGGTGAAGGAAATCAGGGCGCTTCGCGACGATGTGCGCATACTGATCTGCTCGGCGGCGGATGAGGAACGGCTGGCCCTCGACTATATTCTTGCCGGGGCCAATGGCTACCTGGCCAAAGCTTCGGACGAGCCGGAAGCGACCAAAGCCGTTTCGACCGTTATGGACGGCAAGCGGTATGTGAGTCCCCTCGTGCAGGCGCAACTGCTCGAAGTATTCCCGTCACGGAGCGGCGTTCCCTTACCGGCTGCCGGACGGCTTTCGGAGCGTGAAAAAGAGGTTATGCACCTGCTTCTGAAGGGGAAATGGACCAAGGAGATTGCGGCGGCGCTTGGCCTGCGGGCCAATACCATCAGCACCTTCAAGGCCCGGCTCTTCCGGAAACTGGGCATCCAGAATCTTTTCGAGCTGGAACGAAGGGCGAAGGAACTTGGTGAGTTTTACTGATCCTTCGAATCCCGCACGTTTGACAGCCACTGTTCCCGGACTCAGGAAACAGACTAAGCTTTGATGCTTCCGGTATTAACTGCCTGCCTGCGAAAAGTCAGCACGACGCGCGTCCCGGGGTTCAGCTGTTCGATCCGGATGTTTTCGGCAACACTCGGGGCCAGCTCTTTGACCATCACCAGGCCGATGCCCTTATGCGTGGATTCCCTTTGGGCGGGTTCTTCGTCTTCGAACCAGTCCAGCAGCCTACGGGGAATTCCAGGACCCGAATCTTCAATAAAAAGCCGCAGAGAATCCGCCTGCGTCGATACGTATGCTTTGATCACGCCGTTGTCGGTGTATTTGTTAGCGTTGTCGATCACATTGTGGATGATGATTTTCAAAAGCGGTGCATTGGTCATCACGCAGGTATCCGGCGGGATCAGGTTCATAAAAGTATTCGGATAAATACGCGTATTTTTCCCATAAAGCTCCATATTCTCCTCCACAAGCCGGTCCAGGCAAACCATCTCATTCTCCGGCTCATGTTTGTAAACACGCAATTTAACATAAGCCAGAAGCTCTTCGAGCGACGCTTTGACTTGCTTCATGGAGTCTTCAACATTTTTACCCACCTCGCAGGCCAGATCGTATTGCCCCCTCCGGATCATTTTCTGCAGTTCCCCCGACACCATTATCGCGGCGCTGAGCGGTGACCGGACGTCGTGTGCAATGGACGCCATCAGGCGGGATTGAAGGCGCATCTGGCCCAGCACCTCGTCCTGCGATTTTTCGAGGTACTGCAAAGCACCACGCAACTGGCTGGTCCGCTCATTGACCTGCTTTTCCAGCAAGAGGTTCATTTTTCGTACCCTGACCGTGCGGTATTTGGCGTATTGGAACATGGCGGCGATCACGATAACAGCCAACGACACATAAAACCACCACGTCTGGTACCAGAACGGCGACACTTCGATCCGGATGGTTTCATAGGAAAAATTGTCCTTTCCGAATCCGTTTGTTTTCCTGACGAAGAGCGTGTACTGGCCTTTCCGCAATGTCGAGATACTGATGACGGCCTTGTTGCCGGATACCGCATCGACACTCAACCAGTCCGTTTCCGAAGGGACCGCCCCTTTTTCCTGTAAAGCATACGAAAATTCCAGATTGTGCCGGTTACCAAAAAACGGCGTAAGCAATTCTATCCGGAGCTCCTTCTGTTTTTGGGAAAACGTCACATCCCGCTGTCCCGTCGGCAAGGTATGCCGGTCTATTTCAATGCGATTGATGATAATCTGCCTGTCGGGGACTTCCGCCGCAACGCTTTCCGGCCTGAACCACACCAGCCCGTTCATCGAAGGAAAGGAAACGTGGTCCGAGCCGACCCGTACGGCACATGGCTCGCACCTGCCATTGAACTCGTTGCTGTTGAAGCCGTCGGCCTTTGAATACAGGTGGTAATACAGCCTGCCGCCATGGCGTGCAAAATTCAAAAGGTCCGCTTTCGACACCTGGAAGAGCCCGTGATTGGTGGTGATCCAGAAATACCCGTTACGATCTTCCAGTATGCAATGCGTATTGGCCAGATAGCCATTCCGGTCGAGTGGAAAGCGGGTCAGTTTTAAATCTTTCAACAAAAAAAAGCCGTCTTTATAACTGGTAATCCACACTTCCGACCCGTCGGGGGAAATATGCAGGCTTCTGACGTAAATGCCATCCAGGTCCTTTATTCTAACCATTTCGCCGCTCACTTTGTTTACACGCAGCAACCCATGCACAGTCGCTATCCACAGAAAGTTCCTTGATTGCTGTATCCATGAAACTTCCGGCAAAGGGCCCGTCTTGAATCGTACCGGGCGGGCACGGTCTTTCAGCGGGGCTTTAATATGGAAAATACCCGCCGCCTGCGTGCCGATCCAGATGGTTGCATCCGGCCCCTGGTATAGCTGCGTAATGCCCGACGGCAAGATCCACGAAGCCTTTATTTTCGATCCGTCCGCATTGATCAGCATTAGTCTGCTCTCATTTTTGCACCAGATATCGCCGTCCGTATCGACGACAATGCTGGTCTTGTCCCAGCCTACGCTTTTCGTAACGAGCGGCAGCTGACGGGCCACGCCGCGACCATCCACGGGATCGATTCCGTAAACAATTCCCTGGCTTGACAACACACTGTGTTTACCTATCGGTGCCTGACCATAATATACCTGATCGGTGCCCGGGAAGGGAGTGGCAAGTGTGACAAATCTTTTTTTGGTAAGAACGAACAGCCCGTTGATATGGCTACCGAGAAAGATCCGCTCCGTTTTTCGGTCATAGTACACCGCTCTGACGACGTCTCTGGAAAAATCGAACCCTTCGAGAATCAGTTCCGAATCCAGGTTCCCGTTTCCATCCTCCGTTACAGCATATAATGACTGATTTAAACGGATGAATGTTTGATTGGCTGCATTGTTCCAAAAAATTTCAAAAGTACGGGGATCATTAAAAGCAGGACTGCGGACCAGTGCGCCCCGAAATACGGCCCGCCTTCCCTGAAAACGCCCGGAAAGCGCACGAAAGCGGTTAAGTTGCCCATTTTCCCAGTGATAAAGGCTGTTGTCAATCCGGAAAAAACCCCAGGGGTGCTTGTCGGGAAACGGGATGTGCCCTGCCAGCCGGTTGTTATCATAATAGCCTAATTTCTTCCGATCGTAAACAAAGTAGCGGCCTTGCCCCATCGGGGCCACAAATGGCCCCAGACCGGGCACATCGTCGAGTTTAGGCAGGCGTTCCAGCAGGTGCCCTTTGTGCTTCGTCGGATATGGGAAAGGTAGTTTCCTTAGTTCGGCAACAAGCGCTGTGTCGGCAACGGCGATGCCGCGGTTAATCCGGATGAAATTGTGATCACTATTAACAGCGTAGAAGCCCCGGGAGCCTGGCCGTGGATCGATGCCGATATTTCCGATGCTGCCCGACGAATATGTACTACCGAAATTGTCGAAAACGGTAAATTCATTCCCATCGAAACGCACTAAACCACGCTCCGTCGATAGCCAGATAAAGCCAAGCTCGTCCTGTACCACCGAATAAACGCTATTCTGGGGAAGGCCGTTTTCGTCGGTATAATGCTCTAAGTAAAAGCGGCTGACATGGCTATCAGGTTGCTGCCGGCCGTAAGCCGGTAAAGACGGGACAGAAACGAATAGCAGAATCGGAAAAACACGGAGGATAAAATCGATCACTTATAGCAGATAACATTGTTGAATAGCAATGCCGAAATTAGAAATTATTCTACAAATGCGCCTGCCGTCGGCGAATAGGCATTTGAGTACGCCGTAGCGAAGGACCGAGGCCAAAGAGCGCCTGCGCCCGGCCTTATTATACTAACCTGTTGTGTTAGTGCAAATTACCTATAAACAAAGAGTCAGAGTGTTGCTACGATCGCGGTAGCTGGTTCCGACATAGCCCACTTATGTCCGGGGAAAAATTAGCCCTAAAATACAAGCGGCATATCGTGACGTGCATAATTTTCCCTAAACCAGGCAACCGGCGAAACCAAAGTTCCGGTAATGTGATTTGCCGGATTTAACGGGAAGTGAAGCTCCCGGACTTTATGTGCCCGTGCGGGGCTGGGGCAAACCGGCGTTTTACCATAACCAAAACGAAATCCGGCTACGACGATTTCGTGAAACGAAGCTGCCCGTCGACGTACAGTTTCCCGCCGGGTTTAAGGGCTTGCCTTATCCGGGCGAGCGCCTTGTCTTCAATTTCCGGATGGCGGCCATCGAGCGCGCCCACTCTGGTTGCAAAGGCAAGGTCGAACGGCGCTTCATCGCCAGCTAACTCAAAATCTTCGATGGCCACTCTGCGAAACGACAGCGTTGCCGGTCCGATTCCTGCGGCGCTGCTTTTCGTCGCCTGCCGGATCGCATTGGCAGAGCGGTCGATCGCCAGTACATAGCCTTGCCCGACCCGCCTCGCGACCTCACGTGCGGCAGCACCCGGGCCGCATCCGATTTCCAACACCCTGAAACCTTCTTCCAGTGGCAAAGCGTCCACGGCTGCCAGGAGTCTGGCCGATAACTTCGTTTTCATCGGCGTAAAAATTGGGGTAACAACGCAATACTTTCTCTTACGAATTCATTTTGCTCCTGGTTTTCGAGTATCAACCGGATTTTCACTTGTAGTTCAATCCTGCCGGCGTAGTGTTAACTGATGAGCTTCTACCGCTTGCGTGCAAATATTCGTCTGCCCGCTATATTAATTTCGACGCGGTTCCAAGCTTCCGCAACATCCGAACATGGGAAACCAGTGCCTGACCGAAATTTGCCTTCGCGTTGTAAGACAACCCGAATTCGAGGGCGGTAGCTTTCACAATCGGCGAAAGGGCATGGTAGTGAATGTGGGAAATTGACGGAAAAAGATGGTGCTCGATCTGGTAATCCAGTCCGCCGATAAACCATGACAACACTCTGTTCTTTCCGGCAAAATTCGAAGTCGTTTGCAATTGGTGAATTGCCCATGCGTTTTCTATATTTCCATCTTCGTCAGGCGCGGGCTGTTCCGCACCTTCTACGATATGCGCCATTTGAAAAATAGTGCTCAGAATCATCCCCGCAGTGATGTGCATAATCAGAAAGCCTGCCAGCCATTGTGCAAAAGTGACGCCCGCAAAACACATGGGGATCGCAAGGATAAAGATAACGTACCCGATTTTCGTCCAGATCAGTCGGATAAGTTCCTTTCTTGGAAACCGTTTGGTCAACCCCGATTTGGCCAGTTCGTCGAACAGCGAAATTTCCCGGAAATCTTTCCACAGAAACGAGAGTGTCATCAGACCATAAAGCATAAACGCATAAATGTGCTGAAAACGATGGATAAACTTCAACCTGTCGCCCTGTGAGAGGCGAAGCAGGAACTTTCCCGTGATATCTTCGTCGACGTCGTGAATATTGGTGAACGTGTGATGCAGCCGGTTGTGCTGGACCTCCCAGTTGTAAGCATTGCCCCCCGAGCAGGTAGATAGAGGCGCCAAAAAAGCGATTCTGCGCCGACGAGCTTGCCAGAGAACCGTGGATTGCGTCATGCATGACCGACATCCCGACCCCGGCCACTCCCAGGCCCATAACCACACAGAAGACTGCCATTGCGCCGACCGTAAACCAACCGCTCAGGATCAGCGCATAGGGAATCAGATACAGGCTAAGCATAAAAATGGCCTTGCACAGCAAGTTCTTCCCTCCCGACTTGCGGATGTTACGGGAGGTGAAATAATCGTCGACACGTTTGCGAAGAGTAGGGAAAAAAGTGCTTGCGGCGGAGTTGGTGAATTTGATTTTTTGACGATGCATGTAAATTCTTGATAACACAGAAAACTTGACTCCGGAATCCTTTAAGATCAATTCGGCTAAGTGTGTGGCGTTTTCCGGAGTCATATTTTTCTGCATATGCGAATCGGACGGCCGCGTTTGCGCCCCGTTGTATTCATAGGGACATTCCGGTCGTTATTTTCATTTTATCGAAATGAATTCGTAACGGAACTGGTTCTTCTCCTGATAATGCGATGAGGTAAATTTGGTTTGGATACAGGAGATTCCGGGTAGATTTTGCGAGAAATACCGGGAATTGGAAGAAGGTGCGCCCGAGTTTTGCGGACATCAAAGCAATGTTCGTAAACGAAAATTCCTCCCGGTTTGGGAGGAATTCAAACGGTTCAATGCAATTTATAATCGACTAAATAACCGTTACGTTAACCGCATTTAGCCCTTTCTTACCATTTTCCACCTCGTACGATACACTGTCGTTCTCACGAATATCATCGGTAAGACCCGATACGTGTACAAAAATATCGGCTCCCCCATCTTCAGGAGCGATGAAACCAAAACCTTTGGTTTCATTGAAAAACTTAACTGTGCCTTTGTTCATAACATTATTTTAAATATTTCTTAAACTTAAAACAAAATTCTGACACTAAAAAATTTTGCCGAAAAATATAGAATTTTATTTTAACCGCCTGTCGACCCGGCTTCCACTATCCGAAGCTTATTGGTAGCGTTTTTGCTCTTCGGTGAAATATGTCTTTCGGCCGCCCACGGATTTTGACAGGATCGCCGCACCACCCGGACTTTTTTCCTTTTTACTGTTGTGAATTTTAAGGAAATCCCTGACCTCGCCGGAAATAATGTCGGGGTTTTCTTTGAGAATTTTTTTCTCCGCATCGCGAAGCACCTTGCCGATTGCCTTACTGAGGGCGTTGACAACGTTGGCCGGAATTTTACCCGCGACCGATTCAGGATCGATTTTTGCTTCCCAAAGGATTTCGTCGGCATAAGCATTGCCGATACCGGCAATAACCTTCTGGTCCATCAAAAGCGTTTTGACCTTCGCGCGGCTACCGGAGAATTTTTCGGCGAGCCAGTCGCCATCGAGCTCTTCGGAAAGTGCATCTACGGCATCACCTGCCTCAGGATTGAGCAGCAAATGCGCGGCTTTTTGGTAATCCGTTAAGTAAAGGGCTTCCGCTCCGAAATTCAGGCTTGCCAGGGTATGCTTGGGCGGGTCGGCATCCGACCGCTGTATCACGAGCCTTCCATGCAACATCAGATGCATAAAAAGCCGGGCATCTTTCCCGAAATCAAAGCAAAGTTGCTTTCCCACCCGGGTGACGTCGCGCAGCTTTTTGCCCACAAGTACCTCGTTGAGTTCTTTTTCGGAAACGCGGGCCTTGCCTGCATTCGCAATACCTATATTTTCAAGCCTTTTCGATTTCAAAGCTTTTGACAAATTGCGGCTAAAAACTTCCAGGTCAGGTAATTCCGGCATAACGCTATTGTTTTTTCTCTTAAAACTCCCCCGGCCTTTTCCGGCCGTTCGGTATTCAGGGAAAAAATTGTGCTAGCGGGCAGACACAGCATAATATGCTGATATCACCGACAAACGGATGTTACCCGGGGAAACAAATATATTCTTCAAACGGCGGCACGGGAACGATTTTGTTGCTATACTACATTAAAATCATATACTCCGATTATGAACCGCCGGGTTGGAAATTCCCCAACCCGGCGCTACCAATTGAAACTCAATATTATATAATGATATACCCCATTGTATCTGGATTTGTTATTGCCTTGGTTATCCTCGCGTATTTTGTATATCACTTTTTTTCTCCGTTAACTTCCCGTTTCAGGACGATTTTCTGCTGATCCAGTTCATTGAGGTAATTTCCGAAGGCAGATCCGACGCCAGGTTCGTCATTACGGAATTGTTTCGCACCTTCAACGATCATAAGGCGGTGATCCCCCGCCTGATTGCGCTTATCGAGTTCAGCATTACCGGAAACCTTAACTTTCGGTTTTACATTGTACTGGTTCTGATCAACCTGATTTACATATTCAGTTTTCTGTATATCCAGTTTCGAAAGACCAGGCTTCCGCTTTACTATTTCCTGCCGGCACCATTCCTGTTTTTCCATCCGCTGTTTCACGATGTCTCCGGCTGGGCCTTGAACGGCATGCAGCACACGTTTCTCACCGCTTTTACGGTGACGGCCATCTTGCTCGTGTCCAGCCGCTTGCGGGGCGCATTTTATATTGCCATGCTTTGCTGTTTTCTGGCGACATTCACCCATGGCAACGGCATTCTTTCTTTTCCCGCCATCGCTTTCTATTTGCTGTGCCGGAAAGATTTCAGAAAAGTGTTTATGACGTGCGTATTCATGTTTATCTGCCTGGGCCTTTACCTGGTCGACTACGAATCGGGACAAGCGGTGAACATGCCCCGGAACGTCACCTCGTTTATGTTTTCCTTCTTCGGCTTCATCGGCTCGGAAATGTCGCTCTGGAGTCGCCCCGAATTGTTGTCCGTGGTGTGGGGCGTGGCGATCACTGCATTTATGGGTTACCTGCTGCTGAAAGTCGCCAGGGTTTACACCAGCCGGCCGGCCCCCATAAAGCCCGGAACCGTGGAACTTTTGACCCTTTTCGCATTTATCGTGTTTACGAGTCTGACGGTCGCGCTGTTCCGGTCGTGGACGGGCAGCACCATTGCCAGCCGCTTTCAATTATACGCCGCGCTTTCTACGGTGTTATTTTACATCTGCCTTCTGGACCATACGGCGATCTTTAGAAAAAGAAGTGCTTTAATCCTTATTACAGCGCTGAGTGTGGCCTATTCGCTTTCTTCATACTATCGCTTTACCGGTGTTGTGGCAACGAAGAAAACCACTTATCTGGCGGATGTGTACAATTGGTCGACCAACCGGAACATGTTTTCCGTGGAAAAAAGTCTGCTCGGAAATGCCGATTTCTACCTGACGCCGGCCTATCGAAAAGGTTTCTTCCATTTGCCGAAACCGGTCTCGGATAAAAAACAGCTCGATTCGATGTTTTCCGCCAATCCGTCCACCAGCAAAGACTATCACATGTATATTGAAACCTGGACGGTCGAGCGGCCGATGCGGGATGGGAACCAGACTCTCGAACAGTTTTTTATCACCAGTCTCGCTGCGCCTCAGCCCAAGCATCTGCTGGCCGACCGCTTCCTCGTCCTGCGCGACAACGACCGGAAGCGGATTCACCTGATGTGCGCAAATCCTAAAACAGAAGGCCGCAGGAAAGTTTTAACCGGAGGGCCTTATTACAAGCCGGGTTTCAATACGCTTGTGCGCAGCGACGACCTTCCCCCGGGCAGTTACGACCTCGGATTGCTGGACGTCGGAAATGATGGCACCCGTACATTTTACAAACTCGACAAAATCTTACTGGCAGAGAGCGGCCGCATTTTTCTTCGTTGAAAAGCCCTGCCGGCATTTTTCACCGGTGCTGAAAACCGTGCACAGCGACCTTGAGCTTTTCGGAACCACGCCGGACGAACAAAGTACCCTCATACCCGATCGTTCCGGCGTCAATTTGCTTTTCGTTTTTCAGCGACAAAATAGCATTATAGTTGGCGCCGGAAAAATACATGCTGAATCCCCTGCCGTTCTTGATGGTCATCGTGTGGCTCATTACAATATTGGTATCCCCGTCAACAAAAATGGCGCGTTTCAACGGATCGGCCAGAAAAATGTAATCTTTCTTGGCTAAGGACACTTCGCGCAACGCGAAAAAATAGCCCGCATCCTGCTGGCAGGATTCCTTACTTTCAATGGATACGGAACCGCGTTTTACGAGATGCCAGGCGTCGGTGACCGGCACCGCCAGACCGGCATATACGATCAGAGTAGCTAGAATAATCATATGGGTAAACTGGTTGGTAGCTGTGTAATATTTCCCCGCACCTGCCCGATGATCAACGGGTTCGGGGGTTATGTAGGGGAACAAATTCCTCTGGGATCGCCCGGTCGTCCATCGACCGGTCCGCCGGCAACTGACAGAGCTTCCCTGCAAAACACGTGCCGGTTCATGAGGTGAATTTCGGCCGAATGCGCGCGGCATGGCGCCCGGCAATCCACGGCGGAGCCCGTAAGGCACTCGCCCAGGCTG
The DNA here is from genome assembly GCF_040448675.1 of Dyadobacter sp. 676. Taxonomy (NCBI): domain Bacteria; kingdom Pseudomonadati; phylum Bacteroidota; class Cytophagia; order Cytophagales; family Spirosomataceae; genus Dyadobacter; species Dyadobacter sp. 676. The sequence continues at coordinate 4,931,892 of NZ_CP159289.1, read as the reverse complement.
GTGGACCGCTGAATTAATGGCGACCCATTCCAACCGGCAATGGCAAGTTCGCCAGCTGGCCTGGCCCGAATGGAGGAATTAGCGCTTCGGTATTACCTGGGGACCAAGGCTAATAAAACAGCTAAATATCTTTGTGCCGCCGGATACGCTTTTGCAACCGCTTTATCGCAATAGGTAAATCGGTTCATCGATCAATTGTTTTTCAACAGCGCATCCGGAAAAATACTTGAACAACAGTTTCCGGGTTACCTTGGTTTTCATCGGTCCCGGTCGGATCATTGTCTTCACAATCCAAATTCAAATCAAGTCATAAAGGCAATATTCTATGAGTCATGAATTATAAAAACTCACAAGGCTATTAATGTTAAAACATATTCCCCTATTACAGGGTGAACATATGCCGGACCTCCACGATATAAACCCAAGGGCCGTAATAAAATTGATCATGCCCGCGGTGTTCGGAACCGGACACGAAATGATCCGATAAGAGACTGGAATTGATGTCACGGCTCTTAAATTCCCGAAGCAAAAAAGCCCATTCAGTAATCTGAACAGGCTTTTGATCATTATTTGAGTGGAGATGGAGGGATGTCAATCGAACACTTGACCAGACTTTTGACGCTGATACAGACTATTAAATTAGACTGACTTTCCCGACGCAAATTGTACGACAGAATAGGTATTTGGGTCTCAGGTCTGAATCCCAGCGAAATAACCGCAAGCACCTCAAAATGTACTTTTTCTGTCTAAAAATTTCTCTTTTAGAATTCTTGCAGATGAATATATCGCTCTGGGTCAAGTCAAAACATTCGGTAACCCGCTTTGTTTGCGAAAAAATCTAGGCCGATTTCCAGGGCTTTTGAATCACAAATTTTCGGAAACCTACCTCTTCCCGCGACCACGGTAACTTCCTTCGCACTAAACACTCGATTTTCAACATTCTTCCTATCTCTCCTTCCTCAGTAGATTTCGCCTGCTAAAAAATCTGCCATGAATGGGATGATTAACAACCCAATATTTTCCACTGGCCAATACCAACCCGCACTCCTTCTTTCTATTTGAACTACCAATATGATAATTTGCTTACCGGCCGGCTGCCGTTCTTCATTGACCTTACCTGCCACGCTTTTGCAATCAATCAGTGTCCATGGATTTAGTTGAATGATTACAAGGTCAACTTGTACTACCAAAATTCACTTCTCAACCTGTCCATTTACAAAAAACGCAATGATCATGAGACACTTCATTTACATCTTGATTTCCTTTGTGATCCCGCTGTCCGCATGGGCAGAAAACGTTGTTGAACCGCTTTGCGAAAGCGCGGCATTGTTTCAGGGTCAGTTCGCATTATGCGTAGAATCCGAGAACGGGACCGGAAATGGGCCGGTCACCAGCGACCCGAATGCATCCAACGGAAGCACCAGAGGTGAGGAAAACAATTATGACCACTATGTCGACTACGCAGTCGATGGCGTGCAAACAACCGGCATCCATCAGGTAACCGTGCGCTACTATGCCGGTGAGGCCGCGCAAGCCAGTATCTCCGTAAATGGGAACATCGCTATTTTATCTGCGAATTTTCCCCCTACCCATTCCTGGAACATCGTTTGGCGGGAAGAGACCTTCTCCATAATGCTCAATCAAGGCAATAACGTAATCAGGATACAGGGACTACCGGGCAGCAGCATTCGTCAGGATAAGATCTGCGTGACCGGTCCGGGAAGCGGGCAGCCAGCATGTGCATTCGAAATAGACCCCGCATCCAATGCCCCAATATACGACCGGAGCAAGCCCATGTCTTTCACCGCCAATTGCACCGGGGATTGCGCAGGTGTGACCTACACCTGGACGGGAAATGGTATCAATGCTACCGGAGAAACCGTTAACCTCACCTCGCCGGCCACCACCGGATACTATACCTATTATGTGACCGCGTCCAAACCGGGATGCATCTCAAAAACAGATTCCATGGCGATCCGCGTTGACTGGGGTGTGGCGCCATGCCGCTTTTATTTTTTCCCGGAGGTTGTTTCTTACAACGTAACCTGCTCCAAACCGATCGTAATGTTTGCGCGATGCCTCGAATATGACTGTGACAACGTGACTTATACCTGGAATGGCCCCGGCCTGAACAATACGACAGGCCAGGTCGTCAACCTGACCACACCCGGCCAAATCGGTGACTACGTATACACTGTGACGGGATCAAAACCCGGATGTGAAACCAAAACCGCTGAATATACATTAAGGATCACTAGCTGTCCGCCACCCGCGAACGAGGAATTCGGTATGTGTGTGGATGCGGAAACTCAGGACGGCTCCGGCCCAATCACGAGTGACCCCAATGCTTCCGGCGGGGCTACCCGAGGCGATGAAAACAACTACAAGCATTATGTGAATTATGCGATCAACGGCGTGCCGGCTGACGGCATATACCGGCTCTCGCTGCAATACGCGGCAAGTTCCAGCCCAAAAATTTCGCTCGCTGGTAACGATGGCTATATCTATTATGCTGTCGCCATTCCTGCCACCCATAGCTGGAATATCGTTTTCCGCGAAGAGATCTTCATGGTACCTCTTAGAGCTGGAAACAATATACTACGGATCGAAGGTGCTCCGGGGGCGAGCATCAGGCAGGACAGGATTTGTATCAATAGCCTGCATTCCGGCGCGAGGGCGGGAGCTCCCGAGCTAACATTCGAATCCGTCGAACCAAAATCGAAACTAAACGTATTCCCGAACCCAGCACCGGGAGAGTTCAATGCAAGTTTCAATATACTGGAAGGCGACGCGAGGGTCACAGTAACAGACGTTCTCGGCAAAGTTTGGTATGACACCAAAGTAAAAGGCAAAGGCTCGCACGATAAAAAGATCAGGTTAGGCAATGCGCCGGCAGGCATTTACATTATGCAGATCAAAAATGGCAGCACCACGGATAGCAAGAAAGTGTTGATTGCACATTGAGTATGACAAAACGGCAAGCTGCTTCCAGCGAGGGATTCAAAAAAGTCTCCTGAAACGGGAAGCAGCTTTTAGGAAGGCGGTGGCACCAGCGCAACCATCCGCGGATGCTGCTTAAAATGCTGCCGTATGCCTGGGAATTTGGCAGCGACTCCGCAACCTTGTTCATTTCAGTTCAGTAAACCCCACAAGATTCGGACTTCCTTTTCGGCCCCGGTTCATAACTTCATGACCATTTTTTGAATTGGAGCTGACTGTACCTCGAAGCTCGACCACCCTCGGATCGACGTTCGCAGTAACTTTCAACCAGACATTTTCTTCTCTTGTAGTCTGTTTGGACAATTCCCGGGTCCTGGTTTGACTTTGCAAGTGAATATCCTCGCCGGACCAACGCCTTTTCGGTGTTTTCAACGCATGATATGTATTGCGCTTTATCATAATGGCTATAATATTAGCGTCTTCCGGGAGCCCATTTTTTTCCTTTGGGATGATTATGACCTGGGCGAAAGCGGACAAAGAGAGCAGAAGAATGAAAGGAGAATTCGGGCCATGCCTATAATTTTTCATGAGGTGCTATTTGTCCTGAGTTAATTTCAGGTAAAACCAGGTGATTGCGTACATGAGCCCGAGCGCCAGGTACGTGCCTGCCAGCGACTCCAATTTCTCGAGATTCGATTTTTCTGACGAGACTATTGAAACTGTAAGGTATATAAAGGCTGCGGCCCAGAAGAATGGGGCGATTTTAAAACGAATTTACGACGGGCGGTAAATAGCTCTTTGAGGCCAATATTGTGATAGTGTTATTTGCTACGGATTGCCTGTCAAGTATCTGGCAGGCCTGCTTATGATCTAATGTTCAAATTTGAACAGTACTCCGCTCAAAAACGAACGCTTTCACCGCGCCATTTGCTTTAAGGACTTCGATTACGGCTTATCAGAGCCGTTTCCACCGCTGGCCTGCTATTTGCTATGCAAAGTGAAAGGATATTATTATTGTCTGATCCCGTGATATATGAAAGGTACCCAATTGGGCGAATTTGAAGAGGTCGTGCTGCTGACGGTTGCCCTGCTTTACGATAATGCTTACAGCGTGGGGGTTTTAGAAACGCTTGACGAACACATGGGACGCCCCATGAGCCTGGGCGTAGTGCACAGGACACTGCAACGCCTGGAAGAAAAGAAACTGGTGGTTTCCCGGTTCGGGGAAGCATCTGCTGAGCGGGGCGGCCGGAGCAAGCGCTTGTTTACAGTGACCTATGAAGGCGAACAGGCCCTGCGTGAGGCAAGGCGCATCCGTAACAAGCTTTGGGATGGTATTTCAGAAACAGCATTTGGACACTGATATGGAACCAAAAACCTTCCAACCGCCACGCTGGGCCGAACAACTCATCGACCGCATCGCCCCGGACCATTTGCGCGAAGAAATTCTCGGCGATCTCTATGAGTTATTTCAAAAACGCTACAGGCGTTTCGGGCCTCTCGCTGCGCAACTGTTCTATGTGCTGGACATTATCCTGCTGATACATCCCAGGCTCTGGCGAGGCGCCCCCCCAGCAGGTGCGGCCGGGCGTCTACCCTGCTGATTCCTCAACATCCAATCCCATAGCCATGTTCACTAACTACATCAAAGTCGCATTCAGAAAACTGAACCGTCACAAATCCTACGCCGCCATCAATACCGTGAGCCTCAGCATGGGCATTGCATGTGCTGTGCTTATTTTTTCTTTGGTTAAATACCACCTGAGCTTCGAGGATTTTCACACCGGCAAAGACCGGATCTTCCGCATTTACTCCGAACTCCACGGTGAAAAGATCGCTTACAACACCGGTGTTCCTAACCCGATGGGCCAGGCATTTCGCACCGAATATACGGTTGCAGAAGCAGTGGGCCGCATCGCATTTTTGCCCAAACGGGTGGTGTCCCTGCCATCTAATAGCCGGTTTGAGGAAGATATTGCATTCGCCGATCCGGAGTTCTTCGCCATTTTCAACTTCCCGCTCATTGAAGGCAGCGCTTCTCATGCCATGCAGGGCCAAAACGCAGCGCTGATTACCGAACAACTCGCCAGAAAATACTTCGGAGATTCAGATGCCATTGGCCAGACGCTCCGGATCGATGACTCGCTGATGGTGCAGGTGACCGGTGTGCTTGCCAACCTGCCAGCCAATACCGACTTTCGTTCGCAGATATTCGTGCCATTCGCTAGTCTGCAACGCCATAGTCCTTGGATGGTCGAAAAAGACTGGTGGCTGAGTGTGAATAAAGAAATGCAATGCTTCGTGAGGCTCAAACCGGGCATATCGGCGGCGTCTGTCAATACGACTGTCCTGCCAGCCATTTCCAATACCCACTATGACAAGGAGGCTTCCAAATACTTCCGCTTCAAGCTTCAACCGCTGGCCGATGTGCATTTCAACATGGAATTGCGCGGCAAAACGGATAAGAAAAACCTGCGCACCTTTGCGTGGGTCGGCTTTTTTCTTGTGTTAACCGCTTGTATCAACTTTGTGAACCTTGCTACGGCGCAGGCAGTTGCCCGGTCGCGGGAAATAGGTGTGCGTAAGGTGCTGGGCAGTCAGCGTGGCGCATTGTTCTGGCAATTCATGACCGAAACGGCGGTTATCGCAACCGGCGCCCTAGTGGTTGCGGTCGCATTGGCATACCTTTCGGTCCCGGTAGTAAATCAGCTTTTTGAAATTAATCTGTCTATTAACCCCTTCAAAGACCCCTACCTGCTTGCATTCCTGGGCTCTTTGCTGGCTGTCGTCGTATTCTGCTCAGGCGCGTATCCTGGCCTGATCCTTGCCCGCTTCCAACCAGTGGTGGCATTAAAAGGTAAACTGACACAAAGTTCCTCCCGTGGGTTCTCGCTTCGCAAAGGGCTGGTTGTCGGCCAGTTTGCCATCTCTCAACTGCTTATTATTGGCGCGCTGGTGATGACCAGCCAGCTACGCTATTCGCAGCAAGCCAATATGGGCTTTGAGAAAGATGCGATCGTAATCGTGCCGGTGCCCGACAATCAAAAGTCTAAAATCACTTCATTGAAAAGCGAATTGAGCAGGCTTTCAACTATCGAAAATGTTACATTTTTTGATACACCGCCCGCATCCGACGCTATTGGCAGCAGCAATATCCAGTTCGACACCCGTCCCGAACAAGAGCCATTCACGATCGCCATCAAAGCCGTTGATGATCAATATGTGCCGATGTTTAAAATGCCCCTACTGGCCGGCCGCAACCTCAACCCTTCCGACACGATCCGTGAGTACCTGCTCAACGAAACGGCCATTAAAGCGTTGGGATTGAAAACAATGGATGATGCCATCGGAAAAACCGCAACGATCAACGGCCGTCGTGGAACGGTTGTCGGCGTCGTAAAAGATTTTCACTTCCGTTCTCTGCGGACAGCCATCGAGCCCCTTTGCATGACCACCCGCGGCGAGGTTTACGGCAGTTGCGGGCTAAAAATCAATCTATCCGACATGTCATCGACCATTGCGCGACTGCAAACCGAGTGGTCTAAAATTTACCCTTCATCTATTTTTACTTACCGGTTTATGGATGAAGACGTCGAGCGGCTTTACAAACTGGATAATATGCTGCTGCGCCTTATTCAGACGTTTGCCGCGATGGCCATTTTTGTTGGATGTCTTGGGTTATACGGCCTGGTTTCCTTTATGGCAACTCAGAAAACAAAGGAAATAGGTGTGCGGAAAGTATTAGGCGCGAAAACATCAGATGTCCTCTGGCTGTTCGGGAAAGAATTTTTACAACTGTTATTGATCGCATTTCTGTTGTCCGCGCCGCTGGGGTACTGGCTTACGAACAACTGGCTACGCGATTTTGCATACCATATCGAGCCTGGTCCCGGGATTTTTGTGCTGGCCATCGTCATTACCGTGATCGTGGCATTTTTCACCGTCGGGTTCCGCAGCGTCAAAGCTTCGCTGGCCAATCCCGTCAAAACGCTGCGCTCCGAATAGTCGGCACAAAATGTTCGCGCTCAGTATAATGTTGAAGCTACATCGGAGTTTCTATCCACCATCAGCCGAGCATCTTGCCCTACACGAATTACAGTTAAACGTATGCGTGATGCTATGACCTGAACCTTTCTCTATCCAAAAGCCGCTAACAGCGGCTTTTTCTTAGTTCGGCTTGTCTTGTTTTAACCATCGTATCGGCGTACACTATTAACTGCAGCACCCATATCTTTCATTCTTAATTACTTATGATCTTAAATCACCAGGTTCGACACTTATTCCGTTTTTGTTTAGCTAAATCAGTGTTTATCTGAATCAATGTTTATCTGATAGATAAACGAAGCCACCTCGTTGATTTTTCCGGTTCGATAGCCGTTTTTTATAAATATGAGTTTTTCGGGGAATATCGAACCAATGATTTCCCGCTTCAATTTAATTGCCAACTACCAACTCGTCCAGCCGCCATCGACCAGCAGGTTATGCCCGGTGATGAATGCGGAGGCGTCCGAGGCCATAAATACAACTGGCCCTTTGATATCCGCGTCATCGGCGAATCGTCCCAACGGGGTGAGTCGTTGGTAGTTTTCAACGAATTCCTCCTTCCCTTCCAGCTGCGCGACCCCGGGCCCGTATCCACCCGGACTAATACAATTGGCCCGGATGTTGTACCGGCCATAAAAATTGGCCAGCCATTTGGTGAAACCTACCATTCCCCATTTGTCGTACGTATAGTTGACCGGACTTGTCATACCTGTTTGTCCATAAACCGGAAAATGCGGCCCTACCGCTCCCTGGATCGATCCGATATTGATAATGCTTCCCCCACCTGCCACCTTCATGGGTTCGATGACCGCCCGGGTCATGAGCACGAGCCCGGTAGCGTTGACGCGCTGCGCCGCTTCCCAGCCGGTAACCTCTATTTCTTCCAGATTCTGAAAACCCTGCCTCGAAACAGCATTATTAACGAGGATATCTATACGTCCGAACATGTCCATCACAGTTTCCACTAGTGCGCGGATGGAAGTTTCTTCTTCCAGGTCTAATGGCATAGCCGTGGCCAGGAGGCCCCGGGCCGACAACCCGGATGCTAAATCTTCGCAGATGCTCACGTTACGCGAGGCAATAACTACCTGAGCGCCTGCTTCCGCCAGGGCTATGGATATGGGTGTACCAAAAAAGCCGGCCCCTCCGGTGACGATCGCAACTTTGCCGGTCAAACTGAATAACTGGTTCATGATCTGATTAAATTTTCCATCTTCCCGGCGTAATGATTTCGTCGGGGACAGCTGTAAATACTTTAACAAATTCGTCCCGAAGCGACGCCGGGATCGCGGGGGCACTGAGCAACTTCACATTTTCTGCCAGTTGGGCAGAAGTAGCCGCTCCCACCACAATGCTATCGATCCCCGGCAGGTCCCTGACGTAAGAAAAGGCCAGGCCGGCGATATCGGCCGGGTATTCTTTCGCAAATGTGTGAAGCTGCTTCAAAAAGGGTATAGCTGGAACAAGGTTGCCGCTCATCTGCCCGGGGTCCATAAAAAACAATCCTTGCAGAAACACACTGCGGGCGAAAACGAGTTTTTGCGCCTGTGCAAGACGCTGCAATGCGCCCGAAACGACCAGTCGCTGATCGAAGATATTCACCGGCACCTGCACCGCCTCGACGAGAGGCTCCGACAGGCAAAAAGCGACATCCGCCGGCTCGTACACCGACACGCCGCCTATATCGATCAACCCCTGCTCCCTGAGCCGCGAAATGATCACCGGTAATATCCCGGCCACCGCATCCGTCGGCTCTTCTCCCTTGTGCAGCAGACAGACGGGCAGCCTGCTGATACCCAGGCATTCAATGGAAGCTCTGACGCTGCCCTCTACCGATTTCCAGGCCCGCTCCAAAGCGCCGGCATCCTGCGGGGAGATTTTAAACTTGGAAACCATATTGAGATCAACCCCGGTATGGCCCGCCAAAAAACGGCCTAATAGTGCCTCGGAGGCACCATATTGCCGTGCCGTATCGAAAGTGGTAACCCCTGCATCCGCTGCCATACGCAGCATATCCAGCGCTTCCCGGTCGTTGGGCATACCTTGTGAATTGGATATTCCGTAAGGCATACCCAGCTGAACGGTCCCCAATGTAAGTTGAGAAATGCGGTATCCTTTAAATGCGATTGTTTTCATAGATCAGCTATTGCCGAAAGTCAATGTATTTTAATAAACTCCAATAATAGCAGGCGTTCTGATACCAGGTTTGATCTCCCCGCTAATGTAAAACCACCGGTTTTGCCAATGCACCACCGGCAGTGTCACCCGGGCCGGGACACGCTGCTGCCGGCCCGCAAACTCCCAGGAGTCGGTATGGGGGAAATAGTAAAGCAGGTCGTTGGTAATCCCCGGGTGCGAGGATGGCGTCTTGTGCTGGGCCGTCACGGCATCGACCCCGCCCCAGAACAAAAACCGGTCGCCCTTTAACACCGGGAGCACCGAACCACCGGCGGACATCCCCCTTGGCATTGCCGCAAGCTTTTCCCAATGCGCACTCCGCTGTCCGCCGGAGTGCTTAATGCTTAGCCGGTAGCCGTCCTGATGAATCAGCCTGTATGAATTTCCTTTGGAATTAACCGCGGTCGCCTCACCGCTGAACATATAAAAGTCGCCGTCGAATGTCGCGCAAACGGGGAAAATGCGCCCGGGACCGGGCCAGGGTTCCATTTCAGCCCAGCCCGTTCCGACTTTTTTCAAATCCAGCACCAGGCATTTATTCAATCCCGGACCTGTGGGCGAAACATTTCCACCCACCACGATCAGCAGGTCGTCAAGCACCGCACCGGACATATTGGCCAGGGGAAAAGGCAGCGAAGGGTATTGATGCTGCACCAGTGCGGTGCCATCCCATTCATAGCCGATCACCCGAGTCAAATGTTCGTGTGCATTGCTGCCGCCAATCAGAATTACCCGTTCCTGGTAGGAAACCGAAACGCCATAGCCCGCGGCGGCTTCCATTTTTTGCGGCAGCTTTTTCCAACTACCGCCTTGTTGGAGTAAAAAAATCCCGTCATACCATTGCTTGACGCCTCCGTCCCAGGGGTAGCCATCAGGGAAATTTGCGCCGCCCAGGCAGAGCAGCGCGCCGTGGCTTACGCCTGCATACATGCCCGCAAACCCGCGCTCGTCAGGCAAATCGGGCAATGCACTCCATTTCAACGCGGTTTGTGCAACAGCCGCTTCAACTACCATCATCATCACTATAATTGAGAAATATTTCATAAAAGCTTTCATATCACATATCGACAGTCATCATCAGCACAGCGCCCGGCCCGGGCTCCGCGTAGCCACCGGTGACCAAAACCGATTTCCGGTGCGGCTGGTCGGACACAAAACACAGGTTACTGGTAAGGGGTAACCCAGTGTCCAGGGTGGCGAGTAACGATCCCTCAGGCGAAAATACCTGAATAGCACCCATACCATAATGGGCCGCCCAAACACGCCCCTCCGCATCGGTCGCCAGTCCATCGGGTAGATTATCCACCGGCCTGCCGGACTGATGCGCGGGCAGGGTGGCCCAAACAGACACCGGCCGGGCCGTTTCCTCGCTTGGCGAAATGGACAGTATCCTGTTCCGATAACTTTCCGCAACGTAGAGCAGCGATTGGTCCGGCGACAGCGCAAGTCCATTCGGATAGTCCAGGCCGGCGGCAATGCATTGCTGCGCCCCATCTTTCCCTACCTTGAAAACCCTCCCGCTTTCGCGTACCGAATCGGTAAAAAACACATTACCATAGCGGTCTTCGATCAGGTCGTTCGGGCAACGTACAGTATACCCGGCGCATTGCCCATTAACCAGCTCTCCGGTACGACTGCCAGTGCGATCGAATTGTACGATAGCCCCCTCTGCACTGTCGCACACCAAATGAATGCCCCCGGCAGTGATAAGCTGACCATTCGGGCACCGGGCTTCGGCCCATTTTACAGGTGCTTCACCCCGCCGCATCCGCAGCAGCTGACCGCCGCTCAATGTGGTAAAGAACAAATTCCCTATCTCGTCGACACAGGGCCCCTCCGTATAGAAAGGCAGGTCCAATAGTTTTAGCGTGGTGCTTTCCAAGTTCATAAACCGTCATACATGTTCTTCAAAAGGAAACAGGGGCACCTTTCGGTTTTTGTATTCAAAAAGGGTCATATCGGCTTGGGTCACTCCGGGCGTATCGACCTGGATAATCGATGGGCAAACCTCCCCGTATGCTGCAATAGGCGCATTAACTCCCTTGGCGACAATCCCCCGGAAACCATGCGGATCCAAACCGAAAGCCGTAAGCTGCCGCAGGCTGTACGGTGGAGTACGCTTCGTTGTAAGCATCACCGTATTGCCGCTCAGCGTACGGACCACCGCCGTAGGGCCCATATCATAACGGACAAACCCGCCGTGGCGCGGGGCATCCTCCGTAAAGTGACCGTCATATAATTCAATTACCTCAACGTCGGTTTGAAAACCATTTTTTCCTCCCAAAGAGAGGGAGATAACCGCCCCGGAAACCGCTTCCCGGCATAGAGCGACGCTTCCGGGATCATGCAAGCAGATAAAAAAGCCTGAGAATCCGCCTGCTTCAAGATGTTCGAGGATCAACGTACCGTCGCCCGGTGCCCCGCCCCCGATATTATCGCCCATATCCAGCAGCAGCGCCGGTTGCGGGTGATCTTTGAAACCTTTCAGTACAGTTTCTATGTCCGATTTTCTCCCGTTGAATGCCTGTTTATGGTCCAGTAAAAAATCGAAAAGCTTACGTGCGGCTTCCTTTGCCTGGCCGGCCGCAACCGGTGACTGGTTACGATCCGCGATCACAATGAACCCCGACCCCATTTCATACACATCCGCATAAGGGAAGCCAAGCAATACGCTCACCGAGAGCAGCCCGGACTGCTGTTTCAACTCCTGCGCAAATGCATAAAGCCCCAGACAGGGCTGTTGGGAAGTAAACTGCTGCTCGATGCTAATGGCGACGGGCGGTTTAACCAACAGCTGTATGGGCGAAATCTCTCCACGCAGCGTCCTGACCAGCAGCCGGGCGGCCGCCATGCCGGTCCGTTTCTGATCGACGTGCGGGTTGGTAGCATAGGCGATCAGGCCATCAGTCGCATCGACCATCGCCTGGCTTACATTGGCATGAGGGTCCAGTGTACCGATAACCGGCACCTTGGCTCCCAGTTTCTGTCTCAGCAACGACAACCAATGCCCGTCCATATCCGGGTATCCCTCGGCCACACCGGCGCCATGCGGCGCGACCAGGCAGGCATCCAACGGGCCTGCCTCGTCCAGTAGCCGCATCATACGGTCCAGCAATTGTTCGTAGCATTCCCTGGTGATCAGCCCTCCCGGCGTAGCCATAGCGTAAAATACAGGCACCAGTTCCATATCCGGAGCGCTGTCTATCACCTCGATCAGTCCGCTGATCTCATGGTTTGCACCCTGGTATTCGTCTCTGATCCGGCCTGACTCGAGCCAGTATCCGTCCCGGAAATCGGCCAACGTCGTGGCCGATTCGATAAACGTGTTGGTCTCATGATAAATACCCAGTAATCCCACCCGTCGGGGTGCATGTTGACAATCAGGTTTCTGAGGCGCTGGTTCAGTCATAACCGGATTACTTGCCTAAATGAATGACTGCGTCGACTTCGAATTTGAGCAGGTCCCCGAGACATCCTATCAGCGTGGTACGTGCCGGAAACGGCTCCCGGAAATACTCCCGGTAAATGGCATTGAAACTGGCCAGATCCTGCTGCCGGCCGACGTAATTTCTTACCTGTACCGCATCGTCAAGTGTCGCTCCTGCGGCTTCGACAATCCTTTTCAGGTTATCGAACGACCGGCGGCATTCGCCCTCAAATGTATCGTTAACGATCTGGCCCTGATCGTCGACGCTCGCCTGTCCGGATACAAACAGATATTCTCCCGACACGATTCCCGGCGAAAAAGGTAAATGGCTCTGCGGGACAGGCCCGGTAACAACGTGCTTTGTTTTCATAATACACCAAATTTCTGATATGCCTCCATGGCCTTCATTCCATTCCTGATCGCGTCGCGCGTGACGTTCTCGGCGGAAACCTTTTCGAGCGCCGCCGCCAGCACCTGTGCTTCTACCTGCTGCGGAATTACCACAATCCCGTCCCGTTCGGCCATAACCAGGTCGCCGGGCGCAAATTTCACCCCGTCGATCTCTACGACCACATCCAGGTCAACTACTTTCTGGCGATTCTGGCTGTCATAGGGGTTTTTGCCAGTCGCAAATACAGGAAATCCCATAGCCGTCATTTTGTCGATATCGCGCACCGAACCGTGCACCACTACGCCCACACAACCGGCATTACTTGCGGCGGTAGAAAGCAGCTCCCCCCAGATACCCGACCGGTTCGAACCGCCGGCCGCACAGATCAGCACATCGCCTGGCTGGCATGAATCGACTGCCTTCAATTCGAGCTCATAAGGATTAGGATCCTGGTGGTACATATCCGCCCAGAGCGTCGTCTTGCAGCGGCCCATCAACTTGTTGATACCGGTATAGGCGAAAAAAGGGGTTCGGGTAGCCTGATGGGTAAACCCCAGCTGATCGAGTACGTCCGCAAGCACGGCCACGTATAGTTTGTCTTTTAGTTCTTCAATATTCATTTTTCAATTTGATTTAATACCTGATTCTCGACAGGCTCTGTCCTGATATATCTTAAAACCACCACGCATACCAGCATCATACCTGCCGCAACCTTGAACATGGCAGAAAGCGGCACATCCGCGTCGCGAAGCATCCCTCCCGCATATATTCCCAGCCCGCCGACGATGCAACTGAACATATTGAGAATGCCATATGCCGTTGCCCGGTAGCGCGCATCGACGATCATGCTCAGGATAGGCATCATGTTCGCATCCGTAAATGTGCGTGTGAGGGCATACAACATGAAACAGCCAATGGCCACAGACAATACTGCCGTATTACCGGCCAGAAAGATGGCAGGCGCGCCGATCAGCAAACCATACAGAGGTACCAGCACCCGCGCGCGGGGATTGCGTCTGCTCCACCGGTCGGCCAAAAAACCACCCAGCAATACGCCGGTCAGTGATGCGGTGTGAAAATACCCCGTCGAATACACCCCGGCCATACTCTGCGACAAGGCAAAATGCTCCTTAAAATACGTGGGTAACCATGCTACCACCACCCATCCGACGATGCTGATCAATCCCCAGTACAGGATTGCAAACAGGTAGGACCGCGTTCGGAGCAGCCCGCCGATCGCTCCCGCAAAACCCGTGGGCCTATCCCCGCTGCTTTCCGATTTTTGAATGGCTGTTTGAGGATCACGCAGCGTAAGTGCCAGCAACATCGCGTAAACGATGCCGAAACCACCGAAGACCTTGAATGCGAAATTCCAGGAATGGTTTTCAGCGAGCCATCCGCCGACAAAACCCAGGCTTTGCCCGAACATCACGCCGCCCATATGGATACCCGTAGCCAGTGATTTGGTCTTTTCAGGGTGATAGTCCATGATCAGGGCCAGTGCAGCGGGAATGTAGCACGCCTCGCTGATGCCCATCAATGCCCTGGTCGCCAGTAGTTGCTCGAAGGTGACCGCCTGCGAGGTAAGCCAGGTCACAAGAGACCACACCAGCAAGCTGACAATGATCACTCTGCTGCGGCTGAAACGATCGGCCAGGAAGCCCGCCACGGGGCTAAGGAGCCCATACACCCAGAGAAAAACGGAGGTCAGCAGCCCAAACTGCGTCTCCGACATCGGGATCGCCGCCACGATGGAGCTGCGCATGGTGGTAATCATCATCCTGTCCAGGTAGTTGAGGCAACCTACCAGGCACAGCATACCAACCACCAGCCAGGCATACGAAGCCGGCTTGTCTTCCGGGAAAGGTTTTGCAATGTTCATGAACCGGGTTTGGGATGTTGCTGGTAAAATCGAGACCTGTGCTTGGTTAGCTGACGGGCGTATAGAAATTCTCTATTTCCTCCATCATGGCCATGATCTGATCGTCGGTCCATGGAAGGGGCTTAGCCAGCAATGGCGGCTTGGGTTCACCAATGACGATATTATAGCGTAAATACATCGCACGATTGAAAAAGGACCATATAACCGGAATGATCGTCTCGATAAACTTCTGAAAAGTAAGCATATACTCCATGGCATGCATCGTTTCTCCGGCCAGGAACGACTCCCTGATGTATTTGCAAGTAGGGCCAAACAGATTGTAGCTCGTACCGATCGCTCCCACAGTACCGCAAAGCGCGGCCTGGCACATCAGCTCATCGGCCCCGCTGAACAGTTTCCATTGCTCCCCTGCCCTGTTTTTGATCGTACTGATTTCCAACATTTTGTCGGTTGTCAATTTCATCCCCTGTACCTGCGGCAGGGTCAGCAGCCGGTCGATCACCTGCATATTGGCGGCATTGCCAATCTGATAGGGAAAGAAAGGAACGTCTGTAGCCTGAGCGATGCGCCGGTAATGCTCAAAAGCCATGTCGGCCGACGCGCCGTAATAGATCGGACCGACAGCCGAAATGCCGTCGGCACCATGGTCGGCGGCGTGCCGTGCCAGGCGTATGGACTCTTCCGTATTGAGGGCGCCCACCTGTACCATCACCGGAATACGTTTTCCGGCTATTTCCAACGTCAGCCGGGTAATCTGCTTGCGCTCTTCTTCTGAGAAAAGGAACCCCTGGCCTGTCGAACCCAGCAGATACAGTCCATCCACCTTTTGGGCGATCAACAATTCGATGAGCTTTTCGAGCTCCTTCGGATTAAGGCTTCCGTCCGGGTTTACCGGTGTAAAAAGCGCAGGCCACAGGCCCTGAAAAATAGAACTTTGCTCACGCATAATCTTGATTAAAAAGAGTTTGAATTGTTTTTATCCATTGATGTGACGGCATTGCGTCCGTCGGAGGGAGTTGAAAACGCTGGTCCACCGCATTCATATCCTTAAAACCGCTGCCGGTTACCAGGCACACTACCGAGCGGCTTTTGTCCAGTTCGTTTTTTCTAAGGGCATTTTCCACTCCTGCCAGCGCTACCGCCCCGGCGGGCTCGCAGAAAATACCCTCTCTTTGGGCCAATGCCCGTTGCCAGGCAAACACCTGCTCGTCGCTGACGCTGTACCCGTTGCCGCCCGACCGCCGGCAATGCCCTATTACCGCATCGCCGTCGATCACGCTGGCCACCTGCAAGCCGCTGACGGCCGTTGTGGAGGCATTTACCGGAACTGCCGCAGCTTCGCCGTTCCGCAGCGCGCCCACAATCGTATTGTTTCCTTCCGGCTGCACGCAATGCACCGTGAAACCGGCTCCCGACCGCTCTGCTCCCCGGCATACCGCCAGCGTGAGGCCCCCGCCACCGGCCGGCGCAAAAATCTGCGCACCGGCCGGCAGCACTTCGGCTATTTCCGCTGCGATTGTTTCGACGCCCCTCATGGCGGACGGACAATACCGGTAGGCGCTAATCGGCAGAGGAAGGTTATGCAAACGGCAAAGCGCTTCCAGCTGATCGAAAACGAATGTGGTGGTCTGCGGATCTTTGCCAAAGTCTTTCACCATGATCACTTCGGCCCCATAGAGCTGCATTTGCCGCACTTTCTGCACCGGCGCCCCGTCCACTGCTACGATCACACAACGGATACCGGCGGCCGCGCAATAGGCGCTCAGCGCTGCCCCGGTGTTGCCGCTCGATGTAGCAATGCACACTTTTTGTCCGCGCATATTCATTTCGGTAACCAGCACGGCCGCAAACCGGTCCTTGTACGAGCCGGTCGGATTAAGGTTTTCCAGTTTGAAATACAATGCATCCAAACCCAGAGCGGCCCCGATACTCTGCGAACGTACCAACGGGGTCTCGGCTTCACCGAGCAAAACCCGGCTTTCTGCCGCCACCTGTGGCAACAGGGAAGCATGTCTCCAGATGTTTTTCAAAATTGATCAGGGAATTGGTTTCTTTTTATACTATACCCGCTGAAATTGGGTTTAAAACCACCGTCAATGACCAATGTCGTTCCGGTGATGTAAGAGGCTCCCTCCGAGGCCAGCCAGCATATTGCGGCTGCGATTTCCTCAGGGCTCGCCCCTCTTCCCAAGGGCACACTATCATTTACCGCGTCGATCAGCCGCGCGCTTACATCGTCTCCGTCAGCATCCCTGTAGTCGCGGCTCAATGCGGTCTCGACGTACCCCGGGCTCACGCCTACCACTCTGATCCCGCTGCGCCCGTAAGTCACCGCCAGCTCGGAGGTCAGGCTGTCGAGTGCGCCCTTCGCGGCAATGTAGGCCGGGGACGTGCCGGCAGGCCGGTCGGCCATCATACTCGACACGTTCACAATCACAGCCGGTCGCTTCAATGCTTCCATTCGCATTGCCACCGCTTGCGAGAGGAACGCCGGCGCGGTCAGGCAAATGCGCAGGGTTTTCTCCCAGGTTTCAACCGGAATTGTCCGCATGGTTTCGATCGTCCGCCAGGCTGCATTATTGACCAGCACATCGACAGTTCCGCATTTTGCAAAAGTATTGGCTATAAGCTCCTTCCAAAAACCGGTTTCGCCCAAATCGCCGGGCAACGATATGATCTGCTGATTATGGTCAGCTTTCAACTCCTCTTCCAGTGCCGCCAATTGCGATAGGTCTATGTCGGTTAACACCAGTCCGCAACCCGCCGAGGCAAATGCCCTGGCTGTGGCCCGGCCAATTCCCCCGGTAGCACCGGTAACCAATACCACCTGGTCCCTATTCATAAATCGTATGTTTTCCTGTTTTAATAATGGGCAAAATGCCCCCCCAGCGCATCGCCGGACTTCACTTTCACGATAGCTCTTTTGAGAAAGACAATTCCCGCAACATCCGCATACACCGAATGGCTAGCACCGGACACCGGATCGAAAATGCGTCCGAAACATTGGCCTGCGCGTACTGTCTCCCCCAATGCGACCTCGGTCATCAGGATACCATCGGCAGGCGAAGGCATTTTCCCCTGAAGATAGCCGCTGTCGGGACGGTGATCTTCCAGCCAATAAGGTTCGGGCGACCGGCTAACCTTCCCATCAACCATCCCCAGAAACCTGAGCAGATTTATCACCCCGTCCACATAGGTATCGACTACTGGTCGGCGGAACCCGGTCCCGCCGCCGAATTCCAGGTAAACAGCCGGAACGTTTGCGTCTCTTGCGACCGATAGAGTCCGCCCCTCCGGCCGGTAATCGGTACCCCAAATCACCGGCACACAGAAACAGCGGGCCATTTGCCGCTGGATATCCAGAATGCTTTCGTCGGGATGCAGCATATATCCCGCCAACGGGTGGATTTCGTAGGTCAACCCGCCTGTGTGCATATCCACATAGTAATCGGCCTGTTCTATCAACGAGCTGATCCGGGCGGCATAGGCTTCGGAAATCGACCCGTTGAGGCTACCCGGACAAATCCGGGCCAGATCCAGGCCGTCGCTGCCTTGCCGTGTCCCATGCCCATAGGCGTCGGGATTTACGACCGTGACCACCGTGACCTGGCCGCGCGTCAGTATTCCCGGCAAAGTTGCAGCAAGCTCAGCTGCCGCAACCATGGGCTCGTACTCGTCGCCATGCACGCCGGCGGAAATCAGCACGGCGGGGCCCTGCTGCTCCGCGGCGATGAAGGTGGTTAGTTCGTTTTCAATGTGCTCCTTCATAATAGGCTGCTCCGCAGGTAGGTTGAGCTGGGTCAAAAATGTTCAGTGCTTTAAAAAGGGCTGCCGCCAACTGCTGATGCCCGGTCTGATTGGGATGCAGCGGATCGTTCAGCCATTCACGATGAATTGCCTCGGCCGACCGGTTTGCTATCCCGGCATTCCATTCGGCGTCATGATCCACTAGGATTGTATTTTCCCGCAGGGAAACTTTTCGGATCACCGCCACGTACTCAGGGAGCGACGCGCGTTCCGGGGCCTTTCCGGCGATGATCGGGTTGGGCGTGTGGAGGATCGGCACGGCATTCATCGCACGGACCTGCGCTACGATCAATACCAGGTTCGCTTCAAAATCCGCCAGGGTTACCTGGTTGCGCGCGCAATCGTTGGTTCCCAGCATGACCGATACCACTCCGGGCCTGAATTGCCCCACACGCCATTCCATATCATTCAGAACCTGCCGGGTCGTGTGCCCGCTCATGCCGGTATTGACGACGATGTCGCCTGCCCGCGCCAGTTCCCAGCGTAGGCGCTCCGCGAAAATTTCAGGATAACTCCGATGCCCGTGGGTGTGCTTGGCTCCCTGGGTAATGCTGTCCCCGGTAAAAACCCAGACACCGCGCGTTTTGCCGTTCAGCAAAGCAGCGATCTTTTTCAGATCCTCTTCTGCCGAGGCTACTTTCTTGCGCGTACGTACATGCGCGGTCGCCCGGGCGGGCAACAGGCCCGCAAACGCGCCAGCCAGCGCACGCAGGAGGAAAAACCTCCGTGAACGATGATGATGTTCTCTCATACAGCCGCTTACTGGTACAACCATTTTTGCGGGAAACGCTTCACGTTCGTCACCGATAAATGTGTCTTTTTCGCCTGGCTTCCGGCACAATAGCCCAGCAGCACGTCATTTTTGGTAAAATGGATCGCGATATAGCAGTACCAGCCATCCGGATCGGTTTCGATGTTCCGGGTGTTGATCCAGGTTTTACCATCGTCTTTGGAAATAGCCACGGTAAGCGGCGTGCGCTTGTCCTTCGTCTGGGGCTGGCTGCCGTCGTTGTTATTCCACACCAGCAGCAGATCGGACGTGCCGGGAATTCTTTTGATAGAAGCCGGTGACAGCGGCGAGGCAATGTTGCTAGGCGCTATATGGGACCAGCTGGCTCCTTTGTCGGATGAATAAGACAACTGCTGTACACCACCGCTCGCGCGAATGAACATCATAATCCGGCCGTCCTTCAATTCGATCAGCCCCGGTTCCTGCGTAATAATCTGTGAGTTATTAGGTACTGCCGAAGACGACTTCCAGCTCGCGCCCTGGTCATCGGAATAATAGCTGTACAGTGTGGCCTGGTTCTGCCATTTGCCGTCGATAGCGCGATGCAGTGCGACAGCCATCATCAGCCGGCCATCGGACAACTGGATCACCCGGCTGTTGTTCAATACGAAATATCCTTTCTTGTCGGTAATGCAGGGCACCGGCGCACTCCACGTCTTACCTTCGTCGGATGAAGTCCTCATCTGTGGAATACAGTCCGTCTCCGAATTCTTTTTCAAGTAAAACAGGGCAATTTTCCCACTCTTCAACCGGAGCAGCGATACGGACATCACATTCATATCGCCTTCCCGCTCCACGATCAGCCTGTCGGTAGAAGTCCATGTCTTACCACCGTCGCGGGACAGTCTTCCGGCCAGGTATGCAGGCGCATGGTCGCTGGTGGAGCTGCCGGTGTAACGGCTGTATATAAAAAGGATATCACCGTTTTTGAGTGTGATAAAATCTCCTTCACTGTTTCTTGGATTATCCGGACCCGGGTTGAGCTGCAATGCAAGCTGCGGCTCACCGCCCGACGGCTTTTGGGCGCATGTGCAAATGCCCGACGCAACAACCAGGAAGATAAGAGCAGTAAGAATTAATTGTTTCATGAAGTTAAGAGTTTAAGTCAGCAATGATCTGATTAATAGCCGGGGTTTTGCTTGACCTGCGGTTCGAGGCTTAATGTAGCTTCTGAAATCGGGAAAAGCAGCAGATAATCTTTACCGGCGCGGTCTTTCAATGAGGGTATTTTTTCGAATGCCTTGCCAAAACGCACCAGGTCCCACCATCTTTTTCCTTCAAAAACCAGTTCGAAAAGGCGCTCCCGGAGAATGGCTTCGTCGTTGGCATCCTTGCTACCGCTTACGAATACATGTTGTTTGTAGGCAACGCCATAGGCCCGTTCCCGCACTTTATTGATTTCAGCGGAGGGATCCTGCCCCAGTGCGTTTTTTGCTTCCGCCTTCATCAGCAGCAGATCGGCGTAGCGGTACAGGATCACATCGTCCAGGAACAACCGGATGCCGGAGTTGACAAAACCATTGAACTTCACGGCCAGCGACCCGACAAATTTTTGCGTGCCCGACGCCGAGGTGTATACTTCGACAAAAGAGGCATTCTTGCGGCTGTCGTCTTCCGTAAACTGGCTTCGGATCGTCGCGGACGGTGCCCAGTAATTCTGGCCCGCCGGCAGACCGATCGCCGCCTTGGTCGCGGCGTCCAGATCGGACGGTAAAAACGCCTGCGGGAAATACATGAGGCTATAATGGTTGTCGGTCACTTCGATATCCTTGAAACGGACTGCCATCAGAATTTCCTTGTTGCCTTTGTTAGTATAATCAAAAACATCTTCGAATTTGGGCAGGAGGCTTATATCTGCTTTCTCAGCCTCGGTAATGGCTGCCAACGCGGTATTGAAATCCGCCTCGCCCCCGCCAAGCCTCTTGGCGGTCCAGAGAAACACATCCGCTTTCAGGGCATTCAAGGCAGGTTTCGACCAGAACTGCCGCCCCTGCGCCAGGGCATTGGATTCACTAAAAAGCTGGGCAGCCTTTGTGATATCCTCCTTGATAAAAGAGAAAATCTCTTTCACCGGTGTGCGCGGCTTCTGGATGGAGGCCGGGTCGTAACCCTCGGTCGGCTCGGTTACCAGTGGCAAGTCGCCCCAGGTTTTGGCCATGGTGAAATACGTGAATGCCCGCATCGTGTACGCCTGGGCAAGGATATTGTTTTTAGTCGCCTCGGAGGAAAAGGTGATTTGCGGCACATATTTCAGGATCAGGTTGGCCTGGTGGACAATATAATACATCCCCAGCCAGTTGGGCCCGGCCGTGGTCACATCCAGGCTGTTGTCGTGATACCGCTCGCGGCCGCCGGAACCCTGCACGCCCAAGCCCATCACCTCGCTGCGGCCTTCGCCCCACAGGTACAGGTTCTCCGATGCCTGTCTTCGCAAAAGCACATACAGGCCGTTCAAAGCGCCGTTCGCGTCGTTTTCCGATTTCCAGTACGAGGCCTCCGTGATCACGCTCACAGGCGCAACATCGAGGTTATCGGTACAGGACTGGTTCACCCCGGCACATAACAATGCCAGGCAAGTCAGCATTTTATATTTTGTCTTCATCTGAATCGTCATGATGGTTTTACAATGAAATATTCAAGCCCAGGATAATGGAGCGGGGTATCGGGTACCTTCCACGGTCCACTCCGCCTTCCTCGGGGTTCAACCCCTTGTAGCCGGTGAAGTAATGCAGGTTGTTCGCCGTGACATTAAGCCGCAAACCGTTGATTTTGGCCCTGTTTAAGATGGATTTGGGTATGCTGTATGCCAGGGTAAGCTCCCGCACAGCCAGATAATCGCCCTTTTCATAGTACATCGAGTTCCCTCCGCCGATGCCGCCACGGTACAGGTTGTTTTGCACCTGCTGATCGGCCCAGTAAAACCTGGGAATGTCGGTAATGTCGCCGGGTGTCTGCCACGACCTTTTCACATCCGAAAGCAGCCCTATTTCCCCCTGAAACTGGCCGATCATCTGCGCCCTGGGATAGTTCTGGATCGTATGGCCTGTCGTGTAATCCATCCGCAGCAGCAGGCTGATCCCTTTGTATTCCAATGAGTTGGTAAAACCACCCGTCCAGACCGGATAGGGATTACCAACATACACCCTGTCTTTTTCATCGATCACCTTGTTCTGATCCGCATCCAGCCAGTTCACATCTCCGCCATACTTGGTCTTGTTCGCTCCCGTTACCAGGTTGTCAACCGGGCCGGCGGCAGCTTCCTCGTCGGTGGCGTAGATACTCAATTGTTTATAAGTATACATGTCGCCGATCCGGCCGCCCTCTTGCAGGCCGCCCATCCAGGCATAGCCATTTGTAGCCGGGTTCCAGACGTACACCCCGCCGATACGGTTGTTTTCAATGCCGTTGTAAGGCAGGCTGAGAATCTTGTGCCTGGTCTGCGCCGCATTGAAGGAGACATTCCAGTTGACCGCGCTGCTGGACGGAAGCACGCGCGCGCTCAATTCGAGCTCTACCCCTTTATTTTCCAGGCTTCCCAGGTTGGTAAGTACGCTCGAAAAACCGGTCGACATGGGAAGCCTCAGCGAGGTCAGCAGGTTATCGGTCACCCTGCGGTAGTAGTCAAAAAGCAAACTGACCCTGTTTCCGAACAAACCGACGTCGGCCCCGACGTCAAATGTCTTCGAACGTTCCCATTTCAGGTCCGCATTGGAGATGGTTGTATTGAGGACCGCGGCATTGGTCGAATACTGATTGCCAACGCTGTAATTCCCCTGGGCGGTGAAGTCGCCCAGGCCGCTGATGTTCCCATTCACGCCGTAACTTGCCCGCAATTTCACGCGCAGGAGATTTTCCGGCAGCATCTTCCAGAACTCCTCCCGATGCAGGTTCCAGCCAACAGACACGCCTGGAAAAACGCCCCATTGGTTATTGCGCCCCAGGTTGGAGGCCCCATCGTAACGTGCGCTCAGCGATAAGAGGTATTTCTGGTCGAAATCGTAGTTGATCCGCGAAAAATAGCCGATCAATACCTGACTGCTGTCCGATCCGCCAACTGCCACCGGCTCAGCCGAAGCATTAAGGGTTGGTACCAGATCGGACGCCGCTTTTCTACCGGTCGCGCGCAACCCGCTATTGTTCCGATTGAAGTAAGAAATACCTGCCTTTACTTCCAGGTTGTGCTTGCCCGCCAATGTTTTGGCATAGGTCAGCACTCCATCGGCCTGGTACTGCTCGGTTTTATCGAAAGAGCCCGTCGCGTTACGCGTATCCACATACAAGCCCGGCCCGTTATAAAATGCCTCCTGGAACGACCGCGCCTCTACCGTAGACTTGAACAACGACAGCTGGGGATCGAAAGAGAGTCCCGGTAAAATATCCCAGTGCGAGCCGATGGCCAGCGTCAGGTTATCGCGGTTGTTCTTTGCCTTGATTTTATTGAGGTGATACACCGGGTTTCCGATACTCTGGCCGGTTCCGGGCGCCAGCGTCCCGTCTTCGTAGGCATATTTGGCCGTCGGGGCCAGGCCGATGGAGCGCTCGAACAGCGCATTGTCGGAAATACCCTGGTTATTGCCCGAACTGGAAAACATCAGCCGGCTGTAAAACCGGAGCTTACTGCTCACGGTGAGGTCACCATTCAGGTCAAAATTCAGCCTCCGGTATTTAGTGGTAATGGCAATCCCCTCGGCATCCATATAGCCGAGCCCCGCGCTGTAAGTAGCCTTTTCCGTCCCACCGCTCACCGAAACATGGTGATTTTGCGATAATGCAGTCCTGAAAAGAAGGTCCTGGTAATCGGTACCTTTGAACAGCAGCGTTTTGCTCGGATCGACCGGATCGGGCATGCTTTCCCATCCTTCTTTGAGCTTATACTCATTGGCGGGCGTCAGATACTGGGTTGTGTAGGCGGTATTATTGGTGAGATCATTCCCTGTGCCGGAGCTGTTGGGCAATGTCAGTTTGTTGAGGTTGGCAGGGTTCTTAACCGAAGAAGCCACCGTGCCCATCCGCTGAAAATAAAGCCAATCCCGCGCAGAAAGCAGGTCATATCCTTTGGCAAGGCTCGATATCGTCGCATCGTACTGATACGAAACCCGCACCTTACCGGCCTTGCCCGATCGCGTCGTGATGATCACCACCCCATTGGAGGCCCTGGCCCCGTAAATGGCCGTAGCCGCCGCATCCTTCAACACCTGCATCGACTCGATTTCCTCCGAGCTGATGTCATTCATATTGGCACGGATCACGCCGTCGATAATAAAAAGCGGCGCCGAGCCATCGGGGTTGTTGATCGACGTCCCTCCCCGCAGGATAATGCGGGGTGCATTACCGGGCAAACCGGACGTGCTCTGCACCCGCAGGCCGGCGATAGACCCCTGAAGGGCCGAAGCCGCATTGGCAAAAGGGATATTTTCAAGAACCTTGCTGTCGAGCTTGGAGATGGAGGAGGTAATATTTTCACGTTCCTGCTTCCCGTAACCCACTACTACCACTTCGTTCAGGTTGTTCTGGTCGGGTTCGAGGACCACATTCAGCTCGGTCCTGCTTCCGACCCGTTCTTCATGCGTACGATAGCCTACGAAACTAAAGATCAAAATGCTCTCCTTGCCTACGTTGATCCTGAATTTCCCGTCGGCGTCCGTATTCACTCCCTGCTGGCTGCCTTTTACCACGACAGTCACAAAAGGCAACGGCTGGTTGTCCTGCCCGGACTTCACCTGTCCGGAAACTACCAGATCTTGCGCATACACCACCGAAACCGCAAACCACAGGCCCGCGAAAATCATCAGTGTTTTGATCGTTTTGCTTTTAATGTAACGCATAAAATTTCAAATCATAAAGGTTTATATCGGGAATTGTCAGAAATACGAAAGAATGATTGGTTGTTTATTTGTCCTACAAATGTAATTATAGGATTTTAATATAAAAATGTTTGTCTGAAAATATTATAAAAGTTGCCGATGTAGCCGTCTTTAACTTACCTTTGTGATCAAAAGGAAACTGAGATCAATGAAAACGAGCGCACTAGGGCCCATGGAGAGCCTGTCGATGACCGACAGGGTGGAAAACATTCTGAGGGAGTATCTGATGGACAATGGTTTCAAACCGGGTGATTCGCTGCCGAATGAAACTGAGATTGCACAAAAACTGAATGTAAGCCGTAATGTGGTCCGCGAAGCGCTGAGCCGGCTAAGAATGCTGGGGCTGATTGAAAGCCGCACGCGACGCGGGATGATCATGGCGCAACCCGACCTTTTCGCGGGGATTGAAAAGGTAATGAGCCCGTCGATTCTGAGTCACGACAATCAGAAAGACATCTTCGAGCTGCGGCTGATCCTTGAAATGGGTATTGCTGAATTCTTGTTCGCCCGCAAAACCGATAAGGACCTCGAAGAGCTCGAGGCGATTGTGAACAAACAGAAGGGGCTTAAATCGCTCTCGCGGGAAGACGAGATCGAGTTTCATGGCAAACTGTACGAAATGACCGGCAATGATACATTCAGACGATTTCAAACGCTGCTGTTCCCGGTCTTCGACCATGTATTCAGGGAATATCTAGATAAGGGGATTCATGCGGATTTGCCCAACCCGGTTTCTCACGCCGATCTTTTCGATGTCCTGAAAAACGGTACCGCCGCGCAGTTCCGCAACGCGATGTACGTGCATCTGACACCCTATTTTATAACAACGCTTAAAAACGGGGCGCACACGCCGTCCTAACCGTTTGTTCCGATCGCTTGTCCGGTAATCCACCAGCGCAAGCCAGTCGAGGCTGGCTCGGGATTCATCCTCGTAACGAAAGTCCAACAAATTGCAGTTGACCTACAAACTCACCACTTGCGTAGAGATACACCGCATAGACGAAATAGTGTTCGATAATAATATCAGCGCTACACTTGACACCGCCAGAATTATTTTTTCTAAAAAGGCTGATGGGACTGCAAAACACTTAGAGCAAGGTGCAGTACTGCACTTATAATGAACCCAAACATCCCTTGGGCGGATAGTATGATAGGTTTCGGCAGCACCTGGAGATTTCACTTCTAAACGACCGGATTTTTGAAGGGATAAGATCGTATAGTGAGAGAATCTCTTACACTTTCGAACGCAAATCAGTTGGCGTAAAAAGCGTAACGGCTACCGAAAAATGGGGCGCAAACGACCGGAAGGCGTAATCATGGTCGCCCCTTTCTCAGCCGCTGCCGTCAGCTCCGCGACGGAATTGGCTACAACACCTTGGAACCGGTGCTGATCTTTTGGGATGCGATGCTTTAAAGAAAGTTGATTTGAAAAGCAATAGCCGGCAAAACGGGTTTGCCGGCTATTGCTTTCAATACATAACCTTTTTTCATAAGCGAAAGAAATGACTCAGGCTAGTCAAACGGGTTTTTAAAACAGGAATTAGCCTACCGACAAACTATTGGTTTTGCTATTTGGCTTTAATGAATTGCCTTTTTTTACAAGTAGCGAGTCAACAGAAAAGACCCCAGCCCCTGTCAGGAAAAGGGAAATCAAACCTGCGATGTACAACAAGTTAATTTCGTATCCAGGAGGGCCGAATAATGGCCCCCGTGGTGTTAATCCTATTGTCTTGACCGAGCTAAAACCATAGTTGATATGTATCGAGAACATAGCTACCAACATAGTGCAGATAAGCGGAATGGCTGTAATACTTACAGAAAATCCAATAAATATTGCCAGCCCGCCCAGTAGTTCAACTAAGGATGCAACCCAGGAAGTAAGGTGGGGAAATGGAACTCCTAGCTGGTTGAGTAGCTTCTCAAAGCCTGCAGGACTTCCTTTGCTTATTTTAGTCCATCCATGGGCCATAAATCCGAAGCCTATGATTAACCGCGAGAACAAGGGTGCCCATTGCTGGTAATTCTTTCTTGATATTGAAAAAAAAGATTGATCATGTCTGTGTTATTGATTTAATTATTATTGATTCAATGAGCGTTAAGTTCTGCCATAAATTATAGCATCGCCCGTCAAGGCCGCAAATGGCATTGAACAGAGAAAAAAACAACGATAGTATCAAATCAACAGGATCCGGTTTTTGAGATAAATAGGAATAGAATTGAGATACGCAATTGAAATTTTCCGCCCAAAGACAAACCCCCTTTCGGAAAAGGAGAATCGCCGGATCAAATAGCCGTATGCAAAAAGTCGAGTTTTAAGCACGGGAGTATCAATCCCTGGCTTAGGCTCGCCGATGGTAACTTTTGTGCCGGAACTATCGTTTGTGCCTTGGCAAGCTGCTGATGCCAGATACCGCTGGGCAGCCGACTGTTCTGTTTGGCGTGTGCCAGTAAGCAGACTTTGAACCGTCTTTCTAAGCGGACAATAGCTCAGCACAAGCAAGGATGTTATCAGCAGAAATACTGACAGCAAGCGTGTCAGGTTGCAGAGTTTGAAAGCCATATAGCAGTCCTTAGTTGTCTTCAATTTTTATCAAGATGATTATTAATCCTATTTTGAAGCTGCTCTTTAAACCCTTTATCCAATTTTAAACCTGCGTAATCTGAGGAAAACAGTTTTTTGGCCATCTGGTTAATGACCGCACTTTGCTTCATAAAGGTTACGCATATCGAACATCCGGCCAGGTGTATTTTCAATTCCATTTGTTCCCTCATGGTTATATTCCCAATCTGTTGCTTCTCTATTAAAAATGTGGCCTTCTTACAATTGTAGGCTATCTTTTTTAAGTCTGCTTCGGTAAATGCTTTCATCTTTGTTGATTTAAATCCAGTTTTTTTGAAGACAGGACCTCAGATTTACCTTAGTTCTGTGAATAATTACCCAAAAATTCGATGACGTGAGTTTAAGTTCACTGCAAATCGACTCTGTGCTCTGATCGTCTATGTGCTTCATCGAAAATACAGAAATCCATAAAGCTGGCAGCTTCTTCATGCAGGCCTGCAATATTCTTTGGAACTCGGTGTTTTCCAAGGCATCGGGCTGCTCAATGCCCAATTCCGCAGGCCTGTGCTGATCGTTCCAGTGCCCGTCATTCCGGTCAAAAAAATCGGTGTCCGTATCTTCTGCACCTTCTGAACCAACCCCCTTGGCAAGTCCCGACGGCTTCGATCGATAAACATCGACTATCTTGTTTTTCAAAATTGAGGTAAGCCACGTCTTTTCCGTGCTCCTTCCCTGAAAGTTTTCCCTGCCTTCCAATGCTGCCAAAAACGTTTCCTGTACCAGGTCCCTGGCCAGGTCCTGATCATTTATACGGAAGGCGGCATACGTATAGAGATAATCCGCATATCTGCTCACCCAGTTGTGTGGATTAAGCACATTGGTATCAATGCTTTCAATCTCTGAATCTTGTGTTTGCATAAGTAAATTTAATGTTCCCTAACGATTTTTGATATCCGTCCGCCTTCTCATCATCACAGTTCCACAATAAGACATTTCTTAGTCGAACCAGTAATTGAATCCTTACAGAAAATTTTAAAAATTTTTGTAAGGATTTGTTGAAGCACCCGACTAAGCAAAAGTGTACTACTTAACCAGAGCTAATGATGGAAAAATTAGGATTACTCGTCAGGCTGGAAGCCAGAGCGGGCAAAGAGCAGCAGGTAGCAGAATTTATCGAAGGCGCCTTGCCGTTAGCCCAACAGGAGAACGAAACCATCAGCTGGTACGCCTTTCAAATAGGGCCTTCAAGCTTCGGTATCTTTGACACCTTTACCAACCAGGAAGGCCGCAACGCACATCTGGGTGGCCAGATTGCAAAAGCATTGATGGAAAATGCCCCCCCAGCTGCTTGCCACAGACCCTCTTATCGAGCAGGTTACAATACTGGCAGTCAAATAATTGACACACCGTTTCAAGCGCACCGCTAATGATAGCTCATTTCGGTGCGCTTCATAATCCTGGTTTGTCAGCCTGCGTCATTACCTTCAAATATACTGCCTGTCAACAGTGGGCCTGATTTTGGTATTAAAGTAATAAAAACGCTTACATAGACCTATGGTTTTTTGTCCGTTTTCTCACGGCTTCAAAATTGTCCGCTGCAACCCGGTCAATTTTTTGCGGCCCCAAAAAGTTCGTTTTGATCTGGTCTTCTCTTTCTTTGCCGCCCATAATTACACTGATTTCTTTCCGCACAAACCCTGATATGGTAGCCCTGGTAACTTCCTCAGCCGTATCCATTCTATCCACCACAGCAGTCTTCATCATATCTGTTTCTGTTGCAGAAGGATATACTGTCATTACATGAATCGGATATTGATAAAGCTCTCTTCTGATAGCATCGGAGAACTGGCCGACGGCTGATTTGGTAGCAGCATACACACCATAGAACGGCATGGAAGTGTAGCCATAACCCGACGAGACATTTATAATGCCGCCTTCCCTGCTTTGTTGTAAAAGAGGTAAAGTCTTTTTGGTCAATAATGTAAGACCTGTCAGGTTTGTGTTGATCTGGCCAACTATATCATCGTCACTCTGCTCGGCAAGCAACCTGCGCTAACCACGCCCGTAAGGCAGCAACCCATCCTGACGTACTCGTCAGCGCAGCCCCGGAAAGTCGCACGGATATCTGAGATAACCGCATTCGGATTCTCATAGTAGCCAAAATGCCCGCCTCTGGATACTGAACTCTTCCTGAGCAGGTGGCAGGCACTTCTGATCTGTGCAGGCCATAAATTCGATTGAGCCTGTTATCGTCGTTGGGCGTTTAAAAGTAATCCACTGTTTGAAGATCACCTGTTTTTCATGCCAGGAGATCTCCATGTTGAAGTTTTTGTCAAAATCAGAAAGGGCCTTTGGCGTTTCCAGCACTTTGCGTGCTAACTGGTATGCCGTTGAATTATCAAAGCTAACGGAGGTAGGTATAGGCCCATCATCTTTAATAAACTGCGAATAAACATGCCAGCCTTGGTCGATGTCTGCTTTTAACACAAGAAAGGCCTGGTGATCATTGATTTTTTCAGACGAAAAGCTCCAATGCACCGGAGTTTCTACCTGAGCTTTCGTCGATATGGAAATCCACATCAAGCTCAGTATGGCAAGAAGTTTTTTTATTTTATTTAAAAGCTCATTTAGATCTCGTCACGAAGTGCAGCAGCAGCAGCTTTCAACAAAGGCCCACTTAGCCTTTGGGTGATATTGGGATTGATATATTCGAAAAGGATATTGCCCTTTTTATTTAAGATAAAGACAGAAGGCACCGGTAAAAGCTTATCGACATTTTTCCCTCCCGAGGCTTGGGGCAAGAATTTGTCATAACTTTTTGGACTTTTAAAAGCGATACCAAACCGCTTGGCCGCATTCAAATCTGCGTCGGACAACAGCGTATAGGAAAGCTTTTCCTTATCCATAGTTTTACTGAGATTTTCCGGGCTGTCGGTACTGATGGCGATGATTTGATAGCCCATTTGCACCAGATCTTTTTCAATCTGTTGTAGTCCCGATAGCTGTTTGGAACAGTAAGGGCACCAGCCCCCCCGATAGAAAACAAGAATGGTCGGCTTTTCAGACACCGACTTGTTTAAGTCGAAGCTCTCACCCGAAGATTTGACCAGGCGTAATACAGGGATTTGCTCGCCTGCCAGAAGGGGGCTTACATCTTCCGGCATCAACGGTACTCCCGCTGTCATCCTTACCGTATCCGTTGCACTGCCCATATGTTGTACAGGGCTAAATGCCGCAGGATTGTTTATGGCTGCATTCAAATTAAGTGAGCAGAAGCTAATCAGGGTTAATGAAACCAACGAATTCCTCACTGCCGCCTTGGGGCTGATATCCTTTTTCATATTCTTTTTGAGGCTTAGTCGGCGGCGCTGATACTTCCTTACAAAAAAAATCTTTCATCAGCCTTATTGATTAGAAACATAGAATCTTGAAAAAATTTGTAAGTATTTCCCATCCACCACGACAAAGCGAGAAAAAC
The DNA here is from genome assembly GCF_040448675.1 of Dyadobacter sp. 676. Lineage (NCBI taxonomy): Bacteria > Pseudomonadati > Bacteroidota > Cytophagia > Cytophagales > Spirosomataceae > Dyadobacter > Dyadobacter sp. 676. Next base: position 4,900,531 of record NZ_CP159289.1, on the reverse strand, counting down.
AGTTTATATGAAAAAAAATAAAATCGCCCACTGGGTAACGATAGCGCTGTTGCCTCTGACATTTGCAGCTTGTGATGATCACACAGATATACCTGGGGATTCAAGCGGAAAATCCACGATCACGGTTCAAAACGTTCTGGATTCAAAACCTCTTGTTGAATCTGGAACTTTTCAGGGACCCACTACTCCACTTATTTTACCGGGAGAGTCAGCTACCATCAAATTTTCGGCAGCCAAGGGAGAAGCTTTATCATTTGTGACCATGTATGGTGCGTCAAACGATTTGTTTTTTGCCCCTGATAATCCTGGCATTCAGGTTTACGACACCGAAGGCAATCCCATCGAAGGAGATGTATCTGCTCAGGTAAAGTTATGGGACAACGGTACCCGTATCAATCAAAAACCCGGTGCGACTGTTAATCATCCGGGATCAGCTGACAACAATAACGTTACCGAGGTGAACGGCAGTGATGCCCAGAGGAACACTTATTTACCCGCAGCCAAACTAGTGAAGGCATCACTTAAATATGATGGGAATTCTATGTTTACGCTAACACTTAAGAATATGTCCGGCGGTACGCCCAACGAGACACCATTAAGTCCCGGCGTTTGGGCCGTTTCGTATATAGCTGGGGGGAACCTACTCAATGCATCCCCTCTATTTATGAAAGACAAGCCTTCCGCCAACGGGTTGACCTCAGTTGCCGAAGCTGGGGATAATGCACCATTGAGTACCTACGTAAGCAGCATCACAGGAATATTCACACCGCTATCGCCCGTTCTGGTGGTTATCTATAACGGAATTGATAATCCATTGTATAAGGTCGGTGAAAAAGATAGAGGACAGGGGTTGAAAGAACTTGCACAAAAGGGCGACGCATCGGTTCTGGCCAGTTTCTTGAAAGGGAAAACCGGTATTAAGTCTGTTTATGTCCTTGCCGCACCAACCACCAATGTATTGCTTCCAAGAATTGGTGACCAGCCCGGAAGCAGCGTTTCACAGGATATATCTGTTTCAAATGGAGATCGGCTGGCGATTGCCACCATGTATGGATTTTCAAATGATTGGTTTTTTGCAACTGGCGCAGATGGGATAGATCCACAAAAAAAAGGAGATGCTTCCGAAAGCATCGGTTTATATAACAACGGAACTGCTATTGATCAATTCCCAGGCGCAGGGATTACCCAGTTTAATCTGGCAGGAACCCCGCTCTCTGAAAGTATGCCCATTGCGGCGGTGCCAAATCCGAATGCCTTTACGACACTGCCGGCAATTAAGGATATTGTAAAAATTTCCATACAATAAATTGCTTTAAATATCGAATTAATTGGTTTTGGTATTTGCCAAATGCCCACAACAGCAGATATGCCCTGAATTAGTTTACTGTTTTCCGCCATAGTACATACACCAGCTTCCAAATCAAATTTGGAAACTGGTGTTTTGCAATTACCCGTAGCTGTCGAGGTGTCTGAACTTACCACCTTTACAATGTTCCTACCGTCTCTAATGGCACGGTATATATTGTATCTAAGTCAGCCGGAAGTACAGTTTAAGTTACCAGGTTCAAAGTAAATCAAACTATTAAAGACGTTCATCGGCTCCAAACCTACAATTGTTAAAACAGACCAAATTACATTTTAACGACAGCATTAGCGTACCGCCGCCAATCGCCTACCATTCCAATTTTAACCTCACATTCAATAACTTAACTGTAATATTAACTTCAAATCGTCGAGGAAATGGTTCGGCATTTGTCCCGTTGCGAGTGGGATAAATCATCAAAGAGGGGCGACATACAGTATAGCTTGCCTACCTTGTAAAATAATTCCCAGAAGAATCAATTTGGAAAGCTCCAAGGTCAGAAATGAAGGCAGCCGTCGCCTAAGAGGCCTCAATAGAATTCCTCCGATCCTTGGCAGCTAGCTTCGAAATTGTAAATTTGATATGTGGAACCGGTCAAATTTCTACCAAAGGCATCGCGCAGATTGCTGGACACCCAGTTAACTCAACTGGTGGAGCATGGTATATTATCTAAAACCACCTTTGATGAAAAACCATCGAAAGTTGAATACAAGCTCACCCATTTAGGCGAAAGCCTGATACCCGTCATTGAATCGACAGCCAAGTAGGGTGAAGCTAATCGCAGTATATTAGAACCACTATTGAGCACAACATAAACCCGCCGCGCGGTGCCGCGTAGCCGGTCAGGGACCGAATTGGATGAAAAGTTGTTTCCGGTAACTATAAATAATTGATCATCCGCAGTATGCCGAACACCCAGAGTCTGGATGCTTTTTACGCTAATAAATTCGCCCAAACACCGCCCCTTCCCCCGGCAGGAGAAGGGGAATTTAATGTTTTCCGTCTAGGCCATTACGCTGGCATTTCACATGCTATGCCTTACGCCCGCTACGATTTTTACAAAATCATGTTGATCCGTGGCAGGCACCGCTGTCATTATGCCGACAAGAGCATTGAGTTCGATGGAAGCACGCTTCTCTTTTTCAATCCTGCGGTACCTTACAGTTTTGAACGGTTGGATGTAGAATCGTCCGGTTTCTTCTGCCTTTTCAAGGACTCGTTTTTTATAGAGAGCCTGAGAAATGGTGTCCATGATCTGCGGGTCTTCGAACCAAGAAGCAAGCCGGTGTACCATTTGACAGGACCCCAAGATCAGCAGGTGGCTGAGTTGTTTGAAAAAATGCTGGTTGAGGCCGGTTCTGATTATCGTTTCCGGTTTGATCTGCTGCGAAATCAGGTTTCCGAACTGATCCATCTGGCCATGAAAATGCAGCCAGATGAGCAACTATACTACCATCCCGACACCAATGCACGGCTAACGTCCATATTCGTCAAACTACTGGAAAGCCAGTTCCCGATCCAATCGCGGGAGCAACGTATTGGAATGCGCTCCGCCAGGGATTTTGCGGAAAGGCTCGCCGTGCATGTCAATCACCTGAACCGGGCTGTTCGCGCGACCACCGGAAAGACTACTACCGATCACATTGCCGAGCGGCTGGCAGCCGAAGCCACCGCATTGTTAAAACACACCGACTGGAATGTGTCCGAAATCAGTGATTGTCTTGGTTTTGCGCAGCCAGCCCATTTTACATATTTTTTCAGGAAGCAAACAAAGCTTCGGCCCAGCGCTTTCCGGCTTGTTTGATTTTCGATAGCATCCGTTTGATTGCCGTAACACACTTGCTATTGGACGGCCCTACTTTTGCCACATCAAAAGCAAATGATATGGACAACAAAAAAGTATGGTTTATCACAGGCGCTTCGAAAGGCCTGGGATTGACATTGGTCAAACAATTGTTAGCGGCAGGGCACCAGGTAGCGGCTACTTCCCGCAACACTGCAAGCCTTACCGAAGCAGTAAGTGGTCAAGGCGACGCATTCTTGCCGTTGAGCGTGGAACTGGGTAGTGATGAAAATGTGGCAGCGGCGATTCAACAGGCCTATCGGCATTTCGGCAGGATCGACGTAGCTGTCAACAACGCCGGTTATGGGATCGGCGGAAGCATGGAAGAGCTGACGGATAAAGAGACCCGCGACAGTTTCGATATTAATGTATTCGCGACGATTAACGTAATCCGCCACGTTTTGCCCATTATGCGAACGCAGCAGTCAGGGCATATTATTAACATTTCTTCCATCGCGGGCATCGCACCAAGTATGGGTTGGTCTGTCTATGGTGCCGCAAAGCACGCCGTGATCGGCCTGACAGAAGTACTTGCCGATGATGTCCGGCCCTTTGGTATCAAAGTTACCTTGATTGCGCCCGGTGCTTTTCGCACGAATTTCAATAATCCGGATTCTCTGGTGCTTTCGCAACAGAAAATCGATGCCTATGCTGGAATACGATCCTCGCAGGAGCGATTTATAACAACGAGTGGTACCCAGGTCGGCGATCCGTCAAAAGCGGCAAAAGTGATGATGGAAGTGACTGAAATGGCAGAACCGCCCTTGTACCTGCTTTTGGGAAGCGATGCCTATGCGCGCGCATTCCGTAAGTTGGACCTGCTGGCTTCGTCTTACCAGCAATGGGAGGCTCTGACGAAATCGACCGATTTTGATTGACCGGTTGAAGCGCTTAGATAGTCTCTGAAGACTTAGCCCGCCAAGGTCAATGACCCAAATTGCCAAACTGTTGAGCTGACCCGCCAGGACTTTCTGATGCATGAGAATAAGCATTTTGACCTAAGCTTTGTCACTTAACATACTGTTCTTATCAGAATAGCCAGCGGGATAAACATTGATACTTACAGAAACTACTGGACGATCAGGCTAAAAGTACGCTTGACCGCTCTTTCTTGGACTGTTATCAAATAGGTTCCCGGCAGTAGAGAAGCTAATGGTGAAATCTCCACCGCTTGCGTATCCAGGGGTTTGCGCCTGAAAGGTATCGTCTGACCCGATGCGCTACGAGCTTCGATCTTGGCCGTAACCGGTTCGTCTACGCTGACTCGAAAAGACTGGCTTTGAACGGGGTTCGGATACACTGCGTAATCCCGAGAACGTGCGATGACTGAAACAATGCGTGACACAGTGCGCGTACCGTCAATATCGTATTGAATCAGACGGTAGTAGCTTGTACCGGAATAGGGCATCGGATCAACCGCTTTGTATGTTTGTAATGTGCTGGAATTACCGGCGACGTCGCGGATTTCAACCACTGGCTCAAACGAGACAAGGTCTTTGCTGCGCTCGATCACAAAACGCGCATTCTGTGTTTCCTGTGCAGTTGCCCATTCTAATTCTACCGAATGAGTTGCAACCGGTTTGGCCGAAAAAGAAATTAATGTTACGGGAAGCACGTTGCCGAACTCGTAGGCGCCCATATCTACCGACTCGCCGGCTATTCTTCCCTTGCCTGCCAGATCGGCAATACCAATATTTAAACCTGTAGTATCCGGCGTACCTGCATCTATGCAAGGGCTACCGCTTTGCAAGGTAAAATCCATACTTGCGGCGTCGGTAAACAAGGGGTCCAGGCTAAGATTACCCGTGCCGCTAATGACGCCATCTTGCAAATTGCTGTAAGTGACGGTGACTGTCGAGTTCAGGCTAACCAAACCACTTGTATTGCCCCAGATTATGGTATTGGAAATAACCGCACCAGCACGAGAATTAAGTATACCGCCACCGGAGCCGGCCGAATTTGCCGCAAATGTACAGTTCGTAACGGTAACAGATAAAGAAGTATTACATAGGCCACCGCCATATGCGATTGCAGTGTTGCCAGCAAAAGTACAATTGGTAATAACCGAACCCGTAGACGCAAATTCATAAATGGCACCACCATTAAATGCTGAATTTCCTGTAAAAATACAATTCATAATAACCGGCCGGGAAGTACCCGTATTAGCCATGCCGCCGCCGCCGCCGGATTGTGTTGAATTGTTCGAGAAACCACAGTTCGTAATAGTTGGCGAAGAATTATAGTTAAATATACCGCCTCCATAAGAGGCTGCCTGATTGTTGGAAAAAATGCAGTTGCTGATAGTGGGCGAAACACTGCTGTTATATATACCGCCACCAAGGCTTTGGTATCCACTTGTAATGAAAAATCCGTCTAACAAGGCGGCACTCGTCAGGCCGTTGTTGACATTAAGCATAACGTTTGCGCGATTGCCTTGCAAGGTAGCTTTGTTGGCAAGATTGCGCTGCGCGAAATCGGTCTCAGTACCAATGAAACCACCGAATATTTTAACGCCTTCTTTCATGGAAAAAGCGGTATTGGTCGCTGGCTGATACGTCGCTTGGGCTACAAAAATGCTGTCGCCGCTTGCGGCTGCATCAATAGCGGCTTGCAAATTGGTATAAGCATTAGCCCAAGTGGTGCCATCATTATTTCCCGTAGCATTCAGGCTTACATAAAGAACCGTAGCGTTTGTTTTAATAAAGCTGCTTACCAGCAAAGCAAAGGCTAGGAAAACTCTTCTCATATTGCAGATGTGAAATGTTTAATAAAAAATGTCCGTGAATTAACCTAATAGCCAGTAATCATTTAATCGTTTATTTCCAATATTTGATCAACAACTACTACAATTGTTTCTTGCCCATTCGTCATTTCTGTTCCCTCATCCCGAAGGTGGTTGTACCAGGTCCAATTTTGAGCTGATCACAAATTTGCCGGGTAGTATATTTTCTATCCTGGTATAAGGTCGTAGCAAGACATGCAAGTTCTTTGGATTTTTTTGTTGATCCTTTTTAGATATTCCTAGCCAGTGTTCCCGGGCAAAGTACGTCGTCTGAAAGTGGCTTGACATCACTGAGCGAGAATGATCAATAAACTTACAGATTTTTTTCTTTTTCTCGGAGATTTTCGAGCTAAAGCAATTCTGTGAGCGTATGTAGGGAGCCGGTCCAGGATCTTTTTCACAGCGGTGTAACTAAACTTGTAGCATGTCAGGGCACGCGTACGGCTGTTTGCCGTACGGATGGCGTCATAAGACTTGATCAATCTGAGCAGGCCCAGGCAACACGAACATGATTGACCGAGGTCAGTTTGCTGTACATGACTAAAACACAGCAGGCTCACTGCTCTTTGCGGCATAAAAATTCATTGAACTTGTAATAGTTGTAAAAGTATCCGAGTACGATTTTAGAATCGCTTTTATCAACAAATATCTTCCTGCCTGCTACGGTGCGATTTCCGAGAGTATCAACTTTCGAGAATATGCCAGAATCTGAATATTCAGACAAAAATGTATTGATATTACCGCGACTTTGCAGTCCAGAGTCGGCCAGGTAAAGCTTACAAGTAAATCCTACCGCTGCAAAAACTTCTTAGTACTGTAAATCAATCCATTATTTAATGATTATCAAACAAATGCTCGACTCCATATATCAACTGCATGGGCCATTTCAACCTCATCCAGCGAACAGTAGCCTATGCGTACAAAATCATCTGACATGATGTTGTCAGGTTGAAAAAAGTAATTACGGCCATCACTTATCTGTAGCCCTAACTTTTTTGCATTCAAGGCAACCGCACTAGCACTTACATTCTCTCGGTAGTTAGCCCAGATCGCTAGTCCGCCGTTCGGCCGTTCAAAAGTCAAATATTTGCCCAATCGCTCGGAAAGCAGACGGCAAGTATTATCCAGACGGCCTTGGTAAACTTTATGCGACTTTTTGATGTGCCGCGAAATTTCGCCGGTGTTCAAAAGTTCAGCCATTGCTTCTTCCAGCAATTGATCTCCCTGACGGTCAATTAATTTACGAATTGTGGCGGCTTCGTTAATTACAGCCTCAGGTGCGACCATAAACCCGATTCGGATGCCCGGAGCGACGCTTTTGCAAAAGGAGCCAACGTAAATAATATGCGCTGCACTATCAAGGCTGGCCAAAGGTAAAAGTGGGTCGCTGGCAAAGTGGTAATCAAAATCGTAGTCATCTTCAAGCAATGCAATACCGTACTCATATGCCAGGTTCATCAGACGCATCCGCCGTTCTGCACTCATTGTGACGGTCGTCGGCCGGTGGTGATGCGGAATAACATAGATCATTTTGGGGACCTTACGTTTACACAATCGTTCAATCATGTCTACATCCATGCCATCTTTATCAACTGGAATGAAAACCAGATCACCTCCAGCGAGCTGAAAAGTTCGATTCGCATCAAAATAACCTGGCTCAGGTACAAATACTGTGTCGCCACGACTGATAAGTAGCTGAGCGGCCAAATAGATGGCCATCTGCGTCCCTTTGGTAATCAGCACTTCCTTTTCAGTGATTTGCATGCCCCGGGTACGGTTCAAAAACTTAGCAAGTTCGACCCTGAGCCTATAAGACCCATGTTCGGGACCATAATTCAGAAATTGATTAGTGAAACGGCCTTTTCCTAATCTTCGGTATTCCCGCACCAGTTGCTCGATAGGCGCAATTCTAGCATCAGGAAAACCGTCATCGATTTTATACAGCGGCTGCCGGGTGCCCGGGGCATAGATCTCCATTCTTCGGTCCGTTCCGGCAATGGCATCGGCGGGATGCTTTAAGATTTGGTGATAACCAGGTTGACGGCTACGAATTAGCTTCTTACTGTTTTCCTTAATGATACGTTCAGAGGTATCCGGTAGGCTACTTGACACATAGACACCACTTCTTTCCCTTGTTTCAACCCAGCCTTGCGCGTCTAATTCCTCGTAGGTGGCAACGACCGTTTTTCGATTGAGTTTTAGACTTTCGGCCAACGAGCGCGAGGAAGGGAGGGCCTGGCCCGGTTTTAAGATGCCACGACAAATCAACTGAATAATTTCCGACTCTAATTGCTGGTATAGCGGACTGTGCTCACCGTCCTTTTTGAATGAAATTTCTAGCAATCTTTCTATCATATCTGGACCCTTACGTATTTTAGTTCTGGCCCATAAAGGTAACCAAAACGCATTTTAGTTTTATCCCGAGATTAAAAAAGCTAACCAACCATTTATTATCTGAATTATGACCAACGCAGTCATTGAAACTATCCTAAGTCGAAGTGCCGCTAAATATTACGACACCACTGCCGTCCTAAGTGATGAGCAGATCCGCGAGTTAGTGCAAATTGGCACCACTGCACCGACATCTTTTCACTTGCAAAACTGGCGCTTCATCGCCGTTCGGACGCCGGAGGCAAAAGCCAGGTTACGTCCGATCGCCTGGAACCAGCCCGCTATAACCGAAGCTGCAGTGACTTTCATCGTTGTCGGCCAACTGGTTGATACCAGCGTAATACCTGACCGGCTTGCACCATTAGTGGCAGCGGGCGTCATGCCTGCGAGCATGGTGCCTGAATGGGAAATCCCTGCACGTGATTTATATATGGCCTATCCTCAGCGCCGCCGCGATGAAGCTGTACGTACCGCGACGTTTGGCGCAGCGGCTATAATCTACGCTGCACGCTCACTCGGCATGGGTTCTACACCAATGATCGGGTTTGATTTCGACGCAGTGGCCAGTGAGTTTGGGCTTGCTGACGATGAAGTACCGGTGATGCTGTTGTCGGTAGGGCCTGAGCGCCCTGGCAACTGGAAGCAGAAGCCCCGCAGACCGGTTGAAGAAGTACTCGATTTTGCATAACCATTAATAACAAGCTTAAAAACACCGACAATGCCCCGAATTGAAACACCTACGCCTGAAAATGTACCGGCTGATTCGAAGCCTACGCTCGATATGTTCACCAAGAACATCGGGTTTACCCCAAATATGATGGCCACCTTCGCGACGAGCCCAATCGCATTTAACGCATGGGCTGTACTGTTTGGCTCTTTGAGCAAAGCGCTCGATGTAAAGACGCGTGACAGCATCGGTCTTGCCGTATCTGAGGTCAATGGCTGCAACTACTGCCTGACGGTTCATAGTTACACCGCTCAACATATGGCCAAACTTCCCGCTGACGAAATCATTCTTGCCCGAAAAGGCCATTCCAGCGATCCAATGCGTGACGCTGCGGTTCAATTTGCTCGTAAAGTAATCCAGACCCGCGGCCACGTCAGTGACGCCGACTTTGCGGCAGTCCGGGGTGCAGGTTACACGGATGCCAACATCATTGAAATTGTCGCTTTGGTGGCGATGTATTCGCTGACGAACTTGATCAACAACGTATCTGATCCAAAGAAAGACTTTCCACCGGTTGCACTGGCTGGAACAATATAATCCCGGTCAGGCTCACAAATAATGTTGAATACAAAGCTTACAATATAGTCAACAACCTTTATAGAAACGGAGGTAAATTATGAAAGCGATTATCGTAACAAATGAGGCTGAAGGCACAGCCGGAATGAAGCTGGCGGAACGAGCGGACCCCGCTGCGGCGATGAACGAAGTAGTTGTTCAAGTTCATGCTTCGGGGTTCACTTTCGATGAGCTTGCATGGCCATCAACATGGACGGATCGGCTCGATCGTGACCGGACCCCGTCGATTCCCGGACACGAATTTTCCGGAATCGTTACTGCCTTGGGCTATGGGACAACCGGACTTTCCATCGGACAGCGCGTATTTGGCCTGGCTGACTGGTTTCGCGATGGCTCCCTGGCTGAATACATCGCTATTGAAGCGCGAAACCTAGCCCCACTTCCGGGCGATGTTGACTTCACGATCGGCGCTGCTCTGGTTATGCCCGGCTTAACCGCGTTTCAGGGGCTCTTCGAGCACGGCCGCCTTCAATCGGGACAAAGCGTAATAATTCATGGTGCCGCAGGGGTAGTCGGTTCAATGGCAGTTCAGCTGGCGCGCCAGGCGGGTGCTTACATCATCGGAACTGGGCGCGCGAGCGGTCGCCAGACAGCCCATGAGTTTGGCGTACACGAATATATCGATCTCGATAATGGAACGCTGGAAGACGTTGGTAATGTCGATCTGGTTTTCGATGTCCTGGGTGGTGAGATTACTACTCCGTCCGCAGGTGTCATTCGCCCCGGAGGGACGCTGGTGACTATCGCCGGGCCGACTGATGCGCGCCCCATCGACGGTCGTACGATAGATTTCATAGTTGAAGCCGATCGCAGACAATTAACTGAGCTCGTTCAACGAGTGCGAGAGGGCAAGCTAAAAACAAATATTGGAACTATTGCCGGCTTGGATGATGCCATCGCCGCCTTCAATCCTTCGAGCCCGGCAAAGGGAAAAACGATTATACGTGTACATTAATGAATATTCTTCATATTGATTGTAGCCCGCGAGCCGATTCGCACAGCCGTCAACTCTCGGCTTCAATAGTAGAAAAGCTCCTGACGATCCATCCTGATGCAAATATCAGTCGTCGAGACCTTGGATACGAACCGATACCGATACCTCACACGGCGTCAGATTATGCGGCAGCGTTAGCAACACCTGTGACGCTGGCGGCTATCGATCCGTGTGGAGACGCCGTGCGTTTGTCTGAGCATCTAATTCGAGAGATCGAGGCCTGCGATGTGATTGTGATCGGAACACCGATGAATAACTTCACGATCCCCTCCGTGCTAAAGGCATGGATTGACCAGATTCTCCGTGTTGATCGGACGATGCGGTCGACCCCAGCCGGGAAGGTCGGAATGCTGCGAGACCGGCCCGTCTTTGTCGGCATTGCCGCAGGTGCCGTCTTCGCCGGGGACCGGGCTAACCAGCCTGACTTCCTGACGCCATATCTTTCAGCGGCCTTCGGATGCATTGGGCTCAATTCGGTCTACTACCTGCCGTTGCAAGCCACCGCATTCCTGGATAATACACAGGCCGCCGAGAAGCGACAGTTACTCATTTCCATGATCGAACCCGTGATGCTCAGCATATCGGACTTGGCGTAATGCTCATCAAAAGTGTTGGAGTATGTAAACCAGGTATGGCTTACATACTCCGTATGCTACGGAATAGCGTTGACAGCTAGCCAGTTTGCTGAAAATGAGCGCCGTATTGGATATTTCCGAACCGCACTTTTTTATACGGATACCATTTTAGTCGAGCGGGCCTGAGCGTCGATGCGCCTGGTTGGGCGCCAGATATCCGATTGAGGCGTGTGGTCGAAGGTTATTATAGGCTTGAATGGCCCGTTCGATAGAAGTGCTTGCTGCTGAAAAAGAAAGAAAACCTCTCAGTTTAAAATCTTCCTTCAGTGTTCGGAAGACGCGTTCGGCCATTGCATTCTCATTCGGGTCGCCGCTTTCAGCCATGCTGATGGACACGTTTTCGTTTCTCAACCGGTTGACGTATTTCCATGAGCAGTATTGCACGCCGCGATCAGAATGGTGGATCAGTGGTTGCGAAGGATTTGTTCTGGACAACAGGGCCATGTCCAAGGCTTGTACCGATCCCTGCGCCTGCATAGTTTTGTCCAGGTGCCAGCCGACAATTTTGCGTGAGTAGGCATCCAGGATCACCGACAGGTACACGAAGTTGGAACCCAATGGGATATAGGCGGCCGCCGCGCGGTCATATCGGCCACCCAAAGTGCATTGGCACGTTTGGGTATCAGGTTCTTAGCTCGGTTTGGGTACTTGCAATAGCAGTGCTCAGAGTTGGTCGTCCTGACGCATTTGTCTTTTCGTTGTGATAATAAATTATTGTCTTTCAATAATTTATGCAACTTATCGCGACCAAGCTTTATCTGGTGGCCACACACAAAATCCTTCATTAAATCGTGCAATTTCGCAGTTCCAATTCCAGGAATCTGCCGCCTGATACGACGGACTTCACCAAGGATAAGGTCTTGCTCGAAGCATTTCTTCTCACGACGCCTGGCAGCCGCATACCAGGCTTGTCTTGACAATCCAATCGGCCGACGCGGCAATTTAGTAAGCTGTTCCATACCTGCAAGCGGGTAGCGACGGGTCAGCCTTTCGTTGTTTGGGTGGTACGCCACCGCGGCCAGACTTTTTTAGGATCGGAATGTTAAACCGCGCTGGCCGCCCAGTGTTCTTCCGCGATCTGTATGGCAGTTTCAAATGCTTCGGCTTTAAGTCGAAGGAACCGGTTTTCCTTTTCCGTTTCCAAAAGCCTTTGTTCCAGGGCTTTCAGATACGACGCATCAGTTTTCTTTTTCATAGTCTGAATAAATGATTCAAGAAATAAATATGGCTTTAAGCGATGCTTGAAATACCACCGGTTAAGACGGCGGAGCTCGGTCTGCGAAATGTGCAGCGTCTGTTGGATCTGGTCTGCGGTGGCAATCTCCGCCCGGAATGTCTCGACAACCTTTCGTTTGAAAAGCAGCGATTTTCTACTTTTTTTATTTCTACCTAATATGCTAATATACATAATGTTACCAAGTTATTGTACACAATAATCAGTAGCATATGTTAGGACGCATAAGTAGCGATATGTTAAGTAGGGAAGGGTAACCCTATTGTTGGCAGTGACTATTACCAGCGAGGCTAAATAAAAGGTACTTAGAGTAAAGCTCTAAGCCTGGGGTGAAATGGTAAGCCTAAGGGGGTAATAAGTTACTCTTCGATAACAATTGATGTTCAGCTCCAAGAACGCGTAATCTCACACATCATTTTGTACAGAGCAGGCACGCCTCAAAAAAGGTAGGCAAAATTTGGGTAAGTCCTGCAAGCCGTTGAATTAACTACAGCTTGCAGGACGATTTTCATTGTTTGATAAACTGTATGGCCTGTTTATCTTCCTCAGTCCGCATAAACAAAAAGTAGCTACCCGTCATCAGATTGCTAACAGGGATTTTGATCGTTTGATTGGCATCCGGGCTGGCCGAAAGTTGTTGGACCACCCTCCCTGCACTATTTACAATCTGCACCTGGATGTTGCTATAAGCCCTGTTGAGTTGCAGCTGCAATACATCGGCTGTCGGGTTGGGGAAGACCAGGATTTCCGTCACCGTTTTATCCTGCAACAAAACAATCCGGCTGTAATCGGTCTCACCCGTAGCATGGATAGTCTTTAAGCGGTAGTACTGTTTTTTGCCATTGGCCTGAAGGTCAATAAAGTTGTAGGTATGCGTCTCCGCGGCATTTCTGGCATCCAGATGGCCGATCACATTGAAATGAAAGCCATTGTCGCTTTTCTCGACTTCATAGCAACAGATCTCGCTTTCATTCTCGGTCACAAAGTTGACGCGCGCCGTCCGGCCCTGCTGCTGCCAGGCGACTTTGAACGAGATCAAATCTACCGGCAAAGCGCCGCCTGTACCAGCAGTCAGGGAAGGTACATACCGCCATGGGCCATACATCTGTCCGGTGATAGCTGTCACCGGGTCATACTGGGCCCTGGCCCTTACTTTGGTGTACTTTCCTGCTTGCTTGGCCACCAGGCTTTTAAGCTCGGTACCCATTACCGTCAGGTCCGTAAAGCCGGGTTGCCGGGAGGTGTACAGAACACTGTTGGTAATGGGAGTGCCGCTGTAAGGCTCGTAGCTGACCTTGGTTTCCCAAACCAGCTTGCCTTTCGCCCTGCCCAGGAAGGATTTGACATACAGGCCTGTGCCGAAGCTGGCAAGCGGAAAATTGCTGCTGCTGATCGGGGTGGCAAGGTCAACATTGTACAGGTTCAGGTTATTGCGGTTACTGATCGTTGCCTGGTTGCCATAATATACAAAAGCGGCACCTTCATCAGTCTGGCCGTTGTCGTATTGATTCGCCCCGACGATGACATCGCTGTACCCGTCCCCGTTTACATCACCGGCACCGGATACAGAAATGCCCATTAAGGCACCGGACTGGTTGCTTTCTAACATGGTCGTAGCTGCTGTATTAATCCCGGTGACTGAGCCCAGGTAGATAAAGGCAGCCCCCTCGGCACTTTGACCATTGGAGTACCGATACGCCCCTACGATGACATCGCTGTACCCATCCCCGTTCACATCCCCCGCGCTGGCCACAGAAACGCCCATACTTGCACCTGCCGTGTTGCTTTCGATCATACCCGCGGCGGTGGTATTGATCCCTGCCGGCGAGCCATGATAGATAAAGGCAGCCCCCTCATTGGATTCGCCGTTGTCGTAAAAGTATGCGCCCACAATGACATCGCTGTACCCGTCACCGTTCACATCTCCGGTACCGGCTACAGACGAGCCCATTCCTGCACCTCCCTGGTTGCCTTCTACCATAGCGGCGAAGGTGGTACTGATCCCCGTGGCTGAGCCATGGTAGATAAATGCGGCCCCCTCATTGTTATCGCCATTGTCGTAGTTTTGAGCGCCGACGATCACATCGCTGTAACCATCCCCGTTCACATCCCCGGCGCTGGATACCGAACAACCCATGATGGCACCTGCCTGATTGCTTTCTACGACGGCAGCGGCGGTGGCATTGATCCCTGATGCTGAACCGTGGTAGATAAAAGCAGCTCCTTCCTCATTCTGCCCATTACTATAATCGATAGCTCCCACGATCACGTCACTGTACCCATCCCCGTTCACATCCCCGGCACTGGCAACAGAAATGCCCATCTGCGCGCCGGCCTGGTTGCTTTCCAGCGTGGCAGCGGCCGTGGTACTGATCCCTGATGTTGAACCCTGATAGATGAAAGCGATTCCTTCCTCTTCTTGTCCATTGCTATAATAGAGTGCTCCTACGATGACATCACTGTAACCGTCCCCGTTCACATCCCCGGCACTGGCCACGGAATAGCCCATACTGGCATTTGCCTGGTTGCTTTCCACCATGGACGTCGCCGTGGTATTAATCCCACCGGAAGATCCATGATATACAAAGGCCGCACCTTCACTGGGTTCACCGTTGTCGTACCCTGGGGCTCCCACAATCACATCACTATACCCATCCCCATTCACATCCCCGGCGCTGGCCACCGAAAGTCCCATACTGGCGATCGCCTGGTTACTTTCCAGCATGGCAGAAGCAGTAGTACTGACCCCTGTCGCTGAGCCGTGATAGGTAAAAGCGGCCCCTTCATCGGTTTCGCCGTTGTCGTATTGATCGGCCCCGACGATGACATCGCTGTATCCGTCCCCATTCACATCCCCGGCGCTGGCGGCGGAATACCCCATTTGTGCACCGGCCTGGTTACTTTCCAGCATTTGCGGGCCCACGGTAACAACCCCTGTCGCCGAACCATGGTATACGAGGGCGGCCCCTTCATCGGTCTGGCCGTTGTCGTAAAGGAATGCGCCCACAATCACATCACTGTACCCGTCACCGTTCACATCCCCGGCGCTGGCCACCGAAACCCCCCAGTCGTGCATTAACCTGGTTGCTTTCCAGCATGGTGGAAACGGTTGTACTGATCCCCGTCGAAGAACCATAGTATACAAAAGCAGCGCCTTCATCGCTTTCACCATTGTCGTAGAAGTATGCCCCCGCAATCACATCGCTGTAACCGTCCCCATTTATATCCCCGGCACTGGCCACGGAGATCCCCATGTATGCAACTGACTGGTTGCTTTCCACCATTGCAGCGGCTGTCATGTCGATCCCTGTGGCCGAGCCATGATAGACAAAGGCAGCCCCCTCGTTTACCTGACCGTTGTCGTAGGAGTAAGCACCGACAATCACATCGCTGTAACCATCCCCGTTCACATCCCCGGCGCTCGATACAGAAATGCCCATATTCGCATTCGCCTGGTCGCTTTCGACCATAGCAGCAGCAGTCATATTAATCCCTGTGGCCGAGCCATGATAGATAAAGGCTGCCCCCTCGTTTGACTGACCACTGTCGTAGGAGTAAGCACCGACAATCACATCGCTGTAACCATCCCCGTTCACATCCCCGGCGCTAGATACAGAAAGGCCCATACTCGCATTCGGCTGGTTGCTTTCCAGCATCGCGGCTGCGGTAGTGCTGATCCCTGCGACTGAGCCATGGTAGATAAAGGCTGCCCCCTCGTTTTCCTGGCCATTGTCGTAGGAGTAAGCACCGACAATCACATCGCTGTAACCATCCCCGTTCACATCCCCGGCGCTGGCGGCGGAATAGCCCATTTGCGCGCCGACCTGGTTGCTTTCCAGCATGGTGGAAATACCGGTACTGATGCCTGTCGCCGAACCATAATATAGGAAGGCGGCACCTTCGTTGTTCTGGCCGTTGTCGTAGGTACGCGCCCCCACAATGACATCACTATAACCGTCCCCGTTGACATCCCCGGCGCTGGAAACAGAAAAGCCCATATTCGCTGCCGCCTGGTTAGATTCCAGCATGGCAGCGGCTGTGGTACTGATCGGGTCAATGGTGATGGGGTATACCGCCCCCTGGGTGTGGACACGAATAGCGTAGTCGCCGTGGTCTTTTTCGAAGTTTGCTGCCAGTATCTTGCCAGTGGCATCCCAAACCTTTAATTGTTCGTAATTCAAAACCACGCCGCTTTGCCCGTGCACAAATTGCAGCCGGTCGCTGCTCAGCCGCTGTTCCAATGTGGTCTGTACGCTGAAATTCAGTTTCAGGTCTTCATCATCCGACAAAGGCTTCTGAACAATAAAATTCTGCCGCATACCTTCCTGGTTGTTGATATACTGCACGGTGACGTTTTCGGTTTTATATTCGGCTTTGCTTCCGGCAATCTCCCAGGTGCCCGGGCCAATTTGCTCCTTATCCAGGTTAAAGGCGACTTTCCAGTCCGGCAGGGTCTTGTATTGTATTTCATCCGGGGTAGCGCTGATATCGAAATCACCAACGGGTATACGGGTAGTGCGCGGCTGAACGGTAAACCCGTTTTCATCATAATGAAAACGAAGGTTGTTTTTCCGGTTGGGCGTGCTGTAACTGTTCCCTGTTTTCTTGAAATGGTATTCGCTTTCTTGCAGGCTTTTCATCGCAGCTGTGTACCAGTCGCTTTCTTTTAACTTTTCGATCTCGGGACCTTTCAGTGGCTGGCCTCCCAAAGATCCATTAAAAGCTGCCAGCGATGGCTGTGGCGCAGCACAGGGCTGGGTGACTGAGGGTAGTTCTTTAAGCTGCGTAAACGACAGCGGCAAAACCAGCACGGTTAACAGTAAAGGTTTCAGGTTCATACTTTTCGGTTATTTTTTTAAGGCTGTCTGCACCCCCAGGCCATACGCCTGGCTTGCAGCTTTTTACAACGTGAAAAGGTAGGGAAATAGTTATCTATCGTCCGTACGCATAATTATCAGCCTTTTGTAGAAATTGCGCGACATCAAGCGGGGCATGACATGAGTAATAGTTATAACTTGCTCAACAACTGAAAGGCCGAGATTGAATTAAAAACGAATGCTTTCGTATTGATGGAACTTGGAAAACAAGCAATGAAAAGGCAAGTTATAGCCCAACAATCTTAGATTTATTATACAAATTACCGACATTTTGATTATCCTTGACAGTCTGCGCAGCCGCCTGGGCTTCTTCTTTGATCTTTTCAGTTGTGCTTAGCATAATATCGGGTAATAGGTCCGTTGGAAAAGCAACAATAATTATACCATGCAAAGCGAACCAATAGGCTTTTAAGGTTTAGGTTCTATCGTAAAACTGAGGGATCTCGACTTCAATATCAAAAGTTATATGCAACCTAAATGCAGCCCATCGCATCTTACGATTGAAAACAAATCCTAGTCAACTCTTATGAAGTATATCATTAATAACCTGTTTGCAATTTGCTTACTGTGCAGTTCTGCCCATGCGCAACAAATCAAAGGTTCAAATAGTGTAGCACAACTACAAACCCTTGTAGAGCAAACTGGGCCTGATCAGCCCACATCTGTCCATCTTTTGGCAGACAAGCGCGCACTCCAAATTGGTGATTTGATTGTTCCCTTAGCCAAAACTACTCTTATCCGATCTGAAAGAGACGGGGGGAAATACCAAGTCAAGTTTTTTCTCCAAAACGGGACAGCCATAACCAAGGTAAGCGATCCAAATTTTCGCCGGGCGTACTGGGCACTCTCCTTGCAGGATAAAAAGGCGTGTGAGCAATTTGTCACCTTATTCAAGGAGTTACAACTTGATGAAAAGGGATGACTAACTGGTTATATTACCTCGATCCGCTTGTCAAAGTGCTATCGCCTCCTACTTAGTGTGAGAGAGGAAATTTGTAATAATGAAAAGCTTGGCTGCAATACAACCAAGCTTTTTGCTTTACCCTCTGACCTCCCCCCGCAAACGAGACAGCTGAAAATAGAGATTTTCGGTGGCAAAAACGGGTCAAAATTGTAATTTGTCACTATGAAAAAGTCGAAATTCACCGGGTGCAGATTGCGTATGCCCTTAGGCAATCTGAGGCCGGAACGCGGGTCGAAGACATCTGTCGTCAAATGGGCGTCTCTCAGGCAACATTTTTTGCCTGGAAAAAGAAATATGGTGGGCTGGGGGGTTACTGCGCTCCGAAAATTGCGCCAGTTGGAGGAAGAAAACGCCCAATTGAAGAAGCTGGTAGCGTAGCGGCCACTGCGGCCCAAGACGCGCTCTACAACGGCGAACGGTTCCGGGTATTAACTGTAGTCGATAATTGTACGGGGCCGGCGGCAAGATTTGCCTAGGATTACTTCCGGGAAAATCACTAAAAGGGAGCGATGTTGTCGCTGAACTGAGCCGAATCAGCTTGGTAGAAGGCTGCTTTCCAGAGCGTATACAATGTGATAATGGCAGCGAATTTATTTCAAAGGAAATGGACTTATGGGCATATTCGAATGGTGTTACACTGGACTTTTCAAGGCCTGGAAAACCGACAGACAATCCGTATGTTGACCGGGTCGCCGGAGCGATCTGTTAACGGGAAGTTCCGGGATGAATGGCTTTCCGTCAATTGGTTCTTATCTCTCGACGATGCCAGAGAAAAGATCGAGGACTTTCGATGGGAATACAACCACTTCAGGCCGCACAGCGCACTGAATGATTTAACCGCAGCCGCGGACGGTCCCGAAGGAATTTGTTAATTTACATCAAGAAACGCCGGAAACTCTACTTTTAACCGTCTGAATACCTGGGAGGACGTCAATGTTCATTTCGTAAGCATCTTACTGTTTCACAGCACCTTACAAGTGTTAAAGGGACGAATTCGGGACCAAATTCGGTAGGATCAGATCAGTCCCGAATTCGTCCCGTGGCTTTTGATAAAAAATGAATGTTTTGCAATCGCTAGCAGAAAACAAAATGCCCGCAAATGGTTGATTTACGGGCATATTGAGCATTTGATTGTACTTAGAGTGGAAGCGGAGGGAGTCGAACCCTCGTCCAGAACAGGGAAAACCTGCGTCTTCTACATGCTTATCCGCGATTCGGTTTTCGAGCCTGACAAGGTTCACGGCGGACCTGCATCATAGCCTTAGATACTAGGGTCTCGTCAGGTATCCGTATCGCTAACCTGACCAGCACTGCGTTTCGACACCCCTTAACCCACCCGGCAGTACGTAGGATGGAGGGATGATGGCATTAGCTTAATCTCTCCGGATTAGGCAGCCATGGCGTAAGTAGATTCGCCAGTTATTGTTCGAGAACATTATTTCCGGGAGGTGCTCTCAACTCCCGACATGCTTACACACAAGCCCTCAGCCCGCTGTCAAAACCGGTCACCCCCATTTTTGGTCGTGCAGCTTCGGTAAAGCCAAAGTTCGTTTGCAGATAACTTTACAATTTTCAAATGCAGAAAGTTCGTGAGGTTTTATAAAAATCCGAAACACAACAAATAAGCAGTTGAAAAGCAATACATTACATTGGAAAAACATTGCTCATTCAGTCATTCAAAACTCTAAAACTCTACCCGATAACTCAACACCGGAATCAACCCGAGTTGCTTTTGCACTACAACCCGCTTCTGTCGGGTATCAAAATACCGGTAGGCCTCATTTTTAGTCCCTGATACATTCTGCAGATCGATCGCGAGGGTCCGATTGAATTTTACCCGGCCTTTTTTCCAGTATATCCGGAGGTCGGGACGGAAGTAATCTTTCATTTTAACGGAATAATCAGCCTGGTACACATAAATGGTTTGTTTCAAATAGGCAGCATATGCGGCATCGATAGGCCTGTCGCGGAAACCACCCAGCCACAATATCTTTGCATTCACGCCCCATAACCCGCCGTGCCGCGCTTTGAATTCCCTCCCGGTAGTGACGCTGAACGTATGCCCTCCATCAAAGCGGCTATCATGCCGCAGGCCCAGGTAGTCGGTATACGTTGCCTTGTAGAGCGAACCAGAAACAAGCAAATAAAACTGACTGGCGAGGTACTTTTGAAAAGTAGCCTCCAAGCCGTAATTCCGGCCGGTTCCCTGATTGTACAAGCGCACATCCGGACGTTCCTCGATAAGGTTAATGGCCGAATAGTTGTCCCGCATGTCGGTCCCGACCGGCACATCGAACTGGTGCTGCCAATATGCTTCGATTTTCAGACTGCTGCCTCGCTTGAAAAATTGCTGATAGGCAAGGGTTACCTGATGTGCACGGGTCGGTTTCAGATCGAAATTTTGGCCGATATTGGTCATCCCATATACGGATGAATATACATTTGGAGTTTGTAACTGGCTATGCAAGCCATAACTTACGCTCAACTGCTTGTCGGGCGCTCCCAACCACTTCACGCTTAGGCGTGGTTCGACAAGCGCACTGGCTTTTACTCCCGGCCTTTGTACCCGGCTGATCATACCGTGCAAACCAACCTCTGTTACAAATGCTCCCGCCCGATGCGACCAGCTAACAAATGGCTGAATATACCACGACTTTACTTCCAAATCGGGAAAAGCGGGTGGCATCCTGTATTGCTGCGAAGTCATGTATAAACCACCCCTGAATGCCACACCCGAACGGATCTTGTAGTTCAGCGTGGAGTTAAACGAAATTTTGCCGTTCACAATACCATCGTTTCCAATCAGGTCACCGTGCTGCAATGTAGCTGGATCGACTTGATATGCTTTACGGAAAGTGTTGAGGCCGGAGGCCACCAGCGCGGTCCGCAGTGACGCCCGGCGTCCGACCGGCTGGTCTAATGTTGCGCCCGCGGCGCCCATTTTGTTCTCGTAATACACATAGCGGCCATCTTTCTCAAACTGCCACGCAGTCGTGTCCTTATCCGGCTCAAAGGTGTTTTTGCTCACTCCTCCCATGCCGAATATGGCAAACCGGCCACCCTTCCGCGTCGGGAAGTTGAGATGAAAGGCAAGGTCCTGAAACCGGATATCCTCTCCACCAAAATTCACGCCCATCGCACCGAGCAGGCCGGTGAACGAATAACGGTAGTTGACGAGATAGGACGCTTTCGATTTTCTGAAAAGCCGGCCCTCTGCCGCCAGATCGAGGCCAATCAAACCTGCCTGGCCGGTAAATTCCGTTTGCTCGTCGTTACCCTTTCTCAGAGCCATGTCCAGAATAGCCCCAGTGGCATTTCCATACTGTGAAGGAAACGGGCCGCTCATAAAATAGGATGTTCCCATCAACTGCGTGCTCAAAATATTCACCCCTCCCCCGGTCGATGTCGGTCGGTCACTAAACGTTCCTGCATTCGACAGATGGTTCGGGTTCACGATCTCCACTCCTTCCAGGCGCCATTGCATACTGTTCGGCGAGTTGCCGCGTACCACCAGTCCGTTGGCCTGATCGTTGGCTGCGGCTACTCCTGCGAAGGAGGTCGCTACACGCGCAGGATCGAGGTAGGTGGCCGCGTAGCGCAGGGTTTGTTCCGCGGTAATGGCCTGCACGCTGTTGAATGCCGGCGGCCTGTTGCCCGATACGGTTGCCTCTTGTAACTGCCTGCCGGTAGCGCTGAGCCGCACTTCCTGCACGTTTTCCTTGCCCGATTCGAGCAATATCTCCTGGATTACGAGAGTCTGGTAGCCTACGAACGATACCGTTAGAATATGCCGGCCTACCCCTACTCCTTCAAAACGGAACTGCCCCGCTTCGTCGGTCATGCTGCCTTTGTCGTCAAGCTGAACGGTCGCTTGCGCCAGCGGCAGGCCGGTATCGGCGTCTTTCACGCTCCCGCGCACAACGGATGTAAATTCCTGGGCAAAAACAAAATTGACGGAAAGAAAGAGCAGTAAAATGATGCGGATCATAGGTGGACGGTTAATATTCAAAACTACCAGTTACAAAAATAGAGTGAATCGTTGCGCCGGACAACTCGTAAGAGTATGACCGGTTGGTCCAAAAAAGACCTATTCTCCAGGTAGGCTGCTCAAAACACTCATGAATAACCGGATCGTGTTCGTGGAGGTCGCCCTGTTCGAACCGCCAAAAGTAAGGGCGCAAAAAATAGTAGCACGCATAGGGGAAAACAATAGCCGAGTTGTCAGCAACAAAACAAATACTCAATTTAACCGACAACAACTATGAAAAAACTGGCAACGTTTCTGGCCTTTCTCCTGTTTGCTGCCTGTGACAATGAAAAAGTAGTGGATGAAAACAAGCTTCCGGTCAATGCACAGGATTATATCGAGGCCCACTTCCCCGACGCCCGAATTTCGCAGGTAGTGCGCGAGCGCGACAACCTGGAAACCACCTATGACGTCATTCTCGATAACCAGGTAAAACTCGAATTTGATCACAAGGGCGATTGTTACAGTATCGAAAGCCGCCGCACTGAAAAACTGCCAGATACCGTTATCCCCGTCAAAGTACTCGAATACATCCGGGAGCATTACCCCGACGCCTTCATTACCGACTGGGAAAAGGACCGGACAGACCAGGAAGTGCGGCTATCGAACCACAAAGAGCTGGTTTTCAACCTTGCAGGTACCTTCTTGCGCATTGATGACTGAAATGGATGCATATTGGATTCAAAAAGCAGGGTAACCCACCCTGCTTTTTTATGCCCTCAAAGTGCTATTTATCGTACTTTTGCGGCTCGCAGCATGACTCCCGACTATGAAAGTTGAAGATATAGAATCGTTTTTCAAGGATTTACAAGACCGCATTTGTTCAGCTATCGAATCTGCCGATGGCGGTGCGCAATTTCACGAAGACCTCTGGCAGCACCATTCCGGCGGGGGCGGCCGTACGCGGCTGATCCAGCACGGCGGCATAATTGAAAAAGGCGGTGTCAATTTTTCAAGCGTGAAAGGCGAGGTACATCCCAGGTTACGCGCGCAGATGAACCTGGGCGACGACGCCAGCCCGCAGTTCACGGCTACGGGCGTGTCCATCGTGATGCACCCGCGCAATCCTCACGTGCCTATCATACACATGAACGTGCGGTATTTCGAGCTCGATAATGGTACCTGCTGGTTCGGCGGGGGCATCGATCTCACACCGCATTATGTGGTGGAAGAAGACGCGCGCACGTTCCATCGCGCTTTGAAAGACGCCTGCGACAAACATCATCCCGGTTTTTACCCCCGGTTTAAAGCATGGGCCGACGATTACTTTTTCATCCCGCACCGCAATGAAACCCGCGGGGTGGGCGGCATTTTCTTCGATTACCTCAAACCCGACGAACCCGGCAACGGTGAGGGCTTATCCAAAGCCCGGCTTTTCGGATTTGTAAAGGAAATAGGAGAAAGTTTTGCCCCGATTTACACGGCGCTGATGAAGAAGTACGCCGACAAGCCGTTTACCGAACAACAAAAACAATGGCAATATCTGCGCCGGGGAAGATATGTCGAGTTCAACCTGGTATGGGACCGTGGCACGAAATTCGGCCTAGAAACCAATGGCCGGACCGAATCCATTCTGATGAGTCTGCCACCTCAGGCCAACTGGGAATACAATTTCACTCCCGAACCGGGCTCGGAGGAAACCGCAACCCTAGGCTGGCTCCGCAAGGGCATAATCTGGTAACTCCCAGGCGATTTCTTTCCGGTAATATAAATGTCCGTTTTCGACGGTAAGTGGGGAACGGAAGTTATTGGTATAAAGCTGGCCGGTGCCCAGTCCCTGCGGCAGCGGGTTGTTAAACCTGGCCGTATATTGCGCAATTGCGTTCAGCCCGATATTGGATTCCAGCGCCGAGGTGATCCACCACCCGATGCCCAATCTGTTCGCTATTTCGATCCATTCGCTGGTAGCCGAAAAGCCGCCCAGCAACGTCGGTTTGAGGATGATAAAGGGCGGCATCAGTTTTTTGAGCAATGCAAATTTTTCGCGGTAGGCGGCAACCCCTATCAGCTCTTCATCCAGTGCCACAGGCACCGGCGAAGATGCGCAAATTTCCGCAGTGAGCTCATGCTGCCCGGCTTTTACCGGCTGTTCGATGGAATGCAGGTCGAATGCGCTGAGGCGCGCAAGTTTCTCCTTCACATTTTCGGCTGTAAATGCGCCATTGGCATCGACGCGCAGCGTAATCCTATCCTTATCGAACCGTTCCCTGACAGCCTCCAATATCCTGCACTCCTGCGCAAAATCGATAGCTCCCACCTTCATTTTCAGGGTAGTAAAGCCCTGTGAGAGCTTTTCCTCTACCTGCGCCAGCATGTTTTCATAAGAACCCATCCAGATCAGCCCGTTCATCAGGATCCCTTCTTCACTCCCGGAAAAACCGCTCTTAAAAAGGATCCGCCGGCCGCCGTTCATAATGTCGAGCAACGCCATTTCGATACCCGCGCGAACGGAAGGAAGGTTTTCGGGAATAAGCTGTTCGAGAATGATGCCCAGATTGAATGGAAAAACTTCCAGGTCGAGCTCATTGAATATGCTGCAGACATCGGCGAGTTGCGCCTCGAAATCCGGAATATCGTCGACACTCAGGCCCGGTAACGGTCCGCATTCACCGTAACCGGCTACGCCGGGCTTCTCCGAATCGGTGATCATGACGATCCAGGATGTTTTTTGTGTAAGTACCCCGCGAGAGGTGCCCGCTTCTCTACGAAAATGAAGCGTATGTGGCTTATACACAATTTTTAACGGCATGATTTTGCGGTGTCAGATTTTAAAAGGGGCACAATATTAGACAAAATTTACGTAATTATGCACCAGGATGAAAGAACTGCCCCCGATAAAAAAAGCATTGCTGCCCCTCTCGTGGATCTACGGTTTCGTCACCGATGTGCGGAATATCCTCTTTGATACCGGCATTCTGAGTTCCCAAAAAGTACCGCAGAAAGTCATCGCGGTGGGCAACCTCACGGTCGGCGGCACGGGGAAAACACCTGTTATCGAATACCTCGCGTCCCTATTTTCAAATCATGTCCCGACGGCTATTCTGAGCCGCGGATATGGTCGCCGGACGCGCGGCTATGTCGAGGCCGGCGGCTCGGCTACCCCGGATACGATCGGCGACGAACCCTTTCAGTTTTTTGCCCGATTCGGCGAAACGGTAAATGTGGCGGTGTGCGAAAAACGTGTCGAAGGCGCATTCAAAATTCATCAAAAGCATCCCGGCATAAAGCTCCTGCTTCTCGACGATGCATTCCAGCACCGCGCCATTCGCCGCGACGTGAATATCCTGCTCAACGACTACAACCGGCCGTTTTACGAGGACCACCCCTTCCCTGCGGGCAGGCTTCGCGAGCGCCGGCACGGTGCGCGGAGGGCCGATGCGGTGATCGTCACCAAATGCCCGGCCACACTGGATGCCGGGGAGAAAGAGGCGATCAGCCTTCGCATCCGCCGCTACACGCGCCGGAGCACCCCGATTTTCTTCGCAACGACCCGCTATGGCATCCCTTTGTCGTACGAAGGCGCCCCTGTTCAGTTAAAGAATGTTAAAATGGCAGCCGGTATCGCAAATCCCGCCCCATTCGCTGCATATCTTGGCGCCCGGTTCAGCGTTACAGATATGAGGGTATTCCGCGATCATTACAATTACACGGCAAGCGACGTCGAGGACCTTATTAAGAACTTAAAAAACGATACTTTTGTGGTCACGACTGAAAAGGATATGGTCAAATTAAAACCATTGGTTGTCGCGAGAGGCTGCGCTGACCGCTTCGCCTACATTCCGGTTTCTGTAGATTTCGGGGATGGGGAACCGGCCTTTGTGCAATGGGTCACTTCACAGGCCGGCAACCGGTTTTAAATACGGCAGAACGAGTTTTCCTCTATGAGAATTGTTTTATATAGCTTACTGTGTGTTTTATGCAGCTTCATCCTGATTATACCGGCAACCTACGCACAGGTAAAGTTGCCCGGCAATATACGGATGCCGGGCGGTGGAGGAGGCGGCGGGGCACGCGGAGGCGGAGGACAGTCGATTCTGGACGATAGCACCAAGACGGTCTACGGGCCGCAAACAACGCTTCATTTCTACGAACACGATATTTTCAATAACCGCGATTCGGTCCGGTACCGGGTGGATACCAATCTGACAAATTTCCACCGGTGGATGCCAATGGACAAAGCCTGGGGCAAACTCGCCGATCTCGGCAATCATGTAACGGCTTCGCGAAACCTGTTTTTTCAACCACGCGAGGATATAGGAACGCAATTGGGCCTTCGTGCTTACGATGCGTACGCGATCAGGCAGGAAGATGTAGCCTATGTGGATACCAAATCGCAGCATACCGAGCTCGATTTTATGTCGGGACCGAAAAAGACCTCGCTCGGTACATTCGCCTACACCCAGAACGTGCACGCGCGGTTCAATTTCGGGATACGCGGCACGCGTTTGACGTCCAATAAAATATACGGATTCGCCAATAGCATCAACTCCGCTGCATTCCTGGGACAAAACTGGACATTCCTGGCGCATACGAGTTTCTTTTCCAAAAATAAAAAGTACGCGATCCTGGCCCATTACAGGCACCTGAACATGAAAGTACGGGAGCAAGGCGGCGTTATTCCGAATGTCGACGACGTAACGGGCGAAGTGGACAAGTATTCCTACGACGGTTCCGCCCGGCTCAGTGATGACGCCAATTCCTGGGAACGGCGCCACGTGTTCCATGTCTATCAGCAATATCGGCTTGCGAACGGTTTCCAGGTATTTCAGCAGGGCGATTATACCAGCATTATCAACCGTTACACCGACAAGGACATCACACGGGGCATCGAAAAGGGTGTTTACAAGACAGTAAAATTCGATTCTACGGAGACAAGGCAGGACCTTTATTACAAACTACTGGATAACAAAGTAGGCATCAAGGGATTTTATGAAGGCTTCAATTACCGGGCCTACGTCCGGCAGCGGTTTTATGGCATGCGTACCGCGGCGCAGCCCAAGAATGAAACGGGAGATCCCTATGTGACCTATCGTACCGGGCTCAAATTCGACAACATTATCGGCGCATGGCTTGGCTATTATTTGAAGGATTCGGTCCAATATCTCACCGCCGAAGCTGATCTGAACCTCGCCAAAAATGTGGAATATCGCTTGAAAGGCGAACTGAATACCCGCTGGGGGAAGGCCGGCTTCCAGAGCATCCAGACTGCCCCCGACCTGCTCACGCAACGCTACCTCGGCAATCATTTCGATTGGCGTACGAATCTCGACCCTATGAAAGTCCAGACGATATTCGCGTCGTTGGTATTGAAAACGAAGAAGATCGAATTTGTGCCCGAAGCACAAATTCACCAGATCAACGACTACATTTATTACGACACCGCAGCAGTTCCGCGGCAGCTGAATTCGGGATTCCGTTTATTCAGGGTGGGCTTCAATTCGGGCATTCACCTGAACCGCTGGAATTTCACGACGATGGGCTATCTCACGGTCAACGACAACAAGGACGTCATGCGCATTCCCACGGTATTTGCGAGCGGCGAAGTGACTTTCGATTTCGTGTATGCAAAAGTGCTCTTCATTCAGCTCGGCCTGGCGGCACGATACCGTTCCTCCTATCTCGCGGACGCCTACATGCCGGTCACGCAGCAGTTTCATTTGCAGAACGATACCCGGCTGGACCAGAATGTGGTTGTCGACGGTTTTGCCAATGTACGCATCAAACGCGTGCGGTTATTCTTTAAAATGTCTTACCTTAACCAGGGAGGCAACTTCGGTCTTTTCCCGAAAGGCTATTATGTCACACCCGGTTATCTGGGCCTGGCGAGGGCATTTTCGTTCGGGATCAACTGGCCATTGTTCGACTAGACAAAACGCTCATTATGGCTACAACACTCACGACCCTCGGGCTGGAACTTCCAACCGATCCCCGCTGGACCGACATTGCCGCCATGCAGATCGGCGATGTGCTGATCGACCACGCCTATTGCGAGCAGAAAGCGGCATCCAGCTGCATTTCACTGATCGTGCATTATCCGGAAAAAGCATTGCTTGTAGAAACGCTGACACCCATCGTAACCGAGGAATGGGGACATTTCCAGCGGGTTTTAAAGGAATTGAAGAAAAGAAATATTCCCCTTGGCCGCCAGCGCAAGGACGAATACGTGAACCAGCTCATGCTGCTCGTTACCAAAGGCGACCGCGAGAAAATGTTCCTGGACCGCCTGCTCATTTGCGGGCTGATCGAGGCACGGAGTTGCGAACGGTTTAAACTGCTTTCGGAAAACCTGGAAGACGAATCGCTCCAAAAGTTTTACCGAGAACTGATGATCTCCGAAGCCGGACATTACCGCACATTCCTGGAACTGGCCGGAACCTACGTTCCTGCGGACAAAGTGAGGGCGCGCTGGAAGGAGCTCCTCCACGCCGAAGCCCTGATCATGCAATCGCTTTCGCCCCGCGGCGACCGCATTCATTGATATTACCGCATTACATCCCGATTTCCCGATGCCTTCTTTCCTGAACCTCGTCGCCAAACGCCTGCTTGCCAACCATACTTCGCTCGACCGCGTGCAAATTGTGGTCCCGACGCGGCGTGCGGCATTTTTTCTCATGCAGGAACTGGCCGGTCTGACCACCGAGGCCATTATGAGCCCGGGCATTATGGCGATCGACGATTTCGTGGAAAGCATTTGCAGCCTGGAAATCGAAGACCCGGTGCATTTGCTCTTTGACCTGTACGAAACATTCAGGGAAATCGATCCCGACGTGCAGTTCGACCGGTTTATGGGATGGGCGTCGGTATTGCTGAGCGACCTCGATAAAATCGACCAGTACCTGGTGAAAGCGGATTTTCTGTTCGAATACCTCACGGAGGCACACACGCTATCGCGCTGGCAGGAGAACCTGCCCGAAGGTAAAACGCTTCGGAGCGAAGGCGGGTCAAAGCAATATTTTTCGCTTTTCGAGAATATTAACAAGGTGTACCATTCGTTCCGCCGGCGCCTGCTTGCAAAAGGCAAAGCTTACCGCGGAATGGCCTATCGCGAACTGGCGGAGGATATTGCCGGACTTACTTCGGCACGCACCGAGGCCGAACGCATTTATTTTGTGGGTTTTAATGCATTCACCACTTCGGAACGGGTCATTGTAGCCGCATTGGTCAAGGCAAAGAAAGCGGAGGTCCTGTGGGATTCGGACCGGTATTATATGTCGGAAAATACGGTGGTGGAGGCCGGAAAAAGCCTTCGTGAATACCAGCGCAGCAAGGAGTTCGGCGAATGGGACTGGACAAGCGACGATCTGCTTTCGACCGAAAAGCACATTACCATTTACGGCGTGCCCAATGCCACGCTTCAAACGAAAGTGGCAGGCGAGCTTTACCAACGGATGAAGCGCTTCGACGCCGACGATGCACCTGTCCCGACGGCCATTGTCCTGGCCGACGAGAACTTGCTGCTGCCGATGCTGTACTCATTAGACCAGGAAGTCCGCGACCTGAATGTGACGATGGGCCTATCGATGCGAAATTCGCTGCTTTACACGCTGGTCGACGGCATTTTTGAGCTGCAACAAAATGTGGTGGAGTTCCGGACAAGGAGCGGGAAAATGGTCCGTGTACCAAAGTTCGGGCACAAGTCCATCGATAAAATACTCAACCATCCGTTTATCCGGCATTATGAGCACGTGGCAATGGCACCACTGGAAGACGGGCAAACGATCATTCAGCGCACTTTACGCGAAATCACCGAGGGGAATCAGGTTTTCCTGAGTTCGGAAGAGCTGATCGCGCTGGGCGACAACCACCCTTTGTTTCAGGTCCTTTTCACACGCTGGCAGAAAAACAACGCACAGCAGGTCATACGTTCGTTTTATCAACTCGTCGAGTTGCTCCGCGAGGTTTATAAGGACTACAAAAATGCGCTGGAAACCGAGTATCTCTACCTTTTTTACACATTACTGAAACAATTCGAGCAAACGATCGAAGAGCGGACAGAGCTGATTACCTTACGGACACTGAAATCGTTCATGTTCGAGCTTATCCGGCAAACGCGCATTCCGTTCAGCGGCGAGCCCGTCAGTAACCTGCAAATCATGGGTATGCTCGAAACCCGGGCCCTGGATTTCGAGCGGATCATCATCCTGTCGGCGAACGAAGGGATTATCCCGACCGCCAAACGACAAAATTCGCTGATTCCCTACGATGCTGCGCAAGCGGTGGGATTGCCGACACACCAGCATCAGGAGGCGGTGATGTCCTACCATTTTTATCGGCTGCTCCAACGCGCATCCGAAGTGCACGTGCTTTACACCAGCACGAACGACGCGCCCGGCGGAGGGGAAAAAAGCCGTTTTATCAGACAAATCGAGTACGAACTGACGCAGTTTAACCCGCTGATCCGCATCGAGAATAAAACGGTCGTTTTCGAACCCCAGCAACAACGGGAGCTGGAAGAAATAGTGCACAAGGACGACGCGCTCATTGCCGCTATCCGGGCATACCTCGATGGCAAGGGCATTTACCCTACCCACCTCAATGAGTTTATCCGTTGCTCCATGCAGTTTTATCTCAAACACATCGCCGGTGTGAAGGAGAAAGAAGAGGTGGAGGAAGAATTGGGGATGGACAAGATCGGGACCTGGCTCCACGCCTCACTGGAACGCCTCGATCTCGAATTTTTCCTGCTGGACAATGATCCTTCGGAGGAGCAGATCACGACCGTGCTTCGGGAGGAATTCGACCGGCTTTTCAAAGGCTACGTGACCGACCTCGGCCTTAACCGCATTTACTATCAGATCGGCGAACAGCAGATTCTGACCTTCCTCCGCCATCACATGGCCCGGCAGCCGCGCAGAAAGATACTCGCCGCCGAGCAGCCGCTCCACACCCGCATCCAGCTCGTGTTACAGGGCGCCTACACTCCCGTGCGCGTGGGCGGGAAGATCGACCGCATCGAGCTTGCCGACGACCGTACATTGTACATAATGGATTACAAAACCGGCAGCGTGGAGCTTACGGGCAAACAAAAACTCGCCGATCCCGCCGGCCGCGAGGAAGCAATCCGGTTCGATCCCGACCGTAAAATGGGTTATGTGCGCCAGCTCTGGATATACGAATACCTGATGTATCGCCGGATGAAGGAAGAAAAAGGGCTTAAACTCCGGGGAGATACATACAATTTCGGCGACTATGCTGTCAAATCGGGCTTTTACTCATTTCGCGACCCGAAAAACCTGATCGCCAACCCGCTGGAACTGACAGCGCAACTGGCGCCGGAGGAATTCATCGAAAAATCGGAAGCGCTACTGACCGACATCCTGAATGTTATGCTCGATCCGGACATCCCGTTCCGGAAAACAGACGACCTTACCACCTGTAAATTCTGCGACTTTACCGGCATTTGCGGACGGTAGTCTGCTACTCTAAAAATACCCGTCAAGCCTTGCAACCATTGTGTAACCAATGCGATCTTTTTAAAAAAATCGTTTACGGTATGATCGTGGTAGCAAAATTAACCCTCTTCATTATCTGGCTGATGGCCTTTGTCGTAACCTGCCTCGTGATAGGCGTTACATTCCCGGTTTTTGTCTTGTTCGACAAGTTTCAGATGTTTTTTAAAGAAGTATCCCTTTAATACCGAAATCGAAACGCCTCTCAAAAAATAAAGGCGGGTGAGTTGTCTCATCCGCCTTTTTGCTGCATGGAGTGCGGCTATTTCTTTTTGAATTCGAGGTATACTTCTTCATCGGGCGCACCTGTGCTGGCTTCCGAAGTCTTAAGCGTAATGTTGATCTGCGATACCCCGCTGGCATTCACGATTCTGCTACCAATGCCGCTGAGCCGCACACTCAAGGCTTCACCGGTGCTTTGGGTAACATCCACTTTCTCGTTCACCTCGAAATTATCCTGGGCAGTTGTTTTCACGGCCACCAGCGGGTAGTCCTGGGTTAGCGTAATGGTCGTACCGGAAACGGTAACTTTTGTTTCCTTGGTGTATTTGATGCTCAACTGGTTCTTCGCTTCGGTGGTGACGTCCCATTTATAATTACTGGTGATCCCGCCCTCCACAGTGGTGGTTTCATAAACTCCTACAAAGCTCGTTGCATAATCCGTTTCCGGCTCGGGGTCTTTCTTGTCGTCCTTGCAAGCGCCCATCAGAACTACCAGACAGCAAAAAATCAGCTTTTTCATACTTCAATTTTAAGAGTAAACAATTTTCAAATATAAACACGCATCCGAAATTTCCTACTATAACGGTACCGCCCCGGAATGCGCATATCGAGGCAATAATTTATTCATTTCAAACTATTTCAAAACGGTAGCCGTCCCAGGTCGACATTGCCGCCGGAGATGATGATACCTACCTTTTTTTCCTCGAAAATGGCCCTGTTTTTCAAAACCGCCGCAGTGGACACGGCCCCGGACGGCTCCACCACGATTTTCATCCGTTCCCACAGATAGCGCATCGCCCCAACGATTTCCTCGTCGGAAACCGTAAGAATGTCTGTCACCCCGGATTTGATGATGGGAAAAGTCTTGTCGCCCAAATAGGTGAGCAGGCCGTCGGCGATGGTGTTGACATAGGGTGCCTTTTCAATTTTGTCGCTCCGAAAAGACAACACTGCGTCGGCCGCCCCCTCCGGCTCGCCCGCGTATACGCACGTGCCCGGGGAAAAGTATTTCGCCGACAACGCGGTGCCGCTCAGCAAACCGCCCCCCTCCGACCGGCGCGACGATCGCGTCCAGGGTAACCGCAGTATCCCCGATCAGTTCCCTGGCCGCCGTAGCCTGCCCGGCGATCACTTCGTAATTATTGAATGGATGGATGAACGTCGCGCCCGTGCGTGCTACGATCTCATCGACCGTCCGCTGTCTGTCCTCGGGTGTGTTTTTACAAAAAGCAATGGTTGCACCATAGCCTTCCACTGCCGCTATCTTCACTTTCGGCGAGTTTTCGGGCATGACGATGTAACATTTAGCCCCTACTTTCTGCGCCGAAAACGCAATGGCCTGCGCGTGGTTACCCGATGAATGCGTAGTTACACCGTTCGCCAACTGTTCGGCCGGTAGCGAGAGCACTGCATTGAGCGCGCCTCGCGCCTTGAATGCACCAATCTTTTGCAGGTTTTCGCATTTGAAGTACAATTCAGCGCCCGACAGCTCATTCAGGAACTGCGAAGTGAAAACGGGCGTGTGATGAATGTAAGGTTTAACGAGCGCATGAGCCGCTTCGATCGTTTCTCGGGTAGGTACAGTTCCGGTCATATCGGTGTACATTATGAAAATTGTTCCTGCATTAAAAAGAAAAAGGGCCCGTCTTGTTACCGACGGGCCCTCATCTGAAAAATTTCCCAGTTTACCTTATTTACCGGCATTTGGTGTATAAAGGTTAAAGAACTGGTCGAGTTTCGGCGTGATGATGATCTCCGTGCGACGGTTCAGGCTGCGGTTAGGCGCCGAATCGTTAGGCACTTTGGGGAGATATTCGCCACGACCGCCGGCGATCATACGAACCGGTTCGACACCGTATTTCTTTTGCAGCGTACGCGCAACCGCTGTCGCACGCAACACAGAAAGATCCCAGTTGTCGGCAACCTTGTCCGTCGAAATAGGTACATTATCCGTGTGGCCCTCGATCAGGATTTCGATTTCCTTATAATCGTTGAGGATTTTTGCCACCTTGCTCAACACATTGTCGGCAGCGGAGTTGATAACCGAGCTTCCCGAGCGGAAAAGCATTTTGTCGGAAAGCGAAACGTAAACGACGCCCTTTTTAACCTCGATCTGCACGTCTTCGTCGCTTACGTCAGCCAAAGAACGTTTCAGGTTGAGTACCAGCGCCATATTCAGGGAATCTTTGTGCTGGATACTTCTGTTCAGGTCGCGGATCTGGGCACCTTGCTGGTCCATCATCGCGAGCGATTTTTTGATGCTTTCCGAGCCTTCTTTCGAAATCACCGAAAGGTCCGACATGCGGTCAAGAAGATTGTTGTTGTTCTTTTTGAGGAATTCAACCTGGTCTTCCAGCTCTTTCAGTTTTGCGTTTTTGCTGGTCAGTTCGTCATTTTTTGCCTTCAAATCATTATTCAGGCTAGCAGTTCTGCTGTCACAATCATTCAGGTCGGCTCTTGCTTTGTCCAGTTGGATTTGGATCTCATTGGCTTGCTTCTGTGCGGAAAGCAGCTTTTTCTTGCTTGCACATGAGCCCAGTACAAAGAGCATAGCAACGGCTAAAAGCGTTTGTTTCATAATCGTCTTAGGGTTGTTAATAATAGATAAACACTGTTAAGTAAATGATTTGGTACCACTACACTGATCGTTATCAATAATCGAGCCAGAGCCAAGGGTGCTTTTAAAACGCAAAAGTACAAAAAAAGGAAAGAATGTCGTAACGACACACGTCCCTTTTTCCTTGAAAGCAAACAAGTTTCAGTACCGGATGTTCCAATACGGGTTCCGGTGCGACTTTATGCTGTCGTTAATGTACGATTTCAGCATCCTGTCATAGTCTGCCGTCGTAATTTTCTTGCCTTTTATTTTCTTTGGCGGCTTCGGCTCGTCATTAAGCGGCTTTTTCTCCACTTTGATGGCGGTAAAAATAACCTCGCCATCGTTCACGTTCAGCTCCATGATCAAACCCGGCAAGCCGAAGTAGCGCTCAGGACCTGCGTTGAACGCCAGATCATTCGCAAACCAAGCGGTCAGTTTGGCGTCGCGAACGGTATCCTCGGCCACGGCCATCATGCACAGGTAACCGTTGATCTCCTTGATTTTGTTCAATACTTTCCAGGAAGGCGCTTTGAGCGAATCGTCGATCACGAGCGTCTTACCGGCAAATTCCTCGATCTCTATTTTACGTTCCGTATCCAGGTTACGGTAAACCATGAACTCGCTCACACGGCCGCGCCATCCGCCGTCGGCTTCGGGCTCCATATCGTTGTATTTACTTTCGGCGGCGGTTGCGAACAACTGCCCCTTGGTTTTGTACCCTTCGTCACGACTGCCCCAGGTCGTTTTGATACGGCTCCGCTCCTCCTCGGAAAGAAATGTAAGCCTGTCGTAAATCTTCGACCAGAAATGTTCTTTTTCGTAGGTTACCACCACGCCTTCCTGCTGCGCAAAAGCCGGCAAACCGCTCAGCAGCAAACATATCATCCAAAGTTTTTTCATTATATACTGTTATAAATTGCTATCGATGATTATTAAAACCCACCCTTCCGGCGTACCGAATGCGACATACCGCGCATGTTATACGCGAAGCTCAGCATAAAGTACCGCGCGAGCGTGCGCACCTGCTCCTGCGAGACGAAGTTCTGGTAAGCCGATTGCGAGATTCCCCTGTTCTTGTTGAAAAGGTCGAATGCGGAAAGCCGGATTTCCCCCTTTTTACTTTTCAGCATGGTTTTGTAAATCGAAACGTTCAGGATCGGCATATCCTGGTTAAACCCGAAGCGGTCGTTCACGTACCGGTTGTAGTTGAAGCGGCTGTTGAAATAAATGTCTTTGGGCAGCTTGAAATTCATTTCGGCACCGTAAAACGAATTCACGATTTTCTGGTTCTGGGCACTGCTAAGCGAATAACGCGTGTCGGAAACGTTCCAGTTGGCGTTCGCGTAAACCGTGAACTTATCGCTAGGCGTTAAATCGAGCCGCAGGCCTCCGTTATACCCGTTGCTCTTCGTATCGTTGAGCTCGCCATTGATAAATGTGAGGTTCTTGCCGTTGTTATATCCGACATTCATGCTCAGGTTACTTTTCGTTTTCACGATCGGGAAACCGTAATGACCGTAAATATTGAAGTTCCGGCCGCCGCTGATATTGGTCGGCATGGTTCGGGTCACCAGGTTCTCGTCGACGGTCTGGCTGTAAATGATCTGGTCCTTGTACTTGTTGAAATACGCACCGAAGAACATCTGCGTAAACTTCGTCGCATTGAAGTGGTTATACCCGATATTGAACGAATGGCTCTTCGTCGGCGACAGATTGGGATTGCCTTGGGTAATATAAAGCGGATTGCTGTTATCGACAATAGGCTGCAAATCGCGAATATTAGGCTCCTGTACGGAGAAATTATAACCTCCGTATAGATAACGGTTGTTTTTCAGGTTGTAGTTCAAGGAAACATTGGGCACCCAGTTTGTAAACCGGCGATCGACACGCGTACGGGCGGGGTCTTCCTGGTTCACGGCAAACTTCCCGTCCATGTGGATTTGCTGCAAGCCGATCCCGCCAAGGAGGTTCAATCCATTATACGAATAGCGAAGCGATGTTCCGCCGCGGTGGAAAGTGGTATTGTTGGTGTAATACCGGCTGAGGTTCAGGTTTCTTACTGCGCCGCCTTCGTTGTTGTCGAACACGTCGCGATCCACCTCGTCGCTTTTCAGACTGAAATTATAGAATGTTTCGAGCACGAATTTCTTGGATAACGGCTCCGTAAAAAGCGCGCTGCTTTTCAGCTGATTGCGCAGACTTTTGGTATGATTGGTCTGATTGATATTCAACACGCTGTCGGGCTCGGTTTGCGAAGAACGGAAAAACCGGTTGGTTGATCTCTGCCGTACATCGCCCTCGGAATTGTTCACATTGTAACCCGCACTCAAAGCGAAGTTCCGGCCCTTCTTTTTGAATTTAAGGCGATAAATGGCCGTGTTGGCAATGGCGAACGAATTAAAATCCGAGAAATTGGTAATATCGCTCATATTCGAAAGTTGGGTCGAATCCTGCACGCCGCGGAAAAACTCCTGATGGCTTCGGTAATCGGCCGTACCATTACCGAAGCGGAAGTTGGACAGCACTACGAGCGTATTGTTGGAATCCAGGCTTTTTTCGAAACGCACGCTCCCGCGATGGTTCTGATTGGAATTCAGCCGACCATTGGTGTCGAGTTTCGTAAACGCGGAGTTGGTCAGGAAGTTGGTTTGCCGTGAAGTGGCATCGAGATCTTGGGTATTCTTGTTGTAATAATAGCTGGTATTGAACTTGGTTTTCTTCGTATCGAAGTTGTAGTTAGCCCCACCTGCCCAGTTTTTATTAAAACCCCTGTTCTGCGCACCCCGGCCGGCCTGGATGGTCAGGCTTTCTTCGTCGTCGCCACCGAAAGAAATGTACCGCATGCCACCATTGAACCCGAAATCGCCATCATCGCCCCAGTTGAACGACTGGCTGCCTTTAAAGTCCTGGTAATCGTCCCACGACATCCCGCCCTGGTTGGTATTATTTCCAAGCCCGATGAACGAAAACTGGTTCTTTTCATTAAACCGGTTGTAATTGATTTTTCCCTCCAACCGTTTTTCGGTACCGATGCCGGCGGCAACTTTTGCCAAAACCACCTTTCTTGTGGCTGTCTTTCAGTTGCAGGTTGAGCGTTTTCTCATGCTTACCGTCGTCGACACCCGTCAGGCGCGCCTGCTCGGTCTTTTCATTAAAGACCTGCACTTTTGAAATCGCTTCGGCCGGAAGATTCTTGGTTGCGGCCTTTGTGTCGTCACCGAAAAACCGCTTACCGTCTACCGTTACACGTTTGACGGTTTCGCCCTGCGCTTTGATGCTTCCATCCTGCTCAACCTGCATCCCCGGCAGTCGCCTTATCAGGTCCTCAACGTTCGCACCGGGCGGTACTTTGAATGCCTTGGGGTCATACTCGATTGTGTCGCCCCGGATGCTCAATGGCGCCCGGAAGGCTTTGACCACCACTTCATAGAGATTCTGGTCCATAAAGGCCATTTTGATGCTTCCCATGTCGGTCAGGTCGCCATCGTTGGGGTTCACTGTATGCTGGTACGGCAGATAACCTACATAGGTGATTTTCAACAGATAACTACCTCTTTTCAACCCTTTGAACTCAAACGCGCCCTGCTTGGAAGTACGCATGAAATTGACGAGCGTAGAATCTTTGGGAGTAAGCAGCATGACGGTCGCTTCGGGCAGACCCGCCCCGGCGGTGTCGGCTACCACTCCTTTTAACGTAAAACGCCCTCCGGTCTGCGCGTGCGCAGAGAGCATGGGAAGGCATAACCATAACAGAAGTAGGATTTTTTTCAAGGCTAATTTTCGAGGTTATGTGAGTAGAGGTTGTAACTGAGGTATTACAATTTTGCAATTATAGGGAATGCGCATTCAATTTACAACTAAAAATATAGTTTAAAGTTGAATTTATATGGAATTGAGAATTATTTAACTTTTATTAAGAACAACAACTGTAAAAGTATCGATTTTGGTATATATAAGTTACTTAAAGTCCATAAATTTTTCATTAAATTATTTCCGGCTGGATTTCATTGACCATATTTGCCCTTTAGTTTTTATTGTATTAGTGTTGAAATGAAAAGTATCGGAGTAATATCAGACACACACGGCTACCTGGATGAACGCGTTTTCGATCATTTTGCCAATTGTGACGAAATATGGCATGCGGGAGATATCGGCTCGGTGGAGATCATCGGGCAGTTACAGGCGTTCAAACCAACCCGTATTGTTTTTGGGAATATCGATACGTCCCAGGTGCGTGCGCTTACACACGAAAACCTGCATTTCGAGGTAGAGGGATTCCGGGTCTGGATTACCCACATAGGCGGTGCTCCCCCGCGCTACAACCCGCAGGTCATGTCGACACTGAAATCGAATACACCCGATATTTTCGTCTGCGGACATTCCCACATCCTCCGGGTAATGCGCGACAAGACTTTGAATAATATGCTGTACATCAATCCCGGGGCCGCGGGGCGTGAAGGATTCCACAAATTCCGCACATTGCTGCGCTTCAACCTTCATGAAGGGCTGATCAGTCAGATGGAAGCGATCGAGCTGGGCAAACGGGGAGCGGTGTCGTAGTGAGCGGCAGTCAAGAATGCTCAGGTGTTGTCAGGGGTAGTTAGGAATAGTCAAGAATAGTCGGGGGTAGTCAAGAATAATCAGGAAGTGAAAGGACAATCGATTTTGAGAAAAATCAACCCATGAAAATGCCTGACCATTCCTGACCACATTTGACTATTCTTGACTACACTTAACAACACCTGACAACCCTTGACAATACCTGACTACACCTTGACCATATTGCAATGCCCGGCGGTCAGAACGTCACCTTGACAACCTTCGTCTCGCCACCGCGCTGGAGCTCAACCTCGACGGTCTCGCCTTTTTCGTGTTTGCCCAGGATTTCCATGTAATCGTAGATCGTCCCGATCGGCTCTCCTCCAAGTTTTGTAATAATGTCACCAACCACAATGCCCGCTTTCTCGGCAGGACGCGCTTTTGAAACGCCGTCGATTTTCAGGCCTTCGCCCGTATAGCTGTAATCGGGCATTACACCGAGGGTTACCTTGAAATTGCTGGTTGTAGCACCCGAATGCGGGTTGCCGGCCGTCACAAATTCCGGATCGGCCGTTTCCTTGTCGAGACTTTCCAATAAATCGGATATCAATGCGAGTATCCTCGCTTCTCCTTCGTAGTTGATCTTCTCAGGATCGTCGGATATTTTGTGGTAATCCCCATGACTGCCGGTGAAGAACTGCACTACCGGAATGTTTTTCAGGTAAAAGGAGGTGTGGTCCGAAGCCCCTACCCCGGACGAGTCAACGGTATATTTCAGGTTCTGCCGTTTAGCCAGGTCCGGGATCAGCTTTCCCCAAACGCTGCTCGTGCCCCAGCCGGAAACGATGATGCCCTTCCGCTCATCCAGCCGTCCGATCATATCCATATTGATCATCGCTGAAAAAGTATTCAGAGGCAATGTTGGCTTCTCTACGTAGTGCTTGGAACCAATAAGGCCCAATTCTTCACCGGAGAATGTGATAAACAGGAAGTTGTGCTTTTCCTTCACATTATTTCCCGCAAAATAGCGGGCCAGTTCCAGCACGCCAGCGGTTCCGGAGGCATTGTCGTCGGCCCCGTTGTGGATTTTGTTCTTACTGTCGGGAGATAGCGAGCTTCCCTGAAAACCCTTGCCTAAATGGTCGTAATGCGCTCCGATCACAATGGTCTTCGGCGCGCCGTTATCGAGAAACCCGGCCACGTTCCTGCCTGTGAGATCATGTGCTTCTCCATCGATACCGAATGTAACTTCGAAAGGCTGGAAATAGCCTCTGGTACCGGCAGGTTTCAATCCCGCCGCCTTGAATGCTGCGACAATGTAATTAGCGGCCCTTATCTCCCCCAGGCTGGCCGTCCCTCGCCCTTCCAGATCGTCGGAAGCCAGGAATTCGATGTGTTTTCGAATAGCTCCGGCCTGAAAACGTTGCCCGAATGATTCCAGGACAAAGGCAACCGCCAATATCGTTGAAAAAAGGTATTTCATTTTGAAACAATCACTCCGGTTCCGGCTTCTGTGCCCCATGTCTGTTGTGAATAACCGGCGGTCAGAGCACTTCGTGAATATCTGTTAAAAACTTCCTTACGCGCATCAGCCGCTGGATCAGCAGCTGGGCTTCCTCCTTACGGCGCAGCTGTTCGCGCGTGCCCTTGATGGTACGCCCCTGCTTGTCGCGCTGGTGCATGATTTTCCGGATGATCTCGATATCGCGCTCGGTGTAGCGCCTGCGGTTCCGCGAATCGCGTTTGGGATTGAGCTGCGGAAATTTTTTCTCCCAGAACCGGAGCGCCGACGGTTCGCAACCTACCATTTCGGCAACTTCGTTGGTGTCGTAATATAGTTTCGTATTGGGTTCCATAGTCCTCGATGCGGTTACTACAAAGATAATCGCCCGGGCTGTTAAACCCTGTTTTCCGACAGATTTTTGATTTTCCCCAGCGCTGCGCTTGCAAACTGTTCCGAAGAAGCATGGTAGTCGCGGCCGTCGGGCAGCACCGAAAAGTCTCCGATTTCCAGTTCCAGCCAGGTACCCGTTCCCTCCTCAGTCAGCCGGTAACTGTATGTGATATTGTAATGCGAGGGCGGCAGTTCCCATTT
This sequence comes from Dyadobacter sp. 676, assembly GCF_040448675.1. NCBI lineage: Bacteria > Pseudomonadati > Bacteroidota > Cytophagia > Cytophagales > Spirosomataceae > Dyadobacter > Dyadobacter sp. 676. The sequence goes on along the minus strand of NZ_CP159289.1, from coordinate 4,859,214 downwards.
CGAAACGTAGAGCGAGAAAACAAGCGATTCATTGGGTTCGTATCCGGTAACCGTAAGGCGCGTCATTCCCGACCAGTCGATCACTTTTCCATGTTCCAGGTAGTAATCCTCGAAATCGGCGGGAAGATCGTCCCATTGTCGGATGTACTTGGGCGCGACCAACACCTCCCACACCTTTGCCACAGGGGCTTCGATGAATATTTTTTTGCTGACGGTAAGCTCCTGTGCCATAAACCTGTATTTGTGTTTCAATTTATGATTCAGGCAAAAAACCATGCCGCGTGCCGGTTATCACTATCCCCCTGTTGTGAAGGAAAAACACTTTTCAGTATCTTTCGTTTTCAATTGCGATCAAGACACACAACCGGCTGTAATATGTACGCACACAACGCACTATCAATCAGGACACTGCACCCATACCCCCTCGTTAAGGCACCCGATATTTTTCAACACCTGACACGGTTCCTGAAATAACTGTGTCAAATCATTAAGCAACAGACAGTCAATCTACAATTCTGATCGGTATGGGGCAGGAACATCGCCTTAGCCGCGCGACCAACGAAGCCAAATTAAACAGCATCCAGGTTTTGAGGGGCGTCGCCGCATTATATGTCACGATTTATCACCTGAAGGACGTCATGAACGAGGGTGACACTTTCCGGAAGGAAACCGACTTTATTTTCGGGTCGGGGCCGGCCGGCGTAAGCCTCTTTTTTTGTGATCAGTGGTTTTATTATGGTGTATATCACCCGCAATACCGTACTTTCGGGGCGGAACGTTCTGCGCTTTTTTCTCAAACGGCTGATCAGGATCTGGCCTGTATATGCGATCGTTACCCTGGCCTACTGTTTTCTGCAAAGCCGCCTTTCGATCAGTCCCGAGTGGCCGTCGGAACTTGTCAAAAGCCTCCTTTTCATCCCGTTGTCCGATACCCCGGCGCCTTTCTACGGCTATGCCACGCTCAATGTGGGATGGAGCCTCAATTATGAGATCTACTTTTACCTTCTGATAGCGGTTTCGATGTTTTTCCAAAGGCTTCGCTGGTATGCGTTTTTCCTGATGATCGCCGTTACGCTGGTGGGCATTCCTACCTATTACGGTGTTTTCACCTTCAAGGCCGATAAAATGGCCGATCTGGGCGCTCCCTACCTCAACATGGTCACCAATCCGATTATTTGGAACTTCGTATGCGGCGTATTTCTGGGACTGGCGTATTACCATCGTGCGCTTCACGAACGCATCGGCGCGTTCCTTGCCGTCAGGATGATGGCTCCCGCCATTCTTTGCCTGGCGGTCTGGCAGTTTCTGTCGGGCTTTCTCGGCGGTTTCGGGCCTTTCGAATGGGGGATCGGGTCTATGGCGATTTTTGCGGTATTCGTTTTCCACTACCAGCACCGCATTCAGAAATTCCCCTCCTGGCTTGTCAGGCTGGGCGATATGTCGTTTTCCATATATCTGCTGCACGTTCCGGTTGTAGTTGGCCTCGGTTTTCTTTTCCGGAAAATAGGGTTCCCCGTGTACAGCGAAGGCACCGCGATGTTCTTTCTTTCGCTGACCCTTACCCTCGTGGCTTCACGGTTGTCGTACGAATACCTCGAAATAAGGCTTACCTCCTACCTCGGCCAATGGATGAATGCCGGGAAAAAACTCGCGGTGCCGGAGCATATGGGCCGTTAGGTCAGTGCAGCGCCACGTCTTCCACCGTCTTGTAGGCGTCGTTCGTAATTTGCCGCGGGTCCTGCGACCACAACCGTTTCATAAACTGCGCATAGCGGCTCACCACATATTCTTCGGGAAAGCTCAGGTGATGACCTTCCAGGTTTTCGTAATTCAGTTCGAACGGTATTTTGAATTTTTTCAATTGATCGGACGCCATTTTTGCCCCTTCCATCGGCAGATAAGTCGGGCATGAAAGAAATGTCCCTCTGTAATAGGGCAGCACATTATCGCCTATCCGTTGAAAAAACACCGTCGGCATGGCATTCGAAGCATTGATATAGTCGCTTCTGAATATGCCGTACCCGAGTTGTGTAAGTAACGCCCGCACCCGGAACGGGCTGTTCTCGGCTTGTGGGTCGAGCCGGCCCAATGCTTTGGTAATACCCGGTTGAAGCGCCTCGAAATCGGCCTCGTTCATATACACGAGTGCGGTTACGGTGATCGCTCCCGCACTGCTGCCTGCGAGCATGATCTGCCGGGTGTCGATGCCGAATTCCTCCGCACGATCTACGAAATAGTGAATGGCCGCGTAAGTATCCTGCACCGACCGGTAGACGGCCCGCACGGCTTCCGTGCTGTTGCCCCCACAGGCATTCTGTTCGCTGGCGCCGTTGAACCCGAGCCGGTAATTGATCGCCGCCGCCGCGTACCCCCTTTGGGCCAGCCCGCGGGCCTTCCCCATTTCGTTGCCCAAATCACCAAAAAGGAATGCCCCTTCATGGACCGTCAGCACAAACGGACGGTATTTAAGGGAATCGTTCGCCGGCGCGACAAACTCGTAGTTCAGATCTACTTTTTGTCCGCGGTAATCCGTTGCAGTCGCAAATACGCCTTTGCTGATGTCCAGGCTGGCATCGTCGAAAATCCGGTCGGCGCCGAAACGCGCGGTGCGGGCAAGCAGGGAATCCGGATTTTTGGCGGGGATCGTATCGATAATCACCGTATCCGGCTTATTGGGGACCGTTGTGTCGCAGCCACCGTCGACAGGCCCCGGCTCGGGAGCCGGGTAGCGGCAACTGATACCTAGCCCGATCAGAACAACCAAAGTATATGTCCGGTAAAGTGGCTTCAAGTTTACAGAGATTAATATTGCTGGTACTGGCTGATTCTATTCAAACTAACGCAGCAAAGCCGGACGTCGATAGTCCGGCTTTGCTGCATTTCTTCCGGGGCTATTTGCATGCGAAATTAATCGCTTTTCGCTTCGGATGTAACCGGCCCCTGTGCGATCGACTCAATTATTTATGTTTTTTCTGATCCTGCTCGAATCTGTGCGGGTATCCTGTTCGGGCTGATGGTAAAAATATCCCTCCGTTTTGTTCTTTTTGGCCACATCCGACTGCTCTGTTTTTTGATCGGACGCCTGCATGCGCCGCCCGCATGAAATTACCAGCAGGAACAGGATAACACCTGCCGCGGTCCCGATGATTATGCTCTTTTTCATGATTGATACCGGTTTTGTTTGTCGATTTTCAAAAACCGCTCATTTACAAAAACGATACCAGAGCCCGGAAACCGGCGACGCGAACACTTCTGGTATGGTTTTTACAAAATCCGGGAATCACCCACTATATGAAGTCATGGATATTATCATTCTTTTGAAAGTAATCGGTAACCTTCTTTTCGCGGCGATACTCCTGCTGGCGGTTGCTTTCTCTATGGCATTTTCGCTGCTGACGTACATGTTCCGCGGCTCCCGGCCGTCGCTGGCGGGCATCAGGGACCTTTTCAGGAAAATGCACCCGTCCCGCTGAGCCTGTCTAGGAAAGCAGGTTCTGTCGGAGAAGAAATTCCAGCTGCCCGTTCACATCGATCAGCTTTTCGATCAGTTCCTTGTTTTCTTCCCGCAAATGGAAGATCTCGTAGGCGTTTTTAATGATGATCCGTAATTGCTGTTCGTCCCAGGGCTTGTTGAGATAGTAATAAATATGCCCCTTGTTCACGGCGTCGATCACCGCTGTAATGTCCGTATAGCCCGTCAACAGGATACGTACGGGGTCAGCGTAATTTTTGAGGACCTCGATCAGGAAATCGACGCCGGTCATTTCGGGCATCCGTTGGTCGGTGATGATCACATGTACCACATTGTGCTTCAGAAGTTCCAGGCCTTCCCGCCCCGAGGTAGCGATTAAAATATTAAAGTCTCTCCTGAAAGCGGCCTTGAATGAGTTAAGGTTGTTGATTTCATCATCCACGTACAGTACGCTTATTTTTCCTTTTTCCATCCTGAATACTTGGTGCTTGGCGGGATCAGCCGGTCGTCGACCCCGAACTAATTGATAATATTATAATATTAATTCTATATTCGCATCACCAGCCACAGCACTTTTGATAATTTTTTAAGCGATGCATAGGCGCAAGCTTCTGCTAATAAGGGAATTTTTGGCCCAAACGTCCAAATATTTTGCCCTCCATTGAACCAGAGGTTAGTTTTACAAAAATAAATTCAGCAATTTGTGTAACTATTGAAGCGAGTAAAAGCGTGAATATACGAGATTCACGGGGCCCGGTAGCGGGTCCGTTGAATTTATACGAAGATCGACAATAATTTTGTGATTTGTTTAATCAGGGCGAGCCCCGTTGAAAGATAGCCTTCACAATTATTCTAAAATGTACCACGACACAGAGAATAACCATATCTACAAACCGGTTTTCATCTCCAAAGAGCGCTACGCAGATAAAGAAAAGTTTCTTTCGTTCATCGAAGACTATCGCGGCAAAACCATCCTGGATTTATTTGCTTCCCAGAAAAAAGAACTCATACGTATCCGTAACCCCAGAAAACGGCTTACCGCCGCTGAGGTTGAACAGCGTTACAGCGAATGGGCTGCTGGCAGGGATACCGACACCGAAGGCCACTGGATCTACTATCCCTGGTCCGGGCGCCTTTTGCATGTCGTAGCGGAAGCGGAATTCATTGAACTCAGGACCAGCCGGAACCAGTTTAAAATCACGCCCGCCGAGCAGCAAGAACTTTCGGGGCGTTCCATTGGCATTATCGGCCTGTCAGTCGGGCACTCGGTCGCTTTGAGCATCGCCACCGAGCGAATATGCGGCAGGCTGAAACTGGCTGATTTTGACACCATTGAACTAAGTAACCTTAACCGTATACGCACAGGGCTGCACAACATCGGCATTAACAAATGCATTGTTACCGCCCGGGAAATTGCCGAGATCGACCCTTTCCTGACGGTTGAATGCTTTCCGGAGGGCATTGACAAAGCAAACCTGGACGGGTTTCTGCTCGATGGCGGCAAACTGGATATCCTCATCGACGAATGCGACGATATGGCACTGAAAATCAACTGCCGGCTCCGCGCCGCCCAGCTGGCCATACCGGTCGTCATGGAAACGAGCGACCGGGGAATGCTCGACGTGGAACGGTTTGACAACGAACCGAACCGGCCCATTCTCCATGGGCTCCTGCAAGGCCTCCCGCTGGAAAAATTCGAACATATCTCCGAAGAAGACAGGCTTCCGCTCGTGCTCCGGATCGTGAATGCGGCCAACGCATCGAAAAGAGGCAAGGTTTCGCTGATGGAGATCGGACAGAGCATTGGAACATGGCCGCAACTTGCCAGCGCGGTGACCTTGGGCGGAGGTGTCGTCAGCGACGTGTGCCGCCGCATCCTGCTCGATCAGTTTAGCGAATCGGGCAGGTATTATGTCGATCTTGAAGAGCTTGTGGGCAACAAATCGCCAAAGCCGGAAACGTCGGATCCCGGCAATCCTTTCGAACCGTTCGATTTGAACGATGCTATTCGCGTGGCCGATTCGTTGGCTGCCGGGCAACCTTCCGGAGTAATCGACGAAGCTATTTTAAAAGAGATTGTAAACGCGGCATGCCATGCCCCTTCAACCGGAAACGACCAGCCGTGGAAATGGCTTTACCGGAACGGCAGGCTGCATTTGTTCCATGACCGCTACCGCTCCTACTCTTTCGGTGATTTCGACCAGATCGCATCGAACATCTCGTTTGGGGCTGCGTACGAGAACCTGGTCCTGAAAAGCAATGAAGCAGGGCTGCGTATCCGGGCGGAATTGTTCCCGCTGGGGCAGGAATCTACGCTGATCGCGGTCATTACGTTTGCAGATAACGGTGCGGCCGCAAATACATCACCGGTTTTTTCGCCACAATCGGTCGCGGTGATATTCGAGCGTTGCACCAACAGGAACCCTTCTACCCCAGTACCAATTTCTGCCGAAGAATTTGAAGCGTTACGGACGGCCGCCGAAAGCGTGGAAGGTGCCCGGTTCCACTATTTTGACGACAGGGAACAAATGCTCGCACTCGCAGAAATTATCGGAGAATGTGACCGGATAAGACTTTTAAACCCCAATGGCCACCGGGATTTTGTTGAAAGGGAAATGAAATGGTCCCCGGCCGATGCTGAAAAATCCAGAGACGGGATCGATATCCGGACGTTGGGCATGACCAAAGGGCAAATGACGGCACTTTCGATCATCCGGGACGAAGAAGTTGCCAAAGGCTTAAAAAGCATTCAGGGAGGCGGGGCACTGATCGACGTTGCCCGGACCACGGTGAAGACTGCATCGGCCCTGGGTATGATCACAATGCCGAGATACGACTATCCGGATTTCTTTTGGGGAGGAGTATCCATGCAACGGCTTTGGCTGAAAGCAGAAGAATTGCAATTTGCGATCCATCCGTTAATTTCCCCGTTTTATATATTCCCCAGGGTGACCAGGGGCAATGGGACCGGCCTGGATGAAGCGGAAAGCTTAAAATTGCAGGATTTGCGGGAAAAATTTATGAAACTCGTTCCGTTTGAAGATAATCTTGCAGAGGTGTTCCTGTTCAAAATTGCCAGTGCACCAAAACCAGAGATAAAAAGTTACAGATTACCACTTGAAGAGACACTTTTTATCGTAAACCTTTGATAATAAATGGTAGCTCGCATTAAAGGATACCGCGCATCAGACGACATCGAGACCAGTCTCAGATACGCGGAAGGTCACCGAAAAGTGTTAGAGGCTTACGGGATAAAACAGGTTACTTCGGCCGTACATAACTGGCTCGAAGATCCTAATACGTATGTACTGATCGTTGAATCGGAAGACGGCAGCAAGATTTACGGAGGTACCCGTGTACAGGTACGCTCGCCAAATCTTAAAATGCCGATGGAAGATGCCATCGCAAAAATCGACAAAAGGATTTACAGCTATGTGGACGCCATCGGCGATTACAACGTAGCCGAATTTTGCGGCCTTTTTAATTCAAGGGAAGTAGCCGGATACGGAATAGGCAGTTTATACCTGTGCAGAATCGCAATGGCCGTTTCCGGCCTCGTCGGGATTAAGCATCTCCTTGCATTATGCTCCCCGATTACATTACTGATGAGCGAGCGGATCGGTTTTGAGGTGCTAAAAGATCTGGGAAACAATGGGACTTTTTACTATCCCAAAGAAGGACTTATCGCGACCTCACTCATCGCCAGGGACCTGGTAAACTTGCCTGTCGCAACGGACGAGGAAAGGGAAAAAATTTTTAGCCTCAGAGAAAATCCAAAGCAAACGGTGACTGAAAACGGGCGCAGAGGGGAATTAACAATCATTTATGATATCGCCAGATGGTTATAAAATTTTACAGGATATTATTTCTTCTATTTACCTTTCTGGTTTTCGGCAAAGCATCCCGTGCCGGTGAAATCGTCTTTTCGGGTAGCGATATCTCCATTGGTCAATACGTTGATATCCTTGAAGACTCACTGGGAACCCTGACTTTCCAGCAGGTAAGATCGTCCGGCCGCTTCGTCCCCAATCAGGAGCAGACGCCCAATTTCGGCCTCAGCAATTCCGCCTTCTGGATCAGGTTTACACTCAGAAATGAAACGAAAGACCCCAATATTTTTTTCGAGCTCGCCAACGCGCGTATTGATTTCTGCACGATTTATAACGAAGAAAACGGTCAGATCCGGCAGGAAAGGATCTCTCTGAACGAACCTTTCGCCGCCAGAGAAGTACAGCATCAGAATACGGTGTTCAAACTGAATATCCCGCCGGGGCAATCGAAAACATACTATCTCAAGGTCCTGGGGAGTGAGCAAATCGTACTTCCGCTGTTTGTGCGAAGTGAGATGGGCTTTTTTCGATTTGCGTTGAAGAACGAGGTCATCGCAGGGATACAGATGGGTATCCTCACTGTAATGATGCTGTACAACTTCTTTCTGTACTTCTCGATCAGGGAAAAAAGCTATTTGTATTATGTGCTGTATATTCTCTTCATCGGGTTGACGCAGACGACCATCACGGGCTACACATTTAAATACATCTGGCCCGATTTGCCGATGTTCAACGTCTATGCAATACGGATTTTCCCGTCCCTGGCGGGAAGTTTTGCTGTGCTGTTTATGCAGAATTTCCTGCATAGCAGGGAAAATTCGCCGGTGATACACAAAGTACTGACCCTCATTTTCGTCTCCTACGGATTTGCAATACTTTTTAACCTGTTAGGAATGCAAAGGCTTAGCTACCGGGTTATCGACGTAACCGGAGTTGCCGCCTGCCTGCTTGTTCTGGCGGTTGCGATCCAGCTTTCACTCAGAGGTTACCGTCCGGCTAAATTCTATCTTGTGGCCTGGATAATGTTCCTGATCGGTATCGTGTTGTACACACTCCGTAATCTCAATATCCTGCCTTACAACATGTTCACAAATTACACACAGCAGGTAGGGGCAACCATAGAAGTTATTTTGCTATCTTTTGCACTTGCAGATAAAATCAACATTCTGAAAAAAGAGAAAGAAGCTTCGCAGGCCCAGGCGCTACGTATTTCCATGGAGAACGAAAAAATCATTCTGGAACAAAACGCTTTCCTTGAAAAAAGCGTGAATGAAAGAACCGCGGAGTTACAATTTGCCAACAACGAGCTCAACCTTACACTTACCAAACTAAAAGACGCCCAGACACAACTGATCGACTCGGAAAAAATGGCGTCGCTCGGTCAGCTCACGGCGGGTATCGCGCACGAGATCAATAACCCGATTAACTTCGTCAGTTCCAATATCCGGCCGCTAAGGAGAGACATCGACGATGTGTTGGAAATCCTGGACTCCTACGACGGCATCCGGGAAGTCGGTTCGCTGGAACAACTTCAGGACAAGGTGAAGGAAATCGAACGGCTTAAAGAAGACCTCGATCTGGATTATCTCAAAACGGAGCTCGGCACGTTGCTGAAAGGCATGGAAGACGGCGCCCACCGGACTGTCGAGATCGTGAAGGGCCTGAAGATATTCTCGCGGGTGGATGAAACCGACCTTAATCTGGTCAATATCAACGAGGGAATCGAATCCACACTCATTATCCTCAACTACCAGATGGGGAATTCAATTACGCTCGTAAAGGAACTCGGCAACATACCGAGCATCGAATGCTACGCAGGCAAGCTCAACCAGGTTTTTATGAATATTCTCACCAACTCCATCTATGCCTTGCAAAAGGAAAAACACCAGAGCAAAACACCGACTATCTGGGTGAAATCCTGGTTGAAAGATCCCGAAACCGTGGCGATATCGATCCGCGACAACGGTCCCGGCATGACACCGGAGGTCCGCGCGAAGATTTTCGAACCCTTCTTCACCACAAAGCAGGTCGGCGACGGTACCGGACTCGGGCTTTCAATTGTCTTTAAAATTATCGAAGTTCACAGCGGTAATATTCAAGTTAACACGGAGGTAGGTGAGGGAACAGAATTCCTGATCACGCTTCCGGTTAAAAGAAAAGCCCGCCCAATCCCTGATTTTCAATGAGCGAAAAAGCGATAACCATTCTGTACATTGACGACGAGGAGCACAATCTGCATTCGTTCAAGGCTTCCTTCCGCAAGCAATACGATATCACGATCACCTCCTCGGTAGTGGAAGCAGAGCAAATGCTGGAAGAGAAGGATTTCTGTATCATCCTGGCCGACCAGCGGATGCCGGTGATGACGGGCGTCCAGTTTTTCGAGAAAATCAGGGTCAAATTCCCGAAACCGATCCGTATCCTTATCACAGGGCATACGGACATCGGCGCGGCCATCGACGCGATCAACAAAGGCGAAGTTTTCAGGTTCATCGACAAACCCTGGGATTATAAATATGTCGAAAATGCCATTTCCAATGCTTACGATATTTACAAAACCCGCGAAGACCTGAAACAGCGGAACATCGAATTGCAAAAGGCGAACGAAGAGCTGGATAAATTTGTGTACAGCGCCTCGCACGACCTGCGCGCGCCGCTGATGTCGGTGCTCGGCATTGTGAACCTCGCATTGCTCGAAGAGGACGTCAAATCGCAGAATGAATATCTGGAACTAATCCGGCAGTCGGTGAAAAAGCTGGATACGTTCATCATCAACATCATCGACTATTACAAAAATGCCCGCGGTGTGCCCGTCGTCACCGATATCAGCTTCGAGGAGCTGGTAACGGAGGTGCAGGCGACCATTCAATACCTGCCCGAATACGGCAACCTGAAAATGACCACCGATATCCAGCAGGACGGCGTGTTTCATTCGGACGTGATGAAGCTGCGGATCATTTTCAATAACCTGATCAACAACGCGATCAAATTCCAGGATAAATCCAAGCCGGACCCGTTTGTGCACCTGACCGTGAAATCGACGCCGTCGGAGGCCAAAATCATAGTAGAAGACAACGGAACAGGTATTAAGGAATCCGATCAGGACAAAATTTTCAAAATGTTTTACCGTGCAGGCGCGACCAACAGCGGCTCAGGGATAGGACTTTACATTGTACACGAGGCGATCTCGAAATTAGGAGGAGAAATCAGCGTAACTTCAAAAATCGGCCAGGGTAGTATTTTTGAAATTAACATTCCTTCTATTAACAAATAACCCGACATGGAGCCACTGCTTAACTTCTTTTTGATAGATGACAGCGCATTCGACCTGTTCATCTACGAAAAGCTATTGATCAAAAGCGGCATTACAAATTCGGTCAAAACTTTCAATTCGGCGCGCGACGCCCTCAAACACCTCATCGGCCAGGCCGGCAGCCTGCCCGATACCGTTATCCTGCTCGATCTCCAAATGCCCGACATGAACGGCTTCGAATTCATCGACGAGTTCGACAAGCTTCCTGAAAGTATCCGGCAGAAAATCAGGATATTCATGCTTTCATCGACCATCGACACCCGCGACATCGAGAAAGCCCGGGCGAGCCGGCACATCATCGACCTGCTACCCAAACCGCTCGAAATCCCGTTTCTCAAAAAGAAACTGGCTCTTTGACTTTGTAGTATAATTTTTGCTATAAGTTTAAAGTAGCTGGATAAAACTGTAACAATATCGGGTACGCTTCCGGCTACACCAGCCTGGAATCGCCTTAAAGACAAGTTTTTGGCGTATCAGGGCAATAAACAGGCTTCTACAAACTGACTGTCAAGCAAATAAACCGGCAGCCGGGCAGAACCGGACCTCCACAAATTGTCCTATTATGTAACAATCCTGACGACTGTCGCGTCGAGTAATGCGTCGAAGGGTCCTCATTTTCCGAACCTTACTATAAGGTTTCGAATCAATAATATAATTTTTTAAATATTGAAAGGGTTCAGAAAGAGGCAGGTACATCTTTATTGGGTACCCATCGACAACCAGTGTAAACCTTAACACAATGTTTAATGAAAACTGATAGCAAAACCCTGGCCGAGATTTTGAAATTGCACGCACAGTACGTTAAAGAGGTTGAATACAGTGGTATCAAGCCCTTGTCAATGGAGATTTACAAAACAAACTCCCATAATTTTGTACGTTGGATCCAGGACGAATTTCACCCCGGAAAGAAGTTGCGTAAAGAGGCACTTTCCTGATCAGCAAAAAGCACTCATTATACTCAACGTTCTTAACGATGGCTGCCGGTGAATGGGAACACCGGCAGCTTTTTTTATAAAGGGTTGTTTGCTAAATTTGGGTAGATAACGGGCCGTTTGCCCCGCGTAGCACAAACAATAACATGATTTTCACGATTTTCAATCTGCTTAAAGGCCGTTTTTCCAAAGAAGCCTTCCGGGAAGCCAAGTCCAACGAAAAAGCGATCACCCGCCAGGAGGCATTGCAGCAAATGCGCAATATCGCCAGCCGTCGCTCGTCCAAAAAAGACTGACCTCGCGCTCGTCCCGGGCTGCCTAGCAGCCTTGCCCATAGTAGGCGTCTTTACCATGCTTCCTGAAATAATGCTTGTCGATCAGACTTTGCTTGATCGTCGTCGCGGCCGGATTAATCTGCAATGTGAGATAGGCCATTTTCGCGATCTCTTCCAGCACGATTGAATTATAAATGGCTTTGCCCGGGTCTTTTCCCCAGGTAAACGGGCCATGACAGGCTACAAGCACCATTTCCACTTCTTCATAACTCAGATTTTCCTTTGCAAACAGGTTCAGGATCTGGTTTCCGGTTTCCAGTTCGTAGTCGCGCAGGATCATTTCATCGGACATCACTTCCGTTATCGGGATGGACGCCGTAAGATGGTCGGCATGCGTGGTCCCGAGGTTCGGGATAGGCCGGATCGCCTGTGCCCACGCTACGGCATAGGTGGAATGCGTATGGCACACGCCCCCGATCGCCGGGAAGTGTTTGTAAAGCAGCGTATGCGTTTTCGTATCCGATGACGGCCGCATATTCCCCTCCACAATCCTATTGTCGAGGTCCACAACCACGATGTCGTCGGCTTTCAGTCGGTGGTAGGGTACGCCGCTCGGCTTGATGGCTACTACGCCTTCCGCCCGGTCGATACCGCTTACATTTCCAAAGGTTACGATCGCCAGGTCTTCCCCCCGGAATTTCCATATTGGCTTCGTAAACCTGTTCTTTGAGGTATTTATATTTTGACATTCCGGATTATCTGTAATAAGCTTCGCTCCACCGCAGTTCGTTTTTCAGCTGCCGCAGCGTCGTGTTTTTGTCGATTACCACGAGTTCTACGCCTGCCATTTCGGCGAATGTCTCGATGTGCCCTGTGGTGAGGTTCTGGCTGAAAGCGGTATGGTGCGCGCCGCCGGCATAAATCCAGGCCGCACAGCCGGTTTGCATATCCGGCAGCGGTTTCCAGAGTACCCTCGCGACGGGCAGTTTAGGTAACGGCTCTGTTGCCTCGGTCGCTTCCACTTCGTTCACGAGCAAACGGAAGCGGTTGCCCATATCCACCAGCGACACGTTTAAAGCAGGGCCGGCAGGGGCATCGAAAACAAGGCGGACGGGGTCCTCCTTCCCTCCTATGCCGAGCGCGTGGATTTCAACCGACGGTTTGCCTTTCGCGATGCTCGGACAGATTTCAAGCATATGCGAGCCGAGCACAAGGTTGTTGGAAGGGTTGAAATGATAAGTATAGTCCTCCATAAACGAATTGCCGCCCGGCAGGCCGCTGGCCATCACTTTCAATGCGCGAACCATCGCCGAGGTCTTCCAGTCGCCCTCGCCCGCATACCCGTATCCTGCGGCCATCATGCGCTGCGAGCCTATTCCCGGCAGTTGTTTCATGCCGTGGAGATCCTCGAATGTGTTGGTATAACCTTTAAAATTTCCGTCCCTGAGAAAGTACTTCAGGCCCAGCTCGATTTTCGCGGCATCCCGCAGAGCCTGGTGCCGCGAACCGCCCGCTTCCAGGCCGGAAGCCAGCTGGTAAACGTCCTGGTATTCATGGACCAAATCCGAAACTTCCGCATCCGAAACCTGGTCGATAACGGCCACCAGATCGCCTACGGCATAGGTATTGACCGAGAAGCCAAAGGTCATTTCCGCAGCCACCTTATCGCCGTCCGTAACCGCCACTTCGCGCATATTATCCCCGAAACGAACGAATTTCGCCCCTTTCAGGTCATGATGCCCTGCCGCTACCCTGGCCCATTGGCCCAAACCTTCTGCTACCTCCGGCTGCTGCCAATGCCCTACGAGCACTTTACGGCTCAGGCGCATGCGCGTCATCATGAAACCAAACTCCCGGTCGCCATGCGCCGACTGGTTCAGGTTCATGAAATCCATATCGATTTCCGCCCAGGGAATATCGCGGTTGTACTGGGTATGCAGATGAAGCAAAGGCTTCTGCAATATCTGCAAGCCACGGATCCACATCTTAGCCGGTGAGAAAGTATGCATCCATGCCACTATCCCAATGCAACGGGCCGCGCTGTTGGCCTCCTGAATGATGTTATAAATTTCGTCCGGCGTTTTTACAACCGGTTTGAAAACCACCCGCACGGGAACTTGCGGGGCTTGATCGAGGTAACGGGCGATGATCTCCGAATGCTCATCGACCTGGCGTAGTGTTTCGTCGCCGTACAAGTGCTGGCTTCCGGTAACAAACCAGACTTCAAACTGTTTTAAATCAAGCATCAGGTGAATTGTAAATGTGCTTTTTGTAAAAATTCGTTTTCGATATAGTTACCTGCTTCGAGGTATTTCTGATAAAGCTGCCGATACACCGCAGATTGCGCTTCCCTTGGCTGATACACCGCATCGAAACCGGAACTCATCGCTTCCTGAGCTTCCTGCAACGTATCGTGTACGCCAGCCGCTACCGCCGCGAACATCGCGGCGCCCAAGGCACAAGCCTGCTCTGATGCAGCTACCTTAATGGGCATATCGAGCACATCGGCCAGCGTTTGCATTACAAATGCCGATTTTTTAGCTACCCCTCCAATCGCGATAACCTGGTGAATGGGCACGCCTTCGTTCCTGAAACGCTCTACAATAGCCTTGGAGCCGTAGGCAGTTGCTTCCACCAATGCCTTGAATATGCGCGCGCTGTCGCTGGCGAGGTTCAACCCCAGCAGTCCGCCTTTCAACGTGTGTTTTGCGTCCGGTGTGCGGCGACCGTTCAGCCAGTCGACAGCAATAATATCATTGGGCGTAACCGGAAGCCCCGAGGCTTGTTCCGCAAGGTACGGAATCAATTTCCGCGATAGTTCAGCGGCTTCTGCGTCGCCCAGCAGTGCACGCACCGGTTCGATAACGATCCTGGAAAACCAGGCGTAAATATCGCCGAAAGCCGATTGCCCTGCTTCCATACCCAGCATGCCCGGCACGATGGAACCGTCAACCTGCCCGCAAATGCCTTTAATCAGCAAGTGCCCAACCTCCTCATTGGGGGCCACGAGCATATCGCAGGTGGAAGTACCGATCACCTTGCAGAGTGAATACGGCTCGATCAGCGCGCCTACCGCGCCCATATGCGCATCGAATGCGCCTACGCCGATAACCACCTCTTCCGGAATGCGCAGCTTAGCGGCCCATTCTTTTGAAATGGTACCCATTGGCTGGTCGGAGGTTTCGGTTGTAGTGAAAAGACGCTCGCGAAGGCCGTCGAGCAGCGGATCGAGCTCTTTGAAGAACGCATTGGGCGGCAGGCCTTCGAATTCCTGATGCCAGAGCGCCTTGTGGCCCGCGGCGCAGCGGGAGCGTTTTAATGTGAGCGGGTCGGTAATGCCGGTCAGTTCGGCGGAAATCCAGTCGCAATGCTCCACCCACGAGAATGCTTGTCGGCGTACGGCTTCGTCCGCGCGCAGCGTGTGCAGGATTTTGGCCCAAAACCATTCCGACGAATAAATGCCACCCACGTATTTGGTAAAATCGATATCATATCGATGCGCCAGCCTGTTGATCTCCCCGGCCTCCTCATTGGCCGTGTGATCTTTCCAGAGGACAAACATCCCGTTCGGATTATCGGCGAATTCGGGCAGCAGTGCCAGCGGCGTTCCGGCGCGGTCCACGGCTACCGGTGTGGAACCCGTCGTGTCCACCGAAATACCCCGTACATTTTGCCTAACGCCCTCCGGAGCCTGGTCCAATGCGCCACGCACGGCGCTTTCCAGGCTTTCGAGGTAATCAAGCGGATGCTGCCGGAATTGCGAGATGCCCGCATCGCAATACTTGCCCTGTTTCCAGCGCGGATATTCCTCCACGGCCGTCCCTACCTGTGCCCCGGTATCCGCATTGACCACCAATGCCCTCACAGAATCGGTACCGAAGTCGATACCAATGACGTAGTTCTCTTTCATAAATGTCGGTTTAGGATGTTATCAAACCAATTTGACGCATTTATTTAACTTATCACCTAACAAATATAAATAAAATTGCTTTTGGTGTAATATTGACACAATTTAAATTTTGAATGAGTGAATGACCGAATGAGTGAATATTCAGTTATGGTCAAGTATAGCCATGAGTTGTGTGGCATGGAAATAATCATCACCGCCCAAAACAATTCCTGACAAAGCTTGACTATTCACTCATTCACTCATTCAATCAATCATTGGCTCATTAGCTCTTCATCGAATCCGGCATGAAATTCCAGAACGAATGGAATTTTGTCTTGTACCGCTCGGCATCGAGTTTGTAGAGCGTCGCTTTCTTCGTGGCGCTATTGTTGTTTTTCTGGCCGGTGTCGATGAGCAGGCCCGTCGAAAGCAGTTTGCGGCTGAAATTCCGTCTGTCGATGGGAATATTGTAAATGGCTTCGTAAAGTTTCTGGAGTTGCGGGATGGTGAAGCGTTCGGGGAGGAGCTCGAAGCCGATCGGGTGCAGCGCGGCCTTGTATTTGAGGTGTTCGATGGCCCGGAGCACCATTTGTTCGTGGTCGAAGATGAGTTTCGGGCGTGCATCGAGGGTGATCCAGGACGCATTGTGGCTCTTGACGGCCTCCGAATCGTGGTCGTCGATTTTGATCAACGCAAAGAAAACAACCGAAACGGTGCGCTCCCCCGGGTCACGGTCGGCCTTGCCAAAAGTTTCGAGCTGTTCCACATAAATGTCTTTCAGGCCCGTGAGATTGTACAGGATACGCGCCGCGCCATTGTCAAGGTCCTCGTCAGCATTCAGAAAGCCGCCCATCAGCGACCATTTGCCCTTTTCCGGCTCGAAGTTCCTCTTAATCAGCAACAGTTTGATGTCCTTGCCGTCAAAACCGAAAATAATACAGTCGATAGCCACGAGGATCCGGGTGGCCTGGGGATAGTTATTCATTAATGTGGTCTCGTAGAGGCATTGTCTTTCAATGCAATAATTCAACTACTAGTTACAAAATATTTTCGCGGACAATCCGGGAAAATGTTAAGTTTATATTAAGAAAGTAAAAAAAAGAACGAGATTACTTAATCTGTCTAAAGAGTTAAGTCACAAATTTAAGTACGAATTTTGTACCGCTTCGCAGCGAAATAATCAGATTATTAAAAGGCTATCTTCATGATGAACAACTTTTACGCCACCTGTTCCGATGAAAATATCCTTGCGCTGATCAGTGAACAGGACGATGAGCTGGCCTTCGCGGAACTGTACGACCGTTACTTCAAAACCCTCTTCAACTACGCTTACTCCAAAGTCAACGACCGGTTCACCGCGCAGGAAATCGTGCAGGAGCTTTTTGTGAATATCTGGCAGCATCGTCGGCAAAACCGGGTGGAATGCGGGCGGTCGTTTCTGTTTACAATTGCTAAACGGCTGATAATATCTTTCTACCGGAAGGAATACACCCGCCAGCACCACTACGGACAATGGAAGATCCAGCGCAGCGAAGTTTCCGAGTTCGCCGACCAGCCTACCCTCGCCTCCGACCTGCAAAACCGGTACGAAAAAGGGCTCCATTTACTGTCGCCCAAGTGCCACGAAGTTTTCGTCATGAGCCGCCAGGGATTTTCGAACCGGCAAATCGGCGAGCAGCTGGGCATTTCCGAAAAGACTGTCGAACAGCACATCACCAAGGCCCTGCGTATTCTCAAAGCGCATTTAAAGGAGCATATGACCTGCGCTCTGATCCTTTTTTCTTCTTTTTAAAAAAAAATTCAAAAACGACTAAGGGTCTCCTCTCCGGCGCGCGACTTCCGGGATGACAACATCCCAGATCCCATGAAGCCGAACGGCATACCGCCCGAATTACTCGAAAAATACCTGTCCGGTGAATGCACCGACGCGGAAAAAGAACTCGTCGAAGCCTGGTATGCGTCGCTCCAGGGCGAGCCGCGTTATCTGGATCATTTGCCGGATGCGGAACAGGACGAATTACGGCATGAAACATTCGGGAATATCCGGCGGGAGCTGAATTTGACGGAAGAGCGGCCGGTGCGCCGGTTACCGTGGCACTGGCTGGCGGGAATAGCGGCCTCTATACTCGTTACGCTGGGTATTTTCCTCGCGGGAAACCTGAAAACAATGCGATTGCCCGAGGTTACCGTCAAGGGTCAGAAATCCGATCCGCCGAAAGCGTTGCCGGTAACCACTTTTGAAAATACCGGCAAACAGATTGTCCGGCACCGGCTTCCCGATGGCAGCGTCGTGAGCATGCATCCGAAATCCACCATCAAGTATCGTACCGCATTTGCCGACAACAAACGGTTTGTGATGTTTTCGGGAGAAGGTTTTTTTGATGTAAAAAAAGACAAAACACGTCCGTTCAACATCGCCAGCGGCGACATGGTCATCCGAGTGCTGGGTACGAGCTTCAATGTAAAAGCGATAGAAAGCCAGAAAAAATTCCAGGTGGATGTCGTGACAGGCAGTGTTCAGGTGACCGCGGCGGGCAAGGCGTTCGACAGGCAGGAAGTGGTTCTGAAACCGCAGCAGCAGGCTTTATTCGAACTCGATTCCAAAAAACTGACCTATAAAACATTACCTCCGCAAACGAGAAAAGAGCTTTACGAGCCCGTAACCATCGTATTTGAGGAAACGCCGCTGAGCAAGGTGATCGAACAGCTCGAAAAACGCTTCAACGTGTCGATCGCGCTTACAAATCCCGGCCTGGCCAGATGCGGCCTTACCGCCAACTTCGAGTCGCAGGCTTTCCCCGCTATTCTGGAAATTCTCTGTACCTCGCTCGAAGTAACCTACACTATTTCAGACAATAACATCACCATCAACGGAGAACCCTGTGAATAACGAACATACCCACCCATGAACTTATGAAAAACCCGTCCGTACCGCCGTGAAAAAGGCCGGAAGTGTACCACCACTACCCGGCCCCGAAATGCCATCCTTTTTCTTCGTACCACCGTTTCAAAAGGATGTTTTTATCCAATAGTGCCTAACCATCAGACAATCAAAATTATGCAAAAAACAGTACGTAACAAGCCGGTCGACTGGCGAAAAATTATGCGCATTGGACTGCTTCAATGGATTCTTGCCGTCTCGCTTGCAGCCGGCAGTTATGCGAAGGAAACTGCGGCCCAGTCTGTGCTGAGCAAGGACCTTACGCTCACGCTCCGCAATGTTTCGCTCAAACAGGCCCTGAACGAGATCCAGGCCCGTGCCAACACCCGCTTTGTTTACAGCAGCCGGGTCTCCGTCAAGGAAAACGTCACGATCGAGGTAAAAAACCAGAAACTTTCCAAAGTGCTGGACCAGCTGCTGGCTCCTCGCGGTATCAATTACAAACTGATCGACAACCAGATCGTGCTCGCCAAGACGCGCGTCAGCCGCGAAGAGTCGGTGATCCCCGAGCTGGAAGAAAAGTTACAGCAATATGTGCTGCCTACCGAAATCCGGGTGCGCGGAACGGTGTCTTCGTCCGACGGGCAGGGTACCCTACCGGGTGTCAGCATTGTCGTGAAGGGAACCTCGCAGGGTACCACTACGGACAGCGAGGGAAAGTACGAAATCACGGTTCCTAATGTGGAATCGGCATTGGTTTTCAGCTATGTAGGTTATATTTCACAGGAAATCGTGGTGGGGACCCACACCGCAATCAATGTGACCTTGCAGGCCGACAACAAGGCATTGTCCGAACTCGTGGTGGTGGGTTACGGAACGCAGAAACGCGTGAACCTCACGGGAGCGGTTTCACAGGTACAGGCAAAAGACCTGGAAAACCGGCCTTTGAACAATATGTCTCAGATCCTGCAAGGGATGGTGCCCAACCTGAACATCACATTCAGCACCGGCCAGCCGGGTAAAGGCGGCGCACTGAATGTGCGCGGCGAAACGTCCATCAGCGGCAGCGCACCTCCGCTGGTCCTTATCGACGGTATCCCGGGCGACCTCAACCGCATCAACCCGGGCGATGTGGAGTCGGTTTCCGTTTTGAAAGACGCCGCCGCTTCGGCGATTTATGGTGCCCGCGGCGCGTTCGGGGTAATTCTCGTAACTACCAAATCAGCGAAGAACGGTAAGACCTCCGTTTCCTACAGCAATAACTTCGGCTGGTCGAAACCTACCATCCACACCAACTTCATGACCAACGGTTATGAATATGTCAGGATCAATGACGAAGCATTCACCCGCGCAACGGGTAACAGCTACACCCGCTATTCCGAGGAAGATTACAAGGAAATCGAGGCGCGTCGTTTCGATAAAACCGAAAATCCGGCCCGTCCGTGGGTAGTGGTAAAAAATGTGAATGGAAAGGACATTTACAACTACTACGGTAACTACGACTGGTGGAACACGATCTTCGACATGAAGCAGCCTTCGCAACAGCACAACCTGAACCTCTCGGGGGGGTACCGACAAGGTAAATTACTTTTTGTCGGGTTCGCTGTTTTCGAAAGATGGCATCATGCGCATCAATACCGACAATTTCAAGTCGTACACCCTGCGCAGTAAAATCAATGCGCAGCTCACGCCCTGGCTGAAAGTAAGCAACAATACCCAGTACTTCGATTCGAGATACAAATATCCGGGCCTGGAAGGCGGCGCCAACTCCAACTTCGTAGCCATTACCGTGCATGCATTGCCCATTTACGCGCCGCGTAACCCCGACGGCACGCCTACTTACAATACGCTGAAAAACAATTACTCGATCGGCGACGGCTTGTTTGCCAATCTCCTTAAAGGCGTTGCGGGTGGCGAACAGAGAGTGCACGAACTTACGACAATTAACACGGTGGAACTGAGCCTGGCCAAAAACTGGAACCTGACCGCGAACCATTCGTATTCATTCTATATTACCGACGACTGGTACCGTTCCGCTGTTGCCACCTATTCCATTCAGCCGGGCATCATGACCACCGTTCCGAACTACAATACCGATCAGTTGAAAAAAACATTCTGGTTCGACCCTCAGAACGTAGTGAACGTGTTTTCATCTTACAACCATACTTTCGGCAAGCATTACGTGAGCGCAATGGCGGGTATCAACTACGAAACGCGCAAACATCAGGTACTGGCGGGTTCCAGGAAAAACCTGCTTTCCGAAAGTCTCAACGACCTGAACCTCGGTACCGGCGAACAGCTCGTGAATGGCGGCGCCTATGAGTATGAGCTCTTCGGAGCGTTTTTCCGCGCGAACTACGATTACCTGGGTAAATACCTGCTGGAAGTGAATGGCCGCCTGGACGGAACTTCGCGCTTTGGCAGCGGCCGCCGCAATGGCTTCTTCCCCTCGGTGTCGGCCGGATGGCGCATCAGCGAAGAAAACTTTTTCGAATCGGCACGCAATGCGGTCAACAACCTGAAAATCCGTGCTTCATACGGAACGTTGGGCAACCAGCTGCCTCCGAAATTCAACGACAACCCCGCATCGTCGAGCTTCTACCCTTACATCCCGATGATGCCCACCGCGCAGTCAAGCTGGATCACCAACGGCCAGAAATTGCAATATGTGAGCAGCCCGGCGCCTATTTCGGCAGGACTCACCTGGGAATCCGCGACGACCTCGAACATCGGTCTGGACGCGACGTTGCTGAAAAACCGTCTGAATATCTCCTTCGACGGCTACATCCGCAATACCACGGGCATCCTGGTACCGGGGCAGGTGCTGCCGTCGGTTTACGGAGCTACGGTGCCTACCCAGAATGCGGGTAACATCCGGACCAAAGGTTTCGAGCTAACCCTCGGCTGGGCCGATCGCTTCAACATAGGCGGCAGGCCATTCTCCTACAATGTGTCCTTTGTCGTGTCGGATTCGAAATCGAAGGTTACCAAATACGACAACCCTAACAAGACGCTGTCGAACCCGTACATTGGCCAGGTAATCGGTGAAATGTGGGGTTACCAGATCGACGGCATGTTCCAGAGCAACGAGGAAGCCCAGGCATACAAGGTGGATCAGACCATCGTGAACAAACAACGACTGAGCGCGCCGGGCGACTGGAGCAAATTGCAGGCCGGAGACCTGAAATTCGCCGACCTTAACGGCGACGGCAAGATCGACCAGGGGGCGAACACATTGGGCGACCACGGCGACCTGAAAAAGATCGGGAATAACCGCGCACGCTACCGGTACGGGATCAATATCGGCGCATCCTGGAACGGCTTCGACTTTTCGGCGCTGGCGCAGGGTATTCTCCGGAAAAACTGGTATCCGGGCAACAATGCCGACAAATTCTGGGGCCCCTATTCACGTCCTTATTACTCGTTTATTCCCGAAGATTTCGGCAAGGATATCTGGACGCCTGAAAACCCGAATGCGTACTTCCCTGTATTGCGGGGTTACACGGCCCTCAACGCGGGCGGCGACCTGAACGCGGCCAACGACCGCTACATTCAGAATGTGGGTTACCTGCGCCTGAAAAATGTCGTGATCGGCTACACCGTTCCCGAGAAAATCAGCAAAATGGTCCGCATTCCCAGAGCCCGTATTTACATCAGCGGTGAAAACCTGCTGACTTACACACCGCTCCGCTCGAAATATATCGATCCCGAAGCATTCGACGGCGACGCAACCAACGGGCGTACATACCCTATGTCGAAAACCATTTCAGCCGGTTTAAACATCACATTCTAAAAGGCATCCATACCGATGAAAAAAATACTTAGCATTATAGCCATAGCCGCAGGTCTTACAGCCTGTGACCTGGAACAGCTTCCGCAGGACGCGATTTCGCCGGAGACATTCTTCAATACTGAGAACGACCTCCTGCTGTACACCAACTCCTTCTACAATGCATTGCCCGGCGCCGAGGACGTGTACAACGAGGACGTCGATAATATTGTTAAAACCAGCTTGCGCGACGAGTTACAGGGAACCCGCGTGGTACCGGCTACCGAAACCGACGCGAATGGCTGGCGTTGGACCGATTTGCGCAATATCAACTACTTCCTGGCAAACTCGGGTAAATGCCCCGATAAAAAGGCCGTCGCCAAATACAATGGCCTTGCCCGCTTCTTCCGCGCTTATTTTTATTTCAAAAAGGTGAAGCGCTTCGGCGATGTGCCCTGGTATTCGACCACCATCGAACTGGAAGATCAGGAGTTGCTCACCAAGGCCCGCGACCCGCGCACGCTTGTAATGGACTCCGTCATGGCGGACATCGACTACGCGATCGCCAATCTCGATGCCAGCCGTCAGGTAAACACCGTCACGAAATGGACCGCGTTGGCACTCAAATCGCGCATGGCATTGTATGAAGGTACTTTCCGCAAATACCACCCGGAATTTAACCTGCCCGATGCCGACAAATTCCTCGATGCATGTATTTCCGCTTCGGAAGAGCTGATGAAAAACAGCGGTTACACCATCTACAAGGCCACGCCGTCCACAGCTTACCTGAAACTTTTCTCGGCCGACAATGCGATTGCCGATGAAATCATCCTGGCGCGCGATTTCAGCGACGAATTGCAGGTTTATCATAACCTCAACTATTACACGATGACGGCTTCATATGGCCGCCCGGGTCTGGAAAAGAAGCTGGTGAACAGCTACCTGATGGCCGACGGCTCGCGGTTTACCGACAAGAAAGGTTACGAAACCATGCAGTTCTTCGAAGAAGTCCAGAACCGCGATCCCCGCCTTACGCAGACCATCCGCACGCCGGGATATACGCGCATCGGCGAAACGGCCCAGCTCGTGCCGGAATTCGGCGCCACCGTAACGGGTTACCAGCTGATCAAATTCGTATCGGCTCCGAAGTGGGATACTTTCAATAAGGACATTACCGACATGCCGATCTTCCGCTATGCCGAAGTGCTGCTGAACTATGCCGAGGCCAAAGCCGAAAAAGGCACGCTGACCCAGGCAGACCTCGACATTTCGACCAAGCTCACCCGCGACCGCGTGGGAATGCCGAACATCAATATGGAACAGGCCAACGCAAACCCAGATCCGTACCAGGCCGCGCAATACACACAGATCAGTGGTAAAAACCTGGGCGTGATCCTCGAAATCCGCCGGGAACGCCGCATCGAGCTGGTGATGGAAAACTATTTCCGCTGGGACGATATTATCCGCTGGAAAGAAGGACAGGCTTTGACGAAGCAATTCAAAGGCATGTATTTCCCTGGACCGGGCCAATACGACCTCGATAAGAGCGGAACGATCGACGTGGTGATTTACGAGGGCACGAAACCCGACATCAAAGGTGCTCAGTTGCTGAAACTGGGCAGCGACATCGTGCTTGAAAATGGCGTAAAAGGCGGCAACATTGTCGTCAATGGCCATATTACCAAGAAATTCATCGAGAACCGGGATTACCTTTACCCTATTGCCAAGCAGGAGCGCCTGTTGAACCCCAACCTGACACAAAACCCTAACTGGGAATAATGCCTTGTCCGACTATTCCTAACCCTTAATTTCTATGCTTTCAGACAGAAGGTCGTTTTTGGAGAAAATGTCCCGGATCGGGACACTGAGTTTGTTGCCCCTCGCCGGTTCGCAGGCAGCCCGTGCGGCCGAAGCTTCGCCCATCGCCGAGGAGAAAAACCATTTCGTAGCCGGCCCTTATTTACAGAATATGGGCCCCAACGAGGTCACGATCATGTGGATCACCCACAAGAACTGTTTCAGTTGGGTCGAATACGGTGCGGGTACTTATACCAGCAAGCGCGAGTTTGGCTACAACAACGGACTTATTGAGGCGAACAACCGGATCAACAAGATCACGCTGACCAACCTGACACCCGGTACCGAGCACAAGTACAAGATCGTGTCCACCGAAGTACTGGGTTACAAAGGTTCCAAAGTAGAATTCGGTGAAACGATTTCCAGCCCGATGTATGGTTTCAAAACCTGGGGCCAGAGTGAGGACGAGTTCAAAATGGTAGTGTTCAACGACATCCACGACCGCCCCCAGATCATCCCCCAGCTTTTGTACCGCCATGGTTATACGGGTAATACCAAAGATTACGATTTCGTGGTCTTCAACGGCGATTGCTTCGACTGGGTGACCGAAGAGCAGCAAATGGTCGATCACCTGATCAAGCCGTCGGTCGATATTTTCGCGACGGAGTTCCCCTTTCTGCTCACGCAAGGCAACCACGAATGCCGCGGGAGCTTCTCGCGGCACATTCCCGGGTATTACGCTTATCCCGATAACAAATATTACTTCGCATTCACCCGCGGGCCGGTCCGGTTTGTGGTGCTGGATTCAGGAGAGGACAAAACGGACGACAGTGTGGAGTACGGCGGTTTATCGGCATTCGACCGTTACCGCGAGGTGCAGAAGAAATGGCTTGAAAAGGAAATAGAATCGCCGGAATTCAAAAAAGCCGATTTCCGGGTGGTATTGATCCACATTTCACCTTACCATTCCGGCGACTGGCATGGCACGATGCATTGCCGCGCTTTGTTCGGGCCGGTTTTGAACCGGGCTAAAATCGACCTTCAGATTTCCGGGCACACGCACCGTTACATGACGCACGAGCCCGACGCCGACCATAACTGGCCGATCGTCATCGGCGGCGGCCCGCTGGAAGGCAAACGAACGCTCATCAAGCTCCATGCGACCCGTAAGCACCTGGACCTGAAGATGATCCGTGACGACGGCGAGCTCGTCGGCAAATTCCTGATTCCGAAGAAAAACAAGTGACCCGTTCGGACGGCAGCAAGTCGGCAGATTTGCTGCCGTTTTTTGGATAAAATATTATCCCAACGTTAAATAAACCGGCCCCGCCTACCCCCGATTTTTGCCAATTGATAAAAATGGTACATTTGCTTTTGCACGTAACCCATTTTCAGTGGAACAGGACCCGGTACTTTGGCAGAAGTTCAGGGAAGGCGACCCGCTTGCCTTCGAACAACTCCTGCGCAGTTATTACCGGCCATTGTTCGATTACGGCAGGCGCTTCGTCACCGATCGCGATCAGTTGAAAGACATTGTCCACGACCTCTTCCTGCATTTGTGGGAACGCCGGGCGTTTCTGGGCAAAACCGATCAGATCAAGCCTTACCTGCTCACCAGCCTCCGTAACCGGATCTTTAAAGACAGCGGCAAGTCCGGGATTTTCCTGACGATGGAACACGCGCCGGAGGATTTCCATGAAACGGCCAACTCCATCGAAAGCGAACTTATCCTCACCGAGTCCGCGGCCGAAAAATTGTCCCGCATCCGGCACATTATCCGGTCGCTTACACCCCGGCAACAGGAGATCATCCATTTAAAATTTTACCAGGACCTTCCCAACGAACGCATTGCGGAAATCCTCAATATTTCGCGCCCGGCGACAGCCAATCTGCTGTACGAGAGCCTGAAAATGTTCCGCGAGAAATGGCTTTTGCTTGCGGGGCTGCTGCTCCTTTTCCTCGTGGAAGGGCATTAATCAATTTTTTCGAAAATTTTCCCGCATTCTTCCATGATCCTGACGGTCGTACGGGATTATACTTTCAGAACACCATCATTCACGACCGATGCATCCTTTTTACCATTACAACCTGGAAGATTTCCTTACTGACGACGATTTCCGGTTGTGGGTTAAAAACGGCCAGCCGCGTAACGATTTCTTCTGGGCCAAGCTGCGCTCGGAATACCCCGAAAAGGCATTGCTGATGGACCAGGCTGCCGAACTGATCCTCACCTGGGAAAAACAACCCAGCGAACTCACGCATGAAGAGCTCGACCACGAAGTGAACCGCATCCTGAACGAGTCGGTGCGGACGATACCTGCCAGAAAGGCCCGCATTGTTCGAATGCGCTGGTGGTATGCCGCGGCAGCGGTGCTGATACTCGCGGGAATCGGTTGGGCAATGTCCGGCGACGGGCTGTTTTCGAACAACCGTTTTACGTATAAACGCTATGTTTCCGCCTCGCGGGTGCCATTGAAAGAGGTGGTGAACCGGGGCAAAACCCCTATGACGCTCGACTTGCCCGACGGCAGCCGCATCAGGCTCATGCCGGAGGCGGCGGTGAGCTATGCGCCGGTTTTTACCCGTCAACATAAAAGAGAAGTTTATCTGACCGGGGAAGCCTTTTTCGAAGTAAAAAAAAATAAAGCCAACCCGTTTTTCGTATATGCCAACGACCTCGTCACTCGGGTGGTAGGAACGAGTTTTACCATTAAATCCTCTGCCGAGCGCGTGGAAGTGATTGTCCGTACGGGAAAGGTGGCGGTAATGCAGGCCAGGGACCTTGCGGGTAGCGAACCGGTGAATGAAATGCTGTTGACTCCCAATCAGCGAATCGTGTTCACTGCTCAGCGGCCGGTCATGGCCCGTAGCATAACGGGCAATCCGGTCGCCATCGCGTCTCCCGCTACCAGGCCCGATTTTACGTTCGATAACCAGCCGGTGGGGGAAGTGTTCAAATTATTACAGGAAACCTACGGGATACCCATTTTGTACGACTCCACAAAGCTCGAAAACTGCTACCTGCGCGTAGCATTGCGCGACGAGCCTTTTTTTGACAAGTTAGGAATTATCTGCTCTACCATCGAAGCAAGTTACCAGGTAACCGACGGACAGGTCGTTATCACGGGACCAGGCTGCGAATAACCACGTTGTTCCTTTCACCCAAAACCAACCCCCTCCACTTTATGGCAAAACGTTGACCCCAGATTCATTAAAAAGCCGGCAATGATTGCAGCATTACCGGCCTGATTCTCCCGGTTCATTTCAGACAGAAGGACAGTTCCGTCAAAATCGGAGCACGGGAGGGCTTTGTCCAGAATTCATCAAAACCATTCCAATTTATGAAAAAATGTAGTCGACCACTAACGTACCTGGTGACTGTGATGAAAATTGCATGCATACCATTTTTACTGACCCTGCTATTCAGCAGCCTGTCGATTGCCAGCAATGGTCTGGCCCAGGAGCTGCTGCAACGCCCGGTAACGCTCAAAGCCGAACGGCAGGAGCTGCGGCAGGTACTTACCACGCTCGAAAAATCGACCGGCGTGCGTTTTTCCTACGTGCCTTCGCTGGTGCGCAACCAGAAAGTGAGCATCACGGCCGAAAACCAGCGTTTATCGGCCGTTCTCGACCAATTGCTCATGCCTCTGAATATCCGCTATTCGGTTTCCAGGGAATATATTATCCTCAACCGCAAGCAGTCCAGGGACCCGTCCGACGACCATGATGCCAGCCTGCCGGACTTTTTCGGTAATGACGGTCCCGCAGACCGCGTAATCCGCGGAAAGGTGACCGCCGCCGACACCAAAGAGCCGCTGCCCGGTGTGAGCGTCGTCGTAAAAGGCACCCAGCGCGGTACCTCAACGGAAGCAGACGGAACATTTGAAATAGAAATCCCGAATGGCGACGCACAGCTGATTTTCAGTTTTGTGGGTTATATCGCCCAGGAGGTAAACGTTGGAAACCTGTCGGAACTCGATGTGACTTTACTTTCGGATACCAAATCATTGCAGGAAGTGGTGGTGATCGGTTACGGAACAGCCAAGAAATCCGACTTGTCGGCGGCGGTAGCTACGGTTCCGGATATGGACCAGATCAAAAACCGGCCGGTGTTGAACGTCGGCAGCATGATTCAGGGCAAAGTGGCGGGCGTAACGGCGATCAGCAACGGCGGCCACCCGAATCAGACCCCCAATGTCACCATCCGGGGCACCGGTTCGCGCGGTACTGAAAGCGTGCTATACGTCGTCGACGGCGTGCCCAACGCGCCCTACAACCCGGCCGACATCGAATCCATCACGGTTTTGAAAGATGCGGCCTCGGCGGCGATCTATGGCGCGTTTTCGGGATCTGCCGGGGTAATCCTCATTACGACCCGCCAGGCCGCACAGGGCAAGCCGAGCGTCGAGTATAGTGGTTTCGTGGGAATGAAGCAGGCCTGGAAACTGCCGCAATCACTTACTGCCCAGGACGAAGCGAAGGTGTCCAATCTGGCTTATACCAACGCGGGCCTCGCACCGCTCGACGGCTGGGACGCGACTAAAAATCCTTATGCACAGGTAACCCGCACCGACTGGATCGACGAAATCTTCCGCACCGGACTCATTCAGCGCCATAATCTGAGCTTCAATGCGGGTACCGACAAGTTTTCAACCCTTTTGCAAGGCCGTTACGAGCGCGACGAAGGCACGCTGATCAACACTTATGCGCAAAATTTGTCGGTCCGCTTCAATGCGATGTACAAGTTCACCGACAAGATCAAACTCCGGCAGGAGCTTTTTTACAATAACAACGATAACCGCGGCACCGAAACCACGAGTGGTTACAGCGGCACTGTGCTTTCGGCCATCTACATGCCCCGTTCCGCGGTCCCTTACTATGAAGACGGCAGCTTTGGCGGTGTAGGCCCTCGCGACTCACAATACCTGGGTATTCACGGCGATGCGATCAGCCCGGTAGGCACGCTGCTCCGCAACCGTCCATTTAATAAAAGCAATGATATGCAATCGGTTACCGAACTGGGGTATTCCGACATCATTCCCGGCCTTAGCTTCCTGACGCGTTTCAGCTACCGGCAGAACAGCTCGCTCTGGAAGAACTTCGAACCGAAAAGGACCGAACCCGGCAAACCGAACAACCAGAACACCCTCTCCTACGCCACCAATCGCGGCTACCACTGGATATGGGAAAATACAGCCAATTACTCCCGCGTGTTCGGCCGCCACAATGTGGGAGCGATGCTATCTATGACCGCGCAGGAAAATGGCAACCGTAACTTCGGCATCGCTGCCAGGGGTTTCGAGAACGAAGCCGACTGGGCGCAGTTCTTCGTCAATGCATCCATTTTTGATCAGAACAGGCCAACGGACGACGAATGGAAAGACCGTAATGCGTCGTACGTCGGTCGCCTTTCATACAGCTGGGCCGACCGTTATTTCGTAACCGCCAGCTATCGTTACGATATTGCCGGCCGCCTTGCCCAGGGTTATCGTGCGAAAGGTTATCCGGGATTTACCGGTGCCTGGAAACTGAGCTCCGAGCCATTCTTTAATGTAAAAGGCCTTGATCTGCTGAAACTTCGCGCGAGCTGGGGCCGGATCGGCAATATTGGTTCCATTGGCAGATATTACGGTTATCCCAATCTTACGCCCAACAGCACCTACCAGATCGGCAACGGAGCGCCTATCAGCAACGGCTTGTATGTCGCCTCGAGGTTCAACCCCGAACTGTCCTGGGAAACTTCCCAGCAAACCGACTTCGGTCTGGATATCAGCCTCCTGAAAGAAAAACTGACTATCACGGCAGACTATTTCAACAAACTGACCTACGATCTTATCAAGCAACAGGATACCGAATGGACGAATACCAACGGCTACGGCGCACCCTTTATCAACCAGGGCAAAATCCGCAATACCGGTTTCGAATTTGCGGCAAACTGGCGGGATAATATCGGCGAGTTCGGCTACGAGATCGGCGGTAACTTCGCCACGCTCAAAAACCGCGTCGACTACATCGACGAGAACCCGAACTCGGTCTGGACGCACGGCGACGCGTGGAGAAGCATCCTGGTGCCATTCCGCTCGACGGTTGGCCAGCCTTATTTCTCCTACTGGCTCATTAAGAACGCGGGTATCTTCCAATCGGACGAAGCCGCCGCGGCGTATGTAGGCCCTACCGGCGAACGTATCCAGCCTAATGCAAAGGCAGGCGACCTGAAATTTGTGGACGAAAACGGCGACGGCAAAATCGACGACGGCGACCGCGTGTACATGGGCAATGCATTCCCGAAAATCACCTATGGTATTACTGCGAATGCAAACTGGAAAAACTTCGATTTCAGCATCTTCTTCCAGGGGGTCGGCGGCGTTAAGCTCTTCAATGCGTTCAAACAATCGACATTGAATGGTGCCGAGCAGGGTTACAACCGCTGGGACAAAATCCTCGACGCATGGTCGGAAACCAATACCGGTTCGGATATTCCCAAAATCAGGGCGAACGATCCCAACAAAAATTTTTCCACCAATTCGGACTGGTATCTGGAAAACGGAAACTACCTGCGTTTGAAAAACCTGATCGTCGGTTACACATTCAAAAGCAAACCCGGCAAACCCAGCCTGCGCGTGTACGTGAGCGGCGACAACCTGCTGACATTCACCAAATACTCGGGCATGGACCCCGAGATCGGCAGCCAGCTGATCGACGGCCGCTATACCGCACCGGGCCTCGACGGCGGCCAATATCCTGTCGCCAGGGTTTATTCGGCCGGCGTGAAGCTCAAATTCTAACACCCAAATTCGACCAAACAAAGACTCATGAAAGATATCATAAAAAATGCGGGTCTCGCCATTGTTATGGCTGTTGGCGCATCCGCATGTACCGAAAGCTGGGTAGACACCAAACCGAACGGTTCGCCCACCACGGCGTTCTTCTGGAAAAGCGACGAAGATGTAAACAAAGCCGTAGCCGCCATGTACGCGCCGATGGGCTATGAAAACACCTGGGGAAGGAACCTCTTCTGGATGCAGAATGCGAGCGACGACGTCGTGACCGGCCGCGTGCGTGCCGAGAGCGATAATATCAAAAACTTCAATATAACCGGTCGCGAAGGTTCCATAGCCAACTGCTGGAACGATGTATACTGGATGCTGAACAAGGCCAATCAGGTAATCCAGGGCGTGCAAACAGCCACCGGCGTTTCGGATGCGGTCAGGAACCGCGCGCTGGGTGAGGCTTATTTTATCCGTGGATTCGCCCATTTCTGGCTTGCCTATTCATGGGGGCACAAAGATCTCGGCGTTCCGTTCGACGGTCCGGAGAATCCGGAATTCGGCAAACGCATCCCGCCGCAACTTCCCTCCGTAACCGACAACTACGCACAGATCATCGGCGATTTACAAAAAGCCGCCGATCTGCTTCCGTTATTCCAAACCTACGGCCCGGGCGACCAGGGTCGCGCGCATAAGGCGGCGGCATGGGGCTATATGGTCAAAACCTACGCCTATTGGGCGCAATACGATGCCTCCAAATGGGCGCTGATTCCCGAATTGGCTGATAAGATCAAAAACGAAGGCGCCCGCGCACTCATAACAGGCAAAGCCACGCCGGCCGCGAATTACCAGGCGGTGTTCACGATCGAAAACAACTGGAGCAGCGAATACATCTGGTCGGTGAATTCCGGTATCCAGGGCGGTTCGATCTTCCCGGGTGTGGCATTGGAAAACAAAGGCTGGGGTGTGTTCAATGGCTGGGGCTATTTCCAGCCTACGGAAGAATTGTATGAAGAATACGAAGCCAAAGACCCGCGCCGCGAGGTGACGATCCTGAAATTCGGCGATAAATTCACGTATTTCGGCAAAGAGCGGGCGTATTTCTCCACCAACAGCCTCTCGGGCTTTCAAATCCGCAAATACATGGAACCTTACAGCTACGGCAGCAATGAAGACGCCGGCAGCAACACGATGATCAACCAGAACGGCGACGGCCCGTCGACGCGCCTTAACCTGCCGCTGATGCGCTATGCCGAAATCCTGCTTTTCAAAGCGGAGGCCTTGATCAAACAGGGTAAAAATACGGAAGCAGCGGGGCCATTGAACGAAATCCGCGCCCGCGTCGGGCTGGCACCCATCGCATCGCCTACTTTGGCGGACCTTAAACACGAACGGCGTGTCGAGCTTTGGCCTGCGAATGGACCGACCGTTTCGCCGACCTGAAACGCTGGGGTGATTACGACAAAATCAATATGCCGCTCCACGGCCGTATCCATGACAATAAAACCGACCCGAAATCAGCTTACAAAATCCAGGAGATATGGCCTGCCCGTAAATTCGATGCGGCGAAACACATGGCCTGGCCAATGAACCCGGACGAAATTTCGCGCAGCAACGGCGCTTACAGACAAACGCCAGGCTGGTAAAACGTTCGGCACCGCGATTTTTCATCATGAGTTAACATTAATCGCATATTTTTGATTTGAAAACAGGAGACCCTTCGGGGTCTTTTGTTTTATAGTTTATCAATCATCATTCATACCCAATGAAAAAATTTGCCCTTTACCTATTGGCAATGCTGTCGGTCACAACGGCTTCATTTGCACAAAAAACCGCAACTATCAACGTAGCTTCCTACAACCTTCGCTACAACACCCCTAACGACGGCGTGAATGCCTGGCCCAACCGTAAGGAAAATGTAAAAGGACTGATCCGTTTTCACGAATTCGACATTTTCGGCGTGCAGGAAGCGCTCGTCGGCCAATTGAAGGACGTTGCCGAACTCACCGAATTCGCATACTACGGAAAAGGTCGCGACGACGGCAAGGAGGGCGGCGAGCATTCGGCTATTTTTTACCGGAAAGACCGGTTCAAACTGCTGAAATCGGGGGATTTCTGGCTCAGCGAAACGCCGGACAAACCGGGACTCGGCTGGGACGCCAAGTGCTGTAACCGCATTTGCTCATGGGCTCAATTCGAGGATCTGAATACGAAAAAGAAGTTCTTCTTCTTCAATGTGCATTTCGACCACCAGGGCGTGGAAGCACGCAGGCAGTCGGGATACCTGATGGTGAAAAAAATCAAGGAAATCGCAGGTAATGCTACAACCATCCTCACCGGCGATTTCAACTCGACACCCGACACCGAACAGATTAAAACCATCAGCGAATTGCTGAACGACACCCACAATGTAACCAAACAACCCCCTTACGGCCCGGAAGGCACATTCAATAGCTTCAAATTCGACGCGGCAATGAAGACCCGGATCGATTATATTTTTGTAAGTAAAAATGTGAATGTGCTGAAATACGGCGTACTGACCGACTCGAAAGAACAACGCTATCCGTCCGATCATCAGCCTGTGCTGGTAAAGGTGGAGATTAAATAAAACTTCGGCTAATAGCTATCGGCAGTCGGCTTTTGGCGATTTGAAAGAAATTCGATCGTTGATGGCCGGCTGCCTTTGTTTTGTATATAAATGCTAAATTAGAAGCCGTTACGAAACACTTCCGCTCCCGATGTTCAAATCGCTCCTGCTTCTTCTGGCGCTCATTCCGCTGGCCGGATCTTCGACGCAAAGCGTCAAAATCAAGATCATCGCCCCCAAAGCCTGGAATGACAGGAAAGCCATTTTACTGACGCGGGAGAAAGGATTCGCGGCGGTGGTGCATTCGATCAGGCTGGGTTTTGATACCACACATCTCCACATGGATGCCGACATGCTGCCGGATCTCTATCAATTCCAGGTATCACAAAAAAAAGGCGCTTTGACATTTTTTTTCGACCCGGGCACGGAAATACGGCTGGATACCTCCAATCTGGCAAAGTCGACCGTAAGCCGTTCCAAAAGCAACGAGGAATGGCGACAATACGAAACACTGATCCAAATTCCGTCGGACGAACGCCTGGATGCGTGTATAGCCGCAGAGGCGAGTGCCAGAAAACGAAATCTGCCCGATAGTGTCCGGTACTGGGTCGGGCGGCAAGCGGCCGAACGTGAGAAACACTGGGACGAGATGGCCGGTTTTATCGCTGCCCATCCTAAATCGTATGTCAGCTTGTACCTGCTGAAAGTCAATTGGTTTGCACTCAAAGGCAGGGGACTATTTGAAAAGCTCGACCCATCGCTGGCTTCTCACCGAAACTATCGTTTTTTGAAAGACCGGAACCGGGCAGTTGTAAGGAAGTGATTTAAATCAGTGACCCACATGCGATTCCATGCCGCCATCACATTCAGTTTTACCCGTCACGGAAAATTTAAGATATTCCCCAAACGGATGATAGTGAAGCTACGGGACCTCTTTCCGCCCGCTGTCTGCCAGTTTGCTTTCGTACTTCTCGCAGCCGGTTTTGCCGGATGTGGCAGAGAAACTGACGGCACCGGAGGCCTGGCCCGCATCAGAGAAATCAATCAAAAGGAAATCGTTTCAAAACAGGGAATATTCGCCATAACCGGGGCGACGGTCGTCGACGGAACCGGCCGGCCGGCTGTTGCCGATGGCTGCGTGATCGTTAGCAACGGGACGATAACCGCCGTAGGAAAAAGGGGCGACATTGGAATACCCGGCGATGCGCAAATAGTGAATGCAGCCGGTCTTACGCTCCTGCCCGGGTTCATCGATTCCCATTTTCATCTCGACGGCGTCCACGGCTTGCCTGCCCGGTTTCTGCAAAACGGCGTCACCTCGCTCCGCGACCCGGGCGCGTGGATCGAAATGTATGACGGCGAAAGAAACAGCGGCCAGCCGGTTCCTCGCCTGTTCCTCGCAGGCCCGCATCTGGACATGTTCCCGCCTGCCTACCCGCGCGATGCGTACGTGGTCAGGGACGCCGACGAAGCGGTGCGGGAGGTCAATCGCCTGGCCGACCGGGGAGCTTCGGTGATCAAAGTGTATTATCGGCTGCCTCCCGCCATCATCCGCGAGGTTTGCAAAGCTGCCCATGCACGCGGTTTGCCGGTAACGGCGCATCTGGAAACAACCGAGGCCAGGGAGGCCATCGAGGCCGGGTTGGACGGCGTTGAGCATATCACCTCGTTCGGACTGTCGCTCGTGCCGCAAATCGAAGGCGAGAAATACCGCCAGATGGTTATGGCCGATAATAATGCCCGGAAACAAGGCCGTTACGAAGTTTGGAAAAATATCGATCCCGACGACCCGATGACCGACTCCCTGGGTATTTTTTTAAGAAACAGGGGCACATTCGTAAGCCCAACCCTCGGCGCATTCGAATACCAGGCAGCTGCCGGTCAGCCGTTCGACACCGCCCGTTTGGAAGGGTTCATCAAAATGAAGAAAATAACCGGCAAATTGCACCGGGCCGGGGCGAGGATAGTAGTGGGCTCGCATTCGATGATCCCTTACGCCGAAACCGGATGGGCTTTTCAGCGGGAAATGGAGCTGCTGGTCGACAGCGGGCTAAGCCCGGCAGAGGTGATTTCCGCGGCTACGCTTCAAAATGCGCGTTTCTTCCGGATCGACGATCGCCTGGGCAGCATTGAAAAAGGGAAACAGGCCGACCTCGTCCTCATTAAGGGAGATCCTTTGAAAAACATCTCGGTTACCCGCAACGTCAGCAAGGTGATGCTGAATGGGGTTTGGGTTAAACAGGCCGAATAATTCACATTGTTTCAGGCATTCGGGCCGGCGCCCCGCAGCCGGATGGCACCGGGGAAACCCGAGGCGTTATCAAGGTATATCAACTACAAATCAGCCAGGTACTTCTGCCCTCCCAGATACCGCATTTGCCGGACGATCTGATTGGTACGCTTGTTCACATACGCAGACGGATTTTTGATGGAGAAACGGATCGGATTGGGTAATACCGCGGCAATACGGGCAGCTTCATAGCGTGTAAGGCGCCTGGCGGATTTGTTGTAATAACGCAGTGAGGCTGCTTCGACCCCGAAGGTCATTTTTCCCATTTCAGCTACATTCAAATACACTTCCAGAATACGCTCCTTGCTCCATAACACCTCGATCAGGACTGTAAAGTAAGCCTCGAGACCTTTACGAATGTAACTGCGGCCGTGCCAGAGGAAAACATTTTTAGCGACCTGCTGCGAAATAGTGCTGGCACCGCGGGCACGCTTGCGGTCCTCGGTCATGGCATTATAAATCTGATCGAAATCAAATCCCCAGTGATTGGGAAAATTCTGGTCTTCGGAAGCGACCACCGCCAGGGCTGCTTCTTTGGAAATGTTTTCGTAGGGCTCCCAGTCGTGGTAAATCTCCGTGTCTTCTCCGGCCCTGAATGCATCGATCTTTCTCGAAATCATATAAGGTGTAACCCAGATCGGCAAAAACCTCAAAATCACCACCCAAACGATCGAAATTACAAAAAAAGCGAGGAGGATTCTGAGCGCAATAAATTGCAGACGGCGGAGCATAAAAATTTTTTACTTCTACAAATAGAAACCAAGTAATAAAAACAGCGTACAAAGAACAGAAACTAATCAGGTTTAGGCAAAGAATTAGGTGCCTTAATCGCCAATTTTTTCATTGACGCCGCTTATGAATGAAGATCTCCTCAGTTTTATCTGGCGCTTTCAGTATTTCGAAAAGAAAGCATTGCATACCGACGAAAATTTGTCGCTCTCCATTATCCGGCCGGGCCACAAAAACGCCGATGCCGGCCCCGATTTTTCCGAAGCCCGGGTCCTGATCGACGGCGTGCTGTGGGTTGGAAGCATCGAGCTGCATGTGAAGGCCTCGGACTGGTATTTCCATGAACACGAGCAAAATGGCGCATACGACGGCGTTGTTCTGCATGTGGTTTGGGAAAATGACCGTGAGGTAATCAGGCACGACGGCACGCCTGTACCCACACTGACATTGAACGGGCTTGTGAAAGCATCCATACTGGAAAGATACCGACGCTTGCTCGACGAAAAAGAAGCGGTACCATGCCACCGGCAGTTTGCCACCGTAGACCACATTCGCAAATATGCCATGCTCGACCGCGCGCTGCTCGAAAGGCTCGAACGCAAAGCGTCGGAAGTTCAACAGCTACTGGAAACAAACGGGCAGGACTGGGAGCAAACCGGCTACCAATGGCTTGGGCGGCATTTCGGGTTTAAGCTCAACGATGCGCCTTTTCAACGGCTGACTCGTATTATTCCATGGAAAGTTATCCGCAAGCATACAGAACGGTTGCTGCAAATAGAGGCGCTGCTGTTTGGCTGCGCCGGACTGGTCCCCGACGACTCAGAAGACATCTACGCACGGCAGCTTCAACAGGAGTTCCGGTTCCTTGGTGCCAAGTACAGATTACTGGATAATGTGATGCAGCCTCATGAATGGAGGTTCGCACGCTTACGGCCGGCTGGTTTCCCGACCGTCAGGCTGGCGCAATTCGCGAAACTACTGTCCAATACCGGCGGCTTTTTGAACCGGATTGTGATTTCCGATCATTTCGACGAGGTACGGGCGCTGTTCAGGATCGGGCAATCGGCCTACTGGCGGGAGCATTATACATTCGGCAAGAAATCCAGGGCGCAGGTTCCCCCCTTGGGAACGGATGCCGCGCATTTGCTGATCGTGAACGCCGCGGTGCCATTGCTGGTGGCCTATTCCAAACAAAGGCAGCAACCTGAACTCCTCGACAAGGCGATTTACTGGCTTTCCGAAATCCCGGCCGAGGACAACCGTATCACGCGCGAGTGGGCTTCGCTGGGAATGCGGGTAAAAACAGCCGCAGATTCCCAGGCGTTGATCGAATGGTTCAACAATTATTGCACGCCCAGGCAATGCCTCGAATGCCCCGTAGGCGCGGCCCTGGTGAGGGAACCTAACCCTTAACCAGGTTCACACCCGTCAGCAGGAACACGGTGCCCACCAGAAAAGGTACGATCGATTCCCATTTGGAAACCGTGAGTCCCAACACGGGCTTGTCCGACAGGAAGGCGACGCAGGCAAAAAGCAGCACCGCTATTCCCAAAATAGTGAGCAGCGAACCGAAAAAACGTTTAAACTGGGCGTTTTCCATGAAATGTGTCTATGAGGAGATTAAAAGTTCGCAAAAATATCAAATAAGGATTGTCAACGACGGCTGCCCAACAAAAAATGTGCCTTAGGTTCGTTTCAGTCCCATTTTTTCCCCTTCGCGGATCATGAATGCAAAAGCCGGCTCGTACTCGTTGGGAATAATGCCTTCCAGAATCGCTTCCCGCACCGCTTCTTTGATAATACCCACCTCGCGCGCGGGCTTCAGGCCGAAAGCCTCCATGATCATTTCCCCCGTGATGACCGGTTGGAAATTGCGGAGCTTGTCGCGCTCTTCGAGGTCTTTGAGCTTCTGTTCGACCAGGTCGAAATTGCTGATGAAGCGCCTTACTTTTTCCGGGTTCTTGGATGTAATATCCGCCCTGCACAGGTTCATCAGCGCTTCGATATCCTCTCCGGCCTCTACGAGCAGGCGCCGCATGGCCGAATCGGTGATTTCGTCTTTCGAAAGCACGATCGGACGCAGATGCAACCTGACCAGCTTTTTCACAAACCGCATTTTTTCGTTCAGCGGCAGTTTCATTCGCCGGAAAATGACCGGCACCATGCGCGAGCCTACTTCCTCATGGTTATGGAACGACCAGCCGTTACGCTTATCGAATTTTTTAGTCGCGGGTTTTGCGATGTCGTGCAAGATCGCCGCCCAGCGTAGCCAAAGGTCGTCGGAAACCTGCGAAACGTTATCCAGCACTTGTAATGTATGGTAAAAATTGTCCTTATGCCCCTTGCCTTCGATATGCTCCACGCCCTGCAATTCCACCATTTCCGGAAAAATGATCGCGAGAAGGCCAGCATGATAGAGTAATTTGAAACCGTAGGAAGGGGTTTTGGAAAGGATAATTTTATTCAATTCATCGGAGATCCGTTCCATCGACACAATGCCGATGCGGTCTTTCATGTTAACGATCGCTTCGAAAGTGTCGGGCTCGATATCGAAATTAAGCTGACTCGCGAACCGGATCGCACGCATCATGCGCAACGGATCGTCCGAAAATGTAATTTCCGGGTCGAGCGGCGTGCGGATAATTTTCTTTCGGAGATCGCTCATCCCGTCGAACGGGTCGATCAGCTCCCCGAAAGTGCCGGCATTAAGGCTGATTCCCATCGCATTGATGGTAAAATCGCGGCGGTTTTGGTCGTCGGCGAGCGTACCGTCTTCCACGGCCGGCTTACGCGACTCCGAGCGATAAGATTCTTTGCGGGCGCCTACGAATTCGATTTCAAGATCGCCCTGCCGGATCTGCGCAGTACCGAAATTTTTGAAAACACTCACAAAAACATCCTTTCCAAGCCGTGCAGCCACCATTTCGGCCAGCTCGATGCCGCTGCCGATAGAGACGATGTCGATATCCTTGCTGTTTCGTTTGAGTATCAGATCTCTAACGAACCCACCGATAATATAAGCCTCCACACCCAGCTCTTTCGCGGCCGCGGCAACTATTTCCAGAACCGGGTATGGTGTCAATTGCTCTTTGAAATTCATGCCGCAAAGGTAGGGAATTCTTGTTCGACATGAAGCGGTGGGCTGCATCCATGTCACATGAACCATTTCAAAAGATACCTCCGAATCAGGATATTTCTCTCAAAACTGCCGTAGTGTGCGCTTTACAAAAACCCTCATGGATATTCTGTTTACTAAAATACGATGTTCCGCAGAACAGAACATCATTTAGACGTCGGAATATCAGGAAGGTAACACCTTGTAGAATAACGTTTCTAGCTATTCACCATAAAAAACGCCGTCCGGGGAAACCTGTCAAACAGCTCGTCCTTCAATTCTTTGCTCAGCGGCAGCGACTCCACGGCACTGGCCATGCATTGCAGCCAGGCTACGGCATCGTCTTCGGTGATGGTGTGCGGCATGTGGCGGGCGCGCATCATAGGATGTCCGTAAACCTCCGAATAAAGCTGCGGGCCGCCGAGGAATTGCGTGAGGAAAAGACGCTGCTTTTCCTTGATAAGGTCTTTATCGGTTTTAAAAAGCCTCGAAATGAGCTCGTGCCCGAATACCAGGTCGTAAAATTTATCGGTGAGCTGCCGGAGCGTCGCGTCGCCGCCGATGCGCTCGTATAATGACTGATGTTCCATAAAATAACCGGCCGGATTCAATGCCGCCGGAATTAAAACTGCGAACCTGCCGGCGGAGGTTCCCGCAGCAGGAATGACTATTGTCAGTTTTCGAACCGCAAATGCTTTACCGATTCCCCGGAGCGCGCGAGTTCAGTCAGGGCGTCGATGCCTATTTCAAGGTGCTGCTTTACGTAGCTCGCGGTCACTTTTTTTATCGCTCTCTTCGGTTTTGACGCCTTCGGGCACCAATGGGTTGTCCGAAACCAGCAGCAATGCTCCGTGCGGGATGGAATTCGCAAACCCTACGATGAATATCGTCGCGGTTTCCATATCGATGGCCATGGCGCGGACGGCGCGAAGGTATTCCTTGAACTCGTCGTCGTGCTCCCAGATACGGCGGTTAGTGGTGTAAACGGTGCCGGTCCAGTAGTCGAGCTTATGCTTTTTGATGGCAGCGGAAACGGTGCTTTGTAAGCGGAAGGAAGGCAATGCAGGGATTTCCGGCGGCATATAATCGTCGCTGGTACCTTCGCCGCGTATCGCCGCAATGGGAAGGATGAGGTCGCCGACCTGTGTTTTTTTCAACCCTCCGCATTTACCTAAAAACAGCACCGCTTTGGGGTTGATGGCTGATAATAAATCCATTACCGTTGCCGCCATGGGGCTTCCCATTCCGAAGTTGATGATCGTAATATCCTTGGCAGTGGCAGTTTGCATGGCCTGGCCCGTTCCGCGAACTTCCACCCCGAACTTCTCGGCAAACATGGTCACATAATTTCCGAAGTTGGTGAGCAGGATGTAACTTCCAAACTCTTCGACCGGCGTTCCGGTGTAGCGCGGGAGCCAGTTTTCGACGATCTGTTCTTTGGTGGTCATGAATTCAGCAGGTTTGTTGGCGAGGCAACCCGGGTTGATTATCTTCGTTCATGGAATCATTGAACCTTCCCGGATTCGCCCACAAAGTTAAGCAGGTTAACGGGAAACCGCATATTTTCGATATTATCCGCAGGAAATTCGTCACGCTCACGCCGGAGGAATGGGTGCGCCAGCATTTCATCCATTTGCTCATCACACATTATGGTTACCCCAAATCGCTTTTTGCGGTAGAAACCGGCCTGCAATACAATACACTCGCCAAGCGTACCGACATCATGGTGCTTTCCAACAATGCATTGCCGTTCCTGCTGGTGGAATGCAAGGCGCCGTTCGTACGTGTAACGGACGCTACTTTTGCCCAGATCAGCCGCTATAATTTCACATTACAACCCCAATACCTGGCCGTTACCAACGGAATGGCGCATTACTGCTTCCAGGCAGTGAACGGACAGATACATTTCATGGACGATTTTCCTAAATACCGCGATTTTAACCAATGACAAAAAAGAAACCCACCCGAAACGGGCAGGTCCTTTCAACATTCAGGTCATACAAAATGCAGGGCGGTTGCAACCGCCGGCGGTAATTATTTCGCAGCAACCAGTTTCACGTCGATAGAGAAATCGTCGTGGATCATTTTGTCGCCGAGGTTATCGAAGAATGACTTCGAGTTGTATTTAATGTCGTATTTCGAACGGTCAACAACCAGTTTACCGGTAGCTTCCGCGCCGGATGCGGTAGTTTTAACAGTCACGGGGAAAGTAACAGGCTTGGTAATACCTTTGATAGTCAGGTCGCCGGTGACATCATAAACGCCGGTAGCTTTCGGTGTAGCTTTTGTTACCACGAAAGTTGCTGTCGGATGTTTCTCGACGCCGAAGAAGTCGTCGGATTTCAGGTGACCGATCAGTTTGCCGTTGTATTCTTTGTCGGTAAGGTCCGTACAAGTGATGCTATTCAGGTCGGCAACGAATTTACCGCCGGTCAGTTTTGCGCCGTCGAGGATGATCGTTCCTTCTTTCAGGGAGATTTTACCTGTGTGCTCGCCAGTAACTTTTTTACCCAGCCAGGTCAGCTCGCTTTTCGCGGTGTTCACTTTCAGACTGGTTGCCTTTTTATCAGTGTCCGCTGAAACAGAAGAAGATACAAACAATGCTACGGCAAGAGACGCGACAAAAAATTTAATTGATTTCATTGTAGTTTTGATTAAAAATTAAATTGATTTATGGATTTGTGTTAATTGTGTTCTTCGCGGAGCTTATCGAGCAATGCGCTGATCTGCTCGGCCTCTTCCTCGGAAATAATATTGAACCGGTTCTCCCAGTCCTCGATAAACGGATCGAGTACTTTCAGCAGTTCGAGCCCTTCTTCGGTAATCACGACATCCACGGCACGACGGTCGCTTTCACATGAAGTCCGTTTTGCCAGGTTCTTCGCCAGCAGCTTATCGACGAGCCGGGATGTGTTGGAACTTTTGTCGAGCATGCGCTCGGTAATGTCGCTCACCTTGATCGGATTGCCTTGTTGTCCCCTCAATATCCTCAGCACGTTATATTGCTGTGGCGTAATGTCGTGTTCCTTGAATGATTCAAGCTGCTTATATTCGAGCCATTTGGTGGTATACACCAGATTTAACGCCAATTTTTGGTACGGGCTCCGAAATTTTTTCTGCTTTATATCAGTTTCAATAGACATAGCCAGTTTTGTTCAATGTAATAATATGTATATACATTTAATGTAGAAACATTTATTAG
The DNA here is from genome assembly GCF_040448675.1 of Dyadobacter sp. 676. Lineage (NCBI taxonomy): Bacteria > Pseudomonadati > Bacteroidota > Cytophagia > Cytophagales > Spirosomataceae > Dyadobacter > Dyadobacter sp. 676. The sequence goes on along the minus strand of NZ_CP159289.1, from coordinate 4,816,366 downwards.
CGCAAGAATAGTTCAGTCGGAAGAAAAATATTTTCAGAAATTTTACCAGTTTCACCGAGACCCGACACAACTAATTTACGTCAAGCAAATTAAGCCATAAACAATAGTTAACAATCAATGACAATATCTGACAATCAATGACAACACCTGACAATCAATGACCAAAATCCTGACCACACCTGCCCAGCGACAGCCACCCAACATGATCGAACTCCAAAAACCCCTGATCCTCGCTTCCAACTCTCCAAGAAGAAAACAGTTATTGCAAGAAGCCGGCTTCACATTCACCATCGAAGTGCTTCCTACCGATGAAAGTTACCCGTCCGATCTGCCTGCCGGGCAAGTAGCAGGCCATATTTCAAGGGAAAAGGCCGGGCAGTTCCATAGCATCCGCTCCGACTCGCTGGTACTCACTGCCGACACGGTGGTAATCGCCGACCACCATATTTTGGGTAAACCGGCGGACGCCCCCGACGCATTCCGGATGATCAAAATGCTCTCAGGCAGAAGCCATAAGGTGGTGACGGCGATAAGTTTGCTGTCCGACGGCACTATCGAAACCGTCGCCGACGCCGCAGAAGTTTACTTCCGCAACTTGGAAGATTGGGAAATCAACCACTATATTGACGAGTATAAACCCTTCGATAAAGCCGGCTCCTATGGTATTCAGGAATGGATCGGGATGATTGGCATTGAAAAGATCGAAGGCTCGTTTTATACGATCATGGGCTTGCCTGTCCATATCGTTTACCAGATATTGAAACCGCATTTCCGCTAACGTTCCGTCATGCCCGCAGACAAGCCCACCAATATCCCAAAAGTTTGTTATGAGATATTTGTCCGTTCGTTCTGCGACTCGAATGGCGACGGTATCGGCGACCTCAACGGCATTATCTCGAAACTGGACTACCTGGCCGACCTCGGTATCGAGGCGATCTGGCTCACGCCGATCCACCCTTCGCCCAGCTACCACAAATACGACGTCACGGATTACTACGCCATCGAGCCCGAATACGGCACCATGGACGATTTCCGGCGGCTTCTCGCAGGTGCGCACCGGCGGGGCATGGCCGTTTACCTCGACCTGATCGTGAACCACACCAGTACATTGCACCCGTGGTTCAGGGAGGCCCGCAAAAGCAAGGATAACCCCTACCGTGAATTTTACTGGTGGATGACCCAGGACCAGATCGATCACCTGGGCATTTCTGAACGTGAAACTTCCGACGACTCGCAGGTGGTTTACCCCTGGCACACCAATCCGGGCGACGATGAGAAATACTACGGCCTGTTTTACAAAGGAATGCCCGATCTTAATTATCATTCGGAGGCACTGCGTGAGGAAATCGCGAAAATTGTGCGTTTCTGGCTGAACGATATCGGCGTCGACGGCTTTCGCCTGGATGCGGCGCGACACATTTATCCCGAGTGGGACCGGGAACAGAGCGTCACTTTTTGGGACTTTTTCTCCAAAATCGTGGCGAAGGCCAATCCCACCGCATTTACCGTCGGGGAGGTGTGGGCCGACACCGAGGAAGTTGCGCCTTATTTCCGGCACCTCAACGCCACCTTCCATTTCGATCTCAGTTTTGCGCTCCAACGTATGCTCGTAGCCGGACGCGACGAACAGCTCATTGACAAGCTGATAGCCAGTTTCAATTTATTTCAAAAATACAACCCGCTATTTGTCAATGCAATCATGCTCACCAATCACGATCAGGAGCGCATCGGCAGCGTGGTCAATGGCAATACCGCGAAGATCAAGCTCGCGGCAAGTATCCTGCTCACATTACCCGGCCAGCCCTATTTGTATTATGGTGAGGAGATCGGAATGCTCGGTTCCAAACCCGATCCCTATATCCGCGAGCCGTTTCTCTGGACGGCCGACCCGGACGATCCACAACTGGCCCGCTGGATCAAACCTCAATTTACTACCCCGAAAACAGTGGCGCCCCTATCGGCACAAATCCACGACGAATCCTCTGTTTTCAATCATTACAAAAGCCTCCTGCATCTGCGCAAAACGGAGCCCGCGCTGGCCCAGGTACTTGCGCCCAACCTGCAACCTGTACGTCTGGGTAACGACGAGCTGCTGGCCTATTTCCGGCCGCATGCCGACCGCTCGCTGATGGTCATTCATAACCTCGGGGAGCATGAAGTTGAATTTACAATACCGGAAGATAAGTCGCTGTTTACGGAAGTGCTGTTTTCGACAGATCCTCCGCACGAAAAGCAACTGACCACAAACCGGTTATCCCCACATTCCAGCATCATCCTGGCCCCGGCAAGGGTCTCCGCAAAACCCGAAAACCAGTAGGGAACCGTCGTTCCGGTTCTTTTTAGCTAAATTCCTTTCGGTACCGCTAATGCATTCCCTATGAAATCCGGTATTATCTCCCTTTGTCTGATTGTCCTTCTGACCTCTACTGCTATGGCGCAAAAGTCGTATCCCACTATGGGCAAGATCATTTATGAAGACCCGTCTTTTGAAAAACTGTTGTCGAAAGACGCCAGAATCGAGGTGCTGGCCTCTGGGTTCGAATGGTCGGAAGGGCCGGTTTGGGTGAAGGAAGGCGGTTATCTGCTGTTTTCGGATGTCCCCAAGAACAAAGTTTACAAATGGGACGAAAAAGAGGGACTATCGGTGTTTCTGGAACCGTCGGGTTACACGGGTCGTGGTGTTTACAGCGACGAGCCCGGCAGCAATGGGCTGATCATCGACAATAAAGGCCGCCTGGTTTCCTGCGAGCATGGCGACCGCCGCATTTCGGCCATGCCATTGAGTGTGGGCGGCAAAATCACATTAGCGGATAACTTCGAGGGCAAGCGTTTCAACAGTCCCAACGACATTGTGCAGCACAGCAACGGCGATTATTACTTCACCGATCCGCCGTATGGCCTGGCAAAAAAGCACGAAGACCCGACCCGCGAAATCCCGCATTTCGGCGTGTACCGCATTCATAAAGACGGTAAAGTAACCATGCAGGTAAGCGACCTCAGCCGTCCTAATGGCCTCGCATTCTCTCCGGACAGCAAGACGCTCTACGTAGCGCAATCCGATCCGGAGAAGTCGATCTGGATGGCCTACCCCATCGACGCGAGCGGTAATGCAGGCAAAGGGAAGCTGATTTACGACGCCACAGCCATGGGCAAACGCGGCGTCCCCGGCCTGCCCGACGGCCTCAAAATTGACAGGGACGGCAACCTCTGGTCGTCGGGACCGGGCGGCATGCTCATTATCAGCCCTGCCGGCAAGCTGCTCGGCCGGATCGAGATGGGCGAGCTGACTTCCAACTGCGCCTGGGGCAACGACGGCTCTACATTATATATGACCGTCGACGGCTACGTGTGCCGGGTAAAAACCAATACCAAAGGGGCGGGCTGGTGATCAGTTGTTCTTCCGGTATTCGCGGAGCGTATTGTCGACATCGCGTTTCACACTACCCCAATCGGCTTTGCCGTTACGGTAAATGCTGGTGTAGGCTTTGTAAAGCATCAGCCGGTCATCGCTGATCTTGTCGAGCTCCATCGCCATTACCTGCCGCGACGAAGATTTGGCATTTTTATACTCGTTCAGCAGTTTATTGTAGCGGTTTTCGAGATTGTCCAATTCGTACAGAACCACTTCCCCGAGCTTGTCCATTTCGGCATACTGGTTCAACAGGCGCTGATTATAATCGGCATTCCCTAGCGTTGTGACGCCCGCTGCCGGATTGCTGTTATCCACTACCCGGTCGTAATCTTTCCGATAAGTCGCGTCGTTCGTTTGGTAATTCCTGTCATCATCGGAAGTACGCGCGGACCGGTCTGTGGACGACGACGAAACGCCGTGCATCCGGTCGTAGCGGCGCTGCAACGCGGCGGAACAGGAGAAGGTCAAAATGGCAAATGCCGCCATCACACCCCGTATATAAAGCTTTTTCACTGATTATCCCGTTAGAAGTTATGCCTCAGGCCAATGCTGAGATTCGGGTTAAAGTAAAAGAATTTAGGAATAAATTCAAGATAGCCACCTCCTTCGACGAAAAATGAGGTCGGCTTTTGGGCAAAGAAAAATTCCAGACCGGCAGTTGCCGACGGACCGGTAGATATATTGGTGGTATAAACGGATCTAACATTCCGGTCGGGATAGTAGCGCCGTGAATTGATCTGCACGCCGGGTCCGGCGTAAGCGATCATCCGTTCGTTGAACATCGGCGCATACCACAGATAAGTCACGTTGAACATGACCCCCAGGCCGCCAAGGTCGTCGTTACTTACCTTATAATTGTCCTTTCCCTTGAACATGCCGAGGTAAGTACCAAAGCTCACATCGAGCGCATTTCTGTCACCATATTTCCTCAAACTGACCGCAATTGGCTCACCCGCTTCGAAACCTACGGCCCATTTCCGGGTTTGGCCATAAGAAACAAACCCGGATAGCAACAACGCCGATAAAACACACAACTTCTTCATAATGATAACGTTCCTGTTTAAACGAAAAGCCTGCGGCAGAGCTTTCAGGGAAGCCCGTTTAACCAAGCGGTTGCAAAAACGGTACCATTCGGGACGGGTTCTTTCGAACGCCCATTTACTCAAAATCGGGAACCCTGTTTTGTTTCCAGTTCATTTTCTTTCTAATATTGGGGCCTCAATCAGGTTCGCCGTTTTAATCTAACTAATACCGCCAGTGACCCAAATCAAGCAGAACAAGATCTTTAATCCCAAAGATATCATTGCGTATTTTCTTGTTGCGGGCACCGGTGCTTTGATCCAGTTAGTTTCCAGCAGTCTCATTCAGGACTGGTTCAATATCTCCTGGAGCGATTCCATTGTACCATCTTATATCATCGGTTTCTTCTGGGGTTTCACATTAACGAAACTTTTCGCATTCGACGCACGGCGCAGCAACCAGACGCGCCGGGAAATGGTCAAATTCCTGATGGTTTCGATGGTTTCCCTCTTCATTACGTGGGCATTCACCATCGGTTCGTCGAAAGTACTCGTCGACTACCTGGGCATGGAGGTGTACAAAGTAAAGTTCTCTTTCGCCAAAAAAGAGGTGAATGTAACCGAAATGGTTTGTTATGTGATCGGGATGGGTTTCAGCTTCGTAAGCAACTATATCCTGCACAAAACCTTCACTTTCAAAAGCACCGGTTTTTACAACCGCCTTAAAGTCCTGATCCGCTGATCATAATCTCTCCACGATCATAGCCGAAGCTCCGCCCCCGCCGTTGCAAATCGCAGCCAGGCCGTATCTGCCGTTGTTTCTTTCCAGGACAGAAAGCAGGGTCGTGATAATCCGCGCTCCGGAAGCGCCCAGCGGATGCCCGAGCGACACCGCGCCTCCGAATACATTTACTTTCTCTACGTCGAGATGCAGTGCCTGGATGTAGGCCAGCGCGACTACCGCAAATGCCTCGTTTACTTCAAAATAATCGATATCCGGGATTTTCAGGCCGGCTTTTTTCAGCACTTTTTCCGTTGCCAGAACAGGCGTGGTCGTGAACCACGCAGGCTCCTGCTCCGCATCCGCGTAGGCGACGATGCGCGCGACTGGTTTCAGATTTCCTGCATTCACCGCATTGTTTCCCGCCAGCACCAGCGCCGCGCCTCCGTCGTTGATTGTCGAAGCATTGGCTGCCGTTACGGTTCCGTCTTTGGAGAAAACGGGTTTTAACGCGGGTATTTTGTCGAATTTGACACGCTTGTATTCTTCATCTTCGGTTACCAGGCTGGCATCGCCTTTGGCGGACGTAACTTCCACCGGCACCAGCTCATTCGCAAAGAACCCATTCGCTGTTGCCTCCGCCGAACGCCGGTAGGAACGGATCGCATAGTCATCCTGCGCCTCGCGGGAAATGTTGTATTTCAAAGCGGTACGGTCGCCGCAAACCCCCATGCCGATCTGGTCGTACACATCCGTAAGTCCGTCTTTAAGCAAACCGTCGACGATTTCCCCATGTCCGTAACCATAGCCATTACGTGCCTTGGGTAAATAGTAAGGGATTTGCGACATATTCTCCATTCCCCCTGCCACTACGATTTCCGCATCTCCCAACTGAATCGCCTGCGCACCCAGAGCCGTAGCCTTCATACCGGAAGCGCATACCTTGTTTACGGTCGTACAAATCACCGAAACGGGCAGTCCGGCATAAATAGCAGCCTGCCGCGCCGGTGCCTGTCCCAGATTTGCCGAAACCACATTGCCCATCAGCACTTCATCAACCGCAGCCGGTTCAACCCCGGATTTGGAAAGCGCCCCCCCGAATCGCCGCAGCACCGAGCTTTGCAGCATGAACAGATGAAAGAGTTCCTCCAAAACTGCCAATGGGAGTACGCGAAGCGGAAAGAATAAAAACGTCAGTTTGCATGATGAATGAATGATTGAATGACCGAATAATTGAATGAGTGAATACGCGAACCCAATATAGAGAGAGATCTCGCTTTTCTTAACAAAACAAAACTATTCAATCATTCACTCATTGACTCATTGCCCCTCAAAGCTCCTCCGAGCTCTCCGGCAAATGGTCGTACTCGCCCTTCCAGGCGTAGTAGCCGAAAATCACCAGTCCGGTGCAGATCGGGATGAAAATCAGGATAATAATCGCCCATTGCAGTGTAGTATTGGTGCGGGCGATGCCTTCGGCCGCTTCGCCGATTTTATCGGCAGCCTGCATGAAAAGGAATACGATGATGACAGGCCCCGACACGATCCAGAGAAGCCCCAATATTTTTTTCAAACCACTCATTTTCTACGGTTATTTAAATGTCAAGTGTTGATTTTGATACTAATCCATCACATTATCATCGCGCCGGTTATCGATATAAACAGCCCCGATGATAAACGACAATGCGGCCACACCAATGGGATACCAAAGTCCGGAAAGTGGCGTGGAGCCCTGGAAAGAGGCGATCAGAGTGGCGATAAAGGGTACCAACCCACCGAAAACGCCATTCCCGATGTGGTAGGGCAGCGACATCGAGGTGTAGCGGATCTGCGTCGGAAAGAGCTCCACGAGAAATGCGGCGATCGGGCCGTAAACCATCGTTACAAGCACGACCTGGAAGAACACCAGCACGATGATCATGATGTATGCGCCCCGAGAGAGGGTTACGTCCCTGACAACCGTTTCGGGTGCAGGCACTTCCGCCAGCACGTCCTCGGGAATGATCACTATTTTGGACTCCTTGAACGTCATCCCGTTAGTCAGGGTTTTGGTAACGGTCGTCGTAATCAGCGAATCGGCTTTATCTTTCACGAGTGTCCGCTCCACAACCGGTTCGGACTCGCTCAAAAGCATTGTTTTCTGCATTTCTTTCACATTGGTGGCGTCGAGAAAGTACTGGTAGATCGGCCGGTAGCAGATTACGCCCAGCAGCATGCCGGCCAGCATTATCCATTTACGGCCGACTTTATCGCTCCACGAACCGAAAATCACGAAAAACGGCGTCGCAAAAACGATTGCCCAGAGCAAGATGTACCGCGATTCATTAAAGTCGAGCTTGCAGGTATTTTCCAGAAAGGACTGTGCATAAAACTGTCCCGTGTACCAGACTACGCCCTGCCCCATCGTGGCCCCAAATAATGCTACAAGCACCATCTTGAAGTTCGCTTTCCTTTGAAAGCTTTCTTTCAAAGGGTTAGCGGAGACTTTTCCTTCGGCTTTCAGTTTGGAGAAAACCGGCGACTCGTGCATTTTCATCCGGATGTAAATAGAGACTCCCACCAGCAGGATCGAAACCAGAAACGGAATGCGCCAGCCCCAGTCGGCGAAATTTTTCGCACCGAGGATATTTTTAGTCAGTACAATCACTCCCAACGACAGGAACAGCCCCAATGTGGCGGTCGTCTGGATCCAGCTGGTAAAAAAGCCCCGCTTACCCACAGGCGCGTGCTCTGCTACGTACGTGGCCGCGCCCCCCGTATTCGCCCCCCAGCGCAAGCCCCTGAACGAGCCGCAGGATCAGCACGAGAATAGGCGCCGCGTACCCGATACTGGAATAGGACGGTATAAGGCCGATGAGAAAGGTAGAGCCGCCCATCAGCACGAGCGTTAGCAGGAAGGTGTATTTCCGGCCGATAAGGTCACCTAAACGACCAAACACTAATGCGCCAAAGGGGCGTACTATAAATCCTGCGGCGAAGATGGCCAGCGTGTTGATCAGCGCCGACGCGCCGGCATCGCTGGGAAAAAGCTGCTGGCCTATAATGACGGCCAGGCTTCCGAAAATGTAGAAATCATACCATTCAATTAATGTACCTAAGGAAGAAGCGGCGATTACCTGCGTAATGCTTTGTGTAACATTGGATTCGGTGGAACGCATGAGTTTAGGAAAGGTGAGGAATTGAACAATTTAGCTGAATAAGTCACAACCCTCATTTCATTACTCATAACCAACCCATAAAAAAGCCCCTGGAAATGATCCAGAGGCTGGTCTTAATTTCAAACGGATTATCAAAAATCGTCGTCGTCGTCATCGAAATCGTCGAGCCTTCTCAGCAGCTCGTCGCCGTCTTCGATCACCACTTCGCGATCGTCTATATCATCGTCGAACTCGTCGATAACCTTTTCATCGTCGAGATCTTCATCAAAGTCGTCCTCGTCATCGTCGTCATCATCTCCATACGGATCTTTTTGCGCTACCGTACGGGTCTTTTTCGTGCTCCCTTGGTAGTCAGGGAAAACAGCTGGTTCTAAAAGTGCCTCGCTGATGTCAGCAAAGGCCAGTTCTCCACTTTCGCGTATCATGACAGTGTTTTGTTAAATGGTTTCAATTTTAAACGTACGACCTAAATTATTAAAATATTCCGCTACGGTAGCTTCTTTCATGCCGAAAGATTTCATCAATAATCCACACTACAAAAATAATGATTTGGTAAAATGTAAAAACCTCTTGAAATTGCCGGAAAGAAAAAAAATCGCTGCCAATTGCGCCCGTATACCCCAAATACCGGGCCGGTACCGGCACATCTGATTGCAAATGAACACACTCGGCAATACCTGAACCGTTTTTCCAATCCTAACCCTTTTTGATGAATGCTGAAAAAATTTGTTCTCATGGGACTGCTCGCCTGCGGCCTCACGCACCGGGGGCTCGCCGCTAACCCCGTCCCCGACTCTTCGCTGACCGTGAAGAAAACCACCGATTTCAAAGTTAACGGCGAGGGCACAGCGCCCAACTGGTCGGCCGCGCAGTGGTTCAACATTACCGTGCAGAAAGGCCCCAGGCAAACCGCACCCGGCCGGCAGTTCCCGACCCGCGTCAAAATCCTGTATTCCGACAAAGGCATGTACTTTCTTTTCGACTGCGTCGACCAGAAGCTTACCTCGACCATTATGGAAGACTTCGGCGCATTGTTCAAAGAGGACGTAGTGGAAGTATTCCTTTGGCCGGACACTTCTGTACCCATCTACCTCGAATATGAACTTTCGCCGTTGAATTACGAACTCGCTATCCTGGTCCCTAACATCAAAGGCCGCGCGCAAGGCTGGAAACCATGGCATTACAACGAAAGAAACCGTGTACAGCATGAAACCAGCGCGCAGGGAGGACAGAAGAAAAGCATGGCGGCCGTGGAGGGCTGGAAAGCCGAATTCTTCATTCCGTTCGCATTGATGAACCCCATTGCCAATGCAGCGCCTAAGCCCGGCGATCGGTGGCGCGGGAATTTCTACCGGATCGACTACGACGGCGAAACGGCCTATTATTCCTGGCAGAAAACCGGCGGCAGCTTTCACGAATTCGACAAATTCGGCACGCTGGTATTCGAATAGCGATGACGTGGTAAGGAGGCACCTAAGGAGCCCAAATGCCAATCCCGACGCATTATCTATAAACAGGAAGCCCCTCCCGGGCACAATGACAAGCCGTGAGGACGACCCTCTTTCTCGCAAATCCGGCCCTCAAATAGAACGTCCGCTTACGGGCAAAGCGACAGGCCCGCCTGCCTCCCTGCCCATAGCAACCGAGAACATGCCTGACGCCGAACTCCGTCAGGAATTACCTGAAAATGTAAACCGATCAATAACCAACAAAATTCTTTCCAAACTTGTCATGAAACGGACTATTCTTTCATTCATCGTTTTATTATCGGCTATGACAGCTTTTGCCCAGAAACCCAAAAAGGAAATACTTTACCTCGGCACATATACGCAAAAAGGCGAGGGCATTTATGTATACGAATTCGACCGCAGCAACTTCTCCTTCAAGGAGTTGCAGGTATTGGCGAGCAAAACCAGCCCGTCGTTCCTCGAATTCCATCCTAATAAAAAGTACCTCTATGCAGCCAATGAGGGTAATAGCACCGTGTCGGCCTACGCCATCGATCAAACCACCGGCAAGCTCACCGCCCTGAACACCCAGCCTGCACAAGGCCGCGGCCCCTGTCATGTCAGCGTTGATCCAAAGGGCCGTTTTATTTATCTATCGAACTATGGCAGCGGCGATCTCGCAGTGTTCAGGCTGAACCAGGATGGCAGCATCGGTGCATTGGCGGACACTATCCAGGACAAAGGCCGCCCCGACCAGAAGCCGCATATGCATTCCATTATCCCGTCGGCCGACGGCAAATACATCTACGCTTCCGACCTGGGCATTGACAAGATCATGGTGTATTCTGTTGACGCGCAGACAGGTAAGCTCACGCCGGGCTCCGTCCCCTATGCCGAAGTGAAAGCAGGCGACGGCCCTCGCCATTTCGCCATTCATCCTAACGGAAACTTTGGTTATTCGGCTTGTGAGCTGGCTTCTGTTGTGAATTCTTTCAAAATCGTAAAGGGAAGCGGTGCATTGGTTCCATTGGAACGCGTTACCATGCTTCCCGCCGGCTTCACCGGGAAAAGCTACGCGGCCGACATCCATTTCTCACCTGACGGAAAATTCCTTTACGCCTCCAATCGCGGGCATGAGAGCCTCGCCATTTATGCTGTGGATGCCAAAACAGGTAAACTGACCATCGCGGGGCATGCGGATACCCACGGCAAACATCCGCGCAATTTCCTCATCGATGCGAAGGGCGAATTCGCGATCGTGACCAACCGGGATAACGACAACGCCGTGTTCTTCAAGCGCGACGCCGCCACCGGGCAATTGACTTATACCGGGAAAGAGATTAGTGCGCCTACGCCCGTGTGCGTCAAGCAACTGTTCCTTAACTAGTTGCCGGTCGACCGGGAACACCGCCGGAAATGAGCGCCAGTACATGGAAAAACATAGTTGAAATAATTTTTTCGGCAACTGGCGCTTATTTTCTATCAACTTTTTTAATTTTAGAAATCTGAACGCTATTCTTCGTTATTATTTAAAATACGCCAAAGAAAATGTTACTATTTTTATTTCTGGCACAAAAATTGACTTGTACAGATTCTAAATAAGGTAATACTTGGGCTAATCACTCCGACGCTCTGTAAGGTCATTGAATAAAGTTTTGGAATTACCCGATACCAATTTAGCCACAGTTTATGATGAACGGCCAGGATGATTTGCTTCTTATTTCCCTGATCAAACAAGGAGATAACCGGGCGCTGGATTGCCTTTTCCGGAAATATTATTACTCGCTATGCCGTTTCGCGACCTACCTCAATAACCGCAAGGACCTCGCGGAAGAGATCGTGGCCGACGTTTTTTTCAGGATATGGGAAAAGCGCGATACGCTGACGGTCGAAAAGAACGTCCGCTCGTACCTCTTCACCGCCACACGCCACACCTGTATCAACTACATGAAGCAGGAAAAATACGTCATGGAAGAGCTCAATGACGATATTATCGGGGAAATGCCCGGCCCGGACGACGAACTGATGTACCACGAGCTCGAAACCCGCATTACCGACCTCATTAACTATCTTCCGCAGAAAAGAAAGGCGATCTTCCAGCTCAACCGCTTCGAAGGTTTTACGTACAACGAAATCGCCCAAATCCTCTCCCTTTCCGCCAAAACAGTAGAAAACCAAATGGGCAAGGCTATTAAACAGCTGAAACTTCTGCAAAAAACTTATCAGGTTTAAAAAAAATTCCGAAAGGATGGGGGTATGCCCATTTTTTATTTGTCCTAACACCAGAAAGCTCTGAATTTGATGTCCGATCACACACCATGGCCCCTAATCGCCAAGTATTTGGCTGGCGAATGCAGCCCGGAAGAAAAACTGGCTATGGAATGGTGGCTGGAAGAATACGATAACCTGCTGTTGTTCCGGCAGATAGAGGCGGCGTGGAAGCAGGAAAAGGCCCCGGAAAACGACCCGGCGTTCAACCTGGAAAGCGGGCTTTCGAAGCTGCACGCGAAAATGGCGGAGCAGGAATATCCATCGGAAGAGGAAATTCACGAGCGGCCCCGCTATTTCAAAATTAGCTCGTGGTTGGCCGCGGCGGGCATTTTGCTGGCGACGGGGCTGGGTTATGTGTTCGTAAGCCGGCAACACGATTCCCGGGACACCGCCCGCGTTGCCATGGAAACCCGGACCAGCGGCGCCGAGGACGTTGTAAGCATAGAACTCCCCGACGGGACGCAGGTATGGCTCAATAAAAATAGCAAAATCGAGTACCCGAAGGCATTCAAGGATAATGAAAGACAGGTTTTCCTGGAAGGGGAAGCGTTTTTCGAGGTAGTACCGAATCCGGAGAAACCATTTATCGTAAAGAGCGACAAGGTATCGACGAGGGTTCTGGGAACGTCGTTCGATGTGAAAGCCTATAAAGGGGACGAGACTGCATCGGTGTCGGTTGCGACCGGGAAAGTTGAGGTGAGCAAGGAGATCGAGGCAGGTGAGCCCATTCGCATCACGCAACTGACTCCGCAGCAAGAGCTGGTAATCAATACTGAAAAAGACGAAACGTATATTGACATCGTTAGCACGTTCGATATCGGTGCATGGCGTAAGGAACAACTCGTTTTCCGGAATAATACGTATAGCGAAGTAATCGCCAGACTGGAAGAACATTACGGTGTCACAATCGCTCTGAGCGACAAGAACTTAAGTAATTGCCGGGTGATGGCCAACTTCAACCAGGGCGCTACATTGAAAGATGTACTCAAATTGTTAAGCATTTCGAATTCGTTCCGCTACAAGATCGACGGTACCGAGGTAACCATTCATGGCGGGGCTTGCAGATAAAATCAAAACCAGACATATACCGACATAGGCCCAAAGCATCAGCGTGTAAACAGAGCATTTACCGACCGGCATTATTATGTGCAGTTTTATATATCCCTCAATTCTCAATTTAACCTTTTCTACCCAATCGTATGAGCAAATTGTTACCTGTACAACACCGCCGTGCCGCGAGCCGGTCTTGGAAGCTACTCGTGCTGATGGTCGTTATCCTGGCGGTCGGCAGATCGGTCTTCGCGATGAATCCCCGCTCTGTGCAAAGCATCGAGGAAGTGAAGATTTCGCTTTACCTCAAAGACGTCACACTTCAAAAAGCTTTTCTGGCTATTGAGAAAAAAAGTGATTTCAAATTTGTCACAAGCATTGAGCGGATCGATAAAAAGAAACGCATTTCGGTCTCCCTTGAAAGTAAAACAGTGAAAGAGATCCTGGAAACCATACTGACAGGCACCGGACTTGGCTATACCCAGATCAACAATAATATTGTCATAAACGATAAACCGGTTTCACGCGCCGCTGCGGAAGTGCCTGTTTCGACTCCAGCCGCCCGAACACTTGCGAAAGAAGTGACCGGCATTGTCAGGGATGCCAAAGGCTCGGGTATTCCGGGGGCCAACATTCTATTAAAAGGAACAACTGCCGGAACCACCACCGATATCAATGGTAAGTTTTCAATCAATGTGCCCGACGATAATTCGGTACTGATTATTTCCTCCATCGGATATACCAGCCAAGAGATCACCGTCGGCGGCCGCTCGGTGATCGATGTCGTTTTGTTGGACGACGTAAAGCAACTCGGCGAGGTAGTCGTAACGGCACTGGGTATCGAAAAAGATGCCAAGAGCATGACCTACGCGCAACAAAATGTGGGCGGAGAGGAGCTTACGCGTGTGAAAGACCCTAATATGGTAAACTCGCTGGCCGGTAAGGCTGCGGGTGTGGTTATTACAAAAGGAACAGGCGGCCCGGGGTCTTCTTCTAAAGTGCTACTCCGTGGCAACAAATCCATTACCGGTAACAATCAGCCCCTGTACGTCATCGACGGTATTCCAATGAACAATGCCAACGGAGCACAGGGTACTACATTATTCGATACCCGTGATGCAGGCGATGCGATCTCCAACCTTAATCCTGAAGACATCGAGAACATTTCGATTCTCAAAGGTGCGTCCGCAGCAGCGTTGTATGGAAGCCAGGCGGCGAACGGGGTGATTTTGGTTACAACGAAAAGAGGCCGGAAAGGTTTTGCGTCCATCAACTTTTCCTCAACGGCTAACTTCGAAAATCCGATCGCATTGCCGCAGGTTCAAACGTCATACGGACAGGGCTATGGTGGAGTTGCCAACACCGCTGTGAACGACAGTTGGGGCCCAAAAATCACCAACGGCAGCGACAAGCACCTGAAAGACTTTTTCAACACCGGTAAGACGTTCGTTAACAGCCTTTCCATCACGAATGGCAACGACATCGGGCAATTCTATGTATCATACGCTAATACCAAGGCAAATGGCATTGTTCCCGAAAACGATTACAACCGTCATAACGTGAACCTCCGCGGAACGACACAGCTTTTCAACAACAAACTGTCTCTTGACGCATCCGTCAACTATATCGAGCAAAAAGTATACAACCGTCCGCAGTCGGGTTTCTATTACAGCCCTATTTTCAGCCTTTACCTCTTCCCGACCGGCGATGATTTCTCCAAATACAGCGGTGGCAACTTCGAGAAATGGGATCCCGCCCGCTTGATGAATGTTCAAAACTGGCCGTACATCAAAAACGAAGCAAGCTCCAACCAGAACCCATATTGGCTGTCTAAACGCAACCAGACCGACCAGTTTCGTAACCGCACGATTTATGCTTTCTCAGCCAAATGGGCGATCACAGATTGGTTAAATCTTCAAGGCCGCGCTACGTATGACAAGGTTCAGGACACTTACGAGCTACGCCAATATGCATCGTCGGACCCGACATTGGTTGGTAGCAACGGTGGCTACCGCAAGAACCTGACCAACACAGACCAACTCTATTCGGACGTTTTGCTTAGTGGCACCAAATCGTTTAGCAAAGACGTTTTCGTTTCGGCGACTCTCGGTTTCAGCAATACGCAGAATACCTTTTATGATATGAATGTGGGCAACAACGGCGCAACCAACACGCTTTCATATCCCAACTATTTCTCAGTGTATGCATTGCAAAGCCTCACGGGCCAAGGCTTCTTCAACGCAACGGAAAGTTTGCAGAAAAGGCTATCCCAGGCGTTATTCGGAACTGCCACTGTAGGTTACAAAGAAACATTCTTTGTTGACTTGACAGCCCGCAAAGAATGGTCGTCAACGGTGAACCAGTCCTTCTTCTATCCGTCCGTAGGTCTGTCATATGTGCTCACCGAACATTTAAAACCGAGTGATATTCTCTCGTTCGCAAAGGTCCGCGCTTCGTACGCCGAAGTAGG
The DNA here is from genome assembly GCF_040448675.1 of Dyadobacter sp. 676. NCBI lineage: Bacteria > Pseudomonadati > Bacteroidota > Cytophagia > Cytophagales > Spirosomataceae > Dyadobacter > Dyadobacter sp. 676. Next base: position 4,800,817 of record NZ_CP159289.1, on the reverse strand, counting down.
TAATGCGCTGCCCTTCGGCGTGGCTAACTGGACGCCCCCTTACTCTCTGTCGAATGATGAAAACGTGAATGGCCGCGGTACACTGCCGTTTTTCAGTGGAAGCGACACTACCAGCCTGAAACCGGAGCGCACCCGTTCTTATGAGATTGGTACCGAGTTGCGGTTCTTCAAGGACAAACTGAGCTTTAACCTCACTTATTACAATGCGACCACCTACGATCAGGTATTCCAAATCCAGGCACCGGCAGGGGCCGGTGCTTCCAATTTCTGGATCAATGGAGGTACCATCCGGAACAAAGGTTTCGAATCTACACTGAGCTACAAAGCTGACCTTGGCGGCGGCCTGACATGGACGCCGGCCTTGAACTTCTCACGAAACGTCAACCAGATTAGGGAGCTGAGTAGCTTGCTGAAAGCCGACTGGTTTGTGTTGCAAGCTGGCGGCAGTACGCGGATGCTCCAACTATTTCTGACGCGCCCGGGCATTCCGAACCTTGGGGGGCGTGAATATGGCTCTTATGGCGATCTTTTCGGAAAAACTTATCAGCGTGACGAAAACGGCAACATCAAGTACAACGAAACCACAGGACTTCCGCTCCTCTCGCCAGGCACCGATCAGTATCTTGGCAATGCAAACCCGAAATTCTTGCTCGGCTTTAACAACCAGTTTAAATACAAAAATGCAACGCTATCCTTCCTGGTAGATGGCCGCTTCGGCGGTAAAATTGCTTCAATGACAGAGCAGTGGCTGGACTTCAAAGGTCTGTCGAAAAGATCGGGCGACGCGCGTGACGCGGGAGGCGTGAATGTGAACGGCAAAACGATCCCTGCTGAAACGTACTATAACTTTATCTCTGGTAAGGGCGATGTGGCTGCCGCAGCAGAAGAGTACATGTTCAGCGCGACCAACGTGCGTATGCGCGAACTCGCACTCGGCTACACATTTCCGAAAGTTTCCAAAGCGATCAAGGACATCAGCGTTTCATTCATCAGCAGAAACCTCTTTTTCTTCTATAAAGATGCGCCCTTCGATCCCGAAGTCAGCATTACTACCGCCAACGCCATGCAGGGAATTGAAGGGTTCAGCATTCCTGCTACCCGTTCTTATGGTGTAACTGTTCGTGCAACCTTCTAATAACTATCGTTCTCATGAAATTCTTTATAGAAAAATACAAATACAGCGTACTGGCCCTGGGATGCCTGCTTTCTGTCTCGTCTTGTACAGATTACATGCAAACGCTGAACCAGGATGAAAAGCTCATTACCGACGAGCAACTCGTTCAGGATGCCAACGAAGGAGGCATCTTGCTTCCCCTGATGATGAACCGCATCGTGGCTACCACTACCGCGGTGCAAACCCAACAGAACCTGCAAGCCGAATCTTATGCCGGTTACCTGGAAACGCCTACGCCATTCCTTAACAACGAAAACACGACCACCTATTTCATGGTTGACGGCTGGAATAACACCGCCTGGAACACCTCGACCCAGAACGTGATGGACCAATGGCTGCAAATGTGGAAAAAGGGTTATGAAACCAAATATCCCGATTTATATGCAATTGCGTTGATTATTAAAGTAGCTGCGGCACACCGCCTCGTGGATACATTTGGACCATACCCTTACACCAAGTACGGTACTGCCGCGCAAGTCGCCTTCGATTCAGAAGAGGAAGCTTATACAGCATTCTTTGCCGAGCTCGACAAAGCCGTAACCGCTCTCAAAGCGGCAGAAGCAGCCAACCCGAATGCGGACAAGACGCGTTTTGCGAAATGGGACAAGTCCTCGCTCCTTGGCGAATATACCAACTGGATCAAACTGGCGAACACATTGCGTCTTCGCCTTGCCATCCGGATTTCAAAGGTTAAACCGGATCTGGCAAAAACGGAAGGCGAAAAAGCGGTAGCAGCGGAAAACGGCGGTCTGCTCACCGACATTGGGTTCTCGGTAACACCTACCACTACCAACCCCTACTATACCATGGCCAATGCCTGGTCTGATACCCGCTTGTCAGCGACGGTCGAAACCTTCCTAACAGGTTTCAGCGATCCGCGCCTTCCGGCTCTACGCCGTGCCTGCAACCGACCCAGTCGCGAGTGGGAAGATCAAGGGTATTCGTGCCGGTTCGGACAGGCCTGAAAAAAGCCGTTATCAGTTCTATTCCCTCCCAAATGTATCCACGACGTCGCCGGTAAAACAAGTGGACGTTGCGGAAAGCTATTTCCTGAAAGCGGAAGGCGCCTTGCGCGGATGGAATATGGGCGGTACGGCTCAGAAATTCTATGAAGACGGCATTCGCGCGTCCTTCAAAGCTAATGGGGCAGGCGGTGTAGACGAGTACCTTTTGAGTACCGGGACGCAGATTGCCTATGTCGATCCGAAAAACACAGCCAACAATCTCCCTGCACAAACTAAGGTAACCGTTAAATGGAGCGAGACGGATAACTTTGAGACCAAACTGGAAAAAATCATTACCCAAAAATGGATAGCGCTCTATCCCGAGGGTACCGAAGCGTGGTCGGAATTCAGAAGGACGGGTTATCCCAAACTTTATCCGGTAGCGGTGACGAAAAACCCTGATCTTCCGGCCGGAACCTTTATCAAACGATTGACTTATCCGTCGGCTGTGACCAATTCCAGCGGTGATGCCGTAAAAGCAGCCGTAGCGGCACACCTCGGTGGAAAGGACAGTGCAGCCACCCCAATATGGTGGGATGTAGATTAAAGTAGACGAGTAGTAAAAAGTGCCTTCCGGCGAATTGTTCCGGAAGGCACTTTCAGCAACCCTCTATTCGGAATAAAAAGGCTACAAAACCGACAATGACCAAAGTTTATTTTTAAAATTTTTGATTATTAAAAAAATAAACTTACAAAACAGAGTATCGGCACCTATAAAATGCATCCTTTCTCTGCTTATTGCCAAAACCGTGTCGTAGAGCCTTTAACCAACCTATTCAGCCCTTAACCATTATGATAAACCGTAGAGATTTAATCAAGCATCTGTCCGCATTTCCCCTTCTGGGCGGATTTTTGGGCCAAAGCGGCACCGCCGAAGCCGCGAGCCTCGTTGCGAAAGTGCCCATGCGCAACCTGGCCAAAGAGTTAGGTATCCGTACGTTCATCAACGCGGCCGGTACCTACACCGCTATGACCGGTTCATTAATGCAGGACGATGTGGTAGCCACGATCCAGGGCGCGTCTAAAGATTTTATGATGCTCGACGAGGTCCAGACGAAAGTAGGCGAGAAAATCGCAGCTGTTACACATGCCGAATCCGCGGTCGTGACTGCCGGCTGCTTCTCGGCACTTACGCTAGGGCTCGCAGGCGTACTCACGGGCATGGACCAGAAAAAAGTGGAAGCGCTCCCCCACCTGGAAGGCACCGGCATGAAATCGGAGGTGATCATACAAAAAGGCCACAACATCGGCTATTCGCATGCATTGACCAATACCGGCTGCAAAATTGTCCAGGTCGAAACTGCCGAAGAGTTGCAGAAGGCGATCAATGAAAAGACTGCATTGATGTGGTTCCTGCACATCCAGTCGGATAAGGGGCAGATCAAACACGAGCAATGGGTGGAGATCGCTAAAAAGAATGGTATCCCTACGATGATCGACATGGCCGCCGACGTGCCGCCGGTCGAAAACTTGTGGCGTTTCAACGACATGGGCTTCGACCTTGTGTGCGTATCGGGCGGAAAGGCCATGCGCGGGCCACAGAGCGCCGGTATCCTGATGGGTAAAAAACAATACATCGACGCCGCGCGCCTCAGTATGCCTCCACGCGGATCGACTATCGGCCGCGGGATGAAAGTGAACAAGGAGGAGATCCTGGGCATGTATGTCGCTCTCGACAATTTCGTGAAGATGGACCACAAAAAGGAGTGGAAAATCTGGGAAGACCGCGTGGCTACGATCGAGAATGCGGTAAAAGGTGTAAAAGGCGTCGTTACCGAAGTCACGGTCCCGGAGCTGGGTAATCACACCCCTACACTGAAAGTATCCTGGGACGCCGCCAAAATAAGCCTGCCTGTGAAAACATTGCAGGAAAGCCTCCGGAAAGGCAACCCGTCGATCGAAGTGATGACCGGCGAGAACAACTCGCTGACTATCACCACCTGGATGCTCAAACCGGGCGAGGAGAAAATCGTGGCATCCCGGCTCAAAGAAGAACTGTCGAAAGCAGTTGTTTAAATATGTACAGTACCATTTAACATTCCTAAACCCAAACCTTTAATCATTAGCATGCAACACAAGTCCTTCCTTATCATTCTTCTGGCATGTCTGACCGGTGTGGCTTCCCATGCGCAGACGTACAGCATACTGATCAAAGGCGGCACGGTGATCGACCCGAAGAACAATATCAATCAGGTGATGGATGTCGGTATTTTCGAAGGCAAGATCAAAAAAGTGGCGAAGGATATCGATCCGAAGGAGGCCCGCCAGGTGGTGGATGCCAAAGGGATGTATGTCACACCCGGATTGATCGATATCCACGGACACGTGTTTTTCGGTACCGAGCCAAACCATTACCTCAGTAATGGTTTGGTGGCGGTCCCACCCGACGGTTTCACCTTCCGCGTAGGCGTGACGACGATCGTCGACGCGGGTGGTGCCGGCTGGGATTCGTTTTCGGAGTTTAAAAACAATGTGATCTTCAATTCCAAAACCCGCGTACTCTCGTTCCTCAATATCGTAGGCCAGGGGATGCGCGGCGGCACCTGGGAACAGGACACCGCCGATATGGACCCGAACCTGGCCGCGGGCGTGGCTATCAAGAACCGTAATGATGTAGTTGGTTTCAAAGTGGCGCACTTCCAGGGCAAGGACTGGAAACCGGTCGACAATGCCGTAAAGGCCGGAAAACTGGCCAATATGCCGGTTATGATCGATTTTGGCGGCAGCACGCCCCCACTTCCGCTCGAAGAACTTTTTATGAAACATCTTCGTCCGGGCGACATTTATACACACGCTTATACCCTGCTCGAAGGCAATGTGAGAGAAACCATTGTGGATGAAGCCACGCAAAAAGTGAAACCGTTCGTCATCGAAGCGCGTAAAAAGGGCATCATTTTCGATGTGGGTTATGGCGGTGCGAGCTTCAACTACTCGCAGGCAATCCCGGCCATGAAGGCTGGTTTTTATCCCAACACCATCAGCACCGACCTCCATACAGGCAGTATGAACGGCTCGATGAAGGATATGCTGAGCGTCATGTCGAAGTTTTACAATATGGGAATGGATTTGCCGTCGGTAATCAGGGCCAGCACCTGGGAACCCGCCAAAGTAATTCACCGCGAACAGCTCGGCCATATCTCGGAAGGCGCCATAGCCGACGTGGCCGTATTTTCAATGCGCCAGGGCAATTTCGGTTTCTATGACAAGACAGGCTACAAGGTAACAGGCAAAGAAAAACTCGAATGCGAACTCACCATCATGGGGGGGGAAAATAGTTTACGACTTAAACGGAATAACGTCGCCGGTATATTTAAAGTAGGCTATAAGCTTTAAGCCGTAGGCTGTAAGCTGTAAATCTAGAGCCTATTGCTTATAGCTTAAAGCTTACAGCACCAAAGTTTCCTAAACCCCTCTTGCAAACAAATATGAAAACGCGTTTCAAATGGTCTTCTTCCCTGCTCGTACTTCTGGCGTTGGGATTTACGCAGCGTTCCGATCAGGACTTGCCGGTCGTCAACACTAAAAATGGCGGTTTGTTTTTGCCGGACGGGTTCGAGGCTACGGTGGTGGTGGACAGTCTTCCCGGCCGTGCCCGGCATATCGCGGTCAACGACAATGGAGACATTTATGTCAAAGCGCGCTTCGCCGACAAAGGCGAATCCGTGATCGCATTGCGGGATACCAACAAGGATGGCCGCGCCGATATTATCCGGCGTTTCGGCGGCGCAGCGAAAGAACGTGCCTACGGGACCGCCATGCGGATATACAAGGGTTACCTGTATTTCAGCTCGGAACTGGTCGTTTATCGTTATAAACTGACGCCCGGTAAACTCGTGCCGGATGGCCCGGAAGAGGTCATCCTCACCGACGATCACGCACACGGTATGCACGAGCACATCGCGAAGCCGATTACATTCGACGACAAGGGCTTTATGTATGTGCCTTTCGGGGCCAATTCGAATTGCTGCCAGGAGCAAAACCGCACGCCGGGCTCGAAGGGAATGACCCCCTGCCCTATTCTGGAAGACCACGGCGGCATCTGGAAATTCGACGCGAACAAGACCGGGCAGTTACAGAAAGACGGTACCAAATTTGCAACCGGCTTGCGCAGCGTCGTGGCGCTCGACTGGAATTTCCAGGATAACAACCTCTATGCCGTCCAGCATGGCCGCGACGACCTTTTACGCCTGTGGCCGCAGCTTTACAATGGCTGGCAGAGCGCATTGCTGCCTTCGGAGGAGTTTTTACGGATTAAAGAAGGTACCCATGCCGGCTGGCCTTATTGTTACTGGGATCAAATGCAGGCCAAAAAAGTATTGAACCCGGAATATGGCGGCGATGGCAAAATTGTGGGTCAGTGTGACCAGTATGAGAAGCCTCTGATCGGTTTCCCAGGACACTGGGCGCCGAACGACCTTCTCTTTTACCAGGGGAACCAGTTTCCGGAACATTATAAAAATGGTTCGTTCATTGCATTCCACGGTTCTACCAACCGCGCACCCTATCCGCAATCGAGCTATTTCATCGGGTTTGTGCCTTTCAAAAATGGGCAGGTTGCGGGAGAATACGAGATTTTCGCCGATGGTTTTGCAGGCCTCGATCCCATCGTAAATGTCAGCGACGCTGTATATCGCCCGATGGGCATCGCCATGGGACCCGATGGTTCGATTTATATTGCCGAGACAGAGAAAGGCAAAATCTGGAAAGTGACCTACAAAGGCAACAAGAAGAAATTCAACAAAACGGCGCTCGCCAAGATGGAACAGCGCAAAACCATGTCGCACATCCGTACGCCCGATTTTGTGAATGATAATTTAGATAAAGACAAACCCGTTGCAGGAGGAAAGGTATACAACGTGTACTGCTCGGCCTGCCATCAGCGCAATGGCATGGGCGACTCGCAACGCTTTCCCCCGCTGGCAGGTGCCGAATGGGTAACCGGCGACAAGGAGCGGCTTATCAAGGTGTTACTGAACGGGCTCGAAGGCCCCATCGAAGTGAAGGGCCAGTCCTACAATAACGTAATGCCGCAACACAGCTTTTTGAAAGACGAGGAAATTTCAGAGGTACTGACCCACATCCGAAGCAGTTTCGGAAACAATGCGAGCCCTGTTACGACGGAAGAAGTAGCGAAAGTAAGGGCATCGCTCAAATAGCAAGACATTACGCCGTTCATCTTCCAACCCCGTTTAAGCGGATATTACTCTCCGGCAATTGAGTGTTCCTTTAAAGGGGTTGGAGGAAGAATGGCAGAACCGACCAATTCACCATTTTTGTAAATTCATGCTGAAAAATAGAATTATCGCCGCAAGCCTTATCATTCTTTCCGGAATCGGCCTGGCCGGGTTTTCTTCCGGAGAGAATACGTTTATTCACAGCAACCAGGAGCCCTGGAAAGCACCGGCCTGGGCCGATACCCTAAAAAGTCCCTACCACGAAGAGCCGCTGACGCTCGCGCAGGGCGAAGAACTTTTTACATTGTACTGCTCTTCCTGCCACGGTGAAACCGGTTATGGAGATGGCGCCGCGGGAGGAGCTCTTGGCCAGAAACCCGCTAATTTTCACGATACGCTCGTGAAGGCACAGAGCGACGGCGCGCTGTTCTGGAAAATGTCGAACGGCAGGGGCAATATGCCACCATTCCAGGATGTGTTCACGGCTGAGCAACGCTGGCAATTGGTGGCGTATATCCGGCACCTGGGTAAAACAGAGTAATACTTCGGCCGTCAGCAATCGGCAGTCGGCGTTTCAGTTTAATAGCCGATTGCTGATGGCCGACAGCTAAAATCACCTAAATCCTAAAAAAACACTATGTTACATTACAGCCGCATAATGAAGTCCGGATTCGCGTCGGTGCTCGCACTGGGCATGGCGTTCCACGTCTCCGGACAACAACGGGAGGTTACAACTTCTAAGCCCAAAGCACTTCGCGACGACATCATCATTGAAGAGTACATGAAGGTAGAACCGGAAGCCGTCCGCCTTATCCAGCATCCGGTTACGGGCGACATGTATTATACCACTTTTTTCGGGGATGTGGTCAAGATCGTTATTGAAAATGGCAAACCTGTGAGCAAGAAGATACTTTCCGTGGAAGACCACGGTATTCCGCGTTTACAGGGAGCTGCATTCCACGGCAACACGCTGTTCCTCGCGGGTAACGTTAGCGTAAACAACAACAAAGGCAACAAAGGCCGGATGGTCCGTTACGAAATAACGCCGGGCGCTCCCACGCCCGGCGTTGACAAACCGGAAATGACGGTTGTTTTCAACACGGTTGAGTACGGCGCCAATAAAACTACGTTCGATCACGGCTGGAATGCGTTGGAAATCAGTCCGGATGGGAAATACATTTACGTCAACACCGGCGCGCGTACCGACCACGGCGAAGTGCAGGACAATGGAGGCGAATACCCGAATGCACGCGACAACGCCCTCACCGCGAACATTTTCCGCTTCCCGATCGATTCCAAAGACCTGCTCCTTTCGACTGATCTGGCCAAGCTGAAAGCCGATGGCTACATTTTTGCCGAAGGGATCCGCAATGCCTACGATATGGCTTTCGATGCAAAAGGAAACCTGTTTGCAGTATCCAACTCCGGTGACTACGATCACCCCGAGGATATGTTCTGGGTACGGAAAGGCCACCATTACGGTTTCCCCTGGGTAATGGGCGGCATCGAAAACCCGCAGCAATATCCCGATTTTCAGCCAGACCCCGAAAAAGACCCTTTCCTGAGCAAGTTTGCGTTCGCATTCCTCATGAAATACTTCCACAACGACCCCGATTTCCCCAAAAGACCGGAGGGCGTGAAATTCACACCTTCCGTCCAGAATCTGGGCCCGGATGCCAACGAGTACCGCGACCGCAAAACCGGCGTGGTAATGGACGGCGATACCACCGGCGTTACCGTCGGGACGTTCAATGCGCATTCCTCACCGTTGGGCCTTTTCTTCGATACCCATAATGCATTAGGCAAGGAGTTTACCGGAGACGGCTTCGTAATCCGCTACACCGGCGGCCCCCGCAACGGCGTTGTCAACCCCAATCCGCTGCGCAGGTATGGGAAAGACCTGCTGCATCTGGAAATGACTTACGACAAGAAGACCGACAATTATAAGACCAGGACCACAAGCATTATCAACAACTTTACTGCTCCTACCGACGCCTTGCTGGTTGGTAACATCCTGTATGTCATTGAATACGGCGGCAAGCAAGGCGGTAACAAGGCCGGGGGAAGTCTCTGGAAAATCACATTGCCCGCCAATGAGAAGATGGCGAAGAAAAACAGGAAGAAAACATCGTAATTACATCTCGTTCTACATATAACTTTAATTATTCTGTTATGAAATCTGAAAGACGATCTCTTATTAAAAAGCTTTTCGCATCCGTAGCGGGTATCGCGGGCATAGGTGCTGCATCCAAGGTCAAGGCCGAAGTAGCCGCCCCGGCACCACAGAAAGAGGTGGGCGACGTAACGATGTACCAGGATGTACCCCTTTTCTCAGGCCATACCAAATATGGCAATCTCGTATTTGTCGCGGGCAAGGGCGCGCACTTCGAGGGTGACATTACGGCCCATACCAAACACGTGCTGGACGAGCTCGAAAAGGAGCTGATCAAAGCAGGTTCCTCCATGGAGAAAGTACTCAAATGCTCCGTGTTCCTGCACGACCTGAACGACTACAAGGCTATGAACGAAGCCTACAAAGGCCGTTTCGGCAGCAAACCCCCATGCCGCACCACAGTAGCGGTATACGGCGGTGTGCCCGGTGACTCCCTCGTTGAAATCGACTGCATTGCGTACGTTTAACATAACGCTGGTGAAGGCCCTTAGATCTCCCCGGGGGACCAGCCCTGCTCACGGCGACACGATTTGCCACCGTGAGCAGGGCCGAAGGGCTGCCCTGTGCCAACTCTTCCTTTCTTTTCTCCAATTTCAGATATAACCATCCCTGTAAATTCAGCCGCTTATACACAAATTATCGGATTTTTATTTTGGAATAATACAATTCACCAGCATTAAATTCGCTCACTAAAAATAAAGTCGGACTTATATTTTAGATTATGGCGATTTAACAGTTAATTTGTTTAACTGACCCGATTAAAATTGAACAAGAAACAACGCATCGCTGAGGAGAATGAAGTTCTTTTAAATCTCTGGCATCAGAGCCAGGCCGGGGACAGTCTGGCTTTTTGCCAGCTTGCCGATAAACAATACCGCACACTTTTCAACTACGCCTTCAATTTCACCACGAACCGGGAGTTCATCAAGGACGCGATCCAGGACCTGATGATCCATATCTGGGAAAAACGCCAGAGCATTCAAATTCGGTTCGTTACCATTTACTTTCTCCGCGCACTCCGGAACCAGCTTATGCAGGAGTTCCGACGTAGCAACGGCTCCCATCCATTTCTGGATATCGACGAAGCCAGCCAGCTTTCCGACTACCAAACGGTAGAAACGGAAATCGAACGGAACGAGCTCCTGAGTGAAAACCAGGTCAGGATACGTGGTGCTATCGAAGAGCTGCCCCGCCGCCAAAAAGAAGCCGTCTTCCTTAAATATTTTGAAGGAATGGACAACGAGCAGATTGCGGACCTCATGCAGGTAAACCGGCAATCGGTCGCCAACTTGCTTTTCAAGGCGATGACTACACTCAAACAACACATTCATCCGATCAGCAATCTGCTGTTGCTTTGTCTGGCATTTCAGGCGTAGATTCGCTGACCAATCGGCTTACGGCGGCGCTCCGTTAAATTTAACGAAACCCCGACCTCGTGCAACCAGAGATGCCGTTTGGGTATCTTCCGGTAATAAACCATAACGCATGCATCAAGCCCCCGGCCGGACCATCTGGGTCGACTACCTCCGTTCGTTTTTAACCGTGCTGGTTGTAGCGCACCATTCGTCGCTTGCATACACGACATTTGCCCGCTTCGATAAAGTCGCCTACATACGATCTACCCACCCCGTCGTTGACACGCGCCGCTGGATCGGTCTCGATATTTTCGAAAACTTCAACGACGTGTTCTTTATGTCGCTGATGTTCCTGATCGCCGGGCTATTCGTGGTTAAGAGTATTCAGCGCAAAGGCCCCGGCGCATTCCTCCGTGACCGGTTTTTCCGGCTATTCATTCCTTTTATTATCGGCGGCACCTTGGTGAACCTCGTCGCGCATTATCCTTCCTTTATGCTCGCACATGGTAACAAAGGGTTGCATGCATATATAACAGACTTCTTTATTGTAGAGCAATGGCCTGTCGGCCCACCGTGGTTCCTTTGGGTGTTATTCACCTTTAATGCGATATTTGCTGCATGGTATTCGCTTAAAAATTCAGTCTTTGCGCGCACCTCCGGCTTGCCGGCACCGGAAGTTTACGGCCCGACCCGTGTAATCACCTACTGGTATCTTTTTACTTTCGCACTTTACGTCCCTTTTGCATTCTGGCTTGGTCCCGGCAAATGGACCGGCCTCGGGCCTTTTGACTTTCAAATAAGCCGGGCGGCCCTATATTTCGGCTACTTCCTGTTGGGAACGTGGTTGGGGAAAGTACATTTCAACGAATCACTGTTCGGTCGCTGCTCGCCACTGGTCCGCCGTTGGAAGTTATGGATTTTTCTGTGCGTTGGTACATATACGTTCCTCACGGCCATAGCACCATTCCTAACGCGATTGGTCACAGAAGGCAAACTGCCAGAATTCACCGGACACTTCATTTACTTCACCATTTATGTTTTATCCTGCACTTTCAGCTGCATTGCGTTTATGACAGGCTTCCGGGCGTTGGTCAAAAGCGGGAACGCGGTATGGAATTCCCTTGCGGAGCATGCTTACCTGATTTATTTACTGCACTACCCGTTTGTTATTTGGACGCAATATTTCTTCCTGCACGCCGCGCTGCCGGCGTTCGGCAAATTCATCCTGACCTTCCTCGTTTCACTCTCCGGAAGCTGGGCCATCAGCATTCCGCTGAAAAAAATCGGGTTTGTTAAAAAATATCTCTAAGTACTATCAAACAACCGTTCATTATCCACGCAATTTGCTATTGGATCCTTTTCCAAAAAGATATCCCAGCGCAGTACCGGCAAATGCCAGCGCCTTCAAACCGGCATCCGACCAGAACTGCGCTTCAGCCGGCTTCCTGTACGCGGCAATCAGGCAAATGTCGAAAATCAACACTCCGGAAAGCACAGCCATAAATGCCACGAACGTCTGGGTATTACGCCCGTCGCCAAAGAACCTGCCCAATACGCCGAGGTCCGTGCTACGCATATCTTTTTCGTGCCGGTTCCCCTCCCTGGTGATTTCAAGCTCCATTTGATGCGCAGCGGCCTGTTTTTCGGTGAATTGGGTGTCTGTCTGTTCCTTTTTGATAATTCCCTTTTTTGCCTGAATCCTGCTAGGCTCCATATTCAAAAGAAATGCGGTTTTTAATCACGGGAACAGACACTGCGAACAGTTCCGATAGCTGGGTAGCCGACAATCCTTCCCAATACTTGTCAAGCATGAACCTCGGAACCAACAGATTGGCCGCAAAAGTATTCGCTTCCGCTTCTTTGGAGTCCGTGGTGCCGGTATCTTCCCGGAGAAGGACCTTATAATCCGACGATTTTGCCCATTCCGCATGCAATATCCTGTGCCCCAGTTCATGGGCAATCGTAAAAGTCTGCCTCAGCGGATATTCATCCATGTTGACGAAGATAGTATCCTCCTCAAAATCGTAAAAGCCCGATATGTTGTTCAGTTTCTTTTCGAACTCCACGAACGAGACTTTTGCGCCGAGACGTTGGGCGATCTCCATCGGATTGACCGGCGGCTTCTCCAGTCCAAACTTTTGCAGCAGGCTAATGGCCTCCCCTTTTGCTCTATGATAGTCCGGAGTCATTTCGTATTTCATTGCTCGGTTCTTTATGCAATTAACTGTTTATTACAAACGCATTTTCCCCATTTGTTCCATGAAAATACTCATTGATACTCATAAAACCAAATAAATGATACCTTAAAAATCAATCAATAATCTTCCGGTCGATTCCAGTTCATTAACGGTAGAGATAACGGGAGGTGGGGAGATAAAAAAGGCGCGGTATGAATCCCACGTACCAATTTTTCAAAAAATTATTTCCAAAAAGAGAGTATCGGCGCAATGTTCTTGCATCCTTATTAAAATTAGCCATATTATTATTTGCCCGATATGCTCCATTACCGCAATTTTCTTCCGGAGGAACTGGCCGCCGATCCATCTTTCAGACGCTGGGTGCTGTTCAACAACCCCGCCGACGAAGCCGTTTGGACCGAATGGCTCGAACATAACCCGGATAAGCAGGATCTCGTGGATCGCGCCAGAAATTTCCTGGCTGCGGCAGATACGGTATTCGACCGGATCTCGGACGAGGAAGTGGCTAATGAAATTTACCGGCTATCCCATGCAATCGGTGAAAACCATGCGAAAAAATCGTCGGTTTGGCTGCGTTTCAGGCCAAACTGGTACCACATGGCGGCTTCGGTACTAATCCTGATGTTTGCCGGCTGGTGGTACAACAAGCAAACGCTTTCGCAGCAGCAGTCGGATCAATACAAGGTGATTCTGAGCCGGATCAAAGAACCGCTGATCGAGGCGGTGAATACGGGAAACGAAGCCAAACTGGTGATCCTGGAAGACGGAAGCTCGGTCCTCCTGCAACCTGACAGCCGCATTACCTATCCCCGCCGGTTCGAGGGCCGCAAGCGCGAAGTTTTTCTGAGGGGCGAGGCATTCTTTGAAGTGGCCAAAAATCCCGACAAACCTTTTTACGTGTATGCGCATACGCTGGCTACGAAGGTATTGGGGACGAGCTTCAAAGTGAGCGCGTTCGATGACCAGGAGGTGAAAGTAGTGGTAAAAACGGGTAAGGTGTCGGTTTTCCCGATGACAAAAGAAGCTATTTCCAGTCAGCATGCCGATGACAAGCTGGGCGGGATGGTGCTGACACCCAACCAACAGATCACATTCGCTCCTAACGAGTTACGGCTAACCAGAAGCCTTATTCCGGACCCTAAACTCCTGGAATTACCTATACAACGACAGTCGTTTGAGTTCAAGGGAACGCCGATCAGCGAAGTGTTCGCGGCATTGGAAAAATCATACGGCGTGAAGATCGTCTTCGACGCGGAAGTGATGCAGAACTGCTACCTCACCGCCTCGCTGTCGGACGAACCGCTTTTCGAAAAGATCAACCTGATTTGCAAGACGATCGGCGCGCAATACGAGCAGCTCGACGCAAGCATTATCATCAACAGTAAAGGATGTTAACGAAATACCTTTCTCTCAATACTTTATGACAAATTCACCCGTGCCTATGAACAGAAACCGTTACTGATCACTATTCCCAAAAAGGTCGATGATGCTGCAACACCACCGACCCGATCAATCCCCTGCTTGTGTACGCTTAACAGCATCTGAATGAGGCTGCTGTGGGAATCATTATGCCGAATTTTAACCCGACAAAAATCAAAATTATGTCAAAAAGAGTACAATTTCACCATGCTTTACAGAAAATCATGCGCATTACGCTGTATCAAGCCCTGCTCTCCATCGCGTTCGGCACTTTTGTGCATGCAAACGACGTGCGTGGACAAAGAGTGTTAGAACAAAAAGTGACTTTGCGTTTAGCCAATTCCGAGATTGACAAGGCATTGGAGAAGATTGAGAGCGTGACGAAGGTTAAATTCATGTACAATCCTCAGATCTTCAATAATCAGAAAACATCCTACAAATTCCAGGACGAATCGCTCTCCGAAGTACTCAACAAAATTCTGACCCCGCATAAAGTTACTTACGAAGTGGTCCAGGATCGCATTATCCTGCGCCGCGAACAAGCACCTGTTGAAGAAAATGCCACCAAAACCGCTCCCAAACGCAATGTAACCGGTAAAGTGACCGACGAAACAGGCGCGGGCCTACCTGGTGTGAGCGTGCTCGTAAAAGGGACGCAAAGAGGCACTTCCACCGACGCCGACGGCAAATTTTTTCTGGATATTCCCGACGGTGAAGTGGCTACTGCCGCTCTGGTTTTCAGCTTTGTAGGATACACCACGCAGGAAATCACAGTAGGTAACCAGACCAATATTGATGTACAACTGGCACCCGAGGCCAAAGCGTTGAACGAGGTGGTCGTAACGGCTCTGGGTATTTCCAAGGAGAAAAAAGCGCTCGCGTACGCAGTGACGGAGGTAAAAGGCAGCGAGTTTACACAAGCCCGTGAAAACAACGTGGCAAATGCGCTGACGGGTAAAATTGCGGGGGTTAATGCAACCGGTATGTCCACCGGTCCCGGCGGTTCCAGCCGCATTATCATCCGTGGAAACGGTTCCCTGAGCGGTAACAACCAGCCTTTGTACGTGATCAACGGTATGCCGATGGACAACAGCGTGCCGGGTGGCGGCAACGCTTCGGATGGTAACGGTAACAACACCGACCGCGGTGATGGTATCGGCGGTATCAACCCCGACGACATCGAGTCGATCAGCGTGCTTAAAGGCGGTCCGGCGGCAGCGCTTTACGGAGCCCGTGCTTCCAATGGTGTGATTTTGATTACCACCAAAAAAGGCCGCGCACAAAAAGGCATCGGCGTGGAATACAATGGTAACTTTTCGGTAGATAACCTTTCGATCATCCCCGACTGGCAGTATGAATACGGACAGGGTGTGGACGGCGTAAAACCCGCCGACCAGACGAAGGCTAAAAGCTCGGGCCGTTTGTCGTTCGGTGCGAGAATGGACGGCACGCCAGTGGTGCAGTTCGATGGTGTGGCGCGCCCGTATTCCCCACAAAAAAACAACCTGAAAAATTTTTACAGAACCGGTACCAACTACATCAACTCGCTTTCGTTCACCGGCGGTAACGAGACCGTGAACTTCCGTTTCGGATTGAACAATACCAGCTCCAACAGCATTGTGCCGAACTCTTCCTTCAATAGAAGAATCGCAAACCTGAACCTGAATGCATTTCTCGGCAAAAAACTGAGCATCGAAACGGTTGTCCAATACAACCTCGAAAACGGCCATAACCGCCCGAAAGTGGGTTATGCCGACTACAACCCGCATTGGGCTACCTATCTTGTTGCGAATACCGTCGATATCAGAAGCCTTTCTCCGGGTTACGATCCGGTGACGGGCAAAGAAGTGGAATGGAACCCGGTACCTGCCGCTCCGAACCCTTATTTCGTGATTAACAAATTCAAAAACGAGGACCAGAAAAACCGTTTTCTCGGCCAGGCCAACATCAAATACGACATCCTGGACAACCTGTTTATCAAGGGTAGCGTGAGCCGCGATTACTACAACTTCAACTACGAGTTCGTGGTGCCGACCAACAATGCGTACCAGCCGTTGGGAACCTACGAAGCGAAAAAGATATCGTCGTCCGAAACCAACGGAATGCTGACATTGAATTACTCCAAGGATTTCTCCGACGACTTCAACTTCTCGGCGCTTGTAGGCGGTAACATGCAGCGTAGCGTGTATGACCAGACGGCATTCAACGGGTCGGAATTCACCATTCCCGGCTTTTACAGCTTCACCAACCTGGCGACGTCGACGGTTGTTCCTACCTACAATAAAAGCGGTATCAACTCCTTGTTCGGTTCTGCCGACCTGGGTTACAAAGGTTTCGCTTACCTGACGCTTTCGGGCCGTCAGGACTGGTTTTCGGTCCTGAACAGCAAGAGCAACAGCATTTTCTACCCGGCCGTCGGCGGTTCGCTGATCCTTTCGGAAGCATTCAAACTGCCCACCGTGGTCAGCTTCGCGAAACTGCGCGGTTCGTGGGCACAGGTAGGCGGCGCGAACGTGCTTCCGTACCAGATCTACCAAAGCTACGCAATGGCGGTAGGCGGCCACAACGGTCGTCCAGTGCAGCAGTTGTCTTCTTCGGTTGTGCCTAACCCCGATCTGAAACCGTTGACTTCAACTACTTACGAAGTGGGTTTGGAGGCCAAATTCCTGCAAAACCGTCTGGGCATCGATGTAACGCTCTACAACCGCAAGACCACCGACGATATTGTTCAGAGCAACATCGCTTCATCGTCGGGCTACACGGCTGCCTTGCTGAACGTGGGCGAACTGAGCAACAAGGGTATCGAACTTTTGCTGACCGGCACGGCCATCAAGCAAAACAATTTTACGTGGGATATCAGCTACAATATGGCGTATAACAAAAGTAAGATCGTGCAGCTGGCTCCTAACCTCGATCAGCTCAGCATTGGTACCGGCGTTGGCGGCGGTTTGATCAACAACGTGGTAGGCGGCACCTACGGCGAGGTTTGGGGTTATAACAAACTGAAAGACGCAAACGGTAACATTGTGTACAACACTGCCAGCGGCTACGCGGTACGCGGTAATCTCGAAAAACTCGGCAATGGCACCCCTCCCTTGACAATGGGGATCACCAATAATTTCAAATACAAAAACTTCTCGCTGAATATCCTCATCGACGGTAAATTCGGAAGCGTGGTGTATTCCAACCTGTACCAGTACGCGTACCGCTTCGGTCTGCCGAAAGAAACGCTTCCCGGTCGCGAAACAGGTCTGACGGTGACCGGCGTAACCCCCGAAGGCGCGCCTTTCAGCAAAACCTGGAAGAAAGAGGATATCGATACTTACTATGACAATGACAAAAACTACACGGGAATGTTTGTCTTCGACAACGACTTCGTGAAGCTGCGCCAGGTGATTTTGAGCTACAACCTGCCTGCATTCTCGATCCTCGGCGCCAAACTGCAAAACGCTTCGGTGTCGATCGTCGGACGTAACCTTGCCTTGCTTTACAAGGACAAGCGTAACAAATACTTCGATCCGGAGTCGAGCTACACCAACGGTAACGCGCAGGGGCTGGAAGCATTCGGTGTGCCACGGACCCGCAATGTGGGTGTGAACCTGACTGTGAAGTTTTAATCATTCAAAATTTTTGTGACGATGAACAAATTCCTGAAACTATCCTATATGGCCGTCATGGCCGCCTTCATTTCGTCCTGCGATAACAACTTCGAGGAAATGAATGTAAACCCGAATGCATCCAGGGATGTCGTCCCCGGTTTCCTTTTCACGCGGACGCAGCTGACCACGGTAAGCAACAACTTCACCGGCGGCGCTTATCTGACGATCGGGCAATCGATGCAGCATTTCGCGACCTACAAGGAGGTACCTGCGGCAGGTGACAAGTATTTCAATTATACCTATTCGACCGGAAACTGGGCGTTGTTTGGCGGGGACCCCGCCACGGCCGGAGCTGTAATCGACATTGCGCAGGTGATCGACGCCGTAAAAACCTCGCCGGACGACATAAACCGGCTGTCGGTAGCACGCATCTGGAAAGCATACCTCTACCATCGCCTCACCGATCTCTATGGAGATATCCCCTACACCGAGGCCGGTAAAGCGCTGACCGATAAAAATTTCACGCCGAAATACGACACCCAGGCATTCATCTACGCGGATTTGCTGAAAGAAATCGAAGAGTCTATCACGGCCTTCGATGCCAGCAAAACCACTTTCGGCAATGCGGACCTGATTTACGGCGGCAATATAGGCCAGTGGAAAAAATTCGGGTATTCGCTGATGCTCCGCCTCGGGATGCGTCTGACGGAGGTAGATCCTGCCATGGCCGAAACCTGGGTTAAAAAAGCAATTGCCGGCGGCGTAATCACCGCCGACGCCGATTTGGCAAAGATCGATTACGTGGACGGCTCCATTACCGCGAGCCGCAACTTCATCTCCGCCGGCCTGATGAGCACCGACTATGTGAATCCCGGCGGCGACAATGTGGAGGGCGGCAAGTTTGCCAAAACGCTGATCGACCATCTGAAAACGACCCACGATCCGCGCCTTAACGTAATCTCCATCGTCTGGACAAAAGCCAACGACAAGGCGCCTTACGTTGCCGATACGACTACCGCATTGCAAAAAGGCATGCCGAATGCAGCTTTCAACGGATTGCCCGGCGATTTCGACAGCTATTCGGAGCCCAACCCGGCCACTATCCTTAAATACAACGCGCCGCTGCTCGTACTCACGCCCGCCGAAATGCACCTGTTGCTGGCGGAAGCTAACCTGAGAGGCTGGTACAGCGGCGCCACTGCCGAGGCATCCTACAATGCGGCCGTGACTTCCGGCTTGAAACAATGGGCGTTGTTTGGCGCGGCCGGTGTGATCCCGGATGCCAAAATCGCGGCTTACCTGAAAGCCAACCCGTTCAATACCGGCGGCACATTGGCGCAGAAAATGGAGCAAATCGGTACGCAGAAATGGGTGACGCTCTTTCTGGAAGACGAGTACGAAATATTCTCGAACTGGCGCCGCACCGGCTATCCCAAGCTGACCCCGACCAACTATCCCGGCAATCTCACCGGCGGGCAAATCCCGACGCGCTTCGTGATTCCGGATTCGGAAGAGCAATATAACAAGGAAAACTTCTACGAAGCACGTACGCGCCAGGGCGGTACGAACACGCTTTCAAGTAAAGTCTGGTGGGATAAATAAGCGGGGCTTATGCGCGGCCCGCTTATCCGATAAACGACCGATACGGATTGCCGACCAGAATCGGCAATCCGTATCACTTTTTTAGTATAAAAATTTTTCGACCTGTGAATAAGGAATTTCGATGTGTTTTTTGTCTTAACTGTAACAGCTTTTTCCTAAACCAAAACCCATGATCAAAAAAATATTCATCGCCACAGCCCTTTTCTGTTCTGCGGGTTTCGCAGCCCATGCCCAAAAGTACTCGATCGTTATCAAGGGCGGCCATGTGATCGACCCCAAAAACAATATCAACAGCATTATGGATGTCGCCCTGAAAGGTGATACAGTCATGCTCGTTGCCAAAAACATCGACGCCAAAGAAGGCGTGCAGGTCGTCAATGCCAAAGGGCTTTTCGTCACGCCGGGACTGATCGACATCCATTCGCACAACTTTTATGGTACTAAAATGGACCAGACTTACAGCAACGGTCCCAATGCCCTTCCCCCTGACGGTTTTACATTCCGCACGGGTGTTACCACGGTCGTAGACGCCGGCTGCGCAGGCTGGAAGTCGTTTCCTGATTTCAAGAAACAAACTATCGATATTTCCAAAACCCGGGTGCTCTCTTTCCTGAACATCGTGGGCGAAGGCATGCGCGGCGGTACTTATGAGCAGAACATAGAAGATATGGACGCTGCCGCCACCGGCAGAGTCGCGAAGGAATATCCCGAATACATCGTGGGTATCAAACTGGCCCACTTCAACGGCTACAACTGGACGCCTACCGACCGCGCCGTGGAAGCCGGCAAGCTCGCCAATATTCCCGTCATGATCGATTTCGGCGGCAGCCAGCCGGTATTACCCATCGAAGAACTTTTCATGAAACACCTCCGTCCCGGCGACATTTTCACGCACTGCTTCGGCCAGCTCAGCAGCAGAGAACCGATCGTGGATGTGAAAGCAGGGAAAGTCAAGCCGTTCGTATATGAAGCGCGCAAGAAAGGCATTATTTTCGACGTGGGTTACGGCGGTATCAGCTTCGCATTCTCGCAGGCGATCCCGGCTGTGAAATCCGGCTTTTACCCCAACACCATCAGTACCGACATCCACACGGGCAGCATGAACAACGCGATGAAGGATATGCTAAATGTTATGTCCAAATTCCTGGCAATGGGAATGGACCTGCCTTCGGTGATCAAAGCCAGCACCTGGGCTCCCGCACAGGCCATTCACCGCGAAGAGCTCGGGAACCTCTCGGTAGGCTCGCGTGCGGATGTGTCCGTACTGCGCGTGCTCGACGGCAAATTCCAGATGAACGACACCGGCACATTCGGCTTCTTCGATTACACCGGAGCCAAGGTACAAGGCAAGCAAAAACTCGAAGCCGAAGTGACCATTCGCGCCGGAAAAGTGGTATACGACCTCAATGGCCTGACCAACCCGATCGTCGTTTCGAGAAGATAGTTTAAACCTCCGATGTGATGATGCTGAAAACCCTTCGTGCCGCAATGCTGGCGGTCCTGGCCATTCTTTCGTCCGCGGGTTCCCTGTTCGCGGAAAACACGCTCAACGAAATCCGTATCGAGCGGCACAAGCCCGTGCGCATGCGCGACGGCGTGGTGCTCTACGCGGACGTGTACATGCCCGCCGCCCCGGGGCGCTACCCCACCATCGTAACGCGTACTCCTTACGGCGTGCAGCGCGACGGTGTGCACCAAACGATGATCAAGTTCGCGCAACGCGGGTATGCGGTGGTGGTACAGGATGTGCGCGGGCGCTACGAAAGCGAAGGCAAATGGGAGCCTTTCCGCGATGAGGCCAAAGACGGCTACGACACCATCGAATGGGCTGCCGCTCAGCCGTTTTCGAACGGGAAAGTGGCCACGCAGGGAGGAAGCTATCTCGGACATAACCAGTGGCAAGCCGCGAGCCTGAACCCGCCGCACCTGGTAGCGGCGTTCCCCTCACTGGCTTCCACGAATATCTATGCCAACTGGATTACCATGGGCGGCGCATTCCGCCTCAGCTTCAACTACGGCTGGGGCGTGGTGCGTATGCCCAACCGCATTATGCTGCCGCAATACTGGCACACCGAGGCCTTTACGCCTGAAGAACTGAAATATGCCAATATTCTCATGCATCTGCCTTTGCAGGATGGCGACCTTCAAAGCGCCGGGGCCATTGTACCGCATTACCGCGACTGGATCAGGCACGAAAGCTATGACGACTACTGGAAGGCGATCAGCGACGAAGAACGATTCGATAAAATTAAAGTCCCTACCTACGTCTCCGGCGGCTGGTTCGACATTTTCGTGATGGGCACCATTAATGGTTATGTGGGAATGAAAAACAAGGGTGCCACGCCCGAAGCACGCAATGGCGCACGGATGATTATCGGTCCATGGGGACACGGACCTTCACAAAAATTCGGGGATGTGGACTTCACGCCCGCAGCCTACGTCGATCAGTTCGAAACCGAGCTGTCGTTTTTTGATTACCATCTGAAAGGCATTAAAAACGCCATCGAAACCGACAAGCCGGTGCGCCTGTTTTATATGGGTGTAAACCAATGGCGCGCCGAAACCGACTGGCCTATTCCCGGCACACAGTATAGAGAGCTCTACCTGGGCGGCGGCAACGCCAATTCCGTACGCGGAAAAGGCACATTAACCTTTGAAAAACCCGCCAAATCCGCGACCGACAGTTACCGCTACGACCCGCAAAGCCCGGTACCTACCGTCGGCGGCAATAACTGCTGCGGCACCCCCACCCTCTCCGGCCCGCGCGACCAGCGCCCGCTCGAACAGCGCGAGGACGTGCTCGTGTACACGAGCGAATTCCTCGAAAAGCCGGTAACCATCGCAGGCCTGGTGAAAATGAAACTCCACGCCGCCACCGACGGCCGCGATACCGATTGGATGGTGAAACTGGTGGATGTCTACCCGGACGGCTTCGCAATGCCCGTTTCCGAAGGCATCATCCGTGCCAGATTCCGCGAGGGGCCCGATAAAATGAAACTGCTCACGCCCGACCGGGTGTACGAATATGAAATCGAAATGACGGGTACCGCCAACGTGTTCCGGCCCGGTCACCGCATCCGGGTCGATATTACGTCTAGCAACTTCCCGCAGTTCGACCGTAATCCCAATACCGGCGATCCGCTGGGGACGAGCACCAAAACGAGAGTGGCGCAGCAGACCGTCCACCACGGTGGTACCAAACTGAGCCACATAGTGCTGCCCGTTGTCACCGACCTTAGTCAACATTGATATTTTGCCTAATTTTATTCACTCAATTCAGCCGAACTCTTTTTTCTTATCCCATGAAATTACCGATTCTCTCTTTAACGACGATCCTGACCCTGACTTTCGGAAGCCTGCAAACCGCAAAGTCGCAAACCATCCCGAAAGAAGAACTGATTTTCCTGACCTCCGAATGGAAAGGCGAACGCTTTCCCGACGGTCGCCCGAAAATCTCCGACGACCTCGTCCGCCGCGCAAAGGACATCAATATCGAAGAAGCCTGGGTAGTACTCAAAAATGAAGGTTATAACTGCCAGTTCGAAGGCAACTGGAAGATCGTACACGACGACGTGGTGATCGCCGGACGCGCATTGACAGCGCAGTTTATGCCTTCCCGGCCCGATATCGAAAAGAATATCAAAGACCGCGGCGCCAAGCAGGGCCGCATCGGCAACACCAACTCCTGGCCGATCGATATGCTCACTAAAGGCGACGTATATGTGGCCGATGGCATGGGCAAAATCGTGGAAGGAACGCTGATCGGCGACAATCTCGCGAACTCTATTTTCGCCAAAACAGGCAACGGTGTGGTATTCGACGCCTCCGTGCGCGACCTCGACGGACTTTCCAAAATCCCCGGCTTCAATGCGTTCGTCCGTGATTTCGACCCTTCCTATTTAAAAGACGCCGTGGTAACCGGCATCAATACGCCTATCCGCATCGGACGCGCCGTGGTGCTCCCAGGCGACCTCGTTTTAGCCAAAAAAGAAGGGGTAATCTTCGTGCCTGCGCACATGGTAGAGAAAGTGGTGCAAACGGCCGAGTTCATCGCATTGCGTGATAAATTCGGTATTCAAATGCTGAAAGAAGGCAAATACACCCCCGGCCAGATCGACAGCCAATGGACCGACGCCCTGAAAACCGACTTCCTCAAATGGCTCGACAAAAACCCGAACGAAATTCCCATGAAGCGTTCGGAACTAGACGAATACATGAAAAAAAGAACCTGGTAGGCGAGTAATCGCGACCGGTTTTCAGCATTTCCTGTTTGGTGAAACAGACAGGAATTTTCTTTCGCATTTTTAAAATTGCATTTTAAATACATTTATATGAATATTTACAAGCTCATGTCGGGTGTCGCCGCGGTTTGTCTGCTGATCGCACTCTACCTCGCTTTCACCGGCAGCCTGCCCTCGGCCGGCCCTTTCTTTATCGCTTTTTTTCTGTCGACGGCCATTAGTTTCAGAGGCTATGAAAAACTGAAAGGTTTTACCTACACCACCGTCATTTTTGCTGCAGTGACCACGGCATTGTACTACCCGCAGCACTTCCTTTCTGTGGGTGACTTCAAACTTTCAACCCTGATCACTCCACTCATTCAGGTCATCATGTTCGGCATGGGTACTTCCATGAGTTTCCAGGACTTCGTGGGTGTGGTTAAAATGCCCAAAGGCGTGTTAATCGGCGTAATCAGCCATTTCATCATTATGCCAACGATCGGCTATACGCTGGCCAACCTCAGCGGCTTCCCGCCCGAAATCGCTGCGGGGATCATCCTCATCGGCTGCTCGCCGAATGGCATGGCGTCCAATGTGATCTCTTATCTCGCCAAAGCCAACCTAGCATTGTCGATCACCATTACCGCCATTTCCACCATGCTCGCCCCGATCGTGACGCCGATCCTGATGAGCATGCTCGCCGGCGCGTTTGTGAAGATCGACACGCTTCATATGATGTGGGATATTATCAAAATGGTAATCATTCCAATCGGCGCGGGGCTGATCTTTAACAAGCTTTTCAGCGGAAAAGTGAAATGGCTCGACGCCGCCATGCCGCTGGTTTCAATGGGCGGGATCGCATTTATCATCGTGATCATCACGGCTGCCGGTCGCGACAGCCTCCTTTCCATCGGGCCTGCGTTATTGCTGCTTGTATTGATCCACAACCTTTCGGGCTACACACTCGGTTACTGGTCGGGACGTTTGTTCCGTATGAGCGAGCGCGACTGCCGTACCATTGCCATCGAAGTAGGCATGCAAAACGGGGGATTAGCTTCCGGTATCGCCAAGGAAATGGGCAAAATGGCGACCGTCGGCCTCGCCCCCGCGATTTTCGGACCGCTGATGAACATCACCGGCTCCATTCTCGCGTCCTGGTGGCAAGGAAAGCCAACCGGCGATGAAGACACTTACGTCGAAACGGGCAGGGCCCATTGAAAACGAGACGAGGCGTAGTGTAAGCTGCGCCTCGTCTCGTTTTGTCAAGTGTTGTCAGGTATTGTCAAGTGTTGTTGATTGTTGTGAGGTGTTGTTAAGTATTGTCAAGTATTGTCAAGTATTGTCAAGTATTGTCAATTTTATTGGATAACTCTTCTCAACTAACCCTGACCATTCCTGACTAATCTTGACCATTCCCGACTAACCCTGACCACTCCTGACAATACCTGACCACTCCCGCCCCCATCCAATCAACCTCCTCCCCTTCCTCCTTCCTCCTCAAAAATATCAATCCTCCTCCAACAACAATTGCATATACACCAGATCCAGCCACTGGTCGAACTTATAGGCGACTTCTTTAAGATAACCCTTTTCCACAAACCCGTATTTCTTGTGAAATTCGATGCTTGCGCGATTGGAAGCATCAATGCACCCAATCATTGTATGTAACCCTGATTCTTTCGCACGCTGAATGAGGCTGCCGAGCAATTTGCCGCCTACGCCCATTCCCCTCGACTTCTCGTCCAGATAAATCGAATGCTCCACACTGAATTTATACCCGATTTTGGGACGGAAAATATTGTAGGAACCATAACCGATCACTTCGCCCTCCAGCTCCGCCACAATCACCGGCATACCGTCATAGAACATCTGCTCAAACCAGGCCTTTTGTTGTTCCATGGTCCGTGGTTCGTAGTCATAAATAGCCGTGGTGTTCAGAATAGCGTGGTTGATAATTTCCAACAGCGAAGGCAGATCCTTAGGAGCCGCACTTCTGATGATCAAATCCATCAAAATAAAGCAGGTCGTTATACAGGTTTATTAATAAGGGCCAAAAATACCTTATAATTTTAAAAAAATTCACGCCTAAACCGCCATCCGGCTTACGTTTTTTTCTAATTCTTTTGAAAATCCTGAATTTAGAATAGCTTTGCTTCAACTTTAGGGGTGTCCCGACATGCGGACTGAGATTATACCCTTTGAACCTGATGCAGCTAGTACTGCCGAAGGGAAAAGCAGGAGTTACTGTGCACGTATCTCCGTTTATTCTTTCCTCATAGGTCCATTCCTAAGGTTTTTACATTTAAAACTGAATCAGGAATGGAAATCACCATCAACGGTCAATCCAGGGAAATCGCGGCATCCTGCACGCTGGGGCAGATTGTGTCCGAACTTTTTCCGTCCGGCGATCACGGGACTCCCGCAAATGTCGCGGACGTGTCGCGTGTAAAAGGCATTGCGATTGCCATCAATCAATCGGTAGTCCCGAAATCCGACTGGCCCACGCGCCTGCTCTCTCCCAACGACCACGTCACCGTCATTACCGCCACGCAAGGCGGATAAGCCCTTGCAATCCCACCATTTAACCAGAAAACATCATCATGAAAACAGAAAAAACACCGGAAACCATCACCCGCGAGCCGTTCCCCAATTCGAAGAAAATATATGTCAAAGGACAAATCCACGACATTTCCGTGGCCATGCGCGAGATTTCGCTGAACGATACCCGGATACATGGCGGCCCGCGCTCGGGCGGCCCGCGTCCGGGCCAACCCGAAGCCAGCGAGCCCAATGAGCCGGTTACCGTTTACGACACGAGCGGGCCTTACACCGATCCAAATATTGAAATAGATGTTAAAAAAGGCCTTCCCGCATTGCGCGCGGCGTGGATACGTCAGCGCGGCGACGTGGAGGAGCTGGAAACGATTTCGTCCGAATACGGCAGAATGCGCCTCGCCGATCCCAAACTGGATCATTTAAGGTTCGCCCACAATGCCAAACCACTTCGGGCGAAACCCGGCCGGAACGTATCCCAGCTGCATTATGCGAAAAAGGGCATCATCACGCCGGAGATGGAATACATCGCGATACGCGAAAACCAGCGGATTGACACCCATTTGCAGTCGCTGAACGGCCAAGCGGGCGCACTGGGACACCAGCACGCGGGTCACAGTTTTGGCGCAAACACACCCAAAAGCCACATCACGCCCGAATTTGTAAGGCAGGAGGTCGCTGCGGGAAGAGCCGTGATCCCGTCCAATATCAATCATCCCGAAAGCGAACCGATGATTATCGGCCGGAATTTCCTGGTGAAGATCAACGCCAATATCGGTAACTCGGCGGTTTCTTCGACCATTGAAGAGGAAGTGGAAAAGGCCGTCTGGGCTTGCCGCTGGGGCGCGGATACGATCATGGATTTATCGACCGGCAAAAATATCCATGAAACCCGCGAATGGATTATCCGCAACTCGCCCGTGCCGATCGGTACCGTGCCTATTTACCAGGCTTTGGAAAAAGTAAATGGCAAAGCCGAAGACCTGACCTGGGAGCTTTTCCGCGACACATTGATCGAACAGGCAGAGCAGGGTGTGGATTATTTTACGATCCACGCAGGCGTGCTGCTCCGCTATATTCCGCTGACGGCCAAACGCATTACCGGTATCGTCTCACGCGGAGGGTCGATCATGGCTAAATGGTGCCTGGCTCATCATAAGGAGAATTTCCTGTACACACATTTCGAGGAAATCTGCGAGATCATGAAGGCTTACGACGTCGCATTTTCGCTGGGCGACGGCCTGCGCCCCGGCAGCATCGCGGATGCCAACGACGCCGCGCAATTCGCGGAGCTGGAAACACTCGGCGAACTGACCAAGATTGCCTGGAAACACGACGTGCAGACCATCATCGAGGGCCCCGGCCACGTACCGATGCATTTGATCAAGGAGAATATGGAAAAGCAGTTGAAACATTGCCACGAGGCGCCATTCTACACGCTCGGCCCATTGACGACCGACATCGCGCCGGGCTACGACCATATTACCTCGGCCATCGGTGCGGCCATGATCGGCTGGTTCGGCACGGCCATGCTTTGCTATGTAACCCCGAAAGAGCATCTGGGATTACCCAACAAAAAAGATGTGAAAGATGGTGTGATCACCTACAAAATCGCCGCTCACGCCGCCGACCTCGCCAAAGGTCACCCTGGCGCTCAGTACCGCGACAACGCATTGAGCAAAGCCCGCTTCGAGTTCCGCTGGGAAGACCAGTTCAACCTCTCGCTCGACCCGGATACCGCCCGCGAGTTCCACGATGAGACCTTACCTGCGGAAGGTGCCAAAGTCGCGCATTTCTGCTCGATGTGCGGGCCGAATTTCTGCTCGATGAAAATCACGCAGGATGTACGCGACTTTGCCGAAAATAATGGCCTGACTACCGAAGAAGCCGTTGCCGAAGGCATGCAGCAAAAGGCGAGGGAATTTGCCGAGAAGGGCAGCCAAATTTATCTGTGATGGAAGACCTGATCGTCATAACACACCCTGAAATGCTGCCCGGCGAAGCCGGTATCCTCAACCTGCTCTTCGCAAGCGGGCTCGCGCGCCTGCATGTGCGCAAGCCCGGGGCAAGCGAAACAGACCTGCGTGCATTGCTCGGACAAATCGAACCGCGTTTCCGGGGGCGCATTGCGTTGCATCAGCATCACGCGCTCGCGGAAGAATTTGGCATTAAAGGGTTGCATTTTACAGAAAAGGACAGGCTGGCGCAGAGCGGCGAAACATTGGAAGCATTAAAAAGCCATGGATTTACAATCAGTACTTCTATACATTATCCCGAAGCGCTTGAAAGGCTCTCCCATTGCTTTGACTATGCATTTTTAGGGCCCGTGTTTGATAGTATCTCAAAAGAAGGCTATTGCTCCAAGCTGCCCGTCAATTTCAGAATGAACAAATACAGTTTCCCGGGTAAAGTCATCGCATTGGGGGGTATTGATGCAGAAAACTTGAAATCTGCGCTGGAAATGAGCTTTGATGGCGCAGCAGTGCTTGGGAACATTTGGCAAAATCCTGACAATGCTATTGCCCAATTTGAAGATCTGAAATCATTGCAATCATATCCAAAATCAGCTCAGCATTCATCATTTCAGCAATCATCATCTCAGCAATCATCTTTCATCCCCGGGTTAAAACCCGGGGCAATAGATTTAGCATTAGAATCGGATGCATCTGCCGATACATGGATAGAAAAGCAAATTGATTGCAAAGCAAAAGCTGTCCATTGCCCCGGGTCTCAACCCGGGGATCAGAAGAAAAAGGATGGGGTTAATTTTGTAGATAAATTGCATTTCATCTCCAATGAAACTGCCACAATGTCCCATATCGGCAGCATTCGCCTGGCCCTGGAAGCGGGCTGCCGGTGGATTCAGCTGCGGGTGAAGAATCGCTCCGAGAAAGAAGTGCTGCCGATCGCCTGGGAAGCCATCCGCTTGTGCGATGGTTTCGGGGCAAAGCTGGTTATCAACGACTTCCCCCGCGTCGCCGCGGCCGTGGGGGCGTATGGCCTGCACCTGGGCCTCGCGGACATGCCCGTGCCTGAGGCGCGCTCGCTCGTGGGCGGGGAAATGGTGATCGGCGGGACGGCCAATACCTGGGAAGACATCGCCTTGCGGGTCGGCGAAGGCGCGGACTATATCGGCCTCGGGCCATTCCGGTTTACCAGCACCAAGCAAAACCTCAGCCCGATCCTCGGCATAGGTGGCTACACGGCCCTGATGCGGCAAATGCAGGCAGCCGGGTACGCCACGCCCATTATCGCCATCGGCGGCATTACGTCCGACGACATTCCGGAAATCCGTTCGACCGGCATTTATGGTGTTGCTATGTCTTCCTCGCTCATTAACGCGGCCGACCCGCAAAAAACATTTTACCAAATCCAACAAGCATTATGCTGACAATCGCAGACAAAACATTTCAGTCGAGGCTCTTTACCGGTACCGGCAAGTTCAGTTCGACGACGGTAATGGAAAAGGCCCTGCTTGCTTCGGGCTCCGAATTGGTGACGGTAGCTTTGCGCCGGGTGGATGTGCATGATCAGGGCGACGACATTTTGAGCCATTTGTCCCATAATCACATCCAGTTATTACCTAATACTTCGGGCGTGCGTACGGCCAAAGAAGCGGTTTTCGCCGCCCAGCTTGCGCGCGAGGCGCTGGAAACCAACTGGCTGAAACTGGAAATCCATCCCGACCCCAAATACCTCATGCCGGATCCCGTCGAGACGTTGAAGGCAACCGAGGAGCTCGCCAAACTGGGCTTCATTATCCTGCCCTACATCCACGCCGATCCCGTCCTTTGTAAACGGCTCGAAACAGCCGGTGCGGCGGCGGTAATGCCGCTGGGCTCGCCCATCGGCAGCAACAAGGGGTTAAAAACAATTGATTTCCTCGAAATCATTATCGAACAAAGCACAATCCCCGTGGTAGTCGACGCAGGCATTGGCGCGCCGTCGGATGCGGCGAAGGCAATGGAAATCGGGGCCGATGCGGTGCTCGTCAATACGGCCATTGCCATAGCCGGCGACCCCGTGGCCATGGCGGAGGCTTTCAAATTGGCCGTGTACTCGGGAAGAATGGCATATGAAGCCAAATTAGGATCAAAAGGTAATCTGGCGGTAGCCAGCAGCCCATTAACCGCATTTCTGGATGAGCTTTAAAGAAGAATTCGCACGGTATTCCTGGGATACCGTCAAGGAAGCTATTTATTCCAAAACGGCGGCGGATGTCGAAAAGGCATTAACAGCCCCGAAAAGGACATTGGAAGATTTCAAGGCGTTGGTCTCCCCCGCAGCCGCAGCCTATCTGGAACCGATGGCGAAGCTCAGCCGGCGACTGACGAGGGAACGGTTTGGCAACACCATTCAAATGTATGTGCCGCTGTATTTGTCTAATGAGTGTACCAACATATGTACCTATTGCGGGTTCAGTCTCGACAACAAGGTGCGCCGTCGTACCTTGACCGACGCGGAGATTTTGCAGGAAGTAGAAGTGATCAAAAACATGGGTTACGAACACGTATTGCTGGTTACCGGCGAAGCGAACCAGACTGTACACGTGCCGTATTTCAAAAGAGTACTGGAACTAATCCGCCCGCATTTCGCACAGGTTTCGATGGAAGTGCAGCCCCTCGACCAGGAAGAATATGAAGAGCTGATTCCGCTCGGACTGCATTCAGTATTGGTTTATCAGGAAACCTATCATCAGGAAGATTACCGGAAACATCACCCTAAAGGCAAAAAAGCGAATTTCAACTATCGCCTCGAAACACCCGACAGGCTCGGCCAGGCCGGTATCCACAAAATGGGACTTGGGGTATTAATAGGTTTGGAAGACTGGCGCACCGACAGTTTTTTCACCGCCCTGCATTTGAATTACCTTGAAAAAACATACTGGCAAACGCGTTACAGCCTTTCTTTTCCACGTCTGCGCCCGTTTTCGGGGGGGACTCGAACCGAAAGTGGAAATGAGCGATCGGGAACTCGTACAGCTCATTTGCGCGTACCGGATTTTTAACGGGGAAGTCGAGCTATCGCTTTCCACGCGCGAATCCGAGAAGTTCAGGAACCATTGCATTCAATTGGGTGTAACATCCATCAGCGCCGGTTCCAAAACCAATCCCGGTGGCTACGCGGTCGAACCAGAGTCGCTCGAACAGTTCGAGATCTCCGACGAACGAAGCCCCGCCGAGGTCGCCGCGATGATCCGAAGCGCCGGCTACGAGCCTGTTTGGAAGGATTGGGACGCAAGTTTAATTTTGAATGATTGAATGACCGAATGTCGGTAATCAGCCCCCCCATCAAATAACCCACTCATTCAATCATTCAATCATTCAATCATTCAATCATTCAATCATTCAATCATTCAATCATTCACTCATTCAATCATTAAACCATGACCCCCATCGAACGCAAACGGTATGCCAGGCAGATTATCATGCCGGAAATGGGCCTGGCCGGGCAGGAGCAACTGCGTGCGGGCAAAGTGGCCGTCGTGGGTGCCGGCGGGCTTGGCTGCCCGATCCTGCAATACCTGGTAGCGGCAGGAGTGGGTAAAATCGGCATTATCGACGACGACACCGTGGACCTCACCAACCTTCACCGGCAAATACTCTACGCCGCCGACGATATTGGTAAAAACAAGGCCATCACCGCGGTCGAAAAACTCTCGGTACTCAATCCGTTCGTACGCCTTACAGCCTACCCCGACCGGCTTTCTGCCGACAACGCGACCGATTTGCTCAGCGGCTACGACCTGGTCATCGACGGCTCCGACAACTTCGAAACGCGTTACCTGGTCAATGATTTTTGTGTGGAATTGAACAAACCGTTCGTATTCGGCTCCATTCTGCGCTTCGAAGGGCAGGTTTCGGTGTTCAACTACAAGGGCGGACCTACCTACCGGTGCCTTTTTCCGGATGCGGAAGAAGGTGATAATTGTGCGGAAGCCGGTGTAATGGGTGTCTTGCCGGGCATTATCGGCACTTACATGGCCAACGAGGCGATCAAAATTGTTGCCGGCATAGGCGAGCCGCTATCGGGTAAACTGCTGGTTATCAATGCACTTTCAAATACCCAATCTATCTTTGAGTTCTCCCGGTCCACAGCGGCAGCTCCTGTAAAATCTCCGGAAATGGCTACTAAACAGCCGGTTGAGGGAAATACACGCGAGATGTCCTACGACGAGTTTGAAGCTTTGCAGAAAGCCGATCCCGAACAGGTTTTGCTTGTGGATGTGCGCGAATATTATGAATTTGAGGCGGATAATTTCGGTGGCGAGAATATCCCGCTCTCCGAAATCCCGGAAAGTATCGAAACTTTTCCATCGGGTAAAAAAGTCGTTTTTTACTGCAACAGCGGCAAAAGAAGCCTGCAAGCCGCCAAATTGCTGGCACAAAGCGGCTACGATGGTCAGAGTTTCTGGGCGCAGCACTGGTAAGCACTATGCAAATCAAACCGACACCTCTCCTTTCCGACGTAGTACGGCATTTTCTGATCATAGAAAGTGATACGCAATCGGCCATGCGGATTTTTTCGGATGGGAATACCGGAGTCGTGTTCAATTACGGCAACGCGCTTTTTTACCAGCATGAAATGTATCCCGGGCTCACGTGCCTGCCCGGCTGCTTTTTATATGGCCAGCTCGACACCTATCGGAATGTTTGGGCGCAAGGCAATGTCCGCCTGCTCATTGCCGTACTCTATCCGTTCGGGGCGGCCGCGTTGTTTAAAATGCCCGCGTCGGAATTGAGAAACCAGATTGTCGGATGCGAGGAATGCTTTAAAACCGACCCGGCATGGGTGAGCGACGAGATTGCCTCCCTACCTGCTATTCACGATAAGATCCGGGCGGCAGAGCGCTTTTTGCTATCCCAATTAAAGGAATCCGGCAGCTGTGACGCGTTGATAACGCACGCCGTCCAGGCTATCCATAGTGAAAACGGCCTTGTTCCCGTCACCCGGCTCGCCGCATTGACCGGCACTACCGAACGCCAGCTTCAACGCAAATTCGAAGAACGGATCGGCATTTCGCCGAAACGCTACGCGGGTGTCGTCCGTATGCAATACGCACTCAGAATGCTCCGTAGAAAAAACGGGGACTTATCGCTCGCCGCCATCGCTTGCGAAGCCGGCTTCTTCGACCAGGCACACCTTATCCGCGAAATGAAAAACCTTTCCGGCCTTACGCCCGGCCAGTACCTCGGCCCGCAAAACGTCCTCGCGGCCAATTTGGTACGGCTTGCTCATTAGTTTCCGCCACTTGTCGGGTTTGTACAATACATGTACGATCCCAAGCATTTACTTTTGAGAAAAAAAGCCAGCTATGAAACCGATCAAAATCGCAACCGCCCAGTTCGAAAATAAAAGCGGCGATAAAGACTACAATCTCGGCGTGATCCGCCAGCTTGCCGGCGAGGCGGCCAAAGCGGGCGCCGACGTCATCGCATTCCATGAATGCTCCATTACGGGGTACACTTTTGCGCGGCATTTGTCGCGGGAACAGTTACTTGAAGTGGCCGAACTTATTCCCGACGGCCCGAGCATTCGCGCGTTGCAGGATATCGCAGCCGAGCACGACATAGTGGTGCTCGCGGGCCTATTCGAGAAAGACGCCGCCGGGAAAATGTATAAAGCCTATGTTTGCGTCGATAAAAATGGCCTGGTCGCCAAATACCGGAAGCTGCATCCGTTCATCAACCCTCACCTTACCCCGGGCGATCAATATGTAATTTTCGACCTGTTTGGCTGGAAATGCGGCATTCTCATTTGCTACGACAACAATATTATAGAGAATGTCAGGGCAACGAAACTGCTGGGCGCAGATATTATTTTCATGCCGCACGTAACCATGTGCACGCCTTCGACCCGCCCGGGCGCCGGGTTTGTCGATCCGGCCCTCTGGTACAACCGCGAAGCCGACCCCACATCCCTGCGGCAGGAGTTCGACGGTCTCAAAGGCCGCGCCTGGCTGATGAAATGGCTCCCCGCACGCGCCTACGACAACGCCGTTTATGCCATATTTTCCAATCCTATCGGTATGGACGACGATCAGCTCAAAAACGGTTGCTCCATGATCCTCGATCCGTTCGGGGACATCATCGCCGAATGCCGGAAGCTTGGCAACGACTTCACCATTGCCACCCTTACCCCCGAAAAACTGCAACAAGCCGGCGGCCACCGCTACATCCAGGCCCGCAGGCCGGAACTTTACAGGGACATTATCGGACAAGGGCACGTTTCCGAGCAAAGGGTAATCTGGCTATAATGTAATTCGGTGGATATTCAATGAATTTAGCTAAATTTATTGAGCGTATTCAATAAATTTAGCTAAATTCATTCAGTCAATTCAACCAATTTAGAAAAAATGAACTTTCCCAGACATATTTTTTCACAGATAACTGATAAAACAGCTTCGAACAAGGTACTGATTGTCTATGGTGCCCGCCGCGTGGGAAAAACGCATTTGATGAGGACTGTGGAAAAACAATTCACCGGGAAAACGTTATTTCTCAATGCCGAGGACCTCGACACGGTTACGTTGCTGTCGGACAGGCGTGTGGCAGCGTTCCGTCGTTGGGTGGCTGACATTGAACTCCTTATCATCGATGAAGCACAGGTTGTACCTGAAATAGGCAAATCCCTTAAACTGCTTATAGATTCGTTTCCGAAACTGACCATCCTGGCCAGCGGCTCGTCGGCATTTGAGTTATCCAA
The DNA here is from genome assembly GCF_040448675.1 of Dyadobacter sp. 676. Taxonomy (NCBI): domain Bacteria; kingdom Pseudomonadati; phylum Bacteroidota; class Cytophagia; order Cytophagales; family Spirosomataceae; genus Dyadobacter; species Dyadobacter sp. 676. Next base: position 4,765,640 of record NZ_CP159289.1, on the reverse strand, counting down.
TAAAACCGGCGAGCCATTGGTAGGGCGACAGATTCGTTTCCAGCTTTTCCCGATCGCCCAAATGGAGCTATCGAAAGAGGAAAATTACCTCGTGACCAGGCAGCAACTGGAAACACGACTGATTTACGGCAGCTATCCGGAGGTTTTAAAAAACGAAACTGCCGAAGCTAAAAGCGATTATCTGAAAGAACTGGTCAGTGCTTATTTGCTGAAAGACATCCTGATGTTCGAGCAGGTTCGTTACTCGCATAAAATGTTGCAACTGCTGCAATTGGTTGCTTACCAGGTCGGGCAGGAAGTTTCTTATGACGAGCTATCCAAAACACTGCAAATCGACCGCAATACCGTTGAACGGTACCTGGATTTGTTCGCGAAAGTGTTCATTATCACGCGTATCGGCGGGTATAGTAAAAATCTTCGCAAGGAAGTGACCAAATCATCGAAATGGTATTTTCTCGACAACGGCATCCGAAACGCCCTGATTAACAATTTCCTTCCCATGAACCAGCGCACGGACACCGGCGCATTGTGGGAAAACTACCTTGTCGCGGAGAGACTAAAATACAATTCTTACACCCGGAAAATACCCCTTACACACTTCTGGCGTACCTACGACCAACAGGAGCTCGACTGGCTGGAAATAGCCGACGATCAATTGAGCGCCTATGAATTCAAATGGAAAGACACAAAAGTAAAATTTCCGAAAGCATTTGTCGAAGCTTATCCCGATGCCGCCAAACACTGGATTAACCAGGAAAATTTCATCGACTTTGTTACAGGTGAAATATAGAATCAGAGGTCACCGTGAGACACTTTAAGCAAAATTTAATAATCTATCAATTACGTAGATTAAATAGTTTTGCTATTTTTGTAAACGCTTTATTCCAAAATTCTAAAATTCACGGTATGCTCGCCAAAGTGCTCTCGCTCAAACTGCCCTCATCACCGACCTGGTACATTGTTCCGGCTGCCGCCATTCTCCTCCTGCTCGGGCTGCTTGCCACAAATGGCGTTATTAGTGTAGACACAGAAGCGATAACCGGCTTCCTGACAGGCGAATTTGCCTTGTACGTATTGGTAGGACTGGCTGCGCAGCTGGTGGACGGTGCCCTGGGAATGGCCTACGGTGTTACCTCCAACTCGTTTTTGCTGAGCCTTGGGGTTACACCCGCCGTGAGCAGCGCCAGCGTTCATTTTGCAGAGATGTTTACAACCGGCGCCTCGGCGATCTCGCATTTCCGTTTCAAGAATATTAATAAAAAGCTGTTCAAAGGCCTGCTGATACCCGGCGTGCTGGGTTCCATTACCGGCGCATACCTGCTTTCCGACATCATCGACGGCAACTTTATCAAGCCGTTCATCGCATTTTATATGCTTGTGCTGGGTCTGATCATCATTCGTAAAGCATTACAAAAAACCTTCGTCAAGAACAAAACCAGGCGCATCAGCATACTGGCAGCGGCCGGCGGCTTCCTCGATTCGATCGGCGGAGGTGGCTGGGGGCCCATCGTTACTTCCACCCTGCTCGGACAGGGCCGCGACCCGCGCTACACCATCGGGTCGGTAAACGCCGCAGAATTTGCGGTGGCATTCGCCAGTGGCATCACGTTTATGCTTTTTACCGGTGTCGACAGCTGGAAAGTTGTGTTGGGACTGATTGTCGGCGGCTTAATGGCGGCACCTTTCGGCGCTATGATGGTGGGCAGAATCAAGCGGAAGCCCCTGATGCTCCTCGTGGGTACACTGGTGATCGGACTGAGCGTCCGTACCATTCTGCTCAGCATTTTATAGTTTACTGCACGATATCCGGCACGTTTTGCCTAGTTTTGCATAAAACAGGCACATTATCATGCTTTCCGACTTCGGTTATATATTACTCTTCATCATCGCCGGCCTGGTCCTGCTCGGTGTCGTTCTAACCGTCGCGAAACTGCTACGCCCGCACAATCCCAATGAAGAGAAGCTGAGCACCTACGAATCCGGCGAAGAACCACTCGGCAATGCGAATATCCAATTCAACGTGCGGTTTTATGTGGTTGCCCTGATATTCGTGCTATTCGAAGTAGAATTGCTTTTTCTTTTCCCGTGGTCGGTTGTTTTCGGGAACGAAGAGTTGATCGAACAAACCGACGGCCAGTGGGGCTGGTTCGCTATGGGGGAAATGACCGTTTTTATCGGCATCCTCATTTTTGGCCTTGCCTACGCCTGGGCGAAAGGCTATCTCGACTGGGTACTTCCCAAACCCCGGATTCCTGAGGTAAAATCCCCTGTCCCCGCCGACCTATACGCCAAGGTGAATGAGCGTTATAAGAAGTAAATGGATGCAGATGCTTGTATCGGGAAGACAACTCATAACGCTATGTCGCGGAGCTGGTCATTGCGGGAATTTATAATATGGCTTCCAGCTCTTCCACCGTTTCCTCCCCAACTGCCTTGCAAGACTCCTGAGTACTCGTTCCTTACATATATAATATCCTGACACGCAGACCTCTAATGAGCAAAAGGCTTATTTGTTTTATCGAATTAAATTGACAGTTACTTAAAAATTGCCGATTTTTCAGGCTTGTTACAAAGTCCGTCATCATCAACAAAACAATATGGAGGCTTTCGCAAAAAACCTGCGCGCGAAGCGGGAAAAAAGGGTTTGTCGGCAACCCAGATGGCGTCGTCGCTCGAAATCAGCGAAGAGCAATACCACAATCTCGAAACCGGGGTCGAGGCGCCGACGGTCAATACCCTCAGGCGGCTCGCCGAAATCCTGAACAGCACGGTCCCCGACCTCCTGTCCGACCAGCCCGTTCGGGAACTCGTGCAGGCAAAGCCTCCCGGCCATTTTTCTGCGGAGTCGTTGAGTGACACCGACAAGGACACCTATATCAAAATCCTTGAAAACCAGTTGCGCGCGCTGCTTGCGGAGAAGAAAGGAGCATAGCTAGTGCATTCCGCCCCACTTTTTCATGTGTGGCCGCGGAAAGAACACTAGGCCTATTTGCGCATAAATCTGGTTCACTTTCAGCCTGGATAAATCGTCGACCGTTACGTTGTCGCCCTTCCACTTCCTTCGTCCCAGAATGGGCTGGTGGTAGGTCAGCTTGCCGCTCAGGTAGACTTTTTCGTGAATTTTGGGCAGAAAATCCATTTTATAATCGACCCCGATCCCCCCGTGCAGATTTATATTCCCGGTATACAACTTCACGGCCTGATACGCCGCCGGATTGTTGAGCAATTGCTGGGCGGAAACCGAAGCATTGCTTTTAATATTCATTCTGTACAACATAAAATCGGCGCCAAGCGGTATCGTTACGTTCCACCGTGCATTGTTCACAAGTTTTGGGCCGCCATCGGTACCGATTCCCAGCCCATGAAGATACGCCTTTCGTACGTCACGGTCGGAAGTGTAGTTGGTACTGTTCATAATGATGATCCTGGCTTCGGAAAACCATCGGTCGGATTCGGTGCGGCGGGCGAGCACCAGGTTTCCCATAAAAGATGTAAAAGGCTTTACCTGCAAGCGCGAAAGCTGGTCGCGCAATGTTTTGTTGTTGGGTAACAGGCCAAATTCGGCGTAGACCGCCATTCCGGTTTTGAAGATACGGACGGTGGAGTCGGATTGCGCGGAGGCGCTTCCTGTAAAAAATGCCGAAAGCAGGAAACTGACGAGTAATTTGTGTTTCATAAGGTTGAAGTGTTGTAGTGGTTTTGTAACGGAAACTGAAACCGATTCTTGCCAAATATGGTTAGTTTTACGTGGGAATACGCATTGAAATGCAATATCCATACCAAACGACTTCCCGGAAAGAAATAAATGAGTGAACGAATCAAAACCGGTGACGGCGGCATTATACTGACCAATGCCGAGGACCTGCTGAACTGGGCCAGGTTATCGTCATTATGGCCCATGGGTTTCGGTTTGGCCTGCTGCGCGATCGAGATGATGGCCACCTACGCGGCCAACTACGACCTGGAACGTTTCGGGATCATGCCCCGGCCTTCGCCGAGGCAGTCGGACGTGATGATCGTGGCGGGGACCGTGACCTTTAGAATGGCCGACCGTATCCGCCGGCTTTACGAGCAAATGCCCGAGCCGCGGTACGTCATTTCGATGGGAAGCTGTTCCAACTGCGGAGGGCCTTACTGGGAGCACGGTTACCACGTGGTGAAAGGCGTCGACCGCATCATACCTGTTGATGTATATGTACCCGGATGCCCGCCCCGGCCAGAAGCCCTCATTGGTGGCTTCATGAAATTGCAGGAAAAAATCCGCGGCAAACAGGAGGCGGTACCCGAATTGTTCCTTGAAATGGAAGCCGCGGATCGGAAAACCGTTTTATCTTAATTCCCTTTATGACTTTTCAGGAAATCGCCGATATTATCACCAATCGGTTCCCCGAATACACCTTTGGGGCGGATACGAAAAATCCCCAGCCGATATTGATCGTGCCAACGGAGGGCATTGCGGCTGTCTGCCGGTTTTTGCACGAAGATGAAAGGTTGTATTTCGATTACCTCGCCTGCATTACGGCCATCGACAACGGTGCCGCTGCCGACACCATGGAGCTGATCTATAACATCACATCCATTCCCTACGGCCTCAACATTACGCTTAAAACCGTCTTTCCACGAAATACCGCTGGAAATGCATTGCCATCGGTGCCGACCGTCAGTCATATCTGGCGCACCGCCGACTGGCACGAGCGGGAGGCTTACGACCTGATGGGCATTCTTTTTGAAAACCATCCGGATCTGCGGCGCATTCTGCTCCCCGAGGACTGGGAAGGCCACCCGCTCCGCAAGGATTATGACGCCCAGGAAAGGTACCATGGCATTTACGTCCGTTACGGGGACGGCAAGACGCTCGAACCGGGAAATGATCCCGACAGGGTGTAAGGTATGTTTTTAGTGTATAAGGGCAAAAAATCATACATATTTGGTTGCGAGAAAAAGCCTCGTTATTTTTCGTTACCAAATTTTAATGATCACCCGCATGCGCTTCATCATACTGACGGCCCTCTTTCTCGGTTCATTGCATTCGGCATTTGCCGTTACCGATTCACTTATTATCAAAGGCCGCGTCAATAACCTCAACGGAAGGCTTTACAGACAAGCCCCGTTCATCACGTTTTCGCGGAACAATATCCTGCAAGCACAGTCCGAATTGAGCAAACAGGCGGATTTGCAGGCCGACGGCACTTTCCGTGTGTCGTTACCGATGTTGTTCCCGCAGGAAGAAATTTACCTCGATTATGGCGGCAAGGCATTTACCACATTCCTGGGATCGCCGGGAACCGTGGAGATTACCTTCGACGGCGATTCTATCGGCAGGGCCAAAAAGCTCTTTTATTTCGCCGGGGTCAATGCCGATGCCAACAATCAATATCCACTGTACCTGGCAGCCGAGAACCAGCGATTGAACAGCAGCCGGACTTTGGGGACCGATTTTTTCAGGACGTTCTGGGATAAGAGCCCGTCCGACGCGCGATTTGCCGCCGAAGGCCGCAGCGAGCTCCGTTTGGGATCTGTTAAAGCCGCGACACAGAATACGGTTACTTCGCCGGTATTATACCACTGGATCAAGTCCGTTACGGACGAAGAGCAGTTGCAGATTTTGTTTGAACACGCTTTAAGCAACCAGTATCAGGTCGGCAAAAGCCTGCTCGACAGCCTGAAAAGGCTCGACAAAGCACCGCTTACCGGCCAGCGGGTACTTTGGGCAAACCGCTTTGGCAACTACGCGGATTTGCTCGTGGAAGGTAAAAAATTCGACAATCCGAGTCGAACCAACTCCTTGCCTGTCAAGCTGATGGCTGCATTGATCCGCGATAATTCCAAAAATCTTTCCGCCGAAGAGCGGCAGCATTTGAACCAGATCAATTCGAACGGATTGGCGGAAAAAGGCGAGCTCGATTTCATGAACAAGCTCTTCGCCCGCAATGAGATGGTTTTGAACCTCCTGTTTAATTACGAACGCGAAAGCCGCATTTATGGCGATTTGTTCGATAGCACGGCCACCGATTTTCTGAGGGTACGTTATCTCGCCAAAAACCTTTATAAATATACCTACCCGCAGCAGTTGCTGCTGAGCAACCATATCCAGTCGAGAACGGGAATCCCGCAGTTTAAGCAATCGCTGGATGAAATCGTCCGGCTTGAAGTGAAGGACAGCACCGATATCCGGAAGCTCGTGGAGTTCAAAAACGTGCGGACCGAACCCGTGGAGGCACTTCCGGGATATTACCTGAGTGCATCCAACGACAGAGGCAATGCGTGGCTCAACGGCATTCTCGACGGATTGAAGGGAAAAACCGTATACATCGCAAAATGGAATATGGATGATGCCAAAAGCCGCGAGGAGCTCGATCATATCCCGGCATTACAGGCCCGGTTACCGGACAATGTCGTCTTTTTGTACTTGCACCTAGCAGCCGACGATAACATCACTTCCGAAGCGCTTTTAAGGCAATATATCGTCAGGCACAGGCTGAAAGGCCTCCATATGTCGCTGACCGACTCCCAGGCGATGGATTTGCTGTTCCGCCTGAACCCGCTGGAACTCGCCACCTTTTCCATTGTCAGGCCGAACGGCAAGTTCGCGATGAAAAATGCGCCGGCGCCGAGCGAGACGGACAAAACCGCGAAGGCGCTTATCGAGGCTAACCGCGAGTAAGTTCCGTGGCGGCTATACCTCCCCTGGGTGCGTTTGCGTTAAGAGACAGTTGATTTGGATCCCGGATAGCCCATGTGCAGATATTTGCTGTTGTTTCTGATGCTTTCTTTCTTCGCGTCGGCCCAAAACCCCGACAGCCTGGAAGTACATAGCCGCGACAGTATCCGCTATACCAATCTGAAAGCCCGGATGTCGAAAACCAAATTCTCGCGGGCTGTCTACCGGCTGCTGTTCAGGGACGTATACAACCAGGGAAAAGTCACCGAAGTCAAGGAGATCGAAACCAACCCATTCACGCCCTACGAAGGAATGGTGATCCGGAAAATATACATCCGGCAACTCGATATCCTCGGCGAATCGGTTTACGACACGACCAGGAAAGGAAACCAGCTGGAAAGGTTTTTAAGTAAAAATCTGCATACTAATACACGGGAGGGCATTATCCGGCGCTCTTTTCTGCTGTTTTCGGAGGGCGACGATATTCAGGCGCATGTTTTAAAGGATACGGAGCGCCTTCTGCGTGCCAACCGGATGTTCGTCGATGCCCGTATCATCGTCGTACCCCGGAAGGATGTTACCTGGATGGCCGACATTGTCGTGCTCATACAGGATTCCTGGTCGCTCAACTTCTCGGGCGGGTTCAGTTCTTTCAACAAATTCAATGTCGGGCTCGAAAACATCAACGTCCGCGGGACGACGCATTCCCAGCGAACGGCCATCCGGTGGGACTCGAAGGATACTGCCAAAAACGGGAAGTTTCAGTTCCGGGCCATCTACACGATTCCTTATATTGGTAAAACATTTATCACCGCCCAGGCGAGCCTGATATTCGAACGCGATCTGAGGGAGCAATCCATCCGTTTCAATCGCCGCTTCATCACGACCGAGACGAAATATGCAGGTGCGCTGGAAGTCGGGCATTACAACACGAGGCAAGTCAAACGGGAGCTCCAATCGAAAGACTCGCTGACATTGCTCCTTACCGATTACAAATACTATGATTTCTGGATCGGGCGGGCGTTCAAATTCCCTTTTCCAAACAGCAAACTGGCGCAGAATTCACGGATCGTCACCGCATTCAGGCATAACAAGTACAATTACGACGAACGCCCGGAAGTAGCACCGAACCTCAACAAAAACTATTGGAACCGCACGGCCACACTCGTCAGTCTGGGATTTTCGAACCGGAACTATAAGCGGGACGTGTTGATCTACGGCTTCGGCCGTACGGAGGACGTCCCGGTCGGTAGCCTCTTTGCGCTGACGGTCGGCCGCGAGAATACCGAATTCGGTGCGCGCGGCTACGGAGGCATCCAGTTCGCGACAGGCAAATACCTGCCCCACAACCTTGGTTATTTCTATGGGCTGGCCAATCTGGGGTCGTATTCAAAAAACGGGAAAGCGCAGCAGGGTGTCATCAACGGGGAGGTAACCTACATCAGTAATCTGATCCCTTTCCGGTACAGCTTCTTCCGGCAGTTCGTCAATATCCGGTTTGCCAAGGGCATTAACCGCGACCCGCTCGATTACCTCAATATCAGCGGCGACAGGGGCATACGGGGCATTAACAACGACCGGCTCATCGGCACAAAAAAACTGACTATCGGTACCGAAACCGTATTCTTCTCCGACAAAAGCCTTTTGGGGTTCCGGATCGCGTATTTCGTATTCGCCGATTTAGGGTTGGTCAATGGCGTGCCTCACCTTTGGGAAAGTCCGTTGTACCAGGGTTACGGGCTCGGGTTACGTCTGCGCAACGAAAACCTTACATTCAATACGCTGCAGGTACGATTCGGTTATTACCGCAATATTCCCGAATTGTCGTCCCCCACCCGCTTCGCCGCTTCCGGCAATGTCCCGCTGCGTTTGCGCGACTTCGACATCTCCGCTCCGGCCATTGCGCCATTTCAGTAGCTGAAAGAAATTTCACAATTAGCTGTAATACAAATGTTTATCATGCCAATTTCAAATTTTTACAGTTATTTCAACTCACAACCTCTCCATTTTCGGATATGAGGATTAACTTTGTGGAATTTTTGGACGTACCCCTGCTCAAAATCGTCAGGCAACTGCCAAAAGTTGTTCAAGTATTTCCTTCATTTCTACAAATTACCATTTACTGTGCCCAAAAATACGAATATCAATTCCGTTCTGATTATCGGTTCAGGTCCCATCGTTATCGGTCAGGCGTGCGAGTTTGACTATTCTGGCTCTCAGGCGGCCCGCTCGTTACGCGAAGAGGGGATTGAGGTAGTTCTGATCAACTCCAATCCTGCAACAATCATGACTGACCCTATCAGTGCAGATCATGTATATCTGTTGCCACTGGAAAAGAAGTATATTGTTGAAATCCTTGAAAAACACAAGGCGATGGGCAGGCCCATCGACGCCGTACTTCCTACCATGGGAGGCCAGACGGCGCTGAACCTGGCAATCGATTGTGACAAGGCAGGAATCTGGAAAAAGTACGACGTGGACATTATCGGGGTGGATATCAAGGCGATTGAAACCACCGAGGACCGGGAGAAATTCCGTCTGAAAATGCTCGAATTGGGCGTAAACGTGTGCCAGGGCCGCACTGCCCGCTCTTTCCTCGAAGGAAAAGAGATCGCCCAGGAAATCGGCTTCCCACTGGTAATTCGCCCTTCATTTACCCTTGGAGGTACGGGAGGCGGATTTGTGGAGAAAGAAGAAGACTTCGACAAAGCGCTTAATAACGGCCTGCACGCGTCGCCCGTACACGAGGTACTGGTAGAGCAAAGTGTGATGGGCTGGAAAGAATACGAACTCGAATTGCTCCGCGACAGCAAGGGTAATTTCATTATAATCTGCTCGATCGAGAACTTCGACCCGATGGGCGTGCATACCGGCGACAGTATCACGGTCGCACCAGCGATGACGCTTCCCGATACGCTGTACCAGCAGATGCGCGACCTGGCCATCAAAATGATGGACGGGATCGGTAAATTCGCAGGTGGGTGTAACGTACAATTTTCGGTGAACCCCGCCGACGACAAGATCATCGCGATCGAGATTAATCCGCGGGTATCGCGTTCGTCGGCGCTGGCTTCGAAAGCGACCGGTTATCCTATCGCGAAAATCGCCGCGAAAATGGCGATCGGTTATAATCTCGACGAGCTCATTAACCCGATTACCGGCAGCACTTCCGCATTCTTCGAACCTTCGATCGACTATGTGATCGTGAAAGTCCCACGCTGGAACTTCGATAAATTCAAAGGCGCCGACCGCTCACTGGGCCTTCAAATGAAGTCGGTGGGTGAAGCGATGGGTATCGGACGGAACTTTCAGGAAGCATTGCAAAAAGCATGTCAGTCGCTGGAAATCCGCCGGAACGGCCTCGGAGCCGACGGCCGCGAGCTGCGCGACCAGGAGGCGATCAAGCACAGCCTGGCACATCCCAGCTGGGACCGTTTGTTCCACATTTACGACGCATTCAAGATCGGGCTTTCGTTTAAAACGATCCAGAATCTGACTAAAATCGACGCCTGGTTCCTACGTCAGATCGAAGAGCTGATCGAGCTGGAACACGAAATCGAGAAATACGATCTGGAAGACCTGCCGAAAGAATTGCTTTTGACCGCGAAACAAAAAGGTTACGCCGATCGCCAGATCGCGCATCTGCTCGGCACGAAAGAAAGCAAGGTTTACGACCGCCGGAAGGCATTGGGTATCAAGCGTGTTTATAAATGCGTTGACACCTGCGCGGCCGAGTTCGAAGCGAAAACCCCTTATTACTACTCAACTTTCAATACTTCGCAGGAATTCCCTGATAACGAGTCGGTTGTAAGCGACCGCAAGAAAGTAATGGTACTTGGCTCGGGCCCTAACCGCATCGGTCAGGGTATCGAGTTCGACTATTCCTGCGTACACGGTGTATTGGCTGCCAAAGAGGCGGGTTATGAAACGATCATGGTGAACTGTAACCCTGAAACGGTTTCTACCGACCCGGATATTTCCGATAAACTATACTTCGAGCCGGTGTTCTGGGAGCATGTGTTCGATATTATCGAACACGAAAAGCCGGAAGGCGTAATCGTACAACTGGGTGGCCAGACTGCCCTGAAAATGGCCGAGAAGCTGGACAAATACGGTGTAAAAATCATCGGTACCAGCTACCATTCGCTCGACTGGGCCGAAGACCGCGGACGTTTTTCATCGTTACTCGAAGAGCTCGGCATTCCTTATCCAAAATTCGGGACTGTAAGAAGCTCGGATGCAGCCGTGGAACTTTCCCGGATGTTGGGCTTCCCGCTGCTGGTCCGCCCGAGCTACGTTTTGGGTGGTCAAAGCATGAAGATCGTCATCAACGAGAAGGAACTCGAACAGCATGTGGTGAAAATCCTGCACGATATTCCCGATAACAATATCCTCCTCGACCATTTCCTGGAAGGTGCCCTGGAAGCGGAAGCAGACGCGATCTGCGATGGTGAAGACGCTTACATCATCGGCATAATGGAGCACATCGAACCTGCGGGCATCCACTCAGGCGACTCGCACGCCGCATTGCCGCCATTCGACCTGACCGAGGACGAAATCCGCCAGATCGAAGCACATACACGTAAAATAGCACTGGCGATGAATGTGAAAGGGTTGATTAACGTACAATTCGCCGTGAAAAACGGCGTCGTGTATGTGATCGAAGCTAACCCTCGCGCTTCGCGTACCGTGCCATTCATTTGCAAGGCCTACAAGGAACCTTACGTGAACTTCGCTACCAAATTGATGCTCGGCGACAAGAAGGTGAAAGATTTCAATTTCAAACCTGAGAAAAACGGCTGGGCGATCAAGATTCCTGTATTTTCATTCAACAAATTCCCAAATGTGAACAAGGAACTCGGCCCCGAAATGAAATCGACCGGCGAAGCGATTTACTTTATCAAGGACCTGGAAGATGAGTTCTTCCAGAAAATTTACGGCGAAAGGAATCTTTACCTGAGCCGCTAAAAATAGCCGATCGACGCAGAAAGCCCGGGGACGACCCGGGCTTTCTGTCTTATAGCATAAAAGAAAAACGCCACTTTCTATTTCACTTCCTCATAATCGACATACTCTCCGCCTTTGAACCTGGACGATTCGTTGCCGTTAGGCGGTGTGCTATCCACCCGGATGCCGCCCGGCTTCGTACGGGCCCGCTCCTGTTGCTGCTGCGCGCGGTATGCTCTCTCCTGTTGCTTGATCAATTGCCTGCCTACCAATAAGTGGAAAAGGAAGCGCCGGAAAAACGGCACGAATGCGATCAGGAGCAGGAATATGAATAATATATTAAATACCAGTTTCATCTTTCAACAATTTTTTACCTCAATCAATAACGTAAACCTAGCATAAATAGCACACGAATATAAGTAAAACCGCATGAAAGACGAAACCGGGCATCGAGCGGCGCTTTACGGTTACCAGCGGTTGCTACGCCAGATCGACCGCCTTGCTGTTTTCTACCACGCGTTCGTAATACGCTTCATAATGCGGCAGAATCTTCGCTACATCGAATTCACGGGCCCTTGCAAGCGCGTTCGCTTTGAATGTCGGCAGGTTGGCGTCGTCCAGAATGTATGCCGCATGCCTGACCATATCCTCTACATCACCCACATTGCTCAGGAAACCGGTTACGCCATGTACGTTGAGCTCGGGTAAGCCACCCGCATTGGATGTAATGATAGGCACTTCGCAAGCCATGGCTTCCAGTGCCGCAAGACCGAAACTCTCCGTTTCGGACGGCATCAGGAAAAGATCGGCCACGGAAAGGACCTCCTCTATCGCATCCAGTTTGCCAAGGAAACGCACATCCGAAAGCATGTCGAGGTCTTTACACAAGCGCTCGATCCGCAGGCGTTCGGGACCGTCGCCTACGAGCAGCAACTTGCTCGGCAGGAGCTTGCGCAGTTTCTCGAAAGTCATGATTACGTCGTCGATCCGCTTTACTTTCCGGAAGTTGGATGTGTGGACGATCAGTTTCTCGTTGTTGGGGCAGATGGCAAGTTTGAAATGGTCTTTTTTCTGGCGGCTGAAACGGTCGAGGTCAATAAAGTTGGGGATTACCTCGATGTCTTTGGTAATCTTGAAATGATCGTAGGTATCTCTTTTGAGGGATTCAGAGACGGTGGTAATGCCGTCCGACTGGTTGATACTGAACGTCACGACCGGCTCGTACGAGGGATCTTTCCCAACCAGTGTGATGTCCGTGCCGTGCAATGTCGTGATCACCGGAATATGAATACCTTGTGCGGCCAGAATCTGTTTGGCGAGGTAGGCCGACGATGCGTGAGGGATCGCATAATGTACGTGAAGCAAATCCAGGCCCGCGTTAGCCACCACGTGGACCATTTCGCTCGACAGCGCCGACTCGTAAGGCGGGTACTGGAACAATGGATAGGCGGGTATATTTACTTCATGGTAATAAAGATTCTCATTGAAAAAATCCAGCCGCTGTGGCTGGGAATAGGTAATGAAATGAACCTGATGGCCCGCTTTCGCAAGCGCTTTTCCAAGCTCGGTAGCTACCACTCCGCTTCCTCCGAAGGTCGGATAGCATACGATACCAATTTTCATAGTAAGTCAGCAAATGGTTGAATGTCCGGTCTGAACAACCGTCCGGATAACGGCTCTTTCCTGCTAACAACAAATGCATGTTTTTTATCCCACAAATGGATAAAGAAGTGAAGAATTGTCGTTAATGGGATAAAATGAATAATTTTATTGCCTAAACCTTCTTTTTCAAGCGTCAAATTGCATGAATGTGTCGGCCAGACCCAAGATCACAACGTGGGATTATGTCACCGGGAGTGCGCGGCTTGTGCGCATGACCAACCTGATCATTGTGGCCCTCACACAATATCTCACACGTATTCTGCTCATTGGCCCGAGGCATGAATGGCGATCGATCGTGACCGACCCGGACATGTTCGTGCTTTCGCTGTCGACGGTTTGCATTGCCGCCGCGGGTTACATCATCAACGATTATTTCGACATCAAGATCGACATCGTCAACAAGCCGGAGCGCGTCGTCGTGGGCCGGTACCTCAAACGTCGCTGGGCTATGGGCGCGCATCAGGTCCTGAACGTGCTGGGGGCCATTCTCGGACTGGCCGTCAGTCCTTATATATTCATTATCAATGTATTCTCGATCACACTGCTCTGGTTCTATTCCGAGCGTTACAAACGGCTGCCTTTCATCGGAAATTTCATCGTGTCGTTACTGACGGGCCTTACATTGCTGATCCTTACCGTCCATTACCCCGCCAACCGGCACCTGGTTTTCATTTATGCGGTATTCTCTTTCTTTATTTCGCTCATCCGTGAAGTGGTAAAAGACATGGAAGATATTCGCGGCGACGAGGCGCACGGCTGCCGCACATTACCGATCGTCTGGGGCATCCGCCGGACCAAAACGTTCCTGTATTCGGTGACCGTCATTTTTGTGCTCACCCTGTTTGTGATGGCCAGGGCGTTGCAGAACAACCTGCTTACGCTCCTGTTCCTGCTGCTGCTGATCCCGATCGCATTACTCTTGCTCCGCCTCTATCAGGCCGATACCCGACGAGATTTCAGGGAGATCAGCAGCCTCTGTAAGATCATTATGCTCCTCGGATTGATTACCATGATCTGGGCCTGACGCTCACTAATTTAACCGGGCCCCGCTGCTTGATTAACCCGCTGAAAAGTTATCTTTGAATAACCCAAACTAAATCGCAGCAAGCAGTATGAAAAAGTTCATTGTATGGAGCATCGCCTGTCTTATGATGCTCGGCCTGAGTGCAAATGCCCAGGAATGCGCCGGTTTTACATTCAAGGAAGGAGGCGGTTTCGAAATGAATAACTTCGACGGCAAAGGCAAACCGACCGGCAAACTCGTCTACAAAATCGCAAAGGTCTCCAAAGAAGGCGGTAACACTGTAGTTTCCATCGAAATGGAATCGTTCAACAACAAAGGGAAGTCGGAGTTAAAAAACACTTATCAAATGAAATGCGACGGTAATGTGCTTACGATAGATGCCGCTTCGCTGATCAACGAGGAACAAATGAAGTCTTTCAGGAATATGGAAATGAAATTTACCTATGACAATATCGAATATCCTTCGAAGCTCTCGGTAGGTAGCCAGTTGAAAGACGCGTCGGTAAAGGGCGAAGGTAAATCCGGCCCCATGCCAGTGAATTTTAACATGACGATCAAAAACCGGAAGGTCGATTCGCAGGAAAAACTGACGATTCCGGCCGGAAACTTCGATGCTTACAAAATCAGCTCCGACATGGATATGGAAATGGTAATGGGCTTCCCCGTGAAAATGAATATGCAGACAATCTCGTACCGCGTACCGGGTGTCATCTGGGACCTGAAAACAGAAACTTACAGGAAAGGAAAACTGATGGCGTCCAGCGAACTCGCGAAAATCTTTTGATTTTAACCCCCATAATATTAACATTTACCTAAAAGAACGGCTTCCGGTTCGCCCGTAAGCCGTTCTTTTTTATAGCTTTGTCGGGATATTTTCCATCCGGACTCCTATTCTGTCAACATATATCAACTACACTTACTAATGAGAAGAATTGCCATTTTTGCCTCCGGCTCGGGATCGAATGCCGAAAAAATCTGTGAGTATTTTGCCAACAGGGAAGATGTGGACGTGTCGCTGATATTCACGAACAATCCCATGGCCGGAGTGATTAAAAGGGCACTTAAATTACAGGTCCCAGTCGTTTTTTTTGACAGGAAAACCTTTTATCAGACCGGCAAGATCCCGCAAATCCTGCAAAACGAAGGCATCGACCTTGTCGTGCTGGCAGGCTTTATGATGCTCGTACCGCCGGTGCTCGTCCAGGCATTTCCCAATAAAATGATCAATATCCACCCCGCATTGCTGCCGAAATACGGCGGTAAGGGCATGTACGGACATTTCGTACACGAAGCCGTCGTGAATGCAGGCGACACGCAATCGGGCATTACGATCCACTATGTAAACGAGCATTACGACGAGGGCGACATTATTTTCCAGGCAAGCTGCGACATAGCGCCCGGCGATACGCCTGAGGAAGTGGCGCGCAAGGTGCACGCGCTCGAATACGAGCATTACCCGCGCGTGATCGACGAAATCCTCACGCGCCGCTAACCCATGCTTTTCTTCCTGCTCGCCGTCATTTTTACCGTTATGCTCTACCTGATCATGCGCGCTTACCCGCGTTATCAGGTAGATTCCTTTCACGCGGTGGTTTTCAATTACTACTCCTGCGTGCTCACGGGGCTTGTCCTGACGCCGGACCCCGCCGTGTTTATGGAGGTGCGATGGACGGCCGAAGGCACAGCCCTTACCATGGCGCTTGGCGCAATGTTCGTAACGGCATTCCTGCTGATCGGCCTCACTGCGCAAAAAGTGAGTGTAACGGCGACGTCGCTGGCGGGGAATATGTCGTTGGTCATACCGGTGCTTTTCGGGCTGTTTGTTTTCCGGAACAACAATAAGGTTTTCACCGGGCTCAATTACCTGGGCCTCGCACTCGCTCTGGTGGCGCTGGCGCTCGGCGCGATCCAGCGGTCGCGGGAGCCGGCAGGCGCAGCGAATACAGCCGGTCCCAAACAGACACTCTGGATTTTCCCGATTCTGACCTTCTTTGCGAGCGGCACCAACAATACGCTCATCAACTTCCTGTCTTCCAGATACTATCCCGCGGGCCAAATCACCGTTTTCATGATCATCGCATGCCTGGGGGCGGTCGTCATCGGAACTTCGATCCTCGTTTACCGCATGGTAGTTCATGGTCACAAGCTAAAATTCCGGAGCGTACTGGGCGGGTTGATTCTCGGCGTGCCCAATTTTCTGTCGCTTTATTTCCTCTTGCTGGCCCTGGCGGCTTTCGGTAACAGTGCGGCTTATGTATTTCCGATCTACAACATCCTGACGATGCTCGTGTCGGCCCTGGCCGCCTGGGTTTTGTACAAGGAGCGGTTGAACACGTTGAACAAATGGGGACTCCTGCTGGCCGTGGCAGCGATTGTATTGATTTCCTACCAGGAATTGAACTTGTAATCCCGCCGCGCCGGTTACCGTATCATGACCGACACCGCCATTTTGAACATTCCTGAGAGCGAAAGACCGCTTAACAAAAAACAGAAAGAATTCAATACGCTTTCGGGCGCCATCGAAGCACTGGACCGGCAGATCGCCGAATTGCAACAGGCTTACGATGAAATGCTGAGACGAATGCCGACAGAACTCGATCCGCTGGTCGCGGAATACCAAAGTTGCCGGGCCGACATAGTGAACCTATGGGACCGGGCCTACGAAGCCGGACACTTCCGTAAGGCCTATCAAACCAAACTCGCCTACCTGATTACCGAAAATGCCTTTGATCTGGTCAAAAATCACGGCTTGGATTATCTGAAACCGGTTTTTAACAGATACAGTCCGGTGGATATCGAGGTACTTCTGGAAGAGGACCGCGCAAGGAATGCATCGCGTATCGAAGACCCGGCCTTCTTGCTGGAAAGTATCAATGAAACGGAACCAGAAGTCGCATTTCATGAATTATCGGAAGCGGAGCAGATGCGCATCAAAGCGGAGAGAAGGGACCGGCGCCCGGAAGAGCACGGAACGCATCGGGAGAGAACCACGAAGTCTGTCCGCTGCGTGTACGTGGAGCTCGTGAAAACCTTTCATCCGGACCGGGAAACCGATGAAACCGAAAAACAGCGCAAAACCGCGACCATGCAGCGCATTACGCGGGCTTATCAGGACAATAACCTGCTCGGCTTGCTGAAACTGCAAATGGAGCTCGAACAACTCGACCGGGCCGGCCTGGCAAACGTCGACAAGAACCAGCTGGGTTATTACAACAAACTCCTGAGGCAGCAGGTAGAAGAACTCGCTCAGCAGAAAATGTCCGTCCAGCAAGAGATATCCGCTATTTGCGGCCTTCCTTTCCGGCACGCCAATTCGATGGTGACGGTTATCGCGAAATTTAATGCCAATATCAACGAGCTGAAAACGGAAATCAGAAATACCAGGAAAATCTACAATCATTGGCAGGTGCCCTCCCAGCTTAAAGCCTATCTCAAACCTTTCCAAATACCGCACGAAGGCGATTTCGACGAGTGAGAACAGGCCGCATTTGCGTGGGAAACGTATACAATACGTAGAGGTTTTTCCACGAAATTCATCACATCTTCAAATATGATTTTATACATATTGCGGCAGACAACGCTAGTGATTAACCGATTATACGAAACGGCGCCAAAGCCGCGTATTTGGCATATAATTTATGCTGACTATCCACGACGCACCCAAATTTCCATTTAAATGAAAAATTGTATTTTTTTGCTGCTTGCGATCGCCTTTTGTAGCTCGCGGGCACAAGCGCAGGAAAACGTTTCCATCGGCCCGATCGTCGGGATATCCATTGCCAATTTCCGTGGCGATGTTATCAATACGGACTGGAAACCCGGTTTGACCATAGGAGGTTTTTACAATTACAGCTCCGAATCAGGATTCGGTTTCAGCGGACAGCTCCTTTTTACGCAGCTTGGAGCGCAAATCAATAATAAAACCAACGAAATTAACCTGAATTATATTCAGGCACCGTTGCTGGCCACTTTCTTTTTCGGACGTTATGGCGACCGGCTGCGTCCAAAAATATTCCTCGGCCCCAACCTCAATTTCCTGGTAGGAGCGCGCGACAAGAACGGCAACAATATCAACGGAGATTCCAACAACCGCGTTTATAATCCTTTTGATCTCGGACTTACTTTCGGGGCGGGCCTGAACTACCGGTTGCAGGAGAAGATCTGGCTGAATTTCGATGCCCGGTACGGTGTCGGGTTGCTGGATGTGACTCGGCTGGACAATTCGAACATTAAAAACAACAACTGGGGTATCAACGTTGGGCTGAGTTTCCCGCTGGGTACTTACAACAAAAATACCGGAAGACTACGTACGCGCTGACACACTATGATTCGTAAACAGAAGGGCATCCATTTTGAATGCCCTTCTTTATTTACTTTTGCTTCCGGTAGGTTTAATGTATGCTGCCTATGCTTCAAAAGGATTTGTTAAAAATTACCCGATGGGGCCTTGGGACCGCCTTAGTAATCTGGATGATCGGCTGGCTGATGCTGATTCCCGAAGACTTGTCGGCGCAGATTGCCGCCATCGCCGCGGAAACGATTAAAAGCGGGCGTTTGGTCGAAGAGACGGGCATATCCGGGCCGATCATCTCGCTTTCCGTCGGCGCAATGCGGATATTCGGGTCCAACCAACTTTCGCTGCATATCCCGGGGTTCCTTGCTCTCCTTTTCAGCCTCTTCTGTACCTATCGTCTTACCAGAAACCTTGCAGGTCGCGAGTCGGCCATTCTCTCCGTTTTAATATTAGCCACCGCCCAGGCTACTTTCCTCGTCAACAACGATCTTGGCGATGCGAACTACCTGGCGGCTTGCTATGTGTTTACATTGTGGCAGATCAATTTATACCTCGAAAAAAAGAATTTCCTGTACCTGTTCCTCGCGCTCGCAGGCGGGGTTGCGCTCGTATTCGTAAAAAACACATTTCCGGGCGGTGCCGGTGAATGGCCGGCCAATCCCGTCCTGACCTTGCTTGTTACATTCTCGCCCTGGACCATCTTCTTCATCCTCGCCATTGCCGACCTGGCCCAGCGGCTGGCGTTTCCCGAACACGACGAAACACAGAAACATGAGCTAATCTGCCTTTTAGCGATCGTAATGCCTTTCATCTTCGCTTACCTGAACCCGTTCAGGGCCACTTTCGATGTGTATATGGCATATCCGCTGGCCGCGGTGGTAACCTCGTCATACATTGTCCGGCGCCTGGAAAGCGACCCCGAAATCTTTTCCGGGCTTATCGCGTATGTGCATGCGGTGGCCGCATACGCTTCCCTGGCTTTGCTTTTCTGCCTGGTGTGGTTTTCGTTCCCGGCCGACAACTACTACGGGCTGGTCCATTTTATGGTGCTGCTGGGGGTACTTACCTGGCTGATCTTCTTTTCGCCTGTACGGAACAAGCTGATCGTTGGCTGCGTCGTTTTTGCGATAGGTGCCAACCTGGTGCTTACAACCTATTTTTACCCCAACATTTATGAATACCAGGCGGCCGCGAAACTGGGCATTCTGGCAAGGGCCAACGGCGCCCG
Source organism: Dyadobacter sp. 676 (assembly GCF_040448675.1). Taxonomy (NCBI): domain Bacteria; kingdom Pseudomonadati; phylum Bacteroidota; class Cytophagia; order Cytophagales; family Spirosomataceae; genus Dyadobacter; species Dyadobacter sp. 676. The sequence goes on along the minus strand of NZ_CP159289.1, from coordinate 4,745,824 downwards.
CGAGAACCGGCTGTTCAGCTATCAGGCCGGGACGCCTTACAGCCTCCGCTTTTACGCAGGTGTGCGTGTAACGGAAATCGATGATTTCGGCAAACTGGTTGGCATGAAAAACTGTCTCGTTTACACCCACCAGAACTTGCTCGGTGAATTCAGGGCAATGCGCCCCGATCTGAAGATCGTCGGGACCTGCGAAGAATACCCGCGGCCGATTCTCGATTTTCGCTTTCTCGATCCCGCCACGCGCGCATCCTATGTCACCTCAAAAGTGTTGATCAGGCTATGAAAACCGGCGCACCGACAGATTAAGCAACTTACATAATGCGTTCAAGAGGATTAACCCTAACTTTGCAATCCTTTAAGCATTGCATTATGACTTTTGAAGATTTAAATCTCTCCAAACCGCTTCTCAAAGCCCTTTCAGAAGCCGGATATACCACCCCTACGACAATTCAGCACAAGGTTTTTTCGGTAATGATGTCCGGAAAGGACGTCTGCGGCATTGCACAAACCGGTACCGGAAAAACATTCGCCTATTTGTTACCGACGCTCCGTCAGATAGAATATGCCAAAGACCGGTTGCCTCAACTGCTCATTCTCGTGCCCACGCGCGAACTGGTGGTGCAGGTAGTGGAAGAAGTGCGAAAGCTCACGGCTTACACGACACTCGAAGTGGTGGGTGTTTACGGTGGAGGGAATATCAAGGTGCAAATGGCCGAGCTGCATCAGGGTGCGGACGTCGTAGTGGCAACTCCCGGGCGAGTTTTCGACCTGGCTATGAATGGCTCGCTAAAAACCAAGTCGATCAAAAAACTGGTGATCGACGAGGTCGACGAAATGCTGAACCTCGGTTTTCGTGCGCAGTTGAAAAACATCCTGGACCTGCTGCCCCAGCGACGCCAGAACCTGCTCTTTTCGGCGACGATCACACAGGAGGTGGAGGCTCTGATGAAAACCTATTTCAACGATCCGGTCCGGATTGAAGCGGCGCCGGTGGGCACGCCGCTTGAAAATATCGAACAGCAAGCCTATTATGTCCCTAATTTCTATACGAAAGTCAACTTGCTCGACCTGCTTCTCGACCGCCACAGGGAAATGAACAAGGTCCTGATTTTTGTCGCTACCAAAAAGCTCGCCGATCAGCTATACGGGCAACTGGAACTCGGCTACCTGAACGAAATCGGCGTTATCCATTCCAATAAAGACCAGAACCACCGTTTCAATACCATCAGGCAGTTTCACGCCGGCAATTACCGCATCCTGATCGCCACGGACATCATCGCACGCGGGCTCGATGTCGCCGAAGTTTCCCATGTAATCAATTTCGATATTCCGGAAGTACCGGAGAACTATATCCACCGGATTGGCCGCACCGGCCGTGCCGATCAGAAAGGCATTGCCATTTCCTTTATCTCCGAGCGGGAAAAGCCGTTCCAGCAGCAGATTGAAGAGCTGATGGATTTTGAAATACCTATACTGCCACTGCCGGAGGACCTGAAAATATCGGAAGTGCTGACGCCGGACGAAGAGCCGAAAGTTTTCATGAAAAACATCGAGCCGAAGCGCCCGAAGCGAGAAGACATAGGCCCCGCATTTCATGAAAAGAAAGCTAAGAATCAGAAGGTTAATGTCCGCCGGGATTATGCCAAAGAGAAGATGATCAAATACGGGCGGCCGATCAAACGTTCGGGCAAAAAGAGCAAATAATTGTTAAGCACCAGATATTCAAATCATTTTACGGGATTTGTTGTTGAACCTGCATGAATATCTGGCAAATCTTCCAAAGGCTCCGGCCATTCATTAAGCCCTACCAGCGGCAAATCGCATTTGCACTATTCCTCACCCTGCTTGGTGCCGTTACGGCCCAGGTAAACCCTTGGGTGCTTCGGTACACCGTCGATACGGTGCAAACCATGCTCGATAAACACTGGAGCCTGCTGCAAGGCAGGGAATTGCTCCTGCGTATCACGGTGGTGCTTTTCGTGAAAGAGATCGTCAATTCTTTTATCGTTTTCGGGCAGCGGTATTTTGGTGAAAAAATCCGTATCAAAGTATCCAGCGACCTGTCACAGAACGCTGTCAACCGCATTCTGACCTACAACCTGGCGTTTTTCGGCGACAATGAAAATCAGAAAGGCAAGCTGCAAACCCGCATCGATCGCGGCGTGGAAAGCCTTACCAAGCTGATCCAGAACTTTTTCATCGACATTCTGCCGCTTTTTGCGAATGCCATTGTGGCGCTCGGCATTATGTTCTCGGCCAATTTTTACGTCGGCTGCATTGCCCTGGCCATTCTCCCCGTGTATTTCTGGGTGAGCTACCGGCAGGCCGGCGAACTGCAGGGTGTTCGGCGCAAGCTGAAACGGCAGCGCGAGAATAAGAGCAACGGGCTGATCAACCTCATCGAGTCGGTGATCGTAATCAAATCGTTCGTGCGTGAAAAACTGGAAGGCGAAAAGCAATATCGCCTGCAAATGGAGCTGATGGATTCACAGCTTAAAACCCGGAAGACCAACTTTGCCTACGACGGTATCAAAAGCTTTATCGAGCAGATCGGCGTCGTGCTGATCATCATTCTCACCGCCTACCTCGTGCTGGATCAGCAAATGTCCATCGGCGCGATCATGTTCCATATTCTGCTGTTCAATAACGTTTCCGCACCCATCCGCCAGCTGCACCGCATTTACGACGAGATGAACGATGCACTTACCTATTCGGAGGGCTTCTTCGATATCCTGGATGCGAACGACGCGGTCGAGAAAAGCGGACAAACAGAATCGGCACGTTTTCGGGGCAACTACGAGCTCCGGAACGTATCGTTCGAATATCCCAACGGCACCAGGGCACTTTCAGGCGTTTCTATGAATATTAAAGCCGGACAAACGACTGCATTGGTAGGACTGTCGGGGGCAGGCAAGAGCACGCTTATTAATCTGCTGGTGGGTTTCTACGCCCAGGATTCGGGGGAAATCTTGCTGGACGGAAAACCTCTGAAATCCTACGACTTGTCCTCCCTGCGCAATGCCATCGGAATGGTACTTCAAAAGAACCATATTTTCAAAGGGTCCATTTCCGAGAATATCCGCTATGGAAAGCCCGAAGCCAGCTGGGAAGAGCTCGTCGAAGCTTCCAGAAGCGCCTATTTGCACGAACAGATTATGGAGCTGCCCGCCGGCAATGATACCGATGCCCAAATGCTCTCCGGCGACCAGCAGCAACGCATCGCCATTGCGCGGCTGTTTCTCAAAAATCCGCCCATTATCTTCCTCGACGAGCCTACGGCCAGCCTCGACGCCATTGCTACCGAGCAGATCAAAAACAGCCTGGACGCGATCAAGAAAAACCGCACGGTAGTGATCATTTCGCATAGCCTCGCACAAATTCTCGACTCCGACCAGATTTACGTGATGAAGAAGGGACAGATCGTCGAATCAGGCAAACATGAGGATCTGTACGAAAAAAATGGCGTTTACCGGCAGATTTTCGACGCTTCCGCACGTAGTCTGAACTTAGGTAAGATGCTCGAAACCATGAGCCGGGAGCAGGAATAAAAGAATTTTTCGGGTCGCTGATCCAAAGTGAACCTTGCAAACGTATGTCGTTTCAGGATAGCGCCCGGCCAGCGCCAATGCCGGCCTGTGGCGTCGAAAGATAACAATTAATTATTGTGGAGGGTAAGGTAATACGTAGAGAGGGCGGCAGATGACGCTCTCTCTTTTTTTTGGCATAAAAAAACTCCCGGACAAGCGCCCGGGAGTGTGATATTGGAAGAGGTCTATGTGATATTAATGGCTTTCTTTCTCTTTTTCGAGGTTGAAAAGGTCGTTTAATACGTCGATCAGCGTTTCCGCCTCTCCTCGCTTGCACGCCGCTTTCAATTGAAGTACCGGAAGTTTCAGGATTTTCTGCATCATACTGGTGGTAATGCGTTCCACTTTTTCCAGTTCCGATTCGGTCAGGTTTTTGGTGAAACGGGTCAATTCCTCTCTGCGGATTTGTTCCAATGCACCTTTCAGTTTCTGAATGGTCGGCGAAACGATCATCTCGCGTGACCAGTCGTTGAATTCAAGCACCGCTTCGTTGATAATCTCTTCCACATGTGGAACTGAATCGAGCCGACGTTGCAATGCTTCGTCGGCCTTCGAACGTATCGAGTCGATCGTGTAAAGCATCACGCCGGGCACTTCCTCCACCTCGGGAGACACGCTCCGCGGCACCGAGAGGTCGATAAAATATTTGAACGACATGCCACGGAGGCGCACCATCATTTCTTTGGTAAAGAACGGCTCTTCACGCTGAATGGACGATACGATCACGTCCGCACGTGAAATTTCGGATTCAATGTCGGCAAAATCCGCCACGCGGAACCCAAGCTCCGTGCCCAATGCATCGGCTCTGCTACGGGTCCGGTTTACCAGCGTCACGTCCGCATTGGTGTTTTGCGAAAGGTTGCGGCAAACGTCCGTTCCGATTTCACCCAATCCCACAACGAGTATCCGGGGATTTGGCATCAGACCTTCCAGCAGTTCGACGGCCGCATAGGAAACAGAAGCCGCGCCATCACGAAAGAACGTCTCCTGAGCCACGCGTTTGTTGGCAAAAAATATCGTGTGAAGCAGACGGTGCAGAAACGGGCCTGCCATATTGAGGTCGGCAGACCATTGATACGCATGCTTGATCTGATTCGGGATTTGCATATCCCCTACTACCTGCGATTGCAGGCCGGTAGCGACCTGGAAGAGGTGCTTCACCGCTGCGTCGCCTTCAGAAAACTGCTCGAAATATGCTTTGAACGCATCTATGTCCTCAATCCCTTTTTCGATCAGTAAAAGCTTGATAATCTCTTCATTAAGGTCGTTGGCGGAGGAGTAGTATATCTCAGTCCGGTTGCAGGTAGAAACAGCAAGAACGTCGGAGATATCGAAAAAATCTTTCAGACGAAGCATCATGCTCTTTGCTTCCGCCTCATTCAATGCAAGCTGTTCCCTGATAGCAAGAGGAGCATTCCGATGTGATAAACTGACTGATTTGAACTGGTTATACATCACTTGGTCTAATTCGATTCACAAAAATACGGCACAAAAATCATAATATGAATGTGGAACTATGACCGTTCACTTATTTAGAAAGCATTTAAATAATACTGTCATAAGTCATACAAATTTCGCCTCGGGCGCACTCCCGAAACATGATTTTCGTCATATCTGCGACTGACGACGGGGGGGAACGAAAAACGGCCATGAAACCACTAAGCTTAAATTATTTACGTTATTTGTAGACTATAACACTAACATCGGGCAGAATGTGCCCGGCCCGGAATGATCAGCGAAAGCCCTAAAGAAAAACCGCGTTTCAGGCTGCATCCCGTAGCCATTCTGAACAGCCAGCGCCTGCGCCGTTCACTGATGGATACTTACGACCAGAAAAGCTTTTATAAATACGGAATCGGGGTTATCCTGCTTATTCTCAGTATCGGATCGCTTTTTTATACCGATAAGCTGGTGGAGGAACTGGAAGAAAGAGAGGAAAGGGAAGTCCAGCTGTACGCCGAAGGCTTGCGGTATGTAGTCAACAGCCCGCTGGACGAAAACTTTAACGTGATATACCAGGTCATCGAAGACGCCGTCAACTTCTATCAGATCCCGGCCATTTATGTGGATGAAAACAATATCCCGAACCCCAACAAGAACATTAAATTCCCCGACAAAATAAGTCGCCAGGAGCGTGAACGCATTATCCGGGAGCGTCTGGAAGAAATGAAACTCGAACACCCGCCGATTCCCGTGGAACTCGGGAAAGGCCGCGCGGGCAAGATCTATTATAGTAACTCTTTTCTGCTTACGCAGTTACGCTACTATCCTTTTCTGCAATTATCGGTCATGCTGCTGATCGGCTACCTCGCTTACCTCGCATTCAGTTCGGCGCGGAAAGCGGAGCAGAACCGGGTGTGGGTCGGGCTGGCGAAGGAAACGGCCCACCAGCTCGGCACGCCGTTATCGTCGCTGATGGCCTGGGTGGAGTACTTCCGCTCCGATCCGGCGATCGACCCGTCGATTGCCGAGGAAATCGAAAAGGACGTAATCCGGCTGGAAATGATCACGACGCGATTTTCCAACATAGGTTCGGTACCTACGCTGCGGCAGGAACCCATCGCGGCTATCGTAACGAATTTCGTCAACTACCTGGAAAAACGGGTTTCTTCCAAAGTCAGGTTCGAAGTGCATAACCAGCTTGCGGAAGAGCAGACTGCGTTATTGAACAAAAACCTTTTCGAATGGGTAATCGAAAACATCTGCAAGAATGCCGTGGACGCGATGAGCGGCGTGGGGGAAATTCACGTGACCTTGCAGGCGCCTCCGCGTGCGAGGGAAATATGGATCGATATCGCGGATACCGGTAAGGGAATGAACAAGGCGCAGATCAGCAAGATCTTCAATCCCGGTTTCAGCACTAAAAAACGGGGCTGGGGGCTCGGCCTGACGCTCGCGAAAAGGATAATTGAAAACTACCACTCGGGGAAGTTGTTCGTGAAAAGCTCCGAGGTCGGAAAAGGAACGACATTCAGGATTATCCTGAATGCCGATATTGTAGAAGAAGCCTAACCCATTATTGCCAGATCGGCACGCTCACCACATCCGTTTCAGGAGTCTGATTACTGATATGGAATGCGCGATCCATAATCCGGACCTTAAACTTCATTTTCGTTGGGATGGCGCTGTCGAGCCTCCGGAAACGTACGTTCAAATCGAGTTTACCCTTGATTGGACCCGGTTTCCCGTCTGTTTTAAGCAAAGGGAAAAATTTAAATTTGTCGCCGACCAGGATGGATTCCGTCCAGGTGCTGTCTTTATTCTGGGTCATTGTAACGAGCTCATAGTTCCCTTCCACTTTCCAACCCGGCACTTTCAGGTAATTTTTGGTAAAAACGAGCGTATCCTGTATCTCGGCATTGGTTGCCCCAAGGTCGCCGTCGCCGTCTTCGAAATTGATCGTTATCGTCACTACTTCGGTTTTCTGCGGCACGCCCAATACGGTGTCTGTCCTGGTTTCCTGAGAGATTCCGTTATAATAAATCACCGGCGTATCGCTAAAATCCGGAATATCGACACATCCCATGGCCGCCACCGCCAATAGTATGAACAAGGAAACTTTCAGCTTCATATGAGTTCTATTTTTAACTTTGCTTTTTAGTATCTACGAAAGTAAGAGGATTGGAACTTCAAAACAATAAAACCATTGCCGAAATACGGGCAGGGCTCAGGGAACAGATCGTGACCGTCGAACCGGCCGATTTCGAAGCGCTTGCGCTCCGGGTTTTTCGTTACCAGGCCGCGTACAACCCCGTTTACAGGGAATACATCCGGCACCTTGGTATCGATCCTTCGGGCATCACCACATTGACGGGCATTCCCTTTCTTCCAATCCAGTTTTTTAAGAATCATCGCGTCGCTACGGGGCATACTACCGACGCATCTGTTGTTTTTCAAAGCAGCGGAACGACCGGCCAGACCACCAGCAGTCACCATCTTTATGACGAACCGCTGTACAAAGCGGTTTCCTATCGCATTTTCCAGCAAAATTACGGGGACCCGAACCGCTTTCATATCCTCGCCCTGCTGCCGTCATACCTTGAACGAAACAACTCTTCACTGGTGTATATGATGCAGCATTTTATTGAGGAAAGCGGTTCCGAGTATTCGGGGTTTTACCTGAACAACGCCGGCGAAATGCTGCACCGCCTTCGGCACCTTGCCGAAAACCCCGACGGCAAAAGTATCCTGTTGCTGGGGGTTACATTCGCGCTGCTCGATCTGGCGGAAAGCAGTTTCGACCTCTCGTTTTTGAAGAATATCGGGCATTTTACCGTCATGGACACCGGCGGAATGAAGGGCCGCCGCAAGGAAATGCTCCGCGAAGAAGTGCACGACATCTTGACCGGCAGTTTCGGCGTGCCGGCCATCCACTCCGAATACGGCATGACCGAGCTCCTTTCGCAAGGTTATTCCCACGGCCACGGGCTGTTTACGCCCGGGCATTCGATGCGTATTTTCCTCCGCGACATCAACGATCCTTTCGCGGTCAGCGACCACAATCTCGGGCCGTCGAAAACCGGGGGGAATCAATGTGATCGATCTGGCTAACCTGGATACCTGCTCGTTTATCGAAACGCAGGACCTCGGCCGGTTCGGCGACAAACCCGGCACATTCTATGTCATGGGCCGTTTCGACAATTCCGATATCCGGGGTTGCAATTTAATGGTCCTGTGAACCGTTGGAATGTGCAGTCCGACATAAACGCCTGGTGACATTTTAATGCAATTTTAATAGCCCCGAGCGGCCTCTGAGATAGCATTCTAACGCATCAGGAGCTATATAGAATCATTCTAACCAACGTATGAGTCAGAATATTTCATAAATTAGCAGGTCGTTCAAAATTGCATTTATCGAATGTAGAATTACACTTTGGATTGTTAACCTATATTAAGTATATCAAATGAAAAGACGTGATGCCCTTGGTCGTGTGGCACTGTTAATGGGTGGCACACTCTCCGCACCCACCATGCTGGCTTTTTTGGAAGGCTGCAAGTCTTCTACGGAAAGTGCCTCGGCAATGACTTTCCCGTTTTCCGCCGACCGCAAGGCGCTTGTTTCGGAAGTAGCTGAAATTATCATTCCAAAAACAGATACCCCGGGGGCGAAAGACGCCAAGGTTGGTGAGTTTATCGAAATGATGCTGAAAGATTGCTATGGCGCGAAAGACCAGGAGAGCTTTAACAAAGGCCTGGCAGAACTGGAAAAGAAAGATTTCCTGAAAGCGAAACCCGAAGAGCAAACCAAGATATTAAAGGATATGGAAGCCTCCGCGAAAGAGGAAATCGCCAAAGCCGGAGAAGAGAAGAAAAAATATACCGAGGCAGGTAAGGAATACACGGATGCCGGTGTACCATTCTTCCGCCTGATGAAAGAACTCACGTTGCTGGGGTACTTCACCTCCGAGCCCGGCGCTACCCAGGCACTGGAATACGTTGCGGTTCCCGGCCGCTACGACGGCTGCATCGACCTGAAACCAGGCCAGAAAAACTGGGCAATGTAACATTAACAAGTAATCGGCCGGAAAGGCCCTATTTTAAAAATATTGAAGCATATTCATCATGAATCTGAACATAAAAGCAACAAAACAGGCCACTTATGACGCGATAGTGGTTGGTTCGGGTATAAGCGGCGGATGGGCCGCAAAAGAGCTGACGGAGAAGGGATTGAAAGTCCTGATGCTCGAAAGGGGAAGGGATATCAAGCATATCGTTGACTATAAAACGGCCACACTCGCGCCATGGGAGTTCGAACACCGCGGACGCGTTACCACTGTTGCCAAAGAAGAATACTGGGCAGGCGTACGCACGGGCTATACCGCCAACGAAGAACACCGTTACCTCTTCGAAAACGACAAAGAAAACCCTTATAAGGAAACCCGTGGGTTCGACTGGATCCGCGCCTATCACGTGGGTGGCCGCTCGCTGTTGTGGGGGCGCCAGAGCTATCGCCTGAATCCGGCGGATTTTGAAGCGAATGCGAAAGAAGGTATCGGTGTCGACTGGCCGATCCGTTACGCGGATATCGCTCCATGGTACGACTACGTAGAAAAATTCGCGGGTATCAGCGGCGCCAAAGACGGCCTCGATGTGCTGCCTGACGGCAATTACCTGCCTCCGATGCAGATGAACTGCGTGGAAAAGCATGTGAAAGGCGAGGTCGAGAAAAAATTCCCCGGCCGCCATATCATCATGGGCCGCGCGGCGCACCTCACCCAGCCGCAGGCATTCCATACCGAACTCGGCCGTGCCGCGTGCCAGTTCAGGAACATGTGTATGCGCGGCTGTCCATACGGGGGCTATTTCAGCACACAGGCCGCGACATTGCCCGCGGCGCAAAAAACCGGTAACCTGACGCTCCTGCCCGATTCGATCGTTTCGGAGGTAATTTTCGACGATAAACTGAATAAGGCGACCGGCGTGCGTGTGATCAACCAGAATACGCTTGAAACAAGAGAGTATTTTGCCAAAATCATCTTTTTAAATGCGTCGGCCATCGCCTCGACGTCCATCCTGATGAACTCCAAATCGAAACGTTTTCCGAACGGAATGGGTAACGACAGCGACCAGCTCGGGCGTAACATCATGGACCACCACCTTGCCGTGGGGGCGAGAGGCGACATGCCGGGCTTCGAAGACAAATACTACTTCGGACGCCGCGCGAACGGTATTTACATTCCGCGCTACCGTAACTGGGGTAACGACAAACGCGATTATGTACGCGGGTTCGGCTACCAGGGCGGTGCCAGCCGCGAGAGCTGGGGCCGCGGCGTGGCTACCGACGGTTTCGGGGCCGATTTCAAAAAATCGCTTTCGGAACCGGGCGGATGGACAATGAATATCGGCGGATTCGGCGAAATGATCCCCGACGAAAAAAACCGCTTCACCCTGCACCCGACCGAAAAAGACAAATGGGGCCTGCCAATCGTCGTTTTCGACGCCGCTTATGGCGAAAATGAAAAGAAAATGCGCCAGGATATGATGAACGACGCCGCGGAAATGCTTGAAGCGGCCGGTTTGAAAAACGTGACGCCGTACAACGACGAATCGAAACACCCGGGTATCGGCATCCACGAAATGGGTACCGCACGCATGGGCAACGACCCGAAAACATCCGTTTTAAACAAATACAACCAGGTTTGGGGTGCCGAGAACGTTTATGTCACCGACGGATCGTTCATGACCTCGGCTTCCTGCGTGAACCCGTCGCTGACTTACATGGCGATGACCGCGCGCGCAGCAGACCACGCAGTGAAGGAGCTGAAAAAGATGAATGTATAGCGATTCCCGATCCCGCCACGATAAAAACCTCGCAGGTAAATCCTGTGAGGTTTTTTCTTTTGACAGGTAACCTTTTCGTGCCGTTTGTCAGTATTGCTTAAAACCATTACCCTAAACCGCATTATTTTGAAAGAAACCGCTACCCTTTCGCCTCAACGTGTTTCGTCTGTCGACGCCTACCGTGGATTTGTGATGTTCCTGATGATGGCCGAAGTGCTGCGTTTCGGAAATGTGGCCGAAGCGCTTCCCGACAGTGCTTTCTGGGCATTCATGGATTTTCATCAAAGCCATGTCCCGTGGGTGGGTTGTTCGCTGCATGACCTGATCCAGCCTTCGTTTTCCTTTCTGGTAGGCGTTGCCCTGCCGTACTCGATGGCCAGCCGGGCGGGCAGGAATCAGTCGGTTTCGATGATGTGGGTGCACACTATCCGGCGTTCGCTGATACTGATATTCTTAGGCATTTTTCTCCGCTCGATGCATTCGGAGCAAACCAATTTCACATTCGAAGACACTTTGACGCAAATCGGCCTTGGTTACCCGATCCTTTTTGCACTGGGCTTTGCTTCGGAAAAAATCCAGTGGGGAGCATTGGCCGCCATTCTCGCGGGTTATGCAACCCTGTTTGCGTTGTATCCGCTCCCCGGGCCGGATTTCGACTGGTCCCAAACCGGCGTCACGGCCGACTGGGAGCATAACCTGAAAGGGTTCGCTGCACACTGGAACAAAAACACCAATGCCGCCTGGGCATTCGACCGGTGGTTTCTGAACCTCTTTCCACGAGAAAAGCCATTCCGGTACAACGGTGGCGGTTACAGCACATTAAGTTTCATTCCAACACTGGGAACTATGTTATTGGGTTTGATAGCAGGTAAATGGCTAAAATCGGCGACATCGACCGCGTGGCTGCTGAAACGATACATCGTTACCGCGGCGGCTTTACTGATCCTTTCGCTGCTTCTCCACTTCACCGGCCTTAACCCGATCGTGAAACGCATCTGGACGCCGGCCTGGACGCTATTCAGCGGCGGCTGTGCATTCCTGCTGCTTTCCGCATTCTATTTTATCGTGGATGTGAAAAACCGTAAATCCTGGTTTTACCCGTTGATCGTAATCGGCACGAATTCCATCGCCGCCTACGTGATCGCCGACGGCCTTGGCGGGTTTATCCGGGAATCGTTCAAGATCCATTTCGGGCAGCATTACGACTCGATTTTCGGCGCCAGCTATGCATCGCTCGTCAGCGGCGCATTAATTCTCCTGGTGGAATGGCTGGTCCTCCGCTGGATGTATAAAAAGAAGGTTTTTATCAAGATCTGACGATCTTTGAAAATATTTTCAAACACTTTTCAAAATGCTCGAACTTCAAGCCGTACATCATATCGCGATCATTTGCTCCGATTATGCCAGATCTAAACAGTTTTATACCGGGATTCTAGGTTTTAAGATCGAACGGGAGGTATACCGGGAAGCGCGGGATTCGTACAAGCTCGACCTATCGCTTAACGGCCAGTATATTATCGAGCTTTTTTCATTCCCATCCCCTCCCCCGCGCGTATCGCGCCCGGAAGCATGCGGGCTAAGGCACATCGCTTTCAAAGTTGCGGATATCGAAAAGGCCATCGCAGTGCTGAATACGAAAGGGGTTTTTCCGGAACCCATCCGGACGGATGAATTCACAGGCAAGAAATTCACATTTTTCGCCGATCCGGATGATCTGCCGATCGAATTATATGAGATTTGAGATTTGACGGGCTCACTAGGCCGCGGCGGTCAAGCCGAAGTTGCGGCGGTTGCCCGATTCCAGCTTGCAGAGCGATTCGTAAAACTCCGAAACCCGCAAAAGGTGTTCGTCCATCAGGCGCTGGGCTTCGGGTTCCTTTTCAAGATAACTGCGTACCGATTTATAGAGCTGTATAACAGCGGCTTCTATTTTTTTAAGGCACGAAACTACTTCTTCCTTGTCGTGCGCGTTTTCCAGCAGTTGCAGGGAAGTGCGCGAGGCGATCTGATTGTGGTCTGCCAGTTCCTTGTCGTTGAGAAAACATTTGAAATAGTCATAAACAGCACGGATCTCCTTCTGAAACAGCAAAGCGCTCAGATGTCCCTGGCTTAATATCCGCCGGAATGGCCCCATTCCGTCTCTTTTCAATGCCTCGAGATACAGAACTTCCCGCTTTTTCTGCTCATTCCATAACGCCCGGATCATCTGAATGAACTCGTTTCCTTTGCTCTCCTCCATATGCTGTAAATGTTAAAGCGATGTAGAATAAGTTCTTAAAAAACCATACCCAAATTGCCCCTAAACGCCTGTTTTGCCGTTATTTAAATACTTTATCCTCTTTAAATCACAAAAAGGAATTATTAAACTTTTTTCAAAATTCCGGACACAAAATCCGGCCCCGATCCTGGGCAAATTTTGCCATAACCGGCTGCTAAAAATGTGGAATTGTAGAAGGTACAAATCCACATAGCCGCATGCATTTTTTTGTCCTGACCAGAAAGCGGCTAACTTTGCTGGCTTTACAATAATTGAGCGCTAATGCGGTTTAAACTTAGCAAGCTGCCATAGCCTAATACAATTTTGATATGTCCAAAATCCAGTTCCATATTGGTCTCTTTACGATTTCACTTCTCAGCGCATGTAAAACTACGGCTCCGCCTCAGCAAACGGTTGCCGAAACCCAGCCGCTGCTCGAAATCGGTAACGAGCGATTTTCACTTGATGATTACCAGGATTCCTACGATAAAAACAAGTTTGCCTCCGATTCCACGAAAGCATTGACGCCCGAGGAATACCTTCCACTATATACGGACTTAAAAATCAAAGTATTACAAGCAAAATCCGAAGGAAAAGACACGACACTGGATTACCGCGAGGAAATCGCCTCTTACCGCGACCAGCTCGCCAAAAACCACCTCGTCGATAAAGAACTCGTCGAAAAGCTGGCCGACGAAGCCTATAACCGCCTGAAACAGGAAGTACGCGCGTCGCATATTCTCGTTGGTGTTTCGGAAGACGCTTCGCCGGCGGACACGCTGGAAGCCTACCGGGCGTCCATAGCGCTTCGCGGAAGGCTGGAAGAAGGCACGGATTTCGGCGACATGGCTGCGCGGTTTTCCAAAGATCCTGCCGCCAGAACGACCAGGGGCGATCTGGGTTATTTCACCGCATTTCAAACCCTGTACCCAATCGAAACGGCGGCCTACACATTACCAGTAGGGAAAATATCCCAGCCCGTCCGTACCAAAGCCGGCTACCATCTGATCAAAGTCAACGACCGCCGGCCTAATCGTGGGATGGTGCGTATCGCGCACATTATGGTGAAAGCGGATACCGCCGGGACTGCGGCCCAGAAAGAATCGGCCAAAGCGCGCATTGAAGAGGCATACGCCCAATTACAGAACGGCGCGGATTGGAATATGATCGTCGACAAATACTCCGACGACCGCGAGTCGCGGAAGAATGGCGGACTGCTGCCCATTTTCGGCACCGGGCAAATGGTGCCCGAAATCGAAGACGCCGCATTTGCATTGACACGCCCCCAATCGTACTCAAAACCCGTACTCACCATGTACGGCTGGCACATTATCCGCCTTGTCGAAAAGCGGCCTATCGAAACGTTTGCCAATATGGCCCCGTCGCTGCGCAAAAAAGTGGTAACCGATTCGCGCGGAAAAATCATCGAGCAGGCGAATGCAAGGCGCCTGCGCCAGAAATACGCGGTGCAGGAAGCCGCCGATCAATGGAAGCTGGTGGCCGCGCTGGCCGACAGCACGCTCAGGACCGGCAAATGGGATTACCAGCGGGCCGTTTCCGCCGATTGGTCGGCAGTGACACTTTTCCGCATCGGGCAGAGGCAATACGATGCATTGTCGTTCCTGACCTATGTCAAACGCAAACAGACGCCCCGCCCGAAAGATGCATCGCCGGACGTGATTTTTAAACGCTATTACAACGATTACCTCACCGAATCGCTGGTTGAATATGAGAAAGAGCACCTCGAAGAATCCAATCCCGAGTTCCGTAGCCTGATGAACGAGATTCGCGACGGCGTGCTGCTTTCGCAGATCATGGAAGAGCAGGTCTGGCAGCGCTCGCTTTCCGATTCGACCGGCCAGCGGAATTTTTACGAAAGAAATAAGGACCGCTACAACTACCCCGAACGTGCGTTCGCGACGATAGTGGCGGCGAAAGATACCCAGACGCTGAACAATGTCAGAAAAACGCTGGCCACGAGCCCGTACCGGCTGGAACGGAAGTCGAAGGAGCTCCTTTTCCCGGTCAATTCGGCGGAAATCGGCAACCAGCAACTCGACGCACTGAACGATCTTTACATTATCATGGAAAAAAATGCGGATTACGTAGTTGAGATAGCGGGGTACCGCGCCACCGACGAGCCGGAAATCATTTCTTCGACCCGCGTCCGCAATGTTGTAAAATATTTAAATGCACGAAACATCCCGATTCTGCGTATCATAGAGAAAGACTATGGTTCTTTCCGGCAATCGGCCGAGCCGGAGCGTAACCGGAGGGTCGCGTTCCAGTTTTACAGCCAATCGAAAAACGACGTGGAAAAGGTTTACAATACGGATGCGCCGGGAACAGTAACGATCCGCGAAGGTTACTTTACTAAGACAGACCCGTTGTTCAATGGTTTCAAATGGCAGACCGGCGAACAGACCGCCCATGCGAACGGTGCGTTTTTATGGGCAAATGTGACGAAAATCGATCCGCCACGTCCCAAGACGTTCCCGGAGGCGCGGGGAAGCGTGATCAACGATTACCAGAAAGAGCTCGAAAAACAATGGGTGACCCGGTTGCAGGAGAAGTTCCCGGTCAAAGTCAACGCGCAGGAATTAGAAAAAATTAAGCGTTAGCCGTATTTTAGCACTTATAAATCGAATCTGTTTCATTTTTAAGATTTTAATTGAATAAAACCCGCATTAAATCCAAATCAGCATACAAGAAAATATGAAAGTAAATAAATGGATCGGCGCTCATTTGACAGCCGTTTTCATGTTGTTGATCAGCATGATAAGCTACGGGCAAGGCCAGCAGGGAGTGAGCCTGGACAAGATTATCGCGAGGGTCGATAACCATTACATCCTGAATTCGGAACTGGAAGACATGTACAATCAGTACAAGGCCGAAGGAAGGACGGCTCCGGAAAAATGTCAGTTGCTCGAATCCCTGATCATCAACAAAATGCTCCTGGCAAAGGCCGAGATTGACTCTGTGACAGTCGATGACAAGGAGGTCGACGGCGAACTGAACGCGAAGATGAATTACATGATTCAGCGTTTCGGTTCGGAAAAGAATATCGTCGAAGCATACGGCAAAAGCATTGAAAATCTCAAAAACGAACTTCGGCAACAGGTAAAAGAGCAAAAGATCGTCGAAAAAATGCAGCGGACGATCTCCGGCAATGTGAAGATCACGCCGGCCGAGGTACGTAAGTTTTTTAATTCTATTCCAAAGGACAGCTTGCCCTACATTCCCGCCGAAGTGGAAGTGGGCCATATTGTCAAGAAAGGGACCGTCACCAGGGAGCAAAAGGAAAAGCTCCGCCAACAGTTGCAGGAATTGAAGCAGCGCGCCGAGAAAGGGGAAGACTTTGCCATGCTCGCGCAGATCTATTCCGAAGACCTTGGTTCAGCCAAAGTGGGCGGCGATCTCGGTTTCGCGAAACGCGGACAAATGGTACCGGAGTTCGAAGGGGCAGCATTGGCGCTTAAACCGGGCGAAATGTCCAATGTAATCGAATCGCAGTTCGGCTTTCACCTCATTAAACTGATTGAAACGCGGGGCGCCGAATACCACGCACGCCACATCCTGCTCCGCCCCGACTACAACAAAGGCACCGATATGACCGCCGCGACCCGTGCACTCGACAGCCTCCGCACGCTTATCAAAAGCGACTCGCTGAAATTCGCGAAAGCGGCGCTCGACAACTCCGACGACAAGGAAACAGCCGAATCGGGAGGGTTAATCCAGGACAGAAGTACCGGACTATCCAAGCTGACCCTCGATGCATCGATGGACCCCGCGTTGTACTTCGCGATCGATACCATGAAAGTGGGCGATTTGAGTATGCCCGTATCGTATCGCATGGAGGACGGCAGCAGCGCGATGCGGATACTTTGGTATAAAAGCAAGTCCGAACCGCATACGGCAAACCTGCACGACGATTATGAAAAACTGGCGCAGATCGTGCTGAGCAACAAGCGGAACAATGCGCTGGAAGAGTGGTTCAAAAAAGCGCAGGGCGATGTCTACATCAGTATCGAACCAGAGTATAAAAACTGCAAGGTGCTTGGTCTGGCCGCCAATGGGGATGATTTATAGCGGTAAAACGGCGGTAATCATTGCTTTAAACGAGTGAAAATCTAACCAAACATAACGTGAAGTATTCATCGGACGTAGAAGCTGCCGAAGCTATGAAAGTAGCTTATGATAAAATCCGGAGTGAAATCGGAAATGTGATTATCGGACAGGATGAAGTTGTTAAAAGATTGCTCACCGCTATTTTCTGCCAGGGCCATTGCTTGCTGGTAGGTGTTCCGGGGCTCGCCAAAACGCTTCTGATCCAGACCATCGCTTCCTCGCTCGATCTGAACTTTAACCGGATCCAGTTCACACCCGACCTGATGCCTTCCGACATTCTCGGTTCGGAAACACTCGACCAGAACCGTAATTTCAAATTCATCAAGGGCCCTATATTCGCCAACATCATCCTCGCGGACGAGATCAACCGGACTCCGCCCAAGACGCAGTCCGCATTGCTGGAAGCGATGCAGGAATATTCGGTCACTATCGCCGGTGCGAAACATTCGCTCGACAGGCCGTTTTTCGTGCTCGCCACCCAGAACCCGATCGAACAGGAAGGTACCTATCCCCTGCCCGAGGCCCAGCTCGACCGGTTTATGTTCATGATCCAGCTCGATTATCCTTCGTACACAGAGGAAGTAAGTATCGTCAAGAATACCACTACCGACAGCCGATATCAGGTACAGAAGGTTATCAGCGCCCAGGAAATTACCGATTTCCAGCACCTGGTCAGAAGAGTTCCGGTGACCGATCATGTGATTGAATATGCCGTAAAACTCGTGCACAAGACACGCCCGAACGGCAGCCTGGCTATCAAAGACACCAACGATTACCTCGAATGGGGTGCCGGCCCGCGCGCCTCGCAGGCACTGATCCTCGCCGCAAAATGCAATGCGCTGCTTTCGGGCAAATATTCCCCTGATATCGAGGATGTGAAAGCAGTTGCATTACCCGTATTGCGCCACCGTATTATCCGCAATTTCAAGGCGGAAGCGGAAGGCATTTCGGTAGACGACATTATCGGAAGACTGCTGTAAGACAGGGTCTCCTATCAGCCAGAATTAATCAAGAGGTTTGTGTCGTCCCCGGATGGCACAAACTTTTATTTTTTCAGACAGTCAATTATTCCAACCGCATCACCATGACCAACATTCAAGGCAGGAACTTTATCGGCTACGCACTTTCGGCAGAAGGCGGCCGCCAGTTCAAAGCGTATGTGCCCGTAACCGATACTTATCTCCCCGAAACTTTCCAATGCGCCACCGTTGAAGAGGTTAACAAAACAATGCAACTGGCGGAAAAGGCTTTTGACAGCTATTCGAGGGTCCCCGCTTACGACCGTGCGGATTTCCTGATTGCCATTACCGAGGAAATAATGGCATTGGGCGATCAACTCCTCGAACGGGCTAACCAGGAGACAGGACTTCCCATCGCCCGGTTGCAGGGAGAACGCGCCCGGACAATCAATCAGCTTACGCAGTTCGCGGAACTCCTGCGGGAGGGCTCCTGGGTAGAGGCCGCCATCGACACCGCCCAACCCGAACGACCCCCGGTTCCCAAGCCGGACATCCGTAAAATGCTCGTTCCCATTGGTCCGGTTGTCATTTTCGGTTCCAGCAATTTCCCGTTCGCCTATTCGGTGGCTGGCGTGGACTCCGGCCCCGCGTTGGCGGCCGGTAATCCGGTGGTTGTGAAAGCGCATCCGGCACACCCGGGCGTGAGCGACCTTACCGCACAAGCGATCGTGCGTGCGGCCAAGCGCACGGGCATGCCGGAGGGCACTTTCTCGATGCTTTATGACGATGGCTTTGAAGTAGGGACCGCATTGGTGAAGCATCCGGCGACAAAAGCTGTCGGCTTTACCGGCTCCTACAAAGGCGGGATGGCACTTTACAGGCTGGCCCGGGAACGCGAAGAACCTATTCCGGTTTACGCGGAAATGGGCAGCGTGAACCCGATCGTGGTTTTGCCCCGATATTTAAAAAACAATGCGGAGCAGCTCGGCAAAACACTGGCAGGCTCGGTGAGTCTGGGCGCCGGGCAGTTCTGCACGAATCCGGGTTTGGTATTTATCACGAAATCGGAGGGGCTCGAAACATTTCAGAATTCCTACAAATCGGAAATCCTGAACACGCCTGCCGCCACGATGCTGACGGCGGGTATTTGTAAAAACTACAATAAACTGCGTGCGGAGGCCCTGGAACAAACGAATGTAACTGCACTTGCCATCTCGGATATTCGTCCCGAAGGCGAAAACCAGGCCGAGGCATCCATCGCACTGGTTTCGGGGAAAGATTTTATTGAAAATCCCAAACTGCACGAGGAGGTTTTCGGTCCGTTTTCTCTGCTTGTTGTTTGCGAGGACACGGGCGAACTGTACGAGGCCATCTCGCATTTGAAAGGACAACTTACGGCCACATTGATCGCCGAAGAGGCGGAGGTGGCCGAATATCCCGAAATTGTGCGGCAACTTGCAAAAATATCCGGCCGCTTTATCATGAATGGCGTCCCGACCGGTGTGGAAGTTTGTCCTTCCATTCACCACGGCGGGCCATTCCCCGCTACTGCGGATTCGAAGTTCACATCGGTAGGGCGGCATTCCATTTTGCGTTTCGTCCGGCCGCAGTCCTACCAGAACTGGCCGGATTCACTGCTTCCCGACGAATTGAAAAACGGTAATCCGCTGAACATTTTCAGGCTGGTCGATAACGTGCTGACGAAGGGGCGCATTTAACGGAACAACGAGTCGGGATAACCGACTTCTACCAGGAACAAACCTTCTGCCGGGGCCTGCGCTCCGGCATTTTTTCTGTTGCGGGACAGGATTATCTGCTCAAAATCGCCGACGGATATTTTGTGGCGCCCCACTTCCAGCATTGTCCCTACCAATGCGCGCACCATTCCCCGCAAGAAGCGGTTCGCCTTGACATGAAACACCAGCATATCACCCGATTCGACCCAGCATGCCTCGGTAACGGTGCAACGGAAATTGTTCACGCTCGTGTGGATCTTGCTGAAACTTTCGAAATCGTTATAGACCAGCAGCAATGCGGCCGCTTCGTTCATCCGCGCCACATCCAGGTTTCGACGCATTTGCGTCGCCAGATCGGCGAGAAATGGATTTTTCCGATAGGTAATACGGTATTCATACTTCCGGTACGTAGCGGCGAACCGCGAGTGGATATCACGGGCTACCGGTATCAGCCGGTGTACGGCAATGTCACGGGGCGTGAGCGCATTGAGTTTATAAACGAGCAAATCGGGGTTTGCTGTCGCTTCGGGTAAATCAAAATGAGCGAATTGTTGTTCTGCATGAACACCCGCGTCGGTGCGGCTGCTGCCTGTCAGCTCGATGGGCAAGCGCAGGACCTTGAACAATGCTTCTTCCAGCACCTGCTGCACGCCCAATGCATTGTTTTGCTTTTGCCAGCCGTTGTAGGCGGTACCGCGGTAACTGAATTCGATAAAATAGCGCATGCCGCAAAATTAAGCCAAACGTGCGATTTAGCAGGGCCGATTGCGGAATTTGCGGGAAGAAGGTTAACTTTGAAAATTGGAAAATTTCATTTTAGTATGATTACGGAAGAGAAAAAAGAAGAGAAAAGCCTGAACTTTATCGAGGAGATTATTGACGCTGACCTGCAATCAGGAAAATATACTCAGATTATTACACGCTTTCCCCCCGAACCGAATGGCTATCTGCACATTGGGCATGCTACCAGCATTTGCTTGAATTTCGGGCTGACCAAGAAATTTCCGGGTTATACCAATCTGCGATTTGACGACACCAATCCGGTGACGGAAGACACCGAATACGTTGAAAATATAAAGAACGACATTCGCTGGCTGGGTTTCGAATGGGAGAACGAGCGCTATGCATCCGACTATTTCGACACTCTTTACGGCTACGCGATCAAGCTGATTAAGGACGGGCTTGCTTATGTGGACGACTCTACTTCCGAAGAAATAGCTGCCTTGAAAGGTACACCGACCGAACCGGGAAAAGACAGTCCCTACCGTAACCGCGGCGTAGAGGAAAATCTTGCACTTTTCGAACAAATGAAAAACGGCGCCTTCCCCGACGGCAGCCGTACTTTGCGCGCAAAAATCGACATGGCGCACATGAATATGCTCATGCGTGACCCGATCCTTTACCGGATCAAGCACGCGCATCATCACCGCACCGGAAACAAATGGTGTATTTACCCGATGTACGACTTCGCGCACGGACAAAGCGACGCCATCGAAACGGTAACACATTCGATTTGCACGCTGGAATTCGCTCCGCACCGCGAGTTGTACGACTGGCTGATCGAGAAATTGGGCATTTACCCTTCGCACCAATACGAATTTGCACGCCGTAACCTGAACTATACCGTCACGAGTAAGCGCAAACTGCTCCAACTGGTGCAGGAAGGCCACGTAAGCGGCTGGGACGATCCGCGGATGCCAACAATCAGCGGCATGCGCCGGAGAGGCTACACCGCATTCAGCATCCGCGATTTCTGCGACCGGATCGGCGTTGCCAAACGGGAGAATATGGTTGACGTCGGACTCTTGGAGTTTTGTGTCCGTGAAGACCTGAACAAAAAAGCATTGCGCCGGATGGTGGTGCTAGATCCATTGAAAGTGGTTATCACCAATTTCCCAGAAGGCGTTACCGAGATGTGTCATTCTGAAAATAACCCGGAAGATATTTCGACCGGCAACCGCGAAATCCCTTTTTCCCGTGAGATCTTTATCGAAAAGGAAGACTTCATGGAAATACCCTCGAAGAAATACTTCCGACTCGCTCCGGGCAAAATGGTCCGCTTGAAAGGTGCCTATATTATCCAATGCGATGATTTTGTGAAGGATGAAAATGGAGAAATTACAGCAGTGCGCTGTACGTACATCGAAAACAGCAAGAGCGGACAGGACACGACCGGCATTAATGTAAAAGGGACGTTACACTGGGTTTCGGCCGCCCATGCAGTCGAAATCGAGGTACGGCTGTATGACCGTTTGTTCTCGGTAGAAGACCCGTCGTCCGGGGACGGTGATTTCAAAGACTATCTTAATCCCGATTCCCTGCATATTATAACCGGTTATGCCGAGCCCGCATTGTTAGAGGCGCAGGAAGGCGAATCATTCCAGTTTCTCCGCAAAGGCTATTTCGCCAAAGACCCCGATAGTACCTCCAGAAAGCTAATTTTCAACCGAACCACGACATTGCGGGACAATTGGGCAAAAGCAGCTAATTGATCAAACTTCCTTGCCGTCGACTTAAGTCGACGGCAAGGAAGTTGCAGGGCTCTTTTGTATCTATTCTTTATTATATCATTTAATTAGATTGCTTACAAATAAACTTGCTTGGCAAAAAGTTTGAATTTATCTTTGTGCAACAATTTCCACGATTCAAATTTCTTGCTGTCAGTGAATACCCAGAATGAATTGTTCAGTACCGCGAAAGGTTATAGCGTACAGTGTGATTTAACTTCCAGAATTATTCTTCACTTTGGCGAGATCAAAGCCTCTTTCAAAATTCTGGACTTTCTGAATTTCCGCCGGTTTATCAACAGCATCGACATCCACAGCAAAATTTTCGATCTATCCGACGAATCTGACTATGAGTTTGTTGAGGTTCCCCGGCTTAATATGGAACACAAGATGACCCTCTGCGAAGTAATCCAGCTGCGCGAGCTGGTGAACGGAACGCACTTCGCGATTGAGCTCAACTCCATGCTTCACCAAGTCCTGTTTTCAGAGCAAGAATTAGTCTAAATAACTCATTCAGACTATATTAGACCGTTTCCAAATTTCTAAAACGATTTGGAAAGATGAACTTTCGCATGATATTTGCACTTGTTAAGGCACGAATAAACAAGCGATATCATGAAAGACTTACTTAGAGCACGTACTTCCCTCAAAGAGGAAATAGAGATACTTTTGAACAACCAGGTGAAGATGGAAGCAGAAGCTTCCGCGAAATACCTTGCCATGGCATCGTGGTGCGACCGCAACGGTTTCAAGCACAGCGCCAAGTATTTCCTCAAACAGTCTGACGAGGAGCGCGGCCACATGCTGAAAATCTTCAACTACCTGATGACAGTAGGAGGTACGGCGATTTCTCCCGAAATTTCCGGCGTTAAGCAGGAATATCCGACCTTCAAAAGCGTGTTTGAAACTGCGCTTCAAAGCGAAATCGCGGTGACGCAATCGATCAACCGCATCATTACGGCGGCACGCAGAGAAGAGGATTACGCGACCGAAAACTTCCTGCAATGGTTCGTGAGCGAGCAGATCGAAGAAGAAGACAACGCACGCCGCGCGATCGAACTGTTCGATGTAATCGGTGAGGAAGGAACCGGTTTATATGTGATCGACAAAGCAATCGGCAAAATCGGCGCCGACGAATAATACAAATTTCTTATCTGCCCGAATAGCTGCCCGAAAGAGCAGCTATTTTGTTTTTAAACCCTTGTAAAATAACGCCTCTCCCAGACCCTGTACCAGTTTTTGTTGGCCGGGTACCTGCGGTGAGCGGCAAAACGGTTCACCATCACAGCTACGAAAAGCAGGATCAGGACCCCGCTCAAAACGGGGCTCAGCACATACATATAACCCAGCGCTTTGATCTTCTCTGATCCAATATTTGCGATCAACGCCGTCGCGCCGCCCGGTGGATGTAACGTTTTGGTCACCTGCATCAATACGATGGAGACCGAAACAGCAAATGCGGACGACAGCCAAATCTGGTCGGGAATGATCTTATGGACCGTCACTCCCACGATTGCGCATACCACATGGCCGCCTATGAGGTTTCGCGGCTGCGCGAGCGGGCTGTTCACGATGCCGTAAATCAACACCGACGATGCGCCAAAGGAGCCGATGAGAAATAACGAATCGGAATCGGTGAATTTCTGGTCGTTGAGCAGGCCTATCAGCCCGATACCGAGAAATGATCCCAGGAAAGTCCAGAAATGGTCTTTGAAATCGATTAATGTCTCTTTGTAAACTACGTAACGGACCAATCTTGCGTTACGTTTGATCTTTTTTCTCAAAACTTGAAAACTTTTTTTGGTTGCGGCAATAGTGAAAATAGAACTATAACGGGATGCCAATGGTTCGTAAATCATTGGGACACTCCAAATTTCTCCCCCGCTCCATTTTCCTATTCCCTTCCAAATATACAAAAAACGGGTCAGGCAGCGCGACTTTGTGCCCGTTACCCGGCAGCAAAATTTGGTACGGCTTTTGTTGGGTCGCCAGATTTAAAATAGTAGTATTGCAATAGCACACCGTGATCCGATTCCATGAATTACCTCGACGAGTTTAAAAAGTTTATTTCCAGCCATTACCTGTCGACCGGTGTACGTTTAACCCTCGGGACGATTATCCCCAGCCTCATTTTTCACCACTACGGCATTCTGGGCGAGATGATCGCGTTTCCGCTCGGCACGCTGCTGATCGGCGGCATCGATAATCCCGGACCTTACCACAGACGGCGGAACGCGCTGCTGGTCGCCATTGCCACTTGCTTCGTAGTTGCCTGTATTACGGGCTATCTGCGGCATTTTCATTTCATCGTCTTTCTGGAAATCATCATATTCGGAATGTTTTTCTCGCTGGTCGGCGTATACGGCAACCGCGTGAACAGCATCGGCCTGATTTCCCTGCTCGTTTTTGTATTTAACATTGATGACCACCTCAGCGGCGATATGGTGTTGCGGACTGCCGCGATTTTTTCCGCCGGTGGTATCTGGTATTTCATATTGTTCATGGTTTTGCAGAAGCTTTTACCCTACAAGCTCATTCAGCAGCTTCTGGGGGAAAATTTTGTGGAGCTGGGCAAACTGCTTTCCATAAAGGCCGGTTATTATTTTGCCAATCCCGATTACGACGAGCTTTTCAACCGGATGGTACATCAGCAGGTCATTCTCCGCGAGAACCATGAAAACCTGCGCGAAATCCTTTTCAAAACGCGGGAAATCGTAACAGAGTCCACCACCAAGAGCCGTATATTGATGCTGATGTTCCTCGACAGCATCGATCTTTTCGAACGTATTCTCAATTCCCAGCAAAACTACGCCAACCTGCATCGTGCATTTGACCATACCAAAGTATTGAGGTTGTTCGGGACGTACATTACCTGGCTTGCCGCCGAAATCCAGCAGATCGGGTTGGCCGTACAGAGCGGTTACGCGTCGCATCCCCGCCACGACCTCGACGAGGCTTTCAACAAGTGCCAGCGCGCCTTCGAACGCATGCGCGAACACAAGATGAACCATGATAATATGGAAGATTTCATCATGCTGCGGCAAATCCTCAACAGCCTGCAAGACGTAACCGAGCGAATAAAAAAACTGCACAGGGCTACGAAATACGAAGCGGATGTTAGTAAGGATTACAAATTGACCGTGGAAGCGGAAGATTTTACCCCGAAGCAGGATTACCATCCGCGCATTTTGCTCGATAACCTCTCGCTGAAGTCGAGCCATTTCCGCCATGCCGTCCGCGTGACGTTGGGATTGCTGGCTGGTTATATCGCTTCGTTGTTCCTCGCCGTAGGGCATGGCTACTGGATCCTGCTTACCATCGCGGTGATTCTCAAACCTGCGTTCAGCATTACCAAGCAGCGGAATATCCACCGGATCGGCGGGACCATTTTGGGGGTAGTCATCGGGTTTCTCTTCCTCTATCTCATCGAGGAGAGCACGCCTTTGTTCCTACTGATGATGGTGTCCATGATCCTGGCGTACAGTTTCCTGAAAATCAATTATTTCGTTGCATCCACGAGCATTACGTTGTATGTGATCCTGTCGTTCCATTTCCTCAGCCCGCAACATGTAACGGCGGTTTTGCAGGACCGCGTCATCGATACGGTGATCGGCTCGGTGATCGCCTACATTATATCTTCCTATGTGCTGCCGGTTTGGGAGCATTCGCAGATCAAGCAATATATGAAGGATGCGCTGGACGCAAATCGTAAGTACTTTGATATCGTAGCCGCGAAATTTACCGGAAAGCCACTGGATATCAACGAACTGAAAGTCCACAGGAAGAATGCGATCATTGCCATGGCCAATCTTTCGGACAATTTCCAGAAAATGCTTTCCGAACCGAAACGTCAGCAGTTGAACATGGAAGAATACCACCAGTTCGTAGCGACGAGCCATATGCTGACTTCCTACATCGCTTCGCTCTCGACCTACGCGCAGACATTGGAATACTCGGAATTTTCGGTCGAATTCGAAATGATGACCCGGCAAATCGACCGGCAATTGCAGGCTGCTATGGACATCATCGACGGCAAGACGGGCAACAGCCTGGAAATCGTACGGGAATCGCTACCCCAGAACCAGCGGCTGGTCGAACTGCTTGCGAACCGTAAAAAGGAAATCAAGGAGCTCGGCATCGAGAAGGCCGATCAATCTCCGGTGCGCAAAATGCTGTCGGATTTGAAAACAATCAACGGGCTATTCGAGCTCATCAGCACTATTTCGATCGATGAGATCAAGATCCTTCAAAAAATAAAAACCGCGAAAGCAGCTTAGCAATGGCTTCATTATCAGGAACAGAAAGACGGAATATAAAACCCGGACTCGCCGTGTCCATTGTACTCAAAAAAGACCAGCGGACCGGCAAGCTCACGCAAGGCATTGTAAAAGACATCCTCACCAAAGCCCCGGTGCACACGCACGGCATTAAGGTCAGGCTTGAATCGGGCGATATCGGGCGCGTAAAAGTTATTGAAACCGAAGATTAGCCCTGGCTTGTTCCAATATTTCGTGAATGGTTTCGAGCGGCAGGTCTTCGGCCGGGTTAATCAGCAGGATTTTCATCCTCGAACGCTTTTCGGCGACCAGCAGCGGATGTTCCAGCAGGTAGCCATCCACAATGCCGAGGTATGGCGTGCCCGTTTTCTTTTCTTGCCATAAATAACAAAGCCGCTTCGCGCCCAGCTTGTAAAATGGCATCTTATATTGCCAATCTTCCCGTATTTGCCGATCAAAAGAAAGTACCAAATGCCTCAATGCAAGCAGGCAGCTTTTCGCCGGCTCTGGCCTCTCCATAAAATAGCGATCGATTTCTCTCAATGTCCGTCCGGTTTGGGTGATTCGTTATCTTTGCCCTCAATTTATCCGATTTATGTCAAATCCTCGCGTTAACCTGATTATCGGGATTATCAGTATCAGCATTTTTCCCGTGCTCGTGAAATGGGCGCCGGTGTCGGGCGTTACTTCCGCATTTTACCGGATGCTGTTCGGATTGCTGTTTTTACTGCCCTACCTGGTCGTTACCGGAAGGTTCACTCTGCCAAAAGGAGCGCTGTGGTTTCCGATTGTACTTTGCGGGATCATTTTCGCTACCGATATTGCGGTTTGGAACCTGTCGATACACTACTCGAACGCCACGCAGGCGACACTGCTCACCAACCTCTCGCCCGTGTGGGTAGGGGTCGGCTCGTTTCTCTTCCTGCCCGACAAACCCGGGCCGCGCTTCTGGACAGGCACGCTGGTCGCATTGATCGGAATGGTAATTTTAATTGGTGTCGAGACATTCACAGCCATGAAAATCGACCTCGGTTTTGCGTTGGCGGTGCTTTCGGGCATCCTTTACGCTTCCTACATGCTCATCAGCAAAACGGTTCTGAACAAAATCGACATTGTAAGTTTCATGACGGTCAGCATGGCCGTTTCGAGCGCTTACCTCTTCGTCGTATGCCTGGTTTTCGACCAGCCCGTGTGGTATTTCAAACCGGTAATCTGGGGCGTTTTTGTGGTACAGGGACTGATTTGTCAGCTTATCGGCTGGTTGACGATCAGCACGGCGGTAAAACAAATGGATGCCAAAAGCGTTTCGCTCAGCCTGCTGAGCCAGGCCGTTGTGACAGGACTTTTTGCGTGGTTTTTTATCGGAGAAAAAATAACCATGCAAATGATCGCCGGCGGTGCCATTATCCTTACCGGCATTGCGATTACTTACACCGGTCGCCGGAAATCCGCCGTCCGCAAGGCCTAGCTATTCCTCTACCGGCAGATAGACGATGAATGTCGAACCGATGCCGGGCTTTCCTACCGCGTCAATCAGCCCTTTGTGGTTTTCGACGATCTTCTTGCAGATCGCCAGCCCGATGCCCGTCCCTTCGTAAGTCGAACGGTTATGAAGCCTTTGAAAAACCTGAAAAATGCGGTCTTTGTATTGAGGATCGAAACCTATCCCATTGTCGGTGAATGATATGTACCGATATTGCCTTCCCGGCGTGGCCCCTGCCAGCGGGATTGCGGCGCCGTCCACCTCTCCCGTCCGGATTTCGATAACAGGAGCCCTGTCCGCGCCGACGAATTTGAGCGCATTGGCGATCAGATTCATAAACAGTTGTTCGAATTGGTACACGATAACGTCCCTGACCGGCAACACGTCGCTCGTTATAACCGCATTTTCGGCTTGAATGACGTCGCTGAGCTGTTCTTTCACATTCTGCAGAACCAGGTTGAGATCGGTACTCTCGAAATGCTTTTCGGCAACATTCGCGCGCGAAAAAGCCAGCAGGTCCACGATCAGTTGCTGCATACGCAGGGACGACGCCTGCATGCGGTTAAAGTAGTCCTTCCCTCGTTCCGAAAGTACTTCACGCTCGGTTTCGAGAATGCGCGTCGCGAAGGTCTGGATTTTTCGTAAGGGTTCCTGTAAATCGTGGCTGGCGACGTAGGCAAATTGCGCGAGCTCCATGTTCGTGCGAACGAGCTCGTTATTGGCAACCAGCAATTGCTGTGTTCTTTCCTGCACCTTCGTTTCGAGCTGATCGATGAAAAGGCGATTATCATGAATGTCCAGGCTGGTCCCCACCCACATCTCTATAGTGCCGTCGGCATTGCGTTGGGGGATCGCACGGCATTGGTACCACCGGTATTCGCCATCGGACCGTTTCAGGCGGTGTTCGAACATAAAATCGGTGCCGGCTTTTATCGAGTCGTTCCACAGTCGCAGGCTCTCCGCCCGGTCGTCGGGATGCACGAGCTGCAACCAACCTCCCCGCTCGATTTCCTCGCCGGTATGTCCCGAATAAGTGAGCATCGATCGGTTGAAATAATTGAGGTTTCCCCGCGCATCGGCCGTCCACACAAACTGCGGGAGCGAATCCGCCAGCGTACGGAATTTCCCTTCGCTCTTTTTTAACGCCAGTTCCGATTCGCGCCGGTCGGTAATGTCCATCATCGTCCCGAGCATACGCAGCGGTACATGCCCTTCGCCAAAAAGCACCTTACCCTGCGTCCTGATCCAGTGGATCGACTGGTCCTGGTGGATAATCCGTGCTTCGTAATAGTAAACACCCGTTTCGAGCGCCATCTGAAATGCCTTTTCAACGATTGCGTGCCGGTCCTCCGGATGGACCTGCGCACGCATTTGCGCGTGGCTCAACACCGTATGCTCATCATATCCGAAAATAACTGCCAACCGGCCCGAATGGATGATTTCCCGGGTCTGGATGTTAAGGTCCCAGATTGCGAGGCGTGTCCCCTCGGTCGCCAGGGAAAGGCGGTCGGCGGTTTCGGCGAACTGCTGCCGCAAGGTAACCTTGTCGGTCACGTCGTTCACGGAAACCATAATGCCGGATACGCTGCCGTCCACTTCGAAAATAGGCGCGTACTGAAAATCGAGATAATGCTTTCTCACCCCGCCGGGGCCGTCCACATAAGTGACCGCCTCGTTTTCGCGATAGATTTGGGCAGTGCGGTAAACATTGTTCAGGAGCTCGATGAATTTCTGGTCTTTCTGTTCGGGGAAAACGTCGATCAACCGCTTTCCCGCCACTTCTTCCAACTTCCTACGCCAGATACTAAGCATACTCTCATTGGCAATACTGATCACCAGCTCCGGTCCTTTGAGAATGGCCTTTGCGAACTGGGATTGCGTTACCAGATTACGGAACTGGTTTTCGCTGCGTTGCAGGCGCTGTTTGGACAAAACCTGCTGTGTAACTTCGGTAGCCACCACTATGATACCCGATGCCTTGCCGGAATCGTCGTCGAAAAGCGGCTGATAAACGAAATTGAAATAGCAAACCTCCGGCTGCCCGAAACGACGGAGTTCGACCTCGAATTCGTTTCCGTGATAGGCATTCCCCGAATGCAAAACATTGAGAAGTATCGGCTCCACATACCCGCGAACCTCGGGAAGGCCCGTAAAGAGGGATTTCCCAACCACTTCTTCTTCGGTACGGTCGATGATGCGCAGGTAGGCGTCGTTCGCCATTTCTACGATAAAATCCTCACCGCGCAGGATCGCCATTCCTACCGGGGCTTGCTTTACCGTATTTCTGAACTTGCTTTCGCTATCGGCCGTGAGGCTCGCCCATTGCGAAGGACCCGCGTTATTTTCAGACGTGTGCTGATGGAGATTTTTAGACTTGTCCACTTTTTTTCGCGAAGAAGATACTTTCAAAAATAAGCGGACAAGCCGGGAGAAGTCAATATTGATAATAAAAGTTTTCAGGAGCCGGCGTCCAGTTATGCTTCGTCCAGTCGATATCCAGCACCTGTTTGATTGCCTGTTTCAGTTTGGGAAACGATCCCGGTTTGCGGATAAAGAAGTTAGCACCTTTCTCGTGGACCTTCCTGACCATTTCCTCCTGGCCGGTGGTTGAAAAAATCACAACCGGTATGTCTTCCCAGGCTTTGGTTTTACGGATCTGGTCCAGGCATTCGAAACCGTTTTTCCGGGGCATATTCAAATCCAGAAAAATGACGTCGGGCGGAGGCGGTACGGTTTTCTCCATCAGGTCAATCAGCTCGACCCCGTCACTTGCCGTCATCAGTTCCGCGGAAGTGCTCACTTCCCTGAGCGCGTCTTCGAAGAGCAGGCAATCGTCCTCGTCGTCGTCGGCAAGGAAAATAGATTTATTTGGTTTTGTGCTCATAACCTGAAATTAAGTACTCACGAAATAACATAAACGTTGCTTAATACATTCAACCTAATCGAGGTACAGCAGCAGTCAATCCCGTTGATAAGAAGATACAAGTTAGGCAATAAAAACCGTATACTAAATTTATTCGCATTAAAATTCACCTTCCAGACTTTCTTTTGGCTTTTTCTTGGCCTGGTGCAGGCGGTAGTTCAAAGTCAGGTTAATCTGCCGCAAACGCCCCTGCGAGCTGTTGCGGGTATAGAAATTGGCCCCCTCTGTAATGGAACGGAATTTCCTGGAATTAAAAACGTCCACGACGGTGAGCGTGAGCGTTCCGTTGCCCCTGAGAATGTCCCTGGTAGCGGCCAGATCCAGCGTCGCCAGGGCCTTTCTGCGGCCTTGCGGCGTTTGCTGAGGCGCTTCGTAATTGCCTCTCAGCTGCACATCCGTGTTTTTCCAAAGCGTGAACCGCGACATGGCGCGTACGAACCAGCTGTAAGTATCGCTCTTAAAGTCTTCATTCACCCGGGTACCGTCGGTAATGGCACGAAAGAAATTGGCACTGCCGTCGAGCTTCCACCACGGATACGGGGTAAATGAGCCCGTAAATTCGGCCCCATAGGCATCTTCCGTCCCGAGGTTTTCAGGTCGCGTGTACGAGCTCCCGTCGTCCTGCACCGTGCGGATACTGATGATCTTGCCATTGGTGTGGCGGTAATAAATGGAGGAGGTCAGCGAGCCCTTGTTCATATATTTAATATGGCCCAGTTCAAAGGCATTGGTGAACTCCGGGTTCAGATCGGGATTACCGCTCCAGTAGTTGCGGTTATCGCTGTACGTGGCGAACGGGCTGAGGTCGTTATACTGCGGCCGGCGGACGCGGCGGCTGTAACTGAGCTGCAAGGCATTCTGCTTCGCAAAATCGTAAGTAATATGCATACTGGGGAACAAATTGGCATATTTCCGGGCATTCACTTCATTGGTTTGTTTCAAAGTAGTGGTCACGCCGGTCCATTCCGCCCGAACACCTCCCTGATAAGAGAATTTGCCGGTTTTGTTGCCGATCATCCCGTACAATGCATTGATATTCTCCTCATACAAAAAGTCGTTTGTAAGCCCCGGCAACGTAACCCACGCGCCGTCGCCGGTTTGCTGCGTCACGGTGTAGTCGTTGGTCATGTCCCGCGAGCTGCTTCTCCCGCCGGCTTCTATTTTACCCTCCTTTCCGAACGGGTGTACATAATCGACCTGGAACAGCAGCTGCTTTTCCGTTTCATAGTTCACGGCACGCTGTAAAAGCGGCGGGATGCCCGACGGGCTACCATCGGGTTTGTAAACGTTCTCGTGGTAATACTGGTCCGAATCCTCCCAGTTGTCGAGATAACGCACGTCCGCCGTAAACTCCCGGCCCTTGCGGTTGAACGTCTTTTTGTAAGTCAGCGCATATTCCGAATTGGGTTCCGTTTCCGTCTCGTCCTGTGTGCGGTGGGTGTAGCTGGTTATATTGCCGAGGTTCGACAGGTAGTCGCGGTAATTCAGCGTCGAAAACCGCTTACCTTTACTCGTACGCCATGTATACGCGGCTGTAAGGACATTTTTTGTATTGAAATAATAATCCAGACCGCCCCGGGCGCTATTGGCCATACCTTTCAGGTTGCTCTTCATGTCCCGCTCCATGATGAATGTGGAATCATTGCGGTAAAGCTCCTGATACACATAGTTTTTACCCGGCGTATTCCGGTACGACATAGTGTAATTGATAAAAAAATTGAGGTTTTTCTTGCGGTAATTCACATTCGCGGCCCCGCCGAAATTGGTGGGATGCCCGGTAATGATGTCGAACGAGCCATTGATGCCCTCCTTCCGCTCTTTCTTCAGAACGATGTTGATTACACCGCCCATCCCCTCGGCCTCA
This sequence comes from Dyadobacter sp. 676, assembly GCF_040448675.1. Taxonomy (NCBI): domain Bacteria; kingdom Pseudomonadati; phylum Bacteroidota; class Cytophagia; order Cytophagales; family Spirosomataceae; genus Dyadobacter; species Dyadobacter sp. 676. The sequence continues at coordinate 4,712,822 of NZ_CP159289.1, read as the reverse complement.
TATCTCGCCGACGGGTTGGTGATGATTTCCACCCGCTCGATCATGCTGCCCTGCAACTGCGCCAATCCGCTGGCCCCTTTGATGCTCACCAGGCCCGACGGCTTGCCATCAATCAGAATGCGTACATTGCCGCTTCCGCGTAAACTCACATTACCTTCGACATCTACGGCCACGGAAGGCACATTGGTCAAAATATCGACCGCAGTCCCGCCCGCATTCGCGAGGTCCTTTCCGACGTTGAAAACTTTTTTGTCCAGCGATAATTCCATGGAGCTCTTCTCCGCCTGCACGGTTACCTCGTCGAGCGTTTGCGCGGAAGCGGCCACTTTAATGGAGCCCAGATCGAGCGGGGAATTGGCGGCAGTCAGTTTGATACCGGGTGTGTAATGGGGTTTATAACCAATAAATTCGGTAAGGGCATAATAAGTCCCCGCCTGGATATCGACTATAAAACCGCCCGTTTCATCGGTTATGGCGCCCGACACAAAAGAACTGTCGGCCGATTTAAAAAGCCGGATACTCGCATAGCCGAGCGGTGCGTTGCTCGCACCGTCGATAATCCGGCCCGTTATCTTAAGCTTGCCCCCGCCCTGAGCGGCGGCCGGCAATGCCGATATGCCGAAAATCAATGCAAACCACACGTATCCATGCCACTTCCCTTGTAAAAAGCCCTTCTTCAAACTGCTCCTGCTAGCCATTATTCTGTTGTAATATTTTCTCAAATGCATTAAAAGTTGCTACCCATAGAAACCCTTTTACCGTCCCGTTTTACTCTACCTTAACGATATATTAAAATGAACATTCCGACGCTCGCGAGGATTTGCGTACCTTTGCAATCTTTTTGCACATCCGCACATTGCCATGAAGAACGAAGCATCACAAACTTTAAAACTTGCGTTCCCAATTATCATCGGAGAACTGGCCCAAATGGCCCTCCACCTCATCGACAGCGCCATGGTGGGCGCTATCAGCTACAAACAGCTCGCCGCCGCGGCCCTGGTGATCAACGCCATGAACATTCCGTTCGTGATCGGTATCGGCATGACCATCTCGGTTTCCCAAATGGTATCCCTCGCCAATGGCCGCCGCGACGCGCAGCAGGTTTCGCATTACCTGTTCAATGGCTTTTGTCTTTGCACGCTTACGGCGCTGGCGATTTCCATCACATTGCTTTTTGGAAAAGATTACCTGCACAATCTCGGCCAGGACCCGGAAGTGGTGGAACTGGCCATTCCGTTTATGAGGCTGATGGGCCTTTCCATTATCCCGATGCTGCTGTTTATGACCCTGGAAGCAATTCGCCGACGGCCTGGAACACACGCGTACGGCTATGATATTCTCACTGGCGGGTATGCCGGTGAACATTCTGCTCAACTGGCTGCTCATTTACGGCAACTGGGGCTTTCCGCGCCTCGAACTCGAAGGCGCGGGCTGGGCGACGCTCATTACCCGCAGCATGATGTTCCTCGCCTTGCTGTTCGTGATTTTAAGGCACCGAACCTTTGCAAAATATATAGCCGTAAGCCGCAGCCAATGGTATTTCAAATGGCAAACCTGGCGCGAGCTGCTGCATATCGGCGTACCGAGCAGCTTGCAGATCGGCATGGAAGCGGGCGCTTTCGCGGTGTCGGGCATTATTATCGGGACTTTGGGGGCGGTGGCGCAGGCGGCCCACCAGATCGCGCTGAGCAGCGCCTCCTTCACATTTATGGTATCGATGGGCCTCGCACAGGCTGGCTCCATACGCGTGAGCAACGCGCTCGGCCGAAGCGATTGGGCGAAAATCGTTGCAATTGGCAAAAGCACGCTCGTGACCGCTCTTATCTACGGAACGTTCTGCGCGATCACATTCGGCGTGTTACGCAACCACCTGCCGATTGCATTCAACGACAATGCCGAGGTAGTCGGCTTGGCCGCATTACTCCTCCTTTTCGCCGCCGTTTTTCAGATTTCAGACAGCACGCAAGCCATCGGGGCCGGGTTGTTAAGGGGTATTAAAGACGTAAAAACACCCACGATCCTGATCGGAATTGCCTATTGGGTGATCGGTATTCCGGTTGGTTACACACTGGCGTTCCATTTCGGCATGGGCGCGTCGGGCATGTGGCTGGGGCTGATCTTGGGCCTGACGATGGCTTCGATTTTCCTGATGACACGTTTCTTCAAAATGACGAAAAGAAATCAGGTTTAGACAAAACTTCGTCAAAATCCGACTTGTTGATAAGGATATAATTGCGAAACTTCGTCATTATCCAAGTGCGCTTTTTTTAATTCAATTCTTATCCACAAAAATCTGATTCAATGGATTTCAATTCCACGTTAAGGAACATCTTTGTTGAAGAAAAAGACATTCCGGCGGAGTTCAGCCTGCCATCGCTGATCCATCAGCGCGAGTACCTCTGCAATGGCGAAATGAAGACCTGGGACGGGCCGTTCCATGAGGTGTATTCGCCTGTTTGCGTGCGGACGGCTAACGGGCTCGAACGCAAACTGATCGGCAGCTATCCCCTATGCACCGCAACCGAAGCATCGGAGGCGCTGGATGCGGCCGTAGCCGCCTATAACAGCGGCCGCGGCGAATGGCCCACCATGGGCGTCGCCGAGCGCATCCACTGCGTTGAGCAATTCACAGGCCGGATGATCGAGAAAAAGGACATTATCGTCAAGCTCATCATGTGGGAAATCGGCAAGTCGTTTGCGGACTCCGTCAAAGAATTCGACCGTACGGTTGAATATATCTATGCCACTATCGACTCGCTCAAAAACCTCGATCGCGACTCGTCGGGTTTCGAGATCGTCGACGGCATCGCCGCCCAGGTACGCCGCTCGCCGCTCGGCGTAGTGCTTTGTATGGGGCCATTTAACTATCCGCTCAACGAAACTTTCACCACCCTGATTCCCGCGCTGATCATGGGTAATACGCTGCTGTTCAAGCCTCCGAAGTTCGGTACTTTGCTGCATTATCCTTTGCAGGAAGCCTTCCGCGACTGTTTCCCGAAAGGAGTAGTAAACGTGATTTACGGTCGGGGTAACGCCATCGTTCCCGGACTAATGCAGTCGGGCAAAATCAATGTACTGACGCTCATAGGTTCCAGCAAAGTGGCCAATGAATTGAAGAAATCGCACCCGAAAGTAAACCGCTTGCGCGCGGTACTCGGCCTGGATGCGAAAAACGCGGCCATCGTTACACCTGATGCAGACCTGAACCTCGCTGTGAAAGAAATCATCACGGGATCGCTGTCGTTTAATGGTCAGCGTTGTACAGCATTGAAAATCGTATGGGTGCACCGCAGCGTGGCCGACACGTTCCTGGAAAAATTCAGCGCAGCCGTTGCCGAGCTGAAATTCGGCATGCCCTGGGAAAAAGGTGTGGCTCTTACCCCGCTGCCCGAAACCAATAAAATCGAATACCTCAACGACTGCATTGCCGACGCCGAAGCGCACGGCGCGAAAGTGGTTAACGAAAACGGAGGCAAATCGGAAGGATCGTTCTTCTACCCGGCCGTCGTTTACCCCGTTAACGAGAAAATGAAACTCTACCACGAAGAGCAGTTCGGTCCGATCGTGCCCGTGGTACCCTTCGACGACCTCGAAGAAACCATCGAATTCCTCATCGAATCGACGCACGGCCAGCAGGTAAGCATTTTCAGCAACAACGCCGATGAAGTAGCGTCACTGATAGACCCGCTGGTAAATCAGGTCAGCCGCGTGAACATCAACACCCAATGCCAGCGCGGCCCGGACGTGTTCCCCTTCACCGGCCGCAAGGACAGCGCCGAAGGTACCCTTTCCGTTCCCGACGCCATCCGCGCCTTCTCGATCCGCTCGCTGGTAGCGTTCAAAATGAACGACGCGAACAAGCAGCTCATCAACGAGATCGTCCATGGCGATACTTCCAACTTTTTGAGTACGAAGTTTATATTCTAGTTTTTGCATTGGTTTCAACGCAAGGCGCCCGTTCAGGAAACTGGACGGGCGTTTTTTGTACCGCAGGATAAGTGGTGTTATGCGGAATGAATAGGGCTTTGTAGTTGGTGGGTTTTGAATATTGATCTTTCAAGCACACTATATGAACAAGGAGATTTACGCCTACAACAAATCCGAGGCTGGCAATACGTATTCGTTTGTGAGTAAAGGCCGAAACGGCGATATCCCTAAAATCGTGTTGATCAGACGAATCCCGAATCAGATAGCCGGGATAATGCCAAAAAAAGCTTTACAATCTCGGGTTCGGAGATCTCAGAGTTCATGGAAACAAACTCGTACTGGATGATAGTATCCGAAGTAACAATGGTGACATGCCCAGGGTTATTGCGACAGTTTTCCGAATTGCAAGAGAATTTTTAACTGAAAACCCGGATGCTCTCCTGATGTTTCAGGGTTACGCAGATGGGAAGACCAATGCGGAAGGCAGGAATCAACGTAATGCTCTCTATCAAAGAGTCATTGAATCCAACTGGAGTGCGTTGGCTTCGTTTTATCAAATTCAAGGAATCAAAGAGAATCAACTGGTCGAATACTCGCACCGCGGTTGCTTCGACGCTATTTTGATCGCACCTAAATAATCAATATTTTTAATGAATATAAACAACTATGGCCGTGTCAATTGAAAAGAAAACGCAAAAGAAAGTTGGGAATGAGTCAACCACGGCTCACGGACTGGCTGATCTGATAAACGATGAAGGTTTTGTAAGAGAAATAGAAGAAAGTCCCTTCTTTCGAAACAAATATCAGCGGGCAGTAGAAATCGCAGAAAAAATAAACTGGTCGAAGGTAACATTGAAGGAGAAGCAAGAATGATAATGCGAGCCGCCTGTCGGATTTAACGCGCTTGCGGTTCGCATTACCTTACCACTAAGACTGGTTCACTCACAAATTCGCCTCTGCCAGTACCCTTTCAATCTCGCCTTTCGGCGTTACCCCGGTTTTCTTCCAAACCACCTGGCTTCCGCGGTAAAGAATCAGTGTAGGCAATGCGGTTACGCCCAGCTCTTTGGTTAGTGCCTTGTTTTCATAGGCTTCGATATTGATCACTTTCACCGAATTGGCCTGCTCGTGCTTGATCGAATCCACGATTGGGGCCAGCTTTTTGCAGGAGCCGCAATAGCGCGACCCGAAGTCAACGAGCACCAGCTTGTCCGATTTCAGGGAAGCCTGGTAGTCGGTCAGCGAGAGGCCCGGGCCGACGGTGGAAACAACGGGTTTCCCCAGCCCGATCCATTTACTCAAACCACCCGGCAATTCGGTTACGTCTTTAAAACCATTATTGCGGAGCTCGCCGGCAAGTTTGCCGCTGCGGCCGTTAGCAATGGAATAAATGAAAGTCGGCTTGCTTTTATCGAGTTTGGCAATGGCTTTGGCAAAATCCGTCTCATTGGCTACGCTGAAACTCACCGCACCCTCAAGGTGGTTTTGGGCGTATTCCTCCGGCAGACGGGCGTCGAGGATCTGCGCATTTTTGCCGGCCCTGGCCAGGCGCGCTTCAAATTCTTCGAAGGAAACAAGGTCCTGCCTGGGAGCGGTTTGGGCGAACAGGACGGTGTGAGCGGCAAGCAGCCATACCCATGCGAACAATGGTCTGAAAGTTTTCATTGAAATTAAGTTTAAAGTGATTTTTCTGCTTTCGGTGGTTGGCCTTGGCTATCGACTTTATTTTGAACTCCTGAAATTGTTCACCAGCACTTTGGCTGCGCGGATGTCGTAATCAAACATTTCCGCCTTTTGCGCCGAAATCTTTTCAGCCGCCGGAATGGCCGGTGCCGCATCTTTTCCGGTCAAATCCAGGACATTGAGCGCTTGCAAACGAACGTATGGGTTATCGCTCTTCAATGCGTCTGTCAATACCGCTATGGCTTCGGGTTTGTCGGCGCCGGTCACATACAGCGCTTCGGCTGCCGCGATGCGCACGGCCGGTTCGGGATCCTTCAATGCGTTTTGCAATGCCACTTTGCCGGAGGCCGCTTTCAAAACCGTGAGACCGGTAGCACTCCAATACCGCACCGACGGGTCCGCATCGCTCAACGCCCGGATGAGCGCCCGCGCGTTAGCCGCATTGCGCGACGAAGCAAGGTCCGCCGTGGCCGCGATCTTCTCCAGATTGTATTTGCCACTTCTTGCATAATCATATAAAGGCGTCGTTCCGGCGATTTCGTAAATGATCGCCTCTGGAATAAAACCGACATCCTTATAGCTGCCGATCCACTCCTCATTGGCTTTGCGCAATCTTTCCAGGTCCTTTTTGTATTTCGGATCGCCGGCGAGGTTGCGAATGTTATGCGGGTCTGCATCGACGTCGAAAAGCTCCTCGGCAGGTTTTTCTTCCCAGAATTTCGATTGCACCGCATTCAGCTTACCGGCCTTATAAAGGTTCTCCCACGATTTCACCGAAGGAGCGCGCCAAAGGTATTCGAGGTACTGGCCGTAGATTTTGTTGGGCAAATAATTCCGGATATAACGGAATTTCTTATCCCGCACCGACCGCGACATATCGATCCGCTCGTCCATTCTGCCCCTGAAACCGTATGCATATTGCGGCTCCGGCTTCTGCTGTTTGCCCAAAAAAGCATTTCCCTGCATGTAGTCGGGCACTTTGATATCCGCCAAACTCAAAACAGTAGGCGCGAAATCCAGGAAGGTTACCAGCCTGTCCGACACGGTACCCTGTCCCTGCTTTGCCAAATGCGCATACTTGGGCGGCAAATGGACGATGAGCGGTACATGCAGGCCGGATTCATACATAAACCGTTTGCTGCGCGCGAGCACCCCTCCGTTATCGGCATAATAGAACACGATCGTATTGTCGGCCAGGCCTTCGTCTTTCAACTCCTGCCACAGCTTTCCAAACTGCCGGTCCATTTCTTCCAGCTTATCGTAATACTGCGCCCAATCGTGTTTCAGCTCGGGTGTCACCGGATGGTAAGGCGGTAACGGCACTTTTTCAGGATCATGTTTCAATGCAGGCAGCGGCTCATGGAGCGAGCTTTCATGCGATACATTTAAGTTGAATACCGCGAAAAACGGCTGACCCGACTTGCGGTTCTTATAAGTTGCCCTGGCGCTGGATTCATCCCAGGCATCCGTCTGGTCGGTCGTGTTGTAATCCTTTTTGGCATTATTCGTTGTGTAGTAACCGGCCTCCCGCAGGTATTTCGGAAAAAACTTCACAAATGCCGGCGACGGATACTCGCTGCGCATATGTTCGGTACCGAGCGAGGGCGGATACATGCCTGTAATGAGCGTGTTACGCGAAGGCGCACACACGGGGGGCCGTCGAGAAAGCATTCTTGTAACGGATGCTCTCGCTCGCGAACCTGTCCAGGTTAGGCGTCGTCGCGAATTGATCCCCATAGCTGCCCAGCAGAATGGTATTGTCTTCGCTCACTATCCAGAGGATATTCGGGCGGTCCTGCGCCATGGCCGGGTGTAATGCGATTGCGAGTATCGCCAAAAGGATTTTGCGGGTCAGTTTATGCATTTGCATTGCATGGTTGTTACATCGCTGTGCGATTTTTTCAAAACGTGGGGTTTGGCTCTTTCCTACCAATGTTACGTCGCTACGCGACTTAGTTAAATCGAATGCCGTCAGGCAAGTAGCAACAAATCAAAACCCTTATTTCGCACCCAAAACGGCCTGCTGCGTCGGGGCCAGATCGATGGTTACCTTTTGAATTTTGCCTGTGAACGCAAAAGGCACTTTGTAAGTGTCCCCTACCGGCGTGAGGTCGTCGAAGCCTACATTTACGCCTTCATGCAAATACAATGCATCCGAAGTTTTGGCAAGCGCGCCCTCTCCTACTTTCGCATTGTTGACATACAGGCTCACCACTCCCCCGCCATTCTGATCGTATTGCACGCTGGCTTTCAGCTCTACTTTGCCTGCCGGCAATGTTGCAGCCGAAGAGCTCACCACATATTTATGACCGTCACCAACGGCATACACGAATTGCAGTTTCTGATTTTGGATAAAAAAGCTCAGCCCGCCAGCTGCACCGCCTCTCGACAGCAGCACTCCCTCTGTTTCCGCACCCGACAATACGGCATCCGCAACGATCGAGAACGAGCGTTTCAATGCGAACGGGCTGGCGATGTCGATGATCGTCGATTGGCCCGGATACAGGACTACCTTCTCTACGTCGTTGTAGGCGGTAGGCAATGTAAACGGTTCGGTGCCGTCTTTCAGCGGGTACACATTGTATTTCGAGGCCTCGCTATCGAACAATGCTTTCAGTTCTTTTAACTTCGCCGGATCGGATGCGGACAGATCGTTCGTTTCGTTGAAATCCTCATTCAGGTTATAAAGCTCCCATTTGTCTTTTTCAAAGTCCTGACCTTTCACATGCAGGGTACCGGCCTTCCAGCCGTCTTTGTAAATCGAGCGCGAACCACGGATTTCGTAGTACTGAACCGTATGGCGGCTTTTGGCACCCGCGTCGTTGAGGCTGTATGCCAGGCTCGTTCCCTCGATCGGATCCTGCTTGATGCCATTCAAAACCGCAGGGGCCTTGATGTTCAGCAGTTCCAATGTGGTAGGTAAAATGTCGGAAACATGACCGTACTGGTTCCGGACCCCGCCTTTTTCTTTGATGCCTTTGGGATAAAAAACGATGAGCGGGTTATGCGTGCCGCCTTCCGAGTTCGCATCCTGCTTCCAGTGGCGGAACGGCACATTGGTGGCCGCGGCCCAGCCGAGGGGATAATTCACTTTCGAGAACTCGGTGCCGATGAGGTCGATCTGCTCGATGTTCTTTTTCAAACGCTCCTCCTCCGAAATGCCGGTACCGAAGTTGTTTACGGTGCCTACGAACGTCCCTTCCTTACTCGCGCCATTGTCGCCCACCGACACGATTACGATCGTATTTTCCAGCTCGCCCGTTTCGCGGATATGGTTGATAATCCTTCCGATTTCATAATCGGTTTGTTCCAAAAAGCCGGCATACGTTTCCATAAACCGCGCATACAGCCGCTTCTCGTCGGCGCCCAGCGAGCTCCATTCCTTCACACCGGGGTTACGCGGCGGCAGTTTGGCATTTTTCGGCACCACACCCAGCCTGATCTGGTTCGCCAACACCTGCTCCCGGTAAGCATCCCAGCCCGCGTCGAATTTACCTTTGTATTTATCCGACCATTTTTTCGCTACCTGATGCGGCGCATGGCCCGCGCCGGTTGCGACGTACAGAAAAAAGGCTTGTCCGGATTTCCCGATTTCTGGCTTGCCAGATAGCTGATGGCCTTGTCGGCGATCAGTTCGTTGAAATGCTTGCCATCCTGCCGGTCGGGCTCGCGGTGCGTGCCTTCCCAAAGCTCGGGATGCCATTGGTCGATGCTGCCGCGCGACGGGAATCCGTAGAATTGCTCGAAACCCCGGCCCGTCGGCCAGCGGTTGAACGGGCCGGCGGGTGTCAGGTCCGCCAACGGGGTAATATGCCATTTACCCAATGCAAATGTGTTGTAACCATTGTCTTTCAGGATCTCGGCAATGGTACCTTTCTCAAAAGGAATGAGCGCGTCGTAGCCGGGTGTGCCGATGGCGGTTTCGGGAAAAAGTCCCATATGTGCCGAATGCGCATTGCGCCCCGTAAGCAGCGATGCACGTGTGGGCGCGCAAATGGCCGTCGTATGAAAATTGGTATATCGCAAGCCATTGTTCGCCAGGCTATCCAGCGTGGGGGTGTTGATCAATCCGCCGAAAGTGCTGATCGCACCATAACCGATGTCGTCCAGCAGAATCCAGACGACATTCGGAGAGCCTTTCGCCGCCTTCTTTTTCTCCGGCCACGATTGCTGCGTTTCGGCGACCGTCTTGCCGATTTTACCCTGATAGGCGGGCGCAGGCGCATATTGCGCGTTCACGCCGCTCGCGGCCAGTACGGCCAGCGCCCCAAGCGACAGTTTATTCCACGAACTACAAATCTTTCCCATAACCATCTGTTTTTGAATACATTTTAAATCAATATCAATTCCTATTTGATCGTATTCCAATCCACTACACCTACTTTCTCAGCCCACTGGAGGTATTCGCTTTCCAGTTCTTTCACCTTTTGCGGATACCGGCCGGCCAGATTGTTGGTTTCGCTACGGTCGGCTTTCAGGTCGTACAATTCCCACGGCCGATCAATCTCCGCGACGAGCTTCCAGTCGCCCTTGCGCACGGCGCGGCTGCCTTCGTGCTCCCAGAAAATGGTTCTGGGCTTCGTGGCTTGCGGATTTTGGAATAATGGGGTTAACGAGGTACCTGCCAGCGGCGTAAGCGTTTCGTTGCCGAATGTACCGGGATAATGCACGCCTGCCGTTTCGAGAATGGTCGGCATTATGTCGGTAATGTGGCTTACCTGGATACTCAGCGCATTGGCCCTGATCCTTCCCGGAAACCAGGCAATGAACGGGGAGGCGATGCCGCCTTCGTGGGTGTTCTTTTTAAAAAGTTGGAATGGCGTGTTGCTCGCATTGCCCCAGGGTGGGTCGTAGCTGTCTATGGAGTTCACCGAACCCGGTTCACCTGTTTTTGGGGTAACATAACTCCATTCGCGAACGGTATCCCCGCTGCCGCCATTGTCGGAGAGGAAAATCACGAGCGTGTTGCGGTCGCGGCCGATGGCTTTCAGTTTATCGAGCACCTGTCCGATGCATTGGTCCATCCGGTCGACCATGGCCGCATAAATGGCCATACGGGTGCCCCACCGGTCTTTTTCCGCTTCGCTCAGCGCATTCCATTCCGGCGCTTTTTCGTAGCGGGGCGAAAGTTTCCACTCCTTTCGGATAATGCCGAGTGAGATCAGTTTCCGGTAGCGGGCCTCCCGCAATGCGTCCCAACCCTGTAAATACTTCCCTTTGTAGCGGGCAATGTCTTCCGGCAAAGCCTGGATCGGCCAGTGCGGTGCATTATAGGCAAGGTACAAAAAGAAGGGATTGGACTGATCCTTAATGCGGTCGACAGACTGGATCGCGAAATCGGTAATGGCTTGTGTGAGATAGCGCGAAGTGTCGTACCGCTGAATCTGGCGGCCGTTGAGCTGGAATGTGACGGTGCGTCCGTCATTGTAAAGCGGCTCGGAGTTGAAATAGCTGGCTCCATTGTTTTGCAAAGTAAAAGACTGATCGAACCCGCGGTTCACCGCCCAGGCCGACGGTACCAGCCCGACATGCCATTTGCCCGAAACAATGGTGTTATAGCCCGCCGTTTTGAGTAATTGCACAATCGTGGCGCTGTTTTTACTCAAATAGCCCTGGTACGCAGGTGTACCCTTGTCCTGCACCATGTCGCCCACGCCCGCCTGGTGCGGGTACAGGCCCGTGAGCAAAGCCGCGCGCGAAGGGCAGCAGCGGCCGCTATTATAAAACTGGGTAATGCGCAGGCCTTCTTTCGCCAGGCGGTCGAGGTTCGGTGTGCTGATTTCCGAGCCAAAACTTCCCAGGTCCGAAAAACCCATATCGTCGGCTAATATCAGGACGATATTGGGTTTTCCGGGCGTTTGTTGTGCCGGTACGGGCACCGGCGCGGCCACCGCCAGCGCCCATATCATGCCTGTCCAAAAGGAAGTTTTTCTATTCATTCAATATTCGGTTCCAACAGATTACAAATCCGGTATTACTCCCAAAGCGGGTTTTGCTTCAACAGCGAATTGTTGTCGATCTCCGATTGCGGAATCGGGAAAAAGACGTGCTTCGGCGCCGCATTGGTTTTGCCTACTTTCTGCTGGTTGGCCACAAAGGTGCTGTTGTACGCCGCGTCGCGCTGACGGATCAGGTCGAACCAGCGCTGGTATTCGTAGGTGAGTTCCAGGCGGCGGTCGAGGTACACCGAATCGCGAAACTGGTCTTTGGTCAGGCCGGGGGTAAGGTCGGGTAAACCGGCGCGTTTGCGTACTTTGTTCAGCGATTTATAAGCCTTTTGCGTTGGCCCGTTGGCTTCGTTTTCGGCCTCGGCGTGGATCAGCAGCAGCTCAGCGTACCGGATAATGGGTACATTGGCAGCGGATTGGTTCGTAACCGCCGTCGATGCCGGGTCGGCCCATTTGTTCCAGAATGGCGTCGAATCGTTCGGCACCGCCGGGTTTGCGATCGGCAATGCATATTTGCGGCCATTCGACGGGCTGGTAAAGCTGCGCACAAACGTCACATCGCGGCGTTTATCGTCCGGTTTGTACAACTTGTAAATGCTGAAAAACTTGTCGTTGCCCTGCGTGTAATACCGCACCATATGCGCATAGTTCCCGTTCAAACCCGGCACACCCGACAGGATCGACCGGGGCCATTCGTTGTTGCCCTGCGCCAGCGAGTTGGATTTGAACTGCGCCGAGAAAATGTGCTCCTTGTTGTTTTTGAATGCAGGCAGGAAAACCTCGGCGTAGTTATTAACGAGGTCATAACCGTAGTTACCCGTGCCCCCGTCGGCGGGAGACAATGCTTCCTCCGCCTTATTCACTGCCGCCTGGTATTTAGCGCTCACTTTCAACGGCAGCGACGCCTGGGTGAGGTACACTTTCGCGAGCAACGCCTTGGCGGCGCCTGCTGTCGCACGCCCTACATTCGGCGCCGCATAACTGGCCGGAAGTACGGCTGCCGCTTCGGTAAGGTCCTTCTCTATTTGCGCATAAACGTCCGCCGATGGCGATTTTGCGATCGCATAATCCGCGGCGTTCACGAATTTCTGGTATTCGAGGATCAGCGGAACGTCGCCGTACAAACGCACGAGATTGAAATAATACAATGCACGGAGAAACTTGGTCTCGCCAAGCAGACGCGTCTTCAATGCCTCGTCGAACTGAATAGCCGGCACTTTTTCCAGTACTACATTGGCCTTTTTAATGGCCGCGTAATGCTGCTGCCAGATTTCGTAAATCCGCAGGTTGGTCGACGAATGCGCCAGTACCGACAAGGAGCGAACGTCCGGGTTGGTCGCACCGGGCCCCGGGTCCTCGTCGTCTCCGGCCATATTCATACCGGTATTGAAGAGCGTATTGTAAGGCGTCTGGATCGACGAACCGCCCGAGTTCAGGAAGAAATACACCGCATTGACGGCATTCACCGCGTCGGCCTGCGTTTTGTAATACTGGTCTTCCGACAAAAATGCCTCCGGCTCCTCTTTCAGGAATTCCTCGCACGAGAGCGACGCGAATGCCGTGAATCCCAACAGAATATATTTAAGTGCTTTCATTTCAATCGATTTTGGAATGGTGGTTATCAGAAAGTAAGGGACAGGCCCACCTGGTAGGATTTGTTGTTCGGATACACGCCCTGGTCTACGCCCTTGTTGATCAGCGACTGGCCGTTCAGGCTCACCTCGGGATCAAAACCGGTGTATTTCGTCCAGGTTTTCGGGTTTTGCGCGGATACATACACGCGCAGGTTCTCGATACGCAGTTTCGAAACGAGTTCTTTCGGAAATGTGTAGCCTAGTGAGAGGTTTTTCAGACGGTAATAGGTCGCATCTTCGATAAACCGGTCCGAAATGGTGATCGCAGGGTCCTGATAGGCCGCTTTTACGTCGGTATCGGTGTGGGTGGGCGTCCAGCGGTCGAGCACCACGGTCGAGGCATTTACGTAACCCGTTCCCAGTTCCAGGTTCGCACGGTTGGCATTATACAACTTGCCGCCGATCGAGGCCTGGAAGAAGACGGTCAGGTCAAAGCCTTTGTAATTGAAGGTGTTGGTAATCCCGCCCGTCAGCGCCGGCTGGTTTTTCACCACCACGCGGTCGCCCGCTTGCGTAATCACGCCGTCGCCGTTGATATCCTTGTATTTCTGGCCGCCCGGGTTTTTGTTCTGTTGCGGGGTCAATGGCGCGTCGCCTTCCTGGATAATCCCATCGGTTTTGTACACGATGAACGACCCCAGCGGATAGCCCACTTTCGCGATCGAAGGTGCCGATATCACCGGGATGATCTGGTCCACACCATCGCCGAGGCTCAGGATTTTGTTGGTGTTTTTGGAAACAATGAAGATCGTATTCCATTTGAAAGCACCTTCCGTATTCCTTGAATTGATATACAACTCGACACCCTGGTTGGAAACCGCACCGATGTTCTGATAAACTACGGAAGCTTGCCCATTGTAGAAATCCGACAAGCCGGAAGTGCCTGGTACCGTGCGGGTCAGGAGCAAATCGGTGGTTTTCTTGTAATAGTAATCGGCGATAATGTTAATGCGGTTTTTGAACAAACCGATATCCACACCGGCATCCACCTGAAACGTCTTCTCCCAGCCGAGGTTCGGGTTAGGCACGGTGTTCGGGGCGAAACCGGAAACGGTGGTATTCGAGAAGTTGTAGCGGAAGTAACTCAGCTGCGAAAGCGACTGGTAGGCGGGAATGTTCTGGTTACCCGTCTGTCCGGCGCTCAAACGCAGTTTCAGCAGGCTGATTTTTTTGAAACGCTGGAAAAATTTCTCTTCGTTGACATTCCAGCCGATCGCCGCCGACGGGAAATAGCCCCATTTGTTGCCGCTACCGAATTTCGAAGAACCATCCGCCCGCAGTGTGAATGTGAACAGGTAACGCTCGTCGAAGTTGTAGTTCACACGGCCCAGCCACGAAGCGAGCGCCCACTTGTTGGCCAGCGAACGGGGAGCGATATTGGTGATACCGGTGGCAAGGTTGTTGTATTCGAACGCGTCGGTCGCAAAGCCGGCCGCTTCCGCGATCGCCCCTTTGCTTTGGGATACCTGCGCCGTAAAACCGGCTACCGCATTGATTTTGTTTTTTTCATTCAACTCCTTATCGTAGCTGATCGTATTCTCGTTCAGCCAGTTGCTGGTAAAAATCGAACCCACGATAGCGTCGCCGCTCAAAGCAGCTCCTTCGGAAGTGGTGCTTGGCAAATAGCGGTTCTGCTTGTTACCCACCACGTCGGCCCCGATGAGGATTTTCGCCTTCAAACCGTCGGCAATGGTGTATTCTCCCGACACATTCCCCAGGAAACGGTTCGTGATCGTCTCGTTCAACTGGTTGTAAAGCGAGTTGATCGGGTTCTGCAATGCGGATTCGAACGGACTGTTGACCACGAAAGTCCCATTATCCTGATAAATAGGCAGCGCGGGGGGGTGTCAGCAGGAGATTACCCACAATCGCCGTCGGGGCGACGTTAGCTTTGGTATTGCTCGCATTCAGGCTGGTAAAAATGCGGAAGCGGTCGTTGTACTGGTGGTCCAGGTTAATGCGTGCCGAGAAGCGGCGGAAGTCGGTATTTTGCAGGATACCGTTCTGTTTGAAATAGTTGCCCGAAATCGCCAGTTTCGTCTTATCCGATCCGGATAGAATCGAAAGGTTATGGCTCTGGATGGAAGCGCTGCGGAATGCGGCGTCCTGCCAGTCGGTGCCCGCGCCGGTGGTGTCGAGCGAGTAACCGGCAATGGTTGGAATGGAAACGGTTTTGCCGGAGTTGGCCGCCGCGTCTTTTCGAAGTTGCCACCATTGTGCCGCATTCAGCAAGGGGATTGTGCGGAGTACTTTCTGCTGGCCGTAGTAGGCGTCGTAGTTAATGGAGGATTTGTTTTTTGAACCGCTTTTGGTGGTGATAATGACCACACCGTTCGCACCGCGCGAACCATAAATGGCTGTGGCGGAAGCGTCTTTCAACACATCGATATTCTCGATATCGGCCGTATTAATGGAAGAAAGCGGGTTAATTTTCGAACCGTCGGTCACACCGGCATCGGTAAGGCCGTAATCGTTATTGACGGGAAAACCGTCGATAACATACAAAGGATCGCTGCCCGCGGTAATAGAGTTGTTCCCGCGTATCTGCACGCTCACTCCCCCGCCCGGCTGCCCGGACGTCTGCGTTACCACCGCACCCGCGACGGAACCTTGCAAGAGGCGCTCCACCGAGGCAACCGGCTGGCTTTTGATTTCAATGGGAACCGAAGCCACAGAGCCCGTAATGTCCTTACGTTTCTGTTCACCGTAACCTACCACCACGACCTCGTCGAGCAGGTTGGCGGTTTTCAGTACCACTTCGACCGGCTCGGCAGGCTGCTCGTAAATCTCGATTTCCTGCTGCTGGAAACCGGTAATGCTGATTTGCAATGTAAATGGAAACTCCTTCGCTGGGGGGATACTGAACTTCCCGTCAATGTCCGTCAAAGCGTATTTGGCAGAGCCTTTCTCAACCACCGTAGCACCGGGCAACCCCTGCCCCGACTCGTCTTTTACCACGCCGGTAATGGCGTCCTGCGCCGATGCACGGTAAAAACCTGTGGATACCAAGCCCGTCAGCAAGAACAGGCGGATTAGATGTTTGATCATTATTTGTGGTGAATAAAATGGATACTCGAGGCATGCAAACACTAACCTACGCGCATATACGCGGCACAATCCGACGCGGGCCTGAGCGCTAAAACAATGCGAAGAAGTGCCTGATCCGCCTCATATGCCGATAAGCGGGATCTGATAAATAATTCGGGAGTTTGTCAGAAGGTCAACAACAGCAACACGCTGCGGGACGGGGACAATCGGAAACCACCATGCTTTCCAGGGCCGGCCTACCGGCGCTGAAGGACCACATAAGAAGTACATCTTTCGTTTTCATAGGTACGATAGAATTTTGGACGAATGTTCCGCCTGACTGGTGGTTAATCGGGCAGGTCATTTTTATATAGTCTATAAATATGATAGACAAAGTAAACTTATTGAAAATTAAAACGCAAGACTTTGAGAGCAGAAACTTTTAAACAGCCTTGATTTGGCGATATATTATCGGTTTATTCCAATCCTTACACCGACATATCCAAATTTACGCATTCATTATTGTGCGATACGGGTCGGGATAAAGACATGAAAGGCCGATCCCATCCCGGGTGCTCCTTCGGCGGTGATGTACCCATGATGGTTCTGCACAATTTTCTTACAGATTGCCAGCCCTATTCCGGTCCCTTCGTATTCATTCTTTCCGTGCAGCCTTTGGAAGAGGTCGAAGATACGGTTTTCGTATCGCTGATCGAAGCCGATACCGTTGTCGATCACGCTGATGCGGCAGAACGGCCCCTGCTCGTTTTCGGTAACCGTGCTGGTTATCTGCACCAGCGGCTTTCGGTCGGGGCTGCTGTATTTAATGCCGTTGCCGATCAGATTCTGCATTAACTGGTGAAACTGCACCGGTATTACCGGCAGTACCGGCAGCTTCTGCACTTCCACTACCGCCCCTTTTTCGAGGATCAGTTCTTCCAGATCGCTTTTCACCTCGTCGACGATACTGTTCAAATCGGTCTCCGCAAATTTGAAATTGACTCCGCTTGTACCCGAATAGCTCAGCAACGCTTCTATCAGCTTCTGCATGCGTGCGGACGCCGCGATAATGCGCCCAAAATAGTCCCTGGTATTTTCCGAGAAATGTTCCGATTCCTTTTCCATGATCCGGCTGCTGAACGCCCGGATCTTCCGCAGAGGTTCCTGCAAATCGTGCGAGGCCACATAACTGAACGAAGCAAGCTCTTCGTTGTTCCGGCGGAGTTCGAGATTCTTTTTATGCAGGGCGTCGCTTAGCTCGACATCCTTCGTCACGTCCTGCAAAGCACCGATCATCAGGTGGTTATCTCCTTCTTTGATAAAATTGCCGCTCAACCGGAAATGCCTGATGTCGCCATTTTTGGTAATGACCCGGTAAGTATTTTGCACGACGACCTTCGTTTCGTATGCCCTGATGCCATCCCGGATAGCCTGGTGGCGGTCGTCGGGGTGGAGAAACGAAAGAAATTGCTCGAATGAGGGCGTAAATTCCTGCGGCAGGTAACCGATCAGCCGGTAGAGGTTATCTGAACATTCCAGCTCGTTGGTTGCTACATTCCATGCGTAGCTACCAATGCTGGCATTCTCCTCGGAATGTTTGAAAATCGAGTTTTGTATTGCGAGCTGCCGGTTCAGGTCTTTGAGTCTGAGGTCGGATTTGAGTTCTTCCGAAATATTCCGGGCCGTTACCGTTACGCTATCTTCAAGTTTTTCGATCGAAGCCTCGAACCAATGCACTTCTCCGTCCTTTCTCACATCGAACTGGTAGTTATCGGGCCGTCCGGTTTCAATGCATTTCACCAGTTTTTCAAACACCCCGTTTCTAAAAATGCCGGGAAACACCTCGCGGCAGGTACGGCCGGTGATATGCGTCGTCCCGTATGTAAACGTATCCTCATTGGAATATGCAATGCGAAAGTCCATGATTTTCCCGTCGGGATTACGGATTGCCTCATACGATGCGATGCTGTTCCCGGCCGTATTCAATATCGACTGCAGAAACTGCTCCGAGCGCCTGAGTTGCTGCGTCCGCTCTTCCACCTTTTTTTCCAGTTGTTCTGAAAAAGTGATCTGGTCGTGAATATCCATGCACCCTCCCACGTAACCTGTGAACACGCCCGTGGACGTGTAACGCGGCACGCCCCTGTCGGAAATCCAGCGGTACTCGCCATCGTGCCTGCGCAGGCGATAGTCCATGCTGAACTCTTTCCGCTCCTCGAAATGGGATGTATAGATGGCCAGGCACCTTTCCAGATCGTCCGGATGCACCCCTTCCGCCCAGCCGTTGCCCATTTCCTGCTCCATGCTCCGGCCTGTAAAATCGAGCCATCCCTTGTTGAAAAAATAGCAGAGCTTATCTGGGCCGGAAAGCCAGATCATCACCGGCGCGGTATCGGCGATTGCCTGGAAACGTCCCTCCATTTCCTGTAAATCGGCGAGCGTGTCGCCAGCGCCGGTTTGCCCCAGCCGGGCCCTATCCAACGTCGCTTCCAGCAACTCAATGCGTTTACGCAACGCATCCGTTTCTAAATTCATATAGAGATTTTCGCATTTCAATCCCTACCAATTTACAGCTGTAGGGCCACAATAGCAACGCCGATTGAATTTTTCGGGGGACCAAATCCTAAGACAGAAGGTTTTGTCTTAAAATGAATTCCGGTGTACTGGCTACATCTATGCTACGCTCCTGCCCCCCTTTTGACGGAGCAATGAAATTTCATGAGCGGCATTGATAACCGTTCTGATTTGTTCCTCATCCCAGGGCTTTTCCATGCGGTAGTGAACCTGGCCCTTACTCAACGCTTCGGCAACGGCCGTAAGGTCCGTAAAACCTGTCAACAACACCCGCATAGCATTGGGGTATCTACCGAGGACCTCGATTAGTAAATCGACACCTGTCATTCCGGGCATGCGCTGATCGGTAATAACGATATGTACCGGGTTCTTTTTCATAATCTCAAGCGCCTCGATAGCGGAGCGTGCGGTGAGTACATTAAATTCTTTACGGAAAGTCGCTATGAACGAGTTCAGATTATGAATTTCATCGTCCACATAAAGCACGGTTATCGTTTTCGAAGTCGCCATCGCCAGTTTGTTGCAGAAAGATTTAGGTTTACCTTTTTATATTAAAAACCGACCTTAAAGATTACGCTTCCCAATTAATTAACCGGAAATAGCTTAGCAACGGGCTACAACAAAAAATCAAAAGGTTATTTTATTTTAAATAAAGGAATACAGATACATAAGTAACCGGCATAAACATCGGCTAAACCGCTAAAAGCTTTCGGCCAGGCATTCTGCCCCAAACAGGCAGCGTTCTTTTACAGGTGTTGAGATCGGGAAATTGTTTAATTTTATACGAATTAATTCTATACATGTCCGCTATGCAGTCCAAGTTCTCCGCCAAATCCCTCGACATGATCATCGCTGGTATTAACGCCGGACTATGGGACTGGGTTTTCGCTACGGACAAACAGGTTTGGTCCGACCGTTTTTTTGAACTCCTGGGCTACGATCCCGGCGAAATCCCGACCGGTTACGAATCGTTTACGGAAACGCTGGTCCACCCCGACGACAAGGCCATCGTAGCCGACGCGATCCGCGAGCAATTTGAAAACAATGTGCCCTATCTTGTCCATGTAAGGCTCCAAACAAAACACAATGGCTACCGCTACTTTGAATGCCGCGGAACTGTCCGGTTTGAAAACGGGAAGCCGGAACGGATGGTGGGATCGGTTTCCGATATCCACGACGATGTGATGCAGCAGGGGCAACCCGGCAAACTGGATGGTGTCTTGCAGGATCTCACTCAGCGGAAACTTGTCGAGGAAAAGCTTAGCGTGATCTTCCAGTATTCGACTGACGCGCATTTGCTCCTGGATGAAACGGGCATCATGGACTGCAACGAGGCTGCGGTGAAAATGCTGCGCTGCAAGAACAAAAGTGAATTGCTATCGATCCATCCGGCCTATTTCTCTCCCGAATTTCAGCCGGATGGCCGGCGGTCGTCCGAGAAATCGGTGGAAATGGACCGGCTCGCGTACGAAAACGGCTATAACCGTTTCGAATGGATCCACCGGAGAATGGACGGAGAGGAATTTCCCGTCGAAGTGACGCTCAATCCGGTGCTGATCAGCAACAAGAAAGTACTGCTGGTGGTCTG
The DNA here is from genome assembly GCF_040448675.1 of Dyadobacter sp. 676. Taxonomy (NCBI): domain Bacteria; kingdom Pseudomonadati; phylum Bacteroidota; class Cytophagia; order Cytophagales; family Spirosomataceae; genus Dyadobacter; species Dyadobacter sp. 676. The sequence goes on along the minus strand of NZ_CP159289.1, from coordinate 4,692,441 downwards.
GCACGACATTACCCACCGGAAACGGGCCGAAGAACTCATCCGGCGAAACGAGGCTATGCTGGCCGAATCCCAGCAACTTACGCACAGCGGCAGCTGGGAGGCCGACCTTATTACCGGCCAGAATTACTGGTCCGACGAAGCGTTCCGCATATTCGGCCTCGAACCGGGCAGCACCGGGCCGGAAACGGAGCTGCTTTCGAACATGATCCATCCCGACGATCTGGCAACCTACAAATCGCACATCCGCAATGCGGTCAACGACCTGAAACCGGCCAGTTTCGACCTCCGCATCGTGTTGCCCGACGGCCGGGTAAAATTCATCCACGCGATCGGCAAGCCGTTCGTCGACAGCAACGGCAAGGTAACCAAACTTTACGGGGCTATTATGGACATCGATGAGCAAAAGAAAACCGAGCAGGAGCTTATTAAAGCCAAAGAGCAAGCGGAAATGGCCGCCGTTGCCAAATCGCAGTTCCTCTCGACGATGAGCCACGAGATACGGACACCTATGAACGCAGTGATCGGCTTTACCCATTTACTGCTGCAACAGAACCCCAAGCCGGAGCAGATGGAGTATCTCAATATCCTCAAATTCTCGGCCGAAAACTTACTGGTACTGATTAATGACATATTGGATTTCAGCAAGATAGAGGCCGGAAAAATCGAGTTCGAGGAAGTTGATTTCAATGTCCTTTCGTTACTCGAAAACATCCGATCGGGTATTTTACAAAAGGCGAATGAAAAAGGTATTTTATTGAAACTGAAAGTCGGTAACGACGTCAATATCACGGTAGTCGGCGATCCGACGCGACTGGGTCAAATCCTGACCAACCTGGTCAGCAATGCCGTTAAATTCACCGAAAACGGCAAAGTGACCGTTTCGGCCGCTGTTTCGGAACGGCAAGGCAACCACGTTACCATCGACTTCCGGGTTGAAGACACCGGCATCGGCATTCCACCCGACAAACTTGAAAACATTTTCGACAGCTTCACCCAGGCTACTTCCGACACGACGCGCAAATACGGCGGATCGGGCCTCGGCCTGACGATCACCAAAAGGCTCCTCGAACTGCAAAACAGCCGGATCCAAGTCGACAGCGAGCCGGGCCGGGGGTCGACATTCTATTTCAGTCTTTCCTTCCCGATCAGCGAAAAGCACCGGACCGAACAAGCCAATGGCATACCTGCCAATTATTTTAACCTGGAAGGAATGAGGGTGCTTATCGTAGAGGACAACAACATCAATGTCCTACTGATGAAGAACTTTATGAAGCAGTGGAACGTGCAATACGACGTCGCGGAAAACGGCCTCGTCGCCCTGGACAAAGTTCAGGCCAACGATTACGACCTGGTGCTCATGGATCTGCAAATGCCAGAAATGGACGGCTATGAAGCTACACGGCACATCCGCCGCCTGGCCGGCAACAAGTACAGGCTTCTGCCGATTATCGCACTCACCGCGTCCGCCATGATGGATATTAAGGATATCGCATTCACGGTGGGAATGAACGACTACATCAGCAAGCCTTTCAGTCCGGCCGAATTGTACGCTAAGATCGCTTCTTATCGGAAGAAATAGGGCCGGCTGGCCAATGAATCGGCGACCGGGACACGCTTCTGCACCCTTATTTCCCGTTTTTTTAAGGTTGCCCTCCTCGTACATCCGGGCGCCCAGCGCAGGCGATGCGGGAATTTTCGGGTAGAAACTGTCGGAGCAAACAGGCAGGAATCGCAAAATCTCAGAATCAGACATATTGTTAAAAGAACGACAGCCCACGAGGGGGATTTTACGCGCTTGGTCATATAGGAAGTGGGTTATACCGGGCATGCTGGATGCGTCCACCACCCAAATTTTTGCCTTCCCAACCGCCACACCCGAATCTTTTTACCAACCGGCTACGAGCGATTATCCATCGCGTTGGTCATAGACGAAGCCATACGTCCGCACGCTGATCCTCACGAGCGTCATTTTACCGAAGGCTATCTGTCCGAACGCCGGTAAATCATTGCAGTCGACATTTTATCTCAAACCAGCCGATATTCCGGCAGGAATTATCAAGTCGTACTCAAACATTTACACACATGAAAAATTTGTTGATCCTCTTCTCCCGGCAGATTTGGTCGGAAAACTTTTCGTCATTGTTCAAAAGGATAAACACTCGCGGTTCATTCGAAGCAGGGCGCATAACATTCGTTTCTATAATAATAGGCGTTTTGACTACTTTGGGGCAGGGTGCCATAGCACAGGCACCTCGGCAATTCGGTTTTCAAGGATTCGTCGGAATGAAAACAGACAACCAAGTTGGATTTTATTTGAATGGGGCCTGGCGAATGTGGGCAAATGACCAGGGGCAGGTAATTACTCCTGGCGGAGTGCTCCAAGTCTCCGACCAACGTCTGAAGAAAAATACCGTTGCCGTTACTGAAAGTATTTCTAAATTGAAGGGTTTGACTGGCTATTATTATTATTGGATTGACGCTAAGCAAGATCAAAGGAAGCAAACCGGCCTCATAGCTCAAGAAACTGAAAAATACTTTCCAGAACTGGTGGTAACAGCCAAAGACGGCTACAAAGCCGTCAACTACATCGGCCTCATCCCCCACCTGATAGAGGCCATCAAGGAACTCGACAAAAAGACCGAGGAAATCGCGGATCTGAAAAAGGAACTGGCCTCGGTTCGGGAGATGAATAAAAAACTTAGTACACTGGAAGCCAGCGTAAAAGAGTTGCTGGCGGGTCAGGAAAGATTTTCAAACCAGACAGGCAAATGAAGAAACTATCCGTTTTCATCGTTCTTACATTATGCGCATATCATACGCAGGCACAGCAAATTTCACCCGGGGCACTTTACGCCGCCAGTGGCTCGGGATCGGCCGGTGGCGTGAGCGTCAATTGGGTATTGGGCAGTCTCAACACATTTTCAGATTTATCCGTTTTGCCGGTGAAGCTTATCAGTTTCGAGGGAAAAGTGAACGCTGCAGGCTATGCCGAATTGCGCTGGAAAACGGCCGAAGAAACGAACAACGTGGGTTTCGAGGTACAGAAGTCGCTGGATGGTAAAAACTGGGAATTGCTGGGCTGGGTCGATGGGGCGGTTAATTCCAGGACGGAGAAAACCTACCAGTACGTAGACCAGGACTTTAAAACCACCAGTTACTACCGGCTAAGGCAGGTCGATGCGGACGATTCGTACACGTACAGCAGAATTGTCCGGGTTATTCCCGAAAAAGAAAGCCTCGACAGGTTCTACGTGTATCCAAATCCGTCACGGGAAAACAAGGTCCGGGTACAAATGCCGGAACGGACGAAAACGCTCCTGCTGTTCGACCAACTCGGTCGGAAGCTCGGCCAGTTTGCGGCTCCGGGAACAGATCATACCATCACATTGCCACACACCGGTTCATTCCTGCTGCAAATTGACACGCCGGTCGGCAGCAAAACGACGAAACTTATTTTTCACTGAGGGTTAACTTGGGTTTATACAGGGGCCGCTGGTTTGGCGGCCTCTGTTTTGTTTGACCTTTTAAAATGCCATCATTACCTGCCACTAAACGCTTTTGCATTAGCTCCATACGTTCGGCGATTTTCCGGACAGTTTTTACGTTAATCGCTAACCAAGTTTACCTATGAAATCAAGAATTCTCCTGCTTTTCCTCGTATGCCTGGCTTTAACCTTTCAAACAGTGCTCGCCCAGGCACCTTATAAATTCACCTTTCAAGGAGTAGCCGTCGACGATATGGCTCAGCCCGTTCAGAATGCCTCCATTACGGTCAGAATCAGTATCATAAAAAGTCAGGTACTCGGCCCTGTCGTTTTTGAAGAAACTCAATCTGCTAAAACCGATTCAAATGGGATGTTCACTATAACCGTCGGAGCCGGCGGTGGCGATCTCTCTCAAGTGGAATGGCCGTATGATATTTTCTTTCTCAAAGCAGAAATTGATAATGAAAACAACGGCAAATTCCATTTCATTGGGATGACCCAACTTCTGAGTGTTCCATATTCACTTTATGCAAATGAATCCGGTAAATTGCGGACGAACTTCCCCATCCTGCAAAAAGATGAAATGCAACAAAGCGCAGATCTTTCCACGGTTGGTAACGGTGCACGACTTATCTGGCATCCCAAAAAAGCCGCGTTTCGTGTAGGGTTAACCAATGGTGGCTGGGAGGATAAAAATATCGGATGGGCTTCAATTGCCGCTGGACTGGATGCAGAGGCGAGCGGCTATGCCTCAGTGGCTATTGGCAATGGCCCGATCGCTTCAAATCACAGCGCCGTGGCACTAGGAAATCTGTCAAGTGCAGAACAACTATATTCATTCGCCATCGGAAACACCTGCTATGCATATAATCATCATTCATTTGCCATAGGCAACTGGGCGGCCGCAATGGGTGATTATAGCACATCATTAGGCTTTCATACGATTGCCAAGGCCCCGCACAGCATGGCCGTCGGGCTCTATAACAATTCATTTGACCAACCAACCGGTAGTCCTACTGACCGACTTTTTCAAATAGGTAACGGCATCGATATTAACAACCGCAGCAACGCTATGACAGTACTCAAAAACGGGAACATTGGCATCGGCAGCAAGGTCGTGTCGCCGGAATTTATACTCGATGTTGCCTCCCGAATGAGAATAAGAAATGACGGCAGTACCGCCGGGCTCTATTTGAACAACTCGCAAAATAAACCGGAGGGCTTTATGGGAATGAAAACTGACAAGCAGGTTGGCTTTTACTTAAATGGCGCATGGAGGTTTTGGGTTGATGACACAGGAACGGCTTGGACACCTTATGGCGCGCTTCAGGCCTGGGCCTCCGACAGGCGATTAAAGCAAAACATCACTCCTCTCAAAGGCAGCCTTAGTGCCATCAGTCAAATACAGGGTTATCACTATCATTGGATTGATGCAGATAGAGGAAATGGATTACAGACAGGTGTAATAGCCCAGGAAATAGAAAAGTACTTCCCCGAACTGATTCAATCCAATGAAAAGGGCTTTAAAACTGTCAATTACATAGGCCTGATCCCCCACCTCATTGAATCTGTCAAAGAATTGAAAAATCAGACGGCAGAAATCGAAGAATTAAGGAGGGAAATAAGTGAGCTAACGATATTGTCCGGTACCCGCAAAAGCGCTGCTCCACAAAATACAACCAAAACTAAATAGGACTACATTTTTATAAGGGTTAAGGGTGGTTCAGACAGAGACCGCCGAATCGGCGGTCTCTGTTTTTTGCTTTTATAAGATATTTAACCACGTGTTTCGCAAAGCTGCTGCCGTAGCGTCCGCTTCGTTAGCGAAGTATAAGTAAGGGCCGCAGTGATGCTGATCAGCGACCACATGCCGTAGTCTTTCACCATGCCTCCCGCGTCTTTCAGCCCCGCGAAGTACGCCGCAATGCCACAAGCCGCGCCGGCTATCCCCGCCAGCAAAAAGAAAAGAATGCATTTCCAGGCCCACTGCCGGGGTTTGGGTAGCAGCTGGCCCACCAGAACCGCGTTAACTGCGCCGATGGTCGTGTACATAAAAATAATGTCGAACGGAATGTACAACGTGTAGTATCCGAGCCAGAACGCCGCTGGTACAAACAGCAGGAAGTATCCCAACCCTCTGAACGTGCCGACGGAAAAACGTGACTGGAGCGCACGGTTTTGGAGTACGACCAGCATAACGATAAAAGTCAAGACGGAGACGTTGTGCATAACCAGCTGCGGGACCGTGAGGGCTTTGTCGTGCTGACCGGTAAAGTAATGCGCCAGGAATGGGTGCAAAATGGCCAGCCCCAATACATTGGCCAAAATGTGGTTCCGGCCCCAGGTTTTCAACAGCAGCGAGGTTTCACGGTCGGAAAGCACCTGGCTCTCCAACGGAAGAGTCATTTCATTTTTCATTTGAATGGCTGAATAGTTAGTGATACGCATCGTACGAACTCCCGCACAATGGTACAAAGGTATTTCCGACACCGCCGTCAAATGCTTGACGATCGTCAAGAAAACACGGGACTCGTCAGCCGTTTTCGTATACGGCTCAGGCTTTCGGCGCTCACGCCGAGTATGCTCGCAAGGTATTTCAGCGGAACGCGCCTTGCCATATCGGGTTCATGTTCCAGCAAATGCAGGTAGCGGTCCTCCGGGCGATCCCATGAAAGCCTCGCCGCACGTTCCGCGGCCTGTTGCACGGCCCACTCACCAATCATCCGGGCAAAGCGTTCGAACGCCGGACATTCAGCCAGCAGAAGGTCGCGATCTGTTTTGGAAAGCGTAACCACGACAGAATCTTCCAGCGCCACCGAATTATTCGTCGTAGGAATACCATTGTTGAAGCTGCTGAAATCGGTGAAGAACTGGTTTTCAAGGTTGACGTTACAGGTCTTCTCGACGCCGTCGCGCCAGGTGAAATGACGGATAGCCCCTTTGCTGACAAAACCGATGAAGTTATATTGTTCGCCTTCCCGGATCAGAAATTGCTTCCGCTTCAATCTGAGCGGTTTAAGATACCGTTCAACAAGAGCCAGTTCGTCGCCTTTCATACCGGCGATTTCACGACAGAGGTTTATTAGAGGTTCGGTCATAAGTAAAAAGCGTACATAAATGCTATCGATCTATTAATCAACACCATAACTTCACACAAAAATACTTCAAAGCCGTTAAGCCTCGGTACCGCTCGCTAACCCGAGGTGATCACGAATGCAATACCTCCGGCATGTCCTTCCTGAAATCTTCTCCATAAATGCGGTTATACTCCCGGGCGAAATTTTCGAAAGTCGTTTTTGCCAGCGAATGCTTGCCCAAATGAGCGAGTGCCTTGCATTTGAGGATCATTGCTTCCTCATTGACCGGATCGAAATAGAAGACGTAATTGGCCAATTGAACGAGAAATTCCGCATCGTCCGCAATTTTGACGGATGAAGCATAACGCAGATAAGCATCGACGATCTCATTCGAGATTTCCGATTTGAAGCTGTCGAGCCATTCGTATTCTACATTCGAGAGGAAATTGCCCCGCTTCGTAATGCCGGCCAATTCGATGATACTTTGCTTGGAGAGCAGTTTCCGGTTGCCCACCAGATTGAGGTAATGCATATAATCGACCTCTATTTTACTATAATCGATCTTAATCCGCCAATAGCCCGTTTCCTTCGAAACCTGGCAGTACTTCATTTTATCGAGGATCGCTTTCAACTTGGCGATATTCACCGACCGGTTGTTCCGTGCACTCTCCGACGGCTTATCGAACCACAGGAGCTCTTTCAACTTTTCCGAGCTGATACCGTCCCAGCGGATCGAATAAAGCAATATGACCAGAAACAGCTCTTTCACCAACGGACTGAACTGCTTCGTGATCTCGTTTCCGTCCTCATCGTACAACTGCAAATTCCCGAATAAAAGAATGCAACTCTTGTACGGCACGGCCTTCTCTGCCGGGTCGTCAAACGGCTGAAACTGCGCCGTATCGCGCATTTGCGCGAGTTCTGGAACGGACCCCATTATGGGGGCCTTCGTTGCCTTCTGCCTATCCAGCTGCCCCGGCATATACCGGTACAGCCAATACACCAGCAAGGCCGCCACAAAAAGGGCACCGATCGTCCACACATTCCGTCCGGCCGAACTTTCCGACGAAGCCGTTTGGGGCGCTACGGTTTCCAATGGGGGCGCGTAGAGCGAGTAAATAGCCACCTTGGTTTGCTGATTGGCGTCGCGATACAGCGTCACGGCGACAAACCGCCCGTTTGCCTTATCGTAAAAAAGATCGGCAAATGATTCGATATCGATAAATTGGTAAGGAATTTTAGATCCCACGGGCTTGAACTCCGGCCGGTTGAGCGATCCTTTGATCAGTTGCAGCTCCGAGCTGAACTTGTGTTTCGGGAATATCAGCGCATAATAGGAACTGTCCTTTTCGTTGACAATCATGGAATTACCAAAAACAAAATCCTCTTTCGGCACTTTCAATTCATATATTTTGCTGAACCTCCGCTGGTCCCGGTCGAAATAAAGCATGTCGTACCAGTTGCGCGGGTTCAGCATTTGCTGGCCGGTAGAACTTCCGTAGCCGCCGATTACATACGCGCCCGAGTGTGTAGCGCCCAGCGCGGCCAGGTATCGCGGCGTAAACACCGAGTCCTCCGATTGGACCTGCTGCCACGTCCGCGACGGCAAATGGTAGCGCTGCACCTCTTTTTTATAAGCCAGATGCCCGTAGCCGCCTATCACATAAATAGATGAATCGGCCGGGGAGAGGAATTTGTTGGCGTGGAGGTAATAGGTTTTGGCCTGCGGCCGGATATCACTTTTATCCCAGGCACGGGTAACGGTATCGAACTCCGACACCTGTTTCTCGTTCAGAAAAATATTGTATAACCGGTTCCTTTCCGTATCAAACAACACCTGATTATCGACATAAACCGGCTGCTTGCCTGTCCGGTAGGGCATCGTCACAAGCCGGTTTCCAGCGAGGCTGAACCGCACGAGCGAGTCCTGTCCTACCGCGAAAATGTTATTGCTTTTTTCATCGAAACCCACCCTCACATAGCCTTTCAGCGTCACGGTCTGCAAAAGCTTCCATTCGTAATGCAGTTTTTTAATCCAGATAGGATTAGCAGCCAGCGCAGGTTTGCGGCGGATTTCTTCCGAGGCATTCACACCGTCGGTCTCGTTCAGCGGCCAGTTGTAGGCAATGCGGTCTTTCTCGCGCAGCATCACATGACGGATTTTCATAGGCGGTACGTCCGTCGTGCGGAACTCCTTGTATTGGTTGGCACCGAAAAGGATTTTGTAGCACCCTTCTGCCGGATATTTCATTGGCTGCGAAAAGCTGCGGTTGCCGTACACGACGGTAATCTGCTGCTGTTGTTGCCGGAAACGCAAGGTGATGCGGTTCCACTTTGCAAACAGGTCGTCGCCCTGAAAGTCGAATGCGGTTGGTGAGAATTGCTCTCCGATAATGAGTTTGAAATGGTCCTGCCCGACGGAACTGTTGTCGTAAATCAGGTCGATATTCTGGTGGTCGTCGCCAATAATGCGGACTATGTAGCCGAAATAGGTCTTTTTATTTCTCAGAAACGACAGTTCAAACGAGAGTTCAAAGTCGCCGTCGAAGCAAATGGGGCCTTCGGGGCTCAGGTCGAGGCCCGTGCGCTTGTCCTGCACCGCCTCAAAACTCTCGAAACCAAGTCCGTACGACTGGGCCCGTATTTTATTAAGGATGCCTGACAATTGAATTATACAAATAAAAAGAAAAATAGACCTGAATTTCATAAGCGTGGGATCGGAAGAAAACCCTGGAAAGTTTCTCCCGGCAATGTATTTAAGGGTTCCGTTAATCGATTGTTAAGCTTTTCTTAAGTAACGCCCGTTTATCTCGTATTCGCTTTTCCAAGCGCTATTAGGACGATATCAATTTAAAGTTAAACAATAACCAGGGTTTTTAATAGCCCGCCGAACACATCTGTATTTTTTCGGAAAATACCCGCTACAAACCATTATCTATGCTTTTAAAAACCGAACCGATAGGACGTGTGTCGCACCGGCTCGGGCAGGCGTTCGCGTTGCGTCCCGGCATGCAGCCGCAAGCGTCGCTTCCCGGAACCACCGGATGACCTACGATCACGACCTACTATTACGCCATCTATCTGATTGACGATGAAGTGAAAATAGAATTTGTACCGCACAGAAAAGCCGGCACTTACCGTTTCGAATTCCCTAAAAACGGCAACAAGAGCATTCTTTTCGACCAGTATAACAATGGTGAGGGAAATTGGAAATTCACTCATTCCTCCGATACCCCGCCGGTGTCTTCCCTGTCCACCTCTTGAATGCCCTTGTGAATGCGCTGATCTCGTTGTATCCCAGTATATAAGAAACCTCTTTGATATAATATTCCCCTGTTTCGAGGTAATGTAATGCGAGCGATTTGCGAACGTCGTCGGCGAGTTCCTGGTAACTTATGTGTTCGTCTTTCAGCCTGCGCTGGAGACTTCGGGGGCTTATATTGAAATTGGCGGCCATTTCTTCCAGGGAAACGATTCCCAGATAGGCATTTTTCATCAGATATTGCTGCACCTTTCGCTGCCAGGAATCGCCGGCCGGTTTTGAGGTATCGGCTACGACGAGGTTGCCTGTCGTGACTGTGTCGACGGCCATGGCTACTTTTTGCAGCAGGCTTTTTTGCAATGCGTAATTCGCTGTCAGGATAGGCAAGTCCCAGAAATGGTTGTCGAACGTAATGGCATAGTCGCTTTCCGAGTGGCTTGGAATGCAGCGCAATACACGTTCCAGTTCGGGCGCCATTTCCGGTGTGAAAGGCATCGCCACATGCTGCGGGCGTATGCGCGCGAGAACGAGGCCATCGAGCTCGTGAACTGCGAAAACAAGAAAGAAACAAACCATTTGCCCGAACGCAAAGGGCGAAGCGGCGCGGTGACCATCGTTGGGCAAGATCCGGAGCGTGAAAGTATGCTCGTCATGCCAGACGGTCATGCCGAACAAATCGGTAATCAGCGGAGTGAGGGCCACAGCGTGCTCCACTGCCTGGCCCACGGTTGTGCTGCTCTTAACGATCTCCCCAACCACCCCCAATGCCGCCAGTTGCAGCGATTCGCCCAGATGCAGCCCGAAAAGGGGGTCGCCGCTCAAATGGCAGGCATTCAGCCAGAGGTCGTTGAATTGTTTGGGGCTCATTTCAACAGGTGCGCCGGTCGTCAACGTTTCCAGATCAACGTCCGAAAGGCGGCAGAGTTTCGCCGGCGACAGGTCGCGCTGGGCCGCATAGGCCAGAAACGCCAGAATGAATTGCGTTTGTTGCTCGTTCATGGGGATAAATTTAAGATACCTCCCCCGACGATAAAAACCTTGTCGTATAATGACAAACGATTGTCATTGAAAAACAAATGCTTAACGGCAACGGTAAAAAAATAAAATATCCTTCCGACAAACGTTGGAAGGATATCTATGATACTCAACGTTAATTAATGCACAAATTTACTCTGTACAACATAGTGCGCTTATAGAGTTAAAACGTTGCAGGTGTAGATACATTTCTACAAACAGAACCTTCGGGAAATTTTTAGATTTGTGTGTTACGCGAATTCCATACCTCTTGACCGTTCTTTTATGAAGATATTGATCGTCGAAGATCATCCGCTCATCCGGATGGGGCTTAAACTGCTCATTTCCGAATCCGATTCAAAAGCATCTGTTACTCAATGTGATACATTTCCGGAAGGCTTGAAATTGCTCGATCAGGAAAAGTTTGACCTGCTCATTCTCGATATCGACATTCCGGGGGGGAGAGAACATCAAAATGATGAACATGATCCGCAGCAGACAACCCGATATCATCATCTTGATCCACTCGGGGTACGACGAGCAGGTGTACGCATTGCCCTACATCAAGGCGGGCGCCAACGGGTTTCTCTCGAAACAGGCATCGCACGAGGAGTTCAAGGCCGCATTAAAGGCAGTAATGAGCAAAGGTAAATATGTGAGCTACCAGGTTCAGCAAATACTCCTCAATACGATCAAGGATAATAACTTCGGCAAAGTGATGAACCCGATTACCAGCCTGTCGCCTAATGAAATGCGTGTAATGCAGTTGCTGACGGAAGGCAAATGGACCAAGGAGATTGCCGCAATCATGAACGTGAAGGAAAACACCGTCAGCACCTATAAACGCCGGATTTTCAACAAACTAGATGTGGTCGACTCCATTGAACTTTCTAAAAAAGTGTCGCTGCTCAAACAGTTTTAGGCAGGTCTGAAATGCAGCGTGAAACAAGTTTCCCCATCGACGCTGGCGACGCGTAAACCGACGTTAATCAGCACCGCCACCTCTTTCACGATCAGCAGCCCAAGGCCCGTTTTCCTGCCAAACGTCGTCACATCGTCGTTGGCCTCTTCCCGCTCGTGTGCATTGATGATCTCCATTACGTACGGCGGGATACCTGTGCCGGTATTTGAAATGCGCATGACCACGCCCGACGTAATGTCCCCTTCGGCCGACACACTGATCGTTCCTTTGTGCGTGAACTTCACTGCATTATCGATCAGGTTGTGAACCATGATCGACAGCATTTGGACATCCGATAACACCGTCAATTCGGCGGGCACCCGGTTTACAAACACATTCCCTTTTTGCCCGCTGGCGGTTTTGAAGAGTTCATATTTGTTTTCAACCAACTGACTCAGATTAACATGCTCGAACTGAATACTGTTGTCGTAAACATGTACTTTAATATAATCCAGCAACCCGCGCAGCAGGTCGCTCATCCGGCGCGACGAGTTGGAAATGACCTGCCCTATCTCCGACACAACTTCCAGCTCGCCCTTATCGATCATCGCGGGTATCGAGCCGGCGGTGAGCGTGATGTAATTAAGTGGGGACTGGATATCGTGTGTCATCGAGGCCAGTAGCCGCGATAGCATATGCAGCTGCCTGCTCATTTCATTCCTGGATGCTTCCACATCACGTAAAGCAAGGTTAAGGCTTTCCGTACGTTTCGCAACGATCTCTTCCAGCCGCGCCTTCTCCCGGGATATATTGCGTAGCCGAAAACCGTTATAAACGTAAAAACAGCCGACGACCAGGAGCACGAGCAATATTTTGGCCCACCAGGTCTGGTACCAGAGTGGCGGAACGATCACACATATCTCCTTTACCATATAGTTATCCCTGCCGAAGCCATTCAGCTTGCGTATGAAAAGTGTGTACGTACCGTGCCCGGGATTGGAAAGCGCGATGCTGAAATCGTTGCTCTGAATGGGTATCCAGTCGGAAGCCTGCACGTACACGCCGGTATTCACCAACGCGTACGAAAGGTTCAGATTATAGGCGTCGCCATAATAGGGTGTCGAAAAGAAGACCCTCGCCTGCACCGGATTCGCCGGTAAAACGAGCGTATCGCGCTTCCCCGACAGCCATTGCTTGTTCACCTGTATCCTGTCCAGCACGATTTCGGCGGCCGGCGGCTTTCTGATCACTGTGCGGGGGTGGAACCAAATCAATCCATTGAGCGAGGGCAGCACAATGGCACTGTCTTTCAGCACCGCCGCGCACGGTTGGCATCCGCCATTAAACTCGTTGGTCAGAAAACCTTCTTCCCTTGCATGATAGAGGTAAAAAATATCGAACGGGCTGCGGGCATAATCCAGAAGATCCTGAATGGCGATCTGAAAGAGCCCTTTGTCCGTCGGGACCCAGAAAAACCCGTGACCATCGTCAACCGTGCAATGCGGGCTTCCGAGGTACTTGTTCCTGTCGAGCGGGAAACGGGTCAGTTTACCATGCTCGTACATCAGCAGCCCCTCCCCATTGGCTGTCATCCAGATCCTGCCGGCATTGTCCACATGCAGGCTTTTGATGTAAATTCCTTCCGTCCCTTTCACCGGTTTCCCAATGCCGGTATGCCGGTCGAAAACGTAAAGCCCCGTCGTGGTGCCTACCAGCATATTTTCGCCGAAAGTATGCAGGTACGTTCCTTTAAGCTCCTTTTGCAGCAATTTCGGTTGTGAGCCCTTTCCGCAGGATCGAAGATATAGATTCCTTCCGTACCGGTTGCTATCCATATTTTGCCGTCCTGGTCGGGGTAAACGTGCTTGATCTCCGAATACAGGTCTACCTTACGCAGCATCCTGTCTTGTTCTACATCGATCTGGTATAAAAAATTGGCTGCCTTTGCCCATAGAAGCCCGTTTTTATCATAAAAAAGGCTCCGCTTGTCGCTGGTGTTCAATTTCTGAAGTGCAGATACTTTGCCGCGCAATACCTCCCCTGTAACCGGATCCTTACCCAGCACCGTTCCCGTGGGCGTGAGTACGCTTCTGTCGTCCCTGGGCACGATAGCGTAATAAACATTCGCTATTTCGGTTTCCGGTGTGGTCAGTGCCTCAAACGAATGCCGGGTAAGTACATACAACCCTTTCGAAAGGCTTCCCAGAAAACAGGTTCCCGTCAGCGGATCGCGATACACCGACTGGATCGCATATTCGTCGAGGTCGAAGCCGTCGATTACCAGCTCTGTTGTAAACTTTCTGTTTCGCTCTTCCCGCACCAGGTATAGTTTCTTTTGGCGGTAAAAAAAGAGCTGGTTCGATGCCATGTTCCAGAATACCTTCATATCCGGCAGAGCCGTCTTATAACCATTGTCCCTTAGAATGTCCCCATGAATATGCATCGCCTGCAGTCCTTGCGGTGTGACCGCGAGCACATGGCCATTCGCGTTCCGGTAATGAAGCCGGTTTCCCACCATAAAGAAATTCCACCATCGTAATTCACCCGGGGCAAAATCGGTGTTTGAGAGTTTCCGCTTTCCATGGTACAACTGAACCGAAACGCTATCGATCAGATAAAACTTTTCATCGCCGACAGGGATAATGTAATGCATGGGCACAACGGTTTCCTTCGGATAGCCGGGTATGCCCGCAGAAAGGAACGCCCCGGACCTGCTATTCCCGAAATGCGGCAGGGTCCTGATTTTCCGCTCAAAATAAAGCGGGTCGACGCTGGCCCTGCCATTTTCAATCTTCACGAACTGATTGAAATCGGTCACCGCATACATTTCCCCTCCGAGTCTTTGCTGTCCAGGCCGCCCTGCCCCGGTGGCGTTCATCGAGGGCAGCAGCATGGAAAAACGATTGCTCGTAGTTCCGACAACCGACTTATCGAAAATCTCGAAACGATGCCCGTCAAAACGCGCCAGGCCATTTTCCGTAGCGATCCATACAAAACCGTCGACATCTGCGGCGAGGCTTCGTACGCTGTTCTGGGGCAGTCCGTTATCGTCCGTAAAATGCATAACGGTGTAGCCTTTCTGGGAAAAGGCATTTTTCGAAAGCAAAAATGTGCAGATAAAAATCAGAACAACAACTAGCCTGTACACAAGAATCGGAATGGGGCTTTATATGAACGGCCGGGGCACGATTATCCAATTACTTTGAGAAAATCTCCAAACAAATATAGATGCCGAAATGTTGTTATCAAACCTTATCACCAAAACTACTACATAGCCATCCTTTCAAACTCAAACAATTGCCTGCGCTCTAAAAATTAGTTCTATACTTTTATATAAATAATTGATTAACAATGAGTTGTGTGTAGATTTTCTTAAACACTGATAGAAAAGATTCTATTCGCTATTTACCTTAACGCTACAAATTCGCAGCGACCAGTCACTTAAATTTGCCGGTCGGGAACGGCTGCCGTTCAAGGGAAACACATTCTGACCCGCTTTGTGAATGAAACACATTCTACTCGTTGAAGATCACGCGGTCGTGAGACTGGCAACTCTTTTCATTATACGCGATATTTTGTCGGCAGTTACCCCCTGGGAAGCCGCTAACTTCCCCGATGCGCTGCAAATTGTCTCCAGCCAGCAGCTCGACCTCGTCATCCTGGACATCGATATTCCCGAGGGGGAAGGCTTCCAGATGGTCGGGAAAATTCGGAAGTTCCAACCGCATGTACCGGTCATCATGTTCTCCGGCATGGATGAAGACGTATATGCTTTACATTATCTTAAAGCCGGGGCCAATGCCTTTGTATCCAAAAGTTCGTCTACGGAGGAAATCCGGGCCGCCATCGTTGCGGTGCTCGATAGCGGCCGGTATATGAGCGCATCGGTGCGGGAAACGCTGCTCAGAGGCCACCACGGATATGAAACCCGGCAAAATAACCCGCTCACAACACTTTCCCAGCGCGAACTTGAAGTATTGGACTTGCTGCTTCGGGGCAGATGGACCAAGGAAATCGCTACATTCCTCAACATTACCGACAGTTCGGTAAGCACGTACAAAACCCGGATTTTCGAAAAACTCGGCGTCACCACGGTTATCGAGCTTTATCAGCGTGTGACCACGCTGAGGGAAATGGATGATTAACTACGTGAAGCAGCGTTAGCCGGCTCCCATCAGTTCCTCCCGCAACCTCCGCGCCACGATCCTGTCTTCTCCCGGCTGTAACATCCAGCCCGTTACACGGATCAGGTTGGCGCCTTTCAGGGCACCTTCGGTGGCCGGGTCGACCGAATCCGAACCCGCCTGATAATAGTACAAAGGCAAGCCAGAAAACCCCGCTTCAATCGACGGGTTGCCGAATCTCAGCTTGTCACGCAACTCCCGCCCGGTTAGTTTCACGATACTATCGTCCCAGCTAATCGTTAATGTAGGTGTGATATTGCCCAGTTCCGGAACTGTTACTTTGGTGGTAATACCGGGCAAGTCCTTTACGGCAGTTTCGATACGTGCGATCCGGGCTTCCCAATCCTTCCATTCACGCTCATGATCGCCCGAAACAAACTTTTCGAGCGCCACGTACATTCCGAGAATTTCCTCTTTATTGACTTTATGTCCCCGGGCGACCGTGAACCCACGCGGGGGCGCATTCAGGCGTGCCGCAGCGACAATGTCCTTTCTTCCCATCAGGATACCCGCGCTTTGCGGACCGCGCATGGCCTTCCCGCCCGAAATGAACACCATATCAAAGCCCATATCGTTGAACTTCCAGAGATTGGAAACCGGTGGCACATCCGCGGCAATGTCGATCGATGTCGGTATCCGGTGTTTTTTACCTAATGCCACCCAATCCTCGTGTTTGATCTTCCCGGCATTGGCTGTAATATTCAGGAAATGAAGCAAAGCCGTTTTTTCATTGATCGCCTTTTCTACATCCTCGATTGTTTCGACCTCGACAATCGTGCACCCCGTATTGAGGAATGCATGGTTATAGCGTTCATTATGCGATTTCTGGCAAATCACTTCCGACTTCATTCCCGTCCCTTCGAGATGGGGCAGTTGCTCGACCTTACGTACATCCAAGCCCGTAAGCACACCCGCGAGCCCGAGCGTCATCGCTGAAAATGCGCCGCAGGTTACCATAGCAGCTTCGGAATGCACAAGTTTTGCAATCTTCTCCCCCACCTTATCCTGCACTTCATCGATAATGCAAAAATACCTCGACGTATTCTCAATCGTCTCGACGACTTCCTCGTGCATGATACATCCCGACATATAGGTAAGCGTACCCGCCGCGTTGATAAACGGCCGAATGCCGAGTTCTGCAATTACATCGCGCTTTTTTTTCGTGCGGGATGCCCGGTTCGCACACCGGTGAGCGATCCTATCAATGGTAATGTGGAGAGGCTTTGAATAACTTTTCTGCGTTTCATGGGTTCAGGATTGGTAGAACCACAAGATACGCAATCATTTATCTCCCTTTCGCACTACCCTGAAATTATCGAACGCCATGTCACAATCAAGGTCGCCGCCGCCGTGAAACAGTAATCTCGTGTAGTAGCCTTTGTTACTGACTGTCAGCTTCGAACCGGAGCTTTCGTAACTCGCGGCAATTTCTTCAAATGGTATAACCACCGTCTGCCATTGTCCTTTGGTATCGTAGGGAGGCAACCACGTGTATTGGCTATCGTTAAAACCGTCGGCCAGCCCCACTGTAATTTTCAGGACGTTATTGTTGTAAGGTTTAATCGTATTGACTTCGAATTTGAGCACATAATCTGCCGGTTTCAGAATGGCCGAATCGGGAATATTCTTGCTGATTGCGCCCATGGCGTCGGGTGGTCCGCCAGCGACCTCCGTCCATTGCCATCCCCCTATCGCCTTTTTCACCCGAATGTAGTTCCCGTTAATGGAAGGCGGATCACCCGCTCCCGGCTTGGAAACCACGAATGCGGGGTTCCACCAACCGGTGTACGGATCGCTACTGAGAAAAATCGAACGGTTATCCCGAAACCAAAGGTCCGATTTCGTTTCGCCGAATTTGGTTTTCACGGTGATGGGCCCGGGTTGCGCTCCTTCGGGTACCGTGAGTTGTATTTCCTGGTCTTTTACGGAAACCAGCGCTCCCTGTTTACCACCCGTAAAAGTGACTGAGAGCGGTTGGTAAAAAAAATCGCCACGGATTGTAGCAATGCCGCCCGCAGGCACATATTCGCACAGCATTGAGGATATCTCCGGCTCGCTGATCTGCACCTCGAAGTCGTAATCCAACGTCCTGCCACTGGCAAAAACGATCCGCATTTTGTTGCTGATTTCATTCGGGATCTGCGCCGGAACCGTTACAAGGATCGTAGTGGCCGTGATGTAGGTGGGCGTCAGGCTGGCGCGCCGGTCGTTAAACCAGATTTCCCTCGCATCCTGCAAGTTTTCACCTACAATGGCGATCAGCTTGCCTTGCCCGGCACCGGATAGCAGCGAGTCCGCTACCTCGGGGTCTGTTAACCGGATGTATTTGATAACCGGCTCCCCGCCGCTTCCCGGCTCATCCCGCTCACACGAAACGGTAACGAGGCCAGTCAGCACACACACCACAACGCATAAAGCATATTTAAGTGAACTGTTCATAAAAATACCGTTAAATGCATTACTTGGATCGATAATCGACAGCCGGTTTTTGAAGGTTCGGCGCCTGGCTCAGCTCCGCGGACGGGATCGGCAGCAAAAAATTCCCACTGTTCGCGTCGATTTTCCGCTCCGCGGTCGCCCAGGCGGTCTTTGTGAAAGTCCAGGAAGTCGGATCAGGAAACCGGTCGGGTTTCGTAAAGAAAAAACCGCGGTCCTGTGCATTCAGAATGGCATATGCCTTCGTGGGGTTATAGTAATGCAAACTCACCAGGTCATACCACGCCATTCCTTCCATCGCAAACTCGACGATGCGTTCTTTAAAGATCTGATCGAAAGTAAGTGAACCGGTAACCGGCGACAAGCCAGCACGCGTATGTACCTGGTTAAAGTATTGCAGCGCCTTAGCGTCGGCAGTAGAAGCATTGTTTCCCAAAACAGCCTCCGCGTAGACCAGGTACATCTCGGCCAGCCGCATCATGTACGTATCATGGCCGTAGTTTTGCTGGGCGGCTTGCCCGCCAACATCCACGGCCTTGCCCGTGATATATTTCTTGATGGCGATAAAATTGTTGTCCGTGCCTGTGAACGGATAAACCAGTTTCTGGCTCCCGCCCGGAATTGTCTGGGTGATTTCCGGATAACTCGCTCCCGGTAGCATGAATGTCGCTTTCAACCGCTGGTCAACCGTCCGGCCCTGCATTACGTTTTCCGATACCGTTTTGATGCCCTCATATTGCTGCATCATCCACCAGGTAGCGCCTTTGTCGCCTCCCCAGCCGTCCCCATTGGCAATATCGGGACCGTATGCGAGATATGCCGGTGTGGAATTCTGCGTCCCCCAGGCACCGGGCGAATAAACCCACTGCAAGGAGAAAAGCGACTCTGCGTTGTTGTCGTAAGGATACAGAAAGAGGTCGGCGTATTTGCCCAGAAGCGAAGCACCGCTCAATGTGATCACCCTTTCCGCGTAATATCTCGCGCTGTCCAGAAAGACCTGGTTCCGCTGCCCCGACGCCCCCGCCTCCACGCCGGCGCGGGTAAGGTAAAACCGCGCCAGCATTCCTTCCGCCGACCACTTTGTGAGCCTGCCCACACGCAATGGTTTCTCCGGTAAATCTTCCGCGATCTGCCGCATTTCGCTGGTAATGAATTTCCAGACACTCTTGGGCGTGTTACGTTGCACGGTGGTGTCGGAAAGCAATGCAAGGTTGTTCTCTATCACCGGCACCGCGCCCCAGTTCATTACCAAAAAGCGGTAAGCGAGTGCGCGCATGAACCGCGCCTCGGCAATGGCGTGTTTTTTTACCGACGACGAAACGGAGGCGCCGGCATATCTCTGAATGTTTTGAATGGCGAGATTCGACTGTCCCACCACGATAAAAAACGATCGCCACGCGGAGCCGTTTTCCGGTGTATTTCCTGTGGTGTTAAAAAGAACATTACCCCGGTCGTTCCAGGCCGAAAATGCAGTTCCCGCACGAAAATCGCCGAGGTTATACGATGCCTTGTCGTTGTAGTCGAACCATACTTTACTGTATAACAGCGCGGTACTTGCCAGCACCTGGTCGTCGGTCTGGTAAAAACCCGCGTCCACAATCGCATCTTTCGGCGGCCGTTCCAGAAACTCCTCCGAACAGGCCCCTAGCGCCACGGGGATAAGCAGTATTGCAAATCCCCGGTAAATGTTTTTCAGGTATTTCATTTTTCAGCTTGATTAAAAATCCAATCCCAAACTGACCGTATACACCGGCGTGAGCGGGTAACGGCCATAATCGAGCCCTATCGCCTGGTTACCGGCACTGGCGTCGCGCGAAACGTAAGCCCCCACTTCGGGATCAAAACCCGAATAGCGCGTGAGCGTGGCGATGTTCTGCCCGCTCACGGAGACGCGCGCGCCCCTGACCACTTTCTGGCGTGATACCAGCGAAACGGGCAGGTTGTAGGTCAATGAAATGTTCTTCAACCGTATAAAGGAACCGTCTTCCACCCATTTGTCGGTATGGCGTGCGAAATTACCGTTAGGGCCGTTCGAAATGCGGGCAACGTCTGTTCCGGGGTTTGCAAGGCCCACTGTCCCGTCCGCTCGGGTGATCGGCCGGGCGTAGTCCATGGCATGTATGAGCAGGTTTCGGCTCAGGTTGATATTGCTTGCGTTCGTATTCAGTTTCCCCAGGAAATTATAGACGTCATTTCCATAAGTACTCGTCAGCAAAACACTCAGGTCAAACCCTTTATAGGAAAAAGTATTGGTAAATCCGGCGAATGCCTTCGGCCAGGGATTACCGATCACGGCCTGGTCTTTCTCGTTGATGATTCCATCGCCGTTCACATCCCTGAATTTCACGTCGCCTACCCAGATATTGTTCTCGTTGACCGGCAGTTTCACTCCGTTGTTGTCCACCGGTAATGCGCTGCTTTCGATTTCCGCAACCGATTGGAACAGGCCTTCCTCGATATATCCCCGGAATAACCACGGCGCTTTGCCAACCTCCGAACGTTGCGTCCAGTCGGCTAGCCACCACGAAGTACGGTCCACAAACGCCGCATCGGAATAGAACGATTTGATTTTGGTTTTAAAACCTGAGACATTCAGGTTCGATTCCCATTTGAACCCGCCGCGGTTGATATTCACCGTGTTGACCGTAAGTCCCCAGCCTTTGTTCTGCAATGCGCCTATATTCACTGTCGGTGAGCCTACCGCTCCTACGCCATTGGTACCCATATACCACGGCAGCGGCTTCTCCATCAGCAGGTTATCTGTATTTTTAATATAATAGTCGAATTCAATCTGAATGCGGTTTTGTAGCATCGCGAGGTTGATTCCGAAATTGCGGGTTTTCGTTTCTTCCCATTTCAAGCCCGCGTTCGCATATTTTGTGGGTAAAAACCCGGTAGTTGTAGGAGTGGTGCCGGTACCCATAGGCGAATAAATCCCCCCGCTTCCCTGGTTCCCCGTAATACCCGTTTCAAAGCGCAGCTTCAATTCGTTGATCGCCGGAACGTGAAAGAACGGCTCCTGCGAAACGCGCCAGGCCGCCGATAACGATGGGAAGACGCCCCACTTGTTATCGGCCCCGAAATTCGCCGAACCGTCGCGGCGGACAGTCGCCATAACAATATAGCGATCCGCAAAACTGTAATTCACCCTGCCCAGATAGGATTCCATCGCCCATTCGCCCGAGCCACCGGAGTTACTGGCCGTGAGTGCGTCCCCGGCCGCCAGATCGAGAATGTCGTTTGTCAGGAAGCCTGTCCTCGATCCGCCCAGATTCTTCCACGACGATTCCTGCGACTCGTGGCTAAACATGGCGTTGATGCTATGCCTGCCTATTTGCGTGCTGTATTCCAGCAGCTGGTTCCAGTTCCAGTATGTGTTCACGCCCGATCCGTTCGTGTACGAAGCCGTCACATTCTGCGCCCAGCCGATTTTGTAAGTGGGTATATAATAGGAGGAGTTCGAAAATCCGAGGTTAGTGTTGAACGAGGTCCTGAATTGGAGGCTCTTCATCAATCTTACGCCGATAGTCAGGCCACCGAGCAGTTGCCTTCGCACCAGTTTATTGGTCGTCAGGTTCGCAATTGCGATCGGGTTTACAGGTGCGAAGATATTGGCGCCATTGCTTTCATCGCCACCGCCCCAACTGCCATCGATATTCCGCACAGGTACTTGTGGCGTTAGCTGCAAAGCGTTGGAGATAATGTTTTCCTGGCTGGTCGTCAGGTTGTCGTTGGTTTGATTGAAGCTCAGATTGGCACCTATACTTGCCCACTCCCGGGGCTTATTATCCAGATTAAGCCTGAATGCATACCGGTTAAATCCCGAACCGAGCGCGACACCATCCTGTTTCAGATATTCTCCCGAGAGATAATAGGTAGTTCTCTCGTTGCCGCCGCTCAGGCTGAGCTGATGCTTGTGCATAGGCGCGTTCTTGAACAGTTCCTTCTGCCAGTCGGTGCCTTTACCCAGTAGCGACGGATCGAGGAACTCTTCGGGGGTTTCTCCGCCTGCCAGCTGGTGGTATTCTCCCACCATCTGCGCGTACTGGCGCAAATCCATTACTTTCAAGGGCTTTGGGGGCGTCTGAATGCTAAACTGGTACCCGTAGGAAATCTTGGAATCACCCGATTTGCCTCTCTTTGTGGTGATCAGAAGTACACCATTGGTGGCTCGGGAGCCATAAATAGCCGTTGCGGAAGGGCCCTGCAACACTTCCACCGATTCGATGTCCGCCGGATTAAGGCCGGCCAGCGGGTTGGAGGAACTTTGTGCGCCGAATGCCACCGATTGCCCCTGTATTTGAACGCCGTCTACCACATAAAGCGGCTCATTACTTCCACTTACGGAGTTAATGCCACGGATATTCACCGAAATTCCTCCGCCCGGCTGTCCAGAGTTCTGCGTAATGTATACGCCCGCGGCGCGGCCCTGGATTGCCTGTTCGAGTGTTGTATTGGTAGTGCGGGCGATATCTTTTGCAGAAACGGAGGTTTGCGCGGTGGTCAGGTCGGCCCTTTTCATTTCACCATAACCAACCACTACCACTTCGTCCAGGGCCTTGGTATCGGTCTTCATGGCCACATTTACCTGGGAGCGCCCGCCAAGCGGGATTTCCTGCGAGAGATAACCAACAAATGAGAATATCAGCGTGTTGTCGCCTTCGCCCAGTTCCAGTTCATACAGCCCGGCCGAATTGGTCGTGGTACCGCGCGATGTTCCTTTTACAACCACGCTCACACCGGGAAGCGCATCGCCTTTTTCATCGGTCACCTTGCCTTTTACCGTGGCGGCTGTCGTTCGCACATGCAAGGCTTGTTCCGTCCCGACCGGTGCTTCCTCTTTCGGGAAAGAGCTACGGTCGGTCCTGAATAGCATTATCTGCTTCCCTGCCACTTCATACCGGATTGACAGCGGTTTCAACAGCCGTACCAACGCACCGGCGAGCGGCTCATTCGATGCCTGAAAAGTTACGTTCACCGACGAGCGTATTTCGGCGGGATTATAGATGAACCTGACACCCGAGCTCCGTTCGATCGTTGAAAGCGCGCTTTTTAACGGCTTGTCCTCTATTTTGACGGTAATACGCTGTTCGAGCAGGTCCTGGGCAGCTACACGGTGATGACTAAACGTTCCCTTCGTAAAGAAGACTATTATGCATAACTGCAAAAAGGACAGTTTCATGGCATGCCACACAATTGTTTTAAGACGTAGATTTCCGGCCATATTCTCAGTTTCATGCTTTTTTGAAAAAACTAAGGCAAAATCTTCCCTACCCTCCACATCTGCGGATGGCGTTCAGGTGGTTATAAAAGCAATTTTATTCAGGTCGGCAGCCTTCTCCGCTTACGACGATTTGTCCGTCCGAAACTTTATATCCGGCGTGGATAATACGGCATATCAGGTCGAGCTGCTCATACATCGATAACCCCGAAAGATTGGCCGTCAGCAGGCAGGCGGACAGCGCTTCTTCATTATATAGTATTTTGATACCATACTCATTTTCAATCGATTTGAACACTTTCCGCACCGGCGCTTCATCGAATACAAGCGCCGCAGCCGGCAAGTCGCTCACGCGTACGGGCGTTTCCACGATCACTTTCACCAGTTTCGCTTCCCGTTTATCGAATACTACCCGTTGATTCGGTTTCAGCAGCATACCCGCTTCTTTTGCCGGGCTTCCATTACCCGCCTTCGGGAACACCGACACCCGTCCGGTTTTCACAGCGACCGACGCATTAAGGTCTTTTTCAAACGACCTCACCGTAAAACTCGTCCCGAGTACCTGTGTCACAAGCTCTTTTGTTACCACGATAAACGGCCTGCGGGCGTCCCGCGTTATCCGGAAAAACGCTTCGCCCTTCAAATGCACTTCACGTTTCGCCGCGGTGAATTTTTCGGGGTATTCCAATTCGCTTTCCGGGTTAATGCTGACCATGCTACCATCTTCCAGCCTCACCGTCACTGGCTTCGCCGCCTTATTGAAATACACGACGTTGCCACCGGTTTTGTAATATTTCCCGGCTATGCCTTGCTGGCCGACCGGGCTTTTCACCACTTGCCTGTAACCCCACCAACCGCCCGCCGCTATCATACACACAGAGGCCGCAATGCCGAATATTTGGTAAAACGCACGCCTACGCCGTTTTTCAGCGGCCCCGGCTTCCTCACGCACTTGTGCAATCAGACGTTGCACCCGGCCATCCAGTTCCCCCGCTCCCATCCTTAGTTTCCGTTCTGCCAGCACGTACAAAAAAGCACGGGCTTCGTCCACTTCTTCCCGGCGGTCGGGGTGTTCTTTTAGCCAGCTTTGCCAGAAATCCATCGCATCAGGGGCGTCATCCAGCACCCAGGACCTGAAAAAGGGATCAGCGACGAAATCGTTGGCTGTATAGTCTCGGTAATTCATGGTTGGGGAACGCTTCTAACACAGAGATACCAATGCCTGCGGGCGGATACCATAACTTTTATATTTTTTTGAAATATTTTCAGGAAACCCGATTCAAAATGCTCACAATCAATAAAATAATAACAAAAGCAACGTACCGATCGCCGATGGGCTAAAACGTTTGCGGAGCTGGCCGTAGGCCATTTGAAGCAGATTGGAAACGGTTTGAGGGGCAATGTCGAGCATCGCGGAAATTTCTTCCCTGCTCAGCTCCTGATAATATTTAAGGTAAACGACCTCCCTTTGCCGTGCAGGCAGGGCGTCGAGCATGTCGGAGATCATCCGTGTTTTCCGGGCAAGCGTTTCCTGTTCGATCATCCACCATTCCGGGGAGAATTCGATGGAGAAGGTAGCCTCCTCGGGCACCAACAGCGACGGGTCGCCGAAGCGCATTGTGCGGCGGTTGCGCATGATCTTACGGCGAAGCGATACAAGCAGATAAGCTTTAATGGATCCGGGCTCGGCCACGCGTTCGCGGGTGCGCCACAAATCAATGAAGACTTCCTGAATACAGTCCTTCACAAAGGCGTCGTCCTTCACAAATTTAAACCCGTAGTTGAGCAATGCCTTGAAATGCACCTGCATAAGCTGCCCCAATGCCTGATCACAACCCCGAACCAGCTCTTTCCAGAGCCGGATATCCCTGGATTGCAGAGAGTTTTCACCGCTAGTCATGCACAGTCGAACTTTTTCTTTTGCTGGGTCCCAAAGGTATGACTATATCACTATAAACCTAAGAAATATTATTTTAAAGTGATTCCGGAAAAAGGAAAGATGTATTCGTAGAAATATGCGGGGTAAATGACTTGACAATATACTACGAAAGGCAGCTGGCATACGCGTGTAACGGAAATAGCCCCCTGCTAGTCGTCGTTGTAAAATGGGCCCGTAAAAAGCAAGGAAACGAGGACCGTCCGAGAGGTGGCAAACGGAGTGTATTTCAATAACAAAGCCACTTTTATTACCGGCAGGTCAAAGCTCTACTCGTGAATGATGTCGCCGAAAAAACCGCGCAGCCTCTCCGAACCGAGAATCCGCCGGCAGGTTTCGACCGTAAGAGGCTTCTGCTGGTAATCGATCACCTGTCCGAATGTGAATGCGCGGGCTTTTTCGCTCTCTTCTGTGGCCGAGCTCACCATGACGATCAATACTTTCGGCAGATAAGGCTTATCGTCGATAGCCCTCAGGAATTCCCAGCCATTCATGACCGGCATGTTGATATCCAGCAACACAAAGAACGTCGTCTCCATGCCCTGATTCATATCCAGATATTCCAAAGCTTCCCGGCCATTGTAGCAAAGGACGGTATCGCACAAAATACCACTTCTTTTGAGGAAGGTGTCATGCAGGAACAACATGACCTTGTCGTCGTCCACCAGAAGGATTTTAAGCCTGTGATTCGTCATCGTTCTGAACTTTATCTGCCTTGCGTACAATTTCCCGGACCACTTCATCCAGTTCCCTGGCCGACGACCTTATCAAGCCCAGAACCTCTGTGAAGGACATTCCGCCATAATTGCCGGTTTGAAGCAGATCTACGAGGCCCATCAGGCGCGTAAGCGGCGCCCGCACCATATGCGACTGCGTCCACGCGATCTCTTTCAGCCGTTGGTTCTGGCGCCGGTAGCGCTCGTTGCTCACGGTCAGGGCCCTGGCCTTTTCCACCGTATCGGTGATGTCCCTCGAATTCGCTACAATGCCTCGTACAGCCGGATCGTCGGTCATGTTGGTAGCCGCGGTCATGATCCACCGGTAATTTCCCGACCCGTCCATAAAGCGATAGGGTTCCGTTTTAATCTGCCGGTGCTCGCTGATTTTTAAAAATAATGCCAGAATGGTGTCGCGGTCGTCGGGGTGGACCCACCCGAACGCATTCTTACCGATAAAAGTTTGAGGATGAATACCCAGGATCGGATAACTGCTTTCGCTGACAAACTTGTAGTTCCCTTGCTGGTCGAGAATGGCAATGAGGTCTGCACCCTCCTGGACCAGCGCTTTAAACCGCCGCTCGCTCTCCACGAGTTCGCGTTTCTTTTCCAGCCGCTCGGTCATGTCGGTGATCACGCACATGTGCAGGCCCGGAAGAATGTTGGGTTTGGCATTGAAGCTGCCGGTCAGAAGCGAACCGTCCCTTCTCCGTATTTTCATCAAACCGTTGAGAATTTCACCATTGAGGAAGTTCTTCCATACCAGGGCAAACGGCACCTCCTCGGGTAGTTGAAGGAACCGGTCGATGCAAACGCCTTTCAGTTCGTCGCCTTCGTACCCGAGCATGCGTAGCGCCGCGTCGTTCAGGTCGGTGCAACAACCGTCATGATCGCATAGTACGATCGCGTCGGTCGTGTTGTCAAAAATCGCGCGGTACATTACCTCCGGCGCGGGCGGCTTCCCGTTATCAAATCCTTCCTGCTTCTCTGTATTCATACGGTTCTCCCGTTACCGGAACAGGTCCTTTTTTGTCTTTTAAATACATGACCACTCTCAGTGAAGTGACGAATTACCGTGCGCGGTCTAGTTCATTTTCTCAATTTGCAGAACTAATATTATAAACCGCAACGCGGGCTGGCACAATAATTATCCGCCCGTTGCCAAACAGCTGAAAGAGCCATGCGCAGATACCTGATCTATTTCCTGACAACAATCGTGCTCGCCGGCACAGGATGCGACGACGATAAGCAAACCGGCCCCGGACCGATCACCGAGATCGACAAGCAGTTTATTCTCGCGGCGGCCGATGACGCGCTTTTTCAGGTCAACGCAGGCCAGGTTGCGGCTTCGGGCACTACTGTGAAAGCCATCCGCGACTACGCCGAGGAAATGACCGACGATCACACAAAAGCCGGACAGGCTCTGCAAAAACTGGGTGCCGATAAGCAGGTTGAAATCCCTACCACGCTTTCGGACGACCGCCAGCAGCAGCTCGATAGCCTGTCGATGACCAGCGGCGCCGCTCTGGACACGCTATACCTCAGCCAGATGGTAGCAGCGCAGGAGCGGGCGGAGCATATGATGGAGATCCAGGCCACCGAAGGAAACGACATCGAACTGAAACAATGGGCTGCCGGCCGCCTGCCTGTGGTGCGGCAATTTTCGGAGCGTGCCAGGGCAATGCGGGATTCGCTAAAATGAAGGGCTGCTACCCGGAAGGCAGCAAGCCCGTGAGTGTTTTGAAGCAAAAATAAACAAGCTATAAGCCAGAGAAACCATGCAAAAGACAATTATCGGGATCTTTCAAAGCAGTACGGAAGCGCAGCAAGCCCGTGAAGCATTACTGACAGCTGGATTCGATCTCAACTGCATCGAGATCAACGACCACGTCGACACCCGCGACGACCGCCTGACCGACGGCCAGATGACCGACACCACCACAAAGTCCAACACTTTTTCGCCCTTTCCCGCCGATCCGCAAGCGGAAATAGAGCGGGAAAAATACTTTGGCAAAAACGGCGCCATCATGACCATCCAGGTAAACAATACCGACCAAACCATACGAGCCACGGAGATCATGGATGATTTTGGGGCTATGGATGTGAATGAGTTTGAATGACTGTCATTAAAACCAAAACCCAAGCTGCACCGCTATTCTCGGCTTTTCTTCATTTTTTTCTTTCGGAATAAATGCGCCGGCGGCGATAGTGAGGGCGTCGACGGGGGAAAGCCATATTCCACCACCGTAATCATAATGCCATTTGTCGGACGGCTCGTTTTTCAGCCACACACGGCCGTAGTCGAATCCGCCGAATATGCCGAATGTGAGCGGCAGTACGGGATTGTAACTACTGCCGAGGCGCAGGCGCAGATCGGTGTCGTGCCAGAACGTGCTTTGTCCATAGAAACGCTCGGTCCGGTAGCCACGTAACCCGAGCTTCCCGCCGATGTTGGGCATCTGGAAAAACTGGTAACCATTGCCGAAATTGACGCCGGTACCTATCTGCGTGGCCAAAACAAGGTTTTCTTTCTGGTCAAGCGCGGCGTAATAGGCAAATTGTGCGCGAAGCCCGGTAAAATCTTCATTACTCTTAAGATCGGTTGTCCAGTTCAACGCCGCGTTGAAACGGATTCCCGAATGTGGAGAAAAGACATTATCGACGCTACTGAAATTGAAAGTAAACCGGGCTCCGCTGTAATATTTCGTTTTAAAAATATCGTCCGGTAAACCGTTTTCGCTGCTGGTAATGTACCGGCCCGC
The DNA here is from genome assembly GCF_040448675.1 of Dyadobacter sp. 676. Classification (NCBI taxonomy): domain Bacteria; kingdom Pseudomonadati; phylum Bacteroidota; class Cytophagia; order Cytophagales; family Spirosomataceae; genus Dyadobacter; species Dyadobacter sp. 676. The sequence continues at coordinate 4,663,447 of NZ_CP159289.1, read as the reverse complement.
CGTCGCCTGAATGTCATTCAGCTCAAATGTGGGTCCCAACGTCACAAACCCGTTATGCCCCGCAAACCGCTTTTTAATGGCGGGATATACATACAATGCGCTCTGCCGCACGCGGTAAAAGTTAGCGTCGTCCACAGGCCGCTCCGTTTCATTGCCCAGACCGGCGTAGTTAAAAGCGTACCTGGGACCGCGGTAATAGCTGTCAAGGTAGAAATCGAACTTTTTGAATGCATTGATAAAATCGCCCGTATAATTCACCCGGAAACCCTGTGTCCTTGTCGCAAAGCTTCCCCCGATTGTCTGTACGGACGCGTAAGGCTCTTTTTTGAAACCATATTTGGTGAGGTTCACGGCCCCACCGAGAAAGAACCCGTCGTCGGGGTTTGCGCCGAGTATCGGGAGCGGCAAGGCGATATCGTAGTTACTGTCGGCACTGCGGCGGTCGTACACATTGAAACGGTACAAGCTGGTGCGTTTGTCCCGGGTATCCGGACCGGCGTTAATAGTATTGTTTTTCAGGTCGTCATAAACGAACGTCTTTTTTCCCCCATCGCTCACGCGTGCGCTGTCCGTGAAAACATCCTTGCCCAATCCGCCGATCAATCGCAGCTTCACTCCCTTGTGCACGTCGCCTTTGACAATGAACTCATCGTCATCGCCATTTCCGTAGATATTGATAGCGTGGGTCACTGCGTTTTCAAACAGCCGCTGGTAGTTCTGATGTTTGATCCGCCCGTCCTTGCCGGTCTCGTACACGGTCACGCGCGTATGCCCGTCATCGACCCGCTCCACTACAAAGCGCTCTTCCTCTTCGGTACCGATCACATTCACTTCCTGACTTACAAATTCATAATGTGCGCGGGCAATCTCCATCAGGTTTGCGCGGCGCGCTTTCAAACCTTCTATCATGCCTGGCGAAGCCATTTCGCGCGCTTTGGCCGGCCAGTCTCTGAAAGATGCTTCTATGACGTCGTCGGTGAGGTTTTTCTGGATAAATTTCACCTGTTCCTCCCATTGTTCCCAACTCAGCTCGTTCAGGAAAGTGCGGTCGAACAGCCGAGCGCTCCATGTCGTCCATTTTTTGCTCTGGATTTCCGGACCATAGGTTTGCAACTGCCGCAGGAAAGGCAGCGTGAGGCGTGCGATATTGGTTAAAAAGCCATCATATCGCGAAAATGCCTGATCCCGGTCCCGGGGAATGGGGCGATAAAGGATAGTACCATCCTGTTGCCTGGTCGAAGCCCAGGCCCACTGGTCGTCGTGACGGTCCCAGTCGCCGATCACGAAATCGAGCAGGCGCGTACGGATCGCCCATTCTTCGTCGACTTTGTTCTTGCTGTTTTCAAGAAGTGCTTCCACCAGTTCGGGTGTGCTGACAATCTTATCCGGATTGCCGAAGAAATCCGCCTTTTTCCATTTCTTGCCGTCGGCACGCTCTTCTACCAGGCTCACAGCCCCTCCGAACAGGTTGTTATAAGTTCCCAAACCCGGCTGCGCCGGTACATAATACAGTTTGGGATTGGTATGGTACACATTAACAGCGCCCGCCAGCGCCGGCATATTCAATGGTGCGAAAGGGTTAGTCGACAGAAAATTATCCTCTACCAGAAATTTGGCGGCTACCATCTGGTTGAACGGAAACGGAAGGAACCGGCTCACATCCTTGGTTAGCCCGCGCATGGCATACTCCTTTCCTTCGCTATCGCGCAGGCGCAGGGAGTTGGTCTGATTGCCCCCGCCTTGTTTTACAGGCACTACACCACCTTTATAGGTAGCCAGATCGAGCACCGGAAACCGGTATTGTTCCAGGTATAATGGCCGGTAATGCTGACCCAGCATTGCCTTGTGAAACTTACCGATCGGCTTGACCACGCTGGTGGTTACGAACCTGGTCGACGAATCGGCATGCTGGTTGTATTCGGTGAAGGCAACGGTGGGGTCCGGTAATTCGACCTGCTGCTTGTCCTTCACCTTTCGCTGGAATACCACCCGGGCATCTTTGCCATCCGGTGTGACTTCCCAGAACTTAACCCAGGTTTCGCCGCCTGCATAGAAGCTCAATGTAGAAAACCCAAGCCGGGAAGAAGAAAACAACGAGCCTTTTCCGAGACCAACCGGACTATTCTTCGAACCGCTACCGCTCACGATAAACTCCTGGCCGTCGTTCTCGATAAATTGCAACGCATGCTCGTGACCGCTCGCAAAAATGAATTTCCCGTTCTTCTTAGCGCCAGCGAGCACGGCTGTGCGCAACTCCTTGTAATGCTTGTTGGCCACGTCCTGCCGGGAACCGATGGTAGCGCGGAACAAAGCGCTCAGGCTGCCCAGTACCGGCAGCGGGATGTACAACTTCGGGTTCAGTTCGGTGAGCGGGAATATGTGTTGCTTGATGGTAAACCTCCCCCCGTGCGGCCCGTAGGTGTAGGGAGGATGATGCATGGCGATTACCACGTTTTTGTTCCGGTATTTCCGGACCACATTCTCCCACACGAAGCGGAACTGCTCACGGTTCTTAATCTCACAGCCGTCATTGATCTTCTGGTCGCGGTCCCAATCGGTAAGCCACCACTGCGAATCGGCAACGATAACCACGACGTTGTCGTTGAGCTCCACTACTTCAGGGCCCGAGCAGCCGTTCAATGGCAGAAAATAATCCTCGTAATCGTCCTTATCCGTTTTGCCACGGCGCTCGTTGATGTATTTCTGAATGTATTTTTCCTGCCGCTTCCAGACCTTTCACACCCCAGCCGCGCCAGTCGTGGTTACCGGGCAGGAAAATGGGACGTCCCTTGAAATGCTCCAGTGTTTCGAGCTGAGAGTCGATGCGGAATTCCGCAATTTTCCGCGCAGCGGAATCCTCTGCCGGCGGCATGCCGTATTCGTAAATATTATCCCCCAGAAATAAAGCCGAACTGTTCGCCGGCTCTCCGGCGAGTTTTGTTTTGAGGTATTCCAAAACTGGCGCGCGGCTTTCCGGCGAATCGTTGCCGGCATCGCCGATCAGGTACATGGTATGTTTCAATTCCAGCGCAGGATCGGGCGAAACCGATTGCCATTGCGCCCCCTCTTTCGAAAACCGGGTTTTATAGCTGGCGCAGGAAGATACTCCTGCCACCACCATCGCCGACGTGAGTAAACGGAGTAAATGTCTATTCATAGGATGTATAAAAGCTATCGGCCTGATTTTCTGAATTTGAGCACATTCCCGCTGAACAGGTCGTCGCCCTCATTGGAAATATACAAATCGCCCGTATTGTCGAACGCAATGCCTTCGGGCTGGATAAACATATTGCTGTTCAGGTGATGGGCATCCTTGACATTCCATTGCTGGTCGGCCACAACCACCATTTTATTCACAGCCGAGATAATGTACCATTCTCTTGTAAGCAGGTTCCTCGCAATGCCCGAAGGGCGAAAGCCGCGGGCTACCTTTCCCGTTATGGCCTTGATCTGCTCTACATTTATCGCGAAGCTCCCCGATTGCGTAATTGCCCCATCGGGTCCGGCTTTAAGAATATAACCCGAGACGCTGTTCTTCGAATCGTCCTCCGCACAATTCTTGCAGATCACATACAGCTCGCCGGTGGCCTCGTCGCCGTACATCCCTTCATACTCGCCCTTCGGCAGCAGGCTTTTCACTTCCGTAACGCCATCCGGCTCGTCGTAGAACACCTCCGACATCGGAAATGTGAAAATGGTGCCGTTGCTTTTCAGAATGTAGGCGCGGTCGTGCACGATGGCCAGGTCCTCATAATCGCCCTTTTTGGCGAATTTGGTATGCAGCTGCCTGGGAATATCCCAGGCGAGCCTGAATAACTTGCCGTCTTCATCCTGAATGGCGTAGATCGTGTCGTTGTGCCCCTTGTCGAACGTAATGCCCGAAACTTCGAAAAGGCTCTCGGGAAGGTTGAATTTTTCGGGTTTGCTCAGGTCGTACCCTCTGAAATTCTCCTCTTCCTTTTGCGTGGAATTACAGCTGCTCAAAAGCAATGGTAAAGCCAGAAAAGTCGCGAGCGGCAATATCGTTTTGTATAGGTTTTTCATGAAACTGTCTTTTTCAAATTTTCGACTGTCCCTGTCAGGTAATGATAAATGGCTTCCTGGGAACGCACGCCGCCGGGGAGCGTGGTCACGGGCACGTTGCGCAATTGGTCGTCGATCCACACCGCCTGTACGCTATCCTCCCATTGCAATGCGAGAATGTCTGTCAGTTGTTTTTTCAAATCTTCGTGATAAACCGGAAAACATACCTCGATCCTCCGGTAAATATTGCGGTTCATCCAGTCGGCCGAGCCCATGAAAATTTCCGGCCGGCCATTGTTATGGAAGATGAAAACACGTCCGTGTTCGAGGTAGCGGTCCACGATCCGCTTGATGCAGATGTTGGCGCTTTGCCCCGGAACGCCCGGTACCAACCTGCAAATGCTCCGCACAATCAGATTAACGGTAACACCCGCGTTGGACGCCTCGTACAGCTTGTTGATCAGCACTTCCTCTTCCAGGTTATTGAGTTTGATGGTAATGCCCGCCGGAAGGCCGTTTTTAGCATTACTTATCTCCCTGTCGATGAGCCCGCTAAACCGGCTCTGAAGGTTAAACTGCGCTACGAGTAAATGTTCGAAATTGATTGCGTCGATTTTCTCCGGTTTTTTCTTCTTGCTCAAAAACCCAAACAGCTGTTCCGTTTCTTTCAGCATTGCCGGATGGGCGGTAAGTAAAATATGATCGGTGTAGAAACGGGCCGTGCCTTCGTTGAGGTTTCCGGTCGCCAGCAGCCCCAGGTAAGAATGCGTTTCGTGCTTCCGCTTCACCAGCGCGAGCTTGGCATGGACCTTCAATGCATTCACACTATAAATGATCTTTACGCCCGCCGACTTCATTTTCTTCGCCCACCGGATGTTGTTCGCCTCATCGAACCTCGCCTTCAGTTCCACAAGCACGGTCACTTTTTTTGCCGTTTCTGGCAGCGCTGATGAGCGCATGGGCAATCTTGGAATCATGCGCCACGCGGTACATCGTGGTGTAAATTTCCTGTACCGACCGGTCGATCGCCGCTTCGTTGAAGAACCGCAGAATGGTATCGTAGGTCTGATAAGGCGCGTGCACCATCAAATCCCGGCGCGTCAATGCCTCAAACAACGTTTCCGTCTCTTCGAAACCTTCCAGATGTTGCGCTGCCGGCCACGCCGGGTAGGAAATCGCCGGGGAGGCCACAGGCAACGACGACAAGTCTTTCAGGTTATGATACCGCCTGCCTTCCACGAGCGATGCTTTTTTCAGGTCAAAAACATTGACAATGTATTGCAAATGCCGCAACGAAAGGCCGGGTTCGTAAAGGAAGCGGGTTGCCAGGCCGAAGTCGCGCTTACTCAATTGCTTTTCCACCAGTTCGGCCATGTCTTCCCCGTCTTCGTCGAGCAGGTCCAGCTCGGCATCGCGGGTAACCTTGATATTGAATGCTTTGATTTCGAGCGCGTCAGGGAAAAGAATGCCAAGGTTGCACCGGATCAGGTCTTCGAGAAAGATAATGTATTCGCCGTCCGGCTGTTTGATTTTCACAAATCTGTCGAGCTGCGGCACGGGAATATTCACCAGTGCGATCTTCTCCCGGTCGCCAGGCAGTTCCAGCACGACTACGATGTAAATCTGGTTGTTTTCGGGAAAAAAGGAAGTTTTATCGTTCAGATAAACAGGCTGTAAAAAGCCCGCGATCTGTGTAAAGAAGTAGCGTTTTGCGAAATCGGCGATTTGGCCGGAGACTTCATCTTTATATGAAAAATGAATGCCCAGGCGCGCCAACGCGGGAATAACCGATTGCGTAAGAATGCGCCCGAATTCGTCCTGCTGGCGGTTTATCATCGCTTCCGCTTCCAGGAATGCATTATTGGCCGCATCCTGCATCGCATTTTTTTGCAGATATGGCATTCGTACCCGGTAAAATTCATCGAGATTGGACGAATAAATCGACAGAAACCTGATCCGCTCCATGAGCGGGACGGTCTCGTTTGCCGCCTCTATCAATACCCTCCCGTTGAAAGTCAGCCAGCTGATATCCCGGTTGAAATAGCGGAACGCTTCCATAAGTATGCAGGTCAGTGTTCGAAGAAAATGGAGGCTATCACAAACGCGACCACGGATATGACAATCCCGAACATGAATACGTTATAACCCACGCGCAGCAGCCGGTACTTTCTCCCCAACACGACTCCCTGGGAATAAACGTCTTTCGTAAGGCTCCCGTAAAGAAACTCCCGATCGTTCATCATGGTCCGCATGCCTCGGGAATATTCCTCGAACGACATACGGTAGAAGTTCCCGAAAAACAGAAGGTTCACACTTTTGGCATCGATATCTTCCTGTGTAAACGTTCCTTGCGGGATCGTCGGGCGGGTGGCAAGGATCGAAAACACCATCGTGATCATGCAGACCGTGAGCAGCATCATCGTCGGTAATATCAGGTAAGCATTGTCTTCCAGCTTACGCACGAGCACGCTCAGGAGCACCGAAATGATGATCGACGTGGTGGTGATCATGATATGCGCCTTATTGTCGGCCATGTCGCTGAGCCGCTGGTGATTATTGGAGCTGATCCGGAACATGGTTTCGACACCCTTGTCGGGACGGTCGTCCTTTTTCTTCTTGCCTTCGGCTATTTCGGGGATAAACGCTTTTTCTTCCTTTTGTTTTGGCACCTGAAAATCAGATGATTCCATGGCCCCCGTGGAAACGGCCCCCGTGGAAACGCCCCCCCGTGGAAAGTGTTGTTCGCCCCGCTTCCGGCAGTGCCGTATTTTCCTCCCCCGCTTCCAGGCTTTCTTCCAGCAGCTTCTGCTTTAATTTTTCGAGGTTTTTTTTCTTTTGTTTATCCAGAAGATCCCGGCAGTAGTCGGTCTGGTACCGGTGATTTTCGAGCAACTTAATGGTGCTTTTGCGCCATTCCGTTTTGTCGATTTTCCTGCCCAGGCGTTGTTCGGCCTCTTTTCTTACGAGCTTGTTCCAATCGCTGAACTCGGGAGTACCCAAATGATAGAGGTCGGCATCGCAAACCACCTGTTGCAGGAAGTTCGCCGGGTTCTGCGGCCAGACCGTCGCCAGAATACAGCCCTCGACTTCGGCGATAACATCCTCTTCCAGTCCCTCCGAACGCAGAAACCCGGCGGCCATTTCGGCACCCCGCTTTTCATGCCCGAATGCTTCGCCAGTGCTGTAACCGGTATCATGAAACCATGCGGCCGTTACGACGATAAACGTTTCCCTGTCCTCCAACCGGTAGTGGTTGGCGATTTTCACGGCATTGGCCACCACCGCCTCGGTATGAACGAGATTATGGTAACTGAGCTGCGCAAGCGCCTTCGTGCCGAAAAAATGATGGACATGATACTTAACCTTATCGAGCCGGTGGTTATAGTTCATAGGACGTTCAGTTATGATTGATGCGCTTCGTTAATTCCACTCCGAATGTAAATTGACGCCCACGCGGAGCGCTTTGAGCCCCGTAACGCCTTGCAGGTCTTCGAGGTCGAAGAATTCCAGGTCGTCCAGTAAAGTGTTTTTTTCCTGTAAATACCGTATATAACCTACATATTCTTCGGCGGATTTGCTGTTGAAATATACCAGCGCGATCTTGCCCGGCTGTGTAAGCCGCTCGCCCGTCCCTTTCACATGCACTTTATCGATTCGCTTCTTGATTACCTGATACCGGATGTTATAAGCCCCTTCCACATCGAACCGCCGCTCGTCGTCGCGGAAACTGATGTCGATGCTGCCCGAGTTGATGAAAATCAGCTGCGTGGTTTCAAGCGGTTTTTCGAGTTGCGGGATCAACGAATGCGTGATCCGGGCAATGGCGGCCATGGTCGTCAGTTGCCACAGACGAATGTTTTTGAGGTAAAGTTCGCTGAACCGCTTTTGCGGTTCAATGGACTGACCGATGTAAATGTCGTACTCGATACCGTCCGTCCTGAATTTCTCGAAATAGCAAGGGTACGATTCCTGGATTTCGTTCCTGAAAAGGTCCAGGTAAAGGTTAACCGACGAATTGATCGCCTGCATCGACGCTTCCAACTCGCGGCGGTTGGCGAATGCAGCGCCTTTTTCCTCGTCGATCATCTCGAAATACTGATCGATGCGGTTACGCAATACCAGTTCGCCCGGGTCCATCGCGCCCGAACCGTACTGCCTCAGGCTTTCTTCTTTAAAATGCAGCAAGAACGGATGTGCCTCGTTTTCGAGAAAATCCCGGATTTTCATTTCGTCGTTATCCGTGCTTTCGTCGGTTATCTCCGCGATCCATTTCCGGCATTTGAAGATCATCTCGTCGGCCAGCCCGAATCCGAGTTTTTGTTTAAGGACAGTAAAAGTTTCTATCAATACGTTGAACTGGAGGCGAAGGTCTTCCCTGAGTGCATTGTTTCTTTCGATGGTGGAATTGCGGATGTCGATCGCCCCGTAAAGCGGGTATACATTCCGGAACTGGATACTTTCAATCTCCGCTGTCTGCGGATTAAGGGCCTTGTCGCGGATGTAATGCCAGGCCGTCTCGCGGAAACGCCATTGTACGGCGGGCTGTAACGACGTAAACTTATCGCGGATCACGTTTTCGATCTGGAGATTGAATTCGTCGATGTAATTGGTCATCATCTGCGCGATCCACGGCAAGGCGATGTCCAGCTTCGCAAGCAGGCGCTCGTCTATCGACTTCTGCTCTTTGGAATACACCTCCAAAACGCCGACGACCTTGTTATCGTGGTAAACCGGCAGCAACGCATAAGCCTCCACCCCATCCTTCTGCAAAATGCGGATAAAATCCTGCTTTTCGGGATCTTCCAGGCCCAGGTTACGCAACAGCAGCGTTTTGGGCGCCTCGAAATACCGGGTCGCCATTTCCAGGTAGGTTTGCTCGGCCATGTCGTTTTCGGTCGCGGCGGACATCAGCTTGCTGAAAAGGACCGAGCTGCGGTCAAAAACGAGCTTGTTGTTGACCCGGAGAACGGCCATTAACCCAAAATCAACCCGCGGGTTTTCGACCAGCATTTTCAACGCGCCTGCTACATAATTGAAATAGGTTTTAGGATCGTAAGAAGCCCTGTCGAGAATGGTGTTCTTGATGTTTTCAACGGCGTGCTCGGCCGTAACGTCGTTCAGCGTGATCACCGAGAAGCCTTCGAAATGAAAGAGGCTGTGCGGCAAAATGCTGGAAAACACATTGATATCGAAATTCTCCTGCAAATCGGAGCGTAATGTATCGAGGTCTAGCTCGGGAAGGCTGCCTTTGGCATACACTTCGCAAAAACGGTTGTCGATATGCACCCGGTAATACTTTTGCAGGCCCGAGTCGTCGTCCTTGAGGGTAAGGATCATATCGGGGTGATGCAGCGGCGGGAAATGGTAGAGCCTTTCCAGGATAAAGGAATAAAGCATCTGCATTTTCTGCTTATAGTTGACGCCCCGGTCTTCCACCAGGTCGCATCGCATATTGCCATTCTTTTCGAACAGCAAATCATAAAAGCCCGACGTCCCGTAGAACACCACGGGGCTGACGGGAGCACTCAACGCCCAGAAAACTTCCTTTTCATTGGCGATAGGCGGCATAAGCATGCCATAGATCAAACTCAGTTCTTCCTTATAGTTGGTGACTTCCGCGAGCGGAATATCCTGGCTGAAACCCGGCCTGGCTTTCAGTTTGTCAAGAACCAGCGAGAAAAATGTCTTTTTGACCGTTTCTTCCTGATCGATTTTGCTTTCCAGAAAGCTGATAAAGCTCCGGAAAGAAATGGATGAGTCAAGTTTCTGGAGACCGTATGGTGTGTTTTGAGTTACATCAATCGTGATCGGTTCCATTATTCGGTTTTTTGCACACTGAATGAATGCGCTGATGGCTTTCGGTTACTAAAATTCAGTGTTTTTTGTCAAACTGCCAACGATAAACGTTGAAATACGGTTCCCTTAAACCGATTCGACCTTTTCCTGCGTTACCGAAGGCTTGATGATCATTCGCAGGGACTGATCTTTAGTAAAATAGGCCACCATCCAGTTGTAGAGCGTTTTAATCCGGTTGCGGTGGTTGATAAGCGATATCAGGTGGATGAAAAGCCATGCCAGCCAGGCAATCACACCGTTGAAGTGCCATTTCGGCGAGGGCAGGTCCACGACCGCTTTGGCCCGTCCGATAATGGCCATCGAGCCTTTGTCGCGGTATTTAAATGCGTGCAACGGCTGCTGTTCGGCAATCAGTTCGAAATTACGCGCGAGGTTTTTGCCTTGCTGGATCGCCACCTGTGCTACCTGCGGGTGCCCGTTCGGGAAGTTCTCGTCGGTCGTTTGCAAACAGCAGTCGCCGATCGCATAAATATTGTACGTGCTGACGACCTTGTTGTACGCGTCCACGAGCAGCCTGCGCCCGCGCCCGTAAGCTTCCGGCGGAATGCCGTCGAATACCCGGCCTGTTACACCGGCTGCCCAGATGAGCGTTTTGGCCTCGATGCTATCGCCTTCGGAGAAATAAACCTTATCGTCGACAAAGTCGGACACGTGGGTATTGAGGCGGATTTTAACACCGAGTTTTCTCAGATCGTTATAAGTATCCTGCTGCGATGCCTTGCTCATCGGCGAGAGCAACGCTTCGCTGCCGTCTACCAGGTAAATTTCACTGCCTTTACCAGCAAGTTCCGGGTATTCCTTGCGGAGGATACCATTGCGCATTTCGGCAAACATACCGGAAATCTCCACGCCCGTGGGCCCGCCGCCTGCGATCACCACCGTGAGCAGCTTTTTAATTTCCGCCGGATCGGTGCTGAGCGTGGCCTGCTCCATTTGCATCAGCAGCTTGTTCCGCATACTGATCGCGTCTTCGAGCGTTTTCATCGGCGTCGCGTTCCTGCGGACGTTCTCCATTCCGAAGAAATTGGTTTCCGCGCCGGTTGCGAACACGAGGAAGTCATAGCTCAGCTCGCCATTATGCAGGATGATCTTGTTCTCTCCCGGCACCACTTTTTGTAATTCCCCCAACCGGAAGTGAAGGTTCTGTTTTCCCGAAAAAAGCTTTCGGAACGGGTAACTGATGCTGGATGGTTCCAGAAACGCCGTGGCGACCTGGTAGATGAGCGGCGGAAAGAAGTTGTAATTGTTCTTGTCGACCAGTGTTACCTCAAATTTGCTGCTTTTGGCAAGGTCCAGCGCCAGGTTTACCCCGGCAAATCCTCCTCCTACAATGACGATATTCATGGTGCTTTTTATTAGGGGGTTATGAAATGTGTGATTTTCAAGGTCGGTTCAGGAGGGCTCGATCACTGGCATGCCAATGCCGTATTTTTCCGGTCGGTTATCCGGCCTGAGGATTCTTCAGGCCATACTGTCGGTCATTTTCCCGGACTTCTTCAAATACCGCACATAACCGTACAATGCACCCAATATCAGCACGATTACCAGAAAAACGATCATTTTATTATCGGGCTCCGGTACGATCTCCGGGTATTTGAAAATCAATATGGCCACAATGCCCGTCAGCCATACCAGCAACGTGTTGTATTCTTTCAGAATCCAGCGCTTGTAGTTGAACCGCATGCCGGCCAGGGTTTCTGAAATACCGCTGAAACTGATCAGCCATCGACTAACCCTGCTGCAATACGCATCGAACTGAACCCCGAATTTGTTCCTTAAAAAGTTCTCTTCGGCCAACACGATCGCCTGATATATGAACAAAAACAACGGCATTACGATTCCGACGTAAATGAGCGAGTTGGCCAGAATGCCCACTCCCAGCAACATCAGGATATTGCCTACATACAACGGGTTACGGCAATGGCGGAAAATCCCCTCGGTTACCAGCGTTTCGGCATACACCTTTTTATCACGTCCTCCGCGGATAATGTAAGCCAAGCCGATGGTAACGCCCCTGATGATTTCTCCCGAAAAGGTTACCAGCAAGCCGAGTATCACCGGGTACAGGTAGTAATCCGGACCGAACTGCCCGGGCGAAAAGAGCTTGGGCGACGGCACGAACAGCAGCAGGTACAGGATGATAAACAGGTTATTCCTGTACTTGAAAAAGAAGTTACCGATCGCGATCATGATTTTTTATAAGCTATCATTCCTGAAAAATTGTACCACTTGAAGAAAATTTCGCAGTCGGCGAAACCGGCCTCTTTCAGCAGAAGCATGTTTTCAGACAACTTGTAAGGGATCAGCACATTTTCGAGCGCTTCCCGTTTCTGGGAAATTTCGAGCTCGCTGTAATGGTTCCGGCGCTTATAGTTGTAATAGTATTTAATAAAATCACGATTGAAAACGCTGCTTTCCGCCAGCACTTTCTCCACCAGCAACAGCACGCCGCCGGGGTTTAATCCGTTGTAAATATTTTTCAGAAGCCGCTCGCGGTACAGTGGCCTTACAAACTGCAGGGTAAGGCATAGTATCACGACAGAGCCGTTGGTAATGGGAAGCTGCTGGTGCAAATCGCCCGCAACGAGGTCATACGGCCTTACGAAACCCGCCTCTTTCAGCTTCACATCGCACTTGTCCAGCATTTCCTGCGACTCGTCGATCCCGATAAAGCGGATGTCCGAGGGAATGAGTTGGTCCAGACCTATCAGCGTGGTGCCGGTGGAACAGCCCAGATCGTACACAAACGTTCCTTCCTTTACGTGGTCGGCAGCGATCTCGGCGAGCATCCGCTGCATTTCGTTGTAATAAGGTACCGACCTGCTGACCATGTCGTCAAAGACATTGACCACCGTTGTCCCGAACTTGAAATCCGAAACTTTTGTGATCTCGTCCTTGAAGACCTGGTCCAAATTCTCATTTCCAAGGTTCTTCATAAGTTAAAGTTACAGTTAGATTGAGTTAGATTTCTGGGGCCGTTTTTCGTTGGAATCGAAAACCCTGTCCCAAATATCTGAACTTACACCGTAACCTTTACTAGCATCCGAATAATGATGTTGCATGTGATGCCTTTTTAATTTCTTCCAGAACCCGGATTTGAAATTGGCATGGTGCAACGCATAATGGCTCATATCATAAAAAAGATATCCGGCCATAAACCCCGAATAGAAGGCCGCTACATAATATTCACTCATAAAAAGGGTGAACAGGAGATAGAAGCCCGTCGCCAGCGGAATGCTCACCGAAGGCGGCATTACCAGCCTTTTGGCGTCGTTCGGGTAGTCATGATGCACACCGTGGAAGATGAAATGGATCCGCTCCATGATCTTGCCCCGGGGTGTAAAATGAAACACAAACCGGTGCATAAAGTATTCGGTGAACGTCCAGAAGAACAGCCCTCCGAATACTACGCCTACAAAAGTGTACCAGGCCATCTCTCCCGGGCCCAGCGCTTTCCAGGAGAAATACAGAATTACCGGCACGAAAATGAAAAGGGGCACTGAGTAATGTACCTTGGAGAATGCCTCAAGAAAGTCGCTTTTAAACATCCTTGTGGATTCCGTGGAGTTGGAGACATAATTTTTAGGCATGTCAGGATGGTTTTATTCGCTGAATAATGGTTTTACCGGTAGCAATCTCGGTGCCTTTCAGCTCGATGTAGAGCACATTGGGCGACCAGAACGTTCCGCCGTCGATCCGGATGAAGACCCTGTTCAGGATGCATTCCTTCTTATCGATGCTGGTATAAACATGGTATTCGTTCCGGGTATCTCTCCGCAGGTAGAGCGGCAATTTGGAATAAGCCACCGAACGGAGTTCATAGGAGGCATTGCCGATCGCTTTGGAATTGATACCGTAGGCGAACTTACGCTGCAGATAATTGAGCTCTTTGCGTCCCCCGCCTTCCGGATAACGGATCCAGAATGTGTTTACAGGGTTCTTTTCGCTGATTTTTCCCTGTTTGTCGACGTTGAGCTGATAACAGATTGTATTCGTATTCGGATCGCGCTGAATGTAAAAAAGTAACCCGGGAACGTTGTTCGGGACCGGGAAATCGTCCGGGTCCGTAGCCGTTGTGCCGGCTTTTTTGTCTGCCAATCCTCCTGCATACGAAACAAGCGTCAGGCTGAGCGCCATCAGAATGTTGAGTACGTATTTCATGACTTTATTCAAAAACTACATTCAAAAAATAGCTTGTGCGATCACTTCACGGTCGCATTCGCCGTATTGCAACACTTCCTGCACATCTCCGGCACTACCCGAGAACGGCCCCGACGACTGGATTTTCAAAGTAGCCATCGCCGCCCCGAACTCGCCCGCCTCCTGCACGCCCGCGCCCTTCACGCGCTGGCTCAGGTAGCCGGCCATGTAGGTGTCGCCGCACCCCGTCGCATCCACGACGTCGGTCGGTTTGTAGGCTGGAATCTGATAAAAATGGTCGTCTTTGTAGATCAGAGAGCCTTTGCTGCCCAAGGTAATAATGACTTCTTTTACCCCCAGATTGGCGAGATATTTCGCACCTTCGATGACATCGTTCGTGCCCGCCACCACTTCCATTTCAAACTCGTTGGCTTTAAGCACGTGGATGTAAGGCAATGCCTCTTTTTTATCTTCCCAATCCTTGTACAGCACCTTCTGTTCCTTCACATAGCGCAGGTAACCCTGAATATCGAGGGATACCTTGCCTTTCCCGGCCAGCATTTTGATCAAGTCCACGGTAATGTCGTCCGAAAGCAATGGTCCCAAATGGAAGTACTTGGCTTCGATGGCCGGCATTTGCGCTACTGTAAATGGAGCTGCCTTATGCAGCACGTTTTGCTCGCGGTGGTCCTGGTTGGCGCTGTAAATGTTTTCGAAATAGACGGTGTAGGGACTGTTCTGGGAAAAAACTTCGATGTTCTCCTCCCGCAGGCCCGCAACGATATGGGCTTCCTTTTCGGCCAGTGCCGTTACGAGCATGTAGCGGACGTCGAACTGCCGGAGCGCCTTCGAAAAATAAAACGAAGTGCCGCCGGGCATATACTTGACAGACTGGGCAGTAACTACTTTATCCAAAGTGATGTGCCCGATGGTGCAAATGTCGTACATGATACTTTTCATTTAATTTTTAACCCGACATTCAAATGTTAGGCAAAAAGTGACAACTAACCCAGGCTCCTGATGGTGCCAGCGACCTGGGCAAAATCTGTAATTTCGGCATCGGCCACCGATACCTGCATTTCGGCCGACTCTTCGAATCCCTTCCCGTTCAGCCAGATCGCCTTCGCGCCGGTTGCCTTCGCGGGCAGAATGTCTTTGGAATAGGAATCGCCTACCGCCACGCATTCATGCGGAAGAAAGCCCTGCGCCTCCACGCCCAGCTGCCATATCGCGGGGTCGGGCTTCCGGACGCCGACCACTGCCGACTCCACGACAGCCTGGAAATAATGCGCAATGCCAAATTCCTTTAAAACACTATTGAGGTTTCCGTAAAAATTGGATACCATCACGAGAGGGTATTCCGCGGCCAGCTTTTCGAGTACCGGCGCAGCCTTTTCAACACTAGTGCGTGCGACGCGATCGCATTCGCGGGCGATGGCCTCGATGGCCTGGCTGTTCAATTCATATCCGTTTTCTTTCAGGTAGCCGAACTGCTGCTCTACTTTGAGAAACAGCACATCATAAAACACATGATGCGGCCGGATGATCGGATGGATAGCCAATGCCCTCTCGCCAAACTTGTAAGCACTCGCAAATGCGTCTTTGTCAACCTTTACATGATTATGCTGATACGCATCCCACAAAACATTGGCCCAATGCAAGCCATTCGTATCGATCGTACCGCCATAATCAAATAAAATTCCTTTAATCATTTTTTAGTTTCCAGTACCAGGGATTAAAATCCCTGGTTATTGTCAATTATTTTGATCAAAATTTCCATTGACCAGCTTCATTATAGCACTAGCTTTTTTGCTTATAATCACTGAATCAGAATCTCAAAATCAATTTGAGCTAATTGGCACTGCTTCTAATTCTGTGCTGTCCAGCTGATTGTTTTTAGTTTTTCTATTAATAAGAGCTAATCCAATAATAATCCAGACTATCTCTCTTATTCTTAAAACTACCCCTATAAAAATCCCCTGCGCTGCGGGCAATCCCACACTTCTCAATGCCAATGCGAGGCCGCCTTCTCTTGTACCGAGCTGCATCGGAAAGAAAAAGATCAGGTTCGCGAACAGCGACGAGCCCGAGCTTACGATCAGCGATTGTGCCAGGGTCATATCCATTCCAATTGCATGCGCGGTGAAGTAGATTTCCAGGCAGCCCACTACCCGTCCCGCAAATTCATAAAACAGCGAAATGTAGAATGCATTCCGGCGGTCGGAGTACAGGACGCGGATCTGCTCGTCCACTTCGTAAAGTGTTTCCGCATTTTTCAATGCGAATTCACGCGCTTTATGCTTGATTAAAGGCACCTTTTCCAGCAAGCGGAACGTGCTCACCGTGAACCCTTTTTTATAAACATTGATAAACCAATACCCCAAAACCAATCCCACCACCAGTAAAAGGCCGCAGCCGGCCAGCATGAAATCGCTCAACGGCACCACCGCGACGATCAGCACAATGGAGGCCAGCCAGAACAACACGTGCGAAAACATGTGCATCAGGCTGTACAACAGCACCGAAGAAGTCGCCTTCTGAATACCGAGCGCCGGTTTCAGCTCCATGATACGGTAAGGCTCCCCGCCCAATGCGACGAACGGCGTAATGTAGTTAATCGCATAGCCCGAGATCGTCAGCCGCAGCACCGACCAGAACGACATGTTCGTCTCCGGCAGTTGCGGCTCGCGGATGATTGCGCGGAATGCGACGGCATTCAGGATATAGATCACCAGCCAGCTGCCGATCACCGGCAGGAACCAGATGCCCGTCCTGTTGACGTTTTCCCAAATCACGAGCAGCCCGGTGCCATAAATCATATAGCCCAGCGAAAAAATGCCGATTGCCATGAAAAGGACCTTGTACGCCTTGCTACCCATTGTATTTGCCAGCGGTTATCTCCTTGTAAAAATGGTTGCTCACCTGCTCCTGCTTTACAATCATATAAATCAGGATTGGGTTCAGAATAAAAATGTCGAAAAAGAAATAGATCCACGACTGGTCGATGAACAGCCATAGGAAAAGAAATATCACCCGCGTGTTGAACTGGACGATATTGGTATATTTCATCAAAGGCTTGTTCTGCGCACGGAAATCGGTAACCAGTTTCGCGGGGAGGCCGTTCCGGTATTTCTCCTTCACCACGGCCAGCAGCTTTTGCAACTTCGGCGAGAAAAACTCCTGCTCTTTGGTATAATTCAAATACAGCCGCGCCACGATCTTCATACCGAACTGCCGTGTCCAGCTCATTTCGTCGTATTCTTTTTGCAAATCGTGGCTGTTGTCGAGCTCACTGCCGTTGGTGCCTTTGATAAAGAACAAATGCACGTTGCGGTAGTAATCCGCCATCGCCGACTGGATCATATGCGACACACCCGCTACCACGCCCGGTACCCAGATCCACGCCGTCCAGCCCTCTTCCATACTCCGTAAACAGATCGCGATGTGAATGGCGATGAACCAGAAATCACCGGCCACGCCGTCGAGAATGCGGCCGAAACGGCTCTTATCGTTCGTCATCCGCGCGAGCTGGCCGTCGGCACTGTCGAGCGAGTTCGCGAACATCAGCGACAGCATCCCGATCACATTAATCCACAATTCCTGCGGATAGAACAATATCCCTGCCGCCACGCCGAAGAAAATGCTGATGATCGTCACGGGGTTCGGGCGCAGGCCTACCTTCGCGCAAAACAATGCGATTTGGTAGCCGATAGGCCTGTAAAACCAGATATCGATCTTTTCCTCGGTATCGTTGGATTTCAACGAATTCTCGAATGCCGAGGTTTTTTCGGGTTCTTCTGCGAGTGGTCGGGGTGTAGTGGTTGTCTCCATTAAATATTGTTCAAAAAACGTTGGTAAAGCCGGCCGGCAATATGTCCGGCCGCCTGGTCGCGGCAGGGTGCGAAACTGGGCCAGTCGTTGAGGTCGATAATGCGGTAATCGCCACCTTTTCCGATAATGGCATCGCCTCCGTAAATATCGATCCCGACCACCCCGGCCGCTTCATTCGCGGTGTTCTGCAAAGCCCCGGCGCTGAACGGATAATACACCGAATTGCCGTTGATCTGCTGGTACTCGGCATATTTGTGGTGATTGTTGTCGTACGGATAGAACCAGAAGAAAAAGTCCGTGCCTCTCACCCCGTAAAACTTCACCAGATCACCTACCAAATGCTGGGAAATCACCGCGTCGGGAATTTCGCGCAACGCATATTCCCGCAAAATCTCCTTGGCTTCCTCGCGCGATGCGGCAAACGACACATCTTCCTTATGGATGGCGTGGAAATCGCCCCTTTTAATCCAGTAACCTTTTCCTTTTATTTGATCAAAAACCTCGTCCCCCTGATAGCTGGTCGGTACGATATAGCTATCCGCAACCGGGATGTTGGCGTTATTCAATGCATTGGTCAGGTTCGTCCGGAAGCAGTTTTCGATCCCGAATGCGGAGTTCAAAACCTGCGTACCGTTCCTTTCCAGTTCCTGTAACCTGGCCACGACCTGCTTTTGGCGCGCCATGGTGAAAATCTTGCTGTAATTCACTGTTTCCATCGCCAGGAACTCATCTTCGCAACAGATGGCAATGCGGCATCCCAGTTTTTCGAGCTCTTTGGCCGTTTGTGTAAAAATCGCATCGTCGTTCCCGATATGGTTGGGCGAGAACTTTTTGTTTCGGTGCACGCCCAGAATTTCTAATTCGTTCATCTATGGTGTTTGACCGGCAAAACGCCCCGGTCTGTTAAATAAATTGGTGTCAATCCCAGTGTGTGCCAATGTTTTATATTAAAAAGCCATTTCTCCGCTCAGGAACAGTTCCGCCGTTTGGATATCGCTCACATGGTCTACGTCCACGATCTTCGTAAATGGGTAGGCCTTCAAATGCAAGCCATCCGCCACGAGTTGCCGCTGGAAGTTCCGCATCCGGCTCACGCCGTTTTCTACGGCCACATTCACGGTTTCGATCGCTTTCTTCCTGAGACAATAAATCCCGCCTGAAACAAACGGGGTGTCGGTATTATTGTCGTCGGTGAATGCGATGATGCGGTCGTCGTCGTCAACTGTCACATAGAGAGGACTTTCGTCGTCGATGAATGCGGTTACCGCCATCTGGCCTTCAATCTCTTTGTTTTCCGCAAACTCACTGATAAATGCGCTGAACTCCTCCTCGCGAAAAACAGTGTCGGTAGTTGTCAGGCAAACCTCGCTCAATTCGGGGTCGCTTTGGAAGAGCTCGTACACGCTGTGCAGCGAGCTCGGCGTGGTTTTCTTTACAATGCGAACGGGCAGGTCCTCGCATTTGCCCATCAAATGCATTTCCAGCAGCGGCGATTCCTCATTGATGATCACCAGAATTTTTTCCGCATTGTTCCGCATGAAAATGCCGATCAGCCGGTCGATCAGCATCTCGCCGTGCAGGCTCACCATCGGCTTGGGAAGTGTAAAACCTTCCTTCGCCAGTCGTGACCCTTCTCCTGCTGCTATGATTGCGTAATTCATGTTAATGTCCCTTTTAAAATCAATACCTTAAAAATCAAGCCTGAACCGCGCCCGGACACCCCATTCCGACACATTCGGGTTGTCGAGATAGGTGAAACGTTTGACCAGGTCCACACGCAACAGCTTGAAAATGTTGGCAATACCTACACTACCTTCGATATACGGTTCGCGCGCCAGTGTGTAAGTAATCGGCCGTCCCTGATCGTCGGTCGCGAAGCGGTAGAGCGACGGGTGTAATGCGGGGTTGTTTTCGTCCCGCAAACCGCCTACCAGGCCTTTGAAGCTTACTACCTCGCGCAGTTTCAGCCTTTTCAGCAACGGTATCTTGTTGAACAAAAAGCCATTCAGGTAATATTGCACATCCAGGCTCGCATAATGGTCGCTCGCGAATTCCAGGAAGTTCATCAGGTTATACGAATTCAGCTGGTAAGCGTAGGTCTGGTTCGCACGGTGGATCGTCAGCAACGGAAACTGGATTTGTTTTCCAAAAATATACCCGCCCTCCGCCGTAATGTCGGCGAAACCGAATTGCGACAGATAAAACCGCTTCTGGATATTCAATGCCACGTTATGGTAATTGTTTTCTCCCTCGAATACGCCTTTCAGGCCCGCATTGTAGCGCAGTGTGAAAATCGGGTATTTGTTGATGATCGGTGTGCGGTACAGTTTACCCTGGTAATATTGCTCGTGCGGTGCGTAGCGGAGCTCGATATTCGCCTCGGTATTATTCAATTCACCCGCGCTCTCCAATTCTCCTCCCTCATTCAGGCGCTCGTAACGCAGCACGCCCGCGGGGGTTTGTTTCCATTGCGTGAAACCGATTTTGTAGGAAAAGCGGCTTTCGAACTCGCGCACGTATTCCAGTTTGTAAATATCGTTGTACAACCAGCGGTTGTTATCGCCACGTTTGAACGACAACAGGAAGTTATCCTCCTGCACAAACTGCAACTCCTGGCCCGGGATCTTGGTATCCCGCTGAAAACTCGCCCGGAGGTAATGCAGCGGGAAATGGTACACCGATTTATTATTGAATGAATAGGTACCGCTTAAAAAGTATTTCCATTTCCGGTCCTTGAAACCGTAAGCCGCATAAGTTTCGAAATACACCCGCTTGCTCATGTCGGTTGTGGTACGGCCACCGAAACGTAGACGAAAACCTTCCACCGGGTTGAAGCTGTAAAAAGTGTTCACAGGACCTACTTCCACAGCGCCGAAAGATTTGTAGCCGGAAAGAAAGAGCGTCGCGATGTCCATCGTCCGTTTGAACGACGGGATGGTTTGCAGGGTATCGATGTTCTTGTAAATATCCTGCTCGGTGCGTTCCAACGGAATGTGCCGCTTGCTGGCCCAAAACGATTCTGTCGTTTTCACTTCGGGGTCATACACGATTTCTTCTCCCGGGCCGCGGTAAATGCTGTCGGGCTGCGGCTTGTTGATGGTGTAGTCTTTGAAATTCACGGTCCGCTGACCATATAAACCGCCATTCTTTTCGCCCAATGCGAACTCCATCGCCAGCGTCGATTTCGTCATGAAATAGCGGCCGTCGTCGCCTTTCTCGAATTCCAGGCGCGCCTCGAGGTCGCGCATGAAATTGAGGTTAATATCTTTATTGACGGTCAGATAGACATTCTGCACGCCATATTTGCCATCGAGGGTGATGAAGAGTTTACCTTCGAAAAGCATATCCGTCTTGTTCCGCGGAACGAAACCGAGTTCTATCAGCCAGGGATTACTCGTTTTGACTGTGTCGCGGATGAAAAATTTATAGAATGTCGGCGCCGAGTTCGCAATCGGGCTCAGCAGCAGGTTGGTGGCGATGGAAATATCGTTGTCGTAAATGTTGATATCTTCATACAAGCGGTTGAAATAAGCGCTCAAACCGTCGTTATCCACAAACTTCGCGTCGAATTCGGCCCGGCGGTTCGCCAGCACGTATTGTTTCCTGTTGTAGGGATTTTTGCGGAAATAAACTTTCGAAAGTTTTTCCTGCATATAAGCCGGCAGCATATTCTTGCCGCCCATGGCTGTGGAATCCTGGCTTTTGAACAAAAACTGGTAATTCCTGAAAATTCGTTTCTCCTTGAACTGGTCGGAGAGGTTGCTCAATGCGAGTGAAATCTTTTCGTACTGTTCGTATTCTACAAAATTGTTGCTCGTCGGTTTGTTTTCGTCTTTATGCGCGATCACTTCGCGGATGAGCTGCACGGCCGGATTGTCCTTGTTGCGGTAGCGAGCCCTGGTCTTAACGGTCACCTCTTTGAGCATCGAGGCGTCTACCGCCATTTTCACGTCGATGACCTGGCTCACGCCCGGTTTGATCGGCTTCTCCACGGCCACATAACCTACATAGGTGAATTTAATGCTTGCATGGTCCTCACGCAGGGTCAATGCGTAACGGCCCTCTGCATCGGAAGCGGTCCCCATGGTTGTTCCCGGGATCAGGATCGACACGTAAGGCAGGGTCTCGCCTGTCCTGGCGTCGGTAACGGTACCTTTTATCGTGGTTGTATTTTGCGCTATGGCCAATCCCGCGCCGATCTGCAAAATGCTGATCACCACGAGTATATGTATCCATATCGACTTGCTGATTGCTTTCATGTTGGAACGTTCGTAACGTGTTTTGGCTGCCCTCTGCTTGTTTTTAAATCATGTACGCGCCTACCGGCAAGTTTTGCCGGGCGCAACTCATGATCAAGCGGGTACGATAGTTAGAGCCACTTGTTCTCCTTATACCAGGTCAATGTCTCTGCGAGGCCTCGGTGCAGATTGTATTGCGGTTGGTAGTGCAGGCGACTTCGGGCCGCATCTATGCTACAGATCCAGTTAGGGGCTGTGAGTTCTTTTAGTTTTTCTTGGTTTAAAACCGGTGTTGTTGATGAATTTGCATAAACAAAATCCAGGAACCTGGCGATCGCCTTCACGAGCAGCAACGGCAGGTGCGCGCGGAAAGTCGGCTTTCCGCTGATAGCCCTGAACTGGTCTGCGAGTGCGTAACGGTCATATGCCTGCCCGTCCGAGATATTGTAAACAGTCATTCCCTTGTCCGTTTCCCTCAACGCGGCCATTGTGGCCCTTACGAGGTCTGTTACATACACGAAACTCAACTTTTGCGGCCCTTTGCCGATGTAGGCATCCAGGCCTTTGCTGAGTGTTTTAAAAAGGACGAACAGGTCCTTTTCGCCGGGGCCATACACTGCTGTCGGGCGGATGATACTCAGCGGCAGGCCATTTACTCCTTTCAGGTATTGCTCAGCCAACAGCTTGCTCTTCCCGTAATCCGTCACCGGGGCAGGCAAGGTTTCTTCTGTAATGGGCTGGGCTGCATTATAAGCTGCGGGGCCTAATGCCGCGAGGCTGCTCAAAAACACAAACCGCTTTAATGGAATACCCGCTGACATGGCAGCCTGCGCCAGATTCAGCGAATATTCCGCATTGACCAGGTTATAGGCGGCAGCGTTTTTGGCTTTGGTCACTCCCGCCGCGTGGATGATGTGGGTGTACCCCCCCGTCTTCCAGCAGCTTCGTTAATTTATCTTTTGAACCGAAATCAGCATTCACATACACAAGGCCATCCGTATTCAGCGTTTTCAGCAAACTCAGGTCGCTGCTCGCTCTCACCGCCACATGAGTTTCCATGCCTGCTTCGAGCGCCGCCGCCACCAGGTGGTAGCCTATAAATCCGCTGGCCCCTGTTATGAATAGCTTTTCTTTCATATCGGTTTCTCAAACAATCTGTACCGTTTGTACAGCTTCCCGTTGATCTGCTCGATGGCGTGGTTCATCAGATAATTGTCTTCCAGCATCCACGAGCATTCCCCGCCGGTCACTTTGGTACCGTAGGTATTCTTGATAATGCGGCCGTACAAACAGGCTTCGATACCCATTTTCCGGTAGCCGTCGATCACCCCCAGTGTAAGTACCCGGATGCGCGTAATGTTTTTTTTGCCGAACAGTAACTTAAAAATCCCGGTAGGCAACAAACGTCCACGCTTGATTTTGATCAGAATCTGGTTGATATCCGGAATACCGAGTATAAATCCGACCAGTTCATCCCCTTTTTCAGCCACCAGACAAAACTTCGGATCAAGGATCATTTTCAGGTCCTTGGCCAGGTAATCAAATTCCGCCTCGGTGGTTGGCACGAAACCCAGGTTCTTGTCCCAGGCCTTGTTGTACACTTCCCGGATCTTCACGACTTCATTTTTGAAATCTTTCAGATTCACCTGCCGGATCGTGATACCGCTCCGTTTGAGCCTCTCCTCCAATGCGTCGATCATACGCACCGACTTGTCGTTGGAATCCGCCACATTGATTTCGTATGCCAGCAAATCGGTTTTCTTTTTCAAACCCGCATTTTCCAGCAATGGCAGATAATAAGGCGCATTGTAAGGCATCATCGCCATCGGTGGCCGGTCATATCCTTCGATCAGCAGACCGCAGGTATCGTTGGTCGATAAATTCACCGGCCCCACAAGCGTGTCGGCCCCCTTTTGTTTTACCCAGGCAGTGGCTTCCTTCAAAAGCGCATCGACCACCTTCTGGTCATTTACAGTATCGAAAAAACCGAAAAAACCATCCTTACGACCTGTAAATGCATTGTGATTGTTATTATAAATCGCCGCTATCCTTCCGTTCACTTTATCTCCGTCGTACGAGAGAAATAGTTTCACCTCCGAATGCTCATGAAACGGGTGCTTACCCGGGGAGAGCATGTCTTTCTGCGCAATGAACAATTCCGGTACATAATTCGGATCGTGTTGATACAGATCATGCGGAAAATCAATGAACTTGCCTAATTCCTTCGGAGAGCTTACGGGGGCTATGCGGGTCATAGTCTTTGTCTTTCGATAATGGCGTCGGGACAAACCTCACGGTAAATGCGGGACATTTTGTCGACAGCTTCCTCGATCTGGCTGAACGTATGCGTAGCCATCAGCGAGAAACGGATCAGCGACTGTTCCGGGCGTACCCCTGGCGAAACCACCGGGTTCACGAACACTCCCTCGTCCTGCAATCTGCGTGTCATGATGAAAGTCTTCTCGTTGTCGCGGATATACAGCGGCAGGATCGGGCTTTCGGTTGCGCCCAGGTCGAAACCATTCACGAGCAGCAACTCCTTCGCATATCTTGTATTGGCCCAAAGGCGCTCCATGTGGTGTGGCTCCGTTTCGATAATGTCCAAAGCGGCCAATGTACTTCCCACGGACGCGGGCGTCATGCTCGCGCTGAACATGAGCGAGCGCGCGCGGTGTTTGAGGTAATCGATCGTGGCGGCGTCGCCGGCGATGAACCCGCCCAGGGAGGCCAGCGATTTGCTGAATGTTCCCATAATGAGGTCGGTCGTTTCGGTGAGTCCGAAATAGGAAGCGGTTCCCGCCCCTTTTTCACCGATAACCCCAAGGCTGTGCGCGTCGTCGACTAGCACCGTGGCGTCGTATTCCTGCGCGATGGCATTCAGTTCAGGGAGTTTTACAATATCCCCCTCCATACTGAAAATACCGTCGGTCGCGATCAGTTTCACAGCTTCTTCGGGCAGGAGGGCGAGCTTTTTACGCAGGTCCTCCATGTCGTTATGCTTGTATTTGATCACCTTCGAGAACGACAGGCGGCTTCCGTCGATAATGGAAGCGTGGTCGCTTTCGTCGAGGATCAGGTAATCGTTACGGCCGGTGAGGCACGACAACGCCCCGAGATTGGCCTGGTAACCTGTGCTGAACAACACCGCGCCTTCCTTGCCCACATATTTGGCCAGGCGACGTTCCAGTTCTTCGTGAATATCGAGGGTTCCGTTGAGGAAGCGCGAACCGGCGCAACCTGTTCCGTACTTCTGGGCCGCTTTCTGCGAAGCCTCGATGATATACGGATGGGATGTTAAACCCAGATAGGAGTTGGACCCGAACATCAGGACCGGCTTCCCGTTGATAATAACCTCCGTGTCCTGTCCGGACTCGATCGGTCTGAAAAAAGGATATACACCTTTCGCTCTGGCAATCGCCGGGTCTTTGAATTCGGCAATGCGATTATTTAAGATTTTACCCATAGATAATTTGTGTCAGAATCAACAGCTTGTTTTAGTGGGGTGCCTACCGGCATCAGGCTGCGGCCTGATAAAGACATCAGGCAAGTCAATTGGTGTTGTAGCTTTCATTTCCCATGTTAAGTTCTATTAGATCGTGAGTCCCGAATATTGATTTTTACGCTTGTTGACCCGTCATCGATTGCCTTTCGAAACTAAATTTCCACATTCAGAAATCCTGCATTTTCCACCGGCAACATTTCGGGTTAAGTGTTAAACCCATTACCGGCCCGAGTAGTTCATTAAAACACCCATTCATTTTGTATTTTACCGGTAAAAAGAAAAAAAATGTTTTGCCCTGTTTCCCTGCCCGGACCGGTAACCGCCAAGCTCTGACCGACTTTGCGTTTGCGGAACGAATTTAAAGAAGCCGGACAAAACATTAATTTTTTCATGTCACGAGACTCCGTTTTTCTAAATCTCCTCCGCCACGACACTTTCCTGCACCCTCTCCGGCCTGACGCGCCAGCCCTTCCATTTTTCGCCAAGCCTGTCAACCAAGTAGTATACCATCGGCACGAGGTAGATGGTGAGCAGCATCGAACTGGTGAGCCCTCCGATGAGCACCCATGCCAAGGAGTTCTTCCACTCGGCCCCGGCGCCTGTCGCCGTGGCGATCGGCACCATCCCGATCACCATCGCGATGGTCGTCATCAGGATCGGCCGCAGGCGCTCTTCTCCCGCAATGAGAATGGCCTTTCTGAAAGGTACCCCCAACGCCTTCTGCTGGTTGGCGAAGTCGACGATCAGGATCGCGTTTTTCACGACCAGGCCGATCAACATCAGCATTCCGAGCATCGCGAAAATCCCGATGTTCGACGACGACAAGGCGAGCGCCAGCAGCGCACCGATCACCGCTACCGGGATCGAAAATAACACCACGAACGGATACACGAAACTATCGTAGAGCAACACCATGATAAAATACACGAGCATCAACCCCGCCAGCATCGCCAGCCCCAGCGAACCGAAGCCTTCGCTCTGGTTCTTCGCGTCGCCGCCCCAGGTAAGTATAATGTCGTCCGGGAGCGGATTTTCCTTTAAGCCGGCCTGAATATTACTCACCAAAGTTCCCGATCCAATCCCTAATGTATTGGCGGTGACTGTGACGGATGAGCGACGGTTTTTCCGCTCAACAATACTTGGGCCAGTACTCAAAGTCACATCGGCAAACTGTGCAAGCTGTACGGATTGTTTAGCAACCGGACTATAGAATGTAATCGCTTTCACGTCTTCCGGATTTTTGCGGTCGAATGCGTCGAGCATAATGCGGATATCGTAATCCTCGCCGCCCTCGCGGAATTTGGAATCGTCGTTACCGGCGAATGCATTTTGCATGGTTGCGCCCACGGTTTGAATGTCCAGCCCGAGCTTCGCCATTTTCTCACGGTCGATATCCACACGGACTTCGGGGTTACCGGCTTCCACCGACACGTTCACGTCATTCGCACCAGGCGTTTTCCGGAGGCGGTTCGCGAGGTCGTTGGCCGCGGCCAGGATTTTGTCGAGGTCGTCACCGCTCAGGAACACTTCAATAGGAGCCGTTCCCGAATTCACCATTCCGATAGCAGCCGAATTGAATTCCACCCCTGCGAATTTTTGCTCCAGTTCTTTACGGACAGCCAGCATATAATCTTCGGTAGGCTGCGCATTCCTGCGCTCTTCGACGGGGACGAGCTCCACCGTCAGCTCGGTGCGGTTGGTTTCGCCGCGGCCGGAGCTGTTCAGACCGGTACTCGCCCCGCCGACGTTCGCGAAAATCGTTTTCACTTCCGGTTTTTTCCGCAGATAGTCCTCGATGTTTCGTGCCGTCAGGTTGTTTTGTTGCAGCGAAGCGCTTTTATCGAGCTTCATGGTGAGCAGGAATTTCCCCTGATCGCCTTCGGCCACAAATTCCGAACCGATGATGCCCAGGCTCATTACCCAGCCGGTCATGGCTACAATCGCCACCAATATGCCCGAGAAGGCCAGTTTGTGTCCCAGCACCCATTCCAGGGAGCCGTGGTACCATTTCGTTAATGCCGTCAAACCTTTTTCAAACCAGATCAGGAAAGCCTGCGCCGGATTTTTTGGGTTAAGACGTTCGACCTTCGCCATTTTGGACGTCATCCAGGGAGTTAATGTAAAACTTACCAGCAAACTAACCATCGTTGCAAATGCAACCGTAAGCGAAAACTGCCTCAACAGGTCCGCAATCACGGAATTTACCATTGTAATCGGCACAAAAACGACGACAATCACCAATGTAATAGCCACCGCAGCGAAACCGATTTCCGTAACGCCGTCGATGGTCGCGCGCCAGCGGTCTTTACCCATTTCCAGATGCCGCTGGATATTTTCCAGGATCACGATAGAGTCATCCACCAGGATACCGATCACGAGCGAGAGCGCGAGGAGCGTCATCAGGTTGAGCGAATAACCCATTACGTACATGAAGAGGAAAGCGGCAATAAGCGACGCCGGCACCGAAACCATTACGATGAATGCATTCCGGAAGCTGTGCAGGAATAGGAGCATTACCACCGCCACGAGGATTACCGCGATCACCAGGTCGTGCGTTACCGCCTCCACAGATTCCAGTGTGAATATCGAACTGTCATAGGCGATCGCAAATCTGACTTTGTCTTTGGCATTGGCCTTTTCGATCGAAGCCAGCTTCTCCTGCACCGATTTACTGATCTCGACCGCATTCGCGTCAGATTGTTTTTTGATAAACAAACCGATACCATTCACGCCATTGTACCGGCTGATGCTTTCGGCGTCTGTCAGGCCATCGGTGATCTCGGCTACATCGCCTACACGGATCGGACTGCCGTTCACGGGCGAAGTGATCACGAGGTTCCGGATATCGTCCAGCGACGCGAACTTGCCCGCAAGGCGGAGGGTCATGTTCTCCGAGGTATTTTTCACCTTACCGGTCGGGAAGTCGAGGTTTGCCTGGTTAACGGCCTGTGTTACCTGCAATAGTGACAATCCGTAGAAACGTAGTTTATCATTATTTACATTAATGCGGATCTCGCGCTGGTCGCCGCCGGTCATGGTGATCTCGGCCACCCCTTCGATCTGCTGCAACATCGGCAGGTATTTGTCTTCTACCTGCTGGTAAAACACTTCGTTGGGCAAGCTCGAAGTAGCGAGCAGCTGCATAATAGGCTGGTCGCTGGGCGATATTTTGGACAATGAAGGCGTTTCCGCATCGTCGGGCAAGTCGCTCAGCATGTTGTTGACGTCGCGTTGGGCGTCTTCCAATGCCTTGTCGATATCGGTACCCGCTTTAAACTGCACGATCACCAGCGACGCGCTTTCCATCGATTTGGAAGTCACATCTTCAATATTATCCAGGCCGGACACCGCATCCTCGATCTTCTTGCTGACCTCGGCCTCTACCTCCGTGGGCGCCGCGCCTGGATATAATGTGGTGATAGTAATGGTAGGAACAGAAAATTCCGGCAACAGCACATAGCTGAGCTGGGTGTACGAAGCCAGCCCGCCGATGAACAGGATCGCGAAAAGCACGATGATCATCGAAGGGCGCTTCAATATGGTTTCAATGAATTTCATGAGTTTGTTGATGAAATGTTATTGTGCAATAACCGAAGTCCCGTTTTGCAGGTTGATCTGCCCGCTGGTCACGACGCGGTCGCCGGCTTTGAGGCCTTTGATAATTTCGTAATAATCATTCGTGGTAGCGCCAATGGACACGTCGCGCAACACGGCCCTGCCATTTTCGACTACGTACAATTGCGGCTGTTTCGCAGATCCCATAATCGCCTGCCGCGGAACCGCCAATGCTTCGCCTTTCACTTTCGAATCACTCGCAATGGAGCCGTACATGCCCGCTTTCAACGGGTTAGCGGCCGAATTTTGCACGGTGATCTCCACCGGATAATTATGTGCCTCGTCGCCCTGGGCGGCTACCATCGTCACGCGGCCATGGAAGTTCACATGGGGGTACACGTCCGTGCGCACGGGAATACTTTTGCCGGTTTTGAACTCGTTCACGGATTTTTCCGGGATATTCACCACCAGTTTGAGCGACGAAATATCGGTAATCTCGGCAATGGGCGTTCCCTGGCTTACTACCGAGCCTTTTTCCACCATTTTGGCGGTAATAATCCCCCCCGAACGGCGCTATGATGCTGGTATTCTTAATTTGCTTGTTCAGTTGTTTGATCTGCGCCTGCGTGCTGCGGATGCTCAGTTGCGTGCGCTCGACATTCACCGCCGGTACCGCATCGCCTTTTACCAAAGCCTCATAGCGCTTCAAATCGTTCTGATAACCTTCCAGGGTCACCTGCAATGCTTCCACCTGGTAATGCAACTGCTCGTCGTCGATCTTGGCAATGAGCTGCCCGGCCGACACGTGCTGTCCTACCTCAATATTCAATTTTACAATTTCTCCGCTCGCTTGCGGACGGATCTCGGCCTTCCGGTTCGGGTTAAACGAACCCAGGAACCCCGATTCCTGCGACAGGTCGCGCAGTTCCGCCACCGCCACTTTCACCCCGACCTTCGGGTCCGGATCGGGGACATACACTTTTTGCTCCGTTTTTTCCTTGTTGCTCAGCAACTTCGCCGCCGTAAGCCCCAGCACGGCAATAATGCCCAGGAAGATGAATAGACGTTTCATTTGTTAATGATTGAATGATTGAATGACTGAATGAGTGAATGAGTGAATGTGTGAATGTTCAATTTTAAATGATTGAATGACTGAACGAGCCGCCGTGGAACGGGGAAGGTTTAATTTGAATAATTGGCTTTCGTTGGAGCGATGCCTGAATGATTATTTACCCAAGATTTGAAATAACAGGGAGAGCATAACATTCACTCATTCAATCATTGGTTTTAGTTGTTGATGAATACGGCAAGATCGATGAAGTATAATGTTATTTCTGAACAAGTTGGCCGGTTGCTTTTTTCCATTCCAGTTCGGCTTTCAGGAGTTGTACCAATGAATTCAGGTAGTTGTTCTGGGCGTCGAGGAGGCTGTTTTCGGCCTGGATCACGTCGGTCAGCGACACGGTCCCTTCCTTGAATTGCAGCTGGATTTGTCTGTAAACCTTATCCGCGAGTGCCACCTGGTCCCTTTTGGCGCTGATATTCTTTTGTTCCACCCCGAACTTGTTGCGGGCGTTGTTTTCCTCCATTTGAATCGCCTCACGGACCTGCCTTAGCTGCACGTCCAGCTTCTCCCTGTCGATTTGGTTCTGGCTCCTTTTGGCCTTTCTCGCCATACCGTCGAACACATTCCAATTCAGTTGCAGGCCGGCCCAATATCCCGGCACATCCTGGAATGTCGAGTTGTCCCCTCCCTGGGCGTAGAACGACATATTTGCCGCGCCGTAAGCATTCACTATAGGGATTATCCCCGACCGTATATTCCTGTCCTGCAATTCGCTAAGGTCCTTTTGCTTTTGAAGCAAGGCCACATCCGTACGTCTGGTTTTATCCCAGTCGGTGTAAGCCGGCAAGGCAACATCCCGAACGCTGGTAATTATACGTATCGAATCGCTCTGCGGGATTCCGGCATAGTATTTCAAAAGGTTAACCAGTTGATTATAATTATCTCTCAGTGTCGCCTGCTGTGTTTCTGTGGCTGTTTTATTAATCAAAATCCTGTCTACATCCACGCGCTGGCCAAGCTTGTTCTGGTAAAGCAGCTCGGAAACTTTGTACAGCCGGTCGAGCGAAATAAGGTTGCTGTCCAGGAACGCCATTTGCTGGGATACCGTGACGAGGCTATAATAGGCGTCGGTCACGTTATAAGCCACATCTTCTTTCGTTTTGGTAGTACTCAGAGATGTCAGTTCGCGGTTCAGGTTAGCGGCTTTCAATGCATACCTGATCGACGGATTGTACAGCGCCTGAGTCACTTGTGCGGTAGTGGAAAGGTTATAGGGCAGCCCGAAAGCCAGCGTACTGAATTCTCCTTCCGGGCCGCCGAATGCGCTCGCAGGAACCACTTGTCCCGGAATTTTGAAATACCGCTTATAATCCCCGGACACATTCAGGCTGGGCAGCAATCCGGATCGCACCTCGTCGATCCTCGCGTTCGTTTTCGCCTCGTCGAGTCGCGCAGCCTGCACGCTGAAATCATTTTTCAGGGCCAGGTCCAGTAATTGGTTCAGGTCGTATTGCTGCGCCTGCGTTCGCTGAAAAAGCATAAGGCATAGCATTCCCGTGACATGGAACAGGTGTTTCATGGCTTGAATAAATGTTTATTTTAAATGTTTGTTTAATGAAGCGGCAAAAAAAAGACTACTTCAGGACAAGGTAGTTGCACACCATTGCCTTAATGTGCTCCTTTTGCTCCTCGGCGTACCGTTCGAAATCTTCGTCGGTCATCGTGAACAGTTCTTTATGGATCTCCTTTCCCATAAAAATGAACTCGACGCCGCATTTGATCAGCGGAAGGATGTTTTCGAGCTGCATTGGCCGCAACGTGCCATTTGCCGCACCTTCCTCCAATTGCTTTTTCAGATACGTCTCCCTCACCTGCCTGAATATCGACATGTCGGGAAAAAGCCGCTGAGGCGCTTTGTGGATCTCGTTCATGATGAAAATCACCAGATCAGGCTCTTTTTTCATCATTTCGAAATCATTGTCGATGATCTCCGAGATCTTGGTTTTTATATCGATGTCCTTGTTCAGGATCGTCAGCATGTTCTGAAAGTACTCTTCCAGCACATCTTTGAAGATTTCCAGAAACAATTTTTCCTTGCTTCTGAAATAATAGTTCGTCAACGCAATGTTCATATCGGCCTCCTTCGCGATGTCGCGCGATGTGGTGCCGTCAAAACCTTTTTTCAGAAAAACACGCTTCGCCGCTTCCCTTATCCTGTCTTCGCTTTTTTCTGTAACGCACTTCACTGTTTTGCGTGTTAGGTTTTGTTAATGATCGCAGCTGCTTATTGAATCAACGGTTCAAAATTGGGCAATAGAAATAACAATGTCAAATATTTTAAATGATAAATTTAAACAATCATTTAAAATATATATTTAAAAATAATATTTCCAGGTTTCGTCCTAATCCCTGCCCTTTTTCACAAAGCTGATCTGTCCGTTATTCTCCATATACGCGGCCTCCACGTCATCGAACGTTTCGACATGCATTTCCCTTCGAAGACTCGCATAAAGGTCTGATTTACTGACCAGTGCACGGCGCATATTATCTTGTTCCAGCTTACCCTCCTTAAAAAGCACGATTTTCCGGCCTTTGATCAGCCCCCCCGAAACGAAGGTTCAACGCCCCGATCCACGCGCCTAGCCTGTGTAGCACCGCAATAACAGTCGCGGAAGCGATCGTCGGCACGAATTCCGACGCGCCAACGACAGCCCGGCTAAGAATTGCCCCAAGCAGGATGACGATAATGTTATCAAACGGGGACTTCATACCGAAAGAGCGCCTTCCGGCAATACGAAGGAGGATCAGCGTGATGATAAAAACCACCACCGCCCTGAGAGACATCTGGAGGGCGGTCTGTTTTTCGCCTTCTCCGAACAGTTGGGTGAGAATTTCCATAGGGTGTCACATGTTTTTCGCATGATCTGCAAAAAACAAACCAGTCGTCCCTAGTCCAGCATATTCCATTCGGCAATGCGGTCGCCTTGCTTCTCGACGAGCCACACTTTGCTGCCTTTGAATTTCCTGAGGTATTTTTTACTCTTTTCGATACCCGCCACGCTGAACGCCGTCGCAAGGGCATCTGCCACTGTCCCGTCGGGCGAAATGACCGTCGTGCGCACATGGAAAAGTAACCCGATGCCCGTTTTTGGGTCCACGATATGCGAATAGCGGACGCCGTTGTGCTCCATGTAGCGGTAGGTAGGGCCGGACGTCGCGAGCGCGACGTTCGATAATTGCAGGGCTTTCAGCGAATCGCTGCCATTCGACACATTGATATTCCACCCACGGGCTCCCGGAGGCGGACCGGTAAGCACGATTTTACCGCCGGCATCCATCATTGCCGAGGTAATGCCCAGCTTTTTGAGCTCTTTAATGGCTTCCTCCGCCGCATAACCTTTTCCAAGGCCGCCGATATCGAGCCGCATACCTTTCTGCACCAGCATGACACTCCGCGTTTTGGCGTCCATTTTCATTTTGGCGTAACCTGTACGCCCCAATGCGTCGCGAATTTCGTCGCCGGGAGGGAATATGCCTTTACGCGTCGCACGCCGCCACATTTGCACCACCGGTCCGAGCGTCGCGTCGAAAGCCCCGCGGGTTTTGGCGCTGATGTCCTGTGAAATGGCGAGGATATCAAACAGGTCCTTACTCACCGGCACCCATTTCCCGCTGCCGGAGGTTGCTGAAAGCCGGTTGATCTCGCTTCCATCGCGGTAATCGCTCATAATTTCGTTGAGCTCCTCCACCCTTTTGAATGCGTTGTTTGCCGCCACCCGGGCAATGGAATCGCTTTGCGCGTAAAAAACCAGCTTGAACGGAGACCCCATCAGGCCTTTTTCGAAAGTGTAACGCATTCGCTGGGCGTGTAATGACAGGCCGGAGATGGTCAGGCAAATCGGCAAAAGGAGGCGGGCGGTCTTTTTGAATGAGGTCATCGGCAGTTAACGGAAATTCGGGGCGCCAAATTACAGCATTTCGCGCAATCCGGATGCAGCGCCCGCAGGATAATGTGTGATATAGCTTATAAACGACAGAAAGGGCACAGACCCCGTCCGTACCCTTTCCGCTTCCGGTAATTTATATCTAGTAATCGCTATACTCGTCTATCCAGTTGCTTTCCTCAGCGTGATGATGATGCGCGTTAATGGCATCCTTGATCATTCCTGCACCTATGAACGGCAGGGAAACGACAGTCGAAATAATCATTGCGAAAAACATAATAGTTGCAAAAAATAACTTCCCGGAATATCCAACTACGCTCGATAAGAAGTTCATGCTATTGCAATTATTTAATCCTAATTTTCATTGTTAAAGTTAAATCAAATAACCGTGCCAGTCAATTAAAATATACCTATTTTTGAGCATAATTGAATGATTTATAGAGCTTTAACTACACATTTGAAAACTGGCAGTAGCAACGATTCTACAAATGCTAGAATCAATTTCCACTAGTGTAACCTCTGGTACAATTTATTCTATACGATCACTCTCCTTCTGTTTATGAATAATTTTTTTTTCGGCTTTTTTGCGGATAGTTTTTGCCGGGATTCTCGGTATTGCCACCGTACTCACCACCATTATCATGTCGCCCTTCCTGCTCCTGATGTGGATCTGGAAAAAACTCACCGATACGCCCCCGCGACCATGAATTAGCCCCGGGAGTTTCTATATTGCGGGTGAACAGAACCTGCACATCACTCTCATGAAAAGAAGGAACTTCATCCGGATTGGCACCGCGGCCGGGTTGTTTGCTGCCATGCCGGCATTCGCCCGGGAGGCCGGTAACGCCTCAGCTCCCGGCGAGTATGCGGAGTTGACCATCGCCGAAATGCAAAAGCGTATGCAGGCAGGACGGTTAACGGCCGTAACGCTTACGCAATATTACCTCGGCCGGATCGCGAAAATCGACAAGGCGGGGCCGAAACTGGCTTCGGTCATAGAAGTGAACCCCGACGCGCTCCGCATCGCGGCGTCGCTCGACAAAGAACGGAAATCGGGTAAAGTACGTGGCCCGCTGCACGGCATTCCGGTACTCCTCAAAGACAATATCGACACCGCCGATCAAATGAAAACCACCGCCGGCTCGCTGGCGTTACTCGATAATGTGGCCCCCAGAGATGCATTTCTCGTAGCAAGACTGCGGGAAGCGGGGGCCGTGATATTAGGCAAAACCAATCTCAGCGAATGGGCCAACTTCCGGTCCACACGCTCGTCGAGCGGATGGAGCAGCCGCGGCGGACAAACCCGCAACCCCTATGTACTCGACCGCTCTCCGTGTGGATCGAGCTCCGGGTCGGCGGTTGCCGTTGCGGCCAATTTATGCGCCGTGGCGGTAGGAACGGAAACGAATGGCTCCATCGCCTGCCCGGCATCGATGAACGGGATCGTCGGCATCAAACCCACCGTCGGGCTGGTGAGCAGGAGCGGCGTTATCCCGATTTCAAAAACCCAGGACACCGCAGGCCCGTTCGGCCGGACAGTAGCCGATGCCGCAGTATTACTCGGCGCCATCGCAGGCAAGGACCCGGCCGATCCCACGCAACACAAGCCGCAAAAGCCCTTTCCCGCCGATTATACCGTTTTCCTGGATGCCGATGGGTTGAAAGGCAAGCGGATCGGTGTGGAAAAAACAATGCTGAAAATGCATGAAGCCATTGATCCGCTGCTGCAAAAGGCGCTGGAACAGCTTAAAGCGGGAGGTGCGGAGATCGTTGAAATAGAATACATGAAAATACAGAAGCTGCCCGGCGCGGAGTCGGCGGTGCTGCAATACGAGTTCAAAGACGGCATCAACCGTTACCTGGCGTCTTCGAATGCAAAAATCAAATCCCTCGAAGCGCTGATCGCCTTCAACAAGGCCAACCGGGCGAAAGTAATGCCGTATTTCGGTCAGGAGCTATTCGAATCGTCGCAGGCCAAAGGCGATCTGGGCGCAAGGGAATACAAGGAAGCCCTCGCAAAAATAAACGGCGTGGCCGACGCTATCAGCGACCTCCTGGATAAAGAAAGGCTGGACGCCCTATGCGGCCCTTCCACCGGCCCGGCCTGGTGTACCGACCCCGTGAATGGCGATTTCTGGACCGGCTACGGCTCCTATGGCCCGGCGGCACTGTCGGGGTTCCCTTCCATTACTTTACCGATGGGCACGGTAAGCGGTTTGCCTGTCGGCATTTCGTTTCTGGCTAAAGCTTATCAGGAACCGGAACTGATACGCATCGCATATGCATACGAGCAGATGTCGCGCAACCGCGTGGAGCCGGGGTTCAGGCGGAGCGTGGGCTGACCGCCCTTCTACCGGGCCAGGTACAGTTCGTAGAAAGATCCTTTTTGCCCTACGAACTGATTGGCTTCCTGTTGGGAGTAAATGGCTTTCCCTAATTGGTAGAAGTCCTCATATTGATCGTAAGGATAAGGCTTAAATTTCACCTTATCGGGAAATAGTGAATGTGTGATCACATTTTCGCTTAATGCGCGCTTGATATGCGATATCGGAACGACGAGGCCGAGGGCCAGGAAAATAACGATCGGATATGCCACCCGCATTTTATACCAGCCTGGATGTTCCCTGACCCACCCGGCGAAACGATGCAGGATAAACAGCGACAGCAAGGTGAGCACGGGTGTGCTTCCGCGCAGGAACCAGTCGTTCCATTTACCCATCCGGAAGAGCGAAATGGCGATCAGCAGGAGGAAAAGACTGTGGATGACCGTTGCATATTCGCTTTTATGCAATTTGAGAATGAGTACGATGCCGTAAAGTACGGCGAGGTCTACCACTACCCCGAAGAAATAGTGGAAGAGAATCTCGTTCAGCGGATCGAATTGCCAGATGAAGCCGGAGATCACCGAATTTTTCCCCTGCAGGAAAAAAAGAATGTGGGGATAAAAAGCAGCCCGGGAACAAACAGGTCGAGCATCGGCCTCGGTTTGAGAAAGTAAGCAGGCTCTTTATAGTAACGGAGGATAATAAGTATCCCGAAAATAATTACAAAAACAATGGACGGGAAAATACCCCATATAA
Source organism: Dyadobacter sp. 676 (assembly GCF_040448675.1). Classification (NCBI taxonomy): domain Bacteria; kingdom Pseudomonadati; phylum Bacteroidota; class Cytophagia; order Cytophagales; family Spirosomataceae; genus Dyadobacter; species Dyadobacter sp. 676. Next base: position 4,626,212 of record NZ_CP159289.1, on the reverse strand, counting down.
AGATCGAAATGACGGCCAGAAAACTCTTTTCAGGTTTTTTGACATACACATAATCATTAAACAAGATACACGAAACGATAATGATCGGAATGAGCTGGTTGGGCGCCCATTGCGTTTGGTAAAGGACCGGCCAGATCTCCGTAAAGAAAGGCGGCACATGGTAATTAAGGCCGATCGCCCTTAGGAACAGCACTTTTGTAACATGCCCGATCCCCCCGAGCGACAGGAAAAAGACCAGTGAGAGATAACTTTTTTTGTGTAAAAATAAATATCCAGCAGGTGCCGATAAACAGCCCTACCGACGCCCAGAGGTACAACGCAATACCGGATGGCTCGCCCAGTCCCTTCGAAATCAGCGCCGGCACGAGAAAAAAGCCAAAGTAATGGCAGGCGTAGCGGCCATTCTCCTTGAACATTACCGGCCACGACTGGTTGTAAAGTGTATAATATTTCGAATTATGCGCCCAGAAGTCGAAAGCCTGAAAGCAAAAGCCCCCGACGCCCGAAAAGGCGATGATTGCCAGCGAAATGAATGCGATCTCGACCATATGGCGCGTTGGAAGATCGGTTTTCAGTGTCCGTTCACGCTGGTAGCTGATGAAGTACATAAACGCAAGTCCTGCTACCAGACACACGGAAATGGGCATCCTGAACCAGCTGATCGAGAAGATCAGGTTTGGCAGCAGCAAATATCCCAGACTCAAATTGCGAAGTACAGTTGTTTTCATTCAGGAACCGGCATTCAATTAAATCCAGATGTGTTTCTCCAAAAATCCAACAAAAATAACGGAAATATCTTGTCATCAAATAGCGACAACCTTGCGGTTGTAACCGTTGCAACCTTCATCTAATTCTAATATAAATATACCCAAAAACGGGAATCCGGCCGCGATATGGTTCGTAAGCGCAGGTCAATTTGTCGTCCGACATGATCGGCGGCTTCAAGTATTCCGCCAAGGTTTTGGTCTTTTCTCCGAAAACCACCTAGCCCGACCTTCATGGACAGAAGAGAATTTGTCAGACACAGCGCGCTGGCGCTGTGCGCATTGCCCGTAATTCCCGCTTCGGGCATCGTACCGGCCCGCATTCATGCCGAGAATATGCCCGAATGGCTGCAAACGCTCGTCGGGCAAGCCGACAAAGGCATTGAGTCGCTCAGGACTTACCAGGTGAAAGATCCGCAAAGCCCCGACCTGGGCGGCCTGCGCGATGGTTTCGACCTGCTGAACCCGCACAGCACCGCCGCATTGATCCAGTGGGGCGCGACAGGCCTGTTCTCGCCTTCTTCCAAATTTCATAAGTCGAAAGAATTGCTCGCGGACATGGATCTGGCGGCATTGTACCTGGTCAAAACGCAGCATCCGGACGGGACAATCGACTTGCTTTCGACCAACTTCCATTCCACACCCGACACGGGCTTTCTCGTCAAACGACTGGCCATGGCTTACAGCCTCATCGAACAGTCGAACACCGAAGGAGCGGGCAAAATGCTGGCGAACCTGAAAACCTTCCTCCTGCGTGCGGGCGACGCGCTGAGCGTGGGCGGTATCCACACGCCCAACCACCGTTGGGTCGTTTCGGCTGCGTTAACCAAACTGAACGAACTCTGGCCTAACCCCAAATACGTAGCCCGGGCTGAGCAATGGCTCGCCGAGCACATCGATATCGACCGCGACGGACAGTTCAACGAGAAAAGCACATTTATTTACTCCTCTCTCACCGACCGCCTGCTCATTACCATCGGCAAGGGCCTCAAAAAACCGGAATTGTTCGACGCCGTGCGCAGGAACCTGGACATGACCATGTATTATGTGCACCCCAACGGGGAAGTCGTTACCGACGCGTCGGGCCGGCAGGACAAAGCTATTGTGGGAACGCTTGAAAACTACTATTATCCTTACCGCTACTTTGCGATCAAAGACGGGAATGGCCAATATGCGGCCATGTGCAGGCTAATCGAAAAAACTGCCGGCCTCAAAACCGCCGGGTTCCTCGATTATTTCCTGACCGACCCCTCGCTTTGGGCCGAATTGCCCGCCGAGAAACCGGTACCCGTCGACTATGTCAAAACTTTCCCGAATTCGGGCCTCGTACGTATCCGCCGCGGCCGTTGGGACAGCACATTAATTGCTGACAACCCGGCCTGGTTTACTTTTATGAAAGGCAATGCGGTGTTGCAGGGTGTGCGGTTTGCTTCGTCTTTCTTTGGCAAAGGACAATTCCAATCAGAAAAAATCAACCAGAATGGAAACGAATGGGTACTGACACAAAAACTTGACGGACCGTATTTTCAGCCTTATCCCAAGGAGTCGATCGCGCCCGATGGCGACTGGGAGAAAATGCCGCGGAATTTCCGGCCGCAAAGCGAAGTACAAATCCTGGATACCAAAGTGATGATCCGCGAGATTTCCGGCGGAATGGAAATCGAAGTGGTAACCAACGGCACCGAGCGTGTCCCCGCCGCATTGGAATTGATTTTCAGGCCCGGAGGAACGCTCAAAGGGGTTTCCAAAATCGAAAACACCAAAGATTCATGGTTATTGAAGGAGGCAACCGGCTCTTACGAACTGGGCGGCGATACCATCACTTTCGGTCCGGGGCTTGCATTGCATAAGAATGTCGCGTTGCGGGGAGCCTTGCCGGCGATGGAGGCGCCTACTGTTTTTCTGACGGGTTTTACGCCTTTCAGGCATGTGATCCGCTTTTCCTAGACGACCCTTCCAACCTCAGCGGCGGCCGCTGCGCTCAGGTCCGGGGGCCGCTGTTAATGTTTGCCGATCCAGTCGAGAATGTAATCCGCATCCTCTTTCCAGGTCGGTTGACCAAGCACGAAGTGGTTGCGGCCCGGGAATTCCTTGTAATCCACTATCGAGCCATTGTTTTTGTAGGCTTTATAGTTGCGGAAGTTCAGCGAGGCGGGAATAATGTTATCGAACTCACCCGAGGTGATCAGCAATGGAGCGTGTGCTTTTTTAAAATCCACCCTTGCAGCGGAAGTGATACCGCCGCGCGCCACGGTTTTCGATTCGGGGATGACGTTTTCAGTCCAGGTTCTCTTCTGCTCTTCCAGCGTCATACCGTTGGTGAAGGCATATTGCCAGTCGGTCAGCGACATCAGGTAAGTTTTCTTCAAGGAGGTAAATAGTCCGAATACTTTGTAACCCGCTTTAAGGAAGGAGAATTCGTAGGGGATCACGCCTTGCGGCGGCACGGGGTGAATGGCGATTCCGGCCACACCCAGGTCGCGGTTAATCAATATCTGGGTGATCAGTCCGCCGAGCGAATGGCCGATGATGATCGGTTTTTCCGGTAAGGATTTCACAAAACCGGCATAATGGTCGACCAGCTCTTTGAATGTCAGGCCGGCCAGGTCCGTATCGTTGGGCTGTCTGTCCCGCAGTTCGGCGGCCGGCGCATCTTTATAAGGCCACGCGGGTGCATAAGTGGTGTACCCCTTGCTTTCGAAATAGGCTTTCCAATGGTCCCAGCCTTTATGGCTCACAAATGCACCTGTGATGAATACGACCGTTTTGGTGTTACTGGCTTTCATGATTTCTATCGGTTAAAAGTTAACTTTCCTTTCCCGTTCAATCTTTGAACACGACAAAATTCAGCAGCAAACCAAACTATTCCCTTAACCGGGGTTAAGATCGTCATTTACCCACCATTCTTTTTCGGATACGGCTCAGGGAAGGCGCCTGAATGCCCAGATAAGAGGCTATATGGTACAGCGGGACGTTGTTAAAAATGTCCGGGTGGTTCTGTATCAGTTCGACATAGCGCTGCTCGGGCGTACGGAACATGAGTTCCTCGGCACGGGTCATCGCCACGTTAAATGCCGTCTCCGCCACGAGGCGCCCGAACCGTTCCCATTGGTGCGACTTGCCGTACAGCTCCGTCAGGTGATTGATATGAATATACAGAACCGTCGATTCGGTCATCGACTCGGTGTAATAACTGCATGGCGTTTGCGTCACGAAGCTTTTGTACGCTACCACCACCTGATTTTTTGAAAAGAAAAACACATTTTTTTCATCCGCCGAGACCTCGTCGATGTAATAAGTCCTGAAAACGCCGTCGAGAATGAAACCCAGGTATTTGCACACATTTTTGTACTCGTTGTAAAATTCCCCTTTGCCGTAGGTTTTCTTCTGCCAGTAGGGAACCGACAGCTCGAAGGCCGCGGCGTCGATCCCGGCGAACTGGTTCAGCGCATAATTCAGGATTTGTGTTTCGGTCATGATCTTGAATGTGAGTAAACGTATATTCCAAAAATAAGCAGCAAACACATTATTTCCGAACGGATAGCCCGACAGGGCGAACCTCTCTTTTCGAGCTTCACAAAAACCTCATTTACAGCTATCTAAATTGATGTTTATTATTTAAATTTGATACACCTCCCCTGACGATGCAGCTTCGGACTTCAAACGTTTCCTACCATGCTAAGAAAGATTCTACCACTGGTGCTGGTTTTTCTGTCGCAAATCTGCTTCGCAAACCAGGTCCTGATCCCGATGGACAACACCCAAACCAACCATCTGAAGGCATATGGATTGGCGTACATCCTGCTGAAGGGCGATATCGAAGTGGATTGGCTGCTCAACTACCGCGGCGGCAGCTTTAAGGTCCAATACAGCAAATCTATCGAGAACGAGTGCAAACTGAGGGCAATCTCCTACGAAGTGCTCTCGGAAGCGGCGGCGGCGCAGATCGTGTCGGAAATTAGTAATCCAAATGTGAATATGGATGTGGTGAAGCTTTTCAAAGCTGCTAAAATCGCGGTGTATTCGCCTATTAAGATCAGCCCCGCCGAATTTGAGAATACCGATGCCGTGTTGCTGGTCCTGAAATATGCGGAAATCCCCTTCGAGGTAATCTACGACGAAGAAATCATGCGTGGCGACCTGCCGAAATACGACTGGCTGCACCTGCACCATGAAGATTTTACCGGACAGTTCGGCAAAAACCTGCGCCGCACGAGCGAGGCCGATATCAAAGCACAGGAAGCAATCGCCAACCGTTATGGCTTTTCTAAAAGTGCCGCAACTGAAACTGGCCGTCGCGAAGGCGATCAAGGAATTTTGTGCGGGCGGCGGCTTTTTGTTCGCAATGTGCTCCGGCGCGGAGACGTTCGACATTGCACTTGCGGCCGAAGGTGTGGATATCGTCGATAACCTCGACGGCGACGGCATCGATCCCGACGCGCAGTCCAAGCTGGATTTCGATAAGACATTCGCATTCCACAACTTCAAGTTGCAGCTGGACGAATACGAGGGTATGAACTTCTCGGACATCAATTCGGCGGCTGGCCGTTATCGCGGCTGGGGGGAAAACGACGCCTATTTCTCCCTTTTCGACTTTTCGGCCAAATGGGACGTGATCCCCGCTATGCTCGTGCAAAACCATGAACATTTGATACGGGAGTTTTTCGGCCAGACCACCGCATTTTCCAAATACACCGTCAAACCGAGCTCGCTCGTGATGGGTACCAGCAGTACCTCCGACCGCTACATTTACGGCGAGCTCGGCCGGGGCCAATGGACTTTCTACGGGGGCCACGACCCCGAAGGACGTGGCGGAGGCGGTCGCCGTATGCCCACCGATCTCAATCTCTATCCCAATTCGCCCGGCTACCGGCTGATATTGAACAACGTACTGTTTCCTTCGGCACGGAAAAAGAAACGGAAGACCTGACTAATCGGAGCTACTAGCTGCTCATTCCGCACGCTGTTACAGGCATTCTCCATTGACTTCCGGTCGGAATTTGGGTAGATTTACAAAAGTCTTTAGCCGATTTGCTAGTACGCTATGCCTGTAATCATCACCGATATCGATCAACTAGACCTTAACGGTACATACACCTACGCCGATTATTTGCTTTGGCAATTCAAGGAGCGCGTGGAACTGATTAAGGGAAAGATTTTTAAAATGTCGCCTGCCCCGGGCACAATGCATCAGAAAATCTCGGGAAAATTGCATTTGAGAATAGGTGGCTATTTCGAAAATCACTATTGCCAGGCCTTTTCCGCGCCATTCGACGTCAGGCTACCTAGAAAGAACCGAAACGTAGAAGATCAAAAAATTTATACCGTAGTTCAGCCGGATCTTTGTGTCATTTGTGACGAGTCGAAACTAGATGATCACGGTTGCCTCGGAGCGCCGGATCTGATTGTTGAAATTCTCTCGCCCGGCAACTCTAAAATAGAAATGCATAACAAGTTCGAATTGTATCAGGAATCCGGCGTCAGGGAATATTGGCTCGTTGAGCCGTCCCAAAACGCTGTGCTGGTGTACGTGCTCAACGACGAAGGCAAATATGTAGGATTGCCACCAGCAGTTGAATCAATACAATCGTCTATTTTCCCTGATCTGAAAATAGATTTGAACAGGATATTCAACTAGGTCAACGCCAACTCCATCTTAATATCCGCCCGCTTGAAGTTATGTCCCGTCAACGGCACTTCTTCAAAACCCAGTTTCTTATATAGGTTGATACCCGCAGCAGACCCCTTCCGGTTCGAATAGAGAATCATTCTGGACGCGCCTAATTCCTTCCCCTTTTCAATCACGGCGTTGCCGAGCAAATCTCCGATCTTCTTCCCCCGCATGCTTTTCGATACGGTCATTTTGCTCATTTCAACAATGTCGCCACTACGTTTCAACGCGCATGTGCCTACCGGCTCGTCACCATATAATGCGATGAGTATTGCCCCGCCGTCTTTCAGATAGTAAGTTTCGGGGTCGGAGAGCGTCTTTTCATCTTCCGGCTCCACTTCGTAGGTTTCCGAAATCCATGCGTAGTTCAGGTCGTAGAATGCCTGTGCATATTCCGGTTTGTAATCCACAATGCGGACCGCCGCATTTGTCCCCTCTTGCTCCATTCTTTTATAACGGTCGAAAAACCCTTCTTTTTTTAATTGGTACTCCGTTTCGTCCATGGCTTGTAAAAGATTATTCGCATTATCGATGATTTGTTCCGCAGTCTTTCTGATTTTTTCCCAAACCGGCTGCATCTTTATTACCAGCGCTTCGGCCTTTTCAGAAAGCCGCACCATCCGCTTTCGCTCGTCGCGCTCGTCCTTGAATGATTCCACCAATCCTTCTTTTTCCAGCTCTTTCAGCAGGTTGATCGTCGAAGGATGCGCATAACCGATCTCTTCCGAAAGCTCCATAATGCCCAATGCCTCTTTCTTGTGAAGTGCGTAAATGACCGGGAACCACTTCGGCTCGAAGCTGATCCCGTTGTGCTGATAAATGAGGACGCCGTCCTTCCGGAACTGGTCGCTCAGGCGCTGCAAACGGGTTGAAATCGCCAGTGCGCCTACTTCGTTGAAAATGTTCATTCACTTGTTTTTAATATTAGGTTCAAATTTACGTAGATACCTACATATATGTCGACTATTTTTTAACCATTTTATAGTCAACTCAAAATCAACATTTAAGAAAGATAGTGAACAATCAACGCTCCCGTCCGCTCCGAAGCCCCGGGGCCGCCCACACGTTCTGCGAGCTTCTCGTAATCGTGCATTTGTTGCAAGTTTTTGTCGCCTCCCGGAAGAATGCGTTTCAGTTCCGCCACCAGATTTTCCTCATTCAGTTCATGCTGGATCAATTCCCTCACAGCCTCTTTTTCCAAAATCAGGTTCACCAGCGAAATGAAGGGAATGCGGATCAACCGCTTAGCCAATGCGTAGGAAATCCCGCTCGTCCGGTAACAAACCACTTCCGGAACTTTCAAAAGCGCCGTTTCCAAAGTAGCTGTGCCGGAGGTAACAAGCGCCGCGTCCGCAATGAAAAGCAGGTCGTAAGTATTCTCGTAGACGATCGTGGCCTTACCGCTAGATAAATACCGGTCGTATAAGGCCGAAGGCAGATTCCTCACGCCTGCGATCACATACTGATACCCCGGAAAATGCCTTTGGGTAGAGAGCATGGTGTCGAGCATGCCGGCAATTTCCTGCTTGCGGCTACCGGGTAGCAGTGCGATAACGGGCCGGTCGTCGAGATTGTGCCTGCGGCGGAATTCAGGGTCCGGCTCGAACGCCGCAATGGCGTCCATAAGCGGGTTTCCCACGTAGTCGACCTTGTAATCGTATTTTTTGTAGAAATCAACCTCGAACGGGAAGATCACGAACATATGGTCAACATTCGCCTTGATCTTCCAGGCCCGCTTCTGGTTCCAGGCCCACACTTTCGGGGAAATGTAGTAGAAAACCTTCAACCCTCCCGACTTTGCGAACGAGGCAATGCGCAGGTTAAAACCGGGGTAATCGATCAATATCAGCGCGTCGGGACGATATCCGAGAATGTCGGCTTTGCATTTTTTGAGCAGACCGGTGATCGTCCGCAGGTTCATGACCACTTCCAGGAACCCCATAAAAGCGGTATCTCTGTAATGCGTCACGAGGTCCATTCCCTCTGCCGCCATCATATCGCCGCCCCAACCCCTGAATTCAGCCGCGGGATCGCTTGCCCTGATCCCCTTGATCAGGTTGGAACCATGAAGGTCCCCGGAACGCTCGCCGGCGATCAGATAATATTTCATAGACAATCGGCAATCGGCCGTCGGCTGTCGGCGGTTCCTTTATTCGCCATAGTATTCCACAAAATTTTTGGGAGTTTCTATCAGCTTGATATAATGCAGTTTGGCGTTCGGTGCTGCCGCGGCAATCGCCGGTGCCAGAATTTTCCAGATTTCCATCACGAATATCTCACAGGAAGCCATTTTCCCCTGCATGAAATCCACGTCGAGGTTCAGGTTTTTGTGATCCACCTTGTCCACGATCTGCTTTTTCATAATGTCGCCCAGCACTTTCAGGTCGATCACAAAGCCCGTGTCGGCGTCCGGTTTGCCTTTTACCGTAACAATCAGCTCAAAATTATGCCCGTGCCAGTTGTTATTGGCGCAAGGGCCGAATACCTCCTGGTTTTTCTCGTCACTCCACGCCGGGTTGTAAAGCCGGTGCGACGCATTGAAATGCTCTTTTCTTGTTACGTAAATCATAAAACTTCCTGCCACTTGATAATTCTGGTGCAAAATTACACCTTGTATCCGTAGTTTTGCTTCACAACAAGCGGATAACTAAAAAAAATCCTATTTCCCCCTTAAAATTTAAGAGTAGATCGGCGTGTTCCGCTACTCTTATCTGGCATTCTTTTTACAGTTAAACATATAATCTCGCATGATTATCGTAACAGGAGCAGCCGGCTTTATTGGCAGCGGGCTTATCAGCCGCCTCAATCAAGACGGCTTTAAAAACATTATTGCAGTAGATGATTTTTCTAAAATCGAGAAGGCTGAGAACCTCGAAGGAAAGATCATCAAAGAAAGAGTAGAAAGGAATGCACTTTTCGAATGGCTGGATGCCAATCATCGCGATGTCGAATTTATTTTCCACATAGGCGCGCGTACCGACACCACGGAGTTCGATAAGGAGATTTTTGATGAACTGAACGTAAATTACTCCAAGGGCATTTGGGAAAAGTGCGTGGCTTACCAGATTCCCCTCGTGTACGCATCGTCGGCCGCTACCTACGGCCTGGGCGAGCACGGGTACGACGACAACGAAGCGACCCTCGGCCTGTTGAAGCCCCTTAACCCTTACGGCGACTCCAAAAACGAGTTCGACAAATGGGCGTTGGCGCAGGAGAAAAAGCCGTTTTTCTGGGCCGGGCTTAAATTTTTCAACGTTTACGGACCGAACGAGTACCATAAAGGCCGCATGGCTTCGGTGATTTTTCACGCCTATAACCAGATCAGAGCGACCGAAAAGATGAAACTCTTCCGCTCTCATAACCCCGATTTCAAGGACGGCGAGCAGATGCGCGACTTTATTTATGTCAAGGATTTGATCGACGTCTGTATTTTCTTCATGCACCACCGCAAGAATTCGGGTATCTACAACCTGGGAAGCGGCCGCGCGCGAACATTCAAAGACCTGGTTACCAACACCTTCCTGGCAATGGGTAAAACGCCCGACATTTCATATATCGATACGCCCGCAGATATCCGCGACAAATACCAGTACTTCACCCAGGCCAATATGAGCAAGTTGCGCTCGATCGGATATACCCGTCCGTTCACGAGCCTCGAAGATGGCATCGACGATTATGTGAAGAATTATCTCGTGCCGAACGCCTATCTGTAAATGACTTATCACTGATTTTTCGGAAAGGCCCGCCACCGCGCGGGTCTTTTCCGTTTTTTGGCGGATCAAACCGATTTCCGCCGCCCACTGCCGGAATCTCCATATTTTTGCGTATTTTTGACTCTCTGATTAAACTCAATCCCACTTCTCTGTGTTAGGATATTACCAAACACAGTGTGACATTATTACGACTATGAGCAAAGAAGAAGAATTGTTGGAGGAAATCACCAGTTCGGAATACAAATATGGCTTTGTAACTGATATTGAAGCAGATGAGGCCCCGGCGGGTCTTAATGACGATATCATCAGGTTTATCTCGGCCAAAAAGAATGAACCCGAATGGATGCTGCAATGGCGCCTCAAAGCATACCATTTGTGGCTGACCATGGAGGAACCTAAGTGGCCGAATGTGCATTATCCGCCCATCGACTTCCAGGCTATCAAATATTACTCGGCACCGAAAAAGAAAAAGGCTGTCGAGAGCATCGACGACATCGATCCCGAGCTGCGCAACACCTTCGAAAGACTGGGGATTTCATTGAACGAGCAAAAAAGGATTTCCGGCATCGCGGTCGACGCGGTAATGGACTCCGAGTCGGTTTTCACGACTTTCAAGGAAACGCTGAAAGAGAAAGGCATTATTTTCTGCTCGATCAGCGAGGCCATCCGCGAGCACCCCGAATTGGTAAAAAAATACCTTGGCTCTGTCGTTCCGCCGAAGGATAACTACTATGCGGCGTTGAACTCGGCTGTTTTCTCCGACGGATCGTTTGTATACATTCCCAAAGGCGTCCGCTGCCCGATGGAGCTTTCGACCTACTTCCGTATCAACGCGGCAGGGACAGGCCAGTTCGAAAGAACGCTCATTATCGGCGACGAAGACAGTCACGTGAGCTATCTCGAAGGCTGCACGGCGCCCATGCGCGACGAAAACCAGCTGCACGCCGCGGTAGTCGAAATCTTCGCGCACGACAATGCCAACGTCAAATACTCGACCGTACAAAACTGGTACCCGGGCGATAAGGACGGAAAAGGCGGTATCTACAATTTCGTAACGAAACGCGGCCTTTGCGACGGGCCTAACTCGAAAATCTCCTGGACACAGGTTGAAACCGGCTCGGCGATTACCTGGAAATATCCATCGGTGATCCTGAAAGGCGATAACTCTATCGGTGAATTCTATTCGGTGGCGGTAACCAACAATATGCAACAGGCCGATACCGGAACTAAAATGATCCACATCGGCAAAAACACCAAAAGCCGGATCGTTTCGAAAGGTATCTCGGCCGGAAAAAGCCAGAACTCTTACCGTGGATTGGTGCAGGTATTCAAAAAGGCGGAAAAAGCGCGTAACTTCTCGCAATGCGACTCCCTGCTGCTAGGCGACAAATGTGGTGCGCATACTTTCCCCTACATCGAAGTGAGCAACCCGTCAGCGACGGTCGAGCACGAAGCGACTACCTCGAAGATCGGTGAGGACATTCTTTTCTACTGCAACCAGCGTGGAATCCCTACCGAACAAGCCGTTGCATTGATCGTGAATGGTTATGCTAAAAGAAGTATTAAACCAGCTTCCGATGGAATTTGCCGTTGAAGCGCAAAAGCTACTGGAAATCAGCCTGGAAGGAAGCGTAGGTTAAAATTTTAGATAAGATAAAACGTAGAAAGCCTTTGATTCGTCGAAGGCTTTTTGTATTTTATTGATCTTAGCAATTTTGTTCCATCAACACCCACCCTTCATGACGCACGTTCCACAACTAATCATTGACCTGTCGCTCATTCTCACAATGGCCGGTATTATTACCGTCATCTTCAAGAAATTGAAGCAGCCCATTGTGCTGGGTTACATATTGGCCGGATTGCTTGTTGGGCCTAATTTCCATTTGTTTCCCACCATTACCGACATCAAAACCATCGAGATCTGGGCAGAAATCGGTGTGATATTCCTGCTCTTCAACCTTGGTCTCGAGTTTAGTTTTAAAAAGCTGGTCAAGGTAGGCAATACGGCCGCTATCACCGGTTTGTTTGAAGTTTCGATGATGCTGGTAACCGGGTTTGTTACCGGCCAGCTGCTTGGATGGAGTAAGACCGACAGCCTTTTTCTAGGCGGTATCATCGCCATTTCATCCACCACCATCATTTTCCGGGCATTCGATGAGCTGGGCCTGAAAACGCAAAAGTTTACCCGCGTCGTAATGGGTATCCTCGTGATCGAAGACCTTACGGCGGTTTTGCTAATGGTATTGCTTTCGACATTGTCGCTGAGCCAGCAATTCGCGGGTTTTGAACTCATCCAATCGAGTTTGAAACTGTTCTTTTTCCTGACCATCTGGTTCCTCGGCGGGATATTCGTATTTCCTACCCTGCTCCGCCGCTACCGGCATTTGATGAACGACGAAAGCGTTCTGATTACCTCGGTGGCATTGTGTTTCGGAATGGTGTTCCTCGTGACAAAGGCGGGCTTTTCTGCTGCGTTAGGGGCATTTATCATGGGATCTATCCTCGCGGAAACGACGCATGCCGAAAAAATCGAGCACTTGCTCAAACCGGTCAAAGACCTTTTCGGCGCGGTATTCTTTATTTCTGTGGGAATGCTGATCAATCCCGGGTTATTGCTCGAATATGCGATTCCTACGGCCATCCTGGTGCTGGTGGTGATGCTCGGCAAAACGACCTTCGTTACGCTCGGGGCGGTGATTTCGGGACAGCCGCTGAAAAAGTCGTTGCAATCCGGTATGAGCCTGTCGCAGATCGGCGAATTTTCGTTCATCATCGCCAACCTCGGTCTTTCGCTCAAAGTAACGAGCGGGTTCCTGTATCCGATCGCGGTGGGGGTTTCGGTGATCACCACATTTGCCACACCCTACATGATGAAAGCCTCCGAGCCATTGTACGAATGGCTGGACAGGCGCCTTCCCGAGAAATGGCGGCATTACCTCAACCGATACAGTACCAGCACGGAAACCATTGCACAAACCACCCAATGGAACGAAATCCTGAAATCGTACGCGCAAACGGTTATTCTGAATTCGGTGGTTGTGGTCGGTATCATACTCGCATCGTCGCGCCAGCTGGCCGAACAGCTGCATACGCGCGTACCCGAGACATTCATTACCAATGCCGTGCTATTTGGCATTACGTTCCTGCTTATTTCGCCATTTTTATGGGCTTTGGTATTTAAAAGGGGAAATAGAAAAGCCTATTCGGCGATCTGGCTGAGCCGCAAATACAGCCGCGGCCCTTTGCTCCTGCTGGAACTTTCAAGGGTTGTGATCGCCATTCTGCTGATGGCATTCCTGCTGAATTCGTTCTTCTCGACGCAAACCGCATTTATCGTAGCGGGCGGTATTATGGTGCTTGGTTTTGCTATTTTTTACCAAAGGCTTCAACAGTTTTACCACAAAATCGAGGACCGCTTCCTGCAAAATCTAAATGCAAGGCAACTCGAAGGAAGTGGCAAGTCGAAGAAAATACTATTGCCCTGGGATGCGCACTTCGCTTTCCTGGAAGTGAGCGCCGACTCTAACCTGATCGGTAAAAGTTTGCAGGAGCTCAAAATCAGGGAGACGTTCGGCATTAATGTCGTGCTGATCGAACGCGGAAGTAAAACCATTTACCTGCCGAGACCGACCGAAGTGCTCTACCCGTGCGACCGGATCGAGGTAATCGGCACGGACGACCAACTGGAAGTTTTCAGGAGCCACATCGAGGTTAGTACCAATGGCGACGTGTACATGGCACATGAGGACAATGTGGTGCTCGAACGCGTGGAGGTGCGAACGCAACATAATATCCGGGGCAAAACGATCCGCGACAGCCAGATCAGGGAAATGACGCACGGCATGATCGTCGGCCTCGAACGAAATGGCGAACGTATTCTGAATCCCGATTCGTCGATGGTCATCGAAAATCAGGACGTTCTCTGGATCGCGGGGGACAAGGACCTGATCAGGGAATTTATTGCCAACAAACCGGCCAACAACGAGGAAGAAGTAGAGATCGCTACACCGTGATTAAACCTTGCAAGCCGCCGGTGTGCACCGCCACGATGCTGGTATTGCGCTTGAAATATCCTGTCTTGATGAGGTCGAAAAGACCGTAGAACATCTTGGCGGTGTAAACCTGTTCGAGTTGAATACCGTACTGTGTCCGGAAATCCTGCATGAAAGTAAGCAGCTCTTTGTCCCATCTGGCATAACCGCCAAAATGGTAATCTGTAAGTAATGTAAGGTTTCCGGACTGCTCCGGTAGCAGATTTTGAATATCCCCGGCAAGGAAATCACCGCCTTTTAATGCGGAAAACGCAAGTACGTTAGCTCCCGCCGCCAGGATTCCTGCCGCGGTTCCGCCCGTTCCTGCCGCCGTAGCGATAAAATCCGGCATTTTACCAAGCTGTTCCTTTACTTCACCCACCATTTCGGCCACTCCTTTTAACGCGAGCGGGGTAGTTCCGCCCTCCGGGATCAGGCAAGGACCATCGAACTGTTCTGAGATATGCCTCAAATAGGCGTCCGAATGCCTTTGCCGGTACTCTTCTCTGGTAATAAAATGCAGCTCCATGCCCTGGCTGCGGCAGAATTGCAGGGTGCTGTTTTCCCTCCCTTCCAATTCCAGCCCGCGCACGATGCCGATCGTTTTGATACCTAACGCATTCCCCGCGGCGGCCGTCGCGTATAAATGATTGGAATAGGACCCACCAAATGTCAGTATGGCCTTTGCCTGCCGGTTTTGCGCTTCGAGTAGGTTGTATTTCAGCTTCCGCCATTTGTTCCCCGAAACAGTCGGATGAATAAGGTCGTCCCGTTTGACATATAGCTGCACACCTGCGTTTTCAATATCCGCATTCCGGAGCCGTTGCAGGGGCGTCGGGATCGTCGGGGTCAGTAAATCCACTTATTTTGATAATTTTGCCAATTGTAAATCAAAAAAGAATGTCCGAAGATCCCGTTGAAATTACCTCCGAAGAGGACGATTTATTTGAACATTACCGCATTGTCGCCGACAAGGGACAAAGCCTGATGCGGCTCGATAAATACCTGAATCTTCACGTCGCGAACGCTTCCAGGACAAAAATACAAAACGGCATCGAAGCCGAGGCCGTTCGGGTAAATGGCCAGCCCACAAAGGCCAGCTACAAGGTGAAGCCGTTCGATGTAATCACGCTTTCGCTACCCCAGCCGCCGCGCGATACGGAGATTGTCCCCGAAAACATTCCGCTCAATATTATTTATGAGGACGACGTGTTACTGATCGTCAACAAACCCGCAGGAATGGTTGTCCACCCGGCGTATGGCAACTGGACAGGCACGCTTATTAACGGCCTGGTGTACCATTTCCAGCAGCTTCCTACCGGCAGAAACGGGGAAGGTCGTCCTGGACTTGTCCACCGGATCGACAAAGACACCTCAGGGCTGCTGGTGATCGCTAAAACCGAATTTGCCATGACATTCCTCGCAAGCCAGTTCGCCGACCATTCAATCGAACGTACCTATCATGCATTAATCTGGGGGGAACCCAAGGCCGAAAAAGGCACCATTACCGGCCATATCGGGCGTAGCGCGCGCGACAGGCGCGTTATGGACGTGTATACGGACGGCAGCCAGGGAAAACATGCCGTCACGCATTATGAGGTTATCAAACCGCTTCGGTATGTGTCGCTCATCAAATGCAATCTCGAAACGGGCCGTACGCATCAAATCCGCGCGCATATGAAGCATATCGGGCACCCTATTTTCAACGATCCGATGTATGGAGGCGATAAAATCGTGAGAGGTGTTTCCAGCGGAAGTTACAAGGCAATGGTGGAGAACGGTTTCAGCCTTCTCCCCGGCCAGGCGTTGCATGCGAAATCCCTCGGTTTTGTTCACCCGATTACCCGCCAATGGATCCAGTTCGACACCGATTTGCCGGAAAACTTCCAGGCGATCCTCGAAAAATGGGAAAACTATGTGAACTATCAGTAGTAAATAGTATATTCTCGATTCTTAACCTTTCTAATTAATAAACCGCTTATCATGAATATTTCGACCAGGCAGGGGACAGCAGAGGATATACCCGCAATTTTTGAATTGGTAAAAGAGCTCGCGATTTATGAAAGGGCTTTGAACCAGGTGACCAACAACGTCGACAAAATGACCCGCGACTACAACGAGAAGTTGTTCGATTTCTTCGTTGCCGAAGTGGACTCAAAAATCATCGGGCTCTGTCTTTATTATTATCGTTACTCGACCTGGAAAGGAAAGCGGCTCTACATGGAGGATATTATTGTGACCGAATCGATGCGGGGCAACGGCATCGGCAAGATCCTCTTCGACGCAACCGTCGCTTCGGCCAAGAAAACCGGCTGCACGGGAATGATGTGGCAGGTGCTCGACTGGAATACGTCGGCCGTGAACTTTTACCGTAAGTACGGCACCAACTTCGATAATGAGTGGATCAATTGCAACCTGGATTTTTAAGAGCTGCAAGAATAAAAACGGCCGGGCTGTACGGCTCCGGCCGTCCTGTTATCATTTCAGCAGGTCCGGCCTTCTCTCCTTTGTTCTTTTAAGCGACTGCTCATAACGCCACTCCTCAATTTTGGCTTCATGCCCCGACATCAGTATTTCCGGCACCTTATGTCCTTCGAAATCAGCCGGTCGGGAATACACCGGCGGCGCCAGCAAGTTGTCCTGAAATGAGTCGGTCAACGCGGACGTTTCATCATTCAAAACACCTGGGATAAGCCGGATAATAGCGTCTGAAAGCACGGCTGCCGCCAATTCTCCTCCCGACAGTACGTAATCGCCAATGCTGATTTCCTTCGTCACGAACAAATCGCGCACGCGCTGGTCCACGCCTTTGTAATGCCCGCAAAGCATCATCAGATTTTCTTTCAATGAAAGCTGATTAACCATTCGCTGCTGCATCTGCTCGCCGTCGGGAGTCAGGTATATGATCTCGTCGTACTCCCGTTCCGCTTGTAACGCACGAATACAACGCGCGATCGGCTCGATCTGTAACACCATGCCCGCTCCACCACCGAAAGCGTAGTCATCTATGGTGCGATGCTTGTTGGTGGAATAATCGCGAATGTCGTGGACCACTACTTCCACGTGGTTGGCCTGCTGCGCCCTTTTCAGGATAGAATGAGCAAAGAAGCTGTCGAGCAGACCAGGAACACACGTCAATATATCAATCCGCATCGTCGGGAACACTTTCAGATGAGTTATCCAGATAAACTTCAAGCAGGCCTTCCGGCAGATTAACCAGCAGCGATTTGGCGGCCTTATCGGCCCTGATGACAATGTCGTTTGCAGTTGGAATCAGTACTTCTGAACCCTGGTAATCCATCGCGATCAGATCCTGGCCGTTCAACGAATATACTTCCCGAACGGTACCCAGCTCTCCTTTCATTTCGTCAACTACCCTGAACCCCTTGATTTCGTGATAATAAAACTCGTCGTCGCCGAGCTCAGCCAGTTCATCCAGCGGCAGATACAACGAGTTTCCTACCAGTGTTTGGGCTTTTTCAATGGTGTCGACATCCTCGAAGGTCACGATCGCATTGCTTTGTTTCTGCAAATTGATGTCTTCGATAAAATAGGGCACCAGTTCGCCCTTCATCTCGATATAAACCGTTTCCAGATCTTCGTATTCATCCGGATAATCCACATCCAGGTAAATCACCACATTACCGGCAGTTCCGTGTGTCCGCACGATATAGCCCAATAAATAACAGTTGTCCTGTGTCATTTGCGGGGTTTAAAAGTTGGTTCTATATAAAACAATATGAGTCTGTACGGAAACCCGACAGACCCATAGCGTAATGTATGTAACATTAAATTATTCTGCTGACTCTTCTGCCGGAGCTTCTGCTGCATCAGCAGCTTCATCAGCCACATCTTCGCTAGCCGCTTCTTCCGCAGGAGGCGTGTTTTTCTTGGCGATTGCCTCGGCACGGGCTTCGTTAACTTTACGTTCAGCATCCAGTTTCGCTTTTTTCTCAGCGTCTTTTTTCTGTGCCAAAGTATCGGCTGCGGTAGCTTTACGATCCGTTTTCGAGCTTTTCCATTCTTCGAAACGTGAATCGGCAACTTCTTGTGTGATAGCACCCTTCAAAACACCTACTTGCAGGTGCTTGCGGAGCAATACACCTTCGTGCTGCAAAATGGAACGTGCCGTATCCGTTGGCTGTGCCCCTTTTAAAAGCCAGTCAACCGCTTTGTCTGATTCCAGAACGATGGAAGCAGGGTTGGTACCAGGGTTATAAAGACCCAATTTTTCGATGAAGCGACCATCACGTGGTGCTCTGGCATCTGCGACTACGATATCATAGATCGCTTTCTTTTTGCGTCCCCGACGCGCTAATCTGATTTTAACTGCCATTTGTGAATTTGTTATGGTTGGGAACTCGTCCCGTAATTAAACAGGGTGCAAAGGTAGACAAATTTTCCGGGTTTTCGATATGAGGCAAATAAAAAAAGGGAGACAATTTCTTGCCTCCCTTCCGGTGCATTTTGTTCCGGTTACTAGCGGCGGAAACCAGCCGGATAAGTAGAGCGGATTGTATTGTTTGGCAGGATCTTGATCTCAACACGACGGTTGGATTGGAGACCTTCCACAGTTGTGTTTTCTGCGATCGGGCGGTACTCGCCGTAGTACTCGGTGATGATACGGCTGGGATCTGTCAGACCGGCGCGAACCAGGAAGCGTTTAGCTGCATCCACACGGCGGCGTGACAGGGATACGTTATAGCTATCCGAAGCACGGGCATCGGTGTGACCTACGAGTACAATGCGGCAGTTGGTACGCATATTCAACAGTTCAACCACTTTGCTGAGTGTTTCTTTCGACGCATTGCGGATAATCGCCTTGTCTGTGTCGAATTCGATGTTGCTGAACAATGCTTCGCATTCGTCTTTCGGCAGGTTGTTTTTGATAGCGTCGCGGATAATCTTGTCGATATCCAACGCAACACCACCACCCGAAACGATGCTACCGGCAGGCGTATTTGCTTCTTTATCGAAGAGGTCGGCTACGCCGTCGCCGTCGGAGTCGGTATAAAGACGTGGGTCAACCGGCTTAGGCATGTTGGCTTTCGCGATTGAATCCGCGTCGTTCATAGTCGGATTGTAAGGAACCGGGATCAGCTGTTGCGGGTTAGCCCAACGCAGGTGGTAACGGCCGGCAGCGGCGTCGTATTTGCCATCTTTCGCTCTTACAGCGTTTTTACCCAGTTTATAGGTCAATGCGAGGGAAACAAATCCGTAAGCATCTTTTCTGGAATCACCCTTTGCGAAGGTCCAGATACCCTGCTGCGTAACGTAATCACTCACATCGCCTACGGTTGCATCCAGTTTCTCGGTATTTACAAAGTCGTGCGTGTAGTCGATACCCAGGTCGAACCGGGAAGAAAGTTCGTAGTGCAGTGCAAAACCTACCGGAACTACCCATTCACGTGTGTAAGTTGATCCGTTACGCTCCCATTTCCCGGCCGTTTTGGAGCTGGCGTCGGTGTTGGTTGAAAAACTACCGTCAATTCCCTTGGTTACGTTGGTATAATCGATGTCGGTGTGGTAATAAATGATACCCCCTCCCAAATGCGCATCCAGTTTCCAGCGGCGGAATTTGTTATAGCCCAGCAGCAAACGGTTCACATTCAATGTTCCATCCAACGTCAATTGAACAAACGACGGGCTATTGAAAGTGGCGCTATACGTATCACCGGTCAACGAGCTGTAATGATTATCTTTGGCACCTTGCAAACGGCCATTGACGCCGGTCAGCTGGATACCAAAAAGTGGCGTAAGCTGCTTGTTCACTGAAAGCCCCCACGCACCTGTCAATTTTTCCCGGTCTCCACGCTTGAAGCCATTGTACTGGGTCAAATCTCCGAAGAATTTTGTAATACCTCCATAACCTGTGATAGACCATGTGTTCATTTTATTAGGTCCTTCATACGTACGGTTTTGAGCGTGCGTATTGTAACTCAAGAGGGTAGAACAAAGTAAAGCAACGTAAAGATTCTTTTTCTTCATGGGAAACACGCGTTATGTGATTCAATATGCACTGTTATGTGATTCAATATGCACTGTAAATAAATTCAAAAATCAGAAAAAAAGCCAAGCCTGTAAGCCGGGTTCTGTGACTTCGATCAGAAATCTGATCTCCGCTCCTGCCATTTATCCAGGATTCCGGTCACCCGGAACCTCTAACGACCTACCCGTGCCGGCGCCCCGAAAGGACAGGGACGAGTAGCCCCGTAAACCGACACCTATTTGGTCTTTCAGCCCGTAAGGTTTACCATGCATTCCCTGTCACCAGGAAACCGGTGGGCTCTTACTCCACCTTTTCACCCTTACCCGGGCATACAAAAAATATGCCAGGGCGGTATCTTTTCTGTGGCACTTGCTGTCAACGGACCGTCGCCGGTACGTTGCCTTCCCGTTAGGAAGTACGGCACTCTATGCTGCCCGGACTTTCCTCCCCGGTTTAAAAAACCGCAGCGGCAGGACGGCTTAGACCTTTCCTCTGACCACAAAGCTAAGAAATACTTTCTTTCGATCAGCAGTCAATATACCATAAAAAGTAAAAAAAAATGGCACTTACGCTGATTATTGTACAAATTTTTGGTCAGATCCCTTTCAATCCGGCAACTTTTAAATTGACCTTTCCCGTTGCAAACACAACAGAATAAAGATGTTTCGGAGTGAGGTAAACTTTATCCGGCACAATATCGGAAAGTATTCCCTTTACAACTACACCTTCGGTGACTTTATAATTGGAAAGCGTTTTCCGGATAGTGTTTTTAGCATCGGCGATCTGATCGCCTACGGGGAATACCATCTTTCTTTCCATTATCCTGCTGAATTGCCCCTGTAACAGCCAGCCGGCTGTTCTTACGATCGTGTTCCTTGTATCTAAGTCGTAATCCAGCCCTCTCAGCGATAATTGCTGTGTTGCAGGGTCGTAATAAGGGACTCCTTTCAGATAAATATCTCCGTTAATGCTTCCTTTGAGGCCTGCCTTGATGACGAGCCGGTCGTTCTGTCCGTACATATCGATGGAAGTAACCTCCACATGGTATTTTCCCCCCCAGAAAAGAGAATTTTTCTCCCGTAAACTGTTTCGCAGCCAGCCGTGCGGCGTCTTCATAGGACACCAGGCTGATCAACCCGATCTTGAAATCGTCCCGCACTTTGTCAACGATCTGCAAGTCCGGCAGCTTCTGTAACGGAGGCACTGCGGGCTTCTCTGCTGACGTAATAGTTTGCGTATAACCTTTAATGCCGATTACCGAACGGAGAACATTGTTTTTCGCGAGCAAAGGTGTCATCTCTACGCCGGTAGGTACGATCACCAGCCAGGTATCGTACTCCTTCGAGAGCATGACCGGCTGCCGGGCAATGTTCCAGGCCAGTTCCGCATTCTTTCTGAGTTCCAGATTGGAAGCGACCTGCTCGTCGATTGCGTCGGTAATTTTCTCGAAGTTCCTGTTCAGCATGCGGCTCACCATGCCCTTGATCGGGATGTTGATACCCGCTACGCGAATGCTCGGCTCGCTGATCCAGTCATAGCTGTCGACATACGTCTCCGACCTGATCTGCCACGACGGCAAAATACCGATCCTGGAAATCAGCCTGATGCGGATCGAGAATTCGGTGTCCTTGTAACCCGACATCGTCATGCCAAGCGGACTGATCTTATACCCCGCACTCACCCAGATTTTCAACGGAACTTCAAAAAGAAAGGAAGAATCGATCGCCACTATTTTAATAGGACTGATTTTCCAGACCTTGGCTTTCAGGTTATCGTTATTTTCGTCCTCATAGCTGTTATCGTCGTAAATCAATCCGGTGATCTTGTTGTTGATCTGCGCCTCGATCTCCTCCACCGGGATTTCCACAGGCAAATTCAGCACCGACAGGTGTTTTTCGTTCTGAATCTCCTTATCCGAATATTTGTATTCTTCCATAGGGGCCTTAGGGGAGGTTTTTCGGGAACCGCAACTCCAAAAGACGAATGCTGCCAGCACGATTATACCAAAATAACCGCGCCTGCCAGATATTTTACCTGATTTTGACGAGGGTTGCACCGTATCCGAATTTCTCTTTTAACGCGTCCTTAAAAAATTGCACGTGCTGGTTCTTGCCCAGCCTGCGGTGCAGCTCGTTTTTCAATGCACCGCTACCTGCACCATGTATAAAGGTAATTTCGTCCATTCCATTGGCGATGGCCGATTCCAGGTTGCTTTCAAAAACATCCAGTTGTTTTTTCAGGATCGTGTCGCTGGACAGGCTTTTGTGATTGTCAACCAGCTTTTCGATGTGCAGATCGACCACCTGCTCCGGTTTGGAAAGGCTGTTTTGTTCAGGGGCCGATTGCCCCAGCATACTGGCCTTGATTTCGCCTGCAATATCTTCGGAAATGCCGGGCACCTCCCGTTTCAGGTTTTCCTCGTCCAGTTGATATACAAACCCGTCCTTCCCCAGCACAGGCACCTTACCTTTGTTTTTATAAAACGATTGCGCCCGACAGCGGATACGTTTGTTCAATGCGAGCGGCAACTGATGACTACCTTCACGGAAATACAGCATTTTAACATCAAATACCGGCCACGACTCGAAATCTTTCATCAGCACTTCGGCCAGTTTTTGCGAAGACCGCGGTTGCAGCACACCCGCCGCCAGTCCGGTACTCACTGATTCGGAAGTGGCTGCGGCTGTGAATGGCAAAATCCAGTCGGTGTTGTTGATCACATGGACCGTCAACGCACGGTCGTTTACAGAAATGAATGCCAGGTAAATACCTTTTTCCGCAAATGGTGCGTTGCGCGGTACAACGCCTTCCGCGCGGCCCGCTACTTTCTTCGGCTCGTCCGTTTTTACCATCCGCTGCGATTCCACAGGGGAAATGGTCACGATTTCATTTCGCAGGACCGGAATGCGAAACCCGTCCTCTATTTCGATTTCAACCACATTCCCAGGCAGAAATGCATAAATGACACCCTCTTCCCTGCCGTGCACCAATCGTACTCTATCTCCGATATTCATATAATAAATGTTGCTTTTAGTGATCCGAACCAGTTTGTTCAGACGGTTCTTAAAAATAAAACGGTTTGAAATCGACGCCTTTGCCGCTGAACTGCAATGCGGGAGCCGGGATTTTAAGCGAGTTCGCAAGGAAACCCAGCGCTTTAACAAACTTGTTCCGCGTTTTGATCTTCGTCAGATCGATATCCAGCGATAAGTAATACTGCCGGTATGGCCGGTACCCCATTTCGATGCTCTTGCCGGGCTCGGCCGAAACCATATTTTGAATACCATAGCCCACTGAAATACAAAGCCAGGCCGGCCAGGCCGATCCTTTGAAAAAGGACTTTGGGCTTGTCGACAGCCAGTAGGTCTGGCCGTTGTAGTCTTTCAGCCACCGCTCCGACCAGCTGCTTCCCAACAATTCCGGTCGCACCCGTGCAAGCGAAGTGTAATGGAACGAGAACTTGGGCTGTATACGAACTTCGTCCCACAAAGCTACCTGCCCCAGGTACAGCGCCGACCCGGTAATGTTTGCGATCATATCGCCCGGCGAAAAACCGTAATCGGGCGAGAAGCCGTCCAGTATTTCAATGGGTGTCTGGAAAATAACACCCGAAATTGCGCCGTAAACGAGCATTTGGCGCTTCGAAATACCTGTTTTGTTATACAACGCGGCAGTGTGGCGGGCAATTTGGTACGATGTGTAAAGGTGCCCCATTTTGTCCATTTGTAACCACTCGTAAGAATCGTCCTCGACGGTAAATTTCGTCAGCTTGTTCTTATACCACGATTTGCTGAGACCGTACAATGTACCCAGGTAAACAGCCGACTGCGCCGCAAAAATGCCGCGCAGCATCTTATAATTGGGCCTCTGCCCGGGCACGGAGTCGTGCGCGAGCGTATCGGCGGGCGGTACCTGCGCGTGCACGGGCAGCAGCGTCCCCGCCAGCAGGCATATCAGTAAGCAATGAAGAGTAAAACGCATTCGATCATACCGGGACCGGAGATTAATAACCGCCATGGTATTTTCTCAGTCCCCATTCCACGCCCAGCAACACCACGAGCAGGAAGAACAGCCATTTCAGATAGATCAGTTCAACCATATCTTCGGTGCTGTCGAGCCTGTCGGCCGGGCGGTCGGTTTTTAATTTTTGAATAAATTGTTGCAGCGATGCCGGTGTCATAAACGTACCGCCCGATCGCCTCGCAAGGTCCCGGAGCATTCCGAAATCCGCCGTTGTATTGCTCAGCTCGATGTCTGCATTCCGGATCACAAACTGACCCGAAACGCTCTCCTGCCTGCCTTTCAAAGTAGCCGAAGCGGCATACCGGTAAACTCCCTCATCCAGCCCGCTCACATTGAACCGCGGCGTTTCCCGTGTGTGTGTGTAGGTAAATTGCCTGCTTTTTCCTTTCTCATCGACCAGATCCAGCTTTACTTCCTGACCAAAAATCGGCTCGTAAATATCGTTATAAATCTCCGTCTGGAACGAAACCTGTTCGCCGGCGTCGAACTCGTTGCTGATCGGATAAACGCGGAACTTCCTGCGATCTTCCTTCACCGAAAGTACCTGGATCAGCTTCTGGAAAAGGTTGTCGACCACTTCCTGCTTATTGGTTTGTGCAAATTCCTCCTGCCGCCATTGCCAAATCCCCTCTCCCGCAAGCACGGCGGTTTTCTGGTCGCCATTGGTGTTCAGTACCAGCAACGGCTTGTTGGTATTCAGCGTCCCTACTTTCTGGTACAGGATCGTCTCCGTCCCCGACGAAACGTTATATTCGCCGAAAGGCACCGAAAGCGGCGGCAGGCGTTCGAGTAATTTCAGGCTCTCGGCATCCAGGTTAAGCTGGGAATAAGACGGATTGAATCGCGCCGTTACCTTGTCGGTCTGGTTATTGGCCGCGGCGTTGATGAATAACGACCGGTTCAGCGAGCTGGCCAGCGGTACAGCGGATTGGTTTCCCAGAATAAAGAAAAGCGGCGTTTTGGCATCGACGAACTTGCGGACCTGCGCATTGCCCAACCCCAGAACATTGGGAATCTGGTGTAGAATAACAAGGTCGTACGGCTTGGCAGCAGTCGGAGGGTTATTGGCAATGGATAAAATATGGATATCCAGCTCATAGTTGTCATTTGCTTCGATCAGGCTGCGAAGGCTCTTGATGTCCGGATGCGGCGCAAGGGCCATTAGCAATATCTTCTGCCGGCCGTCGATGATATCGATGTACACGTCTTTCCGGTTATTCCGGCTCGAAGTTTCACCCGAAACCACACCGAGTTCGATCGTGTAATGCTGAACGCCTTTCTGTGCGGAGGAAGTTTTGAAATCGAATGCCTTGAAATAATCCGGACGGTCGATTACGACCGGCTGGCTCTGGATTATTCGACCATTTTGCTTCAAAGTCACCGTTGTGCTTTTGCCTTGCAGGCCATTGGCGGCAATTTCCGCGCGGATCGGAAATTCATTACCCAGGTAAGCAATGCGGTTGCTCACGACATCTTTTACCCTTATATCGAGCTTAGGCACCGAATCGCCCACCGCCAGCGTGTTCACCCTGAACGGGTAACGGTTGTAGGCAGGTGAAACGCCCTGGTTCACGATCCCGTCAGAGAGCAGGATCACATCCGTCAGGTTTCTGCCTTCGAAGTTGGTCCGGACAGTTTGTAGGAGCCCCGCCAGGTTGGTTTTGTTTTGATTAAATGCGAGGGAATCCGCATCGGGTCGGGTGCCGTCCAGCGATTCTACGGTCACCTCGAATCCCGAATCATTCAACTCGCGGGCGGCCGCCTTCACCTGCGCCATCGCAGCCTGTCCATATTTCCCGACCGATTCGGAGTTATCTATCGCGAAAACGATTTTGGCTTTGTCAACGGAAGTTTGCGTACGCCGCACGAGCGGGCTCAGCAGAAGGAAGCAAATCAATGCAACCACAACTCCCCGCACAGCCGCCAGTGCATAATTCAGTTTCCTACCCCAGGCCGGTTGCGGCTGATACAGCAACCAGGCATAGGCCAGGCCCGCAAGCACACAGAAAATGATGAACCAGTAAGGGGTTTGGAATATGAGTTCTGACCGCATGTGTTGGGATTCAATAGCTGGCGACGTTCCAATATACGACGAAACCGCCAGCTATTTACTAACGAAGAAAGACTCTATGTTAACATACCGCCGTCAACCTGGATTACCTGGCCGGTGATGTAGCGCGACATGTCGGAAGCGAGGAACACGCAGGCATCCGCAACTTCCTCGGGCTGGCCGCCGCGTTTCATCGGGATCGACTGTTTCCAGTCCTCTACCGCCTTCGCATCTACGGCGTCGGTCATTTCCGTTTCGATAAACCCGGGCGCCACCGCATTCGAGCGGATATTCCTGGAACCCAGCTCCAACGCGATAGATTTGGTAAAACCGATAATACCGGCTTTGGACGCAGCGTAGTTCGACTGCCCCGCGTTGCCACGTATACCGACTACCGACGTAATATTGATGATCGACCCGCTTTTGGCACGGATCATGGATTTCGTAGCGGCTTTGGTAAGGTTAAAAACCGATTTCAGATTGATGTTGATCACCGTGTCCCATTGCTCCTCGCTCATGCGCATCAGCAGCCCGTCGCGGGTAACGCCAGCATTGTTGATGAGTACGTCCAGCTTCCCGAAGTCAGCGATTACGTCGGTGACGAGCTGGTCGGCGGCCTGAAAATCGGACGCATCCGAACGATAGCCTTTGGCTTTCACCCCGAAAGCTTCGAGCTCTCTTGCCAGGGCTTCGCCTTTTTCGACGCTGGACAGATAGGTAAATGCGACATCGGCACCTTCCTGAGCCAGGCGCAACGCGATCGAACGTCCGATACCCCGCGAGGCTCCTGTTACCAATGCAACTTTATTTGCTACTAACTTCATAAATAGGATTAGAATCTGTCAAAATATATACTGGCGGCAAAAATAGGATATTGGGCAGTAACCGGCAAATAAACAGCTTATGGTACTTTATGATAAAATGACGTAATATTCAGGCAAAAAACCTTCTCCAACCATTTAACTTACACTATCATGAGCACTACAAATACCCAGAAAACCTCGGGAGCCTTTATTGCCGCGTCCTGGATCGCGTTGGGCGTGGGCATGGCCGGCTTCATTATCGGCCTCTGGCGGTCCGAAATGCTGCTGAGCGAAAAGGGATATTATTTTACGGTATTGATGTACGGGCTTTTCGCTGCGGTATCCGTCCAGAAGAGCGTCCGCGACCGACTGGAAGGCATTCCCGTAACGGCCATTTACTACGGTATCAGCTGGTTTTCGACCATCCTCGCGATTGTACTGCTTGTTGTAGGCCTGTGGAACGCGACATTGCTGCCAAGCGAAAAAGGCTTTTACGCGTTCGCATTTCTGCTAGGCATCTTCGGCGCTATCGCAGTTCAGAAAAATACGCGCGATATGCAGATTTTCGAATCCGGCAGCTCATTTTCCAAACCTTCTGATCAATGACGCTGTTAAGCCGTTACGTGTAAATTTTTGAATTTAAAACTCAGGTAATGGCAGAAACAACTAAAACAGCCCTGATTACAGGTGGTTCCAAAGGAATTGGATACGGCATTGCCGAAGCGCTGATCCGCGACGGTATCCGCGTAGCGATTACAAGCCGCTCGCAGCAGAATGCCGACGAGGCCGCGAAAACGCTGAACAAAATCCGGGACGGCTACGCATTGCCCATCGAATCGGATGTGAGAAACCTGGCCTCGCAGGAAAAGGCCGTACAAACCGTGATCGACCAATGGGGCCGCCTCGACTATTTTATCGCCAACGCAGGCGTGGGCCATTTCGCACCCATTCAGGAGTTAAGCGCCGAACTCTGGCAGGAAACGATCGATATCAACCTGACCGGCGTGTTTTACAGTGCCAAAGCGTCGATTGCCGCTTTGACCGAGTCAAAAGGTTATTTTATCAACATTGCGAGTCTGGCCGGCACCAATTTCTTTGCAAACGGGACAGCCTATAATGCCAGCAAATTCGGTCTGGTGGGCTTTACGCAAGCCATGATGCTCGACGTCCGCAATGCAGGCGTGAAGGTAACGACCATCATGCCGGGCTCGGTCGCGACCGAGTTCAATAACCATCAGCCTTCGGAGAAAGATGCCTGGAAAATCCAGCCGGAAGACATTGGACAGATCGTCTCGGACCTGATTAAAATGCCGGCGCGGACGCTGCCGAGTAAAATCGAGGTTCGCCCTACCACACCGAAATAAGTTCCGTTTGGGGATTTATGGTCAGGTGTGGTCAAGTGTTGTCAAGTGTAGTCAGGTATGGTCAGATAGTCAGGTGTGGTCAAGTATTGTCAAGTGTAGTCAGGTGTGGTCAAGTATTGTCAAGTGTAGTCAGGTATTGTCAGAGGTGGCCTCTCTCCTCACCATACCTGACATTAATAACAACACTTGACTACACCTGACTACTAATGACCACACCTGACTATTTCTGACTACTTCTGCCCCTGGGCCGAGATGCATAAAGCGAGAACATCAACCCGCAAGCAGCAAGCAGCAGCAAAGGAACTTTGTATAAAATCAACAAGGTAAGCCCCACAAATCCGAACAAGAACACTTGCATGGCATTTTCCGGCAGTCCTGCTCTTTTATATAAATAGAGGTGGGAGACTATGAGGATCGTTAAGCCCAGCAGGTACAACTGTGCCACCTCCGCAAAGCCGAGGGCACCACTACGAAGCATCACCACCGTTTCGGGGACAATCAGCACCAAATGCGCCACAACTACCCTGCCCCAACGCTTCCAGACCGGCACAGGCAGCGACCGGGCCCAAAGCCAGATTTCAGCTTCCCATTGGTATAACTCCAGCGAAAGGCCTATGTTGAGCAAATACGCCAGCGACATGCCTATCGCAGGCATTCGAATGTCGTATTCGCCCGTACTGTAATAAAGCATTGTTCCGGCTGCTACCAGCATTGCCCCAAGTTTACCTACTAATAAGGTAATCCCACGCTCGCGCATGAGCCACTCCATCGACCAATAAAGCCACGATTTCGGACGTGGAAATGGCCACTGTAATATGCTTTTACGCTTCGCAGCCACATATAAAAGCGGCGTTCGAATGCGCCATTCCGCTGCAAGCGCGAGCATTATGATTAATACAATGTAAAAGGGAATAACCGGCCACAGCCACACCAGCAGCTTATCCTGAATGGCGATGATGAGCAGGTAAATGCCGTAGTATAGAATAGGCTGCAGAAAGCCGAGTGCCTGAATGGCAAACCGCCGCATGCGTAGCTGCGCGGGCCACATGCGAGCGTGATAAATGAAGGTATATTCCGGCAGTTTCCAGGTATTAATCAGAAATTGAGCACACAACAGGCTATAAATCAACCAAATCACAAAAAGAGCAAGCATTCCGTAAGTTCCGGTCAGGAAAAACACCGCGAATGCATGGTGCTCGTTGGCGCTCAAAAACCCGAAAAGTACGCCGAGCAACACGAGGAACATGCCGGCCCGCTGCCTGAAAAAAGCCGAAACGGTGGAAACCAGCAGCATTTTCATAGCGCATCCGTAGCCATGAGCGTTTTGTCCTTTAACCTGAAACTTTGGGAAACATGCAACCCCTCCTGCTCGAAAAGCTGGTGAGACGATAGCAGGAATGTGACGCCATTCCGATGATAGTCTTTGATGAGTTGGAAGAGAACTTCCCGAGCCTCGCGGTCGATGGTAATGAGCGGCTCGTCGAGGATGATAACCGAAGGGGTTCCCAAAAACGCGAGCAACAGCGACACCTTTTTAACCATCCCGCTGGAACAACTGCCAAATGGGTTTTGCAGATAGTTGATCCCGAACGCCTCCACAAGCATTTCGCTTTGCGCCGCGGGCGCTTTTTGCGCTTCGCCGACAAATGCGATCAGATCGGCGGGCGTCAGAAATGACGGATAGAGCGGCTCCGCCTCGCCGTGGTTCATGCGTAGCCGGTAATCGACGGGGTCCTTCTTCAGGTCATACCGGCCATCGAGCCGGACGGTGCCTTCAAAAGGCAGCATCCCCGCCAGCGTTCTGAAAAGCGTCGATTTCCCCGCACCGTTTTCTCCCTGAATCCAGTAGATTCCCCTTTCAATTCCAAACGAAGGAATCGAAAGGATTTCCCGCTCTCCATAGCGTTGCCTCAACTGATTGATTTCGAGAACCATCTGTTGACAGAATCAGGGGTGAATGCCAAATTCATCCTTCAACTGCTGCAACGCGACGGATTCTTCATAACGATACAAATCCTTGTCGAACAATGCATTATGTCCGGCGTTCTGCAAGCTGATCCAGCTATGCGTCGCATAAGGGTCATAGTCGAAATGCTTGAAGCTGTGCCCCATGTTGTTCATATCCGCAAACCACTTTACCCCCACGTCGAGCCGGTCGTAGGCACCGAAAGCAGCACCTTTGCCAACCGGCATGGTGTCCTTACGCGTTTTTTCGAGGTCGATCATCGCCACGTATTCATTCAAACGGCATTCCGGCAAAGGCCATGGCGCCGCGCGATCGACCACCCGCGCATACTCGGCCGTGCGCGCCTGCGGATGCCTGGCAGCCAGCTGCATTACCTCCTCATAACCGGGCCTGTATTCGGTATATTTTTCGGGACCGCAAAGACCGGCTTCCAGCGCCGGGCACACCCAGCATTGCCCGATCCGCCCGATACCTGAAGCGCTGCCGATGCCGTTCACATATTCTCCTACCAGATCACCTTTGAAATACACATCGTTATGGATCACCAGCAGGTACTTCCGGTCCGATTTTTCCCATGCATATTGATAGCGCACCGCATACCGGTAGCGCTTGAAATTCAGCAGGAAATCGAATTTGACATTGTTGGTCCAAAGCCAGACGTTCGGTTTGTAATAGACGATCTTGTTCCCGAAATGATCGAATATGAACTTGAAATTGGGCGGCTCCGGTTGCTTTGCTTCCTCCACGAAGTAGATTTTATTGATCCATTGGTGTGAATGCTTCATGAGCGTCAGCAGCGTCATGGCCGTCTGGTACGGCTTGCCATATGCATTGATCGCCACATCCACACAAGCCTTTGGAGAGTTCGTCATGGTGTATATTGTTCGTTTTTCTGAAACAAGTAGCCAAAGGTTGCCATTAAATCAGAAACGACCTGTTATTCGTTTGAAAAAATTAGTAAGTGTCGTAAAGCAGCATTACACGGCGCTCCGGAACCGCCCAGAGGCAAATATTTCAAAATAAGCAACTCGAACCAACATATCATGTGAAATTTCATATTTTCATTGATCTCAAATTATGGGAGATGTATATTTGAAAAAATTTTAATTATACTGCCCTTATATTTTTAAAATTTTACAAAACGCGCTTACTATTCACAAACCCGTTATTCTGATACCATGAACACGAACCGTCGATCCTTCCTACGCCTGTCAGCCCTCGCCCTGCCGTTCACCCGGGTAAATCAGCTATTTGCCAAAACGCCGACGATCGGCGGTCCGACGGTCGGCGCCCCGACGGTC
This sequence comes from Dyadobacter sp. 676, assembly GCF_040448675.1. Taxonomy (NCBI): domain Bacteria; kingdom Pseudomonadati; phylum Bacteroidota; class Cytophagia; order Cytophagales; family Spirosomataceae; genus Dyadobacter; species Dyadobacter sp. 676. The sequence continues at coordinate 4,594,537 of NZ_CP159289.1, read as the reverse complement.
ATCTCCACCTGGGACAGCGGGCAGATCTCCAACGCTGCAGCCTGGCCCGTGCTGGAAAAAGGGGGCCGGGCGCTGGATGCGGTTGAACAAGCGGCCATCGCGATCGAAAACGATGTCAATTGCTGCGTGGGCCTGGGCGGGAATCCCGACCGCGACGGGCATGTGACACTTGACGCCTGTATAATGGACGAAAAGTCGAACTGCGGGGCCGTGGCATTCCTTGAAAGGATCAAACACCCGGTTTCCGTGGCCCGCAAACTGATGGAAACAACCCCGCACGTGTTCCTGGTGGGGGCCGGCGCACAACAATTCGCATTGGCGAACGGTTTCAAACTCGAATCGGGCAAGCTTTCGCCCGACGCCGCCGATGAATATAAAAAGTGGCTTAAAAAAGCCGAATACAAGCCTGTTATCAATATAGAACACAAGCAGTCCAAAGGCCATGGCCCCTTTGCCCCGCAGCGGCTCGACGACGGGTCATTTAACCACGATACCATGGGTACGCTGGCACTCGACGCACAGGGTAACCTGTCGGGTATGTGCACCACGAGCGGCATGGGCTTCAAAATGCGCGGCCGCGTAGGCGACTCCCCTATTATTGGGGCAGGGCTTTTCGTAGATAACGAGGTTGGCGCCGCTACGTCATCGGGACAAGGCGAGGAGGTGATCCGTGTAGCGGGGACCCACCTGGTTGTCGAGTTTATGCGTAATGGCTCATCACCGGAAGAGGCTTGCCAAAAAGCGGTCGAAAGGATCGTAAAACGCGATCCCGAGCGCGCCAAAACGTTTCAGGTAGGTTTCCTGGCCATCAACAAGCAGGGCGAAGTAGGCGCTTATTCCGTCCAACCCGGATTTTCGTACACCATTACCACTCGCGACGGGAAAGGCAAAATCGTAGCCTCCAAAAGCCATTTCGCCTGAGCCCCTATTCAAGTATTTACCAAACACTTAACCATAACAATGAACCTTAAATCGACAGCGGTCCTGCTTGCAGGGCTGCTATGGGCGTCCGGGGCGTATGCACAGCAGCATTCGGAGCAAAACCATTCCAGATACGTTGCTCCTACCGATCCTCTTGTGCAGCAAAAGCTTGCCAAATGGCAGGATATTAAATTCGGTCTGCTGATGCACTGGGGCACATATAGCCAATGGGGCATCGTCGAATCGTGGTCGCTGTGCCCCGAGGACGAGGGATGGTGCGAGCGCCGCGGGCCACATTCGCACGACTGGTACGAATACAAAAAGGCCTATGAAGACATCGCCAAAACGTTCAATCCCGTCAAGTTCAACCCCAAACGCTGGGCCAAGGCTGCCAAAGGTGCCGGTATGAAATATGTCGTTTTTACCACCAAGCATCACGACGGTTTTTCGATGTTCGATTCGAAATATACCGATTACAAGATTACCAACACCCCATTTAAAACCAATCCCAAAGCCAACGTGACCAAGGAAGTGCTCGCCGCGTTCCGCAACGAAGGCTTCATGACAGGCACTTATTTCTCCAAACCCGACTGGCACACCGATTCGTACTGGTGGCCCTATTTCCCGCCAAAAGACCGCAACGTTTCTTACGATCCAAAGAAGCGCCCTGAGCTTTGGAACCAGTTCAAAGACTTTACCTATAACCAGATCGAAGAGCTCATGTCGGACTACGGCTCCGTGGACATTCTCTGGCTCGACGGCGGCTGGGTACGGCCGTTCAGCAGCATCGATACGACTATCAGCTGGCAGAAAACCATTCCCTACGACCAGGACATCGATATGGCGCGGATCGCCAAAATGGCCCGCTCGCACCAACCAGGCCTGCTGGTGGTGGACCGCACGGTCACCGGCGAGTTTGAGAACTATGTGACACCCGAGCAATCGATCCCGGACCACTATATGCCTATTCCCTGGGAATCCTGCATGACCATGGGCGACTCGTGGTCTTACATTCCGAAAGAGAGCTTCAAGTCGACTCATAAACTGGTACATACCCTTGTGGATATTGTAGCCAAAGGTGGTAACCTCCTGCTCAACGTGGCCCCCGGCCCCGACGGCGAATGGCACGAAGAAGCCTACACGCGCCTGGAAGAAATCGGTAAATGGATGAATGTGAATGGCGTCGGTATTTACGAAACCAGGCCGCTCGCCCCCTACCGCGCCGGCAAATGGGCTTATACCAAAAAGGGCAATACTACTTATGCATTTTACCTCGCCGAACCAAACGAAAAGCTGCCGGCGAGCCTAAAACCGGAGGGCATGGACATTCCTGTGAAAGCGAAAATCACATTTGCAGGTAACAAGAAGGCATTGAAAGTGAAGAACGGAGCAATAGAGCTGCCTGCGAAAACCGTTGCTGAGGTAGGTGCGCAGCCGGCTTACTTATTTGTGATTAACTAGGATTTCGAAGAGAAGGATTTATAGATTTCACCCCGGCTTAATACCCGTAAAAGTGTGACGTCGGGGTGGATATATTCGATACCGATCCGCCACTCGCCAATGCGAATCCAGTAATAATGCTCATGGCTTTTCCGCCCTTCCATTTTGCGGTAATCGACGAAAGTACTACCATCCCATTTCCTTTTTCTAAATTGAAATTAAGATTTCTGTTATGCCTTTTCAAATTTTCAAACAACACCTATTAATGACCCTACGGTGAACAGAGAGGAACATGGGCGAAAAGTTTGTGAACTCTTATAAAAAAACGATCTTCACTTTCTATTTGCATCACCCCATCTGTATCATCAGAAACACCTTTTCAAAATGATCAAACAAATAACCGGTCTCCTCTGCCTGACGGCGTCGGTAGTTTTTGCCCAAACACCCCCGAAACCCTACGGCGCATTGCCGGCGCCACGCCAGATCGCGTGGCACGAAACCGAAGTTTACGGTATCATGCACTTTACGCCTACCACTTTCGAGAACAAGGAATGGGGTTATGGGGATGCCGACCCGAAAACATTCAATCCGAGCGATTTCAATGCCGACCAGATCGTACAAGCCGCCAAAGCGGGCGGATTGCGCGGGATCGTGTTGGTTGCAAAACATCACGATGGCTTCTGTCTCTGGCCTACCAAAACCACCGACTACAATATCACCAAAAGTCCGTTCCGTGACGGCAAAGGTGACCTCGTGCGCGAGGTCGCGGACGCGGCGCGCAGGCATGGCCTGAAATTCGGGGTGTATTGCTCGCCATGGGACCGTAACAATGCCAAGTACGGCACGCCGGAATACATTAAAATATACCGCGAGCAGCTTCGTGAGCTTTACACCAATTACGGCGAACTGTTCATGTCATGGCACGATGGCGCCAATGGCGGTGACGGCTATTATGGCGGCGCGCGCGAAAAGCGTTCGATCGACAATACGACCTACTATCAATGGGATTCGACCTGGACAAACCTGACCCGGAAACTACAACCCAACGCAAACATTTTCAGCGATATCGGCTGGGATGTACGTTGGGCAGGCAACGAGGACGGCAGCGTGAATCCCACGTCCTGGGCCACATTGACCCCAAAACCTTCCGAAGGAAAGAATGTGGCAGTGCCCGGACAGGCAAATGCTACTGAAAACCCCGGTGGTACCCGTGGCGGTAAATTCTGGATTCCTGCCGAATGCGACGTGCCATTGCGCAAAGGCTGGTTCTACCACGCCAACGAAAAGCCCAAAACACCGGAGAAGCTGTTTGACCTGTATCTGAAAAGTGTAGGCCGGGGTGCGGCACTCGACCTGGGCCTGGCCCCCGACACGCGCGGCCAGTTGCACGACGACGACGTGGCGGCCCTTAAGACGTTCGGTGACCGCCTCAGAAACACATTCGCGACCAATCTTATCGGCCGTGCCTCTTCAAAGGCGGTGAACGTACGCGGATACAACTCCATTTACAGTGCCAAAAACCTACTCGACGGCAAGCCTGACACCTACTGGGCCACCGATGACGACTTCAAAACCCCGGAAGTGGTGATCGAGCTGAACCAGCCGATCGTGTTTGACATCATCAGTTTGCAGGAATACATCAAACTGGGCCAGCGTATCGAAGAATTTGCCGTCGATGCCTGGATCGGGAATGAATGGAAGGAGATTTGCAAAGGCACCAGCGTAGGTGCCAAGCGTCTGGTCAAACTGGATGTGCCGGTCACATCGAATAAAGTACGCCTCCGTATTACCAAATCCCCGGTAAGCATTGCCATCAGCGAGTTTGGCGTTTACAAGGACTCGGAGTAAGAAAATATATTGGTTACAATGCGAAAGCGCCGGTTGTTGATAACTCAGCCGGCGCTTCTTTAATTGTCTGGTAATGTAATTCCGGGGCAATACGCTCGAACCCTTTCATATGGAGATAATCCCACATAGCACACAAAATAACATTATCATCATTCCTTTGCCAGCCGCTCCAATCGCGCGTACATTTCCAGCATCGCGCCCTGGTCGATCAGCGTTTTAACGGGCTTGCGGCCCAAAAGACCGCTGGCATCGCGTTCGTCCTTCCAGATCCGCTCGGCATCGGCGATAAAAATACTGAGATCCCCCGCCTGCGGATCTACCCCGTGAAGTTCCTCGAAACCTCTCAGCAGCACGACGTTGAACCAATAGTTGTCCGGCAGCTTGCTGTTTCTGTAAAAATGCCTTTTCGAGCCTTCTGCCAGTGCTTTCGCTTCATCCAGGTATTCCATTTTACCGGTAATATTATGCAGCAACACAGCCGACTGCAACATGGTGCCGGTATTATAAGTGTATTTTGCCGAGTCTATTTTCAGCGAAGGGATTTTGATCGCATCGTAGTAGGTACCGTCGGCGGCACGCAGGTTCTTCCTGGTCCAATCATAGAGGCTTATTGCGGTTTTAAGGTATTCCGGCTCTTTTTTGATCTGGTAAAGCTGCAACGCAACCAATATTCCCGGGCCATTCGAGCAGGTATTCTTCGTATTCTTTTCGTCTTCTTTCCAGTAAAGGCCGCCGCCCGCTTTTTCGTCATAGCCGGTCATCATAAACCGGTATATCTCTTCCGCTATCGAGAGGTAATCTTTCTCACCGGTACGGTTGTACGCATCCAGGCACGCGATGGCAATCCATTGGTTGTCGTCATAAAACCGTGAATCCTTTTGCTCACTCATAACATACGCCTGATAACCCGGCGCGGGAGCACTGGTGTTGTAGTATTGCCGGATCGCGCCGAGGACCGGCTTCATATATTGCTTCCCCGGGCTCACTGCCTCCGACTCCGTAGCGGCTTGCAGCAACGCACATAGCGGCCACAGGTACGAATGCGGTTTTTCGTTTTTGCCGTTGGTTTCTAAAAACAAGCCGGTGGATGATTCATAAAACACACCTTCGATGTTGTGGAGAATCTGCCCGCGCCTGGACTTGTAATCGGGGGCGGTTTGCGATACGGCATGACCGAAGCGGGCGATACCCAGCAAAATCAGCGCCGTTGTGTACATTCTTTTCATAAGTAGTTTCGATTTTTTGAATAGAAGGACGTCCCGCAACATTCTCTACTTGAAAGCCTCGCCTCAAAATTACGGGCGACGGGCGCCAGCCAACGGATTCCGTCGAAGCAACGCCATATATTTTTCGCGGAGGGAAAACCCTGCCATCCACCGGTTTTAACGCAGAAGCCATATAATGACCTAAACGTTTTTAAGCAAAATCTATAAAAGTGTCAAATTTTTAATATTATTATCCAAAAATCGATATAAATGGAACATTCCCAACAAGGAACCACTTCGCGGCGCGACTGGATCAAGACAGTGGCAATCGGCGGTGCCGCCGCTGCGACGGGGCAGATAGTCCAGGCAGGTCCGACACAGGCGACACGCAGAGTACCCATCGCCGTTTCGACTTACTCCTACTGGCATTTCCAGGAGAAAAAATACCCGATCGACAAGGTCATCGAAGACGCGGCGAGGCTGGGCTTCGATGGCGTGGAAATCCTGCACCGGCAAATGGAGAACGAGACCATCCCCTATATGAACAAGTTGAAACGGCTTGCATTCGACAACGGGTTGGCGCTTCCGTTACTTTCTATCCACCAGAGCTTTGTGCAGCCCAGGCCCGAAGATCGTAAAAAGGACATTGAACATACCTTAAAATGTATTAACCTTGCGACCCAAATGGGCATTCCGGCGATCCGGATGAACACCGGAAGCTGGCGGACGGTAAAGCGCGATGCAAACTATTACAAGGACGGCAAAGAGCCGCCGATCCAGGGCTATACCGATCAGGATGCCATCAAGTGGTGCATCGAGTCAATGCAGGAATGCCTGATAGCCGCCGAGAAAGCGGGGATTGTGCTGGCGATCGAGAACCATTGGGGGCTGTCGTCGAACATCGACTACCTGCTCGAAATTTACAAGCCGCTGGCATCGTCGCCGGCAATGGGCATGAATGTCGATACGGGTAATTTCGTAGGGGACCCTTACCCGCAATTCGAACGCCTGGCACCATACGCGACGATCGTCCAGGCCAAGACCTATTACGGCGGCGGGCATTATTACGACCTCGATCTCGACTACAAAAAGATCGCGGACATTTTGCGGAAAGCGAATTTCAAAGGCTACGTATCGTTGGAAATGGAAGGCAAGGAAAACCCGGCCACAGCCGTACCGAAAAGCCTCAAAGTATTACGTGAAGCGCTGGGTTAACGGATAAAGCCGGGCTTCGAAGATTTTCATAATTATATTCTATAGTTAATAAAGTGCAGCTTCTCTGGGGCGGCACTTTTTGTTTTTCTTGCCACGAAGAACACTAATTCACACGAAAACGCCATTCGTGTTCTTCGTGGCAAAGGCGCTAGGCACAGCGCCTCGAAGACCCTCGAACAATCAGCTCCGTGTTCAAAACCCGCTTTTCGTTTAACAAAATCTCTTCGGCATCCACCAGCTGCAAGATCCATTCGGCCGTTGTCCGTCCGATCTCCATAGTCGGCTGGCGGACGGTAGTGAGGCCCGGACCGATGTAAGCCGATTCCGCATTGTCGCTGAAACCGACCACGCCGAGCTCGTCGGGGATGGAAATGCCTTTTTCCCGGGCCATCAGCATAATTTCGATTGCCGAGGAATCGTTGACCGCGAAAATCGCATCCGGTCTGTTGGCCAGATCGAGCAGGTATTGCCCGTAAATGCGGGCCTTTTGCTGCGTAAGCATTCCCTGAATAATCATATGGTCATCAACGGATTTACCGTATTTTTCCATCGCGGCCCGGTACCCTCGCAACCGCTCCTGGCTTACCTGCAATGTAAGCGGCCCGCCGAGGTGAGCTATCCGTTCGTAACCATTCAAAATAAGATGTTCGACAGCCCGAAACGACGCTTCGAAGTCGTTTACGACTACTTTGGGCACGTCGATCTGGTCGCACACGCGGTTGAACTGGATCAGGGGAATGCCCCGCTTTGCGAAAAGGCTCAGGTGATCGAAGTTGTTGGTTTCCTGCGTGAGCGAAATCAGTAATCCATCGATCCGGTTGGCGAGCATAGCCTTTGTATTCGAGATTTCGACCTGATACGATTCGTTGCTTTGCATGATAGTGAGATTGTAACCGGCGTGGGTCAGTACCTCGTGTGCCCCGATGATCACGTTCGGAAAAAACTGATTCTGAAATTCCGGAACGATCATTCCAATTGTATTCGTCTTGCTTTTTACCAGACTGTATGCCAACTGGTTAGGCTGATAATCGAGCTGGGCAGCTTTATCGAGCACCGCCTGGCGCGTCTCCGGGCTGATGTCCGCGTGCCCGTGCAATGCCCGGGAAACGGTGGAGTTGGAAACACCCAGTGATTTGGCAATGTCGATAATGGTCGTCTGATGACGCCTGCGCTTCACGAGGGATTCCACCGAATCGTCCTTTTCCGCGTGCGTGAAATAGTAATTGCACCATTTGCAAAGGTATCGCTGCTTGCCCCTTACGTAGCCTGCCTTCATGATGCCATCTACCTGCGCGCACTTCACACATTGAATCATAATATATTGTACTTTTCAAATAAATCGATAAAAAAACAACACTCCTTCCCTTCATTTCCTGGCTGGCTACAAAAATATAAAAATCTCCTATTAATCATCAGCAAAACCATATATCGGTATCGTTTCCGCAAACGTTACCGATAGTTTTTGTTTAATTTCCGGATTTTTATGCGTTAAACCGGCATTGTTGACACCCGCCTGGCCTGCTATATTTAGGTAATAACCGCATTTAGGCACCCTGACCCGATGCGTTAGATGTTACCGGAATGCAGTTTAACGACGCCATACAGTTGCACTATTTCAATTTTACCCTTTTGATAAAACCCTAATTTTTTAACTACATGAAGAAAAAAATACGTGACTTGTTCCTGCTCGGCCTGCTTTGCCTGGGCATAACGCAATCGCTGATCGCGCAGAACGGAACAGTAAAGGGCAAGGTAACCGACGATAAGGGCGAAGCGATCCCCGGCGCCAGCGTAACCGTAAAAGGTTCGCAGCAAGGGACGCTGACGGACGTGGAAGGAGCGTACTCTATTGACGTGCCCGGCAGTGCGACGCTGGTGTTCTCATTCCTCGGCTATTTAAAAGAGGAAGTAGCGGTCGCCAACCGCTCGACGATAGATGTTTCGCTGAAAACAGATACGAAGGCGCTGGAAGAGGTGGTGGTGGTAGGCTATGGAACCCAGCGGAAGATCGAAACGACCGGCTCCATTGCCTCCGTTAAAGCCGCCGATCTGGTGCAGACGCCGGTTGCCAACGTCGCGCAGGGCCTTCAATCGCGGGTAGCGGGCGTGCAGATCAACCAAAACACAGGCTCGCCCGGCGGTAATGTGAGCGTGCGCATCCGGGGTACCAACTCCATCAACGGCTCCTCGGAACCGCTTTACGTAGTCGATGGTATCCAGATTTCCAACGGTGGCGGCATCAACGATGTGAGCCCGCTTTCGACCATTAACCCGAATGATATCGAATCCGTTGAAGTGCTGAAAGACGCCTCGGCATCAGCCATTTACGGTGCACGCGCGGCAAACGGTGTGATCCTCATCACGACCAAACGAGGTAAAAGCGGTGCTACCCGGGTGACTTACGACGGCTACTACGGCAGCCAGAAAGTGAATAAAACGCTCGATGTATTGAATGCCGCCGAGTTTGCACAATTGGAAAATGAGGTGTTTAAGGACAATTACTACGCCAATCCCGCCTCATTGGGCGAAGGTGTCGACTGGCAGAAGGTTATCTTTCGTAAGGCGCCTATCCAGAATCACCAGCTATCGATCAATGGAGGAAATGAAAAAACACAGCTTGCCCTGTCTCTCAATTATTTCGATCAGGAGGGCACATTACGAGGCTCAGCATTTACACGCTACTCCTTTCGCCTGAACCTCGATCATCAGATTAGTAAGAATATTAAAATTGGAACCAGTATTCTCGGCAGCCACTCGATTGCCGACGGCATCCAAACGGGTAGCACCGACATCGGGAATGCGGGGGTTGTGACCAATACTGTGCTTGGAGCCACCATCGGCGCCCCTCCTACGCTGCAACCTTACAGACCTGACGGCACAATTTTCCCGTTCGGGGAACAAGCGAATGGCCGATACCGGGAAGTGACGAATCCATTGAGTTTCATCGAAGTGCTTAACAAAAGAAACATCAAGCGCACACTGACGAACCTATACGGGGAAATCAAGCTGTTTAAAGGACTTACGTATCGCGCCTCGTTTAATCTTGACCAGAAAGGTGAGCTCTACGACTTCTACTCACCACGCGCTATTGTCAACAAAAGCGACCTGACAGATGCTTCCGGGTCAGCAACCAAAGCAAACATCAACAACCTGGCTATACTCCATGAAAGTATCCTGACTTACAGTACCACTTTCGCCAGAAATCACTCATTCAAAGCTACCGCTGTCTTTGGGACGCAAGGCGAGCAGTACAATGAAAACATCATGAATGCGACGGGCTTCCCCAACGACGCGACAAAGAACGAGGCCATGCACCTCGCCCTTACCCGCACTGTCAGCAGCTACCGGAGCAGTCAACGGCTTGATTCCTATATGGGGCGTATCAATTATGGGTTCAAGGACAAGTTCTTCATTGATCTCACTGCCCGGGTGGATGGGTCGAGCAAATTCGGCGCTAATCACAAATATGGCGTTTTCCCGGCCGTATCAGCAGCATACCGGCTTATCGAAGAGCCTTTCATAAAGGACGTATCCTGGCTTTCAGACCTTAAACTTCGCGGTAGCTTCGGGATTACCGGTAACGCCGGCGGCATCGATCCATATCAGTCGCTCGCAACAGTGGGTGCTAATGGGTACAACTACATGCTCAACCACCTTTACGTTACGGGAATTGACCCATCCCGGATTGCTAACAAAGATCTCCGCTGGGAACGATCCGTTCAGACGAACTTCGGTATCGATGTAGGTTTAATGAACAACAGGATCAGTGTGATCGCAGATATTTATCACAAAAAAACAGATGATCTGCTGTTTGAAAAGACGCTGCCAATGAGCTCGGGGTATAACAAGATTCTCGGCAACTTTGCGGGTCTTCAAAACAAGGGTCTCGAACTGGCCGTGAATGCGCGCATTCTCGACGGCGCGTTGAAATGGGACGTTTCCGCTAACACAACCATCAATCGCAACAAAGTGACAACATTGGACGGCGGCGTGACCAATGAGCGCTTCATAACTACTTATACTCTCCTCAAAGTGGGAGAACCATTGGGGGTGTTCAAAACTTATGTGTTTGACGGCGTTAACCAAACGGGCGAAACCATCCTTACGGGATACGACGGACGCCTCGGTGGGCAAAAGGTAAAGGATATCAATGGTGACGGGAAGATCGATGCCAACGACCAGATAATTACCGGTAATCCCAATCCTAAATTCATTTACGGTTTCTCCACCAATCTTTCTTACAAAGGATTCGATCTGGCCGCATTCATTTCCGGTTCGCAAGGGAACGACATCTATAACGCCAGCAGGCTTTCATTTGAAAACCCCCTTGGGCAACGTAATTTGCTCAAAGGCGTTGTAAACCGCTGGTCGCCTACCAATCCCAACAACCAATATGCAAGTGCGTTTCAGGCTGGCCGCCTGCCCATTTCTGACTACGTGGTAGAAGACGGCTCATACCTCCGATGCAAGAACATTACGCTGGGTTATAAGTTGCCCGCATTCAAAGGTGTGCAAGGCATCCGCGTGTATGTGAGCGCGAACAACCTGTTTACAATCACGAATTACAGCGGATTCGATCCGGAGGTTAATACCTACGCAGGCTCTAACACGGCCATTGGCATCGACAACTTGGTGTACCCGCAAGCGAAATCCTTCCTGGGTGGTATCCAGGTCACATTCTGATCAATCCTGAATCCTCTTGCCGAAATTATGAAAAAGCTATTGAAGATATCCAAATACCTGGGCATGGCCGGCACGGCGCTGATCGTAACCTCCTGCCAGCTCGATGAAAAAATCTATTCTTCGATTTATACCGAAAATTTTTATAAAACCGCCGCGGACGCAGAGAAAGCCTTGATTTCCGTGTACGGTGCATTGGGTGGCCTGGGAGGTGGTCCTGCCTTAACGCTGGTCGCCGATTTCAGCGACGACCAGACTTACCCCCGCGGGGTTGTGGGCCGCAATACGCTAACCCAATTCACGTACGATCCCAATTACACCACCCAGAAAAGCAACTCGCGGGTGAACGAATCACCGCAGCAAATATGGCAATCCTGCTATGCAGGTATCGAAAAAGCAAACTGGGTGATTGCCCGGGTACCCGAGGCCAATATGGATGAAACACGCAAGAAACAAATAATTGGGGAAGCGTATTTCCTGAGGGCATTCTTCCATTGGTTTTTGAGTAAAAACTTCGGGGATATACCTGTCAAAGTTACGCCCAGCTACTCGGAAGCCGATGCTTTGACTGCCAAAAGCCCGAAAGCGGATGTTTACAAACAAATCTACGCCGACCTCGACCAGGCACTGAACTCCGGCCTGGTATCGTATCCGAACGTAGAGAAAGGCCGTATAGCGAAGGAGGTGGTGAACGCATTGTATGCCAAAGCCGCATTGTACAACGAGGATTGGGCCAAAGCGCTGGAACAGGCTAAAATCGTGATCAATTCCGGCAAATACTCGCTTATGCCCGATGTCCGCGACGTGTATAAATATGATAAGGAAGACGCCGCACGGGTTGAAAACATGTGGGCCTACGAGGCAGACCCCGTATCGCCGGGCCTCGGCCACCAGCTTACAGGCCTCTGCGGCCCTCCGGGAAGCGCCGGCCCCGAATATGCCCGCACCTCCTATGGCTCGATGTTCGCCTATCAGGCATTCTTCGATTCTTTCGACCCGGCCGACAAGCGCCGCACATTGCTGGATACCAACTACGTCGACAAAACAGGCAAAGTGGTGCCGCAGAGAAGCATTACGCCCATCACTACCAAAGGCGTGCTGATCAAGAAATACCAGGACCCCGTTTCGACTGTCGGCCTGATCCCGAACATTCCGATCTTCCGCCTGCCGGATATGTACCTGATCGCAGCCGAAGCAGAGGCGCGCCTGAACGGCGCGACGGCGGCCGCTTATGATTTCATTAATCCGGTAAGAAAACGCGCCGGCCTGACCGACCTGAAAACCGGTTTGACCAAAGACGCGTTCATCGAAGCCGTTTTACAGGAACGCGCCTGGGAATTCTTCGCGGAGGGCGACCGATGGTACGACCTTACCCGAACCGGCAAGTTCCTGACGGTGATCCCCAAAGCGGTGAACGATGTGTATCCGACCCGGAATGTCAGCGCCAAAAACAGGTATTTCCCGATCCCGCTCGATGAGATCAACGCAAATGCGAAGCTGGAACAGAATCCGGACTGGAAATAGCGCAGGTGCACAAGGAGCCTTCTGTCCGCCCCCTCCGGCCGGGCCCGGAAGGACTTCCTGACAATGCCAAAACGATAAAACGATGATCCAACTAATGCTTTTGTTTTCACTATGCTGCACCTCCCCGAGCCGGGAAGCGCGTGTGCGTGAATTCAAGATCACCGAAAACGATACGCTCAGCTATTCCCTGAAACTCGCCCTCGACGAGAAAGGGCAGCCGCAGTATTTTTTCAGGAACATCTTTACACCGGTTTGCTATACCAATGAATGCAAACCGGTGTATATCAATTTCTATTGGGATTTGCTGGGTAACTACGAACGCTACGACCTGCCCGAAGGCAAAGTGCTCACGAAAGTCGATCATGACGAGTTCAGGGAAGAAGATTATCAGAAATTGCAGGATATCCTCGCTCAACCCAACTCCATTTTCGCCGACCTTAAAATGGAAGACCTGATTACCAAAGGCACGGATAACCTGACGGACTCGGTAGATGCGAAGGCCGGCGCAACTTTGAAAACCATTAAAAACCAGGTGATCGACGGTGCGGTTTATACCTGCTACACGCTCTGGCATATCGCTTACGGCAAAGCGGTACCCGAAATGCGGAAGATCATCGAGACCTATTCGAGCGACGCATTGCTCCACCGCTTTCTGGAAAGCAAAAATCATCACTACCAATATTGGGCAATGGCCAAAGTGATGGACGCAAGCGGCACGGTAAAAGGGCCTTTCGAAAAAGACATCGAGGCGATTATCGCGGGAAAGAATGGTTTCATTGCCAAATATGCCTTACAGCATGTTGGAAATGATTTTTTCAAAACCGAGCAAAGACAGAAATGGCTGTGGGAAACTTATCAGAAAACAGGTTATGCCATGCAAATAGCCATTCTGAAAAAGCTGACCGGCAGCACAATTCCAATTTCGAAACCCTTAGCGGCAAACCTGCAATCCAGCCTGCCCAATGCCAATGAAGAACAAACTCTACTAATCCAAAAAATCTTGCAGAAACTATGAACATCCTTCAAATCAGGAAGTTGTTGGGGATTTTTATTTTGATGTCTTTGATGTTTCCGGCCCTGGCCCAGCATCATGTTTTTGTTGAAACAGAATCATTCGAGGACAAAGGGGGCTGGGTGATCGATCAGCAATCCTTTGTGGTCATGCATTCTTCCTATATCATGGCGCACGGAATGGGACGGCCTGTGAAGGATGCTGCTACCACCGTGAAATTTCCCAAAACCGGCAAATACCATTTGTGGGTGCGCACCAAAGATTGGGCGCCATTTCCAAAAGGACCGGGCAAATTCCAGGTGCTGATCGATGGCAAGTCCACGGGCCAGACTTTTGGCGAAAGTGGCTCGGATGCCTGGAAATGGTATGACGGCGGTGTGGTCGACATTAAAAATACGGATACCCGGCTCGCATTGAAAGACCTTACCGGTTTCAATGGCCGCTGCGATGCACTGCTTTTTACCGACGATCTGAAATTCACCCCGCCCAACGAACTGGAAGCATTGACCGCTTTCCGCCGGAAACTCCTGAACCTGACCGACAAACCCCAGGACGCCGGCCGTTACGACCTCGTGGTGGTAGGCGGTGGCATTGCCGGAACTTGTGCCGCCATTTCAGCGGCGCGGATGGGCCTTACCGTAGCCCTGATCCAGGACCGGCCCGTGCTCGGCGGCAACAACAGCTCGGAAGTACGCGTGCATTTGATGGGCGATGTGGACAAAAACCATTATCCCAAACTGGGCCGCATTGTGCGTGAAATGGATAACGGCGACCCCGGCAATGGGAACCCCGACGCCAAAGAGTATGGCGATGCCCGTAAGATCTCGATCGTGAAGGCCGAAAAGAACATTTCGCTGTTCCTGAACACCCACGTTTTTAAAGTCGAGAAAGAAAATGATATCATCACGGCGGTAGTCGGCCGTGACATTGCCACCAACCAGGAGCGCCGCTTTTCAGGCTCATTCTTTTCCGATTGCACGGGCGATGGCACGGTGGGCTTCCTCGCGGGTGCGGAATTCCGGATGGGACGCGAGAGCAAGGCTGAAACCGGTGAGTCGCTGGCGGCCGAAAAGGCCGATGATTTTACATTGGGTACCTCCAACTTGTGGGCCTCGGTAGATCGTGATACGGTTTCTTCCTTCCCCGAAACACCCTGGGCGATGCAGTTCTCCGATGAGTACCACATCGACGAGCCTAAATCGGACTGGCAATGGGAAACCGGCTTCGGGAATTTCAACACCATTACCCAAGCCGAGCAAATCCGCGACCATAACCTGCGGGCCATTTACGGCAACTGGTCTTATTTAAAGAAAAACAAACCCGCTAAATACGCTAAAAAGGAGTTGGCCTGGGTGGCTTACATCGGCGGAAAACGCGAGTCGCGCAGATTGATCGGCGATTATGTTTTAAATCAAATGGATATTCAGGAAGGCAAATTTTACCCCGACGGCTCGGTAACGGCTACCTGGACCATCGACCTGCATTTCCCCGACGCCAAAAACAGCAAGTATTTCGAAGGCCAGGAGTTTTTCGCGGGTACCAAACACATTAAAGTGGCGCCCTATACGATCCCATACCGCTGCCTCTATTCGAAAAACATTCAGAACCTTTTCATGGCCGGCCGCAATATCAGTACCACGCACGTGGCGTTCGGAAGCACGCGCGTTATGCGTACATGCGGGATGATGGGCGAAGTGGTGGGATTTGCCGCCTACATCGCCACAAAACATAAGACAAGCCCGCGCGGGGTTTACACCGATCATTTGCCGGAACTGGCCGGCATCCTGAAAGGCGAAACGCTTGCGCCCCAACCCTGATTTCCCTTGACCAACATTGCGATACATATTGCCGGAGGAATGTCCACCCTGTTCTCGATGCTGCCATTGGCGACAATGGCAGCCACCGGACGGGATACTACCATGATTTCTATCGATGGCGAGGCCCAGGGCACTACGTATCATATCCGCTATTTCGACCCGCAGAACCGCAATTTCAAACATTCCATCGATTCGATACTCGGCGAATTTGATAAGTGCCTGTCGCTATACCAGCCCGATTCCGAGCTTTCTGTGTTCAATCGTACTTCGCGCCATACCTTCCGTTCGCCGTGGTTTTATGAGGTTTTAAATAAATCAAAAGAAATCTACGAAACGACCGGCGGTGCATTTGACCCTACCATTATGCCGCTTTGGGAGGCTTATGGTTTTGGAATTAAAAAGAACGTGAACCCGGAAAACGTTAACGTGGATTCACTGCTACAATTGGTTGGTTTTAAACAAATTGAATTCGATCAAAAGGAAATCAGGACGAAGCCGGGGGTAAAGCTGGATTTCAACGGCATTGCACAGGGATATTCGGTGGATATTCTGGGCGCATTCCTGAAAAGCCGGCATATTCACCGTTTTATGATCGAAATCGGCGGAGAGGTGGTTTGCTCAGGCATCAAAAATGGGGGCAAGGCATGGGTTACAGGTATCGAGAACCCGCTCAAACCTAATGCATTCGCAGCTACGGTGCAGCTTACCAACCGCGCCATGACCACCGCAGGCAACTACCACAACCACATTACGAGGAACGGTATTACTTATAACCACATCATCAACCCGCGCACCGGGGCGATGGAGCAGACTGAACTTCTCAGCGTGACGGTGTTTGCCAAAGACGCCATTACCGCCGACGGCTACGACACCGCATTCTTCGTCATGGGCCTCGAAGCAACCAAAACCTTTGTGAAAAACCGAAAAGATATCGACGTGTATATGCTTTACACCAATGAGGAAGAGCAACTCATGTCCTTCGCAAGCGACGGTATCAAAGACCTTATTCAGGAAAAATGAAACGAATAACCCTGTTACTTCCCGTTTTACTTGGCGCTTTGGCTTTCGGAAATGCCCTGGCCCAGCGAACGTCCGTAAAAGCACTGACCAACAATTCGATCCGCCTACAATGGCGTGAAACCGGCGGCGCATTAAAAATCGAAGAAGTTGCCGTAAACAAAAAAGGCCAGTGGGCCAGTGTAGCGACGCCCTCCGGGGAATATACATTGCTGTACTCCGAAGCCCGTCCGTCGACGGAAGCTGCCGAAACTTTCGAAAAGATCACCGGCGGCAAATTCCCGGAGGACGCCTACCATTACCAGCAAACTCAATGGAAGGAAAGCACCACCGGCGTAGCATTAAATACTGCCGGGGAGGCTTTCCATTTCTTCCCTCAAACGGGTGCCGCGAAGGACGATGGGCTGGAATTCAAGTCTGAAACCGATGTAGCAACCGTTACCGCGCATTGGAAGATCGATCCCCGGTTCCCGAACGATATTCAGGTAACGATGACTTTGAGCGCGAAGAAAAAGGGTTTCTTCTCCCTCGCAACCCCTACCCTCGCCGCATTGCCTGTCGAGCAGATGAGCTGGGTGTCGGTGCCGGGATATTTCCAGGGGAATTTTATACAAAAGAATTTTGCATTGGCCTATGCCTACGGCCATGGTATCCCCGACCGCCCCGTGGTGTACCGCGAGCGTTGCGCATCGACGCTGAGCCCGCTTGTGAGCAGCAAAGACGGCATTACATTATCCGTAATCCCCGAGCCGGGCGTCGCGCGCGACCCGTGGGCGAAGGACCGGATCACACAGGTCGATTGGCACCTCGGCCTTTCGCATATGAACCGTAAGGCGCAGCTTTCGCCTACATTATATTATCCGGTGCTGGGCGAAGATAAGTCGGAAATGGAGGCGGGGCAGTCGGTTTCCTGGACATTCCGTTACAGCCTCATCGCCGGCGACTGGTTCCAGGCGACGAAGCACGCAGCGATCGACATTTACAAATTCCGCGAGACATTGGCCCTTCGTCAAAGCAAGCAGGCATTGACCGACCGCATCGAAAAGATGCACCATTATCTCACCGATCCGAAGACCTCGCTCTGGAACATCGAGGAGTTCAAGGGGAAGCAGATCGGCGCGCAATCTTATCTTGGCGGCGTGGTGGGTTCGGACAAGGACGCCATGAAAAACTCGGATTACGGCGCGATGTGGATGCTCGCCAATGCAACCGATGATCCCGAACTGACGCAAAAAGTGCTGCCGCCCGCCGAAAACTTCAAACTGGTACAACAGCAAACCGAAGATGGTTTTTTCAAAGGCGCTGTCGAAGGGCAATATTATTTAGCCAAAAAGAAAAAGTTCGTAGAAGAATGGGGCGAAGTGGTGGAACCCATCGCGTTAACCTATTATGTAATGCTGGATGTGGGCAATATGCTGCTTTTCGAGCCAGATAATGCGGAATTGAAGGAACGCCTGCGGATCGGGGCCGAAAAGTTGCTGAGCTGGCAACGCGAAGATGGCAGCTGGGCCGTGGCTTATGACCGCAAAACGGAGCAGGAGATTTTCAAGGACATACAAGACCTGCGTCCAACGTTCTACGGCCTGATTGTCGCGCACCGCATTCTCAAAGACGAAAAATACCTGAAGGCCGCCGAGAAAGGGGCTGACTGGTTTCTCAAAAACGCCGTGGAAACCGGCGCCTTCCTGGGCGTATGCGGGGATGCGCGCTACGCACCCGACTTCGCTACCGGCCAGTCGGCGCAGGCATTACTGGATTTGTTTGATTTAACCCAAAACAAAAAGTACCAGGATGCAGCCGTTATCTGCGCGAAGATTTACACCTCATCCATTTACACGCATCCGATCGCCGACCATGAACTTAAAACCGTGAACGGTACAGCCCGCGAAGATTGGGAGATCAGTCAGACCGGACTGAGCTTCGAGCACGGCGGCATTTTTGGCTCGGCGACGCGGCACGGACCGATCCAGCTCGCGAGCCATGCGGGGCTGTTTATCCGCATGTACCAGCTGACAGGCGAACAGCTTTTCGCCGACATGGCACGTGCCGCCGCTATTGGCCGCGATGCGTTTGTGGACAGCAAAACCAGCGTCGCCTCCTACTACTGGAATGCCATGAACCGCGGGGCCGGCCCCTACCCACACCACGCGTGGTGGCAGATCGGCTGGATTACCGACTACCTGCTATCCGAGGCCGCATTGCGTTCGAATGGCAAGGTCACATTCCCACGCGGTTTTGTGACGCCCAAAGTGGGCCCGCACCAGACCTACGGCTTCGCACCGGGCGACGTTTTTGGTGACAAGGCGATGCTTGTCATTAAAGAAGGCTTCGTCACTGCCGACAGTCCGTCCATCGACCCTGTCGTTTCCAAGTCAACCACCAAAAACACCTATTACGTCACGCTGCTCAACAACAGCCCGCAGCCGACCGCATTCAACCTGAAAATCGACCACAGTAAGGTCTCCGAAACCAATGCCCCAACCATGAAATGGGCCGAAACAAACCAGAAAGCTGCCATCACCAACATCAAACTCCCCGCATTCGGAGCCAGGACGTTGGCTATAAGCTATAAGCAATAGGCTTTAAGCGGTAGGCTTTAAGCAATAGGCTATAAGCTTTAAGCGCAACAGGCTTTAAACAGTAGCCAAATTTTAAATATCGTTCAATAAAACAATCAAGCATACAGCTTACAGCTTATAGCTTAAAGCTTAAAGCTTAAAGCATCCAACATTTATGAACACCACCACCGACACCATCGTCATTCTCGTATTTTCCGCATTCGTGATGGGCATCGGGATGCTTTTTGCCCGGACCGGGCGTAACCTTAAATCGTTTTTTGCGGGCGGCGAGGCCGTGCCCTGGTTTATCGGCGGATTGTCGCTGTTTATGAGTTTCTTCTCGGCCGGCACATTCGTCGCCTGGGGATCGATCGCTTACAAACATGGCTGGGTGGCCGTTACCATTCAATGGACGATGTGCATCGGCGCGCTCATTACCGCCATTTACCTTGCCCCGCGCTGGAAACGCACCGGCGCACTCACCGCCGCCGAATTTATCCGTGAGCGGCTCGGGCTACCGGTACAGAAAACCTACATTTTCATTTTCACATTGGTTTCCGTATTTATCAAAGGCTCGGTGCTATACCCGGTCGCCAAGCTCGTGAGTGCTTCGCTGGACCTGCCGCTGGTGCCTTGCACCATTGGTCTGGGGCTTTTTATGATCGCCTACACGGCGGTGGGCGGTCTCTGGGCGGTGATGGTCACCGACATTCTGCAATTTGTCGTGCTGTCCGCGGCGGTGTTCATCCTGTTGCCGTTGTCATTTAATAAAGTAGGCGGCTGGGAAGGATTCGTCAGCCGCGTACCTGACGATTTCTTCAACCTGCTGAATGGGGAATACACGCTCGGCTTTGTGGCTGCATTTGTGATTTACCACATATGCTACATCGGTGGTAACTGGACCATGGTGCAGCGTTACACAAGCGTCGACAGCGAAAAATCGGCGCGGAATGTCGCATTGCTCTTTGCCGGATTATACCTGATCAGTCCGGTGATCTGGATGTTCCCGCCGATGATTTACAAGGCCATTAATCCTGCATTGACTGGCCTGGATACCGAGAATGCCTACCTGATGATCTGCAAGCTGGTGCTTCCGCCGGGGCTGCTCGGGTTAATGCTCACGGGCATGTACTTCTCCACCTCTGCCAGCGCCAACACGGCATTGAATGTGGTCTCGGCCGTTTTCACCAACGACATTTATAAAGGCATGATCAATCCCGCTGCTTCGGACCGCCAGTTGATCCGCGTGGCGCGTGGCTCTTCGTGGTTTTTCGGCCTGGGCATGATCGGCATTGCATTGCTGGTACCCGCAGCGGGCGGCATCGTGGAAGTGGTACTGAGCATTTCGGCCATTTCGGGCGGGCCACTGCTTGCGCCGCCGCTCTGGGCATTGTTTTCCAAAAGGCTCAACAGCCGGGCCACGCTTTGGATTACCGGTGTCGGATTGTGTGTCAATTTGTTTTTCAAAACCCTCGCCCCGCTCCTGCTGGATTTCAAACTCTCGCGTGGAATGGAAACGATCGTGGGGGGTCGGTTTGCCGCTGCTGCTATTGCTCGCCTACGAGTTATGGGCGCGATCAAAAAACATGATCGCGGAAGAATACACCATTTACATGCTTTCCAAAGACCAGCGGAAAGAGGAAGCGGCCATTGCCGACCCGGAAGAAGCATTGGAAATTAAAAAGCAAAACCGTTTCGGGCTGCGGGTAATCGCCGGAGCGCTGCTGTTTACCGCCGTGATGCTTTACATCCTGAGTTTTCTGACCACCGACGGAACGTGGGTGACGGCGGGTGTGGCGACGGTCGTGTTGATTTCGGCGGCGATACCATTTTCGGCGGCGCGGAAGGTGGTGCTGGTGAAAGAAGATGATGCGCAGGTGGTCGCGACGGGATTTATAGAAAAGTAAAACGAATGTCATCAAAATACAACAAACGCAAGTCCCGCTAGGGACGCAATATCGGTGGCGATACAAAATGTACGAAGATGGTAAAAATGCCGGCAGGCATGAAACCACAAAACAAACGAAACTCATCAAAAAAACCTCCAAAAACAAAACCGCAACTGAACGACATCCAGATAATGAAACGCTTAACTCATTTAACTTTTTTCATTTTACTCTCACTCACCTGCACGCGGCTGGCGGCGCAGTACCACATCCGCCAACCGAATGCGATACCGCTGCATGGGGAATGGTGGTTTTTGCTCGATCCCGCGGGAGCAGGCATCGCCGGCCAGTGGTACCGGGAAGATTTTGCGAAAGAGAGCCGCCAGGACAAGGTTACCGTCCCGCATTGCTTTTCGACAGACCCCCGCTACGAATTTTACACCGGCACTGCCTGGTACCGCAAGACTTTCGCCTGGAAAAAAACCACCGGTAAACGCGTAATCCTGCATTTTGATGCAGTTTTTTACAAAACCGATTTGTGGTTGAACGGCCAGAAAATCGGGGAACATGAGGGCGGGTACACCCCGTTCAACTTCGATGTAACCGGGCAGTTGAAGGACGGCAACAACCTGCTGGTGGTGGCCGTGAATAACGATACATGGAAAACAACTACGATTCCCGGCCTCAAAGATGGCGGCAATATCAACGACGGCTACCCTGCCTGGGTAAATTACGGCGGCATTATCCGGCCGGTTTACCTGACGGTCGAGCCGGAAGTTTATACCGAAAATATGAAGATCGAGACTGTGCCCGACCTTGCCAAAGGCACGGCGGTTGTGAAAGCGAAAATCCGGGTACGGAATGCTTCCGCGAATGCCTCGACGCCGAAAATTGAGTTTTCTGTTTGGCATGACCAGAAGCCTTTGCCATTAAAATGGAAAACCAATGCGGCGAACATTCCGGCAGGACAAACGGCGATACTCGAAGCGGAAACTGCATTGCCCGCGGCGCAAACCAGGCTCTGGGATTTGGACCAGCCTCATATGTATACATTGAAAACCGTTGTAGGTGCCGATACCGTGGCTTCCAATTTCGGGATACGGAAAATAGAGGTAAGCGGAACACAGATTCTCTTGAATGGGAAGCCCATTAAAGCAGGCGGTGGTAACCGCGTAATCGACTATCCGGGCCTGGGCTCCGTGGAGCCTGATTGGCTGATCGAAAAAGACTTCCGGCTGATGAAAGAAGCCGGTATGGAGTTCCAACGCCTTACGCATTACACTCCGTCCGAATATTTTTACGACCTGGCCGACCGCTACGGCATGCTCATCATTACCGAGGCCGGCAACTGGCAACTGACGCCGAAGCAAATGGATAACGATTCGATGCGTACCAAGTTCCGCTCGCAATTCCGAGAAATGGTCGAGCGCGACTGGAACCACCCGAGTGTGATCGCGTACAGCGTCGGTAACGAATATCTGTCGACCCAGCCCGCCGGCCAACGCTGGACCAAAGACATGATCGCCTACGCACGGGAGCTCGATCCCACGCGGCTGTACACATTTGCGAGCATGTTATTGAATTCATTGCCGGCAAAACCCGAGGACGAAGCCAGCCAGTATGTCGATTTTGTATCCACCAACACCTATGGCGGCCATGCGAAGTCGCTGGACCACATTCATAAATTGTACCCTGACAAACCGGTGTTCATCAGCGAATGGGGCACGCGCTCAGATGGTAAGGGTGGCGAAGCGGGCCAGGCGCAGCACCTGAGCGATGTAATGGCTGAAATCCGCAAACGACCGTTTGTGGTTGGGGCTTCGTGGTGGACTTTTAATGACTATCGCAGCAAGCTGTTCGGTACCAATGTGAATGGGTTCCGTCCATGGGGTATTGTGGGCCCCGACCGTTCGCCGAGGCTCGCCTACCCGGTCCATCAGAAAGAGTTTTCGCCGGTCATTGTTGAAAAAGTAAGCTTTCAAACAGGTGACCAGGGAATACATCGGCTGACCGTAAAAATTACCTCACGCGGCGATTTCCCTGCACGGCCTGTTAAGGGATACACTTTGAAGGCGGGTGACACAAGCATTGCCTTGCCCGACCTGAACCCAGGAGAGAGCAGGGAGCTGGTAATCCCTGTTCGCGGATTCGACAAACAAATCCATATCACTGTAACCAAACCGACCGGCTTCATCGCCACTCAAACGGACATAGAGCTCAAATAACATCTGCGGGCGACGACCATGCAAACCATGACATATAAAGATTTGACAAAATGATAATCGGAGAACCGACACACAAAAGAGAACCGAAAACCGTTGCGCTCGCAGCGGACCTTGTAATTACCGGGGGCGGACTGACAGGCACCTGCGGCGCCATCACCGCGGCAAGGGCCGGATTGAAAGTGATACTGGTGCAGGACCGCCCGGTATTGGGCGGTAATAGTTCGAGCGAGGTAAGGCTGTGGATACTGGGCGCTACTTCGCATATGGGCAACAACAACCGCTGGGCACGCGAAGGCGGCGTAATCGACGAAATTATGCTGGAAAACGCTTACCGCAATCCCGACGGCAATCCGCTGATTTTCGACACCGTCTTGCTCGAAAAGGTAACACAGGAAACCAATATCACATTGCTGCTCAACACGGCGGTTTATGATCTCGATAAAGCACAAAACGGCGATAAGATCGACGCATTGCACGCCTTTTGCAGCCAGAACAGTACTAAATATACCCTGACGGCGCCGCTGTTTTGCGATGCTTCCGGCGATGGGATCGTAGGGTTTCTGGCGGGAGCGGCATTCCGGATGGGCGCGGAATCGATGGAGGAATTTGGCGAAAAATTTGCGCCCGATAAGGCCTATGGCGAGCTTTTGGGGCATTCGATGTATTTCTATTCCAAAGATATAGGCCGCCCGGTGAAGTTTGTTCCGCCGGCGTTCGCCTTGCAGGACATCACCGAAATTCCGAGGTACAAGACATTCAATCCCAAAGACTTCGGCTGCCGGTTGTGGTGGCTGGAATACGGCGGGCGGCTGGATACCGTGCATGATACCGAAAAAATCAAATGGGAGCTCTGGAAAGTGGTGTACGGCGCGTGGAATTACATCAAGAACTCCGGCGAATTTCCCGAAGCGGAAAATATGACGCTGGAATGGGTCGGTACGATTCCCGGCAAGCGGGAAAGCCGGCGGTTTGAGGGGGATTATTTGCTCAAACAACAGGACATCGTCGAACAGAAGGCATTCCACGATACCGTCGCATTCGGCGGCTGGAGCCTCGATCTCCACCCGGCCGACGGCGTTTACAGCGATCAGGCCGGCTGTAACCAATGGCACAGCAAGGGCGTTTATAGCATTCCCTACCGCTGTTTTTACAGCAAGAACATCGAAAACCTGTTTATCGCGGGCCGCATTATCAGCGCTACGCACGTCGCATTCGCGTCAACGCGCGTCATGGCTACGAGTGCTACGGGCGGACAGGCGGTAGCGATTGCGGCGGCCGTAGCGAAAAAATATAACTGCTCGCCGCGGGAAGTCGGTGAAAAGCATTTGAAGGAATTGCAGCTCGAACTATGGCGCTCGGGGCAGTATCTGCCGCAAACTTCAATTTCAGACCGGGATAACCTGGTGCATAAGGCGCAGGTAACGGCCTCCTCGACATTGCAGTTGAAAGGACTCGCCGGTTCCGATCAATGGCAAACAATCGGGCATTCGGTAGCGCAGATGTTGCCGGTTAGGGGTAAAATGCCTTCGGTGACCGTTTGGGTCGAAGCATTACAGGACACCGAACTTATTGTCGAATTGCGTAAAAGCAGCAAGCCGTTTAACCATACCCCCGACATCACGCTGGAAACGCGCAGCTACCGGCTGATTCCCGGCAAACATGAACTGGTGCTGGATTGGGACAGCCGGTTCGACCAGGAATGCTATGCATTCGTATGCTTCCTGAAAAATGAAGATGTCAGAATCCAGTACAGCGAGCAGCGCGTAACCGGGCTGGTGAGCGTTTTCAATGCCACAAATCCTGCGGTTTCCAATTACGGCAAACAGGAACCTGCCGAAGACCTCGGCGTCGATACCTTCGAGTTCTGGTGCCCGCAGCGCCGCCCTGCCGGATTGAACCTTGCATTTCAACTGAGCGAGCCTATCCGGGTTTTCGGAACGGAAAACCTGCTGAACGGCTGGCACCGCCCCATCGCAGGCCCCAATGCCTGGGTGGCCGACTTCGACGACCGGAATGCCGAGCTGCAACTGGAATGGGCCGATAACCAGAGCATTACTAAAATCGATTTCGTATTCGATACCGATTTCGACCATCCGATGGAGAACGTCATTTACGTCCACCCCGAAACCGTAATGCCCTTCTGCACCCAGCAAGTTGAAGTGCTCGACAATGCAGGTAATGTCATCGGATCGATAAATGACAACCACCTGACCAAACAAACATTGACGTTCGGCAAACCAGTAACGACCCGTTCGTTGAAAATCAGGCTGCAAAACAACCATACGCATGTACCCGTATCGCTGATGGAAGTCCGTGTTTATTAACGCGGCTTCCGTTTTTATTCTTTGAAAACTAATAAATTGATCTTAAATTTGCCGTCCTGAAATAGCAAACGTTTGTTTGCTATTTTCTTGAAAGTTTACTCTATAATTATAGTATACTACATAGACTTTGAAGGAAGCGGCGGATTTCACACCCTCAACTGAAAGCAGCGAAAAGAACTGGGAATCATTACAAGTGGCTTATATCGCGAGTGGTGATCCTGAGGAAGATCGGCGTTTGGCTGCGCTTGCGCGCGGGCAGGGAAAGGTAGTTTTTCTGCGCGATTTGCCGGAAGAATCGGACGATATTTTCCGTTCGGCCCCCGCGTTGGTCGGGGAAGATGCTCCGGGCGCCCCCGTTTCCAGAAATAATACAAAAACGCGGCTTACCTGGGAGACCATCCAGCAAAAGCTTTGGGCGGCTACTGTCCGCAAAAGAAGCCGCACCGAAATAGCGGTTAACATCTTCTCCGCGATCGCATTAATGATCCTGGGGCATTTACTTTTTACCTTTTTCACGTACGACCGCCTTACGCTTCTCTGGAACGAGCTCGAAATGAGCGAAGGCTTTTTTTACTACGTTCTCGGTGGTTTTGTAGCCCAGATGATCGACGGGGCATTGGGTATGGCTTACGGCGTAACCGCTTCCACCTTCCTGCTCACCGTAGGCGTACCGCCTTCCGCCGTGAGCGCCAGCGTGCACACTTCGGAGATCTTCACCAGCGGCGTTTCGGGTTATATGCACCTGAAATTCGGGAACGTGAACAGCAAATTATTCAAGAAGATCCTTTTTCCCGGCGTACTCGGGGCCATCACGGGGGCCTATGCCCTATCGTCCCTCGAAAAATACATTTACATCATTAAACCGCTGGTGGCAATTTATACGCTGATCCTGGGAATCCTTATTATCCAGAAAGCGTTAAAGAAACGAGTTGAAAAAAGGCCGATCAAGAAAATCGGCTGGCTGGCGATCGCGGGTGGGACGCTGGATTCCATCGGTGGGGGTGGCTGGGGGCCCATTGTAACTTCTACGCTGATTGCGCGTGGAAGGCATCCCAAGTACACCATCGGGTCCGTGAACCTCGCGGAGTTTTTCGTATCGCTGGCAAGCTCGGTCACATTCATCAGCATAATCGGATTTTCGCACTGGCAAGTGGTATTGGGCCTGATCCTCGGTGGTATGGTCTCCGCACCCATCGCCGCCACACTATCCCGCCGCCTGCCGATCAAAACCATGATGATCCTGGTAGGAACCATCGTCATCATCGTAAGCGTGCGGATTATTTATATGGTTTTAAGTGGGCTGTAAGCGATAGGCTTTAAGCCTTAAGCTGTAAGCTTTAAGCCATAGGCAATAAGCTGAATTGAAATGACCCATTAATGACCCATTTTATTGATATTAATTGATTTACAATACATTACACAAAAGGCTTACAGCTTAAAGCTTACGGCCTAAAGCTTCATATGAAAAAACAAACCAAAGCGATACGCACCCAGACCAGCAAAACGAAGTATCGCGAGCATTCGACTCCCCTTTTCCTGACCAGCAGCTTTACAT
Source organism: Dyadobacter sp. 676 (assembly GCF_040448675.1). NCBI lineage: Bacteria > Pseudomonadati > Bacteroidota > Cytophagia > Cytophagales > Spirosomataceae > Dyadobacter > Dyadobacter sp. 676. Next base: position 4,567,310 of record NZ_CP159289.1, on the reverse strand, counting down.
TCGAGAGCGCCGAACAGGGAAAGGCACTTTTTGAGGAAACCGAACAAGGAAATATTTACAGCCGGTTCTCGAACCCGAGCGTGCAGGAGTTTGTGGACAAGGTTTGCATGCTGGAAGGTCTGGAAGACGGTGTCGCGACCGCCACCGGTATGGCGGCGGTGTTCGCCAGTATGGCTGCATTGCTCAAAAGCGGCGACCACATTCTGGCTTGCCGTGCATTGTTCGGCTCCGCGCACCAGATCATTACGCAGATACTGCCAAAATGGGGCATTACCTATACGTACCTGGATGCGGACGCCAGCGAAGCAGAATGGGAAGCTGCCGTACAGCCCAATACCCGCATGATCTACCTCGAAACGCCGTCCAACCCAGGACTCGACCTCGTAGATCTCGCGATGATCGGCCGCATTTGCCAAAAACACAATATTATTTTCAACGTAGATAACTGCTTCGCCTCACCCGCATTGCAAACCCCGGCCGATTTCGGCGCCGACCTCGTGCTGCATTCCGCAACCAAGTTTATGGACGGGCAAGGCCGCGTGTTGGGCGGTGTGGTTGTAGGTAAGAAAGAATATATCAAGGAGCTACGCTTTTTCTGTCGCCAGACCGGCCCGTCTATGTCGCCGTTCAATGCCTGGGTGTTGAGCAAAAGCCTTGAAACATTGCATCTGAGAATGGAAAAACATGCTTCCAACGCATTGGCATTGGCCACGGCGCTGGACAAGCACCCCGACGTAAAATCGGTGAAATACCCGTTCCTGGAATCGCATCCGCAGTACGCCCTGGCGAAACAGCAGATGAGCGCCGGCGGGTCTATTGTCACCATCGAGCTGGAAGGCGGTTTCGAACGCGTCGCTGCATTTATGGACGCGTTGGAGATCGCATCGCTATCTTCCAACCTCGGCGACACGCGCACCATCGTTACCAACCCGAACACGACTACCCATGCCAAATTGAAGCCCGAGGAAAAAGCCGCACTGGGTATTACCGAAGGTTTGATCCGCATTTCGGTAGGTTTGGAGGACATCGACGACCTGATCGCCGATTTCACGAATGCGGTGGAGGTGTCGGTGAAAAGTGATATATTGGAGTAAAATAATATAGATATGAAAGCCTTGACCATCAACTTACCGGAGTCACTGGATTCGGAAGAATTTGAAATCAAAATGCTTCTTGCAGGCCAGCTGTATGAGCGTGGTAAGGTGAGCATTGGTCAGGCGGCCGGAATTGTCGGCATTAGTAAAAGGGCTTTCGTCGAAATTATGGGAAGATTTGGGTTTTCGCTTTTCGGTGATTCGGTGGAGGGTTTGAAAAGTGATATCGCCAATGCGTGATGCGCTCGTTATCGCAGATTCCAGCTGCCTGATTTTATTATCCAAAATTCAGGAGCTGGAAATTCTGAGAAGCATTTACAAACAAATTTTCGTCACAAAAGAAATAGCGGAAGAATTTGGCGGAGAGCTCCCCGAGTGGATTGAAATCAAAGAAGTTGAAAACAAAACCCTGCAATCGCTGTTTGAAGAAGTACTGGATCCGGGTGAAGCATCTGCACTGACCCTTGCGTTCGAAATGCGGGAATGTACGGTGATCCTCGACGATCTGAAAGCCCGTAAAACAGCGGCAAAGATGAATATAAAAGTGACCGGTACGATCGGTGTGATTGTAAAAGCCAGAACGGAAACAAGATACCATCGGCCAAAGCGGTTTTTGAAAAAATACTGGCAACTGATTTCCGGATCAGCGACCGCATATTAAATGAGGCTATCCAATTAGCCGGAGAACAACCATGAACGAAACATTAGCATCTTTAAGCGCTGCCATCGAAGGCAAAAGTGAAGCCGAATCGCTGGCGATACTAGCGGATCTGTTTCCCGGTGAAGTCGTTTTTTCTACCAGCCTGGGTTATGAAGACCAGGTGATTACCGACCTCATTTTAAAGAATAACATCAATATCAGCATCTTTACGCTCGATACAGGGAGGCTTTTCGCGGAGACTTATATGACTTTGCAAAAAACCAACAACCGCTATGACACCAAAATAAAGGTGTTTTATCCGCAAACCGAGGCGGTAGAGAACCTGGTAAGCACGAAGGGGCCATTAAGCTTCTATGAATCCATTGAAAACCGCAAGGAATGCTGCTTTATCCGCAAGGTAGAGCCGCTCAACCGCGCATTGAAAGGTGCGAAAATCTGGGTGACGGGCATCCGGGCGGAACAATCGGGGAACCGTCATGATATGCCGAGACTCGAATGGGACGAAGCCCATCAGCTTTTCAAGTTCCACCCGATCCTGGACTGGACTTTCGAACAGGTGAAACAATATGTAAAATCAAACGGCATTCCCTACAACCCGTTGCACGACAAAGGGTTCGTCAGCATCGGATGCGCGCCATGTACCCGCGCGATCCAGGAAGGAGAAGATTTCCGCGCCGGCCGCTGGTGGTGGGAAGACGAGTCGAAGAAGGAATGCGGGTTGCATGCGAGGTAGCTTTAAGCTGTAAGCTTTAGGCTTTAAGCTTAAAGAACATAATAGCTTACAGCTTATAGCCTAAAGCTTATAGCCCTTTAACATTAATCAATTAACCAAAAATATGTCAATTTCAGTGAACGAGGCCTCCGATATCCAACGGGAGATGAGTGAACGCAGCGCTCCGGATTATCTGGACCAGCTGGAAGCAGAGGCCATTTACATTATGCGCGAAGTAGCCGGCCAGTTTGAGCGCCCTGCCCTGTTGTTTTCGGGAGGCAAGGATTCGATCACATTGGTTCATTTGGCAAAAAAAGCATTCGCACCCGGCAAAATCCCATTCCCGCTGGTGCACGTCGATACCGGCCACAACTTTATCGAGGCGATCCAGTACCGCGACGAGCTGGCCGAGAAACTCAATGCGAAACTGATCGTTCGCTATGTGGAGGATACCATCAAAGCGAAAGGGTTGAAGGAGCAGACCGGCAAGAATGCGAGCCGCAACTGGTTACAGACTTTCACGTTGCTGGATACCATCGAAGAATTTGAATTTGACGCATGTATCGGCGGCGCGCGCCGCGACGAGGAAAAAGCCCGCGCAAAGGAGCGTATTTTCTCGTTCCGCGACGAGTTTGGTCAATGGGATCCGAAACGTCAGCGCCCCGAGCTTTGGAATTTGTTCAATGGCCGCATTCAGAAAGGCGAAAACGTGCGCGTGTTCCCGATCTCGAACTGGACCGAACTGGATGTTTGGGCGTATCTGAAGAGAGAGAATATCCCATTGCCTTCGATTTACTTCGCACATGAGCGCGAGTTGATCCTCCGCGACGGCAAATTGTTGAATAACACGCCCGTCATCGAGCCCGATCCGGAAGACCAGATCGTAACCCGCCAGGTACGTTTCCGTACCGTGGGCGATATGACCTGTACCGCAGCGGTGGAATCAACGGCTGTAACCCTGGACGAAGTAATCGCCGAAATTACCATTTCAAGGATCAGCGAACGCGGCGAAACCCGCATCGACGACCAGCAAACGGAGGCGGCGATGGAAGACCGTAAGAAGGGCGGATATTTTTAAGAATGGGAGAAAGGAGAATGGAGTAAAAGGGAGGAAGGGGAAACATTCACTCATTCACCCATTCACTCATTCAAAATTCGATCATTCAATCATTCAGTCATTCAAAATTAAAAAAGTGGACTTACTAAGATTTATCACGGCCGGCTCCGTCGATGACGGCAAGAGCACATTGATCGGGCGGCTGCTTTACGATACCAAAAACATCCTGGCCGATCAGATGGAAGCCATCGAGCGGGCCAGCAAGACACGTAACGCGGGCGAGATCGACCTTGCATTGCTGACGGACGGCCTTCGTTCGGAACGCGAACAGGGTATTACCATCGACGTTGCCTACAAATATTTCCAGACGCCGAAACGCAAATTCATCAGCATCGATGCGCCTGGGCACATTCAGTATACCCGCAACATGGTTACCGGTGCTTCCAATGCGGACCTGGCGATCATTCTGGTGGATGCACGCCATGGCGTAGTGGAACAAACCCGCCGCCATTCGCTGATCGCCTCCATGCTGGGTATTCCGCACGTGATCGTGGCGGTGAACAAAATGGACCTGGTCGGAAACTCGGAAGATGCGTTCCTGGAAATCGCGAAAACTTACAAGGAACTGGCGGAGAAACTCTCTATTAAGGACCTGACCATCATTCCGGTAAGCGCATTGAATGGTGACAACATCGTGGATCGGTCGGAAAACATGCCCTGGTATACCGGCGAAACCCTGCTTTCGGTGCTCGAAAATGTGAATGTGCTGAAAGACCAGAACCTGGAAGACGGCCGTTTCGCGGTACAATATGTGATCCGCCCTCAAACAGAAGAATTGCACGATTACCGTGGCTACGCAGGTCGTGTGCAAAGCGGGACATTCAAAAAGGGCGACGCGATCAAGGTTTTGCCTTCCGAAAGAGAGTCCAGAATCGCTAAAATCGAGTTCGGCGGAAACGAAATACCGCAAGCCTCTGTTCTTGAATCTGTAACGATATTGCTCGAAGACGATATCGATATCAGCCGCGGCGATACGATTGTTTCTGTCGACAATTCGCCGATCGTAAGCCAGGATATCGAAGCGCTGATTTGCTGGATGGATGACAAGAAGACGTTGAAACCAGGTAACAAATATATTTTACAGCACGGTACCGCACGTTCGCGCTGCTCGATCCGTGGCATTGAATATCAGATAGACATCAACTCTTACGAAAAACTGGATGAGGTAGAGGCCCTGAAACTGAACGACGTCGCAAGAATCGTCCTCAGGACAGCCCAGCCCATCGCATACGATCCCTATCAGAAAAACCGCGCAAACGGCGCAGCGATCCTGATCGACGAAACGTCCAATGTGACGGTGGGGGCTTGTATGATCGAGTAATGTTGGGGCATGGGCTTCGACCGCACTCAGCCTGACATGACGACTGTCATCCTGAGCGGAGTCGAAGGATTTTTGCGCCAACGTCACCGCACTATTGAATAAAAATATACTATCCCGATAGACGATTAGAATATCATCATGAGCGAATTAATCATTTCTGACAGAGTATCCGCCGTTGCGAAGCGCGATATCATTGACCTGCAACAAAAAATCGGTGCTTTCAACTCCGGTGAAACGCCGGAAGAGGCATTCCGTAAATTCCGTCTGACACGCGGTGTGTATGGTCAGCGTCAGCCCGGCGTGCAGATGATTCGTATCAAATTGCCTTACGGCCGCATTACAGCCGACCAGCTTGTCCGTATCGCAGATACTTCCGACAAATATGCAACCGGTAACCTGCACGCGACGACGCGCCAGGATATCCAGCTGCACTTTGTGAAGCTTTCGGATTCGCCGCAATTGTGGGCCGACCTGGAAGATGCGGGTATTACGCTCAAAGAAGCTTGCGGTAACACCATCCGTAACGTTACGGCGTCGTCTATCGCGGGTATCGACCCGGATGAGCCGTTCGACGTGACGCCGATCACCCATTCGATCTTCTCCTATTTCCTCCGTAACCCGATCAACCAGGATATGGGCCGGAAATTCAAAATCGCGGTTTCTTCTTCCGAAAAAGACAGCGCGATGGCATTTATCCACGACGTGGGGCTCATCGCGAAAATGGGTCAGAACGAAGCCGGTGAAACCGTTCGCGGTTTTAAAGTGCTGATCGGCGGTGGCCTTGGCGCCCAGCCGTTCTCGGCACAGACCGCATTTGAGTTCCTCGAAGAAGAAAAGGTAATTCCATTCATCGAGGCTATGCTTCGCGTGTTCGACCGCTACGGCGAGCGCGTACGCCGGCACAAGGCGCGTATGAAGTTCCTGCTCAACGACCTCGGCCTCGAAGGCATGATGGCGAAAGTGGAGGAAGAACGCAAGGCGGTCAAGCATAAGATATTCCGGATTCCGGAAGACCTGTTCGGCACCAACGAATACGAGGCGATCAACCATGCGCCACGTCCGTCATTATCGGAAGCTGAAATCCTGAAAATAGCAGCCGAAAGCATTCCCGCCGACAAGCTCGGTATTTTCACCCAATGGCTGCGTACCAATACATTTGAGCAAAAACAAAAAGGCTGGTATGCCGTGCAGCTGCGCGTATTGCTGGGGGATATGAACTCCGCTACCGCCCGCAGCCTCGCCGACGTGGTGCGCAAATACGCCGCGGACGACATCCGCGTGACCATTAACCAGGGTTACATCCTGCGTTTCGTGAAGGGTGAAGACCTCGTGGCGATCTACCACGAACTCGCCAAACTCGGATTGGCCGCGCCGGGCTTCGACAGCACCATGGACATCACAACCTGCCCCGGAACCGACACCTGTAACCTGGCGATTTCCAGCAGCTACGGTATCACCCGCGTGCTCGAAGATGTTATGCGTGAAGAATATCCGGAAATGATTTATAATCAGGATATTAAAATCAAGATCAGCGGCTGTATGAACGGTTGCGGCCAGCACAATGCTGCGAACATCGGCTTCCACGGCAGCTCGATCAAGAACGGCAAGCTGGTATTGCCCGCATTGCAGGTGCTCCTCGGTGGTGGTTTTTCCGGCGACGGCATCGGTTTGATCGGCGACAAGGTGATCAAGGTCCCTACCAAGCGCGGACCGGAAGCGCTGCGCCTCCTGCTCAACGACTACGAAACCAATGCGTTCGAAGGAGAGTATTTCAACCAGTATTACCTGCGCCAGACGAAGAATTACTTCTTCCAGCTGCTGAAACCGCTCGCAGACCTTACCACCCTGCAAGACGACGACTACCGCGACTGGGATCATGACGAATTGTTCAAAACGGAAATCGGGATCGGCGAATGTGCTTCGGTGCTGGTCGACCTGGTTGCGACGACCATTATAGAAGGCCAGGAAAAACTGGCCCTGGCTAAGGAAACATTCGACAGCGGAATTTGGGCTGACGCGATTTATCACGCGTACAACGTGTTCGTAACGGGCGCGAAAGGATTGCTGATGTCGAAAGACGTGACGACCAATACACAGTACGGCATTATCAACGACTTTGACACGCATTTCGGACAGGAATTCAAATATGACGTCCCGGCGGAATTCGCAGTCGAAAATCAAGTCGAGACGCCGTTCAAAGCGCTGGTATTCAGCATTAACAAATTCGAACCGAGCGAAGCATTTGCCCGCTATTTTATCAATACCGCCGAAAGTTTCCTGAATTTCGTCCGCGAAACCCGCGAGGCCCAATTGCTCGAAACCGGAGAGCCCGCATTGCAGGAGCTTTCTTTCGGAAAAGATAGTTAAATGGCTGTCGGCCGTCGGCTTTCGGCAATCGGCTTTTTTGAATGTCTGAAAATATCAGAAGGTAAAAAAGCCGACCGCCGATAGCCGACGGCCGAAGTCCCCTTCACCATGAAATTGACACTTATCGGTGCAGGCCCGGGCGACCCCGACCTGATCACCCTCAAAGGAATCAAGGCCCTGCAAAAAGCACGGGTTGTCTTATATGATTCCCTCGCCCATCCTTCTTTATTGGATTACTGCCCTGCGGATTGCGTCAAAATCCTTGTCGGCAAACGCTTCGGCAAAACCAGCTGCGGCCAGGGCGAAATCAATGACCTGATCGTCGAAAAAGCGCGTCAGTATGGCGAGGTAGTGCGGCTCAAAGGCGGCGACTCGTTCATTTTTGGTCGCGGGTACGAAGAAATTCTCTTTGCGGCCGAACACGGCATAGAGTCCGAAGTGATCCCAGGCATTTCGAGCAGCTACGCGGCACCGGCATTAGCGGGTATTCCCCTGACTTCCCGCGGCGTGAGCGAGAGTTTCTGGGTCATTACCGGTACTACCAGGGCGCATGAACTTTCCAAAGATGTACGACTGGCAGCGCAATCCACGGCCACGGTCGTGATTTTAATGGGCCTTCACAAATTGCAGGAAATTGTCGCCATTTACTCGGAGCTGGGCAAATTCGACGAACCCATTTCCATCATCCAAAACGGCACACTGGAAAATCAAAAGGTCGTTACGGGAGAAATCAGCAATATCGTTCCGCTCTCGCAAATCAGCGAAATGGCTTCGCCGGCGATCATCGTGATCGGGAAAGTGGCGGCATTACCGGACCTTTCTTACGGGAAAATTCGGGAAATCATGCAAAATTCGCAGTCGGTAAACAAGCTGGCCGACTAAAACGCCTGTACGGCACCGGTATATTAAAGCAAGCTTAGCAACCAGTCGAGGTTAATGCTGTTTTCGTGTCCTCTGAATTCCAGGAAATAAATCAGTCCGGCCAGAATCACATAGCTGATAAACAGCCATTTCTTCTTCACTTCATATTGGTCGCGGTGGTGGAAATAATCGTACACCATGGATGCGCTGAAACCGAAGATCATCAGTGCAAAACAGAGAACACCACAATCCTGGCGGTAGTGCTTGTACATATGCAGCGCGGGCGCACCCAGCACAAGGTACATTAACCACATCCCAAAACCTGCGCGATACAGATAAACGCTTAGTCTGCGATCATTCTTAATGTCAAATAACCCTTCCAGCATAGCTTATTTCCACGGTTTGAACCAGTGAATATAAGCAAAACGAAAGTCTGATCCTAGATTCCGGGAATACTTGTTTCTCTGCAACAATCTAATTTACAATGCGTCTAAGCACCCGGCAATCGCCGCTTGCCCGATTCTGTCAGGTAAAATGCAATCAAAGTGTTAACTTTGCAGCTTAATTACCGTTTTAGTACAAGATGTTCCTTACATGAAAGCGTTCTTCACCCGTTTGTTTTTGATCCTGCTCGATGCGGTTTCAAGGCTGTCGTGGGGAACTCTCTACAAGCTTTCTGACCTGGTACGCTTTCTGATTTTCGACATTGGCCAGTACCGCAAAAAGGTAGTGCTGGATAATCTCCGCAACAGTTTTCCGGAATTCGACGAAGCCCGGGTCCATGAAATCGCCGCCAGATTTTACCGCAATTTCACCGATATTATTTTTGAAACGATCAAACTGAAAGCCATTCAGCGCGACGATCTGTTGCAGCGGTTCGACCTGGAAACGCCCATCCTGATGCATTATTTCGAAAAGAGGCAGAATGCGGTGGTAGTAGCCGGGCATTTGGGGAACTGGGAAATGCTCAACCTGTTCGCTTCCGCCAAATTACCCCATCAGATCGTAGTCGTGTACCATGAGCTGCAAAACGATATTTTCGAAGACTGGTTCAAAAATGTACGCACGCGTTTCGGCACCGAGATGGTGACAATGAAAGAAGCCATTTCGAAAGCATTCGAGCCGCGCGACAGGCCGTTTTTATTTGTGTTGATCAACGACCAGTCGGCTGTGCCCGAAAAAGCATTCTGGACGAAATTCCTCAACCAGGACACCGGCGTGTACCGCGGGGTCGAACTTATCGCGCGCCGACTGAACGCACCTGTGCTTTATATGGGCATTCTCAAAAACGAGTTGCGCCGGGGGTTTTACAAGGCTTACTTCAAACTGATCACCGAAACACCGAAACAGGAGCCTACCAACAGCATTTTACAACGCCAGATCGGCTTTTTGGAAGAAGATATCCGTCGCCAGCCCGACAACTGGCTCTGGACGCACAAGCGATGGAAGCACCCGCGCCCGGCGCATTTGAACCCTTTACAATTATTACAGGAGATTCCAAGTGAATAAACCGGTCAAATTCCTCATCCTGCGTTTTTCTTCCATCGGCGACATCGTGCTCACGACGCCCGTGGTGCGCTGTCTGAAAAAGCAGATGCCGGAGGCCGAAATCCACTATTTTACCAAAAGCAAATTCGATTTCCTGCTACGTGACAATCCCTACGTCGATAAAATATGGCTGCTGGACAAGAATACCCATGAGATCTTGTCGCAACTCAAAAAGGAAAAGTTCGACTACATCATCGACCTGCACCGCAATATCCGCACCCTCCGCATTAAATGGGCGCTTGGAGTGCCCGCATTCAGTTTCGAGAAGCTGAATGTACAAAAGTGGCTGATGACCCGGTTTAAAGTCGATTACCTGCCGAATGTGCACATTGTAGACCGCTGCCTGGATACCCTTAAAGCATTCAACATCCGGAACGACGGCGAGGGGCTCGACTATTTTATTCCTTATAAAGATCAGATCGAACGGGAATGGCTTCCCGAAACGCACCGGAATAGCTACGTCGCCTACGCGATCGGCGGGCAGCATTTCACTAAAAAAATGCCGGTACCAAGGATGATCGAACTATGCCGGAAGATTAATCATCCGGTGATTTTGCTGGGCGGACCGGAAGATTTCGAAGCGGGCGAAGCCATCCGCAATGCATTAGGGGATCGACAAATTTTCAATGCTTGCGGTAAATACAATTTCAACCAATCGGCTTCATTAATTCAAAAGGCATTGATCGTTTTCTCGCACGACACCGGCTTAATGCACGTTGCGGCCGCCTTCCGGAAAAAAGTATATTCGATCTGGGGCAATACCATTCCTGAATTCGGCATGTACCCCTACCGGACCGCATTCGAAAAGCTCGAAGTGAAAGGCCTCGGTTGCCGGCCATGCTCCAAGATCGGTTATAGCAAATGTCCGAAAGGCCATTTCAAATGCATGAACGATATTTCGTTCGATTTCCCTCGCCCAGAACTCCCGCGGTAAAATTGGTGTTGCATTCCCGACAAACCGTTCATCCACACAAACACCCAAAATGGCAAAAAAGGTAAACATTGGTCTGGTGCAAATGAGCTGCACTTCGGACGTTGATGCTAACTTTCAGAAGGCTACCGAAAAAATCCGCGAAGCCGCGCAAAAAGGCGCGAATATCGTCTGTCTGCAAGAACTCTTCAAATCGCTCTATTTCTGCGATGTGGAAGACCACTCGAATTTTTCCCTGGCCGAAGCCATCCCCGGCCCGTCGACGGAGGCGCTGGGTGCATTGGCGAAAGAATTGGGCGTGGTGATCATCGCCTCGCTGTTCGAGAAACGGGCGCATGGACTTTACCATAACACCACCGCCGTGCTCGACGCCGACGGTGCCTACCTGGGCAAATACCGCAAAATGCACATTCCCGACGATCCGGGCTACTACGAAAAATTCTATTTTACGCCAGGCGACGCTCCCGTAACCGGGCAGGATACCGACGGCTACCGGATTTTCAATACCCAATTTGCCAAAATCGGCGTGCTCATCTGCTGGGACCAGTGGTACCCCGAAGCCGCCCGCATTACCAGCCTCATGGGCGCGGAAATCCTCTTCTATCCTACCGCCATCGGCTGGGATGTTAACGAAAAGGACCCCGTTATCAATGAAGAGCAATACGGCGCGTGGCAAACGGTGCAGCGAGGCCATGCCGTGGCGAATGGCGTGTACGTGGTGGCCGTAAACCGCGTAGGCCGCGAAGCCGATCAGCAGTTCTGGGGCGGCTCGTTCATCGCCAACCCGCAAGGAAGGCTGCTCTACCTCGCACCGCACGAAGGCGAAGTAACACACGTGGAGGAACTGGATCTCGACAAGCTGGATTTTTATCGCACCACCTGGCCATTCCTGCGCGACCGTCGCGTGGATTCCTACCATCCTATTTTAAAGCGATTTATCGACCAGCCCTGACATCGAAATATAACTATTTCAATATAAGCCAAAGAGCGTCCTTCAACCGGCGCGCTCTTTTTTTGTTGTTGCACACGTTTGCATGTTTGGATATGCTGAAATCAGTCAGGTAAACCTCATGTTCCAATTTTACAAGAACCGCATTTCGGTAAACACCTATATTTTAAGCCATTACGACTACAAATTCAAAGCATTAGTCTACAAAACCAATAGAAAGCGACGAAAATCAGTTTAGTAAAACTATTTATCAAAATTTTACAATAATAGTCTGTATTCATTTTAAATGACCAATTTTTATTGCAAAAAACTTCATTTTTTAAATTTAATCTCTTGCATTATTTGACATTGTCAGTATATTTGAAAAGTCATTAAACGAATGACAGAACTTCTAAACCGAGGATATATTCCGGCCGCACATGAATATATCCGACCGTGTTGAGAGGAACTTGCTGAAAGCCGGATGAACCGAAACACGGGCTCCGGGTAAGTTACGCTCCGATACGATATAATTTTTTTAATACAGGTTTCTTGATACCGTGGACAAACACCGCTTGTCGACGCCGGGCTTTTTCATCGCCTGCCAAAACGTTTCGACCTGTTTGTCCTCGATTAAAGAGGGTATTGCTTTCCGGAAAAGCAGTGTTGCAAGCTTATGGCTGTGTTGTTCTGTCCACGCGAAAGTGTGTGCGGCGCACGGAAGTGTGGACGCCACACAGCCATAACTTTTTTTCCCCTCCTACTACCACCGAACACCTAACAATTTAACCCTGATTCCCCATGCGTAAAGTTCTACTCTTATTTATATGGGCTTGTCTGTGTTCCCCGCTCGCTTACGCACAAGTGCGCCAGCTGACCGGAAAGGTGACGGCGGCCGAAGATGGTCTCGGACTTGCAGGCGCGTCAATCATTTATAAAGGCACCAATGTGGGTACAAATGCTGATGCTGACGGTAATTTCAGCTTTTCGGTTCCCGGTGACGGCGTACTCGTCATCTCTTATGTGGGCTTTCTGATCAAAGAAATGCCGATCGGCAACCAAACCAAATTTGACATCAAGCTGGACGCCGACACGCGACAGCTCGCCGAGGTGGTCGTGACCGCATTCGGTATAGAGCGTGAGAAAAAGGCGTTGGGATATACAGTACAGGAAGTAAAAGGAAGCGCACTCACGGAGTCACGGTCGACGAACGTGGCGAATGCGCTTTCCGGTAAAATTGCCGGTGTTCGGGTGCAGTCGAACGGCGGCCCTGGCAGCGGCTCCACGATCCAGATCCGTGGCGCATCGTCCGTTTCGGGCAATAACCAGCCGCTGATCGTCATCGACGGCGTGCCTATGGAGCAGACAACGAACAAGACCTGGGGCGGCGGTATTTCCGAGATCAACCCCGACAATATCAAGGAAATGTCGGTGCTCAAAGGCCCCAACGCGGCCGCATTGTATGGCTCGCGTGCCGCCAACGGCGTTATTTTGATTACCACCAAAAACGGCCAGGGCACGAAAGGGCTCGGTGTGGATATCAACTCCAACATCACTTTCGAGCGCCCGTGGATCAAACCGAAATTTCAGAACACTTACGGCGGGGGCAATGGCTACCGTACCTGGTATACCGACGGATGGAGCGGCAACATCACCGATCCGGCGGAAATTGCGCAATACCGCGCCGTTTATGACGCAAGATACCCCCTCGTGGGATCGGAAGGGACCGATGAAAGCTGGGGAGCTCCGATGGACGGGCGCCTGGTGAGACAGTGGTGGACGGGTGACGATGTTGCACCACTGACTCCTCAGCCTGACAACTGGGACGAGTACTGGAATACCGGCCGCACGATAACGAACAGCATCGCACTCAACGGCGGCAACGACAAAGGCTATTTCCGCCTTGGCCTGAGCCGTGTGGACCAAACGGGCATTATGTACTACAATGATTTCCACCGGAATAACTTTCGCATCAACTCGGGCTATAACCTGACGAAGAACCTGAGCGTTACGCTTTCAGGCGAGTATATCAAATCGGGTTCCGACAACAAGAGCTATGGTAGCGGACAGGAATTCATCTGGTCGCACCGGCACGTTTCATGGGCGCAACTGCGGGATTATGAGAGCTATATCGGCATGCACAATCAGCGCGGCAACGACACCGAACCGCCAAACTGGCAGCATACCTTCTTTACCAACCCGTATTTCTCGCAAAAACGCCTTCCTCAGAGCAACGAAAAGGACCGTCTGCTAGGCAACATTGCATTGAATTACAAGATATTGCCGTCGCTAAGCCTGATGATCCGGACGGGGACCGATTACTGGACCGATACGCGCATCAACGTGTCGAACTTCCTGCGCGTCCGCAATGGCGTGCGCACACCGGGCCGCTATTCGGAAGAAGTACTCCGCAGTCAGGAAACCAACTCGGATTTCATGTTGACTTACAACAAGAATATCTCGGCGGATTTCGGGTTGAATGTGCAGGCAGGCGGTATCAAACGCACGAATTATTACAAAAGAAACTATTTCTATGTAGGCGAAATGGTGGTGGACGGCTTGTATAATGCCGGCAACTCGGTGCCAAGCCAGAATACGATCGAATCGGAGATCCGCAAATCGGAAACGCAGAGCTTGTTCGGAACGGCTAACCTTTCCTGGAAGGATGCATTGTTCCTCGATTTGACAGCCCGTAACGACTGGTCGAGCACATTGCCTGCCAACGCGCGCTCTTACTTCTACCCTTCCGCTTCGCTGAGCGCGGTGTTAACGGAATTGTTCGATGTAAAAAGCAATGTGTTCACATTCGGCAAAGTACGCGCCAGCTTTGCCCAGGTGGGTAATGACGCGACACCTTACCAATTGGCACAAACCTATCTGGCCAAAGGTTCGTGGAACGGCGCGGTGCCCAAATTCTCCGAAAACATCGAGATCGCGAACAGCGGCCTGAAACCGGAGATCACCACCGGCCTCGAATTGGGTGCGGATTTGCGCTTTTTGAAAGGGAAGATCGGTCTGGATGTTACCTATTACAACCAGACCACCAAAGACCAGATCCTGGGCGTGGAAATTTCCAAAGCGAGCGGCTACAATACCCGCATCCTGAATGCAGGTAAAATAACCAACAAAGGCGTGGAAATCTCCATCAGCGGAACGCCCGTGAAGCTGCCGGGCGGTTTCAGCTGGGACGTATCATTGAACTGGGCGCGCAACCGCAACAAGGTGGTCGAACTGGCGGAAGGCCTCACCACCTACACGCTCGCAACGCAGCGCGGCATGTCATCGGAAGCACGCGTAGGCCAGCCTTATGGTACATTCTACGGCGTGGGCTTCCAGAAATACAACGGGCAGATCGTTTACGGCGCGAACGGCCTGCCACTGACAGTCGCCGGGCAAAAACTGGGCAATATTCAGCCCGACTGGATCGGCGGTATGCTGAACACGCTGAACTACAAAGGCTGGTCGCTGAGCGCGTTGGTGGACGTACGCATGGGTGGCGATATTTACGACGAAGGGACGGGAACCGCCCGCTGGACGGGCCAGTATGCCGAAACGGCACTTGGCCGGGAGGAAGGAGTGATCGGCAAGGGCGTACGTGAGGTGACGGCAGCCGATGGTTCCAAATCCTATGTTCCCAACGACATTATCGTAACTGCCAATCAGCTTTATGGCTATTCCAACCCGCGTAATTACCACGAGTCGGCGATTTTCGACGCAAGCTATGTGAAACTGCGGGAAGTGTCGCTCGGCTACGCTTTCAGTCCGTCGCTTTTGAAAAAGGTAAAAATCCAGTCGGCCAAGATCTCGCTCGTGGGACGGAACGTTTGGATGATCTTCAAAAATACCCCGCATATCGATCCGGAGATCGACGCGAAGGGTGGTAACCAGCAAGGGTTCGGGTACGGCGAACTGCCGAGTTCGCGCAGCATCGGTGCAAATCTGTCGCTGTCGTTCTGATCCAAATTATTTGAAGACCTAAAAGCATTACGAAATGAAAAGCATTTTGACCCATAAAAACATCTGGATGACTGCCCTTGCAGGCGCATTGAGCATCACCAGCTGTACCAAGGATTTCGACAGCATGAACGTGAGCCCGAACAGTCCCACGTCCATCGGCCCGCAATACTTGCTCCCTACCGGCATCGAAACATCCGTAGACCGCTACTGGGGCCACCGCGACCGCTTCGAGCGCATCAATATCGACGCCGCCGAATTGTACGTACAGCATCTGACCCGCAACATTTACAGCAACGAGGGCGACGATTACACCGTTTCACCCGCATTGCTGGCCAATAACTGGAAGGGTTTTTTCAACGATGGCCTATTGAATTTTCAGCGCATTATCAACCTGACTAACGCCCAGTCCGCTTCACCTAACGCTAATTATGAAGGGGTTGCGCTCGTTATGCGCACCTGGGTATTCTCCCTGCTTACCGACATGTATGGCTCCATTCCCTACACCGATGCCATTAAAGGCACGGCCAGCGATCCGGTTTACACGCCGAAATACGATTCGATGGAAACCATCTATGCAGGTTTGCTCAACGACCTGAAAACGGCCAACGAAAAACTGACTGTCGGTGGGCCGGCCATCGCAGGCGATATTTTGTATGAAGGGGATATTTTAAAGTGGAAAAAATTCGCGAACTCGCTCCGCCTGCGCCTCGCTAACCGTCAGGCCGCCAAAAAGCCCGCCGAGTCGAAAGCCATTTTTGCCGAAATCCTCGGCGATGCGGCCAAGTTCCCGATTTTCACCAGCAATGCCGATAATGCTTCACTGAAATGCACCGCGGTACTCCCCAGCAACAATGAATGGAACCAGATCCTGATCCAGGGCGGGCGGACCGACTGGAACATCAGCAAAACACTGGCCGACAAGATGAACGCATTGGGCGATACCCGCATTACCGTGTATGCCAATCCTAATAAAGACGGGCTGTACCAGGGCCACGCCAACGGCCTGCCCGATGCTATTGCCACCGGCTACCTCGCTACCAGCTCCACCATAGGGAAGGCATTCACCGATGCTGCGGCGCCGGAGGTGATCATGACTTATGCGGACCTGAACTTCATTCTAGCCGAAGCGGCCCTGGACGGCGACATTACGGGCGACGCCAAAAAGTATTTCGAAACGGGTATCACTGCTTCCTTCGCACAATACGGCCTCACCCCGCCTGCCGGCTACCTGACCAAGGCAGGGCCGGTCAGCAAGGAAAAAGTGCTCGAACAGAAATGGATCTCGCTCTTCGGGCAAGGCGTGGAAGCGTGGATCGAATGGCGCAGAACGGGCTTCCCGGTTTTCCCTGCCCCCGATCCCCGCGCGGTGCTGAACAACGGCGGCATTCTGCCTACCCGCTTCAATTACCCGGCATCCGAATATTCGCTGAATGCGACATCCGTAGCGGATGGTGTCAAATTCAACGGCGGCGCCGACGATATGAAGACCAAACTGTGGTGGGCCGAGAAGTAACGGTTTATTTCCAATTTCAAGACTTCGATGAATATGAAAAATATCAAATCGCTTTTCCTTTCCGCGCTGGCCGCATTGTCGCTCGGGTTTGCGTCCTGCAAAGAAGAAGATCCGTTCCTCGACCGCGACGTGGCCCCGGTATTGGTGGACATCGTCGGTGCGCCCTTTGGAGCGCCTATCGCCAGCGAACCGACCGTAACCTACTCGGCCAACGCCGAAAAGCTGACGCTCTCAGCCCGACTGCTGGAACTCGACAAAACCAACATTCTCGACCATACCAAAGGCATCGACTCGATTCCGGTACCGAACCTCAGCATTAAAATCACCCTCCGCACGGGCGCCGTGCTTGGCGAGGTTACTTCCGATGCGCAGGGTTTGGTAAAACTGGAAAAAACCTGGGCCGACCTGGGTATTACGGCACCGAAAGCGGGCAGTATCACCAAAATATCCTGGTCGGGAAGCTACAAGGGAATCGCATTTACGCGATTCTCGCAGGTACAAGCTAACTAATTGAAATACAAAGAACATATGCTTCTCTATTGGCCCGTTTCTTTGTAACTTGAAAGAAGATTTTTACTCCTTACATATGATCGTCACGTACTTAAACAATTGAACAATGAACCAAAAAATCGACCGTCGTAACCTGTTAAAATCCGGATTAATGGCATTGGGCGGCATCGCCGTGGCACCACACCTTACTGCCGGCGCATTCGAGAATACCCCATTATCCCTGGACCCCGAGAACCGCATTTACCGCAGCCCAATGGTGAGGGAGCATTTCCTGCCGGCTGATTTCAAAGCGCCCAAGATCATTGCCAAGTTAAGTGCGAACGAAAATCCTTATGGCCCGCCCATGTCGGCACAGAAAGCGGTAGCCGAATCCGTTAAAAACGGCAACCGTTATGCATGGAAAGAAATGTATGACCTGATCGATAAAATCGCCAAAAAAGAAGGCGTTCCGGCCGACCACATCATGATGGGCCCCGGCTCTTCCGACCTGCTCGAAAAAGTGGCATTGGTAACTTTCATGAAAGGCGGCAATATCGTTTCGGCCGATCCTTGCTACATGTCGCTCGTAAGCGTCGCGAAATCGGTTGGCGCTACATGGAAGGCCGTTCCCTGCACTGCGGACTGGTCGCACGACCTGAAAGCGATGGAAGCGGCGATCGATAAGGATACGAAGCTCGTTTATGTTTGTAACCCCAACAACCCGACCGGCGCCATTACCAAAGGCCAGGACCTGCTCGACTTCTGCTCGCGCGTATCCGAAAAAGTACCGGTATTCGTGGACGAAGCTTACATTGAGCTTGCTGTTGGCGCCGATACGCAAAGCATGGTTTCGCTGCTCGGACAAAAGAAGAACGTGATCATTGCCCGCACATTCTCGAAAATCATGGGTATGGCCGGGATCCGCGTAGGATATATTGCCGCGCAGCCTGAGTTCCTGGAAGGCATTAACAAAATCACCCGCGGTGGAATGGGTATTTCCTACACCTCTATTTTCGCCGCATCCGCCAGCTTGGACGATAAGGACTTCCAGGGCAATACTCGCAAGCTGAACCACGAGGCCAAGACATACCTTTACGAAAACCTCGACAAGATGGGTTACAAATACATCCCGTCATACACCAACTTCGTCCTCTTCCCGATCAGTATTCCGGGCAAGGAGCTCCTCAGCAAAATGACCGCCAAAGGCATCGCCGTCCGCTCGTTCGACGTCCAGAACAAACCCTGGTGCCGCGTCAGCATCGGTACGATGGACGAGATGAAGGCGTTTGTGGGGGCTTTGGGGGCGCTGAGCTGACGGGGCGTAATTGTTACGGTCAAATATGTGTCAGGCCTAGTCATTTGTAGTCAGGAATGGTCAAGAATGGTCATTATTGAGAGGAAAACAGCCTTTAATGACCATTCCGACCAACACTTGACCACAAATGACAGCGCATGACTAAAAATGACAACACCTGACTAAAAATGAACACCACCTGACAACACCTGACCAAGAAGTTACAGATTTTCACTCCCGTTACTTGACTACTACCTCGTTACAGCACCGTCACGAACGCAATACCCTCTTTAATCTTCGGTACACTCCCATTACCTAAATATTCCTGACCATGAGTGACGCATTACAAAAAACCATTACGCTGTTATTATTAATTGCTTTGGGGCTGTTACTCAAAGGCAAATTCAAGAATAAGGACCAAACCAACGGCATCAAGGAGATCATCCTCTCGGTGGCGTTGCCCTCGACGATATTTATCTCATTGATGAAGATCGACATCGACTCGTCGATGTTCGTAATCCCGCTCGTTACGCTGATTTTCAACTTTCTGATGTTCTTTTCCGCACCGCTCGCATTCGCATTGTTCGGTATCGAAAAGAATAGCCCCACCGGCCGCACGCTGATGATGCTCATTCCTTCCCTGGCGCCGGGCCTGTCCTGTTTTCCATTCATTGCCGAGTTTTTGGGAGAAAAAAGCCTTGCGATCGCCGCATTGGCGGATGTCGGCAACAAGTTTTTCGTACTCATTTCGCTGTACATTCTGGCGATGAATATGTTCCTTAAAAACAGCGACGACAAGGAGATGAAGATGGGTGGAAAGTTGAAAAGCCTCTTCGCCAGTATGTTCCAGGAACCTATTAACCTGCTTATTCTGATTGCGATCATCCTTTTGAGCCTCGGCATCAATTACAATTCGCTGCCGCCATTGGTAGTGGATATTTTTGACAAAACCAGCGCGATGATGACGCCGCTCGTGTTGCTTTTTATCGGCCTGGCCGTGCAACTAAAAGAGGGTAAGAAGCGTATCGTTGCAAGTATACTGTTCTTCCGGGCGGGCATTACGATGCTCATCAGCGCCGGAATGATTTACGTCCTGAACATCACCGACCAGAATATGGTATTGCTATCGATCGTGATCCCGTTGAGCGCCGCCAGCTTCTGGCCGCTCGCCCATATTTCCGCATTCAACCTGCGGGAGGACGCAAAAGGCATGGCTAAGGAAAAAAGAACATTTGATCTGGAACTTGCCGTGTTGTTACTTGCATTCTCTTTACCATTCTCAACGATATTAATTTTGGCCATTTTGTCTTCCGGTTCATTCTTTGCACATACCTCCACGCTCATTACTGCCGGCCTGATCCTGATCTGCCTCGGCGCGGTACCCAACGTGCTCAGCAAGGTATTTGTAAAAATGTCGAAGGCATCGTCATAACCTAACGTTCCATGAAGGTCCTGACCACCAGCATTTTTTCACTCCTGTCACTCACAGTATTTGCCCAAACCGAAATTACGGCCGTCAGCAGCATCCAGGCGCAGGCGACGATCCGGATGGCAAAAAACCCGAAACGGTGCAAGTATTTCCCGGCCAGCGCACCGGTAACCATGGCGGACGGCAGCGTCAAATCCATCGCGGAAGTCCGTGTGGGCGAGCATGTGAAGACGTGCAAAGACGGTAAAACGACGGTCACACAGGTGAAGCAGATCGACGTATTCAATCAGCCGACCTCGCCATTAACGGCGGTGTATTTGCGGCCGGTGGAGGAAAATGCTCCTTCCGGTTCGCCCATCGTGCCTGCATTGATGCTCGAAGCTACTCCGCACCATAAAGTGCAGACCAACCACGGCAGAAAACGCATGAAGAAGCTCGCGAAAAACGACATTCTTTATCATTACGAGCCTTCGACCGGGCTTGTATCGTCCTGGAAAGTCGGCGCGGTGCAGGCGAATGCCAGACGGGTCAGTAAGGCCTACAACCTGGAAACGGTAGACGGCACCTACCTGATCGACAACGTGATGGTTGCCAACAACTGATTTCATTATTTGCTCACCATTCCGGTAAAGCCCTGTTCGCGGGGCTTTATTTTTTTGTATTCCAATGCGTAAACTTCGTCCGCTGCTGGCCTGCTTCAAAAGGTTTTACGACCTTTGCACTTTATTTAAAGCAGAACAAATACATTGAATATACAGTGACAGCGAATATTGCTTCATCGACACCCCGCGAACTGGGTTTCACTTTCCCCGCCGAATGGGCCCCGCACCGTGCTACCTGGCTCACTTTCCCGCATAACGACGCCTCGTGGCAAGGCGACAGGCTCGCTAAAATGCGGCCGCAATACCTGGCGTTTATCAAAGCGATCAGTCAGGGCGAAAATGTGGGCATTATCGCTCACGACGAGCCGTTGAAGCAATTCATCACCGGCGAACTTGTGAAAACGGGCGTCGATCTCGCTAAAATCGAATTTATTGTAAAACCTACCAACGACGCCTGGTGCCGCGACCACGGCCCTTCATTTGTGGTCAACCCCGAAACCGGCGAAAAAATGATCGTCGACTGGGGCCATAACGCCTGGGGCGGCAAATATCCGCCTTACGACGACGACAACCGCACTCCGCGTGCCGTCGCGGAATATCTGAATCTCCCGGTCGTTAACCCGGGGATCATTATGGAAGGCGGCTCGGTGGAATTTAATGGCGCCGGCAGCCTCCTTACCAGCAAATCGTGCCTGCTGAACCCAAACCGCAACCCGCATTTGAAACAGGGGCAAATCGAGCAAATATTATGTGATTACTACGGCATCGAGCAGGTTTTGTGGGTCGAAGACGGCATTGTCGGCGACGACACCGACGGCCATATTGACGATACCACGCGTTTTGTAAACGAAGATACGATCGTAGCGTGCGTAGAAACTGATCGCTCCGACGAGAATTTCGCGGTTTTGAACACCAACCTGGAAATGCTGAAAGAAATGCGCCTGCTAAACGGAAAACAGCCAAATATCATCGAGCTTCCGATGCCGAAAGCGGTCATTATCGACGATTTCCGTACACCGGGCTCCTATGCCAACTTTTTGATCTGCAATGCAGGTGTGATTGTGCCGGTATTCAACAATCCGCACGACCAGATTGCGATCGATATTCTGGAAAAAGCATTTAACGGGAAGAAAATCATTCCGCTTTTAGCTACGGAAATCATTTGGGGGCAAGGTAGCTTCCATTGCCTGAGCCAGCAGGAACCGCTGGTTTGATATATAATGCCGGAAAGTAGTCTAAATTACTTTCCGGCATATTTAAAACTCCGGACTGGATTGCACATCCCGTCCCTCGTCATTGCTTGATAAATGGAATCGCATCACTCGCGAAGCCAGTGTCAATTTTGTAAAAATCGCTGGTTACGAAAAGCTTGCCCTGATAGAGCGTGCCTTCCACATCCACCGGGTAACTTTTATCCTTTTGCAATGAGAATTTCAGCAAATGCGTACTGACTATTTTGACATCTGACACAGAATCCTGCGAAATCAACACGGTTCCCTGGCGCCACGGCGTGTCAATGCGAGTCATACGCACTTTAACGGTATTCCCCGACTCTTTCTCTACGACCCATTCATATTTTCTTTCATCGCCTAAGTTCGTAACGTACTGCAGGCGGTAAGTTCCGACAAGGAATCGGGTCATGTCCTCAGGTACCGGTTCGGTCTTACTGCAACTCATCGCGGTAAGAAGCATTAGCAATACAGAAATTCTCTTCATAGCCGATTTACATTTATAGGTGTGAAAATATAGCTTATATTATCGCTTGTCAAAATTGAAGCCTTTTTTCGTCCCTAACCTACAGTCGGGACGAGGGTAACGATTAAATCATTAGCGATCCGCCAAATTTTCCCAATCCGTGCGTTCATGCAGGTATACATTGTAATCCACAAAACCGCGGATGCCGTCCACCCAGCCTTTTTCGCTGTGCTGCCAGAACAGCACGTGCGCGTCGGATGCGAGGTCGTTCAGGTGCGTGCGCGAGTAACCCGCGAGCCAGAGGGGATATTCGTCGAAGTTACCGGCGATGTATTTTTTGTAATAATGCTCGTTGACGTAAATAATGGGCTTTACACCGTAATGCGCCTCGATAAGGGTAAGCCAGTTCCGGACACCCTTGATAATGATGTCGTCGGGCTTGCCGCCATTTACTTCAAGGTCCAGCACCGGCGGCAGGTCGCCGGGCTCCATTCTTACCTGACCGATAAAATTATCTGCCTGGCGATCGGACATTACGCGCGGATTATAAAAGTGATAGGCCCCTCGTTTCATCCCTACCCTTTTCGCTTCCGCCCAGTTTCGCTTGAACTGTCTGTCGAGATGCGTAGCGCCCTCGGTCGCTTTGATGTACACAAAATCGATACCGACATTGCCTGAGCGGGCCTTTTTGAGTTTGTCCCAATTGATTCTCGCATTATGGTGCGAAACATCGATCCCATGGACGGCGTAGCGTAACGGCAGTTTAATCCCGAATTTGCTGATGAACTCCCACTGGTTCTCATCGGTTTTGTCACTCCACCAGATCAATCCGCCGACCACCGCTACGATGGCCGCGATAATGGCCCAGCCCTTCGCAGGGAGCGGTTTCAGATACTTCACTTTACTTCCTGACGAGCGGGTTTTCTTTTTTGCCATACGCCGCAAAATTAAGAAAGATCATTATTCCCGGCATACCGCCATTCATTTTAGATTATCGCCACTCATGTACTTTGTATTACATAGTACCTGATATAGCCCATATATTTGAATCAACCAAACGGAATTATTAGCCATCTTTAAATGAACATAGCCATGAAATCTTCAATTAAATCCATCGCAATGACAATGGTAATCGCTGCCACCGTCGCTTTCAATTCTTTCGCAGACGATAAAGAAAGTAAAAAAGCAGCCGCATTCGGAACCGGGATTTTTGCTTCCAAAACGGGTAAGATCCACGTCAACGTCGATAAATACACCAGCGACAAGGCCGTGGTGTTGATCACCAACAAGAGCGGCGAAGCGATGTACCGCGAGATCATCGACCGCAATACCGGCAAGTTCAGAAAGGCGTTCAATGTGAATGAATTGCCAGCCGGAACTTACACCATCGAAGTTTCCGCGAACGGCCAAAAAACCGAAAAACAGTTCGAGGTGGCCGAAATCCGCACCGAACGTCAGATTTCCATCAAGTAACCACCCCTATCCAGTAACAAAATGGCCAGCCCGGTTTTTTCAGGCTGGCCATTTTGCATTTATATTCAATGTATCGGTCAGATCACGACGTTCACGATCCGCTTCGGCACTACGATTACTTTCTTCGCCGGTTTTCCTTCCATCCATTTCTGGACTGTCGCATCCGCTAAAACCTCTTTCTCGATATCGGCCGGCGGCGTATCCAGAGGGAATGTCAGTGAAGCACGAACTTTCCCGTTGATCTGCACCGGATATTCGAATACCGAGTCCACGACATATTTCGCCTCGAACACCGGGAATGCCGCTTTGGAAACGCCGCCCGGCTCATTACCCAACGCAGCCCACAATTCTTCCGAAATGTGCGGTGCGTAGGGCGAAAGCAAAATCACCAGTTGTTGCAACACTTCCCTGCTCTGGCACTTCTGGCTGCCCAGCTCGTTCACGCACACCATGAATGCGCTCACGGCCGTGTTGAACGAGAAGTTCTCGATATCCTCGCCAATCTTCTTGATCGTTTTGTGCAAGATTTTCAACTCTTCGGGCTTAGCCGGGACGTCTTTCACCTGCCACTGGCCCGTCTCGCTGTAAAACAAACGCCATAACTTCCGGATGAACCGGTAGGTACCGTCGATGCCGTTGGTATTCCAGGGCTTCGCCTGGTCGAGCGGGCCAAGGAACATTTCATAAAGGCGAAGCGTGTCCGCTCCATAACGTTCCACAATATCGTCGGGGTTTACGACATTGAACTTGGATTTGGACATTTTCTCAATCTCCACACCGCAGATATACTTGCCGTCTTCGAGGATGAACTCCGCGTTTTCGCCTGCAATGTCCGGCCGCGTCGCTTTGAATTTTTCGATATCCAGCACATCGTTTTCGACAATATTCACATCCACATGCAAAGCCGACACCTCGTACTGCGACTTCAAGCCTGCACTTACGAACACCGGTTTGCTGTAATCCTCACCTTTGACCCTGTACACAAAATTGCTGCGTCCCTGGATCATCCCCTGGTTGATCAGCTTCTTGAACGGCTCCTCTTCCGGCACATAGCCGCGGTCTTTCAGGAATTTGTTCCAGAAACGGCTGTACAACAGGTGCCCGGTGGCATGCTCGGTCCCGCCGATGTACAAATCCACGTCTTTCCAGTAGCTGATCGCTTTTTTCGAGGCAAATTCGTTTTCATTTTTCGGGTCCATGTACCGGTACCAGTACCAGCTGCTACCTGCCCAGCCGGGCATGGTACTCAGCTCATAGCCATTGCCGGAGCCATGTTCCCAATCCTGCGCGCGGCCCAGGGGCGGCTCGCCGTTTTCGGTCGGCAGATATTTGTCCACCTCGGGCAGGTTCAATGGTAATTCACTCAGATCCAACAGATAAGGAATCGGTTGCCCCTCGCTGTCCTTTTTATAATAGACCGGCACCGGCTCGCCCCAGTAGCGCTGGCGGCTGAACACCGCATCGCGCAGGCGATAGTTGACTTTCCCTTTACCCAGTCCCCTCTCTTCCAGCCAGTTGATCAGTTTCTGCGTCGCTTCGTGGTAAGTCAGCCCGTTGATAATGCCTGAATTGATATATCTCCCTTCCTTGGTCGCGTCAGCTTGCGTTTCGATGTCCTTTTGCGCATCGAGGATCGGGATAATGGGCAGGTTAAAGTGCTTGGCGAAATTCCAGTCGCGCTGGTCGCCCGATGGCACGGCCATTACCGCGCCGGTTCCGTAACCCGCCAAAACGTAGTCGGCAATGTAAACGGGCACCTTCTCCCCGCTGAACGGATTGATCACGTACGCACCCGTGAATGCTCCCGAGACCGTTTTTACATCCGACATCCGGTCGCGTTCCGATTTCTTCTGCGTCATCGCAATGTAGGCGTCGATTTCAGCACGCTGCTCCGGTGTCGTGATCACGTCTACCAGCTCATGTTCCGGCGCAATCACCATAAACGTCACGCCGTAAATCGTATCCACACGGGTTGTGAACACTTCGATGAAGGAAGAAAGGGAGGAAGAGGAGGAAGAACTAGTCCCTTCTCCCTTTCCTTCATTTTCCTTTTCCTCCTTCCCTTCCCAGACTTGAAACCTTACAAGCGCTCCGACCGACCGGCCGATCCAGTTGCGCTGCTGCTCTTTCAATGATTCGGTCCAGTCAATGGTGTCCAAACCGTCGATCAAACGCTGGGCGTAGGCGGTAATGCGCATCATCCATTGGCGCATCAGTTTCTGGATAACCGGGAAACCGCCGCGCTCCGACACGCCGTCCTTCACCTCGTCATTCGATAATACCGATCCCAGGCCGGGGCACCAGTTCACGGTGGCATCGGCTACGTAAGTCAGGCGGTATTTCAATGTCATTTTGTATTGCGCCTCTTCCGACCATGCGTTCCATTCGTCGGCTGTAAACACAGGCGTATCCTCATCGCAAGGCGCATTCACCCCGGCGTTGCCTCCCTGGCTGAATTTCGCTATCAGCGTCTCGATCGGCTCGGCTTTATCGGTATCGTTATTGTACCAACTGTTGAATAATTCGCAGAAGATCCATTGCGTCCACTTGTAATAGCCTGGGTCCGACGTCCGCACTTCGCGGTTCCAGTCATAGCTCAAGCCCAGGTTTTTCAGCTGCTCGATGTAACGGGTGATATTCTGCTCCGTCGTAATGGCGGGATGCTGGCCCGTCTGGATCGCGTACTGCTCGGCTGGAAGGCCGAAGCTATCGAAGCCCATGGGATGCAGCACATTGAACCCTTTCAGTCTTTTATAGCGGGAATAGATGTCAGAAGCGATATATCCCAGCGGGTGCCCCACGTGCAACCCTGCCCCCGAGGGATAGGGGAACATATCCAACACATAATATTTCGGCAAATCCGACTCGTTCGACACACTGAAAGTGCCGTTCTTTTGCCAGAAATCCTGCCATTTCTTTTCTATTTCCCGATGACTGTACTCGCTCATATCCTGTTAGTTGTTATGCTTTTCTCCGGGCAGCCGGTGTGTATATCCCACCCAGAAACCTGATTATCAGAAGGTAAAGCTTTTGTTTCTTTTTCTGTTTTCTCAAATAATCCGCAAAAATAGCGTTTTTTGATCGGATTCGGGTTGTCCGCCATATTATTAGGAGGTGAACACATGCAGGCGTAATGTTCCTGCTTCTAGCAAATCCCCGCACCTGCAATCCATGGCTCCGGAGGAGCCTCCTGCGCCTGCGCTACACTTCACAGGCACGGGATTTGAACGGGTCGTGATCATTATCCATTCTTTTCCAATATTCAATGCTATGAAAAACGTGATGATTGCGCTGTGTGCATTACTCATCAGCTACTCCGCCTCCGCTCAGTACGACCCCGGTTTTCGCTTCGGTGTCAAGGCGGGAGCCAATTTATCGAACATCAACGGCAGCAACGACCTCACGCTGGCACCGGGCGGCGATGCATTCAACTTTAAAGACAACTCGAACCGCTCGCTGGGATTCGCCGGGGGCGTTTTCTTCCGTTTTGGAAAAACATTTTACGTACAACCTGAGTTACTATTGTCCCAGAAAGGGGGTAAATTCAACGTTTACAAGGACGGCCTGACGAACTCGCAGGGCAAAGTCGATGTACGCTTCAGCAATTTTGATGTACCGGTATTGTTCGGTTTCAGGGTTGCGAAATTCTTCCGCGTCAATGTGGGTCCGATGGCTTCTCTCAGGCTATCCGGCAATGGTAAACTCGGCGATTCGTTCGATGATTTTACCGGCGACAACGCGGATGTAACTTTCAAAAACCGGTTAGCCTACGGTTACCAGGCCGGTGTGGGTTTCGATTTCGGACGCATGAGCCTCGACGTGCGTTACGAAGGAAATTTCACCGAGATCGTGAAAGTAAATTTCGACAATGCGACCACCGCTTCGCAGTTTGGCAAGAAGGGAAACCTCTTCCAGGCGACGCTCGGTTTCGCGATTTTTTAGCAGCCGGTAAATAAAGAAAGGCAGAAAACGGAATTCGTGTAAGCGGTTCCGTTTTTTTGTTCCACATGACTGCCGAATCGGCGGCTATTTCTACTTTTGTGTTTCATTCGTTAAATTGCCTGTAAGCGAAACCGCACGGAATCAGGCCCATATAGCAGCAAAGTGGCAATCAACCAAGATAATGTAAGACTGGTTTTCGGACTCAAACTCAAACAACTCCGGCTCGACAAGGGAATGTCGCTCAGCGAACTTTCCCAGAAATCGGGGTTGTCGATTTCCTATATCAATGAAATCGAGAAAGGAAAAAAGTATCCCAAATCAGACAAGATCCTTGCATTGGCAAGTGCGATGGAGGTCGACTACGACACGCTCGTTTCATTGAAACTCAGCAAGCGGCTGGAACCCATCTCCGACCTGCTCAGCTCGAATGTGCTGACCGAGCTTCCGCTCGAACTTTTCGGCATCGATCCGGCCAACCTGCTCGAAATCCTTTCCGACGCTCCTACCAAGATCAGCGCATTCGTGGGGACGCTCATCGAGATCGCACGGAATTATAATATGTCGATCGAGAAATTTTACTTTTCGGCGTTGCGTACTTACCAGGAAATGCACGATAACTATTTCGAAGACATCGAAATGGAAGCGGAACGTTTTCTGGCGGAGCAAAATGTGGAAGCCAGCCGCCTGCTCGACGAACAATACCTCGAAAACATCCTGAAAGAGCAATACCATTACACGATCGAGCCGATTAACGAACGCAATAACCCGGAGTTTGCCACCGTGCGGTCTCTCACCATCACCAATGCGACCGGCACCCGTCTTTTAGTCAATGCACATTTATCCTCCGTACAGCGGGCGTTTATCTACGGGCGGGAAATCGGGTATTTGTACCTTAATCTGAAAAACCGGCTGCATACTACCGCCCTTGTCGAGGCGGAGTCGTTTGAACAGCTCCTGAACAATTTCAAGGCGTCCTATTTCGGCAGCGCCATCATTATCAAAAGAAATTTACTCGTTCCGGCAATCGCCGATTTTTTCGCGCAGAAAACCTGGCAACCGGAAAGGCTCATTCAGCTCATCCAAGATTTCAATACAACGCCGGAATCGTTTTGCTACCGGCTCAGTAATATCCTACCGCGGTATTTCGGCATCAACCAGATCTTCTTTTCGCGTTTCAACAACTTCGTAGGCCAGAATATCTTCCATATGACGAAGGAAATGCATATTTCGAGAAAGCATTACCCGCATACCGTCCGCGACGAGCACTATTGCCGCCGCTGGGTGGCGTTGACGATACTGAACGACCTGGGAGAGATCATCCTCGCCAAGCAACCACCACGCATTCTTTGCAAAGCACAAAAATCAACTTACATCGACACGCGGGATCAGTATCTGGTCGTAAGTTTCGCGCAGCCGATGTCGCCTACGCCCAATCTCAATGTGAGCGTGTCCATGGGCATTTACCTCGACGAGCAAACGCGCGCCAAACTGGCGTTTCTCGACGATCCTGCACTGAACGCCCGGGAAGTAAACCAGACATGCGAGCGCTGTTCGCTGTTCGATTGCCGCGAACGCATTGCCGCGCCGGTGATCCTGCAAAAAAAGGCACAAGAACGAAGAGCTAAGAAAGGCGCTCAAAAGGATGATTAATTGAATTATTTTCAACTAATTAGCAATACCTGAAAACGTAGACCCGGGGAAATTTTGAACCTTTCGATGGGGGTTTCCTTTAAATTGAATGTCAGATTAAGTGACCGCCGGATGCCATTAAAAATTTCTTAGAAATGGGAGGGTGGAAACTTACAGTTTACTTCTCAACTATCTTTGTTTACCATTTGGATAAATCTCTATGCCCGGCACTTATGATTTTGAAGATCTCATTCTAAAACTGTCGACGCCATTTTATATATGTCTGATCGCCCTTGAGATCTTTTTAACATACAAGACACCACATGAGGAACTGGCCAAACGTCCGGCCTATTCTTTGAAGGACACGTTAATGAACGCGGCGCTGATGCTGCTGAACGGCGGTATCGACCTGCTTTTCCGGGCCGCATACGTAAGCGTACTGATCTGGTTCTACAATTTTTCGCCGTTCGAACCGATCGCCGACCCTTATCTGTACTGGCTGGCATTGTTCCTGGCCGAAGACCTGGCATTTTATACGCTGCATTACGTCGACCACCACTGCCGGCTGTTCTGGGCGGTGCACGTGACGCACCATTCGTCGGAGCATTTCAACCTTACTACCGGCTTCCGGTCTTCGGTTTTCCAGCCGCTTTACCGTTTCGTATACTTCATTCCGCTGGCATTGGCCGGTTTCAATCCGGCTGATATTATCGTGATGTATTCCATTACACAGATTTACGGCATTATCGTTCACACCGAATACGTGGGCAAGCTCGGCTGGCTGGAATACATTTTCGTAACGCCGTCACACCATCGTGTACACCATGCGAGCAATGTCCGGTATCTCGACAAAAACATGGGAATGTGCCTCATTATATGGGACCGCATTTTCGGGACTTTCCAGGAAGAACTGCCCGGCGAACCGCCACGCTACGGCCTCACCAAGCCAATGGAGCAGAAAGGTATCGCCCAAACCGTTTTCCACGAGTGGATGGCCATCGGAGAGGATTTCAAGCAGCCGGTGGATTTCAAAACAAAGCTGAAATACCTCTTCAAGGCACCGGGCTGGTCGCCGGACGGGTCGCGGGAAACAAGCAGGGACCTGCAACGGAAGCTGGTAAATAGCACTTCAGCTGTCGGCTATCGGCCGTCGGACGATATAGGAGGTGAAAATTTGCGGCGAAAAGTGGGGAATGGGACTTCGCCAGTCGGCTATCAGCCTTCGGAAAGTGTGGTGGGAGAAAATATAGCAATCGAAAGCCGACAGCCGACGGCCGACAGCCAAAGCACTATTTAAACGCCTGAATCCCCGTAATTTCCGCTCCGAGGATCAGCAAATGAATATCGTGCGTTCCCTCGTAGGTGATCACCGATTCGAGGTTCATCATGTGGCGCATAACGGGGTATTCACCGGTGATGCCCATTGCGCCGAGAATCTGACGCGCTTCGCGGGCGATGTTCAGCGCCATTTCCACATTATTTCTTTTGGCCATTGAAATCTGGACCGTGGTAGCTTTACCGGCGTCCATGAGCTGGCCCAGCCGCCATGCGAGCAGTTGGGCCTTCGTAATTTCCGTCAGCATTTCGGCCAATTTCTTTTGCGTAAGCTGGAATGCCCCTATCGGCCTATCGAACTGAATGCGCTCTGCGGAATACTTGACGGCCGTTTCATAACAATCGATCGCCGCGCCGATAGCACCCCAGGCGATGCCGTAGCGGGCCTTATCGAGACATTGCAATGCCGCTTTCAGTCCTACGGCACCTGGAAGCAGATATGTTTCAGGAATAAATACCTGGTCAAAAACCAGTTCGCCCGTCGCACTCGCGCGTAGCGACCACTTATGGTGGATTTCAGGGGTTGAAAAACCTTCCATCCCACGCTCGACGATCACGCCCTGCACTCTCCCTGCTTCGTTGCGCGCCCATACCACGCCCATGTGTGCAAAAGGGGCATTCGAAATCCACATTTTGGAGCCATTAAGCACATAACCGCCCTCGGTTTTCGTCAAATGTGTTTTCATCCCGCCGGGATTGGAACCGTGGTCGGGTTCGGTAAGCCCGAAACATCCCAACCATTCACCGGTAGCGAGCTTGGGCAGGTATTTCCGTTTTTGTTCTTCCGAACCGAACGCGTAAATCGGCCACATCACCAGAGAGCTTTGCACGGAAACCGTCGACCGCATACCCGAATCGCCCCGCTCGATCTCCTGGCACATGAGCCCGTAGCTGGTGTAGTCCGATCCCCCGCCGCCATATTCGGCCGGAATCGTCGGTCCGAACACGCCCAGTTCACCGAATTTCGGAATTAAATGTTCTGGAAATTCGGCCTTCTGTGCGAAT
Organism: Dyadobacter sp. 676; assembly: GCF_040448675.1. Lineage (NCBI taxonomy): Bacteria > Pseudomonadati > Bacteroidota > Cytophagia > Cytophagales > Spirosomataceae > Dyadobacter > Dyadobacter sp. 676. Next base: position 4,535,407 of record NZ_CP159289.1, on the reverse strand, counting down.
TCCTCGATAACAGGTTTGATTTCCCGATCCGAAAAATCACGAACGGTTTGCTGAATAAGGCGCTGCTCTTCGGTCAGCAGGTCGGATACGTTGAAGAAGTCTGTCGGGGTCATTGAGAATGAAGTCAGGCGTATATGAGCTAGCCTTTGGCCTCCTCGCTCGAATACATCATCAACGGGTGATTGCCCGGCATAACCAAAGGTTGTTTACAATTTCTGAATTAATCCCGGCGCATCAAAATAAATTAAACCCCAAACACCTTCTTCACATAAACCAAATCCTCCTTATGCGCCTGAACGCCGTCCATGGTCTTCGGCGAAGTTTTTTCAAGACATTGTTCCAGAACCAAATGCGGCTTCACGCCCATGCTATCCAGCATTTGCGCCAATTTTGGATAATCGATGTCTCCTTCCGTGAACGTCTCCTGCCAGATCCCGCCTTTCGATTGCCGCAAATGCAGCTCCGCGATGCGTTTGCCATACAGTTTTACAATGTCGAACAATGCCACCTCCGAATTGCCGGAGCCGCGGTAAACCCAATGCACATCCAGGCATAGCGACACATTTTTCGGATCGGTAGCGAGCAGCATGTGGTGGAACTCCCGTGCAGCGGCGCGCAACTCCACGTCGTGCGTATGGTATGCGAGGGCCATGCCACGCTTCCTCAGTTCGGCCCCGAGCTTATCGAGGTTTCCGGCTTGTTCGGTCAGTTGCCCGTCGGTTTTGTTCTTGTCGCTTCCCCATTGAATAGGGTTCGGGTTGGTGACGATGATTTTAGTATCGACAGGTTTCAGCGCTTCCGCGATCGCCAGCACGGATTCGATGGATTTAGACGCTTCCGCCGCTTCATGCAATGAAGTATTGACATAAACCGAGGGCATCGCCAACTGGTATTTTTTGAGTACCGGAAGTAGTTCTGGCACCTCGGCCGCTGTATTGAACGCAGGTTCGTAGGCTTTCAGCCCCGTCGAAGCAAACTCGGCCAGCGAGGCGTCCAAATCCTTGCCCCAGTCCTTGCCATCGCGGGCATAAAAGGTAATCCACGAATACTGGTTGCACGATAATGGGTATGGCCCCGCGTTTTGTTCGGCGCGAGCAGCTTCCGAGAGCACGGCAGCCCCGGCGGATACAGCCAGGGTATTCAGGAATTGACGGCGGCTTTGCGACATGATTTCAGGGTTTTGGATGGTGCTTTGTGGTCGTTTATGCATTAAAGTAGCGCCGGGCGGTTTGCTACCCGGGCGGAGTTGGTGTGGTATGTGGGTTGTCAAGTGTTGTCAGGGATTGTCGGGTGTTGTCAGGAGTCGTTTGGAGTGGCTGGTGAGTGTCGTTGTAGTTAGATTATGAGCGGTGGCCGGCTGGGAAAGGGAGTTCAAAGAAGTGTGTCAAGTTAAAAATATTAACTTTGCGGCATTAAAGGATAAATCCCTTTCCGCATGCAACATACGCTTCAACTTTCCCTGGCGCCGGAAATCGCGCTGGACGAGGACAATTTCCGTCGGTTTGTAATTCAAAAACTTCGCCTGCGCGAAAGCGACGCACCTTTTATCCGCAAAACGCGCCAATCGATTGATGCCCGTAGCCGGCAAGTGAAAATTAATGTGCAAGCCGAAGTTTACGTCGGGGAAACCCCTCCCCCATTGGCAGGCACGCGCATTGTGTACCCGGATGTAAGCAAGCGCCCGCAGGCGTTGATCGTCGGCTGCGGACCGGCCGGAATGTTTGCCGCATTGCGACTCATCGAGCTGGGGATCAAGCCCGTTTTGTTTGAACGGGGAAAAGATGTACGTACGAGACGGCGCGACCTCGCAGCTATTAACAAGGAACACCACGTCAACCCGGAATCCAACTACTGCTTCGGAGAAGGCGGTGCCGGCACTTACTCCGACGGCAAGCTCTATACACGCTCCAACAAACGGGGCGATATTCGCCGGGTGCTGGAAATTTTCGTCGCACACAGCGCCAGCGAACAGATCCTGATCGATACACATCCGCATATCGGTACAAACAAACTACCGGTTGTTGTCTCCGAAATGCGTGAAAGTATTTTGAATGCAGGCGGCGAAATCCATTTCGATACCAAAGTCACCGATCTCGTCATCCGTGACAACCGGATCACCGGCGTCGTGACGAACCATTACGACGAGCATACGGGCCTCGGCGTTATTTTAGCAACCGGGCATTCCGCGCGGGACATTTATGAGATGCTTCATGCAAAAAACGTCCTGATCGAAAGCAAGTCCTTCGCAATGGGCGTTCGGATCGAGCATCCTCAGAATACGATTGACAAAATACAATATCACTGTGAGGTCGATCGCGGCCCGTACCTGCCTGCCGCTTCTTACAGCCTCGTCACTCAAACCCACTACAAAGGCGCGCAACGGGGCGTTTTCTCCTTTTGTATGTGCCCGGGCGGCTTTATCGTGCCAGCCGCTACGGCTTCCGGCGAGGTGGTCGTCAACGGCATGTCACCTTCGCGCAGGGATTCGCCCTATGCCAATTCGGGGATGGTGGTGACGATCGAAGACGCCGATCTTGTCCCTTATAGAGAATTCGGCCCGATGGCCGGTCTGCAACTGCAACGCGAGCTGGAACAAGCCGCCTGCAAACTCGCGGGTGCCACACAAACAGCACCGGCTCAGCTTGCCCTGGACTTTGTGAAAGGTCGTACTTCCGCCCAGTTGCGCGATACTTCGTACCAACCCGGCCTGCAATCGGTCGATTTATACGACGTCCTGCCGGCGCACATCGCCTTCCCGTTGCGCGATGCGTTATCGGATTTCGGCCGGAAAATACGCGGTTACCTCTCCGGCGACGCCCAGCTCATCGGCGTCGAAAGCCGCACTTCCTCGCCGGTACGCATCCCCCGCGAACGCGACACATGTGAGCATCCGGAAATAAAAGGTTTGTTCCCTTGCGGCGAAGGGGCCGGGTATGCGGGAGGCATTATGTCGGCCGCCATGGATGGAGAAAGATGTGCAGAGCAACTGGCGAAGTTGTATGCGAGAGCGCTCGCTTAGGGTATTTACAATCGATTTAAGTAATTGCTATATTTGTGTATATCTATTGTAAACACTTATCACACACTAGTTATGCCTGAAATTTTCCGGATGTTCGGGATGAAGTTTTTCTTTTTACAGTCTTGAACATCTACCTATCCACATTCAAGTCAGAAATGCCGATGGCACTGCGAAGTTTGAAGTAAATCCGGTGAGGTTAGTAGAAAGTCACGGAATCAAACCGAAAGACCCGATGCCCGCCGAGGCGTTGGTTGAACAGCATTCGGAACTGATTGTAAAAAATGGCACGAATTTCATGGTGAATTTTAATATGAAAAAAGCAGAAGCTATGAAGATCCATAGAGTTTGGTTTGACGAAACCAATATATACCTGGTGCTCGACAGCGGTCACATCATCGGTAATCCGCTGGCTTGGTTCAAACGACTGGAAAACGCTACTTCAGAGCAGCTGCTTCGATTTGAACTCGGCCCCTTAGGCGACAGCATTCACTGGGAAGAATTGGACGAATATCTGAGCCTCGAAAGCTTTTTCGACTTCAAAAGAGAGCTCAACTACGCGAAGATTTAGGTTTCGTACATTAACTTAGGCGTAATCTTCCGCCACCTAACTCTTCAATAACCCAGCCGACATGGCCGCACTGGAATCATTTTCCGCATTTACCGAACAGCTAACTCAGAAATTAACATTTCCGCTACCCGGTGAGGCGGCCCACCGGACCATGCAAGCGTCTTCCCGCCTTCGTCTGACTTTCAAGCCCAACCCCAAAACGCGCAAAAGTGCAGTACTGATCCTGTTTTATCCGTATCAGGACGAAATCTATTTTCCGCTGATCCTGCGCCCGGCGTACGATGGCGTGCACAGCGGCCAGGTAGCATTCCCCGGGGGACGTTACGAATTGAGCGACGAAAACCTGATACGCACTGCATTGCGGGAGGCCCAGGAGGAAATAGGTTTGCGATTGACGGATGTCAAAATATTAGGCGCGTTGACCGAACTTTTCATTCCGGCGAGCAACTTTCACGTGTTGCCTGTGGTAGCCGCCATGCCCTACCGCCCCGACTTCTACCCCGACCCCCGCGAGGTGGAAGATATTTTTGAGATCAAATTGGAGGAAATCTCTGATATTAATATTATCGGATCGAGCGATATCCAAGTACGTGGGGAACAGGTACATGCGCCGCATTACATGGTGCAGGGTTATAAAATCTGGGGTGCTACGGCGATGATGATCAGTGAACTGCTGGCTGTGCTGAATGCGCCGGACAACTGAGTTTTATCGCTTAATTTGCTATATTAGCAGTTCATTCAACCTGATTCTTCCGGTAAACTTCACCCTGTTTCTTTCTTTTGATGGAGCCAGTCCCCCAATGAAGACCGGGAAGCGGATGGCTGATAATCTATTTCTGAATACTTAAAACCTGGTTCCTCCTGCATTTATGGACGAAAACGGAGTTGCGCCCGACGTAGAAGATAGCGGATTGCATGATAAACTGCCCATTTCGGGCTTATACGAAAACTGGTTTCTCGATTATGCCTCTTATGTAATTCTGGAACGAGCCGTTCCGGCGGTCGAAGACGGTCTGAAACCCGTTCAGCGCCGCATTATGCACGCGCTCAATGAAATGGACGACGGCCGCTTCAACAAAGTCGCCAACGTGGTCGGCTCTTCCATGCAATACCACCCGCACGGCGACGCGTCTATTTACGATGCCATCGTCAATATCGGGCAAAAGGAGTTACTTTTTGATACCCAGGGCAACTGGGGGGGATATTCGTACGGGCGACGGCGCGGCGGCCGCCCGTTACATCGAGGTCCGGTTGTCGCGCTTCGCAAAAGAGATCGTTTTCAACGACGACACCACCGAATGGCAGCTTTCCTACGACGGCCGCAAACGCGAACCGGTTACTTTGCCCGTAAAATTCCCGCTGCTGCTTTCGCTTGGCGTCGAGGGCATTGCGGTGGGTTTATCCACCAAAATCCTCCCGCATAACTTCTGCGAGCTGATCGAAGCGTCCATCAGCGTGCTGCAAGGCAAGGAGGTCGCTATTTATCCCGACTTTCTGACGGGCGGCCTGATCGATGTTTCCAACTATAACGACGGGCAACGCGGCGGCAAAGTTCGGGTACGTGCCAAAATCGAGGAAGAGGACAAAAAGATGCTCGTCATCCGGGACATTCCTTTCGGCACAACCACTACTTCCCTCATCGAATCGATCATCAAAGCCAACGACGCGGGCAAGATCAAGATCAAGAAAGTGGTCGATAATACCGCTGCTGATGTGGAAATCCAGGTGCATCTGGCGCCCGGCGTTTCGCCGGACATTACCATGGACGCCTTATACGCATTCACGGAATGCGAGGTTTCCATTTCGCCGAATGCCTGTATCATTATAGGCGACAAACCGCATTTCGTCGGCGTGACCGACATTTTGAAATACAACACCCAGCAAACCGTCCATCTTTTACAGCGCGAACTCGAAATCAAGCGGCTCGAATTGCTGGAAAAAATTCTTTACGGCTCGCTGGAAAAGATATTTATCGAAAACCGCATCTACCGCGACATCGAGGAATGCGAAACGTTCGAGGCGGTGATCCGGACGATCGACAAAGGGCTCGAACCGTACAAGGCGCAATTCTACCGCGAGATCAACGACGATGACATTGTCGCCCTGACCGAAATACGCATTAAACGGATCTCGAAATACGACGGTTTCAAAGCCGACGAACTGATGCGCAAATGGGAGCAGGACCTTGCGGAAACCGAAGATAACCTGGCGCATATTACGCGTTTCGCGATCGAGTATTTCAGGGATTTATTGAAAAAGTACGGAAAAGGCAGAGGAAGAAGGACCGAAATCCGCGCATTCAACCAGATCGCCGCAAACATCGTGGCAGCCAACAACCAGAAGCTGTACGTCAACCGGGCGGAAGGCTTTATCGGCTACGGCCTTAAAAAAGACGAATACGTAATGGATTGCTCCGATATCGACGACATCATCGTTTTCCGGGCCGACGGCCGCTGTGTGGTTACCAAAGTGCAGGAAAAGGTATTTGTGGGCAAGGATATTATCTATTGCGCTGTTTTTGTCAAAAACGATGAGCGCAAGGTGTATAATATGGTGTATGTCGATGGCAAAACCGGCGTTTCCTACGCGAAGCGCTTCCAGGTAACCGCCGTCACCCGCGACCGCGAGTACGAGCTCACGCAAGGCACGCCAAAATCGAAAATCACCTATTTCACGGCTAACGATAATGGCGAAGCGGAGATCATTACGGTTAATCTCACCGCCCAGAGCAAGGCGAAGGTGAAGCAGTTCGACTACAACTTCGCCGAGCTGCTGATCAAGAACCGGAGCGCGATGGGTAACATCCTGACCAAATACCCCGTCCGGAAAATTACCCTGAAACAGGCCGGCCGTTCGACGTTAGGGGGCGTGGATATGTGGTTCGATCCGATCATCGGCCGTTTGAACCGCGACGAACGCGGCGAATATCTTGGCAATTTCGGCCCGAGCGACAACATCGTGGTCATTTACAAGGACGGCACATACGAGCTCACCAATTTCGACCTGACAAACCACTACGAGCCGAACGAAGTGCTGCTTGTCAAGAAATTCGACTCCAAACTGCCGATCACCGCGATTTATTTCGATGGAGGCCAAAAACAGCATTTCATTAAACGGTTCAACATAGAGACTTCTTCGCTCGACAAGAAATTCCTCTTTATCAGCGACGCTAAAAACAGCAAGCTGATTATGGCGAGCACAGATATACGTCCGCGGCTGGAAATCGTTTATCCCAAAACGGCCCAGAAAGAGCAAAGCGTGGAGGAATATCTGGTGGAAGACATGGTCGATATCCGTGGCTGGCGCGCACAGGGCAACCGGATTCCGAACGACAAGTTCAAGGATATCCGCTGGCTCGAACCGTTACCAGCACCGGCGGAAGAACCTGCGGAACCGGCCGGCGACGAATTGACTGAAGACGACGATGCGGCGAATGCTTTGACGGAAAATACTGTTAACCAGGTAGGAGACGAAGACGGAAGCGATGCCGCGGCGGGACCGGAAGAAACCGACGATAGCCAGGAACACGACACTAAAAACGAGGCCAAACCAAAGAAGGAAGGCAAGAAAGGCCCGGATTCAAGGAGTCAGCTGGGGCTGTTTGAATAGCCCCTCCCGTTCCGGGCATCAGCCACAGAAGGCCGTAGCGTACACCGGATCGGAATGATTATCGGGAGGTACGCGGCCCGACGGCATACCCAGAAACTGAAATTCACAAGGCAATGCATGCACAGGTGAAAAAGTTGATTAAAATCATATTAGCCTTATTATTTGCCTGCATGGTTTTCATCCTGCTTTGTAATTTCTGGGTAGTTTACTGTACGCGCCAATATTCCTATTTCTCAATCGAAAGCCTGCCGCCCAACGACGTGGCGCTGGTGCTGGGCACGAGCAAGAAATCGGAGAAAGGCACTGAGAACCTCTTTTTCAAATACCGGATGGAAGCAACCGCCCGGCTTTTCAAAGAGGGAAAGATCAAGTATATAATCCTTAGCGGGAACAACGATTCGCAATACTATAACGAACCGCTCGATATGCAGCGCGCGTTGCTGAACCTGGGCATTCCGGAGAACGTAATGACCCTGGATTACGCTGGTTTCCGCACCTTCGACTCGATTATCCGTTGCAAGCAGGTTTTCAACCAGGATAACTTTACCATCATTTCTCAAAATTTCCACAACGCACGGGCACTGTATATTGCTCATAACGAAGGTATAAACGCCATTTCCTTCGCAGCACAGGACGTTCCCGACGGCTACTCGTTCCGCACGCTCGTGCGCGAGTATCTGGCGCGCCCGAAGGCCGTGCTGGACGTCCATATCCTGCGCCCCGCCGCCGATGTGACATCCAATATCCAGATCGGAAAAAATGAGCACGACGAATGACGCCCCGTCCGCACATAGCCGTTGTAGTGCTCCTGGTCATACTCGCCTGCGCTAAGGGCGCCGCGCAAACGGTTCACACGATCAGAGGCCGGGTTACCGACGCCACGACCGGTGATCCGATTCCTTTCGCCAATATTAGTATCCGAGGACAGCCGACAGGCACCACCACCAATTTCGACGGGAATTACCAGCTTACATTCACGCCGCCCGCCAACTCCGTCATCGCCACCTATGTCGGATATACGAGCCTCAGCAAGGCTATTTCACCGGGTATAACCACGCAGGTAATCGACATTCAGCTTTCGCCCGGCACTATGCAGCTGCGCGAAGTTAAAATTATCGCAGGCGAAAACCCGGCTTATGCCGTTCTGCGAAAAATCGTCGCACGGAAAAAAGCAAACAATGCCGGGGAGCTTTCTGCTTATGAATATGAAAGCTACAACAAGGTCCAGATCGATATAGACAACCTTTCGGACGCATTCAGAAAGCGGAAGCCAGTCAGAAAGATGGCCCGTACGCTCGAAAAGTTCGATGAAGTAAGGGGTGAAAACGGTGAAACGATCATTCCGATCTTTATTTCCGAGTCGGTTTCCGAGGTTTTCTACCGCAACAATCCACAGAAAAAGAAGGAGATCATTAAGAAAACGAAAGTTTCGGGCGTAGGATTGACGGACGGCAGCGTGGTGTCGCAACTGATCGGGTCGACCTTCCAGCAATACAATTTTTACAACAATTACCTGAATATCCTCCAAAAGGATTTTGTTTCACCGATTTCCGACAACTGGAAGCTCTATTACGAATATTACCTCGCAGACAGCGCTTTCAATGGCTCGGGCTACGATTATCACATCGATTTCGAGCCCCGCCAAAAGCAGGACCTGGCGTTCACCGGTACGATGTGGGTGGACGGGCAAACTTTTGCATTGACGCAAATAGATGTCACGGTAGACAAGCAGGCTAACCTCAATTACATCGATCGTATTAAAATCCAGCAATCCTACGAGCTGTCGGATGATGAAAAAAACTGGTTGCCACGCAAAACACGGGTGCTGATCGACGTCGACGAGCCGACTCCCCAGGCCGCGGGCATGTTGCTGAAATTTTATTCGGCCCAATCCGGGTACAAACTCAACCAACCGCACGAAATCCGCTTTTACGATACGGCCATCGAACTAAAAGAAGATTACCGCGACCATGATTCGACTTTCTGGATCAAAAGCCGGCCGGAAGGCCTCAGTGCCACGGAAAAGCTGACCTTCGAGCTCATCGATTCCCTGAAAGCATTGCCGGTCGTCAAAACCTACACCGAACTTCTGAACATTTTTGTTAATGGTTATAAAAGGATCGACAAATGGAATATCGACCTCGGCCCTTACCTTTTTTTATACGCTTATAACAAAGTGGAAGGCCACCGTTTCCGCCTTGGTTTCCGGACCGATCCGGGGTTCAGCAAAAAATGGATTTTCAGCGGTTACGGCGCTTATGGCACGCGTGACCATGAGTTCAAATACGGCGGCGGGCTCGATTACATCATCAGCCGCAAGCCGTGGACAATGGCCGGCATCGCCTATTCCAGAGACCTCGAACGACTGGGATTGACCGCCGAAACGATCGGGCCCAGCACTATTTTCGGCGCATTGTCGAGGTTCGGGGCATTTCGCAGGCCGTACTGGCAGCGGGATATTTCGGCCTATTTCAAAAGAGAAGTTGTAAACGGCCTGACCGGCAGCGTGCAATTACGCCACCGCACTTTCGATCCGCTGTTCCGGTTCAGCTACCGCACCGATCCGGCGGCGGGCGACAATTCGCCCGTCAAAAGCGCGTTCGATATTACGGAGATCAATTTTGAAGCGCGACTCGCGCGGAAAGAGACTTTTTTGCTGAACGACAACGAACGCGTCAGCATGGGAAATGGCAACTCGCCTGCATTTACGTTCCGTTACACACATGGCTTCAGGCATTTACTCGGCGGTGATTTCAATTACAATAAATTTTCTTTCAACATCCGGCAAAATTTCCGTGCGGGCGTCCTCGGGCGCACCTATTACAATGCAACTTTCGGTTATATCCCCTCCACACTGCCTTATCCGCTGCTTTACACACCGCTGGGCAACGAGTCGTTCTTTTACGTCGAAAACGCCTACAATCTCATGCGCTACTTCGAGTTCGTCAGCGACCGGTATTTCGCGCTACGCATGGAGCACAATTTCGAAGGGTTTATTTTCAACCGCATTCCGGTCATCCGGAAACTCAAACTGCGCATGCTGGCCACCGGCAGACTGTTTTACGGCAGCATCCGCAATACAAACCGGTTACTGACCACCACTACCGATGAAACGGGAAAAGAAGTACTGTCATTCAGCCAGTTGAATGCAAAACCTTACATTGAGCTGGGATATGGGATCGACAATATTTTCAGGACGGGCCGCATCGATTTTATTCATCGGCTGACCTACCTCGATAACCCCGATGTGACGCCTTTCGCCGTGAAGATTTCTTTCTGGTTCAAATTGTAATCCGGTCAAATGCTTTTGAGATCCTTGGCGGCGTAGGTCAGGTGCACCTCCTGCCCGATTTCCAGATCGGGTTTGTTCCGGTAAAAAGATAATTGTTCCTTACCTTTCAGACAGCGGATTTCCCAATGGTTTCCATGGAAACGCATGGCTTCTACCTTACCTTCCCAGCGGCTTTTCTCCGGGTTTCTCGTCGGCTTTATTTTTTCAGGACGAATATAGAATTGTTTTTTGCCGCTTTCCCCCGCGATCCAGTTGATATCCCCCGTGAGTTCGGCCACGTAGCTGTTAGCGGGATTATCGTAAACGTCCTGCGGGGTCCCTATCTGGATAATTTTGCCGTCGCGCAGTACGGCAATCCTGTCCGACCACGCCAATGCGTCGGCCGCTTCGTGCGTAACGAAAACGCAGCTCATCTTCCCGCGCTTACGCAAGCGCTCGATCGCGTCGGCCAATACCCGGCGGTTATGGTTGTCCAAATGTGCAAACGGTTCGTCGAGCAGCAACACGTCGGGACGCTCGGCAATGGCTTTGGCGATGGCTGTCCGCTGCTTCTCACCACCCGAAAGCAATTTCGCTTTGCGGTCTTTTACATTTTTCAATGCGGTCGTTTCCAGGAGTTCCGCTACCTTTTCGAGGCGGTAATCCGGCTCATAGAAACGCAGCGAGTAGGCGATATTCTCCTCCACCGTCTGGTTGGGGAACAATTCGAACTCCTGATGGATGAGCCTTATGCCCTCGTGCCCGGGCATAAGCTCGCTCGCGACCGGTTTCAGCGGTTGCCCTCTGAAAAAAACATCACCCTGCTCCGCATCCAGGAAGCGCCCCAGAATGCGCAGCAAGGTGCTTTTCCCCGATCCGCTTTCACCCAGGACCCCCAGCCACTCCCCCCGGCGCCAGATCGAGGTCAATGCCGGAAAGGACAGTGTCGGTACCAAACGTTTTAGTGAGGTGCTGCGCGCGCAGGACCGGACGGGACTGCTTCATGTTCAGGCCCAGGTGGTTTTATCTTCGATCGTGCTGTTGCGGCGCGCGGGTACATCGGGCGCATTATGATAGCCCAGGTAATACAATCCGAGGCATTTCTGGTCTTCCGGTAAATCGAGATACTCGGCCAGCTCTTTTAAGACCGCCGGACTGCTCCAATAGGAACCGATGCCGTAGGCGGTAGCCGTAAGCCACATATTCTGCACGGCGCAGGCCACTGCCGCCGTTTCTTCCCATTCGGGAACATCGTTCGGATGAAGCGCCGCATTGATGACGATCACGCAGGCCGATTTCAGGATTTTTTCGCCAGCCGCTTCATAGCGTGCCTGCGAAAACGACTCCGCCGGGGTATTGTTGCGGTAACGCTCCATGAAAAAGCCAGCCAAGTGTTTCAGCTTTTCCTCCCCCCTGAAAACAATGAACCGCCATGGTTCGGTACGCTTGTGGGTGGGCGCATAGTTGGCGTTTTCGAGGATATTTTCGAGGATTTCCTGCGGAATTTCTTTTTGGATATAACTGGGCGGGAAAATGCTCCGGCGGGTGCGGATAATATGGTTGATGACGTCTACGGTCTGTTCCATTACAATTTACTTTTTACTACTCGAATTGGTCAAAAGGCAAAACTAACGATTATACCTAAAATTTACCCCGAACTGGTGCTACTTTGCCGCTAAACCATTATTTTCAGCCTCTTCTTTGGCAAACCCGTAATTTGGCCGCGCAAAAATCAACATCAATCAAACCTGAAATCGCATGCTTGTTACTACTACCCCGAATATCGAAGGTAAAAGAATCGTGAAGTATATCGGACTGGTGAATGGTGAAGCCATCATCGGGGCGAATTTTTTGAAAGACTTCCTCGCGGGTATCCGCGACGTGGTGGGCGGGCGCTCGGGCTCCTATGAGCAGGGCTTGCGCGAGGCCAAAAGCATTGCGATCCGTGAGATGATGGAGCAGGCACAGCGCCTGGGCGCCAATGCGGTAATCGGCGTAGATATCGACCTCGAAACGATCGGCAACGGCAGCTCGATGCTCATGGTAAGCGCCAACGGTACCGCGGTGTGTTATGAATAATGTCGGGCGCGCGATGCACGGCCACGCGAATTAACCGGCAAACCGCACTTGTTAAAATACACCACGGGCGATCTGCGACACGTTGTCGGATTTGCCCATTGTGTAAAAATGCAGCACAGGCACGCCGTATGACATCAGTTCCCTGCTTTGCTGAATACCCCATTCAATGCCTACCTGCCGTACTTCCTTATCGGTAGAGCATTTTTCTACCTCCCTTACCAGGTCGAGCGGAAATTCCAGGTGAAAGATATCGGCCAGGACGGTCAGTTGCTTCTTGGTAGACAGAGGTTTCAGTCCCGGAATGATGGGCACCGTAATGCCCTCGGCACGGCATCGCTCCACAAAGCTGAAATACTTCTGATTGTCGAAGAACATCTGGGTCACGATGTAGTTGGCGCCCAGCTCGATCTTCTTTTTCAACGCTGCGTAATCGGAGTCGAACGACTCTGCATCGAAGTGCTTTTCGGGATAGCCGGCCACGCCGATGCAAAAGTTGGTCGGCGACATTTCGGTTTCCGCATTGAGCAGTATGCCTTTGTTCATATTGGCTACCTGCGTCACCAGCTCCGAGGCATAGGTGTGCCCGCCGGGCTTCGGTCGGAAAACGCCCGCCGACTTCTCAGGATCGCCGCGCAGCACGAGTACATTGTCGATACCAAGGTAATGCAGGTCGATCAGCACATCCTCCGTTTCGTCCCTAGTAAATCCGCCACAGATTACATGCGGCACCGCGTCTACCTTAAAACGCTCCATCAAACGCGCGCAGATACCGACTGTTCCCGGGCGTTTGCGGATGGGGATACGCTCGATGGTACCATCGGGCCCCACGCGGTCGATCAGCTCCTCGCGGTGATAGGTCACATCCACAAACGGCGGCTTGAATTCCATTAAAGGCTCGATGGAATCCAGCAAATCGTTGATATTCTGTCCTTTCAATGGGGGGAATAATCTCGATGGAGAACAGGGTTTTTCCTTCCGCGCGGCGGATGTACTCGGTAACTTTGGTCATTGTAATGCGGTGGTGTGTCGTAAAACATTACAAATGAACACCATTTCATTTTCCGAACCAATCGGGAAAGCACAAAAAAATGGCCTACCGCATTACAGTAGGCCATTCCACGTAAACCCTCCTCTATCAGTGTTCGTCAAAAATGTTAATTGGGTTGCTGACAGGGCGTCAGTCCCAAAGCAACAATTTGCTTGACTGAATACTAATAACTAAAATTCTGTGCCAAATTAGGAAAGAAAGAGATTACGAGCAATTTATATCAAAGTTTTTTTATCGAAATGTAGATTAATTACTACGTTTTTCTCCAAATATCCTGTTCCGGGCCTTCCTGAGTGCCTTTTCATCCCGGTTTTAGCATATATACGGTTACAGTCGGTGTTTACTATTTCAACACTTTTGGGAAACGATTCCCCAAAAAGTTACACATTTTGTAATTACCGCTGAATCGGCCTCGTCATTTCGATATGCTCGATGCCGTCTTCGAGGTAAACCTCGCCCGACTGCCTGAAGTCGAATGATTCGTAGAATTTTTTGAGATACAATTGGGCTCCTATCCGGATCGGGACTTTTCCGTACAGTTCTTCGAGCTTTTGAATCGAGACATTAAGCAACTCGATCCCATAACCTGCTCCCCTTCCATGCGAAGAAACAACGATCCGCCCGATGGCTGGGTATTCATAGGACAGCCCCGGGGGAACGATCCGCGCGAATGCGACCAACTGCCCATCGCGATAGCCCGACAGGTGATGACATTGCTGATCCTTGTTATCCATATCCAGAAAACAGCACCGCTGTTCCAGGACGAACACTTCGCTCCGTAGCCGAAGAATGCCGTAAAGTTCGGAATTGCTGAGCTCGTCGAATGTCTGCAAGCGCCAGTTTAACTGATGATCCATGAAAGTACTCCGTGAAAGAATTTATTTTTACCTGATATTGACCGTTTTTATAAATTTGCGGCACAATTGACAATACCAAGGTACCAACATTAAAATAACCAATAATACATTATAAGTATGGGAAGGGCTTTTGAATACAGAAAGGCACGGATGTTCAAACGGTGGGACAAAATGGCGAAGACCTTCACCCGAATCGGGAAAGAGATCGTCCTCGCGGTGAAGAGCGGCACAGCCGATCCTGCCACCAACTCCAAACTCCGGGTTCTCCTGCAAAACGCCAAGGCAGTGAACATGCCCAAGGAAACTATCGAACGGGCGATCAAACGCGCCACTTCCAAAGATCAGGAAGATTACAAGGAAATGGTATACGAGGGCTACGGCCCCCATGGTATCGCGATCCTCGTTGAAAGCACGACGGATAACCCTACCCGCACTGTAGCGAATGTAAGAAGCTACTTCAATAAGCTGGGCGGCAGCCTGGGTACGACCGGGATGCTGGACTTCCTTTTTGACCGCAAATGTATCTTCAAGATCAAAAATACGGGTAAAGACCTCGAAGAACTGGAATTTGAACTGATCGACGCGGGCGGCGAAGAAGTGTTCCTCGACGAAGAAACCAACCTGATCAACATTTACGGCGAATTCTCCGCTTTCGGAGCATTACAGCATTATTTTGAAGAGAATGGTTACGAGATCGTCGAGGCGGATTTCGAACGCATTCCCAACGACACCAAAACGCTGACGGAGGAACAGGCCGCGGAAGTCGAAAAGCTGATCGAGAAAATCGAGGAAGACGACGACGTACAACGCGTTTACCACAACATGGCCTAATACAGCGCCACGATACGGTGTTGTTTTTTCATGAATTCGAAATACGCGCCCGGCTCTTTGCCCAACAGCGAAGCGCCCACCGGCGAAGAAGATGAGACTGCCAAAACGGTCTCATTTTCTATCTTGACAGCGCCCAAACTTACGGCGATAAAAAACCAGCCGGCCGACGTTTCCAGAAGCGAACCCACAGCGCTCCGAGCCGGTACTTCGGTTTCACCGATCTTTTCGAGGAGCAGCCGCTCCTGCCGCGCCTGCTCGTACTGCCGGGCGTGCATATTCCTGTCGAGTTGCCCCATTGACCGGGAGGTTTCATATTTGTCGCCCATCGAGCTCTTTCCCTGGTCGTTCGCCGATTTCTGTGCCGCTTCCATCGCTTCCCAGGCGACTTGCATACGCTCGTCGAGAAGGGATTTCAAGTGGGCGATCACTGCTGTTTTATTCATTTATCAAAAGTATTGCGCCGGATGTGGCCGTGTTGCCGGAAGGTCGCAAATATAGTGAGGTGCCGCCCAATATCCGTGCTCCGGTGTAGGCGGGCGGGGCACATATCGAGGTTAGCAATTTATTTCAGGAACCGATATTGGAGGCCCGTCGCCCAGGTGCCTTTACCGGCTACGGCCCCACTGGCTTTCAAACCGCTGACGGCGGGGCCTTTACACCCGTTTTACAGCCAAATATCCCAAGACATCCCATGACAGTCCCCGAGAGCTGGCCTTTTCGCAATCACCCGAAAATCGCATTTGAATTTTCGCATTGACCGCTTCCTTGTTATCTTTGCCAAACTTTCTTGAATACAAACAATGACACAGCTTTCGGTCCGGCACTTACTTGGAATCAAAAACCTGAACGAGAACGACATTCAAACTATCCTGGATACGGCGACCCAGTTCAAAGAAGTCATTAACAGGCCCATCAAGAAAGTCCCTTCCCTCCGCGACATTACCATCGCCAATGTATTTTTCGAAAATTCCACCCGGACACGGTTGTCGTTTGAGCTGGCGGAAAAGCGGCTTTCGGCCGATGTGGTCAATTTTTCGGCTTCCGGCAGTTCGGTAAAAAAGGGAGAAACACTGCTGGATACGGTCAATAATATCCTCGCCATGAAAGTGGATATGATCGTGATGCGGCATAGCAGCCCCGGCGCGCCTCATTATTTATCCACGCGCATACCGGCCAATGTCGTAAACGCCGGCGACGGCACGCACGAGCACCCTACCCAAGCATTGCTCGACGCTTTTTCCATGCGTGAAAAACTAGGCGACCTTGCAGGAAAGAAAATCGCGATTATCGGCGACATCACGCATTCGCGTGTGGCGCTATCGAATATATTTTGCCTGCAAAAGCTTGGTGCGGAGGTCATGGTATGTGGCCCCTCCACGCTGATCCCCAAACATCTGGGCGAGCTCGGCGTTAAAATCGGGCATGACGTGCGGGAAGCGTTGCAGTGGTGCGACGTCGCCAATGTGCTGCGTATACAGCTGGAACGGCAGCAGATCAAATACTTCCCGTCTCTTCGTGAATATTCGTTGTATTATGGTATCAACAAGGCGATGCTCGACGAACTGAACAAGGAGATCGTACTCATGCACCCCGGCCCGATCAACCGCGGCGTGGAACTTTCGTCGGATGCGGCCGACTCGAACCATTCCATCATATTGAACCAGGTCGAAAACGGTGTGGCGGTGCGGATGGCGGTACTTTACCTACTCGCACAACAATAAACCTCAACACCTTACTTCCCGACGCTTTTTACCGAGAAGCCCTTTATCCCACACTTTCTGAATGTAGTCGGGCGGGTAAGGTACTTTACAATCGGTATCGCCGACGTTGACATACACTTTTCCTATCCTTTTGCCGGCTTCCATGGCCTTTTCTGCCAACGGCGCGTAATAGCAGCCAACCGCGATCACAAACCCGTTCATTACGTAGCGTACCCGGTTCGGCGCCGAATGTATTTCCTTTTCCACGCGATCGAGCAATCGGTCGATTTCGTCCCGGTCGAGGTGTTCGTCGGGGGTTAAGGCAAGAATACAGCCCCACGTTGCCCAGCCGGCGTCCGCAGTCATTTCGTCGTCCGATTCGATCCATTTCCTTGCCATTTCAAATTTATACGGACTTTCGGCGGCATTCCAGGCCACCGTGTATTCGCTGATCATATACCAGGATGCAGCTTCAACCCACTCGTCGAGCACCTCCGGTGTCATCAACGCGGGCTTCGACATCAGTCCCGCCAGATACATTGCGTCGGAATTTCCGGTTCTGTAGAGCTCCAACGCGAGCTGATGGTCGTTCCTATGCTTTTTCAGGATGGTTTTCATATCCCCCACCTTCACGCCGTAGAGGGGCTCCGCCGCACCGTGTTTCCTGAAAGTTTTAAGCGTTTGCTCATTGCCGAGCCTGGCCAGCTCGTTCATTATATCTTTCAACTGATCCATGCCGGGACGATTTGTTTTACATTCAAAATATACTGTTTTTGAAGAAAATTTTGCTTCTATCCATTCTAAAATACATTCATTATGACATACAACGAGGGAATGCTCCGCGACGGCTCGCTCGACAACAAAACCATAATCGTCACCGGTGGCGGGACTGGGCTCGGCAAGTCAATGGCGGCTTACTTCCTGAGGCTGGGCGCCAATGTGGTTATTTGCAGCAGGAAAACGGAAATCCTGGCGCAAACCGCCGACGAACTAAGCCGGGCTACGGGTGGAAAAATCATTTTCGTACCATGCGACGTGCGAAAAACCGGGGAAATCGAAAATGTGATCGCAAAGGCGGCCGACGCTTTCGGGCAAGTAGACGGGCTGGTCAATAACTCGGCCGGGAATTTCATCAGTCCTACCGAACGGCTTTCCTATAAGGCTGTCGACACGGTCGTCGACATCGTTTTGCGCGGCACCTATTATTTCACGCTGGCTTTGGGTAAATACTGGATCGAGCATAATATCAAAGGTACGGTGCTCAGCATCGCGACGACCTACGCTACTACGGGTTCCGGCTGGGTGGTTCCTTCGGCGATGGCGAAAGCCGGCGTACTTGCCATGACCAGGTCGCTCGCATTCGAATGGGCTCGGCATGGTATCCGGCTAAACGCCCTTGCTCCCGGTCCGTTTCCCACCAAAGGCGCCTGGGACCGGCTGTTTCCCGAAGAACTCGCTGAAAAGTTCTCTTTTGAAAACCGTATTCCGCTCGCACGCACGGGCGAACACCAGGAACTGGCTAATCTGGCGGCCTACCTGCTATCCGATTTTTCTGCCTATATGACCGGCGAAGTTATTACGCTCGACGGCGGCGAGGTATTGGCGGCCGGACAATTCAATTTCCTGAAAGAAGTCTCTGACGATCAATGGGATGCGATCGAGAAACAGATCAAATCCGCGACCCGTGGAAGCAAGAGCTCCGAATAAAAATTTTATTACCGTTTTATTGGGTAATTTTGCCCGTTCCTTCGTTATTTGACAAACGATGAAGACACGTACATGAGAACAAATTTTCGCTTTTGCATCTATATAATGTCTGTTTGGGTGATGGCCGGTTGCGCATCGTCGAACAAGCCCATGAAGCAGATTCCCGAGGCGCAGGTGCGATCTACGGAACAGCAGCAACAGGTGCCCGCGCCGGTCAACGAAGAACTTGCACTGGTTGCCATCCAGAGCAAGTACCTGCTGAAAGACACGACCCAGGCGCAGGTTTTCCTGTATGTGGATGCATTCAAAGGTAAAAACCCGATCAGCGTCGCGGATTTTGTCAAACTTTACAATCTCAATTACGTCATTTACTCGGACTACGGCACCCGCGAGCGCCTGGGTTACGGCAATGTGAAGCTCGATTCCACGAATGTTTCGCGTATGGGCGACAAGATCGTCATTTCGTACGACCTGAAAAGTCCAAATCGTGATTATGGAGTGCTGCTAAGCGAAATCAGTCAGACCGGCACGCTTAAAAAAGTGCTGAACGACCTGACCATCCGGTTCAAAAAACTGGCCGTAAACCAGACGTACGGTGTGTACGTCGGCAATTCAAGCCAGCCCTTGCAAAGACATTATGTAAATACGAACGAGCAGGTAACGATCAAAAAAGCGGTTGGAGGCGCCGATCAGTTGCATGTTTACTACTACAACCACGATTTTGAACCGGCCGGCTCTCCGATGAACATCGCACCTAAGAATGTGAGCAAATCGCTGGAAGTGGACAGCACATTTACCATCAACGCCAACCAGCCATTGCAATTCAGCAAAGAAGGGCTTTATAATATTTTTGCGGATACCACACAATCCGAAGGCCTGGGTATCCTCGTAGTGAATGAACGGTTTCCGAAAATCACCCGTCCGCAACTGTTGCTGGGCCCGCTGCTTTATATGAGCACCAACAACGAGATCAATGAGATAAAAAAAGCGGAGGATTACAAAAAGGCACTGGATAAATACTGGCTGACGCTCATGAACGGAAATGCGCCGCTGGCTCAGCAATCCATCCGTTCATTCTACGGCCGCGTGGAAGAAGCCAACCAGTTGTTCACCACGTATAAAGAAGGCTGGAAAACCGATAAAGGAATGATTTACATCATTTTAGGCCCGCCGGACAAAGTGCAACGCAGCAAAGACCGCGAAGTATGGACCTACGACCACAAAGGCAACGCGCAAAACGTCAATTTTACATTTAACAGAAGAAACAATCAATTCGTGGATGATCATTATGAACTGGTTCGCTATGCCGAATACCAGCCGATTTGGTATCCAGTAGTAGAAGCATGGAGAAACGGAAGTATACGGTAAGAAAACCAGCCCCCAGACCGTCCCAGGCCGACATGGTTTTTGGTACGCAGTCGGTACTCGAAACCCTTCGTTCGGGAAAAGAAATAGAACGATTATTTATCCAGCGGGAGCTCGGGCTCCCGGAAATTGAAAAGCTCGCGAAAGAGCTTGGGGTACCCTATCAACGCGTGCCGGTCGAGAAACTGAACCGCGTAACCCGTAAAAACCACCAGGGTGTTATTGCGTTTGTGTCGCCGATCCAGTACATGCCTTTGCACAATGTGCTCACGCAGGTGTATGAAGATGGTAAGACACCACTCCTGCTCCTGCTGGACCGCGTTACCGACGTTCGTAATTTCGGCGCCATTGCGCGTACAGCCGAATGCGCGGGCGTACAGGCCATTATCGTCCCTACCAAAGGCGGTGCACAGATCAATGCCGACGCGATGAAAACGTCGTCCGGGGCGTTGAATTTCCTGCCAATCTGCCGCGAGCCGAATCTCTATGAGACTCTCACCTATCTGCGGAACAGCGGGTTGCAGATCATCGCCTGTACGGAAAAGACCGACAAATCGCTCTACGACATCGATTTTACCATTCCCACCGTCATTATTATGGGTTCAGAGGAAGATGGTATTTCCAAAGAATTCATCGACCTGGCCGACAGCGGCGCCCGCATTCCACTAGCCGGGCAAGTGGAGTCGCTGAATGTTTCGGTGGCTAGCTCCGTGATTTTGTATGAGGCGGTAAGGCAGAGATTAAAAAACTGATAATAAGACTGTTTTTCAGATAAAATTGCTAAATAGGCGGTTTTCCCGCCTATTTCTGTTTCAAAATAATGGTATCCTAAAACGTGTGGTTTGGGATGCGTTTGAAATGGTGAAACCAAGATAAGTTGCAGAATCGAGCGCTTCTTCCAGCCCATTAATCAGCAGGTTGATTTTATCCAAATAAGGACTGAATGGCTGGTTGATACATTCCTTCGCGCCAACCATATTAGACCTGATCTCCGCATCGAGCTCTTTCCGGTACACCCCGATACCCTTTGCTACCAAATCCACTCTTACTCGTTCCTTCGCGAGTCGTCGGAGGGTTTTTACATCTGTAAGTTCAGTTGTTGATGAAACTTTACAGAGGAACTATTGAGTAAGATTAAAGAGGCGAAAGCTAGGCTACAACTTCGTTCAGCTATCTCTTTCCTGCCGGAAGCTCTTCATAATCCAGCCGCCGCCCACTACATCGTCGCCTTCGTAAAAAACAGCGGCCTGGCCTGGGGCGATGCCGTTCACCCCGTCGTGAAAACGGGCTACGATCTGATCGGGAGCGGTTTGTTCGATAACGGCCGATGTTCCGTCATGCTTGTAGCGTACTTTGGTTACCGTTTCGAGTGGCGTTTCAATGGACGCGTACTTTTGAAGGTTCAGTTTGCTCACGTTCATTCCGTCGCGGAAAAGATCGGGCATGTCTCCCAGAACTACCTCGTTTGTGTCTTTACGAATTTCGGTCACGAAAACAGGACGGCCCAATGCAATACCGAGCCCTTTGCGCTGCCCGACCGTGTAGAACGGGTAACCTTCATGTTTTCCGACGACGGTCCCGTCGGCGTAAATGAAGTTACCACCCGCCACTTCCGCTTCCAGGCCCGGAATGCGTCTTTTCAGGAAGCCGCGGTAGTCGTTATCGGGCACGAAGCAGATTTCATAACTCTCCGATTTGTTTACCAGATCAATAAACCCCCTTTCGCGGGCCATTTCCCGGATTTCGGTTTTATGCAGATAACCTAATGGCAACTTGGTACGGGCCAGACTCTCCTGCGACACGCCCCAAAGCACATAACTCTGGTCTTTCCAGGTATCGATGCCTTTGGAGACGTAGTGGCGGCCATTATTGAATTGCATATTGGCGTAATGACCGGTAGCAATAAACTCGCAGTCGAGCCTGTCGGCACGGCGGAGTAATGCATCCCATTTGATGTGGGTATTGCAAAGCACACACGGATTGGGCGTGCGGCCTTCGAGGTATTCACCGGTGAAGTGGTCGATCACATAATCGCCGAATTCGGCACGGATATCGAGAATATAATGTGGAAAACCGAGTTCAACCGCGATATTGCGCGCGTCGTTGATGGAATCCAGCGAACAACAGCCGGTTTCCTTTTTGGTACCGCCACTGCTGGCGTAATCCCAGGTCTTCATGGTCATACCGATGACCTCATAGCCTTGTTCATGGAGAAGGACAGCTGCGAGCGAGCTGTCGATGCCGCCGCTCATGGCGACAAGAATGCGTCCGTGTTTGCTCATTGTGATAATCCGCCGAAGGTTGAATGCCTTCCGATTTTGGTTAATACTAAAAAGAACCAACGCCGCTCACCGGCAGTCGGTTCCTCTTTTTTACAAAATTACGATTAATATTCCAGGATCAGGGCAAACGGATGATTATTTACCCTGATACCGATCCGATCTTCTGCAAATACTTTTCAATGATTTACCCAAACCTTCAATATCTCGTCCCCTATCGAAATCATGTAAAGGCCATTTTGCAGCGCCCGCGTATCGATTGGCTTGCCTGGTAAAACCGTAGATTCCTTAACCGAAAAACCCTGTAAGTTTCTGATAGAAACCGGACTGTAATCCACGGCATTCTTAATGTAGATAAAATCTCCGGCTGGATTTGGATAAGCCGTCGCCATCGACCGGTCCGCACGCACCCACACTATCTTTGAATATCGAAAACTGCCATCCCAGTCCCACTGTTTCAATCGGTAATAACTGTTGGCCAGCGGCTGCGAGTCTGTAAATGAATAGCTTTTCAATGTTTGCGTGTCCCCACTTCCCGCTTCGTAACCTATGGAGGTAAACATCCGCCCGTCCTCGCTTCTTTCGATTTCAAATCCCTTGTTATTAATCTCGGAAGCCGTTTGCCAGCTCAGCTTGTTACCCTCGGAAACCCGCTGCACCCGGAATGAAACGAATGTCACCGGAAATACAGTCATACATGCCGCCGAATTCACAATTGCTGCTTTACTCTCGCACCCGATCCCATTCCTCTCGATATTGGATACTGCCGTCGGTTTTGCCAGATAGATACACAAACTCCTCACATTGCAATCAGTCAACGAAAACGAGTCATGAATTGCAACGTTGGCGATCGAATCCACTTTCAGATCGTCCAGGCCGCTGAGACTGGTAACGCCGATGCGATTAAATCGGAAATCTCTGACGGATTCCAGCGAGGCGAGACCGCTAAAATCATCCACCGTACTGCCGACAACATCCCATCTTCCAATGGATTTGACCCCGCTCAATCCTTCAAAACTCCGATTGCCAGGCGTTACACTGAGATAGAAATGTCCCAGCCGGGTAACATTTTCCAACCCTGAAAAGCTCGGGGCGGGACCGGCTACGTAGAGCTGTCCGATCGAAGTGCAGGCATCTAATCCCTCAAAGCTGTTAATACCCCCGACCCCATTTACAACCAGTCGCCCAAATGACTGAATTTCATTGAAATCGGAAAGATCGGCCAATGCAGGATTGTCTCCCAATTCCAACAAGGTCAAAGATGTGATGCCTCTGCCTACATTTACACTTGCCAGCACTGCGTTGCGCAGTAATACGATGTAAGCCAAATCAGGAATATTGTTTGGAAAACCATCCAGACTGGTTAGCGATTTATTCTCCGTAATGTACAGAGAGGTACAATTTTCCAATACACCCAGCCCTGTCAGATCGACTATCGGCAGGCTGATCAACGTAATGCCGCCGACCTTTTTAAGGTTATTGAGACCAACGAGATTCGCCAGACCGGAATACGAAAATTGCAGGTTAACCACACTTTCAAGTGACGAAAGGCCAGCCAGAGTAGTCAGCAACGGGCACTGATTTATATAAAACATTCCCGTTTCCCGTGTTGGGGGCGCACTGGGGTCCAATTCGACGGATTTGAGCGACGACAACCCCGCCAGGCTCGTCAATGAGCCAGCCCGGAATATCCTGAAATTGCCTATAATTTTGGTAATGCCTGCGAAGCCGTTCAAGTTCGTAATGCTGGTTCCGGGAATATCCTCAATTATAATGTCACCCGTAATTACCGTGCAGCCGGGATTGTTGAGTGGAAAATTGTCGATACTTGCCTGGGTAGAGAAGGTACCGCCCGGACAAGCTTTCAGGTGCCTTGCGAAAAGCGCACAGAGCACAAAAAAGATGAGTAGTAAATGTTTCATGGGATTAGGAACGAGTTAATAGCAGTGCAAACACCACCACAATTTCACTATAAACACAAATAAATCAACGAATTACATGTTAATTAATATATAATTCCATTGAATGGTTTTGTATTCCAAGCAAAATGAGCTACGCTATCACCATACGTATCACATTCTTGATATTCAGCTCGATAATCTCCGTCATGGTCTCACATTTGAAATAATGCGGGTCCGAATAGTGTTTCGCAAGTCCCTCCCGCAACTGGCGGATATTCTCGGGAGTCGAGATTTTGTCGCTGATACAAACGTCCCGCATGTCCCGGAGGCGGTAACGTTCGGCTTTGGCCTGGTACATGATCGACGACTGCTCTTCCTGCTGGTATTGCACCACGGTCTTGTCCGTCAGATATTCCATCGCCAGCTGTACGTAAGGCAGGTTCTCCTTGAAAAACTGGGGCATATATACTTTGAGATTTCCCTCGTAAAACTGCTGGTCGAAATCGATGGCGCGAAGGCGGAACTGAAAATCGTCGAAATCGGGGGGTGATTTGCATGACGAAGTTATACGACCGCATGTCTCCCAGCAAGGTGATTTTGCATCGCTCGTTGAATTTAACGAACTCCTTGGCGATCCGGATCGGATTGTAATCGGGGTCCCGCATACGCGTACGTGCGAACTCGTCGCCCGGAATGCCCGCGATATGCTCCTCTATGAGCGTTTCCCCGTCTACGATGTAGTTTACCTGGTTGGGTGAGAATATCTCTTCCAGTTCCAGCCCGTAAATGCGGGAAGCGTCGGCCTTCTTGACGTAGAAGTAGTCATAAATGTCGTTCAGCCGGTTTACGATCTTGATGCGGAACGGATTGGAATTGCCGAACTTACAATAATCTATCCGGTCGATATATTTATGTTCCACAATGCGCAGGTTGCCGTTCGCTTTGAGCATGGCGTAGACTTTTTTCAGGCCGGTATGAAGCCGTGCCAGCTCGTTCGAGGGATATAACGGGCTTTCCCAAAGCGTGTCCCTGCCGTTTCTGTCGGTCACCGGAAACGACTCGTGAAAATTCATCAGGTCGTGATAAGCCACCGGAATCCGCGCATCCCGCTGGTAGAAGCGCAGGTATTTACGCAACTCCGGGCTGACCGGATAAATCGGTTTTTTCCTTAATATTTTAACATCGCCCATTTCCATACAAGGAAGTTACGCATATTTGACGGAGAAAAACCATCGACCTGCCACTATGAGTTTATACGGACTGGTAATCTGCGGAGGCGAAAGCACGAGAATGGGGACCGACAAGAGTCTTTTGGTATACTATCGAAAACCGCAATACGAACACGTCGCCGACCTGCTGGCGCCCCTGTGCGAGCGCGTGATCCTATGCTGCAACGGGGAACAATACAAAACGTTCCGTACCGGTTACCCGAAACTGGCCGACCTTCTCGAATTCGCCGGTGCAGGGCCGATGGGCGGGTTACTCACCGCTTTTAATACTTTTCCCGGAAACGACTTCCTGGTAGCCGGCTGCGATTATCCGTACCTGACCACCGACGAACTGGCCGATTTTCTGCATAACACCGATAAGGATTTGCCAGCCACGGCCTTTTATAACCAAAATGCATTTTATGAGCCGCTGCTCGGATGGTATTCGCGATCGGCTGGCAATGCATTATTGAAGGCTTTTAAAAACGGATCACGCTCGTTGCAGCGTTTCCTTGAAAACGAACATGCAGGAAAATACCGCCCATCGTCGGAAAAAACGATGCTGAGCGCGGACACAATAGACGATTTCCGGGCTGTGAAACAAGCGCTCGAAGCAGAAAACAACTTTCAAAATGGAGACCAGTCCGATAACCAGCCATAAAATCACCCGTATCAACGGGACAGAGGCCGAAACTCTCGACGACCAGCTGGCTGTTGAAGAGCCGCTCGAAATACAAATTGCATTTCAGTCGGCCGGGAGAAAAGAGCGCAAAAGCATTTCGGTAACGATGCGGACGCCCGGAGATGACCGTGAACTCGCCGCCGGTTTTTTGTTCACAGAAGGCATTATCCATTCCAAAAGCCAGATCGACGACATCTCGCAATCACCATTCGATGAAAACCGGGTCATAGTCACTTTCTCCGCAGGTTTCGAACCGAAACTAGGCTCGCTGGAACGTAACTTCTACACTACTTCCAGCTGCGGCGTTTGCGGCAAAGCCAGCATCGATGCGATTAAAACGAAGTCGGTTTACGCCAATGCGCAGGAAGGCTGGGTTTTGAAAAAAGACCTGTTGTACCAGCTTGGGGAGCAGATTGTCCGGCACCAGAATACATTCGAAACCACCGGCGGGCTACATGCTTCGGCGCTGTTCGACGTTTCGGGGCAGTTTTTAATGCTGCGTGAAGACGTAGGACGGCATAATGCGCTGGACAAAGTTATTGGTACCGCATTGCTGGCCGACCAACTGCCGCTTCACAAACATATTCTCCTCCTGAGCGGCCGGGCGAGTTTCGAACTCATTCAAAAAGCAACCATGGCGGGCATCGGAATGATCGCGGCAATAGGCGCGCCTTCCAGCCTCGCCGTGCAACTCGCGGAAGAAAGCGGCATTACACTGGCAGGTTTTCTCAAAAAAGATAAATTCAACATTTATACCGGTTATCACCGGATACTATAACTATGAAAATCCGCATTCACAGGAACTCGGTGCGTTTCAGGCTTTCCAAAACGGAGGTCGGCAAGCTCGAAAAGGAAGGATACCTGGAAGAAACGACCGATTTCGGCCCGGCGCAATTGGGCTATGCAGTGCAAAAATCGGATGGTACCGGGTTGCAGGCCCGCTTTGACCGGAATAAAATCATGCTGGAAATCCCGGCCACGCTGCTTGAAGGCTGGGCCGACAACGATACTGTCGGATTCGAGGAACATATGCCACTGCCCGACGGCGGTTCGTTATATCTCCTGATTGAAAAAGATTTTAAATGTCTGGATAACGTCCGCGAAGACCAGTCCGACAATTACGACAATCCCAAAACCTGCTAAACTATGTCCGAAAGCCCGCTTCCGATCCCAGGTGCCGAAAATCCGGAGAAGCTCACCGGTTTGAAAAAAGGCAATATCAAAAAAGTGGCCGCAGGCATTCCGGCGGTAGTTTCCGCGCTGGAAATGACCGTCAGCGAAGCAGGCTTCCAACGCGGCATGAAAGCGTTGTTTAACCTCAACCAGAAAGGCGGCTTCGACTGCCCCAGCTGCGCATGGCCCGATCCGGACGACGAGCGTTCGGGAATCGCCGAATATTGCGAGAACGGCGCCAGGGCCGTTGCGGAAGAAGCGACCGCCAAAAAACTGACCGCAGATTTTTTTTCGCAGCATTCGGTGCGGGAGTTGGGAAACCTCTCCGATTATGAAATCGGTGGCAAGGGACGCATTGCCCAACCTATGCATTTACCCGCGGGGGGCACGCATTACCAGCCCATTACCTGGGACGCCGCTTTCGAAATAATAGGAAAAGAACTGAATCTCCTGGATTCGCCCGACCAGGCCGTGTTTTACACCTCCGGCCGCACCAGCAACGAGGCGGCATTTCTTTACCAGCTCTTTGTGAGGGAATACGGGACCAATAACCTGCCCGATTGCAGCAATATGTGCCACGAAAGCAGCGGCACTGCACTCGGTGAATCGCTGGGAATTGGCAAAGGCTCGGTAACGCTCAACGATTTCTATCAGGCCGAGGCGATCATGATTCTCGGCCAAAACCCCGGCACTAACCACCCACGCATGCTCACCGCATTGCAAAAGGCCAGGGCGCACGGCGCAACTATTATTTCTATTAACCCGCTGCCGGAAACCGGGCTGATGGGGTTCAGCAATCCGCAGACCGTCGCCGGGGTGCTCGGCTACAAGCCCGCCCTGACCGATATTTTCCTGCAAGTGAAGATCAACGGCGATATGGCATTGCTCAAAGCCATAATGCGCATTCTGCTGGAAGAAGAGGAAAAGAACCCCGGAACCGTTTTTGACCGGCATTTTATCGAGCAGCATACAACCGGCGCTGCCGGCTACCTGCAAGATCTGAAACGCTACAACGCCCAGCAGCTTGCCGTGCAGGCGGGCGTGCCTTACGTACAGGTGCAGGAGGCCGCGCGGGTGCTCGCGGGCAAGCGCAGGATCATCGCCTGCTGGGCAATGGGGCTTACGCAGCACAAAAACGCGGTAGCGACTATCAAGGAAATCGTAAACCTGTTGCTGCTGAAAGGCAGTATCGGAAAACCGGGTGCCGGCACCTGCCCGGTACGCGGCCATAGCAACGTCCAGGGCGACCGCACCATGGGCATCTTCGAGCGCCCGACGGAAAAACTGCTCGATTCGATTGAAAGGAATTTTCGTTTCGCGCCACCGCGGAAACACGGGTATGATGTGGTAGAATGCATTAAAGCCATGCACGCCGGTAACGCGAAGGTATTCTTTGCGATGGGCGGCAATTTTCTTTCGGCCACACCCGACACCCGCTTTACCGCCGAAGCATTGCGAAAATGCCGGCTTACCGTCCATGTATCGACCAAACTCAACCGCAGCCACCTCGTGCACGGCGAAGAAGCATTGATCCTGCCCTGCCTCGGCCGGAGCGACAAAGACATGCGCAATGGCGAGAACCGGTTTGTGTCGTGCGAGAATTCAATGGGCGTGGTTCAATTATCCAGGGGAGTGCTGGAACCTGTTTCAGACCAGCTTTTGAGCGAACCGGAGATCGTTTGCAGGCTTGCGAAAACGACGCTGGGTACGCGGAGCATGGTTCATTGGGACAGGTACATCGAAGATTACGATCTGATCAGAAGCGATATTGAACGTACTATTCCCGGCTTTACCGATTATAACGAACGCGTAAGGCAGCCGGGAGGTTTCTATTTGCCCAACTGCAACCGTGCGGGGAGTTTCGACACGCCCACGGGCAAGGCACATTTCCATATCGCGGAGCCGCAGGTGCCCGATCTGAAAAACGACGAACTCATGATGATGACCATCCGCAGCCACGATCAGTTCAATACGACCATCTACGGCCTGAACGACCGGTACCGGGGTATTTACAATGAACGGCGGGTTATTTTAATGAATGCGAAGGACATGCAGCGACGCAACCTGAAAAACGGCGACCTGGTGGATTTGCATAACCGTTACGACGGCGTAGACCGTGTGGCGCGCCAGTTTGTGGTAGTCGAGTATCCGATTCCGGAGCAATGCACGGCAACCTATTTTCCAGAAACCAATGTGCTGGTACCCCTTACGAGCGTAGCGGAAAAGAGCAACACACCTACTTCCAAAATGGTGATCCTGACAGTCACACGGCATGAGGCGTCGGCATAACTTAATATTATGCTAACAGTCCACGCCCTGTCTTGCCGTAATTTCGCCGCTGTTTTGCCTCGCTGGGGTAAAACATTCCGTGAAATGTCTTTTAAAAAGAAGTTTTAATTTGGATACAATGAAAAAAGGATTTTTAATGCTTGCGATCGGGCTGATGAGCCTGGTGTCTTTGGAAGGAATGTCTCAAAAGAAAAACAAGGTGATCGCGCACCGCGGCGCGTGGAAAAACACCGGCGCGACCGAAAACTCGATCGGCGCGCTGGAACATGCGATCAAACTAGGCTGCTATGGCAGCGAATTCGACGTGCATATGTCGGCCGATTCCGTTTTATATGTCCTGCACGACCATTCTATTCAGGGAACGAATATCGAAACAACGAATTCGGCCGAGCTTTCGAAGATCAAATTGGCAAACGGCGAGCCGCTGCCTACTTTGGAAGCCTATCTCAAAGCCGGTTCGAAGCAAAAGAAGACACGTTTGATACTGGAAATCAAAACTTCCAAAATCAGTAAGGAGCGCTCGTTGGCATTGGCGACCAAATGTGTGGAACTGGTGAAGAAAATGAAGGTCGAGAAAATTACCGACTATATCGCATTCAGCTGGGATGTGTGTTTGAAGGTGAAAGAACTCGCCCCCAAAGCGCACGTGGAATATCTGAACGGCGATAAAACCCCGGACGAAATCCAGGCGGCAGGTCTGGACGGTATCGACTACCATTTCAGCGTTTTGAAGAAAAAAGAGGATTACATCCCGGCAATGCGGCAGAAAAAGCTGACCACCAATGTGTGGACAGTCAACGACGAAGCAGATTTGAAATACTTCCTCGAAAAAGACGTGGACTACATTACTACCAACGAACCCGAGCTTTTACTGAGCCTTTCGAAGTAATATTTTTGAAATACCTTAAAAAGCCAAACTCCCGACCGGTGACCGATCGGGAGTTTGGCTTTTTGAATATCAGGATATGTCACCGGATGCGCGCCATCTGTAACTGCCCGTTCGTTTCCTGCCATGCCCTGATTACCTGCGTCAGCTGTTTGTACTCGATCAGGAAGCCGTCGTGCCCGTAAAGTGAATCGATTTCCTGAAATGCGGCGTCGGGAATATGCTTTGCCAGGAACTGCTGCTCCGAAAGCGGGAAAAGCAGGTCGGATTTGATACCCAATACGAGCGTTTTTGCCTTCACCAGCCCCAGCGCGTGCACGATTCCCCCGCGGTTGCGGCCCACATTGTGCGAATCCATGATTTTGGAAAGCACCCAGTAGGAGAATGCATTGAAACGCTTCACAAACTTGTCGCCTTGGTATTGCTGGTAGGACGAGGCACGAAAATCGTCGATCTGGTCCGGATTGTCGCGCGCCTGTGTAAAATTATAAGTATCATAATTACGGTACGAAAGCAATGCAATCGACCGCGCCGCGCGCATGCCCATCGCACCCGCGTCCGGACTTTCATCGGTATAGGTAGGGTCGGCTTCGATAGCCATCCGCTGCGATTCGTTGAACGCGATACCCCAGGGCGAATGCAATGCATTGGAAGCGATCAGGATCAGCTCTTCGAACAAATCCGGTTTTTCAACCGCCCATTCCAACGCCTGCTGGCCGCCGAGGGACCCGCCAATGCAGATTTTAATCCTGTCGATCGCCAGTTCCTGCCGGAGCAAATCCAGCGTCCCTACTACGTCGCGCACGGTAATCGTCGGGAAATTACGGTAGTAGGGCCGGTTGGTACGCGGATCGACAGACAACGGTCCCGTGGAGCCGTAAGCCGAACCGAGCACATTGGCGCAGATAATAAAATGCTGCCCGGGATTGAAATATTTACCCTCTCCTACCAGCCCGTCCCACCAGTCGGCGGCGTTGGAGCTGCCCGTGAGCGCATGGCAGATCCAGACGATGTTGGTATCGCTGGCGTTTCTTTCTCCGTGTGTAGTGTATGCGAGTTCAAACCCCGGCAGCTCGCCGCCCATTTCGAGCGCGTAAGGATAGGGATATTTAAAAATCTTCTGTTCCGCTTGCATAAGTGCCACAGCAGGTGGTTAAATTCAACACATGGTAAAATAGACAGCCGAAATACAAATTTTCGGTTGTAGCTGCGAGACTAAAGCCAATCGGCTTACGGAAATTTCTAACTGTAAGAGCACACGAATTGATTTTATATCTCCTAATAACTTAGGTGGGAATTAGCACCTTTCTCCGATGTGGTAGCAGGTTGCCAGAGGTTCGTTGAGCCCATTCTCTCGCCTCTTCTTTATAAATCAACCGCCGTTCAGGGAAGCAATTGATTGATGGTGCAATATTAAGCCCGGATGCCTGAAAATACAAATAAATGGAAAAATTCTGTCGCCTTCCGAACCACCGCAGCGTATCTTTGCCCCTTAACTATTTTGAATCTAATGAGAATCCTTTTTTACAGCCTGTTGCTCGTTCTGGGCGGTTTGCAGGCATCCGGACAGTCCGTTGCACCCTCTCCGGAAATCATCCGCAAACACATTTCCTACCTCGCTTCTGATAAAATGAAAGGCCGCGGCACCGGCAGCAAGGAGAACGAAAAAGCCGCGAAATATGTGGCGAAACAATTCAAAAAGTACCATCTTTTACCCAAAGGAACCGACGGCTATTACCAGCCTTTCACGGCGAAAATCAGGCGCGTCGTAGTCCCCGACAGCGTTCGCGAGGCGCGGAATGTGATCGGTTTTCTCGACAACGGGGCGCAGTATACCATCGTCATAGGTGCTCATTTCGACCACCTTGGCCTCGGCCGCCAGGGCAGTTCCAAGGCCGACAAGCCCGAAGGCCAGATCCACAACGGTGCCGACGACAATGCGTCGGGTGTGGCCGGTTTGCTCGAACTGGCGCGGTATTTTTCAGAAAATGGCAAAAAGGAGCCTTACAATTTCCTTTTTATCGCATTCGGTGCGGAAGAACTGGGACTCGTCGGCTCGCGTTATTTTGTTAATAACCCGACATTACCGCTGTCCGGGATCAATTTCATGTCGAACATGGATATGATCGGCCGGTACGATCCGGGCCGGGGCGTGGGTATAGGCGGCTACGGTACCAGCGCCGAATGGCCGGCGATTTTCAAGGATGTGAAAAGTGAAACAAAATTTTTTACCGATAATGCGGGAAGCGGCGGCTCGGACCACGGGTCGTTTTACGCCAAACAAATCCCGGTGCTGTTTTTCCATACCGGCGGCCACGACGACTACCACAAGCCAACCGACGACGTGGAAAAAATCGATGTGAATGCCGAGGCCGGTATCCTTGGTATTCAGATAAAACTGATCGAAAATGCGATGTTATTACCCAAACTTAAATTCACAGAAGTTAAATAAATCCTTTCGGGAAACCCTTTAAAGTCAGTTTGTTTTGTACGGTTTTGTTGCTCCATCGTTTACTTACGGCCAGCCTCACATCTCCCCCCGAGGAGTTGTACGGAACGCTATTCCGTGACGTGCAGTGCAGCCACATATTTTCCGATTCGAAGACATTCGCCGACGCCATTCCACTGGAAGACCCGGTATTGATTATCGAACAATACCACCGCTTAAAGAACAATCCGGATTTCGACATAGAGGCGTTCGTGCGGCACCATTTCAGGATGCCGGTGCATATTGCTTCGGAATTTGTTTCCGACAAAAACGATCCCGTTTCGGAACATGTACGAAAGCTCTGGTCGGTACTGACGCGCCAGCCGGAAAGCCAGGAACGGGGCGGCTCGCTGATCCCGCTCCCGCACCCGTATGTGGTTCCCGGCGGACGTTTCCGCGAGATTTACTATTGGGACAGCTATTTTACGATGCTTGGCCTGAAAGAATCGGGTCGTGTTGAACTGATCGAACATATGCTCAACAACTTCGCCTATCTGGTGGATACGCTGGGCTTCATACCGACCGCCAACCGGACTTACTATCTAAGCCGCTCGCAGCCACCGTTTTTCTCGCTGATGGTGCGGTTATTCAGTGAAATAGAAGGGAAAAAGGTGTTGAAAAAATACCTGCCTCAAATGCAGAAAGAATATGACTACTGGATGGACGGCGGCTACGAACCCTCGGAGCCTTTTACAGCTTACCGGCGCGTCGTGCATCTGCCCGGCGGTGCTGTTTTGAACCGGTATTGGGACGACAAGGCTACGCCCCGCCCGGAGTCTTACAGCGAGGATACCAATCTTGCCCGGGAAGTTATGAATAAATATGGTACACCGCCTGACGAGCTTTACCGGCACATCCGCGCGGCGGCCGAGTCGGGCTGGGATTTTAGCAGCCGCTGGTTCGCGGATGAAACCGATTTTGCTTCCATACACACCACGGACATCCTCCCGATCGATTTGAATTGTCTGATGCACCATCTCGAAAAGGCATTGGCCGAGGCCTATTTGTTATGCGACAACCGGCGGCTGCATTTACTTTACGAGGAAAAAGCCAGACAACGGAACATTGCCATTCAAACTTATTTTTGGGATGAATCGAGGCATTATTATATGGATTATGACTTCAAACAACGGGATTTTACGAGGGCCGTCACCATTGCGGGGGCGTATCCGCTGTTTTTCAAACTCGCCCCGAAACCGCACTCGCATTATGTGCGTGCCTATATCCGGCTCAATTTTTTAAAGTCGGGAGGGTTACTGACGACCATGGTTCGTACCGGCCAGCAATGGGATGCGCCCAATGGCTGGGCACCGCTCCAGTGGATCGTTTACAAAGGGTTGCGGAACTACAACTTTCACCGCACGGCCAATGAACTGAGCGATGAATGGCTGGGGTTAATCGAGAAAGAATTCAGGCATTCGGGTAAGATGCTTGAAAAATACAACGTTTCCGATACCAATCTGATCGCCGGTGGCGGTGAATACGAGATCCAGGAAGGCTTCGGCTGGACAAACGGGGTGTATCTCCGCATGAAGAACCGGAAACGGTGATGGCATCAGAAACAGCCATTTTGATTTCTTATCCATTTCCAATAAATTATATTAAAAATTAGCAAAAAACCCTTCCCAAAGCCGATATTTTTAATACCTTGCCGTTATCAAGCCCATTTGACTTCATGAAACTTCCCATATACCAAATCGATGCTTTTACTGACAAGTTGTTTGGTGGAAACCCTGCCGCGGTAGTGCCGTTGGAACAATGGCTGGCCGAGGAAACTATGCTCGCCATCGCCGCCGAAAACAACCTGGCCGAAACCGCGTTCTACGTCCCGACGGAAAAAGGCTTTCATATCCGGTGGTTCACGCCTACTGTGGAAGTCGAGCTTTGCGGCCATGCCACGCTCGCTGCCGCCTATGTGATTTTCAACATCCAGAATTATGAAGGCCAGTCGATTGATTTCGAATCGAGGAGCGGTATCCTGACCGTCGAGTGCAAGGAGGATTGGCTTACTTTGAATTTTCCGGTGGACCAATATCACATTGCCGTTCCGCCTCCCGGACTGGTGGAAAGCATTAAAAATACGACGCTGATTGAAGTTTACAAAGGTAAAACCGACTACCTGGTAGTGGTGGAATCGGAGGAAGTGGTCAAAAACCTGGATTTCGACATTATTATCCTTTCCACTATTCCTGCGAGGGGCGTTATCGTGACGGCGGCGGGCGACGAGGTAGATTTCGTTTCGCGCTTTTTCGCGCCGCAATCCGGCATCGACGAAGATCCAGTAACCGGGTCAGCACACACGACACTGATCCCCTACTGGGCTTCCAGGCTAGGCAAAAACCGACTGACTGCCAGGCAACTGTCGCGCCGCGGCGGCTTCCTGAAATGCGAACTGGACGGTGGCCGTGTGTTTATCGGCGGCCAGGCAAAACTATACCTCAAAGGAGAAATCCTGGTAGATTAGGCGGTTTTCTCTCCCGTGAATTTCGTACGTTGCCCGGCATAGAGCCCGGCAACCACCAGCAGCGTACCAAAAACGGTATAAATGGTGACCGGCTCGCCCATCAGCCACCAGGCGAAGAAAAATCCGAATAGCGGGCAGAGGAAAAGCCAGAGCGAAGCTTTCACGGTATCGATGCGTAGTAAGTAAAACCAGCATATCAACCCGGCAATCGACACCGCCAGGCTCAGCCATAACACCGAGCCCCAGAAAACAGGGTCCCATTTACTGGTACTGAAATCGGCCAGCACCAATGTGGCGGGTAGGAGAAACACCCCTCCCAGGAACACCTGCCAGCCGTTGATCAACAGGTTGGGCAACTCCCATTTTACAGTTGCATAATAGACGCTCGCCCCCGAAACGGCTATCATACTGATCAATAGCAGTGTTATGCCACCGATTGTGGTGTAACTGTCGGCCAGCAGGGGATACGTTGCCACCGCCACACCGCCCATTCCCAGGAATATCCCTGCCCATTCCTCCGCTTTCGGTTTCCTGTTCAGCCACCACGACGACAGGAGCACGATAATCAAAGGGTTTGTGGAAACCGCCAGACTGCCGATTCCGGCAGCTGTATATTTCATCGCATACACATACAGGCCCAGGTATAGCGTTGTATTCAGAAAGCCGAATAGGGCCAAGTGCCGCCATTCCTTTTTTGTGGGTAGGCGATAGCTTTGATCTTTGGCAAACAGGTACGAAAATGTTAGCAGCAATATACCGGCAATAAAAAACCGGACGTTTGCCAATATCAAAGGCGCCGCCGACTGCACGCCGAACTTCGTCGCGACGGACGCCGACGACCAGAGAATGGAAAAGAGAATGCCAATACCGATGTTTTTCACGCGCAGGAATAATAACGATCCAAAATTACGAGTTGTACTTCGGCTTCCGCCCCCACTTTTTATATTTTTGGGTATGATTAACAAAAAAAATGCGCTGGGGGTGATGCTGCTCGCATGGCTTTGCGCCCCCGCGTTGCATGCCCAGAACCAGTGGACCTACGATTTTAACAACGGCCTGAACCCGATCGAAACCGGCGGACCGGCTTTGAAGCCGCTCGGCCAGCCGGGACAGATCATTAAAGAACAAATCCCCGGCTCCGATTACCTTTCGCGTTCAATTTATGTTTTCGAGAAAAACAGCGGGCTGCAATTCAATAACGCCGATACGAAAGGCTTTCTGAACAAGTCTTTCACCGTGGAGATCTATTTCAAACTCAATGAGCTCGACAGCTGGAAACGGGTGCTCGATTTCAAAAACCGTAAGAGCGACTACGGGACCTACATTTATAATGGCAAGCTCAACTTCTACGATTTTGCCGTGAGCGAGAAAGCGCCCGTACGTGCGAACCAGTACGTGCACTATGTGTACTCGCGTGACCATGAGACGAAAACCATCAAAATGTATATCAATGGCCTCTCGAAGGTAGAATTTAAAGATCCGGGCACCGAAGGCCAAGCTCGACGCCGACCAGGTACTGAACATGTTCCAGGACGACCTCATCGCCGGTAACGAATCCAGCGCGGGTACTATCGCGTTGATCCGCCTTTATGACCGTGTGATGACGCCCGTGTTTGTCCGCCGGAGCTATCAGACCATCAGCAAGAACTTCAAGGAGCCGGTAGCGAAGAAAGAAGAGCCCAGAGAGGAAGAGAAACCAGTGGAAGAAAAGCCGGAACTTGCCCGCAACAGGAACCTGGCGCTGGTTACAGGCAGAGTTTACGATGGTCGCAGCCTGAAACCCGTCAGCAACGCGGAAGTTCATGTTCGCAAATCGGCCAACGATTCGCTCGTGGCGCATACCAAAACCGTCGACGGCATGTACACAGTGGAGCTCCCGCCTCACGAAACTTACCGCATCACAGCCCAGGCCGATGGTTTTCAGCCAAGGAACGTCGTAATCCGGACCAACAGCCGCTTTGAAGAAATCAAGGCACTGATGAATATGGCCCCCGAAACGCATTCGGCGCCGCTCTCGACGCTGTATTTCAGCCAGGGAACGGAAGTCCTCGAAGACAGTGCCCTGGCCGATCTCGACTCGATCGTTTCCTATTTCCAGAAACGGCAGGACCTGAGAATCGTGCTGAAAGGCCACACCGACAATACCGGCAGCTTCGAGAAGAACCTCGAACTTTCCAATAAGCGTGTAGAAACGGTGAAATCTTACCTGATCGGGAAAGGCATTATCGCCGACCGCATTGAAGGGTCCGGCTACGGGTCGGCGCAACCCAGGTCGATGAACCAGACGGAAGCAACGAAAAGGTCGAACAGAAGAGTCGAAGTTTGGGCAGAGCCGGTAAAAAGATAAAGCCACCTCATGGAGATGGCTTTATACTGACTATTCCTAAACCCTTAACCTTTTCTTATCTTATATATCTTTTAGCTTTTTGAGCTGTATCTCTTTTTCCTTGTAAACGTATCAGCTGTCGCGATCGTTTCATTCACCTGTAAAGAAAGATTCCTATCAATAATACTTCAATTTTTCTTCTTTACAAAATTCGGAGAACTTAATCAATATAGGCTGTCAATTATTCTCCAGATGTGACGAAATCCTGACTAAATTATTCATTTTTATGTTCCGGCTTGTCTTATTTTACCGGATTATCCGCCAAAAACCTGCCGTATGGCAAAGATAGCGGGTTTTTGATCGGCGTCATGGATTTATTCAATTCTTCTTTCGCCTTATAACAATACAAATGTCTGAATTAGTTTTGAAATTACAAATTACAAAAAAAATCAGATTTCAAAATTTTATTTGGAATTTTATCCTAAAAGCCGCACTTTTAAACTTATTTTATATTAATTCTCAACGAATGACTTTTATTTAATTTTAATATTTACGACAAAAACCAAATAAATACAGTTCTTGAAATATTTATATTTTCTTAAAAAAGTACAATCATTGGTTATAATTGTTCATTGTCGACTGTATCCCCAAAGTACAAAACGATACGACCATATCACCTGCTTTGTCCAAAATAATGGGCAGCTCCGTCATTTCCTCATTGGAAAAAGGTTTTAACACATAATCTACTTGCCTGCCGCGGGGAAAATTATTTCCGATCCCGAAACGCAATCTGGGGTATTCTGTGGTGCCCAATAATTCCTCAATATTCTTTAAACCGTTATGGCCTCCATGGCTCCCCTTCGGCTTGATCCGCAACGCTCCGAACGGTAATTGCAGCTCATCCACAACGACTAACGTATTTTCGGCCTGCACTTTGAACTGATCCATATAATACCGGACCGCTTTTCCGCTCAGGTTCATATATGTAGTAGGTTTTATAAAATAAATGTGCCTGCCTTTATACTTCCATTCGGCCACGAATGCCAGTTTTTCGAAGGAGAATTTAAAGTCGTGCTGGGCGGCAAGGCGGTCGAGCACCATAAAACCTGCATTGTGTCGGGTAAAAGCATACTCCGGACCGATATTTCCCAGTCCGGCAATCAGATATTTCATCGAATAAAAGTTTTAAATTCGTCTAAGAGCACTTTAATTTAGGCTAAAATTCAGGGAAATTTCATGATACCCCAAAAACGATTAGTACTTAGCAGTCCCCTTCTGGAAATAATGATCAGCCGGCTTTGCCAGCAACTGATTGAGAATCACCAGGATTTTTCAAACTCGGTTGTCCTGGGCCTGCAACCCAGAGGAATTCACTTTGCGGAACGCATTGCAAAGGAGCTTCGTGAAAAGACCGGCCGGAACATCTTGCTGGGCCATCTGGACGCTACGTTTTATCGTGACGATTTCCGCCGCCGGGAGTCCCCCCTGGTTCCGAATAAAACCAACGTGCCTTTCCTCATCGAAGGGAAGAAAGTAATCCTGATCGACGACGTGCTGGCCAGCGGGCGTATGGTGCGTGCCGCGCTCGATGCCATGACGGCATTCGGCCGCCCGAAAGCTGTGGAGTTACTCGTCCTTATCGACCGCCGCTATAACCGCGAACTGCCTATCGACCCCAATTATGTAGGAATGGAGGTAAGCACACTGGAAACGCAGCGCGTGCAGGTGGAATGGAAGGAACAGGGCTTCGACGCCGACCATATCTGGCTCGTCGACTAGCCCTCGGGCTACGGCTGCTGGCGCGGCCGTGAGGCTTCTTCTTTTACTTCTACTTTTCCGATTTCGTCGGTCTTATAGGTAAGTTTGTTCACATAAAACACCTCCCGCCCCTGGCCGATAGCCGATGTACCTATGCGCTGCATGCCGTAAGCGAGAAAATATTGCCCATACCAGGGAGAAAGGTAACCGTCTTCGTTGTTCAACACCTTCTCTTTCTCCGATTTCGGATTAATTTTAAATTTCTCGGTCTCGACAACCACTTTGTTCCTGCTGATCACTTCGGTATGGATTTCCCCTTCCTGCGGATATGCCAGTACAAAATAGTCGTCAACCGGCGTCACTTGCACCATTTCCTGCAAGTCGAAGCTCGTCAGATCCTTGATCGTGATCGTATTGTCCCACATGAACTTCCCGCTCCGGTCGAACCCGCAAACGATAGCGTGCGTGTAACGGTAGCCTTCGAGCGCCCGTGCCACGTACGGGCGCGACATTCCACCGGAGATAATCGGGCTCGTGGAACGCTGATTCGGATAATACACCTCGGCTACAAGCACGATTTCCTTTTCGGTCTGGATCAACTGATGTACCAGTAGCCTGTATCTGAACCGGTTCTCCTTGCCAAGGCTTTTCCGTTTTCCGATCTTTTCCAGCACGCGTGCGCGCCGCTTAGGTTTCATGTAGTTGAAAAAATTCTGCAAATCCGAAAATTCGATAAACTGCGGCTCTTCGGGTGTATCGTCAGATATGTGGGTCACATAAAGGCCCTGCGAATACTGGGTACAGCCTACCGAATAATTGCCGATCAAATAAGAATCGTCGGCATTCAGCGGCACGATCTGCCCCGAAATAAAGCTGTAACGCGGATCGCTTAGCGTGGTCTTTTTGAGCAGCTTACCGTCGTAGTTATAGGTCTTTATTTCGAAAACACAATTTTTCTTTCGGTAAGCATAAGTGATCACATTAATATATCCGTCGATTTCGTTGATGTCCACATTATTCAGTTCGGTGTTTTTTTCAAAAAGACCGGGGAGCACGCGGGTAGTGTGGTCGAAAAAGGAATGCACGATCACGATCGGCCGGGAGCGGTAATAGCCCGAAACCAGTGCCTTGCTTCCTATGACCTTGAAATGCTGCACATCGACGCCCGACAGCAGGTTCCCTTTATAGGTATCGATGGAGCCGTCCTGGAAATTCAGTTGGAGGAAAAGGAATTTGTCGGTATCGGGCTCCGCAAACAGCCAGTAGCCGCTTTGCTCGGCTTTGTAGGCCATCACGGGGATGTAACGAAAATCCAGCTTGTAGGACGTCCGCCAGAGCGCTTTCAGCGTCGTATCGTATTTGACGAACTCCCATTGCTCGTTGCGATTGGAAAATTCGCTGCCCCTGATTACCGATAAAATGCCCCGCTCACCCAAACTGAAAACCTCGAATTCTTCGGAAGAAGAAGAACTCGTCGGGATTTCGAGCCGGTCGGATTGCTGCAACTGGGCAAAGGCGCCCCAGAGCGGGGCCCACACCATTAGCAGCATTATTTTCAACCCGGAATATTTTACAGAACGGTTATGCATAACTTCTTCCTGCTGGGGTGTAACTCACATCAATAATTAGCCTAATTTTGCATGTTGCAAGGCTTACATTGCTATTAATATTAGAAATAATTTCACTTAAATAAAAACTTGCGGGAATGTATCTCTAAAAGGGAGAGGCCATTTCCGGATTACCCGATTTTTCATGACAATTGAAGCGATACTCAAGGAGGATATTCAAAAAGCAATCCAGAAACATTTCCAGCTGGACAACCAGGAGATCATCCTGCAACCAACCAAGAAAGAATTTGAGGGATTTTACACATTCGTTACTTTTCCATTAACCAAGGCTGCGCGCAAAGCGCCGGCGGAGATCGGCCAGGTGATCGGCGACGAGCTGGTCGCGGCTTCTACCGTCGTCTCGGGCTTCAATGTCGTTCAGGGCTTCCTGAATATCAGCCTGAAAGACAGCACCTGGCTCGACCTTTTTGGCAAGATCGCTGCGGATGAAACATTCGGCACACTGCCGTCGAACGGCAAGTCGGTTATGGTCGAATTTTCGTCGCCTAATACCAACAAGCCGCTGCACCTCGGTCATTTGCGCAATAACTTCCTCGGCGACTCCCTTTCGAAGATCCTCAAAGCAAGCGGGTATGACGTCGTGAAAACATGCCTTGTCAACGACCGCGGTATCCATATTTGCAAATCCATGCTGGCCTACCGCGAACTTGGCAACGGCGAAACGCCCGAGTCGAGCGGGATCAAGGGCGATCACCTGGCGGGCAAGTATTACGTATTGTTTGACATTGAATACAAAAAGCAGATCAAGGCGCTGGTCGAAGAAGGCCTGAGCGAGGAAGAAGCGGCCAAAAAGGCGCCGTGGATGCTGGAAGCGCAAAAATTGCTCGTGCTTTGGGAAAACAACGACCCCGAAACAGTCGCGCTTTGGCAGAAAATGAACAACTGGGTGTACGATGGCTTCGCGGAGACCTACAAAAAGATCGGCGTGGGCTTCGACAAGACTTATTACGAATCAGACACCTACCTGCTCGGCAAGGATATTATAGAGGAAGGACTTCAAAACGGGGTATTCTTTAAAAAACAGGACAATTCGGTATGGATAGACCTCGCCGAAGACGGACTTGACGAAAAACTGGTGCTCCGTGGAGACGGCACATCCGTATACATTACCCAGGATCTCGGCACGACCGAGTTGAAAAACAGCGATTTCGGCAACGACCGTTACCTGTGGGTGGTGGGGAACGAACAGGATTATCATTTTAAAGTCCTGTTTGCGATCCTGAAACGCCTGGGACGGACCTATGCGGACGGCTGCTATCACATCAGCTATGGAATGGTGGACCTGCCGTCGGGCAAAATGAAATCCCGGGAAGGCACCGTTGTCGACGCCGACGACCTCGTGGCACAAATGGTACAAACCGCTTC
The DNA here is from genome assembly GCF_040448675.1 of Dyadobacter sp. 676. Classification (NCBI taxonomy): domain Bacteria; kingdom Pseudomonadati; phylum Bacteroidota; class Cytophagia; order Cytophagales; family Spirosomataceae; genus Dyadobacter; species Dyadobacter sp. 676. The sequence continues at coordinate 4,492,906 of NZ_CP159289.1, read as the reverse complement.
CGACCGCACTCAGGAACTGGGCAAGATCGACGACTTCAACAGCGAAGAAGCCAGACAGCTTTACAACCAGCTTGCATTGGGTGCGTTGAAATACTTTCTGCTCAAAGTCGACCCGAAAAAGCGGATGCTCTTCAACCCGGAAGAATCAATTGATTTTCAGGGACATACAGGACCATTTATCCAGTACACCTACGCACGTATCCGCTCGATCATGCGTAAGGCCGAACAGGCCGGCATACCGGCACAAATTCCCGGAGACGGCTACGCCATGCACCAGGCAGAGCGCGAGCTGGTATTCGCGTTGTCGCAATATCCTTTGAAGGTTGCCGCGGCTGCCAACGAGTTCGCTCCGTCGCTTATTTCGCAATATGCATTCGACCTCGCCAAAGTTTATAACCAGTTCTACGCCGAGGTTTCGATCTTCTCCGATCCTGATCCCGAGGCTGTGAAGTTGCGGGTCGCATTATCGGGCGCCGTTGCGGAAACGATTCGCAAGGCTTTAGGGTTATTGGGCATAGATGTTCCCGAGCGAATGTAGGATTATAGTTACCAAAATCTGCTGATCGGTGCGTTTTGGATAAGGTAACGACAACTCAAATATGTGCCAACCGTTTTATTCATATATGTACTAACCATAACCAGAACTACGATGAGCTTTATCAAGACACTTTTCATTATGATTACTTCACTGATCACCGGGCTTTTCGCCGACAAATCGGAAATAGCGAGCCGTCCGGAAAATGCTCCTGCTGCGAAACAGACGCTTTACGATTTCAAGGTAAAATCATTGGTAGGCGGTAAAACTGTGGATTTGAGCCAATACAAAGGCAAGAAAGTCGTGATTCTGAATGTCGCCTCCAAATGCGGTTATACCAAACAGTACGCGGACTGGGAGAAATTTTACAAAGAGCATGGCGACAAAGTGGTGGTACTGGGCTTTCCAGCCAACAACTTCGGCGGTCAGGAGCCGGGTACCAGCGAGGAGATCGCCACGTTCTGCTCGGCGACCTACGGCGTTACTTTCCCTATGTTTGAAAAAGTCTCCGTCCTCGGCGACGACCAGGCACCAATCTACAAATGGCTTAGCACCAAAGACCTGAATGGGTGGAACGACAAAGTTCCTACCTGGAACTTCTGCAAGTACGTTGTCAACGAGAAAGGCGAACTGACCCATTTCTTTGCCTCGAAAGTATTGCCTACCGACGCCGAGTTTACCCAGGCGGTAGGAATTTAAGCTTTTACCGCCGGAGGACGCGTCCCGGGGAGGCGATCTCCGGCAATTTTATAAACACCAACTATACGCAACTATGAAAGACATTAACGAAGCCCGCCGCTATTTATCCAATGCAAAGGAAATCCTCCGTGAAAAAGCTATTAAGGAGGATAGTTTGTACAAAGACAGAAAGTATGTAAAAATAGCCGGCCATACTGCTTATTCAGGAGTACTGGTCGCATTGGATGCCGTTTTCGGTCAAAAGAAAAAGGGGAGGAAAAGTGTGGATTGGTATAAAGAAGAGTTGTCATTAATTGATAAAAAGGTGCTTTCCTTGTTCGTTGCAGCTTACGACGCACTCCATCTGGCTATGAGCTACGATGGAAACCTCGTTGCCGCTGTTTCGCGGGAAGGCCTCGAGATTGCCGAAAAAATTATTAACTGGGCCGAGCAAAAAACGGCCGCTTAGCATTCCCCGAATTAACAATACCAAAAATGAACCCCTGGATTGAAGCCGCCCGTCCCCGCACATTACCCCTTGCATTATCCTGTATTTTAATGGGCTGCTTTCTGGCGGCGGCTGCGGGGCAGTTCAGCTGGCCTGTGGCAGGTTTGAGCGTATTGACGACAATTCTTCTGCAAGTGCTTTCCAACTTCGCGAACGACTATGGCGACGCTGTAAACGGAAAAGATACAGAGCTGCGGGAAGGACCGCGCCGCGCTGTGCATTCGGGGCACATTACGGCTGCAAAAATGCTTAGGGCAATCGTTATTTTCTCGGTATTGGCGTTGATTTCAGGCATTACCCTGCTGACTGTCGCATTGAAAGATGCGCCCGCGAATACATTTTGGGTGTTTCTGGGCATCGGCATTGCCTGCATTATAGCGGCCATTACGTACACCGCCGGCAAACGCCCTTATGGCTACGTTGGCTTGGGGGATCTTTCGGTGCTGATCTTTTTCGGCTGGGTGGGCGTGCTCGGCAGTAACTTTTTGCATACGCACGTTTGGAACTGGGGCCTGCTGCTGCCGGCGACCAGTTGCGGACTGTTTGCCGTTGGCGTACTGAATATCAACAACATCCGCGACATCGAGTCCGACCGGGCGACAGGCAAGAATTCGATCCCCGTTCGCATAGGCCGCGAAAAGGCGATCGTGTATCACTGGTGTATTCTGCTAGTGGGCATGATTTGCGTAACGGTTTACACGGCGCAGCATTTTTCAAGCTACACGAGCCTTATTTTCTTTCTGAGCTTCCCGCTTTTTGTAAAAAACGGACTGGCGATCTCCCGCCTCACCAAAGCCAGCGAACTCGATCCTTACCTGAAACAAATGGCGCTTTCCACATTGCTTTTTGTGATCCTGTTCGGGATAGGAATTGTGCTTTGATGCCTATTTTACCAATGGCTTGATCGCATTACCTAACAGACTGTACCCTTTATCGTTCGGATGCAAACCATCGGAGAATAACGACTCGTCGATCTTACCGTCGGATTTCAGGAATATTTTTCCCGGATCTGCAAACATCACGTCAGCTTCTCCGGTGATTTGCAAAAGCTTTTCGTTCAGGGCAGCCACGCGCTCTTCCTGCTGACGGCGCGGGTAAATGCCCATCATGACGAGCTGCGCCTGCGGCTGCCGATATTTAATCGCGTCGATCAGCAACTTCCATCCGGCTAAGATTTCTTCGTCCGTATTCAAACCCAGGTTATTCGTACCGATATTGACAAAGATCTGTTTCGGTTTGAAACCATCCAGCTCGCCATGATAAATGCGCCAGAGCACATTTTCGATACGATCCCAACCGTAACCCATATTCACGGCGTTTTTACCAAAAGTACTACTCCACGACGACTCCCCTACTGCCCTGGGCCCTTTCGGCAAGCCGCCCCAGAAATGTGTGATCGAATTGCCGATCACTACCGTCCCGGGCGACGACTTGCGGTTCAATTCCAGCACTTCGAAATGTCGTTTCTCCCAATCATAATTGTGCAACTCGCGCATTTGAATTATCGGCCGGGTTGTTGAAAATTCGCCGGCCTGCTCATGTAGAATTCGCCTCAAATGCTTTTCGTACCCCTCGGCATATTGCAGCATGCCAAGGTCTGTCGGGTGCGTTCCATCGACGGTCGATTCGTAGGTTTGCCCGAAATCTTCTTTGGGTATTAAGTAAATACTCTGTAAGCCCTGCGATTTCAACACAGCGAAAGCATCTTTCAGCACGTCGTTAACCTCCACATAAAAGTGCTTGCTTTGCGGATTAATGGCCTCGTCGGTGTATCCGGCGTGTTCGGCCAGCACGATTGGCACATCGGGACGTTTCCGGCGCAATGCAGTTACAGTGTTCACAACGCGCCTTTTGATTTCGTCGGTCGTCAGCCCGAGTTTCGAATCGGGCCGGATCGTCAGGTTAGGGAGGCAGTCGAGGACATAAACTTTCGCATCGATTTCTCCTACCAGGTCAACGACTTCCGTTTCCAGCCTGCCATTTCCCGAAAAACCGAGATTAATGAGCGGCCGATCCATTTTCCGGCTTAATATCGACGTCCAGGCCATACCCGGACGCGATGCGCAGGCACCCTGCGCGATAGATGTGCCGTAAACGACGACCGGTTTATCGGGGCGAACAGGTAATGGCGTAAATTCCATACCTGCCGGGGTACCGATTTCCAGCCATTTTACACTGTTATAAAGAGGCAGGAATAGCCGGTACTCCCTCCCATGCTTGTGGTAGTTATCGTTCGGTGCCAGATTTCTGAAATCGTACGTAATGGTATCGCCGAAAGTATATTTGCCGGCGCACCATAGCCATTGCCCGTCGTTGCCGACTGCGTACAAATCGACACCGCTCACGCCCGTCGCGGGCATATGCGGGAGCGCGTGCTTGCCACCCACCGCGTATCGGACCTTGATTTCGGGCGAATTGACCCTGAACCTGATCATAAGCCCGGCCGACTGTGTCGCTAAATTCCAGACTACATCACGCACCTGCTTTTCCGCACGTGCCGGCAATCTGTCGTAAGGGTTTTTAAGCTCCTTTGACCAGGCCTGTCCTTCAATAACGGGAAATGCGGCGGATTGCGGGTTCCACCAAACGTACTGGCTACTTTGGGCAAACACCTGAATGCTCAGCAACAGGCATAGCCACACATTTGAGATAAATCTGGAAAGCATAAAATGAAAACAGACACCGATGTATCGCTACAAAAGTGCCCGTTTGCCCATTTCTCCCGTTTTCGAAGAGATTATTTCACGATTACACCATTGGCAATGAACGTCAGTTCGTTTTTCGGTTCGGTGATTTTGTCAATTTCCTCTTTGGTTTTGCCGGCGTCCTGCGCATAATGCTTCAAATGTTCCACCGGCACCGTTGTTTTTTTGGCCTCTCCTTCAAAAACCACTGTTTTGCCGGCAATGTCTTTCGGAACAAAAAACGCATAATCCCTGAACATCACCCGCATCGTTTCGCCGTTATCGAGGTTAACCTTCATCCAGCAGCCTTTAACCTGACAAACCGACTCGACTGTCCCGGTCACCTTGGCCAGTATTTCACTTTTATCTCCCATTTTCGCGGGAAGTTCCTTCGCTTCAATCGCCTTTGAATCATCGATTTGCTTGCCAAAATGGCTTTGGGCCCTCGCAAAGGAGACGGTGAAGATAAGCAGCAGTAAAGCCGATAGTTTTTTCATATGATTGCTCGTTTAAAAGTGTATCAAAAAGTCTTTTGAATTTAATATCGCAGTTCCTCTGTGTTAATCCTTTCTTCCTGGCATCCTTCTGAACTTCCTCAATAAGCCTAAAAAGTTTCTCACGCTCGGCTTGGCGTATGCTCTTTGTGATCTGTTTCTCCAAATCCTTTTCAGGTTTTTCACAAAACTGCGGAGGCGCATTACGCCAGGCTTTCGCGAGTTCATCATTTACTTCCAAAATGATACGTTCCATACTGCTAAGCGATAATCTATATAAATCTAACACCTCCCCCCGATGCAATCAAAGCCCGCTATTCGAGCACCTCCACCCAGCCTTTGCAGTGATTGCCCTGGGGCGTGTCCACTACGTAAAGATAGGTGCCATTGGCAATGCCCTTGCCCCAATCGTTTTTGTAGTCGGCCGATTTGAAAATGGATTTCCCCCATCGGTTGAAAATTTCCAATGTGGACGATGCCACCGGAACGATGAAGAAGTCGTTTTTACCGTCGCCGTTGGGCGTGATCACGTTGCTTAATGTAAATGCGGGTTCCGCATTGATTTTTCGGGAGGTCGTGAGTGAGCAACCGGTCGCATTGTAGGCAGTCAGCGTAACCGTGTATTCCCCGGGAACCTCGTAGATGTAGTTCTTTACTTCCGGGTCTGTTACAGGGCTCCCTGTGCCCATATTCCACTCATAGCTGTGCGCTTTGCCATTTTTACTGGTAAATGAATAGAAAAACGGCTCGTTGCAGGCCCCGCCGGACCGTACCATCTCGAAATCGGGCGCGTACGACTGATCAACCTTCACGGTGATTTCACGAATCGGCCGGCATCCGTCTTCGTACAGACCTTCAATGAGGTAAGTCGTCGTTTGCGTCGGTTTAACGGTTACCGTTTTCCCGATTGTTTCTTCGAGCCCTGTCGTTGCATGCCATTTATATTGTGGCGCATTGCCCGAAACGGTAAGCGTTACGGTAGCCCCCTGGCACACTTCCGTATCCGGCAATCCCACGAAATCCGTCTTTTTCTCGACATTTATTTTTACGCGCTCCGTTACTTTACAGCCTGCCGCGTTACTGATTTCGACCGAATACTCGACCGTTTCTTTCACCGTCGCCACCGGGCCGGGTATACCGGCATTATCAAGGCCCGCAGCCGGCGACCATTTGTATTGGGTACCGCCACTGGCGCTCAGCTTCACGGCGGTATTCTCACAAACAGTAGTATCGCCGGTGACTTTTGTCGCCAGTGTTTCCACCACTATTTTCTTTTCCGCAAAGTCCATTCGTTTACAGCTCAGCCGGTTATAGGCGGTAAGCTTCACAGTGTATTCCCCTGGTTTCGTAAATGTGTATTCCGATTGCCCCTTATCCCGCGAAATCGTCGCTCCGTTCACCTCCCAGATATAATCGACTCCCCCGTCACTGGTATTCACAAATGTCAGTTCGAGGGGCGCGCAACCTTTCAGAACATCCTTGGTTTGGCCCGCATACACGTCAAAATCTGCTTTCAGGCGATCGATATCGATCTTGAATGCGGCATTGTTGCAATTGTCGCTATTGTTGGTCTCCGACCACGCCTGCGGGGTTGTCGGGAAATGGCTGCCTCCGCAGGCGCAGGTAGCATGGTAAATCATCCCGTTTTTGTCGAACCGGCTCGTCCCTCCGTCCACATGGTCGCCTTGCAGCCGCGTGTCCCGCGACAGACTTCCGAAAAATGTCGCATACAAGAGCGATTTCGCCCCTTGTTCGAGGATGGCTATATAAAAATTGCTGCCGTTGGTGGCGGTCTGAATGGCGTCGTCGGTCACCGGAAGGCCGGTGGTAGTGCTGGCCGGATTATTGGCAGTGCCGCTGTTCACATTTCCGCCCCAACCGGCGAGGTAAATGTTACCGCATTCGCTCACCAGGAATGCTGTCGGCGAAATATCCGGCGTTCCGCGCCCGGACCCGATTACCGTCGAGAACAGGCTTTGGGTTAATGCGGCATTCAATGCATGCACGAATTGCCCGCTTTTAGCATTCTGATATACTCCCTTACTTACCGGATAGCTACCCATCGTGAGCCCATAAACGTATACCTGGCCAGCCTGGTCCAGATCCAGCAGGTAAGCCCCATCCTCCTTATCGGTTCCAAGATAAGTTAGCGCGGACAGCCTGTCATTCGCAAAACGGGCCACAAAACCGTCTTCGAGGCCTTTCAATGCTGACTGATAGGCTCCGGGTTTCACCTGCATATTACCACTCTGCGAAATTCCCGCGACGTATACCTCGCCATCGACGGCCAATTTCAATGAATAAGCCGCATCCCATTTGTCGCCGCCCAGGTAGGTTGCCCACAACAATTGGTCCAGCCCGGCGGAAAGTTTCACGACCACGCCGTCCTGCCCTCCCGCCAGCCTGGCTTGTGCAGGGTTTTTCAAAGGAAAATTGGCTGAATTAGTCGATGAAACCACATAAACCTGGTCATTCCCGTCGACGCCTATTTCTCCCCTGAAACTGTCGCCATAATTGCGGATGGTGACATTATCGGTGATGCTGACGCCGTCGTTACCATTCCCTCCGACAAACGTCGAGCCCGTGAGCTGGTTACCGGCCGCATTGAGTTTGGAAACAAAGAGATCGCCGCCGTTGGCGAGCCTGAGGCCGGAAATAGGTTCAATATTTACCCCGCCGCCGAATACCCGCTGAAACGCATTGGCCCCAACAGGAAAATCCTTCGAGGAAGTAGTCCCCAGAACGAGCAGCTCTTTCCTGTTATTGACGATCAGGCTTGCAGGTACGTCGGTTTGGTCGCCGCCGAGAAAAGTCGCGTAGAGCAGGTCGGAACCGTCGGGATTGAACTTCATTAACGAAACATCCACCAGCCCTTCAAATTTCACCTGGAAAGCACCCGTGGTCGCAGGGAAGTCCGTCCCGAAGACGGTGCCGCCGGAATAAAGGTTACCTTCATCATCGTAAGTTGCAGTATGCCCCCAGTTGTCGGCTGCCGAGCCCGAATAAGTGGAAAATACGAGTTCGGGATCGATAGTGAGCGGAAGCGACTTGTTATAGCCGCCCGGCAGCTCGAAATGGGCGGTATTATCGCCCGAAAGGCGGAATGCCGAAGGCACCTCCGTGATTCGGGCATCAGCCTGTTGCTGAAACGAATAGGGCTGTGCCTCCCTGAAATCCCCTACCGACGTTTTGACAACGATCTGTCCTGCTTCATTCAGCGCAACTTTATCCGCACCTTTGTATTGAAAACTGATCTTTGAAGCATCTGCTCCGGGCCCGACAATAAATTCGTACTTCAATTTCGCCTGGTTCAGGTAAATGCGCAGGTCGATATCCGGATAAATGTCCTCATAAACAACCTCTTCATACCCCCTGGCACCGGCTGCCCATTTGCCGGAATCGTTACCCAGAAAATAATTGAACAGCGTTTTACTTTCCTTGACCTTCCGGTAACTGACATTCACGGATACATTCAGGAACTTCACTTCCACTCCATGCGCACGTATACCAGGCGCACTCATATCCAGGCGCGTGGCAGGCAAGTGGCCATACCCCTGCGCATGCAAGGCCGAAACCTTCGCACCGTCATAGAGCACATAAAGCAGCGAATTTTCCTTCAAAAACAGAAAACCTCGGGGAATAGCCGCCCGAAAAAGAACGTCCTTGCCCCATTGGCCTTTGTTTTCGATAAAATAGGCTGGAGCAGCCCCGGAATGACCGGCCGCGCGGACGATGATCAGAAACGATATAAAGAGAAGCCGTAGAGTTTTCTGCATAGTCTACGCGGCAGGATTTTCTATTTGAACGCAGAAACCGAGATGATATTTTCACAAAACTCGTATTCCTGCCGCACATTCGAACCAAGCAAAACAAGCTGATTCTCCGTATTCGCCAGTACGTGGTCCAGGTACCATTTGATGCCTTGCACATCCAGGTTGGTTGTCGGCTCATCCAGAAAAACCACCGGCACATCCGAAAGGAATGCGAGCCCCAGTTTCACCCGCTGTTTCATGCCCGACGAAAAATGACGGATGATTTTCCCGCTCGCATGCGGAAGCTGTATAAAATCCTCGAAATCCCTGGCTGAAATGCCGTTTTTGAATGGCTTGAACTTGCTATGAAACTCGATCTGCTCGCGTAACGTAAATTCTTCGATCAGTTCGAGGTAGGGCGCTGCGATAACGATGTGCCTGTACCAATGGTCGATCTCGATTTCCCTACCGTTACGATCATTATAAGTGATTTTGCCCTCGGAAACGGGGATCATGCCCGTCAGCAATTGCAGCAATGTCGACTTGCCGCTTCCGTTCGGTCCTACGAATACGTATTTCCCGCCTGCCGCAAGCTCGAAGCTGGCATTCCTGACAATCCACTCTTTGATAAACTTCTTCCCTATTTTATCGACTGTAATCCGCACTGGTTCTCTATGATATGCTTCGTTATTTACCGCCGTAGTAATCCCAAACAACCTTCGCGATCCTGGCGATTACCAGCTCGCGGGTATCGGCGTTCGCGGATGCGTCCGAAACGAACACCGCTAATGCTATCGCCTTTCCGTTGGGTAACTTCATAATGCCCACATCGTTCGTCGCGGCCGTTACGCCTTTGTCGTTCGTTCCCGAAGTACCCGTTTTATGCGCCACTTCGGTTCCTTTGGGCAGCAGTCCTTTGATTCTTTTCAAACCTGTGGGGCCTTCTACCAATGTTTTCCAAAGAAAATCGTGGCTCGTTTTCGACAGCGTTTTGCGCTCATAGGCGATTTGCAGCAATTGCAGGTATGCCGTAGGGCGGGCATAATTGGTATATTGTACATCCCAGCTCCGGGCCATTTCCTTTTCCGTGGCCGCGATCTCAATGTCCTTCACGCCCAGCGAGTGGACATAATCGTTCACTTTTCGGGTACCACCAGCCAGCCCGAACAGAATATCGCAGGCATTATTGTCGCTTTGCGAAACGGCGTAAGCAATCAGCCCGCCAATGGTAATATCGAAATCCCTGCCTGTGTGCTTGTCGCGCATGGGACTGTGCGTGTTCTTTTCCAGCCGGGATTGCATAACGTGGACTTTCTGGTCGAGTTCGAATTTCCCCTCATCCACCAGGTCCAGCACCGCCATTGCCAGCGGGAACTTGAATGTGCTCTGCATCGGAAACTTGTGATCCTGGTTAATCAGCAGCGTTTCCTTTGTTTTCAAATCCATCACACCCACTCCCACAATGCCCTGAGCCTGCTTGCCAATGGTTTCGATTTCGGATTTAAGTTTTGCCTGCTGAGCAAACGCAAGGATTGGAAAGAATAATGTTAAAATTAAAATACGCGCGAATCTGGTCATAGGGGTAATCTTAGGCTCGGTGTTTGAGGGATTAATTGTGGCCGTTTCGTTCGGATCTTCGATCTTCAATTGTCAGCTTGACCAATTCGATCCGCGTGTCTTGTACTGAAACAACCTGGAAAGAGTACGGCGGTATTTCCACCACCTCGTTTTCATCCGGCAAATCGCCGTAGAAATGGATCAGCATACCCGCAATGGTGTCATAATCGCCTTCCGGAAGCTCCCAACCATATTTTTCATTCAGATAATCCAGCTCATGGCGCGCACTGAGCATGTAAGTGTGTTCGTCGAGCTGGCGCTCCGTCCAGTCCTCGGTCGTGTCGTATTCATCCTGGATTTCCCCGAAAATCTGCTCTACCACATCTTCCACGCTCACCAGGCCCGACGTCCCGCCGAATTCATCCACCACCAATGCAATGCTGCGGCGTTCTTCAAGGAACCGCAGCATCAGGTCGCGCGCGGGCATGGCCTCGGGCACGATCAGGATAGGTGTGATAATGCTGCTGATCTCTTTTGGCTTTTTGAATAAGGACAAAGCGTGGCAGTAGCCCAGCACCTCGTCTACTGACTCTTTATGCACGATAATTTTGGAGTGGCCGCTCGTAAGGAACGCCGTCCGCAAATCCTCGATACTCGCGTTCACATTCACCGCCGAGATTTCCGTCCGGGGAATCATACAGTCACGAATGCGCAAATCTTTGAAATCCAATGCATTGATAAACATTTTTTCTTCAATGCTATGGTCGTCGAAATCGGGATCGTCGGCGGAGATAATGTCGTCCCGTAGCGAAGGCGATAATATGTTTTCCCTGACAAACGGCTCGATCACCCAATAAAGCGGCGTCATGAGCCATTCGCCGAAGCGTACGGGGAAAGCTTTCAGGTCAAGCACCTTAGGGAAACTGCGACCGATTTTAACCCAGCCCGAATAGCAGGCCATCCACAAAACCGCCAGTACCGCGAACAATGCGATAATCAGCAGCCAGTTTTGCGTGCCGGTGTTCAGCTCAAACAACGGGAATATGGTAATTACCCCCATAAAACAGCCCAATGCGACGGCCAGCAGGCGGATCATGCGGAGAATCCGGCGCCAGTAGAGCGTTTGCTCCACCTGCTCGCTTTTCTCGTGCCTGAGCGAATACCGGTCGATCCACACATCGAGCAACACCGACCGCACGGCGCCGTAGTAGCCTGCCAGCATGAAGAATACGATCGTGGTAACCAGGAATATCAGGTTCATTTCTTCGGTTTTTTACCAGGTTTCGGTTTCTGCTCTGCCGACTTGGGTTCTCCCGCCTCTTTGGCAGCCGCTGCCGCTTTGAGACGGCTGAACTGGAACAGCAAGAAACAGATTACGCACAACAATAAAAGCCAGTAGCTTTCGAAAAGCCCGGCGCGCCGGAATTCGAGCACCCACAGCACGAGAAAACCGAATGCGAGTGCCAGGAAAACCGTCCGGATCAGTTTGGAATTCATTAATGAAGGTTCTTCTTAAAACATGCGGGACCGAGGCCCCGTATTTGTAATGATTTTCAAAGATACCACAGATTGTGCCAAAACGGTCACCGATGCATTAATCTTCGTTCCAACGCATAATAAACCATACATAACTCGGCCATTTTGCCTAAAATAGCTAACTTGCAGGGATTGCCGTACAATTCAGGGCCGACACTTGAATTGTAAAATTAATTCTTGAAAAAATATCCTTTATTACTATGAGCGAAACGACAAAACGCTTTGCACCCGGTGTTGTAACCGGCGATGGAGTCAGTGAAATTTTCCGCCACGCCAACGAAAACAACTACGCCCTTCCGGCAGTGAACGTGGTAGGAACCAATTCGGTGAATGCGGTCCTGGAAACAGCCAAAGCGGTTAACAGCCCTGTTATTGTACAGTTTTCAAATGGCGGAGCTATATTTTACGCAGGAAAAAGCCTTTCTAATGCCAACCAGCAAGCGGCGATCGCGGGCGGTATCTCGGGTGCGATGCACGTGCACCAAATGGCGGCATTATACGAAGTTCCGGTGATCCTTCATACCGACCACTGCGCGAAAAAACTCCTCCCGTGGATCGACGGCCTGCTGGAAGCCGGCGAGCGTTATTTCGACCAACACGGCAAGCCTTTGTACAGTTCGCACATGCTCGACCTTTCGGAAGAGCCTCTGCACGAAAACATCGAAATCTGCGCTAAATATTTCGAGCGCATGGCTAAAATCGGCATGACACTCGAGATCGAGCTCGGCGTAACCGGTGGCGAAGAAGATGGCGTTGATAACTCGGATGTTGACAGCTCGAAACTCTACACCCAGCCTGAGGAAGTGGCATTCGCTTACGAAGAGCTTTCGAAAATCTCCCCTAACTTCACCATTGCGGCTGCATTCGGTAATGTTCACGGTGTGTACAAGCCGGGTAATGTGAAACTTGAGCCGAAAATCCTTCGCAACTCGCAAAACTACATTAAAGAGAAATTCGGCACCGGCGACCTGCCTGTTAACTTCGTATTCCACGGAGGATCGGGCTCATCCCGCGAAGAAATCCGCGAAGCAATTGAATACGGTGCGATCAAGATGAACATCGACACCGACATGCAATGGGCTACCTGGGAAGGTGTTCTCAACTATTACAAAGCCAAAGAAGGTTACCTCCAAGCCCAGCTCGGCAACCCCGAAGGCCCGGATTCTCCGAACAAAAAATACTATGACCCGCGCGTATGGCTGCGCAAAGGCGAAGAGAGCATGATCGCTCGTCTGAAAGTGGCGTTCGAAGATTTGAACTGCATTAATCAGCTGGGATAATTTCCTGCTGGAATGATATGGAAAAGCAATCTGTGAGGGTTGCTTTTCTTTTTTTGGGTTGAAACGCTAACGGATTATTGTCAGCGAGCCCGTCAAGTCGGGGCTATTTTCAGTGAGCCGGATCTTGTACGCATACACACCAGACATTTGCAATGCGCCCCCCACCGTTCCGTCAAATGCATTTTGGTAACCCATTGAATGGAATATCACCTCACCCCATCGGTTATAAATCGTCACATGGCAATTAGGGTATGCCTCAATGCCCTTTAACTCCCACGTTTCATTAACACCATCACCGTTCGGCGTGAATGCATCCGGAATAAAAATGCTCTCGACAATTTTGATTTTAACCTCACGGCTCGTCGTGCAACCGTACGCATTCGTGGCTGTGACTGTGTAGGTAATACCGGCGGAAGGCGTCGATAGAGGGTCCGCATAAGCGTCGCTATTCAGGTACATTGGGGGCGTCCACCGGTAAGCTACATCGAGTGAATCTTTGACACCAATGTGAATGGGCTTATCCCGTGACGTATACAGAATATCTTCCAAATCAAGCTCCGGCGCCAGACTTATAAACACTTTTCTCCTGGCAACGGCAGTCGGGCAAGCTTCCGAGCCCTGTATTGCATATTGTATTTCATGCGTCCCTTCACCGGCAATTGCCGGGTCGAACATGCTGCCGGTTACGCCAGTACCCGTAAATGTCCCGCCCGGCGGCGTCGCATTTAATGCGATTGGCAGCGTAGTATCACAAATGGGCGGAATGCTATCCATTTCCGCGCTGGAAGATATGATACTTACATTGACGGTTTCTGATTCGAATGAATTGGGGCAGCCGTTTATTTTCTTTACTAAAAGCTGATATTCGCCTTCTTCCGAAATGGTAATGCTTTGTGCATTGGCTCCCCAGATGGTTTTACCGTTTTTAGTCCATTGAAATTCCGGCTGCGGGCCGGGGAAGGTTTGTTTGGAGGTTAATGTTGCTTGTGAGCCCTCGCAGATAGTTACGAGCCGGACAGATGTGGTGTCTTTATAAATTTCCTTATCCCAAACCTGCTGCTCGTTGCAATCCACGACCGTGAGTGTGTAATAAAAACTGACCGAACCGATCTTTTGACCATTTCGATATTCGTCCACGGAAATGCCGATAAAGTATTGGCCTTCCTCACTGGGCTTGACTGTGATTTCGCCGGTGTTTTCATTGATGGTAAGGGCGGGATTTCCGTGCATTTGGTGCTGGTCAGTGTAGCCCGATGCCCAAACAAAACCGGAAACATATATGCTATCAGTGAGTAAGCCAAAACGCATGTTATGAATTCCGTATGGCTTCGACAGGTTATATTTCAGATTGTCCCCATCGTGGTCGCTCGCCGGCAATGGGATTGTCACTAACTCACCTTTGCAGATGGCGAATGTATTGATATGATCGATTACCGGGCTCCAATTACGAATACTGGTACCCGCTTCTGTTATTGGAGGAATTGTCACAGTTACCCATTCATAGGCCAGTGATGAATTAACAAAATTTTTGTCTCCACCATCCCGCTGCCCAATTTGCGAACGCCAGGCAACTACAAAGCCATTGATCGAGGGAAGTTGTGCCAGTTCTGGCACTTTTATGACGCTTTCATAAATATTTAGGAAAACATCCCTCTGCCCAACACCTCTGCACGGCAATGGGGCCTGCTCAATTTTCCCAGAGGATTTTAGATTGAGGTAAAACAGGCCAAAATACTTCCAAACACCCTCCCTCTTCCAATGTTCATCATTTTGAATTAAGTACACATATTGCTTCTGCTGATCCAATTCGCCACTGGTTTCGTCGAGATAAAGCCTCAAAGTAACTTTATATTCCCCTTGTTCAATGGAAATCGCCTGCCATTCAAGGTGGCTTCCTACGATTGACTTACTGAATGCCTTAGTACAGCAACATAGCAGCGTAGCAATTAGAAACAGTTTCATCATCCTATCGACAGAGTGTTTAAATGTGAGGTCTTGATGTGAAAACCGCGGCGGTATTCACGCACATTATAACCAATCGGCCAATAGTAGTTGAAATCCGATGAGCAACGGGCGGAGTTCAATTATCAGACATGGCAGTAAACTTCCATGACCATTTCGCAGAATTAACGTTCGCTCCCATGCTGGCGTTTCGGGCAATTAATCGCTGAGTTTTACCACTTGCACATTTATAACCAGCCTGTCGATCATGCGAATTCAATAGCCCATCCGGGCGCAATTAATTTGGGCAATATGAACACCACGATCGCCCATAATCCGATTCACCGATTTTACTTTCTCGATATATTAAGAGGAGCTGCATCCTTCGCCATCCTTATCTGGCATTACCAACATTTCTTTTTCGACAACACGGAGCGCCGGCCCGACTTCGACAGAGCTGTACAACCGGGATACGTCATTCTGAAACCATTGTACGAATATGGAGAATTGGCGGTTTATCTATTTTTTATCCTGTCTGGCTTTGTTTTCTTCTTTATGTATTCGGATGATATCGCCCGTCGCTCCGTGTCGTTGAAAACGTTCGCATCAAACAGATTCTCGCGGTTGTACCCACTACATTTGCTTACGCTATTGCTTACTTGCGGGCTTCAATTCGGCCATCACCGGCTTTTTGGGTCGTTTTTTGTCTATAAGTATAACGACTTGAAGCATTTCATACTCCAATTGGGCTTCATGTCCTTCTGGGGTTTGCAGGACGGGCACTCATTTAACGGGCCTGTCTGGTCGGTATCGGTGGAAGTGCTCTTGTACGCGATCTTCTTTCTTTTTTGCCGGTTTATACCTTCGCGTCCGAAATTCTTAGTCATTATGAGCCTGCTCGGGCTCGCTATCGGCGGGATACACTTGGGCGCCGGTATTCTCTGCTTTTTCGTGGGCGGCTTATTACATTGGTTGTTTAAACATCAATGCGGGATTTCAGGAGCAGATTTTAGCAAGAACCGGCTCCCTGCTTTCGCTCTTTGCCTGGCCGGCATTGCCTTTTATCCGTCGACATTTATTCGGTCCGGCCATTTGAAAATTTTCCTGGCCTGTATCAGCATATTGCCCGCGACCGTATATTTTCTCGCGTGGCTTCAATTTCGTTTGCCTAACCGCGGAAAATCGTGGGCGATAATAGGAGATATGACGTACGCCTCCTATCTGCTTCACTTCCCTTTGCAGATAATATTTCATACCCTCTTTGTTTTATACGGATTATTTAACCCGATCAATGGCGGAACACTCGTTACATTTATCGTTTCCACCTACGGCCTGTCGTATTTAACGTATCGGGGTTTTGAATTGCCTGTCAAAAATTTCCTGCGGAGCCGACTAAGGTAAATAGGGTCTGTAAGAGGGACTATTCCACAGAACTCATCATCCGCTTCCGGTGCGCTACGCCCCAATCCCGTAACGTCTTGATCACAATTTCCAGCGAATGCCCGTATTCCGTTAACGAATACTCCACTATCACCGGAATGGAATCATAAACCGTCCGTTTCACGAGGTCGTTGCTTTCCAGCTCCCGCAGTTCCTTCGAGAGCATTTTATCGGTAATGCCGGGCACTTCTTTCGCGATTTGCGAGAAGCGCTTGTTGCCGAACATGAGGGATATGATGATGGGCAGCTTCCATTTGCCGCTGAGTACTTCCAATGCGTCGCGCACGGGCAGGATGCTTTTGGTGCATTCGCCCCAGGTGTGCGGTTGAGATTCTCTTGTTTTTTCCATAGCCTGTTTTTCACTATCCTTTTGTATACTACTTACAAATGTATAGTAAATTTATCTAAGTTTGTATACCGATTAATCAACGGCACATCAAACTTAGATAAAAATGAGCGAGTTAATAGAAAAATTGAACTGGCGTTACGCCACCAAAAGAATGAACGGCCAGGCCATTCCCCGGGAAAAGCTGGACAATATCCTCGAAGCCATCAAACTGGCGCCCTCTTCGGTGGGTTTGCAGCCCTACAATATCGTGATCGTGGAGGATAAAATATTGAAGGACAGGATCTACCAGGAAGCGGCACCCCGGCAGGCGCAGATCCCCGATGCTTCGCATTTGCTGATTTTCGCGGCGTGGGAAAAGCTGACGGCACAGCATGTGGAGGATTATCTCAAACTCGTCGCTTCTACGCGCAATGTAAGCCTCGAATCGCTGGCAGGCTTCCACAGCAGCATTAACGGCGGTATCCTTAGCCGCGGCGAAGACGTGAACTTCGATTGGTCGGTGCGGCAGGCGTACATTGCGTTGGGCCACGGACTGGTGGCGGCGGCTACCGAAGAGGTGGATGCTACGCCGATGGAAGGTTTCGATGCCGCGAAACTGGACGAAATTCTCGGCCTTCGCGAGAAAGGGCTTCGGAGCGTGGTAATCCTGGCGTTGGGCTACCGCGACGCGGAAAAAGACCCTTATGTGAATGCAAAGAAGGTGCGCCGGGCGCATGAAGAACTTTTTATTTCCATCTGAGCTTTTTAATAGCGGGAGGTTGAAAGTCGGGAGTGGTGAGGAATAGTCAAGTGTGGTCAGAGATGGTCAGGAATAGTCAAGGGTGGTCAAGTGTAGTCAGGAATGGTCAGGTGAGTTAGAAATGTGGCAACACATGAAAACCTGACAACAAAAGACTAAACCTGACAACAAATGACTACACCTGACTAAAAATGACAACACCTGACAACAAATGCCCCCCTCCCATTAATACAATTACAGACCAACGATACTATGAAAGTCGAAATATGGAGTGATGTAATGTGCCCTTTTTGCTACATCGGCAAAAGGCGCTTTGAAAGTGCGCTGGCGGAATTCCCTCAGCGCGACCGGATTCAGGTGGAATGGAAGAGCTTCCAGCTGAACCCTCAGATGAAAACCGAGCCGGGCCGCAGCATTAACGACTACCTGGCCGAAACAAAAGGCTGGACGCCGGAATATGCGCAGCAAGTCAATGACCATGTGACGAATATAGCTGCCGAAGTGGGCCTTGAATATAATATGGATAAAGCGGTGCTTGCCAATTCCTTCGACGCACACCGGTTTTTACAGTTTGCGAAAACCAAGGGGCTCGGCGACGCGGCGGAAGAGCAATTGTTTAAAGCCTATTTTACGGACGGCAAGAATACGGCCGACCATGACACCCTGGTTGAGCTGGGCGTAGCAATCGGCATTAATGCCGCTGAGTTGAGGGCAGTTCTGGAAGGAACGCGTTTCAGTGAGGAGGTGCGCCGCGATATTTACGAGGCCCAGCAGGTAGGCGCACGGGGTGTTCCCTTCTTTGTCCTTGACCGCAAATATGCGGTTTCGGGAGCACAGCACACCGAAACATTTCTGGGTGCGTTGCAGCAATCATTTTCCGAATGGGAAAAAGCCAATCCCAAACCGCTCGTGAGCCTGGCCGACGGTGCCAACTGCACGATCGACGGTGCGTGCGAATAAACAATAATCATTTATTAAAAGTGGCATTTCGGAACTCCGGCATGTCACTTTTTTTGTTTTTCGGCCCGTCGCTGGTACGGTTCTATAAGTAAAGTCAGAGGCGCGCCTCCGGAATGTCATGTATTTTGTGCTAATTGCGATAATTTGTTGCAAAATATTTTCTTCCACAACCGCCGCTGTCAGCACCTTATTCCGGCTATATGCGTTTTCTGGCTTTACTGCTGCTTTTTCTGACGGTACAGAAGCTCACCCAGGCGGGCGGGATCAGGGGACGCGTTACCACGAAAAATGGCGAGGCCCTTCCCTATGCGGGCGTCGCGGTGAAGGGCACCAGCAACGGTACGATGGCCAACGGGGAAGGCGAATACGAGTTCAGCCTGGCTCCCGGGAGCTACGAGATCATTTTCCAATACCTGGGTTTCAAAAGCATTTCCAAAAGCATCACTGTCGGTAACGACTTCATCGTGCTGAACGTGATAATGGAAGAGCAGGCGCTGAGCTTGCAAGAGGCGACCATCGGCAAGTCGAAGGAAGATCCTGCTTACAGCATTATGCGGCGGGCGATCGCCAAAGCGCGTTTTCACCAGTTGCAGGTGCGCGGCTACACGGCAAAGGTGTATTCCCGCAGCACCGGTGTAGCTACCAAAATTCCCTTTCTGCTTCAAAAACGGTTGAAAAAAGAAGGGGTGCAGCAAGGAAAAGCCATTCTCAACGAGAGCGTGGCGGAAATCAGGTACCGGCGGCCCAACAATTACAGCCAGCGCATCATATCCACCCGCAACAGCCTGGACAACAGCATCCCCTCTCCGAACGAATATGTTCTGGCCAGTTTGTACAGTCCCGAAATCGCCGGCACGATTTCACCCCTTTCGCCCAAGTCGTTTGCCTATTACAAATTCGAATACGAAGGTTATTTCGAAGAAAGAGGCGAAATCGTCAATAAAATAAAGGTAATCCCCAAAGCCTACGGCGAAGGGGTTTTCAGGGGAAGTTTGTTTATACTCGAAGATCGCTGGGCGATTCACAGCTACGACCTGCAAACCACCACCAGCGGTTTGAATATTTCCGCCAAGCAGATTTTCAGTCCCGTACAAGGCGTATGGATTCCGGTTAACCAGCAATTCAAATTGAATGGAAGTTACCTCGGGTTTGCCGGTGAATTTCGTTACCTCGTGTCACTGACCTATCAAAAACTCGATGTAGACCCCGGCTTACGGGAGGATATTATAATCGCCGATCACAAGAAAGAGGATGTACCCAAAACCAAAGACGGTAAGAATCTCGAAAACCTGATCCGGGCACAGAAGGAGTTTTCTACTAAAAATTTCAGAAAACTGACCAGACAATACGAAAAGCAGCAGAAAAAAGAGCGAGAGGAGCAACTTGGCAACGACCGGCTCGTACGCCAGGATTCCATTGTGATCGATTCGATGGCCAATAAGCGCGATACAACTTACTGGCAGGCCCTCCGGCCTATTCCACTGACCAGGTCGGAGGTTTCGAGCTACGTGTCGCAGGATAGCATTAAAGTCGTGAAGGACTCGATCCGGGTCAAGACCAAGCCGGATTCCACGCATTTCAAGCCCATTCATATCCTTACGGGCAATACCTACACATTAGGCAATCGCAACAGTTTCTATTTTAAAAGCCCGCTGCTGTCGGTCAGTTACAATTCGGTTGAGGGCAATGCCATCAACATTATCACCGAGTGGCAAAAAAAATGGGCTAAGTCGTCGTACCTGAGCGTGCGCCCGCTCGTACGCTATTCTTTCGGGCGAAAGAGGCTTTATGGTAACCTGGAAACCAATATCGGCGATAACCGGTGGAACCTGTCCCTTTCCGGTGGCGAAATGGCATCGCAAATCAACAACCACGAGCCCATTCTGCCGTTGCCCAACAGTGTGGCGGCACGTTTTTTCGACCGCAGCCTGATGAAATTATACCAGAAACAATATGGCCGCATCCAGTACACGCTCCGCAATATCGGCGACGTCCTTAGCCTGAACGCAAGCCTCGATTTCGAGCACCGCAAGGAGCTTTTCAATCAGGAAAGCGCCCGGCCGATCATTTTCTGGAGCCAGTTCGGGTTCACGCCCAACAGGCCGGTTAACCGCGAGTTGGAAAACACCGGTTTCAGGGACCACAATGCATGGATATTCGATGCCACCGCAACATTGCGCCCGTGGAGGAGATATCTCATCAGAAATGGCGAAAAGCGGTACCTCCGGAGCAAAGGGCCTTCTTTTAGCATTAATTATAAAAGCGGGCTGGGCTTTCTCGGAGATGTGGATTATTCCCTGCTGCAAGGCACGATCCGCCAGGATTTAAGCCTCGGCCCCCGCAGTAATCTGGAATACCTGGTTAATGGCGGTGGTTTTTTGAGTACCAAAAAACTGTATTTCCCCGACTACCGGCATTTTATGGGCAATGAGTTCTTTTTTCAGTACGTGTACCCGCCAGACCAGTTCCGCATGCTACCCTATTACCGTTACAGCACATCGAAATGGTTTTTCCAGACGCACCTGACCTGGACCATGCAGCATTTCCTGCTCACGCGCGTACAGGCGTTGCGGGTGACAGGTATTTCCGAAACATTACAGCTGCATTACCTGCGCGTCCCAACGATCCGGAATTATACGGAAGCGGTTTACGGGATCGATAATATCGTGCGGATCGTCCGGTTGGAGGCCGTCGCGCAATTCCATGGCTCTCATTTCAAAGGCATGGGATGGCGCATCGGGGCCTCGTTTCGGTTCGGACGGTAGTTATTTCGCTTTGCCGGCCTTGAAGCGCGGCGTGGTTTTGGAAACCGTCGGCCATACATTGTTGTCGGGATCGACGTCGGCCATGCGCTGACTCGGGTCGATTACGATCGTCTGAATGTCGGAAATGCTGTGGTCGATGGTGAAGGAATATTCCGGGTAAGTCCAGCCCCAGTCGGCCATCAGGGTGGTTTTGGGATATAGTTTCTCGTCTTTTTCACCGCGCATGATTTCGAGCGGAATGTAAAAATTCTCCTGCGAGCCGTCTTTATAGCTCACCACCACGTCCAGTGGCATCGGCATTTGACCTACCCTTTCCAGAACTACGTCCGTTTTACCCGCATTCGCGGCTACTTCACGGATACTGTAATCGATCGTTTTTGTGGTTCCCACGAAATTCTCCCAGAACCAGTCCAGCTCCAGTCCCGATTCCTTTTCCATTATGCGTTTCAAATCCGTGGGGTTCGGATGCTTGAACTTCCATTCATTGAAATACCGCTTCATTCCACGCTGAAATGTTTCCTTACCCATAATATAGTTGAGCTGGTTCAGAAAAACGGCGCCCTTATTATAGCTGGCTATGCTGTATGCTTTATTGGTATTATAGTGATCGGCATGGGTCGTAAGCGGCTCCTCCGTGCCCGACTTCACCAGACTGCGGTAGCTGGTCGTAGCATTGCGTTGCGGATCGCCTTTTGCGGGGAAGAGCTCCGCCATCACGACATTCTGCGCGTAAGTGGTAAACCCCTCGTCCATCCAGGGATATTTGGATTCATTAGTCCCCAAAATTCCCTGAAACCAGCTGTGAATCGATTCGTGGACGGTTACGCTGGTTAACGCGTGCAGGTTTAACCGGCCGGTGATGAGCGTCGCCATCGGGTATTCCATACCGCCGTCGCCGCCCTGAATGATCGAATATTGCTTATAAGGATAACGTCCGAACTGCTCGTTCATGATCTTGAACGAACGCACCGCCAGCGGCTCCATTTGTTTCCACACATTGGCCAGTGTATCAGTCTGATAGAAGAAATGCAGATCCAGGTTGTCATCCACTCTTACAATGTCGTGCTGGTAATCGCGGTCCGCCGCCCACATGAAGTCGTGTACTTCGGGCGCTATAAAATGCCAGGTAAGGCGGTCGCCGGGTTTATGGGTAATGTTTTTGGTGGAATACCCATGGCCGATTTTATCGGGATTCTGCAAATAGCCGGTTCCCGCGATGGTATAAGCGGCATCCATTGTGATTTTCACGTCGAAGTCGCCCCAAATTCCATAGAATTCCCGACCGATGTACGGATCGGCATGCCAGCCGTCGTAATCGTACTCTGCCATTTTGGGATACCACTGGGCCATCGAGTAATCGATGCCCTCGGCATTGTTACGGCCTGTACGGCGAATCTGCAGTGGCACCTGCGCTTCAAATTCCATTTCAAAGGTGTGGTTCGATTTCGGCAGGATCTTTTCGTTCAAAGTCACTTCCAGGACGGTACCCACGACTTCGTATTTGAGCGCTTTTCCGTTTTGTTTGAGAGACAGAACCTTTTCGTAACCGATTTCCGTGGGCGATAGCTTCGAAATACGGTCCTTAACGCGTGAATCGGGGTCGCTGATGGACCGCGAACGGACGTCCATCTGGCTTCCCGGCTGGAATGCATTCAGGTATAAATGGTAAAATACCTTATGAAGGGTATCGGGAGAATTGTTGGTGTAGACAAGTTTCTGGGTGCCTTTGTACTGGTGTTTGACAGCGTCAAAATCGATTTCCATCTGATACTTCGCACGCTGCTGCCAACGGTCACTTTGTGCCGAAACCGGGAGCGCAAACGCAACCAGCAACAACACGGATAAATTAAACTTCATTCGAACGATCGTAATTTGATTAAACCGCAAATTAACGGAATTGTCTGGTTTATAGGGGAAAAATTATAAATTTGAAAAAAACTCACTACTATGCAACGCTCCATCGAAATACCAAAAGCACTTATTTACGAGGAATTTGATGGGCGTCCAGTTTACCGCAAAAGGATACCGCGATTATCTCGTGGGCACCAAAACGGTAGAAGAAATAATGGGTACCAGCACACTACAATGGTTTATAATTACGGCTATTCTAAGACAAATACTCGATCTCTTCCGGCCCGACGATTACCTGGTAGGGACGAATAAGCCCGGCATTCACGTCGAGCGCGGCACAAACCTAGCCAACGATATTGCCATTTACCGAAAAGGGCAACTCAAAATAGCGTTAGACAATATTCATTATGCCAACGTTCCTCCCCAGGTAGTGATCGAAGTAGATGTGAGGGCCGATTGCTCCGATCTGTTCTCTAACGAGTTTGAATATGTTGAAACAAAAAGTCAGAGATTGCTCGACTTTTGGCGTTCAGAAAGTAATCTGGATCAGCTCCCTCACAAAGAAAATCTCCATCTTCTCATCAGACCGCCAATGGATAACAATGGACTGGGACATGCCCTTCGAAGTTCTCGACGGGAAACACATCAATGTATGGGAGGCGATGCTGCAGAATGGACTGGAAGCCTGAAATTGGGCATCATTCTCCACAAAAAACCTCATTTTAAGGAGATAGCAACGGTTTAGGGCGTTTGCAGCACATTTGCGCTTCTGGCATGGTGTTGGTAATTATTGGTTCAGAAATCAATAATCGAAAACCTAAATATTTGTCAATCATGCTTAGATGGACCGTAATATTTCTCGTCATCGCTATCATAGCCGGGATCCTCGGATTCGGCGGTATAGCAGCAGGAGCAGCCGGAATTGCTAAAATTCTTTTCTTCGTATTCCTCGTTCTTTTCGTGTTGAGCTTATTAAGCCGTGGCGTCGGGCGATCCTGACGGCTCCGGATAGTACAATAAACGAAAAAGCGGACTTGATGTCCGCTTTTTTTCGTATTCGCTATTCCCATTCGATGGTGGCAGGTGGCTTGGAAGATATGTCGTAAACGACCCTGTTCACCCCTTTTACCTTATTGATAATGTCGTTGGAAACTTCCGCGAGGAAGTCGTATGGCAAATGCGCCCAATCGGCTGTCATACCGTCGACCGATGTTACCGCTCGAAGCGCGACCACCCGCTCGTAGGTACGCTCGTCGCCCATTACACCTACGCTTTGTACGGGAAGAAGCATGGCGCCTGCCTGCCAGACGTCTTTGTAAAGATCCCATTTGCGCAGCCCTCCGATAAAGATCGCATCCACTTCCTGCAAAATCGAAACCTTTTCGGGCGTAATTTCACCGAGAATGCGGATTGCCAGGCCAGGGCCAGGGAACGGGTGACGGCCCAAGATCTTTTCGTCGATGCCAAGCGTACGTCCAACGGCC
This sequence comes from Dyadobacter sp. 676, assembly GCF_040448675.1. Taxonomy (NCBI): domain Bacteria; kingdom Pseudomonadati; phylum Bacteroidota; class Cytophagia; order Cytophagales; family Spirosomataceae; genus Dyadobacter; species Dyadobacter sp. 676. Next base: position 4,468,353 of record NZ_CP159289.1, on the reverse strand, counting down.
CTCACCTCGTCTTTAAACAAGGTGTTCAGCGGTTCAACCACTTTGAGTTTCATAAAATCCGGCAAACCACCTACGTTATGGTGTGATTTAATGGTTGCCGAAGGGCCTTTTATCGAGACCGATTCAATTACGTCGGGGTAAATCGTACCTTGCCCCAGCCATTTTACATCCTCGATTAAGTGCGCTTCCTGATCGAAAATATCGATAAACGACTTTCCGATCGCCTTGCGTTTCGCTTCGGGATCGCTCAGGCCCGACAACGACTGGTAAAAGTGCGATTTGGAGTCCACACCTTTGATATTCAAGCCCATGTCCTGGTAAGAATGCAGCACTTGCTCGAATTCATCTTTCCGCAACAGGCCGTTGTCTACGAAAATGCAATATAGGTTTTGTCCGATCGCGTGATGGATCAATGTTGCCGCTACCGTCGAATCCACACCACCCGACAATGCCATCACTACTTTGTCGTTCCCCAGTTTCTGGCGGAGCTGTTCGATGGTATGCTCCACAAACGATTCCGAAGTCCAGTCCTGGCGGCAACCACAGATGTTCACCACGAAATTATGCAGCAGCTTCTTGCCTTCGGCTGTATGCGTAACTTCGGGGTGGAACTGAATACCGTAGGTCAGCTCGTCCTCGATTTTGAATGCGGCTACTTTCACCGATTCCGTCGAAGCGATCACGTGGAAGTTCTGCGGTGCGCGTACGATCGTGTCCCCGTGCGACATCCACACCTGTGACGATTCCGACAAGCCCGCCAGTAACGAGGAATCGGTATCATCGATTTGCAGCCGGGCACGGCCATATTCCCGGTGCTGCGAAGGTTTCACATCACCGCCCAGTTCCTGGGCGAGTAGCTGCGCGCCGTAGCATACGCCAAGCAGGGGTATTGTTTTGCGAAACTTGTTGAGATCGATCCGGGGAGAATCTTCGTCCCTTACCGAACAGGGGCTTCCTGAGAGAATTACGCCTTTGACGTTGGGAGTGAGTTCGGGGAAGTTGTTGTATGGGTGGATTTCACAATAAACATTCAGTTCGCGGACTCTGCGTGCAATTAACTGGGTGTACTGTGAACCAAAATCTAAAATCAGAATTTGTTCAGTCATATATATGCTATCTAAAACGCAAAGGTAGGGAGATTGAAGGAAAACCAAAAAACGAAGTTGAAACTTCGCCATTTTGTCGTTCAAACAGCTATTTAACCGTTTAAACTTTTTTCGAGCCGATATGCAACTTCCTTTTATCCCTTTGTATCTATAACCCGAAAGATAGACACACACCACTTATGTAATATAAGAACCATTTATGTAATCGAAGGTTCTATGTTATACCAAGTACCTATCTTTGCAGTGTACCTGATGGAAAAATTCACCCCGGGGTACGCTGAACTTTAACTATTAGCCATGAAAATCTTGATGAACCTAACTGCAGCACTGCTGCTGGGTAGTGGATTTGTGCACGCACAAGCTCCCCAGCCACTTACCGGAAAAGCCAAAGTCACCGGCGCGGTGCTGGATGAAAAGTCGCAGCCGTTCCCATTCGTGAATATCCTGCTCCTGCAAGCCAAAGACTCGGTACTTGTAAAGGGTGTTGCCGCGGACGAAAATGGCAGATATGTATTCGATCAGGTTGCTGCCGGCAAGTACCTCGCCCTGGTGTCGATGGTAGGCTACCGGAAAGCATACAGCGAACCCTTCGATGTAAAAGACACTCCCGTAAACCTCCCTACCGTCACACTTAAAACCGACACACAGTCGCTGAACGAAGTCACTGTCGTGGCTAAAAAGCCGTTCATCGAGCAGGAAATCGACCGGACGGTGGTAAATGTGGAAAACAGCATTGTTTCGGCCGGCGCAACTGCATTGGAAGTGCTGGAACGTGCCCCCGGCGTGACCGTCGACCAGCAAAACGAGCAATTGAAATTGCGGGGCAAGGAAGGCGTAATTGTTCAAATCGACGGAAAACAGACCTTTCTGTCCCAACAGGAACTAATCACGCTTCTGCGCAATACGCCGAGCGACAACATTGAAAAAATTGAACTGATCACAAACCCGTCGGCCAAATACGACGCGGCAGGTAACTCGGGGATCATCAACATCAAAATGAAGCGCAACAAGAACTACGGCACGAATGGCAATATCAACCTCGGCGGCGCGTGGGCGAAATACGGCCGTGCCAATGCAACCGGAACACTTAACCATCGCGCGGGGAAAGTGAGTTCCTTTATCAGCGCAGGCGCTTTTTATAACAAAGGATTCAACAACAACGACATTTACCGCCGCATTCCGTACGAGGGCAAAGTGACGATCTTCGACCAGAAAACGGAGCGGATCAACCGGTCGGAATACTATAATGTGCGCGCGGGAATCGATTACTTTGCAACGGACAAAACCACGGTGGGCGTACTGGTTTCAGGGTTCTACAACGATTGGAGCAACCCTTTCGGGCAAACCAACACCCGGATCCTGAATGAGAACCTGAGCCTTCAGCGGACGTTCCGGACCAATGTTTTCAATGGCGGTAAAATGAACAACATCAGTTCCAACCTGAACCTGAAACACCAGTTCAACGACAAAGGAAAGGAGCTGACATTCGATCTCGACTATGTGCATTACGGCGGCAAGAAGAAAAGCCAGCTCGATACGCGTTACTTCAACTCGAACGGAACACCGGATGAAGCTGCGACGGAAATCGTCCGGAACGATATGCCTTCGGACATCAACATCGCGATGGCAAAGCTGGATTACACACAGCCGATCGGCAAAGGAAAGTTCGAAACCGGTTTGAAATCGAGCTACGTAACTTCGGATAATGATATGATTTTCGAAACCTTTATCGATAGCTGGCAACTCGACCCAAAACGGTCCAACCGTTTCAAATACACCGAAAACGTTAATGCGGCCTATGTGAACTATGCCGGCGCATTATCCAAAAAGATCAAGTACCAGGTAGGCCTCCGCGCAGAGCATACGCACTCGATCGGCAACTCGATCACGCTGAACCAGAAACGCGACAGAAACTACATTAACCTGTTCCCCAGTGTTTTCCTGTCGAACCAGCTGGATACCAACAACGTGATCAACCTGTCGTACAGCCGCCGGATCGACCGTCCGAATTACCAGTCGCTGAACCCCTTCGAGTTTTACCTCGACCCATACACATTCCAGCGCGGTAACCCTAATCTGAAACCGCAATACACGCATTCATTCCAGTTGGTACACGTTTACAAAAATGCATTGAATACCACGCTGGCTTACAGCCGCATTAAAGATATGATCGCCGACGAGCTGCCCCAGCAAATCGCTTCGGAAAACAAGACATTCGTAACGTCGGATAACCTCGACAACCAGGATAACATCAGCCTGACGGTCTCGTTCCCCATTCCGGTCACGAAATGGTGGCAAGTGCAGGCGAACTTTACCGGTGTGTACAACCATTACAAGTCATATTACCTCGAACAACAGCTCGAAATCAAGCAGGTTTCGTGGAATATGTACGCCAGCAACCAATTTACTTTGGGCAAGGGATGGTCCGCAGAGCTCTCGGGGTGGTATAATAGCAGACAGTTCTACGGCTTGTACCGGGCCCACCCGATGGGGATGATCAATGCGGGCCTTCAAAAGAATATCCTGAACAAAAAAGGAACGATCCGCCTGAATGTGAACGATATTTTCTGGACCAACCGCTTCAATGGCACCGCGGTGTACAAGGATATCGATTTCAAGGTGCGTTCGGAATGGCCCAGCCGGCAGTTCAGGCTGACCTTCACTTACAACTTCGGTAACCAGAACGTGAAGGGAGCACGCCAGCGCAATACCGGCTCGGATGATTTGCAGAAACGCGCAGGTGGCAATTAAAAGTGGAATTCCGGTCTGACAAGACCAGTGTTCATAAATTAGTTAGGTTTGTTATGCAGAAAATCCATCCCGTGATGTGCGGGATGGATTTCTTTTTTGATATAAAACCTAAAAAAGTGAAATGCTTATGCTTGCAGCGCGGCAACACCCGGGAGTACCTTGCCTTCCATATATTCCAGCAATGCCCCCCCGCCGGTTGAAACGTAACTCACGCGATCGCCGTAGCCTGCATTGTTGATCGCGGATGCCGAGTCACCGCCGCCGATCAATGAGAATGCGTCATTGTCTTCGGTTACCGCTACCACCGCTTCGGCGATTGCGTTGGTTCCGACCGCGAAATTCGGGAACTCGAATACGCCCATCGGGCCGTTCCAGAGCACGGTTTTTGATTTTTTAATGATATCCGAGAAAATCCCGATAGTTTTCGGACCGATATCGAGGCCCTCCCATTCGTCGGGGATATTGCCTGCGTCCACCACTTTACGCTCCGCATCGTTCGAGAATTTGTCGGCGATTACCGTGTCCACCGGCAATACCAGATTGATACCCTTCGCTTTTGCTTTTTCAATCAATTCAAGCGTCAGCTCCTGCTTGTCGGCTTCCAGCAGCGACTTACCGATCTTTCCACCCTGTGCCTTGGAAAATGTATAGGACATGCCACCTCCGATGATCAGGTTATCGACCTTATCGAGCAGGCGTTCGATGATCAGGATTTTGTCGGAGATTTTGGCACCGCCCATAATCGCCGTGAAAGGTCTTTCCGAATGTTCGAGCAGCCGCTCCGCATTATCGAGCTCCGCCTGCATCACATAACCGCAAACTTTGTCGGTAAAAAACTTACCGATTACGGCCGTGGAAGCGTGCGCGCGGTGTGCGGTACCGAATGCGTCCATCACCCATACGTCGCCGAGTTTCGACAGTTTCTCCGCGAACGCTTCGTTACCTTTTTCTTCTTCTTTATAAAAACGCAGGTTTTCGAGCAACAAAACTTCCCCCGGCTGCAATGCAGCGGCAAGCTCTTTCGCGCTTTCTCCAATGCAATCGTCGGCAAACTTCACAGTTTTGCCCAGGATGAGCGAAAGCGGGTTTACCAGGTGTTTCAGGGAATATTTTTCGACAGGACCGTCCTTGGGGCGACCCAGGTGTGACATTAAAATGACGGAACCGCCGTCATTAAGAATCTTGCTGATTGTAGGAATGGTCGCACGGATACGGGTATCGTCCGTGATCTCAAATTTTTCATTAAGCGGGACATTGAAATCCACGCGTACCAGGGCCTTTTTCCCTGAAAAATCATAAGAATCTAATGTTGTCATGGGCAGGTAAAATTGTTTTCCATAGGTAGCAAATGTAAATCAATTTCTTAATTATATACTATGCTTTTCCGAAAAGGCGGCACGCATAATAGCTATAATCCAATTTTTACCTTTCATTTTTCTATAAAATCAGGATTTAACCAAATTTTAATATAACTATCCCGCACCTGCCCGTCCCCCGCTTTTTGCGGGCCAAACTTCAACCCAAAAAAGCACCCACTCACCCATTCACGGTTCCACCGCGGCTCATTCACCGTTCCACCGCGGCCCATTCACTCATTCAATCATTCGGTTATTCCATCAGCCATTCGCTCATTTCTTTTAATTTCGGTAACTTTATTTCTTCATCAACTAAAAAGTAACCGTTTTGTCCGCCGAGTCGACCGGTCCGTTCGCCCAGGAACAGGTGTTTCCCACGGACCTCCCCCCCCAAGTATTATCTGGATTATTTCAATTACGTGCTCGCCTTCGTACGCAAGCGCTACGCGCACATCCTGCACGAGCCCGAACTCGAATTTCTGGACAACTACGAATCCCTCTCCGAAGACGCCCAATGCCTTTTCATCCGGTTCAGCAACCGGCGGAAATCGTTCTTCCGGACGAATAGTCTTTCCTATTCCGAAATCGGGGATATGCCCGCGGTACTTACCGAGCTGCTCGAACGCAACTTCATCGAAACGCTCTGCGAAGCGCATGAAAGTAGGCTCGCGGAGGTGATCGACCTTTTTACCAAACCGGAATTACTGGAAATTACGAGGCTGCTCGAACCGGAGATCATGCCCTCCAAAAGCATCAAAAAACCGGATCTGGTGCGTTGGCTGCTGTACGAATATGATTTCGCGGTGCTCTGCGGGGTGATCGGGCAAATGGAACCGGTGGTGAAAGTATCATTCGAGGCGGAGGTAATGCTGATGAAATTCCTGTTTTTCGGTAACCGCTATGCCGACATGACCGAATTCGTCGTCCGCGACCTGGGACACGTTCGGTTTCAGTCGTTCGACGAGCAATACCTCTCCATCCAGTTCGACACCCGGAAGGATGCCGACGACACGTTGATGGTTTCCCTGATGAAAGAGACTTTCGATGTGATCAAGCACGACCTGCCGCCGGAGGAGATTTACGACTGGTTTATGAACTGGCATACAGCCAGCGGCACCGGACTGAGTCACAAGGCATTGCCATCGTTCAATTCATTTATACTGAAAGTAAGTGCCTGGCTGGAACGCAAAAAAATGCTGTCACAGGCGCTGACCATTTACCAGCTCACCAACGACGCGCCCGCCCGCGAGCGGCGCGTGCGATTGCTTTATAACCTGGGCGAAATCGACGAGGCGCTGGCCTTGTGCGAGGAAATCGCCGAAAGCCCGCAAAATGCCGACGAGCGCTTTTTCAGCCTCGATTTTTATGAGAAGATCAAAAACAAAAAAGGCCCGGATCGTCAAACGGACGACCCGGGCTTTGAAAGCCGCCGAGGCCATCGAGGTGCCGATTTCCTATCGGTTCCAGGTGGAATTCGGTGCGATCGCTTACTACCAGGAGCAGGGTTATAATGCGTTTTTCAGCGAGAACGAGCCGTGGCGGGCATTGTTCGGATTGCTGTTCTGGGATATTATTTATGATACCAATGTCCAGACGATCCACAATCCGTTGCAACGCATTCCGTCGGACTTCTTCCTGCCCGATTTCTATTTCAGACGGTCGGACCAGCTAAAAGAACGACTCGCCGCCGCACATTCACGGGAAATTATCGACGAGCTTGTTACGCAGACTTTTACAGATAAATACGGCATTACCAATGTGCTCGTGCCGTGGTACGAGGGCGCATTGGAGAAGGTATTAACCCTTACTTCGCTCCTTAGCCCCGAAAAGATCCACAAAATCATGCTCGAAATGGCGTTGAACCTCCGTGAAAACACCCGCGGCTTCCCCGATCTGCTCGTTTGGAACGACGATGAGTACGCATTCATCGAAATCAAGTCCCCTACCGACCACCTTTCGTCGCGGCAGTTGCATTGGCAACATTTCTTCGCGGAGCACGGCGTGCAAAGCCGCATTGTGCGGGTCAACTGGGTCAAGGAAAATATCAGTCTAATGTAAACTCGGCAGTTACCGGCAGGTGATCGGAGGCGTATTTCTCGTCGATCACTTTCGTGTTGGCGCTTTTGAGCTGCGAGCCCTGCTTGTGCATGATGAAATCGATGGTCTTTTCAGGAACTTCTACCGGAATGGTCGGCTTGCAATCGGAGCAGGAGCGGGTGAAATATTTGTCGAAATAAGCAATCACCGGGCTATCGGGGGTCGCGTTGAAATCGCCGCCCAGGATCATGGGCAGTTCCGTGTTGCCGAAATACTTCAAAATCGTTTCAGCCTGCAACAGACGATTCGGCTCTTTCAGGCCCAAATGCGTGCTGGCAAAGATCAGTTTGCGGCTATCCGGCAATTTTACGGTTACCGCCGCGATCGTACGGTCTTCTTCCTTCAATTCGGGGCGGATCGGCAATGCGTAACGTGCCGAATCGACGATCGGGAATTTTGTAAGTACGGCCACACCGTAGTCGCCGCCCTGGTGATCGATGGCTTTGGAAAAATAGAATTTCATGCCCGTGAGCTGTGCCAGCTGCTGCGCCTGGTTCTTGCCTTTTCCCGAACGTTCGGTATTCACGTCCACTTCCTGCAAAGCCACGAAATCAGGCTTTTCGGCATTAATTACTCTCGCGATGGCTTCCACGTCGATCTTGTCGCCGGCCGACGGCGGGTTACAATGGTGGATATTGTAGGTCATTACTTTAAACCGCTGCTTTTTAACGGGCTGGTCGGGCGGCGTACCGGCTACTCCGTTGAGTGCCAGGAGCGCCAGTAAGGGAAGAAGATAGTTTTTCATCGGTGGTACGAATATTGGTTTAACAACGCGTCAAAAATAGCGTTTCGCAGGGTAACTAGTACCGCCTGGACATCCATTTAAGTTTATCATTTGATCCGTTTCGGGCAGTCGGGCATTTTCATTATCATTACACATTCATTAACAATCCCTGCTTCATGAAGCTCCGAAAAATTTTACTCGCTGCGGCCGCGTTGGCAGGCCTCGGCGATACGCATGCGCAAACCCGGCCGGAGGACGTGAAAACTTTCACGCTGGCCAACGGCATGAAATTCCTCGTTCTGGAAGACCATTCGATCCCTACCGCCAATATGTACCTCTTCTGGAAGGTCGGCTCGCGGAACGAGGTTCACGGCATTACCGGCCTGTCCCACTTCTTCGAACACATGATGTTCAACGGTTCCAAAAACTACGGCCCGAAGCAATTCGACCGCGTGATGGAAGCCAATGGGGGCTCCAACAATGCCTACACTACGGAAAATGTGACCGTCTACACCGACTGGTTCCAGAAAGATGCATTGGAAACGATCTTCAAACTCGAATCCGACCGCATCGGCCACCTCACGATCGACCCTAAAATGGTGGAAAGCGAGCGTGGCGTAGTACTTTCGGAACGCAGTACCGGGCTGGAAAACAGCAACTACCGGCTCATCGGCGAGCTGGTACAGTCCGTGGCATTCCAGGAGCATCCCTACATGTTTCCGGTAATCGGTTTCGAATCCGACATTAAAAGCTGGACGCAATCCGACCTCGAGAACTACTTTAAAACCTACTATTCGCCCAACAATGCGACCGTCGTGGTGGTGGGTGATATTAAGTTTGATGAAGTAAAAAAATTGGCCGACCAGTACATGGCGCCGCTGCCTGCACGCGGCCTGCCGCCGAAAATCCGTACCGTGGAGCCCCCGCAGAACGGCGAACGCCGCGTGACGACCTACAAAGACATCACCACGCCGAATATCATCCTCGCATACCACGTCCCCGAAACCGCCCACCCCGATTACTACGCCCTGGACCTGTTCAGCAGCCTGTTAAGCTCGGGCAATTCCTCGCGGCTGGTAAAATCGCTCGTGATGGATACCACTATTGCATCCAGCGTCTCCACGGGGCTCGACAATGGCTTCGATCCGACATTGTTCGTCGTTTTCGGCGTGGCCGGCGACAACGTTTCGGCGCAGGACCTTGAAAATGCCATTGAAAAACAAATCGATATGATCATACAAAACGGCGTGACCGACGCCGAATTACAGAAAGTGAAGAATCAGAAGCTGATGGAATTTTACCATACGCTCGAAACCATCAATGGAAAAGCCAACAGCCTCGGCACGTACGACGTGTTTTTTGGTGATTATAAAAAGATGTTCGAAGCACCGGAAAACTATAAGAAAGTAACCGTAGCCGACATTAAACGCGTTGCCGCCCAATACTTCAACGAGCGCAACCGCACCGTGGGCTTCCTGCTTCCCGAAAAATCGAAATGACAGCCATTCAAATTCAAATCGGAATGAAAAATGTTTTAATGCTGATGCTGGCCTTTTGCACATTGGCTGCCGAAGCACAGAATAACTTCAAAGTACCACCCTACGAAAAATTTAAACTCAAAAACGGGTTGACGGTGTACCTGATGGAGCAGCACGAGGTCCCGTTGGTCAACGTTTCGGCCGTATTCGATGCCGGTTCGATCAACGACGGCGAGCGTTACGGCCTTGCCAGCCTTACTGCCGATGCATTGCTTTTCGGCACGCAGAAATACACCAAAGCGCAGATCGAGGAGATGACCGATTACGTGGGTGCGGACCTTTCCACATATGCTACGAAAGATAACGCGGGCCTTGCCGCTTCGTTTGCGGCAAAAGATCAGGAAAAGCTTTTCGAACTGATCCAACAAATACTTATGTACCCGGTCTTCAACGTCACCGAATTTGACAAACATAAGCAACGCACCCTGCTCGAACTTGCCCAGGCCAGAGAAAGCCCGCGCTCGGTGATCGGCAACTACTACAATGCATTCCTGTTCGGCAGTTTCCCATACGCCACACCTACGGCGGGTACCAGGTCGACGGTCGAAAAGATCGATGCAGCGGCTGTGAAAGCATTTTACCAAAGCAACTATACTACCGGCAAAGGCGCGATCGCGGTTGTCGGTGATTTCAAAATCGCGGATATGAAAAAGAAAGTCACCGCATTGTTCAGCGACTGGAAAACCGCTCCTGCGCGCATGGTGAAGCGCGTGGCGCCCAACCTGGAATTTGACAAGGCCCGGGTGCTGCTCGTCAATAAAGACGACGCCCGGGAAACCACATTCATGATCGGAGGCAAGGGAATCGACTACAATTCACCGGATTATGTGCCTGTATTGGTCGTAAACACGATTCTCGGCGGACGGTTTACTTCCTGGCTGAATGATGCGCTGCGTGTGAACTCGGGGCTTACTTACGGCGCGGGCAGCCGTTTCACACGCTACAAATACGCCGGGACATTCGGGATCAGCACATTTACCAAAAATTCCACGACGGTTCCGGCGATCGACATGGCGCTGAGCGTGCTCGACAGCCTGCATAAGACGGGTATTAACGAAGAAATCCTCGCGTCCGCGAAGGCGTACGTGAAAGGCGATTTTCCCCCCGACTACGAATCCGCGGGCGCATTGGCACGGTTGCTTACGGATATGTTCACGTACAATTTCGACGAAAGTTTTATCGATACATTCCAGGCAAAAGTAGATGGCCTGACAGTGGCGCAGGCGAAGGATATCATCGCTGGCTATTTTCCGAAAGACAAACTGCAATTTGTGCTGATCGGCAAGGCTTCCGAAATCAGGGAGCAAGTCAAGAAATACGGAGAGCTGAGTCAAAAGGAGATCAAGGCAGACGGATTTTAGTATATTGTTCACAGCCGTTGCTTTAAAATAAGATCGGCTTACCGGGTGACCGGCACGCCAAAACGCTTTTGGCAATACCTATCTAAAACAATCAAACCCAATGACAATGAAAAAAATAATCGGTCTGAGTTGTCTGGCGACCGCATTGCTGGCGGGCGCGGGCGACCTCTTTGCGCAAGGCAAGCCGGTGTACACCGCTCCTATCGGCTTACAGGCTTATACATTCCGTGGCAGCTGGGGCAAGGGCATCGAGGCTACGCTGGACACCATCAAATCCCTTGGTGTTACCGAAATGGAAGGCGGCCCCATCGCGGGGATGACCACGGAGGAACTCCGGAAGCAGCTCGACAAGCGCGGTATCGCGATGGTTTCCATCGGCGCCGATTACAAGAAACTGAGCGAAAGCACCGCGCAGACCATCAAAGACGCGAAAATCCTTGGCGCCAAATACGTGATGGTGGCCTGGATTCCTCACGAAAAGGGCAATTTCAACCTCGAAACGGCAAAAAAGGCAGTAGCAGATTTCAACAAGGCGGGGAAAGAACTCAAAGAAGCGGGCATTTCGCTTACCTACCATAACCACGGCTACGAGTTCGTGCCTTACGAGGACGGCACGCTGTTCGATTATATTGTTAAAAACACCAACCCGGAATACGTCAACTTCGAAATGGATGTACTCTGGACCGCTTTCCCGGGACAAGATCCTGCGAAGCTCCTTTTGAAATACCCCACCCGATGGAAACTGATGCACCTCAAAGACCTGAAAAAAGGTGTGAAGGGCGATCTCTCAGGCGGCACGCCTACTACCAACGACGTAGCATTAGGAACCGGCCAGATCGACATCCCGGCGACATTGAAGGCTGCTAAAAAGGTGGGAATCAAGCATTATTTCATTGAAGACGAAAGCCCGTCGTACCTGAAACAAATCCCGCAGACGATCGCTTATATTAAAAGTATTAAGGAATAGCCAAACGACACTTGACAACAAATGACAACACCTGACTACAAATGACGACGAAGTCATTCATAGTCAGGTGTTGTCATTTGTAGCCAGGTATTGTTAGCCGTCTACGTTTACCACCCCGGATTCTGCTTCAAGGTCGGTGTGCGCTGTAACTCGTCCTGCATGATCGGGAAGAGGTAATGTCTCGGAGCTACGAACACGCGGTTCTCTACGAAATAGCGCTGCATCCGGTATTTTTTACCATCCACCACAATTTTGCCATTCGGGTCCTCTACCGGCTTCATACCATTGATCATCCGCTGTGTTTTCGGATACGGCCAGTAAGCCTGCGAACGTTGCTCGTTCGTGGAACCAGCCGATTGCCAGGCCTGCTCCCGTGCGAGCTCTTTTTGTGAACTGGCTTCGAGATACAGGCGCGATGTCCATATGCGGTTATTCTCATAAAAAAGCTCAACCCTTCTTTCGCGTTTGATATATTCATCCATCAAAGCCTTGTTAGTCTGCGCTTCAGGCGGGATCGGCGCCATGAATGAGCGTTTTCTCACATCGTTCAGCATTTGGTAAATCTCGGCGTTAGGCCCCGCCGACTCATTCACCGCCTCCGCGTAAATGTAAATGAACTCCGGCAAACGCCATACCGGCGGACCGCTGATGGCAAAACTCTTGTCGCGGTTCCACGATTCGCGCAGGATTTTACGTAGGAAATATCCGGTTGTGGATGAATTCGACGCACCGATCTTATCGGGACCGGTGGCCGTATTGATTACTTTCCCCTTGAATGTAGCTCCGTGGTACACGATGTCGCGGTAGAAACGCGGGTCCCTCTTCACACTTTCATAAGGATTCCCGTCGTCGTAGCCATCCGATTTGGCACGGGTTCCATAAACTGGATAGCCATACCCATTCGGCGCGATGTATTCATATTCGTCCACCTGCTCCTGGACCGGCATTTGGCGTGAGCTTCCACCCCAGCTTGGCGGGTAAATATCGCCCTGCCAGTTATGATCTTTGTCGCGGGTAACAAAGAAAACAGCCTCATTCTGAAACGCCTGCATGTCGTGGTAAAGATCCCAAAGCCGCGCAGGGACTTTCGAGTTATTGTTATCGACGCCGGCATCGTCGCGGAAATCGGTTGCGTCGTGGCCCTGGTACAGGCTGTAACGTTGGCGGCCGTCCACTTTGAAATCGATCACCGCTTTCGCGGCCTCTTTGGCTTTAACCCAGCGATTGACATTGTAAGTGTATTCAGAAGCGAACTGCCTGGTATCGTTCGGAAATGTGCCGCCGTTCCACATCGGCGTGGCGGCCATCCAGGCGATCATCGCTTTCAATCCGAGACAAGCACCCTTATCTACACGGCCAAAATCCGCACCGCCCCAGCTACCGGGCACCAATGCAAAAGCGGAATCGCAATCCTGGCTGATTTTCGCAGCAATGGCATGGAAAGATTCCTGCTTGAAATCCATCGGATCGGTAGGCCGGATGGTGTTGGTAACGTAAACCACCTCGCCGTACATGCGCGCGGCCAGGTAGTGGAAGTAGGCGCGCATGAAATAGGTTTCACCGAGCCGTTTGGCCAGGTCGCCGGCTTGCAGCGGATTATCGGGCGTGTTATACTTCCGTACTCCTTCCAGTATCACATTCGCTTTCCGAATGCGGGCGTACAAATCCCACCAGTATTGCCCGCGGCTACTACGATCGGGCATGGCGTTGGGATTCCAGTCGCCGGTATTGAATTTGTTAGTAAGGCTTCCCTCGGCTGTCGAACCTTCGGCCTCGTCTGTAACAGGCGCCGTCGAGAAATGTGAAAAGAAAACCAGCGGGCTGTTGGAACCCTTCGCGTTGTCATACAGGTCGGTAACGAGCTGGTTGGTTTTATTGTAACGGGTAAAGACCTGCTCGGCATCCACCTGGTCGTCGGGTTTGCGGTCGAGGAAATCCTGCTGGCAGCCCGAAAGCGTGATAAGGCCCAATGCAAGGCTTGTAAGTATTTTTCCGGTATTCATAAAAATATCAGGTTAATCAAAATGAAATATCGACGCCAAAATTCACTACTTTCTGGATCGGGTACCAGTCGCCCGAACCCTCGCGGGTCTCGGGGTCCATATCCACATCGCCCAGCCCGTCCCAGGTCAGCAGGTTCATGCCTTGCACGTAAATGCGGAAATTATCGATGCCAATTTTTTTGATAGCGGTTTTGGGAAGGTTGTAACCTATCTCGACCGTTTTCAGGCGCACGTATTTGGAATCATATAAAAACAAACTGCTGTTGCCGTTCTTGTTGTTACTATGGTCACCGAAATGCAATGCGGGATAAGTAGCGGTGGCGGCGGTTTCAGGCGTCCAGCGTTTCAGGTGCATCGGTTTTACTTTGCCGTATTTGTCCTGGCTGAACAGCGGGAAGTCATAGACAGCCGCGCCCGACAGTTGTACCGACGACCGCGCCGCGCCCTGGAACAATGCGCTGAAATCGAAGTTTTTGAAGCGCCCCCCCACCGGCAAACCGAACATCAGCTCCGGGTTGCGCGGGTTACCTACCGCCGTGCGGTCGCCCAGGTCGTCGATTCTTCCGTCGTTATTCAAATCCTTGTAAACGACATCCCCCGGCCGGAGTGTACCGAACGACTGAAACCCGCTGCCGTTGTTCATCCCGTTGAGCAGGTTTGCCTCTTCCTGGTTGGCTACGAAATGGTCGAAAATGTAATCGAAATGCTCGTCGATCCGCTTGCCTGTATTGGCCCTTCCCGGTGAGGCATAGGGAATCTCGTTCATGAAAACGATCTTGTTCCGGGCAAAAGTCATGTTCGGACGAACGAAATACGTAAAATGCTTGCCAATACTGCCCGTCCAGCCGATCTCGAAATCGAAACCCTTGTTATTGACGATACCCGAGTTCAGGAATGGCGCGTCTTTACCAACGATATCGGGGAAGCCCAGCTTGTTACCACCGCCCATGTTGGTGATAATGTCGTACCGGTGTTCTCGGAAGAGGTCCAGCGTGAATGTAAGGTGTTTCAGGAATGTCGCGTCGATACCGATGTTGGTTTTACGTGCCTTTTCCCAGGTCAGGTTAGGATTGGCCAGGTCGCCTTCCTGCAAGAAACCGCCCGCCCCCGAACCGAAATTGTCGGTCCCGAAATTGTAATCTCCGTCGCGCCGGCCGAAGTATTGCAGGTAGATAAAACGCTTGTCGTCAGGGATTTTATCGCTCCCTACCAACCCGAACGAACCGCGGATTTTCAGGTTGTTGAGCCAGTTCCGGGTATTTTCCATAAACCGTTCTTTCGTAAGCACCCAGCCGGCCGCGATCGAAGGGAAAAAGCCATAGCGTTTGCCCTTAGCGAAGTTTTCCGATCCATTGTAGGCCGCATTCACTTCCAGCAGGTAACGGTCGTCGTAGCCATAGGTTGCACGTGCTGTAATGCCTTGGTAACTGAACGGCACCTGATTGTTGATCACCCGCTTTGACCGGTTGAAAAGCACCATTCCCGTCACGTCATGCAAACCGAAATTCCGCATGTAATCGAGTTTGGCCTGCAAATAGGCGCGGCTTTCGTTGTCTTTGTTGTCATAACCGTTACCGATCGTCTGGTCGATATCGTATTTATTACCAGACTTGTACGCGCCTGTGTAATGCCCGGGCGTGCGGTACACGTCGCTTCCGGCGACAGGAACAAATGTGGCATACCCGGGATATTCGCGGTAGCCTTCGGAATAGGTGCCGACCTTGCGGTCGATCCAGCCGCCATCACTCGCGTCATAAGAGAACATCCCTTCGATCGAAAGCCCTTTTGTAATGAAATTCAGCTTATGTCCCAGCGAAAACGAACCATTGAGATAAGTATTCTTTTCATTCAAAAAACCGGTGCGGCTGAGCTCTCCAAGGATATTGAAACGGTAAATCTGATCGCCATAGAGCATTCCCAGCGGGTTATTGGCCTGGTACACCTTGTTGGCCGGGTCGTCGTTCGGCTCTACTATAATAGGCAGGTACGAAGGCTGCGTGTTGGCCAGTTCCACAATGCGCGCGGCTGTGGTACCGGGTGCATTTCTGTCGGTAATGCGGGCGCCGAGGTCCAGTTTGGCGTAAAAATTGTCCGTTATGTCGATATCGATATTCGAACGGAAATTGTACCGCTTGAAGATCGCCTGGGTGTTATTGGCCGTCAGATCCGTATGCCGGTAGTTCCCATCCTGCTGGAAATAGTTGGCCAGGACGAAATACCTGGCCCTCAACGATCCACCGCTAATAGATAAACTGTAATCGTGCTGCACACCGGGCTTGAATGCATAATCGAAATAATTCCAATTATAACCCAGCCCGTCCGAGTTATCGCCCTTTGCACGGCGGAAATCGGCGATGGCCTGGTCCGAAAAAAGGTTCAGTGTCGAGGGGTCCGCTTCCGGGTTGTCATTTCTTCTGGCCTCGTTATAAAGCATCGCATAATCCGCCGAACCGAGGTAAGTAGGGAATTTTACCGGTTTATTGATCCCCACCGAAGCTTTGAAATTCACCGTCGCCTTGTCCTGCACCTTTCCGCGCCTTGTGGTTATCAGGATAACGCCGTTTGCGCCCCGAACGCCATATGGCGCGGTGGCCGATGCATCCTTCAAAATCGTGAATGTTTCGATCTCCGAAGGCGCGAGGTAATCCATGCTCCGTTCGAGCCCGTCGATGATCACGATCGGCGCCTTGTTCCCATAGGTGGCTGTGCCCCGGATAAAAATATCGCTCCGGTCGACGCCCGGTTCGCCTCCGCTGAACTGGTTGGCGAACAGTCCCGGCAGACGACCCGCCAATGCGTTGGTGATACTGGCCGTAGGACTTTGTTTAAGGTCTTCGGTCGTTATGGTCGCTATGGAACCTGTGATGGTTGCCTTGCGCTGCGAACCGTAGCCCACGATCACGATTTCTTCCAGGCCGTTCAAATCTTCTTCCAGTTGAATATGAAGCGTTGTCTGTGCGCCAACCGTTTGTTCTTTTTTCAAATAGCCGATAAACGAGACGACCAAAATATCGCCCTGCTCGGCTTCCACCGTAAATTTTCCCGTAGCGTCGGCAGAGGTTCCTTTATCGGTCCCTTTCACGATCACCGTCGCACCGGGCAACGGATTCCCTTTCGCGTCCGTAACCGTGCCGGTGATCTCGCGGATTACAGCTTCCGGCATTACCGGCATGGCGTTGTTGTTATGAACGGGAGCGGCCCCGTCGTTTTCCTCCTTTTTATAGATCGCGATCTGCTTACCTATTACCTTATACGTCAGGTCGGTCCCTTTCAATGCGGCATCCAGAATGGCCGGCACGGTTTGGTTTTTCAGGTTCAGGTTGACATTGATCTCCTGCTTACCCGAAAAAAGGTCGTCCCTGTAAAATATACGATAACTGGTTTGTTCCTGAATCTGCCTGAACAGCGTAGCCAGATTTCCATTCCGGATTTTGACATCCATCCGGCTTTTCTGAGAATACCCCGTTGCATGCACGCTCATCATCCCGACCCATAACAGCAGAACTGTCAGTTTCATGATTCTCAGCAGTTTTGATGGGTGCAACTTTCCGAAAGGGAAATACCCTTTCCGGTCAAATTTTTTCATAAATTTGATTCGACTTTTGTTAATACAATGGTTTAAGGATCACTTGCTTGCCGGCAAGTGTGAAGGATCGGGAAACGTTGCCGCGTTTCCCGTTTTTTATGGTCTGATAGTGCTTTCCTCCAATACGTACCTCCTTTCGCTAGATTGTTGTTTGTAATTGAGCCCGGTACTCACCGAGATCGCTTCGAGTATATCGCGAATGTTTTCCTGCAAGTCCAGCGTTCCGCCAAACCGCACACCCGCGAGTTTCGGTTGTTTTAGAATAATATCAACACGGTAATACCGCGACAGTTTTTTTAAAATCTCGGTCAGCGGGGCGCTGTTCAGCACGAGGTAGCCGTCCTTCCACGACACATATTCCTGCACGTCCACCTGCCCAGTTTGCAATGTGGCCTGCTGCTGATCGTAGACTGCGCGGGTACCCGGCGTGATCTTCGTTTTTTCCGAGCCGAAAAGCGATTGACCCCGGGTGGTCAGCTCCACGCTGCCGGTTGTGAGCACGGCAGCGGTGTAATGATCGTCGGCATAGGCACTTACGTCGAATTCCGTTCCGAGCACTTTCACCTCCATGTCGCGGGTATACACGTGGAAAGGCACATCATCCGAATGTTTCACAGAGAAGAATGCCTGGCCTTCCAGGTACACTTCACGCCGGCGGGCGTCGAAATGCGACGGGTATACCAGCCGGGAGCCGGAGTTCAGCCAGATACGCGTACCGTCCGCGAGCGTAAGCACCGATCGCTTGCCGTAAGGCACGATCAACGTATTGAATTGCTGGTCCCCGGCCACCCGCTGGCCTATTGTCGATGAAGAGTCAACCTGAATGAGCGCGCCGTTCTCCTTGTATTCCACGCTCGAATTGTCTTTCCGCAAGCTTACCACGCGTTTGTCGGCCAGGATCAGCTGGGTTTCGTCCGGCCCGTTCGAGCCGCGGGCGGCGAATTCCTGCATCGTACGGGCGGTATTTTTGTAAAACACCAGATAGCCCACCCCGGCCAGCAGCAGCAATGTGACCGATGCCGCCGCGGCGATCCAGAAGGTACCGAACGATCTTTGCTTTCTCTGCGAAATGGTCTCTCCGACCTGGTTCCAGAGTTCTTCTTTTTCCGATGGGGAAAGGTTTTCATCACGGAGGGTTGTAAACAGAAGCTTCGCCCGCTCACCGGCCATTCTTTCCTCGTCGGTAAGATGGTCCGGTTCCGGCTGCTGCTTGTCTCTTTTTCTTCTCATGGTAGCACTTGTTTAATGCATAAGAGAAGAAAAGGCGGAGGATATAGACTTCTGAGACGATTTATTTTAACTAAAAACAGAAAATATTTTACTGGCAGCACATTATAAGCAGGATAGCGCCGAATTCGAGCTTTCCGCGCAGCTGTTTAAGGGCCCGGTAAATCAATGTGCGGCAGGTAGGCACGGAAATCTGCATAATGGCGGCGATTTCCTCGTAGTCGAGATCCTGGTGAAAACGCAGGTAAAGGATTTCCCGCTGGCGGTCGGGAAGCCGGTTGATCTCCGCTGCCAGGTGCCGCAGGATTTCACGCTCCTTTTCGTCCATGATCAGCTCCTGTTCGATGCTGAATGTAAATGTGTTGATCGCCAGCGAGTCTTCCGTATCCCAGCGGTCGAAATGCAACATCGATGACCTCCGGTACACTGCATGCAGTTTCCTACGGAGAGATTTGAGCAGGTAAAATCTGACATTGACATTCCTGGCCAGGTTACGCCGGTAGCCGTGTAAATCGATGAAGAGGTCGTGAATGCAGTCCTTTACGAGGTCGGCGTCGGTACTGTAACGCATTCCGAAGGCGTACAGCACGCCGGCGTACCGGTCGTACAGGTCGCTAAACGCATCGGGATCGCCGGAAATGAAGCGTAGCCAGGTGTCATGATCCGGGTCTGAATGTGTCATAGCGCAAATTTCAATGCATAATTTCCTCAAAACGGGTTTAAATGTAATGAGTATCCATTAAAGTTATCAATTATCTCCTGTTTCTTCTTCCTATTTTTATACCGGCTATTCCTGCGGTTTTGCAAACTTGCCAAGTCTCAGGATACTTTTTACTTTGCATCAAAAAAGCAATCAACATGGAACCAGCGCTATTGAATGAAGTCCCGTCGCTCGATCTGGCCGATTTTACATCGGGGGATGCCCGGCGCAAGCAGCAGTTTGTAGAGGACCTGGGTGCCGCATTCACCAATATCGGCTTTGTCGCCGTCAAAAATCACGGACTAAGCGACGACCTGCGCAATAATCTTTACGAAAGCGTGAAGGAATTTTTTTCGCAGCCGGACGAGGTCAAGAAAAAGTATGAGTTCCCGGAGCTGTTCGGCCAGCGCGGCTACATCAGCAAAGGCAAGGAAACGGCGAAGGGCTTCAAAGTAGCCGATCTGAAAGAATTTTATCACGTCGGCCAGCCGGAACCCATAGGCCGGATGCCATCCAATATCTTTCCGGAAGAATTCCCCGATTTCGAGAAATATACCCTCGAAGTTTACCGCACATTCGAGAATACCGGCAAAACGCTCTTACGCGCCATTGCGCTTTACCTCGGATTGCCGGAAGATTATTTCGAAGACAAGGTCAAAAACGGCGATAGCCTGCTCCGCGCATTGCATTATTTTCCCATTCCCGATCCCGACCTTGTACCGGAAGGCGCCGTTAGGGCAGCGGCCCATGGCGATATCAACCTGATCACGCTGTTGATGGGCGCCAGCGCCGAGGGCCTGGAAGTGCTCCGACGCGACGGGCAGTGGATCGCCATCACGGCGTTACCTGACCAGATCGTCGTCAATGTAGGCGATATGCTCGACCGGCTAACGAACCATAAGCTTAAATCGACCATTCACCGGGTCGTGAACCCGCCGCGCGAGAAAATGGGGACATCCAGGTATTCGATTCCGTTCTTCATGCACCCGCGCGCGGACATGGACCTGACCAGCCTGGAAAGCTGCATTAGCCCTGAACATCCGAAGCTGTATACCGATATGACTGCGGGGGAATTTCTCGATGAACGCTTGCGGGAACTCGGTTTGAAAAAATAAAAGTACCCTCAGCTTGTCTTACCCGCCCATCCGCCGTTTTCGTTACATCATTTATCTGATGGATGTACTCCTGCTGTCGCTCACAGCATTCGGAGGCCCGCAGGTGCACCTGATGATGATGATCGAACGGCTCGTCCATAAGCGAAGGTACGTTACAGAGGGGGAGCTGCTTGAATTACAGGCGCTTTGCTCCATTCTTCCCGGCCCCAGTTCTACACAGACGGTCACGGCCATAGGGCTGAAAATAGGCGGTCAGCCGCTTGCCTACCTGACGCTGCTGGTGTGGTCGCTGCCGGCGATGATACTGATGACGCTCGCCGCGATCGGTATCCATTACCTCGAACGGAATGCCATCTCACTGGACTTCACGCGGTTTGTGGGACCTATGGCGGTCGCATTCCTGATGTACGGCGCGTCGTCGATTGCCCGGAAAGTCATTCATAACACCCAGGGCTGGACATTCCTCGTCATCTCGACGATCCTCGCCTACCTTTATCCCTCACCCTACATGACGCCCGTGCTGATTGTATGCGGTGGCGTAGCGGCGTCGCTTAATTTCAAGAAGCACGAAAAAATGGAGAAGGGTGAAATCCGCATCAAATGGCGGCCCATTATCTTCTGGATTTCCGTGCTGATTACGGCGGCTATCATCGGTAAAATCACCAATTCGTTACCGGTGAGGCTTTTCGAGAACTTTTACAGGAACGGCAGCCTGGTTTTCGGCGGCGGCCAGGTACTTATCCCTATTTTATACAACGAATTCGTAACGTTCAAGCATTACCTGACAGAGCAGGAGTTCCTCGCGGGCATGGCGCTTACGCAAGTGGTGCCGGGACCGGTATTTTCCGTTGCGACCTTCGTTGGAAGCGTATCCCTGCAATCGCACGGCTGGTTCGGGCAGATCGTCGGGGGATTTGTGGCTACCGCGGGGATTTTCCTGCCAGGCACATTCTTTATTTTTTTTGCCTACCCGTTCTGGGACCAGCTGAAACGTTACCGGGGCATCCGCGCGTCGCTCGAAGGTATTCACGCCGCCAGTTGCGGCCTTACCATCGCCGCCGCGATCTCGCTGTTTCAGCCGATGATGACCAGCATTCAGCCCGTCGCAACGGTCATCGCTACGCTCATTGTCGTCGCATTCGGCAAAGTGCCTTCTTACCTGATTATCCTGGCAGGGTTGTTACTGGGACTCGTGTTCTAGCACCGGATTAATGGGACAACGGGAAAGGTTGTGTATATTTACCTAGACTTCATTGCAAAACTTAACACGAAGGTATATGCTTTTGGAACTCAATGATAATGTAATCAAAAGTACCGGACTCTCCGAGCACGAGTTGAGGGTCGAGCTGGCTGTGCGTCTGTATGAAGATGGTAAAATTACTATCGGCCAAGGTGGCACCATGACCGGGCTGGGTAGCATTCGCTTCCAGAAAGAACTGGGAAAGCGCAAAATTGCCTGGCATTATGATATAGAGGACTTCGAAGCAGATCTGGAAACACTAAGAAAGCTTTCAAGTGATCGTAGTAAGTGACACATCTGTTATCAGTGCACTTGTGCAATCGGGACATTTACATGTCCTTCAAAATCTTTACGGGAGGATAATAATACCGAATGGGGTATTTCTGGAATTGCAGGAGTTAAATGTTGCATTCCGACATAAACTTGCATTGGATTGGATCGAAATCCGAGAAGTTTCAAGCACTTCACTTTTGGAAGAACTAACCGAAGTTCTTGATACGGACGAGGCGGAAGCAATTGTACTCGCGACAGAAGTGCGTGCGGATTTACTTTTGATCGATGAAATAAAGGGCCGGACCGTTGCTACACAGATGGGTTTATCCGTGATCGGAACTTTGGGTGCTCTGGCGGAAGCAAAGGAAAAGAATTACATAGTTGCCGTGAAACCAGTGATTGACATATTAATAAATCAATGCGGATTTTGGATTAAGCCCTGCCTCGTTGAAAAAGTTTTGAAATCAGTAAATGAATTATAGTAGTACCAGAATTAGCATTCCCAACCCCAATGACCAGACACCACCTAGCCCTAGTAACATTCCTTTTCCTCACTGCATTTACTACAAAAGCCCAGATCAGCACCTCACCAGGCTTTTTGCAAAAGAATAATACGAACATGGCCCGGCAATGGGTCGATTCTGTTTTTGCGACGCTGACACCCGATGAACGCATTGCGCAGTTGATTATGGTTGCCGCGGTATCGGATACCAAGCGGGCATTGATTGATCCTAAAACCAGTAGCCCCACCGCCGTCGAGAAGCTGATCCGCGAAAACAAGGTAGGCGGGATCGTGTTTTTTCAGGGCGGGCCGGTACCACAGGCGCGGTTGACAAACTATTATCAGTCTATTTCGAAAGTGCCGCTGCTGGTGGCGATGGACGCGGAATTCGGGCTGGCAATGCGGATCGACAGCACGGTTCGCTACCCCTATCAAATGACTTTGGGTGCCATTCAGGGCAATAATGACCTCATTTACGAAATGGGCGCACAGGTAGCTAAACAGGCTCGCAGGCTGGGAATGCACATTAACTTCGCGCCGGTCGCGGATGTCAACAATAATCCCGACAACCCCGTAATCAGTTTCCGCTCTTTCGGGGAAAATAAATATAAAGTTGCTGAAAAGGCTGTTGCCTACATGCGGGGGATGCAGGACAATGGCCTGCTTACCAGCGCAAAACACTTCCCCGGCCACGGCGATACCGGCACCGATTCGCATTATGACCTACCCCTGATTTCGCACTCCACAGGACGCATCGATTCCCTGGAACTTTACCCGTTCCGCGCGCTGATCGACAATGGACTAAGCGGTATGATGATCGCGCATCTGAGTATTCCGGCGCTCGATAAAACGCCTAACCTTCCTTCTACACTTTCCAAACCAATTGTGAGCAACCTGCTGCGCAACCAACTCGGTTTTAAGGGGTTAATTTACTCCGACGCAATGAATATGAAAGGGGTAACCAAATACTTCCCCGACGGCAAAGCCGATGCCATGGGCCTGGAAGCGGGTATGGACCTGCTGGAATTTACCGAAGATGTAAACAAATCCATCGCAGAGATCAAAAAGAGCATCGCAGAGGGTAAAATCACACAGGCTGAAATCGATTCCCGCTGCCGGAAGGTGCTTGAAGCGAAGGCTTGGGCCGGCCTTAACCATTACAAACCGGTCGACCTCGACAATCTGTACCGGGATTTGAACCCAAAAGCTGCTGAACTCACGAACCGCCTTTTAACCGAAAATGCATTGACAGTCCTGAAAAACGAAAACAACATTCTGCCGCTTCGCGAGCTGGATACATTAAAAATCGCATCCATTTCCGTAGGCGCCGATACTGTTACCACTTTCCAGAACACACTGGGGCTTTACACGACCGTCGACCATTTCCAGATCCCGGCCAAGGCTACCGCCGCGCAAATCGAGGCGGTGCGTTCGAAACTGAATGCATACAACCTGCTGCTGGTGGGGGTTCATTTGGGCAGTATTTCACCCCGTACCAACTACGGCCTCACCGAGCCAATGAGTACGGTTTTGCAGGAACTGATCGCCACTAAAAAAGCGGTGGTTTCCGTTTTCGGCAATCCTTATGCTTTGAACAAAATGCCCGGAACCGACGGCGCCCGGGCATTGATAATGGGATACCAGCTCACACCTTACACACAGGACCTCTCGGCGCAGCTGATTTTCGGCGCTATTCCGGCGCGGGGCAAACTTCCGGTAACCGTCAATGCGCAATTCCCATACAACGCCGGCATCGAAACACCGGCAATAGGCAGATTGAAATACACCATACCGGAAGAACTTGGGCTGGATTCGGAGGTCGTTACATTTAAAATAGACTCGATCGCGAATACCGCGATAACGCAAAAAGCGACTCCCGGTTGTGTGGTGCAGCTCGCGAAAGACGGCAAAGTTTTTTTCCGGAAGGCTTACGGCAAACATACCTACGAGGGAAACCACCCGGTAAAATTGACCGATCTCTACGATCTGGCTTCGGTTACCAAAATCACCGCCTCGACCCTCGCCCTGATGAGCCTCTGGGACCAGAAAAAGTTCGATCTGGGCGCGACGATGAAGGATTACTTGCCCGATTTCAAAGGTTCCAACAAAGCTGATCTGCAGTGGCGGCGCGTTCTTACGCACAGCGCGCGCCTGAAAGCATTCATCGTCCTCTGGAAAGAAGCCCAGAAGCCCGACGGAAGCTGGAAGAAGAAAACGTTCAGTACCAAACAATCAAGGCGTTACCCTATTTCGGTAGTGGACGACAGTCTGTTTATTTTCAAAAATTATGACAAAACCATTTTCAAATCCATCCGGGATTCGCCTTTGAACGAGAAAGAAGGGTACGTGTACAGCGACCTTTCGTTCATTCTCTACCCGCAGATCGTAAAGCGGCTTAGCGGGGAGAATTTTGAGGATTACATCAAAAATCACTACTACCACAAGCTCGGCGCCAATACACTGACTTTCAATCCGAAACGATTTTACAATCTCAACGATATCGTGCCGACGGAGCGCGACACGTTTTTCCGGATGACACAACTCCATGGCCAGGTACACGACGAAGCCGCGGCAATGCTTGGAGGCCTGAGCGGCCACGCGGGGCTCTTCGGCACTTCCAACGATGTGATGAAGGTTTGGCAGATGTATTTGCAGGACGGCTATTACGGCGGCCAGCAGTTGCTGAGCAAAGACGCGCTGATCGAGTTTACGCGCTACCAGTATCCCGAAGAAGGAAGCCGCCGGGGTATCGGATTTGACAAGCCTACCTTTAAATACAGCGGCAATGCGCCGCGTCATGCAAGCCCTTCGAGCTTCGGGCACACGGGTTATACCGGCATCATGACGTGGGCCGACCCGGCGTGGGGGCTGAACTACGTCTTCCTGTCGAACCGGGTGTATCCGACGCGCGAAAACAACAAGATTTCCACGATGAACATCCGGACATCGATCATGGACGTAGTGTACGAGCAGCTGTTAAAAAAGTAACCCGGGTTACTCGCGCCAAACCATGAACTTGCTACTTTTGTAATATCCACGAACCAGTTTTTAACAATGTACTATCGATTTGACAAAGAAAAAGCATCCCGGCGGCCCGGAATCACGCCGTTGAAGGAAGCTATCGATCAAATGCTCGATAAGTACAAGCTGCGTAGCCGTTTCGACCAATCCTATGTGGTTGCGCATTGGGACAAGATCATGGGTTCGGCCATCGCTACCCGTACCCAAAAGGTGTATATCAAGGATGGCATTCTGTTCCTGCAAATCGAGTCCGCACCGCTGCGTAACGAGCTTTTCCGGGCAAAAAGCAAAATCATCGAGCTGATCAACCGCGAAATGGGCAGCGAGCTCGTGCAGGACGTGATTTTTGTCTGATGCTTTCCAACCGGAAAATTTGCAACTTCAATCCGTAATCGTCATCGAAGAACATGACTACGCTGACGATAAAGACCGAAAAAGAAGAAGTGATAGAGGCCGTGAGAGCACTTTTGCGGGGGTTTGAAGTTGCATTCGAAGAAAGAAAAGAATTACTAGTCCTATCTTTGCCGCGAAAATAGAAGCAATCAAAAGGCATTGCTTATTAATCTGAATGAATCCAATCCAATTTCCTGCATTCCTGCAACCCGGTGACCGCGTCGGGGTCGTTGCTCCCGCCAGTATTGTGAAATATGAAGACGTCGTTCCCGGCATCAGGTTGTTTACCGAACAATGGGGGCTTGAAGTGGTCGAGGGAAAAACCCTGAGAACTTCGTTTAACCAGTTTTCAGCCTCCGACGACGACCGGTTGGCGGATGTGCAGCAAATGCTGGACGATCCCTCGATTAGAGCTATAATTGCCGCCCGGGGAGGCTACGGCTGCTCGCGGATCGTGGATCGCCTCCATTTCGACAAATTCGTCAAAGTCCCCAAATGGATTATCGGTTTCAGCGACCTGACAGCCTTCCTTGCCAGGACTTTCCGGCTCGGCTACGCTAGTATTCATGCACCGATGGCCAAAACCATCACATGCGCGGGCGCGGAGCTGGCGGCGGAATCGCTCAGACAAATGCTTTTCGGCGAATTGCCAACCTACGATGTGCCTGCTCACCCTTTCAATCGGGCCGGGCATGCAACGGCGCAGGTTGTTGGAGGAAATCTTTGCCTGCTCGCACACATGATCGGATCGGAAACGGAAATCGATACGGATAGTAAAATCCTTTTTATCGAGGACATCAATGAATATTTGTATAACCTCGACCGGATGATGATCCAGCTGAAACGGTCGGGCAAACTGGACAAGCTCGCGGGGTTGATCGTGGGGCAGTTTACCGACATGAAGGATAACAACAGTCCTGTCTTCGGCAAGGATTCTTACGAAATTATCCGTGAACATGTGGCCGGCTTCGATTATCCGGTGTGCTACGATTTCCCGGTTGGCCACGTTGGCGACAATCGGGCGATAGGTGTAGGTATGACGGCCGCATTGAGCGTGTCGGAGAAAGCCGTGCAACTCCGTTTCCTCTCAAATTCCACCGTTATATAGCTCAGAAATATGACAAATTTCAAGGATAAGGTTGTCTGGATCACAGGGGCATCGTCGGGTATCGGCGAGGCATTGGCCATGGCTTTCGCCAGACAAGGCGCGAAACTCGTGCTTACTGCACGCCGTCGCGAGGAACTGGAAAGGGTAAAACACCAAACGGCATTGCCTGACGCTGATATATTGGTCCTGCCGTTGGATGTTACCCGGTTCGACCAGGCCCGGCCTGCTGCCGACCAGGTAATCGCGCATTTCGGGCGTGTCGACATTATGGTCCATAACGCGGGTGTCAGCCAGCGTTCCTACATCAACGACACGGATCTGGAAGTTTACCAGAGCCTGATGAACGTCAACTTTTTTAGTACAGTGGCACTTACAAAAGCGGTCCTGCCACATATGATCGCCCGGCAGTCGGGACATTTTATTGTCATGAGCAGTGTCGCGGGGAAGATAGGTACGATCATGCGTTCGGGCTACAATGCCGCCAAACATGCTTTGCAAGGTTTTTACGACTCCCTGCGCGCCGAGGGGTATCAGCATAATATCAAAGTCACCACCATCTGCCCGGGATACATCCGCACGAATATTTCATTGAATGCACTGAATGCTTCGGGGGACAAATTCGGCAAAATGGATAGTAACCAGGCCAGGGGCATTCCGGCCGATGTGTGTGCAGAAAAAATACTCGACGCAGTCAGGAAGGATAAAAAGGAAATCTATATTGGAGGGTTCAAAGAAGTTGCCGCCATTTACCTCAAAAGGTTCTTCCCGAGCCTGCTGTTTGATCAGGTCAGGAAGAACATTCCGGAATAGCCCCTATGGAATTGCCGCTATGGAATAGCCCCTATCGAAAGGCGCTATTTAATTTTTGATTTTTCCAGATAATCGGTCGCCAGGCGGGCGATGGAACGCACGCCGAGTACGAGGCTGCCTTCGTCGACGTAGAAATCCGGCGTATGGTGCGGGGCGGCTTCGGCAACGCTCTTACCTTTTGGCATACCCCCTAAAAAGAAGAAGAAACCGGGTACTTTCTGTTGATAATAGGAAAAATCCTCTGCCCCGGTTTTGGCCGGGATCAGATTCACGTTCTCTTTACCCGCCACGTTTTCCAGCGTTCCGATCATTTTGGCGGTCAATGCTTCGTCATTGAAAGTCACCGGGTACATGACATCGATATCCACGGACGCGGTTGCCCCTGCACTTTCTGCAATATTCGTAGAGATATCTTTCAGGCGCTCATGTACGTACGAATGCATTTTTTCGTCGAACGTACGGATCGTGCCGATCATTTTTACCGACTCCGGGATGATATTCTGCCGCACGCCGCCGTGAATAGCGCCGATTGTTACGACGGCTGGAGCATGCGTAAGGTCGAGGTTGCGGCTGACAATCGTTTGCAATGCATTGACGATTTGCGACGACGTCACGATCGGATCGACGCCAGACCACGGATATGCCCCATGTGTTTGCTTTCCTTTTACATCGATACTGAAAAAATCGACCGCTGCCATCGTTGCGCCCGGGCGGTAGGCGATCTTCCCTACTTCGATCTGCGAGTCGATATGTAAGCCAAAAATCGCGGCGACTTTCGGATTTTCGAGTACTCCTTCCCTCACCATCAGTTCCGCTCCTCCCTCCTCACCTTGCGGGGCGCCTTCTTCGGCCGGCTGGAATATGAATTTAATGGTTCCGGGAAGCTCATTCTTTACGGATGCCAAAACTTCGGCCACACCCATGAGTATCGCCACGTGCGTGTCATGCCCACATGCGTGCATGACGCCCGTATTTTGTCCGTTGTATTCGGTGGTCACCTTCGACTTAAATGGCAGATCCCCCCGCTCGGTTACCGGCAGGCCATCCATATCGGCACGCAGCGCCACTACCGGCCCCGGCTTTCCACCTTTCAGCATCCCGACGACCCCTGTATGCGCTACGCCGGTTTGCACGTCGATGCCCAGCTGTTTCAGGTGATTGGCAACTTTCTCTGCGGTCTTAAATTCCCTGTTACCCAGCTCTGGATTCTGGTGAAAATCACGCCGCCATTCGACCAGCTTCTTTTCCAGCGCCGGCGCTTTCTGATCGATCGTCCTGGCGAGCGGCGACTGGGCCAATGCAATATGGCCTGAAATACCGAGCAAGACGGTTGCCAGCGAAACATTCCATCCGAATAAGATAGATTTGGTAAAGGGAGTAGTCATGTAAGATTCTCAAAATATAACATCAGATTTTTCAAGATCGGAAACATCATCTAAGCTTCCAAAATGAATTTGCAACTTTACCACTTCAAGGCTCCTTGTTATCGCATAAAAAAGGCCTTACCCCGCAATGAGTAAGGCCTTGGTTATGCGAGACTGCGTTTATTAATGCTCGTCTTCCTGGAAGCCAGTGCGACGGTAGCCGGCATATTCATACTGTTCTCCCGGCACTTTCTTGAATTCGAATTTCACATAAATAGAATCCGTCTTGTTCCCTCCCGGAGTGGTTGCGGCGCCCTTGATAATCTTTCCTTCCAGAATCGACACCGCGCTTTCTCCTGTGTTAAGGTTTGGCAGATCGGTGGTTGGATTAAAAGTCAAGCCCCCCAAGATTCACTTTTGAAATCACCCTGAGAGGTGGATATTTATAGTCGACCAGCATACCATGATCGTCTACGATGAGATCTGTCTCGTTGTTTTCGGCAGTATTAGACGTCGTGATTAGGTGATAACCAAGATCCTGGTTTTCTCCCCCCGAATATACCTGAACCCACCATTCACCGCACATTGCCTGCAATTTCGTACCTTCTATGGCCGGCTCACTACCAAGATCGCAGGAAGCCAATGCGAACACCAATAATATCAGAGAATACTTTATATATTTCATAACGTCCATTTTATTGTTTTTCAAAAGTACGAAGCGCTGTACCGAAGCCCGGGTTAATTACTACCCAGCTATAAGACACGCCTTCCTTGATAGTAGCATCGGTACATTCGAATGCGTTGCCGGGCGTCAGCTGATAGGGAACACCAAGCTTGCCTTTATCGAAGTAATAAAAGAGAACTGCATCGCTCGGAGCGGGTACTGCAACACCGCCGACGTTGTCCGACCTGTACAGGTTCTCAGCGACTTTCGTCACCTTGGAAACCCCGAAAGCACCCGCATTACGTTTATAGGACCCCGAAATATCAACTCCCCAGGCAGCATTGGAAATAACCCCGACATACCTGTATTCGGTGGACGAATAACCATCCTTGTTCACCGCATCGTATTGGATCACATACACCCCCGGCGTCTTGGTGTCCACCGAGCCGGTAACTTTCACCTCGATGTCCTTATCACCTTCCTTGGCCGTTGCACCCGCGTCCGTGAAAGTTCCGCCTACCTTTACCACATTCCATTGATCACCCTTAAGTGTGATAATGGGATAATAGGTAATTGTAGAAATACCTTCTGTTACCTTGTCCTCGTCGCACGAAAACGCTGCGAACAAGGTCAAGGCTACCATTAGCAGTTTTATTCCTTTTTTCATAATATCTGTTATCAATGACCTGTGATTATTTCATCCACCAAACCTTCTGGGTAATCGGTACGGAGGGAGGCGTATTAACATTAACATCTCTCGACGCAGCGACGTATGGAATGCGCTTGGGCAATGCATTATTGGTTACTGCTTCTATCGACACCGTCCATTGACCGGGAACGTAGTTATTGGCTGTCGACCTTACCGGGGACTTCTCGGGATAACCAGTGCGCGCCTGATCCAGAAACGACTCGTATCCCTGCCGGAACATCGCAACCCATTTCTGGTACATAATCGCTTTCAGTTTCGCTTCAAGGCCGCCTGTCGCAGGATATTCATAAACACCGCCTTTTGCGATTTTCTTGGCATCAAATGCAATGTTAAATTTTGCGTAGGCAGCAGGAACAGCTTTTTCATAAAACTCCTTCGCTTTCGCATCGTTACCGATACGCAGGTACGCTTCTGACAACAGGAAATAAACCTCATCGATACTGAAAAAGTAGAAGGGATCGGTTGGGGACATTTTTGCTACGCTGGGAGTGCCGGGGGCAACGGATGCATTATCGTAATCACCCTGTTCAAGGCCGTATTGACCTGTCGCGCCAGGTGTAAAGTAAGCCGCGAGGCGTGCATCGTCACCGTTAGCCTGCAAGTAGGTTTGCAGCGTCCTGCTCAAACGAAGGTTGGTAGACGTGTTGAGCTGGCGTACGTTTGTTTCATATAATGGATTACTGCGGTTCGGCTCGTCGACGAACTTGGTCAGCGCTGCATCATCTTCCAGAAAGGGAGTGTTGGCATCCAGCATGGCTTTGATCGCCGCAACAGCCTGAGTCGCATTAGGGCTCGCAGTCTGGCGAAGATACATTTTCAGTTTCAGCGTGTTTACAAAACGCTTCCATTGATCGATCTGGTCGTCGGCACTCAAACCGCCGTAAATGAGGTCGGAAGACACCGCAGTGGATTTACCATTATTAAAGTCGAGCGCCAGGGCAGCGTCGAGTCTCTTCAGCAACTCGGCATATACCGCCGGGCCGTCGTCGTATTTCGGCGATTTATTCGTTTCGACCTGCAATGCCTCGGTCAAAGGAATTTTGTCGAAAAAGTCAGCCAGCAACTGGAAACCATAGGTCTGCACGGCTACCGCCTGCAACACCATATTGTTATTTCCGCTGGCGGTCGCTTTGTTCTTAATGTCCTCGAAGTCGTTTAAACCACCTGCGTACAACTCGGTCCACAGGCCATTGTAATCCGACGGATTAAGATCGTATGCATCGATATTGCGATACTGGGAGCTTGCGTTGGACTGCGTCCAGTGCTGCGACCAAATTCCGCCAATGATCGCCAGATCACCTCCAACAGCACCCACCACAGACGCTTGCGCAGCCGGCAACACGAACTCCGGTGCGACGTTGGTCGGGTTGTTCGGATCTTCGTTCACATCCAGCCAGTCGTTGCAGGAGCCCAGTGAAAGTGCCGCAAGCAGCAATACACTATTTTTTATGATACCTTTCATTTGAAGCCTAATTAGAATGATAGATTTAACTGAACACCATACGTCGCAGTCGAAGGTCCCGCCGCGAATTCGCCATAGAGGTTTTTCAGGCTGGTTCCGAA
This sequence comes from Dyadobacter sp. 676, assembly GCF_040448675.1. Lineage (NCBI taxonomy): Bacteria > Pseudomonadati > Bacteroidota > Cytophagia > Cytophagales > Spirosomataceae > Dyadobacter > Dyadobacter sp. 676. The sequence continues at coordinate 4,436,176 of NZ_CP159289.1, read as the reverse complement.
CGTATTGGCTTCGGGGTCAACAAAGTGGTTGCCCTTTGGCGTCCACAGGATCAGGTTACGGCCGAAAATACCCACGGATGCACCCCTAACCGGCAGTTTTTCCAGCGATTTCTTGGGGATGGTGTAAGTAAGCGATACGTTTCTGAGCTTGAAGAAGGTCTTCGGCAGAACGTGGTTGTATTCGTTAGGCGATGTAGATCCGCCGTAGTACGTATACACATCCGCACGCGACACCGGAACGTTATTGGGCACATAGCCTTCGTCCGTTTTGATCACAGAACCCGGTACTACAAACGGCTCTCTGTCATTGTATTGCGTCATGTAAGCATTTCCGTTGAAGTAGTTCAGGCGTGCGGTGTAAGAATAGAACACACCACCGTTGCGGTAGTCGCCATTCGCACTTAGTCTGAAACCTTTGTAATCGAGGTAAGTTGAAACGCCCAGCGTATAGTTCGGGTTGATGGAACCTCTGTATGTTTCTTCTGAGCTTACCAGCGGCAGGCCGTTTGTCGGGTTCACGATGATGTTACCATTCGGATCGCGTTGCACATCGGGCGAGTAAATGGCGCCCAGCGGCTTGCCTACCACTGCGCGAAGCTTCACGTTGTAGCTGCTGTTCAGGAGAATATTTCCTGAGCCGCCTTCAAGACCCAGCGATTCTACCTCGTTCCAGATCTTGTTGTAATTCACGGTAACGCCCCATTCGAATTTCTCGGCACGTACCGGGATCAGGTTCAACGCTAACTCGACACCTTTGTTTCTCACGCTACCCAGGTTGACTGTCTGTGCGGTAGCACCCGTTGCGGGTTCGAGATTAAGGCTGATAATCTGGTTTTTGGTGAGCTTGTTATAATAGCTCACGTCCAGCCCAACTCTTCTTCCGAAGAACCCGAGTTCAAGACCGCCTTCGTATTCGGTAGAGATTTCCGGTTTCAGCGCCTGGTTCCCAGGGTTGTTGGACACCTCGTATGCATTCACACCACCGAACGGGAAGTTGATGCTACCAAAGCCACCGGCGCGGATCGAACCCGGAACATACACCGAGTAGATCTGATAGGGCTCGGCATCATTACCCGCGGAAGCCGCTGCAAAACGCACTTTTACGAAAGGAATCTCCGCAGGCAGCTTGAATACATCCGAAAGTACGGCGCTGATGCTCGCGCTTGGATAGAAGTAGGAGTTTTTGCCTTTGGGCAGCGTACTACTCCAGTCGTTCCGCGCACCGACAGTCAGGTACAACCAGTTATCGAAACCGAATGTAGCCTGACCATACACACCTACGAGCCGACGTTTGCTGCTTGTGGCGAAAGTGATCGGCGTTACGGAACTGTTCGAAAGGTTATAGAACCCGGGAAGGTCAAGATTGGTAACTTTTGCAAAATTGGTCTGCGCAGTTCTTTCATTGAGGTTATGTCCCAGGAACGCCTGCACATCGAACCGTGATCCGAAATTGTGTTTGAAATTGAAGATCAGGTCGCTGTTGAACTGGCGGTTCTGCCTGGCCAGCTGCGATACGCCACCGAAAACATTGTTGGCGGAACTGTTTGGAGTCCCCGGGGTTATTTTCCCTACGTTACCCCAATCTTTCTGAAATGCATCGGAATAGTCGCCACCGACCCTGAATTTTACATCCAGGTCTTTCAGCAGCTGATACCCGAACTCGATGTTACCGAAAATGCGGTCCTCGTCGTAATTGTTCCCCTGGTTATAAAGTGTCCAGTAAGGATTTTGTGCGTATGGCGTAAAATAATTATCCAACGTCATGAACTTGTAGTACGGGCTGTTAGGGTCCAGCAGCGCTTTTGAATCCACTATTGAGTGGTCGCGCGGGATCTGGATAATCTCCTGCCAAACGACCTTACCGCTCCCGGCGTCATCGCCCTGGCCGGTTGCAATCACTTTCTGATTCTTGTGAACGTAGTTGATGTTTGAATTCACCGAGAACTTATCCAGTTTCAAACCACCATTCAGGCTCAATGTGTTACGTTTGTAAGAGTCGGCATTGGTAGGCACAACCCCGTCTGCCGTCGCATTGGAGTACGCCACGCGGTAGTTGGCAGTTTCAGTGCCGCCCGACACCGCAATGCTGTTATTCCACTCGTATCCTTTGTCGAAAAAGTCTTTCAGATTATCTTCCTGTGCCGAGAAAGGCTTCCAGCATTTGCGAGTTATCCACGATATTTCCCCAAAGACGTGTTTTACCGTCAAGTTTCGGCCCCCATGAACCGTTCTCGATGCGGTCGAACAAACCGCTCCATCCCTGGCCGTAGGTATTTTGCAGGTGAGGAACGCGCAGAATCGTGGATTGGGCGAACGAAGACGATACGTCGACCTGTGTTTTACCCGACTTGCCTCTTTTGGTAGTGATCAGGATAGCACCATTGGCAGCGCGGCTACCGTACAATGCCGACGCCGAAATACCCTTCAGTACAGTAATGCTTTCGATCTCGTTAGGGTTGATATCGTTCATCTGGTTACCGAAGTCCATCGAACGGTTAAAGTCGTCGTTGGCGTTCTGCGCATTGGTTGACGAAGTGTTTCCCCGGTTGTTCATCGGCACGCCGTCGATAACGAAAAGCGGCTGGTTGTTACCGGTCACAGAGTTGAAACCGCGGATATTCAGGACCGTAGACGCACCCGGCGCTCCTGACGCGGTGTTCACTGACAGGCCCGGCACACGCGCATTGAGGGCGTCGAGCGGGCTGGTGTTTCTCGCTTCTGTGATGGATGTATTGGAAATGGTGGCCGTACTGTAACCTAGCGACTTGCGCTCGCGGGAAATACCCAGCGCGGTTACCACTACTTCGCCAAGTTGCTGGGCATCAGCCACCATCGTTACGTTGATCGTCGTTTTCGAACCGACCACGATGCTCTGGCTCAGATAACCCACAAATGAGAACACGAGTGTTCCTGACGAGGGGGCTGAAATCGTGTACTTTCCGTCGATATCTGTTGTGATACCTCTGGTAGTACCTTTTAGGGTGATGTTCACACCGGGGAGTACGCTTCCGTCGTCGGCGGTCACAACTCCCGATACTTGTTTATCCTGGGCAAACGCCTGCCAGCCAGGAATCAATAAGCACCCTAAGAATAGAAACAGTAGAGTCTTTCTCATACAAAGGATTTAAAGTTTGTTTAAACAGGATTTAATTGCGTCTAAGGTTACAAAACTAATCGTTGTTTCAATCAATTACAATGCCCTGCAAATCAACCGTCAGAATATAATTTGGCACAACTGTATTTTTATTAACAGATTGTTAGCCAGAACCTGGAAAAGACGTGAATAAACGTATTTGTTAGAAGTTCACAGTTTCCCCCGCAATCCTGATCAAAATTGCAACGCTGCCTTCCTTTCCTTGAATAATTTTCAAACAATTCAAATATTTACTACAAAAGGAACACATACCAAAAGCCGGTTTCAAGCTGCCTAAATGCGCCCTCCCAGCCTCCGGAAAATTTATTTTAACCTACAAACAATATTAAAAAAATCCAAATATTTATTTCAAATAGTCCGATTACCGGATAGCGACGCCCCCTGCTGGTCCGGCGGCCGTCCCAATTTAGATTCATTCTTCCGAAAAGCTGCGTATAGACACTGCGTCATCTTGTGTCCGGGTTTTGCGCCGTTTACCGGCTTTCGCTGCCGATCAATGCGAAAACGTTAAAAAAAAGGCCTCGTTATTAACAATTAATTAAAATCAAGAGACTTTTTAAAAAAATCCCATATTTGAAAAAATTGCAAAAAATCGCCACTTCTACATAGAAAATTCGCCTATTTGACGGGTCATGCCAAAGTAAATTTTGAAAATTCGCAATGAAAAGATTGTAATGGTTAAACTAATAGTTATTTTTGCAACATTATGTTTACATAACAAACCTAACTTTATTATTGATTTATGAGGAAGACTTTATGCTTCTTAACGGGGTGTTTGCTGCTGTTACTGACGCAGCTTCATGCCCAGGATCTCGCAGTGACCGGTAAGGTCACCGCCGAGGACGGCTCGATACTTCCGGGCGTTAACATTTCTTTGAAAGGTACTACTCGCGGTACAACCACCGATACAGAGGGAAAGTACTCGATCTCCACCTCGACGGGCGCCACGCTTGTTTTCAGTTTTATCGGTTTTCAAACACAGGAAGTAGTCGTGGGAAACCAGTCCGTCATCAACGTATCGCTAAAAAACGATGTCAGCCAGCTTCAGGAAGTGGTAGTTACCGCACTTGGGCAGGAACGTAAAAGAAATGAACTTGTTTACGCGGCCCAACAGATCAACAGCGAACAGATCGTTCAGGCACGTAACCCGAACGTGATGAACTCGCTGGCCGGGAAAATTGCCGGTCTGGATATCAAAACCAATAATAACCTCGGCGGCTCGACCAGTGCGGTGATCCGTGGCTATAAGTCGATTACGGGCAATAACCAGGCGCTGTGGGTAATCGACGGTGTGCCGGTAACCAACGCCAACACCAACTCGTCGGATCAGCAAACCGGCCGCGCGGGAACCGACTATGGCAATGCGGCATCCGATATCAACCCCGACAACATTGCCTCAGTGAACGTTTTGAAAGGTGCAGCGGCAACCGCGCTTTACGGCTCGCGGGCAGCCAATGGTGTAATCCTGATCACCACCAAGCAGGGGCGCAAGAACAGCTTCGACGTGACCGTCAACAGCGGCGTAACCTGGGGCAAGATCGACAAAACCACCTATGTGAAATACCAGAAGGAATATGGTGCGGGGTACGGCGGCGACGGGTCTAAAAACCAGTTCTACCGCGGCAATCTCGGCTCGGGAGAAGGGGATATCGCTATATTTGACGCCGATGCTTCTTTCGGTGCGAAATTCGACCCCAACAGAATGGTGTACCAGTGGGACGCATTGGACCCTTCATCTCCGACGTACGGCAAAATGACGCCCTGGGTAGCCGCCAAAAACGGTCCCGACGCATTTTTTGAAACAGCCGTAACCTCCAATCAGAGCGTAAACATTCTCGGCGGCGGCGAAAACACGACTTTCAAAGCCGGCTTTACGCGCAGCGACGAAAAAGGAGTTCTTCCTAACAGCAAATTGGGTAAAAACCTGTTCAATTTCTCGGCATCGTTCGACCTCACCAAGAAACTGACTATTTCGGCCAATGCAAACTATTCACAAATTAAAGGTGTGGGCCGCTACGGCACTGGTTACGATGGCAAAAACCCTAACCAGCAGTTCAGACAGTGGTTCCAGACCAACGTAGACCTGCTCGAACAGAAAGCGGCCTATTTCAGAAACAGGCAGGATGTGACCTGGAACTGGGGCAGCCCAACCAAGCCATTCGACCAAAACGGCCCGATCTACTCCGAAAACCCATACTTCTCGCGCCACGAGAACTTCTCGAACGACTCGCGTGACAACTTCTTCGGTTACGCTGCGGCGGTTTACAAAATCGCTCCGTGGGTCGACCTCACTACCCGTTTCGCGTACAACGGCACGCAGGACATGCAGGAAGAGCGCATTGCGTTCGGAAGCTCCGACCCTGCTCAATACAAACGCTATAACAGAGGTTTCAACGAGACGAACCTTGACGTGATCTTCAATTTCCGCAAGGCCATTACCAAAGACATCAACTTCTCCGGTCTGGCGGGTGGAAGCATGCGCCGCTCGACAGAAAGCTCGATCCGCGCTCAAACTAACGGCGGTATGGTGGTTCCGGGCCTGTACTCGCTTTCCAACTCGGCCAACCCGATCGAAGCGCCTGTTGAAACTTACAGAAGAATCGGTGTAGATGGTCTTTATGCACAGGCATCATTTGGTTACAAAGATCTCGTGAACCTGGACCTCACTGCTAGACAGGACAAATCGACTACATTGGTCAAAGGTCAGAACACGTACTTCTATCCCGCTATTGGTGCCAACTTCAACATTTCCAACCTCGAGGGACTGAAAAGACTCGGCTGGCTGACCATGGCGAAACTGAGCGCAAACTATGCGGAGGTAGGTAACGATGCGCCATGGGGTAGCACCATCGACGTGTACGACAAACCAACCGGCCTGGGTAGTATTCCTTATTTCACATTAAGAAATACCAAAAACAATCGCGAGCTGAAACCGGAAAGAACAAAAAGCTACGAATTTGGCCTTGAAAGTGCATTCCTGAACGACCGCGTGGGGTTAAACTTCACTTATTACCGGTCTCAGACCCTGGATCAGATCCTTCCGGTATCTATCACCGCTGCGACGGGATACGCATTCCGTTATGTTAACTCCGGCGAGGTTCAGAACAAGGGTATCGAGATCTCCGCATATGTAACACCGATTAAAATACAGGACTTCTCCTGGACCCTGAATGTCAACTTTGCAAGAAACCGTAACAAGGTGGTTAGTCTGTATGGCGAAGGTGCTACAAAAGTTACCAACGTTCAGATCGCCAGCCTTCAGGGCGGTGTCTCTATCAACGCCGCGGAAGGGCAGCCATTTGGCGTCATCCGCGGAACGAACTTCGTCTATCACGAAGGAACCGGCCAGAAAGTGGTTAAAACAAACGGTATTTATGCCGCCACAGCCAGCTCCGCCGAGATCATCGGTAATCCGAATCCGGACTGGATCGGAGGCGTAAGCAACACATTGAAATACAAAACTCTTTCGCTGAGCTTCCTGCTCGATATCCGTCATGGCGGCGATATCTGGTCGCTGGATCAATGGTATGGCGAAGGGACCGGTCTGTACCCGATCACAGCCGGCCTGAACGAACTGGGCAATCCTAAGAGAAACCCGGCCTATCTGTACGACAAGGACGGCAAGAAAATTGGCAACGCGCCGAATCAGGGCGGTGTGCTGTTCCCGGGTGTGCAGGCCGACGGGACGCCCAACACTGTCCGCGCGGAAAACGTGGACGGTAACGGCGCCACTGCTTACGGCTACCCGGGCAACCCGCCAAGAGCGATGTACATCTACGACGCCAGCTACATTAAACTGAGAGAAGTAGCCCTTACCTACGCACTTCCGCAGGCGATCGTAAGCAGACTGCGTGCATTTAAAGAGATCGATATCTCATTGATAGGCCGCAACCTTTGGATTATTCATAAAAATATGGAATTCCAGGACCCGGAAGAAGGCCTGGGTTCGGGCTTGCTGAATGGTGCAGGTGGCTACCAGAGTGGTGCTTATCCAGCAGTAAGAAACTATGGTTTCAATGTTAAATTCCGTTTCTAAAACGATATGAAAAAATTAATCATTCTTTTCCTTCCGTTCCTTATGCTGACGGCGTGCGTCGACAGCCTGGACGATTATAATGTGGATACCAAGCGCCCATCGACGGCGCCGCCTGTTACCCTGTTCTCCAATGCGTTGAAAGGCCTGGCCGATACATTGACCAGCCCGAACGTCAATGTAAACAACTACCGTTTGTATGTTCAGCACTGGACTACCACCACTTACCTGGACGAGCCTCGCTACAACGTTACCGCCCGTATCGTTCCCGAGGCCTTCTGGCGCGGATTATACAAAGGTGTGATCTCCGATTTGAACGAATCGAGAAGGCTGATTAACGCCGACCAATTCCTGTCTCAAGAAACGAAGGATGTTCAGCTGGCACAGATTGAAGTGGTGGAAGTGATGACTTGGGCTGCATTGGTCAACACGTTCGGTAACATCCCTTACTCGGAATCCATGAACCCGGAGAACCCGCTTCCTAAGTACGACGATGCGAAAACCGTGTATGACGCGATCCTGGCCCGTCTGGACGCGGCGCTTCCAAAACTCGAATCCAAGGGAACGCCATTCGAAGGCGGCGACCTGCTTTATAAAGGCAACATCTCGCAATGGGTGAAATTCGGTAATTCGCTCAAACTGAAACTGGCGATGATCATCGCCGACAGCGATCCCGCAAAAGCGAAGAAAATGGTAGCAGAAGCGGCTCCGAACGTATTCACCAGCAATGCCGACAAAGCAGCTTTCCCATATATTTCAACCCCGCCCAACAACAACGTGATCTCGCAAAACCTGAATGCGCTTTTCACAAGCCGTCAGGATTTCATTCCGGCAGCAACAATTGTAAACCCGATGAATGATCTGAACGACCCCAGGAAAGAGCAATACTTTACAACGATCGGTGGCAAATATGTAGGCGGCCAGTACGGGTTCCTCAATACCTATTCAAACTTCTCGCATGTAAGCGATATTATTATCGCTCCTGATTTCGAAGCGTTGCTGCTGGACTACTCGGAGGTAGAATTCCTTTTGGCAGAAGCAGTGGAAAGAGGTTTCATCAACGGCAATGCGGCCGAACACTATAATAAAGCAATAACCGCCTCCATCGAATACTGGACTCAGCAAGACCCTCGTTCTTCCGTTTCGGGAACCGGTGCTGCACGCGCTGCGGCTTACCTGGCCCAACCGAAAGTTGCATATGCTACCGCGGAAGGAAACTGGAAGCAAAAAATTGGTTTCCAGAAATGGCTTGCACTCTATAATAGGGGCTGGGAAGCATGGGTTGAATGGAGAAGACTGGATTATCCGAAACTTTCTCCCCCATCCGGCGGGAACGTTCCGGCCGGTCTGGCGATCCCCGTTCGGATGATTTATCCGATCGTAGAGCAAACCCTCAATGGCGCTAACCGCGCCGCAGCGGCAGACGCAATCGGCGGTGACCTGATTACAACTAAATTGTGGTGGGATAAATTCTAAAACCGGCCCACTAATTAAAAAAAGCAAGAGAGGCGATCTTCGGTCCGCCTCTCTTGCTTTTTTTACACCTAATACAATTCTTGATAATACAGTATACCGGATAAAAACCCATTTCCGCCGGTTACTGGATGTATTTCTTTAATGCCCTTCCAACCGACGTAAATTCAGAGCCATAAGGTTTTCGAAAACCCTTCACTACAAACCTGACTTCTGGATGAAATCACTACTACTCTTCTTCGGAGCCGGCATAATCCTGCTCTTATTCGGACCTGCTCACGCACAAACCCACGAAGTAACCGGGCAAGTCACGGCGGAGGACGGCTCTCCGCTCCCCGGCGTGAATATCACTTTGAAAAGCACCACAAAGGGAACCACCACAGATGATCAGGGCCGGTATACTATATCCGCAGATCCCGGCTCGCTGCTCGTTTTCAGTTTTATCGGTTTTAAAAACAAGGAGATCCCGGTTGGCAACCAGACCAAACTAAACGTAAGCCTGATAAGCGACGAAACGCAATTACAGGAAATCGTCGTCACATCGCTCGGCATCGCCCGCGAGAAGAAGGCACTTGGCTACGCTGTACAGGAAATCAAAGCCGAAAAACTCACGCTCGCACGCGACCCGAATATCGGCAATGCGCTGGCCGGCAAAATTGCCGGTGTGCAGGTCCTCGGCCAATCGGCAGCGAAATTCGGGACACCCAGCATTCGCATCAGGGGGATCAACTCGCTGGCAGGCAACGACCCGCTCTACGTCGTGGACGGCACCCCTACCGATATCAGCATGGTGAATATGGATGATGTAGAGTCCCTGACCGTTTTGAAAGGCCCTTCCGCCACCGCATTGTACGGCAACCGGGCTTCGGCAGGTGTGGTGGTGGTGACGACCAAAAGAGGAAAATCCGGCGAAACCTCCCTGACCCTCAACCAGAGTATGACCATGGATCAGGTATCGCTATTGCCCAAATACCAGAATGAGTATGGGGGAGGCTATTCGCAGGAATGGGAAACCTTCAAATTTGATCCTAAAATACATCCCGCCGCATGGGCTTCCCACGAAGGCCAGCGGATACTGGATTACTCCGCCGATGAAAGTTGGGGTCCCAAACTGGACGGCTCCATGCACCGGTCGGCATTCTCATGGCAGCCTGGTGAAGGTTTCGGAAAGGAAACGCCATCTGTAGCACATCCGAACAACGTCCGCGATTTCTTCGAAAAACCGGTGAGCTATAATTCAAACGTTGCGTTTTCGAAAGCAGGCGACAGCTATTCCTCCCGTATTTCGTACACCCATATCGTCAACAACGGTATCGTCCCGAACAGCCGGCAACTCCGCGATTACATTAGCGCAAAAACCGCCATCACTTTCGCCAAAAAACTGACAGCCGAACTGAATGTAAGCTACACCGGCACGAAAACGGATAACACACCCGCGGATCGCTACGGAAGTACGGGCGGTACGGGCCCCGGAACGGCTCTTTTTAACACCAACAATTCCACATTGAACGGCTACAATCAGACGACCGGATCGTTCAACCAGTGGTTCCAGCGCCAATTGGATATCGAGGACCTTAAAAATTACAAAAATCCCGACGGCACTTTCCGGAGCTGGAACATCGGCAGCCCTACGGATGCGCGGCCAAAATATTGGGACAGCCCTTACACGCAGGTATATGAAAACACGAACGTCAACCGGCAGCAACGCATTTTCGGCGATGCCGGGCTCACATATCACGTTGCCGACTATCTGAAAATCACGGGCAAATTTCGCCGCGATTATGGTACCTATTTTATGGACGGGCGTGTAGCCTCGGGCACCTTAAATGCCGGCGGACTGGGAGCTTACGCTTATCTGACCGGCTCGATCTTCGAAAACAACTATGAGAGCATTATCAGTTTTGACAAGGATATTCAAAAACTATCCGTACTTATAAATGCAGGCGGCAACATACGCTTTAACCGGACGGAAGGAACGCTCCAGGCTACTGCAGGCGGCCTTACTACACCCGGCTACTACAATATAGCCGCTTCCAAGGACCGTCCGGTAACAGCCAATTACCTTTTTGAAAAGAAGGTAAACAGCGTATTTGCCAATGCCAGCCTGGGATATGGCGATTTCCTTTTCATTGAAGGCTCGGTACGAAACGACTGGTCGTCGACACTTCCGGCATCAAACAATGCGTATCTGTACCCTTCCGTTTCCACAAGTCTCGTGTTCTCGGAATTTATTCCTGCCAATCGGGTGCTGACGTTCGGAAAGCTGCGGGCCGGGTATGCGCAGGTGGGAACAGACCTGGGGCCGTACCAAACTGCGCTTAGCTACAATTCCGGCGCATTCTACGGAACAAACCCCTCCATGACGCTTCCCGGCACCCTGCCCAATTCGGCCCTGAAACCGGGAATGTCGTCGTCTTATGAAGGCGGGATCGACCTGCAATTTTTTGGCAACCGCCTCGGAATGGAATTGACAGCGTACCAAAACAAGAACAGCAACCAGATCATACCGCTGGCAGTAGCATCCACGAGTGGTTATAACAATGCGGTAGTCAACGCCGGGTTGATTACTACCGCCGGGCTTGAACTCCATCTTTCGGCACAACCTGTCAAAACAGACGCTTTTGTTTGGGAGCTGGACATCAACGCCGACCGTAACCGGTCGAAGGTCGTCGAGCTTACCGAACAAAGCGACAACTATCGCCTGGACGGTCCGCAATGGCGGGCACTCACACTCAATGCGCGCAAGGGAGAAGATTGGGGAATGCTGGAAGGGGTCGGCATTAAAAAAGATGCGAAGGGCAGAAGGGTCGTCTACTCGGCCACACCCGAAAACATCAAGGCGGGTAAAGCCGGCCTGTATGTGAAAGAAAACAATGTCAATCTCGGCAATGTGCTGCCCAAGTTCAAAGGCGGGATGATCAATGCATTCGAATACAAAGGTTTCACACTGCAAGCCAGCACCGACTTTGTCGTGGGAGGGAAGTTTTTCTCCGTAACCCGCATGTTCAACGCGGGGTCGGGCCTCTCGGCGGAAACGGCGGGAAACAACGAACTCGGCAACCCGAAACGCGACGACCCGGATAAAGGAGGAGGCATATTGCTGGACGCCGTGACGGAAGACGGCCAACCCAATACCCATCGGGTCGACACCCAAAATCTGTACGAAAACTGGCTCTTCGCACTCAACGAATACTGGATTTACGACAAAACCTACGTTAAACTCCGCGAATTGTCGCTGGGTTACAAACTCCCCCGAAGAATGCTCGGCAAGCATGTCAAATCAGCCAGTATATCCCTCATCGGGCGCAACCTGCTCCTGATTTACAGTGCTATCGGAGGAGGGATCGACATTTCCGAAACCGAAACGCTCTGGTACGAGGGAGGGCAACTTCCGCCCGTACGGTCGCTCGGCGCAACATTAAGAGTAGGTTTTTAAATCCTCATCTACCTCAAATTCAATTCGATCATGAAAAAAAACTGGTCAATATCCGTCATCGCATTAACCCTGCTTGTCTTCTTGCCGGGGTGCGGCGACTTCGGAGATATAAACGTGAATCCCAATAACCCTTCTTCACCGAGCACCGCTGGCTTGCTTACAGGCGCATTGCGCAATGTAGGCACTATCAATGCGCAGGTTGGCCCGGGCGGCGCGAATGTCGTTCCCGCCTTGTATGTGCAACAATTGGGCGATGTGATCTATATCGAAGATTCCCGGTACAAAACGATCAATTTCAATTACAACGGCTGGTATGCCGGGCCATTGATCAACCTGCAACATATTATCGAACTCAATACCGATGAAAAAACGAAAATCAACGCATCAGTTTTCGGGTCGAATGTGAACCAGATCGCTATTGCCAGAATCCTGAAAGCGTATTTCTTCCAATGGATCACCGACCGCTGGGGCGACATTCCCTACTCTGGAAGCATTGAAAGGCGACGCCGATTTTACGCCGGCTTTCGATAAGCAGGAAGCGATTTATACCGATCTGTTCAAAGAATGGAAAGAAGCCGCAGCCCAGTTCGACGACGGAAAGACGGTCCAGGGCGATATTCTTTTCAATGGGAATACTGCAAAATGGAAGAAATTCGCCAATTCGCTTCGCCTGATCGCCGCGCTCAGACTATCGAAAGTAAAGCCGGAAATGGGCAAAAAGGAATTCCAGACGGCCTTGGACGACGGCGTAATCACCTCGGCAGCCGATAATGTCCAGTACAAGTTCCTGTCCGAGTCGACCAACGAAAATCCGCTTTACACCAACTATGTAGTAAGTAACAGGAAGGATTACGCACTGAGCGATGTGTTTGTCAATTACTTAAAGAAAACATCCGATCCGCGGCTTCCGTTTTTTGCAGCTAAAAATGTCTCCGGTGAATATGTGGGCGTGCCGTATGGTATCGGGGGCATGAAAGCGCAGGAGCTTTCCCTCGTTGGTCCGATCCTTTCCCAGCAAAATTCGGCCGTCAATGTGATGACATACGCACAGGTGCTGTTCGCTCAGGCGGAAGCCGCTGCGCTTGGATGGACAAACGGGAGTGCCAAAAGCCTTTATGAATCGGCTATCGAGGCGTCGTTGCAGCAATGGATGGGCGACAGTTATACAGAAAACGCTCTCAAAAATTACCTTGCGCAACCCGAAGTGGCTTATTCCGCGTCGGCGGCTATTGAAAGAATCGGTACGCAAAGATGGATCGCGCTGTTTTTCCAGGGCACCGAAGCCTGGTCGGAATGGCGCAGAACCGGCTTCCCTGCCCTGAAACCGGCCCCAAGTACCCTCAACGGCGGCACCGAAATCCCGCGCCGCCTCGCCTACCCGGTCACCGAAAACAACCTCAACAAGGCCAATTACCAGGCCGTTTTGAAAAGCCAGGGCCCGGACGACCACTATACCCGCATATGGTGGGATAAGCCTTAACAGTCATATCATTACAAGTTTCCCAATAGTGTATTTTCAGCCGCGCGACTCGTGCGGCTGAACTTGTTTTCACGAAAAAATCCAGACAAACCTTTCAAAACAATGCCCCCGTGTCAATCCGTCATTGATTTTATTTAACTTTGAGAGTTATCCAACTCTTGAATAAAATGGAATTTCTAAAAAGCGACCGCCTGAATCATCTGAAATACGAGATACGCGGGGCTACCTACCAGAAAGCGTTAGAGCTTGAAAGCCAGGGCTACAAAATCCATAATCTGAACATCGGTAACCCCGCACCGTTCGGTTTCGATTCGCCCGATGAGATCGTCCACGACATTATCATGAACATCCGCAATGCGCAAGGCTATTCGGATTCACGTGGTTTGTTCGCGGCGCGCAAGGCGATCATGCACTACACACAAACAATTGGTATTCAGGACGTTGAAATCAACGACATTTTCATCGGAAACGGTGTGAGCGAGCTGATCCTGCTGTCGATGCAGGCATTGCTCAACCCCGGCGACGAGATTCTCGTTCCCTCGCCCGACTATCCGCTCTGGACTGCGGCGATTTCGCTTAGCGGCGGCACACCGGTACATTATATATGTGATGAAGAAGCCGACTGGAACCCGGATCTGGACGATCTTGAGAAGAAAATTACATCACGCACCAAAGGGATTGTGATCATTAATCCCAACAATCCTACGGGTGCCGTTTATGATAAAGAGGTGCTTTCGCGCATCGCACGCATTGCGGAAGAACATGGATTGATCATTTTCTCGGATGAGATTTATGACAAGATCCTTTACGACGGAGCGGTACATCACCCAATGGGCTCTTTCGTAACCGACACGCTTTGCGTTTCGTACGGCGGGTTGTCGAAAAACTACCGCTCGGCCGGTTTCCGTGGCGGATGGATGATCCTCAGCGGCGCGAAACAAAAGGCTAAGTCCTACGCGGAAGGCCTGCTCCTGCTCGCAAGCATGCGCCTGTGCGCGAACGTGCCGACGCAATACGCGATCCAGACTGCATTGGGCGGTTATCAGAGCATCAAGGAACACGTGGTGCCGACGGGCCGGCTGTACAAGCAAATGAATTTGGTTTACGACAGGCTTACGGCCATTCCGGGCATCAGCTGCGTAAAACCGAAGGGTTCTTTGTACGTCTTCCCGAAAATCGATCTGAAAAAATTCGGGTTCAAATCGGATGAACAGTTTGTATACGAGCTGCTTTCAGACCAAAAGGTGCTGGTAGTGGCCGGAACCGGATTCAATTACCACCTGGAACCGCATTTCCGGATCGTTTTCCTGCCGACGATCGACGAGTTGAACCAGGCGATGGACAAGCTGGAATTTTTCCTGACCAACCGTCGCGTCGTGTCGACACGTACCATCGAAGATATCATCGCCTGACAAATTTTCAACCTATTCCTCCACTGAAAGTACTTATCGCCCGATGACCATACCCGACAGAACCATTCAGGAGGCCAAACGACAGCGGTTGTTCCTCCTCCTTTGCGGTATCTTCCTCACCAACGCGCTTATTGCGGAAATCATCGGGGGCAAAATATTTTCAGTGGAGACGCTTTTGGGCATCCCGCCCGCGCAATTGCCGATCGGCGGTCAGAAGCTGGACTTTAATATGACAGCCGGGGTAATCAGCTGGCCGGTGGTGTTCATCACTTCCGATATTATCAATGAGTATTTCGGACGGAAAGGAGTCAAAAGGATTTCTTACCTCACTTCCTGCCTGATCGCGTACACATTTCTCATCATTTTTGTAGCAACCAAGCTTCCGCCGGCGCAATTCTGGCTGGAACTCAACAATACCGACGCGCAAGGTAACAAGTTCAATATCAATGACGCTTTTTCCAAGATATTCAACCAGGGCCTGGGCATCATGATCGGCTCGATTACGGCATTCCTGCTCGGCCAGTTGCTCGACATTCTGGTGTTCTCCTGGCTTCGCAGAAAAACGGGCAGCCGCTTTATGTGGCTCCGTGCGACGGGCTCCACCATGTTTTCGCAGTTGATCGACAGCTTCGTTGTGATTGCTATCGCATTTTATGTATTCGGGAACTGGGATTTAAAACTGGTTTTCTCGGTAGGGACGATCAATTACCTCTACAAAGGCGTGGTGGCGATCCTGCTAACGCCCCTCTTGTACGTGGCCCATTACTTTATTGACAATTACCTAGGCAAGGAATATGCGGAAGAGCTTTCGCACCAGGCCGCGCACGAGTCTTAAACCGGCACTTGCCGTCTCATATTATCGAGCATTACAGCGGTAGCAATGCCGACGTTCAGGGATTCGGCCGCTCCGAACCTCGGGATCGTCACCTTATTAGTTACAAATTCCGCGACGCGGTCGCTGATGCCGTTCGATTCGTTCCCCATAACAATGATTCCGCCGTCTGCCGGGTATTTAAAATCATACAGCGGGCTTCCCCCGAGGAAAGCACCGATAACTTTTTGATTTTTATCCTTTATATTCCCGAAATACTGGTTCAAATCGGTATAATAGAGGCTGACCCGCGTAAACGACCCCTTAGCCGCGGCGATTACCTTCGGATTGTAAACATCCGTGGTGTCGCGGGAGCAAACGATCCTTGTAATGCCGTACCAATCCGCAATGCGGATGATTGTTCCCAGATTACCCGGGTCGCGCACATCGTCGAGCATCAGCATATATTCACCAGGAACAGGAGACAAAAAGGCATTTTCCTTCGTTTTAGCCACAGCCAGGCACGAGTCGTTCGTCTGGAAAGCGCCCAGTCCCTCCAACTCCTGGACGGTCACCGTTTCTACTGGCACGTTATGCCGGGTTAAAATAGTTGAGTATTTTTGCTGAAATTCCTGTGTTACCAGTACAAATTCGGTTCGGAAATCAGAATCAAGCAATTCCAGTACACTTTTCGCGCCTTCCACTATAAACGCCTCGTGAAGCTGCCGGTACTTCTTGATTTTGAGCGAATTGATATACTTGATACGATTTTTTGACAACATTGAATATTAATTGTAGGACTATATATGGCTGGTTGATTTTCCTGGTTCTGACGGGATTATTTTCCTGCGCACCCAAGCCCGCTTCTAAAAGGTTTTCTTCTCGGTAATTCTTCGATCAAAGGCAACCGCGTGGTGAGCGACTCCGAGCTGGAAGACCTGATCCCCCAACGGCCGAACCGCCGGTTACTCGGCCTCCCGATTTTCCCGTACCTCGGCCTTTACCGCTTCGGCGAGCTATTTTATAACCGCGAAGAAAAACAACGGAAGGTGATCGAGGTGACACAAAATTACCAGAAAGAATCCCAGGAATACGCAAATTCGCCCCGAAAGCTCGAAAGAATCCAGAACAGATATGCCAAAAAGCTCGAAAAAGCGCAGACCCGGGCCACGCAGGGCAACTTTTGGATGCGGGTACTGGGCGAGGCGCCGGTGTATTATATCAATGCAGAGGCAACACAGAATGCCGAAAAGATGCAGAAATACCTGTACAACAACGGCTTTTTCGATGCAAAAGTAACTTTCAAAACCGATACGCTTTTCAAACGGATCCGGGTCAGTTACCTCGTTACGGAGAACCGGCCGACGATGGTGCGAAACATTCAGTACCAGGTACCGAACAGCCTGGCCGACAGCCTGATTAAAGCCGACCTGAAAAATGCGGCATTGCAACCGAGAAAGCGGTACGATGGCGACGCCTTCGAGGAAGAGCGTATCCGGATCGAAACATTGCTCCGGAACGAGGGATACATGGGCTTTTCGCGCCAGAATGTAAGCTATATCGTCAACGACACCATTACCTACCGGCCTACCGACAGCCTTTTCAAATCCGTGGACGTGAAAGTGCGCGTGGACATGCCTGCGCAGGCGAGTAAACGGTATTTGGTCAATTCGGTCAATTTCGAGGTGCTGCCGCCTACCGGGGTACCCGATTCTATTTTTCGGAAGGATACCAGCACATTCGAAGGAATCAAATATGTGTTTTCCGACAAGAGATTTTCGCGAAAAGTGCTCGACACCAAAATACAGCTAAGGCCAAGAGCCTGGTACAGCCAAAAAAAGGAGCGCGATACCCAGCAACAGCTCTCGCTGACCGACCAATTCCGGTTTGTGAATTATAATTACACCCTTGATTCGACCGGGCAGGGCATTAACAGCTATTTCAAAGCCATACCGCTCGATAAGTACCAGATTTCCACCGATCTTGGTCTGAATGTGATCCAGCTGCAAGGAACGCCGGGGCCGTTTGCCAACCTGTCGTACAAGATCAGGAATGTGTTCAACGGGATGGAAAATTTTGAAACCAACCTGCGGGGCGGTATCGAGCTGGTACCTGGTTTTGTGGGGAACCGGCAGGTTTACCGAAGCGAAGAAATCGGCATCAATGCCTCGCTGATCTTCCCACGCCTGCTCACGCCGCAGAACCTGTTCAAGAGACAAACGGCCAACTACAATCCCAGAACGCAACTGACGCTCGGTTACAGCTACGTGAACCGGCCGGAGTATACCCGTACCAATGTCAAGGTCAATACCACGTATTCGTGGCAACCAACCCCGACTACGCTCTTCAATGTGTCGCTTGTAGACCTGAACATCCTGAACACAACATACATACGAAAGGACTTTGCCGATCTTCTCGATACGTTGAGAATGCAAGGTAATAACCTCGTTTACAGTTTCA
Source organism: Dyadobacter sp. 676 (assembly GCF_040448675.1). Lineage (NCBI taxonomy): Bacteria > Pseudomonadati > Bacteroidota > Cytophagia > Cytophagales > Spirosomataceae > Dyadobacter > Dyadobacter sp. 676. Next base: position 4,417,917 of record NZ_CP159289.1, on the reverse strand, counting down.
ATCGGTCATTCGTATCCGATCTCAATGCAAATTTTGTGTACAACACCAATTCCCTTATCGGCCCGCAGAAAAAGGCGCATTATTTCCGGATTGCCGTCGAATCGGGAGGCACCACGCTCAATTTTCTGCCCAGGCAGCGGGAAGTGATCAGGGAATTTTTCGGAGATAGCCTTCAATTTTACAAATACATCCGCTGGAATGCCGACTACCGGCGTTACTGGCCGGCGGGAAGAAAATCGGCGCTGGTTGCCCGGATCAACACAGGGGCGATTTACAGCTATGGCGACAATAAGGTCCCGCCCTACGAAAAATACTTCTTCGCAGGGGGGTCAAACAGCGTACGCGCCTGGCTGCCCCGGCGGCTGGGACCCGGTTCCGCGAAACCTATTACCTATAACGCCGTTTCCATTGAATCGCCGGGTGAATTCCTGCTGGAAGGCAACCTGGAATGGCGGGGATTTCTGGCGAAGTTCTTCGGGGATATCAATTACGCATTGTTTCTCGACGTGGGTAACGTGTGGAGCTTGCGGGCGACCGCTACGGAGGAACAAAAATTCAAGGCAGGCAAACTCTTGCGCGAGATGGCCGTCGGCACCGGGTTCGGGATTCGGTACGACCTTTCCTTCTTTATCCTTCGCTTCGATTTCGGTGTCAAAGTCTACGACCCGGCCCTGCAGCGCTTTGTCCTCGACGAGCTGCGGTTGAAACATCTTTTCCGACGAACGGAAGCCAACTCTCTGAATATCAACCTCGGTGTCGGATATCCGTTTTGACGCATGGCAATACATGACAGTTTGTCAGTTTTTATCTAAAATTTCCTATCTTTGCGTTTTGAGCGTTTAAGATTTCCTTCTCATGGAGCAAAGAATTGCAAATTCATTAAAAATATTGACAGAGGCGGATAAGGAAGCCTGTGAAACAGTGCGGGTTTCGGAGAACGAACCGCTTTCAGGAAAAAAAAGGCTGTTTATCGAAAGCTACGGTTGCCAGATGAACTTCTCGGATAGCGAGATCGTGGCGTCGGTTATGCGCGACGCAGGTTTTGCAACCACATCGGACGTCAACAATGCGGACCTGATCTTCCTGAATACCTGCGCCATCCGCGACAATGCGGAGCAAAAGGTGCGCAACCGGCTGAAACAGCTCAATTTCATCAAAAAGAACAAGCCCGGTATGCTCATCGGCGTGCTCGGTTGCATGGCGGAGCGTCTTAAAACCAAGTTTCTGGAAGAAGAGAAAATGGTCGACATTGTGACGGGCCCCGACGCTTACCGCGATCTGCCGAGGCTGGTGGAAGAGGCCGAAACAGGTCAGAAAGGTGTGAATGTATTCCTTTCGCGAGAAGAGACCTACGCCGATATCTCTCCTATCCGACTGAATTCCAATGGCGTAACCGCATTCATTTCCATCATGCGGGGCTGCGATAATATGTGCAGCTTCTGCGTTGTGCCATTCACCCGCGGACGCGAACGCAGCCGTGACCCCTATTCGATCGTGAAAGAGGCGGAAGATCTTTTCCGCGACGGCTACCGTGAGGTAACGTTGCTCGGCCAGAACGTCGACAGCTACAAATGGAAGCCCGAAGCGAACGGGGAAAACGAAACGGTCGTAAATTTTGCCGACCTGCTTGAAATGGTCGCCAAGGTAAGCCCCGAGCTCCGGATCCGTTTCAGTACGTCGCATCCTAAGGACATTACCGACGAGGTATTGTATACCATGAAAAAGTACGACAATATCTGCAAATACATCCACCTGCCCGCGCAAAGCGGTAATACCCGCGTGCTGGAACTGATGAACCGCACCTATACCCGGGAATGGTACATGGAGCGTATCAACGCGATCCGGCGCATTCTGGGCGAAGATTGCGGCATTTCGCACGACATGATCGCCGGTTTCTGCACGGAAACGGAAGAAGAGCACCGCGATTCCCTATCGCTGATGGAGTATTCGAACTTCGATTTCGGCTATATGTTCGCCTATTCGGAACGTCCGGGTACGTTGGCGGCAAAAAAATACAGGGATGATATTCCCGAGGATGTTAAAAAGCGCAGGCTGGCGGAAATCATCGAATTGCAGGGACGCCTCTCGCTGGAACGCAACCAGCGGCTGGTAGGTACCGTGCAAAAGGTCCTCATAGAAGGCACTTCCAAACGTTCGGAAGACGATCTTTGTGGCCGTAACGACCAGAATAAAATGGTGGTTTTCCCACGTGAAAACTTCAAAAAAGGGCAGTATGTCGACGTGATGATCACCGAATGTACTGCCGCTACCCTGCTGGGCTACGCCTTGCAGCCGGAGCCGGTCTTAAACTAGCTCCATCGAAACAGATTCGTTTGTATTAAAAGAAAAGGCCTTCCGGTAACCGGAGGCCTCAGCTATTTTATGGATTCATCGGAAATACAAGCAATAAAGAACCGCTTCGGGATCATCGGCAACTCGTCGGGCCTGAACCACGCGATCAATGTGGCCGTGCAGGTCGCAGCGACCGACCTGACGGTTTTAATCACCGGTGAAAGCGGAAGCGGCAAAGAGTCATTTTCTAAAATCATACACAGCCTCAGCGCACGCAAGCACGGGCCGTTCATTGCCATCAACTGCGGCGCGATCCCGGAAGGAACAATCGATTCGGAACTGTTCGGGCACGAAAAAGGCGCATTTACCGGCGCATTGGATGCGCGCAAAGGCTATTTCGAAACGACCAACAGCGGGACAATTTTCCTCGACGAAGTGGGTGAAATGCCGCTCGGTACCCAGGCAAGGTTGCTTCGCGTTCTGGAAAACGGCGAATATATTCGTGTCGGTTCGTCCAAAGTTTTGAAGACAAATGTCCGTGTCGTAGCGGCCACGAATGTCAACCTGCTCGACGCGGTAAACAACGGCAAATTTCGGGAAGACTTATATTACCGCCTCAATACCGTTCCTATTTACGTCCCGCCGCTACGCGATCGCGGCGAGGATATTCTCCTTCTTTTCCGGAAGTTTACAAACGATTTCTCCGAACGCTATCGCACCAAACCGGTCAGGCTCGACAACGAGGCACGGAGCCTTTTGCTCCAATATGCATTCCCGGGTAATATCCGTCAGTTGAAAAACATCGCGGAACAGATTACGATCCTCGAAACCGACAAGGATCTGCCGATCAGCGCCGAAACGCTGAACCATTATCTGAACCCCGTTCAGCCATCCAGCCGGAGGGCATTGGTTCCGCTACGTTCGGGGGATGACAGCGCCACGTCGTTTTCGGAAAGGGAGCTTTTGTATAAAGTACTTTTCGATATGCGCAGGGATATGACGGAGCTGAAAAAGCTCGTCAGGAACGTACTTGAAAATGAGAAGTATGGAGGCGAAATCCTGAAAGATCATCAGGAACTTTTCAGCTCCCTGAACAGTACCGAGCCGGTCATTACCACGCCTGCCATCGAACCGGCGCGCCTGCTGACACCTCCGCCGTCGCGGACAGTGGACCTGGACCGCTATTCCGACGAACGCGATGAAATAGAGGACGTCATGCATGTAACCGCCGAGGAGGAATCGCTTTCGCTGGAAGACAAGGAGAAGGAAATGATTATCAAGGCGCTTCGCAAAAACAACAACAAGCGAAAATATGCCGCCAATGCATTGGGCATTTCCGAGCGTACGTTATACAGGAAGATCAAACAATACGACATTGAAGAATAAAGTTAAAATATGGGCATTGGTGTTCCTGATTTGCCCGGTTTTCATGTCGGGTTGCGGGGTTTATTCATTTACAGGAACCAACCTTTCTCCCGACATCAAGACGTTCAGCGTACTCAATTTCACCATGGGTACCGCTGGTGGCCCGAGTGATCTGCCTCAGCGCCTCACTGAGGATTTAAAAGAGTATTTTCAACGAAATACCAGCCTGGTAAGCCAGCCCGGCGGTGGCGACCTCGTTCTGGAAGGCTCCATCACGGGCTACGATGTGACGCCCGCGGCCCCCACCGCGAACGACCAGGCGGGCCTGAACCGGCTGAACGTAACCGTACAGGTGCGGTATACCAACGCAAAGGACGAGACCAAGAACTTCGACCAGTCGTTCACCTATTACGCAGACTTTCCCCAGGATCAGACGCTCAACCAGAACGAAGCGCGCTTGCTCCCGACTATCCGGGAAAACCTGGTGCAGCAGATTTTCAATAAATCGGCCGCCGACTGGTAGGAACAGCCCGTCCCAGGCTTTCAATTTCAATTACTCGACTTTCTCACTAATACCCGAATATGGCGCTCATCGACAAGGAAACATTTGATCAGCTGGTGAAAAACCCCGGCCTGATTACCGCCGATGTGATCCCGCAGCTGGAAGCCACGATCAAGGCATTTCCCTATTGCCAGATCCCCTACTCGATGCTGGCCAAGGCATCGAGCCTGGCGGGCAGCGAAAAACTGGAAGAAACCCGCCCACGCGCGGCCGCTTACGCGTTAAGCCGCGTAGCATTACAGCAACTGGTAGAGAGCGACAACGAGCGTTACGACGCCACCGTGGATGTGGATGATATTCTCGAACCGCAGCCCTCCCCCGAGCCGCTCGACAGCGACGACATCCTGATCAGCACCGTCGAGCAACAAGACTCGGCCGAATTGCAGCGCACCGAGGAGCAGCGCCGGCAGCAGCAGATTATCCAGGGTTTTATGAAAAAGAACCCGCGCATCGCGCGCCAGGACAACAATCTGGAGCCGGTCAATATCGATCTGAGCGCACGGCTCGGAGGCAGCCCCGACACCAGCATCGAAACCGAAGCATTTGCCCAAATTCTGATCCGGCAGGGTAAAATAGAAAAGGCGATAGACGTCTATCAAAAATTGATTTTGAAAAAACCGGAAAAAAGGAATTACTTTGCGAAAAAATTGAGCGAACTGTACGCGAGATCGTAATGGAGTTCAGGAGTCTGAGAGTCTAAAGTTCATGGGTCAAGGAGTCAAGAGGTCATGAGGTCAGGTAGTAGTTCATTGATTGCACATTCACACACATTCAGTCATTCACTCATTCAGTCATTCAAAATTCATTAAAGCATGTATTTGGGTTTAATTATTCTGGTTGCCATTGTTGCAGTGTTGTTGATTTTGGTCGTTTTGGTCCAAAATTCAAAAGGAGGAGGGCTTTCGAGCGAGTTTAGCGGCGCAGGCACCACCCAAATGTTTGGCGTTAAAAAGACAACCGACCTGCTCGAACAAATCACATGGGGGTTGGCAAGCGCAGTGATTGTCATTTCACTGGCTTCTTACATTATGGTAGGCGGTGCCAATACTGGCGCTGGCATCAACAGTATCAACGTCGACAGAGCTCAGAACGCGGTAGTTCCGGGTGGCAAAATCAATCCGGCACCTGCGCAAAAAGAAGGTGCGGCGCCTGCTGCGGGCGAAACTGCTCCCGCCGGCACCACAACACCGGCTGCAACTCCTGCCGACACTGCGAAGAAATAAGGAAGGTATCAGCCTGAAAAGAAAATCCTGCGACGAACATCGCAGGATTTTTTACGCCCCATAATTTAAAGTCACACTTAAGCTACATTGATTTCCCGCAACATTAATCTCTCCGCAACCGGCAGCAGCGTTTCCTGCAACGGATATTCATGTTTCGATTCCACGACATAAGTCGCAGGATTCGGCATGGCCCTGTTTCGTTTTGTAAGTTCTACTTTGATCTGCGAGATCGTATTTCCGATGCCAATACGCACCGTGTCGATATAAATAGTTTTCAGGTACCGCTCCTTTAATGCATTGTAAAGCGCCAGCTGGTATTGAAAAACGCTTACCAACGGCTGGAATGTATGCAAAAACAGCAGGTAGCCCTCCTGCAAATGCAACGGTACGATGCCTACGGGCGAAACACGTACGTTCTCCTCCACTTCCGAAAACCGCTCCGACCCCTCCTCAATGGATTTCGAAAACCGCGGGATTGCGAAATCGAGAATGTAGTTCAGGTCCGACATATAGGGGTCGTCCTGGTGCGTCTCTTCATATTGCAACTGCCAGGTTTGAACATCGATCCCTGTCAGATTTTTAGGCAGGTTTTTCCTGATATTGCTCTTATTGTCGCGGATGCTGACACAAGCGTCGAGGTGCAGCTTCAATTCTGGCAGGAAAGGGTGCAACCGGTTGTGTGTGAACTGGTCCCGGACGTGCTGAAAGTAGGCCATCAGCACATATTTTTTGTATTCAAAATCAAAAATTCCTTCGGTTAGCCAGTTTCTATTGAGTTCTGACATAGGGTTTTCAATTTGGTTCCGATAAAATTTAATGAATTCCGCCGCTGAAAGCAAGATTTAGATATTCCTGACAAAAAAATGACATTATAGTACTATAACGCCACGCCTGAATACAAATTTGTCACACTGGCAGGAAAAAATGTCAGAGCGGAGTGGCTGGCACAGATTGTGCTATCGGGATGGGAGTCTAATCATTACTGACAACTAAAATAAACGTTTAATATTTATGTCAACTTTAGCAGAAATACAAGTGAATGTACAACCGCTAGCTGACCGTGTTCTCATCGAACCTGCCCCAGCCGAAGAAAAAACAGCATTTGGTATCATCATCCCTGATACTGCGAAGGAAAAACCGCAACGTGGAACCGTATTGGCGGTAGGCCCCGGTAAAAAAGACGAGCCGCTTACAGTAAAAGTTGGAGATACCGTATTGTACGGTAAGTACTCAGGCACTGAATTGGCATACGAAGGAAAAGACGTCCTGATTATGCGCGAGTCGGACATCTATGCGATCATAGGTTAATCCGAGCCCTTCAGATTCATTAGTTTCTCTTAAAGTTCTTTCAAATTATTAACAATTATGTCTAAGAAAATATTTTTTGACACAGAAGCACGCGACAAAGTAAAGCGCGGTGTGGACACCCTGGCTGACGCCGTTAAGGTTACATTGGGCCCTCGCGGCCGTAACGTGGTAATCGACAAGAAGTTCGGTTCTCCAAGCATCACGAAGGATGGTGTTACTGTTGCCAAAGAAATCGACCTGAAAGATCCCATCGAAAACATGGGTGCTCAGCTGGTGAAAGAAGTAGCTTCCAAAACTGCCGACTCGGCGGGAGATGGTACTACTACTGCTACCGTTCTGGCACAGGCGATCTACTCGATCGGTGTGAAAAACGTAGCGGCTGGCGCTAACCCTATGGATTTGAAACGTGGTATCGACAAAGCTGTCGCTACTATCGTAAAAGATCTGGAAGGCCAAAAGAAAAAACATCTCTACTTCCAAAGAAATCGCTCAGGTTGCGACTATCTCAGCGAACCACGACGAGGAGATCGGTAACATGATCGCCGAAGCGATGGAAAAAGTAGGTAAAGAAGGCGTAATCACCGTTGAAGAAGCACGCGGAACCGAAACAGAAGTTAAAACTGTGGAAGGTATGCAGTTCGACCGCGGTTACCTGTCTCCATACTTCGTAACCAACACAGAGAAAATGGAAGCCGAACTCGAGCGTCCATACATCCTGATCTCCGAGAAGAAAGTTTCTTCCATGAAAGAGCTTCTTCCTGTGTTGGAAGCAGTTGCACAAACCGGCCGTCCATTGCTTATCCTTGCAGAAGACGTTGACGGAGAAGCACTTGCTACATTGGTAGTAAACAAAATCCGCGGTGCATTGAAAGTAGCGGCTGTAAAAGCTCCTGGTTTCGGCGACCGTCGTAAAGCAATGCTGGAAGATATCGCCATCATTACCGGCGGTACGGTTATCAGCGAAGAGCGTGGTTTCAAACTGGAAAACGCTACTTTGGAATACCTCGGTACTTGCGAAAAAGCGATTATCGACAAAGACAATACTACATTGGTTAACGGAAGCGGTGCTACCGAGGACATTCAGGCACGTGTTAACCAGATCAAATCGCAGATCGAAAACACTACATCCGACTACGATCGCGAAAAACTTCAGGAGCGTCTTGCCAAATTGTCTGGCGGCGTAGCTATCCTTTACATCGGTGCCGCAACTGAGGTTGAAATGAAAGAGAAAAAAGACCGCGTTGACGACGCCCTTCACGCAACTCGCGCTGCGGTGGAAGAAGGTATCGTTGCAGGTGGTGGTGTGGCGTTCATCCGCGCAGCTGCTTCTCTCGACAACCTGAAAGGTTCAAACGAAGACGAAACAACCGGTATCAACATCATCCGCACGGCGCTCGAAGCTCCATTGAGAACAATCGTGTCCAACGCCGGTGGCGAGCCTTCGGTGGTGATTAACAAAGTGAAAGATGGTTCAGGTTCTTTCGGTTACAACGCGAAAGACAACACTTATCAGGATCTTCTGGAAGCTGGTATCATCGATCCTAAGAAAGTATCCCGCCTGGCGCTTGAAAACGCGGCGTCTATCGCTGGTCTGTTGCTGACAACAGAGTGCGTGATCGCCGACGAACCGGAAGAAGCTCCTGCGGCAGGTGGCCACAGCCACGGCGGCGGAATGGGCGGCATGATGTAATCAGCCTCCGTTTCTTCGGAACATATAAAAACCGGCTGTCAGATACCTGGCAGCCGGTTTTTTGTTTGGCATTAAAAATTTTAGACGGAATGCTGGACCATCAATCCGTCCTGCATCACCAATCTCCTATCCGCCATTTCGGCCAATTCCTCGTTATGCGTCACAATAATGAATGTCTGGCCGGTTTCATCCCGCAGCTTGAAAAACAACTGATGCAAATCCAATGCATTATGCGAATCGAGGTTACCACTGGGTTCATCGGCTAACACAATGGCGGGCCGGTTCAGCAATGCCCTGGCAACTGCTACGCGCTGCTGTTCGCCACCGGAAAGTTGAGACGGCAAATGATCCATTCTGCCACCAAGACCGAGTAGTTCGAGCAGTTCTTTGGCACGTGCCTGAATGTCCTTTTCGCTGACATTACCGTTGATGTACCCCGGCATACAGACGTTCTCCAATGCCGTAAACTCCGCCAGCAAATTGTGGAACTGGAAAATGAAGCCGATCTTCTCGTTACGGAAGCGTGCGAGGTCTTTGTCCTTCTGGGTAAACACATTAATGCCCTCGATGAAGACCTCGCCTTGCTCCGGCCGGTCGAGCGTTCCGAGGATATGCAGGAAGGTGCTTTTCCCGGCACCCGACGGTCCTACGATGGCCACTACTTCCCCCTTTTTTACTTCCAAATCAATGCCTTTTAAAACCTGCAAAGAACCGTAAGTACGCCTGATCCCGCTCGCCCGAAGTAGCTCCATGATGAAAAGATAATTATGCTAAAAACGCGCCCGTTTTGATTAATTCCTTAATTTGCCGTGAAAATACCAATTTACTTTTATACTCATGAATATTCACGAATATCAAGGCAAAAGCGTTCTTAAAAAATACGGTGTGCGTATTCAGGAAGGCCTCGTAGCCGACACTCCGGATAAGGCGGTAGAAGTTGCACGTGAGCTCAGCCAGCAGACAGGCACCAAGTGGTATGTTGTAAAATCCCAGATCCACGCAGGTGGCCGCGGCAAGGGCCGTATCGTCGGCAGTGAGCAACGCGGTGTGGCGTTGGCTAAGTCGGTTGAAGATGTCAGGACCATCTCCAACAACATTCTGGGCAAAGTATTGGTAACGCACCAGACCGGTGCAGAAGGCAAGCAAGTCAATAAAGTCCTGATCGCAGAAGACGTATACTATCCAGGCCCCAGCGAGCCGAAAGAATATTACCTGTCGATCCTGTTGGATCGCGCCAAAAACTGCAACGTGATCATGGCCAGCACTGAAGGCGGTATGGACATCGAAGAAGTTGCGGAGCATACACCTGAAAAAATCATCAAGGAATGGATCGATCCTGCTGTGGGATTGCAGCCGTTCCAGGCGCGTAAAGTGGCATTTGCACTGGGCCTCGAAGGCGACGCATTCAAGGAAATGGTGAAATTTATCACTGCGCTTTACAAAGCCTACGTGGAAAGCGACTCGTCGATGTTCGAAATCAACCCGGTTTTAAAAACGTCCGATAATAAAATCCTCGCCGTTGATGCGAAAGTAAACCTGGACGACAACGCATTGTACCGTCATCCGGAACTGGCAGAAATGCGCGACACCAACGAAGAAGACCCATTGGAAGTAGAAGCAGGCGCCAACAACCTGAACTACGTAAAACTGGACGGAAACGTAGGTTGTATGGTGAACGGAGCCGGTTTGGCAATGGCTACCATGGACCTGATCAAGCTTTCAGGCGGTGAGCCTGCCAACTTCCTCGACGTAGGCGGTGGCGCGAACGCTCGCACCGTGGAAGCAGGTTTCCGCATCATTCTGAAAGACCCGAACGTAAAAGCGATCCTGATCAACATCTTCGGCGGTATAGTGCGTTGTGACCGTGTTGCTGCCGGTGTAGTGGAAGCCTACAAAGCGATCGGCGAAATTCCGGTGCCTATCATCGTTCGTCTGCAGGGAACCAATGCCGAGGAAGGCGCGCGCATCATTAACGAATCCGGCCTGAAAGTTTACTCCGCAATCGAATTCAAAGAAGCTGCAACCAAAGTATCAGAGGTTCTCGCTGAGCTGGGTGTTTAAAAAAAGGCTTTCCGGCTGACGTAATGTTAAAACATTAATGTCACCCTGAGCGCAATCGCAGGATATTTGCGTCATGCATTACCTCCGATTTCACTCAGGGTGACATTGTTTTATATTGCGGGTAATGTAGGGATATGCTTTCAATTCCTACAAATCTTTCGGTGCGCTGCACCTTTTCATTCAGCCATGCGGCAATCAGTCCTACAAGTATTACGGCGCTCTGCGCCTTGTCTAATCGAACCGGTGCAGCACAAAGGTTTTGCAGAATGAGCGGAGCCGCTAATCAACCAACACAAGGTGCGGAGCACCGCAAGAAAACACCCCCCCGACCCGAAGCACGCCCTAACCCTTCTATCCAAGAAGCAAATATAAAACCATCGTCGCCGCGAAACTTACAACGCCCTGCAAGCCTGTCAGAACGGTGTGCGTGCGATAGGTGTCCTTCGCTGAAATGCCGGTAAATTGCGATACGACCCAGAACCAGGCGTCGTTGGTATGCGAAACGATCATCGCGCCGCTGCCTACTGCCATTACGACCAATGTTATCTGAACGGACGTTACAAAACCGAGCGATGCAAGCAGTGGCGCCAGGATGCTCGTGGTGAGCACCATGGCCGAGGTTGTGGAACCTTGTGCCGTTTTGAAAAATACGGCAATCAGAAACGCGATCACCAACAAATAGCCACCGGACATTTCGTTATGCAGCAGCCATTCACTCACCATTTCCTTCAAGGAGGTTTCTTTTAAAATAGCCCCGAAAGCGCCTCCCGCGCCTACTAGCACGAGGGTAGTGCCGCAGTGCTCTATGCCACTTTTAAAACAGGCCATCATGCGTTGCGAAGCATTTTCAGGGAATAGGGAATAGCTGAAAAATATCGCCAGCAGAAACGACACCAGCGGGCTGCCGAGAAAGTTCAGCCAGCGCGTGAGTTCTCCGGGGAATTGCAGAATTTTGGCAAAAGAGGCAAGGGTAATAAGCAGAATAGGCAGTACAATGGGCATAAACGCTTTCCAGGCGGGAGGTAACAATTGCTCCTCTATAATTTGGGGCTCGTCAATGGCCGCGTCGTCCATCAGTTTTACATTTTTAGCATATTTCCCGGCAAACCAGGTCGACAGGAAAAGGCTGGGAATAGAAACAATAAGGCCGATGAGAATGACCAGCCCAATGGAATCCGGAATACCCAGGTTACCGGCTGCGGACAGCGGGCCGGGCGTGGGGGGTACAAGGGTGTGGGTGGCGAACAAACCGCCGGACAGCGATAATGCAATGGTAGCCAGCGGCTTGCCAGTCCGCTTGGCAACAATCTGGTTGAGTTTGTGTAAAATAATGAAACCGGAGTCGCAAAAAACAGGAATGCCTACAATGCCGCCAATCACCGACATGGCAAATGCTGGCCGCTTATCCCGGAATACCTTTAAAATCACATCCGCAACTTTAATGGCCGCGCCGGATTTATCCAGGATTGCGCCTATTACGCAGCCAAGGATCACCATCAGCCCGATCTTCGACATCAACTCTCCGAAACCTTTACCAATCGTTTCAGCGAGCTTATCGATCGGCAAGCCAGCGAACACGCCTACTCCAAGCGCGGCAAGCAACAGCCCGACAAGCGGGTGCATCTTCAAAATGATGGAACTAAGGACAATAAACGCGATGGCGGCCAGTACGATAGCAAAGATCATAATTGCGGCTATAAAAGTTTAAGCACCGCTTCGTCACCCATGACCGCGTTCGCCGGCCGTGGATGAACGGCATCAAAAACGGCCAGATCCTTTTGTTCCAATACTTTGGCAGGCTCTTCGTCGATTTGTCCGTTCTTGTCCGTTACCGCTTTCAGGTCGAGTTTGAGGTGTTCAGCCATGAAAGCATACATCGCCTTCCGCTTCGACGGGCCGTAATCGTGTTTTTCGTTAGCCAGATGCACGGTTTCGAGGTTATCTTTCTTGTCATAAAGCGAATAAATCTTCTGCATGAACGGATATTCCACTTCCGGCGTGTTCCTGGTCCAGTCGCCCCCGTCGGAGATCATGATCATCGGTCGCGGGGCGGTTAATGCAGCAATTTCTACATTATTGGTCTGGTACCCACCGTTTTTATGAATTGGCAGGCCGCTCTCGCAAACGCATCCTCCGAAGAAATAGGCCGATATCATTACTACCGGCGCCGATACTTTCACGCGGTTATCCAACGCAGCCAGCAGGAACGTCTGCGTTCCCCCACCCGATTCGCCGGTACAGGCAATACGGTTGGGATCGACCCCGGGAATGGACAGCAGGAAATCCAGCGAACGGATGCTATTGATCGTTTGCAATTTCAGCGCTTTCGGCATTTTATGTTCGCATTGCCTGGCATCGCCCTGCCCTACCATGTCCCACACGAACACGATCGCGCCCATGCGTGCGAGCGTCGCGCAGCGCTTCTGCGTCTGCTCGCGGAAGCGCCCGTGCGGATTCTCACCATGGCCGTGCGGCGCGAGGATACCTGCGTACGACTTTTGTTGTTTCAATGGCCGGTACAAATTTCCCGTCACATAAATACCCGGCATGCTCTCGAAAGCGACATTTTCGATCGAGTAGCCGTCCATTATTTTTTTAGAATGGATAATCGGTTGCGACGTGGGTTTCTCGGGTAATGTTTGCAAATCCATTCCGTTACGGATCTGCTGCCGGATTTGCGCGGCGCGGGCTTCCCATTCTACGCGGGAAGCTGGGACGTGTTTTTCGAGGAATGCCTTGCCTTGTTCTTCGGTAAAATAAGCACCCTGGCAGAGTTCGGCCTGCTGGGCTTGCATGGCCGATGCGAAACCAAGAATCCCGAAAAGGATGGTATATGCGATTTTCATGGAGATTGCAGTTTGGTCAAAAAAGCAAGTTAGTGAGACAGAATACTGTTGCAATACCCGCATAATTGGCGCGGAGGGCTATCCTGTTTGCAGCAAAATATGCAGTTCCGGACGTTCACACCCCGGCGGTGTGTCCTGTATTGTTCCCGTAGGAGGCTCCTCCGGAGCCAAAATGTGGTTGAGATGACCGTCATTGCCATAAACAGGAAGCCCTTCGGGGGCAGCGCTTTCGCCCTTATGCGTTGACTTCCCGGAGCCCTTTTGGAATGGCAACCCTTACATACTCCGGCAATATCACCGCTTCCAGTTCCTTTACCAGCCCCTTGTATTCCCCGTCGATCTGAAAATGCGCTGCTTTTTGGACGCATTCGATCTTCGCTTTTTCTACGGAAATCACTTTCATAATCTCGGGATTGAAGTCCGTGCTGCCGGCGAGGATTTTAGCGGTTTCGATAAAATCCAGCTTCTTGGCGATCACCAACTCGAAAAAGCCGTCGCACATATCACCTATCGGATTGATACTCACCCCGGTACCGTATTTTTTAGCATTGGCGATGATTACGATCAATGCTTCGGTTTCAAGTACCTCGTCGCCGGTAGTGATTCTTACCTCGAAATTTTCATGTTCGCTCAGCGTCCGCAACATTTCCCGCGCATAACCCAGCTTGCCGCGTGTGTCGCTGTCCTCGTAGTTTTTGACCAGCAATGCATTTAAACCGATATCAGCCAGATGCAGACTGATTTCGCCATTAATCGAAACCGCGTCGATGGCCGAAACAGCGCCTTCGAACGCTACTTCCAATGCCTGGTCGATGGAGCCGGACAGCCCGAAATCAACGGAAAGACCATTGGCTGAACCGGCGGGAATGATGCAAAGAACGGCGTCGGTGCCATGCAATGCCTGCGCTACCATGGAAATAGTGCCGTCGCCGCCGGCTACAAGCACGCGCTCGGGCCTGATATTTTCAACCATTTCACGGACGGTCTGCCCATCGTCGCTGCCGGTGGTGTTGTAAATACGCAGGTCACAGCCCTCGGCTTCCGACTTTTCGATAACCCTTTCAAAAATAATATCCTTGTTCACATCCCCGGAAATGGGATTTACTACCAGCAAAACTTTCGGTTGTGAAGACATATTCGATAAATTAGGGACCTGATGTCGCAGAGGATAAAGATAGTTATGAAACGTTGTGACTTAAAACTGTACCGTGGCTACGCCAATAAAAAGGAACTCGTTGTGTTTGGCCACGTGGTTAAAAAATACCCCTCCGGCGACCGGAAGTATACCAGACGCGGCTTTCGCTATGCCAAAACCATCATCGAGCTCTTTTCCATCAAAACCATTCCCTTTTTAAAAATCACCCTGCACCTGGGCGACAAGACATTCGAAACCACTGCCGAAGCGGATGGCTATTTCCGGTTCCAGGTGCCCCTCGCCGACGAAATGCCAGGCGGATGGCACAGCTACCGCGTCACGTTAGACGACGAAATCAACGGAAAGAAATACCGAGCCGAAAGCTCCGGGGAGTTTTTCGTACCTTACAAAAGCTCGTACGGCCTTATTTCCGACATCGACGACACCTTTCTGATTTCGCATAGTCGCCGTTCTTTCAGGAAGTTATTTGTTTTACTCTCCAAAAACGTACAGGCGCGAAAGCCATTCGACGATGTGGTGAAACATTACCAGCTGCTTTCTTTTGCCAGCCGTACACATCCCCACAAGGATAGCAACATCTTCTTTTACGTTTCTAGCAGCGAATGGAACCTGTACGATATGATTGTCCGCTTCGCCGAACTCAACGGTTTGCCGAAAGCCGTTCTGAAACTCAAAAAAATCAAGTCCGGCCTCGACGATTTTGTGACGACAGGCGGTGGTTCGCATGAACATAAGTTGCGGAAAATCCACAATATCATCAATTTTTACCCCGAATTGCAGTTTATTTTACTAGGCGACGATTCACAGAAAGACCCTGAAATTTACGAGGAGATCTGCCGGACATTCCCCCAAAGCATCCGCGCGGTGTACATACGCCAGACGCGCAGGCGCACAAAGCCGCATACCACCGCATTGCTCAAAAATATCCAGGACCTGGGCATCGATACCTGCTATTTCGCGCACAGTAACAAGGCCATTATCCATTCGCTCGACCACGGCATCGTTTTCCAGACGCCTGCGGAACCCGAAGTAGGTCAAATCGTATCCAAAGCCATTTCCTGAATTATCTTGCGCCGTCGTAGACCAACCACCCGAACGCCCGCTGCATACGGATTATCTGTCGGCCGGTTTTGGCATATATCCACACTTTTGTAACTTGATCCGGTCCTTTTTAGCATACATATGAAAAAAATCCTGATCGTCGAGGACGACCGCCGCATTGCCCAGAACATCTTTCGCGGGTTGGCCGCCGAGAATTTCGAGGCGGAGATCGCCTACGACGGCATTACGGGCAAGCAAATGGCTTTGGAAAAAAAATTCGACCTCGTGTTGCTGGACGTCAACCTGCCGGGTATGAAAGGTTACGACGTTTGCCAGCAGATCAGGATCTACAAGCCATCGCTGCCGATCATTATGCTTACGGCATTCGGTGAAATCGAAGACAAAGTGGAAGGGTTGAACAGCGGGGCCGACGACTATATCGTCAAACCATTCGATTTCAGAGAGTTATTAGCTCGAATTAATGCCGCGTTACGGGTTTCGGAGCTGCTGAATCCCGAGACTTCGGACAAAATCCTGCGTATCGCCGACCTTGAAATGAACCTCGGCACGAAACAGGTTAAACGGGCGGGGAACGTGATCGATCTGACGGCCAAGGAATTTGCATTGCTGGAATACTTCATGCTGCATCGCGGGCGGGTTGTTTCCAAAATGGATCTGGCCGAGCACGTATGGCACCTCAATTTCGACCCCGGGACCAATGTAGTAGAGGTGTATATCAATTACTTACGAAAAAAAGTTGATAAAGACTTTCCTACCAAGCTCATCCACACCCGGCCGGGCATGGGTTATATCATGAAAGAGGAATAGGCGTTCTATGAAAATCAAGGACCGTATCGCCCTTCAGTTCACGCTCCTGGTAGCGGGGGTGCTGCTGGTATTTTCCATCGCCATTTACAGCGTGTCCGAGCATTACCGGCAAGAGGAATTTTACGACCGGCTGCGCGGCCGTGCCCGCACAACCTGCCGCCTGCTCGTGAAGGTCAAAGGGATCGACAAGGATTTGCTCAAAGCCATCGACCAGAATACGCTTTCCGAAATGCTCGATGAAAAGGTGCTCATTTTCGATTCGCGGAACGAGCTGATCTATTCCAGCGTGGACGACAAGCTGCTTACCTACCACACGTCGCTGCTCAACGAGGTGCGCGAGAAGGAATATATGGAGTTCCACCAGGGCGAAAACGAGGTGATCGGGCTGCTTTATCAGGAAGGTGACGACCCGCTGGTAGTACTGGCCTCGGCGTACGACACCTTCGGGCACAGCAAGCTGCAAAATTTGAAGAGTACGCTCGGCTGGGGGTTGCTGGCCGGAATCGCCGTGACCGTCGGGCTGGGGATTTACTTTGCGGGTAATGCATTGAAGCCGATCAGCCGCATCAATGCACAGGTATCCCTTATTACGGCCCAAAATTTGTCTCAAAAACTCGATGAAGGCAACCGGAAGGACGAAATAGCACAGCTCGCGATCAATTTCAACACCGTACTTTACCGGCTTAACAAAGCATTTGAACAACAGAAAAGTTTTGTCTCCCACGCTTCGCACGAACTGCGAACACCATTGGCCGCATTAAAATCGGAAATCCAGCTCGGGCAGCGCTTCAATAAGGATAACCCGGAAATAGAAGAGGTTTTTGCCAATCTGTTTTCGGACACCGAACGGCTGATCAGCATTACCAATAACCTGCTTTTTCTGGCACGCTCGTACGAAAATATGGGCAACATGAAAATGTCGCAGATCCACATCGAAGACCTCGTGTTCCTCGCCAAGGAAGAGCTGCTGTCCTCGCACCCGGAATACAATGTGACGATCGACTATGAGACCATCCCCGAAAATGAGAACGAGACCGTGATCCAGGGCAATGAAGAGCTCTTGAAAAGAGTTTTCACCAACCTCCTCGACAACGCCTGCAAATATTCGCCCGACCACAGCGCGCAGATACTCATTACTTCCGAAGACAAATTCTGCATCGTCAAGGTCCGCGACAAGGGGATCGGGATCAGCGACGAGGACCTGCCGCATATTTTCAACCCGTTTTTCAGGTCGTCCAACGCCACGGAACTTCCCGGCTTCGGCATAGGGCTTTCCATTTGCCAGCGGATTGTCGAATTGCATCAGGGTACCATTTCGGTAACCAGCGAAATCGGCAAGGGGAGCGAATTTCAGGTGCATTTGGGCCGCGCCTGACCCCGCCCCGGCTTTCTAATTTTTTTCTAAGCTTTTTTTAAGCCTGGTGTAATGCCGGTGTCGGAATATCGCATCATTCTAACACGGATATTATGCGAACCTACCTCACCGGGCTTTTTATACTACTGGCTACGGCCTTACACGCACAGGACACGCTCCGGCTCTCGATCCGCCAGGCCGACAGCCTGTTTTTACAACACAATCTCCAGATACTGGCCGAAAAGTACCAGATCGACATTGCGAAGTCGATCGAAATCCAGGACAAGCTTTGGAATAACCCCACATTCGGTGTCGAAATCAGCGCCTATAACCCTTCTCGCGGTGTGCTGGACGTGGGGAAGAACGGCCAAAAAGCATTTACTATCCAGCAACTCATCACGCGGGCGGGCAAGCGCAACAAGCAGGTGGCGCTTGACATGGAATCGACGCGCAAGACTGAGTACCAGTTCTACGACCTGATCCGTACATTGAAATTCGAGTTGCGCCAGATCTTCTTCGAATCTTACTACCTCGAACAAACCATCGCATTGTACGACAACCAGATCGCGACGCTGACGACGACTGTCAATGCATTCGACAAGGAATACAATCGCAAGAACATTTCACTGAAAGAAGTCGTGCGGTTGAAAGCCCTTCTCTTCGAACTGACGAACGAGCGCGCCAACATTCTATTCGAATTACAGGAAAACCAGCGCGACCTCCGCACATTGTTGAGCACCGGACAACCGGTCAAATCCATTGTCGACAGCACCGAGATCCAGCGTTACCGCCTCGACCGTTACAACATTGCCGCGTTGAAAGAAAAGGCATTGCAAAGCCGCGCGGATTTGAAAGTTGCGCAATCGGAGACGAAACAGGCCGAGCTCAATTATACGTTGCAAAAAGCACTCGCAAAACCCGACCTTCAGATAGGAGCCGTGTACGACCAGGCCAGTAACTATGTGAACAACTACTTTGGCGTGAACGCGTCCATCGCGCTGCCTTTCTTCAACCGCAACCAGGGTAATATCCGGGCGGCAAAAAGCAGTATCAGCTATTTCAAAACGGCCGAAAATGCGAAACAGAACGCAGTAAGCAACGAGGTCGACGCGGCCGTACAGAAAGTGGGCATCGCCGACAGGGCCTTTCAAAGCGTCGAAAACCAGTTCTCCGACCAATTCGAGCTCCTGAGCAAAGGGATTTACGACAATTTCCAGAAACAGAACATCAGCCTTCTCGAGTTCATCGATTTCATCGAGACCTACAACGAGAGTATCAAGGAATATAACCGCCTGCAAGCCGACCGCATCAAGGTATACGAGGAGCTGAATTACGTAGTCGGCGAGGAGCTATTCAATTAACCATATAACTGAACACAACTTATTCACGGCATTGCCATTAATGCGTTTCCCAATGAAAAATACACTGTATGTTGTCGTACTGGCCACCGTGGGTGTGTGGCTGACCTCCTGCGAGAAAAGGAAGGTCGAAAACGACGAGTCGAAGGCATTTATGCTTTCGGATACGATGATGAGCCGTATCAAGCTCGACACCGTCCGGACGGAACCTGTTCGTAACGAGCTTACACTGGTAGGCAAGGTCGTTCCGGACGAGAACCAGGTAATCAAGGTTTACCCGCTGGTGGGCGGTAATGTCGAGGAGGTGGATGTTGAACTTGGTGACAATGTCCGTAAAGGTCAGAAACTGGCCACGATCCGCTCCGGCGAAGTAGCCGATTTCGAACGGCAGATGATCCAGGCGCAGTCCGATTTACTCATTGCGCAAAAAAACCTCTCTTCGACCGAAGACCTGTTCGAGAGCAAGCTCGTCCCCGAACGCGACGTGATTTCCGCGCGGCAGATCGTCGACAAGGCACAAGCCGAGGTGAACCGGATCAGGGAAGTCTTTTCGATTTATGGTTTAGGAAAATCCACCAATTACACCGTGAAATCGCCTATTAACGGCTTCATTATCGACAAGAATGTCAATCGCGGCATGCAGCTGCGGTCGGACAACTCCGAAAGTCTTTTCACTGTCGGTCAGATCGCCGATGTATGGGTGATGGCGAATGTGAATGAAAGCGACATTCCGCGTGTGAAGCTGGGCATGCCCGCCGATGTGCGTACGATCAGCTTTTCCAACGAGGTTTTCAAAGGGAAGGTCGATAAAATCTACAACGTGCTCGACCCCGAGACGAAGGCGATGAAAATCCGCATCCAGTTGCAGAATGTCGGTTTCAAACTCAAACCCGAGATGCACGCCACCGTCACCCTCAACTTCGAAGAAGGCGAACAAATGCAAGCCATCCCGTCGCAGGCCGTCATTTTCGACCGGAGCAAGAACTGGGTGATGGTATACCACAGCCGCACCAAGATCGAAACACGCCCCGTGGAAGTTTACCGCTCCCTGGCGAACACCACATATGTGCGCGAAGGACTGAAACCCGGCGAGACGATCATTTCCAAAAACCAATTGCTAGTTTATGATGCGTTGAATGATTGAATTTTGAATGATTGAATGACTGAATGATTGAATAGGGCAAATTACTCACCTGCCGACGTCTTTCATTCCGTGTTGTTCAAGCATTATTTCCGCGCTCGCTATTCATTCTATCATTCCCACATTCAGTCATTCAATCATTCAGTCATTCAATCATTGACCCATGAACAAATTCATCCGAGGCATCGTGGGCTTTTCGCTCAAGAACCGGTTCTTTATATTCTTCATGACAGGCCTGCTGATCGTGTCGGGGATTGTCAGCTATCAGAACACACCGCTGGAAGCATTTCCGGACGTGACCAACACACAGATCATCATCGTGACGCAATGGAACGGGCGCAGCGCGGAGGAAATCGAACGCTTTGTGACGGTGCCTATTGAAGTGGCGATGAACTCCGTCCAGCAGAAAACCAATGTACGGAGCACGACTATGTTCGGTTTGAGCATTGTCAAAATCATATTCGACGACGGCGTGGAGGACTTCTTCGCCCGGCAACAGGTAAACAACCAGCTACGCACGGTTTCACTGCCCGATGGCGTCGAGCCCGACGTGCAGCCGCCATACGGCCCTACCGGCGAGATTTTCCGTTTCACGCTACAAAGCAAGGACCGCGATAGCCGCGAATTGCTCACACTGCACAAATGGGTGATCGACCGCCAGTTGCGCAGCGTTCCGGGCGTCACCGACGTGGTTGCGTTCGGCGGCCGCGACAAGATCTACGAAGTACAGGTCAATCCGACCAAACTTGTGAAATACAATATCACACCGCTGGAAGTATACCAGGCCGTTAGCAAAAGTAATATCAACGTCGGCGGGGATGTGATCGAGAAAAACGGACAGGCCTATGTGGTGCGCGGGATCGGGCTTTTGAATTCTATCCCCGATATTCAAAATATCATAGTTGAATACGTGAAGGACTATCCTGTGCTGGTCAGGGATGTTGCCGATGTGCGGGAGTCGGATATGCCGCGTGTGGGACAGGTGGGACTGGATGGTAACGACGACGTCGTGGAAGGGATCGTCGTACAGCGCAAGGGCGAGAACCCGAGCGAAGTGTTGGCGCGCGTGAAAGACAAGATCGAGGAGCTAAACACGAAAATTCTCCCGCCAGACGTCAAAATGGTCACATTTTACGACCGCGACAACCTGATCGATTTCTGTGCGCACACTGTGAAACATAACCTCGTGGAAGGTATCGTTCTGGTGACCGTGATCGTATTCATTTTCATGGCCGACTGGCGTACGACCGTTATCGTTTCCATTATCATACCCCTTGCGTTGCTGTTCGCGTTTATGTGTTTGCGACTGAAAGGCATGAGCGCCAACCTTCTGTCCATGGGGGCCATCGACTTCGGGATCATTATCGACGGCGCGGTAGTGATGGTAGAGGGAATATTCGTAGCGCTCGACCACCTCGCGCACCGCAACGGCATGGATCGATTCAACAAACTATCAAAACTCGGGCTTATCAAACGAACGGGTGGTGAACTGGGCAAAGCTATTTTTTTCTCGAAACTCATCATTATCACCGCATTGATCCCTATTTTCAGTTTTCAGAAGGTGGAAGGCAAAATGTTCACACCACTGGCCTACACCCTGGGCTTCGCATTGCTGGGGGCGCTGCTCTACACGCTCACGTTGGTACCGGTGCTATGCTCTATTTTGCTGAGGAAAAACGTACGGGAAAAGAGCAACCCGATCGTCCGTTTCTTTGATAATATTGTTACCAAAGGCTTCGAATGGTGCTACGCCCGCAAAAAACTGAGCGTCGTGTTCGCGACGGCGTTTTTGGGTGCCAGTCTTTTCTCCGCGAAGTTTCTCGGCACGGAGTTCCTGCCGACGCTCAATGAAGGCGCATTGTGGGTGGAAGCCAAAATGCCGATGAGCAGCTCTCTTGCTGAAACCGTTAAAATGGTGACCACGCTCCGCGCCAAGCTCAACGAGTTCCCGGAGGTGAATGGCGTACTTTCCCAAACCGGCCGTTCCAATGACGGTACCGACCCCTCGGGCTTTTATTATGTACAAATGCAGGTTAACCTGAAACCGAAGGAGGAATGGAAACGTAAAATCAGCCAGGACGACCTGATCGAGGAAATGGATAAAAAACTGAAACAGTTTCAGGGCATCAACTACAACTACTCGCAGCCCATCATCGACAACGTGGCCGAAGCCGTGGCGGGGATGAATGCCAGCAATGCAGTGAAAATTTTCGGCGACGATCTGGAAACACTTAATAACAAAGCCAACGAAGTACTCGAAGCGATCAAGAATGTGCCGGGTATCAAAGATGTGGGAATCCTGCGGAATATCGGACAGCCGGAGATCAGCGTGATCCTGCACGACCACAAAATGGCGCAGTACGGCGTCAGTATCGCCGATGCCCAGGCGGTGATCGAAATGGCGATCGGCGGCAAGACGGCGTCTATTCTTTACGAAGGCGAACGTAAATTCGATATTCGCCTGCGCTACGAAGAACAATACCGCCGCACAGTGGACGACATTCAGCAGCTGATGGTACCGACGCTCACTGGCGGTAAAATTCCCTTGAAGGAAATTTCGACTATTCGCACGGTGACGGGGCCCGCATTCGTGTACCGCGATAACAACAAGCGCTTTATCGGCGTCAAGTTCTCCGTCCGCGAGCGCGACCTGGGCAGCACAATCGCCGAAGCGCAGTCGAAGGTGAAGCCGTTGCTTTCTTCGCTGCCCAAAGGTTATTCGGTAAGCTGGTCGGGAGAGTTCGAGAACCAGGTCCGGGCGACGGCGCGGCTGGGGCAGGTGGTGCCAATCAGCCTGATCGGGATATTCATTTTGCTGTTCATCATGTTCAGCAATGCGAAAGATGCGGGTTTGGTGCTCATCAACGTCCCGTTCGCGCTCATCGGCGGTATCCTCGCGCTGCACGTTACGCATATGAACTTCGGTATTTCGGCAGGCGTAGGGTTTATAGCCCTCTTCGGTCTCTGCGTTCAGAACGGGGTGATATTGATTTCAGTATTTAACAAAAACCTGGCAGCGAGAATGACGCTCGATGAGGCGATCCGGGAAGGTGTCAAATCGCGCATACGGCCGGTAATCATGACGGCGTTGATGGCGGCGATCGGTTTGCTACCCGCAGCTGTGTCGACCGGCATCGGTTCGGAAACCCAGAAACCGCTGGCGATTGTGGTGATCGGCGGGCTGATAACCGCAACCGTTCTCACGCTGCTGATATTCCCCATCATTTACGGCTTCTTTAACCGGAAAATTAAAGTTTCGAAGTACGCCTGATGAAGTGGACCGTCAGTTGAGCGGCGGCCCCGTCCGCTCATCTGACAGTTCACTTCATATTTTACCGCTACTGCGGTGCAGATCGGAAAAATCATAACCAATATGGAACACATATCGCAGCGAAACGCCGAAGGTCCAGCCGGAGCCGTCGCCTTCGATCCTCGCCCGTTCGGTTTCCACGCCATTCACCTTGTATATCAAATTGGTAGTAAGTGAATGACCCATACCCCATTGTTTCCGGGCATAAAGCGACATATCGATCGATTTCGCGACTTTAATCACATACTCGGCGGAAGCCTCCACAAGCCGTGTCATAGACCGGGCAATGCGTGTATCGCTCGACATAAACAGGGTATCCACACCCTGCCTTCTGCCCCTTTCGCGATAACCGGAAAATTCCATATAATCCCTGGCCCGTCCAGAGTTGGGAACGATTCCCGCGCCCGCACCGATCCAGAATGCCGACTTCCGGACATACGGTTTTCCAAAGAGCAAACGCATCTTACCGCGCATGATCAGGCTGTTCTTGTCGTTCTCCATCTGGTATCTCAGCGGATTATCGCCATAGATCACCAGTACATTATGAATTGCCGAGCGGTCATATTCGAGCTCGACATTCCAATGTTCCCTTAAAACCCACCCTGCCGTAACACCCCAGGCAGAAACCGTGGGGGACTCGGTTCCGATCAGTTGGTCAAAATCATTGTCGATGGTGTTCCGGTCATTTCTCACAAAACCGTTCACTCCCACGTACCACCGGTTGCGGACCCTGACTTCGCCGAACTTTTTCAGCAGCGATTCGGTGTTATACGGTTTTTCACCGATGGGCTTCGTGTAAATCTTCCGGTAGTAATCGGCATCCTGCGCCCTGGTGGAAAGGAATAGGAAGAGGAAGATTATAGTAAAAATAAGTCTCATGGAATGCACCGATTTTTTCTCTCCTTACGCGTGCCATGACGCGATCGTTGCATTAAAAAATCGTGAAACCGGCCGCCCAGCCTATTGTTTGGCCGTATGGAAGCTGATCGTAAAGGTAGTCCCGACGCCCAGTTGCGATTGTACCTCGATCCGTCCGTGATGTGCGTGGATAATGCTCATGGTGGTCGACAACCCGATACCCATTCCGTTGTTTTTCCCAGTAAAATATGGTTCGAATATCTTGTCCATGTGCTCCTCGCTGATCCCCGATCCGTTATCCGTAAACAAAACCTGGATCTGATCGCCCACGCTGCGGGTGGTTATCCGTAATACTCCCTTATCCTCTTCCATTGCCTCGATCGCATTGGTGATCAGGTTCAGGAAAGCCATTTGCAATGACACGCGGTCGAGCGGTAAAGCGAGCTCTTCATCGGCGAACTCATTCACTATCTGGATTCTTTTGAGCTGCACTCGGTCGAGCGCCGCGCTGATGGCCTGGGTAAGCACAGAGTGCACCGAACTTTCCACCAGTTCGATGTCTTCCGAACTCGATGGCTGCAACAACTGGGTAATGAGGTCGTTGATGCGCGTACAATTGCGCTTGATGATCTGCGTGTAAAATTTCTGGTCCTCGTCGGTCAGCTCCATTTCCAGCTGTTCGGCCGAAAGGTTCACGTTGGTGAGCGGGTTGCGCACCTCATGCGCGAGCATGCGTACGAGACGCCCGGTAACCGCCATTTTTTCGGAAAACAACCGTTCCTTTTCCGACTGCTTTCGTGCCGTCATGTCGTGCAATCGCCCCTGGATATACGGATGCTCGTCGTCCACTTCGACCGTGGCCGAAAACAGGCAGTACTTTTTATCGCCGTCCTTTGTGAGCAGGCGTACTTCGTGATCGTGAATCGGCTGATCGGCAATGTCCTTCCAGAGCGTCGCGAACAGAGGCGCTTCTACCAGTTGGGTCAGGTTCTTATCTTTCAACTCCTCGCCGGAATAACCGGTCAGGACAGTGGCTGCGTCGTTGAAGTCGATGATATTTCCTTCGGGATCACTAATGAACAGGAAATCGTTGGACTCCTCGAAAATCCGGCGGTACCTCCTTTCGCTATGGCGCAACGCTTTCAAAACGGAGGTGCGTTCCAATGCGTAGCGGATGCTTCTTTCGAGTTTTTCCGCGTCGAGCTCGCTTTTGATGAGGTAATCCGCTGCGCCCAGGCGCAATGCCTCCACGGCGATCTTGGTATCGCCCTTGCCAGTGAGCAGGATGATCGGCTCTTCGCATTCAAAACTGCACGCAAGCTCGATCAAATCGATACCCGTGCTTTCGCCGAGCAGGTAGTCGAACAGATAGAGATCGTATTTGTGGTTTCTGATCTGCGTTTCAGCGTCTTTGAAAGTCGCGCACCAGGTGATATCGAATTTCCAGTTGACGAGGTCCTGAAAATACTCACGGGTCAGGAAATAATCGTCCTCGTCGTCGTCCACCAACAAAACCCGGATCAGTTTGTTATTCATTCCGCGTTAGCCTTTCGATATCAGATATCGAATTGTTTCATTTTATTGTAAAGCGTCTTGCGGTCGATGTTGAGCAAACGGGCGGCCTTGCTTTTATTGAAATTCACATCCCGCAGCACCTGCATGATCATGTCGTATTCGGCTTCGTTGGCCACGGTTTTCAGGCTGGGTTTTGTTTCTTCCCCATCGGCGTTCTCCGACAGCAGCGAAGCCACCGGGCTCGCCGCCGGTACAGGCTCATCATCCAGGTCTTTCAGGCGCCTGTAATTGACGATCTCGAACGGCAACGCCTTTTCCTCGATCAGATCGCCGTCCGACAGAAGCGTAGCCCTTTTGATCACATTTTTCAGCTCGCGAAGGTTACCCGGCCACGAGTAGTTCAGAAAGTCGTTTTTGACTTCTTCCGAAAACCCTTTTACATTTTTGCCGAGCTCTGCATTGGTAGTTTCCAGGAAGGCGCTGGCGAAGAGCATGAGATCGTCCTTACGGTTCCGCAATGCCGGTACTTCGATGGTAAATTCATTGAAGCGGTAGTAGAGATCTTCTCTGAATTTGCCGTTCTTCGCCGAATCGAGCAGCCGTTCGTTGCTCGCTACGATGATCCGCACATCCAGATCGATTTCCTTCGAGCCGCCGATCCGGCGCATTTTACGTTCCTGTACTACGCGAAGCAATGCAACCTGTATCTCGTAGGAAAGGTTGGAAACCTCGTCGAGAAACAGCGTACCGCCATTCGCCAGTTCGAAATGGCCTATCTTGGTTTGTAATGCACCTGTAAACGAGCCTTTTTCGTGTCCGAAAAGCTCGCTGCCCGCGAGTTCCTTTGAAATAGCACCGCAGTCCATTGCCACGAAAGGCATATCTCTCCGTTTCGAGCGGTTATGGATTTCCTGTGCGATAGCCTCCTTTCCCGAGCCGCTTTCGCCGTATATGATCACGCTGAAATTGGTGGGGGCCACGAGGTCTACCTGCCGGAAAAGGTTATCCGAAACCTCGCTGTTGCCCATAATGTACCCCGCTTTCGTGCGCGACTGGTTCTTGCGCGCGGGTTTCACCGCTTCCGAAACGCCATCGGACATGGCCGGCGCCACGTACTGCTGCTCTTCGTTCTGGGCAGCTTCCGCATCGGCGATGGCTTTCTTTACCGTCACAAGAATTTCGTCCGGGAAAAGCGGTTTGGTAATGTAATCGTAAGCGCCCAGCTTCATCACATTTACTGCCACCTTGATGTCCGAATAACCGGTTATGATCAGTACGGGAACGTTCGGTCTTTTGGATTTAATGGCCATGAGGAGCTCCGTTCCGGTGATGTCCCCCAGCCTGAAATCGGTCATAACGAGGTCCGGCGAGATGGATTCTATCAGTGCGAGGCCGTCCTTACCATTCTGGGCTGTTTCTACTATAAAATCGTTCTTTGATAAAAAACGCTTCAAAAGGAAGCAAATATCCGCTTCATCATCAACAACAACTATTTTTTTCATGCCGGGTGTAAGGGCTTAACTTGGTTTTTTAAATAGTAACTCTCAACCTCGCGGTAGGTATATTCAATTGTTCGCGGTACTTGGCTACCGT
Source organism: Dyadobacter sp. 676 (assembly GCF_040448675.1). Lineage (NCBI taxonomy): Bacteria > Pseudomonadati > Bacteroidota > Cytophagia > Cytophagales > Spirosomataceae > Dyadobacter > Dyadobacter sp. 676. Next base: position 4,390,416 of record NZ_CP159289.1, on the reverse strand, counting down.
GCGTCTCGCAACGGAATAGCCTTTTTCGGCGAGCATATCTGTAATCTGCTGGTCGTTATACGGATGGCGCTTATCCTCTTCGCTTACGATTTCACGGATCGCCTCCTGTATTTCACGGTTTGAAACTTCGGTTCCGTCCTCGTTCGTGACACCTTCCGTAAAGAGGTCTTTCAATAGTACGATGCCGAAGGGCGTCTGCACGTATTTGTTCGTGGTAACCCTCGATACCGTGGAAATATCCATGTCGATGATTTCGGCCACGTCTTTCAGGATCATCGGACGGAGCTTTTTGATGTCGCCGGTCTGGAAATAGTCGTATTGCAGCTTCACGATCGCCTTCAAGGTATTCAGCATCGTATTTTCACGCTGCTTAATGGCGTCGATAAACCACTTGGCCGAGTTCATTTTGTTTTTCAGGAACTGGTTCGTGGCCTTGTCGTTTTTCTGCTCGGCCATCTGGGTAAACACCTTGTTCAGTTTCAGGGCCGGACTGTTCCCCCAGGTGAGCTGCACTTCTATTTCGCCATCCTCGGTGTACCAGAGCATGAAATCGGGTTTGATGCTTTCGTTGATCACCGTGTCATTCCGCAAACCGGAAGCCGGCTTCGGATTCAGTGTGGTAATGAGCTGGATGGCCTTCTTAAGCGACTCTTCGTCCAGGCCGGTGATCCGCATGATCTTGTCATAATTGCGTGACCCGAGCTCGTCGAAAGCGTCGGAAACAATCTTGTAAGCCCATTTCCAGGTGTCGTTCTGGTTCTCCATGCGATTGAGCTGAATAAGCAGGCACTCCCTCAAATCGCTGGCCGCAATACCCGGCGGATCGAGCTGTTGAATGATTTTCAGCATTGTGTTCACTTCGTCGGTATCGATAAACATGCTGTTCGCAAATGATATATCGTCCGCAATCACATCGCTTTCCCGGCGCAGGAACCCGTCCTCGTCGAGCGAGTCAAGGATAAAGTCGGCGATCAGTTGCTGACGTTCATCCAGTTGCAGAAAGTGTACCTGCTGTTTCAGATCATCCCTGAACGAGATGGCTTCCACCATCGGCCGGGTGTATAATTCATTGTCCGCCGACTGGTTGTTTGCATAAGTTTTATAGTCCGGAATATCGTCGTCCCGGAACTCGTCCCAGTCGTAATAATCCTGTACGGTGTTATCGTCGCTGCCCGACGGCAAGTCGGCATCATCAAACTCTTCGGGCGCTTCTTCCGACGTACTCTCCTCTTTCCCTTCTTCCAGTATGGGGTTTTCTTCCAGTTCTTCCTTAATCCTTTGTTCAAGCTCCATTGTAGTCAGGTGCAGTAAATTCAGCATCTGAATTTGCAAGGGAGAGTATTTTAAAGTCTGTCTCTGCGTCTGCGTCTGTCTTTGCATATAGCAACTAAGGGTAAAATTTAAATTCTCTTGGTGCTTTAAATTTACGACTCTTTATCCAATCTTGACTTAACCAGGAGGGCTGTTACGGAAGATTGCGTAGTTATTTCCACATACTGAGTATTATAATTCAGAATGTAGAGCGAATCCCCATATCAAAATGCCCCGCCGCCCGGCGGTTCGGCTTTTATAACATTGGCCCGTCCCGCGCTTTCCAGGTCGGGATAAGCAGGCCGCCTCCGGCATTTGTCGTCGCCTCGCCGGCCACATCTGATTGAAAATCAAAAGATGTCGTTATTTCCAGTGGGTTTGGCGCTGGTGTTTTCACCCTTAGCAATACAACCATAAAGCACGCGCCGAAGTATCAGGGTTATCGAAAACATACTATACGAAATGCAAAAGCCTTGCCTACCCGTAAACGGCAAAACCCTCCGCTCGGGAGGGTTTCAATGCGGGCATATGCCGAGATCAGGCAGGTCGCAGGGGCTTGTCTTCGGTCGCGTTCCTGACCCAGTACAAACCTTTCAACAGCAACTCGCGGCCTTCTTCGACCCCGTGCTTCATAATAACTTTCTCAATCAGCAGCGGGGCCAGTAAGTTAAACGGTGCGGGGAGTCGCCTGAGCGCCGTCCTGCCCAGCAATGCGCCGAGCCCGATCTCCATGCCGCGGCCCGCGGCACCTTCCGGCCCGGCAGCCATCAGGTCTTTGAAATAACCAACCGTTCCGGAAACGGTATCCTTTATTTTCTGCGACTTCGATTGATCGACTGTTGGTCCCATAACGCTATATGTCAAAGGTTTCCTACCTGTTCACGGGCGGAGTCGACATAAGTCTCGGCTTTATCCGCTACGTCGCTGGCGTATGCTTTACCCTCCGCTTTCAATTCGCCGGCCGCATCCGCCGCTTTCGCTTTGCTTTTTTCCAATGCGGTTATCAGGTCGTTCGCGAGGCTGTTCGTTTTCTTTTTTAGTTTTCTGATAGTCTTCTTGCTGTCTTCCGGCGCAACGATCAGTCCGATTACTACTCCCGCCACCGCTGCGGTCACTATTCCCAAGATGATTTTGTTCGCAGACATAGCTTACTGGTTTTAAATGGATATTTGGTTTTCATCCAAAACTCCGAAAATCCTGTACCACCGCACGTCCCGCAATATACTTCAAAACATATTGCATTGATAAACAACATATTACTGTCAAAAAATTATCAAACCAAATACCAGACTCCGTGTTCCGCTGTAAAATTTACACCCAAAACGGTGTAAAAAAGTTACAATAAACGCCTATCCGGCCGTCCTGTTGAAAGCCGCCCGGGGATACTTCAATGCCATTTTATGGCAGGATTATTGCCTTGCAGGATGGTAAGGTTAGTTTATGATCCAAACGCTGTTTTAACGGCGCCGGACAACACCTCCACTACTGATGGCTGAAATTACTACTCACACAGCGCTATGAAAATTGTTATTATTGAAGATGAAAGAGATTTGGGAGTGTTGATGCGCAATTTTCTGATAAGGCAACTAAATATTAAAACACCCGATGGATCGATCCGGGTGGTAGCTTCACTGACGGAGGGATTGGATTGTGTAAGAGATATGCGTCCCGATTGGATATTCATAGACAATAACTTACCTGACGGAAAGGGTGTGCAGGCAATTCGTCAGCTACGCGAAGCACACCCGGACAAACGTGCCAAAGTGGTGATGATGAGCGCCATGACGAACCTGAAAGAAGAAGCATTCCGAAACGGTGCAGATTATTTCCTCGACAAGCCGATCAGCTTCGTGGAAGTCAAGAATATCTTCACAAAACCCGCAAGTGACGTCTGAGCAGCCGTTTCGCGCATTGCTTCGAAATAGTGGAAAAACTTACATCAATTGGGGATAACACCTGATCGATCGTAGAAAATTTTGCTCAAAGCGAGCCATTCCGTGAGTTTAACGACGGTTAACTTCTAGAAGAGCACCGGACATTTCGTTCCCGACCGTCCCCTTCTGCCGGGCATCTTTACTTTTTGACTACGGTACCTCACACGCTTTTTCTTTTTGCCCTCCACCTTTTTTTCTCGTATGGCATCAGTTTGAAATCGTATTCGGGAATAAAGTAGTCTTCTTTGTATTCCGTAACCGGCAGCGGCATATAATGACGGCCCGGGAAAGTCAGGACGTCGTACTCGTAATCGTAAAGATAGATCGTCACGAAACCGTCGCGGCTGTACTTGATGCCGATATCGGAAAACGGGCTGTTTTCGTCGGCAGAGGCTACGAGGCGCATCATTTCCTTCTGTTTGCCTTTCATCAGCACAGCCATGTTGTATTGAAATACCCGGTGCAGGGAATCGATCTGAATCGCAATGCCGAGGTAGTATTTCGCATCCTTGAAACGCTCCTGGCCTGCATACATGACGGCGGTATTGTTCAGCGCGCTCTTGTCCTGATAGCTCTGGTAGCTCAGCTTCGCGTCGTCATAGCGCTCCATGTACCGGTACACATTGCCCTGGTTTACATTATAGAACTTCCGGCCAGGCGCAGCTGCCATAGCAAGTTTAAAATCCTCGTAAGCGCCATCATACCGTGCATTCGCCTCGTTTACCTGGTGCTTCTGGTCATGCCGGTTGCCGATGTAAGCCTGTACGATCCCGTGGTTATTATGCAGGAATGGCAGCTCGGGTTTTTCACGTACGAGGCTGTCAAAAAGCGCCATCGACTTGTCGAGCTGATCGTTTTCAAGCAGCGCAATCCCCCAGCCATTCTGCGCATTCACATTCGAGGGGTTCAATGAAACTGCCTTTTTGAATACCTGATAGCCTTTTTTGTACATATCGAAATGCAACAGCAGGTTTCCATAGTTGCTCCACATGAGGTCGTAGCCCTGCTCATATTGCAGCGCTTTCGCCAGGTATTGCCCCGCTTCCGAATACCGCTTCTGATCGATCATAATGCTGCTCAAACCAGCCAGGGCTTCGTAACGGGCCGGATCGAGCCGGATGGCCTTCTGGAAATCTTCCTGTGCCTGTGCGGTCTGTTTCAGGTAGTATTCCGAAAACGCTTTGGTTACGAACAGATCGGCGAAGAACTTGTTATCCTCATTCAATGCCTTCTCGCCTTTCTTGAAATCCTGCAGCGCCAGATCGTATTTCTTTTGACCGTAGTAGGCCACCGCACGTCCCAGATAGGCCGGCAAATAGGTCGAATCCTTCCTGATAACCCGGTCGAACAGCGTAAATGCCGTCTGATATTCGTGTTTTGAGAGATGGGTATTCGCAATACCCGATTGCAGTCCGGGTGTCTCGCGCTTCAAAGTGGAAGCCAGCTTGTAGTAGCGCTGCGCTTCGCTGATTTGTTGCAGGCCGTAACACGAATGCGCCATGCCCAGGTAAGCGTCCCCCCGGAAAGTACGGTCGTCGGTTTCGAGGTATTTTTCAAAAACTGCTTTCGCCATTCCGAACTGGTTCAGGGAAAGCAGCGCGTTCGCATAGCGTATCTGCGCCTTCGGATGCGTGCGTGCGACTTTCTCAAAATCCTTCACGGCCCGTTTTTCATTGCCGGTGCGCATGAGGATGTCGCCCCTTTGCAAGCGGTAGGCCATTTCGTCGCGCTGGCGGATCGCACTCGTAATCGCGTCGACAGCGTCTTCCATTCGCCCGCTGTATTTGTGTACCATTCCCACATTGAAACTCCACTTTCCGCCGGTATTTTTAGCCGTGTTGTCGTTCGCGAAGCTGGCCGCCTCCTGGTATTTCTTCTGTTTTCCGAGCACTACCAGCGTATTCAGCGTTGCTTCCGCGTGCCCCGGCGACCGGGCGAAATCGTTCCGCGCCGCATCCAATTTACCCGACAACATAGCAAACAGGCCCCGGTTATAGAGCAATTGCTGATCCGATTCCCCGAGGTCCAGCTCTTCCATGATGTGCAATGCTTTCTGGTAGTTGCCCGTTAGCGCCAGGATCACCGCTTCGTTGTTCATTCGCCGGGCGGAATCGGAGGGCTGGAATGCTTCCTTGTGGTACGCGGCATAAGCCGCCTGCAGGTTCCTTACCCCGCGCTGGTATTCTTCGCCGCGAAGTAATGCAGGATTATTTTCCTCAAATGATCTGTTGAAAATAGGTAGAAGTTCTTTTACAAATCGCTGGCACTCACTAAAATCCTGAGCTGAGACCTGCCGCGGCGCTAACACCGTCAACATCAGCAACATACCTGTCATCACAAGTAAGCAGATTTTCTGTACCATGGGGTGCGTAATGGCTCAAAAGCTGCTAACCTACAAGGAATCAGGGAAAATTACAATTATTGCTAAGACCGTTTGCTAAATTTCTGGTAGAATATAATTTTTTAAATAAATAACATCATTCCAAGTAACCCTCGGTAATTAAAGTTGTACGGAAGACAGTGCGTCCACATACACTTTCTGGTCGTTAACAAAAACAGTCAGAGCGGTTTCCGTGCTGTTTTCAATGGAAATAGCTTGCCTCGACACACTTACTTTTAACAGGGCGCCACGGAACCCGATCCGGAACGAATATCCTTCCCACTGATCGGGGATGTAAGGCTTGAAGTACAGCGAACCGTCCTTTACACGCTGGCCTGCAAAGCCCTTCACGATACTCATCCAGGTACCGGCCATAGAGGTAATGTGCAAGCCATCCTCGGTATCGTTGTTGTAATCGTCGAGGTCCAGGCGGGCCGTGCGCAAATACATTTCATATGCCTTTTCGCGCATCCCCAACCCGGCCGCCAGGATGGAATGGACGCAGGGCGAAAGCGACGATTCATGTACGGTCATCGGTTCATAAAACTCGAAATTCCGGCGGATCGTCGCCGCGTCGAATTCGTGCTCAAAGAAATAAAGGCCTTGCAATACGTCGGCCTGTTTGATAAAACATGACCTCAATATCCTGTCCCACGACCACCGCTGGTTGATCGGCCGCTGATCGGCAATATCCGCGACGGTCTGCAGATGCTTGTCGAGGAAACCCTGCTGCTGCAAAAATACCTGCCGGCTTTCGTCGTAAGGATAATGCATGTTGTCGACAATATGCTTCCAGTCGGCGAGCTCGGTATTCAGCCGGAGGTTGGTTTTAAAAATCACTTCGTTCAGTTTGCGCGAATCTTCCTTCCACAGCTTGTCGATCACTTCCAGCGTATAACGAAGGGTCCAGCAGGCAATGTAGTTGGTATACCAGTTGTTGTTTACGTTGTTCTCGTATTCGTTGGGCCCGGTTACGCCGAGCATTACATATTGGCCTTTCGCTTCCGACCAGTTGACCCGCTGTTTCCAGAAACGTGAAATGCCGATCAGCACTTCGAGCCCCTCCCCGGTCACGTAGCTTTCGTCGCCCGTGTAGCGGGTGTAATCGTAAATGGCGTAGGCGATCGCACCGTTCCGGTGTATCTCTTCAAAGGTGATTTCCCATTCGTTGTGGCATTCCTCTCCGTTCATGGTCACCATCGGATAAAGCGCTGCCCCGTCGCTAAAACCGAGCCTGGCCGCATTTTCAATGGCTTTTTGCAGATGTTTGTAACGATAAACGAGCAAGTTCCGCGCAACCTTCTCGTCGGCTGTCGACAGGTAAAAGGGAATGCAGTATGCCTCCGTATCCCAATAGGTGCTACCGCCGTATTTTTCGCCCGTAAAACCTTTCGGTCCGATATTCAGGCGTTCGTCCTCCCCGGTGTAGGTTTGTCCGAGATGGAATATATTGAAGCGGATGCCCTGCTGCGCGGCTATGTCGCCCGCGATGGTAATGTCGTTTTTCTCCCATTTTTCCGCCCAGGCCTGTACCTGCTCCGCGTACATGCGGTCGAAGCCTTTTTCGGCGATGCGCGCGATGTACGCTTTGGCGCGGGGCAGCAAGTCGTCGTGCGTGTAGTTCGCCGACGACAGGTTAACCGCATATTTAAAAATGCTGACCTGCCGCCCCTCCCGTACTTCGAGCTGAACCGTACCGTCTACGTACTTGTCCCGGGAACTATGATTTACCGTAGTCGAAACCGGCATTCCATCCAGCTTGATTTCGAACTTCATCCCCGTTGCGACGCGGAATTGCTCCACGTTAAACGGATTGCTTTTGGTTTCCAGCACCAGATACCCCTCCTGCCCGGAAACCTCGTGCGCAATGCCATTCCAAAACGACTCGTCATAATTCGAATCGCGGTTCCGGATATTGCCGTCGAGAAATGGGGTAATGGTGAAATGATCGGTGAAATTGAGCGGCACCATACTGTAACTGATCGCCCCGGCCTCGTCGTCGGCCATACTGCAAAAGCGTTTGGAGTGGATGCGCAACTTCCGTCCGCCCGACAGCGTGACAGTCGTGGTACGTTCGAGCACGCCCTCTTTCATATTCAGTACGCGACGGAACTCGTCGATTTTACAGGTATTGAGGTCCAGCACTTCCGTGCCTACGCGAATCCCGATACCGGTCCAGTTACAGGCGTTCAGGACCTTGGCAAAGTAATTGGGATAACCGTTTTTCCACCAGCCTACCCGCGTTTTATCGGGAAAATAAACGCCCGCCACATAGTTTCCCGGCAGCGTTTTGCCCGAATATCCTTCTTCAAAATTCCCCCGCTGGCCCATACGGCCGTTTCCGAGGCTCATCAAACTTTCGGTGATTTCGTTATATCCGGGGTGAAAACCATCTTCTACTATGCACCATTCGTCGTGTGTAATGTAATTTTTCATGCGTTTTCCGATTGTGCTAAATCAAAACCCTCAAAACCCGGAATGACAATGTCGGCTTCCGCAAGAACGGACGCCTCGCCTACCCCTACGGCCAGCATTCCCGCTGCTTTGGCCGACTGGATACCGGCCACGGCGTCTTCAAACACGGCGCAATGCTGCGGCGCCACCTGTAAATCGGACGCGCCCATCAGGAACACCTGGGGGTCTGGCTTGCCTTTTGTAATGCGGTTGCCGTCGACGATCGTATCGAAGTAATGCAGCATGTTGATCCTTTCCAGGATGACCCGGGCATTTTTACTTGCCGAGCCCAGGCCGCTGCGGATACCTTGTTGTTTCAGCTCGTCGAGGAATGGGCGGACACCGGGCAGCGCGTCATCGGGCGTCATTTGCATGCACAGTTCAAGGTAGCGGGCATTCTTTGCGGCCGCCCTACGGATCTTTTCTTCTTCCGGCAATTGCACCCCGCCGATCGACAGCACGATTTCAAGCGATTCCATCCGGCTGATCCCTTTAAGGCGTTCATTTTCTTCCTGTGTGAGATCGAAACCCAGGTCCCGGGCCATTTCGCGCCAGGCAATGTAGTGAAAACGGGCGGTGTCGACGATTACGCCGTCGAGATCAAAAAGGCAGGCTTGTATTGAGGGCATACTTATCAAATTTAATATCTTGCAAAATAGTAAAAAATAGCAATTTGCCGCGCCAGGGCCGAAATACGGCTCTTTTGGCACCATCGGACCGCCGGAAAAGCGTTCCGGGAACAACTCAAAACTCCGACAAAATGTCCGCCGTCAACCACGATAAATTCATTATATACCAGATATTTACCCGTCTTTTCGGCAACCGGAAAACAGCCAACAAAGTCTACGGAACAATCGAGGAAAACGGTTGCGGGAAGTTTAACGACATCGACGACACCGCGCTCGCCGCGCTGAAAGATTTTGGCGTAACGCACCTGTGGTACACCGGTGTGCTTGAACATGCTACCCTGACCGACTACTCGAAGTTCGGCATCAAGCCCGACCATCCGCTGATCGTGAAAGGCATTGCAGGATCGCCCTATGCCGTAAAGGATTACTACGACGTAGATCCCGATCTGGCCGTCGACGTTCCGAACCGGATGCAGGAGTTCGAAAATCTCGTAACGCGCACACACGTACACGGCCTGAAGGTGATCATCGATTTCGTCCCCAACCACGTAGCGCGGCAATACCATTCAGATATGCGGCCGGAGGGGGTCAGAGATTTCGGCGAAGACGATGACAATACCGTCAGTTTCAGTCCGGGCAACAACTTTTATTATATTCCCGAACACGATTTCGTGGTGCCGGAGGGTCTTACGCCGCCATTGCCGGTAACGACGCCATATCATGAACGCCCCGCGAAGGCGACGGGAAACGACGTTTTCCAGGCGCAACCCAGCCAGTACGATTGGTATGAAACTGTAAAACTAAACTACGGCATCGATTATCTGGACGGCCGGGCACGCCATTTCGACCCCATTCCGTCCACCTGGCTTAAAATGCGCGATATCCTCATCTACTGGACACGAAAAGGCGTGGACGGCTTCCGATGCGACATGGCCGAAATGGTGCCTGTGGAATTCTGGGGTTGGGTGATCTCCGAGGTCAGGAGGGAGAATCCCGCGATCCTGTTCATAGCGGAAATTTATAATCTGTTCGAATACCGCAACTATATCGACAAGGGCGGGTTCGATTATCTCTATGACAAAGTAGGGCTGTACAATTCTTTGCGGCGGATCATCGGAGGGTATGGGACGACGGAAGACATCACACGGATCTGGCAGTACGAATCGGGGGATTTCAGCGAACATATGCTCCGGTTTCTTGAAAATCACGACGAACAGCGCATTGCCTCGCGGTATTTCGCCGGTAATCCGTGGACAGCCTTGCCGGCAATGGTCCTAAGCGCGACGTTGCATACCGGCCCGTTCATGCTCTACTTCGGGCAGGAGCTGGGTGTGGACGCCACACAGCAGGAAGGCTTTCAGGGTGACGATGGCCGTACGACGATTTTCGACTACTGGGGCATTCCCGAGTTCCAGCAATGGGTGAACGGGGGTAAATTCAACGACGAGCTCCTTACCATGGAGCAAAAGACGCTGCGTGAATTTTACCGGAACCTGAACGCCTTTGTCCTGAAAAACGAGGCTGTCTATGCCGGCGGATTTTACGATTTGCAATACGTAAATGCCGACGGGCAGTCGATCAACTACGATAAAACAATTATTTACAGCTACTTACGACACACCGATAATCAAAAATTACTGTTTGTATACAATTTTCACGAGTCACGAACCGTAGAAACGACGATTAAGGTGCCCCAGGACGCCTGGACGGACGTGCTCAAACTGGGCAATACGGGCTTGTACAAGCTGAAACCGGTGTTTCCCCTGGAGGTGCCGCAAGTCCAGCTGCGCACTGCGGAAATCACATCTACCGGTGTGCACGTGGAGCTTCCGCCTATTTCGGCATTCGCTTTCGAGATCGTTCCGAAGTAACGGGCCCGGGTCGCCCTGAAATTGCAAAAGGGGCTTTTGATCATTAATTTTACATCATCCGCCTGCCGGTGACTTTACAATGCCGGCAAGTTGGGTTGTTAACGTACCCTGGTTTTAAAGAAATTCAAGTATGATCAGATTTGTAGTGCTTTCCATTTTGTTGCTGACTTCCGCTGCCTGTTTCGGGCAGGCCAGCCTGCAAAAGACCTTTATGCAGAAAATGGAACTGCCTGCCAGCCGGGACATCGGTACGCAGGTCCTGCGGATCAGCGAATCATTCCTCGGCACACCTTACGTGGCCGGCACGCTGGAAGGAAACCCCACCGAGCGGCTTGTGTGCAAGTTCGACGGACTGGATTGCACTACCCTCGTGGAGAGCGTGATCGCCCTGGCTGTTGCCAAGATGGAGAATGCCACATTTGAGGAATATAAAAATGAACTCACCAAACTGCGTTACCGCGACGGCATTATCGACGGTTACCCATCGCGCCTGCATTATATCCTCGACTGGGTGTACGAAAACCAGAAACGCGGGCGGCTGGAAGACATTACCGCGAAAGTAGGTGGCGTACCTTTCGTCAAGGAGATCAACTTCATGACCACACATGCCAACCTGTACCCTTCGCTGGCCCCGAGCGACGTTTACGAGAAGGTAAAGGAGCAGGAAGCGGTTATCAATTCGCGGGAACACAGCTACATTCCGAAAAGCGACATCCAGAAGGCCGAGCCTATGCTGCACGACGGCGATATCGTGGCCTTCACGTCGTCGGTCGAAGGGCTGGATGTCAACCATATGGGCATTATTTCAAAAGTGGGCAGCAGGGCTTATCTGATTCACGCCTCGCTGACGGGCAAGAAGGTGATCATGACGAATGTTCCGCTGGCCGAGTACGTGGCCTCCGTCCCCAAGCACACGGGCATGATCGTCGCCCGGCTCAACGATATCTGAACTGTGAATGGATTTTAACGACCTGATCAATTACCGCAATTCACCCTGGCTGTTGCTGCTGCTGAGCGGCGGCGTCGGATTGGTTATCAGCATTATTTTCATCAGCCTGATCAGGGTAGCGGCATCGCGGAAAGAGTGGCGGGCATTGCGCGCAATCAGCGAGAACCTTACAAACGTGCTGCATTTCTTCATGCCGATCGTGCTGATTACCGGGGCCTCGAAAACCTACTCGTACGCCAATCCGCAATACGACTGGGTTTTCGGGCTAAGCAAAACCGCGTTAATCGGCATTACTACCTGGCTCATGGCCCGGATCGTGATTATCGTCGAAAAGATACTGATCGACAAGCTGGACTTCAACTCGCCGGACAACAACCAGGCCCGGCGCCTTTTTACCAAAATCAAATTCATCAAACGCATTGTGGTGATCATGGTCGTCACCATCGGCGTTTCCATATTGCTGCTCAGTTTCGACAGCGTGCGGCAGTATGGCGTGGGAATCCTGACTTCCGCGGGCATAGCCTCCGTAATCATCGGTTTCGCGGCGCAAAAATCGCTGGCAAATCTCATGGCCGGTATTCAGATCGCCTTTACCCAACCCATCAAAATCGATGATGTGGTTATCGTGGAGGGAGAATGGGGGCGTATCGAAGAGATCAACCTGACGTATGTCGTGGTCAACATCTGGGACTTGCGGCGCATTGTTTTACCCATTACCTATTTCATCGAAACGCCGTTTCAGAACTGGACAAGGAACGAAAGCGCGCTTACCGGCGCCGCTTTCTTTTACCTGAATTACCACACGCCGGTTGACAAGCTCCGGGCAAAATTGAAAGAAATACTCGACAGCACGCCGCTGTGGGACGGTCGTGCCTGGGCGTTGCAGGTAACGGACACGCAAGGCCAACTGATGGTCGTGCGGGCCTTGATGTCGGCGCGGAATTCCAGCGAAACTTTCGATCTCCGCTGCCTTGTACGGGAAAAGCTGATCGAGTTCATCGCGAAGGAGCACCCCGAGGCCCTGCCCGCAACACGTGTGGAGGAGAGCCAGCCGGTAAAATTCAGGCTTCCCGATCAGGGCATATAAAAAATTGGCCTCCGGAAGATCCGAAGGCCAGTTTTTTCTTACTACTCACCTAACTCAATTTAACTCAATACATTTTTTCTTAAATATTTTAACCTTCATTCCTGCATCGTTCGCGGCAAGTTCAATTCGACAAACGGCCTAAAAAAAACGGTGGAAATGAACGGGTGAAAGCTGCTGAAATGCCTGCTGGTTATAGACCTGCCCGGACGTGCGATTTACATTACAAAGGAGCTTTTTCGTTGTTAAAGAGGCATTAACGCTGAATTAAAAAGGAATTAAAAAGGGGGGAACTTAAGAATGAAGGTCGTGCCGGAACCCAGCGACGACTCCACTTCGATGCTCGCACCCTGCATGTTGATAATACGCTTCGTGAGGGCGAGCCCGATGCCATACCCCGCTTTGCTGATGGTGGACTGGCTGCGGTAGAACGTATCGAAAATATAGGGTAATTCCTCCCGCGCGATACCAATGCCCATATCACGAAAATAGATAATGATGAGCCTGTTCTTGATTTCGAGGAAAACGTTGCAGGTTTTGTCGGGCGAGTATTTGCAGGCGTTGTCCATCAGGTTCAGGAACGCAGTCCTGAGCAGGCTTTCATCGCCGAAGCGTTTCAATTGCTCCTCGTCTTCCGGAATTTTGTCGTAATGGATATGCACCTCATAGCCTGGATTCTTTTGCTGTACCGAGGTTTTGGCTTGCCATAAGACCTCATCGATCCGGATCTTCGAGAAAGTTACCCTGAATGCATTTTCCTCAGTCCGCGCCAGTTCGAGCAGGCGGCTTACGAGCTCGTTCATTTCCTTTGCCTCTGCCCAAATGCCCTTCAACGCATCCTGGTAATCGGCGGGCGAACGTTCTTTCATCAGGCTCAGCTCGGCCTCGCTCATGATAAGCGCCAGCGGCGTGCGCAGCTCATGCGACGCGTGCGAAACGAAGTTTTTCTGCGCCACAAATGCGATTTCGAGCCGTGTCAGCATCTGGTTGAAGGTCTCAGCAAGCAACGCAAGTTCGTCCTTTTCGCGGCCTACCCGTACTTTTTCATGCAAATTACCCGCCGAGATATTGTTTACCTGATCGATGATATCCGAAACCGGCTTGATCGCGTCGTTCGAAAATTGCCAGCCGGCTACGCCCACGAGGATCATCGACAACAGCCAGCCTATCAGCAGGATTTCCCGAAGGCGGTTGAGCTGGTTCATTCCCAGGTAATCGTTCGCGATCACGGCCACTACCCACGGCTTGCGGTGGTCCTGCAAGATGTGGCGAATGATGATCACCTCTTTCTTTTGATGTTTGGTATGGATCTCTTTCCCCGCCCTCGCCTCGGTGAGCATGTTTCTGGAAAGATTGAAGCTCTCTTTCCCGCTCACGAAAATAATGGAATCCGAGCCGTCGAAAATCGTTATTTCCTCGTCGAGCAGGATGGTCTTGTTTTCCTTTTCGATCTTTTCGATATCGGCCTTGCTGATTCCGTGGCTGGCTTCCACGAGCTGGGCGATCGTCTGGCCGCGCTCGTTGAGAAAGGAATAGAATTGCTTTTCGCGGTACTGGTCGTAAAAAAAGTAGATAGCAACGCAAAACAACGCCATAATGGAGCCCACCAGCATGGTAAACAACAACGTCAGGCGCGTTTTGATATTCATTCTTCCTTGAAAATATAACCCATGCCCACCACGGTGTGGATCAGCTTGGTAGGATAGTCTTTATCGACCTTTTTACGGAGAAAATTGATGTAAACGTCGATCACATTGGTGCCGGTATCGAACCGGATATCCCATACCTGCTCGGCGATGTCCACGCGCGACACGACGCGCCCGCGGTTGCGCATGAGGTATTCAAGCAAAGCGAACTCCTTGGCAGTGAGGTCGATGCGATTGCCGCCCCTTCTGGCTACCTTCTCGTCGAGATTCAGTTCGAGGTCGGCGATGGTGAGCACCTGGCTGGATTGTTCGCGGGCGCTGTTGCGTTGCGAGAGTACCTTAATGCGGGCGATCAACTCACGGAATTCGAAGGGTTTTACCAGATAATCGTCGCCCCCGGCTTCGAAACCATCGAGCTTGTCGTCGATCGTGCCCAATGCGGTCAGGAACAGGATCGGCGTCGTCAGCCCGTCGGCACGGAGCTGTTTGGCAAGATCGTAGCCGTTGAGGAGCGGAAGGTTCACATCCAGGATGATTACGTCAAACCGGTAGTTGGAAGCCATTTTCTTTCCGACCTGCCCGTCGTAAGCCAGTTCCACTTCCCACGATTGTTCTTCGAGGCCGCGTTTCAGAAAGCCCGCCAGTTTCGGTTCGTCTTCAACGATTAGTATTTTCATAGGATGAGCAAGCGTTTAAAGTGCCAAATGTTGCACAGATTTTTTGCTTAAAAAAAGGCTGCCCGAAATATCGGACAGCCTTTTTGTCTATATCCACACCATTGGAACGTTGGCATTTCTCAATATCCCGCGCTCCATTATAATGCAAAATATAAAATTTATATTATAAACAATAGGTAATCGACTATTTTTGCAAAATTTCATGCAAGTATCAATAGTAGTCTGCGGAATTGTCGTAATCCGAACGGTCGCCGTATGTGCCGTAATCGTCGTCTTCTTCCAGGCGCTTGGTCTTCGCTGCTTTTTTAATGAGTCCGATTTGCCCTGCATGGTAAACGTCGTGCTGGATCACTCCGTGGATCAATGTATAATAGGAGTAATCGCGGCCCGGCACAAATTCTTCCAGGAAACTGTCGTCTTCGATCTTTTCCAGTTCCGAGATCAGCTCTTCCTGTGAAAGGCTCAGTTCCATCTGGATTGCCTCCCATTCGAACTCGTCGACCACCGGGAACTTCTTCCAGTCCTTATCCTGCGTTTTGATATCGAATTCGGCATCGCCCTGCAACTTCCGCACGGCAAATATGCGCCAGGTGGTCATGTGGTACACGATTTCAGCAATCGAATGTGTGTTGCTGCTCAGGCGCGTCTCCGCTATTTTCGGGGTGACATCGCGCAGCGCTTCCACTACCGACGGACCGTACCATGCTTCCTCGCTTTCGTAGGTGTCGTTGAGTACATCTATGATTCTTAAAATCTCTTCTTTGGATTCCATATGATTAGATTAAACAGCTGCAAATTTACGGGGATTCGGACGAAGATTCCCTAAATGTGCTTTCAATATTAAAGAGACATTTTGCCGGATTCCATACTCTCCTGATCGTCTGCCGGTAAAGTGTAACGTTCCAACCAATCGCAGCGCGATACCGTCAGGGTTTATGAGTTCGGGAGTTGAGAGTTTATGAGTGTGACCTCGTCAACTTTAAACTCATGAACTCACAGCCCCGTAAACTTTAAACATTTCAATTTTCGTTTATTTAACAAATTTCAAAAAGTCATACTCAAATGTTCAAGAAAGCCTCTTTTCTGTTACTGATAATCGGCCTTGGTTTGATGTCGTGCTCCAAGGACCCGATCAGCGACCTTTCCAACGAGGAGTCGTTGGTATACATTACCAATCACGACAAATCCGCCAATTTCAGTCAGTACAAGACATTCAGCATCGTGGATTCGGTGCTGATCGTCAAGAACGACCGCGCAGGCACGTCGCTCGATGACATCGACAAGGCGATGCTGAACCGCATTATCACCAATATGAAGGCATTGGGGTACACGTATGTGAGCCGAAAGGATAATCCGGACGTCGGTATCAACGTGTCGTGGATCACGAACACGTATCTTAATGTGTATCAACCCCTTTCTTCCTATTATGGCGGTTACTGGGGCGGCTTCGGCTACGGCTACCCGAGCTATTACAGCTATTATGAAACCAGTGAGAGCTCATGGATGATTTCCATGCTCGACTTCAAACATCCACAAACGACACCTTCCGGTAAAACTTTCAATGTCATCTGGGACGCGCAGATCCGCGGCTCGGCCATCGGCGACCAAAACCTCATCGACAAAATGGCGGATTCCATTTTCGGGCAATCCGAGTACCTCAAAATCAAATAAAAAAATGAAAAGAATCATCATCACTGCCCTTTTCCTTGGAAGTGTTCTGCCCGCGCTGGCTCAGGAAAAACCCAAATTATATACCATTGCCTCGCCATTCGAACGCTACACCCATTACCTTGCAACGGCCCGCTATATGGGCGCCGTACCAATGGGTTCTTTCAAAGACAATTACATCGACAAATCTTCGTTCCGGAACTTCTCGCTCTCTATCGAATGGATATTGAGAAACTCGCCGATATCGGTGGGGGGCGAAATCGGTTCTACTTACTTCGAAAAACGCCTGCCGCGGGCTGTGTATCAAGGTGAGGACGGCACCATTTCGGCGGTGCAGACGCGCACAATATCCCAATATCCGATCGAACTGTTCGCAAACTACCGCTTCCTGCCCAGTAACGCCATGGTGCAGCCGTATGTACAAATCAGCGGCGGGGCGAGCATTCTCGATTACACGGTTTATTACGGCTCGCTGGCGTCGCAGGATCAGAAAGTACGCTTCAAATATGGCGTCGGGGCCGGTTCCAGGTTTTTATTTAAGAGAGACGGGACGTTTGGCCTGGATGTGCGTGTCAAATACGATGGAACGGCTTACAAATATGACTACATCGATAAAGGCATATCATCCGTAAACGGCTCGATCGGCCTATTCTATCGTTGGTGGTAAACAACGCATCGTGACACATAAAAAGAAGGTTTTGACCAAAACATCGCTTCTCTGGCTTGGCGGCATTTTCGCATTCCTGATCGGTTCCGGGCTTTGGGCCTGGAACCGTTTTGGTCCGAGCGGCCACAAAACTTACGTACAGGTTACCGAAGGCTTTCCTCTGGCCCGGACGCTCGACTCGGCCTCCCATGCATGCGATCTCGTCATTCGACGATACAGGCAAGTCGGCCGCGAAATGCAGTTCGAACTCGCGGCCAATGCGGGCGGACTCTCCCCATACGACGTCAGTATAACCCAGAACGGCAAAACCCAGACTTTCCGGGCCATACCACATCGTTACGGCACATGGCTCACGGTTCCAGATGTGGATATCGCTGGCGGCGAGGCACAGATCAGTGTTTCGAGCCTCGGCCAGCAAGGCTGCCGAACTACCGCCGCATTCAATTTCGAAGCTTCGCTGGCCAACGAGGTAGTCGATCCCCGTGAGTGGATCCGGCAGGGAAGCAAGGATAACTGGCTCGATGTACGGCCCGTGCGAAAGGACGGCAAACTTTACCTTCGCGACTTCGCCAATTACAACGACAACCGCACGAAGGTCGTCATGATCGACGGCATTGCGGTACAGGGGCTTGAGAACGGCATTGAAATAAAACCCGGCTACTTATATTCCGTCACTGCCCGCTGGATCGATGCTCCCTACAACGACTGGTGGAATGCTGCGAAAAACCGTACCGTCCGCCAGCAGAACATCTGGATCGCCGGCAAACCGGAGCAGTCGGGAGCGAATGCGCTCACCCGCATTCCGATACCCGACTGGTTTTCACCCTCACGCGGCATCAACGTCGATTTTGACACCAAGTTTCCCGAATTCGAACCCATTAAGGACAAACTGGTAATGCAATACCGGCTGAACAACTATGTACCCTCCGAGAATTACTACAAGCGGGGAATAAGGTATTTGTCCAATACGGAAAAGGAATTTCCGCCGGAAAAACTGCATTACACGGCCACTCCGAATTACTTTGGCGACAAGGACGAAAAATGGTTCGCTGGTCTATCGCAAGAGCAGGTGGAAGCGCTTGCGGGCATACCGGGATTTGGAGTGTACGCCTATGATTTCGAATTCTGGAGCCAGCATTACCCAAAAGAAGTAATCCAGCGACTGATCTGGTTTTCGAGGGTAATCAAAAAGAACCATCCGCATATGTATCTGATGGATTACTGGGGTGGCGGCGCATACACGAATCCGCATATCAATACTGTCGGCGGGGCTAACCCGAAGGATTTTATCAAGGACTACTCCGAGCCCAAATCCAACAACCCGAACTTCGATCCCCTGCCCAACGGCGACAGCTTCCGGGATATTTTCAACACCGTTCCGATTGATGTGTACCCGAAACCGATGTTTGCGGTAGATAATGCAGGTAATTCGCCGAACAACTTTGTGCTGCTCTCGGCAATCCATTCGCTGCGCATCAACAGGTTGCTGCCTTATCAGAAAAACAATAAATTCATCTTCTACGGTTGGAACCGGTACATGCCTTTGTACAAAGACCCGATCGTGCCCTGGAACTACCAGCTTACGGATCCGAAAGGCGAACTCATCATGAACCAGCTCGAAATGATGCCTGCCAGCCAAGCTTTGAGCTTTTCATTATTCTCATTGATCCTTTTCGATGGCTATTACCTATGGCATGACGGCGGACCGAGCGCACAGAACCCTAATGCCTACAAACTTTCGAAAGATATGTGGGGCTGGGGCTACGAATGGTACCCGGCCGACGGCAAAACGCCTGAAACCGAAGTTGGCCGTAACACGAGCGGAGGCACTGCCGCTCCCTACTGGGACTTCCCGACCGAATATTACGTGCTTGGCAACTGGATGGCAAAACAAGTAGAAGACGTGCTGACCGGCGGTACCAACCAGGACCTGGCTTTCCAGCTCGACGGGCAATGGATACAGCCCAAAAAAGAGCAGGCACTGCTGGCGATCGACGGAAAACAGCCATTTGTTACTTCTATCGTAAAAGGCAATCTCATCGTCGTACTGGCGGTGGACTCGTTCCAGCAGCCCTCGGCCCTGCGGAAAATGAAAATAAGGCTGCCCGACGGCGTCGAAACTGAAATTGAATTATATGGCAACTGGCCGTCGCTTTACCGAGGCACATTGAAGAAATAGCCTTAAAATGCATTATATAAACGAAAAGCTCGCGGGTAATGCGAGCTTTTCGTTTTATGCGACTCTTACGTAGCTTCCGAGCCATTTCAGGTGCGTCCCGTACTTTTGCATGATCTCCTGCACCTGCGGATCGTCCATGTGCCCGAGGAATTCCACCAGGAACCACGCGCGGAACGACGCTTCGCCGCGTAACGGCCGGCTCTCGATCTTGGTGAGGTTGATACCCCGGTCGTTAAAATCTTTCAGAAATTCATACAGCACGCCCGGCCGGTTGGTATTGGGCAGGTTCGCGATGATCGTCGTTTTGTCGTCGCTGCTTTTCACATTGGTGAAATCTTTCGCCAGGATCAGGAAGCGCGTCTGATTCTGGTCGCTGTCCTCGATATTGTCGAAAAGAACGGGAACCCCGAACAATCGTGCAGAAATGGATGAGCAAATGGCGGCCGAATCCGGTTCTTCCGAGGCCAGTTTGGCCGCTTTGGAAGTAGAATCCACTGCGATGAGCTCGATTCCCATGCCTTCCAGGTATTCGCTGATAAACTTTCCGCACTGGCGGAATGCGATGTCTTTAGAATAAATCCTCTTAATCGATTTCAGGCTATCGGACTGGGATGCGAAGGTAAAATGCACCTTCAAAAGCATTTCAGCCACAATCGAAAGGTTTTTCTCCCGCAGGAAATCCACCGTTTCCACAACAATTCCCTCCTGGTTGTTTTCGATAGGCACCACGCCGAATTTGGCACGGCCTGTTTCCACGCTTTCGAACACCGAATGGATCGTGGGCAGTACGAGGTATTCGCTCATCGCCCCAAAACGGCTTTCGGCGGCCTGGTGCGTAAAACTCCCTTCCGGACCGAGATAGGAAATCCGTTCGGGCAGTTCCAGGTTTCGGGAAACGGCAAAAATTTCAAAGAAAATGGCGTCGATCGCCTGACGGGTCAGCAGCCCGTTGTTATGCCTGGCGAGCCTGTCGAGGATTTGCTTCTCCCGCTCGGGGCGATAAATAATCGATTGGGAGGACCGTTTCAATTCCCCCACCTTTTTCACGAGCTCCATCCGCTCGTTCAAGATGCTCAGTAACTGGTCGTCCAGTCCGTCGATCCTGTTTCTTAATTCCTGTAATTCCACAAAGACACTTTAAATATGATGATCAAAACCGGAAGGTGCGTCTGCATTATCATAAAGAACTCCCTGGTCCGCTATTACTCGACCTCCCAAAGATAATGCTCAACAGGCCTATCCTGCGAGAGCGAGTTCTTCCACATTCTTCTCAATTTTGAGATTATCAATAATAAAACGCTGTCTTTCAGGGGTATTTTTACCCATAAAATAACTCAGCAATTTCTGAATGGACGTTTCCTTTTGCAGGATTACCGGCTCCACCCGCATATCCTCGCCGATGAACTTTCCGAATTCTTCCGGCGAAATCTCTCCCAGTCCTTTGAAGCGGGTAATTTCCGGCTTGTTACCCAGCTTGTCGATAGCCGCCTGCTTCTCCTCTTCGCTGTAACAGTAAATGGTTTCTTTCTTGTTACGGACGCGGAACAGCGGCGTTTCGAGCACAAACAAATGCCCGTTGCGCACCAGATCGGGGAAGAATTGCAGGAAAAAAGTCATCAGCAACAGCCGGATATGCATTCCGTCCACATCGGCGTCGGTAGCGATGATAATGCGGTTGAACCGGAGGTTTTCCACGCCATTCTCCACATCCAATGCATGCTGGAGCAGATTGAACTCTTCGTTTTCGTAAACAATCTTTTTGGTAAGCCCGAACGAATTCAGCGGCTTGCCGCGCAAGCTAAACACGGCCTGCGTCTGAATGTCGCGCGATTTGGTAATGGAACCGCTCGCGGAATCCCCTTCAGTGATAAACAATGTCGTTTCGTACCGCTGGTCGCTCTTGAGGTCGGTGAGGTGAATGCGGCAGTCGCGGAGCTTTTTATTGTGCAGGTTGGCCTTTTTGGCACGGTCGTTGGCAAGTTTCTTAATTCCCGCCAGCTCTTTCCGTTCCCGTTCCGACTGCTCGATCCGCTTCTTCAATGCATCGCGCGATTCGGGGTTCATGTGCAGGAAGTTGTCCAGCCTTTCTTTTACGAAATCATTAACGAATGTCCTGACCGTCGTGCTGTTCGGATCGGGCGTAATGGTGTTCGAACCCAGCTTGGTTTTGGTTTGCGACTCGAAAACGGGCTCCTGGACGCGGATAGCGATCGCACCGATAATGGAAGAACGGATATCCTCCGGCGCATAATCTTTACCGAAATGCTCGCGCACCGCCTTCACGACCGCCTCCCTGAATGCAGCGAGATGGGTACCTCCCTGTGTCGTATATTGACCGTTCACAAACGAATAGTATTCCTCACCATATTGGTTACCATGAGTCATCGCCAGTTCAATATCGTCGCCTTTCAAATGAATGATCGGGTAACGCAGCGATTCGGGGTCGGATTTGCTTTTCAGGAGATCGAGCAGGCCGTTTTGCGAAAAGTATTTCTGCCCATTGAAATTGATCGTCAACCCTGCGTTCAGATAGCAGTAGTTCCAGATCATATTGTCGAGGTATTGCGGAATATACCTGAAGTTCTTGAAAATAGTGCTATCCGGTTCAAACGCCACATAGGTCCCGTTGCGCTGGCTTGTTTGAAGCTCCTCCGATTCGTGCAGCAGCGTCCCCTGCTGGAATTCCGCAATCTTTGTCTTGCCATCGCGGTACGATTGCACTTTAAAGTGATTGGAAAGCGCATTCACCGCTTTTGTACCGACACCGTTCAGGCCCACCGACTTCTGGAACGCCCCGGAATCGTATTTACCGCCGGTGTTGATCTTCGAAACGCAGTCAACAACCTTGCCCAGCGGAATGCCGCGGCCGTAGTCGCGCACTTCCACGCGGTGTTCGGAAATCTTAATCTCGATTGTTTTGCCGTTGCCCATCATGTGCTCGTCGATCGAATTGTCGACTACTTCCTTCACGAGCACGTAAATCCCATCGTCCACCGACGAGCCGTCGCCGAGCTTGCCGATATACATCCCGGGCCTCAGGCGGATATGTTCCTTCCAGTCCAGTGACCGGATACTGCTCTCGTCGTATTGAACATTTGTACTTTCCATATTTATAACTATTCTTTTAGGAGTATTATGGCTTTTGGAACCGGTATTTTAATAAATTGAATCTTTTGTCGTTACCCTGTTATAACTTTGCGGGGCTTTATAAGATGCGGCCCCGATTAATAGAAATTCTTTAAAAATAGGAAAAATCTAATTTACTTTGCCATGATATACACTACCAGAATATTGCGTGTACTCGAATCCCAAATTCAAAAATACTAGTCTTATACATAGTTTTAATGAATTTTCAGACTTTCAATAGTACAATAATTCTTCTTATGAACAGATCCAGGTTGGCTAAAAGTTATAAATCTGTACTTCCCTATTTCCTGAGTTTACTCATTTCATTGCCCGCTTTTTCACAGGTTATTGCACCAACGGCCCCTTCCGGAACTGCTACCCCGTCGTCGACCGGAACACAAGGCTCTCCCCAATCAGGCCCGAGAAGCGGCAACACGGGTACAACCGGCACGGGGAATACGCAATCCGGCCCAGGTGGCCAGCAGGGATCTACCCAGCAGGGGGCAAATCAGCCGGGCGGGAACCAGCAGCAGGGCACCCAGCAACAGGGGAACGATGGCCAGGGGGGGCGATAAAGGCAAGGGCGCAAATCAGAACAGCCAGAATAGCGAAGGTGGCGAGCAAAGCAAGATCAATACCAGTACCAGCACCACCCTGACGCCCGAAGAACAGGCCAAGGAAGCGCTCCGCCAGAAGATCTACGGCTATTCGATTTTTGCCGATAAAAATCTCGCACCAATCCCTGATTTACAAATTGTTACGCCAACAAATTACGTGGTTGGCCCCGGCGACGAACTGAAAATTTACCTCTACAACTACGCCGAAAGCACCTACGAGGTGATCGTCAACAAGGACGGTTTCATCAGCATTCCCCGCGTCGGCAATGTCATGGTAGCCGGTCGTACGATCGAAGAAATCAAGAAAATCCTCATCGACAAGTTTGCCAAATTTGTTCCGGGCATGATCGGCACGGGGGGCGAAACTGCCCGCACCAAACTGATGGTTACACTGGGCGAAGTGCGTTCGGTGAAGGTCTTCGTAACCGGAGAAGTGATCAATCCGGGCACTTACACGGTATCGTCCCTTTCCTCGGCATTCAATGCGCTGTACCAGGCGGGGGGGCCTAACGAAATTGGATCTTTCCGCGAAGTGCGCGTGGTCCGCCAGGGCAAGGTCGTCTCGAGAATGGATATTTACGACTACCTGGTAAACGGAAAAATCGATGGCGATATCCGCGTTCAGGAGAACGATAACATCGTGGTTGGATATTACCTGAAACGTGCCGAAATCGCAGGGATGGTGAAACGTCCGGGCATCTACGAACTGAAACCGGAAGAAAAACTGGGCGATGTGCTTCGTTATGCGGGCGGGTTCAACGACAAGGCTTACCGGGCACGCCTGAAAATCCAGCGTATCACTTCCAAGGAACGGAAAATCCTCGATGTGGCGGAAAGCGAATATGATACATTCGAAATGGCGACCGGTGACTCTATCAATGTGGAAACCGTACTCGACCGTTACGAGAATATCGTTACCGTTGAAGGCGCCGTAATGCGGCCGGGAGAATATTCGCTCGACAACAGCCCGACCCTCAAAGCGCTGATCGATAATGCGCAGGGCATGCGCGAGGACGCTTTCGTAGGCCGCGTGAACGTACTGCGCACCCGCGAGGACCTCACGATCCAGACCATTCCCATCAATTATACCGACGTGCTCAACGGCGTTACGCCCGACCTCGTACTGACCCGCCTCGACCAGGTGGTTGTTCCGTCGAGGTTTGAAATGGCTGAAACAGCCTATGTAAGCGTGGAAGGCGAAGTGAACAACACCAAGATCGGCCAGAATGAAGGGAAATTTCCGTACACGACCGATATGACGCTCGAAGACGTACTAGTACAAGCAGGTGGTCTGAAAGAATCCGCTTACACATCGGAAATCGAGGTGGTAAGACGGAAAAGAAATTCGGTTGCAGGTGCTGCAAATGCGCAGATCTCGGAGGTTTACAAATTCAATGTGAACCGCGACCTGTCGCTGAATGCCAAGGCGACCAACTTCGTGTTGTTCCCGTTCGACCAGGTAATCGTCCGCAAGTCGCCCAACTATGTTGAACAGCAGACCGTATTCGTAGAAGGCGAAGTGCTGGTAACGGGTCCCTACACGATTATCAATAAAAACGACAAGATCAGCGACATTATCAAAAGGGCCGGCGGACTGACGGAGCTTGCTTATCCCGAAGGCGCCACACTTTTGCGCCGCACGGTTGTAAAGAACCTCGACGAACCGGTAGATTACGAACAGGTGCAGCAAACCGAAAAACGCATCAAACAGGGAACGCTGACCGGCGACCTGCCGAACGTGAAGGAAGAAAAAATCGGTATCGTGCTGAAAAACATCCTGAAAAACCCGGGTTCGTTCGAAGACCTGGTAGTGCAGGAAGGAGATATTATCCGCATTCCGAAACGTCTGGAAACCGTTCAGGTTACCGGGGCGGTGCTATACCCGACGACTGTGAAATATGGCAAGGGAATGTCGTTTTCGGATTATATTTCACAATCGGGAGGTTTTACGGTACAATCGCTCAGAAAGAGCTCTTACATCAAATATCCGAACGGAAATATCGACCGCACACGCAGGTTCCTCTTCTTCAATGTGTATCCGAAAGTGCAGCCGGGATCAGAAATTTACGTTCCTTTGAGAGCGGCTCCCGCGCTTAATACACAGCAAAGCATCCAGACAGCTACAACCCTGTTGAGCTCGATCATGGGATTAATCGTAACAGTATTGGCATTCCGCACAATCAGATAATTATGGCGACAGCGACCACACATCAAATCCCGGAAGACGAACTATCTCCAAAGGAAGTCGTCGAGAAAATACTGGTAGTAAAAAATGCATTGATCCGTAACTGGAAAATGCTTTTGCTCTTGCCTGCCGTTGGTTTCGGTATCGGCTATGCCATGGACACTTACCATAAAAAGCCGCCTACCTACGAAGCTACCGTGGTCTTTAACCTTGGCGCGGCCGGGCAGAGTTCCGGGTTCGGCGATGTGGCAGGTTTGCTGGGCCTGGGTGCACAGCCGGATGCCAATATTTTTACCGGAGAAAACTTCTTCTATTTCGTGAAGTCGCGCCCGGTACTGGAAAGAAATCTCATGAAGGAAGTAGAAGTGAACGGCCAAAAACAACTGCTGGCCAACTTCTATATTGATTCCAGCGGAATCAAGACTTCCGACTGGGAGGACCGTCCGGACCTGCAGAAATTCCATTTCACGACGAACGATGTGAAAAAGATGGATCTCAACTCGCGCATGATCCTGAACTCGATCGTGAAGCGTGCGGCCGAGGCAACCGAGATCGCAGCCCTGGACCGGAAATCATCTTTCACTTCGCTCTCTACTAAGATGGAGAACGAGCACCTCGCCGGATTGTGGGTAACCACGCTCCTGGAAACCGTGGAAGAAATGTACACCGAAAACCAGACGCAAAAAACACGTAAGACACTCCGCCTGCTGCAACATCGTGCCGACTCCCTGGCGACAGTGCTGGGTATTGCGGAGCATAAACTCGCAAGACAGCTCGATTACAGCGCGCAGATCATGATGCCAGAGGCCAAAGTATCGGCTAACAGCATGGAGAGGAAATCGTCGTTCCTGCAACAATTGTATTATGAAGCGATGGCCAATGCCGAAAAAATGCGGATTTCGCTCGTAAAAGAAGCGCCTCTCTTTACCGAAATCGAGGGAATCAAGGTGCCTCTGGACGTAATACATGAAAACAAGACGAATTCCAAAATCGGGGCACTGGCAGGTTTGATGATCGCACTGATCCTGACTTATTTCAGAACGGTGTTTTCTTCATCCTCAACCACCACCACTACCGTGCGCAAGGAAGTAGTAACGGCATAATCATGGCAACTCAACACTCTATTACGATCAAGGCCGGCGGGTCTGAAAAGGATTATTGGAAAGATCTCTGGCTGAACAGGCAACTGCTGTGGATCCTGTCCAAAAGGGATATTTCCGTTCGTTACAAACAAACGCTCCTGGGAGTGGCGTGGAGCGTATTACGCCCGCTCATGACGATGACCGTCATGGTGTTTGTTTACAGTTACGTAGCCAAGTTAAAGGCAGACCCCGGCGTTCCGTATCCATTGATGGTCCTTGTCGGGCTGACGATCTGGACGTTTTTCGCCAACACATTTACGCAAATCAGCAACAGTATCCTGATCAACCATAACCTGGTTTCGAAGGTATATTTCCCGCGGCTGCTTATGCCACTGAGCTCGATCGCCGTTGGTTTTGTGGATTTCCTCATCACTTTTGGAATTTATTTGCTTGTAACGGCATTCTTCCAATACCCTATCAGCTGGCAGATCATCTTTCTTCCTTGCTTCGTTTTGCTTACATTTATTACATCGATGGGCTTCGGCCTGTTTTTTGCTGTGTTGAATGTACGCTTCCGGGACATCGGCCAGTTGATCCCCTTTATGGTACAGGTGGGTATGTACGTATGTCCGGTAGCTTATTCCAGCAGCCTTGTCAAAGGAACCTGGTTTGAAAAATACTATAACCTGAACCCGCTTGTAGGGATTATCGATGGTTTTCGCTGGTGCCTACTGGGAAGCAAATCGTATTTCAACCCGCAGAGTTTGTATTCAACGGTTATTATATCAACGATCATTTTGGTTATTTCGCTGATCTATTTCCGTAAAAAAGAGAATACTTTCGTTGACCATATCTGAAATAACCACACTTGGGCATGTCTGTAATTGTAGCTGAAAACATCAGCAAAAAATATATCATCGACCATCAGCGTAAAAACGGTTCGTCCGGCCTGCGTGACATTGTTTCCGATACGATTGACAAACTATTCCGCAAGCAGGACAAGAACGGTTTCGCTGAAAAGGAAGAGTTCTGGGCGTTGCAAGATGTAAGTTTCAGCATCGACAAGGGCGATCGCATCGGTATCGTTGGCCACAATGGCGCAGGGAAGTCCACGCTGCTGAAAATCATGAGCCGGATTACCGAGCCCACCACCGGCCAGATCAGGATCGACGGCCGCATAGCCAGCCTCCTGGAAGTAGGTACGGGCTTTCACCCGGAACTGACCGGCCGGGAAAATATTTTTCTCAACGGAGCTATTCTGGGAATGTCGAAAGCGGAGATCCGGGAGTCGTTCGACGCGATCGTCGATTTTGCCGGTGTCGAGAAATTTCTCGATACGCCCGTTAAAAGATATTCCTCGGGTATGTACGTCCGGCTCGGTTTCGCGATCGCGGCGCACCTCAATCCCGAAATCCTGATTGTGGACGAAGTACTCGCCGTAGGCGATACCGAATTCCAGAAAAAATGCCTCGGCAAAATGCGGGACGTTTCCGAAAGCGGCCGCACGCTGCTTTTTGTAAGCCATAACCTCACCGCCATTCAGGCGCTTTGCAATAAGTCCTTCTATTTCGAAAAAGGCCGGCTGATCGATCAGGGGGACACGACCCACATCGTTACCAATTACCTGAGTAAAGTTTCGCACAAATCCCTCGAAAAGCACTGGGATAACATCGATACCGCCCCGGGCAACGACCAGGTCAGAGTGAAAAGCTTCAAACTTTTCCCCGAGTATCAGGACGACCTGACGCACATCGATGTCCGCACGCCGATCAACTTTCAGTTCGAATTCTGGAACCTGGTGGAAGGCGCTTCGTTAAACCTGAGCATGCACCTTTACACGTTCACGGGCGAATGCATTTTCAATGTCGGTACGCAGGCGGAAGCTTTTTCAAAAGGCCTTGTAAGCGCCACTTGCGAGATTCCCGGCAACTTCCTGAACGACGGCTCATACGTGGTTTCGATGATGATCGTGAAAGATACGAGCACCGTGCTCTACAACATGGAGGAAGCCCTTGTTTTCGATATCGAGGATTACCGCGAAAATGTAACCTGGTATGGCAAATGGCCCGGATATATCCGCCCTCAACTCAATTTTTCCATTCGCCAATCTGAACACGTAGTGAATGATTAACGTCACTAAAACCTTTCTACCTGATCAGGAAGAATATCTGCAATATGTCCGTGGAATCTGGGAACGTGGTTACCTGACCAACAACGGACCGCTTCTACAACAGCTCGAAAAGCAGCTTAAAGAATATCTGGGCGTCGATCACCTCTACTTCTGCGGTAATGGAACGATCGTTCTGCAAATCGCCATCAAGGCGCTGGAATTGAAAGGCGAGATCATTACCACACCTTTCTCCTACTGCGCCACTTCCAATGCGATCCTGTGGGAAAACTGTACGCCGGTTTTCGTGGACATCGATCCTTCGACATTCAATATCGATCCCGCGCTGATCGAGGCATCGATTACACCCGCAACGTCGGCGATCCTCGCAACGCATGTATATGGCAACCCATGCGACGTGGAGGCGATCCAAGCGATTGCCAAAAAACATAACCTGAAAGTCATTTACGACGCCGCACACGCATTCGGTGTGACGTACAAAGGGAAATCATTGCTTTCGTACGGCGACCTGAGCACTTGCAGCTTCCACGCGACAAAGGTTTTCCATACCATCGAGGGCGGTGCATTGATATCGAATCATCCCGAACTGGACCGCAAGCTGCATTTGTTGCGCGCATTCGGCCATCAGGGCGACGAACATTACGAATTCGCGGGGATCAACGGTAAGAACTCAGAATTTCACGCTGCGATGGGTTTGGTAAATCTCCCGCACGTACCCGCGATCATTCAGGCACGCAAGGACGTTTTTGCCGCTTACGACAGCCTTCTCAATTGGGATATTTTGTTTAAACCAACATTGAGCCCCGATATCGAATATAACTACGCGTATTATCCGGTAGTGTTTCCTTCCGAAGCGGTGATGTTTAAAGTCATGGAAGCATTAAAAGTAGAAGAAATCGTTCCAAGAAGATATTTCTACCCATCGCTGAACACCCTTTCATTCATGCCGAGGCAAATTGCGTGTCCGGTTTCCGAGGATATCGCGGTAAGAGTGTTAAGTTTGCCATTATATGTAGGACTACCTTACGAAGATATCGAAAGGATTTCCCGCATTATCAACGGTCACCTATCACCCTAATCATGGTCATTTTTTATTGGCTAACCTTTTTCCTGTTTTTATACGGCGTCAGCTTTGTTGCAAAAAAGATTGCCCAACCGTCTCTCACGGAGCTGATCATTACATTCTTCATTCTTTTCGTCGGCAGTATTATCCCTACCGGCTTTATATTGTCGGCTGTGGACCTGACGGCCAGCGTACCGGCCTGGATTGTTGGTAACTATATCGTCCTGGGGCTACATTATCTGCTCTGGACCAGGCTTGTTCCGGTGAATGCGCCTTATACCATTCGCGGGCTCATCGCCAACCGGTCGGCCACTCTTCGGCTCTGGGCCCGGGAGTTGTCGCCGTACCTGAAAGTCATTTTTGGCGCAATGTTCGCCACCTTCGCGATTATCGCGGTTACAAACCTGATCCTGGTCTTGTTTACTGCGCCCAACGAATGGGACAGCATGACAGGCCATCTCAACCGTGCCATTCGCTACATTCAGCGAGGCACGATGGAGCATTTCGGTGGAGCGAACTGGAACATGGATACCTATCCGAAAAGCCTCACGACGATCCATATTTATTCCTACCTGATCAGCGGGGACATTGAAAATGCATTCAAAATCATCCACCAGCTATCGTATTATGTAACCCTGGTGTCGGTTTTCGGCATTGCGCAGCGGATCGGACGAAATTTGTCGGCTAGCTTTTTCTGCGCGCTGGCATACAGCATGCTCCTCGATTTCCTGATGCAGGCCGTTACTACGGAAACAGACATTGTATTGACAGCCTACCTCAGCTGCCTGCTTTATTTCCTTTTCACATATTATACCAACCGCGACAACCGCTATCTGTACCTCTCGGGAATCACGTTCGCGATCGTCACCGGCCACAAGGCTACGTTCGCATTGCTCATGCCGTCAGTGTTCGTGATCATGGTCTATACCGTTTTCCTTGCGCCGGATTTTAAAGTGTTTTTCCAAAGGACACTGAGGCTCGGTCTTGCCATCGTCTTTTTTGCATTGATTTACACCCTGCCGACCGGCTATATCCGCAACATCCAGGTTTTCGGGCATCCAATTGGCCCCCCTACCGCTCGGTACCATCAATCGTATGAGCGTGCGGGTGGCGCGGCCAACCTTTTTGAACAGGGCAGCCGTAATGTGGTCCGGTACATCTACGATTTTTGCAACCTCGACGGCATCCGGAATGCGCAATGGGGTTACGATTTGAACACTGCCATCAGGAAGCCGCTGGCATGGCTGGAAGAGAGGCTTCGGATGCGTCTGGACGAGGAAACGGACTTCACCATTGTCCCGTTCTCCATGCAACGGGGATTTTATTATTACAATGCCAATCCTTACTGGGGCGTGTTCGGTTTCGCTTTGATACTGCCGATCATGTTCCTCGTACTGATACGGGTTTTCAGATCGCGCGTCCATTTCTTTCTGGTGATCGCATTCTGTCTCAACCTCGCTACGATCTCCTATTCGGCGGCTTATGATCCTTTCAAAGGCCGGTATTTTATGGAAGCCGGCCTGTTCGGCGTGCTCTTCCTGCTCCTGCTTTTCTCGCATCACCGGTTGTCGATTATCAAGCCGCGCAGGAATGTATGGAAAGGCTATATAATGGTAATTGTGGGGCTGGCGTGCGTTTCAGCAATCATGGCTGTTTACCTTAATATCCGTTGCCTGCCGTTCCCGTCGTACGGCATGGAGTCGGCGTTGACGATGGACCGGATCCCCTACCAGACCTTCGCGAGGCCCGATATTACAAAAGCTTATGTCCGTTTCGATTCCATAGTCCCGGAGAATGCGACCGTCGCGCTGGCAACCGTGAACAGCGATTTCGAATATCCCCTTTACGGCAAGAATCTGACCCGTAAACTTATTTCAATTAACCCCTTCGAAGAAGGCCTGCGCCCGATCCCGAAGGAAGCCGATTACCTTTTCTACGCCCGCAAGGTCATCAACGACACGAGCAAGATCCGTGCATTGCCTACCGACATCCGGCTCGGATCGGATACCACGATGACCGGACTGATCGAAAAAGGGGAAGATTATTACCTGAGAAAACTCAAATAGCCAAGCCATGACGATCGCCATCATGCAGCCGTATATTTTTCCATATATCGGCTATTTCCAGCTGATCAATGCCGTGGACAAGTTCATTATTTACGACGATGTGAACTTCATCAACAAGGGATGGATCAACCGGAATAACATACTCGTGGGTGGAAAAGCACATATGTTCACGATCCCGCTGAAAGACGCCAGCCAGAATAAACTGATTCTGGAAGTGGAGCTCGCCAAGCATGAGCAGTGGCAGAAAAAATTATCCAGGACCATTCAGCAATCATATCAGAAAGCTCCCTGTTATCAAAAGGTTTTTGAACTCTTGGAAGAAATCGTAAATTTAGAAGTTGAATCGATCAACGAACTGGCTGTATACGCATTGAAAAAAACCTGCACATACATGGGCATAGGCACGGAGATTGTTCCCTCTTCAACGATATATAACAATAAACACCTGAAAGGACAGGACCGTATTCTGGATATCTGTAAACAGGAACAGGCAAACCACTACATCAATCCGATTGGCGGAGTGGAATTATACGACAAAGGGAAATTTGAAAAAGAGGGAATCAGACTGGACTTCATAAAAAGTATATCGAGCCCGTACCCCCCAATTTAAAAATGCTTTCGTACCTTGGTTGTCTGTTATAGACGTTCTGATGTTCAACGGCCCGGACGATATCAGGAAGCAATTAGAGGCATACGAACTAATTTAGTAATGGCGAAAATTATCGTTTTTGGAGTACTCGACACAGCAGAACTAGCGCACTATTACCTGACCCATGATTCTGAACATGAGGTTGTTGCATTCACCGTCAATCGCCAATACATCGAACAGGACAATTTCCGCGGCTTGCCCGTAGTAGCATTCGAGGATGTGGAAACCATTTTCCCGCCTTCGGAATACCACTTTTTTGCCCCCATGACAGGCCGCAATATGAACCGTAACCGCGAGGCGATTTATAACCACGCGAAATCCAAAGGCTACCGGTTTATTTCCTATATCAGTTCCCGTGCGACAGTTTTCGACAAAAGTGTAATCGGCGAAAACTGTTTTATTTTGGAAGACAATACCATCCAGCCTTTCACAACCGTCGGTAACAACGTGGTAATGTGGAGCGGTAACCATATCGGCCATCACGGCCAGATCAAAGACCATGTTTTCTTTACGTCGCATGTGGTGCTTTCGGGGCATTGTGTGGTGGAATCGTACGCTTTTTTTGGTGTAAACAGCACTATCCGCGATTACACTACCATTGCACAGGGTACATTGGCGGGCATGGCCTCGGCAATCATGAAAGACACCGAAGAATGGGGCGTGTACGTCGGAAACCCCGCCAAGAAAGTTCCGGGAAAGATGAGTTACGAAGCCTACTAAGGCCAACCCGAAGTCTGAGCTAGCTAATATCGGTAATGGAGCAGAAGAAAATACTTTTTGTGAGTCACGACGCTAACAGGGCAGGAAGCCAGTTGCTGCTGCTGCAGTTATTGAGGCTATTGAAAGAACGCGGCGTACCGATGCACCTGCTGCTCTGTAACGGAGGCGAACTGGAAGCGGAATTCGAGGAAGTTGTGGGCATCACGCGGCTTTATCAAAACAAAAAGATCACCACGCCGCCGCTCACCGGCAAAATCCTGCGTAAAACCAACCTGCTGAAAATTTACGAGGAACGTTCGCTGCAAAAGGGCAACGAAAGGGTGCTCGCCGAGTTGGAACAACAGAATGTAGGCCTCATCTTCATCAACTCCATTGCCAATGCCGAAGTTTACTACGATTTCCTGAAATCCTTCCACAATTTGCCACTGGTGCTTTTTGTACACGAGCTGGCGATGTCAGTGAAGATTTATACCCAGGAACAACAACTCGCGTTCCTGCTGAAAAAGACCGACCACCTGATTGCCGTTTCCAACGCGGTGGCCGATTACTATATCCGGAAATACAATTTCCCGGCGGCGCACGTCAGCACATTTACCCTCATCGATCACGAGCATATCGACCAGAAACTGGCCGCTGTACAACCCGACATTCTTGAAAAAACCTATAAAGTACCGGAAGACGCCATCGTGATCGGGGGGCTGTGGGAATGCAGAATGGCGCAAAGGCAACGACATTTTCAACTGGATAGCCAGCCGTGTGATCCGCAAAACACAGCCGCTGCCGGTTTACTTCGTGTGGGTGGGCGCCGGCCCGCAACATGAAATTTACGAGCTTATCGAAAGCGACATCCGCCTGATGGGCCTGAGCGACAGGATCATTCTCATTCCGCCGACGCCCCGCGCACTGGATTATATCAACCGCTTCGACGTGTTGTTGCTGAGCTCCCGCGAAGACCCCTACCCGCTTGTGGTAATGGAAGCCGCATTGCAGGAAATACCGGTCGTTTGCTTCGAAGATGCGGGCGGCGCACCGGAACTGATCGAAGCCGATGCCGGCTTCGTGGTTCCTTACATGGATATTTCGGCGGCGTCGGATGTGATCATCCAGCTGATCCTCGACCCGTCGTTGCGCAATACAATGGGCCGGAATGCCCGCAAAAAGGTTTTGGAAAGGCACAATACCGACAAAAGCGTCGCCAGGGTCGAAGCCATTATTCAAAAGTATTTACCTTTGCAGGTTTCGGAACAGCACAATCAATGACCATTGCCTTTACCATTTGCTCCATCAATTACCTCGCGCAAGCCCGGACATTAGGAGATTCGCTCAAAGCGACCAACCCGGATGTCCGTTTTTTCATAGGGTTGGTGGACATCCTTCACGGAGTTGCTTTTGAAGACGCCTATGCACCCGCCTACCCCATGATCGAGATCGACAAGATCGAAATCCGCGATTTTGAGGAAATGTGCGCGCGCTACAATATCACCGAGCTCAATACCGCGGTAAAGCCATTTTATTTCACCTATTTTTTCAAACACTATCCCGAGGCGAAAAACGTCATCTATTTCGATCCCGATATCATCGTTTTTCAACCTCTGACGGCCCTTCTGAACTCGCTCGCCAGGAACAATGCCGTGCTGACGCCGCATATCAATACGCCTATCGACGACCGCCTGACGCCCAACGAGCTGCACCACCTGAATACCGGCGTTTACAACCTGGGTTTTGTGGCGTTCAGCCGCTCGGCTGAAAACGACCGGTTTATTGCATGGTGGGAAGAAAAACTACGCTATGAATGCCTGATCGACCTCTGTAACGGGCTTTTTGTAGACCAGAACTGGATGAATTTCCTGCCGGTTTTTGTGCCCGATACCCACATCGAAAGAAATCCCGGCTACAATGCGGCGTATTGGAACCTGCACGAACGAACCTTCTCGTCGCGCAACGGCCACTGGTACGTCAATGGAGATAACCCGCTGATTTTCTTTCATTACAGCGGCTACGACCCCGCGAAACCCGACGTGCTTTCAAAATACCAGGACCGTTTCCAGCTAGACCAGCGCACCGACCTGACAGACCTTTTTGCTTTGTATAAAAACTGCCTGATCGAAAACGGGAACGCCTATTACCGACAATTTCCGTGCGCCTACATCAGGCCCGTGCCCGTGCGCAGGTACCAGCGTGTGAGAAAATATCTGAAAATGCCGGTTAACTATCTGATCGGCAAGCTGCAAACGATCTGATGAAAGAGCTGGTATCCGTTATTATCCCCATTCTCGAACCTCAGATCAACCCGACGGAGGAAAAATTGCTGCACCACGCGCTGCAAACGCTGTCGGACTACACCATTATTTTCATCGCCGGCGAAGGGGCCGACCTCTCGGTTGTGCGCGAGCATGCGGAAGATATCGACGTCGTCAATTTCCCCAAACGCTTTTTCGATTCGCGGCAGCATTTGGGCCAGCTTTTTCTGATGTCCGATTTTTACGACCGGTTCAACTGGTGCGATTTCCTGCTGATCCACGAGCTCAACAGCTGGGTAATTAAAGACGAGCTGCACTACTGGTGCAAGCAGGGCTATGATTATTTCAAAGCAGGCCCGCTCTTGCCCGGTCCGGCCGCTGCGCCCGGAATGTGGAAACGCGTCGCAGGGCTTTCGGAAGAGGAGAAACGATTGTACGGGTCGGGTTATACGGGCAACGGGCTTTACCTTTGCCGGATCGAACGGATGACAGCCACGCTGAAAAGCAAGAAAAGCCTTGCGCACCGGTACCGCCACAATGCGAACCTGCCTAACGCGGACGCGGTGTTCTGGGAGCTGGAACCGAACCGCTACTGGCCGCATTTAAGAAAACCGACCGACATTGTGCGCAGCCATTTCGTGCAATACGGTGTCCAATATCAAAGTGGCACAACGTTACCATTTGCTTTGACGGGCATTTCGCGGGACAATATCCACGAAATACCCTTCTTTAAAACTTTGCCTGAAACGGAATAGTCGTTCATGAATATTATATACACAGTTTGTAACCGAACCAACCTGGCGCACGCATTGGCTCTGGCGGATTCTGTGTTACAGCACCAGCCTGGCCATGTTTTTTACCTCGGGCTGGTTGATTCCCCCGGCATCGACAATCTCGCCGAACACATTAAGCTGATTCCGGTGACTGCATTTGAAATTCCGGGCTGGGATAAAATGGCTGCGGATTATTATGATTTCGAATTAGTCCCCGCTTGCCGCCCCTGGTTCGCGCTGGAAATTTTAAAAAAACACCCGGAATGCAGACAACTGACATTTCTGGCACCGACCGTTCAGCTGAAAAAGTCATTTGACAGCCTGCTAGATGCAGGTTCGGAGCTATTTTTGACTCCCAATATTTCAAGTCCGTTAAAAAAATCGCCGGTCCTGGACGACAAGCGTATCCTGAACGCAGGGATGTACCATTCGGGAAGCTGGACATTGCGGCCGTCGGATAAAACAATGGCCGCCCTGCAATGGTGGGCGCAGCGATCGGTCGACCGGGCGTATTTCGACCTTTGCAACGGTATGAATACCGACCAGCTCTGGCTCAATTACATGCCGGTGTGGATACCTGCGACCGCGACACTGCATTATCCGGGCTGGCATTATGGTTTGAATGCGGTTTTGAATAAAAATCTGGTAGCGAACGGCAATGCTTACGAGGCCGATGGGCAGCCGCTGGTCTCGCTCGACTTCGCCGGCCTCGGGCATTTTGACCCTGTCTGGTCGGACCACGCGGCACTGGTTACCGCAAATAAGGCTTTTCAAGCCCTATTTATGGAATACCAGCGAATTGTCATGCGAAAGAAAAGCGAGCTGGAAATCAGCGGCCAGCCGGCATTCGGAAAATATGCCAACATAGCCCCGAACCGGTTGACGCGAAAAGGCATTGCTGCGAAATTGAAGGAATTAGCCACATACATCGATCAGTTTTAAACCAGCGAAACAGGACTCCATGCATTTTCTAGAACAAACCACACAGGACCTGCGAAACTTCGTATCGGCATTGAAACCGGCCACCGCGCCTTCGGGCAATGCCCACCGGTACCCGAAACTGACGATCGTTACGCCTTCCTATAATCAGGCGGCATTTCTGGAACGGACCATTTTGAGCGTTCTTAACCAGAATTACCCTAATCTCGAATACATTATCGTCGACGGCGGTTCGAACGACGGCAGTGTGGAGATTATCAAAAAATATGAAAAATACCTCTCGTGGTGGGTTTCCGAGAAAGACCGCGGGCAAGTCCACGCCATTAACAAAGCCCTCGAACGGGCTACGGGCGATTACATCAGCTTCCAAAATTCGGACGATGTGTATTTCCCGGGCACTTTCGCTCGTTTTGGAGAAGCAGCTTTGAAATATCCGGTCGATATCCTGTATGGCGACCTGTACATGATCACCACCGACGACGAAGTGACCGAAATACTCAAAACAACATCCTACGATTTCGATTGCCAGG
Organism: Dyadobacter sp. 676; assembly: GCF_040448675.1. Taxonomy (NCBI): domain Bacteria; kingdom Pseudomonadati; phylum Bacteroidota; class Cytophagia; order Cytophagales; family Spirosomataceae; genus Dyadobacter; species Dyadobacter sp. 676. The sequence goes on along the minus strand of NZ_CP159289.1, from coordinate 4,352,849 downwards.
TCCTGGAAGGCATGCAGATCCACAATCAGTCGCTGTTTTTCAAGCGCTCGCTAGTGGAAAAATACGGCATGTTCGACGAATCGTTCCGTTTTGCATTCGATTACGACTTTATCACCCGGTACACTTCTCACAAAACAACGACCACCAAAAAGATCGACGGGCTCGGGGGCGCATTGCGCGTACATGCGGACGCGAAATCGTCGACCATCGCTACGACCATCGGCCGGGAAGAACATGCAAGGGTACAAAAATTGTACATTTCGACGAACACTTCCCCGGTAGTCAACAAAATCAAGTATCTTTGGTGCCGTGTTCGTAAAATCGCCTATTTCATTCTGCGATTGGATATTCAATACATCAGATTCAGGCTTTCCAGATGAATTGGAGCTTATTTAATGTAGCCAATAATTTCACTTATCTCCGGTATTCGATGGGCATCGCGATGATGTTCAACGGGTTTCCGCTGATATTTTTTATACGCGACACGCTCGGCATAGGACCTGCAAGCAGTGTTTTCACGGCGATATTCTTCTCGCTGGCGCTGTTGCTGATGGTCCCCGCTACGCTTTTCAAACGCCTTTACAAGCCCAATATCATCCTTATCAACCTCGGAGTGGGCTTTCTGTTGCTGACGCTCTATTACTTCATGTTCATGAATCACCAGGGGAAAGCGGTGGCCGATATGGGGAACTTCGTGTTTACCTTCGGTTTCCTGATCCTGCTTCTTCACGTACCCAACGACGTGAAAGACACGCTGATACAAGTGCTGTTCCTCTTCTCGTTTTTTACGAATATCACCCTGGTTTACTCCATCATCACCGACCCGAACTGGACACCCGGAATGCGGGCGGCCGTGAACTTCGCAAACGAAGGCGCGCAGCCCGGCGGTAATCCGCACATTACCGCACGCAACGGCGTGATTACGATGCTTTCGGCAATGGTAATGCTCGGCAATACCAAAAATCTGCTTACCCGCCTCTTCCTGTTCTTTTCCGTGCTGTTCGGAATGGGCGTTGTAGTGTTGTCTCTGGCGAAGTCCAGCTACCTGGGTGTAGGCATCGCATTCGGGGCTTATTTCCTTTTCCATTTCAAACCTTCGGACATTACGAAGGTCATTGGCAATGCTTTCAAATTCAGGAATGCGGTGTTCATTATCCTGATCCTCGTAGCCATTAATGCCTTTCTCGCGAGGTATGGCGATATTCTGAACCTGCTTTTGGGTTACTGGGATATTTTCGAAGACCGCATCATGAACGTGATCTTTACCTCCACCGGGGTAAGGCTTTCGGAAGAGGCCGACGTCGATTACTCGGCAATGGGACGCGTGAGCGGTTTCGGGGAATTTATGGAAACACTTTTCTCCTGGGACGTTTTTCTGGGCAGAGGTTACAAAAGCGATTATCTCGACGTGCCACTGCTGGAATCCTGGGTGAACCATGGGATTTTCGGGTTCGTATTCTTTGCAAGTTTCAACTTCTTTCTTTTCCTGTACGTTATCCGCGAGGTGCGCCGGCACACCAATCCGCTGACGACCTTCCTGGCGTATTTCTTCCTGTCGATGATGGTGCTGCTTTTCACCGGAGGGCGGCCTTACGACATCGCATTCTGGTTTCCGTACTCGGTGATGATCCGTTTCCTCGGCATCAAATACCTCGATGCGTTCCCCAGGAAGCCGATTGTGAAGCCTGAGCCGCAACCTTTAAGTACCGTAACCACCTGATACGCTCCCCGAGCCGTGGGACCTTCGTGCAAGGCTCCCGTTATTCCGCGCATGAAGAACAGAGTTGAACAACTGGATGGGTTAAGGGGCATTTTTGCCGTCATGGTTATTGCCCACCACCACAACGCATTCAAGGAATCGATCCTTTACAACAACTTTTTCGTCATCAATGCGAGCCTGTTCGTAGATTTCTTTTTTGTACTCAGCGGCTTCGTAATCGCATTCAATTACGTGGACCGCATTCACAGCACAGGCGATTTTCTGACATTCCTGAAAAAGCGGTTTATCAGGCTTTACCCGCTGCTCTTTTATACGGAAGTCGTTTTTGTGATAGCCAACCTTCTGGGCGAGCACAGTCCGATGAAAAATGTCGGCGGGCTCGGATTGAGCTATTATCTGTTCACTTCCCTCGATACCCTCACGTTCATGGGTTCCAGCACGGTATTCGGGGCGTGGATCAGCAATAACTATCCTTCCTGGTCGATTTCCGCCGAGATGATCTCCTACGTTGTCTTCGGGCTGGTGGTTTTGGTGCTGCCCCGCTTCAAATATGCGGCATTTGCGGTCATCGGGCTATTGTCGGGCATCTTCATCTACTCGCGCGGCGAATACCTGCTCGCCTACGACTACGGTTATGTACGCGGCCTCCTGTGTTTTTCGCTCGGTATTTTCACGCACAGGTTATTAAGCCGGAAAACTTACCGGCTATCCGCATTCGAAATCCCGTTCCTTCTCGTCATGGTGGGGGCGATGTATTTGGTTCACCATTGGCAGCTTAACCTCTGGAAGCTTGTTTTTCCATTTATTTTCTCGGTCGGCATCGTCATTTTTACAAGTTCGAGCGGCTTTGTAACACAAATGCTGAACAGCAGGCCGTTTCAGTATCTGGGAAAAATCTCCTATTCCATTTACCTGAACCACGCCATAGTGCTCATATTCGTCAATATCGTGTTGTTCCGGCTGCTCAAATTGCCGGAGAACGAGGCGATGTTCGCCGTTTCCCTGGCCAGTTCGATCGGCCTGACGATCCTCTACTCGCAGTTTACCTACGAATTCGTGGAAAAACGCGTCGGTAAATTCCTGAGGGATAACTGGGGTTAATGGCATGATCTTTACCGTTTCGCGGTAATCGGGTCCAGATTAAACCTTTCTGTGCCCGGATGGGTTTTCATTTCAGACAAAACATTGCAACCATGGCAACATTCTCAGAATTGATCAATAGCGACAAACCGGTTTTGGTGGATTTTTCGGCCGAATGGTGCGGCCCTTGTAAAATGATGAAACCGATCCTGGAAAAAGTAAAGGCCGATCTGGGCGATTCGGCAACGATTATCAAGGTCGATGTGGATAAAAACCAGTCGGCTGCACAGGCCTACCGCATTCAGGGCGTGCCGACGCTGATCGTATTCAAAAACGGCAAGCCGCTCTGGCGCCAGTCGGGCGTGGTGCAGGCCGACCAGCTGAAATCGGTTATCAAACAATATATTTAATATCCCTTAAATATCCCTGGGCTCGATGCGCAACTCCCGGAATTTCGACCTCATTGAAAATAAAGATTTTAGCATTGAACCATTGCGGAAGACCAGTTGTGAACAGGTCCGCTTCGTACAATGCAACATCCCGGACCTGGCTGACATCGATTTCATCGACTGCGTTTTTCAGGATTGCAACCTCAGCAATGCGTCGGTGAAAAACTGTAAGATTTCCGATATCGAATTCATCGGTTGCAAACTCACGGGCGTCAATTTTTCCGAGAGTAAGGACTTTGCATTTGCGGCGGTTTTCGAAAACTGTATTCTCGATTATGCCATTTTCGAAAGGAAAAAATTGAACAAAACCATTTTCTCCAACTGCAAGATCCATAACGCCGATTTCACCCAAACCGACTTCTCGAAATGCAAATTGCATAACTGCGACTTCTGGGATTCGGTTTTCGATGGTACTAACCTCAGCGGCGTCGATTTTTCGACCAGCAAAAACTTCACGATCGACCCTACGGCCAACAATATCCGTAAGGCAAAATTCCTCTCTTCCGACCTGGCTGGGCTGCTCACCAGATTTGACATAATTATCAAATAGTGCTTTGAACGGCTCCGCGTTTTTCGTTTCTTGGGCGAGTCTAAACCTAGCCTTTCATTATGTCCGCCCAGTTTTTTGCAGAGAAAGTTTTTACGGGAAAAGAAGTACTGTTTAACCAGATCATCGTCGTCGAGAACGGCCGCATCAGCGGCGTCCAGAGCGGCACACCCAAGACCGGCATGCCACAGGTGACCAACCTCGCGCCCGGCTTTTTCGACAGCCACATCAACGGCGGAGAGCAGTTCTACTTCACCGAACGCGCCGACGAGGAAACAATCGACGACATCTACCAGGCCAGCGTACGGACCGGCACTGCCTACGTGCTGCCTACCCTCATTACTTCCCCGCACGACAACATCCTGAAAGGGATCGAAGCCACCCGCAGCTACATGTCCAAAAATCCGGAATCGGGCATACTGGGAATGCATTTGGAAGGCCCATTCCTCAACCCGGTCAAGCGCGGGGCACATTTGGCATCATTTGTCCGGAAACCGACGGATACCGAACTCGAAGAAATTATTCGATACGGTAAGGATGTAATCCGACTGATTACCATCGCGCCGGAAATGTTCACCGAAGACCAACTCCAAATGTTACTCGAATCGGGCATTACCGTGTCGGCGGGGCATTCCAATGCTAATTACGCCGAAGCTATGGCTGCATTTGACCAGGGCATTCAGCTCGTAACGCATTTGTATAATGCCATGTCGGCGTTCGGCCACCGTGCGCCGGGGCTGGTAGGGGCGACTTTCGACACCGAATCCGTATATGCTCCCATCATCATCGACGGCGTACATTGCGATTTCGGCGCGGCCAGCGTGGCTTATAAAATCAAGAGAGACAAGTTGTTCCTCATTTCCGATGCGCTGTTCCTCGGCCAGAAAGTTACCGGGTTCAAATGGGGCGAGTTCGACGCTCACCTGAAAGACGGTAAATATATCAATTCGGATGGTAACCTCGCAGGAGCGACTATTTCGCTTGGCGATGCGGTACGCAATGCCGTTGAAATCATTGGAATACCCGTTCAGGAAGCGATTGAAATGGCTACGGTCCGGCCGGCAACCGCATTGGGCCTGCAAGACCGGATCGGCAGCATTGCTCCCGGGTATCCGGCCGTTTTCACGACATTCGATGACAACCTCGACAAGTTCGAAGTACTTCGATACTAACCCTTACAGCACCAGCACTCCACCGTTCCTCAGCTCCCTCCACGTGCGGGAGTTGAGGAATGTTTCGAATTGCCCTAAACCGGCGGTTTCAAAGTCATTTTTGAACTGTTCGAGCGCATAGGGCTCCGGATTCGCGATCAGTAGCTTCGGAAGCATTTCGGTAAGCCATTCGCCTGTTGCTACATCCGTTTCGATAGCCCATTCTTTCTTCTTGTTGTAAAAAACAAGCTCGGCTACCTCCCTTGCCCTCCCGCCTTTCCTCTCTTCGAAGACGGCCATTTCCGGTAAGCTGCCCGTCCACACGATGACGGCATTGGGCCGGGCGGCCAGTTCGACGGGTTCATGAATGCTTTTTTCAATATAGTTTGGAGGAATTGAAGTCGGCGGCGTTCGGAAATCGAACCATTTGGATAATGGAAAATCCAAGCAAACGCCATGCATGTAGTTAAACAACGACTTCCGCAGACCATCGGCAAACTTGTCGTGGTCGGCGCCGAGCGGGTCGCTATGTTCCAGATCGTTATTGGCAAACCTGCCCGTATCGGGTCCCAGCCGCGTTACGTCGAATTCCTCGGGGTATAACCCTACCGGGCTATGCGCCGTCATCGCGAACCGGTGCCAGAAACCCGACTGCACAATGCCCAGTTGGAACATTTGCCGCACCATTTCCAGCGAGTCGATGGTTTCCTGGACCGTTTGTGTAGGGAAGCCGTACATCAGGTACGCGTGTACCATGATACCCGCCTGCGTGAAGGCGTCCGCTACCCGTGCTACCTGTGCGACGGTCACCCCCTTTTTCATACGATCGAGCAGGCGGTCCGAAGCTACTTCTAACCCGCCGGAAATGGCGATGCACCCCGAGGCTTTCAGCAGCAGGCAGAGATCGTGGGTAAAGTTCTTTTCGAAACGGATATTGGTCCACCATACAACTGTAATCCTGCGACGAATAATTTCCAACGCCAGGTCCCGCAGCAACGCAGGTGGTGCGGCCTCGTCGACGAAGTGAAAGCCGTTCTGCCGGGTTTGAGCGATGATTTCCTCGATACGGTCGCAGAGCAACGAGGCGGTCATAGGCTCATAGCGCCTGATGTAATCGAGTGAAATATCGCAAAAAGAGCACTTTCCCCAGTAACAGCCGTGCGCCAACGTCAGTTTGTTCCAGCGACCGTCGCTCCAAAGGCGGTGCATCGGGTTTACAATCTCGATTACCGAAAGATAATCGTGCAGCGGCAGGTCGCTGTAATCCGGCGTGCCTGTTTCGCGCTGTGGGACGTCTTTTTCCTTCGCCCCGTTATGGTACACCACTTTTCCGTCGACCCTCGAATAGACCCTTTTCAAATCGGTCAGATCGCGTTCGCCATCCAGGTATTCCAGCAACGACCGCAACGGAGCCTCGCCGTCGTCGAGACACACAAAATCGATATAATTGAAAACCCGGGGTTCGCCCAGCGAGCGTAATTCCGTGTTGGCATAACCTCCACCCATCACGATTTTAATATGCGGATAATGTGCTTTCAGATATTGCCCGCATTTAAAACCGCCATACAGGTTGCCTGGAAACGGCACAGAGATGCAGACGACATCGGGCTGATATTGCTTCACCCTTCGTTCCAGCACATCTTTTAATGTCTGCGAAAGCAGTGTATCGGGCGATTCCAGCGCAGCTTCCATTTCATCGAAACCCGTGGCCGATCGCCCCAGCCGTTCGGCATACCGGCTGAAACCGAAATGCGGATCGACAGCCTCCTGAATCAGATCGCCGAGATCTTCCAGGTATAACGTCGCCAGATGGCGGGCTTTGTCGTGGATCCCCATCGTTCCGAACGCCCAATCCAGGTCTTCGAGTTGCGAAAAGCGGCTGGCTTCGGGCAAATAGGTGCGGTCGCAAATACTATGGGCCAGCGTCGGATTGCTGTTTTTGAGAAAACGGATCACCGGATCGATGGTCGAAATGTACTCGTCCCGAAGCGCGTAAATGCGGAAACTATTGTCCGTCAACTCGATATCCGACGCCTCCAACATCGCGAACAATTTTTTCAGCCCTTTGGAAGAAAACAGTTCCAGGATTACATCGATACCCAGGTCGGCCTGATACGACTCACGCCCCAAAGTATTCAAAAACCCTTTGAGGTAAGCGGTAGCGGGATAAGGCGTGTTAAGCTGGGTAAATGGCGGGGTAACCAGGAGTGTCTTCTTTTTCACGGATGCACGTTTTCTAGGATGCAAAGGTAGGGGTTTTGGATTTGAAAGAATACTGGTAACTTGGTTGGTTAGCATTTCGTGTACCGACTTGCGTAAAACATGTAAGCTGCCTGCCATGAAAAAGATCGTCCCGGACGTCTTACTGGAAAAATACAAAAGCGGACTCGGCTTCAATCTCGCCGAAGCACTGGACCGGCTGAACGAAACGTTCGTTCGGGCTGACTCCTTTAACTTTTATACCTCCGTTGCCGTCATTAGCTCCTCTAAAATCGAAGGTGAGTCAATGGACGTCGACAGTTATATCAAACATAAAATCCAGCACATCGAATATCTCCCGGAGCTTACCGAAAAGCCTAACGACCTATTCCGTGCCTACGTTTATGCAAAGGAAAACAGACTGACCGGGGACCATTTTTCCGAGGCGCACCGGATTCTCTCCGAGCACTTGTTACCCGTGGGCGGGCGCGGCATTTACCGCCAAAATGAAATGGTGGTGATGGAGCACAAAACCGGTCGAATACAGTTCGAAGCAGCACCTTCGCATTTATTAGAAACTGAAATGGGCAAGCTTTGGGACGATACAGATCAGCTACTTCATGCCGACCTATCGCTCGAAGAAATTTTCTATTATGCCGCTTTCATGCATTTGTTGTTTGTATGTATCCATCCATTCAACGACGGAAACGGGCGTGCAGGAAGATTGCTCGAAAAGTGGTTTCTTTCGGACAAATTGGGACCAGTTGCATGGTATATCCAGTCGGAGCAATATTATTACCGGCATGTCGACGAGTATTACCGGAACCTGAACCGGCTCGGTGTGTTCTATGAAGAGTTGGATTATACCGCGGCTGATCGTTTTTTGATGATGCTGCCAAAGGCGCTGGATAATTGATATGCCCAATCCGCAATTGATTTGAAAGAATACTGGTAGCTTGGGGTACTCATTACTTCGAACACACTATATCTTAAACAATATGCCCTCTTACAAAATAGGTGTCGTAATCGATAAGCTAACCCGTTCGGTTGAACATGCTCTTACAGGAGAGCGGTTTGCTACCGAAGTTATTTCCGCCAACGTGCAGGAAATTCGTCGACTCAACAAATCAGAATGGCTCTTTGACTGGGTGAAAGAAGTTTCAAGTAAAGAGAAACAAGTTTATAAACTTGTCCTTTCCGAAAACACCGATGTAATTCAAGGGCTTATTTGTCTTCAAGACAAAGGAGATCATATTTACATGCATTTGATAGAAAACAGTAAAGCAAACAAGGGAGCCGGGAAAAAATTTTTAGGTGTCGCCGGCAACCTGATCGCCTTCGCATGCAAACTTTCTTTCGATAAAGGCTACGAAGGGTATATTTCCTTTGAAAAGTAAGACCAAGCTTATATCGCATTATCGAACTCAGCTTGGAGCTAAGCTTCTGTTCGGCAACGTAATGGTAATTACCCGAGAAGCCGCGCAGAGACTGGTTAATCGATATTTCCGTTAAATTTTGTATATTTATGTATGCGAAACGAACAAAAGCACATAGACTTTTCGACTACCGGCGAACATCCGTCGAATGAAGATTCCAAACGGATTAGCGAGTGGATCCGGCATGAAAAGAAAATTTTATCGGACAAAAAACGATCCTTAGCCGTTAGGAAGCCCGCGGTAAGCAACCGCTAATCAATGCGGTTCAGGATGTTCCAGATATTCATGAAAATTGACTTGCCGCATACGCTTGCCCCTGCCGGGGTCCTTGTACTTCGAAAATGCCCAGAGCACATACGAGGTAATGTCCTCGTAAAAGCCGGACCGCAACGGAAAAAGGCCGTCGCCGTTGCGCAACGCATTCGTAAAGAGAACGACGGTAATGTCCTCCGGGCAGTGCATCCATATGCTCCTGAAACCCTTCGGATTGGGGATACCAATGGACGAATACCACCAGCCATCATGGTAGCTGAATTTTCCTTCCGGCATGACGGCGCTGTAACTGCCCAGCCCATGGGTCACAATCTGATCGCGAATGTCTTGTGTAATAACCGAGTTGTTATCCGGTGAAAAAAGTGCCGCGTACAGCTTTACGCCCTGGTTTGCCGAAAGGTAAATGCCATAACCGCCGACAGTCGAGCTGAAATCGCCCGGGTCGAAACCATACTCGCCCGAGTAAGGGAAGTCATAACCGAAAGTCGGCAAGGGCAGGCCGTTGGACACGAATCCGTCGGTTATGATACCGGCCTTTTCGAATATATTTTTCCGGACGTATTCCTCATATCCATCGAATGCCAGCAGTGCGTCGTTGTCGTCGTTACCAGTATATTTCACGCCGTTGATGGCCGGTATCAACACCCTGAAAAGTCCGAAATTGGCGTTTTGATAACAGCTTGTACCGTAGTTCTCCGTTTTGATTCCCTTTTCGACCAGCATCTTTAAACCCGGCCAGAAATTTTCAGTAAACGCCCCGTTGCGGCAGTTCTCTCCCATGCCCACTATCCCGCTCGTATGCGTGAGCAGGTCCTTGAAGGTAATAAGCCCGATGTTTGGGCCTTTGACCCAGGTCCCGGGCAGGTAATCGATAATCTTATCGCTGACTTTAATGCCCTTCTCGCCGGCCAGTTTCAGAAATGCCGCTGCGGTAATGGTTTTGGTCATGCTAGCGATCTGCATTTTGGTGTCGGGCGTGACGGGCTTATCCTCCTGAATTTCGATGCTCCTAGCCTGGTATCCTCCCACGCCCGAGCCTATCATCCGATCTTTTTGATAAACCGCAAAACTGTACCCAAAGCCTTTGTCTTTCAGCGAATCGTCGAGTATCCGTACAAATTTCAACACGGGATCTTCCGGAACGGGCTCAGGCTCCTTGTCCTTTTTACACCCGACAAGGCCGGACAAACATAAAAACAGCGTCAGACAGAGGGAAAAATAGTGCTTCATGGCTTCCAATATTATCAAAATGTAAAATGAATATAGCAACTAGTCCGATTGCTTTCCAAACGGGTATTATTGTGACCACGATTTGCCCAAGGTTCTTATGCAGTATCCCAACCAATTATATCCCAAGTTCCTTTTGGCCGGAACCCTTCTGGCCGCCGTTACTCTCCCGGTACACGCGCAACAAAATAAAAGCTATCCCCCGTCGACTTTTCCCGACCGGATCGTGCTGGGTTACAAGGGAAGCCCGGCGAATTCACAGGCAGTAAACTGGCGTACCGACTCGACAGTGACAACCGCCGTCGCCGCAATTCACGAAGCAGACCCTTCGCCGGACTTCCCTGCCAAAGCCCGTACTGTGCAGGCGGCGACGCACAAAGTTGTCCTGGATGGCAAAACGGTACATTACCACGAAGCGAATTTCGGCGATTTGAAACCAGCGACGCAGTACGTTTACAGGGTCGGTGACGGGAAATCGTGGAGTGAATGGTTTCATTTCAAAACGGCCTCGGATAAGCCTGAACCCGTTTCATTTCTCTATTTCGGCGATGCGCAGAACGACATCCGTTCGCTGTGGTCGAGGGCGGTGCGCGGGGCATTTACTACTTTGCCCAAAGCCCGTCTGATGATCCACGCGGGCGATCTGATCAACAATTCCAATGCAGATTACCAATGGGGCGAGTGGTTCGAAGCCGGCGGATGGATCAACGGTATGGTGCCCAATCTGGCAACGCCCGGCAATCATGAGTATTTCCGCGATGAAAAAAGGAACCTGTTTGTCTCGAAACATTGGAAACCGCAGTTCGCATTGCCTGAGAACGGGCCCGAAGGTCTTTCCGAAACGGCTTATTATATCGATTATCAGGGTATACGGTTCATTTCCCTCGATTCCCAGGCGGCAATCCTCGATTCGACGACATTGAAAAAGCAAGCCGCATGGTTCGAACAAATCGCAACCAACAACCCGAACCGCTGGACTGTCGTATTCCATCACCACCCGATTTATTCCACCAAAAACGGCCGCGATAACGACGAATGGCGCGAGAAAATGGAGCCTTTGTACAAGAAACACAAAGTCGACATCGTATTGCAGGGCCACGACCACACCTACGGCCGGGGTCTCAATATTCCGGTTGGACAAAGCAGAAAGAAACCCAACGGGCCGATTTACGTAGTGTCGGTAAGCGGACCCAAAATGTATGATATCGGGCTACAAAACTGGATGGACCGCGCCGCATCGAACACGCAATTATACCAGGTAATCACGGTCGACCAAAACAGACTTTCGTTCAAGGCATTTACGGTTAACGGCGATCTGTACGATGCTTTCGATCTGAATAAGGATAAAAACGGCGTCAATACCCTCGTCGAGCTTTCAAATACCCTGAAAATGCGGGAGCGGCTCGATCTTCCGGAACACTATCTGAAAACATTCAAGGAGGAGGATCTGAAAGAATATAACCAGCGGTATCAGGATTACAAGAAACGCAAAGGCGTTAAATAGGTGTCAAAAAATGCCGGCATTTAATCGAAATGCCGGCATTTTTGTCATTTTACTTTCGTCGCATACAAGCCATTCCTGCCGGTTATAAAAAGCGTATTCCCGACGACGCTTATCGTAGATGGTCTTTCCGGCGTCTCGATCATACCTGTTTCCCTTCCGGACGGGTCGAACACATAAATCTGCCCATCGGCAATATACACATTACCCCCGCTGTCTACCGCCGAGCTCGAACTCCCCTTTTTCCGCGAACAGCCGCGGTTCCGACAAATGGCCTTCTGCTCCCACCGTGAAACGGAATGTCCTTTTCAGATACTCGTCCACGCCGTAAAGCGGTTTCCCCGGATAGCCTTCCACCAGCACATTGGAACGTGCCAGGTCGTAAACTACCGGTACAATCGTGACGCCATCCGGCCCCAGCCAGCATTCTTTAAACGGATTGGTGCTCACTTTCAGGAAGTCCCCCGAATCGCGGCGGCGATTCGACGGATTCAAGGTTTTTGCGATTTCCGGCACCTTTTCCAAAGGGACTTTCGGAAGCAGGTGCATCGTTTCCTCCGGCTTATCGGGATTCATCGCATACACCAGCGTGCCAAAACCACTGTTTCCCCAGCCGCTGAACGAAGTACCGGCCGCGTCGGGCGGATTAGGGAACGTCTCGGGTTGGCCGTCGATCAAATACCCTGGTTTGGTGACATATTTGAATACGACCAGCAAGTTATCCCGCGTGTCGGTACCCAGCGAGAGCGGTTCCCAGGGGAAATCGGCGACAAGACTTAATGTGTTTGTCCGGCTTGCCCATTTATAAATCCGTCTTGCCCGCGATTCGCTGAAATACACGTTACCCTTGCTATCGTGGCAGACGCCGTCGGCGAACTCGAAACCTGCGGCCAGTTGCTCCACTTTGCCGGGTTGAAGGCTGACCGGCCTGGGTCCAGGATTATCGATCACCAGCCTGTTGAACTCCCACGGCCGCACTTCAATGCCTGAATTCACATCGTAAAGTGGTACGGTCGACGAATATTTGGTCTGACTGTAATTGTGAACGTTCAGGAATTCCAGCTTGCTGTTGTTCCATGAACGCACCGCATGCGGATAGGGCGTGCTCACGCGGATTACGCGAAACATATACAGGTTCGCAAATACCATATTATTGCACGATTCGATTTCCAGCGGCTGGCAATTCGCACTCTCTTTGCTCTCCTCTTCCAGCTGTAATGCGTAAACCTTCCAGTTCGAGACATTTTTAAACCGCACCTCATTGCGGACATGATGCTCAACCGACATCGCATATATACGCCCGGGCGTGGATGTATTCGACACATATGCCCCAGCAGAAGCGAATGTATTCGCTGTCCAAATGTTCTTAAATGTGCCACCGCCGTCATTGGTTATCCAAAGGCTCCAATATTGCGTGTCCCAATGCTGTTCGTTACCCACATGCGACGAGTTACTCAAAACTCCCTGCCCGGGTCGTTTGCGGGCAATATTACCATGCCCTCCGAGAAACTTTACATCGTTCAAGTAAGAACCTGCACCCGCCGTCCATTTCAAACCGACGGCCCGCGGGTTACTCGCGGCCGTTGAAATGCCAATGCCGGTCAGGATATTGTTCCCGCCTTGCGAAGATTCCACCATTGGCTCAGGCGGTCCGAAGCTTCCGAATCCTTCGGTATTATCGTGCAAAATAAGTTGCGTCGAAACCGGGTTGAGACCTACCAGAACCGTTCTTTCTTTCATTTTCAGCGTTTCGGTAATGCGATACCAGCCTTGCGGAACGTAAATTGCATCGTACCGGTCAATGGCCGCCTGGATCGCTTTAGTGTCGTCTGTAACGCCGTCCCCTTTTGCACCCAGGGTTTTCAGATTTACCCATGTGGTCATGTCCGGAAATGCAGGAATGTCTTTAATTGCCGGTACCGGTTCCGATTTCAGGGATTCTATCTCTTGTACCGTGGTATGCACCGGCTTTGCGGCGATGGAGGCCATTTGCAGGCCGTGATTCAGGCTTTTTACCCTGTATAGCGCGCCCTGGCCGACGATTTGTTTTCCGCTGGTCCCGAAACGGGCCAGTACGGGTACTTTTTTTGCAGGCGACGTTCCGCAAACTGATTTGCGTATACGCATTGTTTTCATTACTGATCACCAATGCCGGTCCGCTCACATTTTCGAAACGGCTGTCCTCCATAAACAGTTTTTCGTAAAAACCGGGGTTGATTTCCAAAACCGCCGGTACGTCCCGGACAGTCATCCGCACGATCGTCAGGCCCGATTCCTGCGAGCGGATCGCCGCTTTTCTTTGCCCTTCAAAATACGTATCCACCATCATGAACTGCCAGCCAGGCGAAGGTTTGAATGTATAAATGCCGTATTCCCCGCCGAAAAAACGAACGTCCTCCATTTCGTTACCCACGTCGAACACCCCTGCTTTGCCGGTCCCGATGTGGATGTCGACATGAGAGATAAAACTATGCTGCGCAAAATGCGTCCGCAATGCAACCGCCGAGGGATTCCCCTCCCCGATGCGCAGGTCAACGTTCGACATTGCGCTGTAAAACGTGCTTGCGCCCGCGTCGGGAATCGGCTGCCCCTCCTTGGGAATGGAGGACGTGAACCAGAACATATATTTTGCATTACCCTTATCCTGCGGGTATTCCTGCTGAAAACCAGGGGAGTTGTCGGCCAGGACAATCAACGGCCGCTTTTTTCCATAACCGATCACGCGCACGGCCGTCGGGATATAAATCGTTTTGCTGATCTTGTACGTGCCCTCGGGGATGAAGACGATTCCGAAGTTGTAATTCGTTTTGATCTCATTTATAGCCCGTTGCAGCTCGTCGGAAACATCCGTTTTGCCATCATTGGTAATCCTGAAATTTTCAGGCGTGAAATAAGTCGCGTCCTCATCGGCTAGCCGCATTGGGTAGAACGACCTGCTTACAGGCATCGGCTCCGCATTCGCACTTTTTGTTTGCGCAAAGCAAACATGTTGCACTGAGACGATCAGTGCCAACAGTAAAAATCTTGTGAACATACTGCGTTATTTTTGAGCCGCCCAGAGAATGGCGTTTTTAAAAATCGTTTTGTAAACGTCGCTTTCGAAAAGCACCGGCGAATGTCCCATGAAAATGTACACATTCTTCGCCTTCTTCTTCGGATTCGACCAGATGACCGGGTGATCGCCCATTTTTACCTTTGAATCGGGCTGGTAGGTCGATTCGTCGACGCTCGCGATCACCTCCACATTCGGCCGGGGGCTTTTGTCGTAGATGTACCATTCTTCTTTCCGGACCGGGAACGACGCCGGCACGCCTTTCATGACCGGGTGCTTGCTGTTTTCAACATTCACCGTGGCAGCCGCGAAATCGGCGATATAGTTTTTATAGCGGATACCACCCATAAAATCCGAGAACCAGGGCCAAATTTTGTTTCCGTCGAACTCTCCCAGTAATGTCGCATGGTGAAAACCGATCCAGCCGCCTTTTCCTTCGTCAATGTATTTCTCAAATGCCGCTATTGCCTCCTGCTTCCAGGCGTAAAGCACATAGTCCAGCTGTATAATAAGCTGATAATTACCCAAATATTCCTCATTAATTGCGTCTGTTTTATCAATGTAATCAATGCTGAAATGCTCTTTCGCGGCCAGTGAGTCGAGCCACGGGCGGGCAGCTTTGGAATAGGCGATGTGATGGCCGCCGGGCTCGGCCATAGCCAGCACTCGGAATTGTGCGAAAGCACCGGTGGGGCAGCCAGCGAGCCAAAGCACCACCAACCCTACCGGGATTTTCCGGAATACGTTTTTCATTGAATTTGGGATTAAGGAATTTAGGATTGAAAGGAGTACTATTTAAGAATCAGTGCATTACCGGCAAAGTAATCCTGCTGGGGTGCTTCGCATTATGATGGATCGTAATTTTCGATTTTTGAAAATCCGACTCCCCGGCTTCAAAAATATTTATGAACTTCTGCGGATTGCGGTCCACCAGCGGGAACCAGCTGCTCTGCACCTGCACCATGATGCGGTGGCCTTTTTTGAAAGTGTGCGCCACTTCGTTCAGCTTTACGGTCACTTTCTCGATTTTATCCTTTCCAAATGGCTCCGGTTCGGAGAAGCTGTTCCGGAACTTGCCGCGCAACACCTCCGCACGCACCATTTGCTGGTAGCCGCTCATATCAACCGGCTTTTCGCCTTCTCTAACGGCAGGCATTGTTGACCCTACAGGCCACACGTCGATCACTTTCACGATGAAATCCGCATCGGAGCCGGTCATAGATACCATCAAGCTCTGCCACGATTTCGCCGGTTAAGGTCAGATCTTCGGTCAATGAATCCGTTTGAAAACTCAGCACATCCGGTCGTTTCGAAGCGAAACGCTGGTCTTCGGCCATGTATTCGTTATTGCGATGACCACTTGTAGTGCTTGTATAAGGCACCGGATTGGCAGGATCGCTTTCATAGCTGGTCGAGCCGACGTCGGATGTAAGCCTTGCAACGGTGATTTTACCATTTGGTCCCAAATAGTAAGTTTCAGGTCGGCTATTTACCGGCGGCCAGACGTCATAATGCTTCCACTGGTTTGACCCGGTCTCAAAAACCGTCACTTCCGGCTGGTCAAATGTGCCCTTACCTTTTAAATAATAATTAAAGAACTTCGTTTCGATCTCCTCCTGGTAGTATTTATTCACATCCTCACCAAACTGGTATTGCGCAAAGCCCTTCCATGCGGGCGCAGCCCATCCCCCGTGCGTCCACGGCCCCATTACCAGCCGGTTGTTGTTGCCCGGAGTCTGCTTTTCGATTGCCGCATAGGTTTTCAGTGCTCCGTACAAATCCTCGGCATCGAACCAGCCACCTACCACGAGCACTGCCGGTTTGATATTTTTCAAATGCTTTTTAATGTTCCGCGATTGCCAGAACTCGTCATACACCGGATGCGCCGTCGTTTGCCGCCAAATGCAGTTCGGATCGGCGAAATACGGGGCCGCATTGGTCTTCTTCAACGGGCCCAATTCGAGGAAATATTTGTAGGCGTCGTCGTATTCCGCATTGAAATGGCCCTGATAACTAGTACCATCTTGGCTTTTAGGCCCATCGAAACCACTGTAAAAACCAAAATTATCCATTAAGAAGAACGCGCCGTTATGATAGCAGTCGTCTCCGATAAATTCGTCCGACATGGGCGCCTGCGGCGAAACGGCCGCCATCGCGGGGTGTGCGTCCGGCAAGCCGGCCGATGAATAATATCCGGGAAACGAAATGCCCCACTGCCCTACCTTGCCGTTATTTCTTGTGTTCTTCAAAAGCCATTCGACCGTGTCGTAAGTATCGCTCGATTCGTCTACGTCCTTATTGCTCTTCTTGTTTGCGATCGCCGGTGTCATTTCGCGGAAATTCCCTTCGCTTTTGTAGCGGCCACGAGCGTCCTGATACACAAAAATGTACTTCTCCCGCATCAGCAGTACATTAGGCCCGAGCGTACGACGGTAATTTTCTTCGCCATAGGGCCGCACCGAGTAGGGCGTGCGCTGCATGATGATCGGGTAGGTCTGCGAATCGTCTTTGGGCGTGTAAATAGCCGTAAAAAGCTTCACGCCGTCGCGCATGGTAATGTATTGCTCTGTTTTGGTGTAGTTGGCTTTGATCCAACTTGTGTCAGGAATCGCATTTTGGGCGACGGCAATCCACGATAGAAGACACAGGAAACACAGCAATACATTTCTTTTCATGATGACCAGGTTTTTGTTTGTATAAGTAAATTCAAAAATACGTAAGAAACCGTACATTCGTCCACTACAAACTTTAACACCTCCTCCACATACTATGGCTAAACGGATCATTAAATTTTCCTTCATGATATTCTTCATCTTCCTGGCACTCATCGTCATTGGTGCGGTGATATTTATGCAACAACCGCTATTCGGGAAACACCCCTCGGGTGCACGGCTCGAAAGGATCAGAAAATCGCCGCATTACCGGGACGGAAAGTTCCAGAACGAGAGTTTCACACCCGACCTCGCCGAGGGCAACAGTTATCTGAAGGTGTTTACCAAATTTTTCTTCGGTAAAAGCAAGTACAATATCCCCGGCGCGCTGATCCCTTCGCAAAAAACAGATCTACTGCATCTGAAACCGGAAGAAGATGTGCTGGTATGGTTCGGGCATTCGTCGTATTTCATGCAAATAGATGGCAAAACGGTCCTTGTCGACCCTGTTTTCAGCGGCAGTGCCTCGCCCCTCAAATTCACTACTCCGAGTTTCAGGGGCAGCGATGTATACCGGGTCGAAGACTTACCCGATATCGATTACCTTTTCATCTCTCACGACCACTGGGACCACCTCGATTACGAAACCATTCTGAAACTCAAACCCAAGGTCAAAAAGGTCATAACCGGCCTCGGCACTGCCGAACACCTCGAATATTGGGGCTACGACGCGGCCGACATCATCGAAAAAGACTGGAACGAAGGCGCCGACCTGGGCGACGGTTTCAAAGTAAACATTACGCCTGGCAGGCATTTCTCCGGCCGGGGTTTCAGCCGGAACCGCGCATTGTGGGTCTCGTTTGTATTCCAAACGCCAACCATGAAAATCTTTATCGGCGGCGACTCGGGCTATGACAACCATTTCAAAAGAATCGGCGCCCGGTTCGGTCCATTCGACCTTGCATTGCTCGAATGCGGCCAGTATAACGAGGCGTGGAAATACATTCACATGATGCCGGAAGAGACCGTTACGGCTGCCCGCGAGCTTGGCGCCAAAAAGCTGATGCCCGTCCATTGGGCCAAATTCGCCCTCTCCATCCACGACTGGAACGAGCCCATCCTTCGCGCAAGCGCCGAAGCAGAAAGGCTACATATGCCGCTTGTAACACCGCTGATCGGCCAGAAGGTAGAGTTGAAAGGCGACCAGGTGTTTACGCAATGGTGGAGGGAGGCACGGTTGCAGCCGGAGGGGTAGGAAAAGGCGCAATTTTTTTGAACTTTGATTATCCTATAACCGGGAAATTCTCCCATAACACACTACAAAAATGACACAAGAACTGGTTGACAAAGCACGGGCTTATGTAGCAGCGTGCAAACGAGAGTTGGAAACTGCGCCTAATGCCGAAGAGCTGTCCCGGAAGCGGCTTCTGGAATTAGGCTATCTGGACGAAAGTGCGAGATAGCGGAACTTACCGGGCAAGGAATCACTAAAAGCAGGAAGCCGGTAAGTTCCCGGTAGTTGATTCGCAATCCACACACTATCATTTCATGCATCCGTTCTCTTACTGTGACATCACCGTCTACGGCTTTCATGGCTGTAATCAAAATATTAAACGCCAACTTATTAGTCAAGAAAAATGCTTTGACCTCTCCAACTCATTTGCAAAAGAGCTCCTTATACTCGCTTACGACGATTTGTGTATTGAATGGGAAAAAGCAAATACAATTCCAATTGAAAATGCCCCACACCCGCGGGATCGGGAATCCTTCTGACATGGCTCTCCGGTACTTGGATAAGGTCGTAATCGAAAATGCTCTTTTGCTCGCTGGTTTGCAACAGCCTGACATTATTTATGACACCGTTCGTGCGCCATTTCAGGAAGGTTTCCCCGTCTACCCGGACAGCGTGTTCCGGGAGCACGACCATATTCACCTCTGTGTAAGAAATCCGGATTTCGTTATAGAAACCGGCGAGTCGTCGCCCTGGGGCCGCGTCCAATATGATGATAATCTCATTAAAGGCGAAGCCCCGGCAGTCGATGAATTGCAGTCAAAGATGAGAAAGCTTCTCCTGGACTTTTCATGACTTGCCTCCCGATTCCTACGATTTTCCTATTGAATACGATCTCACCACGTTCTTTGAGAAATTTAATTTTCTGAAAATAACTAAAGTCGTTGAGCTTTCCGGCATAAATGGTAGTTTGCTCCGGCAACATGCAACCGGGAAAAAGCATCCGTCGGCCAGGCAAGCTGCCAAAATCGAAAGTGCAATTAAGGAACTGACCAGTAGCAAAACAGCCGGGCCTCGACGACCCGGCTGTTTTGCTTTCCGGTAACAAAAGCGGACTGATGTTAGTCGGCCTTGATGAAACGTAACTTTGTCGCTTCGCTTCCGTTGTTAATTCTGATGAAGTAATGCCCGCCACCCAGTTTCTTTACATTAATGCGGTGGTCGTTCTTCCCTTCCGAAATGCGGATCGTCGACTTGCTCACCGGCTGGCCGGCCAGATTGTAGATCGTCACATCGGAAGTGCTGGCTTTGCGCGATGAGAACCGGACATTCACGTAATCCTGCGCGGGGTTAGGCGCAACAAGGGAGCCAACGAGTACGTCCGCATTCACCGCAACGATTTTGCTCTTGGTGTAAGTACCGTCGATATCGATCTGCTTCAACTGGTAATAGTTCGTTCCGGACAGCGGATTTTCATCCAGGAAGCTGTATTTACCCGTACGCTGATCGGTAAGCCCAACCTTGCCCAGGATTTCTTCATTCTGCATGCGTTCGTCGTAGCGCAGGATTTCAAATTCCTTTCCATCCTGCTCGGCCACTACATTCCAGGTCAGCTCCACGCCTTTTTCAACAGCCTTTCCATCGAAATCGGATATGTAGATAGGCAAAGGAATGTTGACTCCGAACAATGCAGTCGATGGAGCCGATTTACAGCTACCTCCCTGAATTTCGAGGGTATATCTTCCGGTTGCCAACGTGTTGTAGTTGATGGAAGGCGTGTTGCTCGTTGGCGAAACACGATTCTGGCGGATTGTAACACCGTCCTGTTTGATCTTCCAGTCGATCGCGAACACATTCTCCCCGTCGAACAGGAACGAGAGCCCCGTTTCGTTGGATGTTGTGACCGACTGCAGGTTGGGGCCGCGCGTACATGCCGTGCGTGTATCGGTGGCCGAAACGGTAAAGGTTCTCGTCGCTACCGACGCCGCCTTACAGTCTTCCGCTTTCAATTCGAAGGTATAAGTATTGTTTTGCAGGAAATTGAACGTCAGGTTAGTCGAGTTGGTTGTGAGCGTTCCGGTTTTACCACTTGCTACCGCATAAGTTCCCTGCAGGATTCTCCAGGAGAATACATGCAGGTTGGTGCCGCCGAAAGTAACTGTAGCGCTGCTTGGCGTAATATTGCTGATACCGGTTACCGAAGGCCCGTTCTGGCAATCGGGCACCCCTACAACCGGTTCGTTGATCCTGAACGAGCGGCTGTTTACCGCCGAGCTGCAGTTATTTCCTTCAATTTCCAAAGTATAATCGCCCGGACTGAGTGAACTGTACGAAAGGTTTACCGATGTAGCAGAACCTAAATCGTTCGTCGTTCCTGATCTGACCGCCGTTCCACCGGATTTGATGCGCCATTTCAGGCTGGTCACTCCCGATCCGCTGAATGTAAGCGTAAGTGCTGTTTGCGTAATATTGCTTATGTTACCGATGGTCGGGCCGGAGGCGCAATTATTGTCCGGCAGCGGAGTGGCCGTTTTGGGGGCGGTTGGCCAGAAGCAGCCGGTTACCATGTCGGTAGTCAACACACCTCTCCATTGCTGGTCGAGATAGCTTCCATCTTTCCCCTGGATTGTCTCCGCGAGTAGCCCCATATAGTAGTTGTCCGTACGGGTATCGTTCTCACCTTGCTTGATCATAACGCGCAGGAGGCCGTCCACATACTTGATAAACTGGTATGTATTCCCCGTACTGCCCACAAATACACCCAAACGGTCGCCATTCGGCATCGCAACGCCTTTGCAGGTAATCTGCCCGTTTCCGTTGGTACCCAGCAAATTAACCGGTGCAGTGCTCGGATCCACAGGATTCACGCATCCATTGATCAGCGCATCATTTTCAGGGCTGATCGGAAAAGTATTTTCCTTCAGGTGATAGAGTATCCAGATATTGTCAGGCACAACGCCATTCCAGTTCAGATAAACCCGGTTGTCCTGAATGCGTGTATAAACCGGTTGATCATCCCCTGTTCTTCCCAGATATTCCCCGTGCGTCCAGACGCGGCCTCCGCAGGAAACGCGAGTAGCCAGTGGTGCAGCTGCTCTGGTTGCAATGGTAAAGGGTTTTTCAACCTCAACATAAGGGTTGGTGATTTCGTAAGAGCCGCTGAGGCCGCTTTCAATGCCACTTTCTACATTTACGCTATCAGCACGCATATGCATACTTCCAGCGTCGTTGTTAGGAGCTGCTGCCACTGAGCTTATCACTCCTCCCGCAAAAACAAGTTTCAGTAAAAATTTCATAGAGCGTAAAAAATAAGTGGGCGATGCGAACGACGCGGCTATCCGTAAACTGTTTAGGATCAGCTCAACCGTCCGTTTCAAATATACTACAAAGCCTTAGAAAAATTTTTATACTTGTAGAATAATACTGCACCGAAAAATCGCTAATGCACCTTAAGTCTACAAAAAAACTTTATAACGCAATCCAGAGGGCCTTTTTTTTGACACAAAATTTGTGACAAGAATGTAGAAAATTTCGGAGGAGGCATAAAAAAACCGCTCATCTCTGAGCGGTTTTTGCAATGATTGAAAGTGCTTGCTTCGCACGGTTTTGTGACCCATAGGGGAATCGAACCCCTGTTTCAACCGTGAAAGGGTCGTGTCCTAACCGCTAGACGAATGGGCCGACTGGTCTCCTACTTCGCGCGTTTTTTTTGCACTTTCCTTCACTTTTCGTTTCCCTGTTCCGAAAACGTGGTGCAAAGATGCAGGGTTGAAATTGAAAATGCAAGCAGCCACAACAAATAAAAATCAATTAATTTTTAGTTAACTCATTTTCAGAAACTTCAAATTCAAAGTTTTTTTATCCCTTTGCCCGTATCCGTAAGTTCGGGTAACTTTTTAAATTTGGGTTTACCGACTTACACCGTCTCGCTTCCCATGACCAAACTAATCCGCTGCGTCCTCATTCTGCTCTCCATTCAATCCGTATTTGCACAAACCCCGGCCCCTGACCAGTTCCTGGGCTATCCGCTTGGGTCGAGGTTCGCCTTTCACCATCTGATCGTCGATTATTTCAAATCGGTGCAAGCGCAGAACTCCGACCGGATGAAACTCGTGCAGTATGGCACCACCCACGAAGGACGACCGCTAATGCTGGCGTTCGTTTCTTCTCCTGAAAACATGTCGAAACTGGAAAGTATCAGGACCAACCACTTGAAAAGCATCGGGCTGCTGCCGGGCAGGGCTGATGCAAGCGTGCCGCCGATCGTGTGGCTGAGCTATAATGTGCATGGAAACGAGCCGGTTTCGGCCAATACCAGTATGAAAGTGATCTACGAACTGCTCAATAAAGAGAATGCCCTGGCTCATGAATTCCTCAAAAACATGGTCATTCTGATCGATCCATGCGTTAACCCCGACGGTTATGAGCGCTACACCCAATGGTACAACCGGGTGCAGAACGCGACGCCCGATGTAACACCATTCGGTCTCGAGCACGACGAGCCGTGGCCCGGTGGGCGGTTCAACCATTACCTTTTTGACCTCAACCGTGACTGGGCCTGGCAAACGCAAAAAGAGACGCAGGAGCGCATCGCGTTGTACAACCGGTGGATGCCGCATTTCCATGCCGACTTCCATGAAATGGGGCCATCCCGAAGCTACTATTTCCCTCCGGCAGCTAAGCCTTATAATAAGGACGTCACAGCGTGGCAAAGGCAGTTCAATGAGCTCATAGGAGATTATTGCCGTAAATATTTTGATGAAAACAAATGGGCCTACTTCACGCGCAACGACTACGACCTCTTTTATCCCAGCTACGGCGATACCTGGCCTACCGCCAACGGCGCCATCGGGGTTACATACGAGCAAGGCGGGGGCGGACGGGCAGGCCTGGCACTCGAACGTGAGACCGAACACGATACGCTTACGCTTGGCAGCCGCATCGCGCACCACTACGCAACGACGCTCGCTACGCTCGAAGCAGTGATGTCGCAAAAAGATAAGGTGGTGGATGAGTTTATCAAGTTCCATCAGGATGCTGCCAATGCGCCCGCCGGTAATTTCAAAACCTATCTCGTGAAAGCCGGAAGCAATATCAGGGCATTCAGCAACTGGCTCGACCGGCAGGGATTTATGTACGGCCTGGCAGGCAAGTCGTTATTGGCGAAAGGCACCGAGCTCACATCGGCTACGGAGCAAACATGCAAAATTGAGCAGAACGACCTGCTGATCAGCGCTTACCAGCCGAAATCCAACCTGCTCCGTATTCTTTTCGACCCGAAGCCGGCTCTGGAAGATTCGGTCACTTACGATGTTACGAGTTGGGGGCTTGCGTATATTTTCGGGTTGAAAGCCTATGGTTTAAAAGAGAAAATCGCTCCCACCGCATTGCAGGCTCCGGCGGTTGACAATAAAATACCGGCAGCGTCCCCGTACGCTTACCTGGCCGACTGGTCCGACGCCGAAGATGTGATGTTCCTGGCAGAGTTGCTGCGGAACGGCGTGCTCGTCAAGACTACCAATATGCCATTCGAAATGGATAAAACCATTTATCCGGCTGGGACTTTGATCGTCACGCACAAAGGCAATGAAGGCATTGCTTTCGATAAGCTGGTGACAACGATCGCCAATAAGCATTTTGTGAGGCTTACACCTGTAAAAACCGGCTTTGTAAGCACAGGTTCCGATTTCGGTAACGACAACGTGGTTGCACTCAAAGCGCCGAAAGTAGTGGCGGTTGCAGGCGACGGCGTTTCGCCTACGGCATTTGGTGCTGTCTGGCATTATTTCGAACAACAAATCAAATACCCGGTAACGATCGTCAACGCGTCGAAGCTGCTAAGCCTTCCCTGGAACGAAGTCGATGTACTGATCCTTCCTGACGGCCGTTACAGCGACATTATCTCCGAAAAGCTGCTGGAAACGATTCAAAGCTGGGTCAGAAACGGCGGCAAGCTCATCGCAATGGAACACGCGACCGACGCATTCGTGAATAAACCGGGTTTCGGATTGACTAAAAAAGTTTTCCGAGAAAAAAAGGGACGAAGACGTATTTAAAAAGTACGGCGAACAACAACGCGAGGATGCCAGCGACTCATCGCCCGGCAGCATGTTCCAGCTCTCGACGGATACTACCCATCCCCTGGCATTCGGATGCGGCGAAGAATATTTCACCATCGTACGCGACGCCTACGAACGCGACTATCTCAAAGACGGATGGAACGTGGGCTATTTGAAAGAAGACAACTACCGGGCCGGCTTTGTGGGCAAGAAAATGACCGGCAAACTCAAAAACACCCTCATCCTTGGCGCGCAGCCAATAGGACGCGGCCAGGTAATTTACCTCATGGACGACCCCATATTCCGCGCCATGCTGCAAAAAGGCAAATTGCTATTCGGAAATGCGGTGTTTAGGGGGGGAATGAGTGAATTTTGAGTGAGTGAATGAGTGAATGGTCAAGTGTAGTCACTATTGTCAGGTGTGGTCAGAAATTGTCAGGTATTATTAAAATTAATTGAAAAGCAAATAATAATAAATAGTATAAACAACGCATGACTATTCTTGACTACACTTGACTTTTCATCACTCATTCACTCATTCAGGTACCGTACCGCCAGCTCGTAACCTTTCAGTCCCAGCCCGCAGATCATTCCCTTGCAGCGTGATGTGAGGTAGCTGTGGTGGCGGAATGGCTCCCGTGCGTGGATATTCGAAATGTGTACTTCCACCGCCGGTGTCGTTACCGACGACAGGGCATCGGCCAGGGCGACGGAAGTGTGGGTGTAGCCACCCGCATTGATGATGATCCCGTCAAATGAGAAACCGACTTCGTGGATTTTATCGATCATCGCACCCTCGTGGTTCGATTGATAATAATGCAGCTCCACATCAGGGAAAATTCCCTTTAATGTTTCGAAATAGTCTTCGAACGACTGATTTCCGTACACGCCGGGCTCTCTTTTGCCCAAAAGATTCAGGTTTGGGCCATTCAGGATCAGTATCTTTTTCATTTGCTTTGTAGCATTAATCAATTCTTCCTTAGAATATGTGGCAAAGCTACATCAAACATTTCAAAAATTATCTCCGCCTCGAACGCTCGCTTTCCGGCAATTCGGTAGAAGCGTATGTGCAGGATGTTGAAAAGCTGGAAGAATTTTTTGAGTTAAGCAAAATGGAAGTCTCGCCGGCAAATGTCCGCGAGGATCAACTTTCGGCGTTTTTGAAATACATTGCCGAGCTGGGCCTGGCGGCGCATTCGCAGGCACGGATGCTATCGGGTATCAAGGCTTTTTTCAGATACCTTTTACTCGAAAACGTAATTACCGAAGACCCGACGGAACTGCTGGAATCCCCCCGGCTGCCTCGCAAGCTGCCCGACGTGCTGTCTTACGAAGAAATCGAAACAATGCTCGGCGCCATCGACCATTCTACCCCCGAAGGCACACGGAACAGGGCTATTATGGAGGTCCTGTACAGTTCCGGCTTACGTGTGTCGGAACTGACCGATTTACAGCTCACCAACTGTCATTTTGATATCGGCTTTTTGCGGGTTATCGGGAAAGGCGATAAAATGCGGCTCGTACCGATCGGGAAAGAGGCGATAAAATATACCCAAATCTATCTCGACCACGTCCGTAGCGAAATCACCCCGCAAAAAGGAAGCGAAGACATCGTGTTTCTCAACCGCCGTGGCGGGCAACTGTCGCGCGTCATGATTTTCCTGATGATTAAAGACACGGCCGAAAAGGCAGGCATTCAGAAAAACGTCAGCCCGCATACGTTCCGGCATTCGTTTGCAACGCATTTGATCGAAGGCGGCGCCAGCCTGCGCGCTGTTCAGGAAATGCTCGGGCATGAATCGATCACCACCACGGAGATTTATACCCACCTCGACAGAGACTACCTCCGGCAGGTCATTACCGAATTCCACCCCAGGAGCTAGGCGGCTATTTCTCCACTTCTTTCAGCAACGAATCCAGTTTTAGCGAATCGGCATCCGGCGTTGCCCCCGGCAATGCGCGTTTTAATTGCTTCGGCTTGTTCCACGGGGCCGTAGTGCGGCTCGACATGTCGTAAGAGATGTACGCAAAAAGCGCCACAAATGCTATAAAAACAACGATAAATACCTTCCGGTTACGGTTTGGCTGCTCCATTTCACTCTTCTTCTCTCACCTGCTTAGGCGTCTTGTACAGTATCAGATCACCGGCTTTTGCTGATATTTCTTCCCATTTCCGATTTTTAAACCCGATAAACGCCGCGCTTCCCTTTTTCATCGACCCAATGCTGGCTCCCGAAAGATATTCGGCAAAATAAGTGATATCGGGATTATGACCGAAAAGAATTACCGTCGAATATTCCTCCGGGACTGTCGTAACGGCCTGCAAATATGCCTTCGGGCCTCCGTCATAAAGGTCCGCCCGCGTCCGGATCGCGTCTACGGACAGTTTATATTGCTCTGCAATGATTTCCGCCGTTTTGAACGCCCGCGATGCGGGGCTCGATACGAATAGATCCGGCTTTATCTGCTCCTGAACCAGCCATTTGCCCATCGCCAGCGCTTCCGACAAACCTTTGCTATTGAGATTTCTCTCGAAATCCTTGATCCTGAAACTCTGGTCTTCGGCAGTCGCATGCCGGACTAAAATGAGGGTCTTTTTCATCTGCTGATTTTTTCTCCAAAAGTAAATAATCTGCTTTTCTAAAACTGCTCGTCCGGACCGAAAAATTGGAACGGCTATTCAACCACTTATTAGGCACAAACGACCTTTTGACACTATTTCATCCTGCAACCGCGACAATTAATACGTAATTTTGTTCCCTGGTTACCTTATAGTGATTAAATCCGTTAGCAATAGATTATGTTACAGTTCCTCAAATATGTCCTGGCGACGTTCGTAGGCCTCATTCTCTTCGTGTTCCTGTCCCTCTTCCTGTTCACAGCGATCGGCTCCCTTATCTCTTCGGACGAAAAGGTGACGCTGGATGCCAAATCGGTGCTCCGGCTCGATCTCAACCAGCCGATCCGGGAAGTAGGTGTAGACAATCCCTTGTCGGAATTCGGAATACCGTTCAGCGGAGAAGAAAGTGTGGTTGGCTTGAAAGATATCCTCGACGCATTGAAAAGTGCCCAGCAAGACGATAATATAAAGGGTATTTACCTAAAAACAGAAGGTCCCGAGGCGGGCTGGGCCACTCTGGAAGAAATCAGGAACCAATTGCTGGAATTTAAAAAATCCCGAAAATTCATTGTTACCTATGGTGAAAGCTATTCCGAAAAAGGCTATTACATTGCTTCCGTTGCAGATAAAATTTACCTCAATCCTGCGGGAAGCATTGAATGGAACGGGCTTTCGGCCGAATACAGTTTCTTCAAAGGCACGTTCGACAAACTGGAAATAAAGCCGCTGGTGTTCCGGGTCGGCGAGTTTAAAAGTGCAATCGAAATGTTTTCCCGCCAGGATATGAGCGAGGCCAGCAAAAAACAATCCATCGAACTGATCAGCGCCATCAATAACAACTTCCTGAAAAACATTTCGGTATCCCGCAATATTCCTGTCGGCGAGCTGAAAAACCTGGCCGATTCCCTGGCTGTCGAAAATCCGAAATCCGCTTTGAAATACAAGTTTGTGACCAATCTCGGCTACCAGGATGAACTCGAAACGGCATTGAAAAAAGAACTGAAAGTCGACGAACAAAATACCATCTCCTACGTGGGCGTGAACAGGTACCTGCAAAGCGCGGGCCCTGTCGAAAAAGGCGATTTCAACAAACGAGTAGGTGTGCTGGTAGCAGAGGGTGAGATTACCGGCGGCGATGGGGGCGACGAGAACATCGGTTCCGACAAGTTTGTGAGGGAACTGAAAGAAATCCGTGAAAACGACAAGGTCAAGGCGGTCGTGATCCGCATCAATTCTCCCGGCGGAAGCGCGCTGGCGTCCGACGTGATGTGGCGCGAAATCCAACTAACTGCCAAAAAGAAACCGGTGATCGCATCGATGTCCGACGTGGCAGCCTCCGGCGGTTACTATATGGCAATGGGCTGCGATACGATAGTAGCTCAACCCAACACCATTACAGGTTCCATTGGTATTTTCGGGCTGATTTTCAATGTGACCGATTTCATGAACAACAAACTGGGTATCACTTTCGACGGTGTTGGTACCAGTCCGCATGCCGACTGGCCCACGGCAACCCGCGAAATGACCGATTTCGAAAAGGCGATGATCCAGAAAAGTGTAAACGAAGGATACGAAACATTTACCCGCAAAGCGGCCGAAGGTCGTAAGATGCCGGTGGAAAAGTTGAAAACTCTCGCGCAGGGGCGCGTATGGTCGGGGGTGGAAGCCAAGCAAAATGGGCTCGTGGATGTTCTCGGCGGCGTAGACGATGCAATCAGGATTGCCGCCAAAGCCGCAAAGCTGAAAGATGGCGAATATCGTGTGCGGTACTATCCCGAAAAGAAGCGGCCACTTGACGAAATGATCGACAAGTTCCTGGGCGATAATGAAGAAAAAGCCACCAACAAAGCCCTCGGCGAGCTCGCTCCGTACGTGAAAATGTATAAGAAACTAATGAATATGGGGGGGAATGCAAACAAGGATGCCGTTCGAACTCGTGATCCGTTAGCCTCCTGCCCAATGACGCTATTGAAGGCCTGTATTGTGTATGCGGGCCTTTTTTATTCCGCTACCTGCGCGCCGGTTTTCCGGTCCAGTTCCTGCCGCACGATAAGCACCGCATGTTTATTCGGAGCGATAGCGACGCCATCGAGCCGCGCATAAACCTTGGTAAATTCCGCCCCGAAATAGAGTATGATAGACGAATAGTAAATCCAGGTAAGCAGGATCACAATTGAAGCCGAGGTGCCATAAGCTGCCCCGAGATCCGACTGCCCGAGGTAAAAACTGATGATAAATTTCCCGATCAGGAACAAAACAGCCGTAAATCCTGCGCCCACAAGGCATTCTTTCCAGCGTAAATCGCCATCCGGCAGCACTTTGAATATCACCGTAAACAATGCCGTGATGATCGACAGCACCAATGCGAGGTTCACGACATAAAACACCACTACCGATGCTTCCGAAAACAGGGCCTCCAATCGGGAACTCAGCAGATCCACCAATGCGCTTGCACCCAGCGAAACCACCAGCAGAAAACCCAGGGTAAGGATTAGCGAGAAAGAAATCAGCCGGTTTTTCAGGTATTGCAACCAGCCTTTTTTGGGTTTCGATTTGATGGACCAGATAAAATTGATCGAGTCCTGCATTTCCGCAAAAACCCCGGTAGCACCAATCAGCAAGGTGCCGATACCAATAGCAGCCGCCATCCCCGACTTATTGGAAAGCTCCGCATTTTTAAGGATTTCCTGTAATTGCGAGGCCGCGGAAGCGCCAACGAGTCCGCTGATCTGCCCGAACAATTCACCCTGTATCGCATCTCTGCCGAAAAAGATACTGAAAACCGAAATGATCACAAGCAGCATCGGCGCCAGCGAAAATATGGTGTAATACGAGAGTGCGGCGCTCAGTTTCATGCCGTTATCGTTCAGGAATTCGTCGAAACTGTCTTTGAGCAAAGACCAGAAGAGTTTAATACCTTTCATAGCATAATGTGTTGATTTCGGTTTTCGGGATATTGACAGAGCAAAAACTTCTATGCCAAATGAACAGGCACATTTTCAAAAGGAAACCTTCAAAAACACAAAAAGAGCAACCGACGCGCCCTTTTCATGTTGCTTGGATGTTTTTTGTTCCTGATTTATAAGAGTAATCCGGCAAGCGTCGCCGACATGTAAGAAGCCAGTGTACCGGAAATCAATGCTTTGAAACCAAGCCGTGCCAGATCCGCCCGGCGCGAAGGAGCGAGTTCCCCGATACCACCCACCTGGATGGCGATAGAACTAAAATTGGCGAAACCGCACAATGCGAAACTCGTGATAACGATCGTCTTGTGATCTAGCGTGTCTTTCAGCTTCACCATGTCGAGATACGCTACAAATTCGTTGATGACCATTTTGGTACCCATCAGCGAGCCTGCCGCTTCGATATCCTTGCCGGGCACCCCCATGGCCCACGCAAAAACGGAGAATATCTTGCCCAGAATAAAGTTGAAGCTCAGTTGCGGAAACGCAAAAATACCGCCGATATAACCCAGCAGGTAATCCAGCAAAGCTACCAGGGCAATAAAGCCGATCAGCATTGCGATCACATTGAATCCGACTTTCAATCCTTCACCCGCGCCTGCGGCAATAGCGTCCAGCAGATTGGCATGGGTCTTCTGAATTTCAAGTTTCACCATTCCCTTGGTGTCGGATTTATCGGTTTCGGGAAATACGATTTTGGAAATTACCAATGCGCCGGGCGCAGCCATCAGGCTCGCGGCAATCAGGTAAGGAGCCGGTACGCCCAGCGAAATATAAACCGCCATAACCCCGCCCGCGATACATGCAAAGCTGCCGGTCATGGATGCCATCAGCTCCGAATTCGTCATATTTTTGAGATAGGGCTTGATCATGATCTGCGCCTCAACCTGCCCCACGAACGTGCTCGCCACATTGGACAGCGCTTCCGCACCGCTTACGCCCATAAGCCAGTACACGCCGCGCGCGATGATCGACACCACGCGTTGCATAATGCCCAGGTGATAGAGCATATTAACCAGTACCGCCACGAAAATGATCGTCGGTATTACTTTGAAGAAGAAGACAAAATCATTGCCCGGCCCGAACGCCCGCTGCATGAGGTCGGGCCTTACCAATGTGCCGAAAACGAAATCGGCACCTTTGTCGGAGAATGAAAGCAGTTTCTGGACCTTTTCGCCAAGCCATTGAAAGATCCGCTGGCCAATGTCCGTTCGGAGGATAAACACTGCGAGTCCGAATTGAAGCCCCAGACCCACGGCCACGGTACGGTAGTTGATAGCCTTTCTGTTGTTCGACATCGCGAATGCAATGCCCAGGATCAATACGATACCTAGCAACCCTGTAAATCTCTCCATGCGTAGTTTGTCGTCACTTTTTAACCAAAGGTGCAAAATAACAACAAATTAGTCGCATGGTGGCAACTAACTCGAAATATCAGGAAGAGAGGCAATTATTTAACAGTTTTGTCTGATTTGACAACTGTCGTGATTGGGTCGGCATGGCGGTGGATAATTTTCCAGACATTGTTTTCTTTCCGGAACAGGACGGTAACATGCAGGTCCGCATTCCGGCCATCGGCGAACCGGTAATGTTCTTTCTGGATCAGGTAACCCTGCGCCACTCCTTCCTGGCTGGCGATTTTTTCGTAAGTGTAAACTACATCCTGAGCAGGAACTTTACTCACATTGTTGAGGCTGGCCTCGACAGCTTTCCATCCCTTCGAGTCCGTATTTTCAGCACCGCCAAAGATCGTCACATCATCCTGCCGCGACCATAATGTTTTGAAAAATTCGGGGTTCCCCTTTGCCATTTCCAGGTTTGCCTTTTGAAGATCGGCAACAGCCGCGTCCAGGGAGGATTTTACGGCACCTTTACGGTGCGCCGGGCTATCGTAACCGGCGGTAATGACTGGCTGGGTTGTCTCTCTGGTTTTTGTCCTGTATTTAAAGGACGAAGCCAGCAAGATGAGAAGGATAAAAACAGAGATATTTCTTTTCATGGCTAATAAACTATTAAGTTCTCACTTAAGTGTTGCAAATATCCGCTGCTGCAAGTTCAAAAAATAGCGTATAAATACCTGATTAAGATGCGGCATACCACCTAATTACGCCTTTTTGTTAAAAAAAGTATGTTTCAGGCACAAAAAAAGAGAATAGAAACCATCTATCCTCTTTTTGCATTTTTTAAATAAGTCGATCTCAATATCCGAGCACGGGCGAAAGCCATTTCTCGATTTCTTCCACCGACATGTTTTTACGCCGTGCATAATCCTCGACCTGATCTTTATAGATCTTCCCAACCGGGAAGTAGCGGCTTTCGGGATGCGAGAAATACCAGCCGGAAACGCTGCTTGCCGGATACATCGCAAAGCTTTCCGTCAATGTAATGCCAAGTTCTTCGGCATGGAGTAAGTCGAACAAATGGCGTTTCTCGGTGTGGTCCGGACAGGCCGGATACCCGGGTGCCGGGCGGATGCCCGTGTATTCTTCCTTAATCAGCTCTTCGTTTGTAAAGTTTTCGGCCTTTGCATACCCCCACAGCTCCTTGCGTACTTTTTCGTGCATCAATTCCGCCAATGCTTCCACCAGGCGGTCGGCGAGGGCTTTAATCATGATGCTGTTATAATCGTCGTGGTCCTTTTCGTACTTTTCAAGCAATGCTTCGATACCCACACCCGCGGTTACGGCGAAACCGCCGATATAGTCCGTATGGCCGGATTCCAGCGGCGCAACGAAGTCCGACAGGCAATAGTTCGGCAGATTGGCCGCTTTCTGGGTTTGCTGGCGCAAATGGTGCAATACCGCTGCGGTGTCGGCTGCCAGCTCTCCTGCATTCAGGTTTTCGACACCCTGCCGGCTGATTTTGTACTCGATGTGCTGATGCGAGCCATGACGTTCGCATGGCACCTCACGGGTTTCCTCCTCAAAATGATGCAGTATAATGTCGTCACCGATTGAGTTAGCCGGCCAGAAACCTACCACGGCGCGTGCTTTCAGGGATTTGTCACGAATGATTTCACCCAAAAGGACAGCCGCGTCCTCGTACAGCTTCATCGCCTCCTTCCCAACGACGGCATCTTCAAAAATCTTGGGATACTTACCGTGCAACTGCCAGGTCTGGAAGAACGGCGTCCAGTCGATATATTTCGAGATTTCGGCCAGATCGTAATCATCGTACACCCGCGTGCCCAGGAATTGGGGTTTCACTGCCTGGAAACCGGCCCAATCGATTTTGGCTCTGTTAACCCTCGCATTTTCGATGGAAATGTGCGCCTTTTCGCCGCCACGTTTTGAGTGATCGTCCCGTAGCTTCGCATATTCCGCCTTGATATCCGCCAACACCTCGGCCTGGCTCTGCTCGCTTTGGATCAGCTTCCCGGCTACCGGCACCGACCTCGACGCGTCGAGCACGTGGATCACCGGCCCGGAATAATTCGGGTCGATCTTTACGGCCGTATGAATACG
Source organism: Dyadobacter sp. 676 (assembly GCF_040448675.1). Lineage (NCBI taxonomy): Bacteria > Pseudomonadati > Bacteroidota > Cytophagia > Cytophagales > Spirosomataceae > Dyadobacter > Dyadobacter sp. 676. Next base: position 4,319,226 of record NZ_CP159289.1, on the reverse strand, counting down.
CGAGGTGGTCGCTCCGCCGATGAGCAACGGCATTTTCAGCTTGCGGCGTTCCATTTCCTTGGCTACCCCCACCATCTCGTCGAGCGACGGCGTAATAAGCCCTGAAAGACCGATAATATCTACATTATGTTCCTCCGCGGCCGCCAGTATCTTATCCGTAGGCACCATTACACCGAGGTCGATGATTTCATAGTTGTTACACCCGAGTACCACGCCTACGATGTTCTTCCCGATATCATGGACATCGCCTTTCACGGTTGCTAGCAGAATTTTGCCGGCAGAAGCTCCTCCCTCCTGTTTCTCGGCTTCGATAAACGGCTGCAAGTATGCCACCGCCTTCTTCATCACGCGGGCCGATTTCACCACCTGCGGAAGGAACATTTTACCTTCGCCAAACAGGTCTCCGACGATGCTCATGCCGTCCATCAATGGCCCTTCGATCACTTCCAGCGGGCGGCTGTACAAGTGGCGGCATTCTTCGATGTCTTCATCCACATAATCGGCAATACCTTTTACCAATGCATGCGAAATGCGCTCTTTCACGGGAAGCTGCCTCCACGAAAGGTCGGGCCCGCTTTGCGTTTTACCTTTATCTTTTACAGTTTCCGCATAGCTGACCAAACGCTCGGTTGCGTCCGGACGGCGGTTCAGCAATACATCCTCGACGAGTTCCAGCACATCTTTCGGAATTTCATCGTAAATACCGATCTGACCGGCATTCACGATCCCCATATCCATCCCTGCCTTGATCGCATGGTAAAGGAATGCCGTGTGGATCGCCTCGCGCACCGGCTCATTGCCGCGGAAACTGAACGAGACGTTGGAAACACCGCCGGAAACTTTTGCATGCGGCAGGTTTTCCTTGATCCATTTCACACTATTGATAAAGTCGACGGCATAGTTGTTATGCTCCTCCATGCCTGTCGCGACGGTCAGGATGTTAGGGTCAAAAATGATGTCTTCGGCCGGAAAGCCTACTTCGTCGACCAGAATGCGGTACGCTCGCTCGCAAATCTCGATCCGGCGCTCGTAATTATCCGCCTGGCCTTTTTCGTCGAAAGCCATTACCACCGTAGCCGCGCCGTAGCGCAGGATCGTCCTGGCCGATTCCTTGAATTTCTCTTCACCCTCTTTGAGAGAAATCGAGTTCACGATGGATTTTCCCTGCACACATTTCAAACCCGATTCGATCACTTCCCATTTGGAGGAATCGATCATCAGGGGCACTTTGGAAATGTCCGGCTCGGATGCGATCAGGTTCACGAATGTCTTCATCGCTTCCACACCGTCGATCATGCCCTCGTCGAGGTTGATATCCAGCACTTGCGCGCCGCTTTCCACCTGCTCGCGGGCGATGGTCAGCGCTTCGTCGTATTTGCCTTCGCGGATCAGGCGGGCGAATTTCTTCGAGCCCGTTACGTTACAACGCTCGCCGATGTTCACGAAATTGGTCAGCGCATTGATTTTCACCGGTTCCAGGCCCGAAAGTTTCATCACCGTTTCGGACGGCGGCAATGGCCGCGGGCTATGCTTGCCGGCTATCTCAGCGATCACACGAATGTGGTCGGGCGTGGTTCCGCAGCAACCTCCGATGATATTGACCAGGTTATCCCTCAAAAACCCGTCAATGATCTCGCCCATTTGCTCCGGCGTCTGATCATACTCGCCCATTTCGTTCGGCAAACCCGCATTGGGGTGGGCCGAGGTATAAAACGGCGATTCTTTGGCCATGATTTGCACGTAGGGGCGCATCAAATCCGCTCCTAATGCACAATTCAAACCAACAGAAAGTAATGGTAAATGTGATACGGAAGTCAGGAATGCCTCGGTTGTTTGCCCTGAAAGCGTACGTCCCGAAGCATCGGTAATCGTTCCCGAAATCATGATCGGCAGCGCCTGGCCCGGTTCTATCCGCCAGGAGTCCAGATGCCCGACTTTTCCGTCCTTCGCATCGGCGAAAAATTTATCGATGGCAAAAAGCGCCGCTTTGGCATTCAGGGTATCAAAAATCGTTTCTACGAGCAGGACGTCGCAACCGCCGTCGGTAAGCCCTTTCACCTGCTCGTAATAGGCTTCCACGAGCTGATCGAAACTGATCGCACGAAAGCCCGGGTTGTTCACATCAGGCGAAAGCGATGCGGTACGGTTGGTTGGGCCGATGGAACCGGCCACAAAACGCGGCTTGTTCGGCTCTCGCTCCGTAAACTCATCGGCCACCTGGCGTGCAAGCCGCGCCGATTCGTAGTTGAGCTCGTACACGATCTCCTCCATGCCATAGTCTGCCATGGCGATGGTCGTGCCTGAAAATGTATTGGTTTCGGCAATATCCGCCCCTGCCGCGAAGTAGGCGGCGTGAATTTCCTTGATAATGTCCGGACGGGTCAGGGAAAGCAGGTCGTTGTTTCCCTTCACGTCGTGCGGCCAGTCTGCGAACCGTTCTCCCCGGTAGTCGTGATCCTGCAATTTATACCGCTGAATCATCGTACCCATAGCGCCATCCAGTACCAGAATACGGTGTTTGAGAATTTCGCGGATATCTGCTTTTTGAGTTGCTACCATAAGTGTTTTAAATGTCTGATTGTCATTTCCCCGGAAAAGCACATAGCTTTTGAATCGACAAATTTAAGCTGATAGATGTTTTATTCAATTAAATCAAAAAATTCAGATTAAAAATCTGAGAGCCGAACTTTTGCCAAATTATTTATCTATCTTCGAAGGTCTCACAGAGTGAATAAAGATATTCTATCTATGCATAATCTGGACGATATCGATGCCAAAATCCTGCATTTGCTGCAACAGGACGCCACTTTGAAAACACGCGAGTTGTCGGAAAAGTTGAACCTCTCCTACACGCCGGTGTACGAACGTGTGCGCAGGCTGGAAAAGGAAGGGATTATTAAGAAATATGTTGCACTGGTTGATCGCGAGAAGGTCGGCAAGAAGCTGATGGCGTTCTGCAACATTGCCCTCAAGGAGCATTCGAAGGTAATGGGCGAAAAATTTGTGAAAGCGGTTTCGGCTATGCCGGAGGTGATGGAATGCTTCAATATCTCGGGGGATTACGACTTTTTACTGAAAGTGGTGGTCGACGATATGTCGCAATACCAGCAGTTTTTAATGCAAAAGCTGGGCTCTTTGGAAAACATCGGCAGTACGCACAGCCTGTTTGTCATGGGTGAAATCAAAAATTCATCGGCCCTGGAAATGCTTCCCTCCAAAAAATAAATACGGCCCCGGAAGTTCCAGAACCGTATTCCAACTCACCCCTAACAAAATATCTTTTACGATCGGGTATGATCTGGTAATGTCTTTTTATAGCGGGCATCGAGCCGTTTTCTGCCTTTACGCCCCCTCCAAGGCCCATGTTGCATGCCGGATGCATTTTTTCACGATTTTTTTCGCGGCAAACCATATTTCCAACCTTCAAAAGTTTTCGTAATTTTTTGCAACAGATGGAAGGGCAGGGACGTATTCGAATGTGAGAAATTCTATCCCTGACAATTTGATACCCTGACTTTGCTTTTTAGAAGAAAAATATCTTTTAACGAACACGACTTTGAGTCGGTGGTAGCGGCATGTATTGCCGGGGATAACCAGGCTCAGAGGCATTTGTATAAACAGTTTTTCGGCTATTCAAAAAGCATTTGCCTGCGGTACACATCGTCGACGGAAGAAGCGGAGGAGGTTTTAAATGAAGGATTTTTAAAAGTATTTAACAATCTGGGAAAGTACGACCCCAGCCATCCCTTCAAGGCATGGTTGCGGACGATCATGGTGAATACGGCGATCAGCTATTACCGTAAACATAGGAAGCACAGCGAAGATGTGATCGCGCTCGAAGACGCCCCTTATCCCAAATTCGATGAAGATGTAATAGGTCAGATCACTGCTGAGGAAATACTGGAACTGATCCAACAGATCAAACCGGTTTATAAGAATGTATTTTTGTTATACGTGGTGGATGGCTACAATCATCGTGAGATAGCAGACCTGCTGCAAATCAACGAGGCGACGGTAAGATCGCATTATGTGCGCGCCCGGGCTCGTTTGCAGCATTTGATCAAACAATATTACCCACATCTCTTCCCAAGTGATTGGGCTGTCAAGTCATTCAGAGGCAATGAAAACTAGTAAATTTGAGAATACTATACGCCGAAAATTAGAGAGTATTGAACCGGACTTTCAAGAACAGGACTGGGCCCGTATGCAAAAATATATGCAGGCCCACACACCCCCGTCGTTCCTGCAACAGTACGGTTCGTGGATCGGGTACGCCGCCGCTGCGTCGGTGACGTCGGTGATGGCCTATATGTACATCAACCAGCTCTCGCAGAACAACCATCTGGTGCAGGACGTGAAAAATCTGCAGAGCCAGATCGAGCTGATCCGGAACCAGCCGGCGCAAGTCGCCAAAACCGACACCGTTTACCTGCTGCAAACGGCACCGGACGGCCAGAGCCTGCAAGCCTCGCTGCGGCCGCACGATTATCGCCGGACTACGCCAGCATCAACTGCGCAACAGGATTCGGGACAAGAAAGGCTCCCGGGTACGGAACCTGCCCGGGAAACGGCTTTTCGGGCAACTGAAAACAGCAACGAGGCAACGCATTCTGCCCATGAAAAAGCTTCGCAACACCCTCTTGAAGAGCCTCGTGAAACATTGGCCGCTGCGCAGGCTTCCCACGAGGCGCCTGCCTCGCAACCGGCGGAGAATGGGGAGGTAGTAAACTCGGAAACTAACCCGTTGCCGAGGTCGCCATACAATGGCGCGGGCAACAGGACATTCGGTAACGAATTCCGCGTCGCGGCTATTGATAACCTGCTGGAAATGCATACCGGCATTTCGCTGCAACGGAAAATGCATTACGAGCTGGCAGGCAAACTTTCGGCACGACAGGTACAAAAGGCATTAACAGCCAACCATATGCGTCCGACCAAAGCGCCGGTATCCGGCAAAAAGGCCGAGCAGCTTGCCCAGGCGGAAAGCGTAATCCCGAAATTACCGTTGAAAACGCCTTACCGCTTCGGTGCGGGTTATCAGATCGAAGGCAATGGCCAGGCGAAAACAGTCTTGGGGGAAGTAATTATTAAAAAGAAATTCTCGATCGCGGCCGGCATTACCTGGTTGAAAGTGAAACCGGCGGAATTTTTTACGGAGACGATTTTCAGGGAGAAAGCCCGCAAGGATTTCAAAGAGACACATCCGGGCCAGGTACCGCTCATATTCCAGCTGTATAACATCAAGATCGATCAGCGTGTGGTGCAAATGCCGCTTACCTTGGCATTCCGGAATACCGTGAAAGACGATTGGGCTTACTATGCAAGCATGGGAACGAATATCAGGCTGTCTTCCAAAGAAACCGTTTCGTACGATTGCCGCGGACCGAAGAACGAGTTCTTTAACCAGACATTCTCGAAGAAGAGCGACATTTCGCCGATTACGTCGATGAATTTCGCAGTAGGAATCGAGAAATCATGGCACCCGATCGTAGTACAGGCAGAAGGTTACTGGGTCAACTATTTCAAACCCGTTACGCCACTCAGGAACAGCGCGGGACCGGGACTGAAAGTGAAGCTACTGTATCAGATAGGCCGTCAAATGTAGCTTTTACACATGAAGTTTCGCGGGCAGGATATTGAAACTTGTCCGCGAAATTCTATTTTTGGCCTTTATTAACTCCCCCATTTGACGAGCTTTTGAAATTCGCAGCCATAGATATCGGTTCCAATGGTGCCCGTATGCAAATCTCTTCCGTTTTGCATGACGACGGCATTTCACGCTTCAAGAAGGTCGAATACGTCCGGTTTCCGCTCCGGCTCGGACATGATGTTTTTACGCAGGGGCGTATTACCCCGCAAAGCGAGGACCGCATGATGAAACTCATGCTGGCTTACCAGTTACTGATGGAACTGCATGAGGTCGACGACTTTATGGCCTGTTCCACCTCCGCCATGCGCGAGGCCGCCAACGGCCAGGAAGTCCGTGACCATATCGAACAACGCACGGGTATTCATATCCAGATCATCGACGGACAGAAAGAGGCCGAACTGGTCAATAACGTGGTGGTGCAATCACTGGGCGACGGACAGTACATCCACATCGACGTCGGCGGGGGCAGTACCGAACTGAACTTGTACCAGGACAGACAGAAAATCAAGGCCAAATCATTCAAATTGGGCTCTGTGCGGCTTTTGGAAGGGAAAGAATCTAAAAACGCCTGGTTGAAGATCAAAGAATGGATCAACCAGAATGTGGATTACAGCCGCCCGATCCAGGCTGTCGGGACGGGTGGGAACATCAATAAGCTGTTCGATCTGTCTTCCAAACTAACGGAAAGTTCGACCAGCCTGGAAGAAATCCAGCGAATGCGGGACTATATCGACCAATTTTCCCTGACCGACAGGATCAATAAACTACAACTCAACCCCGACCGCGCCGATGTGATTGTACCGGCCGGCGACATTTATATCTCGGCTATGCGCTGGGCGGGCGCAAACGTTATCCACGTACCCGATCTCGGCCTGAAAGACGGTATGCTGCAACTGCTCTACGAACGTGCATGCCGCAAAAAAAGGCCTGAAACCCAGGCCTTGTATTTGGTGAAATTCACACATCCGGCAACTACCAGACCTGTTCGAGGTCCTTCGCCGAGTATTTGTGGTTACGTTCCGTAAACACTGTGTCCGAATCCTCCTTTTTCAGGTGCAGCGGGTTTTTCTTGGTGAGCTTCGCGATTAATGCAACCGGAAAAAGAACGATAAAGAAAACCAACGAAAGAAGGATCTTTCCGTTTATCGCACCCAAAACTTCCGCGATCTTGTACCATAATTTCACGATCAGATCGCCGAAAACCGGAATCGCCAGACTGAGAACTCCGATTACCGCGGCGGCGATCAGGAAATAGGGATATTGGGATTTGAAAATAAAGTATAGAACAACAAGCCCGGTCACGATCACGAGCTGCGCTTTGACTTTTTCGGATTCACTCATTTTGGTAAAATAATATTGTTATCGGCAGCACTGCGGGTTTGCAATGCTACCGAATGAAGGTTTCAGATATGAATTGGATTGATCCGCGTCGAACCGAAAGAATCAGAACAAAGTGTAGATAAAAGGCGCGACAGCCGAGCCACCACCGATCACGATCAATACCCCGATCAGGAGCAATACAATGATTACAGGAGCAAGCCACCATTTCTTACGCTCCTTCATGAATGCAAATAAATCTGTCAAAAAATCCATTTTGATATAGTGTTTAAAAAATCAAATGTAAGACTTAATTACCTTTAATGCACAACCTGTACATTAATAATGAGTTACCGCTTCCCTATTGCCTCGTAGAGCCTGTCAGCTATCAGCTGGTTCAGCGCCGCACTCCCATGACCGTCGTTCTTTCCTACAACGCGCTCCTTTTCGGGAATCCTTTTTACACCGTCGTTGATGCCTACCACGGTCACATTATTCGACTTCAGATATTCCTCAACAGGCCTCGTATAGCCCGCACTTTTATCGATCTGAAACAGGAACGGGATAAACACCGCATACATTTGCGCTTTGGTGCTATCGCGGTAAGCAAGCATTCCCGAAAGGTCCCGCAAATGCGCATTGAGCACTGTCGTATCGGTATAGGCGGTCTGCACAAATTTTTCAAATGTGCTGAATCCCGTATGAGGCAACTGCCAGTAAATGAAATTGGGAAGGTAAAAGCGCTTCACGACGGTCGCCATCGGGCCGGTAAGGTCGGCGTAAGGTTCGGCACCGGAAAGTGTCAGCCCTTTTTCCCGCCCAACTTTCTCTATATCGTTGGGGAAATATTCCAGGATAATCATGTCCGGCTTAACGGGGAAATCCTGCAAGCGCTTTACCTCGTCGCGGGTGTCAGCGCCCGACATTCCGAGGTTATAGACGGTGTATTTGTCGGCGCCCAGTTTAGCTTCCAGCATGTTCGAGAAGCGCTCGTTCACGTCCTTCAACCCATGCCCTGCCGCGAACGAATCGCCGATTACCAGAACCTTCTTTTTCCCCGGCTCATTTTCAATCTCTTTGTCGTGATAGCCCAGCGAGTTTACCGGATGCCAATATTTCTCCCACCAGATCTGCGACGCTTTGGAAAGCACGCCTTCATGGCTTTGCGGCACGTACATGAATATGATTTCCAGGAGAATCAGCACGACAATCAGCGGTGTCACAATCGTCACGATGTTCGCAAGAAGCCCCTTTGCCTTGCTTTTGACCACGCCGTAATAAAAAATGCGGAGTATCTCGATGATCAGCAAAAACCAGAAGGCGAATTTAGCCAGGCGGACGTGCCAGCTGTCGCTTTGAGGGTATCCCGGGTAATCGAACTTGATATGAAATTTGTCCGGATAAAACAGGAAAACAAACAGCAATCCCAGAAACAGAATGCGGACAATACTGGTAACGATTTTAGATGCCATTGCTTCGAGCGCTCAATAAAAGAGGATTAGTCAAGAACGAATTCTTCCTTCCAGTTATCTTTTTCCAGCCATTCGGGCTGCTGTTTTTTATCAAAAATGTAGTTACCAACCACCAGGTAATCCATTTCGGTCCGCATAAAGCACCGATATGCGTCGTTGGGCGTACAAACGATAGGTTCCCCGCGGACGTTGAAACTGGTATTCACGATCACCGCGTAGCCTGTCAACGACTTGAAGGTGTCGATCAATTCGTAGTAGCGCGGGTTGGTATCCCTATGCACCGTCTGGATGCGTGCCGAATAATCGATGTGGGTGATGGAAGGCAGATCGGAACGCTCGAAATAGAGCTTTTCACGTAAGTCCAGAGAGCCGTAGTTCGCCGGCACCGGCTTGCGGCGGCTTTCGGCTACCGGATGGACCAGAAGCATGTAAGGCGAAATCCCATCGTAATCAAAATATTCGGAACAATCTTCCGCCAGCACCGACGGCGCAAATGGCCTGAACGATTCGCGGTACTTGATTTTGAGGTTCAGTTTTTTCTGCATTTCGGCATTGCGCGGATCGCCCAGAATGCTGCGGCCTCCCAATGCGCGCGGCCCGAATTCCATTCGGCCCTGCACCCAGCCCACCACATTGCCTTCCGACAGCACCCGGGCAGTCTCCCGGGCCAGGTCCTTGAAATTTTCGTAGTAGGTATAAACGGCTTTGTACTTCTTGGCTGTCAGCGCTACGTCGAGATCGGAGAACGTCGGGCCGAGGTATGACCCGCGCATGGCGTCGGCCTTCCAGGTAACCTTTCTTTCCTGCCCGAAATAAATATGATAAGCGGCCTGGGCGGCACCCAATGCGCCGCCCGCGTCGCCGGCAGCCGGCTGAATGAAGATGTCTTTGAAAATATTGGCCTTTTGCAGCTTACCGTTTGATACGCAGTTCAATGCGACACCACCCGCCATACAAAGGTAATCCGCGCCGGTAAGACGTTTCGCTTCTTTGGCCATCCTCACCACCGCCTCCTCGGTAATATTCTGAATGGCGAGGCCGAGATTACAATGCACCGCTTCGAGCGCATCTTCCGGCCGGCGGGTTTTGAAACCGAACAGCGCCTCCCATTTGTGCTCGTTGACCATTTTCAGGCCGGTAGCATAGTCGAAATACTCCTGGTTGAGCCACACCGACCCGTCCTCTTTCAGATCGATGAGTTCTTTCAAAATAATATCCTCATAACGTTTGATATCCGGCGAAGATGGATTACCGTACGGCGCAAGGCCCATCAGCTTGTATTCCCCGGAGTTCACCCGGAAACCCAGGAAGTAGGTGAATGCCGAATACAGCAACCCGAGCGAATGCGGAAAGCGAAGTTCTTTGAGGATACTGATATCCTTTCCTTCACCCAGACAGATCGACGCCGTAGCCCATTCCCCCACGCCATCGATGGTCAGAATAGCCGATTTTTCAAATGGGGAAGGGTAGTATGCGCTGGCGGCATGCGAGAGGTGGTGCTCAGGAAAGAGCATTTTCACCTTTTTCTTCTTCTTATCGTAGCCCAGTTTTTCAAGCTCCTCGTTGATGAGCCTTTTCAGGAACATCTTTTCTTTGATCCACACGGGCATCGCCGTCAAAAACGAGCGTACGCCTTTGGGGGCAAATGCATAATAAGTCTCGAGCAATCTTTCAAATTTCAGAAGCGGCTTGTCGTAAAAAACGATTGCATCGAGCTCGTTGATGGACAATCCGCCGTATTCGAGGCAAAAGGCAACCGCGTTGGAGGGAAAACCGGGGTCATGCTTTTTACGAGTGAAACGTTCTTCCTGTGCTGCGGCGACAATTTCGCCATTATCTATAAGAGCCGCGGCCGAATCATGATAGAAAGCCGAGATACCTAAAATTTTCATTAAAGCGTGATTAGAATAATGTGTACAGTTTTGTCCTACACCGTCCAAAAGGCGTGCAAGATAAGCATTTTGAACAAGGCTGCAACCCGCCGCAGGACGTTGATTGCCTTCATAATGTTATTAAGCGGTTCGGAATCAACCAAATAAAGAGCGACGGTAACGAAATGTTAATAGTTTCAATGATGCCTTTAATTCTAATTCGCTAATTCTGAACCACTTCGAATGTGCCCCTAATTTACTACAACAAGTGGTGCCGTATGATAAATTATGCAATCTCATGAGCATAGCGTCGGGCTCCCCGTTCGCCGACGTGGCAGCCAAATGACAACGCTACAAAATTCTGGTAGGCTTATGATGCTCATCGAGCGCCACAAATGTAAAAATTCCGGTCACCGCTTTTTCACGGCTCTCTTCATACATTTTCTCGACAAAAATGTCGACCCGGACTTTCATGCTGGTATTCCCAACCGTTTCAACCCGGCCAACAAGCTCGATAATGGTCCCCGCAGGAATGGGATGTGTGAAATCGATACGGTCGGAAGAAACCGTTACGCACCGCAATCTTGAAAACCGCGTGGCGGCAATGAAAGCGACCTCGTCCATCATCGACAGGGCGGTACCACCGAATAAAGTATCGTAATGGTTGGTGTTATTAGGGAAAACAGTTTTAAAAACGCGTGTTTCCGAGGCGGTGATTTTTTCTTCGAGTGTCAAAATAAATGCTTTAATGTATTGATAACAGGAGTGCGGTTCGATGTGGTCAGGGGTGTCAAGGATAGTCGGGAGTGGTCAGGGGTAGTCATTTATTGTCAGGTATGGTCAGATAATAGTCAGGTATTTTCACCTCTGACGACACTTGACAACACCTGACAATAAATGACCACACCAGCCCACAAACGACCGTCGCTATCCCGCGACTTCGACCGATTCGCGCAGCAAGTTAGCCGCGGAAATCATGTTACGCAAAGCCGCTTCGGTTTCCGGCCATTTGCGGGTCTTCAGACCACAATCCGGATTCACCCACAAATTGCGGGCAGGGATTACCTTCAACGCTTTTTCCAGCAGGAAAACCATCTCGTCGACTGTCGGCACGCGGGGCGAATGAATGTCGTACACACCCGGCCCGATTTCGTTCGGATAATTGAATTGCGCAAAAGCGTCGAGCAGTTCCATTTGCGAACGCGACGTTTCGATGGTAATTACGTCGGCGTCCATGGCCGCGATGGAGTCGATAATGTCGTTGAATTCGGAATAGCACATGTGCGTGTGGATCTGCGTCTGGTCGGCCACGCCCGCGGCGCTCAGGCGGAACGCGTCCACCGCCCATTTCAGGTAGCTCTTCCATGCATGTTTCCGCAATGGTAACCCTTCGCGAATGGCCGGCTCATCGATCTGGATCACTTTGATTCCCGCCTTTTCGAGATCCACCACCTCGTCGCGGATCGCGAGCGCGATCTGAAATGTGGTGTCTTTTCTCGGCTGGTCATCCCGCACAAACGACCATTGCAGGATCGTTACCGGGCCCGTAAGCATGCCTTTCACCAATTTCGTGGAGTTGGCCTGCGCGAACGACGACCATTTCACCGTCATAGGCTCCACGCGCTCGACGTCGCCGTAAATGATCGGCGGCTTCACGCACCGGCTACCGTAGCTCTGCACCCAGCCGTTTTGGGTAAAAACAAAACCCGAGAGCTGCTCGCCGAAATATTCCACCATATCATTCCGCTCGAACTCGCCATGTACGAGCACGTCGATGCCCAACTCTTCCTGCCAGCGCAGCGAATCCACGATTTCCGCCCGAATGCGGGCCTCGTACTCATCCAAAGTCAATGCTCCTTTCTTGAACTGCGCACGGAGCTGCCTCACCTCGTCGGTTTGGGGGAATGAGCCGATCGTCGTGGAAGGGAACAAGGGCAGTTTGAGTTTTTCCAATTGAATGGCCTGCCGGAAGGCGAATGTATTCTGTCGGTTAAAATCCGATTCACGCACTTCGCTAACCCGTGCTTTTACAGCTGGCTTGTGGATCAACGCTGATGTTCTACGGCTTTCGATGGCTTTTTGGTTATCCAGAAATGCGCTGTCATTCGAATAATCGGTCCCGGCGAGCCTCGCCAATGTCGTTACCTCTGCCAGTTTCTGTTTGGCAAACGCCATCCAGTTTTTGATTTCGGGCGTGAGCACCGCTTCGTTCCTTTCCAGGTCCAGGTCATAAGGGCTATGGAGCAGCGACGAGGAAGGTGCGACCCAGATCCGATCCTCTCCCAGTACATTCGCTGCCGTTTGAATCCATTCCAGCGACTTTCGGTAGTCGTTTTTCCAGATATTCCGGCCGTCGACCACCCCTAATGAAAGTTTTTGGGTTGATGCCGTGAATACTTCATCCACCAGGATTTGCGACAAGGTCTCCGCACCGCGCGTAAGGTCGATATGCAATGCGTCCACCGGCAATACGGTAGCGATGCTCAGGTTATCTTCCAGCGGCCCGAAATAGGTTGTTACCAGAATGCGCAGCTTCGGAAGCGTCTCCCGGATCTGGTTATAAGCGCTCAGGAATGCGAGTTTTTCCTTTTCATTCAAATCCAGCACGAGCCCTGGCTCGTCGAGCTGCACCCATTCGGCACCTCTCGCTGCGAGTTCTTTTAATATGGATATATAAACAGGTAGAAGACTGTCCAGCAAGTCGATCCGCTCAAAACCGCCCTCCTTTTCTTTGCCTAAAAGCAAATAGGTAACTGGCCCAAGCAGCACCGGTTTGGTGAGAATGCCTTTTTGCAATGCATCCTCGAATTCCAGCAGCACCTTTTCGGAGTACCGCTTGAACTTCTGGTCTTTCACAAACTCGGGAACAAGGTAATGGTAGTTGGTGTCGAACCATTTCGTCATTTCCATCGCGTTGATATCCAGCCCGTTTTTCTGGTAACCACGGGCCATGGCGAAATAAAGGTCTAGCTCCTTATTGGATTTCCCGTCGAGCAGCTGGTGGTACCGCCCGGGAATCGCGCCTACCATCAGCGACGTATCGAGGACGTGGTCGTACAGCGAAAAATCGTTGGAAGGAATAAGGCCAATGCCCGCATGCTGCTGCGTTTCCCAATTCTGATGGCGGATTTTGCGCGCGACTTTCTGCAATGCATCGCGGTCGATCGCGCCGGCCCAGTACTGTTCGTTGGCCTTTTTGAGTTCGCGAAGGCTTCCCACGCGCGGGTAGCCCAGGTTGTGTGACAACATAACTTTTTGTGTTTAAAGAGTTAATAAAAACCCTGTGAAAACACCCTCCCATCCCGGCAAACGCCTGTTGCGAACGCTGACCGGTACTTCATTCCATGGCGGTAACACACGGCTACCCTGCGAAACGAACAGATACAGTTCCCCCGAACCGGCCGGGAGCCTGTGGTACGCTATAAAATGTGGTAAATCAATGCTTGACTACACTCCACCCGTGAGAGGGAAGCCATTGAGGGTGATGGCAAGTCTCCTGGCTCGTATCATTTCTACCGCCCTTCTCGAAGCGCCGGGACGCTGCAATGGGACGCGAGGGTAAAAACGGGTCCTGAAAACATCAGGACGGATACTTACAGTAGCACGACTGCCCGTGAATTGCACACGGTTCCTTTTTGTTTTGCTTGATTTTGGCTGAGGGATCCAAAAGCAAAAACCACCACCCCGATTGACGGGCGTTCACAAAGAACTGCGTCAAATTTAGGCGGAATGCATATTGCGCAGGAAAGCGCACCTTGATTTAAGTGAAGTGGAGAAAAATTACTGGTTGCGTTAGGATAAAATATCTAAATCAGGCTTGAAATGCTGGCCGGAAAAGTGATTTCGCAAACCCGGATTTAGGGAAATATGTTACGAAATCAACTCCGCAGCATCCGCATCCAAAATAAACTCCGCGTTCAAATGATTCTGCAAAACCGTTGCTGGAAAATCTTTGGAAACGGGGAATGCCAATGCCCGCTGGATAACCGGTGCCTTTGCAGCGCCGGAAGCCAACAGAATGGCCGAACGCGCTTCCAGAATGTGGCGGATACCGACGGTAATGCCGCGTGTGAGGCTGGTCGGCTGTTTGAAATACTTCTGCCCTACCTCGACGGTCACCGGATCGAGCTCCGAAATGTGGGCGTAAGTATCCCAGGGTGTGCCGGGCTCGTTGAGGGCGAGGTGGCCGTTCATGCCTACGCCTAATATAATAAGGTCGAGGCCTCCGAGGCTCTCGACGATTTTATTGATACGGTCGCATTCGGCTTGCGGATCGAAGGCTTTGCCGTCGAAGAAGACGATCTGGTCCGGGCGCAGACCGACAGGTTTCAGGAAATCGCGGTCGAGGAGGTCGCGGCAACTGCCATCGTTGCCGGCGCCGAGGCCAATCCATTCGTCGAGGCCGACGAAAATGCATTTCGAAAAGTCGACACGCCCCTTCTGATTCGCGGCTACCAATGCATCGAACATACCTTTCGGACTACTACCCGACGGGAAGCAAATAACCGATTCGGGCTTGTGGTTCATCAGATCGATTACTCGCTCGGCAGCGGCGGAGCTCATCAGTGCGTAATCGGGGTAAATGCTGATTTTAGGTATCATGAAAAGCGGAGTTTAGGATCTCGGTGCGTCAATCTAAACATTCTTTTTTTCAGACATGAACATTTATCCATAAAAAACTCCAGAAACTGCAAACCCGATCCTAACTTTACCGCGCATTGTTCATTTTACATTATCATTCTACGTCAAATAATGGAATACCGTATAGAAAAAGACACGATGGGCGAAGTGCAGGTCCCTGCCCATGTATACTGGGGCGCCCAGACACAACGCTCGATCCAGAACTTTCCTATCGCACAGGATATCAATAAAATGCCGAAGGAGATCATCAAGGCCTTCGCATACCTGAAAAAAGCCGCCGCTATTACCAACTTTGAAGCGGGTGTCCTTCCCAAAGAAAAAAGCGATCTGATCGGACAGGTCTGCGATGAGGTCCTTGCCGGCCAGCTCGATGACCAGTTCCCGTTGGTAGTATGGCAAACCGGCTCGGGAACGCAATCGAATATGAACTGCAACGAGGTAATTGCCTATCGCGGGCACGTGCTGCAAGGCGGTCAGCTTACCGACAAAACCAAGTTTTTGCACCCGAACGACGACGTGAACAAGTCGCAGTCGTCGAACGACACCTATCCAACGGCCATGCACATTGCGGCTTACAAAATCCTGGTGGACGTGACCATTCCGGGTATTACGAAGTTGCGCGATACTTTGAAAGCGAAAGCCGAAGCCTTTAAAAATGTCGTTAAAATCGGGCGTACGCACTTTATGGACGCTACGCCGCTCACTTTGGGACAAGAGTTTTCCGGCTACGTATCCCAGCTCGATCACGGCCTGAGGGCGATCAACAACTCGCTGGCGCACCTTTCGGAGCTGGCACTGGGCGGTACCGCGGTCGGAACGGGCATTAACACCCCTCCGGGATATTCCGAAAACGTCGCGCGCCACATTGCCGCGCTTACCGGCCTGCCATTCATCACCGCCGAAAACAAATTCGAAGCGCTCGCGGCGCACGACGCGATCGTGGAGGCGCATGGTGCATTGAAAACCGTGGCGGTGAGCCTGATGAAGATCGGTAACGACATCCGTATGCTGTCGTCGGGCCCGCGCTCGGGCATTGGCGAAATCCATATCCCTGATAATGAGCCGGGTAGTTCCATCATGCCGGGTAAAGTGAACCCTACCCAATGCGAAGCCATGACCATGGTAGCGGCACAGGTAATGGGTAACGACGTCGCGATCAGCATCGGCGGCTCCAATGGCCATTTCGAGCTGAACGTATTCAAACCGCTGATGGCTTACAACTTCCTGCATTCGGCCCGTCTGATCGGCGATGTGTGCGTGTCGTTCAACGACAATTGCGCGGTAGGTATCGAGCCATTGCACGAGAATATCAAAAAGCACGTGAACAACTCATTGATGCTCGTCACTGCCCTGAACACGAAAATCGGTTACTATAAAGCCGCCGAAATCGCGCAGACCGCTCACAAGAACGGCTCAACGCTCAAAGAAACGGCTGTGGCGCTGGGTTACCTCACGCCGGAGGAGTTCGATGCGTGGGTAAAACCGGAGGATATGGTGGGTGAAATCAAATAATTGATACGCTGAACATACTCGCAAATGCCCCGCCAAAGCGTGGGGCATTTGCTTTTAGCCTTAAAGAAGATGGATATCCGTCATGAACTGCTGGCCGATCCTCACCAGTCAAAGTGGAAGGCCACGAAAGTCGCCGAATACGCCTGCACTTCCCCCGAAGCATTCAGGGAACTGATGCATTGCTTCGAGTCGGACGAGTACCGTCTGGCGCAAAGGGCGGCTTACAGCGTGAGTATCGCCACCGATTTGCAGCCCGGGCTGATCGGGCCCTACATCGGTGTGCTGATCGGCCAGTTGAAGCGGACCGACGTGCACGATGCCATTATCCGCAACAGCGCCCGCATTTTGCAGGACGTCGCCATTCCAGACGAATTTCATGGTGAACTGATGGACGCCACGTTTGGAATCATCGGTAACCGCCAGGTAGCGGTGGCGATACGGGCGTTTTGCCTGACCATTCTCTTCAATCTTTCCAAAATCTATCCCGAAATCCGCAAAGAGCTTCGGGCGCAGATCGAGGATTCGATTGCGTTTGAACAACCGGCATTTGCGTCGCGCGCCGCGAAAATCCTGAAAAGCATTTGAAAGGTGGTAATTGTGGAGGATAGATGGCCATTTCGCCGTCTGATTAGCAGATATTACAGGTAAATCATTTTACCTTGCTTCTTTAAACAAAAACAATAGATGATCATATACTGCCACGCCTTACTCGACGGCTCGCTCAACGCCAAACTCAGCGAAGCGCTTACCCCGCAGCATCAGATCCATTTCCGTACCGAATCGGCGGGCACCGACGAACTTAAAGCCTGGTTCGCCACGGCCGACTATATCCTGGGCAATCCGCCCGTAGCCTGGTTCGAAAACATTCCCGCCAATCTGAAATTCTGGCAACTCGATTCGGCCGGGTTCGATCAATACTCGTCCGTCGCTATTCCCGACCACGTCAAAACGGCCAATATGGGCGACTGGTTTGCGCGGCCGTGCGCCGAGTCGATCGTGGGTGGCGTGCTGGCGCTATACCGCGGTATCGACAGGCTGACGCTCTTGAAACAAAAAACACAATGGATCGGAACGCCGCTCCGGGCCGAGTTGAAAATTTTGCACAAACAGAATGTGATCGTGCTGGGAGCCGGAACGATAGGCCAGTCGGTGAATGCGATTTTGAAAGGACTGGGCTGCACCACGCATTTGATGGCACGTACATCGCAGGAGGCCGATCTCCGCAGCAAGGAAGATCTTTTCGATGAATTGCCGCATGCCGACCTGGTGATCAACACTTTACCGGGAACTGCGCATCATTTCGTGAATGCGGAGTTTATCGCGGTCATGAAGGACCAAAGCGTTTATGCGAGCGTAGGCCGCGGTAGTACAACCGATGAAAATGCTTTGATCGAAGCGTTGAAATCGGGTAAGCTCGACGGCGCCGTGCTCGACGTAACGGAAATTGAACCGCTGCCCGCCGACAGCCCGCTTTGGCAAATGGACAATGTGGTCCTGACGCAGCATACCGGTGGCGGTCACAAAAATGAGCACATGGGTAAAGTAGATTTATTTCTGAACAATATTTTGGCCATAGAGAACGGCGCGGCCATCGCCAATGAAGTGAACCTTGTAAAAGGGTATTAAACCGACCGAAACTGAAATGTTACTAACAGAAACCGATATCGCAGAAGGTATCCAGGACAAATATTTTTTAAAATTTGGCACCGCCACACGCGAAACCGCGAGGGTATTCCGCTCGCCGGGCCGCATTAACCTCATAGGCGAGCATACCGACTACAACAATGGCTTCGTACTGCCGGCGAGCGTCGATAAGGCCGTGTATTTCGTCGTCGCCCCGCGCGAAGACGACCAGGTGATCCTCTACGCCGCCGACCTCGATCAGACGTATTCGTTCTCACTCGACGACCTTTCCAAACCGGAAAAGTCCTGGCCGCATTACCAGATCGGGATTGTGGAGCAAATCCAGAAGCGGGGTTTGAAGATCGGCGGTTTTCAGGCGGCATTCGGCGGCAATGTGCCGGTAGGTGCCGGACTCTCCTCGTCGGCGGCGTTGGAATGCTGCCTGCTGTTTGCATTGAATGAGATCTACGGGCTGAACCTCGACCGTTTCAGCATTGTGAAAATGTCCCAAAAAGCTGAGAACGAATATGTGGGCGTGCAATGCGGCATTATGGACCAGTTTGCTTCTGCATTCGGAAAGGAGGAATCGGTAATCCGTCTCGACTGCCGTTCACTGGAATATGAATACTTTCCTTTCCCGATGGACGATTACCTGATCGTACTTTGCGACACGATGGTGAAGCATTCCCTGGCGAGTTCGGAATACAATACCCGCCGGCAGGAATGCGAGCGGGGAACGGCTATTTTGCAACAATATGATTCCAAAATACTGAGCCTCCGCGATGCCACGCCGGCATTGGTAGAATCTCATAAGGATGAAATGGGCGATGTGGTGTACCGCCGCTGCAAGTTCATCACCGAGGAAATCCAGCGTGTACAGGACGCCTGCGACCTGCTCGTACAAGGTAATCTCCCCGATTTTGGCAAAAAAATGTACGCAACCCACTTCGGGCTGCAAAATGAATATGAGGTAAGCTGTCCCGAACTGGACTTCCTCGTTGCCCAGACATTGGACGACGATTCCGTGCTAGGTGCGCGGATGATGGGCGGCGGTTTCGGCGGCTGCACGATCAACCTGGTGAAAAAAGATGCCGTGGATGCTTTTGAAGCCAAAATGAAGCAAGCCTATCTGGAAAAATACAAAATCGATCTGCCTTGCTACCGAGTGAAAATCACCGATGGCACCGAGGAAATCGCCCTCGCATAACCTGACCATTTACACAAACTCTTAACCTTTGACTATGAGAAGAATCCCTTTTTTTACTCACTGCGCTGATCGGCCTGGCCATTTTCAGCTGCTCAAAAACCAAGAATGAAGAAAAAATGATCAGTACTATCTCCAAAGAGGCTTTCGGCCAGCTTCCCGACGGCCAGCAGGCTGACCTTTACACACTGACCAACGCCAACGGCATGACCGTCAACATTACCAACTACGGCGGGATTATTACCAAGCTCACCGCACCGGACAAAAACGGCCAGTGGGCGGACGTGGTGCTTGGTTTCGACTCATTGCCACCTTATCTGAGCGGCCACCCGTTCTTCGGTGCATTGGTGGGACGCTACGGTAACCGCATTGCTAAAAGGGAAGTTTAAACTGAATGGCCAGGAATATACGCTGGCGATCAATAACGGTCCCAATGCATTGCATGGTGGTAAAAAGGGCTTCGACAAGGTGCTCTGGAAAGCGACTGAAATCAACCGGGATTCGGTGGTAGGGCTGCAACTGGAATACACCAGCAAGGATATGGAAGAAGGTTACCCGGGGAACCTGACCGTAAAAGTCGTTTACACGCTCGACAATGACAATGCACTGACGATCGATTACACGGCAACGACCGACAAACCGACCGTCGTGAACCTGACCAACCACTCGTATTTCAACCTCACCGGCCTGAAACGCGACATTCTCGATCATGAGGTAACCATCGCTTCGGATAGCATTGTGCCGGTAGACACGACGCTCATCCCGACCGGTAAACTTCGCGCAGTAGAAGGAACACCCTTTGATTTCCGCAAACCTACCAAAGTAGGCACCGGCATAGATAAGGTGGAAGACGAGCAAATCAAAGCGGGCGGCGGTTACGACCATTGCTGGGTGCTGAAACGCAGCGGCGACGGCCTGGAAAAATTTGCCACCGTGAAAGACCCCGAAAGCGGCCGTGTCATGGAAGTATTCACCACCGAGCCGGGCGTTCAGTTCTATACCGGCAACTTCCTCGACGGCACTTTGAAAGGAAAGGGAGCCACATTCACCAAACGCTTCGGTCTCTGCCTCGAAACCGAGCATTACCCCGATTCCCCGAACCAACCTCAGTTCCCGACCACGACGCTGAATCCGGGCGAGACTTACCATACGACTACGAAGTATAAGTTTTCGGCGCAGTAAATAGCAGACTCAACATTCCTCATTACAACCTTGGCGAAGAACCGGCCGCACCAGCGACCAGTCTTCGCCTTTGTTCTTTCTGCTACTTTTTAGCTAATTTTGATATGCCAACTGTATTATACATTAACGGCTTTCGGTTCTTTTTCTGGATGAATGAGCGCGAACCGATTCGCATTCATGTTGAAAAAGGCAAACGTAATGCGAGAGTTGTTTTGGTTCCGGAAATAGTGGTTTCCTACAACCATGGTTTTAAGAAAAATGAAATGAGAGTCATTTTAGATATAATCGTCTGCAACTATGAAAAAATCATTCAAAACTGGCACGACGCCTTTAATAAGTAAACAGCTTCAAACTCTTCTTAGTGAGGCTGGCGAAGATGATGTAATCGACATTGCGGATGATCTGGATCGTATGATACTTGATAATGGGCTGCAAATCCACCATTTTGGTTTCGCGAGGGACCTTGATTTGGCACTTTTTATTCTAAATAATAAAAAAGTGATTACCAAACCTTTATCATCTTTCCCATTTTTAGAAAAGGCTGAGGACTGGGATCTGGACCAATATACAGTATCTGAATCAGGCATTCATTGGACCATTCTTGACGCAGACATAAGTCTTCGGGGTTTGCTGCAAGAAGACGAAGTTTTAACCAAATAATCAATATACATAGTATTATTTCAATGCTTACCAAAACCGTAAAAATCAGCAATGTTACCAACCTCTCCGATGCGCGCTATTGTGCGGGGATGGGTGTTGAAATGCTCGGTTTTTCTATTGACGAAGATTCCCCCAATTATATTTCTCCTAAAAAATTCGAAGATATCTGTTCCTGGCTGGCCGGCGTAACGCTCGTGGCGGAGACGGGTAAGACCGACCCGGAAGCCATCCTGACCGCATTGGCGGAATATCCCGTGCATGCGGTGCAAGTGAATGACCCAGGCTTGCTGAACTACCTCCGGGCCGAGGTCGGTCTGCCGCTTCTGCTGCGTATCAGCGTCGATATCTACGAGGCCGATGAAATTGCCCCGATTTTGAGCCGCTATGAAAGCGAAGTGACGCATTTCCTGCTCGAAAGCGATAAAGAAGCGGAAATATCGGAAGCCTGGATGCAGACACTAACTGCCGTCGAGGCCGACTACCCGGTACTCGTAGGCTTCGGGCTCGATAATGAATTCACAGTCAGCGCACTCACGGAGCTCCTTCCGAACATCGGTATTGCATTGCGCGGAAGTGAGGAAATCCGCCCCGGATACAAGGATTTTGGCGCTATGATGGACATCCTCGAAGCGCTCGAAGAGCAATAAGACCGTTTTTCACCATTTAAAACACATTCTCACTGAAAATATCCGCTTAACACGCCCTCCCGCCGATAATAATTTTCCGGTTTACAGTATCTTGCATTACATACTACCTTTGATTACAAATAAATACTAAACTAATCATGGAAAAGAAATTGCATCGCATACCAGACCAGGCAGTTTTCGGAGGAGTTTGTGCGGGAATCGCTCAGTATCTGCAAATTGACGTGGTGATCGTCCGGGTTCTCTTTGTAGTAATGGCGCTGCCGATATTACCTCCCGGCTTTGGAATGACCGGGTTGCTTTACATTATCCTGTGGGCTGTGCTGCCAACCGGGCCAGGGGGCGAGGTGTACACCACCCACACGGCTTTCGGTGCCGAACCTTCCAAACCGTCGGACCCGCTGTTCGATAAAAAGCGGTCAGACCAGACCATGATGATACTTGGGGGTGTGCTGATTTTCTTTGGTGCCCTGATGCTCTTAGACGACCTGCCGGTTTGGTACCAGTTTAAAAAATACTTCTGGCCGATCGTCCTGATTGCCGTGGGTGCTTTCCTGATCCTCCGCCAGCGCGACAAGGAGCACGAAAACAGATCGACGGTGTATCCTACGACACCTCCTCCGGCCGACCCGATCAATCCGGGTCCCGACCCGCAGCCATACACGCCGTTTTCGCCCGGTTCTTCGGCAGAACCGCGTTTTCCCGAAGATCCTGAGCTAAAAAAACCTGACAGCGGCGACGACGACGTCATCAAAGTCAACTAACCTCCCTGCATTTACTATAAACCAAATAGCCATGAATTTCAAAAACATCTTCTGGGGAGTTATCCTCATTGTCACCGGGTCGCTGTTCCTGGTGGAAGAACTGACCGATTTCGATTTCGGACGCTTCTTCTGGCCTATTATACTCATCGTAACCGGCGGATTGCTGTTGTTACGCAACTTTCTGAATTCCGACAGTACTAACCGATCAAATATTTAAGATCATGAAAAACTCAAGTGGCATCGTTTGGGGTGGTTTGCTGATCATTCTCGGTTTATTCTGGCTGCTCCGGAGTATGAACCTGCTGAATATCGATTGGGACATGATCCTGCCCTACTGGTCGGTCCTGCTCATCCTTGCCGGGGTAATCCTGGTGGCTGCGGGCCGTGAGCGCGGCTCCGGTAGCATCGTTGCGCTGCTCATTACATTCGCCTTTTTAGGCGGTGTGGTCAACAAAACACACCAGGCCATCGACGATCATGGTGATAACTGGCATTTCGGCTGGGACGACGATGATAACGACCACGAATATGGTTACAATCACGATGAAGGTGATGACGACCGGGACAGCGACTATCAAAGGGAGCGCGGAAAAGAGAGAAACCGTCCCATCAACGGCTCTTACAAGTACGAAATGGAGGATTTTATCCAGAAGGCCCACTTCAACCTGGAAGGCGGCGCCGGTACATTCTCACTGAATGGAAATACCCCGAAGCTTTTTGAGGCCGATACCAAAAGTACGCTCGTCGGCTTTCTATCCAATACTTCGGTAAATAAGCTGGACAATTCTGCGACAGTCACATTAAAAATGGAAGAAGGGGATGTCAAGATCAAAAACGGGGAAATTTCGAATCAGGCGAAAATCCTCCTAAACGAAAAGCCGGTCTGGAATATCGATCTTGGGATCGGTGCCGGAAAAGGGGATTTTGATTTCAGCAACTATAAGGTGGAAAAGCTGAAAGTAAGTACCGGGGTGGCAGACATGGATATCCGCCTGGGCGACAAAATGCCTACGGCCAATGTGGACATAGAAGCCGGAGTTGCCTCGGTAACACTCGAAATCCCCGAATCGGTCGGCTGTGAAATGCGCATGGACGGCGCGCTGAATGCAAAAAACATGGATGGTTTGCATAAAGTCGGCAACGGATTCTATCGTTCTTCGAATTTCGACAGCGCATCCAAAAAGGTGATTGTGCATTATGAAGGCGGACTCACCAGCATCAATATCAAACGGTATTAACCCTATTCTTTGCGATCCGGCAAAAAGAATATCTTTGCAGCCTTTGCAAGGATATTTTTTTATGCTAAAAATTGCCTTTTATCTGCTGCTGACGAGCCTCGTCACATCTGAAATGGCCGCCCAATCTTCAAGGCCGCTCCCGCTTATCGAACAAAAAATGATCGACAGGGGCCTTGTAGATATTCAAAAAATCGATCCGGACATTCAGGTCGAATTGAGATACTCCACTACCGACAATTTCATAGGCCGCGACGTGTATGGCGAACTCGCGCGCGCGTACCTGCAACCGGAGATGGCCAAAAGACTAGCCAAAGCCAATGCATTGCTGAAAAAAGAGAAACCCGGATACAGATTGCTCGTATACGATGCCGCCCGTCCCAATTCCGCTCAGTACGACCTTTGGAACGCCTTGGATCATTTGAAAATCCCGGCGCGCAGCAAAACACAATATGTAGCCGATCCGAAAATCGGTTCAAACCATAATTTCGGGTGCGCTGTCGATCTCACTGTGGTTGATGAAAAAGGGGTGCCGCTCGATATGGGAACTAAATTCGACTATTTCGGTCCTTTGGCTTATCCCCGCTCCGAACAGGAAATGCTGAAAAAGGGCAAGCTGACGGTCCAACAAATCGGGAATCGCCAGCTTTTAAGAAAAGTGATGACCCAGGTGGGATTCAAGGTCAATACCACGGAATGGTGGCATTTCGACGGCATGTCGAAAGCGAAGGCCCGGGCTAAATACGGAATGATCCCCTGAAAAACCTATTCGGCACGAACACTACTCCCACCAGTGACTTCCTTTTCGACTTTGGGATTGCCCCTGTAACGAACATTGCTTGCACCGCTGGCTTTCACGTCGAGCTGACGTGTCACCCAAACTTTGGCATTACTCGCGCCGGAAACATCCAGATCCGATTCTTCCGTTTGCAGCTCGAACGCGTTCAGCCGGGACGCCCCGGAAGCTTCGCCATCGAGAAACTTCATTTTTCCAAACGCATTCAGCTGGGAAGCTCCATTAATGTCGAATTTCAATGTAGTTCCGGTTCCTTCAAAATCACATTGGGACGCCCCCGAGAGCTCAATTTCAATGCTTGGCAGATTTTCGAAATCGTCGATCGTTGCATTTACCGCGCCCGAAAAATCCACGCCGGCCAGATCAGGCATTGTGATGTCGATGTCCATTCGTTGCCGCTTTCTCCACGAATTATTGTAACGGGCCGTCAGCTTGCCGTCCTGCACGAAAATATTGAGATCGTCCAGATCATTGCGCTCGCCGGTAGCCTCGACATGAAATGACGAGCCGGCAACCACATGGACGCGGATTGCGTCGCTTACTTCCAACTCATCGAAATTGCGGAAATCATAAGTGCGTGTTGTTTCGCCTCGCGGTGGAATGTCTTCATCCTTATTAATGTAAACACAAGACTGGAAAGCAAAGACGATACCAAGGGCGATCGAAAGTTTAAGGAATGTTTGTTTCATAGCTAAAAGACGTTTTTGGCTAGGACAACTGCCCGTTGAAATTCCCCTATTCAAAAAAATAAAATTTCTCGTAGGGGGAAACAGGGAACAAGTTGTCTCATTCCAAAGGACATTCCAAATGACCGCTCTTCTATATCAAGAACCGCTAATCGAAAGAGATTATCTATTTTTGACCGAAAATCAAAAACAGATAACGGTGTACTCTTCCGACCCAGAAATAGTCAGCGCGATACGGCGGGGCGATGAACAGGCCTTTGAGCAAACCTTCCGTACGTATTATCCCCGGTTGTGCAGCTACGCGTGCACCATGCTCAAAGACGAAGAAGAATCCGAAGAAGTCGTGCAAACGGTTTTTCTGACGATCTGGGAAAAGCGGGAAGAGCTCGAAATCACACTTTCACTGAAATCGTATCTGTACCGGGCCGTGCATAACCACTGTCTCAACCGGTTCAAACACGCGACTGTCCGTGAGGCACATAAGGATTACACGATGTACTTTTCGAGCCAGTCGTACGAATCGGTGACAGAAGTAATCCACGCAGGCGAACTGGAAGAGCGCATCGAGAAGGCGGTGAGCGCCCTGCCGGAACAATGCCAGAAGGCATTCAGGCTTAGCCGTTTTGAGGAATTGAAATATCAGGAAATCGCAGATCAGTTGGGAATATCCATTAAAACGGTGGAAAATCAGATAGGGAAAGCTTTGAAAATCCTGCGTGCGGAACTGGCGGATTACCTGCCGGTGACGCTTTGGTTGTGTTGCAGCATTGTTGAACAGTTAATCAGATCGTAACCATGAACTCATCTCATGCAAACATATCGGAGGAACTGTTAGCACGTTACCTGGCCGACACCGCCTCGGAATCCGAAAGAAAAGAAGTAGAAGCCTGGCTCGCCGAATCGGAAGCCAATGCGCGGGAACTTGCGACCTACCGGCTGATATGGGACCACACGGCCGCTATGAAAAAAGGCGGCATAAAGGTCGATACGGACGCTGCCTGGAATAAAATGAAGGGAAAAATGGCTGCAGGGAAGGCCAATGACCCGACATCCGAAGTGCCCGCCGGGAAGTCGTCAAATGGGGAAGTATCGGCCAGGGAAGCCAAGACGATCGAATTCAGGCCCGAAGTACGGAAACGCCGCTTGCCAGTGACTGTTTGGGCAGCGGCGATGATCGCCATATTAGTGATGGCTTTCGGATGGTTCTTCCTGATTGCCGATAAAACGCCTCAGTCGGTAAATGTGGCTACCGCCAATAATACAACCGAACAGACTCTTCCCGACGGCACCAAAGTGTTTCTGAATTACAATTCCAGACTTACCTACCCCGAAAACTTCGAAGGCGATCTGCGGACGGTCTCATTGCAGGGAGAAGCGTTTTTTGACGTAAAACCTGACGCCGCACACCCGTTTGTGATTCAGGCCAATGGCACCGAAATCCGGGTATTGGGTACGTCTTTCAATGTAAAAGCTTATAAGGAGGCTCCTGTGCGGGTGGACGTCGCGACCGGGAAAGTACGGGTAACCAAAAACGCACACCAGGTAGAACTCGTGAAAGGGCAAGGCGCGGAAGTCCTGAGAGACTCCATTCGCAGCCTGCAAGCCAACATGAACCTGATGGGCTACCGCACGCAGGTTTACGAATTCAATGCGGCCGACCTGCAAGACGTCGTCAGCTCTATCCGCGACGGCTACCACGTCGATGTGAGGCTGTCGAACGACAAAATTGCGCAATGCAGGCTCACGATCCGCTTCGAAAAAGAGCCGGTGGACGCAACATTGTCGGTTATCGCCGAAACCCTCGACCTCGATCTTCGGAAAGAAGGAAAAGTGTACTGGCTCGACGGAAACGGCTGCCAATAAAATCCAAGTTATCTGCTTTGAAACTACTTTACAGAATTGCTTTCTGGTGTACCTGCATTTTTCTGCTCCCGAGCCATCTGCTGGCGCAGGAGTTACTGGAAAAGCGCATTGTATTGAAAGTGACAAACCTGCCGCTCGACGAGACGTTGCAGAAAATCGGCGATCTCGGTGGTTTCAGCTTTTCGTACAGCCCCGATATGATCGACATCAAAAGCCGCGTAACGATCCAGGCCGTCAATCAGAGCGTCAGGGAGATTTTAAATGCTATTTTTAAAGACAAGGTTACATTCAAGGAGCGGCGACGCTATATTATCCTCCAAAAAAACACCCGGACCGACAAGCCGCAGGAGCCGCAGGACTTCGACCTGGACGGCTACATTATCGATAACAAAACCGGTAAAAAGCTGGCCAATGCGAGTATTTATGAGTCGGTGACGCTGGCTTCGGCGGTCAGTAACCAATATGGGTACTATAAAATCCGGCTTCCGGCATCGCGGCCTTCGCTCCGGCTGGAAGTGAGAAAAGAAGATTACATCGGCAAATCCATTCCCATCCCGACCCGCAAGGACACTTACTTACAAATTTCGCTCAATCCCGATACGCTGAGGCCAATCTCGGGTAGAGTCGTCACGCACACGCCCGTGCAGGTGGATTCGCTGCATCACAAGGTGGCAGTTCCCCAATTCGAAGTCGTAAAAACAGATTTGCCCCGCGACACCCTGTTTGCGGACAGTTCGGCAAACGGAAATGCAATCACATGGGCCGACTATGAAACCCTCCGGAAACGGTACCGCAACGTCCAGAATAAATTCGTCAGCGCATTTGCATCGGCCAAACAGGCCATTCACACCCGCAACATCGAAGACACGCTATACACCTCCTTTCAGGCATCCATATTGCCATTTCTGGGAACCAACCATGGATTGAGCGGTAATATCGTAAACGAATATTCGGTTAACCTCATCGCCGGTTATTCGCTGGGCGTGTCGAAACTCGAAATCGGCAGTTTGCTTAATGTCGTGCGGGGCAATGTTACCGGTTTCCAGTTTGCCGGTGTCGGCAATGTGGTAGGGAACGATGTGACGGGCTTCCAATATGCCCACGTTGTGAATATGACGTTGGGCAATTTCAGGGGGTTCCAGGGTACGCACCTGCTTAACTACACAGGCCGGAACTTTACCGGTTTTCAAGTCGCCGGTGTAGGCAATGTAGTCGTAGGCGAGTTGCACGGCTATCAGTTCTCGGCCGGTTACAACTATGCCCATACGGTGAGGAAGGGCCACCAGATCGGGGCAGTCAACTACGCCGACTCTACGGCCACCGTTCCGTTCGGGCTGTTCAGCTGGGTGCATAGTAATGGGTATCGTCGCTACGAATTCTCCACCGACGAGTTCAACTACTTCAATACCGCATTCAAAACCGGTGTCAGTCGGTTTTATAATATTTTCAATCTCGGTTTCAGCGGCCTGGCAAAAGACAAACCGCTGTTCACGATCGGGTACGGTTTCGGGACTGCTCAAAAACTCGGCAAAGGTTGGAGCGCCAATGCCGATTTCACCGGTAGCCTGGTGTTACTGGAGCACAATGCCGCCGATGACATCAGCCAGGGACTTGTCAGGTTTGCGCTGGGAATGGAAAAGAAATTCGGTTCGCGGTTTGCCCTCTTTGCAGGCCCGTCGCTGAATACCTTTTTCAGCAAACACTCAGGCTTGATTAACCCGGAAGGGAAAAAAGGGCTTTCACCTGTTTGGATAGGGCAAAAGCCCGACGGTTCCAATAAAGTTTACGGATGGGTCGGCTTTCAGGCAGGAATCCGGTTTTTGAATAAGATCTGAGATCACGATTTATCAGGAATCTCCGTGAGTAGCCGGTTCGCGCCGAACGGGTTTTTAACTTCCCGCTTCGACCAAAGACAGTTTGCGGACTCCTTCCCTTACGTTGGCACGGATAGGCTTCGTCGGAATCTCCCGCATCTATTCATTGATTTTCACGAACGGAAATTTCGCCGGAAGCTCCTGTAAAAAGTTGAGTCCTTATCTTCGACTTCGACGCTTAATGTAGCGATGGCCGGCAAAATTATTATTTCAATAAATGTAACGAAATATGTTTGCTATTACTAAAACCCGATCCGCTTCCTCCCGTTCTGCACGCCGGCGCCGTTCACGTAAGTTCTCAACTCGGCGAGCTCCTTTTCAAATCCGCCCGACAATATCGGGAAGCGGCACCAGGAGCGCGGGTCGAGATTTCGGTCGTCGAGGTGGAAGGATGGCGCGTAACGCTCCCGCTTCCATTGGTTCCGGCTCCATAACTTGAAGAAACGTTCCGTCCAGCCGAGCAGTTGTTCAGCGCTGTAAACAGCCTTATAGCGTACGTAAAGGTTTCTATACGATTCGAGAGGCGACTTTTTGTCCCTGATCGCCAGTCCTTCCAGGTCATTCAAAAATTCATAAGGCATCAAATCGGCCTCATCCGTCTGCGTTTGCGCGAGAGGCCGCAGCTCGGCGGTGGGTTGCAGGCTGTTTACTTTTTTCAAACCTTCAATGCGGATGTGCTTGCCTTTTACTTCACACCCTACTGTCTCGAGCCAGCGGAGCCATTGCCGCAAATAATGCTTGTCGATGCCAGCCAACGGACTGATGCTACCGGAAGTATCGCCATCCATTGTCGCATACCCGACGGCAGCTTCCGAACGGTTGGAAGTAGCGAGCAGCAGGTGATTCGACAGGTTCGTGAGCAACCAAACCCCCGGCGCACGCACCCTCGCCTGGATGTTCTGCAAGGCGATGTCGTCCTGTTCCCAGGTCAGTTTCCGGCCAATCTGGTCTTCGATCAGCCCCTTGTAGGTTTCTACAAGCCCATTGATATTGACGTTATAAAAAGTGGAACCAATCGATTCCGCCAGTGACTGCGCAGATTCGAGCGTGTCGACAGAGCTGTTTTCTGTCCCCTGATAAATGTTATGGATCAAAACTTTGGCAAGATCTTCCTCCGTTTTGGCAGATTGAACATCCTTAATGTAAGACAACTTCTGCTTGAACCGGTCCATACCGATACTTTCATCCGCCAACCGGATCATCAACCCGCACAGTGCGGTACAAGCACAGGAATCGGCCCCTCCGGAAAGCGATATCGTAAAGCCATTCGAGCGGCTTTTCCTCAGGTAATCGAACAACGCCAGACATTCGGCTCTTGCAAACTCTTCCTCCTTCAATGCCCCGCCCTTTTCAAACGGTTCAATTTCGGGAATTTGCGGTAATACAGGCTCTATCTCCGGGAAATCGAACCGCGCCGGGATGCGCCATGTCCGCTCCTTCGGCGGGATCGCAATCTTGCTCTGCACCTGGCTCAGCCGGGTATATTCGGTATCGATAACCGCTGTCGTAATCACATAGTCCTCATAGCTGAACCGCGGGCTCGATGCAAGCAGGTCGCCATTTGAAGCAATCATCGCGTCGCCATCGTAGATAGCCCTTCCCGCTTCATTGCCCAGGAGATTTGTATAAATATAACTACATGAAAATGACCTGGAAGCATCCACTACCAGCTTCTCGCGCACCATAAATTTGTTGAATGCGAAATGGCTGGCGCTTGGGTTCAGGATAATGTCTACCCCGCGCTCGTAATGCCTGCGCGCGGGACGATTGGCTACCCATCCATCCTCACAAATCTCAAACGCGATCTTTACCCCATGCGCCCCCCCCCAATACCGGCCCCGGGGCGATGTCAAAAATCACGTCGCCGATCGGATAAAACATCTGGTTCACCTCGATACTTTCCACTACGCCCGGCTGCCATGGCCTGAACCACCGTGCTTCGTAATGAATACCGTTATTTGCCAGATTTTGCTTGCAATAAAAGCCTGCGATTTGTTTGTTGACAATCAGGCAGGCGGTGTTGTACAAACTTCCGTTATGCCGTAAAGGCAAGCCCACGGCAACAATCATTCCGGCCGTTTCCTCCGCTATTTCGAGCAGGCAGCGTTGGGCCTGTTCTACCATGTCGGGCGCGAAAAAATAGTCGTCGCAACCATAGCCCGAAATACACAGCTCGGGTAGGCATAGCAGGCTCACATCTTGCTTTCTGGCTTCTCTGATCGCGTTGATAATATTGCCGGTATTGGCCTCCCAGGCCATGGGTGTCTGGTTAACAACTCCGGAAGCTACTTTGATCAATGGCATGGATCGTGGTATGTTTTTCTGATTCGGTATGTCTTTGGGGGTAAATCAAGGCAGGCAACTTAATAAAAAAATGCCTTTTTCGAACCGCTAAGGTTTTTTCCTATTTTTGTCAACAACTAATTTAAAGAACAGATTCCTCTTGCGGTTTCCCCTATTCATTGCCAAACGGATACGCCATAACGAGGCAGGATCGTTTTCTGCCACGGTTTCAAGGATCGGCGTGGCCAGTATCGCGATCGGCATCGCCGTAGGGATCATCGCATTTGCCGTGCTGCTGGGGTTCAAACAAACCATCCAGCAAAAAATATTCCTCTTCGGCGCGCATATCAACGTAAATGCATTCGCCCAGGGTAACACCTACGAGGAAGGCCCCCTGCCCGTTAAAAACCCGGTATCCGAAATATTGCCGAGCGTTCCCGAAGTGGCACGCTGGCAGGCGGTGGCCCATAAATCGGGAATCCTCAAAACGCCCGACGAAATCAAAGGCGTGATCCTGAAAGGTGTCGGGAAGGATTATGATTGGGTTACTTTCAAAAAAAGCCTGGTGGAGGGCAAATTGATCGGGCGAAAGGATTCCTCCTCGATCAGGTACGGTTATTCTTCGCAGATCCTGATCAGTCGGAAAATCGCGACCCAAATGCGCTTGAAAACGGGCGACGATGTGATCATGTATTCGCTCCAGAACCCGCCGAGGCCCCGGAAACTCATAGTGGCCGGTATCTATGAAACCGAAATGGAGGAGTTTGACAATAACCTCATCATCGGGGACATCGGACTGGTCCAGAGATTGAATGGCTGGGGGCCGGATTCGGTCGGCACGTACGAAATCTATCTCAAAGACTTCCATGACCTCGACCTCGTCACGCAGAAGCTTCGCCGTGAGCTTCCGCCAGGCCTGTATCTGCAAAAAGTGACCAGCATTTTTCCCCAGATATTCGACTGGCTTATCCTACTCGACCGCAACACCGCCGTCTTCCTGACGCTGATCCTGTTTGTGGCTTGCTTCAATATGATCTCTATCCTGCTGGTGATGATCATGGAGCGGACACCGCTGATTGGCTTGCTGAAAACGCTCGGCAGCTCGAACCGGCAAATCAGGATGATCTTTTTCCAGGTCGGGCTGGATATGGTCCGTCGTGGCCTGATCATCGGCAATGTGGCGGGATTGCTCCTTTGCTGGCTGCAATTCCGGTTCAAGCTTATCCCGCTAGACCCCGTCAATTACTACATGGATACCGTCCCCATTGTATTCGATTGGGGTATCTTCGCGATGGTAAACGTGGTAACGGTCATTATCACCGCATTGATCCTGCTCATTCCGACGCTGATTATCACGCGGATTCAACCGATTAAGGCATTGCTTTTCAAGAAGTAATATGTTTTGCTAAAAGTTTACGCAGCAACCGCAAGTCGGTTGAAAAATCAACGGGCGGCCAAAACCGGATATCCCCGAATTTTTTGGCGATAGGATTCAATATCACGTTCCTTTCGGTCGGCACAATCGCCGATGGCGCAGTGAAGGCGATGATTTCAGGATCGCTCAAAATTTGTTCGCCTATCCATTGTGAATAGGAAACGTCGTTCATCCAGGTCTTTTTTAACTGCTGATCGTCTACATGAAAAACCAGGTTATCGTCGTCGGGAATGCTGATGCGGAGCAATGCAAGGCGTTCCATGCATTCCCGGAATTCGGCATGAACATACTTTTCCAATAATGCGAGCGAAAGGTTTTGGCTGGCGTAAATGCATGGACAACCGATCGGGTTCCAGCGTCCGCCAAACAGCTTCGCCCCGGAGCCGGACAAATCGTTGATATACGCCCGTGCTGCAAGGCGGTACGCAATCATATGTACACGCCGTGCTCCATACGCCCCAACTCATTGCAGATTAGCTTCACGCCCCAGAAAGAGCGTAGCGTCGAAAAGTCCTGTGTTTCTCCCAGGACCTCCCGAGGCGTGCGAAGCCACTTTTCAAACGCCTTTGCATCTCCGAATACTTCAAGGCCCAGATCGGCCATATTTTCAAGCTGGTACAAATGCTCCGCGTACAGCCCCTCAAAGGGTCTTTCCTCTTTCAAATAGCGTTGTAAAGTTCTGTCGCTGATGTGCAATATATCCGCCCATTCCTGTTGTGTAAAAAGCAACCTGGCGGAAAGCGTTTGAAAACGCTCCGCAGGAAACAGGTCGATCGTCTTACGGGCGACGTACAAAACTTCGGGCTCTTCCGCTATCCTCAGCGGAGTAGTTTCCTCATACTTCTGATAATGTATTGTTTTCATAGCGTCCGAAATTTGTCATATTAAGTTACGACTTTTTCCGAAGTTATGTACAATCTACTTACCCCTTTCATTTTTTTACCAACATACCTTCTTCAATAATCCTGCGGCTTTCAATAAGGTATCATCATGTTTGGCGAAGCAAAATCTGAGCGTTTTAAAGTCGGTTTCTCTTCCATAAAATGCCGACAGGGGTATCGAAGCAACGCCTGCTTCCCTCGTAAGCCGCTCGGCCAACGCGAGGTCATTTTCATCGGAAAGGTTGGCATATGATACATTCTGGAAAAAACTGCCTTCCGATGGTTTCAATATAAAACCAATATCGCCGATGGCTTCGTTGAACAGGTCGCGCTTGCGTTGGTAAAAGGCCGAAAGTGTAAGGTAATGCTCCGGCTCGCTCAGATATTCGGCTACGGCAAATTGAAAAGGCGTTACGACGCTGAACACCAGGAACTGATGGATTTTACGGAACTCGGTCGTCAGGTAAGCAGGCGCCAGGCAAAAACCGAGCTTCCAGCCGGTGGTATGGAATGTTTTGCCGAACGAGCCGCAAACAAAACTACGTTCGGCCAGCGACGGAACAGAAGCTACCGAAACGTGCTCCCGCCCGTCAAAGACAATGTACTCGTACACCTCATCGCTGACCACGGTCAGATCGTGCGCTTCCGCGAGCGCGGCGAGCGCCTGCAGGTCGGAAGCGGACCACACTTTTCCGGTGGGGTTATGCGGAGTATTGATAACGATGGCCCGTGTTTTCCCGGTAATGCGCGTCCTTACCGCTTCCCAATCGATGGAATCGTATTGCGGATCGAGCGTTACGAACACCGGAATACCGCCGCTGAGCTCGATGGCTGGCACATAACTGTCGTAAGCAGGCTCGAAAACAATCACTTCGTCACCCGGATGCACCACAGTGCTGATTGCCACAAACAATGCCTCGGTAGCGCCGCTGGTGATGGTAATTTCTCTGACCGGGTGATATTCCGTGCCGGAGGCTTCGAAAGTCTTTTTCGCAATCGCTTCGCGCAACCGCAATGCACCGGGCATGGGTGCATACTGGTTTTTCCCCGACCGCACATATTTATCCACCAGCCGTTGCAAATCGGGTGAACAATCGAACTCGGGGAAGCCCTGCGCCAGGTTCAGCGCCTCATGCTCTTCGGCCAGCGCCGACATTTTCGTAAAAATGGTGGTCCCGACATCAGGGAGTTTCGATCGCAACCTTTTTTCCAATAACATATTTCAGAATAGTATGAAACAAATACCGTGTCAGCGGCGAAACCAAATATAATGCATGGTTGTCAACCTGGCACGGTATGAATGCAGAAGTATGTGATTTCCCTCACCGGCCGTTGTAAACAGCTCTCAAAACCGTCCTGACGTCGGGGGTATTATCGAAATTTTCGTCGACGAATGCATAACCTACCCGGCGATCGCGGCCGAGAACGAACAGCGACGGTGTGAAAACCTCCTCCGAAATACCGGCAATGCGGTCCCATATCGGCGAGGTCTCCGAAAATACGCCGTACGAGCGTGCGACATTGTAGTTTTTATCATGGTAAATCGGCACCTCGGCATCCAGTTTTCTGGCAATACGCCCGATTTCTTTTTGAGATTCGTTGGTCAGTATCAGCAATTGCCCGCCCAATGCCTCCACCTGGGGCGCAAGCGTCTTGACGGTTTGGAGATGCTTTGGCGCGTAACTTCCCCAGCAATTGCAATAAAAGCTGAGGACAAGCGGTTTGAACCGGACCAGGTCGAGGACCGATCGCGCTTCGCTGTCCGATGAGGCGCCTGCGAGCGACGTCACCGGAAACCCTTCCTCGTTCCGGAGATAGAATAGCGGCGCCAGTTCACCACTTTTAGGCGGTTCGATCTGTTCTTCCCGCTCCCGTTGTTTGAGCTGTAAGGTGGACACGTTGCCCAGCTCGTCTTCGATTTCGTAATACATAATGCCAGGGGTCTTCTGATTTCGGCGCTTAAATTTATTATCAATCTATTTATCCTACAAATTTAGTAGATTTATTTTATCCCTGTATTTTTTAGTATAATTCCCCATCGGGGTCTTATACTGTTGATCCAAGACCTGTTACACGTTATGCGCCACTTAAACCCAGCCGTTTCGACCCTATTCCTTATTCTTTTTCCACTGCTGGTTTTCGGACAGGTTATTACCTGGCAAGAAATTCATCCCGGTATCTGGAAAGGCACTGCCGGCAAACCCGACGCCTATGATTTACTCAAAGCGGCCGAAACCGTTCCGTCGCCCACCCTGGCCAGGTTACAAAAACAGGATTTCCCGCTGGATAAGGCTGCTATTATGGTTCAATTCAATCATGGCAAATCTTACCTTCGGCTGCCGCTGCAAAGGAATGAACAGCTCTACGGGTTCGGACTGAACTTCCAGACCATCCACCAGCGCGGGCGCATCATGCAGCTCCATGCCGACCATTACGGCAAGTCCGACAATGGCCGCACACATGCGCCGGTACCATTTTACGTATCGTCGCTGGGCTATGGTGTTTTTGTAAATTCCGCGAAATACATCGATGTGTACGCGGGCTCGGGCGTGCGTAAGGACAGCAAAAATCCACCCGAGATCATGGACCGAAATACCGACAAAAATTGGGAAGCACATCCCTATTCCGATGCCGTCGAAATGCTGATTCCTGCCGAAGGTGTTGAAATTTACGTTTTTGCCGGACCGAAACCGGTAAATGCGATCGAGCGCTTCAACCTGTTGAGCGGGGGCGGATGCCTGCCGCCGCGTTGGGGCCTGGGCTTCACGCAACGTGTCCACCGGCTTTACACCGCCAATCAGGTCAAACGCGAAGCAAAAGCATTTGAAGAAAAAGGTTACCCGCTCGATTTCATCGGTCTCGAACCGGGCTGGCAAAGCAAGTCGTACCCGTGTACATTCGAATGGGACCGCTCGCGTTTCCCCGATCCCCAAGGATTTGTAAAAGAGATGGACCAAATGGGCGTTAAGATCAATCTTTGGACAAACCCCTATATTTCGCCCGACGCCTCTATTTACAAAGCTATCATACCTTACACCGGTACGCACACGGTCTGGAATGGCCTTGTGCCCGACCTTTCGATGCCGCAGGCCCGCAAAATCCTCTTCGATCAATTCGAAAAAGAACATGTAAGAATAGGCGTCAGCGGCTACAAGATCGACGAAGTGGATGGCTTCGATTCCTACCTCTGGCCCGATGTGGCTACTTTCCCTTCCGGCCGGTCGTCGGAACAAATCCGGCAAACGTATGGCCTGCTGGTCCAGAAACACAGCTACGAAATGTTCCGCCGCAACAACACGCGCACGTACGGTCTGGTGCGCGCGTCCAACGCAGGCGGGGCGCCGTTTCCCTATGTGATTTACAACGATAATTACAGCCACGAGGATTTCATTACCGCACTCATCAACAGTGGCTATGCCGGCGTACTCTGGACTCCCGAAGTCCGGGCATCCAAAACCGCCGAAGAATGGCTCAGGCGCTTTCAGACGGTCTGTTTCTCACCCATGGCGATGATCAACGCGTGGTCGAGCGGCATGCAGCCGTGGACATACCCGGAAGTAGCGCCGCAGATCAAAGCATTGGCGGAGCTCAGAATGCGGATGATCCCCTATTGGTATTCCGAATTTGCCAAGTACCACTATAATGGCACACCGCCGTTCCGCGGCATGAATCTGGAAGACGGTTTCGGCACCGGTATAAAGCAGGAAAAGACGACCGCCACATTGGAAGAAAACCCGTACGAAGAGGCTGTCACCAGGGAAGTAAAAGATCAGTACATGGCAGGAGAATACCTTCTGGTTGCACCGTTGTTTACAGGTCAGACTACCCGAAAGGTAATATTGCCAAAAGGTAAGTGGTATGACTTCTATACCGGCAAGCTCGTGGGCGACGGCGAGGTGGTCACCATAAGTCCGGGAACGGATCAAATCCCGGTGTTCGTCAAAGACGGCGGCATCATTCCCATGATGCCTGCCATGCTCCATGCACCCCGCGGCGGTCGGAAAACAGACATCGAAATCCGCCATTATGGCCGGAAAAATGGCAGTTACGAGCTTTATGACGACGACGGCGAGACATTCGCTTACGAAAAAGGCGCATTTTCATGGCGCAGCATCAAGGTCGAGCAGGAGCCGGGCGGGCGATTGAAAGGCAGCATTTCAGCGCCGGAAAGCGGCAAGCCCGACACCATCGGCGCGGTAACCTGGCGGTTTATGACGGAATAGCGCCAACGGCGTCGAGATCCAGATAGCCGGAATTGTAATGCCCTTTTTCCAAAGGATTCTTCGTCAATGCATCTGCAAGAAATTCCGGATAGACGCGGATCGAATGCAAACCGGTTACCTCGTGCCAGTGGAAAAGCAGGTCGTCTTGCCCTTCCGAGCCCAGGAAATCATCCTGGTTGGGCAGGTCTTTAATGTGCATTTCAAAATAAAACCCGATTTCGTGGTATTTGTCGCCGTTATAGAGGAAGAAATTTTCTGAAACCCAGAGCATTTCCCCGGCTTCGGCTTCCAGGCCGGTTTCCTCCTGCATTTCGCGTTGCAACGTATCTTTTGAAAATTCAAAAAGCTCCGCACGACCGCCGGGAAGCGTCCAGAAATTATCGGAAGGGGTTTTATGGAGCAGTACCTTACCGTTCAGTACCGCCACTCCGGCAACCCTGTAATTGAACAATGCTCCATCGATACGCAAGCTGATCATCCGTAACGCATTTTTTCGCTAAACTACGGTTTTTCCGACAGACGACGCACGGATAGTCAGCGCAGTTTTGAGCGAACGCGTCTCAAATTTGTCCGTTTTCTGCGGATGCTCGATCAGCCGGATCAAGAGTTCAACGGCCTGCTGACCCATTTCCATGGCGGGTTGCATCACAGTGGTGAGGGGCGGATTCAGTAAGTCGGCTACGCTGATATTGGTAAAACCGACAATAGCAATCTCATCCGGCACGCGAATGCCTTTTCGCTGCAACACCGACATGCAACCGGTGGTAAGGCGATCGCTGGCGGTAAATATCGCGTCCGGCGGTTCCGGAAGGGCAAGCATTTCCTCGATCGCCGCTTCGTTCTCGGCCTCAATCTTCCCGCCGTAAAGACAATATTTGACATACGACTCATCGAAAGGAATCCCGTAGTCTTCCAGCGCCTTCTTGTAGCCGGCCAAACGTTCCGCTGTAATCGACAGGTAAATAGGGCTTGTAAGATGCGCAATGCGCTTCCGGCCGGAGAGAATCAAATGCTCGGTGGCTTCGTAACTGCCCGTGAAATTGTCGGCAACAACCTTATGTGTCTCGATATCGTTCGGTACGCGGTCGAGAAACACGATCGGAAGTCCCTTTTCCATCAACTCCTGAAAATGCACGAGATCGGTGGTAAGACTCGCCAGGGAAACCAGCAATCCGTCCACACGCCTCGAAACGAGGTAGTTGGTATTCGCTACTTCTCTCTCATACGAATCGTGGCTTTGAAAAATCACGACATGATAGCCGAGGTTATACGCAATAGATTCGATACCGTTGATGAGCTGGGAAAAGAAATGATTGGCAATTTCCGGAATGATCACGCCGATGGACTTGCTTTTACTGTCCTTCAAGCTCAGCGCAATGGGATTCGGCCGGTAGTTCATCCGCTCGGCATATTCCATGACCAGCTTCTTCGTCTCGGGGTTGATCTCGTAGCTATTCCGCAACGCACGCGAGACCGTCGAAGTCGACAGGTTCAATGCCTTCGCAATATCCTTGATGGTGATGGTTTCCAATGGGAACTTGGTTTACTCCAACTTATTATTTATTTCAAAATATCCGCTACACCTCGTCGCAACTCCGCGGACTGCTATTTTATCTTAAAATTTACATCTATCCGGCCCAACCGACAACGTTCCCGATAACGATTGCGCAAAAAAAGACAATTCGTTATTTGATTTTTCTGATTATTCAGTCTAACATCGTTTGGTTGGGGTCTATTAACAATCGACGCTAAAATTATCGGATACCCCGAAAAAGACAAATCATAAACCCATTAATGACTACCGTTAAATTATTTGACCTTACCGGGAAAACGGCACTGGTAACCGGATGCAATCGGGGTATCGGAAAGGCTATGGCCGAGGCGCTTGCCGAAGCCGGTGCGGATATTATCGGAGTAGCTTCGTCCGGATTTAAAGAAGGAAACGAAACCGAAAGTGCCATCCTCCGGGCAGGGAGGAAATTTCATCCCTACCAGGCTGACCTGGGCGACCGCGAAAAACTCTATCGGTTTATCGGTCAGGTCAAAACGGACCACCCGGTAATCGATATTCTGGTCAACAACGCCGGGATTATCCTTCGCCAGCCCGCCGTCGCGCATCCGGACGAATATTGGGACAAAGTATTGAATATCAACCTTGACGCACCTTATATACTCGCCCGTGAGCTGGGCGGGGAAATGGTTGCGCGCGGATCGGGCAAGATCATTTTTACGGCATCGCTCCTGACGTTTCAGGGCGGGATCAATGTGCCGGGTTACACCGCTTCCAAAAGCGCTATCGGAGGGCTCGTGAAGGCATTAGCCAACGAATGGGCCGGCAAGGGCGTGAACGTGAATGCGATCGCGCCGGGCTACATCGAGACCGACAATACGGAGGCATTAAGAAATGATCCCGCGCGCAGCAAATCCATTCTCGACCGTATCCCCGCCGGACGCTGGGGAGTACCCGAAGATTTCAAGGGACCAACATTGTTTTTGGCTTCCGAAGCCGCTGCCTACGTGCACGGAACGATATTGACGGTGGACGGTGGCTGGATGGGCCGGTAGCGTATAATTCAAAGCAAAGACATTCAAAAATAGCCGCACATGCAGATCAGATTTGAAAGCAGCCGGAAAGAAGTCGCGCAAATGGATACCCAGACCTTGCGGGATAATTTTTTAGTCAAAGATATTTTCCGGGACAGTGAGCTCCATTTCGTATACAGCCACTACGACCGCGTTATCATCGGTGGCGCCATACCGCTCACAGTTCCGATTGCAATCCCGGTCTTCGACGCCCTAAAAGCCTCCTATTTCCTCGAAAGACGTGAGATCGGCATTATCAATATCGGTGGAGAAGGGCAAGTTATCGCCGATGGCGAGCGTTTCGAAACCAGCAAACTAAGCTGCGTGTATATCGGCAAGGGCACCAGGGAAGTGCTCTTAACCAGCAAAAACCCATTGGAACCGGCCGTTTACTATCTGCTCTCGTCCCCTGCGCACCAAACTTATCCCAACCGCCGCTTCACCAAAGAAGACGCCACACCGGCTACCGTCGGAAGCATGGAAACTTCCAACCACCGTACGATTTACAAGTACATTCACCTCGAAGGCATCCAGAGCTGCCAGCTGGTAATGGGCCTGACGGTCCTGCAAACGGGCAGCGTTTGGAATACTATGCCTTCTCATGTACACGACCGCCGTATGGAAGCTTATTGCTACTTCGATGTGCCTGATAACCAAAGAGTATTGCATTTAATGGGCGAACCCTCGGAAACACGGCATTTATGGGTTGCCAACCGCCAGGCGGTAATATCGCCGCCCTGGTCGATACACTCGGGCTGCGGGACCTCCAGTTACTCGTTCATCTGGGGAATGGCCGGTGAAAACAAGGATTATACGGATATGGACCCGGTGCAGATCGGAGAGCTCAGATAATGGAAGCATCCGAAAAAAAGAATTCGTCACCGATAACGAAATAACCTGGGAAGACCTGGGAGCGGGGCTGAAACGCAAAATTATGGCCTACGACGACAACCTGATGATGGTGAAAGTCGCATTCGAAAAGGGGGGGATCGGCGCATTGCACAGCCATTTTCATACACAGATGAGCTACGTCGAAAGCGGCGAGTTCGAGATCACGATCGGCGAGGGGAAGCGGGTGCTGCGGCAGGGCGACGTGTATTACGTCCCGCCTCATGTGGTACACGGCGCGTTATGCCTGTCGGCAGGTATGCTGGTCGACGTCTTCACTCCGATGCGGGAAGATTTTGTGCGTGTTTCAAAAGCATGACCTGTTCCTGATTACCGGAACGATTGTAAAAAAGTAAATCTCAAC
This sequence comes from Dyadobacter sp. 676, assembly GCF_040448675.1. Lineage (NCBI taxonomy): Bacteria > Pseudomonadati > Bacteroidota > Cytophagia > Cytophagales > Spirosomataceae > Dyadobacter > Dyadobacter sp. 676. The sequence continues at coordinate 4,277,575 of NZ_CP159289.1, read as the reverse complement.
GCTATGGGCAATCTCTTCAGGGAAAACCTTCGCCAGCTCAGGAACCAGCCCGCGGTGGTTGTGGCCGATGATTCGGTGTTCCAGCTGCCCGAGAAGGTTTTGCAGTTCGGTACGGGCGCATTCCTGCGTGGCCTCGCCGATTATTTCATCGACAAAGCCAACCGGCAAGGTCTTTTCAATGGCCGGATCGTGGTTGTCAAATCCACCGAGCAGGGGGATGTGAAGGCATTCGAACGGCAGGATAACCTTTATACGATCTGTTCCCGTGGCATTCAGGACGGGGAGTTGAAGGAGGAGAACATCATTTCCTCCGCGATCAGCCGGGTTCTCTCCGCTAAAACGCAGTGGTCGCTCGTGCTGGACCTTGCCAGGAATCCCGCTGTCGGCCTGGTGATTTCGAATACTACCGAAACAGGCATTCAGCTTGTTCAGGATGATATTTACCAATGGCCGCCGGTTTCGTTCCCTGGCAAGTTGCTGGCATTCCTTTACGCGCGCTATGTGGCATTCGGAGGCAATCCCGATTTTGGGGTAGTCATCATCCCCACCGAGCTGATCGCCGACAATGGAAAAAAACTGGAATCCATTATCCTGGAACTTGCACACCGGAACGGCCTTGAAGGCGCATTTATCGACTGGATCGAGCAATGTAATTTCTTTTGCAATTCGCTTGTCGACCGCATTGTACCCGGCAAACCCGACGAAGCGAGCCTCAAAGAGCTGGAAGAGAAACTCGGCTACCGGGACGAGCTGCTGATCACCACCGAACATTATCATTTGTGGGCCATCGAAGGCGACGACCGCATTCGAGGGAAAATCGGCTTTTATGGTATCGACGAGGGGCTGATCATCGAACCCGACATCGAGCTTTACCGGGAACTAAAACTGAGGCTTTTAAATGGCGCCCACACGCTTGGCGGCGGACTGGCGCATTTGTGTGGCTTCAAAACGGTGGTGGAAGCCATGAACGACCCGTTCTTTTCGGCGTTTATCACGCATTTGATGGAAAACGAAATCGCCACCGCTATTCCCTATCCGGTTAGCCCGGAAAGAGCGCTGGCATTCAGTAGACAGGTGGCCGACCGTTTCAGGAATCCGCACATTCTTCACAAATGGCTCAATATCAACCAGAATTACTCAGCTAAAATCCTTTCCAGGGTTATCCCTACTTACCTGAATTACGAGGCTAAAAACGGCTATCTGCCTGAATACATGACATTCGGACTGGCGGTATTCATTTACTTTATGAAGGCCGTCCGGAAAGAGGCCGACAATTATTACGGCCGGCTGGAAGGCACTCCTTATCTCATCCAGGACCCCAAAGCGCCGTTCTTTTACCAGAAATGGCAAATGGCCTCGCTTCCCGACATGGTGCAGGCGATACTGAAAGAACAGTCGTTATGGGGCAGGGATCTCAACAAAATTGATTCCATGCACGGCTCGGTTGTCAGATATCTTCAATCCATCATGCAAAATGGTATTCGCCAAACACTCAAAACGCTTCTAGAAAAAACAGAATATGCTCTCTCACAATCCTGAACCCACGGAACTCCGGGTGGAGGCCCCGAAAACAAGCTACCGCTGGCGTGTCGTAGCGCTCCTGTTCTGCGCCACCACCATCAACTACCTCGACCGGCAGGTGCTTGGTCTGCTCAAACCGACCCTGGAAGCTGATTTTGGCTGGTCCGAATCCGATTTCAGCCATATTGTAATGGCATTCCAAGCGGCCTATGCGATTTCGCTGATCGGTTTTGGGGCTATAATCGACAAAATCGGGACCAAAATCGGCTACGTAATTTCCGTTGTTGTGTGGAGTATCGCGGCGATGTTGCATGCGGTCGCATCGGGGACATTCAGTTTTGGGTTTATGCGGGCTGTATTAGGCCTTGGGGAAGCTGGCAACTTCCCGGTAGCAATTAAGGCGACGGCCGAATGGTTCCCCAAAAAGGAACGCGCACTGGCAACGGGCATTTTCAACTCGGGGGCCAACATCGGCGCCGTTGTGGCGCCCATTATGGTGCCCTGGATTCTGGGAGCCTACGGCTGGCATGAAGCATTTTTGATCACCGGAGCGTTAGGTTTCGTGTGGCTGGTATTCTGGTGGCGTTTTTACGACCTTCCTTCGAAACAAACCCGCATCAATCAGGCCGAGTACGACTATATCCACAGCGATAACGAAGCCGATACAAGCAAGGAAGCGCCGGTCAAGTGGCTGCAACTCTTTAAAATCCGTCAGACATGGGCGTTCGTTTTCGGAAAAATGCTTACCGACCCGATCTGGTGGTTTTTCCTATACTGGCTTCCATCCTATTTTGCAGAGGCATTCAAACTAAATCTTTCAAAACCGAGCCCCGAACTTGTAATCGTTTACACGGCGACAACGGTCGGCAGTATCGGCGGAGGTTATCTGTCGGGTTATTTTATCAAAAAAGGCTGGCCTGTATTCCGTGCAAGAAAGACCTCGATGCTGATTTTCGCCTTCCTCGTAATGCCGATTATGGCGGCACAATACACCACCAACATCTGGCAGGCAGTTGTGTTGATCAGCCTTGCGGCGGCAGCGCATCAGGCATGGAGTGCAAATATTTTCACGACAGCTTCGGATATGTTTCCCAAAAAGGCCGTAAGTTCGGTCGTTGGCATCGGTGGAATGGCCGGATCAGTAGGTGGAATCCTGTTTCCTCTTTTGGTAGGGATCATTCTCGACAATTACAAGGCGGCCGGAAACATCGGCGGAGGGTATAATGTAATTTTTATCATCTGCGGGTTCGCGTACCTGCTCGCATGGGGAGTAATGCATGTATTCTCGCCAAAAATGGAACGGGTGGATATTTAATAGCACTTCGGCTTTCGGCTGTCGGCTATCTTACCTGACCGTTTTGGGAAAACGGAAATCCGATTGCCGGCTGCCGAAGTTCAATCCTAATTCCTTATTTATCAATGAAAAAAACATTTTTGCTCTTCTCGTTCCTGTTGCTGGGTAATGCATTGCTTTTTGCTCAAAGCTCCGATGAAAAGGCCGTTGCTGCGACGGTCGAAAAACTCAAAACGGCGATCATCGACGCTAATGAGGCCGAGCTGAAAAAACTGACATCGCCTTCACTGTCGTACGGGCATTCCAACGGCTTGCTGGAAGACCAGAAGGAATTCATCCGCGCGCTTGTGAGCGAGGAATCCAAATTCACGAAAATTGATTTGACCGAGCAGACTATCTCCATTTCGGGAGATGTAGCAGTGGTTCGCCATAAGTTGTTCGGCGATACCCATAATAAAGGTAAAGATCCCGCTCAGGTGAAGCTGGGAGTGCTGATGATTTTCCAAAAAGCGAAAGGCAACTGGGTACTGCTTGCCCGCCAGGCGTTCAAACTGTAAGCAGCATTAGTACGGTTTTACGGACGGGCCTGCTAGTCGTTTAGCTGGCCCGTTTTGATGTTGGACAAGTCGCGCTGCCCCATTTTGTGCCGCGCAATTTCGACCGCCTTATGCAATTTCTCCTGCAATACCTGCCGGGAAGGCAGTGCCGTCAGATAATCGGCAACACGGATGTTGCTTTTGCCCAACTGCATCAGCTCGATGTGCTCGCTGCGCTTTCCCGAGCAAAGGATTAATCCGATTGGCTCATTCTCGCCTTCAATCTTCTCATATTTCTCCAAAAACCGGAGGTAAAACTCCATTTGCCCCTTAAATCCAGCCTCGAACTCGCCCATTTTCAGATCGACCGCGACGAGGCATTTTAACCGTCGATGATAGAAAAGCAAGTCGATGAAGTAGTCGCGATGATCGATCGTAATGCGCTTTTGCCGGGCCATGAATGCAAAGTCGCTACCCATTTCGATGATGAAACGCTGTAACTCGACAATGATCGACGCTTCGAGATCTTTTTCCGAATAGGTGTCCTTCAAACCCAGAAAGTCCAGAAAATAAGGGTCTTTGAAAACCAGGTCAGGGTTCAGCTTCTGTTCACTTTTCAACAGGTGCAGATCATTGACGATTACGTCCTCCGGTTTTTTGCTGATGGCGGTACGTTCATAGAGCATCGATTGAATACGTTCCTGCAACTGACGGGACGACCATCTTTCCATTTTACACAATTCGATGTAAAATTCCCGTTTTAAGGGATTTTCGATATACATTAAAGTTTTAAAATGTGTCCAGCTCAATTGTCTACGCAGTGCGGAGACTATCGAGTAATCGGGAAAAACTGATTCGAATTTAATGCAGTGCCTTAAATGCTTTTCGCTCCATCCTGGTCCATAGTCAGCCACTAGCCTAATACTTAAATCTCGTAGAACCTTCTTGCCATACTCAGCTCTGTTGTCTTTTAAAATCTCCCGGTTAATTTGCGTTCCCACACGATAATGCAGCAACGTTATTTCCTCGTTCACCGCCAATGCGACATTTCTTCTGCTTTCTTCGATAAGTTGCTTTACTGCTCCGAATAGGCCCTGGTTTTCAAGGTTTTCCATATTGATGATGTTTGAGGTCCACTCATTTAGACGCTCATTCATCCATTTGGTAACGCTTTTCTACAAACTTTTTTGAACAAAAATTGCGTAACAAAAAAGTTACATATAAATTTGTGTAACAAAAAAAGTTACGTATTATGAAACGCGATATCAAGCTCAAATGGTTTTACCCTCATCCGCCCGAAATGATCTGGGAATGTCTGACCAACCCGGAAATTCTCGCCAAGTGGAGCCCTATGAAGGATTTCAAACCGGAAATCGGCTTTGAATGTCAGACCCAGCAGAAGCCGCGGCCCGCACAGAACTGGGATGGCATTATGTATCACAAAATCCTGGAAATCGAGCCGTTGAAACGACTTTCGTACAGTTTCAAAGGCGGCCCGAAGCCCGGAGTCGTGACGCTGGACACCGTCGTGACGTGGATTCTCGTGCCCAGGGACGGCGGTACGGAGCTGCAACTCGAACACACCGGCTTTACGGGCGCCAAGAACCTCCTGACCAGCTTCATCATGGAAATGGGCTGGAAGAAAATCGTCAACAAAGGGTTCAAAAAAGCATTTGAAGCACGTTTCGCATGAGTACAGAAACAATCGATGCCTTTCAGGCGCTCGCGGACCGCGGCCGGAGGGAGATATTAATGATGGTAGCCGAAAAGAAGCGCACGATCAATTCCATTGCCGAGAACTTCGACATCAGCCGGCCGGCCGTTTCCAAACATATTAAAATCCTGCAAAACGCCGGGTTTATCGATATCGAGGAAAAGGGCCGGGAACGATATTGCGTGCTGAATCAGGATGGTTTTAGCGAGGTTCGGCGATGGATCGATTTGTTTGAAGAATATTGGACGGCACAGTTCAAAAGTCTGGAAAGTTACCTGGCCAACCGTGCCCCCGCTTCCGAAACGTAACTGTCAATGCGTCGCTTTTTTAGGGGCCGGCGCGGACGCATGGTATTTTTTCTGGATAATCGCAGCGTATTTGTCCATTAGTTCAAGCACCTTCTCGCGGGATTTGGACCGGACCACCAAACCCACATGATGCGGCTCGTTCATGCGCCAGACGATCTCAGGATCGTTGAACACCGACAGATCAGGCCATTCCTGCCGTGCCAGGGAAATGATAATACCGGAATACTCTTTCCTCACCGAAGGCAATTTGTAATTTTCACCTTTTGCCTCGGAAGTTTCCATTCGCGCCCATTCTTTCCAGAGATTAATGCCGGACGACGCTTCCACCATTTCCGAGAGATGTGCGCCACCCACGCGGGACGAGGTTTCGAGAAAATAATATTTGCCGTCTTCGTGGCAGCGGATCACTTCTGTATGGGAAGCACTGTGCTTCAAACCAAAAGCTTTCAGCAGATCTACGGCCAGGGTCTGCAATGCATGTTCTTCCGAGGAGTCGAACGGAACGGTAACCGAGCGGAATATCCCTCCGCCGTGCGCCACATCGAATGGCGGGGCAAGGTATTTGCTGTTCCAGGAAAATATGACGATCCCGTTATAGGAGATCGAATCCACGTGGTAAACGTCGCCCGGCTTGTACTGTTCTACAAGGTATGCATGGCGCTTGTCGCCAAGCTCGTGAATGGTATTCCAAAGTTCCTCTGCCGTTTGCAGTTTCTGGATGCCGGTAGCCGACGCTTCCGAGCGGGGTTTGATCATCCAGGGCCCGGGATATTTTTCAATAAACCGGTTGATTTCGTCATCGTTGAAAAGCGCTGAAAATCCCGGAACCAAAATGCCCGATTCCAGCGCTTTGGTACGCATGGCGAGCTTGTCGCGGAAATAGCGGCCGGTTGTTTGTCCCATGCCGGGAATTCGGAAATACTCGCGGATATGTGCCGCCTTTTCCACATCGAAATCATCCAGCGCCACCACGCGGTCGATCGGGCGGCTGCGCATTACGTACGCGAGACCGGTAATAATCTCCTTCATATTATACGCACCGTCCTCTCCTTCCTCCACAAAGAAAAATTCGTCCACAGCCTCTCTGGCCCATGGTTTATGTTCCAGTTTTTTCGCGGTAATCAGAAATACCGTGTTTCCGGCATCTTTGAGCGCCCGTAAAAAATCGTTGCCTTTGAAATAAGTGGAAATGCAGAGAAAAGTCAGAGTTCGGGTCATAAAATACGATTTGGTGAAACGGTAGCGGCTTTCCTGGATGCATCGTTGCCGCAGAACATATATTCTCAAATCTAGCAAAAAGAACCATTTTGACAAGAGAAGCCCGGGTTAAATTTCCGTTACAACCGGCGTTTGGCCTTATTACCCCAACTTCGAAAGGTAGGAAATCAATAACCGGACGCCGTAAGCCGTTCCAGCCCGGCCGGGGGCAAATTCAATATCGCCGAAGGCCGTTCCGGCGATGTCGAGGTGGGCCCAGGCGGGGTGTTCCGCGGTAAAAACCTCCAGAAATTTCGCCGCCACGATCGCTCCGGCCATTGGTTTGCCATGATAATTCTTAATGTCGGCGATATCCGAGCTGATTTCTTCTTTATACTCGTCCCAAACCGGCAGCCGCCATAGCCGCTCACCGGTTCGTTCGCCCGCTTCCAGGAGCGCGTCCGCCAGGCCATCGTCCGTACTGAAAAGTCCCGCGGCTTCGTAACCGAGCGTCTGGATAATACTGCCGGTAAGTGTGGCGAGGTCGATGAGCACGTCCGGCTGATAATGTTTTACGGCGTAATGCAGCCCGTCGGCGAGAATCAGCCGGCCTTCGGCGTCGGTATCGATCACTTCGATCGTCTTGCCCGCGTATGAGCCGATCACATCGCCCGGTTTCATCGCAGAACCATCCACGACGTTCTCCGTCGACGGTATCACGCCAACAATGCGGACAGGCAGTTTCAATTGCGCGGCAAGCTCCACCGTACCCAGCACCGCAGCAGCGCCGCCCATATCGCTTTTCATTAAGTGCATATTGGCCGAGGGTTTAATAGAGATCCCACCCGTGTCAAACGTCACCCCTTTTCCCACCAGCGCGACGGTTTGGGTATAATGTTCCGGTATGTATTCCAAAACGATCATCACCGGTGGGTCTGTGCTTCCCTTGTTCACAGCCAGCAATGCATGCATGCCCAGGTCTTCCAGGCGGTCTTTTTCCAGAACTTCAACCGAATATCCGTTCGCCTCACCCGACTGCTTCCCCCATTCCGCGAGCATTAACGGCTTTTTATAGTTCGAAGGCGCATTCATCAGGTCCATAATACGCTTTTGGACCCGGCCCGTTTTCAACGCATTTTCCGCCGATTGCTGCACGATAGCCCCTTCATCGGCCGCGACAAACAATGTGCCGGTTTCAAAGAAAGTGCTTAGCGGCTTTGGCTCTGTTTTGTACAATTGCAGATCATATCCTCCCAGAACAATGCCGTTTACGGCATTTCCCACCCATTCAGCGGATTTCCCCCGGGCGTCGAGCGTGATGCTGACCGGCCAGCGGTCTTTTCTTTTGAAAAAAAGCGAACGGAATATTTTGGTAATGGCAGGCAGTTTCGGGGTTTTGCCCAGACCCAGCCAGAGCTCGTTGGAAGAATACCACCATAATTCCCCTTTCTCGCCCTTGAACATTCGCTGGTTCCCCGGCTCGGCACCTTGTTCGAAAGGGCGGATGACCAGCACTTCTTCATTTGGCTCCGGTATGATTTTAACTTGCATTGGTTCTGAAAAGGTTTAATAAAAGCAAAGACAATATATGCCTTTGCTCTTAAAAAGGGGCACGGAAATTACTAATCCAGGCCGCCGCGCCGTACAGGCTTACGTGGTTCGGGCCATGCGCCGGGCATTCCCTTCGCGTCAACGGGCAATACGCTTTTTTCTCTCGACGTTCTGGCAGGATCTTCGCTGGCCTGGTAGGCGAGCACCGCGGCAAGGATCGCATTGCCGCGAACATCGTCGAACACGATCTTGTCGTAAGTATCGCGGTTGGTATGCCAGGTATAAGTACCGTACGACCAGCTCAATGAACTGAGCGAAAATGCGGGCGCGCCGGCGGCTACGAACGAAGCGAAATCGGAGCCGCCGGTACCGGGGGTTCCGGGAAATTTTGTTTCGATCGGCGTACGGATGGGCTCCGGAACCCTGGAAAGCCAGCGACCCAGGTATTCATATGCGTTCAAAAAGCCCTGGCCGGACAAATTGACCACCCTTCCGGTGCCATTATCCTGATTGAACACCGCCTGGATATTCTGCACGATGTCGGGATGGTCTTCCACAAACGCACGCGAGCCGTTCAATCCCTGCTCTTCGCTTCCCCAGTGTCCCACCAGGATCGTCCGTTTGGGATTGGGGTACACTTTTTTCAGTATCCGCATCGCCTCCATCATCACCAGCGTGCCTGTGCCGTTATCGGTAGCGCCGCTTCCGCCATCCCATGAATCGAAGTGCGCGGAAAGGATGACGTATTCGTTCGGCTTTTCAGTGCCTTTGATTTCCCCTATTGTATTGAAAGTAGGGCTTATGCCTGTTTCCCTGGCATCCGCCCGCACGCTGATTTTGGGCGTGTGCCCCGATTCCGCCAAACGGTAAAGCAATCCGTAATCTTCAAGCGAAATATCCACAGTCGGGATGGTTTTCGTGTAGGCCCCGAATATCTTGTTAGCGCCGAAACCCTTTGACCAATACGACATCACCACACCGGCTGCGCCTGCCTTTTCCAACGCGAGCGGCAAAGTCCGGCTCGTATAACCCGTCTTTTTCAAACGGTTAGCCCAGGATTCGGCTTGCAGGTCACGGTCCTTTTTCATTTTTTCGAACGACTCCTTGGTAGCAAACTCCTGCCAGTTGTAGTCGGGGCGACCGGTAGGCTGATTCATGCTGATGAGCACAAATTTGCCTTTCGCCGACGGTAACCATTTCCGGAAGGCCAACGAATCGGCCACATCGGGGAGGATCACCACATCGGCGGTTACAGTTTTACCGTTCGTCCCAGGGCTCCATGCAAGTTGCATTCCTTCCAGCGATTTCACGCGCGGCGCCACCATATCGATATGCGATACGCCACGTTCCCATCCCCGCCACTCGCCCCATTTTTCGTTTCTCGCGGCGATATTCCAGCTTTTATATTTGGCTACGGCCCAGTCGTGCGCCTGCTGCATTTGCGGTGAGCCGACGAGCCTCGGCCCGATCACATCCATTAGTTCGTGGGCGAGTTTTTCGAGCTGTGAATTTTCAGTCGCTTCTTTCACAATATTTGTTACGACGGGATCTTGCGAAGCCAATTCTATACTTTGCGCAAAAACAAGTCCTGTCCGGTCAGATCCGGCCCAACACAAAATGCAAAGTGTCAGGATCGAATAGATTTTTTTCATGTAATTGATGGTTTAAGAAAGTATTGTTTCCGAATGTAGTAAATAGCGGCCAAGCCTGGGCCGCCTCTTAAAAAATTCTAAATTGATATTCTAATTATATCATTCGGGCATCCCGGGGGGCTTCGAACGCTGGCTTACAGACAGATATGTTAAACAGGATCATCGCATTTGTATTTTTTGCCAATTATTTCGTCGGGCTGCTGGCGGTGGCATTATCCCTGGAAACGGCCTTTCAGCTCAACCTTCCGCTTAATTCGCCTGTCTATTATCTGCTTGTCTTCTGCACCACTGTGTTTTACTACACCATTGCCTATTCGGGGCCTGTTGCGCCCAAAGTTTCCGCCAATCCGCGCACGGAATGGTACCGCCTGCATTATCGCTTCGTGCGGGTGAGCCAGGTATTTTTATTCAGTATCTGTTCAGGAATGGGAAGCTGGTACCTGGCTAAAAATCTTTCATCCGCATTGCATTTACCATTGCATTACTGGCTGGTGCTGCTGCTCGTGCCATTGGCGGCGGTACTCTACTATGGATTGCTTCCGAAATCGCTCATTTCACTCAACCTCAGGAGAACCGGCTGGCTGAAAGCATTCGTAATCGGCTTCGTATGGGCCGGTTGCGTTAACCTTTTCCCGATAGCCGCTTTGAGGATCGAACAGGGCGTTACAGCCGGCGAACCCCTGCTGATGCTCTGGCTTTTTGTTAAAAACTGGATGTTCTGCACCGTCAACGCAATTATGTTCGATATGAAGGATTACGAGGACGACGCGAATATTGAGTTGAAGACGTTTGCGGTAAGGATGGGCCTGCGGAAAACGATTTATCTGGTGCTGGTGCCGCTTCTGCTCGTCGGGCTGATTTCCTTCCTGGCATTTGCCCTTTACCGCCATTTCGGCATTCCGACGATCCTCTTCAATATGGTGCCGTTTGTGTGCCTGCTGACTGTCGCGTTTTCGCTGCAAAGGCGGCAAAGCATTTTGTTCTACCTGATCGTGATCGACGGACTGTTGCTGGTAAAAGCTCTGTGCGGGATTGCGGGCAGTCTTTTTGCACACCAAAACCTGCATTTACCATGGTGAACAACTACGACCGCATTGCGTCCCGTTACGACAAGCTGAGCAGGCTGATATTCGGGAAATCCATTGTGCGGGCCCAGCAAGCGTTGCTACCGCTCATAACGCCTCCCGCACGCGTGCTCGTCGTGGGCGGGGGCACGGGCTGGATCATCGAAGAAATGGGGCGCATTCATCCGTCGGGACTGGCGATCGATTACGTGGAAATCTCTTCAAATATGTTGGAGTTGGCGCGAAAAAGGGATTCCAGGCACAATAAGGTCACATTCATTCACGCCGCTATCGAAGATTATAACGCACTGTCGTCATATGACGTAATCATGACGCCGTTTCTTTTCGACAATTTCAGTCACGTACGCGCGCAGAAAGTTTTCCGGAAGTTGGACAGCATGCTAAAAAACGGCGCATTATGGCTATTTACAGACTTTCATATCGACAAAGGCATCAATCGTCTTTGGCAGAAAGCCCTGCTACGGTCCATGTATATTTTTTTCAGGAACATTAGTCAGGTGGAAGCCGATCAATTGCCTGATATGCGGGCCCTTTTTAATACACACTTTCAGACCGTTTTCGAGACTTTCCATTTCAGGCGTTTCATCCGGTCGGCGGCCTATCGCAAATCAGGCGACGGCGGTGCGGCGGCCAAAAATAAACCGCTCGTTGAAAATGACGATCGATAGCAGGATCAGCGAATAGGCCGTGATCTGGATCGTGTTGATAGGCTCATGAAAATAGAACAATGCGATCACAAAGTTCATCAATGGATTGATATACAACAAAATACCCATCGTCGAAGACGTTACCCCCTGCAAAGCGTAGAGGTTCATGAACAACGGAATGATCGTAAAAACGATGGCTATCAGCGTGATTAACACATAAAACGACATTTCCGTTGGCAAGGCCGAGCTGTATTTCGGGTAAAAAGGCAGCAGCAGCAATGCCGAAAATATGATCTGGATTGTGAGCACCAGAAACTTGTCGATACCGGTATTTTTGCGCTGGCTTACCAGGTAAAACGCGTAGGAAGCAGCCACGATAAGACTGTAAAGAATATCCGCTATATTATTGAATGACAACAAAATACAGCTTGCAACGCTGAGTAAGACGGCTGTCCATTGCCATTTACTGAGCTTTTCATCCAGTATAAAAAAAGCGATAACGGTCGTCATGATCGGGCAAACAAGGTACGCAAACGACGCTGCTTTTACGCTGATGTGGTTCATCACATAAATGAAGAAAAACCAGTTGGCCGTCAACAACACCCCGCCGATCAACGTCAGGAAAGCCACCTGCCTTTTCCTGGCCTGCGGCATTGCCTTGAACGTGGCGATACTCTCGCGCAACACTTTCCCACGCATAAACAGGCTGATCACCGCCATCACCGCCGCGCACATGAATACCCGGTAAAAGAGAATGTCGAGCGAAGGGTACGCTTTCAGCGGCTTCAACGCCAGACTGAAAAAACCCCAGATCATAAAGGAAACTAGTGCGGTGAGGTAGTATTTGGAAAATCTCATCGAATGGCCCTGACAACATTTGTGGTGTACGGCATTGTAACAGCGAAAACGCGGGTGCGGTTCTTGGCAAACGTCCTTAATTGTCGAATTTACAGTAAAAGCGGAACCATAGCGGGCTTATTTGGCTTGATTGGTAAGGCAATATTTAATCAAACATGACATTTTCCGACATCCGGCTGGTGGCTACCGACATGGACGGTACGCTTTTGAACTCCAAACATGAAATCCACGAATCGTTTTTCCCTGTTTTCAGAAAATTAAAAGACCACGGAATCATTTTCGTGGCAGCCAGCGGTCGTCAGTACTTCAATCTCGCCAAAACCCTCGACGCGGTTAAAGACGAGGTCATTTTCGCTGCAGAAAATGGCAGTTATGTGGTTTTCCGGGATGAAGAGATCCACATTCAGGCGATCGATCCCGAAATTACCCGGGAGCTTATCGTCATCTCAAAGGAAAATAAAAAACACTTATCCGATCATTTGCGGGAAAAAGAAGGCCTATGTCGAGAATGACGACGAGGAGTTTATCAACCATCTCAAACTTTATTTCGAAAGATATGAGGTGGTGGACGACCTGCTCGAAATCACCGACGACCAGTTCCTGAAATTCACATTATGCGATCTGGCCGGCTCGGAGGTCAACAGTTATCCGCATTACAAAAAGTACGAAGAAGCGCTGCAAGTGAAGGTGTCAGGCCCGATCTGGCTCGATATTTCCCATAAAAAAGGCTAACAAAGGCCGTGCAATGGAGGTCTTGCAGGAAAAATTCCGGATTACTGCCGGGCAGACCATGGTTTTCGGCGACTATCTGAACGACCTCGAAATGCTCGAAAAGGCCCATTATTCCTACGCCATGGCCAATGCGCATCCGGATATCAAAAAAATAGCCCGCTTCATCGCCAAAAGCAACGATGAAAACGGGGTTGTGGAAGTCCTTTCGGAAATCACGGAGTAAGGCTATGCCCTACTCCGTATATTTTTTAAATATGGATGTTGCCGTGTGACCTCCGAAACCGAACGTGTTGTTAAGCGCGTAATTTACAGGCTGGTTCAGCGATTTGCCCAAAACGATGTTCATTCCCTCGGGTATCGCTTCGTCGAGGTTCTCCGTATTGATAGTCGCAGGAATAACATCGTGTTTCACTGCCAAAGTGCAAATGATGCTCTCGAGAGCGCCCGCCGCACCCAGTAAGTGGCCGGTCATTGACTTGGTGGCACTGATAGCCACGGGGTGATCGCCGAACACGGTCTTCAAACCTTGCAGCTCGCTCATATCGCCCAGTCCGGTGGAAGTCGCGTGCGCATTCACGTAATCGATCCGATCGGGCGCAATGCCCGCCTCGTTCAGGGCCTTCCGCATCCCGAGTGCTGCGCCCAGTCCGTCGGGAGGCGTCCCTGTGAGGTGATATGCGTCGGCAGCCATTCCGCCGCCGACGATCTCCGCATAAATTTGCGCGCCTCTCGCCTTTGCATATTCCAGATCTTCGAGGATTAATGCGGCCGCGCCTTCGCCCATTACAAAGCCGTCGCGGTCCTTATCGAACGGCCTTGAAGCTGTCGCCGGATCGTCGTTTCTTTTGGAAAGCGCCTGCGCCGCGTTGAAGCCGCCCAATGCCGAATAAATGATCGCCGCTTCGGACCCGCCCGCTATCATGAGCTTGGCTTTACCCATACGAATGGTATCAAATGCGCTGATCAGCGCGGTATTCGATGAGGCACAAGCCGAAACGGTACAATAGTTAGGCCCGTGGAGCTTGTGACGGATCGAAATCACGCCCGCCGCAATGTCCACGATCATTTTGGGAATAAAGAACGGATTGAAACGGGGAACGCCTCCCGACGCATGGAATTCCAGCAACTGGTCTTCGAAGGTCCCCATTCCGCCATTTCCAGTCGCCCAGATGACCCCCATATCGTAGCGTTCTTCCATATCGATGTTCGCAAAATCCAATCCCGCGTCTTTAATAGCTGTGTCCGACGCCGCGATCGCGTATTGGGTGTGCAGATCGTACTTCTTGATTTCCTTTTTCTCGATATAGTCTTCGGGATTGAAATTCTTCACTTCGCAACCGAATTGTGTTTTGAATTTGGAAACGTCCATTTTCGTAATGGTAGCAGCACCGCTCTTACCATTTACAATATTTTGCCAGAACTCATCCACAGAGTTCCCCAGCGGGGAAATAACCCCCCAGGCCAGTCACTACTACTCTTTTCATAAAGTTTGATTAGTTGATCCGGGACGTCGGAAGGCGATCGTCAATCAACCTCCTGAGTCAGTGTATCTTTGAAGATGTCATCGACCAGTCTCTGCACCCTCGGACCAATCAGCAGGATTGCCGGGATGACGATCAGGTAGGACAAGCTCCAAGATTTGAGCCAAATCACCAAAAAATTGGCAACAAATCCAATATTTAGGGAAATCAAAGTAAAGGAAATTATCCCCGTCGTGACGATCCCCATGATCATGGCAAATGCGATCCGTTGTCTCATTTCGGTAGCGATTTTATAGGTTCGAGGTTACTTGTTATTAAGCCGGTTGAAGATCCACACCGGGGTTCATGGCCTGCAATGCGGCTGTCGGTGAACTCAGGAAGAGGCTGAAAACATCGGCGGTACGTCCTGTGAGCACTTCATAGGTGTTGCTTTCGAATGCTGTCACCAGGTCGTCGGCTACCTGTTTCGGGGGAATACCGTTTGTAGCGCCGCCTATTTCGGCCGAAAACTCGGTATCGACCAATGGAGGCAGGATTTCGAATACTTTGATATTAGTGGATTTGCCCAGCGTAATACGAAGCGACTGCGTGTAGGAATGCAACGCGGCTTTACTTGCGGCATAGGTAGGAAGCCGGTGGTTCGGCACAAGCCCGGCAATGCTGGAAACCGTTACGATGGCAGCCTCGTCCGCTTTTTTGAGCAACGGCAGAAGTTTCTGGTTCAAACGGATAATGGCAAGGTAGTTGGTCAGGATCTCTTCCCCGGCCAGCGCGGCGGCGTCTTCTTCCCCGTCGAGCAGATAGTAGGACGCCTTGCCTGCGTTGTTGATCACAACATTCAATTCAGGGAATTCGGTTTCGAGACGCGCTACAAGTTGGTCGGTCGCGTCCCTGTCGATGACGTCGTAAACGATCGGAGTCACATTGCCGAGCTGCGCCGCGGCGTTCCGCAGCCGCTCTTCGTTACGGCCGGTGATAATTACGTGGTTTCCTTTTGCAGAAAATGCTTTTGCAAACTCGAATCCGATGCCGGCACTTCCGCCGGTGATCAGGATGGTATTTCCGGTTGTTTTCATTGTTATTCCAGTTTAAATATACCAATCGGTATTTTATTAAAGAAAATTAAAACCGGTGCTTTCGCCCGGCAAATCGGTGAACGGATTCACAAGACAAAAATATACTGATTGGTATATTTTTGCAAATAAAATCGGAAAAACTTTCGATCGGACAGCCGTTTCTATTTCGCACTCACCCGCCAGATGACGTTCCCCGAGTCGTCGTTCACGAGCAGCGAACCGTCGTCCATAACAGTTACGTCCACGGGCCGCCCGTACACTTTCTTTTCGCTTTCTATAAATCCGGTGAGAAAATCCTCCGGTTTTCCGGATGGCTTTCCGTCTTTAAACGGCACGAAAACGACTTTATAACCAGCCAGAGCCGAGCGGTTCCAGGAACCATGCTGCCCTATGAATGCGCCGTTGCGGTACTTTGCGGGAAATTTGTCCTTGGTATAAAAAACCAGGCCCAATGACGATGTGTGCGATCCCACCGGCACGTCGGGAACAATCGTCTTTGCAACCAGATCGGGGCGCTCGCCCTTCCGGCGCGGGTCTTCGTTCTTTCCGAAATAGGCATACGGCCATCCGTAAAAACCACCTTCCTTTACGCTTGTAATGTAATCCGGCACAAGATCGTCGCCCAATTTGTCGCGCTCGTTTACGGCTGTCCAAAGCACATTCGTTCCCGGGGCCCAATCCATCCCGACGGGATTGCGCAACCCGCTCGCATACACGCGCTCGCCTGTGCCGTCCGGATTAATTTCCAGAATATTGGCCCGGCGTTTTTCCTCATCCATACCATGATCCGCCACATTGCTGGCCGAACCTACGGAAATGTAGATTTTGCTTCCGTCGGCATTAGCCAGCAGATTCCGCGTCCAGTGATTATTGTAGCCTCCGGCAGGCAGGTCGACGATCTTCTCGCCTTTCGAAGTGATTTTGGTTTCGCCCGATTTATAAGGAAAGCGGTAAACGCCATCGGTATTCGCTACATAGAAATAGTTTTTCAGCACCAGCATTCCGAACGGCTTGTTGAGTTTCTCAAGAAAAATCTCCCGCAATTCGGGCGTACCGTCCTTATTCACATCGCGCAGGAGCGTGATCCTGTCGGCGCTTTTGCGCGTACCCGATTCGGCTACGAAAATGTCACCATTGGGACCGATGTAGGTCCATCGCGGGCTTTGGAGTTTATCTGCAAATTTCGTTACGACGAAACCTTCCGGTGCCGCGGGCATCTTGCCATCCGGCCAGCCTTCTTCTTTGGGCCGGTTTTCCACAGATTCGGTCGCGAATGGCGCGGGCAGCGTGAGACTGTCCGTCACGGTAACGACCTGGTCGGGCCCGCTTTTGGCGGCCTCTTCTTTTTCCTTTTTATTATTGCAGCCCAACACGAAAGCCAGGGCCAGCATACCCATAATGGTCAGATGGTGTTTGTTCATACTGATGGCTATTAATGTAAAAAAGCTGGTCGGAAGCTTCGAACTTCCCCCAGCTTTCAACAATAATAATGCCAGTATACGGCGGTCCGCTTTTCGCATTCACCGGTTTCAGAACGATACCGGCACTTCCACAACGGTATTGTCCCATCCCAGGAACATCCTGGCGGCCCTGTCCGACGATTTTTCAAATACTATCGAAAAATTCTCGATCGGCGCATCTGCTTTTCTCACGGGCGCTGTCACCCGGAGCACATCGTTAGCTTCCTTGTATTTGTAAGCACCCCAATAATCCAGGTCGGAGCTCAGGATGATGGTCCACTCTTTCTCGTTCGGGATTGCGAACATCGAATAGGTTCCTGCCTTCACCTTCTTACCGCCAAAAGTGGCGTCTTCATAAAATTTGATTTCCGTAGATTCATCCGCTCCCAGGCGCCAGACCTTCCCGTATGGTTCGAGTTTCCCGAAAATTTCCCTTCCTTTCAGATATGGACGGCTGTACGATACTTTAATCAACGCCTTCTCGCCATCCTTACGGTCGTGAGCGAAATGGTCGGGAAAATATGCAATATCGCGGGGACTTTTATCGAGTCCCCTGAATTTCTGCGCATTCGCACCGAATGCGGTTGCCACCATCAAAAGGGCCAGAAAAATGTTCTTTTTCATATAAGTGGTCATTAATTAAGTTTTTAATACTAATAATAGGTAAATGTTTCGTGTTCGAATGTTCTGCTATCCCACCCTCAGACGGATTTAGATCGGGTACCAAACACGCAATCGGTCAACTATGCGGTCAGCTTCCCGCTCAGAACCGGCCTCGGGTCCTTGGTATTGCCGATAATTGCAAGGCTGCGTTTAAATTCCAGTTGCAAATTATCCCCTTCAAATTTGCAGCGGACGGTTTCATAATGCGCTGTTTCGATGAACCGCCAGGTCATTTCGAAAGTCACATCGTCGACCCAGGCGCCATTTGCGGCAATTTTCGTTTTCTTCTCGCCCGGAACAGGCGTCAACACCAATTTGAGCGGCATGGTCGACAAGTCGGTAAGACCGATTTTCCAATTACCCAAACCATTTACCACCAGGTGCTCGCCCCGGTCGTCGGTCACCCGGAACAGGCACCAGCCTTTATCGAACTCGAAAGACACCCTGGTTATTTTCAATTCATTATCGGCCAGTTTAAAGCGCTTTCCATTCATTTTGGAAGCCAGTTCGGAAGCGGGTTTACCGGGCGTAAGCGGCAACGCGAGCGAACCGAGCTTTTTCTGCATTTGTGCCTGCATATCTTTATCAGCCGGTACTCCAGTGGCTTTCACCGTCGGCAGTATGTGGTTCCAAACGTGGTTCAGAATGGCCTGCATATCGCCAGTTTCGCTGGTAATGGCCACTACCATGTCTTCTTTGGGCATTACGATACAATATTGCCCGAAAGCGCCGTCGCCACGATAAGCACCGTTGCGGCAGCGCCAGAACTGGTAGCCATAGCCCTGCTGCCAATCGTCGTCCTCGGGCTTACGGTTGTTGCCTTTGGACATAATGTGCGAACGCGTCGCCTCTTCGACCCAGGCCGCAGGTAATATGCGTTTGCCGTTATACTCTCCTTTTTGCAAGTACAACTGCCCGAACTTCGCAATATCTTCCGTTTTCACGCGCAATCCCCAACCACCCGTATTAATGCCTTTCGGATCCACTTCCCAGTCCATATCGTCGATCGCCAGCGGCTGAAAAAGCCGTGGTTTCAGGTATTCGAGCAGCGTTTGGCCGGTTATTTTCTGGATAATGGCGGACAGCATATAGGTCGCGCCGCTATTGTACACGAAGAATGTACCCGGCTCATGTTCCACAGGTTGCGCCAGAAACGCCTTCACCCAGTTATCGCCCCCCCGATTCGCGCAATTTGCCGGTCGTGTCCTTGTCGTGGCCGGTCGACATGCTCAGAAGGTCGCGGATACGCATGGCAGCGAGGTTAGCGCTCACGGTAGCAGGTTTATCCTCCGGGAAAAAGGAAATGACCTTATCGTCGACTCTCAGCTTGCCTTCGGCAACGGCAAGACCGATGGCCGTCGATGTGAAGCTTTTACTCAGCGAATACAATGTATGTTTCAGATCCGGCGCATAAGGCGCCCACCAGCCCTCCGCGACCACTTTTCCCTGCCGGAGGATCATCAGGCTATGCAGGTTCAGGCGATCGGCCTCGACTGCATTGGCAAAGTCGAGTATGCCTTTGGCCGACATTCCCTGCGCCTCCGGCGAGCTCCGCGGCAATTGGCCATAGCTGAGCGACGATGCCCAGACTGACCCTGGAATAGCACTGATAACGCCCAGTTGTAAGGCTCCTAGCCCTATTTGTTGAAGGAACTCCCTGCGGTTGTACGACATATCCGAATGATGATTAAGGTCAAAAACGAGAAGTGGCCTGCCCTCGGCATCATGCCCGGACAGACCACCATAAAACTCTTGTTAAATGCTTTTTTTACTCAAAGAAACGCACCATACGGCAACACTTACTTCTTTTCTTTCGCGGCCAGATCAACGATATCCTTCTTGCTACCGGTCCAGAACGCGATTTTGCGGCGGTTGTAAGTATATGTAACAGCCACAGAATCGCCCCAGCTGATTATCGCCGGGTAGGAGTACTCGTCTTCTTTCTTACCGGTCGCAATATCGATCTTGTCCGTCCAGTTCTGGCCATTGTCGTAAGAAAGGATCAGTGAAAGCGGCGAGCGCGAGCCCCAGTTATGGTCGTCGGGATTGTAGGCCAGCACCAATGTGCCGTCGCTAAGCCGGGCAAGGTCGACACCGCTATTAGGGTTGGGCAATGAGGTTTTTTTTAATAGTCGACCAAGTTTTTCCATAATCTTTGGAGTCGCTGCGACCGATCACACCACCGGTTGTGCGCACAAGCATATGCACATGTCCGGGCTCCGACTCCCATAATGTGGGTTGAATAGCGCCCTTCCCTTTGATTTCCGTGGTATCGATTTTAAGATACGGGCTTGCAGTCCAGGTTTTGCCTTTATCGGTGCTGCGGTCTACAAAAACCTCCCAGCGGTTTACTTCGTTGGAAGCACCCGCCAGCCAGTCGCCGTTCGAGAGCACGATCAATTTATCTTTCACAGGGCCGCGGCCGCCTTTATCTCCTTTTACAAGCTCATAGGCTTCCGACCAGGTTTGTCCATTATCGGAGGAGGTTTTCACCCAGGTCTCCCACTGCGCGATCTCCTTCCCTACTTTAAAATACAATATTACCTTCCCGTCGTCTGTTTTTTGAAGGACAGGGTTCCAATGCGCATCCTCCCGGATTTTGGCTACTTCAACCGGGGCGCTCCAATGCCCGGGCCGCCCTTTTGAAAGCCAGATACCCACATCCGGATTCTTCTCTTCGGTTCCTCCGAACCATGCTATCAGAAACTGCCCGTCGTCGAGCCGCACCAATGTGGAAGCATGACATTGCGCAAACGGACGTTGATCGCCGAAAACGAACTCCTTTTCGCTTGCAAGCGAGTCCAGCTTTTTGTCTTCTGCCGTTTCGGATTTTTGGGAACCGCAGGATGTCATCACTATTGGGCCCAGCAACAATGCAGCTGCCAGCCGGATAGAAGATAGCTTTCTGTTTAGTAGCATGAATTAATGTAGGTTTGAACGTTTAGCAAGATACCCTCACAAACCGAAAAAGGGCTATTATTTCAATAATTTCTTCAATTCGTTCATCACGGCCGCGGGTGTCTGTTCTTCATAAAGAATGCTGTAAACCGCGCTGGTTATCGGCAAGTTGACCTGATGAGCCTTGTTCAGTTCATGAATGCTCCTGGTCGCATAGTAACCTTCCGCGATCATCTTCATTTCGAGCTGCGCGGCCTTGACGCTGTACCCTCGCCCGATCATATTCCCGAACAACCGGTTGCGGCTGAACTGAGAATAGGCCGTCACCAGCAGGTCGCCCAGATAGGCCGACGAGCTCAGGTTACGGTCGCGCGGGTCGAGGGCTGTTACCAGGTTTCCTATTTCCTGCATGGCATTCGACACCAGCACCGCCTGAAAATTATCCCCATACCCAAGCCCGTGCGTGATCCCGCATGCCAGCGCGACGATATTCTTCATTACCGCCGCATACTCGACCCCGTAAAGGTCGTCGAGCGCGTTGGCCGTGACATAGCGGCAAGTCATCAGCTCCGCAAAACCTTCCGCCGCGGGGCATTCGGTCGATGCGATCGTGAGATAGGATTGTTTTTCGAGGGCAACTTCCTCTGCGTGGCACGGGCCGGCTATTACGCAGGTATCTTTCATTTCAATGCTAAAAGCCTCCGCCGCCCAATCGGTGACGAGCGCATTCCGGCCGGGCACCATGCCTTTGATCGCCGAAACGATACGTTTGCCCTGTAAATGTTTTGCGGACAAATGCTGCAAGGATTCCTGAATGAACGCCGCAGGAACGGCCAGAATGATGTAATCGGCCCCTTTTACGGCATCGGTGGTTTTTTCGAAAACCTTTACTTTTTTCGGAGAAAGCACCACGTCGCTAAGATAGCTCGGATTGTGGTTGAATTTCCGGATATGGTCGATGTCCTTCTGGTTCCGGAGCCACCAGCGGATCTGCACATGATTTTGTTCGCAAAGGATCTTGATCAACGCGGTCGCCCAGCTTCCGCCGCCGATCACTGCGATTTTAGTATGATTTAAGAAAGTCATCCGGCGGAAATATCAGAATTTGGCGGAAATATGGGGCCAAAATTGCTGAAAATAAAAAATCCTTGCAGCAAAGCCGCAAGGATTTTCCTTTTTAACCTAAACTAAATCGAACTTATTACTTTTTTACAACGCATCAGTTCGGGTTTTCATTTGATTTTTTCCCATCTTTTTTCGGTTGCTCCTTCTTTTTTTCCACAAGGTCACCGTCATTGAGGTTTTTGGATACTGCAATGTATGGTCCGGAGATGATCCTGTCGCCCGGTTTCAGGCCCGAAAGAATTTCGATGTTTTCAAAATCGCTGATACCCGTTTTCACCTCCCTCATCTTCGCCCTTCCGTTTACGTCAAGGAAAACGACTTCTTTGATAACTTCCTGTTTCTTGGGCTTCTTATCGTCCTCGTCACTCGCCGGAGCGTTATTGTTTGTACCGTCTCCCGAACCGGGAATCACCTGGGGCGTTCCGCCACGTGTGGTAACGGCCGCGATAGGCACAGAAACCACTCCGTTTTTACGCTCGGTAATGATTTCCACCGACGCCGTCATACCCGGCTTGAACGGATACGATTTTTTAGATTTCGAGGTCATCAAATCCTTGAACGACTCGTTCAATATCTTCACCTTCACCTGAAATTCCGTTACCGCGTCGGCCGACGTGCTTGCGACTGACGTGGAAGAAGAAAGCGAGGCGAGACCAGCCGCCGTATTCGCGATTTCTTTCACCACACCTTTGAACTTCCTGCCGGAAGCGCTGTAAGCATCTACGTCGATTTCGGCGGTGTCTCCGATCGAGACGCGGACAATATCGTTTTCATTCACATTCACCCTGACTTCCATATCGGCCAGGTTCGCGATCCGCATCATTTCCGTACCGGCCATCTGCGACGTACCTACCACACGCTCGCCTTCTTCGACATTCAGCAGCGAAACAATACCGCTAACCGGCGCGAAAATGCTGGTTTTGCGAAGGTTCTCGGCCGCGTCGCGCAAACTCGCTTCGGCACTTTTGATATTGTAAAGCGCCGCCGCCACATTGGCTTTGGCCGATTCCACGTCCTGCTGCGCCACACCGTAGCTCGATGCGATCGATTCGAAATCGGCCGAGGAGATTACTTTGTCCGCAAAAAGTTTCTTATTACGGTCATAATTGGCTTTCGCCTGCACAAGCCGCGCCTCGGCCTGGGCTACCATCGCCTTGGTTTGCTCATAGTTGGCTTTGCTTGAATTCACCGACGCCTGCGCACGGGCCATGAGCGATTCGTAGTTATCCGGGCGGATTTTCAGCAATAACTGGCCTTTTACCACCGAGTCGCCCTCGGCCACGTTCAGACTGATAATCTCCCCGGACACGTCCGGGCTGAGTTTTACTTCCACTTCCGGCTGCACTTTTCCCGACGCGCTTACCCGTTCGATGATATCCGATTTTTTGACAATCGCATATTCCACTTCGGTCGCCTTGGGTTTGCCGATCAAACCGGCCTGCTTTGCTCCAAACAAACCAACGAAGAGTAATACCACGACACCTCCCGTTATCCACCAGATCCGTTTCGAAGATTTACGTGCCATATTTTTTTGATTACGTTTTTTTGAGATTGGTTACTGATACGAAGGAGAATTCTAGAAGTCGGAGAGCGGACGGTTCATGTAGAAATCCAGGATTTTCGTCCTGAATACATAGTCGTATTTGGTTTGCACCAGGTTAGCGTTAGCCCTGTCGAGGTTGGCTTTGGCGATATTGTATTCCACCGAGTTGATGGCCCCCACGTCGAACCGCACCTGCGCTACGCGGAATGTTTCCTGCAACGCCCGCACCTGGTTCGCGGTCGCCGAGTAACGCTTGGCGGCGTTGGTCATGTCGATATAAGCCTGTTCCACATTTTTGCGAATGGTCAGTTGTGTCTGCTGGGCCTGGTATTCGTAGGTTTTCTGCTGTAATTTGGCGTTGGCGACATTGTATTTCGTCCTGAAATTGTTAAAAATAGGGATCGAAAGGTTCAGGTTGATCGCCGAGTTGCGGTTAAAATCGAGCTGGTTGAAATAGCGGAAACTTTGAATGGAACCATTCGGCGCCGTAACACGCTGCATAATCGGGATCTGCTTGTTGTCCAATACGATGTAATCCGTTGCCGAAGGTACGTCCACAGTCGTACTGCCCGAGCCGTCGGCCACGAAGCGTTCTTTCGGAGCCGCGCTGGAATAGGCCGTATAAATACCGCCATTCAACGTCAGCGACGGCATGCCTGCCCCTTTCGCCAGATCCACATTGATTTTCGACGCCTCGATCCGCATATTGGCGGCTTTCATCTGCGGCAGGTTGTTCAAAGCCGTTTCGTAGATTTCCTGGATAGTCGCGTCATATGCCTGCAATGTCGGATCCTTTACCGGGATTTTAACCACATTGATTGCCTCGCCGCCGGGCATATTCATATATTGTTTCAGGTTCAGCTTGGCCGTTTCCAGATTGTTCTGGGCATTCACCAGAGAAAGCTCGTCGTTTGCAAGTTGTGATTTGAGGTCGAGCAGATTGCTCTCCGCCAGCGTACCCGCCTGCACCAGCTTTTCGGTGCGCTCGACCTGTAATTGGGATGCATCCACCTGCCGCCTGGCGACTTCGATCAGCTCCTCGTTGGTGATGACCTGCAAATAGGATAATGCCACATTGAGCATAATATCGTTGCGGGTAGCTTCCAGGTCTTTGGCGCTTGCCTGGTAGTTGGCATTGTTGAATTTGATCGTGTTGCTGATCTGAAAGCCACTGAAAAGCGTCACCTGCCCGCCGAGCTGATAATTGTTGGAATTAACGTTTTGCTGAACGAACTGGTTGGTGAAAGGATCGATGTTGCGGCCCGAGCGGAACCCCTGGCTCGCGCTGAAACTGATACTCGGCCACCGCTGCCATTTGGATTGCTCGTAGGTGTTGCCGTTTGTCTGAACCGTAATTTCGGATTGCTTGATCTGCGGGTTTGTTTCAAGGGCAATCCGGATGCAGTCTTCCAGCGAATACGTGTTGGCCGGTTGATTTACATTTTGCTGTGCCCGGACGGTTTCAGGGACTGCCGCTCCACAAAACAATGCCAGAACCAATACGGAATAGCGTAAAAAAGGAAACATAAGCGGTTTAAAGTTAGATGATCAATATTAGTGCTTACGTCAAAATGCGACCATCCATTTGGTACGGACGGTTGCATTTCCGTGGTAAAGGGCGATTTCCGGCGGACACCTTTCAAATCAGTGGAAAAACAGGTAACCGAGCCAGATTCCGGCAATCACGCCTATAAAATCGGCGATCAGTCCCGCCACGATGGCGTACCGCGTGTTTTTGATGCCTACCGATCCGAAGTAGAGCGCGACGATATACAGGGTCGTATCCGCCGATCCCTGGAAAATGCAAACAAGCCGGCCGATAAAAGAATCCGGGCCGAATTCCTTCATCGCGTCGATCATGAGCGCACGCGCGCCGCTGCCGCTCAACGGTTTCATCAAAGCCACCGGAAGCGCGTCGGTGAAATCGGTGTTGACGCCCGTTGCCGCGAAAAGCCATTTCAAACCGTCGATCAGGTAATCCATAGCGCCACAGCTTCTGAAGGCGCTGATCGCCACGAGCAATCCTACGAGGTAAGGGATAATGGTCACCGAAGTTGTAAAACCGCCTTTTGCGCCCTCGATGAACGCTTCGAACACATTTACTTTTTTATACATTCCCCAAGCCAGAAATGCCGCTATCACAAACAGCAGCACCGAATTACCGGCCAGAATCGAAATTGTCTCTATCTGCTCTTTCGGCAAACCGGACAAGTACCACAAAATCAGCGCGATCATCGCCGTAACGCTTCCAAGGCCGAGCATGACCGTTCTGTTAAACAAATTGATTTTCTGCCAGATAGCCGTGATGATCATACTCACGACCGTTGTTACGTAAGTCCCGACCACGCATGGTATGAACACATCGGACGGGCTTTCGGCGCCCAGGATCGCACGCTGCGCAATGATCGATAACGGTATGATCTGAAGGCCCGACGTATGCAATACCAGGAACATGATCTGCGCGTTGGACGCAGTATCCTTGCTGGGGTTCAGCTCTTGCAGGCTTTGCATGGCCTTTAAGCCGAAAGGCGTCGCCGCATTGTCGAGGCCCAGGAAATTGGCTGAGAAGTTCATGATCATCTGACCGTTTGCTGGATGATCCCTGGGGACTTCGGGAAAGAGTTTATTGAAAAACGGGCCGATAAAACGTGCGATTACGTGGATAATGCCGGCTTTTTCGCCCACATTTAAAATGCCTAAAAAGAACGCCATAACGCCCGTGAGCGGCAATGCGATGTCCATTACCGCCACTTTGGCCATTTCCAGCATTCCCTCCGTAATGGCTTTGAACGTCAGCACATCGCCTGTGAGGATAAATTGCAGCAGGGCGATCACGAAAGCGATGACAAAAAAAGCGACGAAAATATAATTTAAAGCCATATCGGGTTACAGGGGCAAAAGGCGGGATTAGTAACGATTTGTTTATAATGGATTGAGTAAAATATTTCTTTTAATGCAAATAACAAAGGTATATTGCAAACAGGTAGCCCTATCAACAAACCTCGACGATTTTCTATGAAGCGTTACAGCTTTTTACTCCTTTTAGCAGTATTGTGCTGCAATAAACCTAAAAAGAACGACGAAACCGCCGCAACAAACAGCGACGAACCGATCAAAGCCATCAACGACACCATCCCGCTCACCCGGGAAAAAGTCGAAAAAAGCCCTGTCGCCAGTTACAGCGAAAAGGTCGAGGACGAGCTCAACGACTGGCGCCTGGCCGTGGATGTGTATGAAACAAAACAGACCTTCAAATTCCTGATGAAGATCGAATACATGGTGCAGGAGGCGGAAGACACGCTGACTATCCCTAATTTCGGTATCATGCCCAAAGTGGAAATCCGCAAAGGCCCTCAGAAGGAATCCTGTATCGTCGGATTTCTGGACAAGCAAGGGGAATTTAAGGAGTACAAGCTGATTGCTTTGAAGGACAAGCAGTTGAAGATTTCGACTTTGAAATATTACGGGAGGGCGCGGTATAAGGTGAGTAAGTGAGACTTTCGGATGCCGGGCAAAGTATCCGGCAGCCGACAATCAATCCATCCTAATTGAATTTAGGGCGGTAAATGTATCTGATGGTATCAAGCTCTTTTTTTGTACGGAGATTTTCATTACGTTGCTAATCATAAGGCGGGTGGTAACTCCACGCCCTGTATCTCTTTCCAAAACGACCAGCATGCCGGTACTGTCATTGATGATTAACCACTAATTTTCCTGATGGTATTTTTTGTCGTACTTCACACTCTCGCATGCAGCTTCAAGAAAGGACGTCTCCATGCCATCTAAATCATAGAATTTGAACCGATAAAAATAGCGAGGGTAAGCTGAACAAATGAGGAACGAAGGGTATTATAATTTTCGGCAGATGCCTGATCTATTCTAAAACGAGCCGTACATTTTCCGACGAGCCGTCGCGATTGACGAGCATTAAATAGTAAGTTCCCCTCGGCAGGTCGCTAACTGGCACTGTGATGGCCCTGTCTTGCTCAAAAGTGGCTGTTGCATATTGTTCGGTTGCCTGGATTTCCCTAACCTCCTTCGCACCCGCTTCGCTAAACAATCTGACGATTTGTGGTAGCTGCTCTATCGCGTGAACGTCTTCAAATTGAATCTTCACCTGATCTTTCGCCGGATTGGGAAATATCTTGTAAATAGGTGTTCCTTTTGCGCAATTGTCGACACAAATTGTAATCCCTTTCTGCACCGACCCGAAACAGTTGCTCACTGTTATATCGATTCCATAACAATTATTAATGTAGGAATTGAAGTAGGCCGATCCGCCGCTGTAATTCAAAAAACTATTAGCCGGATTGGAAGTCGTTCAGGCACCGAAGGTCGTTCCCGGTTCACTGGTGTAAGCGCTGAGCATTACGCCCGCCCCATTGCACATGAAATCCGGTGTCCCTCCGCCGTTTCCCGTAACCGATAAAGCAGCGGGTGCTGGGGCACTTCTTTTGACGTTGATGGGATTGCTGAATGCTGATGTAACCCCGCAAACCGACGAGGTGGCCGATACTTTCACGGTGCCGTCAGAAACGCCGGTTATCTGCGCAGAATTGGTGTTTCCGGGTGAATTGGCGGTGATGCCACCAGTAGTTACCCAATTATAGCTTGTCGCATTGCTGGCCGTTGCTGTGATTGTCTGGGGATTACAAAGTAAAAAGTCAGGCGAATTAATGACGGGTTTAGTCGGAACAGGTCTTGTGATAATTAACTGTGAAGATGTTGTCAGGCCAGGCACATCATTTCTCGAAGTTGTGACTTTAATAACACCACCAGAACCGGCATTCGGCGTAAGGGTAACGATATTCCCGCTTCCCGAAAGCGTCCAGCCGGGAGGATAGGTAATTCGACCAATGCAACAGGCTTCGGGACGATCGGCGTAAAGCTGGTAAAGATCTGCTCTGGTGATGTAAATGAGCACGGAAGGTTCCAGTGTTTCGATGCATTCGCGGGAAGGGAGCTGTTTCACGAAGCTGTCGGCAGCGTGGAAAAAATCATGTTCGCTGGCAAACCAGTCGGTAACGTCGCGGAAATTGCCCTCGCCATCCGCTACGAGATGATAACCGCGCACCAGCCCCGATTGCAAATACCAGAGCTTGTCACACACTTCACCGTCCGAGAGCAGCACCCGCCCTTTCGGTATTTTTACGATTTTAAGCTGTTGTTGAAACAGAATCCTGGTCTGATCTTCAACTGACAGGACTTCACCTCAGGGAGGATATGAATTCGTAATGCATATTATATAGTGTGTTGATATAACCGCAAGTTGAAAATTTTCAACCACATTTCTATACTACAAGCAAGGCACAAAAAAAAGCCCGGATAACCGGGCTGTATTCGAATTTGTAAGAAGCGTAATTAAGCATTAAAAACCAGGTCCATTTTCTCACGGATGGTCAATAAACGTTTGCGGTCGCCGCCGGAAACCTCTGCCGAAGCCCAACCAGAGTAGCCGATTTTCTGCAATGCCTTGTTCACTTCGGCCCAGTTGCAGTCGCCTTCCATAAACTCCACATCGAAACCTTTCCAAAGGCCGAGTTCGTTCTGTTTTTTGAAGCTGAATTCTTTCAGATCCAGTTTGAGAATGCGCTTGTTCAATGCCTCGATCCAGGAAACCGGCCAGCTGTAACGCAGCACATTGCCGACGTCGAAATACCAGCCTACCATCGGATGCTTGAATTCATCCACATAACGGGCTGCTTCCAGCGGGCTGAGCAAAAACTGGTTCCAAACGTTCTCGAATGCGATTTTGACACCCGTTTTTTCACAAACAGGCAGCAGTTTGCGGATTTCCGCCTGCGAGCGCTCGTACGCTTCCGCGTAGGTCACGTTCGCATTCACGACGCCGGGCACTACGAGTACGGTAGTCCCGCCGTATTGCTTGGTGTCGTGCAACGCCTTTTCAATGGATTTGACGCATTCCTCGCGCTTCTTGGGGTCCGGATCGGACAACGGGAGCTTCCAGTGCATGGAATTGACGGTGCCTGGTAATTCCAGACCGGTCTTGTCGCGCGCCGCCAGTACTTCCTTCATGTCCAGCTTATCGGGCGAGTCGAGTTCCACACCATCGTAGCCCAGGTCTTTCAGCAATTTGAATTTGTCCATAATCGACAAATCCTCTTTCACCATACCCCATTTAAGGCTTTTCTTCACCATCGGGCGTGCGGCTGACGCCGCAGGCTTAGCTGCCGACGCTTCTGCCGCAGACACGACAGAAGAGCCCACCGCCACGGCAGATGCTGCCATGGCGGTGTTTTTCAGAAAATCTCTTCTTTGCATAGGGTATCAGGAGAATGCAGTGATACCTGGTTTGGCCACCTCTACAACCGGTGGTTTCATATCGAAGCTGTAAGTATCAGGTCCCAGCTTTTCTGTGGAGTTCAGGGCATCTTCCCAGGTAATGCGTTTGCCCGTATAGGCTGCCATTCTACCCATGATGGCCGTTAATGTGCTGTGTGCCATGAACTCGCCGTCGTTGATGAGCTTGCCGCTGCGGATCGACGCAAACAGCTCGTTATGTTCTGTCTGGTACATATCGTTTTGCGGGCCGTCGTATTTCCATGGGTTGGCGCCGGTAATTTCGTGTACGTTGCGTGCGCAGTTCACCATTGCGCTTCCTTTGGTACCTAATGTCTGCACCAGGTAGCTATTTTCGCAGTTGGCCTGCTGCCGTGAATGGTGGAAACCTTTCACGCCGTTGTCGTAGTCGTAAACGACCGAGAAGTGGTCGAAGATGTTACCGAACAACGAATCGGTACGAACCTGACGACCGCCTGTACCAACCGCCGAAACCGGCAGCTTGCCACCCATTGCCCATGCCATCATGTCGATACTGTGTACGGCTTGTTCCACGATGTGGTCACCCGCGAGCCAGGTATAGTAAGTCCAGTTACGAAGCACGTATTCGGCGTCTGTCCAGCCGGCCACGCGAGGGAACGACCACAACGTACCGGTATCGTAAGTGTTATAAATAGCCGTAATGTCGCCCACCGCACCGTCGAGGATACGTGCGAAACTTGCACGTTTCGGCTCGTGATAGCGCCAGCAGAAGCCAGACATCAGGGATACGTTCTTTTGTTTTGCCAGCTTCGCCGCGTCCAGCACCTTGCGAACGCCGGGAGCGTCGACCGCCACCGGTTTTTCGCAGAAAACGTGTTTGCCTGCATTGATAGCGGCAGTAAGGTGTTCGGGACGGAAGTGAGGAGGCGTAGCGAGCAATACCACATCCACACCTGAATCCAACACTTTTTTGTAAGCGTCGAAGCCAATGAATTTACGTCCTTCATCCACTTTCACTTTCGGACCGTGCACTTTGGTAAGGTTTTCGAGCGACGCGTCCATTTTGTCCTTGAAAATGTCGCCCATAGCCCAAAGCACCACGTTAGGATCGGCCTTCAAAGCCTGGTTGGCCGCACCGGAACCACGTCCGCCGCAACCGATCAACCCTACTTTCAGGGTATCGGCGTTCACGCCCGCGAAGGCGCGGTTGGGGTTCAGGATCGCGAAGGTAGGTAGCGCGCTACCAGCCAGTGCAACCCCCGCCATTTTCAAAACATCTCTCCGAGAAGTACTCATTGCAATTAAGGATTAGGTGATGGAATGACTGTTTTTTGTTGATTTATTTACTGTTAATGCCAGTGGTCCAGGATCTTGGAGGCATTAAAGATAATGCAAAACCGGAATTTTTCCTGCTAATATATGCCAAAATTTCCATTTGCGTGCTCGACCACACGCAAAAGTTTTTACATGTTAATTTTACAATTTATATATTTTTATATCCCCGAACTTCTGTTTTCTGCACATGATCCTTGAAAATTTACTGCTCATCATATCGCTCCTTTTCGTGGTTTCGATGCTCACGATGCTGAGTGAAAAGATCGGCATTTCCTACCCTATCTTTCTGGTAATCGCCGGCCTCCTCATCAGCTTCATACCCGGCATACCCCACTTGCAGCTCGAACCCGACTGGGTATTTCTGATTTTCCTGCCTCCATTGCTTTACGAAGCCGCCTGGAACACCTCCTGGAAGGATTTCTGGGCATCGCGCCGGGCAATCGGGCTGCTGTCCATCGGGCTCGTCGTTTTCACCGCCACCGCTGTCGCTTACATTACCCATGCGCTCATTCCGGGTTTTACGCTGGCGATGGGTTTCGTGCTCGGCGGCATTATTTCACCGCCCGATGCCGTGGCCGCGACTTCGGTTTTGCACGGGTTGAAAGTCCCCAAACGGGTAGTGACGATCCTGGAAGGCGAGAGTCTGGTGAACGACGCTTCCTCGCTGATCGTATTCCGTGTGGCGCTGGCAACCATTGAGACCGGCAATTTCATACTCTGGAAAGCCGGTGCCGATTTTCTGATGGTGGCGGCAATGGGCATTGTCATAGGCCTCGCGATCGCCCATGTATTGTATGTGGTACACCGTTTTTTCCCGACCACGCCCAGCATCGATACCGCGCTTACGTTCATCTCCCCGTACCTGATGTACATTACCGCCGAGCATTTCCATTATTCCGGGGTTCTGGCGGTGGTGAGTGGCGGACTGTTTTTGAGCTTCCGTGCACATGAGCTGTTCACTTATCAGTCGAGAATGCAAACCAACTACGTCTGGCAAACTGTCGTTTTCCTGCTGAACGGCATTGTATTCATTTTGATAGGTTTACAATTACCCGAAGTAATGACCGGGCTCGACGACTATACCATGACGGAGGTCATTTCCTATGCCGTCGTCATCAGTATCGTTACTATTTTAATCCGCATTATCTGGGTTTTTCCCGGCACATATCTTCCGAGAATGCTTTCCGAATCAGTCCGTAAAAAGGAGGCGCGCCCCAGCTGGCAGACGGTCTTTATCGTGGCATGGAGCGGAATGCGCGGCGTGGTTTCGCTCGCATCGGCATTAGCTATTCCGCTGACGATCAATGGAAACGCATTTCCCCACCGGGACCTGTTCTTGTTTATCACCTTCGTGGTGATCCTGTTTACATTGGTTTTCCAGGGGCTCAGTTTGCCGTATTTAATCAAATGGTTGAAAATTGAAGACGACGACGATAACCTGGAACGGGAAAACGCGATGTTGAACTCACGCCTGGCTACTATCAGCCTCGACTACATGAAATCCAATTACGACGGAGAAATCCAGGATTTCGAACCATTCCGGTTATTGAAAGAACGTTATGAAAAAATCATCGAAATGGCCGATTACAAGCTATTGCATTCCGAGGACAATGCGTCCATCGGCCACGTACGGAAATACCGGAAGATGCTTCTTGAAATTATCGACGTAAAGCGCGAGGAAATTGTCAAACTAAGACAGGAAAGAGCTTGCTCCAACGAGTTGATCAAGACCAAGGAACATGAACTCGATCTCGAAGAAGCAAGGCTCCGGCGGTCACCTTAATGGAACCGGTCAGTTCCATTCCACCTCAATCACATAGTCGCGCAAATCGATGGTGGTGAACTTCTCGTTATTCTGTCGTTTAAGCGAAACCTTACCGTTTTGAACCTTCGCCACCTGCTGGGCAATCACGTCTTTTTCGTTCTTCTTGCGATAAATAGCGACCATTAAATCCTGGCTCGTCACATCAACCTCGCAGTTACGGCCTTTGGCGGTAATCAGCTTGGAGTTGTTGGGCAAATAAGGCGCCTTTGCCAGCGCGAGCGCACGGGAAGCCTGCGGCACGCCGTAGCCTACGTAGTTATTACCGTAAGGATACAAATGCGACGATTTTTCGATCAGCGAAATCAGTTCTTTGTTCGAAAGTTGTGGATTGGCCTGCAACAGGCACGCTGCAAAACCGGTGATCACCGGCGCGGAAAGTGACGTTCCGTACAGGGAGAAGCAAGAAACGTTCGGCTTTACGTACGACAAAAACTCCGGCCCTACGCTGCTGTAACCAATGCGGTTCCAAAGTTTGCCGTTGGTAGCGCCTACCGAAAGTACGCCCTTGGCATCGGCAGGGGCCGAAACAATCCCCCAGCTTTTGTCGTCACCTTCATTTCCTGCGGAAACGATAATCATAATACCCTTCTTATCGGCAGCAATCTGCGCCGCTTTGCTGATAGCGCTGGTTTTACCGTCCATTTGCGAGGGCTGATAGTTTTCCTTCGGGTCGGAGAAACCTTTGGCATAACCCAGCGAGGTATTGATCAGCCGGACGCCGAGGCTATCCATCCACTCCATGGCCGCGATCCAGTTGTCCTCTTCACCCCGGTATTCTCGCATGGAGTAGTCGGTGCGGGCGAGGTAGAACTTCGCATTGGTGGCCATGCCGTACTGAATCTGATCCTGGTAGTCGATACCTGCGATGGCGGCGAGTACTTCCGTGCCATGCATGTCGGAAAATGACTCTGCCGTGCTGAAAAGCAGATCGCCCGGACGCCCCGGTTTTACGTAATCCCGAATGCCTAATATTCTTTTGTTGGAAAAAACCTGTGAAAGCGAAAGGGAAGAATCCGCACCATAGAAACCCGCGTCGATCACACCGATCGTTACATCCTTGGCCGTAATGTTTTCTTTCAAAAACGCATTGGCCTGCACCTGCGACATCACGGGCGCCATCTGGGCCTTTTCGATCGGTTGCGTCCTGGCGATATAGAAGCCCGGATCGATCATCACCACATCCGCCACGAAATCGAGCTCACGTACTTTCATAGCCTGTTCGCTCGTCAGGTTTGCCGACACCGCATTAAGCCATTTAGAACGGTTGATTATATGGACCGAATGCTCTCGCAATGCCTGCTCGTATTCTTTTTTTACCGGCAAATCGGTTTCATCCGAAAGCGCCAGACCAAGTTTCTGGCGATTTTCCCGGGTCAGCGGCGATACCGCGGGGCTGGCGGTCAGGTCTTTATTTTTCAGATAAATCCAATACTTGGGGCTTGCTGACAATACCAACGGCACAAATACAAACGCAAGCAAAAGCAGTCTTTTCATCAACGGCATCAGTTAGGTATTCTTAATCAATTTGGTATAACAAAAACACTTTCAATGCGGCTCTAACGTATCTCCAACGCCGCAGATGTTTAGAATTTTTGAACAAGATAAACGTAAATTTACAAATTAAATTACCCGGGCCGAAAAAATACAGACATGCGATATTCCCCCATCGACCAAAAGCTATTCATCGAAAACAGACGGCGTTTAACGACTTTACTCAAACCGAAATCACTTGCCATATTGAATGCAAACGACATTATGCCAACCAATGCGGACGGCACGATGGGTTTCAAACAAAACAGTGACTTATTTTACTTAACCGGTGTCGATCAGGAGGAAACCATCCTGCTCATCTTCTCCGACCACCCCGACCCGAAGTTCCGCGAAGTCCTTTTCCTCCGCGAAACCAACGAAACCATCGCCATCTGGGAAGGCGAGAAACTGACTAAGGAACAAGCCCGCGCCGCCACCGGCATTCAGAGCATTTACTGGACTCATCAGTTCGAAACTGTGTTCGGGAACATCGTTTTCGAGGCGGAATATGTGTATTTGAATACCAACGAGCACACCCGCAACGACTCGCACGTGCAGTCGCGGGACGCCCGTTTCATTCAGGATTTTAAAAACCGTTACCCGCTGCACCCCCTCCTGCGCCTGGCTCCGCTCATGCACGAGTTGCGCGCCGTAAAGCAGCCGGAAGAAATCGCATTGCTCCAAAGGGCCTGCGACATTACGAAGCAGGGTTTCGAACGCGTTTTAAAGTTTGTTAAACCAGGCGTTCACGAATTCGAAATTGAAGCCGAATTGCTGCACGAGTTTGTCCGCAACCGCTCCAAGGGCTTTTCCTATCAGCCCATCATCGCGTCTGGAGCGAACGCCTGCGTGCTGCATTACATTCAAAACGACCAGGTTTGTAAAGACGGCGACATTCTTTTGCTGGATGTGGCGGCCGAGTATGCCAATTACGGTGCCGACCTCACCCGCAGCATTCCCGTAAATGGTCGCTTCACGAAACGCCAGCGGGATGTGTACGATGCGGTCCTCCGCGTTTTCAAAGCCGCGAAAGGTCTGCTCGTACCGGGCAATATCTGGGACGAATACCACCAGGAAATCGGCCGCATTATGGAAAGCGAGCTCATCGGGCTGGGCTTGATTACGAAAGAAGATATTGAAAAACAGGACCCCGACTGGCCTGCCTATAAAAAATACTTCCCGCACGGCACCTCCCACTTCCTCGGCCTCGACATCCACGACGTAGGTAACAAATACCGCCGCTTCGAAGCCGGCATGGTATTCACCTGCGAGCCGGGCATTTACATTCGCGAGGAGGGACTGGGCATTCGTCTTGAAAATGATATTGTCATCACCGAAAACGGGAATGTGGACCTGATGGCCAATATTCCGCTGGAAGCGGAGGAGATCGAGGAATGGATGAATGCTAAGTGATTCTTTGTAAATTTGTTGGGTACTCTTGTTATTCATCAAATTACATGCACTTATTTATGGCGAAAAAAGAAGAACTCTCCATCGAAGAATCTGTCCGGGAAGCAAAACGCTATCTTGACAATGCAAAGGAAATCCTCCGCGAAAAGGCGAGGAAAGAAGACGGCTATTATCAGGATGCCAGATACGTGAAGATGGCGGGACACACGGCCTACACTGGCATACTATTCGCACTGGACCGCTATTTAGGCAAAAAGGCAAAGGGCCGCAGGGATGTGGACTGGTACAAACAAAACCTTTCCGAACAGGACAAAAAAGTATTAAATTCATTCCTGACCGCATATCAGGTCCTGCACCTGGATATGGCTTACGACGGGGCACAAAGCGCCGATTTGGCTAAGCTCGGATTCAGGGAAGCCGAGCGCATTATCGACTGGGTCGAAACGCGAACAGCCGCAGCCTGAGATTATCGCTGTTATATACCTCCGGCATTCATCTCATAGGGGGGATTGTCGTTGGTACTATGTCGCATCGCCAGCGCGATTTGCTCGTGGAAGAATAGCACAGACAGAAACCGTTCAAATTGAAAATCCCGTAGGGAGGTAACAGCATTAAAAACACATATAAAACATACGCTATGACAAAGAAACAAGAACTCTCCACACAGGAAGCCGTCAAAGAAGCCAAGCGATATCTGAGCAATGCAAAGGAAATCCTCCGCGAAAAAGGTGCTAAAGAAGATGGCTTTTATCAGGGTTCCAAGTACGTAAAAATGGCCGGGCATACTGCTTATTCCGGGGTGCTGTTTGCATTGGACCATTATTTCGGCAAGAAAACGAAAGACCGAAAGGATGTTGACTGGTATAAGTCTAATTTGGCGCAACAGGATAAGAAAATGTTGCACACGTTCGTATCCGTCTATGAACTACTACACCTCGTGATGGCGTACGACGGGGTTGGAGACGCCGAGGTTATAAAAGTTGGCTTTCAACGAGCTGAAATAATTATAGACTGGGTACAGGTACGCTCGGCAGCCTGATCCATAACATCAAACCATTACAAAGCCGGGAGATTCTTCATCTGCCGGCTTTATTATGAATACAAAATACATTAAATGGAAATACTGCCCGAAGACATCTACAAACTCCTCATTTCTTTCGTCCTCGGCGCGATCATAGGCGCGGAACGCGAGTATCGCAGCAAATCGGCCGGGTTACGGACGCTGATATTGATTGCAATGGGCTCGACGCTGTTTACGATCCTGTCGATCAAAATCAGCTCGGACGCAGGACGGATTGCGGCTAATATCGTAACGGGCATCGGTTTCATCGGTGCCGGGATCATTTTCCGGGAAAATAACCGGGTGGTCGGGATTACGACGGCGGCGATCGTGTGGGTGACCGCAGCCGTAGGCATGGGCATCGGGGCGGGGTTTTATGAGGTGACGATCGTTTGTTTCGTGATTTCAGGGATGACGCTGGTGATCCTGGCGCCGGTGCAGAAGTTCATCCGACGCAAAAGTCAGATCCGCAATTACCGTATCATGTGCGTCTACCAGCGAAGGACTTTGAAAATGTACGAAAACCTCTTCAGGGAGTACGACCTGAAAATCCTGCGAGGCGAGCAAAGCCGGATCGGTACGCATATTACCGGGAACTGGACCTTGCAGGGTTCCGAAAGAAAGCACGAAAAACTCACACACCACCTGCTCAACGACGCCGATATCCTCGAATTCGATTTCTAACCATCAGTTACAAATAGCATTAGTTTTTTATTAAAACTGATATCCATCATACCCGAAAATGAGCCAAAAAATGGCTTTGATACGTTATAAATGGCCGGTCGGAAACTTTATACCGGCAAACAGGCATTATAGCAATAACCCAGCGTCCTCAACAGATTTATACCGTGCAAACGGTAAATGAATCACAGACAACAGTTATGTCCGACATCATTAAACAAAAGATTTGGGAGATCATCGCTTCCAACACTTCGGTAACAGAGGCCGAATGGTTGCAGCAGAAAGGCGTATCCATGCCGGGCGTCGCCATGCCGGGCGTCGCCACGCCGGGCGTCGCCACGCCGATTGAACTCATGACCGCCTTCGTGGCAGCTCCCAGGTTTCTTTCCAAAAAAATCATCCACACCTCCGATGGAGAAAAGGCCGCGCTGAACTTCGAAATACCGGGTTTTTCGGTCGACGGCTGGTCGCTCGTGCGGCTCGCCCGTGTATGGCTGCTCACACAACTCGATCCTTCGGATAAGGAGGAATATGTCAAAAACATCGAAACACTCTTCGATACGGCAGAAATGAACGAGCTGGTGGCGCTGTATTCGGCATTGCCGCTGCTATCCTACCCCGACCAGTGGCTTTTCCGTGCGACGGACGCGGTGCGCTCGAATATGGGATTTGTATTCGATGCGATTGCATTGCACAATCCCTACCCGGAAAAATATTTCAGCGAACTGGCCTGGAACCAGCTGGTACTCAAAACGATATTCAACGACAAGCCTATTCATTTGATTGAAGGCCTGGAAAACCGCTCGAACGAGAAGCTGGCAATGACGCTTTCCGACTTTGCGCATGAGCGTTGGGCGGCGGGGCGTGGTGTGCCCGCACAGGTGTGGAGGCTCACGGGAAAGTACCTGAACCAGACGCTCCTGGCCGATATGCAGCATTTATTTGATTCGGAAAAAGAAGAAGACCGTAAAGCGGCCGCTCTAGCATGCAGCGAAGCGCCCCTTCCGGCTGCCCAGTACCTTCTGGCAAAATATACCGATCTGGAAAAATCCGTAAAATCCGGCGCATTGACCTGGGCCGACCTCGAACACTGACATTATGTGCGCTAATCATACAGAAATAACCCCTAACCCTTCGCATTTCGAAGATAGCGAAGAAGCCAGCCAGGCCCCCGCACACCGCGACATCGCCTGGAACGACTACAAGGACCTCATCAAAGGAATGCGCTTTTTCGACCCGCATATCCACATGGTGTCCCGCACCACGGACGACTACCAGGCTATGAACCAGGCCGGTATCGTCGCGCTGATCGAGCCCGCATTCTGGGTAGGGCAACCACGGACGGGATTATCGACATTCAAGGATTATTACAGCAGCCTCGTAGGCTGGGAACGCTTCCGCTCCTCGCAGTTCGGGATAAAGCATTATTGCACCATGGGCCTGAATTCCCGCGAGGCCAACAATGAGCCGTTGGCGGAGCAGGTCATGGAAATCCTTCCGCTGTACATTTATAAAGAGGGCGTCGTGGGTGTAGGAGAAATCGGTTTCGACGACCAGACACCCGCCGAGGAAAAATATTATCGCCTGCAACTCGAACTAGCGAAAGAGGCGAAACTGCCCGTGCAGATCCACACCCCGCACCGCGACAAAAAGAAAGGTACCGAGCGCAGCATGGCCATCGCATTGGAACACGGCATCGACCCGTCGTGGGTGATTGTGGACCATAATAATGAAGAAACCGTGAAAAGTGTGCTCGACCAGGGCTTCTGGGCGGCATTTACTATTTATCCTTTTACCAAAATGGGTAATGAAAGGATGGTAAAAGTAGTGGAACAGTACGGCCCCGAGCGCATTATGATCAATTCCGCCGCCGACTGGGGCATTTCCGATCCGCTGGCGATCCCGAAAACGGCCGCATTGATGAAGATGCGCGGCATTCCCGACGAAACGATCCGGCTTGTGACTTACCAGAATGCGATCGACGCATTCGGTAAAAGCGGGCAGATCGACGTGGCCGATTTCGAATCGGGGTACGCGGTGGACCAATCGGAAAAATTCCATGGTAACAGCATTCTCAGAGGCGGCCAGCAGCCTGCTCCGGTGAAGGACTTTTTAGTGATCAATTAAAGTGGCCGCTCTCAAACCTTATTTACAACTGACCCGCCCGGCCAACCTGGTAACCGCCATCGCCGACATCCTGGCCGGTATGGCGATCGCGCAGTTTACTTTCTCCGATTTCTCGCCCACGCTGCTGGTGCTTTCCACGCTTGGCCTTTACGGCGGCGGCGTGGTGATGAACGACGTTTTCGACGCGAAACTCGACGCCGTCGAACGACCCGAGCGGCCTATTCCCAGCGGAAAGGTACCGCTTGCACAAGCTGCTGCGATGGGCATTTCACTATTGCTCCTCGGCATTGTTGCCGCTGGCGCATTCCGTATGCAAAGCGGGATGATCGCGGTCGTGATCGCGATGCTTACTATTTTGTATAACCGTTTGGCCAAACATCATGTTTTTTTCGGCCCGCTCGTGATGGGCATGTGCCGGGGCGGTAACCTCATCCTCGGCATGAGCGTTTTGCCCGAGTCGTTCCAGCAATGGGCATTCATCGCTATTTTCCCGATCATGTACATCGGCGCGATTACGCTGATCAGTCAGGACGAAGTACATGGCGGGAAGAAGCGCACACT
Source organism: Dyadobacter sp. 676 (assembly GCF_040448675.1). Taxonomy (NCBI): domain Bacteria; kingdom Pseudomonadati; phylum Bacteroidota; class Cytophagia; order Cytophagales; family Spirosomataceae; genus Dyadobacter; species Dyadobacter sp. 676. The sequence goes on along the minus strand of NZ_CP159289.1, from coordinate 4,237,423 downwards.
ATACATCGCGGCGTTTCTTTACCTGGCCGTGCTTGCGGCGCAACTAACCATCGCACAGGGGAAGGGTAATCTTTTGTTCACTGTTCCATTTGTATTGCTGCACGCCTGGTTCATTTTCCGGCCGCTCTGGAATGCCATGCAGAATCCCGTGGGGCCGCTGATCGGCAAGGCGGTGAAAGCCGGGGTTATCTCCCTGATCGTCATGAATGCTTCGTGGTGCGCAGCTTTCGGGCTGCTGCCGATTGCACTTGCGGTGCTGGCATTGCTGCCGCTTTCCATGTATTTAGCAAAGGCATTTGCCGTTACTTAGTTTAAAGAGGGAGAAGAGAGGAAGGCGGTCAGTTAAATTAATCGGACGATGATGTGACGGGGAAAACCTGTTAATTTTAGTCTTTATATCAATGATTTCGAGCTGCGTTTGAACGGATAGTGCTTTCAAACGTTTTAATGTTAAATACCCATTTTGCGTGTAATGCCAGATTCAATGCAAACCATAAAACAACGTTTCCAGGTGGAATACAATTATGCCGTATTCTTCACCCAACACCTTTTTGACGCCCATAACCCGCTACTGAAAGACTTTTTTCAAGAATATACCGAGCAGGGCTTTCAACGCAAGGCCCTTGTGATCGTGGACGAGGGGTTTGAACAGACACAGCCGGATTTAAAAAACAATATCCGCGCCTATTTCGCACAAAATGTGCAACATATCCAGCTCGCGCCCGAAATCATTTCGGTACCGGGCGGAGAGGCCTGCAAAAATGATCCGTCGCAGTTCGATAAGCTGGTGGAAGCCGTCGATGTATTCGGTATCGACCGCCATTCGTTCGTGATCGGGATCGGCGGTGGCGCCGTACTCGACCTTGTGGGTTATGCGGCCGCTGTTTCGCACCGGGGCATCAAGCTGATCCGCATCCCGACGACGGTTTTGGCCCAGAACGACTCGGGTGTCGGCGTTAAAAACAGCATCAATTTCCACGGCAAAAAGAACTTCCTCGGCACGTTCGCGCCGCCTGTGGCCGTTTTCAACGATCTCACTTGCCTGCGCACGCTCGACGACCGCGACTGGCGGGGAGGCGTCGCGGAAGCGATTAAGGTGGCATTGATCAAAGACGTTACTTTCTTTGAATGGATCGAGGAGCACGCCTCTGCCATTGCCAACCGCGATGAAGAAGCGATGGCTTACCTCATTCACCGGTGCGCGGAAATGCACACCGACCACATTGCCGGCGGCGACCCGTTCGAATTCGGCTCCTCGCGCCCACTCGATTTCGGTCACTGGGCCGCGCATAAGCTCGAATTCCTGACGAATTTCCAGGTCCGTCACGGCGAAGCGGTGGCTATCGGCATTGCATTGGATTGTGTGTATGCCCATAAAATCGGCATGCTGGCCGAAAGCGACCTGAACCGTATTCTGGATGTGCTAGCCAAAGTCGGGTTTGAACTATATCATCCCAAACTGGCCGAAAACGATAAAATCAACCTGCGCAACGGCTTGCAGGAGTTCCGCGAGCACCTCGGCGGCAGGCTCACGATCATGCTGCTTGAAAAGATCGGAAAAGGAGTGGAAGTACATGAACTCGATGCCGACGTCATCGCACAGTCGGTAGATCACCTCGAAAGTTCCAAAATTATTCCCGCATGATCACGCCTTACGGACACCTTACCTATTGCAGCAATATACATCCCGGCGAGAAATGGGAAGACCATTTCCGGTCGCTGCGCGAGAGCATTCCTTACATCCGCGAGCAGCTCGCGCCCGGCAAGCCTTTCGGGCTGGGCCTGCGAGTAGCAAATGAAGCGTCTATAGAACTCAGCAAACCGGAGGTTTTGCGGGAATTCAAAACGTGGCTTGCCGGACATGGTATTTATGTATTCGTGATCAACGGCTTCCCTTACGGCGGTTTCCACAACACCCGCGTGAAGGACGACGTGCATACACCCGACTGGACCACCGCCGACCGCCTCGCATACACCAAACGCCTTTTCAACATCCTGGCCGCATTGCTGCCCGCCGATATGCACGGTGGCGTGTCTACGCCCCCATTGTCCTACCGGCTTTGGTGGAAAACCGAGGCTGAAAAGCAACAGGCCACCGAAAAGGCCACCGATCACATCCTGGAACTGCTCGACGAACTGATCCGCATCGAAAAGGAAACCGGCAAATTCCTGCATCTGGACATCGAGCCCGAGCCCGACGGTATTCTCGACAATACCGAAGATTTCGTGACGTGGTATACTAATGTGCTGCTTCCGAAAGGCACTATTTATTTGGTAGAAAAATACGGTATCGACGGCGAAGCCGCGCAATCGCTGATTTTGAAACACATCCAGCTGTGCTACGACATTTGCCATGCCGCGGTTGGTTTCGAAAAACCGGAAGATATTCTCGATTCGCTCAATGAATATGGCATTCAGGTCGGCCGCATTCAGATAAGTTCGGCTTTGAAAGTGAATTATACGAGTGAAAAAGAGGTAAAACGCAAGGCTATCGAAACCTTCGACGAGCCGGTGTACCTGCACCAGGTGGTAGTCCGCCACAACGACGGCCATTTTACGCATTATCCTGATTTACGGGAAGCATTGACCGACTGGGACGAAACCCACGAAGAATGGCGCGTGCATTTCCACGTTCCGCTGTTTGTGAATACCTACGGCGTGCTCGATTCTACCCAGGGGGATATTGTCCAAACATTGGCATTGCAAAAAGAGAACCCATTCTCGGCCTATCTGGAAGTGGAAACCTATACCTGGGGAGTATTGCCGGAAGACATGCAAAAACCGATCGGCGAATCCATCGTGCGCGAGCTAGAATGGGTGAAGAAAGTTTTGAATTATGAATAAAACCGTAGTTATAGATATTGTAGGCCTAAGCGCCAACCTGATCGGCGAGCATACGCCGTTTCTGGATGCTTATGTCAAAAAACGCCATTTGACGCCCATTAAACCGGTGCTTCCGGCCGTTACTACTACTTCCCAAAGCACTTATGTGACCGGCAAGTGGCCCGCCGAGAACGGCATCGTAGGCAATGGCTGGTACGATCGTGAGGATTCGGAGATCAAATTCTGGAAACAGTCCAACAAACTCGTGCAGGGCGACAAGATTTGGGATAATGCACGGAAAGTAGACCCGAATTTTACCGTTTCGAAGATGTTCTGGTGGTATAATATGTACTCCACCGCCGACTGGTCAGTAACGCCCCGCCCGCAATACCATGCCGATGGCGTAAAAGCCCCCGACTGCTACTCCTATCCGCCCGAGCTGCGCGACGAACTGCAAGCCGAACTCGGCCAGTTCCCGCTGTTCAATTTCTGGGGACCGAATGCGAACATCAAATCCACCCGCTGGATCGCCGACGCTTCGATGTCGGTCGAGAGAAAGCACAACCCCACGCTGACGCTCATTTACCTGCCGCATCTGGATTATTGTCTGCAAAAATTCGGGCCGGATTTTTCGAAGATCAGCAAGGATCTGAATGAAATCGATAACGTTGTCAAAGATCTCATTCAATTCTACGAAGCGCGCAATTCGAAGATCATCCTGCTTTCGGAATATGGTATCAACGCAGTGGATAACCCGATCCATATCAACCGCATTCTCCGCAACGAAGGCCTGATTTCCGTGCGCGTGGAACGCTGGTACGAGCTGCTCGACGCGGGTGCTTCCAAAGCATTCGCCGTTTCCGATCATCAGATCGCGCATGTTTACCTCAATGACCCTTCCGTGAAAGAGCGGGTGATGCAGGTCTTGAAGCAGACGCCCGGCATTGATCTGGTACTCGATAAATCAGCTCAGAAAGACTATCACATCGATCATGAACGCTCCGGCGACATTGTAGTTGTAGCCAAACCCGACAGCTGGTTTACCTACTATTACTGGATAGACGACGCCAAAGCACCTGATTACGCGCATTTGGTGGACATTCACCGTAAGCCGGGTTACGATCCGGTGGAGATGTTTATGGACCCGAAAAATCCATTGATTAAGCTGCGGGCGGGCTACAAGTTAGCGCGAAAACTGCTTGGATTCAGATACTTGATGGACGTGATCCCATTAGATGCCACATTGGTAAAAGGCTCACATGGCAGCATTAACATTCCCAAAGAATATTACCCGGTTATCGTCACCGACCAGCCTGCTGAAAAGCCGGAACTGGAAGCGGTGGATGTCTATGACGTAATCTGGAAACACCTGATTTAAAACCCGTTCCAAAAACAAACAGGCTTTCATGACGTTGTTGTAGAAACTTACTACTACGACCTCATGAAAGCCATACTTCGCCTCACGCTCATTCATCTCGCATTTGCCGTTGCGGTATTCGCCTGCAAATCCGATGATCCCGAAACGCCCGATGACCCTGAACTTCCGGAGCATACCATTGATTCCAAAGATGTTTTCCCCGCACTGACATTCAGCCAGCCGGTAGACCTCGTTCAGGCTCCCGGTGATAGCAGCCGGTTTTTCGTCGTCGAGCAAGGTGGCGTGATCAAAGTGTTTTCCAATGCTGAAAATGTCTCTTCCAGCGCCACTTTTCTGGATATTAATAGCAAGGTACGATCGGGTGGTGAGCGTGGTTTACTAGGCCTGGCATTTCACCCGGACTTCAAAACCAATGGCTACTTCTTCGTCAATTACACTTCCGGTACACCTTTGAAAACCGTCATAGCGCGTTACAAAGCCACCAGTCCCACGCAGGCCGATCCGAATAGCGAAGCTGTTTTATTCACGTTCAACCAACCTTACGATAATCACAATGGCGGCTCTATGCAGTTTGGCAGGGACGGATACCTCTACATTGCCACCGGCGATGGCGGTAGCGGTGGCGATCCGCAGAACAATGCACAGAACCTGAAAAGTTACCTGGGCAAAATACTGCGCGTAGATGTGAACGGAAAGGCAAAAGGTAATTACAGCATCCCGGCCGACAACCCGTTCGTGGCCGGCACTACGGGCAATCTACCCGAAATCTATGCTTACGGCCTTCGTAACCCCTGGCGTATTAGTTTCGACATGGGTGGCGATAAGCTCTTCGCAGGCGATGTAGGTCAGAATGAGCGGGAAGAGATCGACATCATCGTCAAAGGTGGTAACTACGGCTGGCGCATGAAAGAAGGCGTCGATTGCTACAACCCGTCTTCCAACTGCAATGCCGAGGGGCTTATCGACCCCGTACACGACTACGATCAGAATGATGGCGACCGCTCTATTACCGGTGGTTATGTATATCGCGGAGCAGCCATTCCGGCACTGGCGGGCAAGTACATTTACGGCGATTACATCAGCGGGCGTATCTGGGCACTCGAACTCGACGGCGACACCCGCAAAAGCAACACGCTGATCATGGAAGGCAAGGGAAATATCTCGTCTTTCGGGCAGGATATCAGCGGGGAAGTGTACTATCTGAATTACGGCCAGGGCAAAGTGATGAAGGTGGTTAACGGAAATTTAAATTGAAAAATTGACCGGCCGTCCTATCTTTGCCGGAAATTTAAAACTATTAAAATGTCCAAGGTTCTTATCATTGGCGCAGGCGGTGTCGGTAGTGTCGTGGCACACAAATGCGCATTGAACAGCAATGTTTTCACCGAAATAATGCTCGCCAGCCGCACCAAGGCGAAATGTGATAAAATAGCAGCCGAAATCAAGGAAATGCACGGGGTAACCATCCAGACCGCACAGGTGGATGCCGATATCGTGGCCGAAACGGTGTTGCTTATCAAGCGTTTCCAGCCCAAAGTGCTTATCAATGTGGCGCTGCCTTACCAGGATCTGACGATCATGGAGGCCTGCCTGGAAACCGGCGTGCATTACCTGGATACCGCCAATTACGAACCGAAAGACGTTGCGAAATTCGAATACAGCTGGCAATGGGCTTACCAGGAACGCTTCAAAGAGGCGGGTCTGATGGCCGTCCTCGGCTGTGGTTTCGACCCGGGCGCTACACAAGTCTTCACCGCCTACGCCGCCAAGCACCATTTCGACGAAATGCATTACCTGGACATCATCGATTGTAACGCGGGCGATCACGGCAAGGCATTCGCGACGAACTTCAACCCTGAAATCAACATCCGCGAGATCACCCAGCCGGGCCGCTATTGGGAAAACGGCGAATGGGTCGAAATCCCCGCGATGTCCATCCATAAACCGATCGATTACCCCGGCATCGGCCCGAAAGAGAGCTACGTGCTTTACCACGAAGAACTCGAATCGCTCGTGAAAAACTTCCCTACGCTGAAACGCGCTCGTTTCTGGATGACTTTCGGACAGGCCTACATTACGCATTTGAACGTGCTGCAAAATGTAGGTATGACAAGCATCCAGCCGATCAAATTCAACGGTATCGACATCGTTCCCCTCGAATTCCTGAAAGCGGTATTGCCTGCGCCCGATACTTTGGGCGAGAACTATTCCGGCCAGACGTCCATTGGTTGCCAGATCAAGGGTATCAAGGACGGTGAAGAAAAGACCTATTATGTTTGGAACAACTGCGATCATGCCGAATGCTACCGTGAGGTGCGCGCGCAGGCTGTGAGCTACACGACCGGCGTTCCCGCGATGATCGGCGCAATGCTGATGCTGACGAACGACGAGTGGATGAAGCCGGGCGTTTATAATGTAGAAGAACTGAACCCGGATCCTTTCATGGAATTGCTGAATATTCACGGCTTGCCATGGCATGAAGCGGTGAACATCGAGCTTCCCCACGAATACTAAAATGCCACGCTGATTAATGTCAGCCTGAGCGCAGTCGAAGGCAGTCGGTACCGTAACATCGTACATGCGCTTCGACTGCTCCGGCGGCCCGGTGCGCTCAGCGTGACAAAGTTATCCTTCCATTGTGATCACCGCCCGGGTACAAACCCCTCCTATCGGCGGGTTGAATTTCGAGACTTTCACAGTGATTTTCTCGACCGTCGGGTAATGCTCCCGGATTTTCTCGATTACATTAAAACCAATATGTTCCAAAAGCCTGGCCGGCTCTTTCATGACCTTAGCCGTGAGCTGGTAAATGGTTTCGTAATTGACGGTCTCACTCAGCTTATCGTGCTGGGCGGCACGAAAAAAGTCGGTGGTAATGGTAATATCCAGGGCATACTTGTTTCCGATGCGTTGTTCTTCGGGATAATAGCCGTGGTAAGCAAAAAATTCGAGTCCTTCGAGACTGATCGTTCCCAATGGTGGTTGCTAGATTTGATCAAAAAATGAACCGCCGCCCGATTTTTTTGGCTGGCTGTTTTCTCTCGGCCGGTTAATCCCCGTCGAAGAATCCCTGGCCTTCTCCGCCACGCGATGCATTTCAGCGAGCACCTCTTCGGCCTCTTCGGCAGCACTTTTCTGCGTTTGCCTCGGTCTGTTGAAGGCAACCGGTTCTTCACGGACTGGCTCGGGAGCAGGTACCGGCTCGGGTTCCTGCGTTGCCGCGACGGGCGATATTTCCGCTTCCGGCTCAACGACCTCGGGCAGTTCAGGATCTACTTCAAAAACCGCTTGCGGTTCAGGCTCCTGTTCTGCCGCTACTTCAAAGACCACCTCCGGCTTGTCGTCCTGCAACACCACCTGCGCCTCGGGTTCCGCAGGCGTTTCTTCCACCTCCATTTTCACAGGTGGCTGGAATGTGATTTTCTTCGGAATTTCGATTTCCGCGATATGCTTTTTAATGTCCTCCATTTTGTTGAGGACCGATTCTTTGTCGTATTTCTGCTCGAAACGTTCAACGGTTTCCAGCGCGCTGTTCGCGAGCGAGCTGAGCTGCACGATAAGGTTATCGCGGAAGTTTTCGATAGCCCGGAAATCGCGTTCCTGGATCTTCACCTCCTGTACAAATTCTTCCTTGAACTTCGCCAGCCGCTCCTCCGTCTGCCTGATGATCAGGTTCGTCCGCTGTTCCGCTTCCGCCACCAGTTCATTCGCCGCCGAACGCGATTCTTCTATTCGTTTTTCCGCATTTTCGTTGGCTTCTTTCTCGATTAACTTGCTGGTATCCTCCGCTGCTTTCAGGGTTCTGAAAAGGGTCGATTCGATATCTTTCAACTTCGCCAATTCCTTCTCCGCGTATTCCAGCTGCATCTTCAGCAAGTTGTTTTCGCTTGAAAACCGCTCCCATTCCTGAGACAAAGAGTTCAGGAAAGCATCTACTTCGTCCGGGTCATAACCTCTGAAAATCTTTTCAAAAGTGTGCTTGCGTATCTCAATAGCGGATATTTTCATGATGCATTCTGTGCTTTGATGCCTGGTTAAAAACGGTCGTGTAAGTTAAAGATATATGATTCATTTTTCAAAGTATTTACCAACATTACCATATTATAAGTATTGGCTCACGCCACCTCCCAAACCGAGATCATACGGTCGTCGCTGCAGGAAACCAACTGGTTCTCAAAGTCGGTCCAGAACAGTTTGTTAACCGACGTTCCATGGCCCGCATGACGTGCCCGATCGATAATTTTTTTCAGCTTAAAAGTGGCCGCATCCCATAATTTAATGGATTTGTCCATGCTGCAAGTAGCGAAGAGGGAGCGATCGGGACTGAACGTAATGTCGTTGATCGCGTACATATGCGCGGGGATGTCGGAGACGATGCCGTATGCATCGTTGACGTCCCAGATTTTCAGGTGCGCGTCCCGCCCGGTGGTAAAGAGGTATTTGCCGTCCGGTGAATACTTAACGGAAAACACCGAGTTTGTATGCGCCTGAATCGTCTTTTTTAATTTAAAGCCGTTCAGATCGAAGATATGGACGTTGCAGTCGCTGTCGCCGGTGGCAAATTCGCCGGTTTCGATATTTACCGCAATACTGCGTACGCTTTTGGTCGCGATTTTGATGTGTTTCTGAACGGCAAATGACGGAACGTCCATTACCACCACCACGCCGTCGCCCAAAGCGACGAGCGCCTTGTCGCCTGCAAACCGGATGTCGAAAATCGCCGCATTCGTGATTTTCGAAGTTTTTTCAACCGCATTTTCCCGGATATTCAAAACCTGGATCCCCTCGAAATTCTGCCCTATCCAGAGCGAATCGCTGCCTTCGTGCAATGCGAGCGCGTATACGGATGTGCCTGCGCGTGCGACCAGCTTGCCGAGATCGGGTTTTTGCAGGTCCCATTGAATGACAAAACCATCGGCGCCCGCCGAATAAAAGCCGTGGCCGGTTCCGTCAGAAATAATTGTATAAACACTGTCCCTATGACCGGAAAAAGTATCTACTTTGCGAATATTCATATCGATATTTTTGTAGCAAACAGTATTACCATGCCCCTCGTTCATTCCGAAAAGATCGAAGATACCAGCACATTGCTGCTCTGGAAACTGACGGAAACCGAAGCGGAACTCCAAAATGCGCTGGGCAACGGCTTTGACCAGCAAGAGCTCGCCAGGATATCCCACCCGCAAAAGAAACGTGAATGGCTCGCCAGCCGGATGCTGATCAAGACCCTGGCAGAGCAGTTTGGCATTAATTACCTGGGCATTCACAAGGACGAACACGGCAAGGCGTTCCTGATCGACAACGACTCGCATATTTCCATTACCCATACCGCCGAATTTGTGGCCGTAGCCATTAACCCCGCCGCCGCCGTGGGCATCGACATGGAAAAGACCGACCCGAAATTGCAGCGCACTTCCAAAAAATACCTCTCCCCGCCCGAATACGACCACGCGCGCGACGATGTGGACCGCCTCTGCATGTACTGGTGCGCGAAAGAAGCTCTATATAAACTCTACGGGAAGAAAAAGATCAGTTTCAAGGATTCTATTTTCGTAAGCCCTTTCGAAAATCCCGACGTGATCCTTCGGGGAACGCTTACCGACGAAGAGATCGTGGTTCCTTCCAATATACATATCCGCTGGTTCGACGGCCATTGCCTGGCCATCGCGCTCTGAGGTTAGCTTTCCGGCGTATCGTCGAGCGTCGATTTCAGTATTTTTTCGATTTCCCTGATCTTATCCTGCTCGCTGGTTTTTTCGTATGAGAGGATCAGGTTACGCAAAACGCGCTGCACGATTTCCAGATTGGTGCAAGGCTGGTAGAATATCTCCTTCGATTTGATATTCAGCTGTGCTATGTAGTGATCGATATCCGTTTTGGAAAAGATGATCCCGCGATTGAATACATTGATATAGAACTGCGTTTTGTCGCTCTTGTAGGTCAGTACAAAAAGGTTCGGCAAATTCACCCCGTAAACCGGCATGCCCAGTTTCCTTGCGATCAACAAATAAATTACACACAACGTGATCGGATTTCCCCGCCGGCTTTCCAGCACCGAATTGATCATCGAGTTCGTAGGCGAATGGAAGTTCTTCGTGTTCGCGGCAAAATTCATCGGTCCGAAGAAAATACTATTGATGCGTTTGATCTGGTCCACCGCATTCATTTCCTCCTGGAACTGTATCCAGATATCGTAGTAAAGCTGCTCAATGGTGGTTTTCAACTTGTCGATCGAAAGGTCGGGGTAATGGTAAGTAGCGATGATCCACATGCCTTCCAGCAGGTCGAGCCCGCCGCCGTTTTTCCATGCCTGCAACCGTTCGATCATGATGCTGAGCTGCAATTCATGGATCAGCTCCTCGATTTTGCGCTGTACGATCGGGTTGAAACTTTCCTCCCATTCGGTCTCCAGAAAAGGTATCACAGTCCCTCCCAACGACAATATCTTCCCTTCAACATGCTGGCTCACTTCATGATCTTCGTCATCAAGCAAGGATATCAATGCCTTGATTTCTTTCTGGTTCATTATCCTCAAATCTGCGTTTTACAACCAACGGATAAATAAAAACATTTTTTTTTATGGACGTCAAATTTTCTACTTTTGCCCGGAAAAATTTGCCGCTTCAAGACCATCTATACCACCATAATTTTATAAAAAACGCACATAACGCATGAAAATTCTCGTTACCGGAGGGGCCGGTTTTATCGGTTCTCATACCGTTGTAGAGTTGCACAACGCAGGGTTCGAACCGGTCATTGTCGACAATCTGTACAATTCAAATCTCAACGTTTTAGAAGGAATCAAAAAGATCACCGGCAGAGAGTTTCCGTTTTACGAAATCGATTGCAATGATGCCCCGAAAATAAGGGCGCTGTTTGAAAAGGAGAAGTTCGACGGCGTCATCCATTTCGCAGCGTACAAGGCTGTGGGCGAGTCGGTTGAAAAACCCCTGAACTACTACGAAAACAATCTGGTCTCCCTCCTGGTGCTGCTTCGTGCCATGAAGGAATTCAATGTCGATAAATTCGTATTCTCGTCGTCGTGCACGGTATATGGCCAGCCCGAAAAGCTGCCGGTAACCGAAAGTACGCCGCGCCTGCCGGCCAATTCGCCTTATGGCAATACCAAGGCTATTGCCGAGGATATCATCCGCGACCACGTACATTCCGGTCCTGGCCTTAAAGCCATTTCGCTCCGGTACTTCAACCCGATCGGCGCCCACGAATCGTCGCTCATCGGCGAGTTGCCCAATGGTGTTCCCAGCAACCTGGTTCCGTTTATTACGCAAACGGCGGCCGGCCTCCGCAAGTCGCTCACCGTTTTCGGCAACGACTACAATACGCCCGACGGCACGTGTATCCGCGACTTCATCCACGTGGTAGACCTTGCGAAGGCGCACGTGAAGGCGCTCGACCTGCTCGAAGAACAAACGGATACTAACTATTATGACGTATTTAATGTCGGAACGGGCGAGGGCTATACCGTTTTGCAATTGATTAATACTTTTGAGGAAGTAAACGGCGTCAAACTGAATTATACCATCGGCCCGCGCCGGGAAGGGGACGTCGAGAAGATCTACGCACAGTCCGATAAAGTAAATAATGTAATGAAATGGCGTGCCGAGAAAACCATGGCCGAAGCATTGCGCGACGCCTGGAACTGGCAATTAAAACTAACAGCTGAAAAATGAAAAAAATCCTGATTACGGGCGGGGCGGGTTTTATCGGCTCACACGTTGTGCGCCGGTTTGTCAACTTTCACCCGGAATATCATATTTATAACCTCGACGCACTCACGTACGCGGGCAACCTCGAAAACCTGCGCGATATCGAGCATGCGCCAAACTATACATTTGTAAAGGGCGATATCGTCGACGCCGCTTTTATCTACAACCTGTTTACCGAAAACGACTTCCACGGCGTGATACACCTCGCTGCGGAAAGCCATGTCGACCGATCCATTACCGATCCGATGTCGTTCGTGATGACGAACGTCGTTGGCACCGTAAACCTTCTGAATGCGGCGAAAAAAACGTGGAAAGACGATTTCAGCGGACGCCGCTTCTACCACGTTTCTACCGACGAAGTGTACGGCGAACTGCACGACCCCGGCACATTCTTCGTGGAAACGACCAAATACGATCCACGTTCGCCCTACTCGGCATCGAAAGCCTCCTCCGACCATTTCGTACGGGCTTACCACAATACTTACAAGCTGCCGGTAGTTATTTCGAACTGCTCGAACAACTACGGCCCGAACCATTTCCCCGAAAAGCTGATCCCGCTGATGATCCACAATATCATCCAGAAAAAACCGCTTCCGGTTTACGGAAAAGGCGAAAACATCCGCGACTGGCTGTTTGTAGAAGACCACGCGATCGCGATAGACGTGATTTTCCACAAAGGGGCAAATGGCGATACTTATAATATCGGTGGCCATAACGAGTGGAAAAACATCGATCTGGTGAACCTGCTGTGCAGCATTATGGACCGCAAGCTCGGTCGCAGCGAAGGCGAAAGCGCGCAACTGATCACCTACGTAACCGACCGCGCCGGACACGACCTGCGTTACGCGATCGATGCCACCAAACTGTCCGAGGAACTGGGCTGGAAACCTTCGCTCCAATTCGCGGAAGGTCTGGAAAGAACGGTCGACTGGTACCTGGCGAATCAGGACTGGCTCAACAACGTTACCTCCGGCAATTACCAGAAGTATTATGATGAAATGTACCAGGATCGTTAATCCGGTCATTTTTTTACTCAATTGAAACTCTGTTTATGAAAGGCATTATTCTGGCCGGCGGTTCCGGTACGAGATTACACCCCCTCACATTGGCAGTCAGCAAGCAGCTTATGCCCGTTTATGACAAACCGATGATATATTACCCGCTGTCCATTCTGATGCTGGCGGGTATCCGCGAAATCCTGATCATTTCGACCCCGCACGACCTGCCGCATTTCGAAAAACTGCTCGGTGACGGCAGCCGTCTGGGCTGCGAGTTCAGCTACGCCGTGCAACCCAGCCCAGACGGTCTGGCGCAGGCGTTCATCATCGGCGAAGAGTTCATCGGCGACGACAAGGTTGCGCTGATCCTCGGCGATAATATTTTCTACGGGTCGGGCCTTTCGAGCCTGCTCCAGTCCAACAACGATCCCGACGGCGGCGTGATCTTCGCCTATCAGGTGCACGATCCCGAGCGTTACGGCGTTGTAGAGTTTGACAAATCCAATAATGTGATTTCCATCGAAGAAAAACCTGTGCAGCCGAAATCCAATTATGCGGTTCCGGGCTTGTACTTTTATGACAACGATGTGGTGGAAATCGCCAAAACTATCCCTCCGTCACCGCGGGGCGAGCTGGAAATCACGGACGTGAACCGGGTTTACCTCGAACGCGGCAAATTGAAAGTAGGCGTCCTCAACCGCGGCACGGCATGGCTGGACACCGGTACATTCCAATCGCTCATGCAGGCCGGCCAGTTCGTTCAGGTTATCGAAGAAAGGCAAGGTTTAAAAGTGGGTTGCATTGAGGAGATCGCGTACCGCATGGGCTTTATTAATGCAGAACAATTGCGCGAAATCGCCCGGCCATTGGTAAAAAGCGGCTACGGCACTTATCTGGAACGCATTGTGGCTAATGCCTGACCGGCATTGGCATAGGGATTAGCACATATTATATTCGAATGAAGTTTTTGGTAGAGGAAATCGAAGAATATTCCGCAGCCCATACGGAAGATGAGAATGCGTTGCTGAAATCCCTCAACAGGGAAACCCACGCCAACATTCTCAGCCCCCGTATGCTCTCGGGGCACATGCAGGGCAGGTTCCTTTCGATGATTTCCAGGATGATCCGGCCCGACCGTATCCTGGAAATCGGTACTTATACGGGCTACTCGGGCATCTGCCTCTGCGAAGGCCTCAACCCCGGCGGCAAGTTGATCACCATCGATATAAACGAAGAACTCGAAAGCTTCACCAGGCGGTATTTCGACCAGACACCTTTCAGTGACCGGATCGACTACCGTATCGGCAATGCGCTCGACATTATCCCGACGCTCACCGATACATTCGACATCGTTTTCATCGATGCGGATAAAATCAATTATTCTTCTTATTTTAACCTCTGCCTTGACAAAGTCCGTAAAGGTGGCTTCCTGATTGCGGATAATGTGCTCTGGAGCGGCAAGGTCGTCCAGCAGTTGAAAAAGGTAGACAAAGACACGCAGGCATTGCTGGATTTCAACCGGATGGTCCACGAAGACCCGCGGGTATCCAACATTCTGCTACCGATCCGTGACGGATTGATGATTCTTCAAAAATTATAGTACTCAATAGTCAGGCGAGCATTTACTTTTTATGGCCAGAACTTCCATTAGCAACATCATCTCTTTTGTTATTGTCCTGCTGCTGACCGGCAACGCAGTTTTTGCGCAAGCGCCCGAAGTCCCGGCGAGCGTATCCTTCGGCGGAGTTACCGTCAAATTCGACCGGGGCGCGCAGGATATTATCGAGGAAGACATCAAAAGTCTGATGTCTAACAAAAAGTTTTGGGAAGAGAAAATGGATCGTGCCATTATGCACTTCCCGATCGTGGAGGGCATTTTAATGGATGAAGAGGTGCCTATCGACTTCAAATATCTGGCCGTTCAGGAAAGCTCCTTCCGCCCCGACGTCGTTTCGAGCTCGAATGCCGTTGGTTACTGGCAGTTCAAGCCGGAAACGGCGCGTGAATTGAACCTCCGTGTGGACAATGATGTGGATGAAAGAAAAAATATCAGCTCCTCCACACACGCTGCCGCATGGTACCTTAAAAAGAACAACCAGCAGTTCAATAACTGGGTTACCACTTTATATTCCTACTATCAGGGTGCGGGAGGTGTCAAAAAGGTCGTTCCCGCGAGTTGGGCATACGCACGCGAGGTGACACTCACCGGTAAGACGGACCGCTATGTACTCCGTTTCTTTGCACACAAAATCGCACTGGAAGCGGGTATCGAGCGCTACAAATCGCCGAATGCCTATGTTTTGATGGAGTCCGATTATGGTAAAGGCCAGTCCCTTGACGAAATAGCCAAATCGCTGGGCGTCCCCGCCGCTGAATTGAAAAACCACAACAGATGGCTGAACGGCGACAAAGTGCCGGACGACCGCGAATACCTTGTCACACTGCCTGTTCCCGTTGACCAGGTAGCCTCCGTTCGCGAAAAGCTGTCATTACCGCCCCGCCAGACGGCCGTCGCTTCGGTTTATGAAGATACCGGCTTCCCGATACTCAAAAAGTCGGCTGTTCAACTTCCGGAGCCTAATTCGCCTACACTTTACGAAATCAACGGATTGCCGGGTATTGAAGCTCGTGCGGGCGACAAACCTAAAACCCTGGCCAAAGCGGCCGGCATTCGTACGCCGCGTTTTATGCGCTACAACGACCTGCTGGCGGATATGCCCCTTGTTCCCGGGCAAGTATATTACCTGGCCCGCAAGAACAAAAAAGCGACAACCCCATTCCACACGGCACGCCCCGGCGATACGTGGTTGAGCGTTTCGCAGCAATATGGTATCCGTTTGGTGAACCTTCTGAAATTTAACCGCACTACCAGCCGCAACTACCCTATTCAAACCGGCCAGGTTCTTTTCCTGACCAAAAAACGTCCGCGTAAACAGCCAATCGAGATCATCGCGCCGCCACAACCGAAAGCCCCGGGCAGGAAAGATTCGGTAATTGCGGTAGTACCCGAAAAAGCGCCCGTTGCTTCCACCGCCTCGCCAGCCGCTTCAACAAGCAACAACATTCCAAGTAACCCCTCCGGCCGTAAAAAATACACGCCGGTCCTGGTTGAAAAAGGCGAAAGCAGTGTTGCAAAGGAAACGGAACCAGCTTCCGCACCCGCCGTCGCGTCGGCTACAAAGGCGGCAGCCAATACGGCCGGCCTCTATAAGCCGTCCGCACCCGCTGCCGCAAATAAACCAACCGCTGCACCGGCGGCCTCAAATACCCCCGACGACCGTGTCGTGATCATCACACAGGATGACGCCAACAGTACGTTCAAATCGAACGAGGAAGAAAAAGCCGCAGGTAAATCGCCGGGCAAGGTGGTAACGCCGAACAATACGCGTACGACTGCTTCCTCGGGATCGGTATACACGCGCATGCGTTCCGAACGTGCCTCCCGCGACGCGGAAGCTGAAAAGGAGGTTCCTGCCAGAAAGGAAACCGAGCCCGCAAATTGGAGCAGCGCCGAAGAGAAAACAGTCGCAGCTGCGTCCGCGGCGCCCAGCTATCACACGGTGCAATCCGGCGAAACTTATTTCAGTATAGCCAATAAATATAACCTGCCGCTCCGCGAGTTGCTGGCGATCAACAACCGTACCGCTCAAAGCCGTCTGGTAACCGGGCAACGACTGCTCGTTTCGAAGTCCGGTGCGGAAGAAACCCCCGCCAAAGTAGCTGTGGAGCGTCCGGCACCTGCGTCTACATTCAAGACGCCGGAAGAAATCAAAGAAGAAACACGGCTTTCTGCAACGTCTGGCAGCGAATTCCACACCGTTCAGAGCGGACAGACTTATTACAGCATTTCAAAAGCCTACGGAATTTCTATCAAGGAATTGCTCGATCTGAATAACCTGAGCGACTCTGACCGTCTGAAATCCGGTCAGAAATTACGCGTGCGAAAAGGAGAGGGCGGTGAAGCTACCTCCGACAATCAGTCGTCGGGTGTGCAAACGCACACGGTCGCCCCCGGCGAAACGCTCTTCCGCATCGCCCAGAACTACCATACCAATGTGGAGGATATCAAGAAATTAAACAATATGTCCGGAAATAGTGTTATGGTGGGACAAAAACTCAAAATACCTCAGCAATAGGCTGTTCCCATTATGATTCTCATTGAAAATACTTGCATTAGCGACGACATCGAAGACCAGGAGTTTGTTTGTAATCTGGACAAATGCAAAGGCGCGTGTTGTGTGGAGGGGGATTCCGGTGCCCCGCTGGATGAGGCTGAGCTCGCGATACTCGATGAGATTTATCCCGAAGTGGAGCCCTACCTGACCGAATCCGGCAAAAAAGTAATCGCCGCGGAGGGCACCTGGACCAAAGATTGGGACGGCGACTATGTGACGCCGATCATCAATGGCCGTGAATGTGCTTACGCGATTTACGACCAGAAAGGCATTCTCAAATGCGCCATCGAAGAAGCGTACAACGATGGCAAGATCAGCTATAAGAAACCTATTTCGTGCCATTTGTACCCGATCAGGGTTACGAAATACGAGCAGTACCACGCACTTAATTACGACCGCTGGGAAATATGCAGCCCGGCGTGCAGTCTCGGCCAGCAGCTGAAAGTGCCGGTTTACAAATTCCTGAAAGAACCGCTTGTTCGGGCCTACGGCGAAGATTGGTACCGCCAGCTTTCAGACGAAATCGACGAAAGACAGCAAGCGCGCGCTAACGAGCATGAAAAAGGGAAATGACTTTTTTAACGATGTGTACGACGTCGTAAGGCAGATACCGAAAGGCCGCGCCACTTCCTACGGCGCAATTGCGGCTTACCTGGGCTCCAAACGCGGTGCAAGAATGGTCGGCTGGGCGATGGGCAACAGCTACCATGAACAGGGTATCCCCGCACATCGAGTAGTGAACAAGGTCGGCGAATTGAGCGCAAGCCATCTATTTGAAACTCCTACCACCATGCAGGAAAGGCTCGAAAGCGAAGGGGTGAAAGTCGAAAACAACCGGATCGTCAACTGGGAGGAATGCTTCTGGGATCCCGAGAAGGAACTGCATTGACATAAAAAATCCCGGTCTTTCGCAAGACCGGGATTTTTATTGATCCTACGCTTACTGTAAAGAGATCATCTTGGAGCTGGTGCTCTCGATATTGACCTCTTTCACCAGCTTGTCTTTTTTGTGCGACAGTTCGAAATAGTAGGTTCCGTCGCTCATCTCGTCGAGGTTGAACACGCGGCGATATTTGGTGTCGCGCTCGTTGAATACTTCCGAGTAGTAAATCTTGCCGGCCTTGTCTTTCAGTACGACACGCAGCCTTTCGTTTTCTTTTTTGTCAACGGACAGCTTTACCTTGTTGGTATCGCTGATTTTGTACAATGCGGCATCGAAGCTCATTACGCGGGCTGTTTCTTTTTCTTCTTTGTTTTTCTTTTTGTCGGCGGCAAAAGACGTGAGCGACAATGTGAGCGCCAGGGCGCCGGTCAGGATAGAAACAATGGAGATTTTCATGGCTAATAAGTTTTAAAAGTTTGGCTCTGTACAATCGCACAGTTGACTTTACATAAAAAAAGGATGTGCCAAACCCGGCTCTTTTCGACCGACCTTCGGCACATCCAACTTATACAGCACTGATAACGAGTAGCTTACAAATAATTTCAAAAATTTTTCATCTCCTTGCGCCCGGTTAGCCATCTGTTCAGAACCGAACATTTATGCCTGAAACCGAACGCTTTAAAAGTTGCTTGCAGATTAAATTTTTCCCCTGCTTTCATTCGCGATCTTCTGGATCATCGGCAGTCTGCTCGCAGGTATCGGGTGCCTGTAATCCCAGAATGCCGACACACAAACGATCTTCCATTCGCCGTTGATCTTTTCGAGCAGCCTTACTTCCTTGCTGTGGTGAAAGTTCTTTTCGGATTTATCGCTATTGAACTGGTCCCAGGTGAGATAGGCTACATTACCGTCATAAAACTTGAAAATCATATTCTTTCGCTCTACGATCGGGTGGCTGGAAACAGGCTCGGGATTGGCGGCGATGTATTTGCCTACCTGTCTGTTGATATCCGCCCAACCTACATTGGAATCGAAGGTACCGTCATCATTGCTCCAAGCCTGAAAAGCATAGTCGGTCTGCGCGTAATTCGATTTCCAGGCATTGTAATCGCGCGCAAAAAATGACCTTGTTTCATTCTCTATGACTGCTTTAATGGCTTTCTTTTCCTGTTCGAGGTGGGCTTGACGGGCAGCCTCCTCCTCTTTTGCTTTGTCCTTGCAAGAAACACAGAGTACAACGCTTAATAAAATGACTGACAGTGTTTTCATATTGCAAAAGTTTAGTTTGTTAAATAAATAACCCACTTAATCTTCAATGAAACATCCATCAGGTGGCATGTCGGGGCACGCCTGATTTTATCAGAAAGTTAATATTTTTTTGGATATATACAAGAAAAATCCCCGAAATCGTGTAACCGATTCCAGGGATTCCGAATATTAATATGGCTTGTCGCAGCTATGCCTGAGGTACGTAACGCCGGCCGTTCCTGTCATGCAGCAACCAAAGCCCTATGAATGTTATCAAGCCATTGATAATGAGCCTTTCAAAGCCAAATTTATAGCCATTGAACCACTCCGCGGAATGATCGTTGATAATGTAGGTCACAATCGGCGCGAGAATACAAACGAATGGTACGAAGCGGTCTTTTACGGGGCGCTTCAAAAATGCCCCGAATGCGAACAGCCCCAGCAGCGGCCCGTAAGTATAGCCGGCCAGGTCGAACACCGCGGTGATCACTTCTTTGTTGTTCATTCTGTTAAATACCAGGATCACCAGGTAGAAAATCACCGAAAACCCTACATGCACCCAGAACTTGATCGACGCCCGCTTTTCCTCCGGACGCTTTTCGATATTCATGAAATCGATACAGAATGCGGTAGTAAGGGCCGTAAGGGCCGAGTCGGAGCTGGCGTAGGTGGCTGCGGTAATACCGAGCAGGAACGTAATACCAACTACCAGCCCCAGGTGGTTCAATGCGAGCATTGGATAGAAGTCGTCCGTCTTTGCAGGCGCAGGAATGCCTTGCGCCTCTGCATATACGTAAAGCAATGCACCCAGCGAGAGAAAAAGAAAGTTGACGATCACCAGCACAACCACGAACCAGAACATATTCTTCTGCGCTTCGCCGATGTTTTTACAGGTTAGGTTCTTTTGCATCAGGTCCTGGTCGAGGCCAGTCATGACGATCGCGATGAAAACGCCGGCAAAGAACTGTTTGAAGAAATTTTTAGGATCGTTGGTATCCCAATAGAATATCTGCGAATACCCGCTTTTCTGAACGGCCGTCCAGATCCCGCCAAAGCCGTCGAGATTCAATTCACCCGAAACGAGCACGATCGTGAGCACTACGGCGGTTATAAGAAAGAATGTCTGCAGGGTATCGGTTACGATAATCGTTTTGACCCCGCCCTTAAAGGTATAAATCCAGATCAGGAAGATGGTGATCGCTACCGCCACCTCGAAAGGAACGCCCAGCGGCTTGAATAATGCCAGTTGCAAAACCTGCGCCGCCACATACAAACGCACCGCCGAACCGACCGTCCGGGAAAGCAGGAAAAAAGCCGAACCGGTTTTATACGACCAAAACCCAAAGCGCTGTTCGAGATAAGAATAAATCGAAATCAGGTTCAACCGGTAATAAAGCGGCATCAGCACCGTCCCGATCACGAGGTAACCCAGGATATACCCTATTACTACCTGGAAATAGGAGAACTGAATATTCACCACCGCCCCGGGTACGGAAACGAAGGTGACGCCGGACAGGGAGGTGCCGATCATCCCGAAAGCCACCAAGTACCACGGCGACTGCCTGTTAGCCGTAAAAAAGGTATTCGTATCCGCCCCTTTGGAAGTAAAAATGGACACCGTGATCAGCATTCCGAAATAAACCACCAGGATCAGCAGGGATATGTAAGGGTTCATTAAATGGGTATTTGGGGATTCAGGAGTGGATTAAAAGGCGCTTAAAAGCTTCGGATAGTCTCCGGTTTTAATTAGATTTGCTAATCAAACAGAAATTTGATTGTTATGCAAGCGCTCACAGAAACAGAGCTGGAAATTCTGGAAGAAACCGTAGATACGGGCATTAAAAAGCTGGTAATCTACAATGACGACGTGAATACCTTCGATTGGGTGATCGATACGCTGATGGAAGTTTGTGGCCACACCAGCGAGCAAGCCGAGCAATGTACGATCATTATCCATTACAAAGGCAAATGCGCTGTAAAAGAAGGGCCTTTTGAAGAACTGGCAGGAATGCGCAACGAGATATGCCGCCGGGGCATTTCAGCGGAGGTGCATTGAGCTACCACCTGAAACGCATTTCCAGCATCAACAAACGGGTTTTGATGATCCATCGGGCCCATCACTCAGCATCTTCCCATGAACTACCCCTCACGTCTTATTGAGGACGCCGTCGCTGAAATTTCCCGCCTTCCGGGAATCGGCAAGAAAACAGCATTGCGCCTGGCACTGCATTTGCTGAAAAGGGATGAAGAGCAAACTCGCTCGCTGTCCGACGCACTGCTGAACATGCGTACCAAAACCACCTACTGTACCCGCTGCCACAACATCGCCGACGACCTGCTCTGCAACATCTGCGGCAATAGCAAGCGTGACCAGACGACCATTTGCGTTGTGGTGGATACCCGCGACGTGCTTGCCATCGAATCCACAAACCAATACCGGGGTTTGTACCACGTGCTCGGGGGGGATTATTTCGCCATTGGAAGGCATCGGACCGTCCGACCTGGAAATCGATTCGCTTATGGCGCGCATTGGTGCGCGCGAAGGTGAAGATGCGGTGCATGAAGTGATTCTGGCATTGAGCCCTACCATGGAAGGAGATACCACAGCTTTTTACCTCCAGAAGAGGTTGAAGGCCACAGGCGTAAAAATAAGTACCATCGCAAGAGGGATCCCCATCGGCGGAGACCTGGAATATGCGGACGAGATTACGCTCGGCCGCAGCATTGTAAGCCGGGTGGCTTATGATTAACACTAAACACTTAATGTACTATTATGAATAGAACAGACTTTTTGCGGACACTGGCCGGGGGTGCACTGACCGCCGGTGCATTGGCTGAGCAATCATTCGGCGCAGCATCGCGCGCAGGCGCACCGGCATCCAGCGGCATACTGGCCGAAACGGCCCCGTTCAAGCAGGCACCGCTTCCTTACGACTTCGGCGCACTGGAGCCCAGCATCGATAAGCTGACCATGGAAATCCATTACGGCAAACACCACGCTGCGTACGTCAAGAACCTCAACGACGCCGTAAAAGGAACCGAATGGGAGAAAAAGTCTCTTGAAGATATCATCAAAGCAGTCAGCAAAGCGCCGGCTGCCATTCGTAACAATGGCGGCGGCCACTGGAACCATACGTTCTTCTGGGAAGTAATGGGTCCCAAAAAGAGCGCCGCGCCAACCGGCGCGGTAGCCGACGCGATCAATGCCCAGTTCGGTTCATTCGAAAAATTCAAGGAGGAATTCGGCAAAGCGGCAACAACCCGTTTCGGTTCGGGCTGGGCGTGGCTCGTTGCCAAAGGCGGAAAGCTGGCCGTAGGCTCAACACCGAACCAGGACAACCCGCTAATGGACGTTTCCGATTTCAAAGGAACGCCAATCCTCGGCATAGACGTATGGGAACACGCCTATTACCTGCACTACCAAAACAAACGCCCGGATTACGTGAAAGCATTCTGGGACGTGGTGAACTGGGATAAAGTGGCTGAGAATTTGAAAAAGGCTTAATGAAAGATGTCAGTCTGAGCGCAGTCGAAGACAATCCATACGGCGAAATCGTACCGTATTGCAAAATGCTTCGACTCCGCTCAGCACGACACACCCTTTCCTCCGTCCTCCATTTCTTCCCCTTTCTCCTTCCTCCTTCTAATTACAATACGCTCCAATCACCTTATAAGCCTGCTGGTAACCCAGTTCCCCGGCTTTGCTCAGATCGAGGCAGCCGTCGTTGATTTCGCCCAGGCTGTTTTTAATAATTCCTCTCAGGTAATATGCTTCGGGATAATCGGAACGGAGCTTGATAGAGCTGGTAAAATCCAGTACCGCGCCCATTTGGTCGCCTGATGCAGAGCGGATCATGGCCCTCGAAAAATAGGCATTGGCATAGGTTGGATTGAGCTCAACCGCGGTGGTGAGGTCAGCCATTGCCCCTTTCAGCTCCCCTACTTTCGACTTTGCAATCCCGCGCACGTAGTATGCCTCCGCGCGCTCGCTGGTAAGATTGTCGATTTTGATATTCATCTGTACCTGGTCGCGCAGCTCGTCGAGTTTCTCTTTACCGATCTTCCCTGTGTAAGCGTTCTTTTTGGGATCTCCGGTGTAGGCGTTTTTCACTTCTATTGCCTTCGAAAGGTCGGCGATCGCGCCTCGCGGGTCATTCAGCTTGCCTTTGGCGAAGCCGCGCCCGTAATAGGCATGGTAATTTTCGGGGTCGAGCTGAATGGTTTTATCAAAATCGATGATTGCGCCCTGGTAATCTTCGAGTTTTGTTTTAGCCAGGCCCCGGCTGTTGTAATACTCGCTATCATTGGGGCTCAGTTCGATGGCGCGGGTAAAATCCGCCGCGGCTCCCTGGTAATCGCCCAATTCCAGCTTCGCAAGGCCTCTGCCTGCGTAAGCCCCGGTACGTTTCGGGCTCAGTTCGATCACGCGCGTAAAGTCTGCGAGGCTGCCGGCATATTCCTGCAAATCTTGCTTGCAGTTACCGCGGGCGTAAAGCGCGGCCAGCTCGTCGGGATTTAAAGAGAGCGCCCGGTCGAGGTCGGCCAGCGCACTGCGATGATTCTTCAATTTGGCATAACTCACACCGCGGTTATAATATGCTTTCGGTTCTTCCGGATTCAGTTCGATCGATTTGGAATAGTCTTCGATAGCTGCACGGTAATCCTCCTGCAAGCTTTTGCTTACCCCGCGGCTTTGGTAGTAAAGTGCCTCCTTGGGATTCAGTTCGATGGCTTTATCGTAATCCAGCATGGCCCCCCCGGTAGTCTTTGAGGTTAGCCTTGGCCAGCCCGCGGTTGAAATAGCTCGGTGCATGATCCGGATTCATCGAAATAACTGTGGTGTAGGCTTGCATGGCACCGTTGAAATCGCCTGTGCCGGCTTTGGCATTACCGTCTTCGAAATACTCGGCAGCAGAACGTTGGGCAAAAACAGGGCAATAAAGGGTAAGCGCAAGGAGAAATGAAATGCCAGTAAATTGAAGTCTCATGAATGTAAACCTTTTCCTCAAATCGATGTTTTTTAAATAGTGTATAAAAGTATTCAAATTCCGAGTCAGCATCAAAAAAAGAAAAGCCCTATTTTTGGAATGGCTCGTATCCACATCCATTCACCAGAATCATATCAGTTATGACTTCAACCACCCGGAAAATATCGCTCGTTTTGTTGCTCCTCATGGCCGGCGCGGCGGTTTATTTTGTGTTTTTCAAACCACCTGCGCAACAGGACGACGAAATCACCGGAGCGCCGGCCGCGCAGGAATCGGTGTACCTGCCGCTGACCGACCTTAATGGCAAAGAAGTTACGATGGATGAAAACAAAATTGCCTTCGTAAATGTGTGGGCGACCTGGTGCGGGCCCTGCAACATGGAAATGCCGGGCATTCAAACGCTCTACAACAAGTACAAAGATCATGGCAAAGTTGCATTTTACATCATCTCCGACGAGGATGCCGAAACCGTGAACCCGTTCATCACACGGAAAGGCTACAACCTGCCATTTTACCGGTATTCAGGTCCCTATCCTGCGGCGCTCGACGGTAACGCCATTCCGCGGACGTACATTATTTACAAAGGAAAGATTCTCGCGCAGGAGATAGGCGCCTCGCAGTGGGACAGGCCCGAAGTGATCGAGCTGATCGAAAAACAATTGGCCGAGATATAAAAAACAGAAAAGGCGCCACACGAATGCGTGGCGCCTTTGATATAAAGCAGGTTCGCTTATTCTACGATGAAGCTGCCTTTCATCAGCGCATAGTGGCCGGGGAAGCTGCAAATGTAGGTGTAAGTTCCTTTTGCAGGAGCTGTGAACTCGATCGTGTCGCTTTCGCCACCGCCTACCAGTTTCGTATGTGCGATGATGCTCGCTTTCTCCGATGCAGGGATATAATCTGTTTCTCTTGCAGCAGCAGCTTTCGATCCGAATGCAGCTACGTCGGTGCCTGGTTTCAGAAGAACCCAGTTGTGGCCCATAGCAGCTTTCGCAAGTTTACCTGAGTGTGTCAGCGTAAGTTTCACTTTTTGTCCGGCCTTCACTTTGATTTCTTTCAGGTCGAACTGCATTGCATCACTTCCTTTGATCACGATCGTCTTAGCTTGCTTCACATCGCTTGTTGCTTCTTTTGCAGGAGATGTTTTAGCCGAAACAGGGTTCAATGTAACTGCTCCGAAAGCCAAAACCGAGGCAAGAAGCATTACGCCATACTTGGTCCTTTTCATATTCTGAGTATTAGTAAACTTGTTTGGTTAAGATTAACTGGTGCAATTTACGACACGCGTTCCGAAAAATGCAATCCATTAACAATTGTTTGAACTTAAAAGAGGATCTTATACTGGTCGCGCACGGCCCGGCCCACGCAAATGACCGATAACACCATCATATAATGGTTAATATCAACGGGATCCATGGGGAGCGGCAATTTCCCCGACTTCGTCGAAAGGGCCAGCAGCATCATCGAAAACAACGTCCACAATGCGCTCTTCTGCCGGTTCGCAAGCCCTACGCAGGAGATAAGCAATGTTACCAGAATACAAAAAGCCTTGATGATCAGCCCCACATATTCTACCCGGAACCAGGTAATGCAGTAAAACAGCAAGGCACCCAGCCCGACGGTCGAGTAAAACAGGAACGTGCCGCTCTCATACCGCATAATGAGGCACCACGAGGCTGTCACGAGGCACAGAGCACCGAGCGTCATTTCGCCCGCCTCGAATATTTCGTGGGCCATCCCCAACCCCTCGACACCGGCATAAAACAGCAGATCAGTGAATGCGACGAGCGAAATGCTCCCGAAGAAAATGCCCCAGAGCCACCGGATCAGAACCTGTTGCTGCCTGAAATACCGGGAGAAGACAAATAAACTGGTGATCGCTAAAACGAGGTTGGAAAATATATGCGGATTCAGAAATATGTTCATAAACAGCCATCATGATGTCAAAAAAGCAATTTACAAATTATGCCTACATTTTGCTACTTCGTGGTTTTCGTCCTACTTTTACCGAAAAAACTGATTTACCAACATGAGCGTTTTAGTTAATAAAAACTCCAAGATTATAGTTCAGGGATTTACCGGTTCGGAGGGCTCTTTCCACGCCCAGCAAATGATTGAATACGGTACGAATGTCGTAGGTGGTGTTACGCCTGGCAAAGGTGGGCTTTCTCATTTGGAAAGACCTGTTTTTAATACTGTTGACCTTGCCGTACGCGCTACCGGTGCAGACGTTTCGATCATTTTTGTTCCACCGGCTTTCGCTGCCGACGCGATCATGGAAGCTGCTGATGCTGGTATCGGCGTTATCGTCTGTATCACCGAAGGAATCCCTACGAAGGATATGATGCAGGCGAAAGAATATATCAAAGGCAAAAACACCCGCCTGATCGGTCCGAACTGCCCGGGTATCATCACAGCTGAAGAGTGTAAGGTAGGTATCATGCCGGGTTTCATCTTCAAAAAGGGAACGATCGGTCTGGTATCGAAATCCGGAACGCTTACTTATGAAGCGGTAGATCAGTTGACGCGCGCCGGATTGGGCCAGACTACGGCGATAGGTATCGGCGGCGACCCGATCATCGGCACAACCACCAAGGAAGCCGTCGAACTCCTGATGAACGACGACGAGACCGAGGCGATTGTCATGATCGGCGAAATCGGCGGAAGCATGGAAGCGGATGCAGCCAACTACGTAAAATCGACCGGTAATAAAAAACCTGTCGTAGGTTTCATCGCCGGCCAGACCGCCCCGAAAGGACGCCGCATGGGCCATGCCGGTGCGATTATCGGCGGTGCCGACGACACCGCGGAAGCGAAAATCCGTATTATGAAGGAATCCGGCATTTTCGTGGCGGAGTCCCCTGCTCTGATCGGCGAAACCATGCTTCTCGCGCTTGGAAAGAAATAATCATTGCTAACCGACTTGGATCAAAGGGCTGGGGAAACCCAGCCTTTTTTTGTACGATGAAGTCCATATTTTCCGCTTTTTTTTGGGCTTTTTTTACGGCAATCAGCGTGCTGGCGGCATCCGCGCACGGCGCGGCGAAAGTGACCCCGCCCGGCCGGTTCTTTCCTGTTTACAATTACCAGGACGATTGGCTGGTTTACAGCGGGCAGTACAAAAATTATGTACCCTTCTCGCAGGGCGTCAACGAGGGCACCCGCTTCGCCAGCCTCTATATCGATCTGGTCAAAAACCGGCGGTATTCGCTGCTCGTACATTCGGAAAACGAGAGTTATCTTTTTCTGGAAGGCGCGTTGCAGAACCGGATCGAACCCGGCAAATGGCAGGAGATCAATCTGGACAGCCTGTACCGCGTTTACCGTAAAGATGAATTGCTGCTGACGCTTTATGGCAGCCCGGGCATTGCCGATAAAACGGTCATGATCTGCAACAAGAAAAAGCAAACCGATGCCGGAACCATCGGCCCGGCGCGTTCGGGTTTTGTCAATATCAAACCCGTTTCCTTCTCGCCTTTCGGTACGTTCGCCGGCATTGTGCTGACCATTATTCTGATACTGAACGCGTGGATTTTCAATCTGAACCCACTTTCATTCATCCGTTTAATAAATCCCATCGAATTTTTCAATAACGACCCGCGCGACCAGCTGTCGAAGATCAACAAGCCGTACAGCAACACGGTAATCTTCTTCGTAGCGATCAGTTCGATGATGATGGCCTTTACGGTGATTTATCTTTCGATAAACAGGCTTAACCTGTTCTCCGTCAGCACAATATTATCCGAAAAAGCAAATACGCTGCAAATTCTGGGCGACTTTTGCATTCTCTCGCTGATCTTCTTTCTGCTGATTTACGCCAAGTATGTTTTCATGGTCCTGGCAGGCAATATGCTCAATCTGGATAAGCAGGTCGATATAATTTTCATCAAAATCGTACAGTCGTCCTACCTCTTTTACGCATTGATTTTCCTGGCTATTTTCGCGTTGTATTCCAACCATATCAACTGGCTGGAAGCAAGCAGGCCGTATGTGTTGTTGCCGTTCCTTGTGTTCTATCTGACACGGTTTGTGGGGCTATATGTTGTAGCCAAGCCGACCGGCTCGTTGATTAATCTCTATTTATTTTCTTACCTTTGTGTCATCGAAATAATCCCACTCATCGTGAGTATGAAGTTTGCTTTATAGTCAGGGGGGCATGATTTGGGAATAAACTAATGAGGATTATACATGAGTGATACCATCAATTTTGATCAGGACAGGCTTAAAAAAGTAACCAGCCTTTTGGTAAGTCAATCCCGACCAGCGGACGAGAATTCACCTTATTATGAATTAGCCAGAAAGTATAATATCAAAGTTGATTTCCGGCCATTCATCCACATTGAAGGAGTGTCCTATAAGGATTTCCGCAAACAAAAAGTCAACATCCTGGACCACACGGCCGTTATTTTCACCAGCCGTAACGCTATCGATCACTTTTTCCGCATTTGCAACGAAGGCCGGATCGAAGTGCCTGCTACGATGAAATATTTCTGTATTTCGGAACAGACGGCCAATTATCTTCAGAAATACATTGTGATCCGGAAAAGGAAAATTTTCACAGGGACCAAAACTGCCGCCGAGCTGATCGAGCTGATGCGCAAACATAAAAAGGAAAAATTCCTCTATCCCTGCTCGGACGTCAGAAAGAGCGACATCCCGGAGTTTGCGGATACCGAAGAATTTCATTTCACAGAAGCAACTATGTATCAGACTGTTTCGTCTGACCTGTCGGATCTGGAAGATGTATATTATGATATCATCGCATTTTTCAGCCCATCGGGTATCAAGTCGCTTTTCGAGAACTTTCCCGATTTTAAGCAGAACAACACCCGCATTGCGGCATTCGGGCCTACCACGGCGAAGGCTGTTGAAGACGCCGGGCTGTTCCTGGACATCCAGGCTCCGCTGCCCAATGCCCCTTCGATGACAGGCGCCCTCGACCTGTACATCCGCAAGGCTAACAACGTATAAGGAGCTTTGCAAAGACATGAAAAAAGCCCCGGAAAAAATCCGGGGCTTTTTCATGTTTATATCAATTTTTTTAAGCAATATGCGTTATCAATCTAAATCCGAAAGCATATCAGCGTGATCCTTAAATCTATTCCTGCGGCATGACTTTGACTTTTACTATTCGAAGTACCAGATACATCCGGCCCTTTGCGTTACTGCTTTTCCTGCCACTCTGCGCCATTGCCCAAAAGGATGCGCAATTCAGCTTATTCTCTTTAAACCAGCTTTACCTGAACCCGGCGGCGGCCGGTGCCGACGGCCTTACCAAGTTTCAGCTTACGCACAGAACACAGTACGCAGGTTATCAGGGAACTAATATCGATGATACAGGCGGCGCGCTTTCGACACAGCTGTTTTCATTCAGCATGCCGATCAAGAATTTTGGCATCGGGTTTTACGCGTTGAACGACAAAAGTGGCCCGAGAACCGACCAGGACTTCAAACTTTCGGCCGCATACCATATTCCGCTCGGAAGCGGAAAATTAGGCGTCGGCGTCAGCGCCGGGCTGTTCCGCCAGGCGATCGACTATGGTAAACTTCGTGCCCGCGACCCGGACGATCCTTTGATCCAAACCGGGACAATTGCCGAAATGAACCCCGATTTCTCGGTGGGCGCACGGTACGAAAACGAGACATTTTACGCAGGTTTGTCGCTAAATCACTTCCTTAAACCCAAATACCAGCTGGGCTCTGAAAGCGGCACCAACCCGCTTCCGAGAACGCTTTATTTCAATGCTGGCGTAAATCTAGAATTAGGCTATTTGCTGGACATCCAGCCAATCGTACTGGTAAAGTCAGACATCAATACCGTGTCGGTCGAGGGCGGCGCAACAGTTACCTATAACAAGCGCTACTGGATAGGCGGTACTTACCGGCAACAGGATACCTACTTCATCATCATGGGAGGCATTTACCTGCTTCCGGATCAGTCGCTACGGCTTTCGGGCGCATATGACATGGTCGTAGGCGGGAACAAAACCAAGTCACCTTCTTCTTTCGAAGTAATGCTTTCATATGCGCTGCCCTCGCCGAAATTCGGTAAAAAGGCCCCTATTCGTACACCCCGGTTCCGCTTCTAGCAAGGCCGGTGAGCGCTTTGGATTATATTAATATTTTATCATCAAATTATTAAAAATCCAAGAATTGGATGTCAAATCGACGTTTTTTACAAACCTCTCGGTAAGTCGCATGAATCAGTTTGCGAAACTTTGATTTATATTTGTAAAATGTTCGGCTTCCATACCAATTGCATTATTCTTACGTTAAGTCGATAAACGCCTGATTTAGTAACTGATCCGTGACGAATTCAAGAGCCAGACCCGGTAGCGTTCAATCTGACAGGCGTTCACATTTTGTTTTATTTCAAGTATACTAGATATCATTCGTTGACGTTTTTAGGCTAGCATTTTATTATCAAAATTTACAAAACCACTATGAATGTGAAAGTGTTCTATCGGGATGGAGTCAAAAGCCTGCTTCTGGTAGCCGCATTGATGCTCTTGCAAAGCTGCGGTTTTCTCAAAAGCAAGTTTGGCAAGGGAGGAAAAGAAGAAAGCGGTATTCAAAACGGTGAAATCACTGCTACTGCCCGTAAGGGATTCAAGCAGACCACGCCCGCCGGGATGGTCGTGATCCCTTCAGGTTCTTTTGTAATGGGCCAGGCTGACGAAGACATCGCTTCCTCCATGAACAATATGAACCGCCGCGTGACGATCAGTTCATTCTTTATGGATGACACTGAAATCACCAACAACGAATATCGCCAGTTCGTGAACGCGCTCCTGGTCGATTCCGTGTCGGTGCTCGGCGAAGAAGAAATCATGACCAAATACTATCCCGATACAACCGTTTGGAAAAAGGACTTTGCCTACTCCAACGGGGACCCGTTCGTAGAATACTATTACCAGCACCCGGGCTTCGATACTTACCCTGTAGTGGGCGTAAGCTGGATCGCCGCCACATACTTCTCAAAATGGCGCACGAACCTGCTCCACGACTTCCAGAACAAGGAAGGGCAATTCAACTCGACCGGCTTCCGCCTGCCGACAGAAGCCGAATGGGAATGGGCTGCCAGAGGCGGGCGCGCCGTTGCGAAATATCCCTGGGGTAACCCTTACACCATGAACGCAAAAGGATGCTTCCTGGCGAACTTCAAACCGCAACGCGGAAACTACGACGCCGACGGATATCCTTACACCGGTCCTGCGAATGCGTACAATCCTAACGACTTCGGCCTGTACAACATGGCCGGAAACGTAGCCGAGTGGACTTCGGATGCTTATACAGATAACGCAACGGCGATCGTGTGGGATATGAACCCGCAATACAACGATCCTAACGAACCGCGGAAGGTAGTAAAAGGCGGTTCCTGGAAAGACATTGCTTATTATCTGCAAACCGGCACCCGCACCTACGAGTACGAAACCGAGACCCGTGCGTTCATCGGCTTCCGTTGCGTGATGGATAACGTAAACGACCGCGGAGGAGCTAGTGCCCGTCGTCGCTAATCAAGACTTTCACATCAAAAGAAGCAGCGTTTATACACTGCTTCTTTTTTTACGATCTGACCGAATCAATCCAACACTTTACTAACTATAATTTTTTCACTGTAACCGATTTCAATTCACATGGCTAAGAGTAGCGGACCTAATTTTTTTTGGGATAAACTAGTACCAACAATATACAGTGCAGGTGCTGCCGTCGTAATTTTAGGAGCTTTGGCAAAAATTCAGCACTGGGATTTCGGTGGTCCAATGCTTACAGCAGGTCTCGGAACCGAGGTTCTCATTTTCTTGCTTTATGCATTGCAAACCCTTACCCGTCCGGTTGACACGGAGCCCGACTGGACACGGGTCTACCCCGAACTCGCTGACGATTACAGCGGCCCGGCTATCTCACGAAGCTCTGCCCCTAGCAGCAATATCACTGCCAAACTGGACAACATGCTCGATAACGCCAAACTTACTCCGGACGTGTTCGATAACCTGGGCAAAGGCTTCCGTAACCTTTCTGAAACGGTTAGCAAAATTACCGATCTTACCGATGCGACTGTCGCTACCAACGATTACGCAAAAAATGTAAAAACCGCTTCAACGGCTATCAGCGACATGAACAAATCGTATGGAGTTGCGATCAATGCAATGACGTCCATGGCCGATGCTACCAAAGACGCGCAATCATACCGTGACCAGTTCCAGCAAATTACCAAGAATATGGGCGCTTTGAACGCGGTTTATGAACTGGAATTGCAAGACACAACCAAGCACCTTAAAGCAATGAACGCTTTCTACGGCAACCTCACAGCTGCCATGGAAAATATGGCTGACGCGACCAAGGAATCACAAGTTTTCAAGAGTGAAATGTCGAGACTGACTAACAATATCTCTTCACTGAACAGTATTTACGGAAACATGCTGACGGCAATGCGTGGTGGTAATGCTTAATGGCCCTCTGGCAATGACTCTGCAGTTCCGTCCGGGCTTGCAGAGTCATTGTTGTTAGTTAAATAATTCAATCACTGAAAACTGATTACACAACAATATGGCAGGTGGAAAAGAAACACCCCGTCAAAAGATGATTGGAATGATGTATCTGGTGCTTACGGCGATGCTCGCATTGCAGGTAAGTTCAGCTATCATCGAAAAATTCATCCTTCTGAATAATTCTTTGGAACTATCCTCCGGAGCGGCTAACAAGATAAATCAGGAAACTGTATTGAAAATCAAAGCGGCAGTTGAGAAGTCAGGGAACCGCGCAGCCGACGTGGCAGTCATTAAAGAAGCCGAACAGGTCCGTAAAATTACATCAGACATTAACAACCAACTCAATGCACTGAAGCAGGAGATCATTACCAAAGCCGGCGGTGGTTTCAACGAAGAGGGGGCAATTAAAAACCCTCAGGAAGAGACCAAGGTTGGTGAGTTGATGATCGGTGTAGGCAAAAGAGGCAAGGCTTATGAGTTGAAAAACACTTTAAATGGCTATGTAGCCGAACTAAACAAGGTTTCTCCCAATAAGTTCACCAACCTCGCGTTGGACGGTCGCGAAGACCCCGTTGCTAAAGGGAATAAAGACCAGCGTAACAAGGATTTTGCCGAGCTGAACTTCGAATCCACTCCGGTTGCGGCCGCATTGGCTGTTTTAAGCCAGAAACAAACCGACATCCGCCGGATGGAAGGCGAAGTACTGAACTACCTCGCCAGCAAGGTAGGTGCTGCGGATATCAAGTTCGACCGCGTACTGGCAATGGTGAGCGCAGATGCGAAAACAGTTGTAGCGGGTACTAAATTCAAAGGACAGATGTTCATCGCTGCTTCCGCATCGGGTATCACACCCCGCATGAGCCTGAATGGATCACCTGTTAAGGTCGAAAATGGCGTGGGTATCATCGAGTTTACGGCTCAGGGTGGCGGCTACAATGCCGAAGGCCTTGCCAGAAGAGAGCTTCGCGGACAAATTACCATCCCTACCCCGTCGGGTAAGGACACGACTTATACGATGACCCAGGAATACTTCGTAGTAAAGCCGTCGTACCAGATCGAGACTGGAACGCTGCCTCCATTGTATTTGGGTTGTGCCAACAAGCTGAGTATTCAGAGCCCTGCACTGGGCGCACTTTGGGCACCCAGCTTTTCAACGGATGGAGGCGAAATCATCCCTAGTGGTCAGAAAGGAAAATTTACGATCGTGCCTAACAAGGCTAGCCTGAATATCACCGTGAGCAACGCCGGTAATGTACTGGGCTCGGAACCATTCCGCGTCAACCGCGTCCCGAAACCATCTTTGGAAGTACGGGTTAACGGAGCTGCATTTGACGAACGTCGCGGTGCTCCCGCTTCGAGTACGAGAAGCATTCAGGTAATTGCCGTTCCTGATGAAAGCTTCAAGAACTTCTCTCCGGAGGATGCGAAATTCCGTGTGTCGCAGGTTGAAATTTCCCTTGCCCGCGGGTCGAGACGGATCAACGGTGTGACGTTAAACAGCGGAGGCGGTTCTATTGCCTCTCTGGCGGCACAAGCACAGCCTGGCGACCGTTATGTGATTTCGATCCTGAAAGTGGAGCGCCAGAACTTCAAGGGTGCTGTGAGCGAGGTAGAAATGGGTAACCAAACTCGCACTGTACCGCTATACTAATCCACCACTTTTAGTCGTTGATTGGACAATACAACTTTATGTATGATATGAGAAGAATGAACGGAAAAACGATTGCATGGTCTTTGCTGTCGCTGTCTCTTGCAAGTACTGCCGCATTTGCGCAGGAGAAAGAGGATTCGACTGCGAATCAGTTCTCATCCCGCCCGATTGCCGACGGCGACGTGATGATGAAAAGAACGCTCTGGAGACGGGTCGATTTGAAAGAAAAGCAGAACATTTCCATGTTCTCTAAAAACAATGAGATCACACGCTACTTGCTGGACGCGGCGAAAGCAGGGCTGATCGACGCCTATGTAAACGATTCCTGCGTAACCAAGATCACCAGTGACGAACTTCACAAACGAATCCTGATCCCGAACCAAACCGCCGGCCTGTCGGCCGAGGAGATTGCGGCAGGGTTCGGCGAGCCTGCCAAGGCGGATGGATGGGACGCAAAAGCCAAAACCGATCCAACGAAACAAGCGGCCGCCGCCGACGATGGTTGGGGAGCTAAAAAGGATACCAAGAAGGAAGAGGTGGTAGAGGATGACGGATGGGGACCGCCCAAAAAGAAATCTTCGAAAAAAGGGGCTAAAACCGAGGTTGCCCAGGAAGAACCGAAAGTGGAAGCCCCCAAACCGGACAGCACTTCTTTCGAAACTCAGCAGGTAGCCGCAACGGAAGAGGAATATTTCCCCGACCAACTGAGTATTCTCGAGGTGAAGGAAGATTGGATATTTGATAAGAAAAGATCCCGTTTGTATAACGACATTCAGACGCTGACGATCGTTCTACCGGCTGAACAAACTGCTACGGGCCTTGAACTTCCCGTTGCTTCATTCCGCTGGAAGGATGTTGAAAGACTTTTCAGAAGCGATCCTAAGAAGTATATCTGGTATAATACCCACAATACGGCGCAAAACAAGAACCTGGCCGATGCGTTCGACCTTCGTTTGTTCTACGGACGGATCACCAAGTTCTCCAATGCCAACGATAAAGCTTTCCTCGATATCTACAACGGCGAAAAAGAGGCCCTTATCAAGTCACTGAACTACGAACAGGAGCTGATGGAATTGGAACACGGCCTTTGGGAATACTAGGAAAAAGAAACATCTTAAATACGAAAGAGCTTCCGATTGGAAGCTCTTTCTTTTTTGCAGTAACAAGGCCGGGCAACATCGGCCGGCCACTATATTTTGCTTATCGATTAGTTCTTCAATCTCAATTTGACCTTGGTCGCAGCTTTTACGTTGGCGTCTGTCAAACCCAGTGCGGCAATGGTTTTGTTGTAATCTTTGAAGATTTCGGCGCTCAGGCGGCCGTTTGCCTCCACAACGGAGCCCGGCAGAATTACAACGCGGACGTCTTCGAAAATCCGGGTCGGAGGTGTTTCCTGTTGCTCGTTCCAGTCTGTTGGCAAAAGCTGCATTACAAAAGTGGCGTCTTCTACGCCATGAACGAATGTGAACGAGCTAACCTTTCCGCCACCGAAACTGATCAAACCAGGCATTGGCCAGTAAACACCCTGTGCTTTCAGGTAAACCAGTACAACGGAGGAGCGCAAGAGGCTATCTTCCTGTGGGTTCAAGTTAGGTATTCCTACAACTATTCCACCCTCCTCGTCCGTGGTATCCACACCAGTTGAGATAATCATCGGCATGGCTCCATCAATACCGTCTTTCCCTGCGGGACCAGCCGGGCCTGCCGGGCCCTGGGCTCCGGCAGGCCCAACATCTCCCTGTTTTCCTTCGCAGCTTACCAGGGCAATCATGAGCGCTACGGAGGCAAATAGTAATAATTTTTTGAGCATAACAGTTAAAGTTTAAAAAGTGAAAAACTGTACGAGTCAATACGCAGACAAATCCCGTTCTGACGAGGAAAGGGGCGTTTTGGCCATAAATTATGTAAAAAAAATTACTATTCCGCTATACGTGGTATCCACCGGTTCATATCTCTATTTTTGTTACTGATTCCTGTTAAAACCTGCCCCATGCCAAGTAACCCGAAGAAATACCTGGTCACCGTCGCCGGCCCCACGGCCGTAGGCAAGACCGCATTGGCAATCCGACTCGCGGAGGATTTGCACACCGAAATTATATCGGCAGACTCCCGTCAGTTCTTCCGTGAACTACGCATAGGAACCGCGAAGCCCACATCGGCAGAGCTCGCTCAGGTAACCCACCATTTTATAGACTCTCACTCTATTTCAGAGGCATATAGCGCCGGTGATTTCGAGCGTGACGCGTTGGAGTTGCTGGGCAGACTTTTTCAAAAGTATGATGTCGTTGTAATGACGGGGGGGCTCCGGCTTTTATGTAAAGGCAGTATTGGAAGGGCTCGATAATCTGCCCGCTCCCCTTCCGGGACTCCGCGAGGCGCTCACGCAAAAACTAAACGACAATGGGTTACCGGCACTTCAGGAGGAAATAGGCCGCATCGATCCCGAATTTGCCGCTACGACGGAAATAGCCAATCCCCAGCGCGTTGTAAGAGCGCTGGAAGTGTTTTATACCTCCGGAACGCCTATCAGCCAGTTCAAAATAAAAAATACGCTCAGAAGGCCATTTCAGACCGTCAACATAGCGCTCGACCGGGACCGCGCGGAACTTTACCGGCGCATAGACGACCGAATGGATGCGATGCTGCAAGAGGGACTTGTAGAAGAAGCTAAAAATGTCATCGCGTACCGGTCACACCATGCACTCAAAACGGTGGGTTACCGGGAGGTCTATGGCTATCTGGACGGAGCATACGACGAAGCCGAAATGGTGCGCCTTTTAAAGCAGAATTCACGCCGTTATGCCAAGCGCCAGCTCACGTGGTTCAGGCACCAGGGAGATTTTGAATGGTTTCATCCGGACGAATATGACCGGGTCCTGGAATATGTGCGGGCACAAGCAAAGTTTTAGACAAAGCCGTTTGGCGGACACACCTCCGTCAAACGGCCCAAAAGGTTAGTCTTCCAGCTCACGATAGGCCAGAATGCCGCCCAATACGTTGCGTACATTTGAAAAACCCTGCGATTCGAGGTAGCGTGCAGCCTTTCCGCTACGTGCCCCTGACCGGCAATGAATGATGATCTCTTCGTCTTTTAACGGTTCCAGCTCATCGAGGTGGTCGGGGAGCTCGCCCAGGGGGATCAATATCGCGCCCAGGTTATCTTCTTCGTATTCGTGTTCTTCACGAACGTCGTAAAAATGCAAATTCTCGCCCTTTTCAAGACGTTCTTTCAATTCTTCAACAGTAATATCCATATCCAAGTAATTTGTGACGATTGAGTCTATTTCGAGATTAACATTTTTTGCACAAAGGAACGTTTCCCGTCTACGGCCTTAAAAATATAAATGCCCGGGTTCAGATGATCGACGGACACAGACTGGCAGTCGGCGGTCGGGGCAAACGAATGTACCAGATTTCCTCCAG
Organism: Dyadobacter sp. 676; assembly: GCF_040448675.1. NCBI lineage: Bacteria > Pseudomonadati > Bacteroidota > Cytophagia > Cytophagales > Spirosomataceae > Dyadobacter > Dyadobacter sp. 676. The sequence continues at coordinate 4,199,637 of NZ_CP159289.1, read as the reverse complement.
TGCTATAAATTTCAATATTTTTGAACGTCTTCCCTTTCCAATACACTTCACCTTTGGCCGGGTTAGGGTAAAAAATCCCGCTAATCTGACCGCCCGGCTCATTGCCAGTCACAACACCCTGTGCTTTTTTACCCAGGTAGGGCCGGATCATAATACTACCTTTCAACGAAGTTTCCTTCGCCCATTCGGTCCCCAGGTTGTAGAATACCGCATTTCTTCCAAGCATCGAATTCCGGTCGAACCCCACAGTTACCGGCTGGTCGTTGATCTGCACCCAGCCCACATAAAAAGTATCTGGCACCGCTATCGGGTTGGCGAACGCATAATCTATAAACCCGTCGCGAAGAGCAGGGTATTTGACGGTGACCGACCTTTGTGCGATCAATTGATCGGGCTTGCCACCTTTGTTCCCCAGAATCTGAATGGTAAATCCCTGCCCTGAAATATCCTTGTTAAATGAAACCATCGACATCCTGATTCCACCGATGGTGTCCGCTTTGGCCAGCACATATTGCACCGCAACACGTCCCAGCTTCTGGTTGACCTGTACGCCATATTCCGCACTACCGTCGTCGTAAGCAAAGTAATCCGACAGTACTGCCCTAGCGGTGATCGTATCGTTCGTTTTCAGGTTCGCACCGGGGATTGTATCCGTAGTTGCAATATAGAATTTGCCGATCAAATGCAAGCTGTCGAGTTGGGCGGCGGGGTTAATCGGCGACAGTTTCACACCGAGCGACTGCGATTTCAGCGATTCCACATAAATCGAGCGTTGCACGTTGCGTGCAAACTCGGTACCCCGTTGCGCGTCCGTGAGTGTAAACGTACTCGTGAGAATGTTGAAATTGTTGAAATGGTTGACAATGTCGGTCCTGGCCGAATCGGCGGTAAACGCCTGCGGGCTCACCCGGTATTGCCGCAGGGGCATGGCCGTGTATTTCTTCAGAATGTTTGAAACGGGCTTCCTCATGGCGACGTCAAACAAGTAAGGCTGCCTGGATGTCCGCTTTGCATTTAAATACACGTAATCGACATTCCAGGTGTCGTACGCGCCCGTGCTTCGGCCATATGACCTGAACCGGAACTGGAACGCATCGTGCAGGTAGTTGGGATCTTTGACCGGAATGAATTGCTGGTGAAACAGGGTATCTACCTTATAACCGAGCTTTGTCCACACGGGCACCCATTCTTTGGTTTTACTTAAAAATTCGACCTGTAAGAAATCGCTGGAATCGGGGAGTTCCCCCAGACCCTTGGCCGCCCAGTAAAAACTAAGATAAACCGAATCGGCGGCCACCTTGCCGTTCAGGTTGATGGGCTGCGACGTCAGTGTGTCCGTATAGCCCTGCGTCAATGGATTCACCATATTATAGGGAGCGCCATTGGCATTTAGCCCATCGAACGTCGCTACATTGAGCGACGGGTGCGAAGTAGCAAGTGTATTATTAATGTAAACCCCGCTTCCCGGAAGCCACCATTTTGTGCTTGCGGAGTTGGTTTTGGTAGTAGAAAAATCGTCGAAAAAAGGCAAGCTCAATGAAGCCTGAGTGCGTAGATTGGCTTCGTCGGCCCCCCCGGGCATACACGGCCTGATCGATCGGTACGATCCGCAACTGCGCGCGGGCCGTCCGGCTTTGTACCACGGTCACCAGCACACAAACCCCGATAAAAATCCAGTATGTGAAAAATTTCTTATTGCTCCGGTTGATTTCCATTATCCGTCGATTCAGGTGCCTGCGGGGTAACCCACAAGTCGATTACGTCCCCTATTCTTACCTTATTGCCTGCATCGGGGTTCTGCCGAACGATCGAACCCGGTGCCTGGCCTTCCTCGGCCGGCACTTCCATTTGCTGGCCCACTTTCAGCCCGGCGCCCACAATGGCTATCTTGGCTTCATCCAGAGGCATTCCGATCACCGATGGCGCTTCGAACTGTGCCGTACCCAGTCCCTCTCCCAGTTCGAGATCGATCTTCGACCCCTTTGCAATCGGCTGGCCGGGCAGAATTTCCTTGCCATTATACATTTGCCTCAAAACCGCGTTCTGTGCCATATCCGGCACATAGGAAATATTTCCTTCCTCCAATCCGACACTTTTCAACAACATTTGTGCGCTGCGGTGCGTCATATCCGTCAGTTTCGGCATTTTGATCAGAGGCGCTGTGCGGGAAACGACGGTTACGTAAATTTTACGCCCTTCTTTCACTTTGGACCCCGGCAGCGGATATTGGGATATGATGGTAAGAGGCGGCACATTGGTTACGAAAGTACAGTCGACCTCGTACCGCAGATCGCGATCACCGAGGAAGTCTTCCAGGTCCGCCACATTCTTCTTTTTTAAGGTCGGGCACGGTGATAGCCTCGCCATGATTGGTTGTAAAGGGAAGATAGACGAAGAAAAACCCCAGAAAAAGGACCAAAAGCAGTGAGACAATGATTCCGATGTGTATGAAAAGATCAGTTCTGGACTGTGTACTTATTTTGGCCATGAAAATATCAGATGCGCTTTGGTATTAAAACGGGTAAAAATAAACGTAATATTCCAAGATGCCAATATGCTAAACGGCATAGGAACCGAGAATTCTTTTAATGTATTTACCCAGAATATCAAATTCGAGGTTCACTGAATCCCCTGTTTTCAACGAATGGAAATTGGTAAAGTTATAGGTGTAAGGAATAATCGCGACGCGAAATGTATTCTCTCCCGAATTGAAAACGGTAAGACTCACGCCATTAATGCAAATCGAACCTTTTTCGACCGTAATGTTGCCCGTAGAAGCGTCATATCGGAAATCGAACAACCAGCTTCCGTCGCGCTCCTGCACCTGCGTGCATGTGGCCGTCTGATCGACATGTCCCTGCACGATATGCCCGTCGAAACGGCCATTGGCCGGCATACAGCGCTCCAGGTTTACCTTACTGCCCACGGTAAGCTCTCCGAGATTGGTTTTTAAAAGAGTTTCTTCGATGGCGGTTACCTTGTAATCGTTGCCATCCACGGCGACTACGGTGAGGCAAACCCCATTATGGCTCACACTTTGGTCTATCTTAAACTCATTGGCAATGGCAGTACGAAACGTAAAGGTCCTGTTGGTCCCTTCCATTTCGACATTCACCACTTCGGCGATTGCTTCTACGATTCCTGTAAACATTTTAATATCGGATTATAATGCAAAGTTACAATTTCCTAACCGCTCTCCCACTCCGCAAAATTCCCGCGCGGGGCATTATTCACGCCCAACTGCTTTTCTATTAGGCATTCTTTGCGAACTTTGCGCTGAAAAAGCGCTGCGGAATTCCGGCAGGGTGCTTGTAATCCTAATCTGTTAATGAAAAAAGTACTATTTATCGATCGCGACGGGACGATCATCGTCGAGCCCCCCACCGACTTTCAGGTCGATTCCCTGGAAAAGCTCGAATTCCTGCCGAAAGCTATTTCCGCATTGCGCAAAATAGCGGAAGAAACCGATTATGAGCTCGTAATGGTCACCAACCAGGACGGCCTTGGCACCAGTTCCTTTCCCGAAGACACTTTCTGGCCGGCCCAGAATAAAATGCTGAAAACGCTCGAAGGCGAAGGCATTCGTTTTGCCGAAATCCATATTGACCGCAGCTTTCCCGAGGATAACCTGCCGACCCGGAAGCCGGGTATCGGCATGCTGACGGCCTACTTCTCCAGTGAATATGATCTGGCCAACAGCTACGTCATCGGCGACCGCCTTACCGACGTGCAACTGGCGGTGAACCTCGGTGCCAAAGCGATCCTTTTCCGTTCCCAACTGCCGGAAGAAGGTCTTTCCGATCAAATGAACGAAACCACCGCATTGGTCACCAGCGACTGGGATGCGATTTACGAGCATTTGAAACTTCCTTCCCGCAAGGCATCCGTGGAAAGGAACACGAAGGAAACGCAAATCAGGGTGGAACTGAACCTCGATGGCAGCGGCCGCTCGGACATTCACACCGGCCTCGGTTTCTTCGACCATATGCTCGACCAGCTGGCCCGCCATTCCGGTGCAGACCTGTCGATTCACGTCGATGGCGATTTACACATTGACGAGCACCATACCATCGAAGACACCGCTCTCGCACTCGGAGAAGCATACCGCCAGGCCATCGGCGACAAACGGGGCATCAGCCGTTATGGTTTTTTGTTGCCCATGGATGAGGCACTGGCACAGGTAGCAATCGATTTCTCCGGCCGGCCATGGATCGTTTGGGATGCCGAGTTTAAGAGAGAGAAGATCGGGGAAATGCCGACGGAAATGTTCTTCCACTTTTTTTAAGTCATTCTCGGACACTTCGCTCTCCAACCTGAATATCAAGGTAGAAGGCCAGAACGAGCACCACAAAATCGAATCGATCTTCAAGGCCTTTGCGAAAGCTATCAAAATGGCAGTCAGACGTGACCTTAAAGCGCTGGATTTCATGCCTTCCACGAAAGGAGTGCTGTAATTTTTTCTCAAACAGTGGGCCTGTGTGGCATTTTTAGCTATCTTTGCGTATCCTACATCGCATTAAAATCGAGTACAACTATGACGATGACCATTATTATGATTGTTTTTTACATCGTTCTGCTGAGCAGTGCGTTCCTGGTGGGGCGTTGGCTGGAGAACAATGAAAAGCAATGGAAAGCAAATAAGTAAGGGTTGTTTATACGACCCTTTTTTGTTTGTTTCCGGTTGAATACTTAATGCAAAATTCATTTCAGTTTATACTAAAATGTAACTTAACGAACGTTTTAGACGCGTTAAGTGTTACTTTGACTCTAAAAAACTGTTTTCACGTGTTCAGAACGCTTTGTCTTATACTGCTTACGGCCTTTCTCATCTGTAAAGCCACAGATGTCGCCAGCTTATTGCTGCCGAAGGAAAAGTCGTCTGTGGTGTGTGATACCGGTGCCTGTGACAACGAAGAGAAAACAGAGGTCGAAAAGCTGAACGACGACCAGCTGCTCATTTCACATAACGTCCAGTTTGACCGTTCCGTAACCTTGATACCGGTCAAAAGCTTATTCTTCTACACTGCCAATTTCGACAACGAAATTTACCGTAATCTCCTCTCCCCGCCTCCGGAGCTTATCTGATCTCTTCACGTAATATTTGAGTTCGAGTTACTGCCGATCCAGCGTTAATGTGGCTTCTCCACGTTCAAACCCGGCATGTTCCTCTATTATTTATTCCAATATTCTAATCAAGAAATCATGATAAGGGCTTATAAACAGTTATTCGAAAACAACAAAAAGTGGGCGGAAGAAACAACAAAGGAGAACCCCGAATTCTTCTCGAACCTGGCAAAAGGCCAGTCGCCCAAATTTCTCTGGATCGGCTGCTCCGATAGCCGTGTGCCTGCTAACCAGCTTACCGGCACCCAGCCCGGCGATATTTTCGTACACCGCAATATCGCCAATATGGTGATCCACACGGACATCAGCATGCTTAGTGTGCTCGATTATTCGGTAAACGTGCTCGGTGTGGAGCATATCCTCGTCTGCGGACATTATGGCTGCGGAGGCGTAATTACGGCGATGGGCAACAAGCAGGTGGGCCTCATCGATAACTGGCTGCGCCACATCAAAGACGTGTACCGCCTCCATGCGCAAGAGCTGAATGCCATTGAAGATCCCAAAGAACGGGCCGACCGCTTTGTCGAGATCAACGTCCAGGAACAGGTACGCGACCTTGCCAAAACGACCATCGTCCAAACCGCCTGGGCGAACGGCAGGAAACTGCAACTGCACGGCGTCGTATACGATATCAGCAACGGCATTCTGAAAGACATGGACGTGACGATCGACGACACCAATTACGTCGAAGACGTGTACCGTCTCGGAGATACCGCACCTTGTCTGAACGGCGGTTCTGCATTACGAGTAATCCAATTAATGATCCTTACTGAATCAATCGTATGTCATTGAATAATAAAAGTCTGTTCGCCAATATCAAATACGATTTACCTTCCGGGCTTGTCGTATCCCTGGTAGCGCTGCCGTTATGCCTCGGCATTGCGCTGGCCTCGACCGGGCGTTCCGATCTCCTGTTTTCGGGAGTGATCGCCGGCATCGTAGGCGGAATCGTAGTAGGCTCGCTGAGCGGCTCCTCCCTGGGTGTGGCAGGTCCGGCAGCGGGTCTGGTTGTGATTGTACTCAATGCGCTCGATACCCTGGGCAGCTTCGAGGCTTTTTTGCTTGCGGTGGTACTCGCGGGGCTATTGCAGATCATCGCCGGTTTTCTCAAAGCCGGCATTATCGGCTACTATTTCCCTTCATCGGTAATCAAGGGAATGCTCGCAGCGATTGGTATCACATTGATTTTGAAAGAAATACCACATGCATTAGGCTATGATGCCGATTTCATGGGCGACGAGGCGTTTGCGCAAAAAGACGGCCGTAATACCTTCACGGAGGTTTATTACTCGCTCCGGTACAACAGCACGGGTGCAATCATCATTTCGGCGATTTCGCTCGCAATGCTGATCCTGTTCGATAAGCCGTTCATGAAGAAAATACAGTTGTTCCGGTACATTCCCGGTGCTTTGTTCGTCGTGATTACCGGTGTGATCCTGAACCTTGTGTTTGGTTCTGTGGCACCGCAGTGGGCGTTGAGCGGCGAGCATATGGTGCAGCTTCCGGTTGCTTCGAGCGCCGCCGAGTTTTTCAGCTTCTTCAAAACACCCGATTTTTCCGCATTCAGCAAGCCTGAGGTTTACACCGTGGCATTGACACTGGCCATTGTTGCCAGCCTTGAAACACTGCTTTCCGTAGAAGCCACCGACCGCCTTGACCCGTTTAAGCGCACCACGCCCACCAACCGCGAGCTGATCGCGCAAGGAACGGGCAATATGGTATCGGGTTTGCTGGGCGGGTTGCCTGTGACGCAGGTAATCGTGCGTAGCTCCGCCAATATCGATTCAGGAGGCAGGACCAGGCTGAGTACGATAATCCACGGTACTATTCTGCTCATTTCGGCTGTTCTTATTGCCAGATACCTCAACTACATCCCGCTTGCGTCGCTGGCGGCGATATTGCTGATGGTAGGTTATAAGCTGGCTAAATTCGAGCTGTTCAAGGGAATGTACAAGCTGGGCCTCGAACAATTCATTCCGTTTGTAGTGACAATCATCGCGATCCTGAGCACCGATTTGCTGAAAGGTATCGGCATTGGAATGGTAGTGGCTATCTATTTCATCCTAAAAAAGAACCACAAGCATTCTTACCACTATATCAAAGAAGAGCACCGCGACGGCGAGGTAATCACGCTGTTGCTTTCAGAGGAAGTTACATTCCTTAACAAGGGAAGCATTAGCGCCACGCTGGACAACCTCCCCGACGGCGCCACTGTCGTGATCGACGGCAGCAAGTCGATGAATATCGATTACGATGTACTCGAAATCATCAACGATTTCAAAAAACATCAGGCGCCACTGCGCAATATCACCGTGGAAACGCGGGGTATCGGCGAAGTGGAAGCTGTGGGAGCGCATTAAACAGTTACATAACTCAAAAGCGAAGGCCCGCCTCCGGAATGGACGCGGGCCTTTAATATGTAATAAGTCGATAAGCAGGCTACTTAGTTCTTCTGCTTCAACCGCTGTATCAGCATGTCGTTAAACGTCCGCTCCGCCTTGTACAGCTCAATCACCTGGCTGGCCGTTATTACTTTTAAAAACTTGTTTTGATATTCCTTTTCCAGATCGAGCTCCTTCTGACGGAGTTCCTGGACTTCTTTCAGGTTGTCGAGCACGGCCTCGTCGTTCTGGCCTTCTGCTTTTTTATCATTGATGATCTTGCGCTGTGCCCGATGGATTTCCCGCCTTTTCTGCGCATATTCGTTGTACATGGGCCAGAAACCCGTCGATTGCTCGGGTGTCAGGTTGAGGCGGTTGGTAATAATCGCCACCTTGGCGTCCTGAATGCGTTTTATTTCTTCCTCGGAACGGCGCTGGGCCTGGGCTGTCGATATAGCGCCAATGAACAGGAGCAAAAGAGCAAAAGTGTTCCGATACCGCTTCAATTTAGATTGTAAGTTCATTTCGATTGTTCGTTAGGGTCAAATCTTGTCCGGGGCAACCATGTTTTCCTCCAACTGCTGGCGAAGAAAATCGTCGTCCAGGCCATCCAGGTAGTTCAGCACAGTCGAATCGGATTCAAATGCTTTCTGAACCACTTTGTGCTCGCTTAAATCGTAATAACTAATGTCCTGCTCTTCCAGGTAACTGATGATAGAGGCGTTGCTGATGCCGCTCAAAGGCTCTTGCCCCAGCGATCCCTGGCGCTCGGGTACCGTCACCCACACCAGCACGAGAATCAGTGCTGATGCCGCCGCCAGCCCGACAGACCGCTGCCACGACCAGCTGACAAGGCGTTTGCGAACGGGCTCTGCCGGAATCCGGGACTGGATCATCTGAGGCAGCTTGTCAAAATAACCTTCCGGCACGGTAAAGGGCGTCTCCCTTTTCAGATCATCCAGCCGTATACGTTTTTTGTCCATGATAATTTATATTTCCTGTCTTGTGAAGGTTTGACCAACGTGGTTTCAAATAGTTTAATCCGTGTCGTTCAAAAAATCCTCAATTTTTTTGGAAGCCCAATGATATGAGGCTTTTAGCGCACCGACGGACGTTCCGGTAATCTCCGAAATCTCTTCATAGGGCAATTCTTCAAAATATTTGAGGTTAAATACCAATCTTTGCTTTTCTGGTAATTTTAATAATGCCTTCTGCAATTTGAGCTGGATGGCGTCGCCGCTTACGTCGGGGTCGGCTTCCAGTTTTTCGCTCAACTCATTCTCGACGTCGTAGATCGGAATGAAATATTTCCGCCGCTTTTTATTCAAAAAATTGATGGCTTCGTTGCTTGCGATGCGATATAGCCAGGTGTACAATTTCGCATCGCCGCGGAAATTTTCTAGCGCCGACCATGCCTTGATAAATACATCCTGGGTAATGTCGTTGGCATCGTCATGATCCACCACCATCTTGCGTACCAGCCAATATACTTTTTGCTGGTACTTCCGCACCAGCTGATTGAAAGCGTTCCTCCGCGTTTCGGGATTTTCAAAAAGGGATAATAATTCTTCGTCGGACATTTAATCAGTATTAACCTGATCGTTTTTTTACAGAGAACTCCGCGTGACCAATATCTGTACCTGAGCCCGAAGTCAACGCCGACCAATAATAGTTTATTTTTTCGTGCAGGACAAATAACAGAGCTCTGAGATAGCAAAAATGGCATTTTGCACTCTCAGAGCTCAATCTAATCTATTGATTAATCTGATTTGATCAATATTCAGATTTGATCAATCTTATCTAATCTCTAATCAATTCCCGTCGACTTAAGTCGACGGCAAGGCGATGCATTTTTGAGATGTCGTCCCGCAAAAATACGCAAGATGCCTTTTTAATCCGATTCCGTCGACTTGAGTCGACGGGAAAAGGGGAATGGGAATCGGGGATTGGATTATTTTTCTATTATTTCCTCGCGATGGCGCGTTTGGCTGCTTCTACGATGTGCTTCGCATCCAGACCGTATTTTTGGAGCAATTGCGCTGGTGTACCGCTTTCGCCGAAACTGTCGTTCACGGCCACATATTCTTGCGGAACGAGCTTGTTCTTAACCAACACCTGCGCAACGCTGTCGCCCAGGCCGCCGATGCGGTTGTGTTCCTCGGCTGTCACCACGCAACCTGTTTTCGCCACCGATTTCAGGATCGCTTCTTCGTCCAGGGGTTTGATGGTGTGGATATTGATGATCTCGGCATTGATCCCCTCTGCTTCGAGAATTTCGCCAGCCTGGATCGCCTCCCATACCATGTGGCCGGTTGCGAAAATACTCACATCGGTTCCTTCGTTCACCATCCATGCCTTACCGATTTCGAACTTCTGATCGGGATCAGTGAAAACGGGGATCACCGGGCGGCCGAAACGCAGGTAAGCAGGACCTTCGTGGTCCGCCAATGCGATGGTAGCCGCTTTGGTTTGGTTATAATCGCACGGGTTAATGACGGTCATGCCCGGAAGCATTTTCATCATACCGATGTCTTCGAGGATCTGGTGGGTAGCACCGTCTTCGCCGAGTGTCAAACCTGCGTGTGAAGCGCAAATTTTTACATTTTTGCCCGAATATGCCACGCTCTGACGGATCTGGTCGTAAACACGGCCCGTTGCGAAGTTTGCGAAGGTAGTCGCGAAAGGGATTTTACCTCCGATCGTCAAACCGGCTGAAACACCGATCATATTCGCTTCGGAAATACCGCATTGGATAAAACGCTCGGGGTTTTCCTTGATGAACGCATCCAGTTTCAAGGAACCGACGAGGTCGGCGCAAAGCGCCACAACGTCAGGATTTTGTTGTCCCAGCACCTGCATTCCGGCACCGAAACCCGAACGGGTATCTTTCTTCTCAGTGAAGGTGTATTTTTTCATTTTTGATATATCTGTTTATAAAACCGCGCATCACCGCCGGTCCGGTATTAATAATCTCCCAAAGTTTCTTCCAGCTGAGCCAGTGCCGCCGCCAATTGCTCGTCGTTCGGCGCTACACCGTGCCATTTGTGGCTGCCCATCATGAAGTCGACACCATAGCCCATTCCGGTATGGAGCAATACCATAATCGGTCTTCCATGTCCCAAACGGCCCTTGGCTTCGTACAGGCCTTTCAGTACCGCCGCCATGTCGTTTCCTTCTTCGATCGAGATTACTTCCCATCCGAATGCCTCGTATTTGGCACCCAGGTCGCGGTTGTTCATTACCTTGACGGTCGGGCCATCGATTTGCTGGCCGTTCAGGTCGATGAATGCGATGAGATTATCCACCTGGTGATGCGGCGCGAAAGTAGCGGCTTCCCAAACCTGGCCTTCCTGCTGCTCGCCGTCGCCCATCAGTACATATACGATTCCTTTGTCGTTATTCAATTTCTTGGCCGTTGCGGCGCCCAATGCGACCGACAACCCCTGACCCAGCGAGCCCGACGCGATGCGGATACCTTCGAGGTGCTCGTGCGTGGTGGGATGTCCTTGCAGACGTGAGTCCAGCTTACGGAAAGTAGCCAGCTCTGATACGGGAAAATATCCCCTGCGTGCCAGCACGCTGTACCAAACCGGGGAAATGTGGCCATTCGAAAGGAAGAAAAGGTCTTCGTCCCTGCCGTTCATATCGAATACGACCTTGCCATCCTGCTCTTTAAGCTTCATGCGCTCAAAATACAATGCTACCAACAATTCGGTGCAGCCCAGCGACCCGCCAGGGTGTCCCGACTGACAACCATGTACCATTCGTACGATGTCCCTGCGAACCTGGGATGCTACTTTTTCTAATTGTTCAATTTCCATTTTTATTTATTTTCTATTGGACTGTCCTTAATCGGGTTACCCGAAGCGGGACGATTTAGGCGGCGTAAATCTCCTGCTATTCGGAATGTTAAAATGACTGATTCTTATTCAGTTTTTCCAAGAATTTGATCAGTGTGTTTCGACGATTCCACTTTGGAAATGATCTCCTCGATGATCCCTTTTTTGTTGATGACGAAAGTTGTGCGAAGTACACCCATATAGGTCCGTCCGAACAATGTTTTTTCTCCCCATACGCCGTAGGCTTCTGCCATTTTGTGATCCGCGTCTGCCAGAAGGGGAAAGGGGAGGCCATATTTTTTGATAAACCGCTGGTGCGATTTCTCGCTGTCGGGGCTTACCCCGAACACCTTGTAACCTTTTTTCAGGAGTGCCCCGTAATTATCGCGGATATTGCAGGCCTGATTGGTGCACGTTGGCGTATTATCCTTCGGGTAAAAGTACAAAACGACTTTTTCTCCTTTCAAATCCGACAGTTTTACTTCTTTTCCATCCTGGTCTTTTACTGAAAATGCGGGTGCGGGGTCACCGATTTGTAGTCCCATAATCTATCTTCTACGTTTTCTGGTTTTCTTGGGTTTAACAACCAGGTCCACCAATTCTGTTCGCAAGATAGTACTATTTCCCGCCCTATCCGTCACTTCCAGCACGAGTTCTCCTTCAAATGGCCGGGAGTCATCGAGTTTCTCCGACCAGATATAGCCTTTTTTGAAATCATAATTCAATAAAAACCATTCGCCGTTCACCAACGCCTTAAAATTGGCGATCCCCGACAACCCGTCGCCAACATACCCGCGAATGCGATGCCTGCTATGCTCGATCACGCGTACACGCGGCGGGACGGTATCCTGCTGAATCACAAACGTACCCAGTTCGCGGGTGTCGAAACGAATCCTGTCGCCATCCCATTCACCTCCTAGGAACCGGTAATCACCATTCAGGTAACGGTACACATACGTGCGCGATTTGTCCTCCGGCGCTTTTTCGGGCGTGAACGTGACGTGAATGTAGTCATTCAATGCAGTGCCGCGGTTATTGATGGTCAATGCGTTGAAATTGCGTTGCCCCATCAGGAAGAGCGTATCGAACAAGCTGGTATTATTAAAATCCACCGACCATTTCTCCTCCGCGAATGACGTCGCGACGCCGGGCAATATCCGGCTACGCAGGAAAGTCTTCACGGTCGTCGACCCGATTTTGACCGAGTCCGGCATCTGCTCCCTCAAATCAGCCAGAAAGACAGCCGATTCGCCCGCATACAGGTTCGGCGCTTTTTTCTCTTCTTTTCCCTTTACATAGAATATTGCCAACGGCTCCTGGCTTCGGTAATATTTGGCTTTCACCACCAATGTATTCTCCCTGACTTCCGTTTGCACATATTCCGGGTTCACTTCGGTGTTAAAAACCGGCAGGGGCTGGTTTTGTACCTCTCCTTTGATCGTAAATACCAGCTCCGAAAAGTTCTCGTACGAATCCGAAATCCGCACTTTCACCTCGTGGCTCAGCGTATCGGCAATATTCAGCTTCCCGTTGATCGCATTGGTTTTATATAAATTAAACCGATTGCCATCGGGAACGTAGCATTTCAGAAAGCGCTGGCCCGTCGCCTGCTCGGTTTCATAGTCGATCAGGTTGTTATAATCGCGCGTCGAGGCGTTTGGAAATACTTCAATGTTGTAGGAAAACACTTCCTGCCCGTCCATCTTGATCTCGATGCATTGCAAACCATAACGGAAACCGGTGCCGGTCATCTGGTCGTAGGCTATCAGGTCCAGCCCGACGATGCCCGTCGCGGAAACCGGCTCCTGCAAGCGCCAGGTGCCGTCTTTGAGTTTTACGGGCGTGTAAACTCTCCTGTCGAACTGCCCGTTAACCCGGCCGTTGATATCCAGCGGACGGATAGCCAGGCTCACGAATTTCGGCGGTGTAACGTCCTTGATCTCGTTAAATCCAAAATACAGCGGGTTCAGGTAATTATCTTTCGAATCGCGCACTTCGAAATGCAAATGCGGACCGGCGGAACCACCCGTGTTACCCGAAAGCGCGATTACCTCGCCCTTCCTGAATGTAAACCGGCCCGCTTCGGGAAACAGGTCGATTTCAAATGTCTGCTTTTTGTATTGTTCCTGACGTACCCATGATGCCAGCGGGTCGCTGAATTTCAGCAAATGGCCGTAAACTGTCGTTTGCCCGTTGGGATGCCGCAAATAGATTACATTCCCGTAGCCCGTCCGCTGAACGGCCACTTTATACACATAACCTTCCGCGGCCGCATATACAGGCAAACCCTCTCGCTGCTGCGTACGGATGTCGAGCCCGGCGTGAAAGTGGTTACTGCGCAAATCGCCCAGTCCGCCTGCCAGGGAGTTTGGCAAGCCGGGACGAATCGGAAACTGGTAGTAACCTTTGGGATACGACTGTTTTTGAGCCAAAGAAACCTGCGCAACACCTGCCAAACCCAATGCAAACAGTCCTGAACGGACAAATGCCCGAAAATAATGACGCATGAAAAAGTGCATGATAGTCGGTACTTCGACCGGGTGATATGAAGAGTACGGTTTACTTAACGAACAGTTCGAGCATCTTCTTGCCTTCGATCGAGGCCGTCAGCTTGTCGCCGATCTGCACCGGGCCTACACCTTTCGGTGTGCCTGTGAAGATCAGGTCACCGGTTTTGAGCATAAAGTATTTGGAAACAAAAGAGATCAGGTAATTAATGCGGTAAATCATCAGGGAAGAGTTCCCGCTCTGCCGCGTCTGCCCGTTCACGTCCAGGCTGAAATTAATGTCCTGAATATCGGCAAAATCGGAGACCGGCACAAAATCCGATACCGGCGCGGAGCCGTTGAACGCCTTTGCCAGCTCCCAGGGAAGCCCCTTCGCTTTCAGCTCCGATTGGAGGTCGCGGGCAGTAAAATCGATACCGATACCGATCTCGTTATAGTATTTATGCGCGAACTTTTCTTCGATATTTTTCCCTGCCCGGTTGATTTTCACGACCAGTTCCACTTCATAATGAACGTCTTTTGAAAATTCGGGGTAGTAAAAATCCTCGCCGGGGCGAAGTTGTGCGGTTTCAGGTTTCAGGAATATAACCGGGGAGTCGGGCGTCTGATTGTTGAGTTCGGCGATATGCTCCGCGTAATTCCGGCCTACACAAATAATTTTCATCAGGGGATAAATGCTAATTTAAAAGGAATGAACGTCAGGGACAAAGCTACTTACAAAGCCGGCACCCCACAATATCTGTTACAATTTTTCAGCCGGAATGCAGTTAAAATAATAGGATAATGCCGGCGTCTCCCGGTGCCGCGTATGAACCGGCGCCCTGCCGGTGAAGCAAACAGCGCGGGCTTCCCGCTGGTCGCCCCAAATACATTAATCGCTATTTTTGAAAAGAAATCAGGCCAATTCCGCTTACGCATGAAGAAGTACCTTTCCCAATCCCATTCCTGCACGATTTTTACGCTCCTGATCACCACATTGCTGTTTTCCTGCGATACGCTTCGCAAAACACCCGAAAGAAACACAGCCTCGCGCGGCGCGGCCTCACGGAGCGCGGTGGCGCGCGGTCGTACCACCCCCGCCCGCAGGCCCGTGACGAAAGCCCCCGCACGAAAACCGGCCCCTTCACGAAGCGCATCAACGACCTATAACCGCCCGGCCGGCACTGCCAATATCCCTCAGGTTGTGCAAATAGCCCGTACCTATACCGGCACGCCTTACCGCTCCGGCGGAAATGATAAAAGCGGTATCGATTGCTCCGGGCTGATCTGTCAGGTCTACTCCGAAATCGGAGTAAAAGTCCCTCGCATCTCCTGGCAACAATCCGAATTCGGGCAGGAGGTCGCGAAAGTCGAAGATATCCAACCCGGCGACTGGCTGTTTTTTGTACCCGAAGCCGGTAAGGAAGGCTATGTATCCCACGCCGGCATCGTCACCGATGTTCGCGGGCGGGATGAGATCATCTTTATCCATGCCTCAACCTCCCGCGGCGTTCGGGAGGACAACCTGTTTTCGACTTATTTCAAGGGAAGATTTGTAAAAGCCATGCGCCCCTTCTGACCCCGACCGTTCGGTAACAGCCTGTTAATAAATGACGGACGCGATAGGGGGAACGGGAATTATGATTGTCTTTTTACGAGATTTGCAGCCGTTACTCAATTTCCTTTCCCAATGCAAGACACCATCGCTCCTCCGCCGACAGTCGGCGACCGGACACTAACTGCTGTTTCGGGCATCCCTATTTACATTTTTGCCACGGTATTCGCGTCGTTTTGCGTTATTACCGGGCTTATCTGGGACATTTGCTGGCATATGAGCATCGGCCGTGACGGATTGTTATCGCCGCCACATTTGGTCATTTACCTGGGCGCCGTCGTGGCCGGGTTATTTTCGGGTTACGAAATCCTGAGGAAAACATTCCGCGGAAGCGATGCGGAAAAAGCGGCCAGCGTCAGGATCTGGGGCTTCTTTTACAGTTCGCTTGGTTCGCTGTTCTGTGTTTGGGGGGGCACTTTCGATGCTAACCTCCGCCCCTTTCGACGACTGGTGGCACAATACCTACGGCCTCGACGTGACAATTCTTTCGCCGCCGCATACCGTGCTGATCTTGGGCATTATCGGCATTCAGTTCGGGGCGATGGTCAGCGTGATAGCGGTGAAGAATCAAATGAGCATGGCCCATCGCTTTATACGGGAGGGAACGGGAGACCCAGACAAACTGCTTTTCGGGCTTTTTGCGCTTTCCGCAGGCTTTTTACTCACTATTTGGTTTACATTGATATCCGAAGAACTGGGACGGATGCAGGCACACCGTTCAAGTTATTACATATTTGCCGGCGCCGCATTTCCTTTACTTTTAATGGCGGTAGGCAAAGCGGTTTCGCACAAATGGGCAATTACCGCCGTTACGGGCGTTTATACCGCTTTAATGCTCGGTACCCTGTGGATCATTCCGCTCTTCCCGGCCGAACCGAAGCTGGGGCCGATCCTGAACCATATTACCCATTACCAGGGCTTCCATTTCCCGCTCCTGTTGATTGCCCCCGCGATTGTAACCGATATACTTCGTCGCCGCTTCGCATACTGGAATGACTGGAAACTGACATTATTGCTTGGTACCGCTTTTCTGGCAGTCTTTTTTGTGGTACAATGGCTTTTCGGAGGTTTCCTGATGGAATCGCCCTACGCGCGCAACTGGTTCTTTGGCAGTCACTACTGGTATTTCGGGAATGATCCCAACTGGCAGTACCGCTATAAATTCGCGCCGTGGATGGTCGAGGAAACGCCGGAGCTCCTCAAAGGGCTCGGCATTGCATTGGCATTGACATTAATCTCAACCCGCATCGGATTGGCGTGGGGTAACTGGATGCACCGGATTCAACGATGAAAAAGTATCTCTCCCTCATTCTCCTTTTACTGCAAAGCGTTGCCTCCCACGCGCATGTAGGTAGCTCCGGTGTGCAAATGCAGGCGCAAGCAGGTGTTTACAAAGTGCTCGTGAGCGTTACGCCGCCGGATGTCATCCCCGGCACGGCACAGGTTTCTGTTTTTATCGAAAACGGCGAACCTCAAAAAGTATCGGTCCGGCCGATTTACTTTTATTCAGGTGACAAGGGAGCCCCTACGGCCGATCCCCTGTCGCCGGTTGCGGGCGGGAAAGGTCAGTTCCAGGGGATAGTATGGCTGATGGAATGGGGCTCGTCGAGCGCACAGATCACGATTGAGGGAAAACAGGGAAAGGAGGAGCTTATTATACCGGTCGTTGCGGTGTCGACCGCCGAGCGTAGCATGCCGAAAGGGCTGGGTATCGGTCTGGGCATTGTGGGATTATTGCTTTTCCTGCTAATGATCACCACCATCGGCGCCAGCGTGAGCGACGGCCTCCTGAAACCCGGCCAGAGCCTGACGGCCGCCCGGAAAAGAAAGCGCTGGATCAATATGGGCATTGCTACCGTGGTGTGTTCGCTTATTTTGTACGGCGGAAGCAGTTGGTGGGATAGCTGGGCAGCCGAGTACAGGCAATGGCTGTACAAACCATTGAACGCAAAAACCGCCGTAGTCGAAGCAGATTCCCGGCGTGTATTTCAATTAAAAATAGACACCACCAACTGGGACCGCCGCCTGAAAGGAAGTATGCTGAGCACTTTGATACCCGATCACGGCAAGATCATGCACACATTCCTGGTCCGCACGCCGGGGCTGGATGCATTCGCGCACGTCCACCCCGACCGCAAAGACAGCCTGACATTCGAAGCCGCGCTACCCGATCTTCCGGCAGGAAAATATCTTGTGTATTCGGATATCGTGCAATACTCCGGATTCGCGGAAACGATCGTCGATACACTGGTAATCGATCCGCCGAAGGCACCCGCGAAGGTGCTTGCGGCATTATCGGAAGACGATACCTACATTACTACCGACCCGCTCGATGCACCCGGCAGGGCCCCTATGGGTGAGAACGTCGTTATTTGCGGAAAGCCTGGCACCAAAACGGTTTTTAAAGACGGTTCGTACGCCATTTGGGAAGGCAAACCCGACAAGCCGCTCGAAGCCGGAAAGCCTTATCAGCTCAATTTTGAAATATATAATCCCGACAACAGCCCCTGCTTCCCCGAACCATACCTGGGAATGCTCGGCCACGCGGTGGTTATGCGGTCCGACGGCTCGGTTTACATTCACCTGCACCCCAGCGGCTCCTATTCGGTGGCGGCTGAACAATCGTTCGAAAGCCGCATTTCTGACACCGCCCACGTAGCCAAATGGCCGAAACCGGATGTTTTTCGCGACAGTATCGACAGGCATCTCGCCAAACTCGCGGCCATGCCGACCGTCGACCGCGAAATATTCCTGATGCAGGAAATGGGTATGTACAAAGTCACCGAAAGCGGCATGACCGGCATGGAACATGGCACACGCATTTCATTCCCCTATTCATTCCCGAAAAGTGGTCGGTACCGGATATTCCTGCAAATCAAACGAAATGAAAAAGTGCTGACCGGCGCTTTCGACGTGAAGGTCGCCGATCCGGCCACATTATAGCCTCCCGAAAAGCGCAGCGATCTTGTCGTACGAAA
Source organism: Dyadobacter sp. 676 (assembly GCF_040448675.1). Taxonomy (NCBI): domain Bacteria; kingdom Pseudomonadati; phylum Bacteroidota; class Cytophagia; order Cytophagales; family Spirosomataceae; genus Dyadobacter; species Dyadobacter sp. 676. The sequence continues at coordinate 4,181,214 of NZ_CP159289.1, read as the reverse complement.
GGTCGCTGTAATCATTTACATATAAATTACACGGCGGCAGCTCGTCGCGCGTGTGCGAACTGAGCACGCCTACTACACGCATGCCCGCGTTGAGCGCGGCGGAAACACCCGAGAATGAATCTTCGAACACAACGCATTGGTCCGGCGAAACGCCCAGGTTGCGCGCAGATGTGAGATAAACTTCCGGATCGGGCTTGTGTTTGCTGACGTCCTCGCTGGCCAGAACAGAACCCAGCATTTCCCTGATCGGCACTTTACTCACGATCAGATCGAGATTAGCCCGTGGAGCCGATGTAGCTACACCGAGCACCGCGCCATTCCCCTTCAAATCCTGCATGAATTCGACAATGCCCTTGATCGGTTCCACGTAGGGCGCATACAATTCACGGAAAAGCCCTTCCTTTTCCTCTTCCATTTGCAATAATTCCTCTCCTTCTACAACACGCTGCAAAAAGTGGCTCAGAATGTAGCTATTGCTTTTACCGTACATGTGCTCGGCAAATTCCTCTTCGGTAGGCGAAAGGTTTCTTTTGGAAAAAAACTCGCGGAACGCGCGCGAATGATAGGGATTCGTATGGACGATTACGCCGTCCATGTCAAAAATGACAGCTATTTTTTCTTTCATAATACAAAGTTAGCCATTGACAGACCTTCCTGAAAATCAAACCCGGTCGCAAAAGCCGCGACGTACCCTGAAATAGTTTTACAAAAACAAATCAAACTTTTTTTACAAACAACTGGCCTTTTTATTGAGCATTCTATTAAATTTACCAGCGACGCCCCACACTAATTGCCCGAAACTTCCTTTACATTCAACGTTATAATACATTTCAGATCACTTACCCTACCCAATTTCGCATAATTAATTGCAGTGTATGAATGAATTAGAACGAGCTGGCAACGGAGTTAACGGCCAGGCGCTTTCGAAACCGAAAACACTTACCTCCCTCGAAGTGTATGATCAGTATGGAGCAATGGCCTACGGTATTATCCTGCAAATTTTACCCCAGATCCACCTGGCGCAGGAAGTTCTGGTAAGCGTATTCTCCTCTCCGCAATTGCAATCCTGTAATAGCTATCCCTTTACTTTTGCGGTCTGCGTTATCAAGCTCGCGCGGGCAAAAGCGGTGGAAGCCAAGCGTAAGCTAACGGCCCTCGCGCCTGCCGGAGCCGAATACACCAGCGGGGATGCCTCGCCTCGGAGCGTTTTCGACCTTGCGTTTCGCCAGGGTTTTACGCCGGAGGAAGTTGCCGGAAAACTGAATATATCCAAAACCGAGGTACTTCGTTCTTTCCACGAATTTTTCAAATCCTATCGCAACGCATAAAGGCTCACGCAAATTGGACAAGCAGGAATTTATAGAAAGCGGTATGCTCGAATCGCATCTAATGGGGCTTACCAACGAGGAAGAACAGGCGCAGGTTGCGGCAATGATGCGGATGGACGAGGAACTGTCCGGGTATGTGGGTGAATTGGAAGAAGATATCAAACGCTACTTTGCGGAAGGGTCGGTACCGCCTCCCGAGGCTGTGAGGGAAATCATATTGCTGAGAAGTATTCGCGAAAAAAAGGCCGCCAGAGCCACTATTCCGGCGAAACGGCAAATCCCGGCCAATATCTCGATATAGAAGTCAACGATACGCACATGAAAGTGCACAAGTTGTGGCGTCCGGCGTTTATCGCGGTTTTTATCCTTTCCAAAATCTTCCTGATCGCCGGTTTGTACTTCTATTTCAAATCGGTAGCGCAACAGGAGGAGCTCGAAAAGATCAAAACCGAAATGCGGGCGGACAACAAGTAAAGTATTAACCTGTACACACGAAAGCCGGCGGACCTTATGATCCGACCGGCTTTTTTTAAGTTTTGTCCAATTCCCCTATTTCAGGAAGGCGCGGAGCATCCAGGCCATTTTCTCGTGCTCCCTCAGAAGTCCGGTCACATAATCACTTGAGCCCAGGTCTTTATACGTGTCCGCGAACTCGGTTATGAGGTTACGCAGGATGCGAATAATCGTTTCGTGGTCGTCCAGCAGGTTTTGCAGCTGGGTTTTCTCATCGGTCGTGTATTCGGGTTCGAGCAGGTCGGTCAGCTTGAGAATATCCGCCAGACGGGCCTCCGAGTAGTGGCCGATAGCGCGGATACGCTCCGCAATGTCGTCCAGGATAACCTGTAACTGCTCGTATTGTCCTTCGAACAGCTTGTGCAGTTCAAAGAAGTTCATTCCACCGATGTTCCAGTGATAGTTGCGGGTTTTGGTATAAAGTACAAATTCGTTGGCGAGCAGTTTATTCAATTGATAGGCAACCGCCCGGGTATGCTCATCCGATATTCCGATGTTGGTTTTCATGCGTCTTCGTATTGATATGGTTAATTGTGTTGAATATATACGGAACCAAAGCTAACCGGCAAAAAGTTGCCCTGCAATGCCAATATATGCGATTTTGATGACTTTTTTTACCGCTTGAAAATTGGTGCACGATATATTGTTACCAAAGCTCGGTTCTTCCGTATAGGTAGGAAAGAATTGTTATATTTGTTAACCTATCGTTTATGAAAGACAGCGAAAGAATCAGTAACCTCGAAGAGATGCTCGCCGAAATTCTCATGCGCTTCGACCGCGTCGACGCCGACCTTCTGGAACTCCGCAAGGGACAATCTCAAACGATTGGCCGGATGGACTCGTTGGAAGAAAACATGCGGGACCTCGCCAAACACATGTTTCTGCTCAATGACCGGCAGACAATGGTAGAAAACACTATGCGTGATATTTCAGCCATGAACAGAATTATACTCGAAAAAATGGAGAGGATGGCGACAAAAGATGATCTGGAATCTATGGCCACAAAGGATGATCTTATCAAACTGTTTGATTTCGTTGTTGACCGCTTCAACAAAACTGACACCAGATTGGATGATATCGACAAGCGCCTCGAAAATCTTGAAAAACGAAACGATAGTGATCCCGATAATCCGAAATCTTAACTACTCATCAGTTCCCAGTATAATATGTTCCCATTCCGCGTAGGGCAAGGCTACGATGTTCATCAGTTGGTTGAAGGCCGGCCCTTTTGGCTCGGCGGTATTCTAATCCCCCATACACATGGTGCCAAAGGGCATTCCGACGCCGATGTGATTTGCCACGTCATGTGCGACGCATTGCTGGGCGCGGCCAATCTCCGCAATATCGGTTACCATTTTTCCGACAAAGACCCGCAATGGAAGGGCGTCGACAGCAAGATACTTTTGGCCAAAGTACTGGAAATGGTCCGTGAAAAAGGTTACGAGGTAGGGAATGTGGATGTAACCGTCGTAGTGCAAAACCCGAAACTTAACCCGCACATTCCGGCCATGAAGACCTGCCTGGCGAAGGTTACCGGCATTTCAGAGGAAGATATATCGATCAAGGCAACCACGTCCGAGCACCTGGGATTTGTAGGAAGGGAGGAGGGCATCGCCGCGCATTGTGTTGCCCTGATCTATAAACCCGGCGCGCTTCCGGGCAATGCACAGTCAACGATCCTGTAAATGATAGATCCGCATGAAAAAAGTACTACTGTTCCTCTTGTCAATAGGTTCCACACTCAGCGCGTGCGCGCAGCAACAATCCGCGCCTCTCGCCGAACAGCCGCTCGGTTTCGAAGAATATGACCCCGTATCCACGCTGAAAGTCGAAGAGCACCCATTGAAAAAAGCGAAATTCCCGTTTATCGACGTCCATAACCACCAATACCAGATGCCCACACAGGATCTGAAAGCGCTGGTGCGGCAAATGGACGAGTTGAATATGGGAATCATGGTCAATCTCAGCGGCCGGGGGTGGTCACAGGAATGGGCGGAAGGTACCGCCACTCTGAAAGGCGCGCTCGAAAATGTAGCGAAAAACGAACCCAAACGCATTGCTGTTTTTACCAATCTTCAATTCAAAGGATTCGGTGAAAAAGACTGGTCTGAGAAAGCGGTAAAACAATTGGAAGAAGACGTAAAAATGGGCGCCAAAGGGTTGAAAATCTATAAAAGTCTGGGTTTTGCGGGCATTAAGGACGACAAAGGCAATCGCGTACCAGTAAGCGACCGGCGGCTCCAACCCGTTTGGCAGAAATGCGGCGAATTGGGCATTCCCGTACTCATTCACACCGCCGACGTCCCGTCGTTCTGGGACCCCATGGACCGCTACAACGAACGCTGGCTCGAACTCAAAACCCACCCCGGACGTAAACGCGGGCCCAACGATCCCATCCCGTTCGATTCGCTGATCGCCGAACAGCACCACATTTTCAGGATGAACCCGAAGACGACGTTCATTAACGCGCACATGGGATGGTACCCCAACAATCTTAAAAAGCTCGACAGCCTGATGGTCGCCTTTCCTAATATGTACGTGGAAATAGGCGCCGTTATCGCCGAACTGGGCCGCCAGCCACGGACTGCGAAGAAGTTTTTCGACAAATATCAGGATCGCGTTCTGTTCGGAAAAGACAGCTGGGTACCTTCCGAATACGCGACCTATTTCAGGGTGCTGGAAACCGAAGACGAATATTTTCCCTATCACAAAAAGTACCACGCGTTCTGGCGTATGTACGGCATGGGATTATCCGATGAAGTTTTAAAGAAGCTCTACTATAAAAATGCCCTGAAAATCATTCCGGGACTCGACAAAAGTCTCTTTCCGAACTGATTTCCAGATTTATTACCTTATTTGAATGCCTTGGCTTCCCGTACTACCGACCGGTATTCGGCTTTGCCGAGGCATTTTTTATAATACTCCTTTGCCCTGGCCTTGTTGCCTGCACGTGCGGAAATGCGCGCGAGGCCGGCGTACGCAAAAGCGTGATATTCCTTTGTGTACTGGTCGTCGTGCGGCGTTTTTAATGCGGCAAGATATTCTCTTTGAGCGGCGGCATCGTTTTTCATGCCCTTTTCTTCCAAAATTCCCTGGAACGTACGCCACGCCACCGGATAGAAGCCCGCATTGTGCTTACGCAGCGACTGGATGCCTTCCTCAGCCTCATTATACTTCCCCGAAAGCAACTGCGCCTCGATGTGTTTCATCAGGAAAATCGGGTTGCGCGGGTACTGGCTAACCAGCTTATCCATATAAAAGACCGCCTTCTCCGGTTTCGTTTCGTATTTCAGGTAAATATGTGAAATATAGTAGCACGACTCCGCCCTGGTGATCGTCCCTACCTTGGTAGCCGTATCGATTTGTTTAAGGCCCAAAGCCTTATCGCCGTTTTTAAAGAATACCAGCAATGGCTTCACGATCGGATGTTCCTCGGGATACACCTCCACGTAATAGTTGTACATTCCCGAAGTAAAATAAAACTCGGGGTTCTTGTTCATCAGCTTAAACCCTTCCACGAATGCGTTATAGGCCTTTTTTGCCCTCGCCCGCCGCGGCCATCATCTCGCCGCGGTAGTTGTACATCATCGCCATATATCCCCGGGCCACCATAGTATAAAATACCGCTTCGGGGTCGAGGCTATTCTTGCCATAACGCTTGTTGATCGCTTCAAGGCACTGGTCCAGCTTCCCGATATATTCCTTCGATTTCGCCGGGTTGTCCTTGATCGGCAGGTATTTCCAGTAAAGAATGAACGAGTCGAGGATATAGGATACGGGATGACCGGGGTATTTCTTTTCCACCTGTTCGATTATCTGCGCCGCTTCGTCGAACTCGTAGTTGTAAATTTTGTCGAGACTGCTCTGAATGTTTTTTAGCGAGGCGGGGTCATTGAGTAGTTGGGCATTGGTCTGGAATGGACATAGGGCAAGAATAATCCCTATGCAAAGGGAATGAAGTGTAATTTGCATGGCTTTCAACTCAAATTGGTTTGGTGGTGTCCCAGCTGAACAGTAGCTTTGTTTATAACCCATATTTGAACCCGGTGGTTTCGGTCGCCGGTTTTATTTTGGCTGAAAAGTACATATTCAACTTCCTTTTTTGAACATATGATTCGATACAAGCAGTTTACATTGGGTAATGGCCTTCGGGTAATTGTGCACGAGGACTTTTCGACACCCATGGCTGCGGTCAATATTTTGTACAACGTCGGGTCGCGGGACGAAGATGAGGAACGCACCGGTTTTGCACATTTGTTTGAGCACCTGATGTTTGGCGGTTCCAGGCACATTCCCAGCTACGATATTCCGGTGCAGAACGTAGGCGGCGAGAACAATGCATTTACTTCACCGGATATCACCAATTATTATATCACATTACCGGCCGAAAATGTCGAAACGGCATTCTGGCTGGAATCGGATCGCATGCTGAGCCTTTCGTTCGATCCGAATGTGCTGGAAGTGCAGCGCAAGGTCGTTATCGAGGAATTCAAACAACGGTATCTCAACCAGCCTTATGGCGACCTTTGGCTCAAACTTCGCCCGCTCGCCTATAAAAAACACCCGTATCGCTGGGCTACGATCGGAAAAGACATCGGCCACATCGAGCGCGCCACGATGGGCGACGTGAAAGACTTTTTCTTTCGTTTCTACCGGCCCAACAATGCCGTAATGGTTGTTGCCGGCGCGGTAACTTTCGAGAAGGTACAGGAACTGTCCGAAAAATGGTTTGGAAATATTCCGGCAGGCCCTACCTACGTGCGTAACCTGCCGCAGGAACCTCCACAAACCGAAGCCAGACATCTGGAAACTTCGGCTTCCGTTCCCCTCAATTCGCTGATCAAGGTTTTCCACATGCCGGGCCGGTACGATGAAGGATTTTATGCCGCCGACCTTCTGAGCGATGTTTTAGGCAGAGGAAGGTCTTCGAGATTATATCAGAAGCTATTGAAAGAACGCGCGCTGTTCAACAGCGTCAGCGCGAGCATCGTTTCTTCCCTCGATCCTGGACTGCTGATGGTGAAAGGCAACCTCAATCCGGGTGTTTCGCTGGAAGACGCGGACAAAGCGGTGACGGAAATTTTGCAGGAAGTCGTCGAAAACGGTGCTTCGGAAGAAGAAGTGGTCAAGGTCAAAAATCAATCGGAAGCTTCGCTCGCGTTCTCGGAGGTTGAACTACTCAACCGGGCAATGAACCTCGCATTTGCAGCAAACGCCGGTAATGTGGATTGGGCCAATACGGACGCGGATATCATCAGGGTGCTCACTCCCGATGATATCAATAATGCAGCCAAAACCATTCTGCGGCCTGAAAATACATCGACAATGTATTACAGGACGGAAGCGAAGTAACGCTGCAAGTAAAGAAAGAGACTGTATCAAATGGATAATGTCCCCCTTCACCGCGCTCAGGGGGGACACCGAGGTCTAATTATATCGGAATCATTCCTCCGGCAGGAATGTCAGATAACTGAAATTCTGCTCGTTGAACATTTCCACAGCGATTTCCTGCAACTGCCCGGCGGTAATTTGCTCGATTTCGGAAAAAATCTCCGGCAACGAATCCACTTTCCCGTTGTCCAGAATGCTTTTGGCCATCATCAGCATAAAACTCATGTTGCTTTCCTCCGACATTGCCAGCTGCCCCATCAGCTGCACTTTGGTCTGATGCAATTGAAGGGTCGACAAAGGCACTTCGCGGATGCGTTTCAGCTCTTTATGGATCAATGCAATACTTTTGTTCAACTGTTTTTTCTCCGTACCAAAGAAGATACCCATGAAGCCGGTATCGAGATAAGGCGTGTAACTGGCCTCGATCGAATACACGAACCCGTATTTTTCCCTGAGCGAAAGGTTGAACCGCGAGTTCATTCCCGGCCCGCCCAGCAAGTTCACCAGCATAAAAAACGGTAACCGGCGTTCGTCGAGCAGCGAATACGCCGGCTGGCCCATGGCGCATTGTGCCTGCTGGATCGGGCGCTCGCGTTCCTGGCGCACGGGCGTGTAAGTCACCGGTGCTTTGCGCTCGCGGGCCGTCTTCCGGTGAGGCACACTCCCCAGGTATTTCTCCGCAATGCGGATCACGCGCGAAAACGGCAGGCGGCTCACCGACGACACCACAATGCGCTCGGTGTCGATGTTATGGTTAATAAATTCATACAAATGCTCCCGTCCAAAGGTATTGACCGTTTCGGGCGTGCCCAGGATGTTGCTGCCCAATGCGTGGCCGGGAAAAATCAGCTGGTCGAAATCGTCCTGGATAGCGTCCTCCGGCGAGTCGACGTACATCGACATTTCTTCCAGGATCACATTCCGCTCCCGCTCGATCTGCTTGTCGGGAAAAACGGAATGGAAAGTGATATCGGCCAGCAAATCCATCGCCTTCTCGAAATGATCGTCGAGTACCGAGGCGTGGAAGCAGATTTTTTCTTTGGTCGTATAGGCATTCAATTCGCCACCTACATTTTCCAGTCGGTTGATAACGTGGTAGGAGCTTCTTTTTTCGGTGCCTTTGAAAGCCATGTGCTCCCAGAAATGGGCCAGACCTTGCTGGTGGGGCAGTTCGTCGCGGCTGCCGATATCGAGCATGATGCCGCAATGCGCTATTTGCGTGTAAGGAACCTGCTTATGTGCAATGCGGATCCCGTTGGCCAGCGTGTGTATCTGATATTCTTCGGCTAGTGAAAGGGAGGATGCTTTGGGATTGCCCCGTTTGCGGACATTGTTTCTCTTCATTCCTTTGTAACACAAAATAGCCACCAATAATTTTCGGTGGTATCCGCAAAAATACGGACTTTTGCCCGGAAACCCTTGCAGTTCCCCATTATGCGCATAGGATTTGACGCCAAAAGAGCGTTTGCCAACAAAACAGGTCTCGGAAATTACAGCCGCTTTATTCTGAATGCATTAATGATGCACGAGTCGGACCACGAGTACCTGGCCTATACGCCCGGAAACAACCGGCATTTGTTCGATGAATACCCGGAAGAGTCAATACATTACCCCAAGGGCTTCATTAATCGGAAGTTGTCGGCCTACTGGCGCTACGCGCGCATTACGCGTCAGCTGCGGGAGGATAAGATTGGCATTTACCACGGCCTCAGCAACGAAATCCCGCAAGGCTTGCAGGCGGCGCGTATCAAATCTATAGTAACCATTCACGACCTGATTTTCGAACGGCTTCCGCATTTGTTCAAACCCGTCGACCGCGCCATTTACCGCCACAAATTCAAATCCGCCTGCAAACGTGCTGACTCCGTGGTAGCCGTGAGCGATCAGACGCGCCGTGATCTAGTCGAGCTGTACGGTGTAGATGACTCCAAAATCAAAGTCATTTACCAGGATTGCAATCCGGTATTTAAAAAACAGCTTTCCTCCGGGGAACAAGCCCGCATTTGTGCCGAATACGGCATTACCGGGCCATTTATCCTTTGTGTAGGCACATTGGAAGAACGCAAAAACCAGCACCGGCTTGTAGAAGCATTTGCCCGGTTGAAAGACCACGGTTTCAAATTGGTGCTCGTCGGAAAACCAACGGCCTATTTGCAGAAAATCAAGGAAACGATCCAGCGGTTGAAGCTCGAAGAGCGCGTGCTTTTGCTGCATAATGTCTCCACGCCGCATTTGCCTGCATTGTACCAGGCCGCAGAAGTATTCGCCTACATTTCAATTTATGAAGGCTTTGGTATTCCAATCGTCGAAGCATTGCACAGCGGTACCGCCGTTTTGGCTGCGAAAGGTTCCTGCCTGGAAGAAGCCGGCGGCCCCGGCGGGCTCTATGCGGACCCTTATCAAACAGAAAACATCAGCGAACAGCTTCACAAACTGGTCACTGATGTTCACCTTCGGAATTCGTTACCGGAAGCGGGAAAATTACATATTCAACAGTTTTCGGGAAAACATATTGCCGGGCAGCTTGTTCAGCTTTATAAAAGCCTGAGCTGATTACTTCTCGCGATATTGTTCGATAATCCGGTATAATGCCTTTTGTTTTTCCAGATCCGGGAAGAAATCGAAAAGCTGGTCGTGGCCGTCGTAATCCAGCGTCAGGCCAATTTCAAGATTGACGAGCGCCTCCCGGTATTGCCCGGCGTGGATCTGGTAAACAGCCATACGGTAATACAGGTCGGCTTCTTCGGGCATTTCATCGATCGCCGCTTGCAGCAAATCGCAGGCACGGGCATAATTGCCTTGCTCAAACAGCACATACGACCATTTCAGCCAGATATCCGGATTGGAGGGCTCGATTTCCGCCGCCTTTTCGAATGCCTCGAATGCCGAAACGACATTTCCCACTTTAAACTCGGTTTCAGCCAATGCCAGCCAGTAATCCGGATTGAGTTCGGTTATCTGGATGGCTTTTCTCAGGAAGCCAACCGCCTCATACCAGCGGCCCAATTCGCTGAAACAAATTCCAAGGCCATACCAGCCGTCGTCCCACTGGCTATCCAGCTTCACCGTTTGCCGGTAATATTTGATGGCGGTTTCGAACTCACCCAATTTCTCATAGCAAGTGCCCAGATTGCAGCAGGTTTCGGGCTGGTCGCCTTCCAGTTCTATGGCCCGGAAAAACTGCGCTTTCGCGTCTTCATACTTTTCCAGCGCCATATAGGAATGCCCCAGCTGGAAAAACGCCGAAGCGAAATCGTCCCTAATCAGCGTCGCGTACTCGTAAGCATGAACGGCATCCTCGTGGCGTTCCAGCTTGCTGAATGCGATCCCGAGATTGTACCAGGCATGGTGCGAGAACGGGTCACGGTCGACCAGGTCGTTGTAATATCCCAAATGGCTTTCCAGCTGCCCCACCAGGTCCAGGCAATGGGCCAGTTCGTACAGCGCATTCTCGTTGTTCAGGTTATTGCGAAGCGACCGTTTGTAGTATTTGATCGCATCTTCATATTTACCCCAGTTCTGGTAAGTCTGCCCGATCTGGAAGTAAATTTCATCGCGGTCCTCTACCCTTCCGAGCAGGTTTTCGAGTATTTCGATCGCCTCTTCGTATTCCCCCATCATATTGGCTACCGCCACCTGCATGAAAGAAATTTCGATATCACCCGGGTGGAAAAGCGAGGCGCGCTCCAATATTTCGAGGGCCATTTCGTGCTCGCCCCGGTTGGCGTGCAACTGGACCATGCTTAGCAGCAGGTCCAGGGAATAGGGATAGTCCGTCAACCCCATTTCGCAAGCTTTGAAAGCTTTTTCCCAATCCCCCTTTTCTATGTAATGTACTGTAACCTTTTCGTAAGTGTCCAAATCAAAAAAGACCGGCTCGCTGGTTTTCAGCATTCTTTCGAACCTGAGCAGTGTCTCCTTCATATAGTCCTTCCTTTCACCGAAATTTTTCTCCATCATACGAACCGCTAGGTTAGAATCGAGGGCAAACGCACCACTATTAATGAAAGAAAGTTATAAAATAATTCCCCGGATTTCAAATCCTCCGGAGCAAACTTTCGCTAATGCGGGACACCGTTTCCTCAATAGGCTGAAACTGAAAATCCAATGCTTTCCTGACCTTGGTATTGTCATAAGTAATTTTCCGCGCCGCCGATTGCGCAGTTTCCCTGGTAATCAAAGGCTTTGTGCCCAGCAACCAGGTCCTGACCGCTTCCACGCGCCATATTATGCCGGCCAATGCCGGACCCACTTTGAAAGTCGGTCTTTTCCGGTTCATTTTATCCGCTATCATATTGAACAAATTATGATACGAAATGCTCCCCGCATTGAGCAGGAAACGTTCACCGGTAATTTCGGAGTTCGCCAGCCGGTATACGGCCTCGGCAACATCCCTGACGTCCACTACGTTGGCGATACCTTCCGTATAAAACGGTTTTTCGCGGTAGACGTACCTGAAAATCTGCGTGCTGCTCTTCTCCCAATCCCCTTCGCCGAGGATCAATGTAGGGTTCACGATGACCGCATCCAGCCCCTCCGCGATCCCCCGCCACACTTCCAGTTCGGCGAGTTGTTTGGTTTTGGCATATTCCGAATTCTCCGGCGAATCTTCCCAGCGTTGTTCCTCGTTTAAGACCACGGCCTGGCCGGCGGCTTGTTTGCGCGGGTCGGGGCGGCCTATGGCGGCAATGCTGCTTACATGTACCAGTTTTTTTGTATGGTATTTCAAACAAACGTTCACCACATTGGCGGTGCCTTCGCCGTTAACTTTGTACATCATTTTCCGGTCGCGGGGCACGAACGACACCACCGCCGCCGTATGCACCACATAATCAACCCCGCTGATCGCGTCTTCGAGCGAGAGAATATCGAGAATATCGCCTTCCAGCCAGCTCAGGTTCGGGTGCTTATCGTCCAGCAGGCGCCTGTCCGCCCCCTGGCGTGCCAACGCAAACACTTCATGGTTCTCCGACAGGAACTTCCGGGCCACCGCGCTGCCCACCAATCCTGTGGCGCCGGTAATGAGTATTTTCATGTAAGCGGAACAAATTGTTTGGATCAAAGTTCGTAGTAAAAAAGCAGTTTGTCACACCATTGCGAGCCTTTTTACTAATTTTACGCTCCGGCCACACCGGGGAGCTCCCGGGCTCCGACGATTGAACCACATTCAAATCCCTGAATTCAAATGCCGATTTCGAATCCCAAAAGATATACTGTAACAGCAGCGCTGATTTACGCCAACGGCCCGATCCACATCGGCCATTTGGCGGGCTGCTACGTTCCAGCCGATATATATGTACGCTACCTGCGCTCTTCCGGCAAGGAAGTCGCTTTTATAAGCGGTACCGATGAGCATGGCGTGCCCATCACCATCCGGGCCAAAAAAGAAGGACTGACGCCCCAGCAGGTAGTCGATAAGTACTACGAGCAGATCGACGCCTCTTTCAAAGCACTGGGCATTTCCTTCGACGTGTATTCGCGCACCAGCAAGCCGGTCCACCATGAAACTTCCCGCCAGATTTTCAGGGATTTATATGATAAAAAGGTATTCATCGAAGAGACCACCGAGCAATACTATGACGAGACCGCTCAGCAGTTCCTCGCCGATCGTTATATCGTAGGCACCTGCCCTGTTTGCGCGAACCCCAATGCATACGGCGACCAATGCGAGCGCTGCGGCTCTACGTTGAGCCCATTGGAACTGAAAGACCCGCGCTCGACCCTCTCGGGCGCCAAGCCGGTTTTGAAAGCGACCAAAAACTGGTATTTGCCGCTCGACAAAATGCAGCCGGATATCGAAGCGTATGTCAACAGCCATTCCGAATGGAAAACCAATGTATTCGGCCAATGCCAGTCGTGGTTAAAAGACGGCCTGAAACCCCGGGCTATGACCCGCGACCTCGACTGGGGGATCAAAGTACCTGTTGAAGACACCGAGGGCAAAGTATTATATGTGTGGTTCGAAGCGCCGATCGGCTACATTTCGGCTACCAAAGACTGGCTCATTCAAAAAAACGGTTCCGATGATGGTTGGCAGAAATGGTGGCAGCCGGCCAAAGATGCTGCGGAAGGCGAGACCAAGCTCGTCCATTTTATCGGGAAAGACAACATCGTTTTTCATTGTATCATTTTCCCGGCTATGCTGATGGCCGAGGGCAACTATATTCTTGCGGATAACGTGCCTGCCAACGAGTTTATGAACCTCGAAGGCGATAAAATCTCGACGTCGCGCAACTGGGCTGTGTGGCTGCACGAATACCTCGAAGAGCTGCCCGGCAAGCAGGACGTGCTGCGTTACGTGCTTACCGCCAATGCGCCCGAAACTAAAGACAGCGAATTTACCTGGAAAGATTTCCAGACCCGCAACAATAGCGAACTGGTAGGTATTTACGGTAACTTCATCAACCGCGCGGTAGTTCTCACGCAAAAATTCTGCGAAGGCAAAGTGCCGCAACGCGGCGAATTACAGGACATCGACCGCGCTGCGCTCGCCGACCTGGCGGCATTCCCCGGAAAAATCGCCGATTCGATGGAAAATTACCGTTTTCGCGAAGCGCTGGCGCTCATTATGGATTTGGCAAGAACCGGAAATAAATACCTCGCCGACACCCAGCCCTGGCACGTGGTTAAAACCGAGCCGGAACGCGTGAATACGATTTTGAACATCGCATTGCAGATTTCCGCAACGCTGTCGATCGTCTCCGAGCCGGTGCTGCCATTTACAGCCGCTAAAATCCAGGAGCAGCTGGGTATTCCGGGAAGAACCTGGCGGGATGCCGGCAATGCGGATTTGCTGACGCCCGGTCAGCTGGTTCTCGAAGGCAAGCTGCTTTTTGAAAAAATAGAAGACAGCGTCATTGAAAAGCAGGTTCACAAACTTCACGACGCGAAACGCCTCAACGAACTGGAAGGAAAAACGGTAGCGCCGGTAAAACCTGAAATTCAATACGACGATTTCGCGAAAATGGATATCCGCATCGCCACCATCCTGGAAGCCGAAAACGTTCCGAAAAGCAAGAAACTTCTGAAATTGCTCATCGATATCGGTTCGGAGAAACGCATCGTGTTAAGCGGCATCTCAGAGCATTTCAAACCGGAGGAAGTAATCGGCAAAAAGGTGCTGTACCTCGCCAACCTCGCCCCGAGAAAAATGATGGGAATGGAAAGTCACGGAATGATACTTATGGCGGAAGATCGTGACGGCAGCCTGGCTTTCGTTCAACCGGGCAAAGATGTCTGGAACGGCGGGACCGTCAACTGATGGCGTCGGCCCTGCAAAAGTGTAATGATCATTGCAGGGCCTCTCGCTTTTACTGAAATTCCTTTCTCACCGAGTCGTAAATCGAGTGCACCCGTTCTACCAGCGACAGGCATTCGTTATCGGTAAGGTGATCGATGGTATTGCTGACCGCATTCGACACCACGCGACCTTCCTCGTTCACTCTGGCGCCTTTCTGCCTGATCATACTAAGGATACTCTCCCATTCGCCGACCAATCCATCGGAAAAATACCTGGGTTCAATGATGTTGAAGTAGGCCGACTGCGATTTCAGTTTCTGCCTGAGTTTGGACTGGTCGCCTTTGAGCTCGTTGACAAGCTTTGTCAATTCAATAAAAGCGAAAATATTTGACTTTTTCATAACGTTGAGATTGAGGAGCAAAAGGGATTTATAATGCAAGATACGGATATGTCACTCCTTTTTTAAAAAGTGTGGAATCTTTACTCAATCTTAATGCATTCTGTTGGAAGGGTACAACCACTACCTGAATTAATACTATAACCTCAGCTTCGTACAGTCACTTTTTTCATCACTGAACGGACAATTTCTGCCGGGCCGGGTCATAAAAAAGCCCGGCTGATGCCAGGCTCTGTTTATGTTTGATCCATAAGTTACCAACGTTCGATATCGACCTTACGGTGATAATCTCCCTGTTCGTCCCCGAACGGGAGGAAAAGCACCAGCTGACGGTGCGCATCGTCGTATCTGGCTGAGATGTTGTCAATATCCACCCCGTCCGGGATGACGAAGGTATTGATGAAACGGATTGTCTTCCACTGCTCTTCGTCGGACAAATTTTCCTGTGAAAAAATCGGCAGTAAGTGGAAAAGCTTTAAGTTATTCGAGTTTCGCTTACCTTTTACAACTTCCAACTGCAAATCCTCAACCTCGATGCCAGGAATTTTCACAATAACTTCAAACCCGTCCGACCCTTTGTCAAGCTTAATAGAGGGCTCACTCATTCCACCGTTCACTGTGTTGATAAAATCTATGTTCATCAACATCTCCCGTGGTATTTTCAGTTTGCTTTCCATAGCTATCGCGTTTTAGGTTCACAAGTTTTACTTATTAACGAAAAACTGCGTGCCAAAGATCGTTTTCCGGCAAAAAACTATAAAGACTGCCGTTGCCGGGAAGCGCTTGTGTGTTAAAAATCAGCAATTAAAGCGGGGCGAGGCGTTTCAGCACGAACCGCCGCCCGGCGCGGAAGAAACGAGCGAGAAATGCCAAAATTGCAGCACCACAACGTGTAATACGCCAAAATGACACAAAAAACACGGTACAGTCATCATCCATCGCTGTGCCCCAGGCTACGATCGGGTGCGATGACATCCCTTACGCGCTGCTTGATTTCTTTTGGTTCCGGAAAGTGCCCCTCGCGCTTTCGATCCCAGAGAAGTTCTTCATCGATGGTGATGGTGAAGCGCCCGGCCACCTCTGAAGGCCGGAGCTGCACGGCGTACAGGTCATCCGTGAAAGTAGTGAGTAGCTCTTGCGCCATCCAGGCCGCGCGCAGCAGCCAGCCGCATTTGGGGCAGTACTCGATTTCTATGGTTGGTTTCATGTCGTCATTTACAATAAGTACCAAAAATCGGCATTGGAGGTAAACAATCAAAAAAGCCGCGAAGGATATCCCTCGCGGCAACGGCAAAATATCAACTACACATGAAGTAAATTTGACTTTACCGGTGGTTGGTCAGCAAAGTCTAGGGCAAATTGGCCCCTCTCCCGCCGTTTGCGTCGGATTTTCTTGTGTTTCTCGCGTTTTCAGGAGCGGTAATGTCTTTCCCATTTTTATCGACTCCCATAAAAATCAGAGTTTGCTTTCCTTCTTATCTTTCGCAAAGTAAAATCGAATGCCCATGCACCCTTCTATGATAACACCTTCTCAAAAACGGATAGGACCGAGCTAGATACGCATCTGCTGCCTTGATATTAGATACAGTTATAAGAATACTACTTAAAATTGTCATATAGATCTCAATTTTATACTCCGACTCTACGGTTCCTCTCGAAGATCGTACTCTTTAGGGCGTTTCACGCCAACAGTGAGACGACCGCCCTGGCGCAAGACTGTGAGAGCATGTGGACTTACATAGTATGCCTTGATCTTCTTCCAAAGTCGTTTGAGATCTTTGGATATCTGCTTCCAAAGCTCGATTGATGCTTGATCATCTGACACGGTAGAAAGTTCCCCCGCGACTATGACCCCTCCATCTCCATATTCACCACCGGGACGAAAAACAACGCTCCGTGGGTTCTCCGATTGATCAATAGCGATCAAGGTACCACCGCGTCGCTGAGGAACTATCCGTGGTTGAACACGTTCTTCAAGCCGAACGATCAAGAATGATGGTTCAAGAACCTGATCGCCAGTAATTGCGACACCAAAAGATTTAACTTGTCTATGATCCAGAAATTCATCGGGATAGTGATCGTGCATACCTGCCTGTATGTACTTTAATTCTATTCGCGATGAAACATCATCAAGTGCATCACAGAGATCCTTACAGGTCGCGTAAAAACGAAGCGCATGCCCTCTCATTTTGAAGTTGGTTAGATGGATTGATAATTTAGCACTGATAAACAGTCGCTTAACGTCCGCATAATAGCTCACGCCACAACCCAACCCAAAATAAATAGCCCATCAACCCGTTTGGGTTATCCGTCGGCAAAAAAAGCCGCGAAGGATATCCCCCGCGGCTTTCCGATATAACCTAACCCTTTAATCTTTGATGAGAAAGCTTTTTACAAGACTTCCCTAACGCTTTACAAATGTACAGCACTCTGCACAAGCATTTTAGCGCAAAAATCCCCGATTTTGCGGAAAGGTAGGCTTACAAGGGCGGCATCGTATTATTGCTTAACGGGCATACGTAAAATTACGCGATTTTCGGAGACACAGAACAAAATTTACTGATTCACAACAAGTTACAAAACAACCGTTTAATCAATTACAATCGGTTGCCTTGACCTTCCCTGACCGGATATTTACATTTACATTGCTTAATTGTTAATAATTTTTACCGAAAATTATGGATACCAGAAAATTTACAGGACGGGAAGGGCGGCTGATTTCGGCATCGGAAGCCCGGGAACTTACTACTCCACATCAGAAAAGGGAACACGACTTCAAAGCAAGAGGCGAGAACTACGTAAAAGCTGAGTTTTTCGGCATACACACATTCAACGATCTGATCAAACTCCATGGTGAAAATTGTGTCGGGTTCAGGGTATATTACGGTTTGAGGGATGAAGAGGAAGAGGACGATACCAAAACAACCAAGTCCAAAAAACCAACACCACGGTTGGTGCTTGTACCCGTTGACGAAGATGGCAACGACATTATGAGAACAGTGCAAGCGGGCGGCTTGAAGGATATGCCTGTTCAGGACGGCGCCATGACCGGCGGGCCGCTTTGCCCACGTCAATGTTAGGAACGTTTCGTAATCGACACACTTATGCTCGATATTTATTCTGCATACATTATCCGTAATCCGATTTCCAGTATTGCAGTTTTTATCACAGTTTTACCACTAACACTCACTATCATTAGAAAAGCTTTTCACGACAAGTCGCTCCGGCTGCTTTTTTGTTACCTGGTTATTAAGCTGGTCATTGATGTCGTGATGCTCTATTTTGCATCGAACAGGACAAATAACCTGATATTGTATAACCTGAGCATCCCGCTCTTTTACGCACTGTTGGGCGGGATGTTTTATTTCAAGTTCGCCGGAATCGCACAAAGGCGGTTCGTACTGGCTTCCATTATCGGGGTTTTCATATTCAGCGCGTGGGATCTGGTCAATTCAAACGAAAATTTGAGCGATCTGAGCGAACACAGACTGGTCCTTTACGCAAAAACTGTCGAAGGGGTTTTGATGATCTCACTTATCCTGCTCTATTTTTACGAGATTATCAAAGCACTTCAAATACCTAACTTGCTGACGTTCCCATTCTTTTGGGTATGTTCGGGATTGTTGCTATATTATTCAAGCCTGATTTTTCTGGCACCGGTCCTCCACTATGCATACACCTGGAACAACCAGATGGACCTCGGTATAACCGAGTCCATACCAAGCATTTTTGAAATACTTTGTGCCTTGCTTTTTAGCATCGGCATTTATCATTATTCACCGAAGGATTATGCAAAATAGTGAAGAATTGAAATGGGCACTTCTGATAGCCTCCCTGGCTATGCTGGCCATGGCTTTTTGCATGATTGCCTTTGTGATGTATTACCAGAAGCGGAGATTCGAGGAGGAAAAGAAAATCAACGACATCGAAAAAAATTACAACCGCCTCTTGCTCGATACGGCGTTGAACTCCGAGGAAACCGAACGCCGGCGGATCGCGCAGGATTTGCATGACGATATTGGTACAATGCTGTCACTCACCAAGCTAAGTCTCAACCAATTGAGTAAATTAGTAGCAAATTCGGGCGACGAAAAGGAAGAAAGCATTATGAAAAAGTCCCAATCGCTCGTGGAGGAAACGATCCTGCACGTGCGCCGCATCACACGTGACCTGGTGCCGACCACGCTGGAACGATTCGGGTTGATGGAGGCGATAGAGGAGTTTATTCACAAACTGGAAGAGGACAACAACCTGGTCATATCGTTCCTGTCGAACACCGAGGAATTTCCGCGTCAGGGCCAGAAGCTGGAACTGACGCTTTACCGCATTATGCAGGAACTGGTTAACAACGCCATCAAGCATGCAAGCTGCACGAAAATCGATATTGTGCTGGAAATCGACGAAGAAATGATAGGTTTGCGGGTTACAGACAATGGCGTGGGTTTCGACCCCGAAAAAATTAAGGAAAGCAACCTGGCCGGGCTCGGCCTGCTGGGGATCGAAAGCCGGTTGGCAATCGTTAACGGCACAGTTCAATACGAACAGCCGGCCAAGGGCGGTTCCAGCGCCATTGCGAGGATTCCGGTAAATCCGGCTTCCGGTAACAAACCTGAACCATTACATCCATTCCGTAAGGAAAAGGTGAATATTTAATGCTATGAGCACCCTTAAACTTGGAATTGCCGACGACCACGAACTTTTCAGAAAGGGGTTTATCTCCATGCTGAGCGGCATTCCCGATTTCGAATTTGTGCTGGAAGCCGGCAATGGCCAGGAACTCCTGGACCGCCTGCCCGGCAATACGCCTGACATCGTTTTTATGGACCTGCAGATGCCGGTTATGGACGGCATACAGGCCACCGAAGCCGCTTTCGAGCGTTTCCCTAACATCAAGATTATCGTTGTTTCGATGTATAACGAGGACCGTTTCGTGATCCACATGCTCGAAAAGGGCGTACAGGGCTACTTACTGAAAGATACCAGCCCCGACGAGGTCGAAAAAGCGATCAGACGCGTGCATGAAGAGGGTTTTTACTACAACGACTTCGTTTCAAAGGCCATGCACCGCAAAATGGTGAACCGGCAGGTCAACAAGCACCCGTTCTTCCCCAACGCATGTAATGTGGCGCTTTCCTCCCGCGAAAAAGAAGTGCTTCAACTAATCTGCGACGGTCTTTCCACTACCGAAATCGGCGACAAACTGTTTATCAGCGTGCGTACTGTCGAAGGGCACCGGCTGCGGGTTCTGGAAAAAACCGGGACAAAAAGCACCGCTGCTGCGGTTGCCTTCGCTTACAAAAATCAACTGCTGAGCTAAGTACATGCTTCATGGTGGAAACTTCGGGGCTTTATGCTATATTTCCCCGAGCCATTCCGTGACAGCCATTCCCATGTACAGCTATGAAAGCCCTGATCGTCTGCACCAACAACGACACTTATCCGACCAAAACCTCGAAAACAGGCCTATGGCTGAATGAGCTGACGCACTTTTACGACGTAATGGCCAAAAGGCGCATCCTGATGGACTTTGTGAGCCCGCTGGGCGGCACTGTACCTGTGGATGAAAGAAGCCTGGACCTCAAAGACGAATGCAATGCCCGGTATTGGGAAGATGCCGCCTTCCGGCAGAAGCTCCGGAACTCGTTCAAACCGTCGGATGTCGACGCGGCCGACTACCGCCTGATCTACTTCGCGGGCGGCCATGGTGCGATGTGGGACTTTCCCGCGAGCGTAGCGTTGCAAAACCTTGCGAAGACGATTTACGAGCGGAACGGCATGGTAACAGCCATCGCGCACGGCGTTTGCGCGTTACTCAACGTCCGCCTTTCGGACGGCACGCTGCTCATTCACGACAAATATGTTACGGGCTATTCCAATGTAGAAGAAGCGTTGGTCAGCTTTGTAAGCGAAGTGCCTTTTTACCTCGAAGACAAATTGAAGGAATGCGGCGCCCATTACACTAAAGCGATGATCCCCTTCGTGGAATTCATTGAAATGGACGAACGCCTCATTACCGGCCAGAATTCGCATTCCGCCCGAAAAGTGGCAACCAAAGCCTTGGAAGAGCTTTTTGAAAAATAGAATTATCTGGTCAATTCTCCGAAAAGCGAGCGAAAAGTGGGCAGGACCAGGTCCTTTTCCGAAACAATGGGCGCCGTAACTCCCCAATCGATATTCAGGTCCGGATCGTTCCACAGAATACCCGATTCCGACTCCTTATTGTAAAGATTGGTGCATTTATAGCTGAAAATAGTGTCCTCCAATGCCACAAATCCGTGTGCGAAACCTTCGGGAATGTAAGCAATATTGTTTTGCTCGCCGCTTAGTTCGAACACCTCGTGCTTCCCGAACGTAGGTGAGTCGGGACGGATATCGACAGCCACGTCGAGCACTCTTCCTGTGATCACGCGGACCAGCTTGCCTTGCGCAAACGGCGCGTTCTGAAAATGCAGGCCCCGCACAACGCCTTTTTTTGAAAACGACTGGTTATCCTGAACGAAATTCACGGGCAGACCGAGTTTGGCAAATGTCTCCTCATTATACGATTCAAAGAACATTCCACGGTCGTCGGCGAAGACCCTTGGAAAAATTTCAACTAGACCGGCAATGGAAGTTTCTCTAATCTGCATATAGTCGTTATGTGATTGGTTGGAGCAAAGTTTAATGTTGGGGCAAATTTATGAATCTATTGGAAGAGGTTGTAATTTCACCGCAATATTTACAAAATCATGATTTATCAAGAGCTCTTCCGGCAAATTTCGACTAAAAGGTCCTATTTGTGTGTGGGTTTGGACACGGATATCCAGAAAATCCCGGCGCATTTGTTGAAAACCGACGATCCGATATTTGAATTTAACAAACAGATCATCGACGCGACCGCCGACTATTGCGTTTCCTATAAGCCCAACATCGCATTCTATGAAGCACTGGGACCCAAAGGTTGGGAGAGCCTTCAAAAAACAGTCGAATACATTCCCCGGAGCCACTTCACCATTGCCGATGCCAAGCGCGGCGATATCGGAAATACGTCGGGACTGTATGCCCGCGCGTTTTTCGACAAATCGTCGTCAGGCCTTGATTTCGACTCCATTACCGTGGCGCCTTACATGGGTGCCGATTCGGTGACGCCGTTTCTTGCATATGAGGATAAATGGGTGATATTGCTCGCATTGACGTCCAATCCGGGCAGTACGGATTTCCAGCGGCTCGACGTCGGCGGCTCAATGCTGTATGAAAATGTATTGCGCACCTCGCAGACCTGGCCGGGCGCGGAGCGTATGATGTACGTGGCAGGTGCAACACACCCATCCGATTTCGGGAAGATCCGCGCCATTATTCCCGATCATTTCCTGCTCGTACCGGGCGTTGGCGCACAAGGCGGCAATCTCGAAGAGGTGTCGAAGTTTGGTATGAACAAAAGCTGCGGGCTGCTGGTAAACGCGTCGCGCAGCATTATTTACGCTGGCAATGGAACCGATTTCGCGGAAAAAGCGAAGCAGGAAGCCAAGGCACTTCAACAAGAAATGGCCGTTTATCTCGACAAATATTGTAATTAATTATCCCGGCATCCATTGTGCCCGCTTTCCAAATGCAACTCTCTGACCATTACCCCTATTCCATCCAGGGAATCGACCCTATTCAGTTAATCAACCAGTACGGAAGCCCGCTTTACGTGTACGATGGCGCAACCATTCGCCGGAAAGCCGCGGAACTGCAACATGCATTTGCGGGTGTGAACATGAAGATCAAATATGCCTGCAAGGCCAACACTAACCTGGCCGTGCTGCAATTGATGCGCGAAATCGGTGTGGAGCTGGATGTGGTATCTCCCGGAGAGTTTGAAATGGGAAAAATCGCCGGCTACGATGCCGGCCAGATTACATTCACGCCCAGCGGCGTGCATTTTGAGGAAGTGCGGGAAGCCGTAGATGCCGGCGCGATCGTCAATATCGACAGCATCCCGTTGCTGGAATGGTTCGGGCAAACTTACGGCAACACCAGACCTTGCATGATCCGCATCAAGCCCAATGTGGCGGCAGGCGGGCACGCCAAAATCATGACGGCACATGCCGATTCGAAGTTCGGTATCTCGGTATTGCTGCTGGACCAGATTCTCGAAGTGATCAAAAAATACGATATTAAAGTCATCGGGCTGCACCAGCATACCGGGTCGGATATTAAGGATGCCGAACCGTTCCTGAAAGTGGCCGACATCCTTTTCGAAACCGCAAAACACTTCCCCGATCTTCAGGTGGTAGACCTGGGTGGCGGGTTCAAGGTCTCCTACCTTCCGGGCGATGCCATTACGGACATGGATTTACTGGGCAAAAAAATCTCGAAACGGTTCCAGGCTTTCTGCAATGAATACGGCCGCGAGTTGCAACTCTGGTTCGAGCCCGGCAAATTCCTGGTCAGCGAATCGGGCTTCCTTTTTGTGACTACCAATGTGGTAAAGGAAGATCCGGCACGCAATTTCGTGCATGTGGATTCGGGCCTTAACCACCTGATCCGCCCGATGATGTACGGATCTTACCATCACATTCTCAATATTTCAAACCCGAAGGGCGAATTGAAGCATTACAATGTGGTAGGTTACATTTGCGAAACCGACACTTTTGCCTCCGACCGCGAACTTCCCGAGGTGCGCCAGGGCGATGTGCTCGCATTCCTGAACGCAGGCGCATACGGATTGACGATGAGCTCCAACTACAATGCCCGCGTGCGCCCCGCCGAAGTGCTGATCGACAATGGCGTGGCCAAACTGGTGAGGCGCCGCGAAACGCTGGAAGACCTGCTCAAAACCCAAATGGATATTTGATATTACCAGGAATTTGAAACAGGAAGCTGCACAGGGCCACCCGTGCAGCTTCTTGCATTTAATGCATTCTTTTAAGTCAAAAATTCAATACATTTAACCATTAACCTACCTTTAAATCGACTTGTTATGAAAGCTCTGTACATCACACTTCTGACCCTGGCATCGGTATTCGCGCCTTATTCGGGACGTGCGCAATCCAACATCGCTTATGATTCGACGTTAGCGAAAAAACTGAATGCGGATGAATACGGTATGAAAAAATATGTGATGGTCTTCCTGAAAACCGGAAGTGCCGCGAATGTGCCTAAGAGCAGATCGGACAGCGCATTTGCCGGCCACATGCAGAATATCAACCGCCTGGCCGCCTCCGGAAAGCTGGTGGTAGCCGGTCCATTCTTTAAAAACGACAAATACCGCGGCATTTTCATCCTCAATGCAGATACAATCGAGGAAGGCCGGAAGCTCGTGGAAACGGACCCCGCTGTGCAGGCGGGGCTCCTGGATATGGAATTGCTGATGTGGTATGGTTCCGCGGCGCTGGCCGAAATACCCGAAATCCATAAGAAGATCGAGAAGAAAAGCCATTGACTTCTTGCCATTTTGTCCGGAACAGCCCCTTCCCGTCCCATTTTTGAGACAAAATTTCCGATTCTGCCTGTCGGCACACCATTTTTCATGAAGCATCGTATCACTAACAAAGCGATTCAGCGCCATGAATTTTAATCAATATACCATTAAAGCACAGGAAGTGATCCAGCACGCCGCGCAGATGGCCCAGGGCAACCAGCAGCAGGCTATCGAAACCGGGCACGTGCTGAAATCCATTCTGGAAGAGGACCCGAACACGTCATTATTTTTATTGAACAAACTCAATATCAGCGCCGACGTTCTCAACAACCGTCTGCAAAAGATATTGGACGGCTACCCGCGCGTGAGCGGAGGCCAACCCTATCTGGGCAACGATATGGCCGCTGCCAGTGGCAAAGCACAGAATTACCTGAAAGAATTCGGCGACGAGTTCATCAGCATCGAGCTGCTCATGCTGGGTATACTAAGCGGAAAAGATTCCACAGCCAACCTCATGAAGGAGCTGGGTTTCAAGGAAAAGGAATTGATCAATGCTATCAAAGAACTTAGAGGAAAGAATAACCCTGTGAAAGATCAAAACGCAGAAGCCAAATACCGCTCTCTGGAACGGTACAGCAAAAACTTGAATGAATTGGCCAAAGCCGGCAAAATCGACCCGGTGATCGGCCGTGACGAGGAAATCAGGCGGGTATTGCAGATTTTGAGCCGCCGTACGAAAAACAACCCGATCCTGCTCGGCGAGCCGGGTGTGGGTAAAACCGCGATCGTGGAAGGACTTGCACAACGTATCGTGCAGGGCGACGTCCCCGAAAACCTGAAATCGAAAACCATCGTATCGCTCGATATGGGTTTGCTGATCGCCGGCGCCAAATACAAAGGCGAATTTGAAGAAAGGTTGAAAGCGGTTATCAAAGAGGTAACCGATTCGGAGGGCGAGATTGTGCTTTTCATCGACGAAATCCACACGCTGATCGGCGCGGGTGGCGGTGGCGAAAGCGCAATGGACGCAGCCAACTTGCTTAAACCCGCACTGGCCCGTGGCGAACTGCACGCGATCGGCGCCACTACGCTGAAAGAATACCAGAAATACGTCGAGAAAGACAAGGCTTTGGAACGCCGTTTCCAGGCGGTAATGGTGGACGAGCCCAGCATTCCCGATGCGATCAGTATTCTGAGGGGTATCAAGGAGAAATATGAACTGCACCACGGTGTCCGTATTCAGGACGACGCGGTAATTGCCGCGGTGGAGCTGTCGAACCGCTATATCAGCGACCGTTTCCTGCCAGATAAGGCCATCGACTTAATGGACGAGGCTGCCTCCAAATTGCGCCTCGAAATGGACAGCGTTCCCGAAGAACTCGACGAACTCAACCGCCGGATCATGCAGCTCGAAATCGAGCGCGAGGCGATCCGTCGGGAAAACAACAAAGACAAAGAAACTGTCCTGAATAAGGAAATCGCCGATCTCAGCGAGCAACGCAATACACTGAAGGCCCAATGGGAAAACGAAAAGGGTAAGGTGAACGAAGTCCGCGCGCTAAAAGAACAGAGCGAACAGCTGCGCCTGGAAGCCGAACAGGCCGAACGCGCAGGTGATTTCGGTAAGGTAGCGGAGATCCGTTACGGACGCATTCCCGAAGTACAGCGCAAATTGGAGGAACTGCAAAAATCGGAGCATGCGGAAAGTCTGATGCAGGAAGAGATCACCCCGGAAGATATCGCCGAGGTGGTAGCCAAGTGGACCGGCATTCCCGTCAGCAAAATGCTGCAAAGCGACCGTGAAAAGCTGCTGCAACTTGAAACGCATCTGCACCAGCGCGTGGCCGGGCAGGACGAGGCCATCGAAGTTGTTTCTGACGCAGTACGCCGCAGCCGCGCAGGTTTGCAGGATGCGAAAAGGCCTATCGGCAGCTTCCTTTTCCTGGGCCCGACGGGTGTAGGTAAAACCGAACTCGCCAAAACCCTGGCGGAATACCTCTTTAACGACGAGAACGCCATGGTGCGGATCGACATGAGCGAGTACCAGGAACGCCACGCAGTCAGCCGGCTAGTGGGCGCGCCTCCGGGATATGTGGGCTACGACGAAGGCGGCCAGCTCACCGAAGCAGTCCGACGCAAGCCATACAGCGTGATCCTGCTCGACGAGATCGAAAAGGCCCACCCGGATGTCTGGAATATCCTGCTGCAGGTACTCGACGAAGGCCGCCTGACCGATAACAAAGGACGCGTCGCGAACTTCAAGAACACGATCATCATCATGACGTCTAACATTGGCAGCCACATTATCCAGGAAAAATTCGCCGAAGACGAAGGCTGGAACCGGACGCTGATTATCGAAGAAGCCAAACAGGCCGTGCTCGATCTGCTGAAAGCGTCGGTAAGGCCGGAATTCCTGAACCGGATCGACGAGATCGTGCTGTTCGAACCATTGACGCTGAAAAACATCCGCAAAATTGTGGATATCCAGTTCAAAGGCATTCAGAATATGCTGAAAGAGCAGGGAATCACACTCGACGCGACAGATGAAGCGCTTAACAAACTGGGTGAAGAAGGTTTTGATCCCGCATTCGGGGCACGACCGCTGAAACGGGTGCTCCAGAGAAAAATCCTGAACGAATTGTCGAAAGGTATTTTGAGTGGGCAGGTGGCAAAAGATGCGGTCATTATGATGGAAGTCAACTCCCAGGGCGACCTGATCTTCGAGAACGTCGGTGGCGTGGAGATATAATCAAGGAATAATGCAAATACCCGGAGCGGCAGCAATGCCGCTCTTTTTATTTTCCCAAATTGAGAATGCCCCACGGCTTTTTCCCAGGGTGTGGAGCAGGCACAACGGCTGCCCGGATGCGTGCTCGACCCAATTAGCAGTGTTTACATTGGCATAATTTTTGTACAATTATTTACCGCAATAATCTAATCATTAATCTTCAACGTGAATCCATGGAACAATCACTGAATTTGATCAAAGTCGCTATACTGGTTGCCGATGGATTCGAGCAGGTTGAAATGACCTGTCCCAGAAAAGTCCTAAACCAGCATGGAGCGACCACCCATCTCATTTCGCCAAACAAGGACATTGTAAAAGGATGGAGCCATCTCGACTGGGGCGGAAACCATGCGGTGGATGTACCTTTGGATATGGCTCGGCCCGAGTATTACGACGCCCTTTTGCTCCCCGGAGGCGTAATGGGCCTGGATGCGCTTCGCATTAACCACAAAGCCGTGGATTTCGTCCGGGCATTTTTCCTCGCGGGAAAACCGGTAGCGGCTATTTGTCACGGGCCGCAGATCCTGATCGACGCCGACGTAGTTCTCGGCCGCACGCTCACCTCGTACCTTGCCATCCGTCAGGACCTCGAAAACGCGGGGGCTATCTGGGTGGACCAGGATGTTGTCACCAATAACGGACTGATCACAAGCCGTACCACCGACGACCTTTCAGCGTTCGTCGACACGATGATCCGCGAGTTCAATATGGAGCTGCACCATTGACCGGAAATTCAAATACCTGGCAAAGGCATCCCGAAACGGATGCCTTTTTTACTTCCATTTCAGGCCAAAATTTTGGTATTTGCCCTTTCATTATTTTGCCTTTCCGAATGACACTCATTTCGCTTCAAAACGTTTCTGTCCGCAAATACGAATCAACGGTCCTTTCTGAAATCAACTGGAATATCGAACAAGGCCAAAACTGGGCAATTATTGGACCGAACGGCTCCGGGAAGTCGGTGCTACTGGATGTAATCGCCGGAAAATGGCCCATATTGACCGGGAAAATAGCCTATGGCTGGCATACGCCGCTTCGGGAAACCGTCGAACTGGCATCCAACGACTATTCATTCAACCGCATTGTCAGCGCGGGTGCCGAATATTACCAGCAGCGTTTCCATGCCTGGGAATCCGAGCGGGCCCCTACTGTGCGTGCGATCCTGACCGACCAGCTGAAACCGGTGGGAACCGTCGACGACAAATCCGTGAAGCTCGATCCCTCCAAAGTAAGCGACGAAGAACTGGCCCGGGTAAGTGGCCTGCTGTCTATTACCCATTTGCTCGACCACCCGTTTGTAACCCTTTCGAATGGGGAAACGAGGCGGATGCTCCTGGCGAAGTCGCTCCTGAAAAAGCCGAAGGTACTCATGCTCGACAATGCGTTCAGCGGCCTCGACGTGCATTCACGGGAAGTACTGCGCAATGCATTGGCCGAGCTGACCACGCAGGGCGTGACCATTATTATGGCTACTACCGCAACGGAAATCCCGCCCAGCATTACCCACGTGCTGGAACTGGAAGCCGGCAAAATTGACGCCGTAATGCCGGTGGCGGAGTTTAAAGCCACGGGCACACATACTCCGCACTTTCCCCAGCCCGATCCCCGGAAACTTGCGAATTTCGGCCATCCGGAGTTCACCGACTTCCAAAACGCGTTGGATTTAAGGAATAT
The DNA here is from genome assembly GCF_040448675.1 of Dyadobacter sp. 676. NCBI lineage: Bacteria > Pseudomonadati > Bacteroidota > Cytophagia > Cytophagales > Spirosomataceae > Dyadobacter > Dyadobacter sp. 676. Next base: position 4,152,498 of record NZ_CP159289.1, on the reverse strand, counting down.
CCGCGTCAGATACGGAGACGACCAGATCCTCGACGGCGTGAGCTGGAAGATCGCCAAGGGGGAAAAATGGGCGCTGTCGGGGCCGAATGGCTCGGGGAAGTCCACATTACTCAGCATTATCACCGCCGACAACCCGCAACGCTTCGCGAACGACTATGACTTGTTCGATCAAAAGCGTGGTGGCGCAGGCGCTTCCATATGGGACATCAAGCAAAAGATCGGCCACGTTTCGCCTGAACTGCATTTGTATTTCCCCAGGAATACGACTGTTTTCAAAACTATCGCATCCGGTTTTTTCGACGCTACGGGGGTTTTCTTCAAGAAACTGACCGAAATGCAAATCGGGCGGGTACATGAAGTAGCCGAGCTCCTGCACGTCCGTGAATTGATCGAAAAGGACTTTTCACAGCTTTCGAAAGGTCAGCAACGAATGGTGCTGCTGGCGCGTGCATTGGTCAAAAACCCGCCCCTGCTGATCCTCGACGAGCCTTGCCAGGGATTGGACACCGAGGCGATCGACTATTTCAAATCCGTCGTGGACGCGATTTGCGACACCGATCAGCGGACGTTGATCTACGTTTCGCATTATCCCAATGAAATTCCGGGCTGCGTGAAACATTATCTGAAACTGGAAAAGGGAAAAGTTGTGAGCTCGTAATTCCAACTAATGCTGCGAAACGGGCATCACCTTTTTTCTGCAATTTCAAATGATCATCTACATGGCCAGAAAAGTAATATTGTACATCGCCACCAGCCTCGACGGCTACATCGCAACCCGCGACGAAGATCTTGCATTCCTTTCGCTCGTGGAGCTACCGGGAGAAGATTATGGTTACCACGATTTTATCCGGACCGTCGACACCGTCATTCTCGGGCGCAAAACCTACGACAAAGTCCTTTCGTTCGGCATCGGCTTCCCTCATGCGGACAAAGAATGCTACATCGTCACCCGTACGCAACGGACGCAGGAAGGCAATGTCCGCTTCTATACCGGAGATATCAAAACCTTGGTAACCAACCTGAAAGAAAAGGAAGGAAAAAACATTTTTGTCGACGGCGGCGCGGATGTCGTGAATACGATGATGAAGGATGATCTGATCGACGAATTTGTGGTTTCGGTTATTCCGGTATTCCTTGGCGATGGCATTCGTCTCTTTCAGGACGGCCGCCCAGAGCACAAGCTCGAACTTATGAGGTCGGAGTCTTTTGAAAAAGGGCTTGTACAACTGCGTTACAAACGTAAGCGCGGCCAATGACTCTCCGACGGGCCTGCGGGCCAGGTCCGTTATTTGTCCTTGGTTTCCTTTACAAAACCGTTTTTCAGATTCATTACAATCGAAAGTGAGCTGCTGCCAAACCCCGGCACATACTGAGCGCGGCCATAACCGATCTCAAATCGCCGGATACGCAGCCATGCGCCGAACGAAAATCCGGCTAACGCGCCGCGATTGCTCAAACGCAGCTCCTGCCGTTTCAAATGGTCATAACCCAGCAAAATACGGAAGTCGGGATGTGCCAGTATTTCCGCTCCGAGTGACAGGTGCCTGCCTAATTTCTCGACCACTCCAACCTTCCTTGGCTGCCTATTGCCATTGATATCGTAGGTATAAAAGAGGTTGGGATCATTGTAAACCATATCGAAACGGTTCAGATGATGCGCCGTGAACGACACGCGCACGGGCATATATTCGGGCTTGAATGTTACACCCATGCGGATATCCAGCGGCAGGACGGGCGTTGTCGCGCCGTTGTAATTCTGTTTTAAAAAACCGAAGTTCTTGGCTGCAAAGCCGATCGTTAAATCTTCACGCGGGTGCCGGAACGTCGCTCCCCAATCGAACGCCATTCCCCAGGTCTGGTAACTTTCGATGGAAGCGCCCACAAGCTTGGCCGTCGCACCGAGGCTGAATGCACCTAATGTATGGCCGTAACCGGCTGAAAGGCCATAATCCGCGGCACGGAACTCCCCGATCACATTGCCGACGTCGTCGGTTTCCTGCATGGTACCGTAATTCAGGTATTGCAGTCCCACGGCCCAGATGCCGCCGGTTTTGCGTATCCGGTTGGCATAACCCATATTCACAAACTTCGTGTCCGCCAGATAAGGCATCAGGTTCAGCGATACATTATCACTCTTCGTGGAATCGAGTAGTGCGGGATTTTGCAGGAACAAGACGGGATCGTTGCCTTGAATCGTAATGTGGTTGGAACCCAAAGCCGTACTCTTCGCCTGGGCGGGTAATTGCAGGAAATCAAGACGCGACCTACCGCCTGTTACCTGGCCGTACAAGGCGTTCCATGACAGGCAAAGCCATATGACCAGGAAAAGCAAACCGCAACCTGTCGACCTCATAAACATCCGATAATTTCCCGAATCATTAAAATGACGCTATATTTATAACCGTTCACCAGCAAATGTAACCATATCCCCGCATTACATGGAATCCCGACCAGCCGCTACTTCAAAAAAAGAACTTTTAGACCAAAAAAATGCCGAGGCTGAACTGGGCGGCGGTGAAAGCAGGATCCGGGCCCAACACGCAAAGGGCAAGCTAACCGCCCGCGAACGCATCGCCATCCTGCTCGACAAAGGCTCTTTCGAAGAAATAGGCCGGTTTGTAATGCATCGGAGCAAAGATTTCGGGCTCGACAAGGAGCATTACCTGGGCGATGGCGTGGTAACAGGCTACGGAAAGGTAAATGGTCGTCTGGTTTATGTTTTCGCGCAGGACTTTACGGTTTTCGGCGGTTCGCTTTCCGAAACACACGCCGAGAAGATCTGCAAGATCATGGACCTGGCGATGAAAAACGGTGCACCGGTAATTGGCCTGAACGACTCGGGTGGCGCGCGCATCCAGGAGGGCGTGCTTTCGCTGGCGGGTTATGCGGATATTTTCTATAAAAACACTCTGGCTTCCGGCGTGATACCGCAAATTTCGGCGGTAATGGGCCCGTGTGCGGGCGGAGCCGTTTATTCCCCCGCGATCACCGATTTTATTCTGATGGTCGAGAACACGAGCTATATGTTCGTGACAGGGCCTAATGTGGTTAAAACGGTGACGCACGAGGAAGTAACTTCCGAAGAACTCGGCGGAGCGATGACGCACGCGACCAAATCGGGCGTGACGCATTTTGTGTCCGCCAATGAAGTCGAATGCCTGCAATCGATCAAAAAATTGCTGAGCTACATACCACAAAACTGCGAGGACGATGCGCCCCGATATCCCTATACTCCCGGCGACGAGCTTCGCCCCGCATTGAATATGCTCATTCCCGAGAACGCAAACCAGCCTTACGACATGCGTGAGGTGATCAACGAGCTTTCCGACCCCGACAGTTTTTTTGAAGTACATGAAAATTTCGCCGAAAACATCGTCGTAGGTTTTTCTCGTATTGCCGGCCGCAGCATCGGCATTGTGGCCAACCAGCCCGCTGTGCTAGCCGGGGTGCTCGATATCCACGCAAGCCAGAAGGCGGCCCGTTTTGTGCGTTTTTGCGATTGCTTCAATATTCCGTTGCTGGTTCTGGAAGACGTCCCCGGTTTCCTTCCCGGCACCGATCAGGAATGGAATGCGATCATCACAAACGGTGCCAAACTGCTTTATGCATTCTGTGAAGCCACCGTTCCACGCATTACGGTCATTACGCGCAAGGCATACGGCGGCGCATACGATGTCATGAACTCCAAACACATCGGCGCGGATATGAACTTCGCTTGGCCTTCCGCCGAAATCGCCGTAATGGGCGCGAGCGGCGCGGCGGAGATCATCTTCAAACGCGAGATCGCCCAGGCTGAGAATCCCGCTGAAAAATTGCAGGAAAAAATAGACGAATACACCCACAAATTCGCCAACCCCTACCGCGCCGCCCACCGGGGCTATATCGATGAGGTAATCCATCCCGACCAGACCCGCCAGAAGCTCATCCGGGCCTTCGAAATGCTCGAAAACAAGGTGGATGTACTGCCTAAAAAGAAGCACGGCAACATTCCGTTGTAACGAGCACGCAGCGCGTATTGCCCGTTTTCCGCTATTTTTCTGCCGATTTCCCTGCCTTACCTCATTAATATCGGGTAATGCCCGGGAATGCTTTGGCGCATTCTGAATATTGTCATAATTTCACAAGCACTAACAATCATATTTACTTCCTAAAAGAACCTTAACGAATGAAAGAAGAAAAAGGAACAGCCGCCTCCGGGAGGCGCTCCTCCCGGAGGCGCTTTATCAAGGGCTCGCTGGCTACGTTGGCAACGTTTTCGATCGTTCCCCGCCATGTGCTGGGGAAAGGTTACCTCGCTCCGAGCGACACGCTCACCAAAGCCATCGTAGGTACCGGCTCCATGGGCCGCGGCCACATTCCCTATGCGGGCACCAAAGTGGTCGCATTGTGCGATGTCGACAAAAAGCACCTCGAAATTGCGGTTAATATGGTCGATAAGGGCGTCAAAACCTTTTCCGATTACCGTGAGCTGATCCAGCTTCCGGAAGTGGATATCGTGCACGTGGCCACACCGCCGCATTGGCACGGCATTATCGCCGCCGATGCCGCACGTGCGGGCAAGGATGTATGGTGCGAAAAACCGATGACGCGCACGATTGGCGAAGGCAAGCGCCTGGTGGAGGCCGTCCAGCAACACGGCAGGATTTTCCGCCTGAATACCTGGTTCCGCTTCGAAAGCAATTTCTACGGAATGAATACCACCGTCAAACCCATTAAGAAACTCGTTCAGAGCGGGTTGCTTGGATGGCCTTTGAAAGTGACCGTGAGCCGGCACACCGGCTTCGACTGGAAGTTTTATTGGGTAGGTAAAACAAATAATGTACCCCAGCCGGTACCGGCCGAACTCGACTATGACATGTGGCTCGGGCCCGCGCCGTACAAACCATACAGCGAACACCGCGTACACCAGACTTTCCGCGGATATTGGGATTACGACGGCGGCGGACTGGGCGATATGGGGCAACATTACATCGACCCTATCCAATATTTCCTCGGAAAAGACGACACGAGTCCTGTGAGTGTGGAAGTGGACGCCCCTCAACAGCATACCGAGGCAGTGGGCACCTGGCGCCGCATTACCTATACCTATGCCGATGGCTGCCAGATCGTGCTCGACGGCGAGGCCAAAGACGACAAGGTTGCCTACATCGAAGGCCCGAAAGGTAAGTTATACCCCAATTTCAAATCGGATATCCCGGACCTGGAAAAGAAGCTCGCCGCATTCCCCGACCCCGAGCCACAGGTTACCGACTTCGTGGACGCCGTCAGGAACCGTAAGAAATTCGCGCTGAACGAAGAAAACGGTCACCGTTCGTGTACGATCGTCAATATGGGCCTGATCGCGTTACGTTTGGGCCGTTCCCTGAAGTTCGACCCCGATAAGCAGGAATTTATCGACGACGAAGGTGCTAACCGGCTCATCAACCAGCCAATGCGCGCTCCCTGGACCATTTAAGAACCTAAAATAGCTACACTGAAAAGCCTGTTGGGCTTACAGCACCGGCATTTCCGATGAAAAAAAGACTATACCATTTCCTGGCCCTCTGCCTGGCTACCTCGCAGCTAATGGCCCAGACGGACAATCCGCTCGAAACAAAGGTGAAAGCGATTTTGTCGAAACTCCCCTCGCAGAACGAGGCGGTACTGAAGAAAAACATGGAAGAACTCGCCCAGCTCGGCAAGCCCGGACTGGTGCAGATCGCTTCCATGCTGACGCCGCCCGGAAAAGGGGACAATACCAAAATCCAGTTTGCGCTGGGTGGTTTCACCTATTACGCTTCCCAGGCCGGCAAAGAGGCATTACGCAAAGACGCCGCCGAAGCCTATGGCGAAGCATTAGCCAAAGTGAACGACCCTGATAATAAGAACTTCCTCATTTACCAGCTTCAAACGGTCGGCAAGGACGAATCGGTGGAGGTTTTGAAGGGCTATCTTAAAGACGAGAGGCTTTCACAACCTGCCGCACGGACACTATCGCGCATTGGCTCGCCCGCTGCCGGCGCGGCATTGCTGCAAGCACTAGGCAATGCCGACGGAACCGCCCGGCTTGCGATTACCGAAGCACTGGGTGATGTTCATTATAAAGAAGCCGTAGCCGCAATTGAAAAGATAGCTACCAGCTCCGAGCAGAACCTTCGCAAAGTCAGCTTGTATTCGCTTGCCGAAATAGGTGTGCCGTCGTCCGAGCCCATTCTTGCCGCCGCTGCCCAAAAAGCGGCTTACGGCTACGATGAAACCGATGCGACGGCCGTTTACCTTAAATACCTCGCACGGCTTGCCGCAAACGGCAATGCTGCCGCAGCCGAAAAAGCCGCGCTCGCATTGATCAAAAACACGCCCGACGCGAAGCAATCGGCAACCCGGTCTTCGGCGTTGAAAATTTATTCGGATATCAAAAAAAGGGAATCCGTACCGGTGCTGGTGAGCGCATTGCAAAGTACCGACCCGCAATACCGCGCGGCTGCTTTGAAACTGGGACAAAAATACCTGATGGCCGATGGTACCACCCCATGGTTGAATGCATTCAAAAAAGCGAATCCGACCGTTCAGGCCGAGATCATCACCATGCTTGGCCACGCCGAGTCGAAAGATGCATTGCCAACGGTTTTGAAGGCACTTTCTTCCAAGGATAACAAAGTAAAGATGGCGGCTATCTGGGCGGCCGGTAAAATCGGACAGGAAAGCAGCATCGCCAAGCTGATCCCTGTTTTAAAAACGGCCAATGCGGATGAAATCGCGGCGATTAAGAGCAGTTTGCTAACTGTCAAAGGCGCTTCGCTGGTGGATCAGGTAGCTACGGCGATCCCTAACGTTCCGGCACCTGCACAGGCTGCATTGATCGACGTTCTGGCGGCACGTGCGGCCAGCTCCAAACTTCCGGTCGTTTCCGCGCAATTGAAAAGCACCAGTCCGGAAGTCCGTAAATCGGCATTCAATGCGCTGAAATCGCTGGCTACGGGCAATGACCTTCCCCAATTATACGTGCTGCTCAATACAGTTACCGCTTCCGACGAGGTTTCGGCGACTCAAACAGCCATTATTGCGGCTATCAAGGAAAGCGGCGACGTAAACAGCCAAACGGAAGCTGTTTTAAAACAAATGCAAGCCTCGCCGGTCGATAAACAAGGCAATTACCTGGCAGTGCTGGCCGGTATCGGCGGCAAAAAAGCATTGACATCGGTGGTTTCGGCGTACGAGGGTGGTGATGCCGTGAAGAAAAAGTCGGCCATTGCTGCCCTTTCCGCGTGGGCGGATGCGAGCGCGGCGAAAGAACTGCTCACTATCGCCCGCAGCACTTCCGATGCCGACGATTTCAATGCCGCATTGACCGGCTACGTCTCGGCGACCTCCAGGTCGGGCAAAACGCCGGCCAACAAAGTAATCATGCTCCGGGAAGCATTGGCTATTGCGAAAACGGACGCCCAGAAAGAAGCGATTTTGAAAGAACTGGGAAGAAACAGAACCTTCAATTCGTTGCTGGTAGCCGGTAAATATCTCGACCAGGCGGGTACCCGGCAAGCAGCAGCCCAGGCGGTTATGAGCATTGCATTAGCCAATAAAAACCTGTACGGCGCCGAAATCCGCGCACTTTTGACCAAGGCCGCCCCTCTTTTGACAGGGCAGGACGCCGATTACCAGAGAGAATCGATCCGCAAGCATTTGGCAGAGATGCCCGCTGGTGAGGGTTTCGTATCGCTCTTCAACGGGAAAGACCTTACAGGGTGGAAAGGCCTGGTGCAAAATCCGATCGCCAGGGCTAAAATGAGCGCGGATTCACTGGCCTACAAGCAGAAAAAAGCGGACGAGGCTGCATTCAAAGATTGGTTTGCAAAAGACGGCGAGCTGGTCTTCTCCGGCCACGGCGACAACCTTTGCACTGTGAAGCAATACGGCGATTTTGAAATGTACGTCGACTGGAAAATCCAGAAAGACGGCGATGCCGGCATTTATCTCCGCGGTACGCCCCAGGTGCAGATCTGGGATACCGCGCGTGTAAATGTGGGCGCACAGGTAGGATCGGGCGGTTTGTACAACAACCAGAAAAACCCGAGCAAGCCCTCGAAAGTAGCCGACAATGCGATCGGAGAATGGAATACCTTCCACATTACCATGATCGGCGACCGGGTTTCGGTGGATTTGAATGGAGAGAATGTGGTAGACAATGTAGTTCTGGAAAACTACTGGGACCGCAATCTGCCTATCTTCGCGAAGGAACAGCTGGAATTACAGGCGCACGGGAACGAAATCCATTACCGCGACATTTACGTCCGCGAAATCCCGCGTCATGAATTTGTATTGCCCGAAGCCGAGCAAAAAGACGGTTTCAAAGTGCTATTCGATGGCACCAATATGTTCGAGTGGGTAGGTAACAAAACCGACTACTACATTCAAAACGGCGAGCTGGTGGTCGATCCCAGGAAAGGCGGCAAAGGCAACCTGTATACCAGGGACGAATACAGCGACTTCGACTTCCGCTTCGAGTTCCAGCTTACGCCCGGCGCAAACAACGGTTTGGGCATCCGTACACCGATGGAAGGCGACGCAGCCTACGTCGGGACCGAAATCCAGATCCTGGACAACGACGCGGAGATTTATAAGGATTTGCATGAATACCAGTACCACGGCTCGGCCTACGGTATTATACCCGCCAAAAGAGGTTTCCTTAAACCCGTCGGCGAATGGAATTACGAAGAGGTCCGCGTGCAAGGCTCCAAAATCAAGGTAACCCTGAACGGCACCGTGATCCTCGATGGCGACCTGGCCGAAGCCAGCAAAAACGGCACTGCCGATCATAAAGACCACCCGGGCCTCAAACGGACCAGCGGCCACCTCGGCTTCCTCGGACACGGTTCCGAACTCCGGTTCAGGAACATCCGCATCAAAGACCTGAGTAAAACGACACCCGAACCCGTCGAAACCGGCAAGAGAAAATCCGGAAAGAAAAAGTGAGACAAATGCCCTGCGAAATCCGCGGGGCATTTTTAATTCCGGGAAAAAAGTATAGATTTGTACTGAGATTAGTATAATTTTGCATTATTATGAAAAAGCACACACAGAAACAATACCCCGAAGCCGGTGACACTTCCGGCGCCGCTTTTGACGAGCCCCATGCAGCCTATTACGGCACGCAGCATCCGGGTATTATTTTCAAAACCCCGCTGCAACGCCCTGAAAGCCAAATGACCGGCTTTCAGAAAATAGATCTGATCCGGAAAGGAATCAGCAAGAATGATTTCGAGCGGTTTAAGGACAAGGCCGGTTTGGACTACGACCAGCTTGCAAACGCATTGTCGGTAGCACGGGCAACTCTGATCAACAAAAAGGGGAATGAAAAATTCAACCAGGCTTTGAGCGAGCGGATAGTGAGCCTGGCCGATATCTATTCTTACGGCTATGAGGTATTCGAAGATGTGGAGCGCTTCAATGACTGGGTTTTCCGGCCCAACCAGGCATTGGGAGGCCAGCGGCCTTTCGACTTTCTGGACAACCAGTTTGGCCGCGAAGAGGTCAAGAACCTCATAGGGCGCATCGATTACGGTGTCTACTCCTAACGCCGCGACCGATGATCGTATACAGAGTGGGGCGTACACGTTACGCCCGCGACCTGGACGGCGAAGGCGCACGCCTGCACGGCGGCCGCTGGAACCACCCCCTCACGCCCTGCATTTACACTTCCGAAAGCCGGGCCCTGGCTCTGCTCGAATACACGGCCAATGTGAACATTGACGACATTCCGAGAGCGCTCAGTATCACCATATTTGAGATAGACCCGGCCCACATGCTCGAACTTCCGGTGAGCGCATTGCCCGGCGACTGGAAAAACGCGCCCGCACCTGCCTCGACAAAGGATTTTGGCACGGCATTGCTCCGGAAAGCCGATTATGGCATCTTCAAAATCCCTTCCGCGATCATGGACGACGAATTCAATTACCTGCTCAATCCGCTGTTCCGCAAAGCGACGGTTTATTCTATTCAGTCGGTTCGAGATTTTATTTACGACGTCAGGCTCAAATTATAGAAAAAAATTAAAAAATGCCCCCTTGGATCACTTTGGGCAATTTTATTTAGCTTTGATATAATAATCAGAAAATCAAGATCAAGAAAAGTAAATAAGCCGAGTTTGGCTCTTGATATGAAAATGAATCCCCGTTCGTAACTGACAGATCTATTTTCAAAATCAAACTGTATGAAAACCAAACGTTTCCTGCTCGCAACACTGCTATCTTCATTCACAGCCCTATCCACTCAGGCACAACATTCGCTTACCCGGCTGTGGTCTTCCGAAGCCTCCCTTCCGGTTCCCGAATCCGTTTTATACAGCGCGTCGGGCAAAGCGCTCTATGTGGCGCAGATCGACGGCAAAGCGGGCGAAAAGGATGGCAAAGGCGGGATTGCAAAAGTAGGCCTGGACGGCAAGATCATCGCTCAAGACTGGGTTACCGGCCTGAACGCCCCCAAGGGAATGGGCATTAAAGGCGGCAAACTGTTTGTGGCCGACCTGACCGAAGTGGTGGAGATCGATATCAAATCGGGGAAAATCGACAAGAAACATGAAATCGAAGGCGCCAAATTCCTGAACGACCTTACGATCGATTCAAAAGGTACGATTTATGTTTCTGACTCCGATACCAAGAAGGTGCACGCGATCAGGGACGGCAAAGTTTCCACCTATTTTGAAGAACTTACCCGCCCCAATGGATTGCTGGCAGTCGGCAGCGACCTTTTGATCGCAGACAGCGGCAGTTTGAAAAAATTGACGCCATCCAAGCAGATAACCGTACTAGCCGAAGGTATGGATAAAAGCACCGACGGTATCGAACAGGTGAAGCCGGGCGAATACATCGTCTCGTGCTGGGCCGGAATTATTTATTATGTAAAATCAGACGGAACTACCGAAAAGCTGCTCGACACGAGCGCAGATAAAACGAATTCTGCCGATATTGGTTACGACCCTGCCAAGAAGATTGTTTACGTCCCAACCTTCATGAAAAACAATGTCGTGGCTTATCAATTAAAGTAAATATATTTATAACATCTAAATCAATAAAAAACAAGGCGTTTCATGGACATTTTTGTTGGGAGTCTTTCTTTTAAGTTAAAGGAAAGCGAGCTGCGTGAAGCTTTCGAAAAGTATGGCAAAGTGAGCTCGGCGAAAATTATCATTGACAAGATCACGCGTCAAAGCAAAGGCTTCGGGTTTGTGGAAATGCCCGATGAAGTGGAAGCCAGAACCGCCATCAACGCATTGAACGGGGCGGAAATGTACGGCAGACCGCTCGTTGTGAATGAATCCCAAAAGAGAGAACCCGGAAGCGGCGCTCCCCGGCCCGATGTGCGCAACCGCGAAGGCGGATTTAACCGACCGCCCCGGCCCGCCGGCAACGAAGCGCCTGCCAAAAGAACGCCTTATACGGAAGATAGAAATACCGGCAGAGACTATGCCCGCCAGGAACCCCTCGACGACGAGCCGGATGATGACGACGCCCCGGCCAGAACTACTGCCCCGGACCGCAGCTTTGGCGATCGTGGCGGTTTTTCCGGCGGAAATTTCCGGCACGCCGACAAGCAGCGCGACAAAGGGCATCACGACCGCGACCACAACCGGCACCAGCAAGGCGGCAAGCCCAAATTCGAGGACCGTTACAGTAAGAAAGGCGGGGGTGGGTCGAAAGATTACAGCCGCCGCATCAACGACGATGACGACGATTGGTATTGATAAGAAAAAGCCTGCAAGCGAAAAACTTGCAGGCTTTTTCTATTTCCTGAATATGAAGTAAACCGCCAGGACCAGGAAGACGAAACCGACGAAGTGGTTCCATCGAAAAGTTTCCGTTTTGAAAAAGACGAGCGTAAACACCGTGAAAATGACCAGCGTAATCACTTCCTGGATCACTTTAAGCTCCACGAGCGAAAATGGTCCGCCATTCTCCTTAAAACCAATCCTGTTGGCAGGTACCTGAAAGCAATATTCAAACAGGGCTATTCCCCAGCTGATGAGGATTATGGAGAATAGCCCCAGTTTGCTGAACCAACCCAACTCCTTGAATTTCAAATGTCCATACCACGCCATCGTCATGAAGGCGTTGGACAGGATCAGGAGGCCGATGGTGACGAAGGACTTCATGCGGCTGCTTTAACCTTGTTATCCCGGAAGAACAATACGAACAGAACGAGTACCACTGCCGCGATACCCGCAGGCACCATCCAGATGGACGTCCAGTTTTTCACATTGTCCACGGTATACATGTCCGCCACAACTCCGGAGATCCATGAACCGATACCCATACCGATGCCGTAGGTAGCGATGGAAATCAATCCCTGTGCGGAAGAACGGTATTGCTCACCGGCCTTGCTGTCAGTATAAATCTGGCCGGTTACGAAGAAAAAGTCGTAACAAACGCCATGGAGCACGATCGCCAGGTAAAGCAGCCATTCGCTGGAAGCATCGCCATAGCCGAAGCCAATGAAGCGGATGATCCAGGCGATAAGTCCGACTACCAGCATCCATTTCACTCCAAACCGTGCAAACGCCAACGGAATCAGCAGCATAAATACGACTTCGGAAGCCTGCCCCAATGACATTTTGTTTTCGACGTTGGTCATGCCCGAGTCGGTCAGCGACGGGTTGGCCATCGCATAATAGAACGAAAGCGGGATACAGATCAGCAGGGAAGAAATGAAGAAAATAGCGAACGACCGGTCTTTGAATAACTTAAATGCATCCAGACCCAAAATATCGGCGAAAGACGTGTGCGAGCTCGGTTTCGGGGGGGGTATCGGGCAAAAAGAACGAATAAACACCGAGGAACGCCGCCGAGAACATCGAGATTTTGAAGATCAGCGATGTGCCGCCGATTTCGTAATAACCGATAATATTCGTTACCACGATCCAGGCCACGGTACCCATCACACGGATCGCGGGAAAATCCTTTTCGGAATTGGTAACCTGCTGCATTGCAATGGACGTCGTGAGCGACATCGTTGGCGCGAACGTAATACAGTACAGCAATATCACCCAGAAAAATGTGTCGGGGTCCTTGATTTCCGAGAGCACATACAGAATTCCTGCACCTGCGAGGCTCAATACACCCAATACTTTTTGGGCGGCGAAATAACGGTCGGCGATCATTCCGACGAAGAAAGGCGCGATGATCATCGCAATGGAAAAGGCCGCATAGGCATTACCCACCTGGACGCCCGTTGCGCCCAGCTCGGTAAACATGTACTTGCTCATTTGACCATACCATGAGCCCCATATGAAATAGAGCAGGAACATCATGGCCATCAACTGAAAGCGGGTCGAGTTTTTCATAAACTAGGTTAGCGGTTATAGGAGATTTTAATTGGTATTAAGTTGAAAATCGGTATTACTTTCTGATGAGCTTCTGCAATTCGTTCAGTTTCAGCAGTGCTTCGATAGGCGACAATGTATTGACATCCACCAGTAACAGCTTTTCTTTCAGCTCCTCCAAACGCGGGTCCGCCGGTTCGAAGATGCTCAGCTGGAAATTATTTTTCGGGATGTCCTTCACGCGCTTCTTGTGCTCATGGGCCACGTGGTCCTTTTCGAGATGCTGCATGATTTCGCTGGCGCGCAACACGATCGGCTGCGGCATTCCGGCGATCTGCGCCACATGGATACCGAAGCTGTGGGCACTGCCGCCCGGTTTCAGTTTGCGCAGGAAAACCACCTTATTGTCGACCTCCTTTACAGCCACATTAAAGTTCTTGATCCGGGGGAAATCTTCCGCCAACTGGTTAAGCTCGTGGTAATGTGTGGCAAAAAGTGTTTTCGGCCGGCAATTGGATTGGTTATGAAGATATTCGGTAATGGCCCAGGCTATGGAAACGCCGTCGTAAGTACTCGTCCCCCGACCGATCTCGTCCATTAATACCAGGCTCTTGCTGCTCAGGTTGTTCAGGATACTGGCCGTTTCCGTCATTTCTACCATGAATGTACTTTCGCCACGGCTCAGGTTATCACTTGCCCCGACCCTTGTGAACACCTTGTCCACAATACCTACCGTCGCCGATTTCGCAGGTACAAACGACCCCATTTGTGCCATCAGGACGATCAACGCCGTTTGCCTCAGCAGTGCCGACTTTCCGGCCATATTCGGACCGGTGATAATGATAATCTGCTGACTGGAATCGTCGAGGTAAACATCATTCGGCACATAACTTTCACCGACCGGCAGTTGCTGCTCGATCACCGGATGGCGGCCTTCCTTGATGTCCAGCTCATTACCTTCGCTGATACCCGGCTTTACATATTTGTTCTTCCTCGCCGCCAATGCAAACGAACTGAGTACATCCAGCGCCGAAATCACCACCGCATTCTGCTGAATTGCCCCCACAAATTCCGCCGCTTTTTGCACAAGCTCACTGAAAATCCTGAATTCGATCGCCGAAATGCGGTCTTCGGCATTCATGATCTTTTCCTCGTACTCTTTGAGCTCGGGGGTAATATAGCGTTCCGCATTCACCAGCGTCTGTTTGCGGATCCAGTCGGCGGGTACCTTGTTCTGATGGGCGTGTGTAACTTCCAGGTAATATCCGAAAACCTTGTTATAAGCGATTTTAAGCGAGCCGATACCCGTCCGCTCGATCTCGCGGTTCTGGAGTCTGATCAGATAGTCTTTTCCTTCGTAAGAAATCGCGTGGAGTTCGTCCAGCTCGGCGTCCACGCCGCTTTTGATCATTCTGCCCTGGTTCGATAGTATGGGCGCGTCGTCGCGAAGCTCATGCTCGATTTTCTCCACCAGCGCTTCGCAGGCATCCAGCTGCCCGGCGAACTTGCCTAGAATATCGCCCGTCAGCAGTTCTTTCACCGGCGCGATCTGTTTCAGGGATTTTTTAAGCTGAACCAGTTCCCGCGGATTGATACGCCGCACCGCCACTTTGGAAATCAGACGTTCCAGATCGCCGATCTGTTTGAAATACTGGACCAACGACTCGTGCAACTCTTCATGCGCAAGGAAATAGCCGACGGCATTCAAACGCTCTTCAATCGGTGCCTTTTCTTTCAAAGGCAGCACCATCCATTTCCGCAGCTGCCGTGCCCCCATAGGCGTTACCGTGTGGTCGAGAATGTCGATCAAAGGTACACCGCCTTCCTGCTGGGGATATACGAGTTCCAGGTTCCGGACGGTAAAACGGTCGAGCCACACATATTTTTCTTCCTCCAAACGCGTAATGCGGCTGATATGCGCTACTTCCTTGTGCTCGGTTTCGCGCAGGTAATGCAAAATCACCCCTGCCGCCACAATGCCCAGCGGCAGCGTATCGATTCCATAACCCTTCAAAGTCGTGGTTTGAAAATGGCCGGTGAGCTGCTCAAAGCCGTAGTCGTAGCCAAAGCACCAGTCTTCCAGGTGAAAAGTGTGGTATTTCCCTCCGAAAAGTTCGTTAAATTCCTGCTTGTGTTTTTTGCAGTAGAGTACCTCCGCAGGCGCAAAACCCTGCAACATTTTATCAATATAGGCCGCATTGCCCTGCGAGGCCATGAATTCGCCCGTTGAAATATCCAGAAACGCTATGCCGTACATGCCTTCACCGCCAACGTGTACCGCCGCGAGGTAGTTATTCTTCCGGATATCGAGCACGTTGTCGTTGAACGACACACCGGGCGTTACCAATTCGGTTACGCCGCGCTTCACGATGCCTTTTGCTGCGGCCGGGTCTTCCAGCTGATCGCAGATCGCCACGCGCTCGCCCGCACGTACGAGTTTGGGCAGGTAGTTGTCCAGCGAATGATGTGGGAAACCAGCCAGTTCCTCATGCGCACCGCCGTTATTCCGGCGTGTAAGCACGATTCCCAGTATCTTGGATGCTTTTACGGCGTCCTCGCCGAACGTCTCATAAAAGTCGCCGACCCGGAAAAGCAGCAATGCTCCGGGGTATTTGGCTTTGATCTGATTGTATTGTTTATTAAGCGGAGTTTCTTTATGTGCCTTTGCCAATTATCAGCCTAATTTTAAGAACAGCATTTGTACAAAATTAAGCCTTCTCTCCGGTTTGGCAAGTCGGGGCAAATGATTTATACCCTCGTCAAAAGGTCCTTTCATAAAAAAGTTTAGCCTCCTTCGGCGTAACTTCCCATACGTCCCCCGGGTTAGGAAAATTATTTTTTTTATCCGCCAATGAAATTTTTCCGATAGACCACCGCACGAGCCGCAACGTCGGGAAACCCACCGCCGCGGTCATCCGCCGCACCTGCCGGTTCTTTCCTTCGTGCAATGTAACCGAGATCCACGACGTAGGGATATTTTTCCGGAAACGGACCGGCGGATTGCGTTCGGGCAAGCTGGGTTCGCCGATTTTCATTACTTCGGCGGGCAACGTCTTATATGGCTTCCCGCTAATGGAAATCGTCACGCCGCCCGAAAGCCGCCTGCAAGCTTCATCGGTTACGTCTCCCTCCACCTGCACATAATACGTGCGCGTATGCCTGTTGCGCGGTTCGAGGAGCTTTGTTTTGAGAAAATTATCGTTGGTCAGAAGCAAAAGCCCCTCGCTATCCGCGTCGAGGCGGCCTACCGGGTAGATATCTTTGGCAAATGTAAAATCGAGATCAGCCAGCGTCGGATGGTCGCCCTCTCGCGAGAATTGCGAAAGCATTCCGAAGGGCTTGTAGATGAGGAAGTATTGGAACAAAACTGACAAATGTTAAAACTGCGGAGCTACTGCTTATTTGACGAACTTGCCCAGATTTAGCGAGAAGCCGGGTAGAACATTTTCCCCGGAAAGAATTACATTGGTCGGCAGAACTTCAACTGGGGCATCCGCCCGAAAAACGTAGACCTTTTTATCAAAGCGATCGATCAACCATCCAAGTTGTGCACCATTACCTATATATTCCTTCATTTTTTCGGGCAAATAATTTAGCTCATCCGACTTGGAACGAACTTCTACCACAAAATCAGGGCAGATTGGTGCAAATTTATCCTTTCTATCCTCGGGAACACTATTCCAGCGCTCAGCTCTGATCCAAGACGCATCGGGAGACCTCACCGCCCCATTCGGCAACGTAAACCCGGTAGATGAATCGAAAACTTCGCCCAGGCCCGAGACCACGTTCCAGTTGTAAATGGCTGCCAGGATATGAGGGTGAAAACTACCCGTTAACGTTCCAGTTGGTGACATAAGTATAATATTTCCATGCGAGTCCCTTTCGAACTCTAGTGTGTCGTTGATCTGGCAGAACTGAAAGAATTCTTCATCACTCATCGGGCTAACCATCCTTAAAGTCAACTGCATTTCGGTATCCATTAATCATTGAGTTTTCGCTTCTATAAAAATAAATAAATATCGTCGCTATTGAAAGACACATCCACGCCCAACCCCCTACCCGATTTCCAACCACACCGGACAATGGTCCGAATGGACGGCGTCGTTGTACTGGCGGGCAGCGACGATGCGGTGTTTGATCGGATCGGCGACGGAAATGTAATCGATACGCCAGCCCTTGTTATTGCCCCGGGCACCGGCACGGTAGGTCCACCAGGAGTATTGGCGCAGGGTCGGGTTCATGAACCGGAATGCGTCGGTGTAGCCGCTGGCAAACCATTCGGTCATCCAGGCGCGCTCCTCGGGAAGGAAGCCCGACGACTTCTGGTTCCGTACCGGGTCGTGAATGTCGATTTCCGTGTGGGCGATATTATAGTCGCCACAGATGATCAGGTTCGGACGTTCCTTTCTCAATTCATTTACCCAAACAAAAAAATCGGCGAGGAAGCGCATTTTTACACTTTGGCGGATGTCGCCGCTGGTCCCCGACGGAAAGTAGCAGTTCAGCACCGTTATATCGCCGAAATCCGCGCGCAACACGCGGCCCTCCGAGTCATAGGCGGGGATGCCGCACCCAGCGATCACATGATCCGGTTTGATTTTCGAAAATATAGCCACGCCGCTGTAGCCTTTTTTCTCGGCGGCATGCCATCCCGCCAGCTCGTAACCGAGTGCCTGGAAGCCGGAGAGATCGACGACATCGGGCGTCGCTTTCACTTCCTGAAAACAAAGAATATCGGCGGGCGTCGTTTGAAGCCAGTCGAGCAGGCCGTTTTTCAATGCAGCGCGAATGCCGTTCAGGTTATAAGTAAGTATTTGCATAAATGAGGGTGGCCGTTCCGGGCGCTAATAAAACAGTACTTGCTTCCCGGTGTAAACTGACTCCCATTTGCCTGAGTCGCCCCGCGACATGATCCATGCCCGGTATTTTCCTTCGGGTAGCTTGGGTTTGTAAAGCCCGTACTGGTAATTGTTGCTGTAATATGTAGCTTTTCGTAAAAAATCGGAAAATGTATTCGGCACGGGTACCGCCGGGAGCACGATGTTATAGCGGGCAGATTCCAGAACGAAATAGAATGTACCTTTCGGGACATTGTCCGGCGTAGCGGAAAACTTAAAATACTTCATGTAACGGTTGTAATCGCCATTCCTGAACTGAAACTGTGCGTCGAATTCTCCCGCAAATGTCCGGTTGCTCACCCCTGTTTCCCGGATCAGCCGTTCCTGTGCCGGCATATCGTAAAACTGGTAAAAGTCGGTTATGCCATCCGATTCCAGCCCAGTTATCAGGTCGCGCATGCGTGTGGGATGGTTCCAGAACGGAATATCGGTAAAGACCTCACCCACGGTCAGGAAAGTGTTGTAATTTTTCCAGAAATAACTGTCAATCACCAGTTCATCGTGCAGTTTTCGGATTTGAGCGATTGAGAGGTAATAGCTGACGAAATTCAGGATACCGAAAGCCAGCAAAGCCGCTACGGCCAATGCATCTTTCCACTTCTTCCAGTCCTTCAAAATCACGACCAGGCAAACATAGCAGGTCGCCAGCAACACGACCCCGAAAATCATATAACGCCTCGAAAATACGGTGCCGCCATACATGACGTAGTCGGGAATGGGGCGGCTGATCACGAACATAGCCCCGGTGCCCATAGTGAACATCAATGCGCCCCATAGAAACCAGTCGGCCCAGCCGGGCTTTCGGGAGATCAACACCCTGATCACCCAAATTCCGAAGAGAAACGCGATACCCGCCCCCAGCACGACGCACGCGATCAGGTCCTTATGAAAAACCGGCACAAGCGGGTGACGAACGTCGAGGAACAATGCATTTCCCCAGAAAGCGAATACATAAATCGCATTGAAAACCGGGTGGTCCCAAACCTTTTCACCCGGCGATTGGATGAAGGTATAGTCGAACAGGAAATAGAAAAGCAGCACCGCGACCATGCCCGACATCCACCACAGCAGATTTTTGAACCGTTTCTGGAATGCCAGTATCACCATTCCGATAATCCAGGCGAGCATGCCGCTACCGCTTGTAAAGGTCGTCAGCAATGCCGCGGCAACTGCAATGCGGAAACCCTTCCGGTCTTGCCGCGCGAGGCCGTGCGCGGTTAGAAATGCAAAAAAGATCAACGGCGTATTTTGCAGTGCCGCGATTCCCCAATAGGCATTTTCAAAATAAACCAGGTTGAAAAGCAGGTAGGGAACCGGAATGAACAGGTACCAGGAAATGCGCTCTCTCCTCAAACCCTCATACAACAAATAGCCGATCCCGAACAGGAACAGGTTCCCGATGATGATCTGCGTTTTGATATTGACGGTCCCCGTGAGCACGAACATAAGCAGCATCACAATGCGTTCGAATGCGAACCTGTGTTGGTTTACCTGCTCGAAAAGCACTTTCAGCATCTCTATAAAACCGCCCGCATTGCGAAGTTTCTGTACCGTTTCGAGCAGATTGAAATCGTCGGTATATGGAATATTGACCAGGTGGGCGTCGAGCAGAAGAAAGAAATAGATTACCGGAGCCGCGATCAGCCCGACTCCCAGCCACCGGCGCCAGGCCTTTATTTTTTCAACCAAAAATGTTGCGGCAAAAAGCAGCAGCAGGACAACGACGATGCTGTAATACTCGAACAGATGAGGGTTTTCCAGAAATTGCTTCAAAACAGTGTGGCAGTTTGAGATGCGACCGGGCGTGGAGTCTACCGCGCCCCGGTGATCATCTGGCTGGTTATTTCCTTTTCAAACGTGATATAGCCGGGATAATTGACCTGTTTTCCGGCAATATCCAACGTCGGCCTTACTTTCACAACGAATTTCGAAGGTTTCGCGTCCGACTTGCCTGTCAGCGCCAGGATCATATTTACAAACTGATCCCGCGTCTGATCGTTCGAAATCAATTGATACGCATTCGTTTGCAAGCTCACCGGCACGCGTGTTGGCGTGGTGCCCGGCAGGACTTCTATCAGCTGACTTAAATAGCCGTTAAAAATCTCATTTTCAGAAAGCAACACTTTATATTCAAGCTGGTTGATAGCCGCCCGCTTGCGGGTTGGGTTGGTAATATCGACGTTCACGCGTAGGTTCAGCGGGACATTCTTTCTTAACAGGCCCATTGCCAGTCCGGGATATTTGGCCAAGTCAAAATCGCTGAAACTTCTGAGATTCCGGAACTCGCGGACATCGATGCCCGCCAGATAGACGCTGTCCACCGACGCGATGTTGTATTTACAATCCCCGAAAGCCTTCGCCTCCGAAACCTGGCGGCTCACGCCACAACCCGACATTACAGCCGTAACCAGCACGATTACGGCCATCCAAATGTGTTTTTTCATTACAATATATTTTACGCAAGTTAAACAGTAAGTATCAGAACGCATACCCGCGGCATGGATTATTAGTTTAAGGTGTTATTTTTTTGCGTGCTTTCAGCCAAGCCTCTACATTTGCAGACTCTAATTTTCACCCAATCAACACGAATATGGCCAGCTGGTATTTAGGAAAAATTCGGTATCAAAAAGAAGATGAAGCAGGAAGGTTGAAAACGATCAATGAGACGTATCTGGTGGACGCCGTTTCGTACACCGAGTCGGAGGCACGGCTCTACAAGCAGATCGTCACCGATGCCAGCGATTTCAGCGTTACCGCCATTTCAAGAATGCGCCTCGCCGACCTCTTTTCTTACGAAGAAGGCGAACAGTGGTTCAAGGCGAAGGTGATTTACTTTTCTGTGGACGAGAAAAGCGGAAAAGAGAAGAAAATCGTGAACTACATGCTGGTGAATGCAGAAGGTATCCAGCAAGCCCTCGACCGGATCAACGAAAGCATGCGCAATTTCCTGATCCCCTACGAAGTGACCGACATTACCCTTACCCCGATCCTCGACGTGTTCCCTTATTCAGCGGAAGAGGATCTGGAGCCCGAAATCCCCGCAAATATGCGCCCGTTGGCCGAGGTAATGGCTGAACGCGTGCAAGCTGAGGGGATACAAACCGAAAATGTACCTGCTGAAAGTGCTTGACAGAATGTCATCCCTGAGTGCAGTCGAGGCGCTCGGTGTCACGTTTACCCTTCGACTGCCCTCAGGGTGACATTCCCCGCCTCAGGGTGACATTCGCGCTTCAGAGCTAACATTTTCCGCCCGGACTGACATTTTCCCACGCCAGGCCGACGTTTAAAAAATCAATCGTTAACCTTCACTACCGCGTACCCTTTGGTATTTGCCATGTAAGGATCTTTCCCGAAATTTTTCAGTTTCAATACCAGATCCTTCGAATCGATCTCCGAAAGCAGCAGATCGGAAGGCAGCAGGTTCATGTAATCGAATGAAACCGGCAGGCTGACGGCACTTTCAACAAATTCGAGGCCATAAAGCGGGTACACGCTGAATGACGTTTTCGTGAGCCAGATTTTCTCTTTGTTGCCCGAAGTAGCATAGGTAAGGTCGTATTCCGTCGCGGTGAGGCCAAATTCCTCGCGTTTGTTTTCTGTCGGGACGCAATAGGTCTTGAAATCGTCCTGCTGCTGTTTTTTCGTATCCGCGTCGGGTTTGAATTCTTTAACCACTTCATTGACGCGTACTTTTTTGCCATCCTCGTCCGTTCCGCAGAAAATGTATTTTCCGTCGGGAAAACCGATCACGAAATCAAATGCCTTGCCGCCCTGGCCGAAACTCGTTTCCTTCACAAAACACATCGCGCCCGTAACCGGGTCCAGATGCACTTTCAGCGTTCCGGCGGTTTTGTCGGCCTTGTTCTGGTAGTCGAACACCAGCGCGTGGCTGAAATAGTACTGACCTTTGTCGGGCTTCCAGAGCAATGCGCGCTGCTTGTCGGCCGGTATCTTTTTAGGGGCTTGCGCCAATGCGGGCAGAACAACGCCCAACAGGCAAACCGAAAGGGTTAAAATGGAGAGATAACGTTTCATTTGGCAGTTCTTTAAAATGAATGCAAGCTAGAAATAGCACATCGAAAAACCATACCACCGCTCCGATTTCCGTCCTGCCATGTCACGATCGGGAGCCTGAAACAACCCTTTTGCAAGCATTTCCGCCGAACATCGTAAATTGCGGCGCATTTGCCATATCTACATGAGTCTTTCGTTCCAGCAAAAAACCATTACGCTCGCACCCGGCCGCCGCATTTACTTTTCGTCGGACTTTCACCTGGGAGTCCCCACCGCCTCTGCCAGTCGCGAGCGCGAGAAACGCATTGTAAGCTGGCTAGAATCGATCCGGCACGATGCGCAGACGATTTTCCTGGTAGGCGATATTTTTGACTTCTGGTTTGAATACAACCGTGCCATTCCAAAAGGCTTTGTGCGTTTGCTGGGCAAGCTGGCCGAATTGGCCGACGAAGGTATCGAGCTAGTCGTCTTCACCGGCAACCACGACATGTGGATGTCGGGCTACCTGACCGAAGAGCTCGGCGCACCGATTTACCGGAACCCTGTAAGTTTTTCGATCAGGGCCGGGTCCGGCGAGAAGAAGCTGCTCGTAGGTCATGGCGATGGCCTCGGCCCGGGAGACCATACCTATAAGTTTCTGAAAAAGGTATTTGAAAACAGCTTTTTCCAGTGGCTGTTCCGCGTGGTGCATCCGGATGTGGGCATGTGGATTGCTTCCGAATGGTCGAGACGCAGCCGTTTGGCCAATGTGAACAAAGGCGAAGAGCGCTTTCTCGGTGCGGATAACGAGTGGCTGTTTCAATACTGCCGGGAAGTCGAAGCCTCGCAGCATCACGACTTTTACGTTTTCGGGCACCGGCATCTGGTACTGGATATGCAGGTCAACGCACAGTCGCGCTATATCAACCTGGGCGAGTGGGTCACCCAGCAGCATTATGCCGCGTTCGACGGCAATGATCTGCAATTGAAGAGATTCGGACCGGCGATCGGTTAGTCCCCCCCCGTTTTCTCGCAGCCTCCGTTTCGCCTGGACTCGGCGTGATGAAGTCCTGCTTGGTAATATTTTCGCGCGGGGTCGCATTCAGTTCTTTGCTCCAATCCTTTTGCTTCAAATCCCCGTTTTTAACAGACTTGATAAATTTCGCCCAAGCAAACGGGTTCAGGAACGGGAAGCTCGTCGCAAAACCTTTATTAGCCGCCGATTCGCGTCCGAACATCAGCTGATCCATCGAATATCGGTAGTTGGTCTGCGCATTGTTGGGCATCTGAGCCGCCAGCCGGTTGATGTAATCCGGATCGGTACTTTTCGCCAAAGCATCCCGGTCGGCCTGATCGGGCAGTTTCAATGCAAGGAAAGCCTTTTTAAATTCTTCCTCGGTGGAATATGGGTAAATGGTGACGCCGGAAAGGGTTACCACATCTTCGCGTAATGCAACAATCGCCGAATAGAGTTCAGAATTATAGTTTCTCGGTACAACGTGGTACTGCTTCTTGTAACCCACATAGCTGAACACGATGCTATCACCCGGAAAAACCGGGATCGTGAAAGAACCGTCGCTTTTCGCTAGCGTCCCCCGGCCGGCGTTTACGATAAAAATGGTGGCGCCCGGCAAACGCTCGGTTGTTTTACCTCCCACCACCACGCCGGAGAAGATAATGGCCTTCTGTTCACCCTGAGCAAATGCTTCCCGCCCGCACAACATTCCCGCAAGCACCAGGAAAAATATTAAAAAACTCCGTTTCATTCCTTCCAGATTACGCCCCGGAACAACCGCCCGGTAGCTTAGATTAGCACGATGATAAATTTCCCTTCAAATAGTGTCTGCCGCAAGCTTGTAAAAATTCCGTTCCTTATTTTACAAACGCCCCGAGTAACCGGTCATTGCCCTGCATTTTATACAAAGCCGTTTCACTCAGGAAAATAACTTTAAAAATGTCACAATAAATGGTGCCGAGAGCAATAGTCCGTCGAAACGGTCGAGAAAGCCGCCATGGCCGGGAATACTGCTTCCCGAGTCTTTGATAGCGATACTCCTCTTGAACAACGACTCCACCAGATCTCCGTAAGTGCCTACCACCACGATAATGGCGCCGATGCAATACCATTTCCACGGCTCGAAGGTACGGAAATAATGCCCCAGCGCAAATGCGATAATCCCGGCGAACACCGCGCTGCCCATCGAGCCTTCCCAGGACTTCTTGGGTGAAATGCGTTCGAACAACTTCCTTTTGCCAAACTTCGTACCGGCAAAATACCCGCCTATATCCGATGCCCAAAGCAGCAACAGGCTCCCCAGTACGATTTCGTAGTTGTAACGCCCGCCGCGCAGGGCCATCACGATGATCAGTGCGAACGGCAACGCCACGTAAATAATACCCAGGAATGTAAACCCGATGTTCGTAAAGGGTTTCAGGTCGTTCTTTTTGTAGAGTTTGATAAAAAAGATCATCGACAGCAACGGGCTGATAATGAAGTAATTTTCAAACGGTACAATGTCCTGCTCAATCAAATACGCAAGAAGTATCATGACTGTGCCACAGAACGTGCCATAATAGGTAAGCGGCTGGTTGCCGTCGAGGCCGAGCAGTTTATAAAATTCAAGCTGCGTAAGGGAGCTGATGGCGCAGAAAAGCAGTAAAAACGACCATTCGCTGTATAAAATGCAACCGATAATGACAATTACGCCTGCAAGTCCGGTAATAGTCCTTTGTTGTAAATTACTCAGATTGTTTAAACGCTTCTTCATTCGTCAGTATGGTTTGGGCCTTTTCCAGATCGGCCGCGGGCACGTGGACTTCAAAGTTTCCGAAGATCGGGTAACTGGTGTCCTGCTTGTTCACGATCACCGCCGCGATTCCGTTCTGTTCCAAAATTTCGCGGGCTATTTCCGCCCGGATGGCCTGTCCGCTCTGGTAGGCTCTCGCCCAATTCTCCTCCATTATTTTTGAAATGTTAAAATATCTTAAAAGTTATGCGGGAGGCCGGTTCGCCCCTCGTGCCCGTTCCTTCTGATCACCCCGAGAATGGTGGCCGAAACTACCAGCGAAGCGAGAATGAGTATGAACGGCATCGATTTGGCTTCCTCGATGTTGATCTCCACCGCGCCGATATTGTGCAAGTACATCATTACCAGCACGAAGCCGTTATTCACAAAATGAGCAAGCACGGCGACCCACAAATTCCCGGTCCAGTAATACAGATAGCCGAACAATGCACCAAGCATCATCCGCGGCAGAAAACCATAAAACTGGAAATGGATAGCACTGAAAACAGCGGCCGAAAGCCATATAGCGACATGTATATTGCGCAATTCGCGAAAAAGCTTCGTTTGCACCACACCACGAAAAAGCGCCTCCTCGCCAAGCGCCGGAAGGAGTGTTACGACAAACAATGCGATCAGCAATTGACCGAAACTCTTGTAGCTAGTCAGGAACTCGGTCATCACCGACAACTGGTCCTCCTTGTCCCGCATCCACTTTTCCAGTCCCGACAACGCATCGGGCAGTTCCATCGCCGCGTTCCATTCGATAAACTTGCTGTTCACCGGGATAAACGCGAGTACCAGAACGAATGCCAGCACCCAAATGGGCCAGGCCGGCCGACGGTCGGCGCTGAACTGCCCGATCGTACGGCGTTCGATATAGAACCAGTAAATGAGCGTTGGAAGCAGGTAGGAAAAGAAATGGACCGTACCCTGCATGATCATCAATGCATTCCATCCGTCTGGTATTTTTTCGGGTTCGGCAAAAAGCCGGGTCAGCAGCGCCGTTACGCTTTCGGTATCGGCATGGAGGTAGATGGCCAGTGCCATTACCGCGAGCACGTTGCCTACTGCCATGCCTATCAGCATGAAACCTACCAATACCAGTAAACTGCCCCAGGTGCCGGGTACGCGGGAAACAACCAGATTCGGGTTACTATTTTGCATAATTGGTGTAAATTTACAGTTTATTATCAATTTATAAATAAGGGCTTCGTAAACCCGCCCGGGCGAGGACTTACCGTTCGGGTGCGTATTACTACGAAGCGGAGATGAAGGATTATGGTTAAGATTGGAAATATAGAACTGAGCGATTTTCCCCTGCTGCTTGCTCCGATGGAGGACGTGAGCGATCCGCCGTTCCGCGCGGTTTGCAAGGAAAACGGCGCTGACCTGATGTACACCGAATTCGTATCGTCGGAGGGGCTTATTCGCGACGCGGCCAAAAGCGTTCAGAAACTGGATATTTTTGAATACGAACGCCCCATCGGCATCCAGCTTTTCGGCAGCGATGTGGAAACGATGGGCTCATGCGCGGAAATCGCCTCCCGTGTGAACCCCGACCTGATCGATATCAACTATGGCTGTCCGGTGAAGAATGTCGCATGCCGCGGTGCGGGCGCTGCATTATTGCAGGATATTCCCAAAATGGTCAGAATGACGGAATCCGTAATCAAATCGACACATTTGCCTGTGACGGTAAAAACGCGCCTCGGCTGGGACGACAATACGAAGAACATCGAGGAGGTAGCGGAGCGTTTGCAGGATATCGGCATCAAGGCGTTGTCTATCCACGGCCGCACGCGCGTGCAGATGTACAAAGGCTCCGCCGACTGGTCGCTGATTGCGAAAGTGAAGGAAAACCCGCGCATTACGATCCCCATTTTCGGTAATGGCGATGTCGACACGCCCGAAAAGGCATTGGAATACAAAAACAGATATGGCGTCGATGGCATCATGATCGGCCGTGCGACCATCGGTAACCCCTGGATATTCAACGAGATCAAGCATTACCTCAAAACCGGCGAAAAGTTGCCGCCACCGACCATGGAGCAGCGTGTGGACGTTTGCCGCAGGCACCTGGAATTCTCGATCCGCTGGAAAGGACCGGTAGCGGGTGTTTTTGAAATGAGAAGGCATTATACCAATTATTTCAAAGGGTTGGAACACTTCAAACCTTACAGAATGCGCCTGGTGGAAGCGCCTACATTCGATGAACTCGACAGCATCCTGAAAGAAATTTCGAACGATTACAGCGAAATGGTATGCTGAAAGTAAATGTGGGAAACAAGCCGCAGGCCGACCAGCCGGAGAATGGCAGGGCATTTGAGATCGAGTGGCGAAAAGAAGGCTGGTTTATCGATGGAAATGCATTTGAAGGCGACATTGTGGCGCTCGGCGAGAACCGCTTCCACGTGATCCGGAACAACAGATCCTACAATATCGAGGTCATCGACCGTAACCCGGCCGGAAAAACGACGCATTTGCTCATCAACGGGCAGCATTACCATACCACGACCAGGGACGACCTCGATTTGCTGCTCGAAAAAATGGGAATGCAGAACGCTTCCAGCCAAAAGATCAACAATGTAAAAGCCCCTATGCCGGGCCTGATCCAGTCCATTAATGTGGCCGAAGGCGACAGCATTGCCAAAGGCGACAACCTGCTCGTGCTGGTGGCGATGAAGATGGAAAACGTGATCAAATCATCCGGCAGCGGGGTCATTAAATCGCTGAAAGTGACGCCCGGACAGATTGTGGAAAAAAACCAGGTATTATTGGAGTTTCATTAAATAACTTGTGAATCTGAGGTTCGTCCGCTTATTTTTACGGATCAAAACACCACATCACAACCATGCCGGAACCAAAATACAAACGTTTATTACTGAAACTCAGCGGAGAAGCACTCAACGGGGGCGACAAAGCCCAGGTCATCGACTTCAACATTCTCGATAATTATGCCAGGGAAATCAAAAGGATTACCGAGGTAGGTGTGCAGGTTGCAATTGTAATTGGTGGTGGAAATATATTCCGCGGGGCTTCCGTGGAAAAATCAGGGATCGACCGGGTTCAGGGTGACCATATGGGTATGCTCGCGACCGTTATCAACGGCATGGCGATCCAGAGCTCGCTGGAAAAACACGGGGTGAATACCCGCCTGATGTCGGCGATTAAAATGGAGCAGGTTTGCGAGCCATTGATCCGCCGCCGCGCCATTCGCCACCTCGAAAAGGGCCGTGTGGTGATTTTCGGAGCGGGCACCGGTAACCCCTACTTCACAACCGACACCACAGCCGGCCTCCGCGCCATCGAATCAGAATCGGAGGTGGTCTTGAAAGGTACCCGTGTGGACGGCGTTTACACCGCCGATCCCGAGAAAGACCCGAACGCGACCAAATATTCCCAGCTTACATTTGACGAAGCTTTGTCTAAAAATCTCAAGATTATGGACCTTACCGCATTTACGTTATGTAAGGAAAATGATCTGCCGATCATCGTATTCGACATGAACAAGCCTGGCAACCTGTATGACCTGGTAATGGGCGGTGAAGTCGGGACCCTGATTTCGAACAAATAGAAAATACAGTTTACTATAAAACGATGGAAGAAATAGAATTATATCTGGACGACGCCAAGGATACCATGGAAGGCGCAATCAAACACCTTATTATAGAATTGGGTAAAATCCGCGCCGGAAAAGCATCCCCGCAAATGCTGGAAGGTCTTCAGATCGAATACTATGGTTCAATGACGCCGATCCAGAACGTCGCGACGATCAATACGCCCGACGCACGGACACTGGCTATCAAACCTTTCGAGAAAAAGATCATCAATGACATCGAAAAGGCGATCCGTAACAGTAACCTTGGCTTTTCACCTTCCAACGACGGTGAAATAATCCGTATTTCTGTTCCCCCATTGAATGAAGAACGCCGCCGCGAGCTGGTAAAACGTGCGAAAGGCGAAATTGAAACTGCCAAAATCAACGTTCGCAACATCCGCCAGGACGCGAACAATTCGCTGCGTAAGCTGACAAAAGAAGGAGTGTCGGAGGATCTGGTAAAATCCAGTGAGGAACGTGTTCAGAAACTGACCGACAGCTATGTCGCCAAAATAGACCAGATATTCTCCGTGAAGGAAAAGGAGATCATGGAAGTATAAGACTGATTCCCTACCTTAACCAATAAAAAACCCGCTTAATGCGGGTTTTTTATTGGTTAACTTCGGCTGTCGGCTATCGGCTGTCAAACCTTTTAGAAAGCCGACTGCCGAAGTTAACTCACTTTTTCGCACTAAAACCTTCGAAGCCGCGGTGATTCGACTCTTCATACAACCGCTCTTTCGGCAAGCTGCGGAAATAGTCGTAGGTGATGCGCAAACCTTCTTCGCGCGATACTTTGGGCTCCCATCCAAGGACTTCCTTCGCTTTTGTAATATCCGGCTGGCGTTGTTTCGGATCGTCCTGCGGAAGCGGTTTGTAAACTACCTTCTGATCCGTACCGGTCAGCTTGATAATCTCCTCCGCAAACTGCCCGATCGTGATTTCCATCGGGTTACCGATGTTCACCGGCAACGAGTAGTCGCTCATCAGCAGGCGGTAAATCCCTTCCACCAGATCGTCCACATAACAGAATGAACGCGTTTGCGTGCCATCGCCGAACACGGTAATGTCCTCGCCACGCAATGCCTGTCCCATAAAAGCAGGCAGCACCCGTCCGTCGTTGAGGCGCATTCTGGGGCCGTAGGTGTTAAATATGCGGACGATGCGGGTTTCCAGGCCGTGATAGCGGTGATATGCCATCGTAATCGCCTCCTGATAACGTTTCGCCTCATCGTAGCAGCCGCGTGGCCCGATCGGGTTCACATGGCCCCAGTAATCTTCGGTCTGCGGGTGTACGAGCGGATCGCCGTAAACCTCCGAAGTGGAAGCGATAATGAAACGTGATTTTTTGGCACGGGCCAATCCCAGCAGGTTATGCGTTCCCATTGCACCTACTTTGAGCGTCTGGATCGGGATTTTCAGGTAATCGATCGGACTCGCCGGAGATGCGAAGTGCATAATGTAGTCGAGCTCGCCCGGTACGTGCACATATTTGGTTACATCGTGATGATAAAACTCAAAGTTAGGGTTTGGCATCAGGTGTTCGATATTGCGCATATCACCGGTGATCAGGTTGTCCATCCCGATCACATACATTCCCTCCTTCAAAAAACGCTCGCAGAGGTGCGAACCCAGGAAACCTGCTGCTCCCGTAATTAAAACACGTTTCATTAAGATGAGTAAGTTAAGTATTTACTAATTTATGATCAGGCCGGCAATACCTTCTCGCGACCGATGCTGTAATAGGTATAACCCATTTCGCGCATCTGATCGAGTTCGTACAGGTTTCTGCCATCGAAAATCACTTTGTTTTTCAGCAGTTTACCCATTTTTTCAAATTCCGGCGTACGGAACTGCGGCCATTCGGTAAAAATCATCAACGCATCCGCGTCGTCGAGCGCCGCGTAAGGTGTATGGCAAAAAGTGACCTTGTCGCCCAGCAATGCCTTCACGTTGTTCATCGCTTCGGGGTCGTAAGCGGTCACTTTCGCCCCCGCGGCCAGCAATGCTTCGATGTTTTCCAATGCCGGCGCTTCGCGAATATCGTCGGTATAAGGTTTGAAAGCCAATCCCCAGACCGCGATGGTCTTTCCTTTCAAGCCATCGGGGAAATAGCCTTCCACCATCGGGAGCAATTTCTTCTTCTGGTCGTAGTTTACGTCCATCACCGATTTGAGAATGCGAAAATCATAGTCGTAGTCCGCGGAAGTTTTTGCCAATGCCTGTACGTCCTTTGGAAAACAGCTACCGCCATATCCGATACCGGCGAACAGGAAGCGCTTGCCGATGCGGCTGTCGGTCCCGATGCCCCGGC
This sequence comes from Dyadobacter sp. 676, assembly GCF_040448675.1. Taxonomy (NCBI): domain Bacteria; kingdom Pseudomonadati; phylum Bacteroidota; class Cytophagia; order Cytophagales; family Spirosomataceae; genus Dyadobacter; species Dyadobacter sp. 676. The sequence goes on along the minus strand of NZ_CP159289.1, from coordinate 4,121,618 downwards.
GAATATCGTCCACATTGGCACCAACTTTTTCGCAAAGGTTAGCTATTTCGTTCATGAAAGTGATTTTCATCGCCAGGAACGAGTTCGCCGCGTATTTGGTCATTTCGGCGGACCGTTCGTCCATGAAGATAACCGGGTTGCCCTGGCGTACCAGCGGAGCGTACAATTTCTCCATTACCTTTTTGGCTTTTTCCGAGGTAGTACCGACTACCACGCGGTCCGGCTTCATAAAATCTTCCACAGCGACGCCTTCGCGAAGGAACTCGGGGTTCGATACCACGTCGAAATCCACTTTGGCGTTTTTCGCAATCGCCGCCTGTACTTTTTCGGCTGTCCCAACCGGCACTGTGCTTTTGTCGACGACCACCGCATATTGATCCAGGAGCGGCCCCAGGTCGTCGGCTACTTTGAGGATATATTTAAGATCGGCGGAGCCGTCTTCGCCCGGAGGCGTTGGTAATGCAAGGAAAATCACCTGCGCATCCTTGATCCCTTCGGCCAGGCTGGTAGTAAATAACAAGCGCCCTTCCGCCACGTTGCGGTCGAAAAGCACGTCGAGGCCCGGCTCGTAAATGGGTATTTCTCCTTTTTGAAGGCGTTCCACCTTTCTGACATCGATATCGACGCAAGTCACCTGGTTGCCTGTCTCGGCAAAGCAGGTGCCTGTCACCAAACCAACGTATCCTGTTCCTACTACTGCAATTTTCATAAACGGTTAATTATATATAGCTGTTTCGGCACTTGTCAGTAAAATTCCGGGAATTGTACTTAACTAAGTCCAGTGCGTTAGGACGGTTGCAAAAGTAATTTTTTTAAACGAATCTTCACCTTCGCCATTTGGATTTGTTCGTTAGTGGCTAGCGATTTTGTCACATTCTCACTATCATTGGGTAATCACGCAAATATAAATCATCAACACCTATGGACACACGAGATAAGGATATAGCCAAATACCCCTCCGACGAGACCTGCAACCTCATCAAAGAAACCGTCCGGGATTTCGCGGCATTGCACATTAAGCCACACATCCGCACCTGGGACGAGCAGCAGCACTTTCCAAAAGAACTTTTCAAAGCCATGGGCGAGCTGGGGCTCATGGGCATGCTCGTTCCCGAAAGCCTCGGCGGTGCCGGCCTGGGCTATCGCGAATACGTCACGGCCATTATCGAACTGGCCAGGGTGGACCCGTCGGTAGCATTGTCCATGGCGGCACATAATTCACTTTGTACCAATCATATATACATGTTCGGTAACGCCGAACAGCATCAGAAATACCTGCCGGGCCTGGCCACAGGCACACTGGTAGGCGCATGGGGGCTCACCGAACCCAATACGGGGTCCGACGCCGGCAATATGCGTACCGTGGCCGTCAGGGATGGTGACGACTGGGTGATTAACGGATCCAAGAACTTCATTACCAATGGTAAAAGCGCCGATGTATTGGTGGTCATGACAAGAACGGGCGAACCCGGCAACAAGCACGGCGCTACTGCATTTATCCTGGACGCCGACACGCCCGGTTTCAGCGCCGGCCGCAAGGAAGACAAGCTCGGTATGCGCGCTTCCGAAACTGTTGAACTGCTGTTTCAGGACTGCCGCATTCCCGACAGCCAGAGACTCGGCGAAATCGGCGACGGGTTTATTCAGTCCCTCAAAGTGCTCGACGGCGGCCGCATTTCCATTGCGGCACTGGGCGTAGGCACCGCCTGGGGTGCCTACGAAGCTGCGTTGGCCTATTCCAAGGAGCGCAAACAGTTCGGAAAAGCGATCTGCGATTTCCAGGCCATCGCATTCAAGCTCGCCGATATGTATACCGACGTGCAGGCATCCTCATTGCTCACATTTCATGCGGCCGCGCTGAAAGACGCGGGCGACCGGGTAACGCTCGCGAGCTCGGTTGCGAAATACCATTCGTCCGAAACGGCTGTCCGCGTTTCCAATGAAGCGGTGCAGATTTTCGGAGGCTACGGTTTTGTAAAGGATTATCCCGTGGAGAAATTCTATCGCGATAGCAAGCTCTGCACGATCGGCGAAGGTACGAGCGAAATACAGAAAATGGTTATATCAAAAGAAATATTAAAATAATCACATTTCATAATAAACCACCTATCCCATTGTCGAACCGATAAGCAAGTTTTCCGTCGCGTTGGTCCACGGAGAATAGGAAGCAAGACGGGTTATGGCTATTTTCGCCATAGACCTTAAACCGACTTGTTATGACCCCTTTCATTGTTCTACTCGTACTGGTGGTGCTTACCATCTTGATGACCGTTAAAGTCGTCCCCCAGCAAAGTGCTTACATTCTGGAACGTCTGGGAAAATTCTACGCCGTCCTGCAACCGGGCGTCAATTTCATCATTCCCTTTTTCGACCGGATTGCCTACAAGTACACGCTTAAAGAAGCGGCTGTCGATATCCCCGAGCAGATCTGTATTACGCGCGACAACGTGCAGGTACGCATGGACGGCGTCATATTCATTCAGGTGATCGATCCCCGGAAGGCCGCATACGGTATTTCCGACTACACATTTGCTGTAATTCAGCTGGCGCAAACCACCATGCGGAGCGAAATCGGTAAACTCGACCTGGACAAGACATTCGAGGAACGTATGACCATCAACCGTGCCGTGGTAGAATCCATCGACGAGGCGGCCACCGGCTGGGGCGTGAAAGTGCTCCGTTATGAAATCAAGAACATTACCCCGCCCCAAAGCGTGTTGAATGCGATGGAAAAACAGATGCAGGCCGAGCGCGAACGCCGCGCGGTGATCCTGCAATCGGATGGTGAAAAACAGGCGGCTATCAATGTTGCCGAGGGACAAAAGCAGAAAGTGGTCCTGGAATCGGAAGGTATCCGCTTGCGGCAGATCAATGAAGCGGAAGGCGAGGCTGCGGCATTGAAATCGGTCGCAGAAGCGACCGCGGAAAGTATCAGGCTTGTTGCGCAGGCTATCCGGGAAGAAGGCGGCTCGGAAGCCGTGCAATTGAAAGTGGCGGAAAACTATGTGGAGCAGTTTGGTAAACTGGCCAAAGCCGGCAACACGTTGATTCTCCCGGCCAACCTCGCCGATATGGGCTCGCTCATCGCGACCGCCTTAACCGTTGTCAAATCATCCGAAACGAAGCACTAGCATGGATCTGACCTTACCACAGATTTGGCTCATCGTCGGGCTGTTGATGCTGCTGGCAGAACTGGTCAGCGTCCTGCTCGTATTTATCTTCTTCGCGGTAGGCGCATTGCTGACTTCCCTCCTTACCTCCATCGGTTTGCTGCCGGGCGTCGAGAGCCAGATATTGGCATTCTCGGCTATCTCGCTGGTTTCGCTGCTCTTGCTCCGAAAACATGCCCGTAACCTTCTCGAACGCCGTTCGACTGCGGAATACAGTGAATTTACCGGTGAAACAGCCATGGTAATCCGGGATATTCCCGGCAATGGCGAAGGGAGAATCTATTACCGCGGTGCCGAATGGAAAGCCGTTTCGGAAAATCATCAGAACATTCCCGCCGGCAGCAAGGTAGTAATCAAAAAAACGGAAGGCATTGTCCTGATTGTGGAAGAATCCTGAAATATCTTCATACAAAAAGCCGTGAGCACATTCGGATCGTGCTCACGGCTTTTGTATTTGTTCCAATACTACTTTTTCAGTGCTTCCTCCACCGGATGCCCGATGTTGCCGCTGCCGGGCAGAATGTGAAGCAGTGCCGCGATAGTCGGTGCGATGTCGCAAACGGAAGTTCTCTTTACAGTCTCTCCTTTGTTAACGCCCCATCCAAACATCAGAAAAGGCACCTGGGTGTCGTAGTTATAAGGTGTACCGTGCGAAGTACCGGTTGAATTACCATAAAACCAGCCAGGCTGGGAGATTACCTGCAAATCGCCACTGCGTTTTGCATTCACATTGTTTTTGTACAGTTCCAGTTGGTAGGTATTCAACGGCGCTTTGCCCATATCGGAGAGATCGAGCACGTCGGCAATACCGGGGACCGTCAATGCCGCATCGCGTACGACGCTATGGACCGCTGCAATGGTAATGTTCTTCTTCCTCAAAAGCGCGTGGTCAAAATACAGCTGGTTGTTATCCGTGGCTATCACATACTTATCCTTTCCGAAAGCTTCGTTCAGCGCGTCGGTAACGGCATTTGTAAGCAGTTTGCGGTCGACGAGCCCGGCGGGCAGTTTATGCTCCTTCGCAAAACCGGGCACGTCCACTACCCCATGGTCGGCCGTCAGAAAGACCGTATACTGACCTTTTCCTACCCAGCCATCGAGGAAGTTGAACAAATCCGCAAACTCGCGGTCCAGACGCAGGAAATCGTCCTGCTGCTCCACCGAATTCGGCCCGACGCGGTGGCCGATCTTGTCAGTCGAGGAAAAGCTGATCGCGATAAAATCGGTATCCTTGCCTTTTCCAAGCTGCTCGCCTTTAATCGCCTCGATCGCCATTTCCCTGGTAATGGTGTTGCCCCAGGGCGTGTCGGTCACGATACCGTATGCATCTCCCGCCATTCCCATCAGCTCATAAGGGAACACCGGCTTTTTGGCACCCGGCAACTTGCCTTCCCACGGCACGTCGTCGGGCGAACTTTGCGTGTAAGCATCCGCGCTCAGCAGCAAATCCCAGCCCTTCTTCGCATATTCGGCGGGCATTTTCTTCGCATTATAATCCTTCGCCCACTGCGGCAGGTCGTCCATATAATAGGAGCTGCTAACCCAGTTACCGGTCTTGGAATCAAACCAATAGGCCGCATTGGCTGCATGGCCTGCCGGGAGGATCGATCCGCGGTCCTTGATCGCCACGCCGATCGTTTTGGAACGGAAGTTCGTCGCGATGCGCAGCTGATCGGTAATGGTGCTAACCAGCAGGTTTCGGGGCGACATTTTACCTACCGCGGTGTTATTGCTGCCTATTGTTCGGGCGGTGCTGTCTTCGACACAGTAAACATCCTGCTTTGCGATGGGGTCATACCATTCGTTTCCGACGATGCCGTTAATCGCAGGGACCGAGCCTGTGTAGGCCGAAGCATGCCCCGCCGCCGTGACGGTCAGCGCGTAGCTGTAATGGTTGTTGCGGCAGTTGAAGCCCTCGTTCATCATTCGTTTGAAACCGCCCTCGGTGTACTGGTCGTAATAGCGGTACAAATAGTCGTAGCGCATCTGGTCTACTACAATACCGACAACAAGTTTGGGACGGGCAATGGTCGGGGCCTTTGCGGGGGCGGCCTTCTTGGGAGCTTGTGCGTAAACGGCCGTAGTAGCCATTGCTGCCAGCACCCAGCAAGATAATTTTCTCACAGTTAAGGGATTTAGATAAAACAAAAAACTGCGGAGCCCGATACGGTCCGAAGCCGGCATGGCCCGCAGCGGATATTCTTCTTTCGGATTACTTTTTCAATGCTTCCTGCACCGGATTGCCCACATTGCCGCTCGGCGGCAAAATGTGCAGCAATGCCGAAATGGTCGGTGCGATGTCGGCAATGGACGTGCGGCGAAGCGTCTCGCCCTTGTCGATGCCCCAGCCATACAGCAGGAACGGCACGTGCGTATCATAGTTGTAGGGAGTGCCGTGGTCGGTGCCGGTGCTCATCGTCGACGCGAACCAGCCCGGTTGCAGCAGCACCTGCAAATCGCCGCTGCGTTTGGCATTGATATTGTTTTTGAACAACTCCAGTTGATAGGTGTTCAAAGGCGCTTTTCCCATATCCCGTAGGTTAATCACATCCGCTACGCCATCGACTGCCAGCAATGCGTCGCGCAATATCTGATAAACATCCGCAACACTGATTTTCTTCTCTTTCAGGATCGCCTTGTTGAGGTACAGCTGGTAATTTTCGAATGCAGTCACATATTCGGCTTCTCCAAATGCGTCGTTCAAAGTCTTCACGATCGTGCGCGTGAGCGTGGTGGCGCTCATCAGCCCGGCGGGCAATTTATGTTCCTGCCAGAATGCCGGCACATCCATAGCGCCGTGATCCGCAGTGAGGAACACGGTGTAGTTGCCTTTACCAACCCAGCCGTCGAGGAAATTAAAGAAATCGGCAAATTCCATGTCGAGTTTCAGGTAGTCGTCCTCCTGTTCCACCGAGTTGGGTCCAAACATGTGGCCGATGCGATCGGGAGAAGAGAAACTCACTGCCAGGAAGTCTGTTTCGGCACCTTTACCGAGGTTCTCTCCTTTGATAGCCGCAATAGCCATTTCCTTGGTGATGGTGTTGCCCCACGGCGAGGTTGTCAGAGGACCGTACGCATCGCCCGCATTGCCCGTCAGGTCGTGCGGAAATACAGGTTTAGTCGCATTCGACAGTTTGCCTTCCCACGGTACATCGTCCGGGGAGCTTTGAGTGTATTGTTCAACAGGGAACAGGGTGTTCCAACCCTTACCCATGTATTCGGCGGGCTTTTTGCTATTGTTGTAATCGGTAACCCATTGTGGCAGCGCGTTCATATAATAAGTACTGGTCACAAAATTCCCGGTTTTGGAATCGAACCAGTAAGCGCCGGAGGCAGCGTGCCCCGCCGGCAGAATGGATGCCCGGTCTTTAATGGCGACGCCGATCGTTTTTGAGCGGAAATTGGTCGCAATGCGCAACTGGTCGGTTACGGTGGTCACAAGCAAGTTTCTGGGCGACATTTTACCTACCGTGACATTGCTGCTGCCTACGGTGGCAACCGTGTTGTCGTCGGTGCAATATACATTTTTGCCTTGGGCGATGTCATACCAATCATTGCCGACGATCCCGTTAATAGCGGGCATGGAACCGGTATAAACCGCCGAATGACCCGCGGCCGTCACCGTCAACGCGTAGTGGTAATGGTTGTTACGGCAGTTAAAACCGTCGTTAATGAGCCTTTTCAGGCCACCTTCCCTGTACTTGTCATAATAGCGGTACAGGTAGTCGTAGCGCATCTGGTCAACGACCATACCCACCACCAGTTTGGGCCTTGCCAATTTGGAAGCGGTTGCTGCGGTAGTTTTGGATTGACTAAAAACCGAATGGCTAAGGACAAGCCCGGCGAACAAAACCCTGAGAAGCGGATGGTAGTTCAATTTCATTTGCGAAGCTAATAGCAGCAGTAAAGTTCTGTATAATACTCGGCAAAGATAAAGATGTACTACCGTTAAAAGCAGAAAACCGGCCTGCTTTTCGCGCCCGGTTTTCCGAATCTTAATTTTATTTTAATGTTACTTTTTCTCGCTTCCCCCAAGCTGGGCGGGGGCACCTGCTGTTTGAGCACCTTTTTTAGCCTTCTCGAAGTCCCCCGCCTTGATGATCACGAGTTTGTTGTAATCGATGTGCTTGTTAAATGCGGCTTTGATCTGCTCCGGCGTCAGCGCCTCGATCTTCTTCTCGAAATCGGCATCCCATTGCATGGTACGGTTCAGGTAAAGGTTGCTGGTGAGGGTGTTCGCCAGCGACGCATCCTGTGAGCGCGCCACCTGCCGCGATTGCAGGTAACCCGATTTCGCCGCCTTCAATTCATCGGCCGTAAACCCTTCTTTCATCACCTTCTCGATTTCTTCCCTGAATGCCGCTTCCAGTTTTTCGGCATTCTGCGGGGCGTAAATCGCATACGACATAAATGTACCGTTCTTATCCAGCGGGCTGGCCGAAAACTGAGAGCCCACACCGTAGCTCAGCCCTTCTTTCTGGCGGATGCGTGTAGCCAGGCGCGAGTTCAGGAAACCGCCGCCGAGCATATAGTTGCCCACAATCAGCGCGGGATAATCCGGGTCGGTATCCTGCAACGGCATGTTCATACCTGCCACGAACATCGCATTGGCCTTATCCGGCGTTTCGATCGATTTGTTTTCCGCCTTTACGGGCTGGTAAGGCGACGCGATGCGGGTAAACGGACGGGCGCTCTTCCAGCTTCCGAACTCGTCATTCACGATCTTCTGAATAGCGTCTTTGTCGAAATCCCCTACAACCGCCACCGATGCGTTGTTAGCTCCGTAAAAATCCTTGTGAAACTGACGGATCTGGTCGATTGTCGTGGCTTTAATGCTCTCCACATCTTCATCGAACGTACCTACATAACGTACATCGCTCTTAGGATACGGTGAAACGAGGCGCCGGTACTGATTGAATGCGATCGCCTGCGGCTCGCTGCGCTGCGATTCGATACCCGCAAGTTCTTCCTGTTTCAGCTTCTCAAACTCATTTTCGTCGAATGCAGGGGTCTTCAGCACTTCGGCAACCAGTTTCATTACGGCCGGAAGGTTTTCCTTCGTTGTTTCGATGCTGGCCCCGGCCTGGTTAGCTGCGCCGAAAAAGCTTACGCGGGCTTTCAAACGATCGAACTCGTCCTTTACTTGCTGGCGGGTTTTGGTTTTCGTGCCTTTATCGAGCATCGAGCCGGTCAGATCCGAAATCGTTGCTTTATTCTCAAGACTCTTTTCGTCCCCGTAGCGCAGGGTAATACGCGCCGCCACGACATTTCCACGGGTCTTTTTGGGCAGTAATGCGGTTTCGACGGTATTGGCCTTCTCAATACGCGTCGTGCGGGTTTCGACATTGGCCGGTGACGGGTCGAAGGCCTCGCCTTCCGCTACCACCGCCTCGCCCTTATAATCTTTTAACAGATCGGCCACTTTCGGGGCTTCGGGGATTTCCGCTCTTACCGGGTTGGCTTCGGGCACGAACGTTCCGAGCGTACGGTTCGAGGGTTTGAAATAATACTGGGCGACGCGGAAAACGTCCTCGGGGGTAACCTTACGGATATTGTCGCGGAAAAGGAATGCCAGCCGCCAGTCGCCGGTAGCGATGGATTCGCTAATGCTCAGCCCCACCCTTTCGGAATTCCGGAATTCGAGGTCCCAGTTTTTGAGAAGGGTCGTTTTGGCCCGTTCCACATCTTCCTTCGAAGGTTTCAGGATCGCCGCCGAATCGAGTGTCGCGACGAATGCTTTCCGGGCCTCGTCAAGTGACTTTTCCTTCAAAATCTCCGCCCCGAAAAGAACCAGTCCCGGATCGTACAGCTGAAAACTGAAACCGAATTGCGAAGAAGCCTTTTTGGTATCTACCAGATTCTTGTACAAACGTCCGTTAGGTTCGCTGGTCAGGAGCTCCGTCAGCACCTCCATCGCCGGATAGTCGGCATGAGAGCCCGGCATGATGTGATACATGGCCATCAGCATTTGTACGTCGCCGGTACGTTTCAGCTCCACAAAGCGTTCGCCGTCCTGCGTGGGTTCGACGGTGTAGGATTTGGGAAGGACGCGGGTGGGTTTCGGGATTTTTCCAAAATATTCGTTAACCAGCGCCAGTGTTTTCGCCTCGTCGATCTTGCCCGCGACGGTGAGTACGGCATTATCCGGCTGATAATATTTTTTATAAAAGGCTTGCAGGTTTTCAATAGGCACGCGCTCGATGTCGGAACGGTTACCGATCGTGGATTTGCCGTAATTGTGCCACAGGAAACCGGTCGAAATTACCCGCTCCATCAGAACGCGGAAAGGACTGTTCTCGCCCGATTCGAACTCGTTCCGCACCACGCTAAACTCGCTGTCCAGATCCTTTTTGGCAATAAAAGAGTTTACCATCCGGTCGGATTCCAGGTCGAGTGCCCATTTCAGGTTTTCTTCGGTTGCCGAAAATGTTTCGAAGTAGTTGGTTCGGTCATACCAGGTGGTCCCGTTCGGGCGGGCACCGTGCTCCGTGAGTTCCTGCGGGATATTGGTATGCTTCGGAGAGCCCTTGAATACAAGGTGTTCGAGCAGGTGGGCCATACCGGTTTCACCATAACCTTCATGACGCGAGCCCACGAGATAGGTCACGTTTACCGTAATGGTCGGTTTCGAAGGGTCCGGAAACATAAGCACTTTCAGGCCGTTTTCGAGATTGTATTCGGTAATCCCTTCAACGGACGTGACTTTCGTAACGCCCTTCGGCAGTTGCTGCGCTTCCGACGGCATCGCAAGCATCGCGGCCAGCATCATTGCAGCCAGCGAAACGTGCCTGAACAAATTTGTTCTTTTAGATTTCATGACCATATTAAAATCAATTAGTTTAGATTTATAATCCCTGAATGTAATGCACAATATCACATTTAGCAATGGATTGGTGACAAATGGCAAAATAATATACGTTGCAACAAAACGTCCTGTCCTGCATGTACCGGTAGTACGTGGGCCTGCATTCCCGTACGGAATTCTTTGCCGCGTATCGCAGTTTAAATTATGTCAGTCTTTTCGAGAAAATGAATAAGATCAATAATGCCCCGATTCTATTTTCCATCATTGCCATAATACTATCGGCCTGCGCCGGCAGCGGCATCCCCATTTCATCCAATACGAAGTATCCCATCGAAGTGCTGTACGATAACCAGCCACTGGAACGCCCCTATTCCGAAATAGGTGTGGTGGAGATCAGCAGCGAGGATTCCCTCACGGCCGACCAGACCGTCGACAAAAGGATGATGTATCGTGGAAATGATGCCAAAACCAAAGAGCTGCTCACGGCAAAACTGGTGATGAAAGCGCAGAAAATCGGTGCCGACGCCATTATTAACGTCAAATACAAGTACTACACAAGCGTGAACAAGGAAGGCTACATGCTGAGCGGACTGGCCGTACGGTTCCGCGGGGAATAACACTTCTAACGAAACAAACTATGCTGTTTACTGCCAAACTTTCCGACATGCCCGTCGAAGCAGAATCGCGGGTCATTATCCGTTTCCAGGATTGCGATCCACTGATGCACCTGAACAACTCCAAATATTTTGATTACTTCTTCAATGTACGGGAAGACCAGGTTTCCAAATTGTATGGTTTCAGTTTCGAAGCGATGTTCCGTGAGTTGCGGACAAGCTGGGTTGTGTACCAGCACCAGATCGCGTACGTACGCCCGGCGCGCATCAGCGAGTGGGTACGCATCACATCACGTGTGATCTATTATAATGAAGACACCATGGTGACCGAGTATTTCATGACCAACGACCTGCGTACCGAACTGAAAACCGTTCTCTGGACTACCTCGAAACATATCAGCATTACGTCGGGACAACGTGTGCCGCATCCGCAGGAGGTGATGGACTATCTCGTCGCTACTTGCGTTCCCGGTCTCGACTTCCCCAACCTGCATTTCAACGACCGCATCCATGCCATCAAGCAGGAATTGCTTCAGGGGACTAACGCGTAGATTCTTTTTCGGAGATCAGCTTTCTGACGGTATCCTGCTTCGACGAGTCCGGCGGCAGGAAGGGAATTTTCACACCCGGCTTCGGGGCACGGGTAAAGCGGTTGAAGCTGTGGGTAAACTGCATGCTCACACCACCCGTCGTGAAGGTGCCGGTATTGAACATCAGGCTGTTCTGAATGTTCCGGTTGTAGGCTTTCACCCGTACCGACCCTTTGCTGTTCAGCCAGTATTCCAATGTCCATTCGCCCAGCAAACTCGCGGCATCGTATTGGGAAGCACCGGTTTGCGACTGCGTTCCCGATGTAAACCGCCCGTCGCGCGTGACGCGGAAACGGTCGTTCAGGAATCGATACGAGAACCGGAGTTGAAGGTTATTCCAGGCGTTCTGGTCGAGTGACAAGCCCGAAACACCCACTTCCAGGTTCTCATTGATCCCCGACGCCCAGCGGCTGATCTGGTTCGACACAAGTTCGCTGATGCTGCTGCCAAGGAAATTCTGGCTACCCACGGTCGCCAGGCTGCTTTCCGGCAGAAGCTGGTTCACCACCAGCAAGCTGCTCACCTGTCGGCTCAATTCCTGCTCGTCGGATTTCAATTTATTCTGAAATGCCTCCAACTGGCCACGATAAGCACTCAGCGACGGATTATCCAGTATTTTAAGGTCATAACGGATCGTTGGCGACATCAATCGCTCCGACAGGCCGATGGTTACCTCCACAGGGTATCTCCTCGACAACGCGTCGCCGTTATTGTTGCCCAGATTGCTCGTATTGGGTAATACGCCAGCGAGTGACACCATTTGCGTGTAGCCGGCTTTTACGTCCAGCTGCGCACCGTACGGGTCGCCCGACCATACGATCCGGCTTCCCGGTTTGATATTGAATTTCTTGTTGATGACATTCTGAAGTGTAAAGTTATATTCGCCCTTCTCGATCTCGTAGGTACCGGCCATCGTGAAATCGCCCTGGGTATCGATGTTCAGATTAAGACGACCGCTGCCGTTACCGCGCAGGACGTCGCCGGTCTGCCGGTCGAAGATGATCTCGCAGGTCGCATCGGGGGTAAGGTTAAAATTGAAATCCATTTTAATCCCCCCCGGCTATCTGGCTCCTCGCAATCGAGTCAACCGGTGTACCGTTCGTGCTGTCCGCAGCCACCATTTTACTCACAAACTGAATGTAGTCCTGCGTTGCGACTTCGGTTGCGCCATCCAGCGGAATATATATCCTGGTACCTTTATTACTGCTGACATTGGCCTCGATATTCAGGTTGTCGATCGGCCCGTAAACAGCCACTGGACCGGTCACATAGGCCGTTCCGTAAAAGATATCGTTGTCCTTCGCATTGGTATTCAATATTTTGAAATTGCGGAGATCCGCATTGAACCCGAGCGAAAAGTATTTGAAACCGTCGTGAAAAACCCCGCCACGCAGCGTTGCGGTATTGCCGTCGGCATCGGTTACGAGAATGTTGTTAACCGTGATCTCGCTTTCCGAAAAATTGATCTTGTCGCTGAATGTAAATACAGATTGCAGATAATCGAACTTCATCCGTCCCTTGTCCACCATCAAGGAACCTTCCAGCACCGGGGCATCTACCACGCCCTTGATCGACACGGTCCCCTGCGCGGTTCCACTAATATCCGACACCAGTCCCTCGGCAAATGGTTCAATCGCTTTGAAATCGGCCTGGTTGAAGATCGCTTTCAGATTCAGCGTATTGGTTTCCAGCTTGGGACGGTACGATCCGGTTAGGTTGAAAACGCGCCGTGCATTCTTGTTAAGCTGTGCATCGATTTGCAGCTCGCTCGTGGTCTGGTCCCAATCGCCGGTCCCCGAGAGATTCCCGAATTCATATTGCCCGTAACCAAGCCCCTCGATAGCGAAATTGGCATCGAGCACAACGCTGTTATAAATATCCTTCACCTTCGCCGCGCCGTCCATGATCCCTGAAAGTCTGGTATTGAAAACCGGGTTTAAACTGGCTAGTTTGAAGTTCTTGATATCCAGCAAAAGGCTTTTTTCCGGATCTTCAGAAGCGGTACCGCTCAGGAAAATGCGTTGTTTGCCGCTCACCAGGCCGAGGTTTGACATCGTAATATCGTTTCCGACGATCGAGATCAGGCTTTCGGACGGGACATTCCATTCTTCATCGAGCAGATAAAGTTTGGAATTTTTAAAACCGATGTCGAGACCGGCAGCCAAAAAGCGTATCTCGCCTGCCAGGTTCGCTCGATTGTTGCTTTTCACCTGATGGATTGCGCCATTGAAATCGATATGATCCGTATCCCAGGTGCCTTCGAGTTCCATTTTCTCGGTCGGAACCATTTTACTGATTTGCTGCTTGTCGGAAATAACGAGAATGGACGCGAGTACCTCGGCGCTGTTGACGAATTTGGAAGTAGTCACATCCACCTCTGCTTTTATAAACTGGTTTTTCCCATAGCTCACCGTATCGGATACCGCGTTGAAGGTAAGAACCGCCGTGTTATCCATTTTGAAGGTGCCCTCCGCCTTAGCCCCGCGCGAGATGTAAATTTCCGGGCTGAGAAAGGCCAGAAAACGCGAGAGGTTATGGGTTTGCACCGCATAGTCGATCTGATACCTGCTTCGCAGGAGCTTTAAAGGCTTACTGGCATAATAATCATCTCGAGTTGCCTCATTTTCAAAGAAATAAAGCTTATACTCTTCCAGCACCTGACTTACGTCTTTCCACGCCTGCGTAGGTAGAAAATTGCCCTCGACCCGGGCCGTCAGAAACTCGCTGTCCAGTTGCAATTCCCGCTTTCCTGCCTGGTTTCTCGATGAAAAAACCAGCGTATCGATTACCAGATTCCGCTCCTTGTGGGTCATTACCAGGTAGGTTTCCAGCAACCTGGCATCGCCGACCAGTTCATCCACGGTATTCCCCGAAACGTTGACATTCAATTGCGTGCGGAGAGTGATCGGGTCCCGGCTGAAACCGAGCTCTTTCAGATTCGCCTTTTCCACCAATCCCTTGACATCGAACTTGTTCTGCTGCCCGGAGAGGTCAAATTCGCCGTCCAGGCTCACCATCAGGTTGCTGTCGCGCGCGCTTACCAGTCCGTTGAAATACTGGTTTTGTAAATTTCCTTTGAGCCGGATGTTTTTGTAATCGTAGTTCCGGAAACCGATCCTGTGGACGGTTGCATTCATATCCGCCGAAGCCAGTGAAAGCTCCAGTCCCTTCCCGTATACTTTCCCTTCAAAATCGAGCTCCTGCCAGTTATCCTCGTCTTCCAGCAAGGTCCCCAGATTAAATGCGGCCGTTTTCACTTCTCCCGAATAGGTCGTCGTTTGGGCGTCGGCAATATGAAACACCAGGTCCCCCGACAACTCGCCCAGTTCCGACGACGCCGATGCATTCACCGCGAAATCTTCCAGCGTACCTTTGAAAGTGCCGTCCAGCAGTGTGTAGCCAAATTTTTGCAAGTCAGGATGCATGCCCCATTCCGGGTAGTACTGAACCAGATCGGCCGGGTCGATCCTCGAAACCGACAACCGGATGTCCATCTGCACGCCTTCGATGGTGGGCAAGCCTCTAAATCCGATATCGCCGATCAGACGGCTGTTTTTCCCGAAATGCAAATCGGTATTGGACACTACGAAATCGTCGACCTTTCCATTAAAGTCGCCCGAAATCAGCCAGGTTTCATTCAACCCATCGATATAGCTCGAAAACAGTCCAAGGTCCCGCGAATCCACACGACTGCCTACCAGGTGGCCTTTCATGCGGATTTTGTGGTTAAAATCGCCCAGCTCGCCCGACCGGTTATAGTAGAATGTGACCTCGTCTTTCAAATGCGAGTTCCCGATGTGCGCGTCGAGTTCCCTGAACTCCATTTTTTTCTGGCAGAAAAGAAAACGGGTGTCGAGATCGTGCATTTCCAGGCCCGTTTGCTTATCGACGGTTTTCAGGTTCCTGGCACGAAAAGAAATCGTATCGCCCTGAACGAGGAAGTCGTTGAGCTCGCCGTATAGGTGACGCAGACTGAAATGGGAATAGTCGAACACCCTCACGCCCCTGTCGCGCGGCTGGCGGGGGTCGTCGTAACCGAAAGTCCCGTCGATCACCTTGGCTTTGCCTATGATGAAAGGCGTATTGTTTTCAGGAGCATCGGGCGGCCTCGGTACAGCAGGCGCCGTCAGCTCGTTGATACGGGCGATGAACCCGTCGATATTGAGATCGCCGGATTCGGGCACGATTACCAGATGCACATTAGGCTGAAATACATTGACCTCGTCGAGAAAAATTTCGCGGGCGGAATCGCGGATGATATTATTCAAATTGAGGTTTACATCGATACGGCCGACGTCGATCATATCCGCACCCGAGGTGTCTTTTACCGAAACGCCTTCGAGCGAAACGACGTCGAACCATTTGATATTGACTTTTCCGATGGCGATGGGATATCCGAGTTTACCGGAAATGTTGGCAGTCACATGCCTGACGGCCCAGGTTTGTACCGAAGGCAGCTGCAATGCGGTGGTAGCAATCCCAAGCGCCAGCAGCACGAGGATGATAACCACGATCAGACCATTACCCAGCGCCTTCAGGAATTTTAACATATACAGCTTCGCAGCGGGATACTGCTTATCTTATTGTTAATGCTTAATTTTGCGAATATTTGCCACCGTATGAATATCCTCGCCATTGAATCGTCGTGCGACGAAACCTCCGCAGCTGTAATTACAAACGGGAATATCCGCTCCAATGTTGTTGCCACGCAACTCATCCACACGCAGTATGGGGGGGTCGTGCCCGAACTCGCTTCACGGGCCCATCAGCAGCATATCCTGCCCGTGGTGGACAAAGCATTGAATGACGCAAAAATAGCAAAAAAAGACCTGAATGCCATTGCTTTTACGAAGGGACCGGGCTTGCTGGGGGCGTTGCTTGTGGGCACTTCCTTCGCGAAATCGATGGCGCTCGGCCTGGGCGTCCCGTTGATCGGGGTTAACCATATGCAGGCGCACGTGCTGGCACATTTCATCGACGACCCGAAACCTGCTTTCCCGTTCCTGTGCCTCACCGTGAGCGGGGGACATACGCAGATCGTGAAAGTGACCGGTCCGTTGCACATGGAAATCATCGGCGAAACCCGTGACGACGCTGTCGGCGAAGCATTTGACAAAACCGCCAAGCTGCTCGACCTGCCTTATCCGGGCGGTCCGCTGATCGACAAATACGCCGCACAGGGAAATCCGCTGGCCTACCCCTTTCCTTTGCCGGAAATGCCCGGACTGGATTTTTCATTCAGTGGCATCAAGACTTCATTTTTGTATTTTCTTCAAAAACAGGTCCGGGAGAACCCGGATTTTATACGGGAAAACATCGCCGACATTTGTGCGAGCATTCAATTTACACTGATCGACATCCTCCTGAAAAAGCTGAAAAAGGCGGCCCGCGAAACCGGCATCAAGGAAATCGCGATCGCCGGAGGGGTGTCGGCGAACTCCGGGTTACGGGCATCCCTGAAAGAATTGGGCGACCAACTGGGCTGGCGCGTATATATTCCTGCTTTTGAATATTGCACCGACAATGCGGCTATGATCGCCATTGCCGCACATTACAAGTTCATCGCCGGCGAGTTCACCGACCAAACGGTAAGCCCGCTCGCCAGGATGGAATTTTAATAACAGTAAAATCATGGCCATGACTTTATCCGAAATATGGATTTATCCTGTCAAATCACTCGGCGGAATCCGGCTCAGCAACGCAACAGTCGAGGAGAGAGGTTTGCGACACGACCGCCGGTGGATGATCGTCGACGAAAACAACGTGTTTATCACCCAGCGCGCCTACCCTGAAATGGCGCTGATAGACGTGGCATTGCTGGACAAAGGATTGAAAATATCCCTTCGCACCGATCCGTCGGATTTCGTACTTGTCCCTTACCGACCGGTAACGGCATTTCCGGTTACGGTCCGCGTCTGGGATGACACGGTCGAAGCCGTCACCGTCTCGGCAGATGCAGATGTATGGCTCAGCAGGCAGCTCGGGCTCGACCTTCGGCTCGTAATGATGCCCGATTCAACCGAAAGAAAGGCCGATCCGCGGTATGCACGGCATCACGAGAATGTAAGCTTTGCCGATGGCTTCCCTTACCTCGTCATTTCCCAGGCTTCGCTGGACGATTTGAACGGCCGCCTCGCCGAGCCGATCGAAATGCGGCGTTTCCGCCCCAATTTCGTCATTAGCGGTACCGAACCGTTTGCCGAAGACCAATGGAAGCACGTTACCATAGGCAACCTGCGTTTCGAAGTAGTGAAACCTTGCGCACGCTGCGTATTGACCACTATTGACCCTGCTACCGGTGAAAAGGGCCCGGAGCCATTGAAAACCCTGGCCGGCTACCGGAAGAACGGCAACAAGATATTATTCGGACAAAACGTGACGGCCCGGGATTCGGGAGAGATCAAAATCGGTGACCAGCTCACAGTTCAGGAATAAAAAAACCGGGAGGTGACACCCCCCCGGGCAATGCTGCAAATTTTATGATGGAAATGAATGGCTTTGTCAGGATTGAGCTTCAGTCTCGCTGGCTCCCGTCGTCTGAAAAGGACTTTTCATAATACCTCTTTCCGAGTTGCGGATAAAATTGATAATTTCATCGCGTTCGTCCGAAGGCGCCATTTCCAGCTCGATCTTCTGAAGTGCCTCCGCATTGTTAAAGCCCTTCATATACACGTACCGGTAGATGTTCTGAATATCGATAATTTGCTCGTTGGTAAAACCTCTTCTCCGCAGGCCGACCGAATTAATACCCACGTAGGAAATAGGCTCCCGCGCAGCTTTTGTAAATGGAGGAACATCCTTCCGCACCAGCGAAGCGCCCGATACGAAAGCATGAATGCCGATCTTCACAAACTGGTGTACCGCGCTCAACGCGCTCACGATCGCCCAGTCGCCTACGTGGACATGGCCTGCCATCTGCACATTATTGCCTATGATTACATTGTTCCCGACCCGGCAATCGTGCGCTACGTGCGCGTAAGCCATGATCAGGCAGTCGGAACCTACTACGGTTTTCCAATGCTCTTCGGTACCGCGGCTGATCGTCGCATATTCGCGGACGGTGGTATTATCGCCGATTACCGTGAGCGTGTATTCATTGTTGTATTTCAAATCCTGCGGTGTCGCGGAAATGACCGCGCCCGGGTAGATTTTACAGTTTTTACCGATCCTCGCTCCTGAATTGATTACCGCGTGCGAACCGATCCACGAGCCTTCGCCGATCTCAACATCAGCATGGATCATCGCGAAAGGTTCAATGGACACATTCTGAGCGATCTTGGCGTCAGGATGGATATATGCTAATGATTGAGTCATTTTTTCTTTACCAGGCTTGCTATCATATCCGCTTCACATACCAGTTGTCCGGCTACATATCCCCGGCCACTCATTTTGACGATCCCTCTTTTCATCGGGGATGTGAATTCACATTTAAAAATAACTGTATCGCCGGGAAAAACATTGCGTCGGAAACGGCATGCATCGATCCCGATGAGGTATGGCCAGTAATTGTCCGGATCGGGCACGCTGGAAAGTACCAGGATACCGCCTGTCTGCGCCATCGCTTCCAGTTGCAAAACGCCCGGCATGACCGGATTACCAGGGAAGTGTCCGAGAAAAAACTGTTCGTTGATCGTCACATTCTTTACACCTACCACGCTGTTTTCGTCCAGTGCGATGATCTTGTCGATCATCTGGAACGGGTAGCGGTGCGCAAGCAACTGGCCAATCTGGTTGATATCGAAAACAGGTGCCTTATTCGGGTCGTATTGCGGAATATCTCCTTTGCCAGATTTAATCAGTTTTTTGATTTTTTTAGCCAGAGCCACATTCGCTGCGTGTCCCGGGCGCGCGGCGAGAATCTGCGCCTTAATGGGCCGGCCTACCAGCGCTAGGTCGCCGATCAGGTCGAGCAGTTTATGCCGCGCCATCTCATTCGGGTAATGCAGCTCGACATTGTTCAGAATACCTTTCGACTTGTTGACGCTCACCTTCGGTTTGTTCAACAGTTGCGAAAGGTGGTCGAGCTCGCCATCCTGCACCTCGCGGTCCACGATCACGATGGCGTTGGTGAGGTCGCCGCCCTTGATAAGGTTTTGTTTATAAAGCGCTTCGAGTTCGTGCAGGAACACGAATGTCCGGCAAGCGGCAATATCCTCCTTGAAAAGCGTGATATCGTTCAGGGAAGCATGCTGGCTGCTGATAACGGTCGAATTATAATCGACCATCACCGTAAGACGATAATCCGAAAGCGGAAGCGCTACCAGCTCGGTATCCTTTTCCTTGTTTTTATAATGTACGTATTCCGGAACTTCGAAATAGTTGCGGTATGCATTCTGTTCTTCGATGCCCGCGTCGAGCAGCGCATCCACGAATTTGATCGAGCTGCCATCCATGATGGGAGGTTCGGGGCCGTCGAGCTGGATCAGTACGTTATCGATCTGCAAGCCTACCAATGCTGCCAGTGTGTGCTCAACCGTATGGATTCGCGCACCGTTCTGCTCAATGGTGGTACCCCGCGAAAGGTCCACTACATTGTCGACATCCGCATCGACGATCGGCTGGTCGGGTAAATCAATACGCTGAAACTTGTACCCGTGGTTGGCTGGTGCCGGCACAAATGTCATTGTGGCCACAACACCGGTATGTAAACCCACTCCAGTTACGGATACAGACTTAGAAATGGTTTGTTGTTTTTCGTTCATTATATCTATTTCCTTTTCAAAATAAGGTGCGATTAGGGGACTGCCGGCTGTCACTGAAAATCGGACGTTTCCTGCTTGCGTTCGAGGTCTTTCAGCCGTTCTTCGAGCTCGGGCAGCCTTCGCACCAGTGCCATGGACCGCAAATGTTCGTTAAGGTCCCTGGCAGGAGAGCCCGAAAGCGATAAACCTTCCTTTTTAATGGATTTGGCAAGTCCGCTTTGTGCGCCCACTTTAGTATGGTTTGCCACCGTAATATGGCCTACAATCCCTACCTGACCGGCTATCACGCATTGTTCGCCGATTGTTGTAGACCCGGATACTCCGGACTGGGCCGCAATTACGGTATTTTTTCCAATCTCTACATTATGTGCAATCTGTACCAGGTTATCAATTTTTGCGCCCTGCCTGATGATCGTGGAACCCATTGTCGCACAATCGACGGTCGTATTCGCCCCGATACTTACATTATCCTCGATGATCACATTTCCGAGTTGCGGGATGGTTTTATAACTGCCATCGGCCTGCGGTGCAAATCCGAACCCGTCGCTGCCGATCACTGTGTTGGCAAAAATCGTGCAATTCTTTCCAATCACCGTGTTGTCGTAAATTTTAACGCCGGGATGGATCACCGAATAATCGCCTACTTCCACGCCATCGCCCAGCCACGCCTGCGGGTAAATCTTCACGCCTTTGCCAATCACGCAGTTTTTGCCAATGTAGGAAAAAGCGCCGCGATAGCAATCCTCTCCGGTTTGGCTGTTCTCCCCCATAAAACTGGGCTGCTCCACGCCCGACTTGCTGCCAGCGAGGCGTTTCTGGTATTCTTCCAGCAGGATCGTGAAGGCGGTATAGGCGTTGTCGACGTAGATCAACGTCGCAGAAATTTCTTTTTTGGGAACAAAATCTTTATTGACAATTACTGCCGAAGACTGTGTGGAGTAAATATAATGCTCATACTTGCTGTTGGCCAGAAAAGAAATACAACCCGGCAGGCCCTCTTCAATTTTTGCAGCCGAATTAATTATGATCTGATCATCCCCAACAACAGTTCCATTCAGCATCTGAGCAATCTCGCTGACAGTAAATTTCATATTTTATCGGCTAATTTCGGGTAATGGTATTCGAGTACGTTGTATAAATTATTAATTCGGCTTTTCTTTTTAGGGTCCTGATTAACCACGCAAAGATACATTTTTACCCCAACATACATAGTACTTGCGTACAATCTTAGTGAGGGCTTCGATGGTGGGAATATCCGACGCATCGGCGATATCGAGCAAATTTCCGCTTTTCATTTTGACGCGGATGGGGTCCTGTTCCTTCGCATAGGCCCAGTTGGTAGTTTCACCGGTAATCAGAAAATAGGGCATGTCGTTTTCAGGAACGCCGGCGGCAATCAGTTGCTTCCGAAGCGGCGCCAGCACCTCTCCGCCCGGAGGCGCATTAAAAAAGCTGATCTTGAACAAGTTTCTGTCGAGAAGCATGCCACATAGTTTGGACAGAACCGGGTCGGGATGATTTTTCCACCCTTTTACAGAGGCCCATACGTCGTTATCGTCCAATCCGTTGAATGCCCCAAGCAGTTCGGGTTCGCTATCGAAGTCGGCAAGGGTAAACCGGTTGTAGAGAAAGCGTGCGAAATCGGGTGTGGCAAACAACTGCTCCCCTGCTGCCGCCAGCTCACGTGCGCGACGCATAATTTGCGTGAGCATCGCCTGGGCGCTCAGGAGCGTCTTGTGCAGATACACCTGCCAGTACATCAGCCTGCGCGCATGCAGGAAGTTTTCGATACTTAAAAGGCCCTTTTCCTCCACCACCAGCTGATCGTGACTGATATCCAGCATCTTGATCAGCCTGTCGGCACCGATGGAGCCCTCGATGACGCCGGTATAAAAGCTGTCGCGGTTGAGGTAATCCATCCGGTCCATATCGAGCTGGCTGGAAATCATCTGGTGGAAGAACTTGCGCGGATAGGTTCCTTCAAACATCTGGATGGCAATATCCAGTCTTCCGTCGAGCTGGCGGTTCAGGTCTTTCATCATCGTGAGCGTAATCGCCTCGTGCGGGACTCCGGGGATCACGACACTTTCGAGTACATGGGAGAACGGGCCATGTCCGAGGTCGTGCAGCAAAATCGCCGCCTGCGCCGCCTCCTGTTCCAGCTCCCAGATCATATGCCCTTTCTCCTGCAACGCACGGAGTGCCTGGTTCATCAGGTGCATTGCCCCAAGCGCATGGTGAAAACGTGTGTGGAGCGCTCCCGGATAGACGATATCCGCAAGCCCGAGCTGCCTTATCCGCCGCAGCCGCTGAAAATAAGGATGGTCGACCAGGTCATAGAGCAGGTCCGAGGCAATGGAGATGAACCCATAAACCGGATCGTTGATGATTTTCCTTTTATTCAAAATCGATTTTTTGGCAAAAGTAATAAACAAGCAACGGACAAAAGAAGCTAATCTTGTTGTATTCATTTGGAGAATTGAACCGATTCCCTAATTTTGCAACCCAAACGCAAGTTTGGAAAAGGGCCTATAGCTCATTCGGTTAGAGCAACTGACTCATAATCAGTAGGTGCCTGGTTCGATCCCAGGTGGGCCCACAAACTAAAAACCGAGCACTTATGCGAAACAATTCGCTAAGTGCTTTTTTTATCAATAAACATGTGCAGCGGTTTATTCAGCGAGGGAAAAAGTATGCGACTGCTGGGTATAATGTCAATGTATCAAACGCCCGCCAATAAAAAAAGTAGCCCCGGAAATTCTTCCAGGGCCACACAAAATACAAATGTAGCGAGACGCTATTTGGCAACGACGATTTTCTGAGATTTCACGATGCCGTTGTTTCGAACCACTTTCACGACATATATACCGGCCTCAAGTCCGTTGACCCTGAACATTCCGCCCTGCATCGTACCGGCATCGTTTACAATGTTTCCTTTCATATCCAGGATCGAAACGGCCTGCACACTCTGCGCGTCCCGAATGTACAGCACGTCGCGTGCCGGGTTAGGATAAGCGACCGATGTTGTCTGGCCTTCAAATGTGAGATTTCGGATGCTGCTGTATGCGTAGGTCCCGTCCCGGTCGACCATTCTGAGGCGGTACAGGTTTTCGCCGGGCAGCGGCGAGGCATCGGTGAATGTGTATTTCACAAGCACCGCACTTTCCCCGGCGGACGCCACGGTCCCGATTTTGTCCCACACTTTTCCGTTTAAGCTGCGCTCGATCTCGAAGCGGTCGCTGTTGGTTTCGGCGGTTGTCGACCAGGTGAGCGCCGACGTCGAACCCTCCCTTCTGGCATCGAATGCTACCAGTGTTACCGGCAGATTTATATCCGCACCAAAAGTAAAGGCCGAATAGTTGTCGGGAATGATTCCGGTAGCGGTGATGCTGCCGGTGGTAGTCAGCGAACCCGTAACACCTCCTGCCCTGCCCAGATTTTCCCATTTGGCGGTGACCGGATTGTAACCGACCACCAGGAGATTGGCGATGTTGGAATTGGCGAGCGTCTCCAGGTCGCTGGCCGCGTCCCAGGTAAGGGTGATGTCAACCGGAGACGGACCGTCGAGGTCCCAGTATTCCACGGTGCTTACATCGGTGACGCCTGTTCCCATATTAGTCGCCGGGAATGGTCCGCCGGCGGGCAGGGTAGCAGTACCAGGGTCTTCCGACCAGTATGCCGCTTTGTATACACCCGATGTAGCGGGTGCCGAGATTCCGATAGGACGCAGTTTGGTGCCGTCTCCGACGGGGAAAACGAACGCATCGGTTCCCGCCTTGGACACATAGCCATCGACATGGTTCGCGTCGTCCTGCCCTGAGTAAGTCGCACCCGACGCAAAGCCCAGAATGCCGGGCGAAGTGGAGCGGATCGCTTTGATAATTCCCGGTTGTATGCCTGAGCCGCCCGCCAGGAACGTATGCGTACCGAACACGGTCATCTGCGTGCCTTCGAAGATGGTCGTATTCCCCTGGCTGCTCGACTGTGCCGCCACGGGATCGACCCCTAGCAGAAGCGACAGGCATAATGCCGCGCTCAAACCAAAGAGCTTTTTATGGATGATTTTGTGCATAGTTAACTCATTTTGAAATGGTAGCCTCGGATTTCAGCTGTTCGGCATTGCCTA
The DNA here is from genome assembly GCF_040448675.1 of Dyadobacter sp. 676. Taxonomy (NCBI): domain Bacteria; kingdom Pseudomonadati; phylum Bacteroidota; class Cytophagia; order Cytophagales; family Spirosomataceae; genus Dyadobacter; species Dyadobacter sp. 676. The sequence goes on along the minus strand of NZ_CP159289.1, from coordinate 4,097,611 downwards.
ACATCGCCTTGATGCTGGCCACCTCAGCTTTGAGCGCATGCATTTCGCTCAGTTGCGCTTTCAGTGAAGCGATTTCTTTTTGCTGGTCCTGAACCGCTTTTACCAATAGCGGCGTCAGTTTGCCGTAATCCACCATCCACGGACTGGTTTTAGGATTCTCACCGCCTTTGGTAACCGCACGAGGGTATACTTCGTAGAGATCCTGGGCGATGAAGCCAGGCATACGGGTTTTGGCAGCGTCGCTTTTGTAGTTGTAGTCAACCACCGCTATCCTCATCAAATCCTCAATTGTATAGTGTGTGTTTTTGATATTTTCTTTCAGACGACGGTCAGAAGTTTCGTTGTATTTTACCGTCAAACCCGCTTCACGCGTGACGCTACCTATTGTACCACTCGGTATTTGAAATTTCTGGAATATCGAGCCGTTGGGAACGGTTCCCCCTCCGTCCACCTTTTTGGACAAGACTACATTGGGATCACTTGCATCGGCTTGGACAAAAATCTGCGCCCTGTTCGCGGTACTGTCGTAATAAAGTTTTATACCGTTTTTGCCGCCGGTTGCAACGTCATAGCCGGCACCATCCTCGCTATTCTCGGTAATCAAAACAGTACCCTCTACATGGAGCCTGCTTTTGGGATCTGTTACGTTAACACCAATCTGGCCGTTCAAGCCGATCAGCATGCGAGGGGTAAAATTCCCGCTTGCGAGGCTGCTCTGGAAAGTCAATGCACCATTTCCGTCATTGAGGTCGTTCCGGAGTCCGATACGGAACAGGTCAGGATTTGCAGGGCTGCGAGCGAAATCAACGAACGCGCCATGGTTCGGTGCAAGTGCCAGCGTGCGCAGGAGCCTGATGCCCCCGCCAGGGGTTATGGTTGTGGAAGCCCCGTCATCGTCACGTCGCACTACTATGTGCCCCAATCGGTTGATCGTTCCAGCCTTCCTGGCGCCGGCATCCGTGTCCTTCGTCAATTTTGCAAAGAAGGGTGTGCTGCTGCTGGGAGCATTGTAGACTTCCCATACACCCACTCTACATATCCATTGCTGCCCTTCGGTGGGACTATTTTCCAATATATCGTTCCAGATTGTTCCTTCCGGATCAGACCCGCACGATGCGCCCACCGGGGCAGGCCCTTGGCGGAAAACTTCCTGGCCATAAGGAATGGCAGTTACCAGTCTTACCCAACCTCTACCGTCATAGTAATACTCGCCGGGTGATACCCCGTACGTTCCCGAGGTGGTAGCCGTATTATAAACGCGCATACCTTCCGGCACGGGAGCGGTCATTGGCGCCACGTTGTTGGTAGCCACAAGCGCTACTCGGGGCTGAAGAAACCCTTTGTTTGTACTTTCCAGTTCCAGAATAGAATTTGAATCAATCATATTCGGGTTGTCCCCGATTTTCACCTGCGCCATCAACGGCGAACCCACAAATAGCAAACCGGCGGTAACCCCGAATGCACCGGCAGTGCGTGTTAGTAGTCGTTTTACTTTCATTGTCTAATTGGTTTTAATTAACAAATGGTTTAAAAACAGTATGGAATTGATAAGCGATTGCGTTTTGGAACCCACGAAGAAAGGCGCACGCCATTACAGAATGGACATGGTGATCAGCCTTTCATTCTGAATGGATTTAAGGCGTTCAATACAATGGGGCTTAAATGATAAACCAAACCCATGAAGGCTCAGGCATTGCGATCGCAAGACTGCTGCTTTCCGGCCGGGTTATAGCAGGATCTGCGATACAAACTATATCTACAAAGTAGCGGGAAAAAGATATCCGATTAGATGGATAGGCGAAGTTCTATGAACAGGATAGTTATTAAATGTATTGACTACCAATAGTTTACCTAACAAACCTCCTACAAATCATCGAATTGTTTCTATTATTTATTCTACTCAAAAATGGAGACAAATGGAGGTATTTTTATCCGGGACCCGACGCGGAGATTATCATTTGCGGTCGGAAACACCATTACCGTTCGATGAGTAATACATTTCGACATGCCTTGCGAGATCGAGCAGATTATCCACCCCGAGCTTCTTAAAAATGCGGGTCTTGAAAGTACTGATTGTCGTACTCTTGAGGTTTAGCTTCCTGGCGATATCCTTCGTCCATTCTCCTTCCAGCAGCATCTCCATGACAATCAATTCCCTGGCCGACAAAAGCTCTGCCGGATCCGAAACCCGGTGCTGCTGCATGGAAGCCACAAGTTGTGCACGCACAAGCGGACTCAGGTATTTCTGTCCGTTCAGCACAACCCGGATCGCTTCCTGCAATTCGGACGCTTTTGATTCTTTGGAGACAAACCCGGCCGCACCGGCACGGATACAATGCAAGCCGTACAATTCTTCTTTTTGTCCCGAGAACACCAGCACGGGCACGTCAGGCTGCCGGGCCCGCAGCTTTTCGATTGTTAGTAAATGGTCGGTCCCCGGAATGTTCAGATCGAGGATGATCAGTTGATAAGTACCGGAGGAAACTGCCCGCATAGCATCCTTAAAATTTGCCGCCGACTCGACGACAACATCGCTCATCATTTCCTGGATGAGCATGCCCGTGGCAATGCGGACAATATCATGGTCTTCAACAAGCAGGATTCTCATAAGGGAAGATTGCACTGTCGCTATGTTCTCAACAAAATTCTCCGAATTAACAAAAACTCCCTAAAATTCCATTAAAAAGTGTAGTATGATGTTTACATCTGTTTATCAATATCTTGATTGTAACCGGGCATAACTCTGCCTATTTTTGGTATTACAAAGTCTTAACCACTCTGCTATGAACCAAATTTACTACCAATGACGAATGCAGTACTCATTGAGGACCATGCCGTTGTCAGAATGGGCATGCGCCTTGTGATCCGTGAGTTATTTGAAAATGCCTCGGTTTTTGAGGCCAAAGATTTTAACGAAGGACTCCGGATTATCCAGGATAGACCAATAGAGCTGGTCATTCTCGACATCCATCTGCCCGGAGGCCAGGATGTAAAAATGATCGATATGATCCGGACCGCACGGCACGACGCGAAGATTCTCATCCTGAGCGGCTTGCCGGAAGAAAAGTATGCGCTGAAATATGTGCAGGCGGGGGCCGACGGCTACCTATCGAAGCGCTCCGATCCCGAAACGTATGCAGAGGCCGTGTCGGCGGTAGTGAGCGACAAAAAATACCTCAGCGAAGCGGTCCGCGCCCAGCTCATTACACAATTGCCACAAAATTATGCTAAAATCAAACGCCGGAAATGGATCGGGCTGACCGAACGGGAGCTTGAAATCAGCAGGTTGCTGATCCGTGGCATGTGGACAAAAGAGATCGCTACCCAATTACAACTGAAATTGAGTACGGTAAGCACTTTCAAAAAGAAGATTTTCCATAAATGCGGCGTCACCAGCGCTATCGAGCTGTCAAAAATCATCGACGACGTCGCTGCCGCGGGCCATTAGCTTGTTCGTACTGCCGGATACCCCTCATCCGGCAGACTACCGCAACATTGCCATTTTCTCCGACAATGCTATCAGGCTGCCTACTTGCAGCTTTCTGAATACATTCGCTTTGAACGTGCTGACAGTACTTTCTTTCAAATTCAGCATTTCCGCAATCGTCTTTATTTTTTTCCCCTGCAACAACAAATGCACCACAATCCGCTCCCGGGGTGTAAGCGTCTGCAGCGGATTGTGGTTCGACGCATCCACGTTGGCAATCACTTGCGAGAGCAGGGTTTCCTGTATTGTTTTGCTGAAATAGGTTTTAGAGTCGAGCACCATATCGATCGCTATCCTCAACTCATCGCCGGAACTGTCTTTGGAAAGGAAGCCATGAGCGCCGGAAGCCACCGCGGGAAGCGCGTAAATTGCTTCGTTCACAGAAGAGTATACGAGAATCTTGATTCCCCTCGCCGCTGCACGCATTTCCCGGATCGTATGCATACTCCCGCCAGGAATACCGATTTCAACGATAACAAGATCGATTGTTTGATTTCTGATCGCTTCCATTCCTTCGTCCTTATGCGCACAGAGTATGACACGGGCCTGGGGTTTGTGATCTTTTATCTCCCGTTTAATGGCCGATCGCATTAGCGGATGGTCGTCGATTACGAGCACTTTCATGTCGGGTTCGATTATGGTGCATAAAAAATGACGATTGCCCCGAAGTTACGGGCAACTATACATGCTATTGTCGAAATGTGGGCAAATTTGTGTGTATGTTGTGAAACAGGTCTGGCCTGTACGCATATGCTCTTTGGGAAACGGCAATAGCCTTCGTTGCTGTTCGAAACACTGAACGGAATACCCATATACGCACATTTCGCATATTTTCGCCGCGGCGTCGACTCCTTCTAATGCCACACCAAAACTAAATAGAAATACGGTGTATTGATTCGCACTAATCGGAAGTATAACATAGAAACATTTCTATTATTCAATCCCGGGTATATTCATTTATCGATCTTTCTTTTAGCGTTAACTAGAACTATTTCGTCTGTTTCGCCTCGATATCAAGTGTCCCCACAATTCGCATTATCCGTGAGATTGTATTTCTGTATTTTGTTTCAAATACTTGCTATACCAGTTGCTTCGCAAACCCCGGCGGTAGCATTGAAATACAGCATCCGGCATTACAATAGCGATAACGGCCTTCCCCAAAACTCCGTACGTGCCATCGCGCAGGATTCTCATGGTTTTCTTTGGTTAGCTACCGATCAGGGACTCGTGAGGTTCGATGGGCAGACTTTTGTAATTTTCAATAAAAGTGTGCTGGGAATACGGACGAATATGTTCATGTCCTTCCTTCCCGATATGGAAGGACGAAAGGACCGCTTTTACGTATGGACCGAAGAGTTCGATTACATAAAAGTCGTTGCCGCCACGGCGACCAAAGAAGAGCCCCCTGCCGCAGCACGCCTTCGCCGGATGTTGGAAACACCGGAAGGCGGCTATGGATTATTCTTTTCCGCAGGCTTACCCGACCGCTTCCATACCAAATGGTCGCCCTTGTGCCAGTTATTCTGGCTCCCCGGGTCGGACGGTAGCTTCTTTGCGTGGCGCCCCGACGGAAAAGTACAGCTCTACACCAATTGGGAAAAACAAAAGAGCTATACAACCCGCATTCACTCGCCCCGCGGTTTTTTCAGGTTGGGGAGAAACTTATACCATGACGATGAGACTGGAAAGATCGAGCTCCTGGCGACAGACCTGAGAAGCAATGCGCGCCCCGGAGAAATCACACTGACTTCCGCAGAAGGACAAACCGACAAACCAAACCTCGCCGAACGCTACCACGTTTATTCGCACGATCCTTCGGGAAACGCATTTATAGCTCAGGGACGAAAACTCTATCTGCTATCCGAAGAGCGGCCGGGAATTATTGCCACTAAGCTGTTAATTAAAGATTTCGATTTGGAACGGAACAACGTCTCCTCCATTTTTTTCGATCGTCTTCGGCAGCGGCTTTACCTGGGCACGCTCAGCAACGGGCTTTTTATTCTTGATTTCCACGGATTCGAAACCCTTACCGTCGATAGCGACGAACGCGAATCGAATGTGTTCTATTCGCAAGCGGCGTTTTCCGATAGCACTGTCACTACACCGTCCTTCAGAGTATTGGGAAAAGGCCCGGACGGTCGGATAATCGTGAAGACCTTACCCCGGCAAACCAAAATAGTCACCAGCCGGTACAGCATGCTCAAAGCCCGCTCGGGCGATTTATGGTATACCGGGAACGATTCCCTATACCAATTTGACCATACCGGCCGGCAGTTAAAAGGGCGATGGACAGGGGGCGGCGAAATCTCCCATTTATATGAAGACCACACGGGACGTATCTGGCTGGGCACGAAATATTACGGATTAAAATACATCGACCCTGGAAAAAACGGAGCTTCCCAACGCATTTTTACCCGGAAAATCACCCACATCTCCTACATGCTCCGGGAAGGTAAGGACGTGCTATGGGTAGCCACCGCTGCCGGGCTGTTCAAGGTAAACCTCGTGCGAAACAGCATATCCCTGATCCCGCGCACCGACCGGTACTACATCAGGAGCCTGCTGCTGGAACGCCCCGGCGAACTGTGGTTTACGACCTACGACGACGGCGTTTTTCTCCTCCGAAAAAACGAACTGACCAAGCTTCCGTTGGACAAGGAACATTTCCTGGCGCACGCGCATTGCATAGTACGCGACGGCAATGACTTTTTCTGGATCCCGACTAATCAGGGGCTGTTCCGTATTCTACGCGGCGACCTCCTCGATTTCGCCAGTCATCGCGACAGTACCCGGCTGTATTATCACCATTATGTCAAACAAAGTGGCTTTCACACGAACGAATTCAACGGCGGCTGCCAGCCCTGTGCCGTGCGCTTGTCTAATGGCTACGTGTCGTTGCCTTCCATCGACGGGCTCGTGTTTTTCAAACCGGAGCAAATTCCCCTGGATGTGCCGAATTCGGAGATTTTCATCGACCGCATTGAAGCCGATTCCAGGCTGATTCCCGTAAGCAGTTCAAAAATAGAGCTCGCTGACGCCAACGATATAAAGGTATTCGTTTCGTCCCCTTACCTGGGCGACCGGCGGAACCAGCAACTGTACTACATGGTCTCTTTGGAGGCAAAAGCGTCCTCGAAGCACATTTGGCACCCCATCGAAAACGAACACCAATCCATCCACCTCAACAACCTTGCATCAGGGACCTATACCCTGAAACTTCGTAAAAACGGAGGATTTGGCCGTGAATCACAGAAATTAAGGTCGCTTACCATTGTCATTCCTTACGCATGGTACGAAACCTGGCCGTTTAAAATATTCCTGGCCATCCTGATGCTGGTGATGATTTATCTCTATTTCAAAAACCGCCTGAAAAAAGCCGACGGTCTGAACAAGATTCTGGAATCACGTGTCCAGGAAAGAACCCTTAAATTGGAGGATACATTAGGGGTCCTGAAAAACTCCGAGCAGGAGCTTCTCAGGCAGACCCGTCTCCAAATGCACCTGATCGCATCCATCAGCCATGACATCCGTAGTCCGTTGAGAGCGATAGAATTCACCTCCGGGAAGCTACCGGGCCTGATTCAAAATGGCGAGTATTCTCTCGCGGAAACGGTGAGCACAGGCGTAAACGAGTCTTCCAGAAGAATTCTCACCCTTCTGGAAAACATGCTGTCTTATGTCAGGTCGCAGTTGTCGGACAGTTCGGTAGTTTACGAGACATTTACGGCGCGAGACCTGGTCGACGAAGTTGCGTTCATCTTTAAACAGGCGTTCGCCGCTCAGCAGAACCTGTTTGAAAATAATGTTCCCGAGACGTTACAGGTGAGGTCTAACCGGCAATTATTGAAAATTATCCTGCACAATCTGATCGACAATGCTAATAAATTTAGTTCAGAAGGTTCTGTGGCCGTAAGCGCCGGCCCGAAACCGGGAGCGACCACATTAATAGTATCCGACACAGGTATAGGACTTCCGGATAAAACCCTCAACTGGTTCAATGAGAGCGATGCTGCCTATCCCGAATCATCGGGCGACGAGCCGAAAATCCATGGCATCGGACTAGTGATCGTAAAAGAACTTGCCGGAATACTAAAACTCGAAATAAAGGCCAATGCGACATCGGGCGCACAATTCCTGATCACCTTCCCGGAAAGAGATTAACTCCCTTTCGCCTTTCCGGTGTTCAATTGTGTTTAGCACCATATCGATGCATTCATTTTGGGCTTTCAGACACTCATTTTGCCTCGATTTCTGCGCCGTACGCCCTTAATGTCAATTGTGTCAGAGGTATCTACCGATAATGTCTCCAATTATAAATCATAAACTCTCCGTCGTTCGCGGGAGCTATTTCTTCGACTCATGTGGCTGGTAAATTAGGTTATCAGACTAGTTTTTAACCACCACAAATAAGACCCGATTGTGCTTTTTTTAAAGCTATTTAGCATCGATCATCGCTACACATCACTATGAAAAGATCTTTCTTACATCTCACAGCAGGACTCGCCTGCCTCCTGGCATCGGGCGTATCCTTCGCCCAGCCATTTTATAACGCTAAGAATGTCGACCGGACAGCCATGAGCTTCTTCGATGGACAACAAACGTTCCGAGCGCTGGAATACACGGTTAACGCTGATCCGCAAAGTGAAAAAGTTTGCCGCTTACAGACATTGCCTGAGAACGGCTTTCCCGCCATTACACTGCAAGGAATCAGTGGAGGTAATTCCATCTATTTTGAGGATAAGGCACAGCAGGATAATCAATTTACAGATAATCCGACACCTTATCTGAGTTCGGAAGCTGTTCAAACGCTTTACGGCTTCCAAAAAGTGATGAAAGAATTTGACCAACGATTTGGGTGGAAGGGTTTTGATGGCACTGGTGTTGCGCCAATCGAAATATTTTTAAAAAGCTCAGATGAAGATCCGTCGGCGTCAGCGGCAGCTTATGCAATTCACTATAAGGACGATTTAAGCGAAAGCATTTCGTTTTACAGAAGCCTTCTTCCTCAAAATACCAAGCCTTTTATCAATGTACTGGAGGTAATCGCACATGAATATGCACATGCGATTTTCTCAAATAAAACAGGCATCATCGGCTATGACCAATACTTATGCCATGAATTTCGAACGCTCAATGAAGGAATTGCTGACATTTTGGGTTTATACGTCAAGAATAAAATCAAGCAAAATTCGCCTCAAAACTATTCCTGGTTATTCGGAGAGCAATATAAAGTGTCAGCCGAGAATTTTTCAGTCCCCAAGGTTTATGGTTTTGCAGATACTTACAATGGGGAGTATTATGTAAATACCTGCACGGAGGACTATGAGCCTCATCCCGGTTCGGGCGTTGCAAGAAAATGGTTCTATCTCCTTTCCGTCGGCTTCCAGGGCACGGCTTATAACGACCTCGGGTACGGCTACGGCAATCTGACGGGTATTGGCGTCGAAAATGCCATCCAGATCGTCTGGGATGCTATGCCAGCAATTACCGTCGATACGGACTATCCCGCCTTCCGGACATTGACACTGCAGGCTGCCGAAAAACTGTACGGTCTTAACTCGGCGGAACATCTGGCCACTCAGAACGCCTGGTGTGCGGTAGGCGTCTGCGATAATAACCCAAAAGGCTTTATGATGTCGCCTGTCAACGGCGCCAAGGGTGTTAACCCCTGGCCCCAGACGCAGGTCAGCCTCACATGGGAAAACGAGCCCGTACTCGAATGGGAAGTACAGATGTCGACCAAGTACGATTTCTCGGCGAACTTACAAACTTACAAAGTCAGCAACTTCACAACGGTGGTCAACCCCAAAGGCGGCATCGCTTACACTGCCACTGTCAAAGGCTACTACCACCCTAGTGAAAAGGTCTATACCCGGGCACGCATTACTCAGGCAGATCCCAATTTCTGCCGGACAGCCCAAAATCCGCTCTGCGCCCTTCATCAACAGTTCGGCCCGGCCCACGTTTTTACCCTCGACAACAAGCAGGCTACCTTTTTCAGCTGGGTGCAAGGAGCCAGCGGGGTCAATCCCTGGAATAATCCCACCCTGACCTGGAAATCGGTCGGCGACGCTCAGAAATACACCTTCCAGGTTTTCAATGACAAAGCCCTGACCGATCTGGTCTATACCGGAACCACTAACCATACCGGCAATTTTACCGAATCGGGCGTGATCAATGCCAGCCTGGATATTGGAAAAAACTACTATGCCCGCGTGCGGGCCGAACGGACCAATATCGCCCAGATCACCGACAACTTCGGAGCCTGGTCGAAGACCGAAATGATTGTAACCGTTGTTCCGTTAACAGCAGTCACCCAGGCCAAAAACCAGGGAGCTGGCGACCCTGCCCATCTGGTCAGCAGCATGGGCTTCTGGGTAGGTTGGGACCCGGTACCAGGCGCCGCCAGCTTCGTCGTCCAGATTGCCACCGATAATGCATTTGCCAACATCATCCGTACCCAGACCGCGGCCGGAAACCTGACGACCGATCTGGTGAGCCTACCCCTGCTACCCAACCAGACGGACCTGTTTGTAAGGGTGTTGCCTCTGAAAGGGACTACCTCTGGCGGCTGCGTCAATGTGTGGAGAGTCGAGACGGACGAGAACGCCATCCTGCCGGCCATGAAAGCCCCCGCCGATGGCTCGCCGATCGCCTATAAGAACTATCTGGGGGCCACCTTCCAATGGAAGGCGAATACGTTGAACATGGGCCTGGTCGACCACTTCGAACTGCACCTGACCGAGAAGACCTCCAACCTGACCACCGTTTACAGCGTCCCGGGAAAGATTTTCGAACTATATGTGAACGACCAACTGATGTTCGACGACAAGCAAGGCATCCAGCTCAGGGTGCAGGCCGTGGGGCCATTGGGGGCCAAATCCGCATTATCGCAGCCTTTCAATTACAGTATCTGCCCCGACCAGCCGTTCCCCAAGTTCCCCTCCGACATCGATAAGATCGACCCCGCCAAGGCATTTACTATCAGCTGGCATCCCAGCCTGTGGCTCAAACCGGGCGATAGCTATCTGGTCACGATCCTGGACGGTGCCAACCCGGTACCCGGTTTCAACAATACCCCTACCACCGCAACATCGATGGCTGTCCCTGCCGGAAAGCTAACCGGCAGCAAGACCTATGCCCTGACCATTAAAAACCAGGGGGCATGCCCGGGCATCGATCCCCCGACGGTACTGTTCAAGACTACCGCCGGCGGCAGTAACAACCCACCGGCTACTCCAACCAAAAACTTCATCATCGGGCTTCATGCATTCCGAAACGATGTGGACCCCAGCGACCCTTTCTCTTTTGAAACATCCGATTACGTGCTGGCCGTGGAGCTTTTCGACCCTAATGGCGTAAAACTGCCTGTCGCTGACGGAAACGGCAACCCGGTAACCCAGCTGCTGGTCGATTCGGAGAACGCGATCCTGGACATGGTCCTGACCATGAAGCCCATCGGCAAATACACCCTCAGGTTGAAAATGCTCAACATTTTCAATCCGGCCCTGTATTATCCTTTCGACCAGCCACGCTTCTCGGTGCTGCTCGACGGGCAGGCCGTTGTCGGAAACCATATCATCACAGCAGACTTTATTAACCCTGGCTCTCCGTTCAATGAGTGGCAAAGCGGGTTCCAGTTCGCTGATATTGTCGTTGATGTAAAATAATCGGAAATGGAATCGTATTCAGTGACCATTATCCTGAGTGTCGAATGGAAAGAACTAGCGCCGTCCGCATATTACGAACGAGGCTTGCGGAAACTTCAATCCGGATGGGTGGTGAATGAGGCTTCCCCGATCAAGGCACGACTACCGGTCGGGAAGCAATTACCGCCCTAAAGAATCACCATAATATCCGGATTAGGCCGGTCCTTTTTGTCGAGATATTCCCATGACACGATGTCTTCCTCCGGATAAATATTCCCTGTATCCTCCGGTCCCTCGTCGCCGATAGCCTCGACAAATGCTTTGGAAGCTTTTTTATAAGTACCTTCTCGCGGAACGCCGTTCAGATCGGTAAATAAAACCAGCGATTGATCTTCGGGAAGTTTTCTGTCTTTCATGATTCAGGTATTTTAGTAAAGAAGTAAACAGGCGTTCTTTCACTTTCGGGCATTCAAAATTTGTGCCCGACTTAAAACCAGGCATTCTCTTTTTCACAGCGTGGGCCTTATCGACTGGCATATGCGTTCCCTGCCCGGTATGCGACGATACGCCTCTCCGAGTTATTTCCCGAAGAAAAACGCGCAATACATCAGAATTTCCTCGCGAACCGGATAAAATTCGCCCAGTCGTAGGCCGTCATATTGTGCTCGCCTTCACGGTTATGGTAACCGAAGTGCGGGCCGATTACCGGCACATCGATCCCCGGCTGATCGTTGGGCAATTCCGGTTTGATACCGTACAACGCATAAACAGGTTCAGCGGCTTTCATGGCCAGGAATGTTCCTTTTGGGTCCGCCCAAAGGTCTTTGGAAGCATTCGTGGCATAAACCGGCCGCGGTGCGATGAGCGCGATCAGCATGTGCTGATCAACCGGCAATGCATTCTCCCTGTCGTTATACTTTTTGTAATTGTTATTAAACCAATGGGGAAAAGTAGCGTTGATACGGCTGATCCTCTCGCCGAACTGCCGCCTCGCGAGCGCCGCACCGGTATTTCCGGAACAATTGGTTACACAGGCTGCAAAGCGCTGGTCCTGGGCCGCGGCCCACAACGAAGTTTTCCCTCCACGCGAATGCCCCACGACAATGACTTTTTTCGCATCGATATCCTTATCGGTCTCGAAGTAATCCATTACCCGGCTTGCACCCCATGCCCAGGCGCCAATGGCCTTCATGCCGTTATCTTTTTTCAATTGCTCCGGATAGAGCTTCTGCAAAAGGCCCGTCGCATACGTATCCTTATTATCGGGCGCCAGGTCGCTCACATGAAATGCCGCAATCGCGAACCCGCTGTCGATCACCATTTCAGCCGGCCAGAACTCGCTCCTGGTAGCACGCGTAGGATCGGTGTTCTCCTTGCCGCGGTTATTAATGAGCAGGAAAACCGGTACGGGCTTCTTTGGCTGCGCCGGCACAAAGAGCACCACATCGATCTGCACCGGTGTCCCTTTCCTGAACACGGTAATGCCGACCTGTTTCAACACCGCCTTTCCGTCCATTTCCGGGTGGTCGTCTTCTGATAGCGCGTAGCGGATGCTGTCGTAGTCGGTTGGCAGTTGCCCATACACATTGTCTTCGAAAAGTTTCAGTACTTCGGGCCTCCTCAGTTTCTCCCATTTTTCCTTGTTGCGGATCGTCTTTCCTGCCGATGTCTTCAACACATCAGGCAATGTGTAATGCGGGACCTTGGACTCGTCGTAGTTCTGGGCAAAAACCGCCAGGCTGGCCAGTTGCAGGATCAATATGCAGGCAATTCGTTTCATGAGGCGATGGTTGGGGCTATTCATTTCAAAACCAAAACGCTCAAATAACTGGTATTTACTGACAATACACATTTTAATCAGTATTTTTTCCGATACCTGCCCAACCTTCCCGCCATCCATTGTAGTTTATTTTAATAGAAGCGCTTCTCCTGATTTATTATCTCAAATTTAACCATCAATAGTCATGAGAACAGAAAAATGGCTGGTATTGTGTGTTGTGTTGCTGCTGATCCAGCTGGTCGCCTGCGAACGGGGAAAAATGGAAGAAAATGCACCTGCACCGGTCTCGGCAAGGACAGGTGTGGATAGCGCTCAGGTGGATAGTATTCGACCGGACACTATCGGGACAGACAGTATCATAAGCGACAGCGTTTATCAGGACACAGTAGTCCGGGACAGCACTATCGCCGACAGCTCCTTCTTGGACACCCTCGGCGCCGGATCCCGAACTGGTCTTACGAGTACTTTGAAACGTCTCAAAACTATTCACTGAAAGTAATTGTGGCGTTTTCCGCAAAATTCGTTTCAATGGAACAAAAACACGCACAGCCGGCAAAAACGCCGTCGGCTGTGCATTTCCGTACCGATTGGACACATTATATCATACACTAGCCGGCTGCAAACGTCAGGAGCGTCAGAGTCAGGAAAAATTGTACCGGCAATTTTATCCTGTCCTGTTCGCGCTCTGCAGGAATTTTTTCGAGGATAAACACGACATCGTCACGGCGATCAACAATGGCATGCTGAAAGTGTTCGCAAATATCGACCGCTACGACCCGGCAAAGGGCGAGTTTTTCAACTGGATGTATACCACCGTTCGCAACGCGGCACTCACGCTGCTGCGCGACCGGAAAACCCATGCATTCGAGTACGTGGAGATCGAGGACAAAATGGGCCTTATATCACAGGAAAACCCGTTTGAACAACTCTCGGGCACCGATATTCACGTGTACCTGATGCAACTGCCCATTGCCACACGCCGGATTTGCAGCTTGTATTATATGGATGGTTTTTCGGTGAAAGAAATAGCCGGTTCATTGGCCATCAGCGAAGGCACCGTCAAGTGGCATTTAAGCGAGAGCAGGAACAGATTGAAAGTCATTTTTGAAAACCTCCTCTGATGAAAAGCAAGGACAAACATATCGACAAGTTTCTCCATGGCCCGCTTCCGGACCCGGAAATCCCGGTTGACGACGCATGGGCAGGCATGATCGATATGCTGGGCGCCGCTGCCGGTCAGGGAGCGGATGGAACGAAATGGCCGTCCGAAGTCTGGAAATCCGTTGCGAAGCTCAAAGGGATGTTCGGGGTCGTATCCGCGGTGGTGGCTACCTCGGCAATAGCTGTTATATTTATTTTGAACACTGAACCAAATAATAGGCCAACCGTAAAACAGATTATTACTTCCAAGACTACGGGCCCGGCACCGGTTAAAACAGATTTCGGAAAACCCGACGTCACAACCGACACAAGCCACTCCAACACGACGAATACGCCTTCCGAAGTTACTTCCCGAAAAAAACCGGATACGACAAATCGAATTGCCTCAACAAGTAGCGACCATTCCGGGGGCGCTCTCACTCAATCGGGCAACGGGCATGCGAAACTTACTGCGGCCCGTACACGCTACAAGCGTATGAACGCACTCCGAACCGGTACCGCGCCCGTACACAACATCGAGGTTTCAGCGGGCGAAAGTTCAAATCAACCGGGTGACATTACGATACCCATCGCCCGACGGGTTAATGCCGGGTACCCAACGTCAAAATTGAACGACACGCAAGCAGCGCCCGAAGCCATTACATCGAATAGCCCTGAAAAAACGATCCGCTCGGCGGTCGCCCAAACATTGCCTCATAATCTGGCATCGCTCCCGGGGCACTTCAAAGGATACGACCATGATTTGAGCAAGCTGGTAAAACAACCCGCTCCGAATAAGCCCGCAACAGCTACGAAAACGCGCCGACCGCTTTTGCATGGCATCCATTTCGGCCCGGAATGGAGTATGAGTTTTATAGAACTCAACAACCCCTACCTGCTCACCGGCATCGATAGCATCAAACGTCCGGCCCGCCTGGCCGTTCCGGGCATTTTTGTCACCAAAAATTGGAACAGGCATGCCGCCACATTCACGTTCACGCCGCTGTATTCCTATTTCGGCAATAACGACAGGGTCTCCCAGCGGGCGGATACCACCCGCGTGTCCGACTCTCTTTTTTTCGTTACACACCATAACGTGAATTTCATCAAAGCGGTCGGAATGAGTTTTGCGCTCCAATACCAATTCGAGGCC
Source organism: Dyadobacter sp. 676 (assembly GCF_040448675.1). Taxonomy (NCBI): domain Bacteria; kingdom Pseudomonadati; phylum Bacteroidota; class Cytophagia; order Cytophagales; family Spirosomataceae; genus Dyadobacter; species Dyadobacter sp. 676. Next base: position 4,082,402 of record NZ_CP159289.1, on the reverse strand, counting down.
GCGTCGTGGCTTTCGGCAACGGCGGGTATCTCTTACACGACATTTTCGGGGGCATTGCTCAGAAATGAAACCATAACCGCCACGGGGTATGCCATGCAGGGTGGATTGGTCACGGTGAAAGGCCGGGAAGCGATGCGAAGCCTTCTCAACCCCCAGCAATGGGCGCTACGGACAGGCGTACTTTGCCATCCGCACCTCGGGCTGAATGGCAGGCTTCAAATCGGCTTAAATATCATTGTCCCCGTTTCGACACTGGCTCCGCATGTGGAAAAAAGAAGAAATTGGGTCAATGGCCAGCTATATCTGAGATTTTTGATCAAGTAAAATGCACCGGCGCAAACGTCCGTATTCGTGCTGCCATGCTGCCCGATCAGATCTTAATACCGAAAGAAACTCCCAGGCTCCGCCCATCCGAACTCCACACACCGGCGCCCGGATACATGGTCGGGCGTTTGGTAAAATACTGCTTGTCGGTAACATTGTTCACTCCGAAACGCAGCTTGTAATGCCGGCCGAGATAAAGCGTGGCATTGAGGTCGAGCAAACCGTAGCCCGGTACTTTACCGATGGTACCATTCGCGGAAGGCGCCACGGTATTCAGCGGATTCGCGAAATTGGAGCTTACATAGCTGTATTGAGCGGTTACCGACAGTTTTTTGTATTGAAACTGAATGCCGTTTCTCGAAATCCAGGTTGGAACACCTTCTACACGGTTGCCGGCGACACTTTTGTTTTCGTTGTTCTCGACGGCGGTCCCACGTACATATTTGGCATCGAAATAGGAAGTGGAAGTAAAAAACGACAGTTCGGTCCGAGGTTCTGCGCCGTTGTAATGTTGAAAAACGGAGTATTCCAGATAGGCCTCCACGCCGCGGGTTTTGCTGTCGCCGGTGGTGGTACGGTACAGATAAGAGAACCCGTTTTCATCTTTCATCGACACGGTACCCATCCGGTGGTTGATCATCACTTGGAAAAGCCCGACATCGTATTTGAGCACATTCCCCACATTGCCGCTTATACCCGCTTCGAGGTTATAGCCGGTCGCGTCTTTGAGGTTTTTGTCAACTTTTTCCAAAACGGACCCCGGGATAATGTCCTTAAACACCACCGGGCGATAGGCTTGCGAGATGCCTGCATAAACACGACTATTCCCGCCAGGCTTGTACTGAGCGCTGACCCCGAAGAGCGGGAAGCTGTGCCTGATGGTATTGGGCAAATTCTGCGGATCGTAGTAAGTGATCCGGCCGGTCATGTCCGTCCCACCCTTCTCCACACGCACACCAGGCGAAAAACTGAGCTGCGGAGTGATGAAAATAAGGTTTTCTATGAATGCAGCAACGTTATCGGTGGTCAGATACATATCGCGGCCAAACTGCGGATCGGTCAAGGTCAGATCGAAATCGCTGCCTGTGGTGCCTTTGCCGAGCTGGCGGCGGCGCAACTTGTTATGCATATATTGTACGCCACCTGAGACCACATTACGAAAACCGAGAAACTCGTACCGGTGCATCAGGCGAAGCTCGGAAGTAAAGCTTTTGAAATTATCGATATCGACCTGCCGTGCACGGTAGGCATTGGTAATACGACTGATCGTATCCGGCACATTGGCAAATGCGTCGAACATAACGCTGTTCCGTGCGCCGTATACGCCGGAAGTGGTGAGTTTCAGCTGGGTATCGGGATTTATTTGCCAGTCCATCACGATGGACGGCACATAAATATCCGGATTGAAATAGTTGCGCGAACGGGTCGACTGTCGCGGGTCTTCCCTGAACATGGCGTCCGTAAGCGGCCCCGGTATTTGGTATACATATTCCGAGCGTCCCAACTCCGCTTTGATCCTGAATACAGAGCTGAATTCATACATCAGGCTCACATATTGCGACTGCGCGTCGGATTTTGCGTTCTTCCGGTAACCGTCTGAGTGCCGCTTCTGATAATAGGCCGAATAAGTCAGCTTACCCACCTTGCCGCCTATGGCATTGTAAGAACTGAAAAGCCCGAACGATCCGGCGGAATTAACGGTTTCGAACGCAAATGCCTTAGTCGTATCGGGGGCCTTCGTCACATAATTGATCATCCCCCCGAACTGCGCCCCGTATTGCAACGAGGAGGTCCCCCTAATCAACTCCACACGCTGGACAGATTCCATGGCCGGACTGTAATGGCTGGCCGGGTAGCCGTACATGTCTGAATTGGTGATAATGCCGTTCTGGCGGATGTTGTACTCCCACGACCGGTGCGGGTCAAGGCCGCGCGTCGAAATGTTAACCTGGTTGCCGCTACCATCCATATCGTACACGAATACGCCGGGGATTTTGGCAAATATTTGCCTGCCGGTTTTTTCTGCAATATTGCCGTTCACACCGTCGATCTGGATTACTTCGCTTTTTTTGCCAGCCGTAATGTAAGTGTTATGGACGTCGGGCAGGCGTTCGGTGTGGATCATGTTCCTGCGCTCGCCTACGGTAACTTCGTCGAGGTCTAAAACCTTGTCGTAGTCTTTTTTCTTTTCCTGCGCCCGTACGGTCTGGCGGCTTAGCAGGATCAACAGGAGGATTGTCGTAGATAGTTTATTCATGAGCATTTGCAATAGGATGCCGCGAAGGCACCGGGAACGGCGACGGACCGTGAATTTCAATACCGTCCGGTTTCGGGGTGGAAAGTGCGCCAGCTATGCCAGAATTCCTGGTAGGCAGTGATCCGTTTCAGGTTGTTGCCCGTACCCGTGAGACGTTTGCCGAGCAGATTGTGGGCACTGTTTTTCGTAAAAATGGTGTCGTTCCTGAACGTGAATACTTCATCATCGTCCCCTTTTTCGAATGCAAAAAAGCTGTTGTTATCCGCGCCGAGGAGCAATGCTATCGGCACATTGCCGACCCGATCGTTGATAATGCGCTCCTTTTTGAGCCGGTTCCAATCGAATGCCTTCGCCGCACCGCCTGCCCGAATGCCTACTACCCACGATTTGTCTTTCCATGACAACGAATCGGTTCGCGTGAGCACGGATTTTCCACGGCCCGACTCGTAGCGGCTCATGGAGTCGTATTGGGTCTGGTATACGGGGTCGGGCTGCATTACCTTGCTGTTCGGGTGCAGTTTCAGCCATTGGCCTAATGAAGTTTGCGTGCTGGCGAGTTCGGGGAGCATTTTGCCTTTCAGCGGTCCTGCAATCGCTTCGCCGTTAGCCTGCCTCCACCAGCTGCCGGTTTCGCTGTCTTCAAACATCGCATTGAAATGGTCCATTCCTACAAGCCGGAAAACATCCGTTTTACCGTCGACCACCGGCTCGAATACGCGTCCGGTACGGCACACGGTGCAATAGGTCACCATAACAGGCTTCCCGCCGAGCACATCGCGCACCTGGTGATGGTAGCCAATGTATTGAATGGGATATGCTTTCGCTTCGCCATTGGCCTCCACACCAATTATCAGACGGTCCATACCCACCTTATTGGTCGCTGCATTGTGCTGAATTACCTGCGAAGGTTGGTAAAACATCGTATCCGCTGCCATTTCGAAATTCGTCGCGTAGGTAATACCTCCTGCCAGCAGTAGAAAAATGGCAGGAAGCCATTTCGTTTTAACGGAAAAAACCGAAAAACCTCCCACCACGATCATCGCCCAGAAAAAGGCCCGCAGCACCCAGCGCCAGGTATGAAGAAAATAGGCGGTGTCGATGCTGTTCATCCGCTGACTACCGGGCATGGGCATAATAAAGTAAACCTTCGCTATCTCAAAAAGGATTATCCCGATAATCCCAAAGTAAAAAAGCCTCTTCATATCATATCGTAAATATTAATCCCCATAAAAAAGGTGCAGAGCACCGAAAGAATTGTAGAATGTATTTGAAAGGATCACGGAATTATCAAATCATGAGATTACCGCAATTGTAAGAAATAGGTCCGCCAGACGGCGGACCCGTTTGCCCAATATATTAACCTATGATAATACGCAAAATCAGTATCATCTGCCTCTGATTGTCGCAACCAGCGCCACCACAAAAGGCAACGAAAACACCAGCAGGGCATTTCCGAAACCACCCAGCACCGTCACCAGAGAGCCGATAAAAAACACCGCCGTGGCGGTAAAGAACCGGCCGACGTTAAAACAGAAACCGGTGGCCGTGCCACGCACCGCAAATGGGAACAGCTCGGGAATATAGCTGGATAAGGCCCCCTGACTGATCCCGAAACAGAGTGCGAGCAGCGCCGTTTCGATGTAAATGATACCGGTAAATGTGCGGTTGGTGATAAACAATATGCCGCACATCACCACACAGGCAGCGAAAGTGGCCAACAATGTGGTTTTCTTTCCGAACCGGTTCATCAGGATCCCCGAGAACACGCCACCCGTAATGCCGCCCATACCGAGGAGGACCATCAGCAGCCCCCGCTCCTGCTGCCCGTCGCGCCCGCTCGCGAGCAGCGTCTGCGCCCAGGTAGGAAGCCATGAGAATATGCCCCAGAGACCGATTAAGACGGCTCCGAAAATCAGCGAGCCACGAATTAAATTGGGCCTGTTCCGAACGTCAAAAATGCGCTCCTGGCTACTCGGGTCATTCCTGACATTCCTCCACCGGTCCGATTCCGGCAATAGCAGGAAGATCAGTAATGCAGCGACAACAGGGATAATTCCGATGCCAAACGCCGTGCGCCAATTGGAAAACAACAGGTTCAGACTACCGGTGGTAACAATACCGATCGGGAAGCAGACAGCCAGTACGCCGAGTATCACCGCGCGGCTACGGTCTTCCCAGATTTCGGAAATATAAACCGTGGTGATCAGCAGCACGCCGCCTACGCCCATTCCGGCCGTAAAACGGACTACCAGCAACAAGTACCAATCGGGAACGACAGTAACCAGGCAGGTTGAAATGCCGTACAAAGCAGTGACGAGCGTCAGCGACTTTTTCCGGCCAATGCGGTCGCTCACGACACCGAACAACAGCCCGCCGCACATCCAGCCATAGAGATAAATGGCGTTTACATACGCGCCTATTTCGCCCAGTTCGGCCTCGCTTACCGTCGAGCCCGTCAGCTCGGGAATGGCCACGGGTAAGTACACCGACATTAATGTCGACACCGTGCCGCTCAGCGTGTAGGCCACGACGCAGAGCGTGAACGCTAGCCATTTCTGGCTGACGCTGATCGGTTCTGCACGGGGTATTTCCAATGTCTCCATAGCCATTAGCGGAATAGTTCGTCAAAATTCAGACTTACATAGTACAGCCCGCCCACAGCCGGTGAGCCGTAAGCCTGCACGATGTATTTGTTCGTAATATTGGAACCGCCCAGTTTCACCACCGTTTTCAGGCCGGGAATGCGGTAGCTTACCTGTGCGTCGAGCAAATTATAGGCATTGACGCGTCCCGGGCGCATTTCGGTAAATGTGCCGTACCAGTCGAACGCATCCTGCCAGTGCCACGCCACGTTGAAACCGAGGCGATCGGTGAGCCGGGCGTTGCCGAACATGACGTTGGTTTTCCATTTCGGCGTGTTGAATGCCGGGATATTGTTCGGATCGGCGTCGCCCATATTGAAATCGATCCATGTAGCGTTGGCCGATAACTTGTAATTTTTCGGTAAAGAGTAGGTCAAACCGGCGCTTACGCCCTGGATGGAGACTTTATCCTTTGCATTGGTATACAACTGATACAACTGCCTTCCGGGGCCCAGCAACTCCATGGCGGCCATCTGGTTCACCGAACCATCCGCGGAAAGGATATCCGACGGTGCGGCCGCCACGACCGTATTGATGATAAAGTCGGTGTATTGGCTGTAATAGTAATTTATATCAAACAACAGCTGTTTCGCGATCAGCGCTTTATAACCCACTTCATAGCTTTTCACTTTTTCCGATTTGATGTAAGGCACATTGGATTTCACCAGCTTGTCCTTGTTATTGGCCACGGCTTGCGGGAACGGAACACCTTTCTGCATATCCGCCCCGAATGCCGCTGCGAAAGCCGAAAACGAAGCAATAGTGACCGAATTGGAATAGGCATTTAAACCAACCGAATTGACAGGTGCGCCGCCGAGAATGATGATCGGGCCGACATTCAGCTTGATATATTGATCGCCGATCGTCGGGTTGCGGAAGCCCGTCTGGTACGAAGCGCGAAAATGGTGGTTTTCATTAGGCGAGAAAACGACGGAAGCGCGGGGCGTGAAGCGACCGTCGAAGTTCTCGTTCTTGTCGTAACGGCCCGAGACTGTCAACTTCAAACGGTCTTTCCAAAATGATTTCGAACCCTGGGCAAAAACGCCGTATTCCTCGTTGGTAAGATTTTTATCCTTGTCGTCAAAAAGCGTCCCGCCGGTATTGAGGAAGTACTTACGATAGTTACCGCCCACCTGAAAATTGATCACTTTCAGCAGCGAGCTGAAATCGTACATTCCTTCCACGTGGTTCAGGCTGCATTGGCTGAGGATACCGGCACCTGCCAATCCGCGTGTTTTGATGAGCCGGTCTTTGGCCGAATTGAATGCGTCGGAACCAGGGGCGATACGCCCCTCGTCCGCAAATGCGCGGGCAGCCGTGTGGTTTTGCTGCGTCACGCCGGCAATGGCGCCGGTGTAAGCCGCCGCATATCTCGCAAACCAGGTCGAATCGGCCTTGTTCGGAGCCACGGTGTTACCGGCCAGATCTTTCACCCACGTGCGGTTGATCTGCTGGCCCAATGCGCGGGTGTTGTAGGAATTGGTTGAGTACTCGTGATTCGTATAGGCACGTACGTAAAAGTTGCTGCCGCGGAGTTCCAAACGGTGCTGCACGAATTTGAAATCATTGATCACGAACCTGTTCGAACCGGTGTATTGGGCAGTGCCCTGGTTGAAATTGCCCTGGTAAATGGCTTCGAGCTTGTCGGTAATGCGATAATGCAATGCCCCGCTCAGTTTGAGGCTGTAAACGCCATAGGTGGCCAGGTCTTTTTCTTCATAACCCGTGCGCGACACGCGCCCGATATTCGGCAACGTCTGCGCCACCTCGTCGCCATAGATGTTCAGCGCGTTGCGGCCGGGATTGTCGGGGCCGCGGTTTTCAGGACTGGTATTCGGATCGATATCCGTGTAGTCGTTGGCATACCAGTCGGTGCCTTTCAGGTACGATGCGTTGACTTTAAACGCAAACTTGTTGTTGAACGCTTTCGCATAACGTACCGCCAGATCGTAGAGCGGCTTCGCCCCCAGGCCGGTACCATCGCCGATGTGGTTGATTCCAAACTTGGTCTGAACGCTCAGTCCCTGGTATTCAAATGGATTTTTGGTGCGTGTATTGAGCATTCCGTTGAATGCGATCGGGCCATACAATGCGGAAGCCGCGCCGGGGATCAGCTCCGCGCTTTCGACGTCGATATCGTGCGGACCGAAAAGGTTACCCATCGCAAAACCCAGGCCCGACGGCTGGTTATCCACGCCGTCGACCAATTGCAAAAAGCGGCTGTTGCCCGTCGTATTGAACCCGCGGGTGTTGATTTGCTTGTAGGTCAGGCTGCTCGTTACCATATCGAGTGATTTCAGGTTAACCAAACCATCGTAAAAATTGGCGGAAGGCGTCTGCTGAATGGCGCGGGAATCCATTTTTTCAATGCTAACAGGCGACCGCAGGATATTCTCCTCCACCCTCGAAGCCGTTATCACGACCTGACTCAGCTCCTCGATGGCCGGTACCAGATCGATCCGCAGCGCTTCCGAAGAAACTACTTCTTTTTCCTGCCGCGCGTAGCCCACCAGTGAGACGACCAGCGTCGCAGGGGTAGTCGTTTTCAGTTCAAAATAGCCTTCCGCATTGGTAACGGAACCGGTATTCTTGCCCTTCACCGAAACGGAAACCCCCGACACTGGTTTTTGCGAATCGCTGTCGAAGATGTGGCCGGAAATTCTGGTAGTCTGTGCCCTTGCCATATGCATGAAGCACAAATCGATAGTTATTAGGAGGATGGGTAAAAGTCTTTTCATAGGTTCGATTCAAATAGGTAGAAGGTCAGTTTTGTTTTTTTAAATGATCATAACCGTTGGGCAGTCGGTTGTAACCGTAATCCACTAAACGTTGGCCGAGACCTTTATAAAATTGAGGATCCGCCGGAGCGACGGTCGCCATGCCGTCGACATAGCGATTATAGAGGCAAAAAAGCCCGGCGATCAGTACCGTGTCGTGGATTTCCACATCCGTCGCACCTTGCGCTTTTGCATTTGCAACCGCTTCGGCAGTCACTGCTTTGCCGCTTTGCTGCACCTTGGCGGCGATTTTCAGCAATGCTTTCATCTTGCCGGAAACCGGTGCGGCGTCGATATCCTGCTTCATGATCGCGCAGGTATCGCTTTCCCCCAGTAACAGATCGGCCGCGGCCGTGTGTGCTGCCGTGCAAAAACGGCACTCATTGCTATGCGACACGATGGTCGCGATCAGCTCCCGCTCCCCGGGCGACAGCGAATTCTCACCTCGTAATATAAACTGCGTCAGCTGGCGTATAGGCTCTGCCGTTACGCGGCTGTATTCCAGCAAGCCCGTAATGCCAGGCAAATGCTCCGGTAAAGGTATGTGAGGCACAGTATGTCAGTGGTTTTATGTTAACGATCTGGTTGGTTTCGTGAGGCAATGGTCGGGAAGTAGTCGGGAGGTTGTCAGGGATGGTCAGGTATTGTCAGCTATTGTCAGGAGGTAGTCAGGAATGGTCAGGTATTGTCAGAGTGGCTAGGAATACATTCTCCGGATGCACCACTACACTTGACCATAAATGACTACGCTTGACTACACATGACTACACTTGACTACACTTGACTACGCTTGACTACACATGACTATCCCTAACTGCATCCGCCCGCCCTATGCTTCGACTGCATCTTGCTTCACCGGATACCTTACATATCCCGTAAACGCCATCCGCTGGCCCATTTCGCGGTATGCCTCGTTGTCTTGCGGCGCCCAGGTACCGAGGCCATCGACATAGCGGTTAAACATGCAGAATGCAGCGGCGATCAGCACCGTGTCGTGGATTTCCCTGTCACCGGCACCCTGTGCACGGGCAGCGGCGATGTCTTCGTCGGTTACGGCTTTGCCGCTTTGCTGCACCTTGGCGGCGATATTCAGCAATGCACGAAGCTTGGGCGACACTTCGATCACCCGAAAGCCGTTTTTGATGTCGTCGATCAGGCTCAGGTCGTAACCAAGATGCGCCATCGCGGCCGAACCGTGGGAAGTGTGGCAAAAATGCGTGTCGTTGAGCAGCGACACATAAGAAGCAATCAGTTCACGTTCACCGCTTGGGATCGGTGATTCGCCGCGCAGGAGCGTTTCCGCCAGCAACTGCAGCGGGCCAGCCGTTTCGGGCCGGAAGTTGAAGAGTCCGACAATGCCGGGAAGCGATTCGTCGGGTAAAGCAATATGCGCCATTGGGAAGGAAGATTTCTGGTTAGTAAATCGGACTGTCCTCCCGTTTACCGGCATCGCATGCACAACCATATGCATATACGCATTACACACGCATACTTGCTACGTACACACACGAACGTTCGGTAACTTCAGGAAGAATAGGAAGAAGCACTAAGCCAGGTCCGGCGGCGGGGACGGTATGGCGTAATATCTTTCAGGCAAAATAGATCTGACGGGAAGTTGCAAGGCCGCATTTTTCGTAGGCTCCCATTCCAGCACATAAAACACATGCTGGCGACCGGCGGTCATATACTCTTTGAGGAAATGCTTTAAAATGTTCGAATGCGCATCCTGCTGCGGGCCGGACGCCTGCCCTGTAACCTGGTCGTTGATTTTCGAAACAAGGTCCGAAAAGCGGTCGCGGGCATTCTGGTCGAACTCGCAATGCACATACATGGTGTCGTTGAGCAGCTGGCGGCTTTTCATCTGATAAAACTGCCCTTCATGCTCTATTTGCCCTTCAACGGGCTCCGGCGCATCCCAGTTGTTCTGATAAGGGACCGCCACAGGCACTTTGATTACAATATCCGCGGAACCGGTGGCCTGCTCCACGAGGTCTTTCCCTGCATTACTAATGGTATAGCGCTCCTCCGTCAGGTAGACTATCGAATAGCCTATCATATTGTAAAGCAGCAGCCCCAGCAGCAATATGGAAATGATCCTGCGCAATGTTGAAATATTGAAATTTTGTGCGGTTTGTACAAATGTAGGGAAACAAGTGAAAAAAACATCGGCTCAGCCATTTAAAAGTTTCATTAATACCGTTTTCCAACCGATCGGCCGCCCCGATGCAGTTACCTATATGCCCAACCGTTATTTCGTCCTCTGATTTTCACCGCCTGCTAAATCATCGAGTATCCCTGCTCATTTCCCCGAAAACCGAATGAGTTAATTCAAATTTATTCTTGACATTATCCCAAATCTCGCACTCCAACACACCCGGTCGGGAAACCTATTAACACTTGAAAAGGGCAAAAATGATTGCCCTGTATGGTCATGCCCTGCCTGGTGTTTACGCTCACCACGAGCGCAGACACCGCTGAACGGGCCGGAAAGAAAGATGCAGGTCTTCCGCGCCTCATGTTGTGCATCGCTTGAAATTTTAACCTTAACACACTTTTAGCATGAAAAGAAAAATGATTTCCTGCGCCAGCGCATTGTTTTTCCTGACTGTTTTCAGTTGTGAACGCGATAAGCCTGATCCGGAATGTCGGGATGCTTCGTGTTGCGGATATCCCTGGGAGTATGTACGATACATTCAGGATGAGCTGGTGTCATTAACTGGCCCTCCTTACTTTCCAGTGTATTACGTTCGATTTAAAAAACAGTTATCGACTTATGCGGGCGGTGCAGAATTTCCGCGTGGCCAGGCTAGCATTTGCCAAAAATCACTTTACAAAATTGAGGGGTTTCCACTTACACATAAAAGCAAGGCTACGCCGGATTCTTTTCCCTACCGTGTATCAGGTAAGCTCCTGATCTCCGAATCGGGAGATATAGTGTATCTACCCTACTTCATTTTGTACATCGACAAGATTGAGAAAATCAACTAAAACACACTTAGAGTTATGAAAAGAACATTAATCTCCTGCGCCAGCGCATTGTTTTTCCTGGCCGTTTTCAATTGCAAGCGCGATAAGCCTGATCCGGAGTGTCGAGATGCTTCGTGTTGTAATCCGTTTTTCAATGCGTATGTTGAGTACATCCAAGACGAACCTGCATCGTTGACAGGTCCGCCTTATTTCTCCAACTACTCCTTTAATTTTTCAAGAAAGTTTCCCAGTCGACCTCTACGTGAAGGCTATGTCGCAGACAGATCGGGGATCTGCGAAAAATCTCTTTTTAAAATTGAAGGATTTCCATTGACACATAAAAGCAAAGCCGGGCCGGATTCATTTCCATATCGTGTATCCGGCAAACTCGTGGATTGGACTCAGGAAAAGCTTGCAGACCTTCCAATCTTAACACTGTACATAGACAAAATCGAAAAAATCAATTAAAACACACCTAACACATGAAAAGAAAAGTGATTTCCTGCGCCAGTGCATTGTTCTTCCTGGTTATTTTCAATTGCAAACGCGATAAGCCTGATCCCGAATGCAGGGATGCTTCGTGTTGTAATCCTTATTCGTTTGACTATGTCGAGTACATAGTCGACGAACCCGTAGCACTAACGGGACCTCCTCATGACGTGTTCTATTTCGTCCGGTTTACTCGGAAATTCCCCAATAAGACCCGCGACGGATATCGGGTCAATATCGCTCGCGTCTGCGAGAAGTCTATACACAAACTCGCGGGTTTTCCGCATACGTATGATGGAGACAAGGAGGAACCCAATTCTTTTCCATATAGGGTTTCCGGAAAACTGTTGGATTGGAATGGAGAGAAATATTTCGATATGGCCATCCTCGCTCTTTACATAGACAAAGTCGAAAAAATCAACTAAAACACATACTGAGTATGAAAACACTTTTTAAAACCGCCCTCTGCGTATTTTTCGCAGTATTAGCTAACTCTGCCTTAGCTCAGCCTCTATACGAAGCCTATTACCGGAGTCATCGGGATGCCAAATTTGATTCGCTTTTTAGCAGGATGACAGACCACGGTTGGCTGTTTTTGAAAGATGATCCAGCTTTACACGTATCACCAGATACCTTCATCATGCGCTATGCGATGAACCTGGGCTTGTCAGAAGGCTATGAGCTGAAAGCGATTAAGGAAGAAACAGAAACACCGGAAGAAACGAAGCTGGTTTTTCGGCATCAGCTTTTTCAATTGTATTACAAGAATATACCGGTGGACGGCAACGAGTTCAGCCTACATTCCATCGAAAATGTATTAAAAACCGCGCATGGACGGATTGTGGCCGGGCTGGATATAGACGTGACCGGGGCAATTGATGCAGCCGTCGCTCTGCAAACCGCGCTGGACGAGCAAGGACTTACGCAGAATGATTTTGACGGCAATACCCTTCCGACCGGCTCATTGACCCTGGCCCGAAAGGATGAGCATTTCCTGAAAGAAAGTTATCGGCTAGCGTGGGTATTCGACCTAAAATCGGAGAAGATCCAGGAGCCTTACCGCGTATACGTGGATGCCAGGACAGGAAGTATACTGAAAAAGGTGCCTCTCTTCATGAGCTGTTTCGCAGGACCGCATCGCGAAACATCAAATGCGGAATATCCGAGACCAGGATTGAATTTCCACAAACCCTGGGTCGCATCCACAATGATACCCAATTACAGTCGATACTTGAATGGACACTCCACCCTCTCTTTCGAAACTGAGCAGGTGGGCGCTCAGTACAGGTTAAGCGCCTATAACAACAAATTAAACACACGGATCGATCTCAATCATACCGGCCAATGGAACTCCAATCCTGACGTATTCAACCCCAGTACCAACTGGGTGAATAGCAATCACAATGCGACGACTGCTCATTGGCTAGCACAAAAAAAATTACGAAATGTATCAATTGTTGTTTCTGAGAAATGGGTATGACGGAAACGGGTCATACCCGAGGGTTTTAGTGGAGTGGGATTTTGCGGATGCACAATGGGACGGTTTAGAACTTGTTAGATTTGGGCTTGCTCCCAACTTAAATAGCCTAGTTACTATGGATATTTTCGGGCATGAACATGCTCATGCGCTAACCCAAAAGACGGCCAAATTGGCATATCAGGGAGAGTCAGGGGCAATTAATGAATCCATTTCAGATATAATGGGGGCTACTCTTGAATTTCACCTCTTGGGGCCAAATGGTAATTATGGTATTGCCGAGGACGCCGATCAATTAAGAAATATGTCAAATCCTCAACAATCCTTTCCAAACTGGGGTAACGCCGGCCATGCTCAACCCGATACCTATCTAGGCCCCGACTGGCTTCCTACAAACGATCCTTCCGACAACGGCGGCGTCCACCGCAACAGCGGCGTCATGAACAAATGGTACTGGTACATGCGAACAGGCGGCCCCACGGGCACAGCTCTGGATTATGCGAAACCCGCGAAGGTAGTGTACCGGGCCATGTTATTCTACCTGCATTCCAATTCTACTTACTACGATGCCGCCGAGGCAACCATACAAGGTGCGATCGACGCGTATGGTGCCTGCTCCGACATCGCCCGGCAGGCTGCCTACGCGTGGACGCTGGTTGGGATTTCACATATTACGCCTTGTACCGACTGCAACTTTACGATCACAACCAGCGCCTCGCCAGCCTCGCCCGCGTGCGGAGCTCCGGTAACGCTCAACGCCAACTGTTCCGGTTCCGGATGTGCGCACATCAACAGCTTTCAATGGACCGGCAATAGCATTTCGCAAAATGGCAAATCCATCACGATTAACGCACCTGCCGCACCGGGGGCATATACCTACAATGTAAGCACAATTAAAAACGGCTGCCTGTTGAATGTTGCCCCGCTCAATCTCACAACCCAAAACAGCTGTAACTTCAATGTGTCGGCGTCCAACAGCAACGGCAACCCCACGCCTGGCCAGGGTTTGCAGCTGCTTTACAGTTGTTCTGGCGGCGATTGCGGCAGCGTTTCCTACGCATGGAGCGGCAACGGGGTCAATGGCAGTACCTCCCCGCTTAATATCAATGCGCCCGGCGCGGCCGGCAGCTACACCTACACGGTCACCGCTACCAGAAACGGGTGTAATTCCAAAACTGCCACAACCAGCATCAATGTCAGCAGCGGAGGCGCCCTGAATGCCTGCATCGAATCGGAAAATGCAAATGGCAACGGTCCGGTCACCAGCGACCCAAATGCTTCCAACGGACAGACGCGCGGCGCCGAGAACAACAATAATCATTATGTCGATTATGTGGTTACGGGAGTTCCTTCCAATGGGGTTTACGCTGTCAAACTCCGGTATTATTCGTCGAGCGCACCGGTGGTGAGCGTGAGTGTCAACGGAGGCGGCGGGCAGACGGTCAATCTGGCCAATTCGGGCTCATGGAATATCGTATGGGCGGAACAGTCCTTCAATGTTAACCTCAACGCAGGCAACAATACCATTAAAATTCAAGGTATCGGCGGCGGAAGCTGCCGGCAGGACAGGATTTGCGTCACCGGCGGGAGCGGGTGCAATCCGCCGAACCCGCCTTCCGTAAGTGCCAGTCCTTCGACCATTAATGCCGGGGCATCCAGCACGCTTTCGGCATCTAATTGCAACGGGACCATTACCTGGTCCAACGGCCTGGGCAACAACAGTTCCGTGAATGTAGCCCCGGCATCGACCACGACCTATTACGCCACCTGCACTGCTAACGGCTGTACGAGCAGCCAGGCGGCGGTGACGGTAACCGTGAGTGGCTCTCCCAATTTTAGTCAATGCAAAGAATCCGAATCATCGCCCGGCACGGGAGCCATAACCAGCGACCCGAATGCCTCGAACGGCCAGACGCGCGGCGAGGAGAACAACGGCAATCACTATGTCGACTACGCCATTACAAATGTTCCCACAGCCGGTACTTACTATGTAAAACTCCGCTATTACTCTTCCGCTGCGCCCACGATAGCTGTGCAGGTGAATGGAGGAAGTACTCAAACCATTAACCTGCCTAACTCCGGTTCCTGGAACATCGTTTGGGCGGAACAAACGTTTGCCGTCAACCTGACCGCGGGCAGCAATACTATCCGCATTCAGGGAGCTGGTGGCGGTAGTTGCCGGCAGGACCGCATCTGCGTTAATAGCAACGCCAACGCCAGGATGAGTGCCGATGAACTGGAAGCCAAACCGGCAACCGGTCTTTTTGTCTCTCCCAATCCAAATTCGGGACAATTCGAAGTTTCCTTCTATCTGAACAAAGGAGAAAAAACGGAGCTATCCGTGGTGGATATGCGGGGTAATGTGCATTTTAAACAGACGTTCTCCGGCGAAGGGATTTACCATCAAAAGGTTTCACTGTCAAATATCCACTCCGGTACTTACCTGGTACAATTAAAAGGAGAAAACGGCAGCACGTCCATCAGGACTGTCATTTTAAAGTAAAGGATTGCTCATTTGGATTCGGCTGGCGCAGATGTGCCAGCCGGTCAAACCACTTTGCAGAACCAGACTAATCGCGACGAAAGTCCATCGTCTTTTGAACATTAAACCCAAACTATAAGCTATGAAAACGTTACTGACAATTATCATTACTATTGGCATACCCTGCCTGTCCGGCGAATTGGCTGCACAAAATGTTTCTAAATGGGAATCTGGTATTACAGCAGACCTTGGCCGCACCTACTACCACCGAAACTATTATGAAGATTCCCGAAAATTTAAAGACGACGGCGGTGGTTACATATCTCACTTTAAATCCAACTATGTCTGGGGGTCAGGCGTTTGGATTGAAAGGCATTTCAGTCCAAGGTTTTCCGGGCTCGTACAACTGACCTATCACCAAACGGACATTCTACCAGATCTTTTCAGTCAATGGTACGACTCGGGTTTCTGGTATGCGCGCGAAACCCACCATCACGGGCGGGCCGAGAGCGGAATAAGATCGTATATCAATCCCCGATCTAAGTTTAAATTTTTCATAGAAGCGAAAGCAGGGGTCGAAAAATTTCTGGTTGCCGTCGAACATCCTTTTTATGAGGAAAAAGTGATAATCCGGGATGCATTCGGTTATGATCGGGTGTTACCGGTTGCTTCGGCAGTTGCCGGAATCAAATGGCGGAGGTTTGCATTAATGGCGGACTATGGACGCGACCTTCTCGGCGCTCGTCGCGACAACCCGGAAAAACTCGGCTTTATGCCGGAAAAAGCAAAAATATCTACACAACGCATTACAGTAAAGACTACTTTTACCATTTTCAAATAGCCTTCAAATTCATTTCGCAATGCCTTTCGTCAATTTCAAAACCAATAAAGTAGTCAAAATCTGGGACGGGATCTATGGGACGCTGGGCCACTCCGAGCAGCAGACTTTCGGGCATTTCACGATCGACGCCGGGACGGTACTGCCGGAACACAGCCATTTCCACGAGCAATGGTGCCATGTGCTTGAAGGGGAACTGGAATTTACCGTCGATGGCGAAACGATGCTGCTTACACCGGGCATGACCGCCCACATTCCGCCGCACGCACCGCATTCCGCCGTAGCGCATACGCAATGCAAGGTAATCGATTGCTTTACGCCCGCGCGCCAGGATTTTATTGAGCTCGAAAAGCAATCGTAAGTGTCCTACGCCGTCATGGGCTCCCGGAACCGGCAGAGCAGGAGCGATTCGCCACCGACCTTTCTCCCTTGGGCCAATTGAGTTCAATATGTCGCCCTTCCTCCCGACAGGTCGAAAGTGAATCCGGTAGTAAAACTGTTTTCGGCAGAAACGATAAATGCAGCCATATTTGCGGCCTCTTCGAGGGTGCCGCACCGCTTCATCGGAATCTTGTCGGTCATATACTTGACCTGCGCTTCGGGCATGGCGTCTACCAGGGGAGTCTGAATAACCGCGGGGGCCAGCGCATTCACCGTAACCCCTGTTTCGGCGTATTCCTTACCCTGCACTTTTGCCATCCCGATCACCGCGGCTTTCGAAGCCGAATACGCCAGCATACCCGCATTCCCCTCTTTCCCGGCGATCGACGCGACGTGCAGAATACGCCCGTAATTATTTCGAAGCATATACGGTAACACCGCCTTAGCGGTATAAAAACTGCTCATAAAATTGACATTGAACACCTTTTGCAAATTGACCGCATCCACCTCGTGGCTTTTGATGTTGGTAGTGCCCGTAATCCCCGCACAATTGATGAGTATATCTATTTTTCCAAACCGTTCCACCACCCGTTGTACCGCTTTGGCGACAAGCCCTTCATCGGTAACATCCACACCGATCAACTCTTCATGCGTTGCATTGCCTACAAATTCCTCGTTCAATGCTTTCTCATTCAGATCCAGAAGGCCTACGCGGGCTCCCTCGTTCAGCAATTTATGGGCGATCACCAGGCCAAGGCCGGACGCAGCCCCGGTTATGACGGCCACCTGATTTTCGAAAGTGTTCATTTTACCAGCTGGTTTATTGGTGAAGATAGTTGCCGGGATTAAATGTACCTTTTTTAAGGTTTTTTATCACGCTTTTTAACGGGGTTGTTTCCAACAACCCGGATTTTCCATGCGAGTCGTTAACCACTTTCGATCATATTAACGACGACGATGGGGCTTAAAACAAAACCGGGCGGCGGCTGAACTTTCAAGTCCTGCCGCGCCCGGTGGCCAGTGTGTGCGTATATTCCTTACTTCACCTGATGATAATGAAAGCCTAGTCCTCCTTACACCAGTTCATTCTCAAATTGCAATCCAATGTGTGTAGGCGGATAACTTAGTATTTGATTAAATTCCGAAATAGCCTGGTTAATATGCCTTTGCGTAATACCGCTGTATTCCATCAGAAGTGCCTTGGCCTGTTGTGCGCTCGACCGTTTCATTTTCCAGTATTGCGGATGGTTGATCCCGATCGGGGTGCGGAAGTATTTCTCTTTCGGCTCGCGGATCAGTATCTCGCATTCCATGTCGCGTTGCGGGCTGTCGTGAAGGAAGTAGCTTTTAATGACCACCTTGACCTCCCGGCCGCTTTTTAGTTGAAAAATTTTTTCGTGAATCATGACTAATTTCTCTAAGTATTAAGGATCGTGAATATGTCGGACTGCTGACCAGGTTTTTTCTTTTAAAACTTCCGTACCAGCGGCGCTTCTAAAACCTTCACAAACTTCGCTGGCTGTACGCACATTTCAGCAATTCGATTAGTAAACGGCAAATTCAATGAGCATACGGTAACTTTTTGATTCAGAGGCAAGTAAAATTACGTATTCACTAATCGATAACGTGCCCCACAAACTGCGCGGTGTTGTCCAATATCTTCCCACCCCTCCTGAATCCGAGCCCGCACGCCTCGCCGGCGAAAAATATACCAGCCTGATAAGTATTACCCCGGGCGTCGGTAGGCAAGGCGACATACTCCTGGTAAATACGGGGCTGGCCGTCGTATTCGCCGGCCGCGGTTTCGAGAATTTCACCGCCTTTGTCGTGGATCGTAACATTCGCGCCCTCCCTGCCTAGGAGTACTTTACTCACCGATTTCTTGTGCGGCAGCATGTATCGTTCCGTTTGTAGCAGCAAAGGATGGTACGGGTAAAGATCCCACAGGATTTTGAGAATGTATTTCGACTGGAACAGCAAGGTGTAAGCAGGGTTCAGAACCAGCGCTTTCCGGTTTTTGACGATCTCCGTCAGCATCGACGCCAAGTCGGGCTCGTCGGAGCCGATGTACTCCCACGGTATCAGCTTGAACCAGAAATCAAACCGTACAAAATGGCCGTGCTCACGTTCCTGGTAAAAAATCCCTTCTCCGTTCGAAAACTCAACCTCGTCGATATAAGCAAATTCCACGTCGAGACCCGCTTCTTTTGCTGCTTCCATCAGTACGGCCACATTTGTGTCGTCTTCCGGGTAGCCGCGCATGGTTGAAAACAGTATCGACGGCGACAGATCACTGTTTTCCTCTTTCAAATAAACAAATTGCCCTACGAGCGTTTCGAACAACGTATTAAACTGCTGCGACTCGTCCATGCCATTCATGCGCAGGTGGGCCCATTGTACAACGGCCGTTTCAGGAATGCAAGTGGCGGTGTCGGCATTGAATTCGATAAGTTTGATGGGCTCGTCGTCAAAACCGCCTGCGAGATCGAAACGCCCGTATAAATGAATCTGGCGGTCGTCGCTCCACGAGAGCTTGATGAGTTCCACCAGATTTTCAGGAATGCCCATTTCCTTATAAAGATCGTGATCGATGGCATATTGCCCCGCTTCGATCAGCATATCATATAAGGTAGCGGCTGCTTCGTAGTAGCTTTCAGCCTGTTGCTCGCTCACCGTCACCATATCGTTTACTACGTAGGGCGTCGTATCGGTACCCAGCGCCCAGTCCCAGCCCGCTTTTTCCAATGCGGCTTGCGGGGGATTAGGCAGAGATTTCAGTTTTACCATCGTTACTTTTGAAGTTGAGAGTTCAGGGTTCGGTAGCTCAGGAGTTTATGAGTTCGAGGTTTAAAATTTAGCCCTGACTTTTAAGTTAACAAGAGGAAGCGTGACCAAACTCCAGCTTTTACTCACTAACTCATAAACTCTAAACTCATAAACGCTAATTTCAGCCACCGCTTCTGCCCGACGACCTTCCAAAAAAACCTTTACGTCCGCCTGATGGCCTCGCCGTCACCGTCCGCACGGAACGGGATGCGTCGACGTCCCGTACCGCGCTGCGTGCGCTCGCCCACGCGCCCGGACTGGCATAAAATGCCCTGCTCCGTTCCATATCCCTGTCGCGGTAGGTATTCATATAAGAATTGCCCGACAGTCGGCCGAGGAAATAGCCCATGCCGCCATAGAGCAGCATGCTCGAAAGTCCGCTATGGTACCCGACGTGCGGATTGGAGCGAATTTCCTGGTCAATCAACGCTTTGGCAGCCGTTGGGTTCAATGTGTCTTTATGGCCGTCGAGATAGGAAACGATCGCCATAGAGCTGTCGGCGGCAACGCTTTCCTCACTAACGATCCTGAATTCGCCGGGGCTGACCTCCTTAATGTGCGAGCGAATACCCTTTCCATAGGATGTTTCTTCGTAGCTGTAATCCGATTCGTCGTTGTTGGAAGAACAGGAAACAAGCCCCGTCCCTGCCAACAGCGCCAGCGCCAACGCGCCACCTATACTGATATCTTTTACCTTTCTGATAAAAGAACCTTTCCGTAACTGTGTCATAGTGTTGGTTTTCTGTTGAGGATTTTTCAAAAGTAATGCATTGCGGCGGTCGGGGCGGAATGAATCGTGCCAATGGTTCTTCCGGCTGATATGATTGCGTTAGCATTTACGAGCGGCAAAAAAATTCGGGCATAGCCGGCAGTTAACCCGACTATGCCCGTTGCACATGAATGTTTTAAAAGATCAGACTTTTTTTAGCGATCTTGTCTATTGCGTCGACCAGCTTATCGAGGTCGCTGAGCTTCGTGTACACATGTGGGGTTACGCGCACGCAGTGGATATTTTCCCAATTGATCCCTACGGTGTGAATCCGGTAATCCTTCATCAGTTTGCCGTCCAGCTCTTCCGGTTTCATGCCCTCGATGCTCACACCCGCGATTGCGCATGAGAACTCCGGTTTCAGGGATGTATGGATCTTTACGCCCGGGATTTGCGCGGCTTTCTCGGCCCAGTATTTTTTCAGGTAATGGATCCGGTCCTGTTTGCGTTTGTTACCGATCGCCTCCTGGAAGTTGATCGCCTCGCCAATGGCCTGTTCAATCGGGAAACTCCTTGTGCCAAGCGTTTCAAATTTGCGGATATTACCGCTTTTCGGCTCGCTATTGCAAAGCAGCGGCCATATCTTCCCGATTTTGTCCTTCTTAATCCACATCATCCCGCTGCCGACCGGGGCACTGAGGAATTTGTGCAGACTGGTGCCAAAGTAATCGCATTCCAGGTCGGGGATTTTATAATCCAGCAGGCCGAATGTATGCGCACCGTCGCAAACCACCTCGATGCCTTTGGCATGTGCCATCTGCGCTATTTTCTTCACCGGCATGATCTGTCCCACCCAGTTGATGATATGCGTCACGTGGATGATTTTAGTCCTCGGCGTGATCGCATCGGCGTAGGCTTTCACGATCTGCTCGTCATTTTCGATGGGGAAATCAAAAGAAAGCTGCTTGTAAACCACGCCGTCGCGCATCTGGCGTTGTTTCCAGGCCTGCACCATGTTCGGGTAATCCTGCAGGGTACCGATCACCTCGTCGCCTTTTTCGAGCGGCAAGCCGAAAATAATGGTATTCAACGCCTCGGTCGCATTGCGGTTGATTGCGATCTCCTCCGCGTCGGTACCGGCGAGTTTCGCCAGGCGCTGCCGGAGCGGTTCCCGGCCTTTGTCCATAATACGCCACATGTAATAGGACGGCCCCTGCGCCGCCGCTTTGTTGTATTTATCCAAAGCTTCCTGCACCACAATCGGCGAGGGCGATACACCGCCGTTGTTGAGGATAATAACCTCGCTTTTGCTGGCTGTATATGCGTCCTGGATTACCGACCAGTATTCTTCATTGCTTTCACTGGCAGGGTTCCAGCACTTTTCGGCTTCGAGGAATTGCGCTGCATGCAACTGGCTGAAAAGGCTGTTGATCCCGAAAGCGCCCATACCCAAAGCGGCACTCTTCCGGAAAAAAGAACGACGGTTGTTCATAAAAGTTTGTTTAAGGAATAGTAATGGAGTGAAGTACAATATATTGAATATCTACTTTTATACCAATTATTCTTCTCCAAAACTGTCTTTTACGGCCGACTGTTTCAGCCATTCGTAGGTGTTGGCGGGAATGGGCAGCCCGTCCGCGTCGAGTTGCAGGTACATGAGATGCAAATGCGTGGGCGAGCGCTTCTGATAGGCATTATAGCCGGTACGCCCCATTTCCGAGATTTTGTCTCCCGCATTCACCCATTGCCCCGGCTGCACTTCCACGATGTTGTTATGCGCGTAGTAAAAAAGTCCGTCGAGACACGGGTCGTAAATCCAGATCCAGTTACCGCCGCGGAACTCGCTGTCGTATTTCCAGCTCGTTTCGGTAGCCACCACTAACCCGGATGTAAACGCAAGCACATCGATGGGCTTCCAGGTACGGTCGTCGAGCACGTCCTGGTCTTTGTCCCTCACAAAAAGGTCCTGTGCGGGATGGCTGCCCGTGACATCCCTGTCGAAAAGATCGAAGCCGTCGGGGCGGTACCCCCGGCCTCTCGACCCGACCGACTCCCTCGGCGTATACGATCTGACGGGGTAAACAAAATAGGAAGAATCGACCGCGCGGCAGGTATCCCGCCTGAATTCGGCCCTGATAGCCCGCATTACCGTGCCAAATGCGGCACGGGCCGAATCGGGTGTGATCGCACCGTCGCGAATGTCAATCTGGATCTGATGGAAAGTCCGGCAGTATTCTGCAATTTTATCGGAAGATTCACTCCGGTTTGTCAAACCTGCAATACAGATCACCAACACAATTCCGGCAATTCTTTTGACTGTCATCAACAATGCATTAATCAACCCTTTTTCTTTCACTTAAACCCTATTTTTGAGGAACGATGCCGAGAAAGCTCATTAATAAAAAAAGTCTTGCAAAGGTATCCGTTCTATATTAAATAACTGCACAGAAGTTCTTTATTGGTCTAACACTAAAATCAGATTACAATGCAAAAACGTCGTTTTGGACGAACCGACTGGGAAATCAGCGAAATAGGTTATGGAATGTGGGGACTCGCGGGCTGGACCGGCTCCGACCGCAAGGAAACGGACGACTCCCTCGATCTGGCCGTCGAATCGGGTGTGAACTTTTTCGATACGGCCTGGGGATACGGCGAGGGACTGAGCGAGCGCATTCTTGGCGACCTTATCAAGCGGAACCCCGGCAAAAAACTCTATGCGGCTACGAAAATCCCGCCGAAAAACCGCAAATGGCCGTCGCGCCCCGAATATGCATTAAAAGACGTATTTCCGGCCGATTACATTGTCGAATACACGGAGAAAAGCCTTCAAAATCTGGGCCTCGAACAGATAGACCTGCTGCAATTTCACGTGTGGGAAGATGCCTGGGCGCAGGAAGACGAATGGAAGGAAGCCGTTCAAAAACTGACGAAAGACGGGAAAGTGGCCGCCTGGGGCATCAGTATCAACCGTTGGGAACCGGATAACGCATTGAAAACGCTCGAAACAGGCCTGATCGACGCGGTCCAGGTGATCTACAATATCTTTGACCAGGCTCCGGAAGATAACCTCTTCCCGCTATGCCGGAAGCTCGATATCGGCGTGATCGCCCGCGTGCCTTTCGACGAGGGGACGCTTACCGGCACATTGACGAAAGAAACCACGTTCCCGGCCGACGACTGGCGCTCGACGTATTTCGTCCCCGAGAACCTCAATGCGAGCGTAGACCACGCCGAGGCTTTGCGCGCCGATATCCCGGAGGGCATGACGATGCCCGAACTCGCATTGCGTTTTATCCTCAACAATCCCGACGTGCACACAACCATTCCGGGCATGCGTAAGCTCCCACACGTGCGCGCGAATGTGGCTGTCAGCGACGGCAAAAAGCTCGACGCCGCCGTGGCCGAACGGATGAAAGCTCACCGCTGGGACCGCCAGCCAACCAAGTGGTCGCAATAGCTTTCAAACAAAATGCCTTCCGGACGGAAGGCATTTTGTTTGAAGAAGCATCCGTTCCTACCGGTACAATTTGCTGTCGATCGAAAACCGGCCTGGCCCGGTAAGAAATAATGCGATGTAAGCGAAAAGGAACTGCAGGCCATGCTCCTTCATATCGAATGCATCCCTCGCATGCACGATGAATACTACCACACACATGGTAAAAATGAGCGGTATGAGCGCCAAACGGGTACCCAGGCCGAGGATAACGAGGATCGAGCAGCCGAATTCGGCGCAGATAGTCAGGAAATAGGAAAATTCCTCGCCTATCCCGATCGGGTCGGCGAAAGAATGGTCGCCGCTGAGGAAGCCGGTCAGCTTCGCATAGCCGTGCGTGAGCATGAGGCATGAAACGCCGATCCGGAGAATGAGCACCGCCCAGTCGACCGACGCGGGCAATTTAATCGGTTTCAGAAACCTTTTGAGCATAGTGAGTAGAAATTGGTTATATAAAATCTGCATTCACAGTAGCTTTAACCACTACCATACCGCAGATAGTTTCCCCAAAAATGAAAAGTAACCGAATTTTTAATTTTCATATATCAAGTTTTATTTTTAGGTTTGTCTAAATTTATATTCAGATGTAAGAAAATTTATAATTCGGCCGCGCTATGAAAATACGCATACTCTTGCTGTTCAGCTTCTTCGCCCCCAACGCATTCGCCCAATTTACGCTATCAGGGAAGATATCGCTTGAAGGGGAAGCCGAGGCGGCCTTTGGTGCTTCGGTGTACATTCAGGAATTAAAAACCGGTACTACGGCCGACACCGCCGGGAATTACCGCATTTCCGGCATTCCCAAGGGCACATACACGGTGAAAGTCAGTTTTGTATCGATGCCGACCATCACGGAGAAAAACCTGAAGATAGAGCGTAACACGGTCAGGAATTTCCGGATGCAATCCGGGGCGAATGCATTGGACGAGGTGGTCGTAACCGGCACGATGAAGGAAGTTTCGAAGCTCGACAGTCCGGTACCTGTGGACATTATCACCTCCAAATTCATTTACAAAAACCCTGTCCCAAGCATTTTCGAGGGACTTAGCTATGTAAATGGCGTGCGCCCCCAGCTCAATTGTAACGTATGTAATACCGGCGATATCCACATTAATGGCCTGGAAGGCCCGTATACGATGGTGCTTATCGACGGTATGCCGATGGTGAGCGGGCTTTCGACGGTTTATGGCCTTTCCGGCATCCCCAACAGCCTGATCGAGCGCGTCGAGATCGTGAAAGGGCCTGCGTCTACACTGTACGGTTCGGAAGCGGTGGGCGGTCTGATCAACATCATCACTAAAAATCCGTCCAAAGCCCCGGTACTTTCCGCGGATGTTTTCAGTACTACCTGGCGCGATTACAATGTGGATTTAGGTGTCAAATTTACGCCGGGCGAGAAAAGCAGTGCATTGGTGGGTATCAATTATTTTAATTACCAGAATCCCGCGGACCATAACGGGGACGGCTTTACCGACCTGACGCTCCAAAACCGGATTTCGGTTTTCAATAAATGGTCGTTCAACCTCAAAAACAACCGGCAAGCCAACATTGCGGCGCGCTATTACTATGAAGACCGCTGGGGCGGACAAATGCAATGGAACCGTTCGTACCGCGGCGGCGACCAGATTTATGGCGAGAGCATTTATACCAAACGTTTCGAACTGCTCGGGAATTACCAGTTCCCGATGGCTGAAAAAGGTGACGCTGCAATATTCATTCAGTTCACACAATCAGAACTCCGCTTATGGCAATGTCCCGTTCGTCGCCGACCAGAAGATCGCATTCGCGCAGTTTCTGTGGGACAAGGAAGTTGGGAAGCATAGCCTGCTGATGGGAACGCCGTTCCGGTATACATTTTACAATGACAACACTCCCGCAACACGCTATGCCGACGGACAAGATCACGCCGACAAGATTTACCTGCCCGGTATATTTATCCAGGACGAGATCAAAACCGGCCGGCATTCGATTTTGCTGGGTGCGCGTTACGACTACAACAGCCGTCATGGAAGCATTTTCACTCCCAGGGCTGCCTATAAACACAAGTTCAACCAAACCGACGTGGTGCGCCTGAACGTAGGCCGCGGCTTTCGCATTGTGAACCTGTTTACCGAGGACCACGCCGCATTGACCGGTTCGCGCGAAGTGATTTTGAAGGAAGCATTAAAACCCGAACAGAGCTGGAATTCGAATATCAACCTCGTCAAGAAAATTGTAACGGGCAATTCGTTTATCGGAATCGACGCTTCGGTATTTTATACCCACTTTACCAACCGCATCCTTCCCGATTACGACACCAATCCAAATGAAATCATTTACGATAACCTCGACGGCTACGCAGTTTCCAAAGGCGTAAGCGTCAATCTGGACTTCAACTTCCCATTCCCGCTTAAAATTATCGCCGGCGCGACTTACATGGATAATTTCCAGAAAGAAAATGGTGTGCGTTTCAGGCCGGTACTGACCGAAAAGTTCACCGGAACCTGGTCGGTTTCCTATGAAATCCAGAAAGCCGGCCTCTCATTCGACTACACCGGCAACATTTATGGCCCTATGCGGTTACCCCTCCTCAGCGAGGACGACCCCCGTGCTCCGACTTCGCCGGTATGGTCTTTGCAGAACATCCAGCTCACCAAAAAATTCAACAATGGACTGGAAATTTACGGAGGGGTTAAAAACCTGCTCAACTTCACGCCTCCCGCCAACTCGATCGCCCGCGCCCACGATCCGTTCGACAAAAACGTCAAATTTGACGAACAGGGACAGGTCGTTGCAACGCCCGACAATCCTTACCGGATGACGTTCGATCCTTCTTACGTTTATGCGCCTAATCAGGGTATCAGGGCATTTTTTGGTCTCCGTTATACGCTACGATAGTCAGGCGGTATAATAGCCAAAATGTCGCATGATATGTTATTATATAATTTTTCAAAGATGAAAATCATTTAGCATATTGATATTCATTGACTTGAATAATTTTTGATTGTATCTTTGAACCATCAACCAATTAACACTACCAATTATGGCATTAACAAAACAGTTTGTAAAAAGTAAATCTGTTTACAAAGTAACGTTTACCGTTCCTGCTGAGGCCGCGCCGGAAGCGAAGAAGGTTGCCCTTGTAGGCGAATTCAACGGCTGGAACCCGGAAGAAGCCATCGCATTGAAAAAACAGAAAGACGGTTCATTCAAAACCAGCCTCGAACTGAGCGCCGGCGAATACCAGTTCCGCTACATCCTCGACGGCGAAAAGTGGGAA
The DNA here is from genome assembly GCF_040448675.1 of Dyadobacter sp. 676. Taxonomy (NCBI): domain Bacteria; kingdom Pseudomonadati; phylum Bacteroidota; class Cytophagia; order Cytophagales; family Spirosomataceae; genus Dyadobacter; species Dyadobacter sp. 676. Next base: position 4,055,481 of record NZ_CP159289.1, on the reverse strand, counting down.
AACGACTGGGCAGCAGACAAATACGTCCCTGCCGGCGTAGAAGCTACCGAGAATTCGGTGGTGGTTCTTTAATGGCTGTGAGTTTTAAGCTGTAAGCTTTAGGCTATAAGCTTTAAGCTTTTACAAAAAAACCGGGACTATTATGCTCCCGGTTTTTTATATTAAAAGCTATCGCTTACAATTTACTGCATACAGCCTAAAGCTTACAGCCTATTGCTTATAGCCCTCATATCGCAAAGCTATCACTCTCCACATAAGCCTTAATCAGTGCTTCTTCTCCTTCTTTGCCTGGTTTGGAATTACCGTGCTCCATACCCATAATGAACGACTTGCCTTCCTTCTTGCTGCGGTCGTAAATGTATTTGAACACGTTTTTGTAATTGATCTCGCCGGTTGTCGGTTCCTTGCGGCCAGGTTCGTCGCCGATCTGGAAGTAATCGATCTCGCTCCACGTCTGGTCGATATTGTAGATCAGGCGGCCTTCGTTTTTCTGCATGTGGTAAATATCGTACAGGATTTTGCACGATTTGCTGTTCACGGCGCGGCAGATTTCGTATGTCTGATCCGACGTTCTCAGGAACAGATTGGGCGAGTCGCTGAGTGGTTCCAGCACCATAACCAGCCCGTGCGGTTCGAGGATTTCCGCACCGCGGCGTAACGCGTCGATCACGTTGCCCGTTTGGACGCCTATCGGCAGGTTTCTTTCGAAATCACCGGGAACGACGGTCATCCATTTTGCATTCACGCGCTTCGCCACTTCCACGGCCTTTTTACAGCCATTCAGAAAAATATCGATATACTCTTTTTTGCCTGCGGCCAGCGTGTTGGCACCATTGCCGCCCTTATCGACAACAAACACGCCCATTTCCATGCCCAGGCGACTCATTTCCTTCGCGATGGCCTCCTGCTGCTCCACCGGACGACCCATCATACCGTTGTCTTCCAATGCCATAAACCCCTGGTCCGCCATAAATTTAAGCTGGTCGATCAGATCCTTTCCCGCGCTGTTCTGGAACATTCCGAAGTGGGAAGCATATTTAAGCTTAAACTTGTTCCTGGCCGTGGGGACAGAGGCAAATGCATCTCCTGCTGCGACTGCGGCGCCCGCCAGACCAAGGGTAGATTTTACAAAATTTCTGCGGAGCATAAATGTTTTAGTGTTTTTGTTACAGATGGTAAAGATGTACAGTCCGGAAATTTACCGCAAAATCACCTTTGAATCTCAATTCTACCGGTTTTTTCTACGTTTCCGACGTTCCTTTTTACCACTTTTGGATTCTTCCGTAGGCGTTGTTGCTACTTCCTCCGCGGGCGGTTTTGGCAGGTAAGGGGCCAGTTGCGCCTTAATCTCCTCCCGGAAAGCGTTCTTTACTCCTTCCAAAGCCGCTTCTTTTACTTCGCCGTCGATCTGGTTGCCGGTCAGCAGCTTTACAACCGCCTCCTCTCCCGGCCAGCTCGCGCCCAGGTAACGTGCGGCACTTTTTCGCACGGCCATCGATTCACCGGCATTCAAAACAGTCGAACGAAGCAGATAAATCGATTCGGAGCTGCCTACCGTCTGAATCGAGGCCAGCAATGCCGATTTTTTCGAATCGTTCATACCTGCCAGTTTTCCGGTCACATAGGAGATTCCCGCCTGTTCGAGCAGCAATGCTCCGGCATCCCGGCCGATCACCTCGTCGGATTTGTCCAACGCGAGTTTCAACAACCTTTCATTCTCCGATTCCAACTCATAGCGGGTCATAAGGTCGATATAGTGCTCGGTACCGTACGTTTCGTCGAGCAGCTTGTTCAGTGCGGTCAGGCCCTGCTGGGAGTTTGTCACGAATGATTTGTCCAAATGCAGCAATGCCAGCTTGCTTACTTCGATGCGATCGGACGAAGGAACATTCAAAACGCTCAGCAATGCCTGTGTTTTCTCATAACCGGCATGGAAAAAGTCGAACGAGCGAAAGTACCGCAGCCGGCTTTTGAAACTCACGGACGTGTCGGCCGCCAGTTCGCTCAAATACGGGATTGCCTTGCGGGTTCGCGCCAGCCAGATAATGTCCTTGCCGGCGTCGGTCGTCCAGGGCTTCGGTCCCGCCCTTTCCAGCCAGGCCGGAAAAAGACGTTCCCACTGGTCATAAGCGCCGATACTGAGCGCTTCCACCGTCCAACGGTCATTACCTTTGTATTGTTTGGCCAATTGGAGCCACACGTCCAATGCCTCGTAGGTATGATTGTGGTTAATGGCCAATGCACATTCGCGGCGTACCTGCGGGTCGCGGTCCGAGGTGAGGCGCTTGATATATTCGGTAGGGTCGCTGTTACGCTGGCGGACCGCACGCAAGGCGGTAATGCGGAGGTTGGGGTTCAGTTCGCGAAAGCCGATATCGAGGTTTCGATAGTTAAACCCTTCAATACGGTTCAGCACCCACAACGCGCGCGCACGCAGTTTCGGGTTCGCGTTGTATTGCCTGAAAAGCTCTTCCAGAAACGGCTCGGCCGCCCAACCGTGCTTTACGCAGGCATTCCATGCCAGGTAACGTTGCGACAGATTCGGGCTTTGTAGTGCCTTCACGGCCTGTTCGGGTACCGAAAGGTCGAAAACCGGTATTTTATAGGGCGTACCCGTAGGGGCGACGCGAAAGATACGTCCGCGGGTACGGTCCTTCATTTTGTGAGAGCCGATTGTGGGGTCATACCAGTCGGAAATAATGAGTGAGCCGTCGGGAGCTACACAGACGTCCGTCGGCCTGAACCACTTATCGCGCTTGCCTTCCAGAATAGGTAAGATACCCATGGATTTATAACCTGCTCCGTCATTCTGCACGGGGAATGCGCCTACATAGCCCTGGCCTGCATCGGCAAGCAGGATCTGGTCCCAATAACGGCGTGGCAGCAGGTCACCTTCGTAGACCGTGATTCCCATCGGAAAACCAGATCCGGTTTCCAGCAAATTGGGCACGACTCCCGGGTCGTTCTGATGCCAATGGCGGCGGGGGATTTCGTCTTCCAGATTGGTCCGGTTCAGTCGCCAGCTCGCGCCTGTCATTTCATCCACATAACCGAAGTTACCGTTCTCCATCACGTACGACACGCGGTCGCCCCCATTTCCCGGCTCCTCCTGATCCGATTGCCACATAGTACCATAGCTGTCCACGGCCACTTCCCAGCCATTGCGAAAGTTTTCGGCCATGATCTCCACCTTGGTAAAATCTTGCTCGCATCGGAAAACCACACCCTGCTTGTATTGCCGGAAATCGATCGGCCTTTCATACTTATCGAGCAACGGGCGGTCCTGCCCGTCGACGAGTTGCCGTCCTGCATTGCCATAGTTGAAATAGAACTTTCCATCGGGCCCGAACACGAATGCATGTACGCCGGCGTCGTTCTGCACGCCGCCGATTCCTTTAAAAATAACTTCTTTCGTGTCCGCCTTATCGTCGCCATTCGTATCTGTAAAAAGCCACACGTAAGGGCTTTGCGAAACAATGGCTTTATTGCCCATTACCCAAATGCCCAGCGGCGCATTCAGTTCCGGCCCCTGATAAAAAACCTTGGTAATATCCACCTTGCCGTCGCCATCTTTGTCTTCCAGGATCACAATGCGGTCACCCTGTCCGAGCTCCGATTTACCGTTAATAGCCGGCCGGTAATTGTACGTTTCGCACGCCCACACACGTCCGCGATGGTCGACGTCGATGTTAATCGGGTTGATCACATTGGGTTCGGAAGCGAATAGCGTTGCTTCCAGGCCGTCGGCCGCCTGCAAACCCGCCACCGCATTACGCGAAAAGCGCCGTTCCGTTTCCGACAACGCCGCATAGGCGCTATCCGGATCGATAACCAGCAACGAATCAACAACTTGACTAAAACCTGGGAATGAAAGGAAGGTAAAAAGAACCGCAGCACACCACGCAGATCTCACGATAGGAAATTGTTTCAAAACGAATTTTTGATGATGCAGATGATTTCAAAAAACGTTATAAAAATACCTGATGTTTCGGGAATTATAAAATGGAGTTTTGGAGAAATGTAACCTTTTGGCGATTTCAAACAGATTGTTCTGGAGTTGAAAGGTGACTAAATTTAAGGAAGGATTGCACGGAGCGAAAAGTCAAGTCGTAAATGAAAAAAGTTCCCGCTGAGCACGAAGCTGGAAAACGCACCGAGAATCAACACCAATAGAAACGAAAAGGAACCCGAAGGCTCCTTTTCCATTATCATTTCTTCTTCAAATTACTCAAATAATCCACCAGACTCACCAATTCCTCCGTACTCATCGCATCCTGCAAACCCGATGGCATCATCGAATCTTTCAGTTGTTTGATGGATTTAACCTGCGACATCTTGTACTCCTGCGTCGAGCCGCCGGGGAACTTGAGAATGAGGTCGGTTTCCGTTTTACTGGAAACAATGCCCGATACTGTGGTACCGTCTTTCAGTGTTACCTCAAAACCTTCGTAGCCAAAGCCAATCCCCGCGCTTGGATCAAAAATAGCGGCATATTGTGCTTCCTTCGGCAATTTGCTGCCGATCTCGGAGAGCTTGGGACCGAAATCCATTCCCTCGCCGTTGACCTGGTGGCATACCGAGCAGTAAGACGTAAATACCTGCTTGCCTTTTAGCGCATCACCCTTCATATTCACCAGGTCTTTGATTTCCGGGTGCTTTTTGGCGGCAACCGTGGCTCCGTCGAGATATTTAGCCGCTTCGAGCTTCACCGATTTGCGCCACGCACCATTCAAACCCTGAACCGCAGCGATTTTTACCTCACCGTTCAGTTTCCCCTCTTTCAGCAGCACAAGCACCAGATCTTCACCGCTCATCGTACCACCGAGCGACTTGGCAGCAATTATCCGGAGATCTTCCGCATAATTATCGCCGCTGGCCACGGTTTTCAATATATCCAGCGCCTCTTTGCTGTTAACCGGCCTAAGGGCGGTCAGAACGCTTGCGGTTTTGCTTTGATCCGCTCCCTTTACCACATTCCAAAGCAGCGGCGTGCCGCCCTGCTTGATGAGTTGCGACGCCGCACCCGATCCGATGCGGTTGGTCGGTTGCTGCTGTACCAATGCCAGAAGCCGCGGATTTTCGGATACCAGTTCGTATTTCCCAACCAGTTCGAGGTAAGAAGGAGTGCCATAGGTGGCGTCGAGCATTTTTTTCAATGCGGCCATTGCTTCCGGATTCTGCTTTACAAATGCCGGTTCGAGGTGCCGCATAGCCAGCTCGTTCACCTTGCCTTGGTCGGGGCCGGAGCCGTTCATGAGTTTCAGCAATGCCAGCGACTTTTCGCGACCGGCCGAATTAAAATCAAATGCACGGAAATACCGCAGACGGTTTTTCAGGTCAACTGTCGGGTCGCCCGCAAGAGAAGCGAGCAACCGGACCGATTCTTTTCCCCGCGAACGCCACACAATGTCCTTGCCTGCCTGTGTAGCAATCGGATTGGCGCCGGCTTTTTCCAGCCATGCGTTGAAGAACGGGTCCCATTGGGCATCGGCGCCGATGCCCAGTGCTTCGAGGTACCAGCGGTCTTTGCCGTCGTATTGCTGCGCAAGCGTAGCCCATAATGCGGGCGCCTCCGGTGAAGGATTATGGTGTAGCAACAATGCACATTCTCGGCGTACTTGTGCGTCGGGATCTTTGGATAACGTTTTAATATAAGAGATTACATCCAAATGCTTTGATTCACCGGCAGCACGTAGGCCCGCAATGCGGATATCTGCGTTCGCGTCCCTGATAGCCAGACCGACGGTTTTCTTTGCGGTAAATGGCCATTTGCTAAGCAGCCAAAGCGCACGGGCACGCATACGGGGCTCGGCATTCTTGTTGGCAAAAAGCTTTTCGAGCGCCGGACCGGCTTTCGGGCCCAGGTCGTTCAATGCGTTCCACGCATGGTAACGGACAGAGAGATTCGGACTTTGCAATGCCTCGATAGCTCCTGCAACTGTCACAAAATCAGCTTCTGGAATGCGGTATGGCGCATTGACGGGTGCTACGCGGTAAATGCGGCCTTTACCCTGGTCACCCGCCTGATGCCCACCCACGGCAGGGTCGTACCAGTCGGAAACCAGAAGGGAACCATCCGGCGCGACGCACACGTCGGAAGGACGGAACCACTGGTCACGCTTGCCGTCGACAATATTGACGATCCTGGCGGTGTAACCTGCTCCTGCCTTTTCAACCGGGTACGAGCGCACCACGTTATGGCCAGGTTCACAGTGGATCATCTGGCCCCAAAACTCCTTAGGCAGCAGTTTTCCTTCATATACCACCATTCCCGTAGGCGATCCCGAACCGGTTTGCAGCAAATTGGGTACCACGCCGGGGTCGTTCAGGTGCCAGTGGCGGTATGGGATCGAGTCCTCCATATTGGTGCGGTTGGCACGCCAGCCGGCACCGGTCATCTCGTCGGTGTACCCGTAATTGCCATATTGCATTACGTAATTGATGCGTACCCCCTTGTTGCCATCGTCGTCGTTATCCGACTGCCACATTGTGCCGTAACTATCGACTGCGACCTCAAAATTGTTACGGAAGTTGTTCCCCAGCACTTCGATATTGGTAAAATCGGGATCGCAGCGGAACACCATCCCCTGTCTCAACTTCGAGAAATCGATGGGCTTCCCATCCTTTCCTGCGACAGGTTTGCCTTTCCCATCCAGCAATTGCTCCCCTTCGTTTCCAAAATTGAAATACAACTTACCATCCGGTCCGAATACGAATGCGTGCATTCCATGGTCGTGCTGGTCGCCGCCGATACCTTCGAAAATCACTTCTTTTTTATCGGCTTTCAAGTCGCCGTCTTCGTCCGTAAAGAGCCATACGTAAGGGCTTTGCGAAACAATCACTTTGTTCCCCATTACCCACACGCCCAGCGGCGCATTGATCTCCGCTCCCTGATAAAACACCGTTGATTTGTCGGACTTGCCATCGCCATTCGTATCTTCCAGCACGACAATGCGGTCGCCTTCATTTTTGGTCGGGTTACCATTGATCTTGGGCCGGTAGTTGTAAGCCTCGCACACCCAAACACGGCCCAGATGATCGACATCGATATTGGTCGGGTTTGTGATCGCCGGTTCCGAAGCAAAAAGCGTCGCTTCCAGGCCATCCGCGACTGTAAGACCAGCCACCGCATACTTCGACGAGCGTTTTTGCACGTCGGTCAGATCTTTGTAAAGGGTATCGACCCTCGCGCCATCGATCGTGCTCGGGTTTGAACGCTGGTAGGAGGCGACCATCAAACCTGCCAGCAGGCAGCCGGCCGGAAAGAGGATAAGCGATTTTTTGAAATTCATAGGGTAAATCGGGCGTTTATCGGCCTTGAATCAGAAAGCGTTAACCCGGATCGACGGCTTAAACGTGTCATTTTAACAATAATAATTTAATTACGTGTATAAGAGACCACCGACTTATATTTACTATCATGAAAACGACTTTTTTTTCCTGCCTCGCCCTTTGCCTGGCAACCGAAATTTCAGCTCAAAACATCCCGTCGGCGGAAGTTCAGATCAAGACCGCCGTTTTAGCCGCACCTTCCGATAAACAGGCGGGCGCGAAAGTCTACGGGTACGCTTCGGACGGCACATTCAAGGTGCTGCGCGAGGGCAGTAACGACTTCGTCTGCCTGGCCGACGATCCGAAAAAGGAGGACATCAGCGTGTCGTGCTATTTCGCCGAGCTGGACCCGTTCATGGAACGCGGCCGTGTGCTGGCAAAAGAAGGTAAGAATGCCAAGGAAATTTTCGACATCCGTGAAAAGGAGGTTAAAGAAGGCAAGCTGAAAATGCCGAAGCAGTCATCGACCCTGTACGTGTTGTCGGGAACGAAAGACAACTATGACGTTACTACCGGTTCCCTCAAAAACGGTTACCTGCGTTATGTGGTTTATATTCCGTTCGCTACGGCGGAAAGCACCGGTCTCCCGCTCAAACCGGACGTACCGGGAATGCCGTGGATTATGGACCCCGGTACCCACCGTGCACATATCATGATTAACCCGCCAAAGCCCTGATATCCGGCACATGCAATGCAGACCGGCGACCGTTTCATGCAAATCGCAAAACAACGGAGCACGGAAAATTGAGGGTATAACGCGTCCGACGACGTCTTTTCGATGAAAAAAGATTGGAGAATCAATGAAAAAAAGCGCACGTATCCTTACCGTTTTGAGCCTGTTCGCATTATCAAGTCCATCTATGGCACAAACAGAAACCATTAACCTCTGGCCGGAAGGCAAAGTCCCTAATTTCAAAAAAAGCGATATCGAGGAAAAGTCGGTAACCGACGCGCAGGGCATCCTGCGGATCAGCGGCGTTACGGTCCCGACCATGACCGCCTATATCGCCCCGAAAGAAAAAGCCACCGGCGCAGCGGTGATGATCTGTCCCGGCGGTGGTTACGGCATACTTGCCGCATCGCACGAAGGCAGTGATTTTGCCAAATGGTTCAATGAGCTCGGCATTTCGGCTTTTGTCCTGAAATATCGGCTCCCGAATGAAAAGGGCATGGTGCACCAGCATGAAGTACCCCTGATGGATGCGATGCAGGGAATGAAACTTATCCGCCAGAACGCTTCCAAATGGGGCATTGATGCGAACAAGATCGGTGTGATGGGCTTTTCAGCGGGCGGGCACCTCGCCGCGACGCTGTCCACGCATTATAATATGGGTGAAAAAGCCTCCGCCGACGGCAAACCGAACTTTTCGATCCTCATTTATCCCGTGATTTCGTTCCAGCCCGGCATTTCACACGGAGGCTCGCGCGACAATCTGCTGGGCTCCGAAAAATCGGAGGAGCTGATCAAATATTACTCCAACGAATTGCAAGTTTCCGACGGAACACCGCCGGCATTCCTCGTTCACGCAATGGACGACACGGGCGTGCCGGTCGAAAACAGCATCGAATATTACCTGGCGCTCAAAAAGAAAAAAATTCCTGCTGAAATGCATTTGTACCCGAAGGGCGGGCATGGTTACGGCATGCGCACTGAAGGGAAAGGTTCGCTCGCCAACTGGCCCGCCGCTATGGAAGGATGGCTGAAAGCAATGGGATACGAGAAAAACTAACAACACACTGATTTAATCCCTAGTTTTGAAGAAAAATCAACGCCAGGGATTAAGTCAGTTTATGGATGCTTTCAACCGCCTCATAGTCAGCAAAAAATCGCTGTTATACATTGTTTTGGGAATTGCCGCCTTCGCCACGCTCCAATCAGTATTTTCGCATCCCAAAAGCTTCAACGGGCCACAACTCTACACTACCTATAACAATTACATTATTTTTAAACAATCATTTTTTCACTTAATAGAAGGAAAAAACCTATACAGATGGTACGTCACCGAACATTGGGATCTATTTAAATATAGTCCTGCATTCGCATTAATTTTTGGTATACTTTCCATTATGCCGACTTTCGTTGGCCTTTTTTTCTGGAATTTAATCAATGTATCGGTGCTATTTTTCTCCGTATACTCCCTGCCAAGGGTTGATCTACGCGCGAAGGGCCTTATGATTACCTTTATGCTTGTGGAGTTGCTCACGGCCACCCAGAACGAGCAAAGCAATGCCTTGATCGCTGGCTTATTGCTCTTTGCGTTCGGGTTTCTGGAACGAGATAAATACTGGATGGCCTCGCTGTGTATCGTATGCACTATCTTTATTAAACTATTCGGTATCGTAGCACTGGCACTGTACCTGTTTTATCCTAACAAAATAAAACTGGCCTATACTACTGCGGTATGGGTTGTTCTGTTCACAGTACTGCCGATAGTCGCTGTAAGCCCCGCGCAATTTGTCGTTTTATACAAAACCTGGTGGAAGCTGCTGGCGGCAGATCGTGATTTCTCCGACGGACTTTCGGTAATCGGCTGGTTGAAAATCTGGTTCTCGCTGAATGTGAACAAAACTTATGTCAATCTGATCGGAGCATTATTATTCTGCGCGCCCCTGCTCAGAATAAAGGAATACGGCAATTTCGTCTTCCGGGCTTTGATGCTGGCGTCGGTTCTGGTGTGGGTGGTGATTTTCAACCATCGCGCCGAATCGCCGACGTTCATCATTGCCATCGCTGGGGTGGCAGTCTGGTACTATATACAGGCGCCGGGTAAACTGAACTACACACTGCTTGTACTGGCCTTCGTATTTACAACCTTATCGCCTACCGATATCTTTCCAAAGTTTGTCCGCAACGAATTCTTCTGGCCATACGTGATCAAAGCTGTGCCGTGCATTCTTATTTGGGGTAAAATCATTTACGACCTGCTTTTCACGCAACTATCTCACCGCCCGGCCGAAGCAACGTCATAAAAAAAGCGTTACAGGAATGCTGCGGCCGCATCCTGTAACGCCATAACATCATTTTCAAGCTTAGTTTATACCCAGAAGGGTCCGGTTAACCTCCCTCACCTCTTTGGTGGATAAGTAGATGCTCTTGACGATTTTTTCGTAATCATTGGAAATCTCGAGCGTATACACTCCGTCGGTCATCTCATCGAAATTCAATTTCCGGCCGGTTTTTGTAATATAGCGGGGTATGAACTCCTCGACGAGGAGCTTGCCCTTGCTGTCCAGCAGCCTGATCGCCACTTTTTCGCCCTTTTCTTTTTCCATCATCACATTCATAGACATCGTGTCGCGTACCCGGTACATGCCCACACGAAATTTTTCGCAAGTATTGTTTTTGCATTCCGCTTTGGGACCGACGATCGGATCTGCCTGCACGTGGGCAGCAATAGTAAACAATGTGAAGGTCGTGGCAGAGGCGGTTTTTAAGATGTTCCTCATGGCTTCTGAAGGTTAGCTGGTTGGTACTTAAATTGATTTTGCACCAATGAGGTAACCGAATCCGCTATTGTTGCAGACAAAGTTTGAACGGTTGAAAACGAGGTTGAGTGGTTCGAACCGGTAATGCCAGAACTTAAAGAAGATTAGCCCCCGATCGCGATCATCTCCCGGTTTTGCTCATACTCCGATTTGGCTTGTTGCTCAGAGAAACCGGCGTGGCCGCCGTGGGCGAAGTGTTTTTTCTGGAAATGGGCGTAAATGAGCGCGCGTATGTCCTCGCCCTTACGTAATGGGGTTAGCAGATCGACTTCGGATGTATCAAACAGGCAGTTTTTCAGTTTACCATCGGCGGTGAGGCGAATGCGGTTGCACCCTTCACAAAAAGGGTGGGTTACGGTGCCGATAATACCGAAGGTACCCGCGCCGCCATCGACCCGGAACCGGCTCGCGGTATCGTGCATTTCACCGGCGACAGGCTGGTATTGAAACTCCCGGCCAACTTCCGCCAGCAGGTCGGCATAGGAAACTATTTTTGAGAGATCCCATCGATTGCCTTTAAAAGGCATAAATTCGATGAAGCGTACATGCAGGTTGGGCTCATCGAGCGTCAGCCTGACGAAATCGTTCACCTCGTCGTCGTTAGTCCCACGCATTACCACCATATTGACCTTCACCACAAAACCTTCATTCAAAAGCAACCGAATGTGTTTCAACGTTTTGGCAAAATGGTCGCGCTTGGTAATGGCCCGGAATCGCTCTTCGTTCAGGGTGTCGAGACTGACATTCAAAGATGTAACTCCGGCTTCCTTCAACTCGGGAATGAACTGATCGATATATACGGCATTGGTCGTCAGTGTAAGTGAAGTAGCAAGTTTCCCTAACCCCGAAATGATATCCCCCGCATCCTTCCTGATCAGCGGTTCCCCGCCGGTCAGCCTGATTTTCTCCACACCCATTTCGACGAACAGCCGGGCGATGTGGGAAATTTCATCGGCCTGCATAAGCCATTTCGACGGCATAAACTGCATGTCCTCCTGCGGCATACAATAGGTACAACGCAAATTGCACTTATCCGTCAGCGAAATGCGCAGATAGGTATGTTTGCGACCAAATGTATCTACAATAGGCAATGCCATCGGTTATCCTAATCGTGTTTTTTCCCTTCCAAAACATTAAAAACATGCAAAACATGCGGAAAGAGTGCATCGATATACTCGATGACGCCTCCGGTGCTGCCCGGCATAGTGATCACCAGCATTTCGCCGATAAAACCGGCCGCTGATCTCGACAGCATTGAAGTCGGTATACGTTCCTGGCCATATTGGCGGGCCGTTTCGGTAATGCCCGGTATTTCCCGGTCCAGCAGCTCGGATACCGCCTCCGGAGTTACGTCCCGGGGCGACAGTCCCGTTCCGCCGGTCGTCAATGCCAGATCATACCCTGCGCTTTGCAATGCACGCAATTTAGCCTGAATTTCGGCTTTGTCGTCCGCGACAATGCTGTATTCACTCACTTTGATTCCGAACGCGCCCAGTTTTTCGATGATCTTTTTACCTGATCTATCCTCACCGGCACCATTCGAAATACTATCTGAACAAACCACAACCGCCACTTTCAAACCTTCCGGTGCGGCATTGCGGTCGCTTTTGCCGCCTTTTTTTTCCAGTAAACGGATATTCCGTATTTCGACGCCCTTGTCGATGGGTTTAAGCATGTCGTACATCGTCAGTGCCACCACCGACGCGCCGTGCATTGCCTCCACCTCGACACCGGTCTTGTATATCGTTTTGACAGTCAATTCGATCACAATCGTCAAATCTTCTATCCGATATTGCACAGCTGTATATTCTACCGGAATCGGGTGACAGTCGGGCAGCAAATCAGGGGTTTTCTTAACCGCCAGGAAACCCGCCGCTTTTGCCATTTCAAAAACGTCGCCCTTGGGTACCGTCCGGCTCCGGATAGCCTCCACAGTCTCCGGCCTGCTCACCTGCACCGTTGCCTGCGCGGTGGCGATGCGGAGTGTGCGGGTTTTATGGGTAATGTCGACCATTTTTAATTTTGAATGATTGAATGACCGAATGATTGAATAATAGCCATGAAGTCAGTGAGTCATTTGTTGTAATAAGTCAAAACAATTTCTGACCGTACCTCACAATTCCCGACCCATTTATTTAGTCATTCAGTCATTCAAAATTCACCTACACATTAACGATTTTCCTTCCAAACATAACCGCCTTCACCTATCAGCTCTTTGCCGAAAATGGGTACTTTGGCCTTAATTTCTTCCACGATATATTCCGAAGCTTCGAATGCGGCCCGGCGATGCGGGGACGATACAAATACGAACAGGCTGATTTCACCCGTGCGTACAAGGCCGAGGCTATGATAAATATGCATGCAGGTTAATTCAAATCTGCCGAATGCCGCCTCCCGAATGTCGTGAAAAGCCTGCTCGGCCATTTCCTCATAGGCGGTGTAATCGATACCGGTCACTGTGCCGCTCTCTTTCTGGTCGGCGCGGACCTGCCCCAGGAAAATGGCGTGAGCGCCGATGCCGGTTTTCGACTGATGGGCCGCTATCGATTTCGCGATGAAATCGGGACTGACCGGACCTTGCACAAATACTTTTTTAGGCTTGTGTACCTTTTCCATAATAGATTATCCTCCTGCGAATGGCGGCAGCAATGCAATTTCCGACGGGGATTCGATGGGTACAAAATCCTCAGAAATTTTTTGATTGACGGCTATCTTGAACTTTTTCCCACGCATAGCCGGATACTTTTCCAATACCTGCGTCCGGAACTGCCCGACCGTCAGGGTACCCGCCGTATTCCAGACTTCGTCCGACAATCCGGCGATTTCCGCCAGCATCCCGAAATATTTGACTTGAACACCCATTTATAATTTAATACTCGGTTCATCCAAATAACCCGTATCTGCCCGTTCGGGTTCAGAGCGGCAGCAAATGTACTTCCACGAGGTCGCCGGCCGCTACCTGATTTTGTTCGACAGGCAAATAGATCAGCGCATCTGCAACCGCGAACGAACCGATCACAAACGACTCCTGCCCATCGAGCGAAACGACTTCGCCATCCGCCACTTTTGCTTTCAAAAACTCGTCGCGCTCCCCACCGAACTGATAGGCGTTCCGGATCGGCAGTTTTACAGACCTCAGGAACGGCTCTTTGTTCCCCATAATTTTTCTTAATGTCGGGAATACATATTCATAGTAGCAAACCAGCGAGGACGCAGGGTTACCGGGTAATGCAAAAATGATTTTCCCTTCTTTCTTGCCGAAAAGCAATGGTTTCCCCGGCTTTTGCCGTACTTTATAAAAGATCGTTTCAGCGCCCAGCGCTTCCAATGCCTTGCCCACGAAATCATAATCCCCCACCGAAATCCCGCCTGACGCGAGGACTACGTCGTTCGCATCGAGTAAGCGGCCTAATGCGCCGATAGTGGCTTCCAGGTCGTCGGAAGCATAGCTGATTGTAACCTGACTGATACCAAGCTGCGCCAATGCAGCTTTAAGCATGTCCGAATTGGATTCATAAATCTTTCCGGGCACCAGCGGTTCTCCCGCTTTGAGGAGCTCATCGCCCGTCACCAGCAACCCGACACGCGGCTTCGCATACACGGCTACCTCATTTACGTCCATCCCTTTAAGGAAACCAATGGCGCCAGGCGACACCGGAGTTCCCGCGGGCAACGCCACCGCTCCGCGCGCGATCTGCTGCCCGGCCTTACGGACATTCTTCCCTTCCGGCACCGGATATTCATTGATTCGCACAACGCCGTCCGCTACCAAGACATTCTCCTGCATAACCACCGCCGTCGCGCGATCGGGTACCGGTGCGCCTGTAAAGATACGTACCGCGGTACCGCTTTCCACAACAGGCAGTGCGGCCTGGCCTGCTTTGGATTCGCCCGCGAGCCGTAACGGCTTGCCTGGCTCCGTAACATCGGAATGCACGATTGCGTAGCCATCCATGGAAGACTGGCGGAATGGCGGCAGCGCAACGGGCGCGATCACCTCCTCGGCCAGCACATGCCCCGTTGCCACAGCAAGCGGTAATCTTACAACCGGAAGTGAAGGTGTGTTCTCGACAATCCTCTTTTTTGCCTCGCTGACTGTGACCATATCCTAAAAAATGCCTTACTAAAGTGCAAGTTAACACATTAGCGAAACGAAATGACACGGAGCGAAAAATGTCGCGGAATCCCAATTTCACCATCTAATTGGCGACATTTTCCACAATAATACCATTATTACCCCAAAACTATACTTTGTAACCAGTTGATGATCAATCGGTAAAACTTTCGATCAAAAACTGCCCGTCTTGCTAAAATTACATTTAAATGGCGAATACGCATTTTGCACTAAGCACTTTTTACCAATTAAAATTTCACCTTCGTCCGCAGTGGCGCGGTTTTTATTCAGGATACCTTGTGGAACACCAAATACCGCGATCTTATTTTTATCCTAGAACTACTTTTATCAATCATCTATAAATCAGTTTTTTACCTCAAAACAAAATTTTATTTATTCAATCCCGTTATCTTTGCACTTCGGCCTTGCGCCTAAAATGATGTTTCACGAAATACAAAATGCATGATTAGACTTATCTTTATGGCCTTCTCAATCGCAATATTCGGGAAAGCCCCGGTGAGCGAGGTGGAGGTGGAAAAGAAGGAGCTGAAAGAAACAACCATCATTGATTCAGATCTTCTTGCTATTGACTTCTGTGGCGAAGCCATTCCTTTATCAGAGCTTCGAATCGCTGAGCGATATCAAAACATGATCAGAAATTACGACAACCCCACTTTTCGTAAGCTGATGACCACAACGAAAAAGAGAATGCGGATCATCGAACCGATTCTCAAGAAGTACGGAGTACCAGCCGATTTTAAGTATATCCCTTTGATTGAGAGCGCCATGAACGACGACGTAACGTCTCGTCGGGGTGCAGGCGGATACTGGCAACTGATGCCCTCCACCGCAAAATCTCTCGGCCTGGTAGTGAACGAAACCAGGGATGACCGCAAACATTTGGTCAAATCTACCCACGCGGCGGGCAAGTACCTGCGCAGCTTGTACAAGCAACTGGGTTCCTGGACATTGGTAGCAGCTGCTTATAATGCAGGCCCGACGCACATCCAGAACCGGATGGATTCGCAGAATAAAGACGATTATTTCAAACTCCGACTCAACTCGGAAACAGCGAAATACCTCTACAAAATCCTCGCTGTAAAAGAATGGTTCTCCAACCCTGAAAGAAGCCGCGAATGGGTAAGCGGCGATGTTGTGGACCGGCTGGCGGCATTCAAAACGGAGCAGAAAAAAGCCGCAGCGCTGGCCAAAGCCGAAACCGGTTCCGGGACCGACACATAATCCCCGCTATTTTATTTGAAAAGTCATGTGAAGAAAAGGATACATTATCCTTTTCTTTGTGTTGTTATGACAGGGTACTGCCCGACGTTCCTTATTTTTTAATACTCATTTTTTGACATGACAAAAGCGGAAATGATCACCGACAAGGGTACGATGCTCATCGAGTTTTACGATGAAGACGCTCCGAATACGGTGAAAAACTTTGTTGACCTTTCTAAAAAAGGCTTTTACGACGGCCTGACTTTCCACCGCGTAATCCCGGACTTCGTAATCCAGGGCGGAGATCCTACCGGTACAGGCCGCGGAGGACCAGGCTACAAGATCGATTGCGAGCTAACCGGCGGAAACCAATATCACGATCGCGGTGTGCTTTCGATGGCGCACGCGGGACGCAACACCGGCGGCTCACAATTCTTTATCTGCCACAGCCGCAACAACACCGCACACCTCGACAGGAACCATACCTGTTTCGGCCGCGTGGTGGAAGGCGTGGAAACGGTAGATCTGATCCGTCAGGGCGATAAGATCCAAAAGATCACGATTATCGAGGAGGCTTAAAATCCCGAACAAAAAGAAGGCCGGAAATCGAGATTCCGGCCTTCTTCGTTTAATATGGGGCTATCTCTTACCAGAAATGCCCGTACAAATAGGAAATAATAGCGATTACTACTACTGCACCGATCACAAAGCTGCGGTGCGGAAGGAACATCGAAGCGTCGATGGCAAGCCCTTTCTTCTCATCCGGCATTACGAGCCCCAGGATAACCATCACCACGACGCAGATCACGAACACAATACCCATCCGGTCGAGGAACGGCACCTGCGACCAATCGGCGAACGGGAACACATTATTGTGCATCGCCAGGGCAATCAGAAAGCCGCCTACGATCGCAAACAACGCGCCCGCGGAATTGGTACGTTTCCAGAAGAAACCCATTATGAAAGAAGCGAAAATACCGGGCGACAAGAGGCCCGTCATTTCTTGGATGAACTGGAAGCCCCCCTTCTTGTCGATACCCATGTAAGGAGAAACCACGATCGCGAGGATCATCGAGATTACGACCACCGCCCGGCCAATGCGCACGAGCGTTTTCTCGTCGGCGTTCTTACCGATATAATTTTTGAAAATATCCAGCGTAAAAATTGTGGAAATGCTGTTTGCCTTGCCGGCCAGGGAAGCTACCACCGCAGCCGTTAATGCGGCGAAGGAAAGGCCTTTCAAACCGGTTGGAAGCAGGTTAAGGAGGACGGGGTAGGCTTTATCTGCGTTGATCACGCCGTCTTCGCCCAGCATTTCCTGCTGAAACATGCCTTTGCTGTACAATGCGTAAGCCGCGATACCGGGCAATACCACGATGACGGGCATCAACAATTTCAGGAACGCCGCGAAGAGGATACCATTACGGGCGGTTTTCAGGTCCGCACCCAATGCGCGTTGGGTAATGTATTGGTTACAGCCCCAATAGTTCAGGTTCACGATCCACATACCGCCCAGCAAAACAGTCAACCCGGGCAATTGCATGTAGAATGGGCTGGATTTGGGGAAGATCATGTGGAAGTGGTCGTCGTGATTTTCGCGCATTACCTTGAAGCCTTGCACGATACCTTCGACACCCGCGTTGTCCGACACCAGGTTGATGGCCAGATAGGTAGTGGCCAAACCACCGATCACCAGGAAGAATACCTGAATTACGTCCGTAAAACCGATTACCTTCATCCCGCCGATGGTAATGATGATCGCAAATACCGCCAGGGCGATCATACAAAACTGGAAATTAAGTCCCGAAATACCCGACACCGCCAATGCACCCAGGTACAGGATAGAAGTAAGGTTGACCAGGATGTACAATGCCAGCCAGAACACCGCCATGATCAGGCTCACCGACTGGTTGTAGCGCTGGCTCAGGAACTGGGGCATGGTGTATATCTTGTTTTTGAGATAAATAGGCATAAAAAAAACAGCCACGATCACCAGCGTGGCTGCCGCCATCCACTCGTAGGTGGAAATCCCTAAACCCATCGAAAAGCCATTTCCGGACATTCCGATAAACTGCTCCGCCGAAATGTTCGATGCAATCAGCGACGCGCCGATCGCCCACCAGGTAAGGGAACCTTCCGCCAGAAAGAAGTCCTTCGTAGATTCTACTTTTGATTTTTTCCGCTGATAAATCCAATAACCGTAACCGGATACTACAATGAAGTAAAAGAAGAAAACGACATAATCCAGTGTTTGTAATTGTTGCATTTCAAATAATAAAATAGATGAATGAATGAGGTTGATCAGCTTAGATTGAAACGTACATTATTTTCCGAAAATAGTACAAAATGCAAACATACACGCCAATATTTCACCTTGTTTTGAAAAGGAGCGCATAAATATAGCCTACAAGCATTTATTCGTAGTGCTTTACTCTGATATTTTCTTCGAACCCTTAAAATGGTGAGGACCTGCCGGGCCGTAAGCCTCTTCGAATGATGCACCTTCCCTCATCTGTTCCATAAACCGCTGCAAGCCAGCGTCCCCATGCCCGAGAAGCCAGTACGAAACCTCCATTCCGGCTGTCATATAGGCCGTCATGACGTGCCGCTGGTCACCGCCGAAAAATTCGCGCATCGTGGAAATATCTTTCAGCAACAGCAGGTCGCGACCGTCGCGGGTGTAATAGCGCCATTCGTACCGGTAAGCACGGTAGCGTTCGCGCGGAGTAGTGTGGCTTACGAAACGGCGGTCTAGCATAAGGGCGAGGCCTTCATTGAACCACTGCGGAATCCCGGTAGTGGTTCTCCACCAGCCAACGCGTTTCAAAAGCTCGATATGGCTCATTTCATGGGCAATCACGTCGATATTCATGCCCTGCGCGTTGAGAATCACATAAGAACTTCCCCAGGGTGTACCAATGCTGCATCCGGCGCCTTCGGTACTGCTGCAATATTTCTGGTATTGCTGCGGCGTCCGGCAGACTATGATTTTGGGATTGGATTTTTTGCATTGATAAAAAGAGTCGATGCGTGCCTCGGCGAGTGCAATGGTGCTTTTGAGGGTTTTGTATTTATCCCGGCCGATACCGGGGCCGAAATAGACCTTGTTATCGGTCGACTTGAAATCGGAGAATGCGATGAGCTCGCAGTAGAAGATTTGCGGGTAGAGAAAAAAGAGGCTACCCAACAGGATGGGTAATCCGGTCAGAAAGAATCGGGCGACTTTCCGGCGTGGGTTCAAGGTTGATGTTTTTTGCCACGAAGACACTAATTCGTGTCTGTTCGTGCCTTCGTGGCAACTAAAAATTAATGCTTAAAGTGACGAACCCCGGTAGTTACCATCGCAAGCCCATTCGCATTGCAATAATCCACCGAATCTTTGTCACGGATAGAACCGCCCGGCTGAACCACCGCGGTAATGCCTGCGTTGTGCGCGATTTCGACGCAATCCGCAAACGGGAAAAATGCATCCGAAGCCATAACGGCCCCTTTCAGATCGAACCCGAACGATTTCGCCTTCTCGATCGCCTGGCGCAACGCGTCCACACGTGAAGTCTGCCCGGTACCGCTCGCCAGCAGCTGGTTCTCCTTTGCCAGTACGATGGTATTCGATTTGGTATGCTTGCAAACTTTCAATGCAAATTCCAACGCCGAAACCTCGCTCGCCGTCGGCGCTTTCTCGGTTACGGTTGTGAATTGCGCGGCTCCTTCTGTGGCAAGGTCTTTATCCTGTACCAATACCCCGTTCAAAATAGTTTTAAACATCACCCGCGGCAGCTCCACCGTATTCCGCTTCAACAGAATGCGGTTCTTTTTTGATTTCAAAAGCTGTAATGCCTCTTCTTCATATGCAGGCGCGATCAGGATTTCCATAAACAGCTTGTTAAGCTCCTCAGCCGTTGCCAGATCAACCTTCGCATTGGTAATCACAACGCCGCCGAAGGCAGAAACAGGATCACAAGCCAATGCATTGTCATACGCTTCTTTGGCGGTAGGCGCCGTAGCGATACCGCAGGCATTGGTATGCTTGATAATGGCGAATGTGGGCTCCGCGTCTGTAAACTCGTCGATCAGGCTCACGCAGGCGTCCACGTCCACGAGGTTGTTATACGAAAGTTCTTTTCCGTGCAATTTGTCGAAAATACCTTCCAGGTCGCCATAATACGTCGCATTCTGGTGCGGGTTTTCGCCGTAGCGAAGCGTTTGCGAAGCAAGGCTGGTGAAATCGAAGAGCGCTTTGTCGGTCGTTTCATTTCCGGCAGTAAAAAAGCGGTTGATCGCTCCGTCGTAATGCGACGAAACACCGAATGCCAGACCTGCATAGTAACGACGGTCCTCGATATCTGTCGCACCGGCCTTAGCATTCAGCAACTCGACGACCTCCGCATACTGGCTGCGGGAAGAAACGATCAATGTGTCTTTAAAATTCTTTGCCGTCGCACGGATCAGCGATATCCCGCCAATGTCTATTTTCTCGATAATATCCTCCTCGCTTGCGCCGGATGCCACCGTTTCCTCGAAAGGATAAAGGTCCACCACCACCATGTCGATAGCTGGGATGTTGTACTGCTGCGCCTGCGCCACATCGCCCGCGTCGTCGCGACGGTACAGGATTCCGCCCATGATGGCAGGGTGCAATGTTTTAACACGCCCCCCCCGAAAATTGAAGGATAGCCGGTCAACTCCTCGGCCGCCGTTACGGGAATGTTGAGATTTTCAATGAAAGTCTGAGTTCCCCCGGTGGAGTACAGCTTTACGCCGTTATTGTGCAGGAGGCGGACCAAAGGCTCAAGTCCGTCTTTGTAATAAACAGAAATAAGCGCGGATTGGATTTTTTTAGACATTGTGCAACGTTTGCTCTAAGATTACAAATGCGGGATTTTGCTTACATTCGGCAGTTCGGCTTGTCCCATGTTGAAAAATAAACCGCAAAGATAGCCGAAAAATCAACGAAACAGGAAGCGGAGCAGCCGAAAAACAAAACGTTATCATTCTGAAACCAAGTTTAAAAAGCCAGAACCATGAACCTCGACCTGACCGGAAAAACAGCGATCGTATGCGGAAGTACCCAGGGCATCGGGCTCGCCGCCGCCGTTGAAATAGCATTACTCGGTGCAAATGTGACCCTGGTGGCCCGGAACGAAGAAAAACTGCGCGAAGCCGTCGAAGACCTGGACACTTCGCTCGGCCAGCTCCACCGGTATGTAGTCGCCGATTTCGCCGACCATGAAGCTGTAAAATCAGCCATCGGAAACTACCTCCGTCTCTGCCCCGACGTCCATATTCTCGTAAACAACACCGGCGGTCCTTCCGGCGGCCCGATCATCGAAGCGGATACCGACCAGTTCCTGAAAACCTTTCAAATGCATTTGATCAACAACCAGTTCCTGGCGCAGTCGGTGGTGCCGTCGATGAAAAGGGAAGGTTTCGGCCGCATTATCAACATCATCAGCACGTCGGTGAAGCAGCCGATCATCGGCCTCGGCGTGTCCAACACCATTCGTGGCGCCGTAGCCAGCTGGGCCAAGACACTTTCACTGGAACTCGGCCAGTACGGCATTACCGTTAACAATGTGCTGCCAGGCTATACCGAAACGGCGCGGCTGGACGCTGTTTTGGAAATGCGGAGTAAAAACCAGGGCAAAACAAGGGAACAGGTAGCCGACGAACTGAAAGCCGGCATCCCCATCCGCCGGTTCAGCGAGGCGAAAGAAGTAGCCGCCTCGGTGGCGTTCCTGGCTAGTCCGGCTGCGGGGAGTATCAGTGGCGTGAGTTTGGCGGTGGATGGCGGGAGAACCGAAAGTTTGTAATAATCCGGGAAGATTTAGTATTAAGTATACTTTAATATATTTGAATGCTAAATTTTTTTTATGGCCCGACTTCTCCTCTTGTTCCTAACCGTTTGCCTATCAGTAAAAGCATTCTGCCAGACGGACTCTGTGTTCCTGAACCAAAATCCAGAACCTGTATTGGGGAAGGTTTTAATCCATCACAAAAAAGGGGATGTGACCGTAAAGGGCGCCCAAAGCGGCTCAGCCGTATTTCCATTCCGTGAGATCCGCAGGATCGGGTTAGGCAATGGCGGGGTATCGCGAAACCAAAGAATCGCCCTATCGCTATGCGACGGGCTACATAGAGATCGACAGGCCCGTCCATATGATCGGGCTCAATGCAGGCCTGGGAGCGCAATATGATATAGGCAAAAGGTGGGCTGCGCGGCTGGCAGCCAAATTTACAGGTGGTATTTATACCAAGATTTCCCATACCAGGCTGTCGTCCAAAATCAAAAACGAAACGACCAAACCTAACAACACGTGAGATTTCCGGTACAACGCTTTTCTGCATACGTACGACCAATACGCCCGTAATTTCAGTGTCGCAACCGGGTTGTATTTCAAGTTATAACCTTAGTTTCCGCGCTTTATCACGGCCAGCGTATTATCGTTCCGCGCAGCCACAACGGCCGTCCCGATTTTCAGTTGAATGGCCTTCAGGCGCTTTACCTGCCCGCGTACCTGTAAGCCGTTCAATACCTCGGGCTGGAAGTTACAATTGCCTTTGTTGATGAGCACCGTTCCGTAATCGGCGTCGTAGCGGCCCATTTGAATGTTACAGTCATAAAAATTACCCATTAAGAGTACATCCGGCAACTTGTCGCCGTTGGCATCGATAATCTGCGCGTCGTAATAGGGTGCCCATTGCGCACGGCCGGGCAAAGCTTTGACGGTAAAGTTACCCTTGCCGTCGTTCACTAAAATCGAGTTCTGAAAATAGTCGGCAGTAAGGACTTGCGATTTTTCCAGTTTGTCGGCGCCTACAAGATCGGCCAAACCGGCTTTGGCAAATTCGGTGGCATAAATATACTTTTTGCGGATCACCGGCATTTGCTTCTCCATTTCCATTTTGGTCGGGAAGAGTGCTTCTTTTCCGTTGAGATAGGTTGTCAAAAGCGGTTCTTTCCGGCCATTTCCGTCAAAATCATTGATATACATTTTCACGGGTTCCTTCTCGGATGCCTTCACGCGGCTGTTCAGGCCCAGGTTACCCGCCAGCACATCCAGGTCGCCATCGCCATCGAAGTCGTAGGGCATGGCGAAGTTCCACCAGCCTTTGCGGTCGGTGAGCACCTTCTTTTGGAACGCATTGCCATTTCTTTCAAAAACGCAAATACCGTCCCATTCGAGCGCGACGACAATGTCCTGCTTGCCGTCCTTGTTCATATCCGCCAGCCGGGCGCTGCGCACATAGCCGATCGATGCCAGTTCGGGCGCATACCGGGCCGTGACGTCGGAAAACTTGCCCGTACCATCGTTTTGAAGCAGGTAGGAACGCGGGGTTTCACCGTAGTTGAGCGGAACCGCTCTTCCGCCGATGAGCAAATCGACGTGCCCGTCGCCCGTGAAATCGAACGGGACAATGCAAGAAGCGGTCACATAGATATTCGTAAACGCATCCTCTTTGGCGGCAAGGTTACCCTTTCCGTCGCTGAGGTAAATTCGCGGCATTTGGTAGGGCGAATTGTGACTGAACTCATTCCCGCCGGTCGCGACCAGCAGGTCGGGATGGCCGTCGTTGTTCACATCGGCCCACTCGGCATCCACTTCTTCGTAGGTGCTGTCCTTTGCCAATGCAGGTTGCGGCAACTCCCCGAATTTGCCATTGGCATTCTGGATGTACAAATGGCTGCGGAGCATTTTCGACGAGCCCACGTAAATATCTTCCAGGCCGTCGTGGTTAATATCGGCGACCGCGATAGCCGGCCCCTCGGCGGTTACTTCGAAGGGAATAAGGGAATTGCGGTCAAATTCGATAAAATTATTCTCCTCATGCCGCACATTCAGGCCGATTTGGGCGGCAATATCGTCAAATGCATAAGACTTGCTTTCCTTGCCCCGCTTAAATGCCTCGTAATCGAAAACGGGTAGTCCATCGCGATAACCGATTGATAGCGAATCCTGCAACTCATTGGCTTTCAATATCTGGTAACGGTTATCCGGCCAAATCACGGCAACCGAATCGATTTCCGCTTTTTTGCCCAAACCGATATTCAAAGGTACCTCCATGCTCGACTGAAAACCGCGGACCGGGAATTTCTCATAGCTCAGCACATTGTTTTTTTTGAATACCAGGCATTTCGCACCGATTGCATTCAGATTACCTTTTTTCCCTTTCAAATACAGTCGCAAAAAGTCGTTTTTCCCTACCTTGCTATTGGCCAGGTTTTCGTAAACAAATGCCTTCTCGTTGATATTATTCGTCACAATGTCGAGGTCGCCATCGTTGTCGAGGTCGGCATACACCGCGCCATTGGAGTACGATACTTGGTCGTTTTTGATGTTTCGGGCCAAATCGCTGAACGAAAGCCCGCCCTGATTACGGAAGAACTTGTTGGGCAGCTTGATTTCCGGCAGTTTATCGGCCAGGCCAGGATCGTTTTCATCGAAATTCTTATTGCGTATCTTCTCCTGGACAACATCGTCCGACACAAATTTTATATAGTCAATATCGTTCATCCGCTTGGGGATGCCGTTGGAAATGAACAGGTCTTTCAACCCGTCATTGTCAAAATCCGTGAAAAGCGCAGCCCACGACCAGTCCGTCGCGTGGATGCCAGCGAACGTACCGATTTCGCTGAATGTGCCGTTCCCGTTGTTGAATTGCAGGTTGTTCCGTGCAAACTGATAATTGTATCCCTGCCGGATCTTGTATTTGAAAATGCTGTAAGTATCCTCCCCTTCCGATTTTTTCAGGATTTCGTAGTCCGACGGCAGCATATCCAGCGACACGATCTCGGGAAAAACATCATTATTAAGGTCGCCAACATCCACACCCATTGAAAACTGGCTGGTATGCATCAATGCAGAATCCGTTTCGTCATTGAAGCGACCATTTCGCTGATTGATATACAGATAATCATTCTCATGAAAATCGTTGCCTACGTACATATCCGGGTAGCCATCGAAGTTGATATCGCCCACGCCAAGCCCTAGACCGTAGCCTAATGCGGAGCTGTGAATGCCCGCTTCCCGCGTGACTTCTACAAACTTGCCACCTTCATTACGGAACAACTTGTCGCCCGCCAACGGGTGCGTAGTGTCTTTGAAAAGGTCGCGACGCCCGAAAGTCCCGTTCTGGTGCACCGAATGGTTGAGCTGAAACATGTCCAGGTCCCCATCCAGGTCATAATCAAAAAACAGCGCCTGCGTGCCAAAAACCACCAGGTCAAGCCCGTATTCCTTTGACTTTTCCTCATAAACCGGGATTCCCTCCGGCGTAATGCGCTGACACTCGAAGAGCAGGTTATGGCCTTTCATATTCTCGAAATCGCCAACCTGGCTAACGTAAATGTCGAGCATTCCGTCCTGGTTTATGTCCACCACCGAAACTCCGTTCGACCAGCCTTTGCCCGTCGAAAAATTTGCTTTACCCGTCACATCTTCGAATTTCATGTCCTGTCGGTTCAGGTAAATGCGATTCGGCTGCTGGTTACCGGTAAAGCACAGATCCACCAGCCCGTCGTTGTTCAAGTCCCCGGCCCCGCCCCCCCCGCCACTATAAAAGTACATGTAATAGAAGATGTTGAAATCTTTGGTCGGTTTGAGGGTGTTGGAAAAATCGATACCGGTACGATCCGCAGTCAGCAGTTCGAAGTCGTAATCAACTGGCTCATCCTTCGTGCCGCACGAGCCTATTACAGCAGCTAAAAGGATAATCAGGCACTTTTTCAACAGGCTGTTAATTGAAATGGGGTCCAGCAAAGCGACTTACAATTTGTTGATTTTAAATAAAACCGGTGCTGCATTGTTGACCAGATTGATCAGGTAGGGGTGCCCACTGATATCGATCGGGCTAATCTGCTTCACTTCGCCATCCAGTGCATAGCCACTCTGGTTAGCCCGCAAAACTTCAAATCGCATATTACCCTTGTTGATCAGTACATTGCCACGACAAGCATCCAGGCTACCCAGCTGCGGAATGAAATGGGTAAAATTGCCGCCTACGATCAGATCGGGCTTGCCATCGCGGTTTACATCTTCGCTTTGGATCGCATTCAAACAAGAGAATTGCGCCATATAGGGCAGCGCGACCAGCTTAAACCGCCCTTTTCCGTGATTCACCGCTATCCCCGACTGTAGGTAAGTTACCGATTTTTTCACAGCCGATTTAAGCAGTTCTTCCGGAAAGAGATCCTGCACGGTGAGCACTGCGTATTCCGAATGCTTGATACTCTTCTTTTTCAGGAAAGGAAATTGCGTTGTCATTTCGCGTTTCAGCAGGATAGGAAGGTCTTTATTATTAACGGTTTTGGAAATGATCTTTTCAATGGTTCCGTTTTTATTGAAATCATTAATCCAGATTTTAAGCGGAGCATCCGCTGTTGCTTTAAGCGAAAAATTCTCGCCGATGTTTCCCAAAACCAGGTCCTGATCGCCATCCCCATCGAAATCACCCGCTTTTAGCGAACCCCAGAAACCGGCATAAGCTTCCAGGCCGGTCGTGATCTTTTTGAAATTGCCACCCGAAAATTTGAATGCGACGGGAGCCATCCAATCTCCCACAATGAGCAGCTCTTTCTGCCCGTCGCCGTCGATATCCACCCAAGATGCATCGCGCACCATACCCACTTTGACTAGTTCGGGCGCCATCGTTTTGGCAACGTCTTTGAAGTTACCTCTCCCATCGTTCTGATAGATGTAGCTCGACGGGCTCGAACCGTATTCGCGCGGAACACTCCGGCTCCCCACAAAAAGATCGAGGTCGCCATCACGGTCGTAATCTTCCGCCGCAATGACCGCGGTATTCATGGCATTGGGTGGCAATGCACGATTATTGAGTGTAAAAATGCCTTTTCCGTCGTTCAGATAAAGCCGGGTGGGTAAATCAGGGCTGGACACCAGGCTTTCATTTCCGCCGCTTCCAACTGCCAGATCGCGATCGCCATCGCCGTCTGCATCGAAAAACAACGCAGCCGTGTCCTCAAAGCCCGCCAGATCGCTGAATATTCTTTGCGGCGATTTTACAAACCGGCCGCCCTTTTGGAAATATAATTGCCCCCCTTGTCCTTTGCCTCCGCAAACGTAAATATCATCGAGCCCGTCTCCGTTCACATCGCCGATTGCCGCCTTCGGCCCTTCCTGCGAAAGCATAATAGGGATATTCCTTTCATTATAAAAGTCTTCATACCGGTTCTCCTGATGAGCGCCAAGCCCCATTTCAGACGCCCGGAGAAGTAATGTAGGCCGGCTGACAATCAGTCGATCAGGCTCGGACGCGGCGTCCTTGATCGAAAACGCGTACGTTGTATCCACCATCAAATTAGTATTACGAGTTATTTTCCGATTTGGCCAGACAATACGGATAGAATCGATCGTTTTAATTTCCCCCAGACCGATAGTCAGCGGGTATTCGGTGCTTGACTGAAAACCACGAGCAGGATTTAACTGCTTGCTGAAAATTTCGTTTCCGGCATAAACTTCAATTTTAGAACCGATCGCGTAAGTATTTTTCCCTTCGCCGGTAAGCTTGAATTTTATATAATGATGGTTTGCTTTATGCGTTTCAGATTTGTTCCGATACACAAAGCAGGTTTGATTCACATTGTTTACCACCAGATCGAGGTCACCGTCGTTATCCAAATCACCATAGCAAGCACCATTTGAAAAAGATTTGGCACTAAAACCAAATTCCGCCCCCCGCTCCCTAAAGTGCAGATTTCCCTCGTTGTGAAAAAAATTGTTCGCAATTGGATTGGAAGGCATTCTGGCAATTATATCCCGCATATGTTGCCGTTCGCCCGACAACACCATCTTTTGGGTCACTTCATTTGCAAAAAAGTCAATGAAGTCCTGATCGATTACATCATGTAAAATTCCATTACTAATATATATGTCAGTTTTGGAATCATTGTCAGCATCAAACATCAATGCCCCCCAACTCCAGTCGCTTGCAGCCAGCCCGGAGTAATGAGCAATTTCACTAAACGTACCATCCTGATTATTGAATTGGAGGCTATTCTGCATGAATTGATTATAAAAACCCTTCTCCTTTTTCAAGTTGGAGATATAGTGGTTCTCAAAAGATGTAGTCGTCCTGAGCCTGTATTCGTCCAGTGGAAGCATATCCGTCACAAAAATCTCCGGATAGCCATCATTATTGATATCGGCCATATCAGCTCCCATAGAGGCCATGCTGGTGTGCTTGATCCTGCTTTCCAACTCCTCCGAGAATGTCCCATTCTTTTGATTGATGTAGAGATAGTCTCTTTCAAAAAAGTCATTAGAGATATAGATATCAGGATAGCTATCCCCATTCACATCACCCACGGTTACACCCAATCCGAAACCAATTAGACTGCCATATATTCCAGCGTCCTCACTTACATCTGTAAATTTCCCGTTGTCGTTTCGTAGCAACTTATCGCCACCACCTTTCAGGTAGTCTTTTACCGGCCAGTCCTTCGCTCTTCGCGTTCGATTGTTGGCATAGTTGAGGGTATTGACTGGAATAAAACTGTTATTCAAAATATAAGCATCCAGATCCCCGTCCAGGTCGTAGTCGAAAAAGGCGGCATGCGTCGTATAACCCATTTCATTAAGGCCGTATTTTTCCGCGGACTCGGTGAAGGTCAAATCCCCATTATTGATATAAAGCGTATTTCCCTGCTTGTTGACAAATTTCCGGTACCCCGCGTTGCATACATAGATATCAAGCAGCCCGTCCGCGTTAATATCTACCATCACAACTCCCGTACTCCACTTTGAAGGCTCCGCAACCCCTGCCTTTTTGGTAACATCTTCAAACTTCCAGTCACCTTTATTTAGATATAGTTTATTTTCACCCATGTTTGCAGTAAAGTAAATATCTTGCAAACCATCATTATTAATGTCGCCAATTGCTACTCCTCCCCCGTTGTAAAAATTACGGTAATTAAAAATGTTAATTTCCTCCGTATCTTTTATCGAGTTTTCGAAATCAATTCCCGTCTCTGACTTCGGCAACAACTCAAAAAGTGCTTTATCGTTTTGTTCTTTGCAGGAAACCATTACCATGGCAAAAACCAGGATCGTTGGTGTGAGGGACCTGTTTGACAGATGCATAAAAAACCGGAATGCCATTGAAAATAACAGATGTTATCAAAAATTAAACTATTGGAAGTCTTTCCATTCCATATCGAGAAACAAAACATTTGGCTTCTTAAATATGATCCAGCCATTAATATCCAAAAGATTTTTACTCAATTCAAAGCCGTCATATTTTCCACATTTTCCATCGACTTTCATAATCAGCTTCTCTTGGGTCAATTGTGTTATTTCTATTAAGCCACTAGACATCATGTAGCCCTCACCTGTTCTGTTTTGCGCATCAATGATTTTACCGATCATGACGCGGCAATTATTTCGGTTGGTTTCCGACACTTCGTACTTTACAGGAAATTGTTTGTACCAAGATGGACTGTAAAACCCTAGCATGATTTGGCCTTCAAACTGATCGGAAATATTAAGACCAAGACGGTTTTTCTCCAAATGAATGTTTCCCTCGAACAAACTCTCATTAGAATAAAACTCTTTACCCGCTATCTCGATGAGGGCCTTCGCTTGGTTTTTTTTTAAAGCACCAAATACCTGTTCTTCATCAGGCGCACTTTTGAAGTTATTACTACATGAAGCATTTAAAATCAAAACTATAAGTATACTTAAACGTACTAGCTGAATCCTCATATGTATAAAAATGAAAGCAAAAATACTCACAAGGGAGTATTTTTGCTTTGTAAGATTACTAATCTGGTCGACTTCGTTTATACTAATTATAACCTGGATTTTGATTCAAATTCGGATTAGAAATAATGGCAGTGGATGGGATTGGGAAAAGCACTGTATGCGGCTCCTTGACAACTACCCCTTCACCATTTGTGTACTTCTCAAATCTTACTTCTACAGTCCTTTTGCCTCCCTCCCAGTACATTTCTCTTCCGATTTCATCAAAAAGGCTATCTAATGTCAAGGCACTCAGGGCTTTTGCACCTCTTGCAGTTCTAAGATCGTTAATCAATTTCAATGCCCCTGCAACATCACCACTTCTAAACATCGCTTCTGCCTTCGCGAGGTATACTTCTGCATAACGAAGCAAAATGTATTCGCCCGCAGTTGCCGGATGATATTTTATGACGCGAATACCTTTTTCCGTAGCTGCGCCGGTAAGTGGAACATCTCTCGTAAACACCAACGGTTTTTGTGACCTGGTGTCGATCACATCCTGAATCTTGATCTTGCCTGCAGCATCCTTCACATAAACCCCATCGGCATCTTTAACCGGCCCTCTTTGTTGCCCAATCAAAAAACCCTTTCCCAGCCAAGAGTATTGAGAACCATCCTCCGTCGGCTTCACACCTTTCCGGCTATCACCCTCCTCAAATTTATCGTAAAAATCCGCGAGGGTCGTAAATCCATTCCATCCGCTGGGATCTTGGCTGTAATGCAGCGTCATCATCCAACGGTTTTCCGGCGTTCCTTCGATACTGACAAAAATCACCTCCGAAGCCGCAGTTTTTGAAAAGTTATTAAAATAATCCTTTTCAAGAGCATAGCCATCGGCCGCAACTGCGTCGGCATACTTAATAACTTTTTCCATATCTGCCTTCTCGAAAGTGTACGGACCTTCGGGCTTGGCAGATTTATAAACTGCTTTATTGAGGTACAACCTAGCCAACAATGTATTTGCGGCAGCCTTCGATGCGACACCATTTGTTGGAGAAGGCCCCCGCTTTGATAAGTTGGGAAGCGCCTCTTCCAGGTCCTTTACGATAAAGTCGAATGCTTCTGACCGCGTCAATACCTTCGGGTTGACATCCACTGCATCCGATACGTTCCTGAACGGTACTTGGCCCCAGAAATCCATAACATGGAACATGTGAAATGCTCTCAAAAATTTAGCTTCGGCCGCTTGAGCCGGCGTCGGGTTCGATGCAATAATTTCGGTTGCCTTGTAAGCGCGCTGGTTCAGCAAATTCCACGTCTCTCTAATTGCCTGATGAGTAGCGTCCCAGGAGTGAGAATCCAACGTCCTCCATACCCCGTTATCTCCCCAGTCAACTCCCCGGGTCGGTGGGATCATTTCCGCCGATGTGTGTTCGCCAAGGGCATATATATTATTTTGATCGGGATATGTGCCAAGGTCTTTGTAAGCTGACACCAACAAAATTGCGGGGTCACCAGGAGTAAAACCGGAACCTGTTGCTTGGAGAATGGAATCTTTTTCTTCCGTAACCAAGTCGGTACAAGAGGCAAAGGACAGAGCTGCAATACCGACAAGTACTAATTTATATTTTTTACTTTTCATAAGAATCGACATTAGAATGAGATGTTAGCACCAATAGTCCACGTTCTGGCCCTTGGATAAGAAGTGTAATCGATTCCAAAGGAAGGAATGTCGTTCAACTGTTTGTTTGTACTTACTTCTGGATCCTGCCCACTGTATTTAGTGAATACCAGCAAATTCTGACCCGTAATATACAACCTTAGGTTTGAGAAAATTTTATTCCCTGACAACGCCGGCAACCG
Organism: Dyadobacter sp. 676; assembly: GCF_040448675.1. Lineage (NCBI taxonomy): Bacteria > Pseudomonadati > Bacteroidota > Cytophagia > Cytophagales > Spirosomataceae > Dyadobacter > Dyadobacter sp. 676. The sequence continues at coordinate 4,023,771 of NZ_CP159289.1, read as the reverse complement.
ATAACCTAGCGTCAGGTTTTGCAACCGAACAAAGTCCCCTTTTTCCAAGAAACGTGTTGAAACATCCGGATTATTTGAACCGCTCTCTCCATTTCCTATCACATCTTTCGTCACATTACGTCCACCTTGGAACGAACCGGCAGTAAAAAAAGCATTGGCAGTATTGGAGTAAATATAGTTGCCGAACACACCGTTGAAAAACAGACTTAGGTCGAAGTTCTTATATCTCAAATTATTAGTTAAACCACCGGTAACTTTCGGCAGGGGGCTTTTTCCATTTTGAAATTTTTGAACATCGCCCGAGGGAGGAACGATATTGATTCCATTCTCATCAAAGCCTACAAAATCTCTGACGAAGAAAGCGAACAACGGTTGACCTTCTGCGATGCGCTGGGCAAATGCGCCCGAAAGCCCTTGGCCGTTAATCTCACCTGTATCGTAGGTGCCTTTCAAGTTCTTCACAAGGTTCTTGTTGTAAGCAACATTAAATAGAACCTCCCAGGAAAAATCCTTTTGATCCACGACCGCCGCGTTAAGGCTCAACTCTACTCCCCTATTGAGAATATCCGTATCAAGATTGGACCATGTAAATGGAGTAGACGCTGGTTGAGCTGCAACAACTTTAAATAAGAGATCACTTGTATGCTTCTCATAAAAGTCAATACTTCCGGACAATCTGCTTTTCAGAACCGCAAAGTCGAGACCTATATTAAGTGCTTTCGTAGTTTCCCATTTCAAGTCAGGGTTTCTAAACGAAACATCATTAACTCCGCCACCGTTGATGTCGCCACTCGTATTAAATGACCAGTCCCCGTATCGCTTTCTCAGGTCATACAAGTTATGAGGAATCTCCTGATTACCTGTTATACCATACCCCACTCGCAACGCCAGGTCGGTGAATACCTCTTTGGGCGCGAAACTCTCCTCTATCAACTTCCATTTAAAGGCTCCTGATGGGAAGTAACCGTATTTATTATTTCCCCCGAACTTGGTGGAACCGTCCACACGAAGCGTACCGGTAAACAAATATTTATTGCTGAAACCCAAGTTGACACGCCCAAAATATGACTGCAATTCATCCTTGGTTGACGATGAATTTTGGATCAGTGTTCCGTCTTTCCCGCTGACAACGGAAGCAAGGTTGTTAATCATCAAATCCAGGTCACTGGTTTGAAAATTATATGCTGCAACATTCTTGGTAGCCTTCTCGAAGCTCTGGTAAGAATATCCCGCCACTGCATTCAAAGACATCGAACCAAACTCCTTATCGTAAGTAAAGTAGTTTTCCCACAATCTGTTGTTTGTTTCTATATCCCGCACATAAGCACGGCCCTTGCCGGCGTTTCCTTCGATAATCAAGTCTCTTGAATATGCCGATTTCCTGCTGGAAAATGATTGATCGAAACCGAGAACCGTTTTGAATTTCAACCCTTTCAAGATTTCCAGTTCCGCATTGATGTTACCCAACGCACGTAATGTATTGGTGTTGTCCCTGGACATATTCAGGAACGCTAACGGGTTGGGTTCAGTCTGGCCGGGTTGGTAATATTTACCATCTTTCATGATGGGATTAGTGGGATTGGTTTTGATCATCCCCCCCGAGTAAGTCCCCCGTAAACCCTGAATTTTCAGAAATGGGCACCCCCTTGTCCTGCGTATTTGCTAAATTAAGATTACTCCCAATGGTAAGACGATCCTGAATAAACTTTTTAGTGCCGTTAAATCCTATACTATATCTTTTTATCCCTGACTTCTCAATTATCCCGTTCTGGTTGAGGTATCCAAGGGAAAAACGATAATTCCCACTCGCATCTCCCCCTCCATAGGAAAGGTTATGCTGATTAGTAAATGCAGTCCTTAGCAACTCTTTCTGCCAGTCGGTTGAGCCGCCCGCGTTCTGACCACCTGCAGCCACGTACTCCTCGGCAGAAAGCAAGTCATATTTCTTTGTTATTGTACTCACCCCCAGTGAATAGCCGTAGTCTAACGTACCTTTCCCTTTACCTCTTTTGGTTGTTATCAGTACAACCCCGTTTGCTCCCCTCGAACCATAAATCGCCGTAGCCGATGCATCCTTGAGAATGTCCATACTTGCAATATCATCTGGATTCAGAAAATTCAGCGGGTTTTTTGCGGCCTGCCGACCTACTCCCGCCGCGTCGCCTCCCCCGGACACATCATCCCCACTTAAGGGTACACCGTCTATTACAAATAACGGGTTATTCCCCCCCCCTTACCGATGTCGTCCCCCTGATTCTGACATTAATCCCACCACCCGGCTCACCGCTCGACTGGGTGATTTGCACCCCCGCCACACGGCCCTGCATTAATTGTTCCGGTGAAGTGACGATGCCTTTCTGAAAGTCTTTCGTGCCCAACGCAGAAACTGCACCGGTTGCATCTTTTTTCTTCACGGTACCATAACCCACTACTACTACTTCTTCCAGGGCCTTAATGTCTTCAGAAAGTACCACATCTACCACCGACTTGTTTCCAACCGGAACGTCCTTACTCTCATAACCAATCGCACTGAATGTCAACGTCGCGTTAGCCGGAACACTGATCTGATAGTTTCCTTCCACATCGGTATTTGTTCCCTTCGTGGTACCTTTTACCGTAATTGTTACACCGGGAATACCGCCGGTTTTAGGATCTGTAACCTTACCGGACACGTTAATGTCCTGGGCGGCCACTTCTCCGCTCATACCCATTATGGCGATCAACAAGGCAAAAATTCCAACTTTTAGATAGAATGGTCTTGACTTGGCGCGGGGAACAGGTGTACCCGGGAGGTCATGCTGACGAAGTACATGAAAGGATAAATTCATCATAGGTTAGATATAATTAGGTCTGTAAGTAGGAAATGTTGTATCATTTTGACATCCTTCTCATACCTTGTTCGAAAAATACCTCTGATATCTCAAAAAGGGCATTTATGATGAATTTTAGTATGAAAAAATGTAAATTTTACGCCACACCTCGTACAAAATAATATAAATAATTTGGATAATACAATAACCAAACCAGCTATAAATAGCACCAGAAACAATTTTCTTTCAAGACCAGGTTATATATCCGTTTTAAGTCCAAATCGCATATTTGAGAAGTACAAATACACCCGCTTTCTGACGGTGGTTTTAATCAATATTTAATCCTTGCGGCCTACTTCATGAATATTTTGCTGGAATTCCTTACGCGTTGTGCGTAACTTTGAATCCGTTATTTTCCCCAGTTAATTGCATTTATGACATCCCCGTCTCCAGTATCAGATGCAGATCTGAGTTTGCTTGCACAACGCCTTGAGGGTGACCTGTTTTTCGACAATACCATGCGGACGTTATATGCAACAGACGCGTCCGCCTACCGCGAAATGCCGCTGGCCGTAGCGATCCCCAAATCGATCGGCGATCTCAAAGCGCTCATTTCATATGCCACGGAAAAGAAAGTTTCCCTCATTCCACGTACCGCAGGCACTTCGCTGGCAGGCCAGGTTGTCGGTAACGGTATAGTAGTAGACGTTTCGAAAAATTTCAATAAAATACTCGAAATAAATGCGGAAGAGCGCTGGGTACGCGTACAGCCGGGCGTCGTACGCGACGAGCTGAATATGGCCCTCAAACCGTACGGACTGTATTTCGGCCCGGAAACGTCGACGGCAAACCGCGCGATGATCGGCGGAATGGTGGGTAACAACTCCTGCGGCTCCAACTCCATCGTATACGGGAGTACGCGTGAACATCTGCTGGAAGTAAAGGCGATCCTGGCGGACGGCAGCGATGCGGAATTCAAAAATGTAAGCAGCAATGAATTGCAGGCTATTCTGGACAATGCCCGCCGGAAGAACGGGAGCGCATCGCTTCTTGATAAAATATATCTTAAAACGGACGCGATCCTGGCCTCTCCCGAAAACCAGGCCGAAATCCGCAGGAATTTCCCCAAGCCGTCGGTAGAGCGCCGCAATACCGGTTATGCGCTCGATATGCTGCTCAATATGGAGCCTTACACGACTGGCACGGGTTCGGAAAGACCTTTCAATATGTGCAGCCTGATCGCCGGGTCGGAAGGTACGCTCTGTTTTCTCACTGAAATCAAGGTAAACCTGGTGCCGCTGCCGCCGAAAACACAGGGGCTCGTGTGCGTACATTGCAACACCATCGACGAGGCGCTGCGGGCGACGATCCTGACCCTCAAATACGGTCCTCACGCTGTGGAGCTCATCGACGAGTACGTGCTCGAATGCGCCGCTACCAATCCCGAGCAGCGCAAAAACGCGTTTTTCGTTAAGAACAAGCCCGATGGCACTTTTCCGGCCATTCTGGTAGTCGACCTTTCGAGGGAAACCAAAGAGGAAGTAGAGCAACTTGCCGCCGAAATGGAGAAGGAGCTGAAAGCTGCGGGAATGGGTTTCCACTATCCGTTACTTTTCGGCGATGATACCAAAAAGATATGGACGCTTCGGAAAGCCGGCCTCGGATTGCTGGCCAATATTCCGGGCGACGAGAAAGCGGTAGCGGTAATCGAGGACACGGCGATCGACGTCTACGACCAGCCGGAATATATCCGCGAATTCAACGAAATCCTGAAAAAACACGGCATGTCGGCCGTGCATTATGCACACGCGGGCTCGGGTGAGCTGCATTTGCGGCCCATTATTAACCTGAAAACCGCCGAAGGGCACCGCCAGTTCAGAATGATCGCAGAGGAAATCGCGGATTTGGTGAAAAAATATGACGGCTCGCTCTCAGGCGAGCATGGCGACGGACGCCTGCGGGGGGAATTTATCCCAAAAATGGTAGGCCAGCATAACTACCAGCTATTCAAGGATCTCAAAAAAACCTGGGACCCCAACAACATTTTCAATCCGGGGAAGATCGTGGACACGGCGCCGATGGATACTTTCCTGCGCTATGAACCCGACCAGAAAACACCCGAATTCAAAACGAACTTCCGGTTCCACGACCAGAATATCCTGCAACATGCCGAGCAATGCAACGGCTCGGGCGACTGCCGGAAGACGCACTTGAGCGGCGGCACGATGTGCCCGAGCTTCATGGCAACCCGGAACGAAAAGGACACCACACGCGCCCGCGCGAACATCCTGCGCGAAATGCTCACGCGCTCGCCCAAGGAAAACCGCTTCGACAACAAGGAAATCAAGGAGGTTTACGACTTGTGCCTGGCTTGCAAGGGCTGCAAAGGCGAATGCCCGTCGAATGTGGACGTCGCGAAGCTGAAAATGGAGTTTTTGCAGCAATACCATGATGCCAACGGCATTCCCGTACGCTCATGGCTCGTGGGTAATTTCTCGAAAATGACCGGTATTGCCAGCTATGTTCCGTGGGCTTATAACCTGATCTTCAAGAACGCCCCGCTCCGGAAAATCGCCAACACGATCGTGGGCTTCCACCCTGATCGCACAATGCCGCTGTTGCATGGCACAACGTTGAAAAAATGGTACGATCAGCGGAAGAAAAGCGCCCCGAAATCGGCGCGGAAGGTGTATTTGTTCTGCGACGAGTTTACCAATTATAATGATGTGGAAATTGGTAAAACCGCCATTCTCGCGCTGGAAAAGCTGGGTTATGAGGTGACTATCCCCAATCACGGCCCTTCCGGCCGGCCGCAGCTTTCCAAAGGACTGCTAAGGGATGCGAAGAAAATCGCGGAGGAGAATATCCGTCTGTTGAAAGACATTGTCTCGCACGACACCCCGCTGGTAGGTATCGAGCCGTCGGCAATCCTTACGTTCCGCGATGAATACCCCGACCTGGTCAGCGACGAATTGCTCGAAGATGCCAAGATGATCGCCCAGAACGCCTTGCAGTTCGACGAATTTATCGCCCGTGAAATCGAGCTGAAAAACATTTCGAAAAACCAGTTTACCAAAGAAAAACGGCTCATCAAGCTGCACGGGCATTGCCAGCAAAAAGCCATTTCGAGTGTGATACCGACCAAAAAAATGCTTTCACTGCCCGAAAATTATACCGTGCAGCTCATTCCTTCGGGATGCTGCGGCATGGCGGGTTCATTCGGCTACGAAAAGGAGCATTTCGACATTTCGATGCAGATCGGCGAGCTGGTACTCTTCCCGACGGTCCGTCAGCAGCCCGAAGAAGTGATTATCGCCGCCCCCGGCACCAGTTGCCGCCATCAGATCCACGACGGAACCGGCCGTAAAGCGCTTCATCCGGCGGAAATCCTTTGGAATGCATTGATTTAAAATACATTGAAATAAAATACGAATGGCCGGCAGCGTTGATTTGCCGGCCATTCGTTTTAATTGGAGATAAACGGCGCTTTTCGCAGCCAGGTATCGTCCGTAAGCTGGTCGATCATGAACCCGGCAATATCGGCCGCGTCGATTTTCCCTCCCGGCGAATCGGCAGCGCTTACCTTCACTTCGGCACGGCTCCCGGTAAATTCAATGTACGGAACCCGCACCATGATCCATTCCGCATGGCTGCCCGCCAGAATCGAGTAAGATCGCTGGCGATCTTCATGGATGGCAGGGAATGTAGTCCGCATCCATTCCGTAGCCTTGGCGGTTTCGGTACCTTTCCGGTCGGTCGGCGTATCCACATTTAAACCAGCCAATACTATATACCGCACCGGCCGGTCGCCTATCGCATTCAGGATATTGACGCTCGCCCGGCTAGCCACCAAAGGTTCGTCTTTTCGCTGGCCTACTGTACTTACGACGGCATCGCAGCCCCTGATCAGCTGTTCCACGACACCCTCATCCAGCACATCTCCCTGCACGATCTCGATCAAAGGGCTGATAATTGTGAAATTCTCCGGATGCCGGAGCAGCAGTTTCAAGGAATAACCTTTTTCAATAAGCTGGTTGACAAGATATTGGCCTGTGCGTCCTCCGCCGCCAATCACGGCTATTTTTTGTATTCTTTTCATTTCTCTCTGATAAAAATTGGGATGTAGCAAACTATTCCGGACGAAGAACCCGGAGTTCACAGAAGAGCATAGCTCGATTCTGTTGTGGAGGTGATATTTTATCAGGAGATTTTAATAGGTTAAAGATAAGCTGCTGGACGGGAGATATGCAAAATTACCTCAAATAAAATACCCACTTTTTGGGAATGAATTCCTAAAAAGTCTATGTTTTTTAGGAATACATTCCCAAAAAGTTGTAAATTTGGGTAAACGTGATGTCGCTATGATCAGACGAACCCTTCAAACCGCACTTGAAAAGAAGCTGTATGATGGTAAAGCTATCATCTTAACAGGCGCCAGACAAGTGGGAAAAACCACCTTGCTACAAACCCTGTTCAGTAATTCCGATGACACCATCTGGCTAAACGGTGACGAAGCCGATGTGCGGGCATTATTTGACAACGCTACCTCCACACGATTTAAAAATCTGTTCGCCGGGAAGAAAAACATCGTCATCGACGAAGCCCAACGTATTTCCGACATCGGCGTAAAATTAAAACTGATAACCGATCATATTCCCGGGATACAACTGGTGGCTACCGGAAGCTCTTCTTTTGAACTCGCCAATAAAATCAACGAACCACTGACCGGCCGGAAATGGGAGTACAGAATGTTCCCGCTTTCATTCGGTGAAATGGTAAATCATCACGGACTGATCGAAGAAAGACGGTTACTGCCACAGAGATTGCTTTACGGCTACTATCCCGACATTGTTAACCACCCTGGTGAGGAAAAGGATATTTTGAAGCAACTTTCGGACAGCTATCTGTACAAAGACATCCTCACCTGGGAAAACATTCAGAAACCGGAAAAGCTTCTACGCCTTTTGCAAGCACTGGCATTTCAGGTAGGATCGCAGGTTTCTTTCAATGAACTTGGAACGATGTGCGGCCTTGACAACAAGACGGTTGAAAAGTACATTAATCTACTCGAACAGGTTTTTATCATTTTCCGTCTCGGTTCGTTTAGCCGGAATTTGCGGAACGAACTTAAAAGCAGCCGCAAAATTTACTTTTACGACAACGGCATCCGGAACGCACTGATAGCCAATTTCAGCCAACCCGAGCTGCGAACCGATATCGGAGCATTGTGGGAAAACTTCATTATCTCCGAGCGGATGAAGTTTATCAACTATAACGGGATTTGGGCAAACCAATATTACTGGCGTACCAAAGAGCAAAATGAGATCGACTATCTGGAAGATATCGATGGTCAGTTGCATGCCTACGAATTCAAATGGAATCCCAATGCCAGGGTTTCGGCGTCCAAAACATTCGTTAATGCATATCCCGACAGCCAGTTCAAAGTCGTGAGCCCGGCTAACTTCGACGAATTCATCCTTTAATCCTTCCCCCAGCCGATATTCATCGTAGTTCCGATCCGAAACGCGGTGCTCTTGTACTTAAACCCTTCGAAACTGTTGGCCACCTCTACACGTAACGGGAAACGGATGCCGATGTCGAGGCCATAACCCAGTTCGGCGTAATTATCCGAGTCGGGGGTTGCGAGGTAATGGAGGAAGAAATTCTCTTTGACACCCAAAATGCGGAACCAGGGAATTTGGGTCAACAGGAACTGGCGAAGTTCGCTGAGGACGTGTGCTTCAAAAAACCTTTTGGAAGTGCTGTATTTGTAATAATCCAGCATGCGGAATGTGCCGACAGGGTCGCCGAGCTGGAAGAAGAAACGGTTCCCGGCAAAATGCTGATAGTCGGGAAACTGAACGCTGTCGCTACGGAGGGAACTGCCTACGGCCAGCTTATAGCGTAATTTGCTGCGAATGCCGGTTTCGAAGCCGTGTTCGATACCGATCCGTACAAAATCGTAGTCGACATCGCTGCCGAACGCTTTGCGGATACCCTTGCGGTAACCGACGGAAAACTTCGGCGAATCGTCGTCGTAATAGGACGTTTTTCCGCCGCGCGTGCGGTACTTTTGCCAGGGTTTGTAAGAGGCCGAAATCCCCACCGTCAGTGCTTGATGCGGCTGCATCGGCGGAGGCACCGCGGCGTCGGTTTTGTTTTCCGCATTATCAGGCACATTGGACGTAAACTCCCGCCCTTTCCAGTCAATCCATCGGTAGGGTGAAGTCTTTTCGAGATTAGGCAGTGCCGCACGGTCGGCGTATTCGATGCTGGCTTTTATTTCAAAATGATCGTTTTCCCGGCTGTTCTTAAAATCGATGCGAAAAAAGTCTTTTTGATATTCTTTGATAAAATTCTGCTCTAAAAACAGCGTCGTGAATGTGTTCAGCAACGGATGCATCGGGCTTTCGCCATTAAACTGCGCAATGCCCCGGCCTCCCGAAACGCTGATCGAATTGCGTGCCCAGCTATAATCGCCCACGCCGGTAACCAGCAACTTATTGCGACCAAACGAATAGCGTGTCAGCCCTCCTATGGACCAATCATGACCACTCCTGACCATACCTGACTTCCCGCTCGCGTCACCAGCAGCCCCCCCTGCTCCCGCCCGAATGCCGCAATTTCAATCCCGCGCCGTTCAGCACCAGCCCCTCCACCGTGTTCACCTGCACACCCGGCAACGGACCGGTGTAATCCAGCCGGAACGGACTTTCCTTGCCCAACCGGAAATGATGCCCCGTTAGTAAATCCCCGAAGCTAAAATGGCTGCCTTTCTTCGCTTTGGTCGTGTCCCTTTTGCTGGTTTTCAAACTATCCTTTTGTTTTTCTGACCCTTCGTTGATGATCACCAGGCTGTCCAGCCGCGTATAACTTTTCACCTCCGCCACGGTAAGCGGAACCGTCCGCAACGAGTCCCAGAAAGCCATACTCCGTTTGTTGGCCATCGAATCGATCTGCGTCGAATCCTGTCGGCTCATTTTCAGATCGATATCTTCCCCCTTCTTTTTCTTTTCTTTAAGATCCTGCTTTTCGTACTCCTTCATCATTTTGCGCAGGTTTTTGGCCGAAAACTCCTTCTGCCTGCTCACGACTTCCTCCATGCGCTGCGTCCTGATCTCACGACCGCTCAACCTGACTTTTTTCGCTTCCTCTGCATATTTCTTATCGTCGATCACAACGATATCCGGTTTGAATGCCGGGTTGATTTTCACGTTCGTGAACGACTGTGAAATCACGAAATCACCTTTTCCTTTGAACCCATAAATCCCTCCCTGCACGTGGAACTGCTGGTTAACCGGCATCCATACACCCTGTACCGGGCTGTAAACCTGCTTGATATCAATCCGGAAACCGGTATTAACCGTCTGCAAATCGAGGCTATAAATGCTCCATTCGCCCTCGATGATCTGGATCGTGCCGCGGTATACGCCCTCGCCCCAATTGCGGGGCGTTACCTTAATTTTGTTGACCTCGATGCCGTTTTCGCGGAATGCGCCGAGGTATTCGAATTTATAATAGGCGAACGCACGCGGCGAAAGCGGCGACACGGCCTTTACTACTTCGGGCTGGTAAAAACTGGCAAGCAGGTACATATTCGGATCGGCCATATTCTTGTCCATGCTGCTCCGCGTCGCGATTACCCGCTGTTTGTACACATTAGGCTGCCGGAACGTCACTTCGGAAACTGTCTCGTTCAGCATCGGAACGCCCTTTTTGAAGTTGGCTTCCGTATTGCTCGGTGCCACTACGAGAACAGGCCTCTTATCTTTTTTAACCAATGCCTTAATAGCCTGCACCAAAGTGGTCGTCTTCCCGGTTCCCGGAGGTCCGTGCACAATGGCGAGCTCGCGGGCGGAAAGGATATTCCGCACCGCGCGTTGCTGCGACGGGTTCAGTTTCGGAATATCAACAGGGTAAATGTCTTCCTCCAATGAAGGCGCTATTTGTCCCGTTAATACTTTGATCAAATGCCCTTCTTTATCCGACGACACGAGCGAATCCGCCGTTTTCAACGCCGATTGCATTTCGTCGTAACTGTTGTCATCGAAAAGCAGATCGATCCCCAGCTTGCCGTCGCGCGACCATTCGGGCAGTTCGTCGGTGCGCAATGTAATTTTCAGACGGTTACCGCTCTGGTGCGAGATTACGCCTTCCACGCGGTCTTTTTGAGGTTCGTGGTTACTGAAAAGTACAGCGGGCATTCCGAACCGCAACTGGTGCGGCACATCCTGATGCGTGGTGCGTTCCACTTCCACGGTGAGGTAATCGCCCCGGCTCATTTCCTGGCCGCGGATCGCAATCGGGTACCACGCCAGTCCGTTGGCGCGGCGTTCGGAAACGGAAGACCGTTCGATCAATCGCTGGTACGATTGCTTGTCTTCCTCTCTTTCTATTTTGAGTAATTCGAGTAGTCGCTTGAAGTAATCCATTTACAAATTAAATAAACCGGGCTCTCAATGCATCACGCCGGCGTCCGCACCCTGCTGCACATCCACTTTGTTGGTGATAAATCTCCTGCCGATTACCAGTATTATCAGTGCCAGCGTAGCCGAACCGGCCATAGCCGACACCATCGGGATCATCGAAGGTTCTTCGAACAAACTGATCGCGATGGAAATCAGTGTGCCCGCACCCATTTGAAATGCGCCCATCAACGCCGACGCGCTGCCCGCATTACGCGTGAACGGCGCGAGCGACAGCGCGGCCGCGTTCGGATAGGTGTAGCCCACGCAGCAGAGAAAGAGGAACAGAAATACGAGTGTGGAAGTGAGCGTCAGCGCGTCGTTCAATGCCGCGGCGAGGAATGTAAGACCAATTACGGCCTGGCAAATCAGCGCCACATTCACAATCTGCTCGCTGCTGAATCGCCTCAGCATGAGCGTATTCACTTGCCCCGAGCCGATGAAACCGACGGACAAAAACGCAAAGATCCAGCCATACACTTTCCCATCGATATGAAATACCTCCATAAAGACGATGGGCGAGCCCGAGACGTAGGCGAACAGCCCGGCGAATGCTACGGCGCCGGTGATGGCGTAAGTATAAAACTGCGGCTCGCGGAGCACTTCCAGGAAGTTCGCAATGATCGGCCCCGGTTTCAGCGAAAGCGTTTTGTCGGGCTTGTAGCTATCGGGCAGCCATAATGCAGTGGCCGCGAAAATGGCTACACCCATGATCGTCAATATCATAAACACCGCGTGCCAGCCGAAAGCGTCGGTCACGTAACCACCCAATGTCGGGGCGATCATCGGTGAAAAACCGACGACCAGTAACAATAGCGAAAACACTTTCGCATTCTCGCTCACCGGAAAAAGATCGCGTACCATCGCCACCGACGCGACAGTCGCCGCACAGCTCCCGATGGCCTGGATGATGCGTAACACGATCAACTGGTCTACACTGGTAGCCACGGCACACCCCGCCGACGCGAGAATGTATACCGCCAGACCGATGAAGAGCGGTTTTTTCCGCCCGAAACGATCGAGCAACGGCCCATAAAGTAATTGGCCAAGCGATATCCCGACGAAATAGCCGGACAAAGTCTGCGATACTTTCGCGGCGGTCGTATTCAGGTCACGTGCGATTGCCGGGAAGCCGGGCAGGTACATATCGATCGAAAAAGGCCCAAGCGCGGTCAGGCTCCCCAGAATGAGGATCAGAAAAAAGTAAGTCTTTTTGGACATGGGATTTTGTGGTGTGGGGAAATTCGGTGTCTGGTTAACACCGATCGGCGCCGGGAGGTTCGGAAGAAAACAATTTTAACGACGGGAAACTACAATCCCGCGCCCGCAAAAAAGGCCCCGGCAAATGTGCCGGAGCCCGCTTTTATTTTCATGGCAACAGACCGAAGATCATGCTGCTACCCAGTTCAGTTTTTTCTGGACTTCCTTTTCGCTTTCGCTTACCACGTAAGGAACCTTGTTTTTCAGGTAAATAATACAACCCTGTCCTTTCTTGTTGGGCATTATTTTCAGAACGTCGTCTTTATGGATGATAATATTGATGAGATTTTGCCCAAGCAATTTGAATGTACCCTTCTGTACCATGTCTTTCTTTGAATTGAAAAAGTTAATACTTATGCAATTCCACTGATCGAATTTCCGGACTTTCGGTAGAGCAGGAAGTAATCCTTCGAAATCAGGAAAAAACCAAGGTCGGTCCTATTACACAATTGTAGAAAATCAGCCACTTCTCTCTGTGCTTCCGATTCAGATCTGGCACCTGTAACCGTAAGTACTGCGCCGGGTTTCAAACTTCTCGCTGGGTTGTTACCTAATGTCGCTACCATAGTTATATCCGATTAAAGAGTTAGTCTTCGTGTGAAATTGTTTTCGGGAAGCAGCTATTAAAAAGACATGCCAGTTTCGCAGGCACAACTTACGTATAAGGATATTCCAGGAAGGCCTACGGGGTAACTTTTACGGAATATAGGAATACAAATGATTGACTACAAGCGTTTTGCAAATTTGTGCAAAAAATTTACAGGAATTATCGAAATAGTCGCATCGAAAATACCGGCGTTGTCCATTTTTGAGGAAGTACGATCAACACGATCACGCCTGGCCGCTTCGGAGAAGCTACCAGTTTATAGCCGACACGGTTCCCCGAAGGTGCCTGGCTCCGGCGGAGCCTCCTTTCATGATATTGTCTCGCATGCAGGAGGCTTCTACGGAGCCCGACGATTGTATAATCCACTTGGTGCTAAAACAGGCCGTTTCTCCGAAGCTGGTCAAAATAGTATCGCTTCAAATGTATCCGGCTTCACGAAGTCCCTGCTTGGGAGTGTGCCGCTTCGCGAGAGATACCCGCTTCAATGAACCCGTGTTGTCGAGAACGTTTCCTTCGTACAATGCCCGGCTTCGGAGCCCTTGTTTATAGCCGACACAGTCCCCTAAGGTGTCCGGGCCCCGGCCGAGCCTTCTGCGTAACAACGGCACGGATTTTGCTAACCACTCTTTTTCAAACTGAAAGAGAAATATGAGAGCAATATGGTCCGGGGCAATCGGGTTTGGCCTCGTTAATATTCCTGTGAAACTTTTCAGCGCCGTCCAGGCCAGCGAGCTCGACCTCGATATGCTGGACAAAAAAGACCACGCCAACATCCATTTCCAGCGCGTAAACGCCAATACCGGCCGCGAGGTCAAATGGGAAAATATCGTGCGCGGATACAAGGTGGACGACAACTATGTGGTGCTCGACGAATCCGATTTCGAAAAGGCCAGTCCCGAGAAGTCGAAAATCATCGAGATCGCCGAGTTTGTCGATGAAAAGGATATCGACAGTATTTATTATGAGACTCCCTATTACCTGCAACCGGAAAAATCGGGGGTGAAGCCATACGCGCTTCTGCGGGACGCCCTCAAAAAAACCGGCAAATGCGGGCTGGGAACCTACGTCCTGAGAAACCGGGAAAGTCTGGTGCTCATCAAGCCGCAAGACCAGCTCTTGATATTGAACAAGATCCGTTTCGCGGAAGAAATCCGGGATACCGACGAGCTGAATATCCCCGATGTAAAGATCAAACCCGCCGAAATGAATATGGCCGTGCAGTTGATCGAGCAGCTTACCACCGATTTCGATATTACCCGCTACAAGGATACTTACAATGAAAAGTTGCTGAAACTGATCATGGCCAAAGCCAAAGGCAAGAAACCCGCTGCTAGCAAAATGAAGATCGTACACTCGAAAAGCCGCGATCTGATGGCGCAGTTGAAGGAAAGCCTGGCCGCCCCTAAACGGAAAGCATCATGAAAAAGAAAGTGGAAATTACCCATCCGGAGAAAATATACTGGCCCGACGAGCACATTACAAAAGGCGAGCTCACCGACTATTACCGCAATGTCGCACCCTATATTTTACCCTACATGAAAAACCGGCCGCTATCTCTGCGCCGGCAGCCCAACGGCGTCAAGGACGAGGGCTTTTTCCAGAAAGATGCCGGTGATTCGGTGCCGGAATGGATGAAGACGTTCGAAATTCTGGCCGAGTCGACGGGAAAGATGGTGAATTATTACGTCGCAAACGACGTCGAAAGCCTGCTGTACATCGCCAACCTCGGCTGCATTGAAATGAATCCCTGGAATTCGACCATCAACAAGCTCGACAACCCGGATTACGTGGTGATGGACATCGACCCTTCGGACAAGAATACCTTCGACGACGTTATCGATGTAGCGCTGACGATCAAGGAATTGCTCGACGAAATGGGTGCTGAGGGCTTTTGCAAAACCTCCGGCGCGAGCGGCATGCATGTTTACATTCCGTTCGGAAAGAAATACAATTACGATCAGGCGCGCGACTTCGCCGAATTGGTCGCGCATATGGTTACCGAGCGATTGCCCGGGCTAACCACCCTGGAACGATCGCTTTCCAAACGTAAGAAAAACCAGATTTACGTCGATTACCTGCAAAATCGCATCGGTCAGACCCTCGCCTGCGCGTACAGCGCCCGTCCCAAACCCGGCGCGACGGTTTCCGCTCCGCTCGAATGGAGCGAGGTGCAGCACGGCCTCAGTCCAAGGGATTTTACGATCAAAAATATTTTCGAAAGGCTCGACAAGAAGGGCGACCTTTTTAAAGGTGTGCTGGGCAAGGGCATTAATCTGGATAAAATATTACAAAAGCTGTCGGTAACTACTCAGGATTAGGAGATGATTTGAAGGTATGTTTAATTTAACCCTTCAAAACCAAATCCGATACCATGCGCCTGACCCCTGCTCAAAAAAATCCCGGCATCGCATTGCTGCTGGTGACCCTGCTCGCCCCTTTACTTTTGCTGAACGGCTGCTCCCCGGAAAAGAAAGAGGAGGCCTCCGCTGATTCGGCCAAACGCCCCGTCGTGATCGGCTATGTGGGCGGTTTCCACGGCTTACTGAACACCGGCAACATCGACGCCAAAATGCTGACGCACATTAACTACGCATTCGTGGATATCAAGAATGGCAAGGCATTTTTGACCAATGAAAAAACGGACACGACCAATTTCCGCCAGCTCAATCTCCTTAAAACCGACAACCCCGACCTGAAAATCCTGATTTCGATCGGCGGCTGGGCGTGGAGCGAGAACTTCTCCGATGCTGTCTTGACCGACTCGTCGCGAAAGGTATTCGCCAAAAGCAGCGTCGAGATCATCAAAAAATACAATCTCGACGGCGTGGATATCGATTGGGAATACCCGGGACTGCCGGGTGAAGAAGGCAATGTTTTCCGCCCGGAGGACAAACAGAATTATACCGAAATGTTCCACGCGATCCGCAACGAGCTGGATTTGCTGGAAGAGGAAACCGGCAAGAAAAAATTGCTGACCACCGCCGTGGCTGGCTGGGTGGAGTTTTTGAACGCGACCGAAATGGGCAAAGCTCAGAAATACCTGGATTATGTAAATCTGATGACCTACGACCTTTTCCAGGGCGACACGGCGGTTCACCACGCGAGTTTATATCCTTCGAATATTTACAAAACTGCCAAATCGGTGGATAATGCCGTCAAAGGATTCCACGCAGCGGGTGTGCCGATGGGAAAACTGGTTGTAGGACTGCCATTTTACGGCCGGATGTTCACGGTCGCGAAACTGGATAAGGGACTCGGCCAGAAACAGATCAGGCAGCAGTATATCGATGGCTATACTTATATCAAAGACAGTTTGGTGAATAAAAAAGGATATAAGGAGTATCGCGACACCGTGGCCAGGGCGCCTTATCTGCTCAATGCCGAAACCGGCGACGTGCTGAGTTACGACGACGAGGAGTCGGTACGGGAAAAGTGCAAATACGTACTGGCCAACAAGCTGGCCGGGGTGATGTTCTGGGAATATGATTCCGATCCCAAGAAATACCTGCTCAACGAGATCGACAAGTCGCTGAAATAACACCTGCCCGCCAGGGCCGGAAAACCCGGTTGGAGAAATGGGGAGTGCCGTGCACTGCCCATTTTTGTTTCAGAAGAGCGTCCAGTTGGCTATTTCATGGTAGCCTTCGGCCAGTTCGCCCATACGGAAACGGTTCACATACTCGTGTGCATAGCGGGTGGGCTCGGGGAGGCGGTGTTTACCGGTGCATTTGAATGCGAGTGTGAGGCTGTCTTCCAGGCTCATCTGATGTCCCGGAGATATGAATACCGGTTTTACGTTGTCCTTAGTCCTTACGGCGTAGCCAATTACCTCTCCTTTGTCGGTCACTGGTGTGTATTCACCTTTGGCAACTCCCGGCTCCGCGTACTGGCCGGCCAGTTTCTTTTTCGCGCAACCCATCGTAACCGTCCCCGTGAGTATGCCGAAATGCGATGCGATGCCCATTCGCCGGGCGTGTAAGATGCCGTTTCCGTCGAACATGACCAGATGGGGTTTCACCGGCATTTGTTCGAATGCTCTCAGGATGGCCGGGATTTCGCGGAACGCCAGGTAACCCGGCACGTAGGGAAAGATCGTGCTGCTCCTGACAAGCGAATAGGCAATGGGGCGCAATTCGGGATAACTGAGGACTACCAGGCCGGCATACACGGTTTCGCTGTAAAGGGCAAGGGAAATATCGGCACCGGCCACGGTTTTAATTTCGCCCCGGAATGGTTCCAGCTTCCAGATGGCTGCGCAGTTGCTGCTGGATGAGCGTCGCTTCGCCGATCGTCAGCTGGTCGTAATTCAGCTCGGGAGTGATAACCATCCGGTTTAATGAGTCTGGCATGATATTCGTGGATGTAGGCCAAAGTTAATTACTCCGCATATTAAAAAACCGCACCACCTTCATGGAACAAACCTCCGTCAGGCGCCAATGGGCTAACTGGAAATTCATTACGTTCATCGTCATTCTCATTGCCATCTTTATCAAATTTTATGTGCTTGACGAGCACGACGAGAACGCAGCCGTCACCGTCGAGCTGGATCTTCCGAGGATCGCATTGCGGAACCAGCAGGAGGTGGCCGCAATTCTGGGCAAAGGAAAGCTGCTTAATTACTATAAGGACCAAAAGGCCGGCTGCGAGCACTGCCCGAGCGTGAGCTACCGCGACGGGAAAGTAGAAGTTATTTACATCAACGAAATCGCCGACCAGATCCGGCTGAACGGCCTTTCCGACTATGCATTCGAAGACCGCGTTATCCTCGGCTTGCTGAACCTCACCGAAAGCATCGCCCCGAACATCGACAAAGACGGTGTAAAAACGTGGGACAATTACCAGAAATATACCCAGATCACCGCCTTTTCCAGGGACGGCCGGGTCGATTACATCCTTATTAAAAGCAAGACCGAATGACCCTATCGTGCCGCCCTGCGGCCCACGCTCGCCAGCATCGCGTACCCTAATATCCCCGACAAGACCGAGCCGGTGAGAATCGAGAACTTAGCTTCCGACAGAATGAGGTGCTCTCCTGGGAACGACAGCAATGCGATAAAAACCGACATCGTAAAACCGATTCCTCCCAGCATCCCGACCCCAACAATGTGCGACCAATTCGCCCCGCCGGGCATGCTGCTAATGCCGAGCTTTACTGTCAGCCAGGAAAGCAAGCTGATACCTAGCGGCTTTCCTATCACAAGTCCCAGGATGATACCCAACCCCAGCGTCGTCGTCAAGCCTTCCAGCATTCCCGCTTCGAAAGTGATGTTGGTATTCGATAAGGCAAAGACCGGCATAATCACAAAGTTCACCGGCTTCATAAGCACATGTTCCAGCTTTTCCAGAGGCGACTCCTGCGCGTCGGGCGTGGTCGGGATCGCGAAAGCCGTGAGCACGCCGGCAATCGTAGCGTGTACGCCCGAATGGTGAATGAAATACCAGATAAACAGCCCGGGCACCAGGTACGCCGCAATGTTTTTGACACCGGCACGATTCATGGCCAGCAGAACCGCGAAAATCGCAGCGGCATACATCAGATAAGTGTAATGCAGCTCGGAGGAATAGAAGATCGCGATGACAAGGATTGCCATCAGGTCGTCGACGATCGCGAGTGCGGCCAGGAAGATTTTGAGCGAAGACGGCACCTTGCTACCAAGCATCGTAATGATGGCAATCGCGAAGGCAATGTCGGTCGCCATGGGAATACCCCATCCAGCGGCGGTGTCCGTGTTGTTATTGAGTAAAAAATAGATGGCGGCGGGTGCCAGCACACCGCCCAACGCCGCGAATATCGGTAGTGCGGCTTTCTTGAAGGACGAGAGCTCTCCTTCCACCAGCTCCCGTTTGATTTCCAACCCCACCAACAGGAAGAAAACGGCCATCAGCCCGTCGTTGATCCAGAGCAACAACGGATAACGGAGATGAATGCCCTCCGTATGGACGCCGAGTTCGGTATTCAGCAGGTTTTGAAACGCGCCGGCAGCCGGCGAATTGGCGACGATCAGCGAAATGATCACGCAAACGATCAGAATTATGCCACCCAACGATTCCGATTGCACAAATTCCCTGAAAGGTTTGAGGTTGATAAGTTTAGCCATGCAGGCAATATAGTAAATCCAGCGAAAACGCCATTTGAGCAAATATTGTACTTTTCAAATAAAAATCAGATCATTAACAGGCTATTCATATTCGAATATTTCAAAACACATTAAACAACAAAAATCTAATAAATCACTCATCATCAATAAAAACCACCTATATAACCGTTCGATCACTCATTAAATAAATACATTGTCATCCATAAAATACTATTTACATTTGCATTATCAAATAAGACAAAGGCAAGAACAAAAAATATTACAGCTATGAAAACATTGATCACGACCTTCGTTACAGCTATCGCACTGACCAGCTCCGTTGCATTTGCAGACGACAATAAATCAGCCAATACAATTAAAAACGCGCTGCCAGCCTCCACTCCGGTGATCGAGACGCCGGCGCCACCGAAAACGACAAAAGTAGACCCGTATACCCATACGCCAGCTCAAAAAGCAGCCATCGTGGGGCTCAAAACAACAAAATAGATGTTAATAAAAATTGAAAGGTGAAATTGAGATGTTAAAAAGGAAGGCACTTTGCACTTCCTTTTTTTATGCCCTTCGCCCGACGTCCTACGCTGCCGCGAACGGCGTGCCGCTCTTCTCGGCCGACCGGTACTTATCGAAGTAAATATTGCTGAGCGCAAGCAATAACAGCCCCAGGGCGAATTGCAGATAGGAAAACTGTATCAGCACCCGCGACCACGCCAGGTCTTTCATAAAAAACTCCTTGTAAAGCAGCAGGCCCACGCTACCCAGATAGCCGATACTCTCGCAGATATACACAAAATAACCCGCATTGGCCTTGATGCGGAATAACGCAATCATCCGCTCGAAAATGACGGTCTGCAACACGGTGTAAGCCAGAAAGAGCCCCAGCCCGATCGTCAGCATCCAGTAAAAGCCGCTCATAACCGACCGTTCGAATAGCAGCGTGCCGACGCCGATGAAGATTACCCCTCCGAAAAAAATGAGGTACGCAAGCCTGAAACCGGCGAGATTATCGCGGACGAACGCAAGCGCGCCAATGATAAGCAGCACCACGATACCGGTGATCATTTCCGTCGTAGTGAGCACACCGCTCCCCCAATGCGCATCGATTTCGTTCCAGATTTCAATGGTAAAATTATCCCGGAAATCGCGCACCACGACGAGTGTTGCGTAAAAGACAACCAGACAAACGACCGGGAAACCAAACTGGCGCATCACCAGCCGCTTATCGTCGCTCGTCATGGGCACGCGCTCTGTACGAAGCGCGATGTCTTCCGCCGTTGGCCCCGGGATCGCCGAAAGCATCCAGACGAACAGCAGGAACACGGGCAGGAACAGCGCGCCCATAAAAAACGGCATCCAGAATTCCGGGATGCGAGGAAATATACCGTGGATTTCTATGTACGTCGTTTTAAGAATCCCGGACGCCACTACCACACTGATATTCAATCCCATAGCCAGCATTTCCGTAAACCTGCGCCCTTCCAGAAAACTGAATACGACGCCATAAACCATTCCCAGCGGAAGCCCGTTCATAAAAAGGAACACGAAGTTATAAGGATAAGGCACCAACCCGAAGAACAACAACGCAAGTTCGGCCACGAGGATCAGCCCGATCACGAGCTTCACACGCGCATTGTGCTTCAATTCCGAAATCACTTTGATACCCGCAAACTTCGACAGCGTGTAACCGGCTACCTGCGAAATAATGAGGATCGCCTTGTAGCTTACCTCCCCGAGTGCCAGCCCCTGGTACAGCCCCGCATTGAATGGCTTGCGAAAGGCGTACATACAAAAATAGGCCCCGAACGAAGCAATTACAGCCCAACAGATAAAAAACGTATTCGATCGCGTTAGTGCTTCTTTCAGGCGCATATGGTCAGAGTGTTGAGTTTTATACCGGAACCGAAGCCGCTTCGATGGCCTTTTCCAAAATCCGCAATGCTTCCGCCAGTTGTTCGCGGCTAATGATGAGCGGCGGCGAGAGTTGCACGACGTTTCCCTGCGAAACTTTGAAGCTCAAACCGTTTTTAAGGCATTCGTACATTACCGTCTCCGCTTCTTGTACAGCCTTTTCCTTCGTTTGGCGGTCTTTCACCAATTCCACTCCCCACAAAAGCCCGATCCCGCGCACCTCGCCGATGAGCGGATATTTGTTTTTCAGCTTTTCCAGCTCGTCATGCATGAATTCCGTATCCGCATTCACTTTCGCGAGGATGCCGTTTTGTTCGATAAAATCCAGCATTGCCAATGCCGCTACACTACCCAGCGGGCTCTTCTCGTGTGTAAAATGCCCCAGCGAAACGCTTTGCGCCACATTGTAACCATCGCGCGCTACGATAGCCGCCATGGGCATCACCCCGCCGCCCAACCCCTTGCCCAGGCAAACAATGTCCGGCTCGAAACCATAATGCTCGAATGCGAACATTCTGCCCGTGCGCCCGAAGGCGATGGGGATTTCGTCGAGGATGAGGAGCACCTTATGCCTGGTACAAATCTCGCGCACACGTTTCCAGTAGGCATGTGAGGGAATCTGCACGTCGGTATTACGGATGGTTTCAATCAGGAATGCGCCGATGTCGCCCTCTTTTTCAATCACATATTCCAGGTAGTCGGCATAAGGCAAATCGCCATTGCCCGCCGCTGCGAAAGGGCCGCGGTAGGTCATCGGCGGCGGAATGCGCTCCATGCCCGGCATGAGCGGGCCCATATCTTTCCGGAAATCCAGCTCGCCGCCCGCCGAAATGGCGTCCAGCGAAGCGCCGTGGAACGAATCCCACAGCGACACTATCTTATGTTTGCCCGTCACAATGCGGGCGAGTTTCAGCGCCATGCTGATCGCCGACGCCCCTCCCGGCGCAAATAGCACGCGGTTCAGATCGCCGGGCATGAGGCTACCCAGCTTTTTGGCCAACTCGATGGCCGGCACATTGGTATATCTGCGAGGCGAAAACGGCAGGATATCCATCTGCTCTTTCAGCTTTTCAATCACGTACGGGTGCCGGTAACCAAGCTGGTGCACATTGTTGCCGTGGAAATCCATATAGCGTTTCCCCTGCACGTCGGTAAGGTAAATGCCCTCACAAGAAGCCAGCACATCCAGGCAGGGTGTCGAGAGCGACTGATGCAGAAAATGCCCGGCGTCCTCGTGCAGATAACCCAACGTCTCGGGGTCGCTGATCACCGCGTACCAATCCTGGCGCGCGGATGATAAATTGATATCGCCTTCCGTCCGGTTATGTACAGCTGCCATGTGCTGAGTTCAGGGTTAGATGCTTCGAACCAATTTACGGTTTTTCGCCCGGCCACAAGTTTTCAGGCTCATCAAATCCATTAAAAACCGGCTTCACCGGTCGGCCGATCCACGCGTACGGCTGCTCCACCCCCAGTACAAACGCGATCGTCGAAGCGAGGTCGTAAGTGTAAACCTGCTGTTGTATTGAATAGCCTTTTTTCACGCCTGCGCCATAAAACACGCCCGCTATCTCCGCCTCCTGCGGTGTGGCACCACCATGACCTTTACCGATACCGCCGTGATCGGCCCAGAGGATCACCAGCGTTTTTTCCGCAATACCGGCATCTTTCATAGCCGACAAAATTTGACCGACCAATGAATCGGCCTTTGTAACGGACTGGTAATACGCCTTCGAGCCGTGCCCGTCGTGATGGCCGGCGTGATCGACGTGGTCGAAATGCACGAAACCCAGCACAGGCTTTTTCTTTTTGATATATTGAATAAAATCAGCGGCCGTAGAGTCCTCGGTAGCGAAATGCTTGTCGTAATTGACCGCATCCTTTTGAAATAACCTTCCGAAGCCGCCCCAATGGTATACCGTACCGATTTCCGCATTGGGCTTTGCTTTATGCAAAATACTGAAAATGGTCGGGAAACGGCCGTCTGCCTCCTGCACGATCGGCGGGAGCGTGTGCTTGTTCAACTCCCAATCATTGTTGATAACGCCGTGCTGCTCGGGGCCCGCGCCCATGATCATCGACGCCCAGTTCTGGCTGCTCGCGGAGGTCAGCACCGTGCGCACGTTCCATTTCACGGCACCGCCCGCCACCATCCGGTCGATATTCGGCGTTTCGGCTTTTTTAATACCATCGGGACTGAGTCCATCGACGCCGATCACGATCACATGTTCGACACCCTTTGGTCGCTCATAAGCATAGTTTTGTCCGAACGGAGCATGAAATGCGGCCAGCGCGAGCGAAGCCGCCGCCAGCGCGCAAGAGATTTTTGGAAACATATATCGAGAATTTAGGATCGGTAAGTTCCGCCAACTACTTCATCGCAAAGGCCAAACGAGAGGGTCATGCCATTGCCGCCCAGCCCGTTAATGATCGTCACGCCGCTTTCAGGCTTCATCACGATTTCGGTGGCCCCATTGGTCATTTTGGGATAGATCCCGTGCCAGGTTTGGGACACTTTCGGTGCTTTGAATCGCGCGAACGTACCCAGGTAATCGAGGATCATGGTATTGATAAACTCGCGGTCGAACGGGTCGAATGTAAGCGAATACTCGTGCGAATCGCCCACGGTAATCTCGCCCAAGCCGTTTTGCGACGCCATTACGTGGATGCCCCACCGGAGGTATTCGGCATATTCGCGCTCGTACCTCGCTTTCAGGCCGGGCAAGGATGCCGCCGCTTTAAACCCGTGATAGTGGATAAACGACAAGCCGCCGCACAATGCCGGACCAATGCGCCAATTATCGGGCTGCGCTTCGAGGCGCATCATCTGCAATTTGCATTTGGTCAACGGTGCACCCGAGAATTCCTCCGGATATAGTGTTTCAAAATCCTGGCCGCTGCAAATGAATATCTCGTCGGCCGACCAACGCTTTCCGCCCGAAAAAACAGCCGGATAAACTACTTTCGCAATAGCAGTATCCCAAATAAACATAACACCCAGTGTATCAGTCAGATACCTGGGGATCGCCGCGATAGCCTCGCGGGGATCAACGATCATCTCGTCCGCCGAATACAACGCCCCCAGCAGCCGGTCGGGGTTTACCGCCGGTGATTGGGCCAGCGTTTCCGCGGGGCTCAGGTAGCGGACAGGCCGGCAGGGGCTCGCTTCCACAAACTGCCGGATCACCTCCAGCTCGTCCTGCTCGTAAGCCATGTGCAGGCTTCCGGCTTCCTGCGACCAGCATTTCGCACCTGCCAGCACTTCTTTCCAGATACTCTTCGCATGCAATGCCCTTTCATATAACTTTCCTTCCGGCTGACCGATCGGCCAAACCATCCCGAAATTGCGGACGGAAGCACCGACCGCCTTCGATGAACGCTCGATCACCGTCACTTTATAACCACGTACAGCCAAAGCCCTGGCCGTTGCCAGCCCAACAATCCCAGCCCCTATAACAATCGCAGATTTGCTCATTCCATTCAGTCAAAAACGTGTAGATCAATTGTTGGCGGCCAGTTCGTGGCTTTGCGAAATGATACCGATCACCTCCGCGATGTCGTCGACGATATGCGTAGGTTTGTAAGGCAGCAACTCCTCGCGCGTGAAGGCGCCGGTTGTAATACCTATCGAATATTTACAGCCTGCATTGATCCCCTCGTTGATATCCACCTCAGTATCACCCACTTTTGCGACACGTTCGGCGGACTCAATGCCCAATACAGCCATGATTTTGCGGATCATATCGGGATACGGACGACCGTAGGGAACCTCGTCGCTCGCCACCAGTGCATCGATCCTGTTTTCCCAACCCAGCCGGTTCACGATCACGTCGGCGATATCCCGGGAGAAGCCGGTATTCAAAGCAATTTTAATACCTTCCGCGCGAAGCGCTTCGAAAGTTGTTTCCACATGAGGCAGGGGCGCAATCTCGTCGGTAGTTTTATAAAACCCGATCATACCGTTTACAAAATGCGTATGAATCGTATCCACGAGCGCATCGGTGATCTTCGACTTGTCCGGCTCGCGCACTTCGAGCATCATTTTAATGGCCAGCGGTTTCTCGTAACCCATCAGCGGGTTCACATCCTCGATGGCAATATCGTACCCCTGCGACCGCATGGCCTGCCGGAATGCGGTCCCCACAAAATTTTTATCCCTGACAGTCGTACCTGCCATATCGAAAACTACCAGCTCTATCGGCATCTCGTTTGGTGTAATAGTTGAACTAATACTGAACTTACCCGTAAAATACCGTCAGAAAACTGTGCTGGTTCTTCTTTCCACAAGGTTAATCATAATTAAACAATCGTAGGTACAAGAACTAACCCTGACAGTGATTTACTGGCCTAAAATATCAGCAAACCCATTTAGATACAAGAAAAGTTAACTTATATTAAAAATATAGCACAAAATAATCCCGTCTCGCTGCAAATGTAGCGAACTATTCCGCCATGAAGATTAAGCGATTGTTAATTAATATTTAACAAAAAAATCAGTACGGACACGCTCTACTGTGCTTCGTTGAAGAAATAAATCACCAACAACACAGCCTCGTCGCATTCGTGGCATTTGAGGTTATGCAGCTCGTTGGCATCAAAGAACATTGAATCGCCCTGGTTCAGAACATATTTATTTTTCCCGACCGTGTATTCCACCGCACCCGACAGCACATATTTGAATTCGAATGCATTGGTGCGCACCATAGGCCGCTTTGCGTCCCTTTCGAGCCGCAATAGCACCACGTCGATATGGTTGTCCTTGAACTGCTTGCTGAATATGCGCTGGTAGAAATAACCTTTGGCATTCTCCTTCGTAAACGGCTGGTATTCCTCTTTGCGCCGGATTAGCACATTTTCGCCCGGCGCGGTCGAGATGATATCCTTGAAAAATACGTTCAGGTCAATATCCAATGCCTTGATCAGCCCGAGCATCACCGGCAACGAGGGGATCGTGCGGCTGTTTTCGATCTGGGACACAAGACTTTTCGTCACGCCAGCCTCGTCGGCTATTTCCTGAAGGGTAACTCCCTTGCTTTTTCTGATTTCCTTTAACTTGTTGCTGATCTGAAAAAGAATATCCTCCTGCATGTGCTGAGCGTGATAAACGGTTACATTAAATAAGGATACAAATTAAATCCTAATTTCCGTCTAAAAATAGAAAATCTCCCGATTGCGGCAGCCGGGAGATTCTGATGGTAAACATAATATAATCGTGCGCTCAACCGGGCAGTCCGGTAACGGGCTGATGGCTCAGGCCATCCCTCACTTTCTTCAAAAGGTCTTCCATATACGACAACGTCGCACGGTGTACATTGGGACCGAAACTGACACGCGCCACACCGAGCCGCTGGAGTGCATCCAGGTCGGGTGCCCCGGGCCTGGCAAGCACATTCACGGGCACCTTCAATGCGTTCACCAACGTTTTGATGGTCTCTTCGTCCGTCACGAAAATCGGGTACACGCCGTCCGCGCCTGCGCCTACGTAAGCACGCCCGCGCTCGATTGCAAGTGCCAGCTTTTGGTCTTCGGGCAGATCGGGCTTGACGAGGAAAATATCCGTCCGGGCGTTGACGAACAGCCGGGTATTCTCCCGGTCCGCCACCCTGCCGATCACCCTCAATTTCTCGACCTGCTCCTCTACGGGCAACAAGGCACGGCTATTCACATCGGTATCCTCGATATTGATACCGGCCACTCCCGCCGCTATCAGGCGACGGATATTCGACCTCAAAGTCTCATGGTCGCTGGCATACCCCGCTTCCATATCCACCGTCACCGGCACATTCACGGACTTAACAATCTGTGAAATGATCAGCAGCAGTGAATCAAACGGGATGCGTTCTCCATCCTCAAAGCCGTTTGCCCGGGCAATGGCCGCACTGGCCGTAGCTACCGCGGGGTATCCAAGCTTTTCGAGCAACATGGCACCGGCGGCATCCCATATATTCGGCAAAACGAGCATTTTGCCGCTGTGATGTAATTTTTTAAGCAAATCGGCCTTTTCGGACTGACTGCTCATTCGGATAGGACGACTGTTAAACATAATCCGGAACTGCGTTTACGACAACCTGGTCTGTGATCATAATGCGGTTCCATGCGCTGATCGCCACTACGCCCATCACAACGGCTTTGGTATACTCCTCTCCAAGCAGTTCCACCGCGCGGTTATACACCTCGTCGCTCACGCCGCCGTTGGCAATGAGTGTCACCTGCTCTGTCAATGCAAGAATGGCCTTTTCTTCCTCGGTATAAATACTGGCCTCGCGCCAGGCGCTCAGCATATAGATACGCTGTTCGCTGATGCCCAGCTCGCGGGCCTGGCGCGCGTGCATATCCAGACAAAACCCGCAGCCGTTGATCTGCGAAGCCCGGATTTTGATCAGCTTATAATGTACCTTGTCGAGCCCCGTGGACGCGACGTACTTTTCAAGTTCCCGCACAGCCGCGAAGGCCTTGGGAGTCAGTTCACTGGTTGGTTTGCGGTGGGACATGGCTGAATTTTGAATGATTGAATGAGTGAATGGTTGAATGTTGAATGAGTGAATTGTTGAATGGGCCGCCGTGGAACGGAGAATAGGCCCTGAATTTTGAATATGCCAATGAGCCGCTATGGAGCGGAGAATTAGTCAATGTCAAGGGTTTGGATACCGGAACTTTTGAATATGAATGCACTACTTGGAAATCAATGAATAAACTATTAAAAAAACACCTAAAATCTATTTAATCACCAACTCGGTAACTCCATTCGGTTATTCAAAATTCACCCCTCCACGGCGGCCCATTCCCCGTTCCACGGCGCCTCATTCACCCATTCACTCATTCAAAATTACCGTCGCCCCGGACTACCTCCATAATCCATTTTGACATATTCCACATAGTCCAATTCTTTGAACGAGTGGTTTACTTCGAAATTAAAAAGTGGTTAATTCCGGTATTACGGAAACTATCATAGCAGCAACTGCTATTTGAATTTTATAATATTGAAGTATGAAAGAGACCGAGTCGATCCAGGAATTCTACCGCAGGGTGCCGCAGGCCAATCCGGCTGACCTCCCGTTGAACAATGCCGGCATAGGCCACTTCAACGTGTTCGAACGAAATTCGTGCTACAAAAAGACGCCGTACAGCCGCCGCGACTTTTACAAAGTTTCATTCATTATAGGCACGGGCCGGTTACATTATGCCGACAAATGGATCGAAATAGATCGTCCTGCGTTGCTTTTTTCCAATCCGATGGTGCCTTATTCGTGGGAAGCGATCTCGGATACGCAACTCGGCTGGTTTGCGTTGTTTACGGAAACTTTTGTGCACCCGAGCGAGCGTAAGGACTTTTTGCAGGACTCTCCGTTATTCAGGATCGGGGCAAATCCGGTCTATTTCGTCGATGAACAGCAGCAGAGGGAGCTGTCGATGATCTTCCGGAAGATGATGGCGGAAATCGACTCGGACTATGCGCACAAATACGGCATGCTACGCAACTATCTGCACCTGATCATTCATGAAGCGATGAAAATGCAGCCGGCCGAAACTTTTGAGCGTCAAAAGAACGCATCGGCGCGCATTACCTCGTTATTTATGGAACTGCTGGAAAGGCAGTTTCCGATCGATACCCCCGAAAATGCATTGCGGCTGAAAACAGCGAACGACTATGCGCGAAGCCTGTCGGTACACGCCAACCACCTGAACCGGTCGATAAAGGAAATCACCGGCAAAACCACCACGGAACACATTTCGGCACGTATTACGAAGGAAGCCCAGGCATTGCTCAACCACACCGACTGGAACATTTCCGAAATCGCATACAGCCTCGGCTTCGAATATCCGGCCTACTTCAATATTTTCTTCAAAAAACAGACCGGCCTCACTCCCGGCAACGTACGCGCCAAAGCGGTGTGATATTTATAAAGATCTGTTTGAAAATTATAAACAGGGGGCCGGCGCCCGCAGGTAATTTTGTGGTATCGGGAACATCCCGATGACGATACATTACTCATCCGGCCGATAGCTGACGGCCGATAGCCACCAAACAGATGCAATACAGAACGCTTGGAAGAACAGACGAAAAATTATCAGCCATTGGATTAGGCTGCATGGGCATGAGCTTCGCTTACGGCCCGACCGACGATGCCGAAAGCATTGCCACCCTGCATCGCGCACTCGACCTTGGGATCAATTTCTGGGACACCGCCGACATGTACGCCAACGGGGAAAACGAAAAACTGATTTCGCAGGTACTCGTCCCTAACCGCGACAAGGTATTCATCGCCACCAAATTCGGTTTCCGTTACGGAGAGAACGTGAACGCCCCGCGGAACTCTGCCGGCGCGTGGTTCGACGGCTCGCCGGCGTGGATGAAAATAGCGGTTGAAAATAGCCTGAAAAGGCTGAAAATCGACACAATCGACCTTTATTATGCCCACAGAGTGGATCCCAATGTGCCGGTCGAAGAAATGGTTGGCGCTATGGCGGAGCTTGTAAAAGAAGGCAAAGTGCGTTACCTCGGCCTGAGCGAGGCCTCGGCGGCGTCGATCCGCAAGGCACACGCCGTGCACCCGATTGCCGCACTGCAAAGCGAATACTCGGTGATCACACGGGATGTGGAAGGTGATATACTCGACACGGTCCGCGAGCTGGGTATCTCACTGGTACCCTATTCGCCACTGGCGAGAGGGCTCGTCACCAACACATTGAATACCCAAACGCTGGCCGATGAAGATTTTCGCAAGACGCTTCCCCGTTACCAGCAGGATGTAGCCGATAACAATGCGAAACTCGTAGCCGGCTTTGCCGAAATCGCCGCCGGCAAGCAGTGTACTCCTGCGCAGCTCGCGCTCGCATGGGTCCTTGCGCAAGGCGACGACATTATCCCGATTCCCGGGACTAAAAAGCGTAAATACCTGGAAGAGAACACCGGCGCGCTGGACGTCAGCCTTTCGGAACAGGATTTGAAGGCCATCGACACGCTCATAGCCCGCTATCCCGACACCGGTGCACGGTATAGCGAAGGTGCAATGAAAATGGTTAATCATTGATCCGTTCCCCCGGGGCGTGTGGCTTGCCCTTCACACGAAATGCAGGGCCAGGCTTTATTACACCGCCCATCGTATGGTGGAATCGGCGGCTGCGGCGGACGAGTATGTCAACAGGGTGAGAAACCGGGCCGCGGATCATGTGACCAGGCCGATCCCGCAGTACCGGACCGATATGAGCGGAGCGAACGGAACAGCCACGCGGAAACAAAACCCGGGATATAACGAAACATCGGCAAACAGCCTGCGCTCCTGGTACCCGGAGCGCAGGCCATCATGCGCCGGCGTCACTTTCGCGAAAAGGTTAAATCGTTTTCAAGGCCGGATCGTAAAAACTTTTCCAAAGCGCCACCGACTCCTGTACCGTTTCCGGTGGTGAAGCCAGATAGTTCCTGATCTTCGTCAGGTTCTCCGAATGCGCATCCTTCACCGAGTATTTAATCAGGTTCACCAGCAGTTTGTCGATATCCGTCGTATCGTTCTTCCAGTTCTTGCTGTACTTTGTAAACCATTCCTCATTCAGGAAAACCACCCCCGAATACCTGTAAACATCCGAAAACCCGAATGCATCGATGACGATCGGTTCAGTAGGCCATTCCGAGTCGAGTTCCTTGTCGCTGAACCTTTCGCGACCATCGCCCAGAAGTGCTATAAATCTGTATGTTTTTACCATAATAACCCTGTATTTCGGCTCAATATATCGTGCGGGAATTACCACTACAAGTAATTCCCGAAAAAATTCCCGACACAAATCCGCGGCACCGGAGACGATTGCGGCAATAGGAATGTTAACTAATTTTATACGCCGAATCGCGTCAGATACAACCCATGATCCGAATATCCCAACTCCCGCTTATCCAGAACCCCGGACAGTTTTACACCGCCGAACACATTCTCCTCGTGGATGTGCTGCTGGTGGGAGACGCGCCCCGACAAATGCGGGAATATATCAAAAACACCCACGGGGGATTTATCTACGAAAAGAAAACGTACATTCCCATTACCCTCACCGGCACGCCCGAAAGCATGCTTGCAAACGCAGGGAAACCCATTGTGTTCAGGTTCGATCGCGGGTTCGAGAACCATTACCACTTCGACGGTAATCTGAACGCTGCCATCTGGCATAAAAAACTCTACAACATCTCCGCATTCATCCACGGGCCATCGATCCAGTTCGAACGCGAGGAAGATTTCATCATTAACCGCTATCTGGCCGGTTACCGTGCATATCATGAACCCGGAAACGAGGAAAAACTACTTGCTATCCCCAAAAGTCCGCTCGTCGGAGTGCAGGCGATGAAGGGATTAAAGCCGGTAAGGAAGAATTAATGCAAAATCCGCCGCGCCCGTTAAGGGATATTTTTCCTGATCGCTTTTCCCCAGAACTCCCCGAGCACTTTCGTTCCTTCGGCGTTGGGGTGCAGGTAAAATACTCCCTGCTGCCCATTCTCCGGCTTAAAAAGCCTGGCTGCATGTTTTTTGAAATATTTAAATGCTTTGGTATCTCCTTTGAAAACCCGGCCGGGTTCCGTGACCTTGTACTCCCCGATCAGCGCGTCGAGCTCGGGAATGTACGTTTGCAATCGTTCCAGCCCCTCGGCCAGGTATTTGGAGCGGTTATAGGTATTGGTGCTGTACCAGATCGGGTGGTGGATAATCGCCTTGCTGCCCGGATACCGTTTCAGCAACTCGGAAACGATGGTCTGGACATTCTTTTTGTAATTTTCCTTTGAAACTGGTGCGCCGTTCGGCCCTTCGATGGCGCTGTCGTTGGTGCCGAGTTTTATTGAAAACAATAGCTGGTGATCCTTTTGAAGGAAAAGGCTATCCGCCGCCGTAGTCGCCAGTGTAAAATACTTGCCGGTACCCGGCAGCCAGTCGACCGTCGTGGAACCGCTCCTGCCCGCGTTGGCGAACAAAACATCATCTACGCCTTTTTGCTCTTTCAGGTAATTCACGGCGTGTGTAGGGGGCGGAAAACCGTTATCGCCTCCCTTGCCCTGGGTAATGCTGTTACCGATGAAAACAATGCTGAGCTTGGTTTGGGAGAAAGCGTTGAAAGCCAGTAAGAGGAATGCGGCGACGAGTGTTTTGGATTTCATTGAATACGGAATCGGGAACGATGAATGTTTCTTATAATTTGGTAAGAAAAGGCTTTCACACCAAATACTACCGAAAAAAGCAGGATCATTTTACCAGTGCTTTCATTAATTCCGTCAGACTGACGGAGAACGGCAATCCCGACGCCCTGTTGGCGCGGTAGCCAGGAAGGCGGGTCACGTCCCAGCGCATTTGCAGGAACTCCGGCTCCACTTCCGGATCAGTTTCGTATACCAGGTAAAGCTCCCGTGAAGGGGCGGGGTACCCCTTTTGCAATAAATCCTGTTTCGAAAATAATCGCGGCGCCGGGCTGCGTACCTTGAATAGCATACCCGAAACCGTTTCGCCCGGTCCGTGAAGCAGCAAATACCGGGCATTCACCTCGCGCACGCCGAGCGCCAGAGAGCCCGCCCGTGCACCTGTGCGGAAGTTGTACAGGTTATGCTTCCGGATCCAGGTCAGATGCGAATCGTTTTTGTAATAGCCGACCAGCACAAATGTATCGTCGGGGATCAAATCACGGTTTTTGCCCACCGCCTCCGGCAACGGTTCCCTCAACTCGTCGGCAGATCGCTCATTATAGATTGTAAAATTCCGGAAGGCGACTTTCTCGCGCTGTGACGCCCTGTTCTGAAAATGTGCCACCACGTCGTTGAGAAAACGTTTCAGTTCATCCCGGCCGCTGTCGGTCCGGGAAGGGCGGATCGCAAATGCGCCGAGCCCGGGAATGAGCTCGTGAAACCCTTTTCTTTTATAAACTCCCGCGCCGGGATACAGCACATAAGCCCCTGCCGTACGCCGTATCGCGTCCTTGTACGAATGCATTTTAAGCAGGTCGTCCCGGTCATGGTCGGCCATATCCGCCTTTTTCCGCTTCGCCAAATACACCGGCTACCGATTCAACCTTGTATTTGGCGTCGAAATGAATGTGCACAATCAGTTCCTCGGTTTCGGCCTGGGCCTGCGAAACGCCTGCGGGCCATACGGATAACGTAAAATCCGGCCGCATGCCCGTGGTCCAGCTACCGGCCTGGGGGTAATCGCTCTGCCCGGAAAATGAACGGTTAAAGCTGAATTCCACATTCAATTTCCTCGAACCGGCATCGAAAACACCACTAACGGGCAAGTGCCGGCCTTGCCGCAGTTGTAACCCCAACCCGTCCTTTGTCGGCCTGATGAGCTCGCCGACATGCGCCGGTTCAATCGAGAACACACTTTTCACAAGGTCCAGAAGCTCAAAAAACAGCCAATACTCGTAGAGCACCGCCACATCCTTCTTCCCGGCATGATACACGTCGTCGCCACCCCGCCACACAAGCCGCGCGGCCAGATCGAACATCAGCCATACCCGCAGAATCTGTTTGTAACCTTCCTTCCGCACCAGGCCCGTGCCATTCAATACAAGCCTGCCCGGTTTGCCGACTGCTTTGAACAAAGGGACGGAAAGCATTTGATTCAGCCGATTTTCCAGTAAAACCGTTTCCTGATAAAAACGGCTGCGCTCCGGCGCGATGCCTTTGATATGGGTGACAAATCCGGAGAACACCTCCAGAGCATGCTTTACAAACCGGTTTTCCTGCGTATCCGGTGAATCCGTCCTGGAATCGACTATCAACCGGGACGGCACCGACGCCAGTCGCCCTTTCAGGGAGTGACTATCCGGAAGAGGGACCCTGTTACCGTTGGCAACCAGTTGCGCAGCCGTTCTGCGATCGGGCCGGGCAATGCGCCGGATGTCCCGTTCGGCTTCGTCGCCCGCCCATTTGGTGATAGGATTCCTCAGTATCCTTTGAAAAGCTATTTCAAACTCCCTGCCGGAAAGCACCGCATTCACAAACGCGAACCGCTGGTACAACGTCCGCGGGTCGGTATGATAATCGGGTGCAAAAGAATGGGTAACCGGCGCGTTATAGTAAAAAAGCAGGTCGGTGCAGCGCTCGGTAATCCCTTCCAGCATAAAGCGGTAGTCGCTCCGGTAACCTGTTTTCCCCGAACGGATTTCCACCCTGATTTCTCCGCGGGGCAGATCGTCCGAGAGCCGCAGCAATTGGATTGTCAGTGTTCCCACGTATACCTGGGGCGCCAGCCGGCCCATGGTGGGGTTAATGCGGGAAGGCATCACCACCGGCGACGGGCACAGGCGGTATGTGCCCATCACTTCATATTCATAGAAACTTCCTTCCAGCAACTGGACGGGCGCCTCGCCATTCTCGTAAGCCTCCCACTCGTCCAGTTGAAAGATCGTCGGCCTGCCGCGTTCTTCGGCGATGATCCGCACCGAAACTGTGCCGTCGGCGGTTTCTGTACTGATTACGAGCTCGTTTACTTCCATAGCGCATCAGGCCTCCGCGTAGCTGGCAAATCCATGGTCGATCAGATTCCGGTAAATCCGCCGGATCTTTTCCAAAGCCATAGGGTAACCGGCCACTTGCGACAATACGATTTCTTTCTTGTCCGAGAGATAGTCGTCGAGCATATCCGGGTCGGTGAGGCAACGCCTGCCCAGGGCTTTCAATACCGGTTCCAGTTTTCTCCGCGAACCGTAAATTTTAGGCAGGAGCTTTTGCATCAGCGCAGCATCCATTATTTTCTGCACCGGCCACCGGGAGCCCAGCTGATGGACAATCGCCGAAAACCGGAGTATTTCGGTCGCACTTCTGAACCCGAATTCGGCACCCGCGGGTTTTAATATTTCGAATAATGCCAGTAATTCGTTGCCGATTTTTTCCCGGTAAGGGCTTTCCGTCCCGCCGGTCCGCGCCATTTCCACAAACGACGTCGCCCACTGGCCTCCGGCCCCAATAAGCCCGCCGGGATCCGCTTTCAAATCGGATTCCAGAAAATCCTGCATTTGCGCCCGTGAAATACTGAACTCGATCACACTGGCCCTGTCCAGCACTTTGGGACTGAACATGTAGGTCGTTTCATCGATATTCACGGTGCCAACGATAAACAGATTAGACGGCACGCGGATCCGCGCCGGTACATTCCCGGCGCTCCCGTTGTGCAGCCTTATGCGCTCGCCCGATTCCATTCCGCTCAGAAAATCGGCAAAATACCTTTCCACATGGCTCAGGTTCATCTCGTCGAGGATCAGAAAATAGGGTTTAGCCGGGTTGGTGTCGGCTGCGGTCAGGAGGTCGACAACGCCACTTTCCGGCCTCACATATTGCCCCGGTTCGAGCGCATTCGGGAACCCCAGCAGCGGTTCGCGGTTGGTCCAGTCGGCACCGACCGGAACGAGGCAAAACTGCTCTTCCGATTCACAAATCCATTGTGCAAATGCCTGGGCTAACCGTGTTTTGCCGGCGCCCGACAGTCCTGTAAGAATCACAAACGGCTTCGCAATGAGGGCGGCCATAAACCGGATCACCATATCGTGGTCAATTCTCAGGCCGCATTCCAGCGCATCCCTGTAAAATAGCTCACAGGTCAGCCGGGGCGTTTTATCCGGCTCCTGCCCGATGGTGGTGCGGTAAATATCCAGTATTTTCTGCAAGTCGGCCTCCGTCTGCGTGCGGTCGAGCCGGGCGGGATCGTAAACTCTGAATACAAGCGATCCGGCATACCTGGCGGGTTTTTCCCAGCCTTGTTTTTGAAAATAGCTTCCTATCGTCTCCGCTCCTGCTTGCTGCCAGGGGATTTCGGGGGGAAAGTGTTTCGCTGATGCCAAAGGCGAGTACCAGTATCTGCTGATTTTTGTAGAATAGATAAAACGGGTAAATGCCATTGCTGATGTGCTGCCCGGGAGCCAGGAAAGCGATCCAGGGAACACGCGCCGGATGCCCTTTTCCAAAGCTGATCTTTACTTTGAAACCATCGAGCGCATTCGAAAAGTGGGAGGTTTTAAGGTTATCGGTGCGGCATTGCGCCAGAAACCGCGTTAGCTCGTCGAAATATTCCATGAAATAGTGTGTTAGGGACCGGATGCATTCAACAACCTTAAAGATGAATGATATTTTGTTCTCTCCCAAGCAATCCGGCTTCCCAGGGTAAATTTATAACCCTGGTTATTAAGTCGGTAAGACTCCGACCAGCCCTAATTCATGAATTTCCGGAAAAGCCAGATCAGCAAATTCAGTAGCCCGCTAAGCAGCAACATGGTCGTAACAGGAAAGTAAAACCGGAAGTTTTCCTTTTCGACGCGGATATCGCCGGGAAGGCGGCCCAGCCAATGCAGTTTGTCGCTCAGAAAATAAACGACAACTCCCACCAGCACTACCAGCAGGCCTATAATGATGAGATATTTCCCGGTCGCTTGCGACATTATTATCCGATATTACCCAATGCGGGATCGATCATCGTCAGGCGGCTTTCTTCCTTCTGGATTCGACAAATATGGCCCCGGCCACCAGTCCCACCAGCAGCAACGAACTTACAAAGTCGATCTTTTTACCCGTGGCTACGGAAATCGGCTCGAAGCGGAATTTAACAGTATGCTTACCAGCGGGCACACGCAATGCGCGCAGCACATAATTGACGCGCAGCATATCTGCCGGCTTGTCGTCGATCGTCACCTGCCACTCGCCGCGGACATTGTAATAGATTTCCGAGAAAACCGCCAGGCCATCGCCATTCGCGCTGGTTTCATAAATCAGCTCGTTCGGTTTATAGGAAATAAGACTGATCCTGGCCGTAGAATCGGTACCGATTTTAAGGTCGCCCAGTTTGGAAGCAAAGCGTTGATCGATCACCGCTTCCTCGCGTAGGTTCACCGTCCTCAGCGCGGCCATTTCGGCATCGGCGTTGGGCACTACTTTATACGATTTTACGAACCACGCATGCCCGTATGCCTGCGGGTTGGGCTGTGCTACTTTGTTTCCCTGCTGGTCCGCCGTGATGAAATATTTCGCGTTCAGCATATTCAGGATTTCCACATTTGGCTTTTCAGTAAACACCTGATTTTCAAAGAGTTCCTGATAACGGCGCATCTTGGCCGCATGATACCCACCGATTGATTTATGGAAATAGGAAGCCAGTGCGCTGTTGAAAGGTCCGCCTTGCGAAGCGACGTCGTACACGCGATAGTCGGGGTCCGGGTCCCGAAGAATCTGCTCGTCAGCCGGCGACGGCGTCCTCACTCCCTGCGCCACGTAAGCGCTTACAAAATCTTCGTTGTTCAGATATCTTTTATCGACCCCGAACAAATCAAAAATGATCAAGGCGAGCAGCACGCCGTAAAATACCACCGGTTTCAGCTTGTCCTGCGCATAAAACCAGACCAAAGCGGCTGCCAACGCGATAAAGATCAAACCCCGGATCGCATCGCTTTTCATCAGGCTTTCACGGTCCTGTACGATCGAATTCAGAAGCAGTTGGCCAAACTCCTGGTTTTGTGTCTGCTGCGCAAACTGTTGTGCAATCATCGGATCGTTTGTCCCTTTGAAACTAAAAAACAATCCTGGCAGTAATGCCATAATGAGCATCAGGCCACCGGTAAGGCCAGCCGAAATCAGGAAAGGTTTCTGTAATTCTTTAATGGAAATCTTCTTTTCTGCAATCACAGCCAATGCCAACACGCCCACCAGCACCATCAGCAATTGCGCCAGCGAGATGACCATCGTCATCGCGCGGAACTTGTTGAACATCGGGAAATAATCGAAAAACAGGTAGTTAATCCCCGCAAAGCTCTTCCCAAGCGCCCAGATTACGTAAAGTACGATAACCCCGGCCGCCCAGTATTTCAATGGATTTTTTACGATAAATAACCCGAGTACGAACAGGAAAAAGACGATCACACCTACGTAGTTCGGACCGCCCATGATAGGCTGGTCGCCCCAGTAAAGCGGCATCTGCTGGATCACATTCTGCGCTGTGGCGGCATCAACACCACGTCCGGTCAGTGTTTTGTAAGTCTCCGAGGTATTCGACAGCGGCCCGTAAGAAGCACCGCCGTAGGCATTCGGGATTACCAGGGTGAGCAATTCTCCCACAGCGTAGCTGTATGTAAACGCATATTCCTTGTCGAGCCCATTGCCTTTTTTAGCATCAGCATCTTTACCGGTAACCGTCAGTTCCGATTTCCCGCGGATGGTTTCCTTGGTATAATCATAAGCGTTCCAGAGGCGCGTTGTGTGCGTTCCCACGGCCACGACGGCCGCCAATGCGAGGCCTCCCAGCACGAGGGCAAGGTTTTTGGCAAGGCCTTTTTTAATAAGTAAAATACTCTCGACAATCACGAGTATCACAACGCCGATCCCCAGGTAGTAGGTAATCTGCACGTGGTTGGCATACAATTCCAGGGAGAGAAACAATGCGGTGAGTGCGGCCCCTTCCAACCAGTTGCGGCGAAACGCAAGGATCACCCCCGCCAGCACGCCGGGAGCATACATAATGGCGATTACCTGCGAAATATGCCCGGCTTCGAGGTTGATAACATTGAAACAGGAGAAAGAGAAAGCCACCGCGCCGATGGCCGCCAGCCAGCCCCCCGCCCCCAGCACCAGGAAAAGCACATAGGCACTCACCATCCCGATCAGGAAATAGCTGGCGGGTGCGGGTAGTATTTTATTAATCCCCTGACCGATTTTGGTCGAAATGCTCGTCGGATAGTCAGCCACCACAAGGTAGGAAGGCATTCCGCTGAACATGCCGTTGGTCCACCACGACCATTCGTCCGTTTTCTTGTTGTAATCCAGTACTTCCCGCGCAGCGCCCAGCGCCTGTATTTCGTCGGTCGCACTGAGTTTCTTGCCTTGCAGCACAGGCGAAACATAGGCGACAGACAAAATCATGAAGCCGATAACAGCCACCAGGTGAGGCCAGAGACGTTGCCAGGAGAACAGATTTTTCATTTTGTTAATATTAAAGCTACGGGTTGATTTCAGGTGAAAGCGGCGCCGCCACCGGCCCGCGTTAAATATGACTTTTCAAACAGTAATAGTAGCAACGAACGCCGGTTAACGGATATTAAATTTCCATTAACCGGCGCAAATATATGAGTATTGGTATATGTTTGAGATGTAAAAAATGATTCTTGTTCCGGCATTTTTTTAACATAATTAAGAATCAAGGCATATATTTTAAGAAAATACCGGATAAATTTGCGGAAATTGTGCCTTAATGGTTCAAATGGAGCTGTACATAGAAAGACTAGAAGTAACCCGAAATTATTAAATGAAACGAATTGGAGTTTTTACCTCAGGAGGAGATGCCCCTGGTATGAACGCCTGCATCCGGGCGGTAGTACGCGGAGCATGCTACCATGGTATTGAAGTATTTGGAATCAGGAGAGGATATAGCGGAATGATCGCCGGTGATGTCTACAAAATGGAGTCACACTCGGTTAGCAATATAGTTCAAAGAGGAGGTACAATCCTCAAATCGGCCAGAAGCAAGGAGTTCATGACACCCGAAGGCCGTAAAAAAGCATACGACAACTTGCAGGCCCTGGGCATTGAAGGGCTGATCGCCATCGGCGGTAATGGTACTTTCACCGGCGCGATGATTTTCGGCAACGAATATGGTATCCCAACCGTGGGTGCGCCCGGAACGATCGACAACGACTTGTACGGAACCGATTATACCATCGGATTCGACACGGCTGTAAATACTGCATTGGACGCTATCGACCGTATCCGCGACACGGCAAGCTCGCACGACCGTATCTTCTTTATCGAAGTAATGGGCCGCGACTCTGGCTACATTGCCATCCAGTCGGGCATCGCGGGTGGCGCCGAGCTCGTGATGGTTCCGGAAGTGTTAACTCCGATCTCCCAGGTGGTAGAAACCCTGAAACAGGGATGGAGCCGTTCGAAATCGTCCTCCATCATCATTGTGGCGGAAGGTGACGAAGAAGGGAGCGCACAGGAAGTGGCCGACAAAATTAAAGTGCAGGTGGACGAAAACGCGGATATCCGTGTAACCACGCTGGGCCACACCCAGCGTGGAGGAACGCCGTCGGCTTACGACCGCATTCTCGCAAGCCGCCTTGGGCTGGGCGCTTTGGAAGGTCTTATTGCGGGGCAAAAGAATGTCATGGCCGGTATCATCAACAATGAACTGGTCTATACCCCTTTCGAAGATACCATCAGACTTCCGAAGCCGATCAACGAGGATTTGCTGAGGATGGTAAAAATCCTGAGCGTATAATCAGGTGGGTCCTAGCAGTAACCCACTGCTTTATAGGCGAGAAAGCCTATAACTTCGTGCCACAGCATGCAAAAATAGGCGAAAGCATCGGGATCGGGTACCAATTTATGAACGGTAAACCGGTTGTATCCCCCACGAAAGTCGGCCGGGAAGGGGTCTGCCTTAATCCCTACTTTTTCGAAACACCCGGCCGACCGGCGCATGTGGAATGCGGACGTGATCAGCAGGTACCTCCCCGAAGGGAACATTTTGTTCAGGATACGACCGGAAAATACGGCATTCTCGTGCGTATTGCGCGCGCGCTCCTCAAACAAAATGTCCCGGGCGGGCACTCCCCAGCTTGCCAGCAGCGTTGCCGCCTGTCGCGTTTCGCCCAGCTTCCGGGCCATCAATGTCTCCCCGCTTATTCCCGTAATCAATATCTTTTTGATTTTACCTTGCTTGTAAAGCAAATAGGCCTGTAAAATCCTGTCGCTGCGGTCTCCCATTGCCGGACGTTCCTGCCTCGGTGTGCTTGTGGTAATCAGTCCGCCCGACAGCACGACGCCGACGTCGTACACCCCTCTCAATTCCCCGGGGTTCATAAACTTGTACTCCCAGGCATTGATCACCTTCGTTACCAGGAACGAATTGGACGCCAGCAGCAGCAGCACAGTCACCAATCCTACGGCCTGCTTCCTGCGCCGGTCACTTTTTGTCACATAAGCATAAATGAGTATAAAAAATACGATGCTTAGGGGCATTACCAGAAAGTCGACAGCTTTGGAGAGAAAATAAAACATTTGAATAAGAACCCGGCTAATGTTAGCGTTTTGAAGTTAATTTTACGGACTTCAAATCTGAAATAATCCAATAAACCGCTTTAAAGCAAATTTTCCATACCCTGATGAGAGATTATACCCGCACTTCCTTCTTGATTTTGCTGACTGTTTTCAGCCTTTTTTCCAAAGCATATGCACAAGGCTACCGCATCGAAGCGACCGTCAGGGGAATGCAGGATTCGGCATTCGTTCTCGGCCACTACAATCGCAGCGCCACATTGTTTGTACCGAAAGACACTTCCAGGGCGGATGCGGGCGGCAAGGTCGTGTTCGAAGGTAAAACGGCGCTTCCCGGCGGTTTGTATGTAATCCTCTTCCCAGGAAACCGAAAGATGATCGAATTGATCTACTCCGGCAAGGAAACCAACTTTGCAATCGAAGTCGACACGGCCGACCTGAACACCTCTGCGAAAATTACCGGTTCCAAAGAAAACGAGCTGTTCTACAACTACCGAAAGCAATTAGCCGCCGGCAGCAAGGAAATAGAAGTACTCACCAAGCAAAATACACCCGAAGCGAATGCCAGAATGAAAGCGATCCAGGAGGGTTTCGGCGCTTACCGGAAGAAATTGCTGGCTGAAAACGAAGGAACTTTCACGGCCCAGCTGCTGAAAATGTCGGCCGATCCGGAAATTCCCGAGGCGCCGAAATTAGCCAACGGCAAAACCGATTCGATGTGGGTATTCAACTATTACAAGGCCCACTACTGGGACGCATTCGATTTTTCCGATCCCCGGATTATGAACACGCCGTTCCTCGAACCGAAAATGGAGCGGTATTTCAAAAATCTGGTCGTGCAGGTGCCCGATTCGATCATTAAAGACGCGGATCTGATGGTGAAAAAGGCTTCCGCCAATAAAGACGCGAAGGCCTGGACGGTGTATTACATTACCAACCAGTACGAAAATCCCAAAACAGTCGGTACCGAGGCAGTTTGGGTGTATATGGCCAACAAATATTACCTGTCGGGCGAAATGGGCGTTTCCGATGAGGTGAAGAAACGCATTGCCGAAAAAGTTGCTACCATGAAGGATTTGCTGGTAAACAAAACCTTTCCTCCGCTGACCCTGACTGATCCGACGGGCAAAAAAGTGAGCGTTCAGGCCATCGATGCGAATTACACAGTCCTGTTCTTTTTCGCGCCTACCTGCGGCCACTGCAAGGAAGCAGCACCGGTGCTCAAAGCGTTTTACGACAAGAACAAGGCCAACGGCATCAAGGTAATGGCCATTTCGACGGAGCATAACCTGGAAGAATGGAAGGCATTCGTCAAAACTTATCACCTCGAAGAACTGACCAACGGCTTCGATGCATTGAACCAGATCGATTTCAACCGGAAATTCGACGTGGTAACCACGCCCACGATCTATATCCTCGACAAAAACAAAAAGATCATCGCCCGCAAAATGCCGGTGGAGCAGATCGAAGACTTTTTGAATTACTATCAAAACAAAATGGCCAGAAAACTCTGACCATTTCGCTAAGGCACCTTATTTAAATCCGCTTACAGAAAAGCGACGCAAATGGGCAATTTCACGGCGATGCTTTCGTGCTTGAACGTGAACTTGCCCGTTGCTGCATCCACGTCGTACACCACGAGGTTGTCCGACGACTGATTCGCGACGATCAGATATTTCCCGGTCGGATCGATGTTAAAATCACGCGGTGTAGCGATGGATTTTGTTTGCTGATCCACCATTTCCAACTCGCCGTTACCCAGTATTCTGAATGCGGTGATCGAATTATGTCCCCGGTTTGAGACGTACACGAACTTCCCGTTCGGATGCAAATGGATGGCCGCACTTGTATTAGTGGGACCCGAATAATCCGCCGGGATCGTCGGATAAGTTTTAATGGCTGTAATCACCCCTTTTTTATCGATGGAGCAGGCCGTAACCGTAGCATCCAGCTCATTCAGCAAAAATAACCGCCTGCCCGACGGATGGATAACCAAATGGCGAGGCCCGGCCCCGGCTTTGCCCGAAAAAAATGGCTGAGCCGCATTCGGCGTAAGTTTGCCCGAATTGACGTCGGCCACGTAATTCATCACCCTGTCACTGCCCAAATCAGTTACGTACACGTACTTGCCGTCCGGGCTGGCTGTCGCGAAATGGGCATGCGCTTTCTCCTGCCGCTTGGTGTTCGGTCCCGAGCCTGTGTATTGCTCCTTGTAAACCGGCTCGCTCAGTTTTCCGCCGTCGAGGATATTATATGCCGAAAAGCTCCCGCCGCCGTAATTGGACACGAAAGCCATTTTGCCCGTGGGATGCACCGATACATGGCATGGCCCCGCTCCCTCCGAAGACCGGCTGTTCAGAAAAGTCAGCTTCCGGTCGGGTTCTATGGCATAGGCCGAAACCCTGTTATCGGCTGATATGGCATACAGGTTCCGCTTGTCGGGTGAAATAGCGACGTAGCCGGGCGCTACCGACCTGTTGACGGTATCGATTAGCGTAATCTGTCCGGAGCTAAGATTAAGCTCACAGCGTGTAATCGACGAATTGGCCCCTTTGTCTTGTGTTCCCACATAAAAAGTGATGTTCCTGTCCTGGGCAAAACCCCGCAAACCAGCCGAAAGCATTATAATGGATAAGATCAGTTTTTTCATCGCGCATGTTTTGGATGTGTCCGTACAATGCAAGGGAAAGAGAGGCCAAAGGCATTTTTAATGTTAATTTGCCACAATAAGTATCACTAAAAATTAAATTACCAGCTTATGAGCACGATTACCTGGCAAGAGTTCGAGCAGGTCGACCTGCGGGCAGGAACAATCATTGAAGCAGACGATTTTCCCAAAGCCAGAAAGCCGGCATTCAAGCTCCGCATCGATCTCGGGCCCGAGATCGGCATCAAAGCCAGCTCCGCGCAAATCACCGGACGTTACACCAAGGAGCAGTTGGTCGGCAAGCAAGTCCTTTGCGTCGTCAACTTTCCTCCGAAGCAAATCGCCGATTTCCGTTCGGAAGTACTTACCACCGGCTTTATCCTTCCCGATGGAGAAGTGATCCTTGCCAGCCCCGATTTCCCTGTCCCCAACGGTACCCGGCTGGCCTGATAAGCCCGCTTTCCATGAATCTTGTAATCCGCGGCCAGAATTGTGTAATCACCGCGGCAAAGGTTGATTTTATCTTTGCATATCAATTTCGAGAGATTATGGAAACTGCAACAGATATCAAAAAAGTAACGCTTCCGATAACCGGCATGTCGTGTGCGGCATGTGCGG
The DNA here is from genome assembly GCF_040448675.1 of Dyadobacter sp. 676. Classification (NCBI taxonomy): domain Bacteria; kingdom Pseudomonadati; phylum Bacteroidota; class Cytophagia; order Cytophagales; family Spirosomataceae; genus Dyadobacter; species Dyadobacter sp. 676. Next base: position 3,979,362 of record NZ_CP159289.1, on the reverse strand, counting down.
TGAGCGTGGAGTCGATGCTGAGCCATACCAAGGGTGTTGTCAATGCGGGCGTCAATTATGCCAACCAAACCGTTGCCGTAACATACGACCCGGAGCTTATCGACCTTCCGGACATGGACCGTGTGCTGCAAAGCATCGGTTATGGGCTGATCATCGAAGAAAACGAGGAGGACGCCATCGCCGAACAGGAGAAAATTCAGCGCGAACACTACCGGAAGCTGAAAAACAAAGCCATTTATACAGGCATATTGACACTGCCCGTCGTCATTTTGGGCATGTTCTTCATGGAATGGACGTATGCTAATTACATTATGCTCGTCCTGACCGTTCCTGTCCTTTTTATTTTCGGTAAGGACTTCTTCGTGAATGCCTGGAAACAGGCACGGCACCGCAAGGCCAATATGGACACACTCGTTGCGCTGAGTACCGGTGTGGCCTTCCTTTTCAGCACATTCAATACGTTCTTCCCTGAATTCTGGCATGCGCGCGGGCTACATCCGCATGTGTATTTCGAAGCTTCGGCGGTGATTATCTTCTTCATCCTGCTGGGCAAACTAATGGAGGAACGCGCCAAATCGAACACCTCGGATGCATTGAAAAAGCTTATCGGCCTGCAATCTAAAACGGTAAGGGTCTTTCGGGACGGCACCGAAACCGAGATCCCGGCCCGCGAAGTAATGCCGGGAGACGAAGTCATCATACGTTCAGGAGAGAAAATCCCGGTCGATGGCAAAGTCGTCACCGGCAGCTCTTTCGTCGACGAAAGCCTCATGACGGGCGAACCCATCCCCGCTGAAAAGAAGCCCGGCGACAGTGTTTTCGCAGGAACGATCAACCAGACCGGCAGCTTCACTTTCACAGCCGAAAAAGTGGGTAAACAAACGGTTTTAGCCCAAATCATCAAAACAGTCCAGGCGGCACAGGGTAGCAAAGCCCCGGTTCAACGCCTCGCCGACAGTATTGCCGGAATCTTCGTGCCGGTCGTTATCGGGATAGCCATCCTCACCTTTGCAATCTGGATGATACTAGGGCCTGAAAACGCGCTTACACATGCAATGCTGGCCTCCGTGTCGGTTCTGGTAATCGCCTGTCCGTGCGCATTAGGGCTTGCAACCCCTACGGCTATGATGGTGGGGGTAGGTAAAGGCGCGGAAAACAATATTCTGATCCGCGACGCCGAAAGTCTGGAAAAAGCTTACAAAGTGGATACCGTCATTCTTGACAAAACAGGCACTCTTACCGAAGGCCGGCCCCGGGTTACCGACTGGCAATGGGTGAAATCGCTCGAAAACGAAGCCTTCCATTTTGCGGCCGTAAAGGCACTCGAAGCACGGTCGGAGCATCCGCTGGCACAGGCCATTGTACAGTTTGGGGAAGAGAGTGAAACGATTCGCATCCGGAATTTCCAGTCGCTCACCGGGAGCGGGGTACGGGGTACCGCAGGGGACAATACGTATCTGGTCGGCACATTCAAGTACCTCGAAAAGGAAGGAATTCACATTTCGGCAGAACTCCGGGCGGCCTACGAGGTACTTACCGCCCAGGCAAAGACCGTCATCGGGATCGCGGTCAACGGCGAGCATGCGGGGATCGTGGCCATTGCCGACCAGCTGAAACCTACCTCGCGCGAGGCTGTCCAGAAACTGCATGCGCAGGGAATCGAGGTACATATGCTGACCGGCGATAACGCCCAAACCGCGGCCGCGGTTGCCGCGCAAGTCGGTATCGACAGCTACCAGGCGGACGTAAAGCCGGACGACAAAATGCAGTTCGTGAAAAAACTGCAGGCGGCCGGCAAAACAGTTGCGATGGTGGGCGATGGTATCAACGACTCCCAGGCCCTCGCGCAAGCCGATGTGAGCATAGCCATGGGCAAAGGTTCCGACATCGCTATGGACGTCGCCAAAATGACCCTCATTACTTCCGATCTGCTGACATTGCCAAAAGCATTGAAATTATCGCAGAAAACCGTTGTGACCATCAAACAAAACCTGTTCTGGGCCTTTATTTACAACGTGATCGGCATTCCCGTCGCTGCCGGCGTGCTCTACCCCGTCAACGGGTTCCTCCTCGACCCGATGATTGCCGGTGCCGCCATGGCGATGAGTTCGGTATCCGTGGTGATGAATAGTTTGAGATTGAAGGGAGCGCGATTATAAGATTGCAGTGGTAAGCCTAGTTATTTTGATTAATCAGGCTTACCACAACTTTTACCATGATATCTTTTTCCGTCGGACTGCTTTCCGCGATCATTAGCGTGAGTGCCACCAATGCATTGTCCGCAATTCGTTTTGAACCGTCCGATTTATAGAGAATACTGTTTCGTTCGAGAAACCATACAAAAATCAAGGCGGCGATCCGCTTGTTGCCATCTGTGAATGAGTGATTTTTGATGATAAAATAAAGCAGGTTCGCTGCCTTCTCTTCGATACTCGGATACAGCTCCACGCCGTCGAACGTCTGGTAAATTGTACTGATGGAGCTCTTAAAGGAATCATCCTTTTCGTTGCCGAAATAGCTATGGTCGCCAAACTTGCTGCGCAATCCGTGGATGGCCGACATGGCTTCTTCATAGGTGATGACAAAAAGCTGTCTTTCCGATACGCTTTCAATGCCCAGCGCCCGATGATCGTATTTATCGAGAACGTCAAGGGCATAAGCATAATCCGTAACCACCTGAATGAGCCCCGTCGCTTTGCCGGCCGTCAATTCTTTGTTGTGAATGACATTCGCCAACAGTGCTACCGTTTTTTTGAGGCTTTCCAGCTGATCCAGTTTCAATTTTTCCTTCGTGGCAAAGCCTTTGATCGAGTAGTCTTTTAGAATCCGGTTAGCCAAATCCGGAACTTCGTTCCCTGCTTTGATTTGACCCGATAACCGACAGAAATGATCGCATCGAGGCTGTAAAACGCGGTTGGTTTAACGGAATCCCAATTGTGCATTTTTTGCACATTTGTATTTTCGTCGAGTTCTCCCTCTTTAAATGCATTGGTAATATGCTTCGAAATAACCGACCTTTCCTTCCCAAACAGCTCCGCCATTTGGGCTTGCGTGAGCCAGACAGTATCATTTTGAAGTTGTACCTGAAGAGTTAATTTTCCTTCCTCCGATTCATAGAGAAGGATCTCACCAAGCGGCGGGAAAGTTGTTGTGCGCATATGGTCTCAATGGTAAAGTTTCGCCATTGATACGCTGGGGCACGAGATTGGTAACAGCATGTAGAATCCCACACCGATCTTCTCGGAATGGTCCGTTTCAGTATGTCGGTAATTCCGACATATACGAAAACTTCAACCCAAAAACTCTGTAATACCTCTCCACAATTCTGTAATAACCGGGAAGCGATCGCTGCCGATATTTGTAAAACAATTTATAACACAACAAACCCCCGCGAATACCGGGAGAGATTTAGTAACCATGGAAACCTTGCAATTCAAAACCAATATCAAATGCGGCGGATGTATCGCTACTGTTACGCCCTTTCTCAATGGAGATGAAAATGTGGAAAGCTGGTCGGTGGACCTGGAAAGTGCGGACCGCGTTTTGAAAGTCGAAACGACCCATTCACCGGAAGAAATCGAACAACTGATTAAAAAGGCCGGATACGTAGCCGAGGAAATCGGCTGATAATTAGTATTTTTGCCCCGAAATCTGCATTTCGGGGCAATTCAATAACCTGAAACGTTTTGCCTGTATTCAAATGAAAAACAAATTGCACCGATCGATCACCGTCCTGATGGCCTTCCTGGTCCTGCTGAGCAGCACCGGGTTTGTGCTAACAGAGCGCCAGTGCACGATGATAGGCGGCAAGTCGATGCAATTTGCAGGCAAATTCAAAGAGGAGTCCGCCAAAGCCGTTTCTTCATGCTGTGCCAAGCGCGCAGCGCTGAAAATGGCGAAAGGCACATTCTTCAAAAAAAAGGCTTGCTGTAAAGAAAGCCAGAAGCTCGAAAAGCTGACCGTCGCTTCTGTTGATTCCCAGGTATTTGCCAAGCTACTTAAATCGGTGGCGACGGGCGTCACATGGTCGGCGACGCGTTATCTGTTCATTCGGGCCGAATGGGTGCTCCCGTCAACCGCCGATTCCCCCGACATATCCTTCTCTTCCCGCCTTCACGGGAGAAGTATGCTTGCATTTATCCAGTCGTTCCTGATCTGATATCATTGAATAACAACCATTTAACGCAAAACCACCGGTATTTCTGCCGACGGTTTTCGCAAATGAATGTCTTATTCAATGAATCCACGAAATCATGAACAAATATCTTTTGGGAGGACTTCTTTTACTCGTATCCTCCTGCCTTTACGCACAACGTATAACCGGCTCGGTCAACGAACAGGAACCGCAGACCAAAAACCTCAAACCCATTACCGGAGCCAATGTATACTGGTCAGGAACCACACAGGCAACCACTACCGATGAAAACGGGCGGTTCAGCATTCCCCGCTCGGCCCAATCGGCCCTGCTGGTGGTGAGCTTTGTCGGGTTTCGGAATGATACCATCAAAATCGGCCAGGAAAGCGAGTTACAGGTGGTACTGCAAAGCGACCAGACGCTCGACGAAGTAGTGGTACGGGCCGGAAACACGTCTATCGACCGGCTTTCCCCGCACCAAACAGAAATCATCACAACACGGGCATTGGCGAAAGCAGCATGCTGTAACCTTTCCGAAAGTTTCGAAACGAATGCCTCGGTCTCCGTCTCATATAGCGATGCCGTGACCGGCTCCAAACAAATCCAGATGCTTGGCCTGAATGGCACCTACATTCAGACCAACGTGGAGAATATCCCGTCCATCCGCGGCCTGGCGTCGACCTTTGGCCTGAACTTCGTTCCCGGCACATGGATCCAGTCGATTGACGTAGGCAAGGGTGCGGGCTCGGTAGTCAACGGCTACGAGTCGATGACGGGACAAATCAATGTGGAGCTGCAAAAACCCGATACACAGGAAAAACTCTACCTGAACACTTATGTCAATAACTTCGGCAGGGCCGAAATGAACCTGAATCTGGCCCATAAGCTCAACGACAAATGGAGTACCGGATTGCTCACCCACGGAAGCACTTTGCGCAGCCGCATCGACAAAAACAGCGACGGTTTCCTGGACCTTCCGCTTTACACCCAGTACAATGCCGTTAACCGCTGGAAATACCAGGGCAACAAGATGATCGCGCAATTCGGCGTGAAGGCACTTTACGAAGACCGCCTGGGCGGACAAAAGAACTTCGAACGCGCAATGAAAGGCACTACCCAGGCCTACGGCTTCGGCGCGAGAGTGAACCGCTACGAGTTCTTCTCCAAAATCGCCAGGCTGTTCCCCGAGCAACCTTACAAAGGCCTGGGCCTGATCCTGAATGCGTCGGTCCACGATTCCAAATCCTATTTTGGCCTTAACAATTACGATGGTACCCAAAAAACGCTTTACGGAAATCTGATCTATCAGTCGATCATCGGCAATACCAATCACTCCTACAAAGCAGGCATCAGCTACATGCTCGACAATTATGACGAGATTTATAAGAACATCAGTCTGAAACGAAACGAATCGGTTCCGGGTGCCTTTTTTGAATACACTTATAATCATCTCGACAAGTTCGTGATGGTGGCCGGCGGGCGCGTCGATTTTCATAACCTTTACGGTACCCAATGGACACCGCGCCTGCATCTGAAATACAGCCTCACAGACCAGACAACGCTGCGCGCATCGGCCGGCCGGGGATTCAGGGTAGCCAACCCGCTGGCTGAATATTACGGTAACCTCGTAAGCTCGCGACAGGTAATTTTCCGCGATGCCATCCGACCGGAAATCTCGTGGAACTACGGCGCCAGCCTGACACAGGAATTCAAAGTCGGGGGAATGAGCGGGAATTTTATCATGGACTTCTACCGGACCGATTTTGAGAATCAATTGGTGGCCGATATGGAAGACCCGCGCTATATCCGCTTCTATAACCTCGAAGGGAAAGCCTACGCCAACAGTTTTCAGGCCGAAGCAAACCTGACGCCGGTCAAACGTTTCGAGCTGAAACTGGCTTACCGGCTGTTCGATGTAAAACAAACGATCCGCAACGTGTACGACGAAAATACATTGCAGGAAAGGATGATGGTGAGCCGCGACAGGGTGCTTTTCAATGCCGGATATGCCCTGCCTTACGACAAATGGAAGTTCGATGCCACCGTGCAATGGAACGGCAAACGACGCGTACCTTATATGGGGCATGTTCCAGACCACCATATTCCGGATAATCTGACATCCGCCGTAGCGCCATCTTTTTACAATTTTAATGCACAGATTACCCGCACATTCCCGAAATGGGATATTTACCTCGGCGGTGAAAACCTCGCCAACTTCCGTCAGAAAAACCCGATTATGGGTGCCGGGGAGCCGTTCGGGCAGCATTTCGATGCCGGCATGGCCTGGGGCCCGGTTGTAGGACGAATGATTTATGCCGGAATGCGTTATAAGATTGTTAGGTAATTTAGAGAAAAAGGGAGAAAGGAGTAACGGAGGAAGGGATTAAGAGGAGGTTTTTAATTGGTTCGTTATGAAATTATATATCAAAAATATGGTGTGTGACCGCTGCAAGCGGGTGGTGCGCGAGGAACTGAACGCACTGGGCATTGACTTGAACTTCGTAGAATTGGGTGAAGTGGAGACGGTAGCCGAAGTGGACGGGACCAAGTTGAAAGAAGTGAAATCAGTGCTGGAAGCAAATGGATTCGAGTTGCTCGACGACCGTCGGCTGGCGATGGTGGAGCATATCAAAACGCTGGTAATCGACGAAGTTCAAAACCTGAAAGGCAACAAACCCGCACAGATGAATTTTTCGGATTATTTGTCGGAAAAGATCGGTTATGAATACTCTTATCTCAGCAACTTGTTTTCCTCCGAAACCGGGCAAACGATCGAACAATATATCATTGCCCAGAAAGTAGAAAAAGTAAAGGAGTGGTTGTCATATAACGAACTCACGCTAAGCGAAATAGCATGGAGACTGGCTTACAGCAGCACGGCACATCTGAGCAACCAGTTCAAAAAAGTGACCGGTATGACACCCGGGGAATACAAAAAAAGTGCATTGCAACGGACCGCGCTGGACCAGATTGGTCATTAGGGCCGTTCAGAATACTATAACCAAAAGATTGTCGGATTCATTAAACTTCAACTGTATGAACAAAATCATTATTGCGTCGTTGCTGCTGCTGTCGGCCGCCTGTGCGGGCAACAAATCCGAAAAGGACGCGACAACCACCGAAACGCATGCGGCAAGCGAGAAAAAATACGCTTGTCCAATGAAATGCGAGGGTGATAAAACCTACGCCGAGGCCGGCAAATGCCCTGTCTGCAAAATGGATTTGGAGGAAGTAGCCATGGCCGAACCCGATTCAACAGTACATCAACATTGAATTCAAACTGATCAAATCATGAAAACAACCGTTTTGAGCATTATTACAGCCCTTTTTCTGGGCTTGAACATCGCCTTCGCCGACGGCACCAAAGAGGTAAAAATCAAAACCTCGGCCATTTGCGAAATGTGCAAGGCGCGCATCGAGCGCAACCTGGGCCTTTCGAAGGGCGTGAAAGAATCGAATCTCGATCTTTCGAACAAGGTAATTACTGTAAAGTACAACCCGGACAAAACTACGCCGGAGGCTATCAAGGCGACGATCAACAAAACCGGCTACGACGCCGACGAGCTGCCTGCCAACCAAAAGGCGCACGACAAACTGCCAAGCTGCTGCCGCAAAACCGCCGCAGCGCATTAGTCACTAAAAAACTTCATTATGCTTTTCAACAAACTGATCCGGGCGACGGCGGTCGTGGCAACGGCCACCGTGGCGACAACCGCCGGAATCGGGGCTCTCACGCTCCCCGCATTCGCCCAACACGAGCACCATCACGAGCCTGCGAAAGACACTGTCAGCCATGAAAAACACGACATGAAAAGCATGGATCATGCGCAAATGGACCACGACAGCCCATCCCACATGACCCACAGCTTTTCATTGAGCCTACCCATGACCCGCAATGGCTCGGGTACAGGCTGGCAGCCCGACGCCACGCCCATGTACGCGTACATGAAGCATGGAAAAAAATGGAATTACATGCTTCATGGCAGTATTTTTCTTCGTTACACGGCACAGAATTTCAATAACGACGGCAAAAAAGGCTCCGATTCGAAATTCAGCGTACCCAACTGGTTTATGGGCATGGCACAGCGGCAGGTCGGGAAAAACGGATTGCTCAACCTCAGAGCGATGATTTCACTGGACCGCATCTTCGACGGCGGCGCCGGTTATCCGCTGCTTTTTCAATCCGGCGAGAGCTGGAAAGGCCGGCCGCTGATCGACCGCCAGCACCCGCACGACCTGTTTTCCGAGCTTTCCGTCGGTTATACACAGCGGCTTAACGACAAGGTCGATTTGACAATTTACGCGGGTTACCCCGGCGAGCCGGCCCTGGGTCCTACGGCATTCATGCACCGGATGTCGGCATTCAACAATCCCGACGCCGTACTGGGCCACCATTGGCAGGACGCGACGCACATTACATTTGGCGTGGTAACCGCCGGAATCCGCTACGGAAAATTCAAATTGGAGGGCTCCTCGTTCACAGGCCGCGAACCGGACGAAAACCGCTTCGATTTTGATAAACCACGCTTTAATTCGTACAGTTACCGGCTGCTGTTCAACCCGTCGGCCAACTGGGCATTGCAGGCTTCGCGCGGTTTTATCAAAAGTCCCGAGCCGCGCGAGCCCGACGAGGACGTAAACCGCACCACTGCTTCGGTACAGCATTCGGGTAATTTAGGAGGGGAAAACAGATGGATTTCTACGACGCTTGTGTGGGGGCTCAACGACGCAGGCGAGCACCATAAAGAGCATTCTGTACTGGCGGAAAGTAATTTGCTGCTCGATAAATGGGCCATTTACGGGCGCTATGAATGGGTGCAAAAAAGTGTCGGTGAGCTGGGATTGGAAACAATCTACGGCAGACAGGGGTTCGTAACCTTGCCAGTTTCCATGTTTTCGCTCGGTTTGAACCGGCAAATCGCCTCTTTCAGCAATACTTTATTGCAGGCCGGCGCTCAACTGAGCTTGTACAAGCCTGATCGCCAGTTGGAGGCTACATATGGTAAAACCCCGCTTTCCGGACAGGTGTACCTACGCATTACGCCCGCGCTTATGCGTATGTAAGCGGGCTTTTTTAGTAGTTTTGGGTTTAATTTAAACCAAAATACCGCCGTGGCCTGGTACCATACCTATTTCAAAGGACTCCCGCAACGCGCCTGGAAACTGAACCAGGACGATGAATACACCGACTACGAGGTCGACTTCCTGCGGGATGTACTCGAAATAACGCCGGACAGCAAAGTACTCGACGTACTTGCAGGCTACGGCAGGCATGCCCTTCCGCTCGCAGAACAGGGTACGGCATTGACCTGTATCGATATTTCACAGGAATATTGCGAAGAATTACAAACCATCAGCAGCAAACAGCGACTGCCGGTAGAAGTGATTTGTGCGGATATATTGAACTACAAACTCCCCGAGGCTTCTTTTGACGCCGCCTATTGTTTCGGGAACAGTTTCAGTTTCTTTCCCCGGGCCGAAATGCAGCAGTTTATCAGCCAGATCGCCTCCGCGTTGAAACCGGGCGCCCACGTAGCGGTCCATACCGAAAACCTCGCCGAAAGCATTCTGCCCAACTTCCAGGCGCGTAACTGGATGCCCGTGCAGGACGATATTATCTATCTGGCCGAAAACGAGTACCGTGCGGAAGGAAGTTATATCGAAGCGGAGCAAACATTCATTTCCGGCCAGGAAAAAGTGACGCATAACGTTTGCCAGCATATTTATACGCTGGGTGAGCTTACTTATATGTTCGAACTGGCGGGCCTGCTCGTGGTAGGCACGTTCAGCAACCTGGAAGCCGATCCGTTCATGCTGGGCGACGAGCAGCTATACCTTGTAGCGCGCAAACAATAACCACTTGCTGAGCAGGCTGATCGCCGGAACTATGGCTAATGCGGAAGTCTCGCGCGCACCAGCCCGTAAACCCACGTTCCCGCGATGGCGCTCAGCAATGTAACAGCCACAGCCAGGTAACCGGCGCCTATTTGTGCAAACAATGGCCCCGGACAAGCGCCCGTAATGGCCCAGCCGACGCCGAACGACAATCCGCCGTAAATCTGGCCCTTGTCAAAAACCTTGTCGGAGATGGTCACCGGCTCGCCGGCCAATGTCCTGACATTAAACCTCTTGATCAGCCAAACCGACAGTGCTCCGACCGCCACAGCCGAGCCGATCACGCCGTACATGTGAAACGAATCCAGCCGGAACATTTCCTGTATACGGAACCAGGAGACAATCTCCGCTTTCAAAAAAACAATCCCGAAAATCACGCCAACGAGCAGGTATTTAAGGTTGGCGGTAAAGCCTTCGGCGGATTGCTGCCGGTTTGCGCCGTCGCTGCCGTCGATCCCGATTCCTTCATAATCGGAATCCCGGGTTTGGGCAACAGGGGAATGTTGGGTTATCTTTTCCATGGTGATTCCTATTAAGTACTTGTGAAAATGGGCACCAACGCCTTCTATATGGCAAGAGCCAATAAAAACGGCAGTAGCAGGTGTGTACATGCGAACCCGCCGATCATGAAACTCACCGTAGCCACCAATGACGGCCATTGCAGGTTGGAAAGTCCCATAATCGCATGTCCTGATGTGCACCCTCCCGCGTAGCGCGTACCGAAACCAACAAGAAAGCCCCCAATTACAAAGAATATCAAACCTTTCAAAGTAAACACATTGGCTATCGAGAAAATGTCCGTTGGCATTAGTCCGGAAAAATCCCGGACACCCAAAGCAGCCAGCGTATGCCGGGTATCGTCCGCCACCACGATGGTATCCGGATTTCCCAGCCAGAAATTACCTGCGCTCCCCCCAATCACAATCCCCGCTACAAAAAACAGGTTCCAGGCCTCTTTTCGCCAGTTGTATTTAAAAAATGGCAAACCCGCCGGAATCACCGCCGCACAGATATGCCGCAACGACGACGAAATGCCAAACGACTTATTTCCCAGCAGCAACAGCACCGGTACCGTCAACCCGATCAACGGCCCGGCCACGTACCACGGCCAGGGCCTTTTAAGAAGTTCGATAATTTCCATGTTTGCATATAGTTTTTATATGGTATAATTCGAGAATTATATTAAATAGCTATCCTTTTTAAATAGCTTCCGACATTCCCCAAACCGCCGATAATCACCAAATAGTCATGCATCGGCCAGAACCGGGACGTTGGTTTTCGCCACGGCGCTATAACCTCCTTCGATATTGACGACGTCATCCACGCCCCGCGATTTCAGGATCGAGGCGGCGATCATCGAACGGTAACCTCCTGCGCAATGAATGTGCAGCTTCCGGTCTTTGGGAAACTCCGGCATGAGGTCGTTGATGTAATCCAAAGGCAGATTACGTGCCCCCCTCGATATGCCCCGAAGCAAATTCGTCCGGCTTTCGGACATCGATTACCTCCACATTTCCCGATGCAAAACGCGTCGCAAAGGTTTCGGCGTTCACCGATTCGACTGTATCGGTTTCCTTTCCAGCCTGTTTCCAGCTTTCGAACCCGCCGTTGAGATAGCCGATTGTGTAGTCGTACCCTACCCGCGCAAGGCGTGTCACCACCTCCTGCTCTCTGCCGGGTTCCGCCACGATCAGCAACAGCTGCTTGAGATCCGGGATCAACGCCCCTACCCACGGAGCGAAACTGCCGTCGATGCCTATATTGATCGAGTTGGGAATAAAGCCTTTTGCAAAATCCGCAGGTTTGCGCGTGTCGAGAACCAATGCGCCTGTATTGTTCGCCTTTGCTTCGAACGCCCCGGGCGACAATGCCTGATGACCGCGTTCGAGAACCTCGTCGATACTTTCATAGCCGTCGCGGTTCATTTTTACGTTTTCAGGAAAATATTGTGGCGGTTCGGTGAGCCCGGCTGTCACTTCCCTGATAAATTCCTCTTTGGTCATATCCGCACGCAACGCATAATTGAAGCGCTTCTGGTTTCCCAGCGTGTCGGAGGTTTCCTTGCTCATATTCTTGCCACAGGCTGAGCCTGCGCCATGAGCCGGGTACACAATCACATCGTCGGGTAAGGGCATTATCTTCGCACGCAGGCTATCGTAGAGAATACCTGCAAGGTCATCCATCGTCAGTTCGCCTTTCTGGGCCAGGTCCGGACGGCCGACATCCCCGATGAACAACGTATCCCCGCTGAACAATGCAACGGGCTTGCCAGATTCGTCGAGCAACAGGTAACTTGTCGATTCCATCGTATGACCGGGTGTGTGCAGTGCGCGAATGGTAACCGCACCGAGCTTGAACTCCTCACCGTCTTTGGCAATATGTGCCTTAAACCCGGTTTGAGCGCCCGGACCATAAACGATCTCGGCGCCGGTCTTTTCGGCCAGATCGATATGACCGGAAACAAAGTCAGCATGGAAGTGTGTCTCAAATACATACTTGATTTTAGCACCTGTCTTCTCCGCCTTCTGAATATAGGGCACCACCTCGCGGAGTGGATCGATTACCGCCGCCTCGCCGTTAGAAACGATAAAGTAAGCGCCCTGCGCAAGGCATCCGGTATATATCTGTTCTATTTTCATTTCGTTTGCAAGTTTTATGTGGTCAGGTAAGTGTTGTCAGGTCTAGTCAGGAATGGTCATTAATAGTCAGGTATTGGTCAGGTGTTGTCATTAATAGTCAGGAATTGTCAGGTATAGTCTGGCGTTGTCGGGTATTGTCTGGCTTATTGAGAAAATTAAGCCCATAACTCACCATGGAAACCCCTAACTATTCCCGACAGTTCCTCACGACACCTGGCACGGCCTGCCCATCCATGGCAAACCTGACTATTCCTCACAACTCCTGAGTATTCCTGACTAAACCTGACAACCCATGACCACACCTGACTAAACCTGACAATCCCTGACCACCTCGCCTCATCTCCGCCGCATAATTATCAGGCAATAACGTACCACGATCAGCAAACTCCTGACCAGCCCCAGCAATAAATGACTTCCCCGAATAATTCCCGGCATAATCAAATTTTAACGATCTTCCATCCCCCGAGACGGAACCGCCAGATGCCCAGCATTGCCAGGACGGATTCCGCGATGGGTACCGCTGCAAAAACTCCGACCGGCCCGAAATCAAGGATAACGGCCAGCATATACGCGATCGGGATCTGAACCGCCCAAAAAGCGATCAGGTTCAGAACCGTCGGCGTTTTGGTGTCGCCCGCGCCATTCAGCGACTGGATCACCACCATTCCGTAGGCGTAAAACCCATAGCCCATACACAACACCCGCAATGCCAGCTTACCCGTTTCCACCACATGCGGTTGGGAACTGAACATGCCTATGATACCTTCGGCCCCGATAAACAGGATCACCGCCAGCGAAGCCAGAAACATCAGGTTGAACGAGGCACATTTCCATACCGATGCCTCGGCGCGTTCCGGTTTTTCGGCACCCAGATTCTGCCCTACCAGCGTTGCCGCGGCATTGGCAAGCCCCCAGGCAGGCAGCAGTGTGAACATGATCACGCGGATGGCGATTGTATAACCAGCCACCACATCACTGCCGAACTCGGAGAGAATGCGCGTCAGGAAAATCCAGCTGGCTGAGCCGATCAGGAACTGAACCGTACCACCGGTCGCGATTTTGATGATTGCTGTGATGGTTTCCAGGTCGGGCTTAAGGTCTTTCCAAAGCAGCCCCAATGCCCGTTTTCCCCTGGCGAGCGAAAACAGCTGGTAACTAACGCCGATCGACCGCCCTGCGGCTGTTGCCAGTGCTGCGCCCGTTACGCCCAGCTCGGGGAATGGTCCTATGCCGAAAATCAGGGCGGGGCCCAGAAGCATATTGAAGCCATTAGCGATCATCAGTGAACGCATCGCTGTTGCCGCTGCTCCTGCCCCCCGCAACGCGCCGCTCAGCGAGTACAATAAAACAACCACCGGACTGCTCAAAAACTGGATACGGGCGAAATTGGTCCCTGTTTCGATTACCTTATGGTCGGCGCCCATCATTCTCAGAATGTCGCTCGCCAGCCAGAAACCTCCAAGCGCCGCGACCGATGAGACGGCCAGTGAGATAAATATCACCTGTCCCACCGCATGGCGCGCCTGATCTGCATTCCCCTCGCCGGTCCGCCTGGCAATAGTTGCCGTAGCCGCGGTACTCAGGCCAATGGCTATGGAGTAAACCAGCGTAATAACAGATTCTGTAAGCCCGACCGTCGCGACCGCTTCGGTACTTACTTTTGAAACAAAGAAAATATCAACGACGGCAAAGAGCGACTCCATGACCATTTCGAGGATCATTGGAACAGATAGCAGGAAAATAGCGCGGTTGATGCTTCCTTCGGTAAAACTCTCTTCGGAGCCACGAATAGCTTCACGAAGCAGTGTAAACCACTTTTTCATGGATAATAAAAATTTGCAATAATGGATAAAAAAGAAATTGCACGACCGGCAACGGGTCGCAGAAAAGTGCCTGTTAAAAGGCGGAGACTGAATTGTGGCTAGGCATTAGCCGAAGATGAGCACCAACATAGGCTTAAAGAATTTCGGCAAAGATACAAAAGACTTTTTCGAACAATCAAATAAAAAAGTGGATTTGTTAAACGGTAAATGTAATTTCACGGATGGCCGTCGTGAACTTTTGCGGCGGGCAAACCGTTGCAACTCTGCCCCTTTTCCGGCGTATGGGGAATGTATTTGCAAGATTTCGAGCCGGGAACAAGCCATTAAAACACCAATGCATGATCGATAAGAAGAAATTATATTCCACAGCCGCCAAAAAGGAAACCGCCGTGCTGGTGGCAGTAAGCACCCAGAAACAATCGGTTGAAAAAACCAAAGAATACCTGGATGAACTCGCGTTCCTGGCGACGACCCTCGGCGTGGAGACCGTCCAGACATTTACGCAAAACCTCGAACGCACCGACATCCGGACCTATACCGGAAAGGGTAAACTCGAAGAAATTTTGATTTACGTCACCGCTAATCCGGTGGACATGATCATTTACGACGACGACCTCACCCCCTCGCAGGTGCGTAACCTCGAAGCCGTTTTCAAGGACATCAAGGTCATCGATCGCAGCTTGCTCATTCTTGCCATTTTTGCGATGCGCGCACAGACGGCCCAGGCAAAATTGCAGGTCGAACTTGCCCAGTACCAATATATGTACCCGCGGTTGACGCGCATGTGGACGCACCTTAGCCGCCAGTCGGGCGCAGGCGTGGGTATGCGCGGCCCGGGTGAAACGGAGCTCGAAACCGACCGCCGGATCGTCAAAGACCGGATCGCGTTCCTGAAAGAGAAGCTGGAAAAAGTGGACAAACAGAGCGTCACCCGCCGGAAAGAGCGGGACCGGCTCGTACGCGTGGCCATTGTGGGTTATACCAATGTAGGTAAATCGACACTGATGCGGAGCCTCTCCAAGGCCGACGTTTTTGCCGAAAACAAACTCTTCGCGACCGTCGATTCCACCGTCCGGAAAGTGAATATGGAGAACATCCCGTTCCTGCTTACCGACACGGTCGGTTTCATCCGGAAATTGCCGACGACCCTCATAGAATCATTCAAATCGACACTCGATGAAGTACGTGAGGCCGACATTCTGATGCACGTCGTCGACATATCGCACCCGTCGTTCGAGGAACATCTGGACGTTGTAAACAAAACCCTGGAAGAGATCGGCGCGGCAAACAAGCCTTCTATTTTGGTATTCAACAAGATAGATGCTTATAAGCCCTCGTTTAACGACGACGGCGAGGAAGAGGACACCCCAACTTCCACACAGGATCTTCTTGAACAGCTGAAACGCAGTTACATCGCAGAAAAAGCCGATCATGTTGTTTTCATATCGGCCCAGCAAAAAGAAAATATCGACGAGTTAAAGCGGACGTTGTTCTCTTTGGTGAAGGAAAAACATTTTTCCATTTACCCGAACTGGCTCGATCTCGGCTATGCGCCGGTAGAAACGGATGAATAATCATTTGTAATTCAAACGAATTTTTCCCAGTTTTGCACCCCGAAATCCCAGCATTTGGGACGGACACTGACTGCGTAGTTCAACGGATAGAGCGGCCCGCCGCCCGATAGGAGTTCCTAAACTCTGGATATGGCCGCGGGCGCCTTCGATGCCCGTTGCGGTCACAAAGAGTAAAAAGTTACGTTCTTAAAATATTGACTGCGTAGTTCAACGGATAGAATAGGAGTTTCCTAAACTCTAGATATGGGTTCGATTCCCGTCGCGGTCACGAAAGCCAGACATTCCGTCTGGCTTTTTTCGTTACATGCCGCACAGGACGGAGAAACCATACCGCTCTCCATCTCAGCAACATTTAACATAAGCAGCGTTGCGACTTTGAATTTTATCGCTATCATTGTAAAAACGGTGATTATCAGTCACAAATCACCATCTCCTGGTTCCGTATTTTCATTAAACCATCCCCAAAACCACTTAGACTATGATGAATTTACTTACCTCTATTTTAGTTGGAGCGCTAGCTGGCTGGCTGGCCGACAAAGTGTTTAGCCGTTTTTCATTTTCAATCTGGATGCAGATTGTCCTGGGTATCATTGGCGGGCTGGTGGGCGGCTGGGTGCTGGGGGATGACCTGGAAGTCGTTCTGGGCCTCCCTTCGCTGATTTCCCGTATACTCACTTCATTTGTTGGCGCGCTGATCATACTCGGCATTGCAGCCCTCATTAAAGGCAAGAAAGCATAAGTTCGGCAGGCGGGCCGTTCGGCTCTTTCGCAAGTAGTAAACGGCCTGCTTACCATATCCGGTCTGTCGCCGAAGGAAGCACATCGTCCAGTAGCAGCATTGCCGGCAATCAATAGAGTCCCCGATATCACCACCGGAAATAGTGCCAGGCAGTTCCCACTCTCTAAAAATAAAGCAAGTATCCTTCACGGGCGAAGTACTTATTAGGACGCTTTAAATCACAAAACAAGAAGCTCCTAATCCAATGAAAACGAAACTTTTAATCACTGCATTGACTTGCGGCTGCACCGTTACCATTGCCCAGCAGCAAACCGCCAACCGCCCCACGGTCGTTGCAGGGTTTCCGGTCAACTACCACGAAGATTCCGTCGGAACGTATACATTACCGGAACTTCTGAAAACCCAGGACGGCAAGCCGGTCGTAACAGCCGGGCAATGGACCGGGAAACGTCGGCCGGAATTGCTGCGGCTTGTGGAAGAAAACCAGTTTGGCAAAATGCCACCCAGGCCCCAAAACCTTACTTTCCACGTGTTCGACAAGGACACTCCGGCATTCAACGGAAAAGCAGTCCGCAAGCAGGTAACCGTGTATTTCACGAAAGACACTTCTGATCACAAAATGAATTTGCTGATCTATCTCCCCGCAAAAGCCGCAAAACCGGTGCCGCTATTGCTCAACATATCCTTCGCAGCCTACAACCAGATCGTCGACGATCCCGGCCTCCGAATCGGCGAAATTTGGAATAAGGAAGGCAAAAAAGTGAAAGCCGACAAACCCACGCCATTCGGCAAGCTGAACGTGGAGCAATTTCTGGACGCCGGTTTCGGTTTCGCGACAGTATACTACGGGGATATCGAACCGGATTTTAAGGAAGGCCTGCAATATGGTATCCGCAAAACATACCTGAAACCCGGTCAGCAGGAGCCGGCCGCGAACGAATGGGGGGCGATCACCGCCTGGGCCTGGGGACTTAGCCGTGCCATGGATTATTTCGAAACCGACCGCCGGATCGATAGCAAACATGTTGCACTCCAGGGCGCGTCCCGGCTCGGGAAGACGGTACTTTGGGCCGGCATTCGCGATCCGCGGTTCAAAATGGTGATCGCAAGCATTTCTGGTGAAGGCGGGGCTGCATTGAGCCGCCGGAATTACGGCGAGACGATCCGGCATATTTCAGATCCCTCGCGCTATTTGTACCAGTTTGCGCCCAATTACCACACCTGGGCAGAAAAGGTGAACGAAATGCCCATCGATGCGCATATGCTGGTCGCCTTGATGGCCCCCAGGCCTCTTTTGCTACAAACCGGAAGCACGGATTACTGGTCGGACCCCAAAGGTGAATTTCTCTCGGCGGTCGCAGCGGCACCTGTTTACCGGCTTTTCGGAAAAACGGCGCCATCGGCTTCCGCAATGATGCCCGCGCCCGACGATACTTCCCTACTGATGAACGACCTGGGTTACTATATGCACGAGGGAGGGCACACCGTGTTGCCGGAGGATTGGAAGCTGTTTATAAAGTATATGGAGAAACATCTCTGAAAAATTTTTGAAAGCGCCACGAAGGCACGAATAGACACGAAAAGCATTCGTGCCCATTCGTGCCTTCGTGGTATTATAATATATACAAAATCAAATAAATTTAAATTAATGCAAACGTTTGCACAAATATTAGATTACAGTTGCATTTGCGAGCTACAACACTTTATTTTGGTCAAATTTCAAGTATTTCATATTTAATAAAATATTTTAATAAATAATTAAGTCAAAAAGCCCGCAATATTGGAAATGTCAAATATCGATAAGAAGATAAAAGTGGCGGTAGTAGGCGTCGGCAACTGCGCCAGCTCACTTGTGCAAGGCGTCGAATACTACACGAAGTATTCCGAAAAAACCACCGGATTAATGGCCGACCGGATCGGCGGCTATCGGGCCGCCAACATCGAGTTTGTGTGCGGCTTCGATGTCGATGAGCGTAAAATCGGACTGCCGCTGAAGCAAGCGATTTTTACCAAACCCAATTGCGCCATCGAGCTTTATACCGACATTATCAGTGAAGCGCCGGTTTACCGCTCGCCGGTACTCGACGGCGTATCGCCGCAAATGCTGGCCTATCCAGCCGACAACCGGTTCGTGGTAAAAGACGAACTGAAACCCACCGACATCCTGGCGAATCCGGATAGCTATGACCACACCCTGATCAACACGATCCGCCAGGAAATCGTCGCCCGCCTGCGGGCACACGAAGCCGAAGTGCTGATCAACTATCTGCCCGTAGGTTCGCAGCTCGCTACGGAATTTTATGCCGAAATCTGCCTGGAACTGGGCATTTCGCTTGTCAACTGCATCCCGGTCTTTATTGCGTCGGACCCCGCGTGGGAGCAGAAATTCATCGAAGCCGGCATTCCGCTCATCGGCGACGATATGCGCAGCCAATTCGGCGCCAGTATTCTATCGCAAATGTTGCAGGAACTCGCCTTCGAGCGAGGCCATCATGTAAAGGCGCATATTCAGCGGAATGTGGGCGGCAACACCGACTTCCTGAATATGGAAGACAAAAATCGCCTCAAATCGAAAAAAATATCCAAGGAAAATGTGATCCGCGCGCAAAACGACATTCGAGGCATTTCCACCGCCGACAGCTTCCTGCACGCCGGTCCCTCGGAATATATCGCCTTTTACGGAGACAACAAAGTAGCCAATTTCCGCCTCGAACTCGAAGGCTTTATGGGCTCGCCGGTGATACTCGATGCGCAACTTTCGGTGCAGGACTCGCCCAATTCGGCAGGTGTGGTCATCGACGCCATACGCTATGTGTACGTAGCACGGGAAATGGGGCTCGTAGGCGCATTACGCGGCCCTTCGGCAGCGACGCAGAAAACGCCCCCCCCAGCAAATGATGTTCGCCGACGCTACTTACGAATGCCACGCACTGGCTAAACGCGAGCTTACGGCTTCCACCAGAAGACAACTGAAACCAAACTTCGAGCTGGCCGACAAAATGGATTAAACCGGACGACTTACTTCCTGAACCCTACTTCCCTGCGATCAGGACCTTAACGCCGCGATCTTCCAGGGATTTCACGACCTCTTCCGGGACGCCAGCGTCGGTAACGATGTACTGAACCTGGTCGAGGTCGCAAATTTTAGCGATCCCCCGCTTACCGAACTTCGTATGATCGGCCAGCACCGCTACGTTCTGCGCCGTATCGATCATCTTCTGATTCAGGCCGGCCTCCGTCAGGTTGCTGATCGAAAGCCCGAAATCGAAGTCGATTCCGTCGACCCCGATAAACAGCACGCCGCAGGAAATATGTTCGAGAATGTATTCCGCATAGGATCCTGCCACCGACGAGGAGTTTTTCCGTATCAGCCCGCCGAGTTGCAACACCTCCACATTGGCACGGTTACTGAGTTCCAGCGCCACCTTCACCGCCGGGGTAATCACGGTGATCTGCTTTGTGGGATGCAGGCACCGGGCCAGTTCGAAAACGGTGGTCCCCGACCCGATGATAATCGAATCGGTTTGCCGGATCAGGTTCAATGCCTCCCGCGCGATGCTTTGTTTCTCGTCGGAATTGATAAACTCTTTCTCGTTGATGGGCCGCTCCACGGCGTACGGGTTGTTAAGCGAACCCCCGCCATGTGTCCTGAACAGCAGGTTTTTATCTTCGAGAAGTTTCAGGTCCTTTCGAATGGTCACACCCGATACCTGCATTTGCTCGGAAAGCTGCACAATACTGACCGTACCCGCTCTTTTGAGTTCCTGCAAAATGAATTGATGCCTTTCCGTTATTGTCATTTCGATGCCCTTTGAAAGCAAGTATAATCATAGTTTCCCGAACTTGGAAGCCCCCCTAACGCGCTCCGCTTCACTACACCGCCGGATTATTTGAGAATGTAATAATGCAATATAAAGGATGAAAATCGTCCGGATTACTACCCCGGGCCAGATATTATCATATTGTTATCATTCAAAGGTAAAAGTTTCAAATACTTTAATAAACTTTATTTTTGTTTAAATAATTTAATTTTCTTTTGTTTGCATTGCTTATCAGACGGGATAATTGATTTTTTTTATTTTAATTATCCCAAAATGCGCGGTACTGGCGCATGATCAACTGGCCTTTTACTTTCCTGAACCAAACATGGCACCGACTACCCCCTTCGACCGCATCGGACTACCCGGGCACCTGGCCTGGGGCTACCTGGGTATCCTGATTTTCATGATGGGCGACGGCGTCGAGCAAGGCTGGCTCAGCCCTTACCTCCTCGAACGCGGCATGACTATTCAGCAATCGGCGTCGCTTTTCACTGTTTATGGCATCACGATCGCCATCTCATCGTGGTTTTCGGGTGTGCTGGCGGAAGGGTATGGCCCGCGCAAGGCTATGCTGATGGGCATTCTGCTATATGTAATCGGCACGGTAGGCTTCGTGGGGCTCGGCATGAAATCGCTGAATTTCCCGGTAATGCTGTTCACTTACGCGATCCGGGGATTTGGTTATCCGCTGTTCGCCTATTCGTTCCTGGTCTGGATCACCTACCGCACACCGGGGCACGCACTTGGCCGCGCGGTGGGATGGTTCTGGTTTGTATTTACAGGTGGGTTGAATGTATTCGGCGCATACTATTCGAGCTGGGCCATCGAACGCATCGGTTACCGGAACACACTCTGGAGTTCTATCTTCTGGGTGTGCATCGGCGCGTTTTTTGCACTGGTATTGAACAAAGATCGCTTCCATTCCGCTGGCGAAGCCGCCGGCAAGGCCCGGGAACTGCTCAAAGGCCTGACGATCATCCGGGAAGAGCCAAAAGTCCTGATAGGCGGCATTGTGCGCATTATCAATACCACAGCCCAGTTTGCGTTCCCGGTATTTCTGCCCACATACATGGCCGCACACGGATTATCCACCCAGGAATGGCTGTGGATATGGGGCACCATCTTTACGAGCAATATCATTTTTAACCTCATTTTCGGATTCGTAGGCGATCGGCTGGGTTGGCAAAACACGATCATGTGGTTCGGCGGTTTCGGATGCGGCGTAAGTACGTTGCTTTTTTACTATTCGCCTGCCCTTTTCAATGGTAATTTCTGGCTGATCCTAATCCCCGGCATTCTCTGGGGCGGGCTTCTGGCCGGCTATGTGCCTTTGTCGGCCCTGGTGCCGTCGCTGGTCAAAGAGGAAAAAGGCGCTGCAATGGCCATCCTCAACCTGGGAGCCGGCCTTCCGGTTTTCATAGGACCTGCCATCGTGGGGCTTTTCATCGGATCGATAGGCAGCGAAGGGGTCGCCTGGACACTCGCGATCCTGTACTTCATCAGCGCAGTGCTTACCAAGTTTATTACGTTGCCGCAAACTGGTAGCGTCGAAGTGGAAATAGTCAGAAGTGGTCAGGAATAGCCACGTGTGGTCGGGAATAGTCAGAAGTGGTCAGCTGTTGTTAGGTATTGTCAAGGATAAGCAGTGCATAATTATTAATATCAAAACTATATCGATTCTCCTCAAATATTCTCGCCACATCCGGCAATGTAGCATCACCTGACAACCCCTGACCACATCTGACAACTCCTGACCACATCTGACAACTCCTGACAATACCTTATTTACATTAAAAAAACGTATCGACACCTCAATATGAAAGTCCTGATCACCGCCCCTTATCACGACAGAGCACAACAAATACTCAAAGAACAATTCGGAGAAATCATTTATAAGCCATGGAAATCACAGGAGCGTGCTTACAATGAAAGCGAGCTCATTACCTTGTTGCGCGATACAAACGCCGACGCGTTGATTACCGAGCACGACCACGTCACTTCGGCGGTTATCGAGGCATTTCCGCATCTTCGATTCATCGGCGTGTGCCGCGGGACGCCTTCGAATGTAGCCGTCGCCACGGCTACCACCAGGGGTATTCCGGTTTTCAACACCCCCGCGCGCAACGCGCAGGCAGTGGCCGAAATGTTCATCGCCAACCTGATTAACCTCATGCGGAACACGCTCGAAAGCATTGCGTGGCTCGAAAGCGGACAATGGGAAGCGGGGGCACACACATCCTATTTACAGTTCAAAGGGAATGAAATTGCGGGAAAAACGATCGGAATGGTCGGTTTCGGGGCTGTGGGACAAACCATCGCAAATCTCGTGAAACACTTCCCGACCACGATCCTGTATTACGACCCATTCTACACGTCGGACGACCCCGACTATCAAAAAGTAAGCCTGGAAGATATTTTCCGCCTCAGCGACGTGGTCTCGATCCATTTACCCGTAAACAAAGACACCGAAGGCATGATTGGCGAAGAACTGATCGGATTAATGAAAAAAGAAGCCATTTTCGTAAATACCGCGCGGGCTGTGGTGGTGAAGCGCGAAGCCTTGCTAGCCGCGATTGAAAGTGACGCGATCCGGGGCGCGATTCTCGATGTCTTCGATCACGAACCGCCCGATGCGCTGGACTATCGGTTGATCCACCATAAAAATGTACTGGCCACGCCACACATCGCCGGGGCGACATTTGAAGTAGAAGACCATCACGCCGACATTATGAATAAGGCCCTGCACGACTTTTACGTCACCGGCAACCGCGCCATCCGTCAGCTGGTAAACCGCGAAGTATTGTCTGTAAAACCCATTTAATGTAAAACAATGACATCCCAACAGGCTTATCTTGTGGCCGACGTCGGTACGGGCAATGTGCGGGTCGCGGTTGCCGATGCCGCCGGCGTGATACTTGGCATGGCAAGCGGCGATATGTATTACGAAAAGGACCACCATTATCCCGAATCGATATTTTTTGACCCGGACGCGCTCTGGCGGCAGGTTAAAAATCTTGCCAAAACCGCATTGGCCCAAGCCGGGCGGGTAACCATTGCCGCTATCACCGCCACCAGCCAGCGCGAGGGCATCGTCGCCCTGGGCAGCGCAGGTCAGCCGATCATCGGTATGCCCAATATCGACCATCGCGGTCGCGAGTGGGAAAACATAACGCCCGACAAGCATGAAATCTATATGCGCACAGGCCGCTACCCTACTTCCCTTTTCTCGGCATTGAAACTCGTAGGCGTACGCGAGCGCCGGCCTGACCTCTGGCAGGAGATTTCGACATTCCTGAGCATCAGCGACTGGGTACAATTCATGTTCAGCGGCGTGCAGGGCTACGAACATTCCCAGGCCTCGGAAACATTGCTGTACGACGTGGCGCGGGGCGAATGGTCGCAACAACTGTGTGACGCCTATCGACTCGACAAGGCATTACTACCACCATTGGTGCATGCGGGTTCGGTATTGGGTAAAATACTGCCGCAGGTTGCACAGGAACTCGGCATTTTCCCAACGGCCGATGTGGTGGTCGGCGGTTCGGATACGCAGCTTGCGATCATGAGCATTGCACCGTCGGTTGAGGACATAGTGATCGTTTCGGGCACTACGACGCCCATTCTCAAAATTGCCGCCCAATACGTCACCGACGATCGGGAACGCACCTGGACCAACCGGCATACCGACAACGCCAGCTTCCTGCTCGAAGCCAATGCGGGCGTCACCGGACTCAATTATCAGCGTCTGAAAGCAATTTTTTATCCTAACGAACCTTACGAGTTGATCGAAACCGAAGTTGCGGCCATCCGTGATACGCATTGTGTTGCTGCCCTGGGTTCGTTACTGGCTAACGAGAAAGCTCCCCTGATCCGTGGAGGGTTTATTTTCAACACACCGGTATCCCACCAGTTAAGCCGCGCACATTTCGTATGGGCCACACTTTGGGACATTGCATGCAGCATTTATGAAAACTACAACGTGCTCCGTGAAGTCACACACCACGAGCAGGATTATGTGTGGATGTGCGGGGGCGGTGTTCAGAGCAAGCTGCTGCGACAATTTATCGCCAATTTGTCGGGCAAAAAAAGTGATGATACGTGCGAATTACCGCCAGGCCTCGGTCTCGGGTGGGGTGGCCATTTGCAACAATGCACTGGGCATTCCGAACAATGCACCGGAGACATTGGAGGTTACAAACCCGCATGGCGATAATACCTGCCAGGAATGGTACCATGAATGGAAAAACGCCCGGAATGCATTCAAATCATTTGCAAATGATTAACGTCAATGACGAAAAATGTTACAAACATTTCGACGTCTACAAATATTGCGGTGCGCTGCACCTTACGATTCGAGATTTTGGATTCGGGGGGCAAATATTTCGGCATTACAAATATTGCGGTGCTTCGCACCTGAGCGTTCAACGAACATGCGTCATATGATCCACCAGGCATTCACGTCGGGTGCAGAGCACCCAAATACTTGTAGAATCATCAAACGTTCATCCCAAATCCCAGGGTGTAGAGCACCGCAATATTTGCAGCGGACCGGACCGTGATTATTGTTGATACCGCGCACCATTATAATTTATTGTTAATCAAATATTAATCTGTTAAATGCAGTCATATTTCATAGGAATCGACGTCGGGACGCAGGGTGTGCGGGTGGTAATGCTCGACGACGCGGGCCGCTCGATAGGCAGCTGCGAAAGGGTGTTCCCGCTCACGCCGCATTCGCGCGAGGAGCAGTCGCCGGCGCTGTGGTGGGATTCGGTATTCGCCTGTCTGCAAAACCTGATGGCGTCCGTTCGCGAAGCTATTAACTTAACGACCATCCAGGCAGTATCGGTTACGTCCACATCCGGTACCGTCATCCCCCCTGGACGCGGACAATGAGCCGCTGCACGATGCATTGATGTACTCCGACGTCCGCCCTGCCGCGGAAGGAAAGTATTGCCGCGAAATCGCCGAACGTTTCCATTCGGAAGGCTATACCGGCTTCAACGCATCCAGCGGTTTATCCAAAATGGTATGGTATTCCAACCATTATACCGAAAAAGCAGCGCGGATCAAAACCTGGGTCCATGCCACGGATTTCATTATCGGCAAACTCTGCGGCGACTATTCCGTAACAGATTATACCAATGCATTGAAATCGGGCTTCGATGTGGGAACCGGAGAATGGCCGTCGTGGCTGACTAAGCATCTGCCGCTACGCAAAGAATGGTTGCAAAAAGTTGTTCCTTCGGGCACTCCCATTGGCCGCTTGCTTCCCGAATTGGGCAATAGCCTCGGATTAGGCCCCATTCAGGTAATCGCCGGCATGACCGACGGCTGCGCTTCCCAGGTAGCTTCCGGCGCGGTGCGGCCTGGCGACTGGAATACTACTATCGGTACTACGCTCGTGGTGAAAGGCGTAACAGTGCAGGAAATCCGCGATCCGGAAGGCAGGTTATACAGCCACCGCCACCCCGAAGGCTACTGGATGCCGGGCGGTGCGGGAAATATCGGCGCCGATTGGATTTCGTCGGGCTTTGCCGATCACCTCGACGCATTGACCAACGCCGCCGCGGACCTGATCCCCACCGGTCTGATCTCCTATCCGTTGCTCCAACCGGGCGAACGCTTTCCGTTTTTTGCACCACAGGCGCGGGGTTTCGCACCCGAAAACGCGGGCCGTGAAGCGCTTTTCGCCGCGAATATGGAGGGAGTCGCATTTGTGGAGCGTTATGCTTATGAAATGATCGAAAACCTTTCCGGCGAGGCGGTAAGGGCCGTTTACACGGCAGGCGGCGGGAGCAACAGCGACGTCTGGCTGACGATCCGCGCCAACGTGCTCAACCGCCCGGTGTACAAATGCGGTAATGTTACGGGCGCCGCAGGAGCGGCCATTGTGGCAGCGGCCGGATCGCATTACGGGTCGCTCTCCGAAGCCGCACGGGCAATGACGCGTATAGAAAAGACGATCCGCCCTGAACCCGCACTAGCGGAAGCGTACGCGCTGCAATACCGGAATTTTATCCAAACTTTGACAGAAAAAGGTTTCATCCCCGGCCCTGTGCCCGTAATCCATTAACTATGCTTCACGTATACCTGCTTCGCCACGGCGAAACTTCGTGGAACGCCGACGGCAACCGCTACTGCGGCGCCACGGACATCGGACTCACTCAAAAAGGCCTCGAACAGGCGCATTTGGCCGCCGCGTTGCTTAAAGGCGTTCAATTCGATGCGGTTTATACTTCTCCCCTTCAACGTGCGCACCGTACTGCCGCCATTGCCTCGGGTAACCGTGCCGACATTATTGTCGAACAGCGGTTAATCGAAGCATCGTTCGGGGAATGGGAAGGTAAAACGCGGGCCGAATTCATCGCCGAAAATCCCGCGCTCTGGAACGCCTGGGCGCAGGAACCCGACTATGTGCGCGCGGGCGGCACCGGCGAGACGGCCGTAGAAGTGGTGACGCGCGTGGACGATTTTTTTAATGAATTAATAACAAAACATCCGAACGGTACGGTGCTCGTGGTAGCGCACAATACCGTAAACCGCTTTTACATGGCCTGGAAGCTCGGTATGCCGCTGAAAAACTACCGGCAGATCGTCCAGGAAAATTCTTCCGTTACATTATTCAGTCTGGATTCCCGGGGGGAATTCAGCCTTTTGAAACTCAACTGCCGGTCCTGATTTTTGCACTTATGAAAAAGAACTTCCTGAATCCGCTCCTGTTAACCACACTGCTTGCGATCGGCGGCTACACCGGCTTCGCGCAAGGCAAGCTGAATGTCCTTAAAATCCAATCCGCAAAGGATTTACATGCTTATTTTCAATATACGGGCAATGATGTAATGCTCATCGCCGGCCACCGTGGCGGGATGGTAAAGGGTTTTCCGGAGAATTCCATTGCCACTTTCGAAAATACGCTGAAACACACGCCTGCATTCTTTGAAATCGACCCGCGGCTCACGAAGGACAGTGTCATCGTACTTATGCACGACGCCACCCTCGACCGCACAACTACCGGCAAGGGCAAACTGTCGGATTATACCTATGAAGAACTCAAGAAATTTCGCCTTAAAGACGCCGAGGGCAATGTGACCGACTTCCCCATCCCCAAATTATCCGAGGTAATCGAATGGGCGCGCGGCAAAACCGTGCTCAACCTCGACCATAAGGATGTGCCCCTGCCCATGACCGCCGCATTGATTAAAAAGCACAAGGCCGACGCATTTGTTATGCTCACAGTCCATAGCGCCGCCGAAATGCAATATTATTTGTCCCAAAACAAAAACCACACTTTCTCGGCATTCGTCCGGAACCGAAAAGAATACGACGACTATGAAAAAGCCGGCGTACCCTTCAATCAAATGATCGCCTACATCGGCCCGCATGTGAAGCCGGAGAACAGGGAATTGTACGAATTGCTGCACAAAAAAGGTACGATGTGCATGATTTCGGCCGCCTCTTCGTACGATAAGCTGAAAACACCCGAAGAGCGCCGGGCGGCATACCTCGCCATTGCCAAAGACGGCGCGTCCATTCTGGAATCGGATCTCCCGATAGAAGCGGCCGAAGCGGTGAAGGAGTATGTACAGAAAAGCAGCGCGAAGCAAAAGTTTTTTGGTAAGGAATAGCCAAAGGCCGCATAACAATACGTGTTGTCTGATAAAGAAAAAGAAGCGTTATTTCTATCGGATTGACTTCCTGGAAGCCTTGAAATCCCTGTACAACTGCGGACGAGCCTGTCCGCTTTTGAACAGGGATTTTTGCTATAAAGTACATAAATTCAATAAAATGACGACTTTCCCTTGCTGGCAAGATATTTTACATACCGAAATAGATCATATAACTCCAACCTATCCTATGAGACGAAGCGATCTGGGCGAATTCGAAGAAATCGTGTTGCTGGCAGTAGCTGCACTGGCGCCGGCGGCCTATTCGGTGAGCGTTGCCGAAGAACTTGAAAATGAAACCGGACAGGCCATCAGTACCGGCGCTGTGCATGCTGCGTTGCAACGCCTGGAACAGAAGGGCTACCTGAGTTCGTACCTCGGCGAGGCCACGCAGGAGCGTGGCGGACGGCGCAAGCGGCTGTTTACCGTAACCGCTTATGGTGGCAAGATCCTGCACGACGTCCGCTCGGTACGGAACAGCCTCTGGAACCGCATTACCCCTGCCGAACTATCGAAAATGGGCCTCGACTTTTCAAACCGCTGAACCATGCAACCACCACTCCCTCCCCGCTGGCTCGACAAGCTGGCTACGCGCATCTGCGCCCCGCATCTGCGCGAAGAGCTGCTCGGCGACCTGCACGAGCGCTATGCCCTGCGTTACCACCGCACAGGTGCGCGCAAAGCCAATTTTTTCTTCCTCCGTGAAGTCGTAGCGTTGCTCCGCCCGCCCATTATGAGCCGGGAACCATCACCCTACGGCTCGCCATCTGCATTCAGCTGCGATATGCTGCGCAATTATTTCAAAATCGGCTCACGGGTTTTGCTGAAAAACAGCGGCTATTCGCTGATTCATTTGACCGGGCTTTCCATTGGTCTCTGGGCTTGTATGATGGTAGCTACCGTGGTGATCGACAGCCTTTCTTATGACAGGCAATGGAGTAGGAAGGATGATATTTACAGGATTGTCACGGTGAATAAAATGGGGGAAGGCCTCTTCGAACGCAATTCTTCTTCCGTAATGGGGCTGGCTCCGGAGTTGCAGAAAAATTATACGGCGGTTGAGTCCTGGTCGAATATCAGTTCCGGTGAAAAATACTTCAAAATCCACCCGGAAGATAACGACGGTATCAACACCAGTTTGCTTACCGCCGACACTTCCATCCGCAAAATATTAGATATTAAACTGCTTGCGGGAAGTCTCAAACATTCGACGCAAAAGCACTGGAGTTTGCTCGTAACACAATCGTACGCTGCTCGCCTCTTTCCCGGCCAGGACCCGATCGGAAAGATCATTTACGACGTTCCTATTTTCAGCCCCGAGCCGACTCCTTACGAAATCACAGGCCTGATCGACGATTTGCCTTACAATAGTCACCTGCGCGCCGATGCCATCAGGCTGGAAGTCACAAAGCCGGAACCGCTTGTAACTACCGGCATCATGAGCTTCGGGAGAAATTACATACTCCTGAAACGTGGCACAGATGTTGGCGAATTCACCAAGAAAGTGAATGCCTGGTATGCAGATTTCACAAAAAACAAAGGCCGGGAGCAGTTCGAATTCCAGCCTTTAAAAGACATCTACCTCCATTCCGATTTCGCCGAAGGACAAAGCGTGAAGGCCAGCATCCGGACGATCTATATCTTCGCGGGCGTTGCACTATTGCTGCTGTTCATCGCCTGCGTCAATTTTGTCAATCTCAGCACGGCCAAAGCATTTGCGCGGGTTAAGGAAGCCGGTGTACGGAAAGTACTCAGCGGATCGCGGACGCAGCTCGTGTTGCAGCTTTTGACCGAAACCTTGCTATTATTCGGCATTTCCATCGGCATTGCGGTATTTGCATACTTCTCAACATTGCGACCGGTCGAAAACTTCCTCGGGCATCGGTTGGTACTCACATTTACTTCCAATATCCTGATGGCGGGGGGGCGCATTGCTGATGTTCCTCCTCACCGCATTGCTCACGGGCCTTTACCCCGCCTGGATTATCTCGGGCTTCAAACCGGCCAATACCTTACGCGGCATATTCACAGCATCGTGGGCGCAAACGGGGCTCCGCAAAACGCTCGTCGTCGCACAATTTTCCATTTCAATCATCGTATTGCTCGCTACCATCGTAGTCTGGCAGCAATTCGACCTGATGAAAAACAAAGACCTCGGCTACGATAAAAACAACCTGATCGGCATCGAGCAGATTTCCTGGAATGGTAAAGGCGAAGCATTTAAGAACGAACTGCAAAGGATACCGGGAGTCGTACGCAGTAGTCTGAGCCTGTGGATGCCCACAGAGGGAGCAGGCTATATGCAGCGCGAGGTCAAAGATCCGGCCCATGCAGGCCGCCGCCTGCGCGTCTGGTACATTGCCGGCGATGTGGACTTGCCTGCTACGCTGGGCCTGAAACTGGCGAAAGGTCGCATGTTCAGCAACCGTTTCGCCGATGCGCTTAATGCCGACTCCCTGCGGGAGAAGGATTTCGTAAAATTTGAAAAAGCGCAGTTGAACCAAAATTCGCTGATGACGGCCTCAGCCGCGAAAATGCTCGGTATCAAACGGCTGGATGTTCAGGCCGAAAATGTACAGACGGTACCTGTGGGAATTGTCGGCGATTTCCACAACGAATCGCTTTACGAACCGATGAAACCAACGCTCATCCTCGCGCAAAAGGCGCCGGAATATGCCGGTATGCTCATCCGCATCGAACCGGGGACTGAAATGCAGGTCGCGGCAGGCATACGAAAGCTCTGGAAACAGTTTTTCCCGGAGAAATTACTCCGTATCAACAACATAGCCGAACAGCTCACCCAGCAATACGAAGCCGAAGCCAAACTCCACCAGCTCTTCCTCTTTTTCAGCGGGCTTACGATGTTCCTTTCAGCATTGGGTATTTTCGGACTGGTAGTGCAGGCGGCCGAACAGCGAGCCAAGGAAGTGGGTATCCGTAAGGTGCTGGGCGCGTCGGTAGCCGGCATTGTTGGATTAATCTCAAAAGATTTTGTCAAACTGGTGGTCATCGCCATCGTGGTAGCGTCGCCGCTGGCATGGTATGCGCTGCAAAAATGGCTGGAAAATTATCCCTACCGGACGACGGTCCATTGGTGGGTATTCGCGGCGACGGGCTTCACGACGCTTGCCGTGACCATCGGCACGGTGGGTTTCCAGGCCATCCGCGCCGCCACAGCCGATCCGGTCCGCAGCCTTCGAAACGAGTAAACCGGTTTAGGGAATTAAAGTACAGCGATGCCACTTTAATTCCCCATTTTTGGCATGTAAACGGGCCGGCAATGCTGCTTTTCAGTTAGCATGACAATTGCATTGTACCATACAGTACCAAACCCCGTTCGTAATGCAAATGCTGTCCGGTCTCGGCAAAGCCCGATGTTTACCCCTCCTGATCCTGTTTACCCTTGCCATCATGCAGTCCTGTCGGAAAAACCCGAAAGACATGACCGACCAGGAACTGGCAGAGGCGATCGGCGGAGGCGACACTTATCCCGAACTTCTTTCCCTGGCTGCAAAATCGGGGATCGACACAAAGAAATTCGAAGCCGGCAACGGCCATGCGCCTGTTTTCGGGCTTTTGGAGGAGATCGCATTCGGCCACAAGCCTGCCATCCGTTTTACACAGAAAAAAATAAAAGCCGACACCGCCCTGATCCGCAATGCAGCCGAAGAGTTGGTGAAAGGACAGCCCGTGGAAAAGGTAATGGAACAGCTGGAACCGGTTTTCCCCGTTTACCATAACCTGAAAATCCATTATGACCGGCTGGTCAAGGCCAACAAGAAAGATAGCGCCGCCTACGTCGCGCAGACATTGAATGCTTATCGCTGGATTCGCCGGCAGGTCCAGGGAGCGCCGCGATTTGTAATGGTCAATATCCGGGGCGCTTACCTTACCGCCATGGATTCGGCGGGCAAAAATGTGCTTACCATGCGCACCGTCGTTGGCAAGCGCGATACGCCCACCCCTACGATCGACACCTACGCAACGAGCATCGTGACGCACCCTTACTGGAATGTGCCAAAAAGCATTGCAATCAAGGAAATTTTCCCCAAAGCCGCCGCCGATCCGGAATACCTGGTCAGGAACCGCATTCAGGTGATCGATAAAGACGGGCAGGCCGTCAATCCGGAAGAGCTGGAATGGGATGAGCTCACAGCGGACAAGTTCCCTTACCGGTTCCGGCAGGAAACCGGCGAAGACAACTCACTGGGTTTGTTAAAAGTGGAAATCAAAAATCCGCTGGCTATTTACCTGCATGATACCAACGCACGATATCTTTTCAAAAGCGACCAACGCTGGCGCAGCCACGGATGCGTACGCGTGCAAAAACCGACCGATCTGGCCAACTATATGGCCGGCACTCAGTTGCTCGACAGCGATTTTATGACCGAGCCCGATACCGTATCGCACCCGCCCAAATGGCACAAGCTGAAAGTACGGGTACCAGTATTTCTGCTGTACTTACCGGCTGATTGCAACGAGAAAGGCGATCTGATGTACTTTCCCGACATTTACAGGCGCGAAAGGCCCAATGCCTGAACGTCGGCAACAGCTTCCATTCCGGCGAGCAACGAAGAATTTTTAAGGTAATGCTGGTCGCCGGAGTAGATAAACAGCCCCGCGCCGTTGTAAAGCAAGTTGATCAGCTTTTTGGAATCGGCGATCGAAACGGCGGGACAACCCAGACTGCGGCCGAGGCGGCCGGTGTTTTTGATAAATGATTCACTCACATAATCGGCACCGTGCATTACAATGGCCCGTTCGAGCGCGCGGTCGTTAATGCCTTTTTCCAAACCTTCCAGACGAAGAGAAAGGCCATGCTTGCCCTGGTATGTTCCCAATGTCTTGTAAAAGCCCAAACTCGACTGATAGGAAGAATTGGCGTTCGAGAAATGCTCCGCAAACTCCTTCCCCGAGTTGCGGCCGTGAGCGACGTAGGTATTGTAAAGCACCTTCTTTTTCAGCAGATCGATCACATACAACCGCTTGTTGCGCGACGATTGGGTAAAATCCGCGATCGCCATAATCGGGTTATCGAGTTTTATTTTCTGGAATCCAAACCATGCGCAGTAGAACGCGCGCGCCGACAAGCCTTGTTTTTTCAGGCCCAGCGAGTCATATAATGAAATCCATTCGGGACGGGCAACAGCCGAATCGGCCTTCGCGACCGGCAACTTTTTTATGGTAGAAGAATTGGGAAGTGGGTTGGCCCGGTGTACACTCAATGAAATGCCTGCTGCTATCAATACCGCTGCCAAAACCCCATGCGCTTTTGTCATTTCCTGTTGTTTATTTGAGACTATATGCTTCAAAATCAATCCAAAAGAGGCGCCGTCAAACGACCCCAACTTAACAGCCCAAAAAACGCAAATGGTTCCGAAAAATTTCAGAACCATTTGCAATATGCTAATAATCAACTAATTACAAAAGACAATTCTTGACTACACCTGACCAAACACTCATTCCCCGTTCCACGGCCTCATTCAGTCATTCACTCATTTTTTTTCAATCCCCGCCAAAACCCGCCCTATATCATTTGCCCGGGCCATATAGGAAAGGCTGGCATCGAGATCGCGGCCGTCGATCGCCTCCTTGAATTTTTTAAGCAGCTCGATATAGTCGCCCAGGGCCTTGGAGACATTCTTTTTGTTCTGGTCGAAAATCGGGGCCCACATTTGGGGGGGAACTTTTCGCAAGACGGACCGTGGACGAAAAACCGGTGCTCGCCATGTCGAAGATCGCCCGCTCGTCGCGTTCCTTGTCCAGCACGGTCATACCCAATGCGAAAGAGCTGATATGGCTCAGATGCGACACGTAGGCCAAATGCAAGTCATGCTCTACAGGGTTCATGTAATGGATTTTCATCCCTACATCGCGCAGGAACGTTTCTACCAGTCCCAGCGAGTCGGGATTGCTCTTTTCCTTGTCGCAGATGATCACGTTCTTATCGATCAGCAATTCGCGGAATGCCGCGCCGGGGCCAGAGTTTTCGGTTCCGGCCATCGGGTGCGCCGCTACGAACTGGCCGCGCTTGGGATGCTTATCCGCCAGTTTGCAAATAAGCTCTTTGGTCGAACCCAGATCGGTGATCGTCCGGCCATCGGGCACGTGATCGAGCATGTAGGGCAGCAATTTGGTAATGGCGTCGACAGGCGTCGCGAGCACATTCAGCTCGGATACCTGCAATGCCTCGTCGAGCGTGAGTATCTCGTCCACGATCCCTTTCGCCAACGCTATTTTCTGATTGACCGTCGAATTATCGACACCCACGAATTTGACGTGCGGGTATTTCCCGCGCAATCCCAGGGCAAACGACCCGCCCAGCAGGCCGACCCCTATAACACTGATTATCATTATTTTAAATTTAAAATACCACCACTATTACCCCCTGATCCGCTCCACTGCCTCCCAAATCCTTTCTTTGGGCATGCATAACGACAACCGGATATAACGCTGGCCTTTGGGACCGAAGATGAAACCGGGTGCAATGAAAACGTGCTTGTCGACGAGCAGGCTATTTACCAGCTTTTCCGCCGACTCGGTCGCGTCCGGCAGCTTGCCCCAGAGGAACATGCCCTCCTGCTTTTCGTCCCAGGTGCAGCCCAAAGCATTCAGCAATGCCTCCGAAGCCTCCAGGCGCCCCTGGTACACCGCATTACGTTCCGCATGCCATTCGGGCGAATTGCCCAATGCCGCCACCGCGGCCTCCTGCATCGCCCAGAACATGCCCGAATCGACATTGCTCTTGATCGTCAGCACCGCGCTGATGTACTCCTTCGCGCCCGCAAGCCACCCCAGCCGCCAGCCGGCCATGTTATGCGACTTGCTCATCGAGTTCAGCTCGATCGCCACTTCCTTCGCACCTTCGATCGAAAGCAGGCTGATCGGCTCCTTCTTATTGAGAACCAAGCTATAAGGATTGTCGTGACATAACAGAATGCGGTGTTTTTTCGCAAACGCAACGGCTTCTTGGAACAGCTCGCGTGTTGCGGGCGCGCCCGTGGGCATATGCGGGTAATTGAGCCACATGATTTTCGTTTTCGGAGTCACGAGATCTCCCATGGCACGCCAATCGGGCTGCCAGCCATGGTCTTCGCGCAGCGGATATTCCTTCACCACCGCACCGACCATCCGGCTCACGGCGCGGTAGGCCGGGTAGCCCAGCTCGGGCACCAGCACCTCGTCGCCCGGATCGAGGAATGTAAGCGATATATGGGTAATGCCCTCTTTGGAACCAATGAGCGGCAATATTTCGGTATTCGGATCGAGTGTTACGCCATAAGTACGATAATAATAGTCTGCAACTGATTTTCTGAAAGCAGGGGTGCCTGTATAAGGCTGATAACCATGCGCCTGCGGTTGATAGGCAGCGGTTGTCAATGCTTCCAGCGTTTCTACTGAGGGCATCATATCCGGGTTTCCGATCCCCAGATTGATGACGTCATGCCCTTCGGCAATCAGTTTGCGCACTTCGGCCAGCTTCACCGAGAAATAGTATTCCGATGTCTGCCTGGTGCGCTGTGCAGTTTCTATGATCATTATTATGACTAAATTGTGCTTTTAGCCTTGGCTATCAGCGGTTAAAACGTCCGTCCGGAACATCCCGGCGAAACGGGGCGCAATTTACGACAATTTCCTGACGACATGTTTTTGAAAAGACCGAAAGGACGGAATCAACCATTATTTCCTGAACGGTAGTATCGACGCCGGAGTTGAAGGAGGCCCCGCCGGGGCCGTAACGCATGGGGGCTGGATTTGCTATTTGTCCCTTATCTACATATCTCACCTCAATATTTTAAATTGCGACATGAACAAACTACTTATCCTTGCTCTTTTCGTCGCATTGCTGGCCGGCTGTTCCAAGCCGACCGAAAAAATCATCGTCGCTACGGCCGCTAATGTGCAATATGTGATGAAGGAAATCCAGCGGGAATTCGAGAAAGAATCGGGCAAGAAAGTCGAGATCGTGGTGGCCTCTTCCGGCAAGCTCACAACCCAGATCCGCGAAGGCGCGCCGTTCGACGTATTCGTTTCAGCGGACACCAAATACCCCGAGGAAATTTTCAAAAACGGCGGCTCCGACCATAAGCCCGAAGTTTACGCTACCGGCGCATTGGTACTCTGGTCAAAGGACATCCCCGAAACCGACCTCAAACCGGAGATATTAACCACCGCCAATGTCAAAAAAATAGCCATCCCCAACCCTCAAACGGCACCCTACGGCGAAGCGGCAATACAGGTTTTGAATGCATCCAAACTCTATGATCAAACCGAGAAGAAGCTCGTCTACGGCGAAAGCATCGCTCAAACCGCTCAGTACATCACCACCGGCTCCGCCGAAGTGGGTTTCAACGCGTTATCTATTGTGTTGTCTCCTGAAATGAAGGGTAAAGGGCATTATATCATCGTAGATTCCAGCCTCTATAAACCTATTCAGCAGGCTGCCATTCTTTTGAAACATAGCAAAGACTCTCCCAAAAAAGCATCGAGCGAACGATTCTATCAATTCCTTTATTCCCCAAAAGCGAAAGCCATTTTCAGGAAATATGGGTATAAGTAACCGGGGGTGGTCAGGATTGATGGTCAGGAATTGTCATTTGTAGTCAGATGTAGTCATTAACAGTCAGGTATGGTCATTAATAGTCAGGATTAGTCATTAACAGTCAGGTATGGTCATGATAACCAGGTATAATCAAGAATAGTCATCGACCGTCAGAAGGTAATAAACACACCCTGACCACACCTGACCATTCACTCATTCCCCGTTCCATGGCGAATCATTCAATCATTCAAAATTAAAAAAGTGAACGCTCAACCAATCTTCCTGACGCTAAAACTCGCCGGCATTACCTCGGTACTGCTGCTGCTAATCGCTTTACCGATCGCGTACTGGCTGGTTTTCGGGAAGTTTAAAGGACGCGGGGTGGTGGAAGCGCTGATAGGCATGCCGCTCGTGCTGCCGCCTTCGGTGATCGGTTTTTATTTGCTGCTCGCATTCAGCCCGTCACATTGGTTTGGGGCGTGGGTCGAGGAATATCTGGGGCTCAGGCTGGTATTTTCGTTTCCGGGACTGGTAATCGCCTCCATCTTATACAGTCTTCCATTTATGATTTACCCGATCCGCGCAGGGCTTCAATCGCTGCCGGCCTCGCTCCGGGAGGCGTCCTATACGCTGGGCAAAAGCGAGTGGCGGACATTTGCGGAAGTGCTCCTGCCCAATTGTAAACCGGCCATCCTGACCGCGTTCGTACTCACGTTCGCACACACTGTCGGCGAGTTCGGCGTGGTGCTCATGATCGGGGGTAATATCCCGGGCGTAACCAAAGTGGCTTCCGTAGCCATTTACAATGAGGTCGAAGCGTTGAATTACTCCGCAGCCAACGAGTACGCGATGGTGCTTTTTGCGATCACTTTCATTATTTTGCTGGTTGTTTACGCTATTAACAATCGACTGCTCCGTGTCAGACAACCTGCTTGACGTCCATATCCGGCATACCCTGCACACCGTGCACGGCATCTTGCCGATGGAAGTCGATTTTTCGCTCGCACGCGGCAGCATGATGGTTTTAACCGGCCCTTCGGGTGCGGGCAAAACCACATTGCTCCGGCTGATCGCCGGCCTGATCCATCCCGACTCCGGTCGCATTACATTTGAAAATAATACCTGGCTGGATTCCTCGCTGCGTGTGCACGTACCGGTGCAAAAACGGCATATCGGCTTTGTTTTCCAGGATTATGCCTTGTTTCCGCATATGACGGTCCGGAAAAACCTGCTATTTGCGCTTGCACGGAACCAGTCCGCCGAAATTGCCGACGAACTCCTGGAAGCCACCGGCCTTTCTCAGCTGGCCGATCGTAGCCCTGCCCAGCTCTCGGGTGGCCAACAGCAACGCGTGGCACTCGCGCGCGCGCTCGTCCGCAAGCCCGAATTGCTCCTGATGGACGAACCTTTCGCCGCCCTCGATCCGGAAATGCGTCTGCAATTGCAGGATTTGCTCCTGAAACTCCACCGGAAACATGGCTTTTCGGCAATAATTGTGACACACGACATGGGCGAGATTTTCCGCCTCGCCGACCATGTTGCGATCATGGAGGCCGGAAAGCTAACCCGGACCGGGACTCCCCCGGAAGTATATTTAAATAATGACCACACTGGCGGGCTGGTTGTTTACGGGGAAGTGCTCACCGTCGAGAAACCGGGCGAAACACTTCTAATCCGGGCGTGGATCGACGGCAAAATCCGCCAATTGGACGTTCCCGCGCATTTCGAAGCACAAATGCAGCCGGGCACTCCGTTCACCTTACATTATACCGCGGATTGTGTCGATATCCGCATTTTGAAAAGCTACAAGCTGTAAGCCATAGGCTGTTTGCGGGTGTGGTGTATAAGGGTAATTTCAACGAAAATCTGTCTTTTTCCCAAAAATCATTCTTAACACTCAAACATGCGGGTATTTTTCAAACTATTTCAGATCGCATTTCTGGCGCTTCCATTGCTGGCCATGCGCCAGGACAAGCCGTTACGCGTTGTATTCTTCGGCGATTCCATCACCCAGGCGGGAGTGAGCCCCACGGGCTACATTACCAAAATGGGCGAAATGCTGAAAGCAAAGGGGCAGGACGGCCAATATGAACTGATCGGCGCCGGAATCGGCGGCAACAAGGTATATGACCTCTATTTAAGGCTGGAAGACGATGTCCTGGCCAAAAAGCCCGACGTGGTATTCATTTATGTGGGTATCAACGATGTCTGGCATAAGGCATCATCCGGAACAGGCACCGATCCCGACAAATATGTTAAATTCTACGAAGCTTTGATTAAGAAAATGAAAGCGCAAAATATCCGTGTGATCGTGTGCACACCTACCGTGATCGGCGAGCGCAATGATAATTCCAACCAGCAGGACGGCGATTTGAACCAATATTCCAAACTGATCCGCGAAATCGCAACGCGCAACAATCTGCAACTGCTCGACCTGCGCAAGCATTTCCTCGATTACCTGGCAAAAAACAACCCGGAAAACAAGGAAAAAGGCATTCTCACCACCGATCGGGTGCATCTGACCGAGGCTGGCAACCAGTTTCTGGCCGAGAAAATGCTGGAAGCATTGGTGCAGAAGTAAGTTTTTATTGCAAATGGAGAAAGTCCCGGAAACTCGGTTTCCGGGACTTTTTTTATCCCTATTTAACCGCTTGATAACCACTAGCGTCACCTGATCATTGCTTTCGGAAAGAGTTTGGGATAAGTACAAAATTGAAAACCGGGTCGACCAACCTGGTTTTACACTTCACCTTATCCTAAATTTTGTCCTATGAAACAACACCTCCTGCCATTATTCATTGTGGCGTCAGTCATTCTCCTGCTTGTTTACACTTGTTACACCCGTTTTTTCCCAAACCATTTAACTTCGTCGGCCGCGGGCATGCATAATGCAGGCCCTCGGCAATCTCCCAAATATGCGAATACGCCTATTCCACCCCGCCTTGGGGAAACCATCGCTTTGCGCGAATATCACATTTCCTACGACCGCACCCGGCATATTCTCCAGAGCCCCAATCGGAAGCATAATCTCCGCGCATATTACCAGCCCGGAAACTTTACCGTTCAGAACCGCGTCGATTCCCCGGGTTATGATTTTTTCCTTACATTAAGAAATGAAGGCGTATTGGCCGACGGCCGGCTGATCGACCAGCCCGATCCTTCCGCCAGACCTGAAATTATGGAAAACAGACTGCTGATCCGTCATGCAAAATTCGAGGAAGAATTTATCAACAACGAAGACGGCGTAAGGCAGAATTTCATCGTTCGCGAGGCGCCCGCGGGTACAAAGGAATTAAAGGTAAAACTTGCCGCCGAAGGCCTGCACATTCAGAATGGTACCGAAAACGAACTGCGTTTTTTTACCCGAAACGACAAAGCCAATCCCCGGCTCGTTTACCGCGATCTCAAATGCTGGGATGCCCATAACCAGCTACTTGCCGCGCATCTGACCGGCAAAGGGCAGCAAATCCAGATCACCGTCGACGTACGCAACGCAGCCTACCCGGTAACTATCGACCCTATTGTGGTAAATGGTAATCCCGCCAATGCCAACGCGCTGCTGGAATCGGATCAGGCCGACGCCTGGCTGGGCTTTTCGGTTGCTTCGGCTGGCGATGTGAATGCAGATGGATACAGCGATGTGCTGGCGGGAGCGCCGCATTACGATAATGGCGAAGACAGCGAAGGGGCGGCGTTTCTCTACTATGGTTCCGCGAATGGCCTCGATCCGATGCCGACGCTTTTGGAAAGTAACCAGGCACATGCCGAAATGGGTTATTCGGTTGCAAGTGCAGGAGATGTAAACGCGGACGGATTCGGCGATATTGCTGTCGGTGCGCCATTTTATGATAACGGGCAAACCAACGAGGGAGCGGTGTTCGTTCACCTGGGGTCGCCCAAAGGAATTAAGCCAAATCCGGCCGTCGTGCTGGAAGGGAACCAGTTCGGAGCGCAGTTCGGAATATCCGTCGCAATGGCCGGTGATATTAATGCCGATGGTTGCAGTGATTTAATTGCAGGGGCTAACGAGTTCGAT
Organism: Dyadobacter sp. 676; assembly: GCF_040448675.1. Taxonomy (NCBI): domain Bacteria; kingdom Pseudomonadati; phylum Bacteroidota; class Cytophagia; order Cytophagales; family Spirosomataceae; genus Dyadobacter; species Dyadobacter sp. 676. The sequence continues at coordinate 3,938,491 of NZ_CP159289.1, read as the reverse complement.
CAGGGGCAGTTGAATGAAGGAGCGGCATTTGTTTTTTATGGCTCAAAAGCGGGTATCGATCCTGATAAAGCAACCATTCTCGAAATGAACCAATCGATCTCCGGAATGGGCAGCTCGGTAGCAGGTGCGGGGGATGTGAATGCCGATGGTTTCTCGGATGTGCTTGTAGGCGCACCGTTTTATGATCTGGGGGAGGCCAATGAAGGCGCTGCGTTTGTTTATCTGGGCAGTGTAAAAGGCATTTCGTTAGTTCCAACCATTTTACAAAGCAATCAGGCCGATGCTCACCTGGGCATTTCGCTGGCATCCGCCGGTGACATCAATGGCGACTCCTTTTCCGATATCATCCTCGGCGCGCCGCATTACGATAAGGTCTATTCGGACCAGGGGTTGGTTAAAATCCACCTCGGCTCCGCGGCCGGAATCGATACCGGCACGTCGATCGCACTCGCGGGACAGCAACTGGAAGAAGAATTTGGCCGGGCGGTCGCCTGTGCGGGAGATGTGGAAGGGGACGGCTATGCCGATATCCTGATCGCGAGCCGGATGCAGGGCAAAAACCTGCTCAATGAAGGGGTGGTTATCCTTTTTTCAGGGATTCAGGCCGGTATTAATAAAAAACCTTTATCTGTTTTCAAAAGTGGCCAGGCCGATGCTTATCTGGGCCAGTCGCTCGCCAGCGCAGGCGATATAGACGGTGATGGTTTCAGCGACATTGTCGTCGGCGCCCATCTCTACGATCTCGGACAAAATAACGAAGGCGCTGTCGTGGTATGGCACGGTGGCGCATCCGGCCCGGACGCTGCCACGGCAACCGCATTGCATTCCAATCAGCCGGAATCTGCATTCGGTTATGCGGTATCGGGGGCGGGCGACGTAAATGGCGACGGTTACGGTGATGTGATCGTCGGTGCGCCGCGTTTCGACAACGGGCAACAGGACGAGGGAGTTGCATTTCTGTTTCCGGGAACACCGGATGGAATCAGCAAAACAGCGTCCAATATGCTTGAAGCCGATCAGGCCGATGCCGGTTTTGGCACATCCGTTTCCGCCGCCGGCGATATCAATGGTGATGGCTTTGGCGATATAATTATAGGTGCCATGCATTACGACGATGGCGAAGATGAGGAAGGGGCGGCATTTGTATACATGGGCTCCCCCTCCGGCCTCAGCGCCATTGCCATCAAACTGGAAAGCAACAAAACCGGTGCCTGGCTTGGATGCGCAGTAGCGCACGCCGGCGACCTCAATGACGACGGATTTTCCGAAATAATAATAGGTGCGATGAACTACTCCAACGGCCAGTCGGAAGAAGGCGCGCTTTATGTATTCCCTGGTTCACTCACCGGACCCAATCCCGCAGGATTACGGATCATCGAAAGCGACCAGGAAGATGCGCGGCTCGGCAATGCGGTATCATCCGTCGGCGATCTGAATGGCGACGGCAGTGACGACATCGTTGCAGGCGCATACAGTGTTGGCGATTACGATGCCGGGGCAATATTCATTGGTTATGCAAAAGCCAGTTCACTGGATTCGCTTACGATCGATTGTATCAAAGCCACGGAGGAGCAGGCGCATTTCGGCTGGGATGTGTCGGGAGCGGGAGACGTAAATGGCGATGGTTTCAATGACCTGATCGTCGGGGCACATGCGTATGACAATGGCGATGGCGCTGCGCACATCTACTATGGCTCCCCCGACGGCATAACGCCCGGGAACGTTACGCACCTGTACACGCACGAAACAGGTATGGCCGCAGCCATGGGCGAGTCCGTCGCGGGCGCTGGCGACCTGAATGGCGATGGGTACGGCGATGTGGTCGTCGGCGAGCCGTGGTTCATCGATGAAAACACCTCGATACTGACCGGCCTGCTTCTGATTTACTACGGGTCGCCCACAGGAATTAATCCCAGCCCGCAACGAATAAAGGGCAATGGCAACGATATTTACGATTTCTTTGGCTGGTCGGTGGCCGCCGCCGGTGACGTCAATGCTGATGGCTTCAGTGACATCATTGCCGGCTCACCGAATTTCAGCTCCGACCAGACGGACGCGGATGCTGCATTTATTTACTATGGAAACAACAGTCGGGGTACGCGAAATGCCATCCGCCTTTACAATTCCGACCTGATCACATTGCTCAACTATCAGCAGCACAACAAAAGTAACTTCGGGATCGGATTGTACGCTAAATCATTTTTGGGCGTAAACAAAGGAAGGTTGGTGTGGGAAGCGGTTTCGAATGGTAACGGCTTCTCGGCGGGCCCGAACGGCTGGCTTGCCAATAGTACATCGTATACCGGATCTCAAAAAGGGTATTACATCTTGACAGGCGCCGAGCTGAAAAACACCATCGGCAAGCCAGGCCCCGGGACAAACCTGCGAATCAGAATCCGGTACAATCCAGCCCTTGCATTGACGGGACAAATTTACGGCCCATGGCGATATCTTGCCGGACCATCGGCCGGATCAACCAGTGCGCCAACACCATTAAACCCTGGGAACGGACCCGAAGAAAAACCCATCCTGCCAATCTGCGTATACCCCAATCCGGCGGCTTCGGAGTTACACGTCCGTACCGAAAAGAATCTGTCCGTCACCGAATCGGCTTTGATCACCACCGACGGTTCGGTAATCCGAAAATGGAAGAACAGTCCCGAAAAACTTGACATCAGGGGAATCCCTCCCGGCCGGTATATTCTCCGCATCCGCTACGCTGACGCCCCCGAAAGCCGCCATCCCCTTGTGCTGTATTAATTATCCTGCGGCCACTTTCCGGAGGTCGGCAAGCCACCGGCTAAGCGGTTTTCACCTGAGAATAATCGCTTAGCTTTTTTAACTCCCGCACCCACAAAATTTGGGTGCGGGAATATCACCGTAAATCCAAAACTTTCAAGTACACGAGTATGACAAAGATTTATCAACGGGCCATGGCTGTTGCCCTGGCCGGAACGACTCTCCTTGGAGCCGGGTTGTGGTACAAACACCGAACAGACCCGGTCCCTTCCAAACCGGTTACAAAAAGCACCGGCGCATTGCCGACAGGCGTTTCCGAAGCGACGCTGGCGAATATCCGCAGTTCACTGGCAAAACAGGAATACCACATTTCGTTCGATGAACAAAAAAAGAAACTGCAAAGCCCCAACCGCCGCAACAACATCCGCGCTTACTACGAGCCGGGTAAGCTCACGGTTGAGACACGCGTCGACACAACCGGCGACGGCTTCGAGATGGAACTCGTGAATGAAGGCGTATTCGCCGACGGCAAGCTGCTCTATGCACCCGAAATCACTGCAAAAGCTGATCACCATGAAAACAAAGTGCAAATCAGCCACAGCGCATTCACCGAGGAATTTATCAACAATGAAGACGGCGTCCGCCAGAATTTCATCGTCCAAACCGCCCCGGAAGGCACCCGCCAGTTGCAGGTAAAAATGACCGCCAAAGGCCTCAAAGTCGAACAAGGCTCCGGCAATGAACTGCACTTCTATTCCCAGACTTCCGACGGCAAAACCCGCAATGAGCTCGTTTACAGCGACCTCAAATGCTGGGACGCCGACAAAAAGCCGCTGAATGCGACGCTGGCTTATGTGGATAACCGCATTCAGATCAGCGTCGATGTAGCAAATGCTGTTTACCCCGTTACAATCGACCCCATTATTGCTAATGGTACGCCGCAGAATGCGAACAAGGTACTCGAGATCAACCAGAGCTACATGTGGCTCGGTTTCTCCGTGGCTAGCGCAGGGGATGTCAACGGGGATGGATACAGCGATGTGATCGTAGGTGCGCCGCAGTATGACAAGGGGCAGGATAACGAAGGGGCAGCATTTGTGTACTTGGGACATGCCTCTGGCCTGACTTTGACAGCCGTTACCCTGGAATGCAACCAGGCCAATGCTCAAATGGGTTATTCCGTGGCCAGTGCGGGCGACTTTAATGGGGACGGACTAAGTGACGTCCTTGTAGGAATACCATTTTACGACGCTAGCAATAGTACCTACAAGGATGCTGGGATGGCAAGACTTTACTACGGATCAGCCCAAAACATCATTGCAACTTCTTCGCCGAAAGACTTTCTCACATCTAATCCAGGCGACAACTATGGAATATCTGTTGCCACAGCAGGTGATATCAATGCGGATGGATATAGTGACATTATCATAGGAGTACACCAATTCGATGATGGGGAAAACGATGAAGGTGCTGCGATGGTTTGGTACGGAGCACAAAACGTACAGAAGGAAAAACAACAACTCCAAATCAACCAGGCCAACGCCAAGTTCGGCTACTCTGTCGCTGGTGCAGGTGACATCGACGCCGACGGATATAGCGATATCATTGTAGGCGCACGCTGGTATACCAACGGGCAGGGCCAGGAAGGCGAAGGTGCGGTTTTCATCTACAGAGGAAGTAATAGTGGATTGGTTACCAATAATCCAACAATCATAGAAGGAAACCAATACAATGCCGCGATGGGCAACAAAGTGAGTTCGGCCGGTGATGTGAATGGGGATGGGTATAGTGATGTGCTTATTAGTGCCTATTTATATGATGATGACTCTGGAAATGATCTGGGAAGAGTGACTTTGCATCTTGGATCCGCAACAGGCATTAACACGCAGCCAGCAAGACACTTTGTGGGCATGTCAAATGACGAACGTATGGGCTCCTCCATTGCCTGCGCGGGTGATGTGAATGGGGATGGCTACTCGGACATCCTGATCGGTGCCCAGCACTGGGACAATGGCCAGTTCAATGAAGGCGGTGTGTTTATATATCATGGTTCAAAAAACGGCATACCTGCCGGCACCACTCCCGCTTCCACACTGGAAAGCAACCAGGGCGACGGCTGGTTCGGCACCGCTGTCGCCAGCGCCGGCGATGTAAACGGAGACGGGTACAGCGATATTCTTATCGGCTGCTACACTTTTGACAACGGCCAGAAAGATGAAGGACATGTGTTTGTTTATCACGGCGGTGCGGAAGGGATTGGAACCGATGACTCGCAGACGCTCACGAACGGCAAAACCGGGGCCCAAATGGGCCTTTCCGTTGCCAGCGCGGGGGACGTCAATGCAGATGGTTACGGTGATATTGTTATTGGCGCACCGTTTTTTGATGATGGAAAAGCATTGGAAGGAGCTGCGTTCGTCTATTATGGCTCCATCGACGGACTGGCTATCAATACATACCATCTATTGAAAAAAAGTCAGGCAAATGCATACTTCGGAGGCTCCGTAGCAGGGCCGGGAGACATTAATGGAGATGGCTTCGACGACGTGATCGTAGGCGCAAAAAACTACACCTTTGGAGAAAGTGAGGAGGGGGCCGTATTTGTCTATTACGGGTCCAGTTCAGGCGTAGATCCCAATGCCGGTCAAACAGGGCTGCAGGTGAACAAGGCCGGTGCACATTTGGGTTTTGTAGTCGCCGGAGCAGGTGACGTCAATCGTGACGGTTATGCGGACTTCATTGCCGGAGCTCCTACGTATGCAAATACAGGAAATGTCTTTCTTTATTATGGCTCTTCACAGGCAATTGGAAGTCCGGTTAACATTCCAGGCCCCCAAATCAATTCCCATTTTGGAGAAGTCGTCTCATCGGCCGGAGATGTCAACGGGGATGGTTATTCGGATATCATCGCCGGGGCCTGGACAACCAACTACGGCCAGCAGGGAGAGGGAGCCGCATACGTTTATCATGGATCTTCCGGCGCATTTAATACTAACCCAGCCAAAATCCTGGAAAGTAACCAGATCGATGCCAACTTCGGATTTTCAGTGGCTTCCGCGGGTGACGCCAACGGCGATGGTTACAGTGATGTAACCGTTGGGTCGCGCTACTATGACAACAATGAATCGAACGAAGGTGCCGCATTCGTTTATTACGGAACAATGGGAGGCATAAGCGACGTGGCGCCCGCCCCGACCCGTTTGGAAACGAACGTAGCCGGTGCTTATTTCGGATGGTCGGTCAGCAGCGCCGGGGACGTAAATGGCGACGGGTACAGCGATGTAATCGTAGGAGCGCCCAATTACGTTAATGGGGGAAGCAAACGAGGGAAATGCGTATGTATTCCACGGCTCGCCTAACGGGGTGAAGACGGCGAGCTCGTTCAGCAAAGAAGGGGACATAGCCAGCAACTTTGTGGGCAAAACTGTTGCAGGTGCCGGAGACATTAATGGGGACGGATATAGCGATGTGCTTGTTGGAGCACCAGCCTATAATAACGGGCAGGCAGTAGACGCAGGAGCTGTGTTCGTGTACTATGGCAACAATGGCAAAGGCTGCCGAAACAATATACGACTCTACAATGATAACCTTCTCTCGCCCATCAGCCAAAGCCAGTTTGCCAAAACCAATTTCGGTTTGGGACTGTTTGCGAAATCGTTTATCGGTAAAAACAAGGGAAGGCTCGTTTGGGAGACTGTCTCGAATGGCACTCCTTTTTCAAAATCAGGCACACAGCCTATTACGACGAGTACGCAAAGCACCGGGCAATCGGGGTTAATTACTTTGGCTGCTACGGGAACGCAAAATATTGCAGCGGTAAGCAAGGCAGCCGGCGTAGCCACCAGAGTCCGCGCGCGCGTGCGTTACTCGCCTGTGCTGGCCATTACCGGCCAGATGTACGGACCATGGCGGTATTTGCAATCGCAATTGGCAGGCTACAACAATGCGCCGGTGCCACAAGAGGCCATGGCCGAGACGATCAGAAGAAAGGCCGGGCCGGAAATCGGGACTTCCGTTTCCCTATTCCCCAACCCGGCTTCGGACAGGCTGTTCATTCAGGTCACAGATCCTTCCGATATCCGCACAGTCCGGCTGTACAACACCAGCGGAACACCGGTATTCCAGTCGCAGCGCTACGAACACGACGTTGACGTAAGCAAATTACCCGGTGGCATCTATATCCTCATGCTCAACCGGGCCAACGGCACAACTACCTCGCATAGGATATTCATCCGGCGATAGCCCCCTTCCCCGACGCCTCCCCAATGCCATGGGGAGGCGTTTGGCTTTACAAGCTACCGGCTAATCATTGCCGCCAATCCGGCGGCTAAACAGTTTGAAATCAGATATAGAGTATCGGTAAAATTTGCGCAAGCATCTCACGTACACCCTTCTTGTAACCGATTGTTTCACTTAAAGGATTTCTTTCATTATGAAAAATCGTTACATGCCCATTCTGTACGTCGGAATGGTTTTGGCAGCTTTCGCCGCCATTTTTTACCTTTTCGACCGCATCAGCCGGTCCCTACCACGAAACCCTCTTAAAACACGGCCGGCTTCCGCACTCTCCGCGGGAATGCCGGAAGCGGCCCTGCCCGGAACAACCCTGTCAGATATCCGCAAATCGCTGGAAAAGCAGGAGTACCACATTTCCTACGATGAACAAAAAAAGAAGCTGCAAAGCCCCAACCGCCGCAACAACATCCGCGCTTACTACGAGCCGGGTAAGCTCACGGTCCAGACACGCGTCGACACAACCGGCGACGGCTTCAAGATGGAACTCGTGAATGAAGGCGTATTCGCCGACGGCAAGCTGCTCTATGCACCCGAAATCACTGCAAAAGCTGATCACCATGAAAACAAAGTGCAAATCAGCCACAGCGCATTCACCGAGGAATTTATTAACAACGAAGATGGCGTCCGCCAGAATTTCATCGTCCAAACCGCCCCGGAAGGCACCCGCCAGTTGCAGGTAAAAATGACCGCCAAAGGCCTCAAAGTCGAACAAGGCTCCGGCAATGAACTGCGCTTCTATTCCCAGACTTCCGACGGCAAAACTTGCAACGAGCTCGTTTACAGCGACCTCAAATGCTGGGACGCCGACAAAAAGCCGCTGAATGCGACGCTCGCTTATGTGAATAACCGCATTCAGATCAGCGTCGATGTAGCAAATGCTGTTTACCCCGTTACAATCGACCCCATTATTGCCAATGGTACGCCGCAGAATGCGAACAAGGTACTCGAGATCAACCAGAGCTACATGTGGCTGGGCTTTTCAGTGGCTAGCGCGGGGGATGTGAATGGGGATGGTTACAGCGATGTGATCGTGGGTGCTCCGCAGTATGACAAGGGGCAGGACAATGAAGGAGCGGCGTTTGTGTACATAGGCGGTCCCTCGGGACTCACACTTACCGCCTACACTCTGGAATGCAACCAGGCCAATGCTCAAATGGGCTACTCGGTCGCCAGCGCAGGAGATTTCAATGGGGATGGATACAGTGATGTGCTGGTTGGGATACCCTATTATGACAATAATTTTCAGAATGAAGGTATGGCTAATCTCTATTTTGGCTCAGCACAGGGTATCCCCGATAACTCCGTTCCGATGAGCTTCGCCACTCATAACGCGGAGGATCTCTTTGGCGTCGCGCTAGCCACAGCCGGTGATATCGATGCCGATGGATACAGCGACATTATCATTGGAGCGCACCAGGCAGATTATCACCGCGGAATTGTGCTCGTTATCCAGGGAGCTGGTACCAACATAAAAGGCATAGTAACTCTTCATCCTGGCTTTGCCGACGCTAGGTTCGGCTACTCCGTCGCTCCTGCCGGCGACGTGGATGCTGACGGATACAGCGATATCATCGTTGGCGCCCGCTATTATACCAATGGGCAGGGACAGGATGCGGAAGGAGCCGCATTCATTTACCGCGGAAGTGCCAATGGATTACTCTCCAACCCGCTAATCATAGAAGGTAACCAATACGACGCCGGTTTAGGAAACAACGTGAGCTCGGCGGGCGATGTGAACGGGGACGGATATAGCGACGTACTTATCGCAGCCTATGTATATGATGGGCCGAACTTGAAGGACCAGGGAAAAGTTTCCCTGCACCTGGGTTCCTCTACCGGCATCAACCCGCAACCCGCCAGGGTCTTTGAAGGCGGCCATGTCAATGACCGCATGGGTTCTTCCATCGCCTGCGCAGGTGACGTCAATGGCGACGGCTATTCCGATATACTTATTGGTGCGCAATACTATGATAACGGCCAATTCAATGAAGGCTCTGTATTCGTTTACCACGGATCCAAAGACGGCATTGTCGGAAGCCCGGTCTCCACCCTGGAAAGCAACCAGGCCGACGGCTGGTTTGGCACAGCCGTCGCCAGTGCGGGGGATGTGAACGGTGACGGTTACAGCGATATTCTTATCGGCTGCTACACTTTTGACAATGGCCAGAAAGACGAAGGCCATGTGTTTGTTTACCATGGCGGGCCGGAAGGGATTGGGACAAATGAGACGGTGACGCTTACGGCAAGTGCTGCCGGCGCGTTGGGTTCCTCCGTAGCAAGCGCTGGAGATGTGAACAGCGACGGCTACGATGATATCATTGTAGGCGCTCCGACATTTGACGTTAATGGAACCGTAGGAGGTATAGCTGTACTATACTACGGTTCTTTGAATGGTATTGAATCAAGCAATCAACTGGTGCTAAGCAAGAACCTGGCTGACAGCTACTTTGGCTGTTCGGTAGCCGGTGCCGGCGATGTGAACGGTGACGGTTATGGCGATGTGGTTGTCGGCGCGAAATACTACTCCAACGGTCAGGACGATGAGGGCGCCATTTATATCTACCATGGGTCATCAGGTGGGTTAGGCCCGCAAGAAGTGATTCATTTTGAGAGAGGTATAGCAAATAGCTATTTCGGCCATGCAGTCGCGGGGGCGGGGGATATCAACAGGGATGGATACGCGGACATTGTCGTCGGCGCCCCGGGTTCCCCGAATGCTGCATACGTATACCAGGGGTCTGCTGCCGGGATCACAGGGAACCCAAAAGTTCTTCAATCTGGCCAGAATGGCTCAAATTTCGGAAAGAGCGTGGCTGCTGCCGGAGATGTCAACGGAGATGGCTACGGTGACGTTATTGTAGGCGACGACTGGTACGGCCAGGAAGATGCCGGTGCCGCTTTCGTTTATCATGGGTCAAATAGTGGAATAGTAGTCAACCCTGCCGCCACTTTGCTTTGCGATCAGCAAGGCGCTATAATGGGCAGATCGGTGGCCGGGGCAGGAGATGTTAATGGGGATGGTTATTCGGATATCATCGTCGGCGCGCCCAACTATAATAACGGCCAAGAATATGAGGGCGTCGTGTTAGCTTACTACGGCTCGTCAACAGGGATTTCCAATACCAGCCCACTGTTGCTGGAAATGAACAAGGATTATGACCACTTCGGTGAGGCAGTTAGTGGTGCCGGCGATGTGAACGGGGACGGATACAGCGATATTATTATTGGAGCCCCCTATTTCAGCGAAGGAGAGCTGGCTGAGGGGGCGGCTTACGTTTTTCACGGATCGCCGACGGGTTTAAAGACTTCACCTGCCTTTCAACTTGAAAATGGTAATATTGACAATGCATATATTGGTTTTGATGTCGCGGGCGCCGGCGATGTGAACGGTGACGGGTATAGTGACATCATCGCAGGTGGTCCATATGCATTTGGCGTTGGCGCCGCAGTTGTGTGCTACGGCAACAACGGCAAAGGCCTGCGAAACAACGTCCGCCTCTTCAACGACGATTTACTCTCACCCATCAGCCAAAGCCAGTTTGCCAAAACCAATTTCGGTTTGGGACTGTTTGCGAAATCGTTTATCGGTAAAAACAAGGGAAGGCTCGTTTGGGAAACTGTCTCGAATGGCACTCCTTTTTCAAAATCAGGCACACAGCCTATTACGACGAGTACGCAAAGCACCGGGCAATCGGGGTTAATTACTTTGGCTGCTACGGGAACGCAAAATATTGCAGCGGTAAGCAAGGCAGCCGGCGTAGCCACCAGGGTCCGGGCGCGCGTGCGTTACTCGCCTGTGCTGGCCATTACCGGCCAGATGTACGGACCGTGGCGGTATTTGCAATCGCAATTGGCAGGCTACAACAACGCCCCGGTGCCGCAAGAAGCCATGGCCGAGACGATCAGAAGAAAGGCCCGGCCGGAAACCGAGACTTCAGTTTCACTATTCCCCAACCCGGCTTCGGACAGGCTGTCCATTCAGGTCACAGATCCTTCCGATATCCGCACAGTCCGGCTGTACAACACCAGCGGAACACCGGTATTCCAGTCGCAGCGCTACGAACACGACATTGACGTAAGCAAATTACCCGGTGGCATCTATATCCTCATGCTCAACCGGGCCAACGGCACAACTGCCTCGCACAGGATACTTATCCGGCGATAGCCCCTTCCCGACGCCTCCTCCAGTGCCGTGGGGAGGCGTTTTCTTTAAACAATCCGGACATCCGATACCGACGAATCATTCGATATCGTCCGGCGGCTAAACAGTTTGAAATCAGATATAGAGTATCGGTAAAATTTGCGCAAGCATTTCACGTACGCCCTTCTTGTAACCGATTGTTTCACTTAAAGATTTTTTCACTATGAAAAATCGTTACATGCCCATTCTGTACGTCGGAATGGTTTTGGCAGCTTTCGCCGCCATTTTTTACCTCTTCGACCGCATCAGCCGGTCCCTACCACGAAACCCTCTTAAAACACGGCCGGCTTCCGCACTCTCCGTGGGAATGCCGCAAGCGGCCCTGCCCGGAACAACCCTGTCAGATATCCGCAAATCGCTGGAAAAGCAGGAGTACCACATTTCCTACGATGAACAAAAAAAGAAGCTGCAAAGCCCCAACCGCAGCAACAACATCCGCGCCTACTACGAGCCGGGTAAGCTCACGGTTCAGACACGCGTCGACACCACCGGCGATGGTTTCAGGTTGGAATTGCTAAATGAAGGCATATTCGCCGACGGAAAGCTGCTCTATGCGCCCGAAATTACCGCCAAAGCCGGGCACCACGAAAACAAGGTGCAGATCAGCCACAGCGCATTCACCGAGGAGTTCATCAACAATGAAGACGGCGTCCGCCAGAATTTCATCGTCCAAACCGCCCCGGAAGGCACCCGCCAGTTGCAGGTAAAAATGACCGCCAAAGGCCTCAAAGTCGAACAAGGCTCCGGCAATGAACTGCGCTTCTATTCCCAGACTTCCGACGGCAAAACCCGCAATGAGCTCGTTTACAGCGACCTCAAATGCTGGGACGCCGACAAAAAGCCGCTGAATGCGACGCTGGCTTATGTGGATAACCGCATTCAGATCAGCGTCGATGTAGCAAATGCTGTCTACCCCGTTACAATCGACCCCATTATTGCCAATGGTACGCCGCAAAATGCGAATAAGGTACTCGAGATCAACCAGAGCTACATGTGGCTGGGTTTCTCGGTATCGAGCGCGGGGGATGTGAATGGCGACGGCTATAGCGATGTGATCGTGGGTGCACCACAGTATGACAAGGGGCAGGATAACGAAGGGGCAGCGTTTGTGTACAAGGGTGGTGCGTCCGGTTTGACCCTGACGGCTGTTACCCTTGAAGTTAATCAGGCCGATGCTCAAATGGGATATTCTGTGGCTAGTGCGGGGGATTTCAACGGAGACGGTTTCAGTGATGTGCTCGCGGGAATTCCATTTTATGACGATGATGAGACCAATAATGCAGGAGCCGCAGTACTTTATCTAGGTTCTGCAACATTTTTCACTTCTACAATCATTGGTCACACGTATCTTAATGGAACACTCGGAGCCTTGGTAGGTGTATCGGTGGCAACGGCAGGTGATGTCAACGGCGACGGATTCAGCGACGTGTTGATAGGTGCCAGTCAAGATTCTAATGGGCAAAGCAAAGAGGGAACCGTGACATTAAGCTACGGAAGTGCAAACGGCAACCTCTTCGCCAACTTTACTACTCTCGAAATAAATCAAGCCAATGCTCAATTCGGTTATTCGCTAGGCCCGGCAGGCGACGTCGATGCCGACGGTTTCAGCGACATCATCATAGGTGCCCGGTGGTACACCAACGGTCAGGGTCAGGACGGAGAAGGGGCCGCTTTCATTTATCGTGGCGGCAATGGCGGTTTGCAGGGAAACCCGACCATCATAGAAGGTAACCAATACGACGCCGGTTTAGGCAACAAAGTGAGCTCGGCCGGCGATGTGAACGGGGATGGATATAGCGACGTACTTATCGCAGCCTATGTTTATGATGGGCCGAACTTAAAAGATCAGGGAAAAGTTTCGCTGCACCTGGGTTCCTCTACCGGCATCAACCCGCAGCCTGCCAGGGTCTTTGAAGGCGGCCATGCCGACGACCGCATGGGTTCTTCCATCGCCTGCGCAGGTGACGTCAATGGCGACGGCTATTCCGATATACTTATTGGTGCGCAATACTATGATAACGGCCAATTCAATGAAGGCTCTGTATTCGTTTACCACGGATCCAAAGACGGCATTGTCGGAAGCCCGGTCTCCACCCTGGAAAGCAACCAGGCCGACGGCTGGTTTGGCACAGCCGTCGCCAGTGCGGGGGATGTGAACGGTGACGGTTACAGCGATATTCTTATCGGCTGCTACACTTTTGACAATGGCCAGAAAGATGAAGGCCACGTGTTTGTGTATCATGGCGGCGCGGAAGGGATTGGGACAAATGGGGCGTATAATATGGTCGGGACTGATGGCGGTTCAAAGATGGGCTATTCCGTCGCCAGTGCAGGAGATGTGAATGGAGACGGCTTTGATGATGTGATCGTAGGTTCTCCGGAGTATGATTACAATGGAGTGGCAGGAGGAATTGCCATTGTATACTACGGAGCATCGAACGGCCTTGATGCGAACAATAAACTTATTTTGAGCAAGAATCAAGGAGGTAGCTATTTCGGTGGTTCGGTAGCGGGCGCTGGTGACGTCAATGGAGATGGTTACGGTGACGTGATTGTTGGGGCAAGTGAATATGATAATAATGAGGCAGACGAAGGAGTTGCGTTCGTTTATTATGGCTCAAATACTGGTATAAATGCAGGTACCAGTATTCTATTGGAAAACAACTTTGCTTATTCCGATTTTGGTAGTGCTGTTTCCGGTGCTGGAGATATTAATCGCGACGGATACGCCGACATAATCATCGGTGACGAAGACTACTATACAGCTGGCCAAAGTTACGAGGGTGCAATTTTCATCTACTACGGCTCGGCAGCAGGACCTTCAAACCCGGCTATCATTGAATCGAACATAGGCTTCGCGTCCTTGGGTGGCTCGGTATCGTCCGCAGGGGACGTGAACGGCGATGGTTATGGTGATATCATTGCTGGTGCCGCATATTATGGTGGTAAGGGAGCAGCGTATATCTTTCATGGATCGGCGCAGGGCATTGGAAGTAGTCCAAAAATAATCCAAGGGGATCAAGATGATGCTCTATTTGGACTTTCGGTTTCCGGCGCTGGTGACATTAATGGCGATGGTTATAGCGACATTGTCGTCGGGGCTCCACGTTACGACAAAAACGAACAGGGTGAAGGCATTGCATTTGTTTATTACGGCACAAATAGCGGTATCAGTGACGTGAGCCCCACTATCCTCGAACAAAACATTGTAAGCGGAGGCCTCGGATTCACCGTCCACACAGCGGGCGATGTCAATGGAGACGGATATAGTGACATTATATTAGGTGCTGGTGATTTTGGCGGCGCCAACGCTTCGACCATCAAAGGAAAAGCATTTCTGTATCATGGCTCTCCAACCGGTATCAAACCTACTGCTTCGTTTAGTACAGAAGGCAATCATGACGGTGCTAACCTCGGCTACTCGGTTTCCGGTGCGGGTGACGTAAATGGTGATGGATATAGTGACATTATCATCGGTGCTCCCCACGCCAATGTAGGCCTGGTGACTGACGGAGGTAACGCGTCCATTTTCTACGGCAACAACGGCAAAGGCCTGCGAAACAACATCCGGCTTTACAATGATAACTTCGTTTCTCCCATCAGCCAAAGCCAGTTTGCCAAAAGCAATTTCGGTTTGGGGCTGTTTGCGAAATCGTTTATCGGTAAGAACAAGGGAAGGCTCGTTTGGGAAACTGTCTCGAATGGCACTCCTTTTTCAAAATCAGGCACACAGCCTATTACGACGAGTACGCAAAGCACCGGGCAATCGGGGTTAATTACTTTGGCTGCTACGGGAACGCAAAATATTGCAGCGGTAAGCAAGGCAGCCGGCGTAGCCACCAGAGTCCGCGCGCGCGTGCGTTACTCGCCTGTGCTGGCCATTACCGGCCAGATGTACGGACCATGGCGGTATTTGCAATCGCAATTGGCCGGCTACAACAACGCCCCGGTGCCTGAGGAAACTGCGGCAGAGACGGTCATTCGCAAGGTAGCAAATACGGAAAACTCGAAAACGGCTGTCGTTCCTTTCCCTAACCCGGTTTCGGACAAGCTGTTTATCAAAACTGAAAATGCGGACCAGATCCGTTCTGTCCGTTTTTTCGCGCCCGATGGAAAGCTCCTGTACCAATCGCAAAATGTCGCCGCGGGTGTGGACGTAAGCCGGCTCGACACGGGCGTATATCTGCTGCAGGTCTCGCGGAAGGATGGCTCTCACAGCTCCCACAAGGTGATAGTGGATAAATAGGCATCCGCCTGAGCATCCAAGCGGTCTTTTCGGAATCCGGAAAGGCCGCTTTGCCATATAATCACTGCAGTGTTCGCCAGGCTAAACGGTTTCGGTAACAGAATGCATCGAATGCAAAATTTGATGCGGCTTTGCCATTACACTGTTTCTTAATAATAACATTCATTTCAGATGAAACACACTTACAAGTCCATGCTCCTCGCAGCGATGGCCCTGGCGGCGGGCGCCGCAGGTTATTTCGTTACCAATCCCGGCGACGCTCGCCTATTGGATCCGATCACTGCAAAACAAAGGCCTGCCACCGATCGCGAGCAAACTGCAGGGTTATCCCCGGCAACTATCGACGGTATTAAAGATGCGATCGCCAGACAAGAGTATCACATTTCGTACGACGAGGTCACTCAAAAGCTCCAAAGTCCGAACCGCAAGCAAAACCTGAGGGCCTATTACAAACCCGGGAAGCTGACCGTCCAAAACCGCGAAGATTCTGCAGGGCATAATTTCAGACTGCATCTTACCAACCAGGGCATTTTTGCCGACGGAAAGAAAATTCTTGCTGCGCAGGCCAGCGCAAAGTCGAGCAACAACGAGAACAGGCTATTGATCGAACATGAAGGTTTCACCGAGGAATTCATCAATACAGAAGACGGCATCCGCCAGAATTTCATCGTTAAACATGCTCCTGAGAATACCCGGAATTTACAGGTCAGACTTTCTGCCGAAGGTCTGAAAGCGAAAAATGGCGGCGAAAACGAAATCCGCTTCTACCGTGGAAATACGAATGGTGAATTCGAAGACTGCGTCGTATACAGCGATCTGCATTGCTGGGATGCCAACAAAAAGCCGTTGGAAGCGACGCTCGCGTATGTCAATGACCGCGTGGAGATTAATGTGAATGTCGAAGGCGCGGCTTATCCGGTAACGATTGACCCTATCCTCGCCAACGGTAATCCTAACACGGCCGATAAAACCGTTGAGCTCGACCAAAGCAATGCCTGGCTGGGATATTCAGTATCCAGCGCCGGGGACATGAACGGTGACGGTTACAGCGATGTCATCGTTGGCGCGCCAATGTATGACTGGAATGGAGTCGATGCTGGCGTCGCCTATGTATTTCCCGGCACAGCTGCAGGGTTGTCCCTGAACGGTCAGCGTCTTAACCGTAACCAGGCATATGCGCAAATGGGTTACTCCGTTGCCAGTGCCGGCGATGTAAATAAAGACGGATACAGCGATGTAATTGTGGGATCACCGTACTGGGAAGACGGTCAAAACAACGAGGGAGCGGCATTTCTTTACTTCGGTGGAAAGCCCGACGCTCAAACAGCACCGATCGGTATCAATCCGGGCAATTTCATAATCCTTCAACCGGATCAGGCTGATGCCGGATTTGGTACATCAGTCGCAATGGCCGGCGATGTCGATGCGGATGGTTACAGCGATTTCCTCGTGGGTGCACCACAGTACGACAAAGATCAGGCGAATGAAGGCGTGGCATTCCTCTACCATGGAGGTAATACGGGTTTCGAACCTGGTGAAACCGAAATTCTGGAACGTAATCAACCCGGCTCCATGATGGGCTTTTCGGTGGCAGGCGCCGGTGACGTCAATGGCGACGGCGCCAGTGATGTAATCGTGGGTGCAAGGCTTTATACGGACGGGCAATCCCTTGAAGGCGCCGCGTTCGTGTACTATGGCAGTGTAAATTCTGCCCCTGTCACATCCCAGGCTCCAGCGACGCTTCAAATGAATGCCTCCGATTCCCGTTTTGGCCACTCCGTTTCAACCGCCGGCGACGTTAATGGCGACGGATTTTCCGACGTCATTGTTGGAGCGTACCTGTACGATAACGGGCAACAAGACGAGGGAGTTGCCTACATTTTCCACGGAACCGGAAACGGAATCAGCACAGCTCCTTCAACCACATTGGAAGGTAATCTGTTTGAAGCACATTACGGCGAAAGCGTGTCTGCCGCGGGAGACGTAAATGGTGACGGATATGGCGATATATTGATCGGTGCGAAATGGTACGAAAACGGCCAGAATAATGAAGGGATGGTGTTCGTGCATTACGGCTCGAAAACCGGCCTGGTTACGGCACCAGCCGCTACCATTGAAAGTAACCAGGCTGAGGGCTGGTTGGGAAGTGCCGTTGCGAGCGCCGGAGATGTAAATGGTGACGGTTACAGCGACATCATAATTGGATGCTACACCTATGACCATGGGCAGAATGACGAGGGGCAGGTGTATATCTATCACGGATCCGCCAGCAGCGTCGGGCCTACTCCTGCATCTGTCTCCAGCGCGACGGCCTCCGGTGCATTAGCAGGATCATCGGTAAGCTCGGCCGGGGATATTGATGGCAATGGGCTCGACGACATCGTAGTGGGTGCCCCTAATTACGACGGCGGACAAGTAAACGAAGGCGCCATTTTCATATCTTACGGGGATGCTGCTACCGGCGTCAATTCAGCGGTTAAAATGGAATCCAATATCGCACAGGCAAAGTTCGGAGGATCCGTTTCCGGGGGAGGCGACGTCAACGGTGATGGATATGACGATGTGATCGTTGGAGCGGCCGGAGCGGTAAACGGAGCGAACGTGGGAGCCGCCTTTCTTTATCCCGGAGGTTCGGGGGGGACTGGGAACAATTGGTAAAGAACTTTATAAAGCCAATCAGGGATTTGGAACGGCTGTTTCCGATGCAGGAGACATTAATGGCGACGGATTTGACGATATAATGGTTGGAGCGCCCAATTTCAGTGCACCTGGTGCAGCCGGCGCCGGGGCTGTGTTTATTTACCTAGGATCCAGCAATTATGTGAGCGACAATCCAACCAGTTATGTGACCTCCGGAGTTGCAGGAGCGCATCTGGGAAACAGTCTCGATAATGCCGGCGACGTCAATGGCGATGGATATAACGACATTGTTGTCGGAGCAAGCGCATTTACCGCCAACCATAGTAATGAGGGAGCCATATTCGTGTGGCATGGCTCAAGCGCGGGTATTCCCACCAACACCGTGTACAAAAGTTTAATCCAATCAGACCATGTCGACGCCGCGATGGGGACGTCGGTAGCAGGAGCGGGAGATGTCAATGGTGACGGCTTTTACGATGTGATTGTCGGTTTGCCAGGGTACAGCAACGGCCAAAGCCACGAGGGCACGGCCCGCATATACTATGGATCAACATCAGGATTGATAACTGCTATCCACACGCTTTTGGAGGCAAATCAGGCTGATGCTTCTTTTGGGAAAACTGTCGGTGGGGGAATTGATGTGAATGGAGACAGCTATGACGACGTGGTAGTAGGGGCTCCGAATTTCGATGGCCAGGCGCCCAATGGTGGTGGCGTATGGGTATTCCACGGGTCAAACGCGGGTGTTCAAAACATAGCCAGTTTTTCAGCTTCCGGTGCACAGGCCGAATCTTATATGGGAACGTCGGTTTCCGGGGCAGGGGATCTCAATGGCGATGGTTATGGTGATATCGTCGTGGGAATTCCCAACTATGACCAGAGTGGAATCACCAATGGCGGCACAACCTACGCGTACTTTGGTAACAATGGCTTGGCTGGGAAAAACAGACGAAACAATATCCGGCTTTATAATACCGGGTTCCAAAGTCCAATGACATATACGCAGAATAGCCAGAATGGCGCAGGTGTCGGCTTGTATGGCGCTTCTTTCCTGGGACGAAACAATGGCCGCCTGGTTTGGGAAACAATTACCCCCGGCAAATCATTCAGCAAAGTTGGTACTACCCCTATTACCAACAGTACCGCTTTCACAGACAAGCAAGCGGCATTTTATACTTTGAACCTTAACGGTGTCGATTTGAGGGAAATGATCAGTAAACAGGCGCAACCTGTTACACGGACCCGTGTTCGCCTCAAGTACGAACTTTCGACAGCACTTACCGGCCAGGTTTACGGCCCTTGGCGGACAATACCGGAATATTTGCTGCTAATCACAGCCCCGGCTGTGCCGGAACTTTCGGAAGTAACGGAGACTGAGCTCTTCAACGTTCGGCCTGAATACGGCGATGAGGTCACCGTCTATCCTAACCCCGTTTCTGACAAGCTATTCATCAAATCGGCAAACGCCGACCAGATCAAGGCTGTGCGGTTAATTTCCATGAACGGACAGATTTCCTGGCAGTCGGTGAAGCCACAGACAGAGCTGGATGTGAAACACCTGGCTACCGGGGATTATATCCTGCAAATCGACCGCAAGGATGGTACACAAACTTCCCGCCGGGTAGTTATCAGAAAATAAGAGCACGATCAGGTATCAAATGCATCCCGGAAATTCCGGGATGCATTTTTTATTTCCGAAGGTTCATTTATCTCCAACCGATCGGACATCGCTTTTCATTTTATAACCCACTCATTATCAACTTGTAGCTATAACCAGAACAATATCCCCTTCGACTTTAAACCGGACAAGTCTATGAAAAAGCACTACACCGTCATTGGAGGCTCGGTCGCAATGGCCGCCATTATAACTATTCTGATCCTGGCTTCGCCAATCCGAAATTACAAGAAGCAAACTTTCTCCAACCTGCCGGATATCGCGAAACCTTTGTTGACAAATCATCCGACGGGCAGCGTGTTAACCAGCATTCAAAACGACATTGCGAAACGGGAATACCACATTACCTACGATTCGGCCCGTCACGCTTTGCAAAGCCCCAACCGGCAGCACAACCTCAGGGCCTATTACCAGCCCGGTAGCCTTTCCATTCAAAACCGCATCGACTCCGCAGGCAGGAGCTTCCGAGTGAAACTTGTCAACAAAGGGATCTATGCTGATGGGGAGCTAATTGCCGAAGCCAAAGCGAATGGCCGCACCGAAACAAGAGACGACACACTGAAAATCGATCACGGTGCATTTACCGAAGAATTCATTAACAACCAGGCTGGTATCCGGCAAAACTTCATTATTGCCCATGCGCCTGCACATACGCAGCAACTATCTGTGCATCTGCTGGTCCAGGGCTTGCATGCGCGGCAAGTGGACGATGGCCGGTTAGCATTTTATTCCAATGACGGCGGCGAAAGAACCGACCTGTTGACATACAGCGACCTGAAATGCTGGGATGCGAATGGAAAACTACTGGCCGCCAACCTGGCCCTTTCCGGGAAAGAGATTGCAATAAATGTCGAGGTAGCGAATGCGGCTTACCCGGTCACCATCGACCCCATCATCGCTAATGGTAACCCTGCCAATGCCGACAAGACACTGGAAATCAATCAAAGCTATGCATGGCTGGGCTTCTCGGTTTCCACTGCGGGCGATGTAAACGGCGACGGGTACAGCGACATACTCGTAGGTGCTCCTAAATACGACAACGGCCAGGCCGACGAGGGCGCGGCTTTCCTCTACCCCGGTACGGCCGGCGGAATCAGCCTGGCAGCAACGGTATTGGAATGCAATCAGGCCAATGCCCAAATGGGTTACTCGGTGAGCAATGCGGGGGATATCAACAAAGATGGTTTCTCCGATATTATGGTAGGTGTTCCCTACTACGATGCCTCGGCATCCAATGAGGGTGTGGTGATGATCTACAAAGGTTCCGCAAACGGATTGGTCACAAACAGCCCTTATGTTTTCAAGCTCGACCAGGCAGAAGCCAATTTGGGCATTTCCGTAGCCATGGCGGGCGACGTCAATGGTGATGGTTACTCGGATATGCTCGCGGGCGCCCATCAGTTCGACAACGGGCAGTCCAATGAAGGCGTCGGCGTTCTGATCCTGGGTGCACCGAATGGATTGGGATTGGTAACATTTATGGAATGCAACCAGGCCAATGCCATGATGGGCTTTGCCGTAGCGGGTGCTGGCGATGTGGACGGCGACGGGTTCAGCGATGTAATGGCCGGTGCGCGGTTTTATAGCAACGGACAAGCCCTGGAAGGTGCAGCATTCATTTTCAAAGGCTCGGCTGCGGGACTGATAACCGCCAACCCGACGGTGATTGAAAGCAACCAGGTCGATGCCCGGCTCGGGCATGCGCTCGCCTCCGCGGGCGACGTGAACGGGGACGGCTTCTCCGACGTGGCGCTAGGTGCGTATCAATACGACAAGGGTAGCAGCAATGAGGGTGTGGTCATGATCCATTACGGTTCTGCCAATGGCATCAACACGGTACCTGCGCTGACACTCGAAAGCGACCAGGCGGAAGCGCAATTCGGAATTTCGGTGGCCTGCGCGGGTGATGTAAACGCCGATGGCTTTGCAGATTTAATCGTCGGGGCCAGGTATTACGACAAAGGGCAGCAAAACGAAGGTGCCGCATTCATCTACCAGGGCTCTCAAAACGGATTGAACGCAACGCCGCTATCGGTCCTGGAAAGTAACCAGGGTGACGCATGGTTGGGCAGTGCGGTAGCTCCGGCTGGTGATGTGAATGGGGACGGGTTTAGCGATGTGCTGGTGGGAAGTTATGCTTTTGATCATGGGCAGACCGATGAGGGGAGTGTGTTTGTTTGGTATGGGGGCTCGAAAGATATAGAGAATATCCCGGTCATACTCGAACTCAATCAGACGGACTCGTTCTTTGGACGCTCAATTTCGGATGCAGGTGATGTTAATGCCGATGGTTTCAGTGATATAGTTGTTGGTTCACCGGGATTTGATAACGGGCAAAGCAACGAGGGTGCCGCATTTGTGTATTATGGTTCTAAATCAGGCTTGCAATTAGCATCAGTCAAACAATTAGAAATCAATCAGGCAGATGCATTTATGGGATGTTCGGTGTCGTCAGCAGGTGATGCGAATGCGGATGGATATGGCGATATTATCGTGGGTATCCAGCGTTACGGCAGTAATCAAAGCTACCAGGGGGCTGCAATGATTTACTATGGATCTAAAAATGGTGTTTCTATCGACAAACCCACACTTCTAGAAAGCAATTACTTCGGTATGCAGTTGTCAACATCCGTCTCAAAGGCAGGCGACGTCAATGGAGATGGCTATGGAGAGGTTTTACTAGGGCAATGTCGCCATGATTTACTTCAACAAGGCAGAGCGATCGTCTATTTTGGCGGAGCGGAAGGAATCAGTCCTTCCTCGAATACAACCTTACAAATCAACAACACGAGTGCTTTGTTTGGTGACGCCGTTTCAAACGCTGGCGACGTAAACAACGACGGGTTTGATGACATATTAGTGGGTGCACCTAATTACAACAGCAATGGAGCAGCTTTTCTATATTATGGAGCTGCAAGTGGGCTGTCTGCGCAACAGCCTGTTACCATTAGTGGAAGCGGCAACACGGGGAGTTCGGTGTCAAGCGCAGGAGATATTAATGGGGATGGTTTTGGTGAGGTATTAATAGGGGCTCCGTTCTATATCCACCCCTCCGGACAAACAGGTGCCGCACTTATTTTCTTTGGTTCAGGCAATGGCCTGAATGTGAATAATCCCACCATTTTAAAAGGGGAGAATGCAAACTCAAATTTTGGTTTTTCCGTTTCCAGCGCCGGGGATATTAACGGCGATGGATACAGCGATGTGTCCGTCGGAAGCCCGGGTGAGTTTAACGGTAACGCTATGGCAGGTGCTGTGTATTTGTATTTTGGAACCGCCAATGGCATAGATGCAAATTCGGCTAAAGCCTTTTCCAATAATCAGTTCGGTAGTCAGCTAGGAATATCCGTGTCAGCATGCGATGTCAACGGAGATGGTTATTCGGACATTGTAACCGGCGCTTATATGTATGACAATCCCGAGCCTAATGAAGGAATTGCTCTGCTATATTATGGAAACAGTGCGTTGGGTGTCTTGAACAACCTCCGCCTCTACAACACCGACCTCGCCACCCCCATCAACCACACCCAATTCCCGCAAGCCAACTTCGGTGCGGGCCTGTTTGCCAAATCCTTCACCGGCCGAAACAAAGGCAAGCTGGTATGGGAAACCAAGCCGTTGGCGCAAGGCTTCTCCAAAGGCAGCAACAACCGTATTACCAATAGTACCCAATCGTCAAATTCACAAAGTGCCTATTCGAATCTGGGAACCACTGGTTTGGAGCTTAAAAATGTAATAGACAAGCAAGGGCCGGGAACCAAAGTGCGCGTGCGTGTCAAATATGATCCTGTTTTGGCATTGACCGGGCAATCCTATGGGCCATGGCGCTATTTACCGGCTTATCTGATGGGCAACAGCACCGCACCGGTGCCGGAAGAAGAGGGAAATGATTTAGCAGAAAACATTGAAAAGAAAATCATTCATTTGGAGAAAGGGAAAGCACCGGAACTAGCCACGATTTATCCTAACCCTGTTTCCAACCGGTTGAATATCGATTTCAAGGCCAACGACCGGGTGCGGAATTTGAAAATCCTTGCAGCAAGCGGGCTGGTCGTCTATCAGTCAAACACGTTCCAGCCATTTATTGATGTGAGCCAATTCCCGGAAGGCGCTTACGTCCTGATCATCACGAAAACGGACGGTTCCCACACGACCCGCAAAATCCTGATAAGCCGTTGAAAAATAGTATCGATAAGGTTTAGTGGTAATGCCAAAGGCGTTCGCGAATGTTCGTGAACGCCTTTTTTGTTAGATTAACCTTATATCCGGGCAACCTTCGGCGAAGGGTTATTCCCACAACTTCGAAGGATAAACTCCCGCCGCATGCAGCGCAGTCAATGACGCTTGCACCGACGGCTTGTCCTCGGGATAGGTAACCCCGAACCAGTCCGAAGCAATGCGGAACACACGGCAGTCGCCCAGGCCATTTTTAATGATGTGCGTCATCACGGTCGGGATGTAGAACTCCGCTTTGGGCGTATCGATATTTTCGCGGGCGTATTTTTCAAAGAGGTCCCTGGTAATCGGGAACATCGACGGTTTGAAGCCCCAGAAATTCATGGAAACCGGCGTTTCAGGTGCCAGCTCCGTGCGGGTTTCGCCTTCTTCGAAATAGATGACGCCGTTTTCTTCGTAAATTTTGGTTCGTTCCACGACGGATTCCAGGTTGTGGTCCGCACCCTCCACACATACGCCGCGTGAGACGGTGCCGTTTTCGGACAATGTCCGTTTCAGTTCATAGCCGATCATGGCATGCTGCCGGTCGTTGGTGTCGTTTTGCAGGAAGTTGGCCATGGTTTCGAACGCGTCGCGACCGTAGAAATCGTCGGCGTTGATGACAGCGAAAGGCGTGTCGGTTTTTTCCCAGGCGCAAAGGGTTGCATGCCCCGTTCCCCACGGCTTGGTGCGCTCAACGGTGCCAAGGTCTTCGGGAACATACGATTGAATGCCCTGGATTGCAAAGTCGAAGTCGATCTTACCTTTAAGTTTCGGGGTAAAAACGGCCTCGGCGTTTTCCTTGATCTCCTGACGTACGATAAAAACTACTTTTCCAAAACCTGCGCGAATGGCGTCGTATAAAGAATAATCGATGATGGTTTCTCCGTTGGGACCGAACTGGTCGAGCTGCTTGATACCTCCGTACCTGCTACCGATGCCGGCAGCCAAAATCAAAAGAGTTGGTTTCATTCAAATGGATTTAAACGTTCCTTAATGCGGTGTGTAAAAAGACGGTTCAAATTAAATCCATTCAAAACGATAAAAAAAACGCGTTCCGGGTTTCGGAGCGCGTTTCCTGAAAATAAAATATTTTAATAATCTGGCTATACCGCAAAGCTTTCGCCGCATCCGCAAGTACGTGTGGCGTTGGGATTGATGAACTGGAAGCCTTTTCCGTTCAGGCCGTCGGTAAAGTCGAGGGTCGTTCCGGCCAGGTATAAAAGGCTCTTTTTGTCTACGATAATTTTCACGCCTTTGTCCTCGAAAACCATGTCGTTCGGCCTCGATTCCGAATTGAATTCCAGATTATAAGTCAAACCCGAGCAACCACCGCCCAGCACACCGACGCGAATCTGATAATCGTCTTCAAAACCGTCAGCCTTGCGGAGTTCTACAATTTTATTTTTGGCTGAATCGCTTACCGTAACCATTTTTTTAATGTTTTATT
Organism: Dyadobacter sp. 676; assembly: GCF_040448675.1. Lineage (NCBI taxonomy): Bacteria > Pseudomonadati > Bacteroidota > Cytophagia > Cytophagales > Spirosomataceae > Dyadobacter > Dyadobacter sp. 676. The sequence goes on along the minus strand of NZ_CP159289.1, from coordinate 3,913,029 downwards.
ACCTGTCCAAATTAACGTTTTAACCGAACCTGAAAGTTCACATTGTGGTCGAAAACACGTAATTCACCCCGGTCATTACTCGCAGCACGTAGTGATTTCGCGTGGCGATGTAATATCGGTAGTCAGAAGGTTGTACCCCTATTATCGAAATCCCTTCAGGGATGCCACAACAGATACCGTGCGGCCCCTGACGATGCCTTGTTGTTACATGCCCAAGGGCATTTCGAGAAATTGTAAAGCCCACATTTTTGCTACCGATATTTTATGCCCAACGGCATTTCTCACTACTCGCACGCTCTTTCCGACGCCCCATTCACTCATTCACTCATTCAATCATTCAATCATTCACTCATTCCCCGTTCCACGGCGGATCATTGTAATATCACCGCCCCGCCCTGGTTAATCCGGGAAACATGCACCGCCGATTCGATCCCTGCACTCGCAAACCGTTCCTGCATTGCCCTACCCGCATTTTTCGCGTTCTCCATTCCCCGGCTCAATGCAAACATCGACGGCCCGGCACCTGAAATGCTGCATCCCAGCGCGCCATTGGAAATAGCTGCCTGCTTTACGTCTTTAAACTCTGGGATCAGGATCGAACGAACGGGTTCGATGATCACATCCACCATCGAGCGGCTAATCAGGTCATAATCCGCTTTCATCAGTCCGGCTACCAGACCTGCCACATTGCCCATTTGAGCGATTGTATTTTTCAAAGAGACCTCATTCCGCAAAATGAAGCGGGCATCCTTGGTATTGATCTCGATATCGGGGTGAACGAGCGTACAATACAGGTCATCCGGCACCGGGATTGTAAAGATATCCAGTGGGTTGTAACTGCGAATCACCACAAAACCGCCCAACAGCGATGGCCCGACATTGTCCGCATGTGCCGAACCCGAAGCAATGCGCTCGCCTTCCATGGCAAATGGCAACAGCTCTTTGCGGCTCAACGGATTGCCCAGCAATTCATTCATGGCTACCACTCCCGCCACCGCACTTGCCGCGCTGGAACCCATTCCGCTGCCGAGAGGCATATTTTTTCGCAAAATGACTTCGCAGCCCAGGTCTTTGATTCCCAGGTGTTTTAACAAAGCCAGCATCACCACCGTCACCGAATTCTTCTCAGCCTGGCGCGGCAACCGCCCTTCATCGCCAGTGATTTCCGTAATAACAATCCCCGGCTCGTCCCGCTTATACAACTCAACGGTATCCCCCGGCTCCTGAATGGCAAACCCGAAAATATCAAACCCGCACGACACATTAGCGACTGTCGCCGGCGCAAAAGCTTTTACTGAATTCACTGTAAATGGTTGTTTTCCTTTAAATATTGAAGGGCTGCCAAAACAAACTTTTCAGCGTCCGCAATCCCTTTGGCTGCTTCTTCTTCATGCACCTCCTCGTAGTCGTAGTCACCAAACTGTCGCTGCTCGAAAATACGCTTGAGGGCGACCCCATATTCACGGGATACAATCCCTGTCGCGATAAAATCTTTGTGAAAGGCATTGTGCGTGCCGGTGTGCGATTTATTCAGGCTAGCGCCAATTGAAGAAAGCAATGCCTGAATGCTGTGAAACATTGCATAATAAGCCCTATTCAAAGCCACATCGTACATTTCACCGGAATAACATTGTTTAGCTTTTTTCAGACAGTCAAGTGCTTTCTCTACGATGCTTTGGATAGCAGCCTCTCTCATAATAAAATTCCCTCAGTGTGTATATTACTTGACAAAGGAGATTTGTTTCCTTCAAACTTTTCTGTTGACATTGGCACTGCCGACACCGACAAACCATATTTCAATGACATTTCGAATGTGAAAGGACTCATTAACCCAATTTCATGGTAGCCATTGATCTCAATGCCTTTCAAAACCACCAAAAAGTCAACATCCGACTCCTCGTGCTGCTCCCCGCGCGCATAGGAGCCGAAAAGTATCACCTTGTCCAGCCTGTCGCCATAAAGCCCGCGAATGCCCTCTGCGAACTCCTTCGCTAACGCTGCTATCGATTCCGGTACTTTTCGGTTGCTCATCGCTTGAAATGGTTCAGAATAACGCCGGCAATTTAACTCCTTCTATCCCAAATAGCTACTGATACTCATGATATCCGCAAACACACCCGAGGCTGTCACCTCGGCCCCGGCGCCCGGGCCTTTGATCACCAGCGGGCGGTCCTTGTAACGTTCCGTGGTGAAGGATACGATGTTGTCGCTTCCCGACAGCGTGAAAAACGGATGCGATGCGTCGACGGTTTTGAGCTCGATGGCCGCTTTACCGTTTTCCAGGGTCGCGATGTAGCGGAGTTTTTCGCCTTTGGCTTCCGCTGCCGCCTGCATGTCGGCGAAGTAGGCATTAGAAATTTCCAGCTCTTCGAAGAATGCATCCACGGTGGGAGCATTCAGGCAATTGCCGGGCAATATTTGTGAAATCTTCACTTCCTCCGGTTCCAGGGGCACCCCGACTTCCCGCGAAAGGATCAGGATTTTCCGGCCTACGTCGGCACCGCTGAGGTCGTCGCGCGGGTCGGGTTCGGTGAAGCCTTTGGCTTTCGCCTCTTTCACGACGTCCACAAAGCGGTTTTCACCCCCGAAATTGTTGAATATATAAGACAGCGTTCCCGAAAGGATCGCTTCGATTTTCAAAAACTTGTCACCACTGGCAATGAGGCCCTGGATGGTGTTGATAATAGGCAGGCCCGCGCCGACATTGGTCTCATACAGGAATTTCACGCCGCGCTGCAAGGCGGTTCGCTGCAATGCGATGTATTCCGAATAGCTGCCCGAATTGGCGACCTTGTTCGGCGTAACAACGCTGATGCTGGCGTCGAGCAGCATGTGGTAATACTGCACAATGTCCTTATCGGACGTACAATCCACAAAAACGCTGTTGGGGAGGTTGAGCTCGATCATGCGCTGCACGAATGCCGGCAGGCTCGTTTTCACGCCCTCATCCATGACACGGTCCCGCCAGTTTTCAGGCTTGATGCCGTCCGGATCGAGGAGCATTTTTTTGGTATTGGACAAACCGGCGATATTCAGGTTCAGCAGCTTTTCCTCGCGGAGATATTGGGTCTGATTACGGATTTGCTCGATCAATGTGCCGCCGATCAGCCCTACCCCGACAATAAACAAGTTCAGCGAGCGCGTTTCCGATTGGAAGAACACGCCGTGGATCGCGTTCAATGCCTTGGAGAGGTCGCTTTTTGAAATAACCACCGAAATATTCAGCTCCGAAGAACCTTGCGCGGTGGCTACCACATTGATACCGTTCTTGCCCAAAGCCGAGAACAACTTGCCGGAAATACCGGTATTCTTCTTCATGCCCTCGCCCACGATGGCTACGATCGAGAGGTTCTTCTCCACCGAAATGCCGTCGATATGCCCCAGGCCGATTTCCGTCGTAAACTCTTTTTCCAGCACCTCAATCGCCTTCTGCGCATTTTTCGGGTCGATCGAGAAACAGATCGAATGCTCCGACGAGGCCTGTGAGATCAGGATCACGCTGATGGCGTTGTTGGAAAGGGCGGTGAACAAACGTCCCGAAATGCCCGCGACGCCGATCATCCCGCTGCCCTGGATATTCACGAGCGCGATTTCGTCGATCGACGAAATACCGGTGATCGCATATTCCTTACCGTTAGCGGATTTTTGAACAAATGTCCCTTCAAATTCTGTATTAAATGTATTAAGGACCTTCAATGTAATGTTCTTCGCAAATGCGGGCTGCAAGCTGGGCGGGTAAATCACTTTCGCGCCGAAATGCGAGAGTTCCATCGCTTCCGCATAGGAAATGGACGGGATTGTAAATGCATTCGCGACCTTGCGCGGATCGGCGGTCATCATCCCATCGACGTCCGTCCAGATTTCGATCGAATCGGCTTCCAGCGCCGCGCCTATGATGGATGCCGTATAATCGGAGCCGCCCCGGCCCAAGGTGGTGGTAGTTCCCTCGGCAGTGGACGCGATAAAGCCGGTAATGCATTGCAATGCCGTACTTTTCGCGAAATGCTCCAATATTAAATGATTGGTAACTTCGAAATTGACGTCCCCCATGCCGTAAGTAGCATTGGTGCGGATGATCTGGCGTGCGTCGCAGAACTCGGCCGCCACACCTTTACTTTTGAGGATTTCGGTGATGACCATCGTCGAAAGCCGCTCGCCGAAGCTCATAATGAGGTCGAGCGTGCGCTCGGACAGTTCGCGGATCCAGGAAACGCCCCGCAGAATATCTTCCAACTCATTGAAAAGGCCCCGCACGGCCGCAAAGGTGCTGCTCTGATTTTTCACCGGGATCAGCCCTCGCACCACCGCGAAATGCCGCTCTTCAACACCTTTCAAAAATTCGACATATTCCGTATTGCCGGCGGCCGCCATTTTCCCGATTTCGATAAGCCTGTTCGTGACCCCGCCCATGGCCGAGAAAACGACCGCAATGCGTTCGCCTTTTGACAGATTTTCTTCGAGGATACTGATTACCGTTTTGATACTGTCGACCGATCCGACAGAAGTGCCGCCAAATTTAAGAACCTTCATTTAAAGCTATATTCGAAATATGCGAATGTGAACGGCACCGGACCGCCCATTTTGAACAGAATGCAAATATAGCAATTCAAACGCCGCTTACTTTCAATAACAGGCCTAAATGCGGCGCAACGCGCCCTATTTTGGTAAATACCTCATTACCACCATTCCGCAGCTTTGATTTCCACCTGTAACAATCCCTTATAAACATCTCGTTTTAAAATATAATATTTTAAACAAAATGAAATTGTTCAGTTAATATCTCATTAAAACATTTTTATACAATCGAATATTTTATGAAATTAATTAAAAATAGAAGATTATTCTGTTTACAAGGTTACCTAACTGTTTCACTCCATTACTTAATCCATTATGAAGAAAGTCTTTACATTAGGCTTCTTATGGGTCTTGCTGTTCCTCTCCGGAGCAGGTTTTGCACAAGACCTGAGCATCAAAGGCAAAGTCCAGTCGGCCGACGGGTACCTCCCGGGTGCCAGCATCCTTATCAAGGGCACGAGCCGTGGCAGCACCACCGACGCCAATGGCGACTTTACGCTTAACACGCCGGCCAATGCAACCCTCGTCGTTTCGTTCATCGGCTACAAAACAGTCGAAATCCCCGTCGGCTCGAAAACCGTATTGGACATTATGCTCGAAAGCGACGCGACGCAGTTCAACGAGATCGTCGTGACCGCGCTCGGTATCGCCCGCGAGAAAAAGGCATTGGGTTACGCAGTGCAGGAAGTAAGCGGGAAAACGCTTACGCAGGCGCGGGAAACCAACCTTGTCAACTCGCTCTCAGGACGCCTGGCCGGGGTACAGGTCACGAATTCCAATGGCGCGCCCGGCTCGTCGTCACGGATGATCATTCGCGGGGCCAGCTCGATCGGCAGTAACAACCAGCCGTTGTTTGTAGTGGATGGCGTGCCGGTGGACAACAGTAACTTCGGCTCCGGAACGGGTATCGACTATGGCAATGCGGCGGCTTCAATTAATCCCGACGACGTGGAGTCCATCAACGTACTAAAAGGGCCCAGTGCCGCGGCACTTTACGGCTCGCGTGGAGCGAATGGCGTCGTTTTGATCACCACTAAAAGTGGCAAGGGCACGAAAGGAATAGGTGTTTCTTTCAACTCTAATACCGCATTCGAATCGCCGTTCCGTCTTCCGAAATGGCAAAACGAATACGGCCAGGGCGCCAAAGGGCTGTTCTCATACGTGGACGGGGCCGGCGGGGGGCGTGAACGACGGCGTCGATGAGAGCTGGGGCCCGAAACTCGACGGCCGGCTGCTGCCTCAGTTCGATTCCCCGATCGCTGCGGACGGAACCCGCACACCTACGCCATGGATCGCGCACCCGGATAATGTCGACAAATTCTATGAAACCGGCCGCACACTCACCAACAACGTGGCTGTTACCGGAGCGAACGATAAAGGCGATTTCCGTCTTTCGTTCACCGATCTGGATCAGACCGGTATCCTTCCGAATACCAATTACAAAAGAAGGACAGTTTCATTGAATGCGGGCTGGAACCTGACTAAAAAGTTGAGCATCCGGGCCACAGGCAACTATGTAAATGACGGCAGCGACAACCGCAACAACTTCGGGTTGTACTTCATCTGGTTCGGCCGCCAGGTGGATATGGATAAATTGAAAAACTACCACAAACCGGGCAGCATTTACCAATACAACTGGAACGATAACTACTGGACCAACCCCTATTACCTGCTCAACGAGAGCACCCGCGCCAATGAACGCGACAGGCTGTACGGCAACCTCTCGGCCACTTACAAGTTCACCGACTGGCTAAGCCTCACCGCCCGCACCGGGACCGACTTTTACGAAGACCGCCGCAAGACGAAAACCGCCGCGCGCCAGGCAAAAATAGGCGCATCGGCATTGTATGACGCCTATAATGAGGAGCAAATCTTCGTCCGCGAATCCAATTCGGATTTTCTTTTGAATGCGACGCACAAATTCGGGGAGTTCGATATTACGGCGAACATCGGGGGCAACCACCGCAGCAATTACGCGCAACGCAACTACATGGGCGCGACCGAGCTCGCGATCCCGCGTGTGTACAACATGGGTAACTCGCGCCAGCGCCCGGTTACGGAGAACAGTTTTATCCGAAAAACCGTGAATAGCCTCTACGCCGCCGCCAACCTCGGCTTCCGGAACTATCTCTTCGTGGACCTGACGGCCCGGAACGACTGGTCGAGCTCGCTGCCCAGCGATAACCGCTCGTATTTTTACCCATCCGCGGCTGTAAGCGCGATTATTACCGATATTTTCGATATAAAATCCGCTATTCTTTCTTTCGCCAAGCTCCGCGCGGGCTGGGCGCGCGTGGGGAACGACACCGACCCTTACCGTTTGGCAAGTACTTACAAATACGAAAATCCCTGGGGCAGCACGCCCAGCCTCTCCGAAAACAATGCATTGCTGAATGCGAACCTGAAACCCGAGCTTACCTCTTCTTATGAGATCGGAACGGATATCCGCTTGTGGCAAAACCGGATCGGCCTGGACATTACTTACTATAAAAAGGTCTCTTCGAACCAGATCCTCGATGTGAATATTTCGAACGCAACCGGTTATTTGTCCAAACTCCTGAATGCCGGCAAGATCGAAAACCAGGGGATCGAAATTCAACTGACCGCATCACCCGTCAAAACAGAGGCGTTCGAATGGGAAGTCGGCCTGAATTGGGCTCGGAACAAGAACAAGGTGGTTTCGCTGGCCAATAACCTGACGACCTATCAGTTGAATACCAGCTACAACCCATTGACGCAGACGACTTCTACCAACAGCTTCCGGGGGCTGTCGGTGGAAGCGCGCGTGGGCCAGCCCTACGGCACGTTCTTCGGAAAAGGCTTTCAGCGGGCCCCGGACGGCCAGATCGTTTACGACGCACAGGGTTATCCGGTACTGGACCCGGTCAGCCGTGTTTTGGGCAACTTCACGCCCGACTGGATCGGCGGCTTCTCGAATACATTCCGCTATAAGAACCTGTCGCTAAGCACGTTGATCGACGTGAAACATGGTGGCGACATATTCTCCCAATCGATCAATATCGGCCGGTACACCGGGGTTTTGGAAGAAACGACGCTGGGACGCGAGGACGGTATTATCGGCCAGGGTGTGGTCAATATCGGCACGACGGCGGCACCGGAATACGTACCTAACGAAAAACGCATCAGCTCCGAAGAATACCACCACAAATATTACCTGCTGACCAACAATGAAAACACCATTTTCGACGCCAGCTACGTGAAACTTCGCGAGGTGAAACTGACCTATATGCTTCCAGGACAGGTTTTCAAAAAGCTGCCGTTCCGCGACATCGCGATTTCCGTAGTCGGTCGCAACCTCGCGCTCCTGAAAAGCAACCTGCCGCATATCGACCCCGAGACCAGCTACTACAACGACGGTAACCTCCAGGGCATCGAAAACGGCCAGATCCCGACGACCAGAACGGTTGGTTTTAACATCAGCTTCAACCTGTAAGCATTATCCTAACTGATTACAAGCATGAAAAGCATCATACATTCATTCAAATCCAAAATATTGCTGGCAGTGTCGGTCGTTTGCCTGTCGGCCTGCACGGGTGATTTCGACGAAATCAATACCAACAATAACAGCGCCGCCACCGGCACGGCCGACCTTTTCCTGCCGCACGGCATCCAGAGTGCCGTGGATTTGTATTGGGGCGGCTCTATCGGCCAGGACATTGGCGACGGTTTCTCGCAGCACTGGGCACGCATTCAGTACACGGACATCGACCAATACACCGTTTCGGCGGACGTTTACACGACCGGCTGGCAAACGCTCTATATCGAGTCACTGGCTGACTTTCAACGGATCATGAAGATTTCGGAGGAATCGGGCAATACCAATTACAAGGCCGTGGCGATGGTCATGCGCTCGTGGGTATTCCTGCTGCTGACCGACATTTACGGCGATATTCCCTACACCGACGCGTTGCAGGGCCTGGACGACAAACTTTTGCCCAAATACGATGCGCAAAAGAATGTGTATGCCGGCATTATCGCGGAACTGAAAACGGCCAACGATCTCATCGACATCAACGACAAGAACAAGGCCATCGCCGGGGATATTCTTTTCAATGGCAACCTCTCGAAATGGAAGAAATTCGCCAACTCGCTAAGCCTCCGCGTCCTCGCACGCATGATCGACAAGGCCGATGCGCCGATCGATGTCAAATCGGAGATTACCCGCATTCTGAGTGATGCCGCGAAATATCCTGTGATGGAATCTGTCGCCGACAATATCCAGCTCAATTACCTCGATGCGACCAACAACAATAACCCCGTTAACCAGAACCGCAAAACCCGCGACGACCACCGCGTAAGCGCGACGCTGGTGAATAAACTGGCAGCATTGAACGACGGCCGGCTGGCCGTTTATGCCAACAAGCCCGCCGACGGCGGCGATTACAAAGGCGTTCCGAACGGACTTTCGTCGTCCGACGCCAATGCGCTGGGACTTTCAAAAACTTCGAAAGTGGGCGATTACTTCGTGGCCGCAACGGCCCCGGGCGTGATCATGAGCTACGCAGAATTGCTCTTCCTGAAAGCGGAATTCGCCTACAAAGGCATCGCGGCGGCCGGTACTGCAGCGAAAAATTACGCCGATGGCATCACCGCTTCCTTTGCACAATACAAACTTACCGTCCCCGAGGCTTATCTGACGGCCAATGCATTAAAACCGGGTGCAGAGGCATTTACCCAGATCATGGAACAGAAATGGATCGCGCTCTTCGGCCAGGGTGTAGAGGCCTGGACTGAGTTCCGGCGGACCGGCATACCAGCCCTTGTTCCTCCTGTTTTGAATACCAATGGAAATGTGATCCCGACGCGGCTGCCGTACCCCGGCTCCGAGGAATCGCTGAATTACGATAATTTTTCGGCGGCGCTCACCGCCCAGGGGGGCAAAAACGACATGAAAATGAAACTTTGGTTTGCAAAATAACCGTACAGTTCCCCATCTGTCGGAAAAGCAAAACGGGCCGCAGTTATCGGCCCGTTTTGTCCATATTATCTTTGTCTAAAACGAAATTCCGAGACCTGCGCCGATATTGGCAACCCCTACAAAACGCTTCTCATTGATCGGGATGCCCACTTCCGGATAATTGCCGACACGCACATTCACCGCCACATTCTTCAATTCCGCCTCGGTCGCCAGGAAATCGCCGGAAAGGTGAAAATACAACGGGCCGGCGATCGGCAACCGCAAACTCGCTCCGGCCCCCACCCCGAAACCACTCGTGGAAGCGGGGCTCAGATGCACCAGAATCTGATTCTCGCCCGATTGAAACGTACCGGTCATGTCCACAGTGGGCGAGGTAACTTTCACATATCCGCCCTGAACATGTCCTTCGATTTGTACCCGGTTGAAATTGAGAAAAATAGCGGGCCCGGCCATGATTGCATTGAACTTCCAGCGCGACACCCGCGTGTCCCAGGTGTGGGAAGTCGTCTCATTGATAAAACCTTTGATTTCTTCCACGCGCAGGTCGGCGATATCGACAATAGGCTGGGGACGCGTGGTATTTTTGTTCATACTGCCGGAAAACTTCAAACCAAACCAGCGTGCAATTCGGAAATCGTAATTGACTTGCCCGTAGTAGCCCGAGCCTGTCAGGCCGGCAAAAGGGTCATTCAGTTTTTCCCTTGCAAGTTCGCCAACCGGCAAGCTGTATCCGGCGGTAACCGAAAAGAAACTGCGGTTGTCGTTCTGTGCCCGGGCTTCGACCTGCACAAATAAGAAAAGTGCAAAAAGAAAAACTACGAAACGTTGACTGATTTTCATGAATATGGCTGGTTTGTGAGAAGAACTAGTACGTCAAACGAAATTTCCAGCTAAGGTAACATGAATCGTTCCCGATTTATTACATTTTTATCACAGTAGTTAGTTTGGGGAAATTTTATCAACACAATATTATATAAATCGCTAAAAAAGTCCTGAATCCGCGCTGGTATGGAAATGGTAAGGTTCATTTCAAACTAAATTATCAGACCCATGAACAGGCAAGAAACAGATAAAGAAGCAAGGGCCACCAAGAACGTGAAAAACGTTTGGAAATGGATCGTCGGCGTCGGTATCGTACTTTCACTGATCGCCTGGTTTGGCGGCTTCTTTAACCACGACAGCAATTTGGGACAAGCCGATAATCCTGCCGACCACGTGGCCGCCGACAGCGTAGCTTCCGACACAGCAGGTGCCCCTATGCGCGCAGACACCGTTTATGAACACGTCCGCGGAACCGAATAGAGCAATTATTTGATCAATGCATCGTATAAAATCTCGACCGGGTGCATTGCCCTGCGCCCGGTGCCATCCTTGATCTGATGGCGGCAACTCGTCCCGGCAGCCGCGATGATCACATCCTCCGGCTGTTGGCGGACGGTTGGGAACAACACCAATTCCCCTATTCGCATCGATACCTCGAAATGCTCATCCTCGTACCCGAACGACCCGGCCATTCCGCAACAACCCGATGGAATGAGCTGAACATGGTAATTCTCTGGCAATTGCAATGCTTTCTTAGCAGCCGTTAAAGTCGAAAGTGCTTTCTGATGGCAATGCCCGTGCAGCTTGATCAGCTGGTTTCTTGCAATAAAAGCGCTTTTCAGAATGCGTTTTTCATCTATTTCCCGTGCTATAAATTCCTCGAAAAGCAACGCGTTCTCCGCGATCTTTTGTGCATTCGTACGCTCGCTTTCACTCACCAGATCGATGTATTCGTCCCGGAACGACAGAACGGCCGACGGCTCGATGCCGATCAGCGGCGTATCATAAGTGATTTTATCCTTCAACAAATCCACATTCCGGATCGCGAGTTTTTGCGCTTCCTTTACAAATCCCTTCGACAAAAAGGAACGCCCCGATTCCACATGCTCGGGGATAATAACCTCGTATCCAAGCTTTTCAAGCAGTAATACGGCTTTCTTGCCTACTTCCGCGTCATTATAATTGGTAAACTCGTCACAAAAGAGATACACCCTGCGCGAATGCGGCGCGGCGGCCTGCTTGTTTCGCTGATGCTTTTGCCACCACGTTTTCAGCGTCTCGCTGTCGAGTTTCGGCATCGAACGTTCAGGGTGGAAACCGACCATTTTGTTCGCGATTCTCCGCAATGCGGGCGTCCCGAAAACGCCGTTGAAAGCCCAGGGCGCGATCGACGCCAGTCTCATTTGTCCGGAAAAATTAGCGATCAGCCTGCTACGCATCGGCGCACCGTGGGTTTCGTAATATCGCTGCGTAAACTCGGCCTTCATTTTACCGATGTCCACACTCGAAGGGCATTCCGATTTGCAGCCTTTGCACGAAAGGCAAAGGTCGAGCACCTCCTTCACCATTTCCTGGCTGGTAGCCGGGGCAGTTTCGGGCGTGAGATATTGCCGCAGGATATTCGCCCGGGCGCGTGTGGTGTCGCGCTCGCTGCGTGTGGCCATGTAGCTGGGGCACATCGTTCCCCCCGTCAGTTCGGTTTTGCGGCAATCGCCCGAGCCGCTGCATTTTTCGGCCAGGCGAAGCATGCCTTCCTGCCTTGAAAAATCAAAGACGGTGTCGATGTGCGGGTTCGGTTTATCCTGGCCATATCGCAGAAATTCGTTCATCGGCGGCGTATCCACGATCTTGTTCGCATTGAAAACGCCCTCCGGGTCCCAGATGCGCTTCACCTGCCTGAACATTTCGTACACTTCCTCGCCCATCATATAGGGAATAAACTCCCCGCGCAAGCGGCCATCTCCATGCTCGCCCGACAATGCGCCGTTATATTTCTTCACCAGCGCGGCCGTATCGGCCAGTACATCGCGGAATTGCTGCTTACCTTCACTCGTTTTGAGATTGATCATCGGCTCCACGTGCAGCTCGCCCGCGCCCGCATGTGCGTAGTACGACGCGTGCAAGCCGTGTTTTTCGAGCAAAACCGCCAATTCTTCGATATATGCGGGCAAATCCTCCACGGCCACCGCACAATCCTCGATCAGGTTCACCGGCTGGGTATCGCCCGGCAGGTTGCGGATCAGCCCGAGGCCGGCTTTCCGAATGTCCCAGGCCTTGTTGGCATCGTCTCCGAACAATAACGGATAGGCATATCCCAGTCCCTCCGTTTTCAGCCGGGCGATCAATGCCGCGGCTTTTTGTTCCACTTCTTCTTTGGCGATACCCCAGAACTCCACCATCAGCATCGCTGCCGGATCTCCCTGCATAAAAAACCGGTTTTGAGAATATACCTTATGGTTTTTGGTGAAGTCCATAATGTATTTATCCACGAGCTCCGATGCCTTCGGATCATGCTGCATGGCCACGCGGTTCGCGTGAAGCGCTTCCGCGAGCGAATGGGTATGCACACAAACAACGCCCACGGCAGCCGGCGGAACGTCTACCAATGCAAGTTTGGCCTCCGTAACAAAGCATAATGTCCCTTCCGAACCTGCTATGAGGTTACAGAGGTTGATATTTCCTTTTTCAAAATTCCTGACCAACGCGTCGAGCGCATAGCCCGAGTTACGGCGGGTAACAGTTGGTTTGGGAAACTGTTTTTTGATCAAATCCTGGTCGATGGGGTTGGAGATCAGTCCGAACATCCCCGCCAGAATGGATTGCAGGCGCTGGCCTTTGACCTGCTTTTCGCGGATTTCCTTTGTGAATTCAGCGACGGTTTGCTCGTTAAAGACCGCTTCCGAGCCGTCGGAAAGCAGCACCTTCACTTCCAGCAAATGGTCGCGCGTGGCGCCCCAGGTGATGGAATGCAGCCCGCAGGAGTTGTTCCCGATCATCCCGCCGATCATCGCCCGGCTGGCTGTGGAAGTTTCCGGTCCGAAAAGCAGGCCATAGGGTGCCAGGTGTTTGTTCAGGTCGTCGCGGATTACCCCCGGTTGCACGCGTACCCATTTCTCCTCCGCATTCACTTCGAGTATTTCCCTGAAATGCTTTGAAATATCGACCACCACGCCATTTCCCACCACCTGCCCCGCCAGCGACGTTCCTGCGGCGCGGGGAATCAGCGTCACCTTGTTGGTTTTTGCGAAATCGATGAGTGCGCGGATATCCTCCACGGTTTTAGGCAAAGCCACGGCAACCGGCATTTCCTGGTAAACAGACGCATCTGTGGCATAAACCGTACGCTGTGCAGCATGCAGCGTGGAATTATCAAAATACAACTCCCCCTCAAACCGGGCGCGGAGGGTATTGAACTGGAATGGTGAAATGCGGGTCATGGGAATAATCGATAATCAGGGAGCGAATTTACGGTAGTTGGCCTATTAATACTTTGAAAAACTGCATTAATGTGCTCCCGGGATACGCTCGGTAAACAACCGGAACCGATACCGGTATGAGTTACGTATATTGGCACAATTTTTACACCTTCTGGTTTTGGTAAAACAGTTTTCCCTTTCGAACCGATGAAACACATAAACATTCTGATCCTCACACTATTCTGGACCGCATTCAGCCGGGGCTCCTACGCGCAGAATACCGCCAATATCACCCTCACCGCTCCCAAACAGATGCCAGTGACGGTTACGCTGGTGCTGGAAGATGTACATTTTCACCCCAATCTGGGCACCGGCCTTGCCGACGCCAAACTGGATGCGGTAGCGTCGGTCAATTTCGCCGATAAAACTTCCGAAAAAACGGTGATCCAGCTCAACGAACCCAAAATGATGCGCCTGCAATACAGCGGCGGCAGTGTGAACAAAACCTGGATGCTTTTCATGCAACCCGGCGACGACCTGGTAATCAACGTCGCTGAGAATGCGGATGTGACATTTACCGGTAAGAATGCGAATTATCAAACGTTTTTAAAAAACTACTTTCTTGAAAATCAATACCAGTACCTGCCCGTTTTTGGCTACAAGCCGTCGCAAATCGATAACAAAAGCGTGGTTCAGCAGAGCGACAGCCTGAAAAAAGTACGGCTCGACGCGTTCGAGAAATTCAAAATGGCCAATCCGGTCGTGCCGGCGTTCGAAGCTTACGTGCTCGCTACAACCGCGACGGAACCTTCGCTCACCCGCCAGCTGGTTCAGGAAAAGATCATGCGCCGCAACAGGGTGGCCAAACTGGATGCCGCCCAACGGAAAGAGCTGGAAGATTTTACCCTGACGGATTTCAAAATCCAGCCCGACGACGCATTGCTCAGCCAGGCCTACCGCGACGAGCTCCGTAACTGGGCGTTGATACCTTCCACCCGCAAATTCCCGCTCGAATCGGCTACCCGTTACGAGATCAGCCCGGAAGCACTGAAGAACGTTTACGCATTCAGCAAGGAAAAACTGGCCGACTATCCGAAACAAAAAGAATACCTGGCTACCTACTGGCTGAATTACGCCGCTACCGCGATTCCGAATGTCGAAACGGCCAAAACGTTGCTGGCCGATTACGAAGCCACATTCCCGCAGTCGCCTTACACCGAATACATTTCCAAACTGATCCAGACCAAAGAAGCGCTGCAACCCGGTGCAGTCATTCCTGATATTACTTTGCTTAATACGGACAGCACGGCTGTAACGGTGTCGTCATTGCAGGGCAAGCCGGTTTGTATGGTGTTTTCGTTCAGCATAGGTCAGCACGAGCCGGGATTGAAGGTTCTGGAAGATAAATATGCGGACAAGGTGACATTCGCCTACGTTTCCGTCGCGTCGGGTATTCCGCTTTCGACCTGGAAACAATATGTAAAAACACGCCCGACCGCCAAACATTTGTGGGCTTCGGATGAGAATATCGAGGTTTTGAAAGAGAAATACGGGATCGACATCCGGTACCCGTTCCTGGTGATCGACGGTGCGGGCAAGATCGTGAACCGCTGGATTCCACAGGAGTTCCCGAACAACCAGACGCTGGAAGCTGAGTTGCAAAAAGTTGCCAAATAGTCCCGGCACGAGGCTCACAGGGGCATGGCCGAAGACTCTGCCTCACGCGGGTCTCCGGCCGTGTCGGAATGCGCCATCGCGCAAGCCGGCCGGAGGCCTCGGCAGAACTTCCGAAGCGAAAACTTCGCGCTACCCCGTAATTTTGATCGAATGTATGGGTTCCTCGTACCTGTACGAGATCCGTAAATCACAACTGTCACAGATCTGCTTCACGATAGCCAGCCCCAGCCCGAGCGATTCAGCCCCCGCCGATTCCTTCTTGAACCGCTCAAACAGCCGCTCCGGGTCGCTTTTCAGCGGATTCCCTGTATTGCTCACAAGCAGATAATCGGTTCCCGATTCCAGCAGCAGTTTCCCGCCGGGATAATTATGCCTGATTGCATTGTTGATCAGGTTGGTCAATAAAATTTCGGCCAATGCCGGCGACATTACCTTTCTGAAACTCCCGGTCGATTGTACCGTCAGCAGGATATCCTTGTGCTGCAGAATATCCTCGAAATCTTTCAGTTTGTTCAGCGCAAGTTCCCAAAGATCGAGATCCTCCTGCCCGGTGAACTGCTGGTTTTCAATCTTGGCCAATAACAATAATCCCTGGTTAAGCCGGGACATTCTCCGGGCGGCATGATAAATCTCCTCGATCCAGTAGGTATGGTCCTCACCGAGGTCTTTCGACTGAATGAACTGCTCCACTCTTGCATTGATCAGTGCAAGCGGCGTCTGTATTTCATGAGAGGCATTTTCGGTAAACTCCCGCAGGCTCCGGTAATCGTGCTGCATTTTCGAAGCCATTTTTTCCATTACATCCCCCAGCTCGTTGAACTCCGTAATTTCGCTCCGTACGGTTTCCAGCGGCTTGTTTTTGGTCCAGTCGAAATCCTTGATCCTGGCAAGGGAATCGTAAAACGGTTTCCAGAGCTTGCCCGACAGCACGCGGTGAAAAAGAAACGTACTTACCAGCAGCAATGCCAGGAATGCAATCATAGCCACAGAAATAGCCTCGATCAGCTTATACGACTCGATCATCGACTTCCGGATACTGACCCGGTAGGGCGAGCCGCCGATTAAAGTGTAAAAGGTAAGCTGCCGGAACGGGTCGGCGGTCCCGTCGTATCGGTTGCTGATAAGCGTGTCGGTGAATACGACCTCGTTTTTGAACTTGCCGTACACCGGCACCACTTCGATCTTGTTTTCGACAAAATAAGAATTGCTGGTCCAGGTATCGTTACTGCGGATGTACGTTTCGAAGTCCTGCTTTTCAACCATCAACCTGCTTTCCACCTCGTCGTAGATCATCGATTTGATGATCCAGAAAAAGGCGATCCCGACGGCTGCGTAAATCAGCAGCGAGGCCATCAGGTAAATGCGGCTGGCTTTTTCGAGGAGTTTCAAGGTGCGGTGAATTTATAGCCTATCCCGTAAATCGATTGAATATAGTCTTTTCCGCCTTTTTCCACGATTTTGCGGCGCAGGTTCTTGATATGCGAATACACCATATCCAGCGAATCGGCAGAATCCATATTGTCGCCCCAAAGATGCTCGGCGATGGATTCCTTGGTTAATGCGACGTCGATATTTGAAAGAAAATAGAGCAGCAGGTCATATTCCTTCCGGGACAGCATCGTTTCGGCATCCCTGATGAAAACCTTCCGCGCCGGCAAATTAACCCTGATCTCCTTCCAGACCATATCGTTGTTTCCCCCCGAAGTTCCTTCGCCGGATCAGCGATTTCACCCGCGCATTCAGCTCCGAAAGGTGGAAGGGCTTGGTCATATAATCATCGGAACCGATTTCAAGCCCTTTCAGCTTGTCCTCCAACGTATTACGGGCCGATATAATGATAATACCGGTGGCAGCCGCTATTTTTTTCAGCGTCTGGATGATGTCAAAGCCATCGCCGTCCGGCAGCGTAAGGTCCACAATGGTGCAATCGTATTGGTACAGGCTGATCTTCTCGTCCGCCTGCCAGAACGTATTAGCCACTTCGCAAATGAACCCTTCGCGCGCGAGATAATCCGTAATGCTTTCGGCAAGTCCCTTTTCGTCCTCTACAACTAATATTTTCATTCCGCTTTCAAAGATACCTTACAAAAATACGGTTCGAATCTGGAAACATTTTGGAAGGGATAAACAAGTAGTAAACAGTCCTTTGCACGGTTCTGTTTCCCAAATGTTTCCAGAATTGGGCTCTAATTTCGGCTAAAAATCACTTTAACCCGAATTATGAAGCACTCCCAGTATCACCCCGTTCCCAGTCAGTTTCCGCCGGGAAATGCGCATTCACCGGAAAGTTTCACACACCGGCTCTTTAAAAAAACATGGCCTGCGCTATTGATGCTCGCGCTCGCGTACATTCCCGTGCACGCACAGCAGATCAGGCTGCACGAGGCGCTCGAACAGGGGAAAGGCAACTTCCCTTTTCTTAAAGCCAAACTGGCCGAAATCCGCAGCGCCGAAAACCGTATCAAATCCGTCAAAACCGACTATCTGCCCGCGTTTATCGTGCAGGACCAGTATACCTACGGCACAAGTAACAGCGTAGCCGGCGCATTCCTGCCCAACGAGGGCAGCGCATTGTCACCGTCCGGCGGTATCCGCCCCGAAAACCACTACACCGGCACGTTTGGCAGCTTCACGACGGCCATGGTGGACTGGAAGGTTTTCAATTTCGGGAAGGTAAATGCCCACGTCAATGCCGCCCGGGCAGATTTGGCCCGCAGCCAGGCCGATTATGAAAATGAACTGTTTCAGCATCAGGTCAAGATTATCGATGCTTACCTGTTATTGTTAATTAATCAAAAACTCGTCGACGCGCAGCGACAGAACCTTGAAAGAGCTACCGTTTTCAAACGTGTGACGGACGCCGCCGTGAGTTCCGGCATGCGGCCCGGCGTCGACAGCTCCCTTGCCGCGGCGGAATATGCCAAAGCACAATTGCTTTTACTGGAAAGTCAGCGCGCCGAAAAGGCACAGCGCCTGCGTTTCTCGGAACTGACCGGCGAATTGCGCGACAGCATTCAGGTGGATACGATGGGTTTCTATTCCCAATTGCCCGCCTCACCCGGCGAAACAGCCTCATTCCTTAAAAACCCGGCATTGAAATTCTCGCAGGCACAAATCGACGCTTCGCTGGCCCGCAGTATGGCCGTGAAACGGTCGTACCTGCCGTCCATTTCGCTGGTAGGGGCGGGATGGGGACGCGGCTCGGGCGTTTCGAACAAAGACGATTCCTTCCGCACCGACTTCGGTAGCGGGGTCAAATACCAGGTTTACAATTATTTATTCGGCGTTTCTACCCGCTGGAATCTGACCGGAATCTTCAGGGCGAGAAACGATTACCGGGCGGAGCAATTCCAGGTCGAGCGTTTCAAATCACTATACCGTACACAACAACTCCAGCTCGACCGCCAGGCGCGTGAATCGGAAATGCAGTTCCAGCTTTCGCTCGCACAGGCACGCCTCACGCCCGTGCAGCTCGCGGCCGCGCAACGGGCATTCAACCAGGCCGAAGCACGCTACCAGAGCGGCATGACCGACCTTTTCACACTGGCACAAAGCGTGAACGCATTAAACCGCGCCGAGGTCGACAAATTCGTAACCAACGGCAACGCGTGGCGCTCGCTCCTGCTGAAAGCCGCCGCCGCCGGTGATCTAAGCATGTTCTTAAATCAAGTAACCCAGTGATACGCAAACTGCCATGCTGAGCGCAGTCGAAGCATGACAAAACAAATCCGAACATTATGTATCAACTCATCAGAACTGCCCTCCGACAGCCCGTTTCCATCGTGGTAGTCGTGATCGGCATCCTCTTTTTCTCGGTTCTGTCGATAAGGAGTATCCCCGTCGACATTTTCCCGAACCTCGATTTACCGACCATTTACGTGGTGCAGCCTTACGGAGGTATGGCCCCCGACCAGATGGACGGCTTCATTGCCACCCGTTACCAGGACCACTTTCTGTACGTATCGGGTATTCGCGACGTGGACGTCAAAACGATCCAGGGTTTGTCGCTGATCAAACTTTCGTTCTATCCCGGCACCGATATGGCGCAGGCGGCAGCGGAGGTCGCCAACAACGTCTCCCGCGCCAAGGCCTATATGCCCGAAGGTACCGTGCCTCCACAGGTAGTCCGTTTCGACGCCAGCTCGGTGCCTATCGGCCAGATGGTATTCGAAAGCGCCTCGCGATCGCTGAATGAAATCCAGGATTTTGCCTCTTCGCGGGTGCGTCCGATGTTCAGCCGCATCGAGGGGGGTATCGAGCCCCCCGCCATTCGGTGGTAACCAGCGCACGATCGTCGTGCGGGTCGACCCGGAGCCGGATCAGGAGCTATCATCTGACTCCCGAGGAAGTGATCAAATCGATCATCGCAAATAACCAGCCTTCACCGGCCGGTAACATCCGGGTAGGCGATAAGACTTTGATGACGCCCGTCAACTCGCTCATCAAGAAGCCGGAAGACTTTCTGAATATTCCGATCCGTGTCGGTGCCGGCCCTACGGTGTTCATCCGCGATGTAGGCGTGGTAGAAGACGGGGCCGACGTGACGGTGAGTTATGCGCTGATCAATGGACGCCGTGCGGTTTATATCCCGGTGGTTAAAAAATCGGACGCTTCCACGCTCGATGTCGTAAACAACATCCGCGCCGCATTGCCGCAACTCAGAAATGCCGTGCCGGAAGACGTGAAGATTTCCTACGAATTCGACCAGTCGGTGTATGTGACCAACTCGTTGAAAAGCCTCATTACGGAGGGTATTCTCGGAGCGTTGCTAACCGGTTTGATGGTGCTGCTCTTCCTGAAAGACTGGCGGAGCGTGATCATTGTGATCGTCACCATTCCTATTTCCATCCTCTCGGCGGTCATATTGATGAATTTATTCGGACAAACCATCAATATTATGACACTGAGCGGGCTGGCATTGGCTATCGGCGTGCTTGTCGACCAGGCTACCGTAACGATCGAAAACATTCACCAGCATCAGGAAATGGGTAAACCGAAGGAACAGGCTATCTGGGACGCTTGTAAGGAAATCGCATTTCCCGAGTTCCTGATTTTGCTCGCGATCCTGGCCGTATTTGCCCCGTCGTTTGTGATGAATGGTATTCCAAGATCGATGTTCCTGCCGCTATCGCTGGCCGTAGGCTTTGCGATGATCGCTTCGTTCCTACTTTCGCAGACATTGGTACCTGTGCTTTCCAACTGGCTTCTGAAAGACCATCCGCACCACGAAGCCCCTACCCTTGCACTCGATAACCGGGAAATCGACGACGTGATCGAGGAGGGCGCCCATCCGTCGCTACCTCCGACCGGTTTCGAAAAATTCAAACTGAAATACCTGCGGGTATTGAACGGCATCATGAGCAAGCGCCTCGTCGTGCCTGTTTACCTGACAGGCACCATCGCATTGATCGTCGGCGGGTTCTTCCTCATCGGAACGGACATTCTACCCAAGGCCAACAGTCACCAGTTCCAGATGCGGATGCGCGCTCCTGACGGCACACGCGTGGAGCGCACGGAAGAAGCTACATTGAAAGTATTGGAGCTGATTAAATCCGAAGTCGGAAAAGAAAATGTCGAAATATCCTCGGCTTACGTGGGCACCGTACCTTCCAGTTACGGTACTTCGAACATTTTCGTATTCAACAGCGGCCCGCACGAGGCGGTTTTGCAGGTTTCGCTAAAAGAGGACTATCCTGTCAGAATGGATGCGCTGAAAGAAAAACTACGGGCGAGAATCGGCAGGGAAATTCCCAATCTGGCCATTTCTTTCGAACCCATCGAGCTGGTCGACAAAATCATGAGCCAGGGGGCCTCGACTCCGATCGAAGTAAGCGTGGCCGCCAAAGATGTGGAAGAAGCTGGAAGGTTCGCTCGTAAAATTCAGAAAGAAATGCAGCAAATTTCCTTCCTGCGCGACGTGCAGATCGCACAACCATTGGAATACCCCATTCTCGACGTAAAAATAGACCGCGAAAGGGCCGGACAACTGGGAATCACCTCCACGCAAGTGGCACGGTCGATGGTCGCCGCGACTTCTTCCAGCCGTTTTACGGATAAAAACCTATGGCTCGACGATGCGAAAGGGCTCGCATACCAGGTGCAGGTTCAGATCCCCGAATATCAGATGACCTCCGTGGAAGACATCGGTACCATTCCGTTGAAAACCGGCGTCAGCAATCCGCTGCTCGCCGATGTGGCCACATTCTCCGAAAAAACCGCCCCGGGCGAATACGACCGCGCCGGTCCTAACCGCCTCGTGACTGTCACCGCCAACATTCACAAAAAAGACCTCGGCGCCGCCACTACCGCCGTCCGTAAGGCCATCAAGAATGCGGGCGAGCCGCCACGTGGGGTAATTGTAGAACTGAAAGGCCAAACCGACCTGCTGACCGAGACGTTGAGCAGCTTGCAGACGGGCCTGCTGATCGCCGTCGTGATCATGTTCCTGCTGCTGGCCGCTACTTACCAATCTTTCAAATTGTCGCTGGTGGTACTTTCTACCATTCCCGCGGTGGTGGTAGGTTCGATCGGCTTGCTATTGCTGACCGGCGCGACGTTGAACCTGCAATCTTATATGGGTCTGATCATGTCCGTCGGGGTATCCGTGGCGAATGCGATCCTGATGGTAACCAATGCGGAGAACCTGCGCCTGAAATTGCGGGATGCCGGTAAAGCCGTAACGCTCGCGGCCGGAAGCCGGATCCGGCCTATCCTAATGACGAGTATCGCGATGATCGCCGGTATGGTACCAATGGCCTCGGGCCTTGGCGAAGGCGGCGACCAGATCGCACCGCTCGGCCAGGCTGTTATCGGCGGGCTCATTGCATCCACATTAGCCTCGCTGCTGATTCTGCCGGCCGTTTTTACCCTCGTACAGCGCAAAGCGTCCATCAATTCGGTATCCCTCGATCCCGAAGATCCCGAAAGCAATTTTTTCCGTAAAAAACTCCAAACATCCGTTTCTATGAATACCCTGAAATCCATTTTGATACTGATTACCGTCGCTGCGGGCATAAGCGCGTGCAGCAGTACGGCCGAGACGAGCGAAAGCCACGAAGTAAAGGCTCCGGTTAAAGAACCTGTTGTGGAATTGGCATTCGTCAAAAGTATGAAACCGGCCAAGCAGATCGCATTGCCCGGCGAGTTGAAGCCCTGGAACAAGGTAAGCATTCATCCGAAGGTGAAGGGGTTTGTTAAAACGGTGAATGTCGACCGTGGTACGATCGTCAGGAAAGGCCAGGTGCTGGCAGTACTGGAAGCACCCGAAATCATCTCCGAACTAAGCCAGGCCAAAGCGCAGCTTATCGCTGCCGAGGCCGCATTACACGAAATTACCACCCGCTACCAGGCAAGTGCATTGACATACAATCGCCTGCAAAAGACAAACCGCACCGAAGGCGCCGTTTCCCTCCACGAGCTCGACCTCGCCAAAGCACGCGCTGCGGCAGATAGCGCGGCGATGTCGGTCGCCAAGGGCAATGTGCAGGCGGCCAGGTCATTCATGGAAACCAAGACCGAATTATCGCGTTACCTTACCGTAACTGCGCCATTCGACGGTATCATTACGGAAAGAAATATCAGTCCCGGTGCGCTCGTAGGGCCCGGAGAAGGCGGCGCCAAACCATTATTTATACTGGAAGACAACACCAGGCTTCGCCTGACGCTCGCCATTCCCGAAAATATGTCCAGCGCCATACCGGACAAAGGCGAGGTCAGCTTCACGGTTTCCGCCAGTCCTGAAAAAGTTTACAAAGCTGTTTACGCCCGCAGCTCCCGGACATTGTCCGAAGAAAACCGTTCGATGATGACCGAATTCGACGTTAATAACCGCTCAAATGAGTTGAAAGCCGGCATGTACGCCCAGGTGCAGCTCAATACCGAGCGCACGGCCAACACTTTATTCGTACCGGTTACTGCCGTTGTCAATTCCAGCGAGCAGGTATTCGTAATCCGTGATAAAGCCAAAAAAGCGGAATGGGTCCCTGTGAAGCGTGGCATCGTGGTCGATACTTTGGTTGAGGTATTCGGTGATCTGCACGACGGGGACGCGGTGGTGAAGAAAGCGTCGGAGGAATATCGCAACGGGCAGGATTTGTAGTTGGCAGCAACAATCCGAGATGAAAAATGCCGGACGTAAGCCCGGCATTTTTGTTGTGAATTACTGCTCGTCCCTTAAAATTACTTCCTGCTGTAAGTATCGGCAGTCGCCTCGGGAAACGATCTCAGGATATCGGCCATGGTGTTGCGGACCATCGCATTCGCATCTTCCTTCTTGGTCGGTGCTTTCACTTTTCCGGATGCCCATCCCTGCCAGATCATCCTCTCAGTCGATTTCTGATAGATGTTAAGAATAAAGCGGCTTTCCTGGTAGTTGTAGGTCGAGATGTTGTTCGCACCGCCATACCACCACATGTAAGGGGAGTACATATTGTTGGAACGGATTTGCTGACGATCCTTCACGTCGGTCATAAAACGCACGACGATTTCAGGGTTCTTGGTGTCCAGCTTATATCCTTTGGCTTCCATCACCTCCACCACGGCATCGCCCAATCTGCGTCTGTTCAGCTCGCTACCCAGCAACGGGTCCTGCTCCATGTTATGTTCAGCCTCTACTTTAAAAGTTTTGAATTGTTTGAGGTTCACAGAGGAGTCGTAGTCGTAACTGACTTGAAGGGCATTGCTGCAAGCCATGATGAACACACCCGCCACAACCGCCACGCCGGCGGACTTTATCAACTTCGCTATGGTTTTCATTGTGTTTTAACGTTTGGTTTTGTTGTACTACTCTGACAGTTTCACGGGGTAAATGGTTTAAATATCCGTGAAACATCTAATTAACTTTTAAACAAACAAAACTGATATATTGACGGAAACAATTACTTATTTCAAATCATTTCAAACGTTTGCACAGGCCATAAACCCTCATTTTCCCTTATACCTCCGCGAACGGTTTTCTGTTGCAGCCGCGGCATTGAAAAATACCGTGCCATCAACAAAAACGCGCCCGGATTTTGCCGGACGCGATGTACTGGGAATATATAGGGACCACGAACTTTAAATACCTATCCTAGACGTGCTTATAGTCAGGATGTTTGTAGGGTGCCCGGTACGCACGGGCCAGGAGGGCATTAGCCTCTCTGTCCCCCACAATTTCGCGTTTTATTGGGTCATAAACAATCGAACGACCTGTTTTCATCGAAAGATTTGCCAAAATGCAGCTTGCCGTCGAAATATGGCCCTCCTCTATGTCGGCGACCGGCCTGCCGTTGTTCTCGATCGCATTCAGAAAATCGAGCATGTGCAGGCGCGTAGCGGGTGCCGCGTTCAGCTCTATCCGGTCCTCTTTCAGGTCTTCCGGATATTTCTCTTTTTCGTAAACGACATCCTTGTGGATTTTTTCGCCTTTGCCCTGCGGAATGAAATCGTACGCCATGGTGCTCGCCCAGAGCGTTCCTTTTTCGCCATACAGAGTAAACGACCACGGATAATCCGGGTTATTGGGCGTTCCCCAGGTGCGGTGCTGCCAGACGCAATTCAGCCCGTCGTATTCGAAAATCGCTGATTGTGTGTCGGATATATTAGACTTACCTTCTTTCTGCACATAGATACCACCCGTCGACGTAATTTTTTTTGGCCAGCCCAGTTTCAGCATCCAGCGTACCGTATCGAACATATGTACACACATATCGCCGGTAATGCCGTTGCCATATTCCATAAACGTGCGCCACCAGCGGATATGGGGCGAGCCGTCGTAAGGCCGCAACGGAGCCGGACCTGTCCATTTTTCATAGTCGAGGTAATCGGGCACTGCCTCGACGGGCGGGTTTCCGTTAGCCCGCATGTGGTAATAGCAGCACATTTCAACATGCGATATCTTGCCCAGGAGACCCGCATCCACTATATTTTTCTTGGCGTCGATCAAATGCGGCGTGCTTTTACGCTGCGTTCCTACCTGCACTACCTTTTTGTACTTACGGGCAGCCGCCACCATTGCTTCTCCTTCCATTACATCCACACTGATCGGTTTTTGAACGTACACATGCGCACCCGCCTTTACCGCGTCGATCATTTGCAGCGCATGCCAATGGTCGGGCGTGCCGATCAGGACGATGTCCATTTCATTTTCCGCCAGCATTTTCTGGTAATCGCCGTACAACTTCGGCGTCTTACCCGACTTTTGCCGCTGGCTCACCAGCTTGCCCGCTTCATTCAGTTGGTTTTTATCTACATCGCACAGCGCGACCACTTCTACCGGCGCGACCTGGATCAGCCTGAAAAGATCACTTTTTCCATACCAACCCGTGCCAATTAACCCTACGCGCCATGTTTTGGCCGGGTTGATCAGGTCCATTCCCTGCGCTCCGAAAGTTGAAAGTGCCAATGCAGCCGTGGCCCCGTGAAGGAAACTACGGCGGTTGATATTGAAAGTGTTCATTCGTGATTTTGATTGGTTTCAGGAAAACTGGCAAACGCCATATGGCGGTAAAAGTGCGGAGAGCGTGGCGTTTTACTTTTAAGGGGGATTATTTAGCAGGAAAAAAAACGATAAAGTAATATCCCGATATCTTACGCAGCGACCCTTAATATAATATCCATCTGCGCTAATAGCTTTACCAAATGCTCCGTGAATTGCAGCTTAATCTCTTCGAACTGCGCGATAGCTAGCTCGTCAGGCTGTTCCTGGGTTTCATGCCTGGCGATAGAAGCATTCACCCGAATGATATTCTCAAGCGTATCCTGTATTTCTGTTTGAAGTTGATCGAACGGTCTCATGATAATAGCACATTAACAATCCCTTTCTTCTGTTTTGACGATCCCTGGTCAGAAAATGTAGCCAATCAAGTTTATCAAAGTTAGTCAAAAAGTACTTGGGATGCTCGGTTTGATAGTTTTTGACAAAATAGATGTCAAGCTTGGGAAAGTCGCGCTTGATTGGACTCATAAAAGACACTATCCACAAAACAAACCAAATCGATATCGTTTGGATGCGGTTTGAGTGTTATGAAAGAACCGTCAACCCAAATCTGTAATCTATTTATGTTCCAACCAGTTACGCTGAACACAAATTCCTTCAATTGTATCGCTAATTCAGCCCGTTGATGGTTGAATATAAAAATCTGTTCAAAATAGCTCCATGGAATATCTATCAGTTCGTCGGGGACGAGATAGCCATTATCGTCAAAACTGATTGATCTCAACTCCATGAAAATTATTCACTTCAAAAACGTCCCGACATTCTCCTTCGTCACCAGTTGAAAAGGAATAAGCACCTCTTTTTCAAACTGCTCTTTCTTAGCCGCTTTTACGGCTGTTTCTATCGCTTTTTCGCCCTGTTCCTTCGCATTCTGAAAAACGGTGGCATCCAACGTCCCTTTTTTCACTGCCTGCAACGCATCGGGAATGGCGTCGACGCTGACGACCAGTACTTTGTTCTTCAAGCCGGCGGCTTCCAGCGCTTTTACGGCCCCCATGCCCATTTCGTCGTTTTGAGCAAAAATAGCGTCGATCTTATCGCCATAGGACTGTATCCAGTTCTCAGCCAGCGACATGCCTTTTGCGCGGTCCCATTCCCCAGATTGCTCCGCCAGCAGTTTCAGACCGGGATTGGCTTTCAGGATTTCCTTTGCACCATTGTCGCGCTTGATTTGCGCTGCCTGGCCCATAAAACCATGCATCATCAACACATTCCCTTTACCGCCTAATTTCTCCGCAATGTATTTCATGGCAATACGTGCCGATTCGGTGTCGTCCGAGCCTACGAATGCCGTCGGTTTGGCCGATGTTTCCGAATTGACGTTAATAATCGGGATTTTTGCGTCCATTGCGAGTTTAACCGCCGGTGAACTCGCCTCTACCTCACAGGGATTCATGATAATAGCGTCTACACCCTGGCCAATGAAGCTTTCTACCTGCTCCACTTGCTTCAAAGCGGAACGCTCCGCATCAACGGTAACCAGCTCGACCCCCATTTCCTTAGCCTTCGCTTCCATAGCGTCGCTCACATTGACGATGAACTCGTTCTGCATACTCAACATCGTGGCGCCGATTACCAGTTTGTCTTCACCGGACCCTTTATCGGAAGATGGACTACACCCCGTCAATATCGTAACGGCGATCAGTGCCGCAAAAATTGCATTGCGTTTCATAAGTTATCCAAGCGCCGACCTTCCGGCTTCGCATCTATGTTTTAGTATTTCAAAATCAATTCAAATTTCCCTACTTTCCTCCGTCCTCTCCTTCAATCAATCCCTCTTCCCAACCCCATCCAGTACCACCGCTCCAATGATGATCATGCCCATCACAACCTGCTGGTAGTAGGAGCTCACATTCAGTAAATCCAGGCTGTTGCCGATCACGCCGATCAACAGTGCGCCGATCAACGTGCCGGTCATAGTCCCGGTACCGCCCGATGTGCTGCTACCACCGATAATGGCGGCCGCGATGGCGTCGAGCTCGAAACCCGCCCCGGCATTTGGCTGGCCGGTTGTAATGCGGGAAGTGAGCAATATGCCTCCCATTGCAGAAAGCAGACCACAAATGGTATATACCCACATTTTCACGCGACTCACCCGTATCCCGGATGCACGCGCCGCCGGCTCGTTACCTCCCACCGCATACATGTAGCGCCCGAGAATAGTCCTGTTCAAAATAACGGAACATGCCGCGAAGGCGATCACGAGCACAATAATCGGGAACGGAATGCCGGCG
Organism: Dyadobacter sp. 676; assembly: GCF_040448675.1. NCBI lineage: Bacteria > Pseudomonadati > Bacteroidota > Cytophagia > Cytophagales > Spirosomataceae > Dyadobacter > Dyadobacter sp. 676. The sequence continues at coordinate 3,884,892 of NZ_CP159289.1, read as the reverse complement.
ATATTCCCGCCACCGATAAAGTTGAATTCATCGGACAAGTTAGAAATAGGCCTTCCCTTACTCAAAATCAACGCGAGCCCCCGACCGATCGTCATGGTTCCCAACGTCACAATGAATGGCGGTACCTTACTTTTTGTAATAACCAGCCCGTTAAATGCACCCATCGCCGAACCCGCCGCCAGGCCGGTCAACAAGGGCACAATCAGCGGGTAGGTATCAGGATGCGCAAATGAGGCCGCCACAACGCCGGTAACCGCTACCATTGAACCCAGCGACAAATCGATCCCCCCCGGTTATGATCACGAATGTTACCCCGAATGCCAGCAAGGCATTGATGGATACCTGGTTACCGATGATCAGCAAGTTGGAAACCGTGAAAAATTTCGGCGTACTCAATGCCAGCACGAGGCATATTAGTGCAAATGCGAGAAAAATGCCGTATTGGCCCAGTTTGGAGAATCGGTTCATAGGGTACTTCGGCTGTCGGACTGTTTAAGTTTGTTAATGGGGCTGTAAGCTTAAAGCTTATTGCTTATAGCTTATTGCTTATAGTAACATCCGCTACGCTACCGCATATTTCATAATCAACTCCTGCGTCGCTTCCGCTTTCGATAGCAGCGCGGTTTGTTTTCCTTTGGATAAAACCAGGATCCGGTCGCTCAGGCCCAGGATTTCCGGTAGTTCCGACGATATCATGATGATCGCCATGCCCCGGTCGGCGAGGCTGCGGATCAATTTATAAATTTCAAATTTCGCCCCGACATCCACACCACGGGTGGGTTCATCGAGGATAATGAGATCTGGCGAAGCGAGTAACACTCTGCCTATGACTACTTTCTGCTGGTTCCCGCCGCTCAAATGTGCAACCTGCTGCCCGGTACCGGCCGTTTTGATTTTCAGATCGGCAATCATTTTTCCGGTGACCGATTGCTCGCTGTGTGTATCTATAAAACCGCCTTTGCGGTGGTTATTAATGCTGGAAAGCGTGATATTGTCTTTGACGGACATGCTCGGAATGAACCCTAAGCCTTTCCGATCTTCACCCACATAGCCGATGCCTTTGTCGATCGCTTCGCGCGGCGTCCGAGCTCTCAGCGACATTCCTTTGATCGTGATCTCTCCCTCGTCCCATTGGTCCAAACCGAAAATAGCCCTTGCTATTTCAGTCCGGCCTGCTCCCATTAAACCGGCCAACCCCAGGATTTCCCCTGCTTTAACCCTAAAACTGATATTCGCAAACTTGCCGGCACGACTCAAATTGCGGACCGAAAGCACTTCTCCGCCTGCTGGCTGTGTAGCTTCGGGAAACATCTGATCGATCTCCCGTCCGACCATCATCGCGATCAATGCATTCTGATCTAGCTCGGCGGCACTTTTGGTGTTGATATATTTCCCGTCGCGCAGCACAGTCACGGTATCCGAAATCCGGAATATCTCGTCCATTTTATGGGAAATATAGATAATACCGACGCCCTGTGCTTTCAGGTCGCCGATGATCTGGAACAATGTGGCCACCTCCTTGTCCGAAATCGCCGAAGTCGGCTCGTCCATGATGATCACCTTCGCATTGTTCGAAATAGCCTTCGCGATCTCGACCATTTGCATTTGCGCTACGCTGAGGTGCTTCATCTTCGCCTTTGGGGCTATATCAACCCCCATTCGGCCAAGCAACGCCGCCGCCCGCCGGTTGGTCTCCGAATCATTCAACCAACCCGAAAGCACGCCACTTTTGCCCGAAAGCTCCCGTTCTCTTCCCAGAAAAATGTTTTGGGCGACGGTCAACTCCGGTACAACCAGGATTTCCTGGTGGATCATGGAAATGCCTTTTTTCAAAGTCTCGTTTACATTGTTGCCTACCAGGTTTTCACCTTCAAGCAAAATTTCACCGGAATCAGGTGCGACCAGACCGACCAGTATTTTCATAAAGGTCGATTTTCCCGCTCCGTTTTCGCCCATTAAGGCATGTACTTCGCCTTTTTTCAAGTCAAAACGGATATTATCCAGCGCTTTGGCGCCGGCAAACGACTTGGAAATTTCCCTAACCCTCAGCAAATAATCAGACATAGCGGTATCGAAACTGAGGCTTCAACCTCGTCCCGTGCTGCGGAACCCGGTTAAAGCCTCAGATATGGAATGCGTCACAGGATTATCCTTCCCAATGTACGCCGGTTTCCTTCCAGCTTTTGGAAGCCGCCGATTCCAATACCGCTTCACACACTTTTTGTGTTTCGTAGGCGTCGCGGAAAGTTGGCGAGCAGGGTTTGCCGGTTTGCAGGCTTTCGAAGAAATCGGCGGCCTGGTGTACAAATGAATGCTCGTAACCAATGCTAGTTCCCGGAATCCACCAGCGCTTCATATAAGGCTGGTCGCCGTCGGTAACGAGGATCGAGCGCCATCCGCGAACGATCGACTGGTCGTCGTGATCGAAGTATTCCAGGCGGTTCATATCATGCAGATCCCAGCGGATAGATGCATGTTCACCGTTGATTTCGAATGTATAAAGCGCCTTATGGCCACGTGCATAACGGGTCGATTCGAACAGGCCCAGCGAGCCATTGTCGAAATGGCAGTGAAAAATACAGGCGTCATCGATGCCTACTTTCTGAACCTGACCGGTACCGGTATGCTTGCGCTCTTTAATAAACGTCTCAGCCACAGCCGACACATCTTTGATACCACCATTGATCCACATTGCCGTGTCGATACAGTGTGCCAGCAAGTCACCGGTTACGCCGGAACCCGCCGCATCCACATCCAGTCGCCACGTAGCGGCTCCGCCCTGCGGTACATCCGGGCTGATCGTCCAGTCTTGCAAGAAGTTGGCGCGATAATGGAAAATGCGCCCCAGTTTACCTGAATCAACGATTTGTTTCGCCAAAGTCACGGCAGGCACGCGGCGGTAGTTGTACCAGACAGTGTTCTTAACACCCGCTTTCTCAATGGCGTCTACCATTGTTTTTGCTTCCGCAAGCGTGCGTGCGAGGGGCTTTTCGCAGAGGACCATCTTGCCCTTCGCCGCGGCCGCCAACGCGATCTCAGCGTGCGTGTCGTTCGGCGTACAAATGTCCACTGCGTCGATATCGTCGCGCTCGATGATTTTGCGCCAGTCGGTTTCATACGATTCATAGCCCCATTGTTCGGCGAAAGCCTTCACTTTCTCCTCATTGCGGGAACAAACTGCCGCCAACACCGGGCGGTATTCGAGTTCAGGGAAAAAGTCCCCGATTCTTTTATAACCATTGGTATGCGTGCGGCCCATCAAACCGGAACCGATCAGCGCAACGCGGATTTGCTTTTTTTCTGACATTTTTGTCTGATGCTTTAGGCTGTAAGCTTTAAGCTTTAAGCCTTAGGTTTGGAATATTTTGAAAAGCTCTAGGCTGTAAGCCATATGCTTTAAGCAGAGCAAAAAGCATAAAGCCTATTGCTTATTGCTTATTGCCTCTACGCTATCCATCCATGCGCATTGCGTACTGCTACCAATGCGGCGAGGATGTCGTTCCAGGTCTGCTGCTTGTACATTACCTCGTTCGGGAACATACAGCCGTCCCAGCAAATGTGACGGAATGCCTTTGTAAGGTTGCCGTTTTCGTCGCGGAGCCAATAGCCCGCGTGATGTACGATGTCGAGTTTTCCGTTTGGATCGGTGGCAAGGCAGTGGCGGCCCGTTTTGTCGTGCGAGCCGGTTCCGTGAACGGTTCCGTCGTTTTGGGCTACGTGAAAGTCGATAGTCCAGGGACGAAGCGCCGCCGTCATTTTCTTGAAGCCCTCGTCAAGTGCAGCGCGATCGCTCCATTCGAAATCGGCTGGCAGAATGCGGTCTTCCGGCGCATTGTAGCCAAGCAGGTAAAGGAATGTGTGCGACATATCGGCCTGAAAACCGATGTTCGGGCGATCCACCGCTTCGAGAGTATCGAGCATCGCTTTCCAGCTGTGCATACCGCCCCAGCAGATCTCCCCTTCGGCAGCCAGTTTTTCGTCGAAATCGGCCGCTACGTCGCAGGCACGTCTGAAAGTTTCGGCGATCAGCCTCGTATTACCGGCAGGATCGGCCGACCATGCTTCCGGTGAAGCCGCCGAGTCGATGCGGATCACGCCGCCTTTGCGGATACCCGCTTCGCGCAACTGCTTGCCAAATTCGCAGGCCTTCCGCACCTGCTCCACAAACGTATCGCGGGCCTCTTTGCTACCCATGGCAGAACCTGCCCATACGTTCGCCACCAGACTACCCGCTTCGAGGTTAAATCCGGCCAGCTTATCGGCGAGGCGTTTGCCGCCATCGGCACTATTCAGGTATTCGCCGATATGCTCGTCGAAAAGACCGATATCGACACCGTCGAACTTCACACCGTCTACCTCGGCGGCGGCGGTTTTTTCAAGAAGCGTATCAAAAGGAATGATCGGCTCCGAGTCGGAACCTTTGCCCACAATACCAGGCCATGTGGCATTGTGGAGTTTAGGGAAGTTATTTTCAGGCATGGTTTAAGAGATAAGGGCTTTAAGCTGTAAGCCTTAGGCTGTAAGCTCTTGGCCTGGTGGAAAAAAAGCTATAAGCTATAAGCTTTAAGCAATAGGCTTGTGCTTGATTGAGCTTACAGCCTATTGCTTATAGCTTAAAGCCTCTACAATACCAAATCAGGATTACCCGGACCGAAGTGTTTCAAAATCACAATCGGATCGGTGGTCGACGGGTTACTGATCGTAACGCCTTCGATCGCGGCAGCTTCGCTGATGAAGAATTCGTCGTTGGTCAACTGCCCGTAGCGGATCAGTGCGGGGGTTTCAATATCCCAGACACCGAACTTGCCGTGGCCCTGCATCACAATCATTCCGTATGCAGCGGCATCCTTGATGGTTACAGTCCGTCCGGGAAAAACGGTGAGTTCCTTGGCACTGTAAGCCTCGCTTTTATAGCAAATCCAGTTTTCACTATATCCTTCTTCCGCCATCTCTGCGGCATCTTTTACCGGTTTCGGGCGCATGAAATGCTTTTCCATCAAGTTAGGATTTACGTTCAAATCCCAGTCGATCACTTCCATCAGCAGGTCATAATCGCCAATTCTGTCTTTCGGCGTTCCTTTCCAGAGCAACTCTTCCGGAATAACAGCCTCATTGACAAGCGATTGATACATCGCAAAAATATCCGATGCTTTTTGAGGCTCATAAGTACACAAGCTGCCCGGCGCGTGCAACATGCCGGGAGGTATATCCCAGCCTGTTCCCGGCTCCAGACGAAACGCCTGGGAGTAATTGGTAATCTTATTGTCGCCTTTGGTGAAGTTCATCAGACACTCTTTGATCTGCTCTTTGGTAGTACCGGGTGCGATACCGATAAATGTGTAAGGAAAATCGCCGCCATGATTGTTCAATTGAGGCGGGAAATAGTAGGCTTCTGGCTTTCCATTCTGGCCCACCATGGCGGCATGCTCATCCCTGTGGTGAATATGATGCGGAAGCGGCCCCATATTATCAAAAAACTTGGAGTACATGGGCCAGCTCTTGTATTGATCCCAAAGCCTGTCGCCAATAATTTGGCCTTTCAGCTCATCTACCGCGTCCCGCAATGTCACTTTTTGAACCCCTGATTCATCTTCAAAAACTATTTGGCTCAAACCTTCATTTTCGCCGGTAAGCGGCCCATTTTCCGCAGGCGTTGTGGATGACAACCAACGCTCGTCGATGCCACCACGTTCTCCACCCAGCACGTAATAATCGTCGGGGTGCAACTTGATCCTGCGGCCGGGAACGCAAAACGAACGCGGCACCCATGTCGGCGCCAGGCGCAAAATGCCTTTTCCCTGCTCCAACGCCTTCTCAGCTATACTAGAAAGTCCCATTGTTTTTGTATTAAAAAAATTGGTTTTTGGTTACAAATATTATGGTGCACCGCACCGGTAGTCATTTTGTATTTGCACATTCACCCGCCCGAAATTCGATGCGTTTTCGGGTTACAAATATTGCGGTGCTCCGCACCTTCCCGTTTTTGCATGAATGCAGAGCCACTCTGATAATTCCCGTCTACAAATATTACGGTGCGTCGCACTTTCCGACTTTGCGAAGCACCGTTACCTAATTATTATTCGTCACAAGCATTGGAGCGCTGCACCTGCCGATTTGCGCAGGTGCAGAGCACCCTGATAATTGTAGCTAAATGCATTGACAAACGAATAGCAAGGTGCAGCGCACCGTAAGATTTGTCTACGATACATTTACCTTCAATTCAAATTCCCCGATCTCCTCTTTCGTCGTCATCACGCTCAGTTCCAGATCGTATTCACGCGTCTCTTCCGGTTGCAGGAAAATCAGCGTCCCGTCTTCTCTTGCCTTTGCCTGCCCTGAAAGCGGGTGCGTGCTTGGTTCGATTCCGGTCACATATTCACCCTTGCCCCAATGCTGCCAGTTGGCCAGCCACGGTAATTGTTCTTTTTTGAATTTCAATGCGACGGCCAGTCCCAGCTTCTCATTGTGCAAGCCGCAAATGCTATCGCCGAAAATATCGGCCTCCACATCGATCAATGCCACTTCCTCTCCGCTGCCAAGGTGTGATTCCAAAGGGGCGGGTACCTTTTTAAATGCATTCCCCTCCCTGAAAATCTTGGCATTCTCGTCGCCAAAGCGCGGATACCATTTGCCGTTCCAGAGAATGTCGGCCCCTTCGTCCACAAGCGGCCAGCCGAAATTGAAATGGTACAGCAGCATATGTGGGGCGGCTGTATTGGCTTTATTGATTACCTCATCGTGAATACGTAGTTTGGCCTCGCCTAATGTGGCAGAAATGGTCCTTTTTAATTCCAGGCTAGGCCCAAACGGACGCGTTTCCCGGACTATGCCGGTAATGCTCATCTCATATTTCCCTGCGCGCAAATCGGGCTGGATAATCGAAACGATCTCCGCAGGCTGATTGCTGATCAATCCGTGCAAGCCGCGGTCGCCGAAGCTGTCCGACTCGGGCCCGCCCGCGTGCGAGAGGCCACAGGTGGTTAGCAGGCCGCCTCCGAATGTGCGTAGCCAATCGATGCCCTTATCCGAAAACGGCTGCGGGTAAGTAATGCCGCCGTGACTGATCCACGCCAGGCTATGCTGGTTGTAAAACGCCTCGGCAATGTCCATTGCCCGGTCGATCACGATTTTGAAACGCAGTCCGCCGCCTGTATTGATCCATGCGATGCGGGTACCACGACCAGCACCGTTATCCAGCACGGAAGTTTCGATGCCGCCTACCTGGATGTGGTTCGATACTTTGGTTACCCAGTCCGTTACTTTCCGGTCTTCCGCGTGCTTTTCAGTACCTTTCGAATCGCCGATATCCATTATATCTTAATTAAACTGATAATTGTCTAACCCGAAAAAGGCGCAAAATGCCTTGTTTTAATGTTTTTAACTGAAAAAATGCCGGATCAGGCTACCGGTACGCGGCTCAGCCAGTTCCTTACACGGGCATTGAAATCTTCCGTACTTTCAAAATGGAAGGCGTGTCCGAGCTTATCGTAGAGGAATAGCTCGGCGCCCCGAATACCGCCAGCGACCTCTTCGGCCATCCAAACCGGCGTAAAAATGTCTTCCCTACCCCCGATCACCAGTGTCGGCACATTGATCCTGCCCAGATCTGGCAATGCATTATGATTGATACAAGCTGCCGCCTGACTTTCCAAGCCATGCAACGGCTGGGGAAACGGGTTGAAAGCGTCTATTCTCCGGCCGTTTTCGAGGTCTTCATGCTGCTTTGCATCGTCCCACGACGATTTGGAAAATATCAGCAACTGAATATACAAGCTGAACTCCTCCGGCCGAAAACGGGCCTTGGCGTTCATAATATGCTGAAAAAGGCCCTTAGCATAATTATCGCAACGCGCCCACGGACACATCAGTACCAGCGACCTCACCTTTTTAGGATGGCGGATGGCGAGTTGCTGGGCAATGGTACTGCCCATAGAGCAACCTACTACATGCACATGCTCCAAACCCAGGGAGTCCAGGAGTCCTGCATAGTCATCGGCCATTTGCTCGGTAGAATAGGGTCCGGCTGGTTTATCGGTCAGCCCCACCCCGCGGTTATCGCCGATAATGCACCTGAAATGGTGTTTCCAATCGGCTACGTGTACATTCCAAACCGCCCCCGGCGCAGTAATACCCATAATGAGCAGCAAAGGCTCACCCGACCCGCGTTCTTCGTAGTAAAAGTTGATACCGTTGGTTTTTATTGTAGGCATGATTGATGCTATATGCTTTAAGCCGTAAGCTATAAGCTGTTAGTTTTCTTGATTATATCTCGGTTAATACCCGGCTATAAACTATAACCCTAAACCTTCTTGTCAATCTCTAAAAATCTGTTTTTAAGCGTACGGCTTACAGCTTAAAGCCTACTGCCTATCGCAATCCCGGAACCAGCTCCTCCCGAATCCACTTGCCGTCGTGCAAGGTCACGAAATCGGGGTCTTCGAGGGCTTCTTCGCCTTCGTCCTCGCAAATTATCCAGCCTGTATAGCTGATATCTTTCAACCATTGGGTTATGCCCGGCAGGTCGACCTTGCCTTTGCCCATCAATGTAAACTCGGGGTTTCCGTCCCAGTCCTTGTAATGCACGTGGTTGATCAACGACTGATATTCCTTCATTTTTGTCAGCGGGTCCATTCCGCCGTTGATGATATGGCCTACATCGGGCGTCCAGCCGGTTACCGACGCGTCCAGGCCTTCGAGTACGATTTTATAGTCTTCCTCGGTTCGGATAATGGATGTGTGCGGCGAGTTGGGATGGTAACTGCATGGCACGCCTTTGTCGGCCGCACGGCGCGATACCGTATTGACTATGTTCACGAGGCGCTTCCGGCGCTCTTCGATGTTATGTCTTCCCGTCGGAATTTGTACGGTATTGAGCACCGCGCCCGGGAAGCGTTGCAACACGCGGATGGCGTGGTCGGCTACTTCACGCTCGCGCTCGGTCTCCTCGGCTTCGTTCCATTCCAGTGCGAGGGCCAATGCCGCCAGTTCGATACCCTGTTCCCTGAGTTTAGCTTCAAGCCTGTCGGGGTCCTGGAGGTCGCCCATCCAGGTGAAAATCGGTTGGATTCCCGTAAAACCCGCTTTCGCGATGACTTCGATCATGTGTCCTAACCGGCCCTGGTGTGTCTGGCCGCTGTTGCTCATGAACCAGGTATAAACCTCTGATCCAAAGCGAAATGGAAGTTGCTGAGACATTAAAAAAAGTTTATTTTCAATTATATGATAATCACTTCGACTTCTTTTTCACCACCTCGCCCGGCATGATCAGCGAATCCCAGCCGGCCAGGTCCGATGGCCTCACATTCGCCTTATACCCGCTGAAATTGAACGTAGTAGGTTTATAAGGCCCTACAAATGCAATGTCGTTGTTTGGCTTAATATCCTTTTCAAGCCCCAGTCCCCAGAACATCGCATTCACGACCATTCTTCTGAAACCTCCATTGAGCAAATCCTCAGAAGCACCATGCGTGGTGGTGAATGCGCGACCTTTCTTGCCGCCTTCCATTTGATAGTCGCGGATCCAGGCAACGGGCAGTAATTCCTTCGTCGGGTCGGCAGGTGAATCGGCCGTCATGCCGTTCAGCACCTCACCCTTCGCCAGCACAGTTCCTTTCGGAGCGGCCGTATAACCACCCGATTGTACCCACATATCCTTCACACCGCGCATAATCGGATGCTTCGCCTGTGCTTCGTCGATAATTATTCTGGAAGATTGCTTATGGTTCGTGCCGTAATGCGATACCCAGGTCTCGCCCAAAATATATTCACCGAAGCCGTCCTTCCATTCCGTTTTGGGACCTTTGTAGTTCCAGGTATAATGCTCCCATTTCGGGTCGTTTTTGATATCGAATGCGTGGGTCGAAGTACGGAATGCCACAATGGGGCCGCCGCGCTTGAGGTAATTTTCGAAATGCTGCATTTCCTTATCCTCAAAATGCGCGAAACGCATGAAAAGCACCATCAGGTCGGCCTTGTCGAGCACGTCCAGGCCTTTTACATTCGAGCTGCCCGGCAGGATATAGCCGTTTTCGTCGAGCGCGTACACGACTGTGCATGTAAACCCGTAACGTTTGGCCATAATACGCGCTAGTGCGGGAAGCGACTCCTCGCCGCGATACTCATGATCGGTAGCAATGAAAACGATATTCTTACCCACACCCGGCCCCTTGTCGCCCTTGTAAACCACGCGGTGTTTCGCGGGATCATCCTGTGCGTTGGAGTTGAAGGTAACCAGTGCAATGCCGAATGCCAGCATTGATTTCAAAAGATTCTTCATAAACCCGAAATGAATGTGGTTGATCAAAGCCCGTGTTTCAGGCTCATTTCGCGGATGAACTTGTAGCCATTTTCAGCAATATCCCATGGCTCGTTGAATTCCCGCCAAACGCCTATCGCATTCGCAAAACCGGGGTCGTTGCGCGAAAATGCCTCGATCGTCAGCCAGCCATCGTATTTAATAGCCGCCAGCGCCGCGAAAGCATCGTCCCACTTCACCTGGCCGGTTCCGGGCGTGCCGCGGTCGTTCTCGCTGATGTGCACATGCGCAAGCACGGGCGCGATGGTCTGTAATGCAGTCAGATAACTTTTCTCCTCGATATTGGAATGGTGCGTATCGAACATCGCGCGGACGTTCGGATGGTCGGCCGCTTTCACCAGTTTGAGCAACTGTTCCATGGTATTGCACAGGTAGCATTCGAAACGGTTGAGCGCTTCCAATGCGAATGTGATATTGGCCTGAGCTGCATAATCGGCCGCCGCATTCAGTACTTCGCCCGCCAATGCGTATTCACGGTCTTCGGCCGGCCGGTTCACGAAAACGGTATGCGCAGAATGGAACGGCCCGCAAATGACCTTTGAATTGAGGTCGTGCGCGCGGTCCACCGCCCATTTGATTTTATCCAGGGCTCTTTCGCGTACCTCTACCGAATCGCTTACCGGGTTCTCGTCGGCTCCAAGGGTCATTACCGCCGTAGTTTCGAGACCCAAATCCTTGACAAAACTGCCCATCCGCTGATAAGCCGCGGCTTCCTGGGGGCCTAAATAAAACTCGACACCGTCGTATCCAATCGTTTTCAATCTTTCGATGATCGGGAACAGGTCGTCCGAAACTGCCGCCGTCCAGGCCAGCACATTAAATCCGATTTTATTCATTATTAAAGCTTTACGCTTTAAGCCTTAGGCTATAAGCTTTGCGTTAAAGGTTTTACATTAAGCCGACGGCCGATAGCCGACAGCCGATGTTTCATTAATATTGTTTGATGCGCAGGTCTTTGTATTCCACCTTCATCGGCGGGCCTACGTGTACTTGTACTCCTAAAAGGCCTTTTCTGGCACCATTTACCGTGTCGTTGTCGGTAACATCGCTCATCAGGACGTCATTGATGTAGTGTTGCAGGCGATTTCCCTTCACTACCAGATGGAATGTGTTCCAGTCCTCGCTCTTGATCAATGCTTTCAACGAGTCAGAAGAACCGAGGGAGCCTACCACCTCGAAGCCTGTCCATGCATTCTTCGACACATGTGAGCGGATGGCTTCCGGCGTTTTTTCGCCGGTATATTCCTTAATGACCGTTTTCTGGCCACGGTAAGCCAATGTCGTACGCTTGCGTTCCTCGTAGTTCTGGCCGGTATAGTTGTTTTTACCATCGATGTCGGCCTGGTAGCCTTTCAGGGCAAAAGGAACGTCGGTGAGCTGTTCGCTGCGATAATTGATACCCGAATTACCTGCCTGAGCGATCCTGAACGAACCTTTCAATTCGAAATCCGCGGGTTCCCCGCCGCGCCAGATGATAAATGAGTTCGTCTTCAAAAGTGTCTCAGGTGTGATTTCGCCTACCAGACAGCCGTTTTCGACGCGCCAGTATTTAGGATCGCCGTCCCAGCCTTTCAATGTTTTTCCGTCGAAGATGGATTTAAAGCCTTTCTCGGTTTTTTGGGCAAAAGTGTCGACCTGGGTGGTGAGGGTCATCACGGCGGCCAGAAGCATTCCGGCCTTGATAATTCTGAAACTCATTTTGATCGCATTTATAGGTTTAGTGACTTCTGAACAACTGACTTCCCTTATTGCAAGGGAATATTTGGCTGTTAATCCCTCTTAAAAAAGCAGAAATTAATATCCAAAAATTCCTAAAAATATCTGATGCACTATCCTGTACTAACCTGCTAGTTGGTGTGAATGAACACAAAGGCTTCACGCCAGCCGTTATGGCAACGGGTCGCCGGGGGCTTTTACAGCCGGATCGTAAACAGCCACTCCCACGCGTGAATCGGCGCAGCCGTAGTAAAGCAGCCATTTTTTCCTGTAATAAACCATTCCCTCGATGAAAACCGTCCCTGCGACGTACTGCCCACTCTTTTCGAACGGCTCCATCGGGCGAAAGAAAGGCGTATCCAGACGGGCCAGGACTTTCGTAGGATCGTTTTTATCGAACAGCACCTGACCGGCGCAATAGCTATTGGGCGTGAAGCGCTTATCACCATCTTCGCCTTTATCGTTTTTGCCATTGTAAAGCAACACAATGCCCTTGTCGGTCAGGATGGCGGGCGGGCCGCATTCGGTGAGGTTACTGTCGAAATAACCTTTTCTCGGCGAGATCAGATTGACCAGCTCTCCTTTGCTATCTACCACAGGCTCCCAGTTGATAAGGTCGGTGGAAGTAGCGACATTTACATTGGCCTCGCCGAAATAGAGCCAATATTTGCCGTTGATTTTCGCGATTACCTGTTTGTCGCCCACGAGCTTCGTCAAAATGGAGCCCGATTTCGTCCAGATATTGTTAAATTTCCCTCCGTAAGCCTCCCTGAAAACCGGCCCGTATTTTTCCCATTTCAGCAAATCACGCGAGGTTGCGACGCCCAGCCGGGCTTTGTCTTTGTTCCATTGCGTGTAAACCACCACATACAACCCGTCTTCCGTCACGGCAACGCGCGGGTCCTCGCAACCGCCGGGCCATTCATTGGCTTTCTGGCTGTCTTCCGCCGGAAACAGCACCGGCTCTTTTCTTCTTTTGAAATGGATACCATCCTCGCTTTCCGCATAACCAAGCCGGGAAGTACGCATTCCGATTGCCTTACCGGCTTTATCCTCGGCGCGGTAGAGCACGACAATCCTGCCGTTTTTAATGGTAGCGGCGGGGTTGAACGTGTCGTTCGATTCCCAATCGACCGGTCGTTTGTTCATGGGGCAGAAAAATCGTGATGTGCTATCGGGCGAAATGACCGGGTTGACGCCCGCCGGTCTTTTAAAACCCCCCGAAAGCCCATTCGGGAAGCCGGTTCTCGGTTTGGGCCAATGCCCGGCCTGTAAAAATCGATGCGCATATAGCGAAGCCAACGATAAAATTTTTCATAGAATTTTTATCAGTTATCAAATCAAATTTTTCAAATATAAGCATTTAAGCCCTTGCGGAACCTGCCTGGAACGCCAATAAAAAAATCCGGTCTGATTGCTCAAACCGGATTCATGTCTTTTAAATATACGCTGATTATTTGTTCGCGACCAGATTTACATCTAGTGTAAAATCGTTGTCGATGGCCTTGTCACCCAGGTTTTCGAAGAAATTCGTCGAGCGGAATTTGATATCGTATTTCGTACGGTCGATCGTCACTTTGGCATTGGCGGTTACCTTTTTGGCATCGGCTGTGAGCGTCGCCGGAAACTTCACGTCCTGGGTAATGCCTTTGATGGTCAGCTTGCCGGTTACGTCGTAAGCGTTGCCTCCTTTCGGCGTAACCGAAGAGATCACGAGTTTCGCCTGCGGGTGCTTTTCAACCGAGAAGAAATCGTCGCTTTTGAGGTGATTGGTCAGTTTGCCATTCATTTCCTTGTCGGTCACGTCGGTTACCACCAGGGATTTAATGTCGGCTACAAAACTTCCTCCTTTCAGCTTGTCATTATCAACGATCAGCGTCCCGCTTTCCAGGGGCACGGTTCCGGCGTGGGTTCCGGTCACTTTTTTTGGCTCCCCAGTTGATCGTGCTTGCTTTTGTATCCACCTTCAGCGTTTTATCGGCGGCGTTTTTTCCGGGACCGTTGGCGATAGCAGCAACATTGAAAAGCAAACCGGCTGCTGCAAGTACAAACATTCTTTTCATAATAATTTCAATCGTTTAAAGTGTAGAAGAATTGTTTTGAAAGATATAAAGAATTTAAAGGACTAAACAAATCATTAACAGGCTTTAACAATCCTATACGTCGTTTGTCAGGGGCGCGTTGCTTCGCTTTCGAGCAACTGCACGCCCTCGAACCGTTCCAGAATCTTCTTGCCCTCAACCCAATCTTCCAATCCCGAGACGGCATTGATATGGCCTTTTTTACCGATGTTGATAAAGTCGCTGCCCCAGTTTGCCGCAAATACTTTCGACCGGCCGATGGTCGCATAAATGTCATTGGTACTCGCCACGACGATCGTCCTGAAAGGGATCGTGCGTACGGGTATGGGCGCAAAACCGACGACGAAATTGAGGCGCTTCGAAAGCTCCGCATCGGCGGGCGCCACCAGCAGTGCGCCTTTGATCAGCTCCGAACCAAACTCCTGTGCCCAATGCGCCACGGTAATGCAACCCAGGCTGTGCGCGACGAGGATCGTAGGCTCGGTGAGTTCGCTGACCTGCTTTTGCAATTGTGCAACCCATTCGTGCTTCACGGGCCAGTCCCAGTTCGCCTGCTGTACGCGGTCGAAACGGTCGGGATATTGCTCTTCCCAGATGGTCTGCCAATGCTGCGGGCCTGAGCTCGCGAGCCCCGGTACGGTCAGAAAGCGCATACTCATAATTTTATCGGTTAGGTAACCACATCATTTTTTGTCCATTACGCAACGGAAGCCGAGGTTATTGCTTCCGCTGGTTACTTCGCCCTTTCCGCGGCTCCCGGCTTTGTAGCGGATGCAATAATCATCGCTGCAAAGGAATGAACCTCCCCGCTGCACCCTTTTCACGGCTCCCGGCTCGTCGGGATCATAGCTGTCCGACGGCCCTTTCGGGTTCACGGCAGGACTTTTCTGGTAATAATCGGGGCGGTACAAGTCCTCGCACCATTCCCACACATTGCCGTCCATATCATAAAGGCCATAAGGATTGGCCGGGAACGATTTGACCGGCGCTGCGGTGAGATAACCGTCTTCCTTTGTATTCCTGTCCGGAAAACTGCCCTGATAAATATTCGCTACCCATTTGCCGCCCGGTTTCAGCTGGTCGCCCCAGTAATAGGTATGGTTCCCTTTTCCGCCCTGCGCCGCAAACTCCCATTCCGCCTCGGTAGGAAGCCTTTTGCCAGCCCATTTGGCATAGGCGGCCGCGTCTTCGTACGATATGTGTACTACCGGATAATTTTCGCGTCCTTCGACCGAGCTGGAAGGCCCTTCCGGATGCGCCCAATTTGCACCGGGCACGTAATTCCACCATTGCAGCGGGTTATCCAGGCTCACGCGCGTAGGCGTGGGCGTGAATACCGCGGAGCCGGGCACCAGCTTGTCGGCGGGCACGCCGGGGTAGTCGGCCGGGTTCAACGGGCGTTCGGCAACGGTCTTATAATTGGTCGCTTTTACAAATGCGGCAAACTCGGCATTGGTTACCTCGTGGGCATCGATATAAAACCCGTTCACGGTTACCTCGTGCATCGGGCGCGCATCGGGGAATTCGTCGGCGCCCATCAGGAACTTTCCACCGGCGATCCAAACCATTCCCGTAGTATCGCCCACGCCTTCGGTCGCCAGGCTTGCATTACGGATCGCGCCTGCGCGGGATGGCATGCCGTCGGCAATGCAGGCGGCGAGGCTATCGGCCTTCCTTTTCTCTTCGGCGGCTTGCTTGGTTCCGCAGCCCCATAAAGCCACAGCCATTATCCCTATCAGCCCACAAAAGCCCTTTATTGAAAACTCCATATTCCTGAAACGCTATTATGCTTTTTTTACTTCCAATTTAAACACATCCTTCAACGCCTGTCGCGCCGCATGGTACCCGCACATCCCATGCACGCCCCCGCCCGGAGGGGTTGACGACGAGCAGATATAAATATTGCCGGCCGATGTCCTGTAAGGCGAAATACTCAGCACGGGCCGCGAGTACAACTGCAAAATATCCTGAATACCGCCATTGATGTCACCACCAACATAGTTCGGGTTATATTCTTCAAATGCGCTGGCATTCGTGATATGTTTTGCTTTAATAATGTCACTGAAACCCGGAGCGTACCGTTCTACCTGGCTTTCGATGGCATCGGTCATATCCCGGTCGTCGCCATGAGGGACGTGGCAATACGCCCATGCCGTGTGCTTGCCGGCAGGGGCGCGGGTTGGGTCGAAAACGCTTTGCTGCGTTAGCAAAACAAAAGGTTTTTCTCCCCGCCTTCCATTCCCGACATTCCGTTCGTACCTCGCGATTTCCTCGAATGTATTGCCCAGATGCACGGTTCCGGCACTTCGGCATTCCTCGCGGTAAAAAGGTATTGGTTCGTCCAGTGCCCAATCGACTTTAAATATCCCCGGGCCATAGCGGTAATTTCCCAAACGTCTTTTGTACGACGAACTAAGCTTATCGCCCGCTATCCGTATGAGCTGACGGGGCGTAACATCCATTAACACCACTTTCGACGGCGGCAGATCGTCTATCGAACTCACCATCCAACCCGTCCGGATCTCCCCGCCGAGCGACCGGAAATAGGCCCCCAATGCATCCGCAATGCGTTGGCTGCCGCCCACCGGTATTACCCAGCCTTTGATATGCGCCGCCGCCATGAGCATGATGCCGAATGCGGAGCTTGCAATGTTTTCCAGCGGCTGGATCGAATGCGCCGCCATTCCGGCCCATAATGCGCGGGCCTCCGCCGTTTTGAACCTCCCGACAGTCCAGCTCGCCGGGGGCAAGGCCTGCAACCCAAAGCCCGCCAGTTGGAAAGGTTTGGCAGGCCATTTCAGCGGCCCGAGCAAATCCGGCAGCAATCCGGGAATGGATTCTGTCAAATTGCCCATCCATTTACGATAGGCGGCACCATCAGCGCCCAGCCGCGCGGCCGTCGATTCCACCGACCTGTCGAGCACCGCTACCCGGCCACCATCCAGAGGGTGCGCCGCGTCGTGCGGTGGCTGAACGAACTGCAACCCGAAATCCACCAGCGGCAGTCCCGCGAAGAATGGCGACATCAAGGCCATCGGATGAACCGCCGAGCAAACATCATGGCGATACCCCGGCAGTGTCAATTCTGCGGTTCGCATTCCCCCGCCGATCGTATCCTTCCCTTCTACGACCAGCACCGAGAGCCCCGACTCCTGTAAAGTGATAGCAGCCGCGAGCCCGTTCGGACCGGCCCCTACTACTATCGCGTCGTATCCGGTGTTCGTCACGCTGGTCAGGGTTTGGCTGTTGCGAGGATTTGCAATGCCTCGTCGTCTTTATATTCGTTCATTAATGCTTTCAGCTTCGCTTTAAGGTCGGCTGTGAGCTTTTCCGTTCCTTTCACACCATAAATATTCTTAACTTCCTTCGGGTCCGTTTTCAGGTCATACAACTCCCATGAATCGGCACCGCCATAGAAGTACGCCAGCTTGTAACGGTCCGTTCTCAGTCCGAAATGCGGATAGACATGGTGCGGCTGCGGGAATTCGTAATAGTGATAATAGGCTTCTTTACGCCACGGCACCCGTGCAGCGTTATTGGTTTTCAGCAACGGCAAGAACGATTTCCCCTGCATGTCCGGGGGCGTCGGTACGCCCGCGATATTCAGCACGGTCGGAGCCCAGTCGATATTCACTACCAGGTCGTTTACCCGGGTTCCAGGCTTGATCACATCGGGATAGCGGATTACAAACGGAGTTTTCAGCGATTCTTCATAAATAAACCGCTTGTCGAACCAGCCATGCTCGCCGAGGTAAAAACCCTGGTCGGAAGCGTATATTACCACTGTATTTTTGGATAAGCCGCTTTTGTCGAGATAATCAAGGAGCTTGCCGATATTGCGGTCGAGTGAATTGGCCGTTGAAAAATAATCGCGTAGATAGCGCTGGAATTTCCATTCCACCAATGCCTTACCTGTCAGGTTCTTGTCGGTAACTTCTTTGGAAACCTTATCGTAATAGGCTTTGAACACCTTTTTCTGCTCCGGATTGAGGCGATTATAGAGAAAATCCTTTTCATAATCCACGCCTACTTTCAAATCCAACTTCATGCGCATGGTTTTATCGATGGTCATATCCTGGTCTGCCGCGGCTTTCCTGCCCTTATAATCGTCATAGAATGTCGATGGCAGCGGGAAAGTCACATCGTCGTAAGCGCCGAGGTCCTGCAAATCGGGCATCCATTCGCGGTGAGTGGCTTTATGGCCGACGATCAGGAAAAATGGTTTGCTGTTGTCCCGTTTTTCGAGCCAGCCGGTAGCGAATTGCGTAATCAGGTCGGAAACATAGCCGGTGTACCGGGTGGTGTCGTTCGGCTGCCCGATGAATTCCGGATTATAATAATGCCCCTGGTCGGGCAATACATTCCAGTAATCGAATCCAGCAGGCAGGCTATTCAAATGCATTTTCCCGATCCAGGCAGTTTGGTAGCCATTCTTGCGCAGTGTTTCGGAAAGCAATGTCTGGCTGGTATCGAATTTCGTACGGTCGTTGCGTTTGTAGCCGTTGAGGTGGCTGTACTTGCCTGTCAGCAACGTCGCCCGGCTGGGCCCACAGATCGAATTGGCGACGAGGTTGTTGGTTAGCAATGCACCTTCGCGCGCAATGCGGTCGATATTGGGCGTTTTCACAATCTTGTTTCCATAAGCACCAATACCCTGATAAGCATGGTCGTCGGAAAAAATGAAGATAATATTCGGGCGCTGAGCGGTTTGCGCGAGGCTGGACGTAACGGACATTACCAGCGCAATGAGGCCTGAAAGGGCCGCCACGGTCAGCTTCGCAGGACGGGTTAGAATAGTAAACATGAAATACTCTATATAATAGGTAGACAAAATAAACTTATACAAAGCCAATTCGCAAGCGTTTACAGGAATAACTTTCCGCTGCCTGCAAACCACCGGCTTTAAAATTACAAATTGATGTTTTCTTTTTACTATTCCGGGGGTTAGAAAGCAAAAAGCCCGGAACTTATCGCCCCGGGCCTCCAAACGGTCGTCGGATCAATTACTTCAACTTTTTATGCAACGCCTCGGCCATTTCGAGATGGTGCCTCAGTGTGGGCAACTTTCCTTCCGCCCACGCTTTCACGTCGGCATCTTTGGCATCTTTGGCCGCTTCCTCGAACTCGCTGATATCTTCCTTATGATCGTCTACCATAAAAGAAATGTAAGCCTTATCGAATTCGGCGCCTTTTTTGGCGGTAAGTTCATCATATTTCTTTTGCTTTTCGTTGCTCAGCATGGCCGGCAATGTGATATTTTTCCGGGCCGCAAGCGTTTTGAGCTCTTCCGAAGCCTTCGAATGGTCGGCCACCATGGTTTCACCGAACTTTTTCACGTCGGCGTTGGCCGCGTTTTTCTGGGCCAGCTCGCCCAGCTGGACTTCCATCAGCCCGCCATCGGCAGCCGCTACCGCGAATTCCGCGTCGTCTTCCAATGCCGTGGTGTCGAGTTTGGCTTCGTTTTGCTCTTCAGCAATTTCTTTCGTGTCCTCCGACTTGTTGGTGTTACAAGCAGTGAATGCCATTACGGTGGCGATTATGAGGGCACTAAATGTGATCTTTTTCATAACTGGTTTTCATTTTTTGGATGATTCAGATCCGATAAAATAAAAAAAGTATGCCATCGTACCGGCTTGAAAACAGTTATGCCGGCAACTCAGGGCGTCAGTTGCGAACGGCCCCGAATGCCCGAATGAAATCGGAGAACCGGGGCTATGGACAGGTTCGGGCGGCGATCCTTTCCGAGTCGGTGGCGCAATATCTTTTAGATTCGGCGTACCGGAGCAAATTATATATTTGGGAAACCGATCAGTTTCAGGGACTGGTGGAAATACTAAGAAATGTTTCTCGTACCGGGCGAACATGCCGGCGCCGAAGCGCTGGAACAGTTTTTGAGGCTCCACTAACTCTTACAGGTTCCAATTTACATTTCAGCATGAGTGAAGCGACTGCTTTCGACACGGAGCAAGACTTATTTTTTAAACGATTAAGACAAGAGACAGCGGAGAGCCATCAAAAACTGGAAAACAACCGGCTTTCCAAAGCGATACTCACCCCCTCCGTTTCACTTCCGGACTACCAGGGCTATCTGGCCGCTCTTTTCGGCGTGACCATTGCTTGCGAAGATCAGATATTCCCCGCTATTTCTACTATTGTCAACGACTTATCGGACCGCTACAAGTCGGAGCTGATCATCGGCGATCTGCTGGCCACCGGTTTTTCCGAAGCAGCGATCGACGCGTTGCCTGTTTACCGTTTCGAATATTTCTCGACGGCCGAAGCGCTGGGCATCATGTACGTATTGGAAGGGTCCACACTCGGGGGGTAGGATTTTATACAAACATATCCATGAGGCAATGGGGCTGACGCCCCAAAACGGCGCTTCATATTTCTGGGGATATGGCGCACGGACCGGGGACCTGTGGAAAACTTTCATCTCTTTTCTTACCCAATTTGCCAGGGAACCGGAGGAACGGGAGGAGGTGATCGCCAGCGCAAAAAAAACTTTTACCATCATCGATCGTTGGCTCGGGTTGCATGACCCGGCCGGTCGTAACGGAGCAGGAAATGAATATTAAGGATATTGTGAACCGCGACATTGTCAACCTGACAAATTGCGAAAGTGAACCCATCCACATACCAGGGAGCATTCAACCACACGGCTTTTTGCTGGGAATCAGGAAAGGCAGCTCACGCATTGAATTTTGCAGCGCCAACAGCGCGGATTTTATCGCATTGAAGCCTGAACAAATCCTTGGCAAAAATATACAGGATATTTTTCCCGAAGAGCAGGCTTCGGGCTTCGCGCGCCACGCAGGAGCGGAGCATATTGACCCTGCGCAGCCATTTGTATTCTCCCTGGACGGCGTTTCGTTCAATACCACCGTTCATCAGAGCGGCGGCAACGTCATCATGGAGCTGGAACCGTTCCCGGATGGCACGCTGCAGTTGCCCAACCTTTATACACAAACACGCAACTTCGTGTCGATCATGGAAAAATCCAGCGGTTTGCTGGATCTATGCCAGGAAATTGCGGACGAAACCCGCGCCATTACCGGCTACGACCGCGTGATGATCTACCGGTTCGACCCCGAATACAACGGAGAGGTGATCGCCGAGAGCAAAAGGGAGGACCTGGTTTCATTTGCGAACCAGAAATACCCGCATACCGACATCCCGGCGCAGGCGCGCGAACTTTACATCCGCAACCCGCTCCGGATGATCGCGGATATCAACTACACACCTGTGCCACTGCTTACGATCGACGATTCGCCGGAGAAAGGTAACCATTCGCTGGATCTCAGCCTTTCGGTCCTGCGGAGCGTGTCGCCGATCCATATCGAATATCTTAAAAACATGGGCATAGGCGCGACGCTGACGATTTCGCTCCTGCAAAACAATAAGTTGTGGGGATTGATTGCGTGCCATCATTATTCACCCAAGATATTGCCGCACTATACACGCTTATCGGCATTGTTGCAGGGCCATTTCCTGACTTCGCAGATCGCCGTCCGGGAAGTGGCGGAGGAGTTCAACATAGGCGAGGAAGTAGATAAGGCCCTCGTGGAATCGCTGACGATACTCCATGAGACGGACAACTTCATGGAAGCCTGCCACAAGTCGGATTCGTTGCTGAAACTGGCCAATGCCACGGGCGTCGCCATCTTTTATGACGGCACGCTCTACACCAACGGTCAGGTCCCCGCCGAACAGGAATTGTTGAAGCTCTTTAAATTCTTGTCCAAAGCCTATCCCAACAAGAGCTTTGAAACCGACAAGCTGCTCGATATTTACCCCGACGGAAGCAATCTATCGAAGTATGCGGCGGGAATTATCTATCATTCGATGGTCTCCGGAGAGCCGGACGGTATTCTCTGGATGAGACAGGAAAAAGTCGAGACGATCAATTGGGCCGGTAATCCCGACAAGGCAGTTTTGCAGAACGAAGACGGTTTCCGTCTTTCACCACGCAAGTCATTCGAGCGATGGATGGAGATTGTGAAGGACAAAAGCTCGCCATGGCGGAAATCGGAAGTCAATGCGGCTTCAAGCTTTTCCTACGCGCTGCAAAAGCACATCAACTACCGGGTAATCAGGGCGCAGGAAGATCAGAACCGCAGCCTCAACGAAGAATTACGGCTTGCCAACAGGGAATTGGCGAACCTCAACTGGATTTCAACCCACGATCTGAAAGAACCATTGCGTAAAATCCAGATATTCGCTTCCAAAGTGCTCGACAGGGAAGACCCGGATTTGTCCGCGCAGGTGAAGGATTCGGTCGAAAGAATGCGCTTCGCCGCTGAAAAGATGCAGTTGCTGATCGAAGACATTCTCACCTACTCCAAGGCGGGAAGTATGGAGAAGGTATTTGTGCCGACCGACCTGAATGAAGTGCTGCAAAACGTCCTTTCCGAATTGCGGGACAATATCGAGGAAAAAAAGGCCGCAATCCGGGCCGACGAGCTGCCCCGCCTCGAAATTATTCCCTTCCAGGTCCATCAGCTTTTCGTTAACCTGGTCAGCAACGCCCTTAAATTTACGAAGCCCGACGAGCGACCGCAAATCCGGATTACAAGCAGCCTGGTGACCGGCGCGGATGTCCCTGCCGAAAAGGCATCCACGGCCCGGCAATACCGTGTTATCGCCTTCCACGACAACGGGATCGGTTTCGAAAAGGAATATGAAAACCGGATCTTCGACATTTTCCAGCGCCTGCACCCCGCCCATAAATACCCAGGCTCGGGCATCGGGCTGGCGATCTGTAAGAAAATCATGGAAAACCACAAAGGTTTTATCCATGCCACGTCGGTCCCCGGCCGGGGTTCCGTTTTCAGCATTTATTTCCCTGCAAAATAACTGTCCGTTCAACTGAGTACATTGTTCCTCAGCCAAGCCGTCGCAACGGCGGGGCTGAGAATTTTGCTTGCAAAAAAAGATGCAGGAATGCCCGGGACGGCGGATCGGAGCAGAGAGCGTGGGCTGGTATTAAATTAATATGGTTTATGATATAACAAACTGTAAACCACATGTCAGTAGCCGCAGCCCTTGCAATACCCGTTGAAGAGCCCGTTATCACAGCCCGACAATTCAAAAAACTAAGAAAAAACCCCGTTCTGACCGCCGAAGCGGCCGGACTTCATTATATCCGGTCGGCCGATGCTCCGGGGTATTTTCGCAAAGGGAAAGCACCCAGGTTTTACTATACCGACCCCGACGGCCAACGCTGCAAAGATCCGCAGACGATCAAACGCATTAAATCGCTTGTATTGCCGCCTGCATGGACAAACGTCTGGATCAGCGCCGACCCCGATGCGCATCTGCAGGCCACGGGCATTGACGCCGCCGGCCGCAAACAATACCGTTATCACCCGTATTGGAACCTCATCCGGAATCAGACCAAGTATTACAAACTGCTCATGTTCTCGGAAGCCCTGCCGGCGCTGCGCGAGCAGGTAGAGCACGATCTGCGAAAACGGGAATTCGACCTGTCGAAGGTAACGGCACTGGTTATCAAGCTTATGGACAAAACCTGCATGCGTGTGGGTAACCAGCGCTATAAAGTCCGGCACGGGTCGTCGGGTATCACTACGCTCGATGCACGCTGCGCGACAGTGACCGGAAGCCGGATACGCTTTATCTTCAAAGGTAAAAAGGGCATCCCTCAGGACATAACGCTTCGCGACAAGCAACTCGCCCGCCTCGTTAAACAATGTAAGGAAATGCGGGGAAAACGGCTTTTCCAGTATATTAACGAACATGGCGGCAGATGTTCCCTGAATGCGCAACAGGTAAACGATTACATCCGCCGCTACACAGGCGCCAGCTTTTCAGCAAAGGATTTCCGCACCTGGATGGGCACGGTAACGGCATTCGAATACCTGAGTCATCAGGAAAAGGCCGGCTCGCAGCGACAGCTAACCCGCACCATCAACACCTGTCTCGACGTGGTAGCCGCACATTTGGGCAATACCCGGGCAGTTTGCAAGAAATATTACGTGCATCCCGCGGTTTTCAGAGCCTATGAAAGCCAGCGGATTAACCGCTTCCTGAACAGACAGGTGGAGCAGACCGCCCATTTTTCCGAAACAGAGCAGCGGGTACGCGCATTGCTGGCCCGGCCTGCTTAGTACTGGTGAGATTCGGAAGCATATACGCCACTTCGGAAGGGTAATATCTCCTCATATACGCAATGAACAAAACCGCCGATCCTGCGTTTCAAGCCGCATTTGGAAAATGGCACAGCATTTGACGACGGTACAACTGTTTTCATCAAAACTTGTCACAACATTAACAGCGAACAATCATGGAAACCAATGAAAATCTAATTGAAGTGCTGAACGACCTGATCAGGATCAACAACGACCGCGTCGACGGCTATGAGAAGGCGCTCAGCGAGGTGGAAGATATAGACCTGGATCTGAGAGGAATTTTTCAAAAAATGGCCAATGAAAGCCGTGAAAATATAAACGAATTGAGTGCGGAGGTCCGTAATCTCGGTGGGGAAATCGCCACGGGCACCACTACTTCGGGCAAGATATACCGGGTGTGGATGGATATCAAGGCCACCTTCACCGGCCATGACCGCGCTTCCAGTGCTCGAGAGTTGCGAATACGGCGAAGACGCCGCACAGGAGGCTTACGACGACGCATTGGCCACCGATGCAGACCTGCCGGTACACATCCGCCAGATGATCGCCAACCAGAAAGCGGAACTGCTCGAATCGCATAATCTGATCAAAAAATACCGCGATTTGCACCATGCGGTAAGCTAAAAGAATGAATCATAATGCATATAAGCAGAAATGGGTGAGACCGGAAGGCTCACCCATTCGTTTTCTTAACGGCATATCCAATTAGCGCAGGTCGACTACCTCTACTCCCGGATATTGTTTGGCATTAAAAGCGAAGAAGTTGTCGGCTACATTCACGTCAGCCACGAACTGGTCCACTTTATAGGTAACTTCCTGGCCGTTCTTCTGGAAAATTTTCCAGCTGCTGATGGATTTATCGGCCTTGTTCACTTCGATTTGCACCTTGTCTACCTGGCTGTTCTTATTGGTAGAAGTAAGCTCGACAACCTCCAGAGCCTTACCAGCCTCCTGCTTTTCTTTCACAAAAGCCGATTTGAAGCCCTTTTTATATGCGGTGTAGATTTTCGTAGGATCCAGATCGCCTCCGGCGGCCGGGTCGAAATCCTGCAAATTCACTTCGTTGGTTTCCTTGATGTAAGTAGCCATCAATTTACCGTCGTTAAAGATCTCCTGACCCGCCATTTTCAACCGAAACTTCGAACCCTTCACGGTCGCTTCTCCTTTCAATGGCTTTTCCCCTTTGGTAATGTAGGTGAAAAGTGCTTTAAAGGATTTGATCTTCTGGTACTTGTTGCTCATGGCATTGAGGATCTCCGATGATTTTTTGTCGCCCTGCGCATTAGATGTAAAGGGGTTCAAAACGGAGATTACCAACAATGCAAGCAAACAAGCACTTTTCTTCAATTTTCTCATATTCAACAATTTATACTTTTTAGGTTTATTAAAACGGGGTTTTAAGTGAAATATTTCAATTTTTTGACCTTATAAAATCCCGAAGGTTTAATGAATGCCGCGCCTAGCCGACCCCCATCGTGCGAAGATGCTCTTCCAGCATATTCAAATCGTGGAACATCACATCGCGCGCTTTGCTGCCTGTAAACGGCCCCACTACCCCCAGTACTTCGAGCTGGTCCATAATGCGTCCGGCCCGGTTATAGCCCAGCTTCATTTTACGCTGGATCAGCGACGTACTACCCTGCTGGTGCGTCACAATCAGGCGCGCGGCATCCGGCAACAGGGCATCAAAGTCGTCCGGATTGAGGTCGGCCTTGCCTTCGGCGGCATCGTCGCCTTCGTATTCCGGCAATGCGTAGGCTTCGTCGTAACCGCGCTGCCCTCCGATATATTCACAAATATCCTCGATCTCGCGCGTGTCGATAAACGGGCACTGCAGGCGGATAACCTCCGAGTTGATCGCCAGCAGCATATCGCCCTGGCCAACAAGCTGCTCGGCACCGCCCATGTCCAGAATTGTCCGGGAGTCGATGCTGGATGTTACCCGGAACGACAAACGGGCCGGAAAGTTGGCTTTGATCAAACCGGTGATAACTTTCACCGAAGGCCGCTGTGTAGCCACCACCAGGTGAATCCCCACCGCGCGCGCGAGCTGCGCCAGGCGTGCGATCGGCGTTTCCACTTCCTTACCGGCAGTCATCATCAAATCGGCCAACTCGTCGATCACAAGCACGATATAAGGCAAAAATCTGTGGCCTTTTTCCGGGTTCAGCCTTCGCGCCGCAAATTTGGCATTGTATTCCTTCAAATTCCGTACCGCGGCTTCTTTGAGCAGGTCGTAGCGCGAATCCATTTCGATACACAACGAGTTCAGGGTAAAAATTACCTTTTTTGTGTCGGTAATGATCGCTTCTTCCGCATTCGGCAGCTTCGCGAGGAAGTGCCTTTCCAGCTTGTTGAATAGCGTCAGTTCTACCTTTTTGGGATCGACCAGCACAAATTTGAGCTCTGCCGGGTGCTTCTTGTAAATCAGCGAGGCCAGTATGACGTTCAAGCCGACCGATTTACCCTGGCCCGTCGCACCCGCCATCAGCAAGTGGGGCATTTTAGCCAGGTCGGCGATATGGATATCGTTTGAAATGGTTTTACCCAAAACAATCGGCAGGTCGTAGTTCGACTTCTGGAAACGCTCGTTGGACAGCACCGAACGCGCAAAAACAGTTTCCCGGTTCTTATTCGGCACTTCTATACCGATCGTTCCCCGACCGGGCATCGGCGCGATGATACGGATACCCAGCGCCGCGAGGCTCAACGCGATGTCGCCTTCGAGGTTCTTGATCTTCGAAATACGAACGCCAGCTTCGGGAATGATCTCGTAAAGCGTCACTGTCGGACCGATCGTCGCCTTGATTTTCGAGATGTTAATGCCATAGCTGCCAAGTGTATCGACAATCTTGGTCTTATTGCTTTCAAGCTCTTCCTGGCTTACTTTTTCATGCTGGTTTTCGAAAACCTCGTTCAGCAGGTCGATCGTCGGGAATTGGTACTGCGGCAAGTCGAGCATCGGGTCGTACTGCCCGAACTCCCGCAATATGGAAGCATTGATATCTTCATTTTCAAACTCCTCATCCAGAGGCTCCTTCGCCTGGGTTGTATCTTCCACCTCAAATTCAAGCAGCGGCTCGGATGGCACGGCCGACACTTCCATTGGCATAACCGGCAGCTCGACCGTCGCCGACGCGGCGGGAACGGGCGGGGCGGTTGGCGTTACCGGCAACACCACTGCCGGATGCGGCACCACACGTGGCGCCTCTTCCTCTGTTTCCACTTCCAGGTCGGGCTGCTCTTCGGAAGTTAGTACCTCGTCGTCATAGGTATCGTTCACCACCGAAACAAAGGTACTTCCGGGAACGGCCACTTCATCGGGCAGCAATTCCCCCTCGGTGCCCTTCGCATCTTCTCTGGCTTCGTCGGCGGCTGGCTCCGGCTTGGCGTTGCGTGCCTGCCACGATTCGTATTTATCACGGACATCGTAGAAAAACACCGCGAATACGAACAGCGCAAAGAGTATCGGTAGTATGCTGCCCCATTTAAGCCAGTCGAAGAACGACACGTTAACCAGGTAACCAAACCCGCCCGACAGAAAACTGAGGGTATTTTCGCTATTGCTCATAAGCACGATGTAGCCCATCAGCACGCTTACCCAGAGCGTGAAAAAGATCACTTCCTTGGTGATTTTGCCCAAGGGCAGAATCTCTCTTCCGAATGCCATTTTCCAGCCCGCTACAAACGGGACAATCGGCAGCAGCAATGCACCGATGCCGAACCACCGGTAGACGAAAATGTGCGAAACCACCGCCCCGAGCACGCCCAGAAAGTTGCGGGTCTGCCGGCCAGCGTCGCGGATCGACTGATGCCCGAGGCCGTCGAGTACGCTCTGGTCGGATAATCCTGTAATAATGTAAGAGAAAAAGGACGTTTCCAGGATCAATCCCAGGATGATGAAGAATGTGCCCCAGGCCAACGTATTCTTCGGGCTGGTGAAAATGTGTTCCCAATCGAGGGATACACGGAAACGGGGAGCGGCGGCCGCTTCCTCCGGTTTCTGGCGCTGTGTGTTACCTCTTGGCTTGTTGACTGACATTTATTTCAATTCCGGGAATGCGTGAAGTGCTGTGTTTCTGATTTACTTCCTGACCAATGCCTTGCAGATCCTGCTGACCACACCGGGCCCTTCGTAAATAAAGCCGGTATAAAGCTGGATCAGGCCGGCGCCTGCATTTATTTTTTCCAAAGCGTTTCCGGGAGTGGCGATACCGCCGACTCCGATAACGGGAAAAGCATGGTTGGATTGTTCACAAATGTAACGAATTACTTCCGTTGAGCGATGTGTGAGCGGTGCACCGCTTAATCCGCCCGCCCCTAGTTGCGCTACTTCCTGCGAATCGGTTACAAGCCCTTCGCGACTGATCGTCGTGTTGGTAGCGATCACACCTGCGATGCCCGTTTCCTTTATAATGTCGATAATATCGTCCAATTGGCTGGTGGTCAGGTCCGGCGCAATTTTAAGGAAGATCGGTTTAGGGTTGGCTTTTTCGCGGTTTCTGGTTTGCAGTTCTTTCAGTATTTCCGTCAATGGCCCTTTTTCCTGCAAATCGCGCAAGCCCGGCGTGTTTGGGGAGCTCACATTTACCACAAAATAGTCGACCACATCAAACAGCTCCCGAAAGCAGATCAGGTAGTCGCTCAATGCCTGCTCGTTGGGAGTGTCTTTATTTTTACCAATATTTCCTCCTACCAATATTTTCGACTTCCGCTTTGCCAGCTTGGCGGCTGCTACCTGAACACCTTTATTATTGAAGCCCATCCGGTTGATCAATGCCTTATCCTTTTTGAGACGAAACAAGCGCGGCTTGTCATTCCCCGGCTGCGGGCGCGGCGTCACCGTCCCGATCTCGATATATCCAAAGCCCAATGCTTCCAGCTGGTCCACCATTTCGGCATTCTTATCGAATCCGGCCGCGAGTCCTACCGGATTGCGGAACCGCAAACCTGCTACTTCCTGTACCAGATCGGGATGCTCGTAGGTGTACATCGCGCGCATGATCTGCGGTACAAAAGGAATTTTGAATGCGAAATGCAATGCCTCGCACACAAAATGGTGAATGCGCTCGGCGTCAAACAGGAAAAGTATAGGGGAGATCAGAATCTTATACATCCTGCAAAAATAGAATGTTTCGCAGGAAGGGTGAGGGAGACGGGGGAATTTTATTTTTGTTCGTCGAGCTTGAGAAAGTCATCGATCATGACCACGTCCCGAAGGTCCTGTGGTCTTCGGGCAAGCACTTTTAGCTCACGTAAATCATTCAGATCGAGGAAATAAATCAACGAGCCTTCTTTGTTTACAAAACTTCTCGATCTGCCAAACACTTCGTTGAAGTCAAAGTTTCGATGGATCCTCGTAACGATATCCAACTCACCGTTAAAACCAAAGACCTGTGGCTGGGTAAAGTCTAGTTGTTCCAGTTTAAAAATTTCGCTTTCATCCAAATCCATACATTTAAAAACCGCTATTAATCGCTCGCCATTTTCCTGGGTCGGGTTAATCCAGATGTCAACATCGTTCGTCGAGCGGTTCATACCATTTAAATAATTGCAAATCCACCAACAACCAGATATTCTAATTTTGTCAGGTGTGCGCACTTTGTGAATTGCAGGAATTCATAGTTTTCTAAATCCATTCTGCTTTTCTGATTGTAATTTTCCGATCACCGGCAGGCCCACCCCGTCCAGTAAAATGCTGAAACTGCCTTTGAACTTGAAAAAATTTCTCGAAGCGTTCGCTTGGGCTCTCCGTCTTTCCCGCTCGCATCGCATCTACATACGGATCGTCGAGATTTTTATAAATGGTAATTATTCTCTTCTTCGTTTTCATGTCCCAAAATCAATCGAAAGTAAATATCGGCATATTCATTAAACAATAAAAGCACCCATTTGCAGGATGCTCTTATTGATTTTCAAAATACATGCCTTACATCTTCTCCGGCCAAACATACTCGAACTTGCCATTAATAGGCGCGCCGAAGTAGTTCACTCCCAGATAGTCGAGGCGTTTTTTGTGGGTTTCGAGGCGTTTGCTGAAATCTTCAAAGTTCTTGCCTTCTTTCGAAGTCCAACCTACTTCTGCCAACGCAGTGGCGCGGGGCCATACCATATATTGTACGTAGGCAGGCGTTTTCATGTATTCGGTCCACACGTTGCCTTGCACGCCGAGGATATGCTTCGCTTCGTCGGCCGACAATTCCGCCGGTGTCGGATCATAAGAGTATGACTCGGCGAGGTCGGTGAAGCCGCCGATGGCAATAGGCTGCGTTTTGGCGTCGGCCTGGTAATGGTCGAGGTAGCAGAAGTTGCCGGGTGTCATGATCACGTCATGGCGTTCTTTAGCAGCGGCGATACCGCCCTCGATACCACGCCAGCTCATTACCGTTGCATTCGGCGACAGGCCGCCTTCGAGGATTTCGTCCCAGCCGATCATCCTCCGGCCTTTCGAAGTAATGAACTTGTCGATCCGCTTGATCACATAGCTTTGCAGGCCATGCTCGTCTTTCAAACCTTCCTTCTGAATGAGGTTCTGGGCAAAACGGCTTTCTTTCCATTGAACTTTCGGACATTCGTCGCCACCGATATGGATGTATTTGCCCGGAAAAAGATCGATCACTTCCGTGAGCACGTCTTCCAGAAACTTGAACGTTTCCTCGCGGGGCATGAAAACGTCGTCATAAACACCCCATTTCGTGCCCACTTCATAAATTTTGTCGGGATTGTTGCCCAGCTGCGGGTAAGCGGCCAGCGCGGCCAATGCATGGCCCGGCATCTCGATTTCGGGGATCACGTTCACAAACCGCTCTTCGGCATATTTGATCACCTCCCGGATATCCTCCTGAGTGTAAAAACCTTCATACGGGATGCCATCGTATTTCTGGTCCTTATAATGACCTTTCATAGTCTCCTTACGTTTCGAACTGATCGTTTTCAGCTCCGGATATTTCTTAATCTCGATGCGCCAGCCCTGATCGTCGGTAAGGTGCCAATGGAACTGGTTTTGCTTGTGCAATGCGATCAGGTCTATGTATTTCTTGACAAATTCGACCGGCATGAAGTGGCGGCAAACGTCCAGCATCAGCCCCCGATAGGCGTAGCGGGGCACGTCTTTTATCGTTACATAGGGGACGGCCCATTTCACACCGGCAACCGGTGTCTCGCTAAAAACCTCGGCGGGCAACAGTTGCAACAGGGTTTGTACTCCATAGAATGCACCTTTGGCAGTTTGGGCCTGAATGGTGACACCTTTCGGGGTCGAAAGCAAGCGGTAACCTTCCTCGCCAAGGCTGGCGTCCGAAGATGCCACGAATGAAATGTCGCCTTTGCCCTTGGCAACCACAGGCGTGCGGCCAGTCGCTTTGCCCAGTTGCGCTGCAAGCATTTCGGCGACGTGTGCCCACCGTGCGTCGGCAGGCGCGCCGATCTTCATTTTGGTTTTGAAAGACCATGCACCCTGAGCGGTCAGGACATTGGTGGGTTTGGGAATGACGTTGATCTGCGCCCATGCGGAGTGCACGAGCACGCAACAGATCAGCCCGAAAAGGAAACTTTTCATAAAATAGGGAACGGATTATTAAAATTATTTAAAAATGATGCAAATTAACCTGTTCCCCATGTAAAATCCGGCGATTCTTAAATTTTTTATAATTTTATGTAATTATTTCAAAAACGGGCACGTTACCAGTATTAAGTGTAACTTTGCACCTTTTAAAGTTTTACAACTTGGTTTTGTTACATTGAACTACACGCTATCAGCCTGTCTGTCAAACTTAACTCCTAGTAAAATCTAAAATCCTATACCCGTGAAAAGGACCCTGTTTCTTAACAGTATTGCGTTAATTTTACCAACTCAACTCCTTCTTGCAAATCCCGACGGTCGTGCCTTTCCTGTGAAAGTTACAAAATCGCAGCGCGTCGACGGCGGCAAGCTTGTGGGCAAAATCGTGGAAGCACCCGGCAACGCCGGCGTTGCGTTTGCTACCATTGCGTTACTCGCGCCCAAAGATTCGTCGCTGGCCAATGGTGCGGTGGCCGATGAGAACGGTGTGTTTGCGATCGCGAACGTGACACCCGGGAACTACCTTCTCCGCGTGACCAATATGGGTTACCAAACCCTCTATCGCCCGAATATCAAAGTAGCGGCGGAAGTCGGCCTGCTCGACCTGGGAAGCATTACGCTCGTCCCGGAAGCACAAAAGCTGGCGGAAGTGGTGGTGAAGGGAGAAAAAACGATGATCGTGGACGATATCGATAAAAAGATCGTCAATATCGGCAAGGATATGCTCGCGACGAGTAATAACGTGAGCGACCTGCTCGAAAAAGTACCGGCGGTTTCCCTCGACGAAAACGGTAACCCGCAAGTCCGCGGGAAAGGCAATGTGGTGGTCCTTATCGACGGCAAGCCTTCCAACCTTTATGGCAGCGACCTGCCTACGATCCTGCAATCTTTCCCGGCAAACCTCATCGAGCGCATCGATGTCATGACGACGCCATCGGCCAAATATGAAGGCGAAGGCGCGTCGGGAGTAATCGATATTATTACCAAAAAGACGAAAATCCGCGGTATGAACGGCGGTGCGCGGTTAAGCATTGGTAACAGAAACAACAATGCGGCGTCGGGGAACTTGAGCTATAAGGTCGGAAAATTCGGTTTGAATGCGTCCCTCAGCGGCCAAACCCGCGCCATGACCTGGGAACGGGCATTGAGCCGCGATAACTTCGTCACGGAATCGACCTCGCACCTGCAACAGGACGGTACGGGTGGTAACAAGGGTAAAAACGCATTCGGCCGCGTAGGTGTCAACTACGATTTCAACGACAAAAACTCGATCGAAGCCGGTGTGAACTATTCACGGGACAACAGCCGCAATTATAGTAATATTCTTAACGAAACGACGCTGGCTTCGGGGATCGTTTCGGAAACCTTCCGGCGCCTCAATAACAGCAAAGGCAACGGCGAAAATGTCAATTTCAATCTGGATTACAGACTTAAATTTGCCGAAAAAGACCATCAGCTCAATTTCAATTCGAGCTACTCGCTCGGCGGGTCGGACGGTGAATCGTACTTTACGCAGGAGAGCACGATCGACAGCCTCATGCGCAACCAGCAGAACCTCCGCGATAACAACCGCCACTCGCTGTTCCTCAATGCGGACTACACCTGGCCAATTACCCCCAAGGCAACGCTGGAAGCCGGCGTGCGCTCACGCACAAGCTCGAACGACAATACCAACGCATTCTATAACCTCGACCGCGAAACGGGCGCCTATCTTTTTGATAATAACATCAGCAATGTTTTCGGCTACAAAGATGCCACTTACACCGGCTTCATGACATTCTCGCAAAAAACCGATCTGTGGGGGCTTAGGGCCGGTTTGCGTGTGACCGACTACAACCAGGATATTAACCAGATCAGCCGGAACCAGGAGTTCAGCGTACATTTTCTGACGTTGGTGCCGTCCCTGGCGATAACCCGCAAACTTGGCGAGTCGTCGCAGGTGAAACTCAATTACAGCCGTCGCGTGCAGCGCCCGGAGGCCGACTGGCTCAACCCGTTCACCGATGTTTCGGATCCACGTAACATCAGGACGGGCAACCCGAACCTGCGCCCTGAGTTTACCCACAAGGCAGAAATGGGCTATTCCAATTACGAAGCCAATGGTGGCTGGGGGCCCTCGCTGTTCATGGACTATTCGAACAATGCGATCACGCAGATCCGCACAATCGACGAGGCGGGCGTTTCACTCACCCGCTATGACAATGTCGGCCGCGAATTGTCGTACGGCTTCGAAACCGATTTTTCCCAGAAGCTCTTCGGCGATGTGCTGAAAATCAATGGCAGCGGAAGGGTGTTCCGCAGCGAGGTCGTTTCGGCGGTAGCCCAGATCGATAACCGGACGTGGAGCTACTCGGGTAACCTGAATGCATTCATTACGCTCCCTGCGGATTTCCGCGCATCCGCTTATGTGAATTACGAAGGCCCGCGGGCTATCGCACAAGGCACGCGCGACGGCGTTTTCATCGCTAATATGGGTATCCGCAAGGACCTGCTGGAAAAGAAAGCCACGATTTCGTTTAATGTACAGGATATTTTCCTTTCCCGAAATTATAAAAGTCAGTTGAGCACGGATACCTATTCGCAAGCGTCAAACTGGCACCAGACGAACAGGCTGGTGAATGTGACATTCCAATACAGGTTCGGTAAAATTTCCGCAAGCGGCGACGACGCCTGACCGACCGTCTCAAATTGTTAATATATGTGAAAGGAAGAGCCGGTTCGGCCCTTCCTTTTCATTTACAAGCAGTTTCAAACTTCCAAAACAGGGCTATTGCAGACATGTTCCGCACAATGCCGGCCGGCATGGAACGGTTTTTGCAAATAGCTCGCGCAGGAGTCGATTAAATTTGCTTATTTAAACCCCGAACATGTGACGTGGTCTAAAAACCGGGTTTTGGAACAGGTCCGAAAAATTTAAACACAAACTTTTACACAGATGAAAAAGCTCAAAATGCTGGCCGCGCTGCTATTGTTATCGGCTGGCTCTTATGCACAAAAACTGCCCGCCGACTCCATATTTTCGCAGTTCTATAAAGCAACGGGGGGCAAAGCGCTGTGGGACGGTGTGAAATCATACACACTGAAAAGGAGCTATTCCGCCGCTGCCGCAACTCCCTACGATGCCGTGATTACCGCATCCATTCCCGAACAGTCGATATATAAGAACAAAACCATCATGAAACGCAGCTTTGTGTACACCGTAAAGGGCGACCAGGGCTGGCTCAAGGTGCCAATCGGGCAGAGAGTGGATGTAAAGGATCTAAGTCAGGCCGAACAGCAGAATATGCGCCAGGAGCTCTACGACAACCTTGCCCCGTTTATCAATTATAAAAACCGCGGACTGATAGCGACGACCGTCGGGACCGAAACGCTCAATGGCGCCCAGGTCAATAATGTTGAATTACAGGGAAAAGGCGTCAAATACAACCTCTATTTCGATGCGAAATCGGGACTGCTCGTGCGTGTGAAAAGCTTGGAGGCGGGTGTTGAAACGACCACCGACCTGTCAGATTACGCAAAATCCGCGTACGGTATTTTGTACCCGACCAAGCTTGTTGAACTGAGCAGTGCAGATAAAAAGCCGGTTACGATCAAGTCGGCGCTGACCGTCAATGAAAATGTAAACGTCGAACTGTTCAAAAGATAATCCGGGGCCATTGCCCCACGGGACGGAGGGCGCACAGGGCCCTCGGGTTCAATAAACCAGATTTTTCAACGCCCTCATAACAGCCAGGGCGGAAAACAGCCAGGGATGAAGAAAGCACTGAAAGTATTGGCCATAATAATCCTGACAGTATTGATTCTGGTTGGCGTGTTGATCTGGGGCATCCAGACACCGTTCGGCCAGAATTTTTTAACGTCCCAGGCAAATTCTTTTTTGCGTAAAAAGCTGAAAACCAAGGTTAATATCGAAAAAGTACGGTTCGATATTCCCGACTGGGTATTGCTGGAAGGCGTTTATTTCGAAGATTTGCATGGCGACACGCTCGTTGCGGGCAAGCGCCTGTATGTGGACCTCGACATGTATGGCCTCATCAAAGGCGACATCGGTATCAACAAGGTGGAACTGGAAGACGTGAACGCCAATATCAGCCGCGTTTTGCCGGATACCGTCTTTAATTTCCAGTTTATCGTCGATGCATTTGCCGGCACCGATACGACCGAGGTCGACACCACCCCTTCAAAACCGCTTAAAATGCGGCTCGACCAGATTTCGCTGAAAAAAGTCCGGTTCTCGTACCGCGATGCAGTTATCGGCACCGACGCTTCGGGAAATATCGATTCCGCGGTGGTGAAATTCGATAAGTTCAACCCCACCATTTCCCGGTATCACCTCACCAGCACCGCATTGCATAACAGTGAGGTGAAACTGAGGATGTACAA
Organism: Dyadobacter sp. 676; assembly: GCF_040448675.1. Lineage (NCBI taxonomy): Bacteria > Pseudomonadati > Bacteroidota > Cytophagia > Cytophagales > Spirosomataceae > Dyadobacter > Dyadobacter sp. 676. The sequence continues at coordinate 3,848,688 of NZ_CP159289.1, read as the reverse complement.
GGCACTGAAAGTTGCAGCCGCCGGCCCGGAACCCGATCCGGCCGACTCGCTGGATATTAAGGTGGGCGACATCGATATTCAACAGTTTAAATGGCAATTCGACGATGAAACTTCGGGATTGAAAAACGGCCTGACCGTCGGGAAACTGGCGGGGCATGTGAACAATATTTACATGGGCAGCCAGCGTGTGGACGTCCGCAACGTGTCGCTGGAAAAAATGTCGCTGTTCGCGGAATTTGCCAAAATGCCCAAGCCGGCCCCGGAAAAGAAGGATACGGCCGCCACTGCGCCCGAGGCGCCAGGCTGGTTTGTCAAGGTCGGGGAAATCAAACTTGCGGATAACGACATTCGTTATGACGACTTCAATTCCCCCGCCGTACCCAAAGGCCTGGATTACGCACACCTCGACATCAAAGACCTGAATGTGTATTTGCAGGATTTTCTCTTCTCCCCGGAAAACATCGCGGGCACATTGAAATCGGCTGCGTTTAAAGACAAAAGCGGCTTCCGTCTCGACGCATTCCGTACCGATTTTGCCTATGGCAACCAGGAAACCTACCTCCGCAATCTATATTTAAAAACACCTAATACCCTATTGCGCGACGAATTGAGCCTGCGCTATAAGAACCTGGACCAGCTCACAAACGATATCGGCAAAGTCAAACTCAAACTACGCCTTACCGACAGCCGCATTGCATTTGCCGACATTCTCCTGCTCGCGCCCGATCTCGCGCAGACACCCCCGTTCGACAAGGAGCCCAACGGCGTGGTGAACGGTACCGGGCAAATAACCGGATCGGTGGACGATATGCTGATCTCGAAAGCGAAGTTTACCATGCTCGACGGCACCGTTCTCATTGCCGACGGCCGCCTGCGTGGCCTCCCCGACGCTGAAAAACTGGCAATGGACCTGAATATCGGTGAGATTTCTTCCACCAAAGCCGATTTGCTTAAAATGTTGCCCGACAGCACGGTTCCGGCTTCCATTGAATTACCGGATGCAATCAAGATTTCGGGCAAGGTGAATGGCTCTATGGAGGATCTTACCCTGACCACCACCATCAACAGTTCTTTCGGATCGGGAACATTCTCGGGAAATCTCAAAAATATTACCGACAGCCTCCGCGCCCAATACAATGGTACACTAACGTTCTCGGAATTCGACCTGGGCAAACTCATGAAACAGCCGGCATCGGAAATGGGCAAGCTGACGCTCCGTACCGACGTGGAAGGAGTCGGTTATGCGCCCAAAACCATGAAAGCGCGGCTCGACGGAAATATCGAAAGCGCCGATATCAAAGGGTATGTTTATCAGAACCTGAAATTGAAAGGCGATATCGACCACGGCCTGGCCCATATTTCGGCAAATATGAACGACCGTAATATCGACCTTGACCTGAATGCGCAGGCAGACCTCTCCAAGGAATATCCATCGGTAAAAGCGGACCTCGAAGTCGCCAATCTGGACCTCACCGCATTGAATCTGTATGCAGACTCATTAAAGGTGAAGGGCAACGTCAAGGTCGATATGCCATCGACAAATCCCGAAAACCCGCTCGGGACCATCAAAATGGACAGCCTTGTGCTGACGCACCATCGCAAACCCATCGGCATTTCAAATATCAATGTACAGCTCACCGATTCGAGCGGAGGCAGGCAGGCTTATATCGATTCGCCCATTCTCAAAGCCCAAATGACCGGGCAGTATTCCTATACCGAGCTCGGCGATGCGATCCTTACCGAAGTCGGAAAGCATTTCAAATCGCCGGACCTGACTTATAAGGAAGTAACCAAACCGATCAACTTCGCGCTGGACGCCACACTGACGAACCATCCCGCTGTTCAGGCGTTTGTCCCGGAAATCCGTGAAATGAATGCGATCCGGTTCCACGCACAAATGGACAATCAGAAGGATTCGTCGCTGGTTGCCAGACTGAGCATGCCAATGATCGATTACGACAGCATCCGCATCGAACGCGTTTCCGTCGATTTCAGTACGGTGGAAGCCAATGCGGCGCTAAACGCGAATGTAGGAATGGTCAACACGGGCGGTTTCAGAATGCAGAATGCGTCGCTTGCGAGCCGGATCGTCGATAACGACGTGAAGTTCGATTTTGTGGTCCGCGATTCGTTAAACGCCGAGCGACATGCCGTAAAAGGCGATCTTATAGTCGATAATAACCGTTACCGGCTCAACCTGCGCGACGACCTGCTGCTGAATTACAGCAAATGGGTGGCCGATACCTCCGGTTACGTACAATACGCCACCGACAGCGTTCACGTAAAGAATGTCATGATCAGCAACAACGGCCAGTCCCTGAAAATCAATTCGACCTCGGAAGCTCCGAACAGTCCGCTGGACATCGCGATGTCGAATATTTCCATCGGCCCGCTGATCGAGATCGCCACGCTGGATTCGACATTGGCTACCGGTACGCTGAATGGGAAGGTCTTGCTGAGCAATTACATGACGTCGCCTGTTTATACCGGCGAGCTGACCATCAACAACCTCGCCGTCACGAAAATACCTGTCGGCGACCTGTCCATTAAGTCCACCAACGAAACGGAAAACACAATCCGCGTTGCAATGTCGCTGGTGAATGAGCAAAACGACGTCAACATTCGCGGAAGCTACAATATGCAGTCCGAAACACCGATGGATTTCAAAATGGACCTGAAAAAACTCAGTGCACAGACCATCGAGGCGTTCAGTTTCGGGGAATTGAAACGGGCGACGGGCAACCTTACCGGCGACATCGCCATTACCGGCGCGACCGACAGCCCCCGGCTCGACGGCGCCGTCAGCTTCGACGATGTGGCCTTCAATGCCACGCAATTGGGTGCCAGGTACTCGTTAGCGGGGCAAAAAATCCAGTTTAACGGGCAGAACATCAATTTTAATAATTTTACTGTCACCGACTCGCTCAATCAGGCGATGAAGATCAATGGCAATGTAAATATCGCCAAGCTGCCGGATGTGGGTTACAATCTCAATATTTCCGCGAAAAACTTCAATGTGCTGAACTCGACCCAGAAACAGAACGAGCTGTTTTTTGGCAAAGCTAATATCGATGCCAACCTGACGGTCAAAGGCCAGGGGGCGAAATCGGTCATCGACGGTACCGTCAAGGTCGATCCCGGCAGCAACATAACTGTGGTAATGCCCAACGACGCCACCGAAGCCGGCGATGCTACCAAGGGTGTGATCGAGTTTGTGGACATGAGCGACTCTACGCAGGTCGCTAAAAAGGATTCGGTCGAGGCGGTCCAGAATGTAACGGTCGATTTCGCCTCCCAGATTTCCCTGGATATCGAGGTGGACGACAAATCGGAGTTCAAAGTCGTTATCGACGAGCTGAATGGCGACAATATCCGGCTGAAAGGCAACGCACAGCTCAATACCGGGATGGCGCCGAACGGGCAACTTTTCCTGCTCGGCTCCTATGACCTCACCGAAGGGTCCTACGACCTGACGCTCCAAATCCTGAAAAGGCAGTTCGAGATCAAAAAAGGCAGTACATTGCTCTGGACCGGCGACCCGATGAAAGCGGATTTGAATATTACGGCATCCTATCCGGTAATGGTCGACCCGGGTTCAATTGCGGCCAAATTTCAGGGAGCGAGCAAAATACCGGTGGAAGTGCAGGTCGTCATCACCGGCAACCTCAGCACGCCGAACATCAAATTTAATATCGCTATTCCGGACAATGTGGTCGATACCCAGGTGAAGAACGACATTACGCAACAGACGTTCTGGAAAGAAATGGAGTACAACTCCTCGGAAATGAACAAACAGGCCTTCGCATTGCTGATCACCAACAAGTTCATTACCGATCAATCGACAGCCGGGTTCAATATCGGTTCAAGTGCGGAAGCCGTGGCGCGGCAAAGTGTGAGCCAGTTGCTTACCGACCAGCTCAATAACCTCGCTTCCAGACCTCATTAAGGGCGTCGACCTCAATATCGGCCTGAATTCCACCGCCGACCAGACCACCGGCGCACGGACCGACCTGAACGTGGGGCTGAGCAAAGCATTCCTGAACGACCGTTTAAAAATCTCCGTAGGCAAGAATTTCGAGCTGGAAAGCCGGAACAACAGCGGTAATTCAACCGAAATTTTCGACAACATCGCCCTCGACTACGCCATCAGCCGAGACGGCCGGTATATGTTCCGGGCGTTTCGCAAAAATCAATACCAATCGATCCTGGAAGGTTTTATCATTGAAACCGGTGTGAGTTTTATCATTACCGCGGATTACGACCTCTTCCGCGAGATTTTCCAAAAGCAGCGCAATGAGAAGTAATATCGGATATATACTGGCGATCTGCATTTTCCTGGGCGGCTGCTCGGTCAACCGGTATGTACCCGAAGGCCAGAGTATTTACGTCGGCAACAAGGTCAACGTCGAGCCCGACAGTATTTCCAAACCGAACGTTTCGGGCGTGGCCGATCAACTGGAAGGGCTCATCAAGCCGCCGGCCAACAAAACCATTTTCGGGTTTCCATGGAAGGTGTGGTTTTACTACTGGATCGGCGAACCCAAGGATGAAGGCGGGCTCAGAAGCTGGTTCCGCAAAAAGCTCGGCGAGCCGCCGCGCTTCGCGACGCAGCGCATCGTGGATATCAATGCGGCGAATATGGTCGCATTTCTGGACAATGAAGGCTATTATCGGTCGGCGGTAAAAGGTCGGGTCGTGCCAAGCAAAAAGAAAAAGAAACGGACCGCGATTACCGAATACGATGCCTATGTAATGCCCCGCTATGTTATCAACGAGCTTAGCTACGTTGTTCCAGATAGCTCGCTTTTCAACCGCGACCTCGTTCTGGCGAAACAAAAAACACTCTTGAAAAAAGGCGACCCCATCCGCCTAGACGTCGTCACGGCCGAGCGCACGCGTATCGACCAGGAACTGAAAGGCAAAGGCTACTATTTTTTCAATCCCGATTACCTGGTTGTAAAAATCGATTCCACCATCGGGCGGGCGGATTCCACATTGGGGCCGCAGCAGGTGAATTTGTACCTCGAGGTCAAAAAAGAAACGGCACAAACCTCGCTGAAGCAGTATTTTATCAACCGCATTTACGTCAACACCGGCACGGAGGAAAATAAACTGAACGACTCTACCGCACTGGCCGCTCGCGGGCCCTTGCGCCGGGGGGATCACCATTACCGATCCCGGTAATAATTACAAACGCCGTATTTTTTATGACGCCATCGGCTTCAGAAGAGGGAACCTGTATACCAATACGATGCACGACGTTTCCCTGCAAAGGCTGATCAACCTGCAGAATTTCCGGTTCGTCAAAAACCGTTTCGAGCTCGTTCCCCGCTCCGACTCCGCATTGCTGGACGTTTACTACGACCTTTCCCCGATGAAGAAAAAGTCGCTGCAGACCATCCTCTCGGCCAGTACCAAATCCAACAACCTTGGCGGTTCGGAACTGTCAGTTACCTGGCGTAACCGGAATTTTTTCCGCGGGGCCGAAATGCTGGCAATTAAAGCGTATTTCGGATTTGACGTGCAGCTTGGCGGTAGCCGTACTACCTCCAACAACGTCGGAAACGAATATATCCGATATGGTGCTTCCGCCGACTTGTCGTTTCCGCGGTTTATTATTCCGTTTGTAAGGGTGAGACCAGAAAAAAGTCAGGCCCTGCCAAAAACGATTCTTTCCCTGAATTACGAGAACCGGATACAGCGCAACTTTTATACCACGCGTTCTATCCGCGGGGACTGGTCCTACGTCTGGCGCCGCAATTCACGGGTAGAGCATACGTTCACGCCGGTTTCCATCAACTTCGTAGAGCCGAGGAATATCAATACCGAACTGCTTGGGGAAGTTGCGACGGACCCGAATACGAACCCATTGGACATCGACCGGCTTTTCAAGCTTGTAGATACCAAGTTTTTTATCCTGGGATCAAATTACTCGGTGTCCTATCGCCCAACCCCGCGGCCATTCAGCAGAAACCAGATCGCGATGACCGGTGGTGTGGACTGGGGTGGGAATATTTTAAGTCTGCTGGCTAAGAAAAACCCGGAAGGTTATCCGAAGGAATTCCTCAAAGTACCCATTTTGCAATATGTGAAAGTAGATGGTGATTTGCGATACTACCGTACGATCACGCCCTCGGTCAAATGGGCGAACCGTATTCTTGTGGGGGCCGCCAAGCCTTACGGAAACTCCAAAACAATGCCGATCCCATTGTTCAAACAGTACTTCGCCGGCGGTAGTACCGGTATCAGGGCATTTCGTGCGCGCTCACTCGGGCCGGGCTCGGTCGCTCCGGATACGTTGTCCATTCGTTTGCTGGGCTACCAGTCATTTGCCGATATCCGTCTTGAATTCAATTCGGAAATACGGTTGAAATTTACGGACATTATCAACGGTGCCATATTTGTCGACGCCGGTAATATCTGGTCGTTCGGCGACAGTACCCGCGCTACATATCCGAGTACTGCATTAATCAGCAACAAGTTTTTGAAACAGGTGGCAGTCGGTGGCGGGATCGGCCTGCGGCTCGACTTCTCTTACCTGATTTTCCGCCTCGACCTCGCCACACCATTCCGTAAGCCTTGGTATGTGAATGAAGTCAAATCGGTAAGTCCGGAAGGAGTTGTGGAGTATAAAAATCCGTGGGTATTCAACGAAATCAACTTCGGAAGCCGGGCCTGGCGAAAGGAAAATCTGGTATTGAATATCGCTGTGGGGCTACCGTTCTGACGACACGCTTTCAACGGATTTCCTGACAAAGCTCTATCAAAACACTGTTTGCGCTTTTGGGATGCACAAAACAGACGAGTTTGTTGTCGGCGCCTTGCCTGGGCACATCGTTCAATAATATAAAACCTGCATTCCGGAGCCGCTCCATTTCGGCCACAATATCTTCGACCTCGAAAGCAATATGGTGAATGCCTTCACCTTTCTTTTCAATGAAGCGGGCGATGGCGCTATCGGGGCCTGTGGCTTCCAGGAGTTCTATTTTAGTTTGGTTTATTTTAAAAAAAGAAGTCGTGACCTGCTCCGATTCGACGCTTTCGCGCTTGTAGGGTTGTACATTAAACAACGCTGAATAAACCGCTTCGGCTGCTGCAAGATCCGCGGTAGCAATTCCGATATGCTCTACATTTTTCATCATCAGAAAAAATTATCCGACGGCCGCGATGGGCCGCCCCTAAACTCCGGAACCCTACTCGTGGATACCAAACTCAACGCCCCCCCGGGCATTCTATTTCCGGTTATCATCCCCCAGCATCATACTCAGGTAGCTTTCATAACGGCTCATAGCAATATCCCCTTCCGATACAGCCCCCTTTACCGCACAACCCGGCTCGTTGATGTGCTGGCAATTGTTGAACCGGCATTGGTTGAGCAAATCGCGCATTTCAGGAAAATAATGGCTGATTTCCTCCTTTTCCATATCGGCCAGGCCCAGCTCCTTGATTCCCGGCGAATCGATAATGAATGTGTCTTTTTCGAGTTCGAACATTTCGGCGAAGGTGGTCGTGTGTACGCCCTTGTTCGCGAAGGTGGATACTTCCTGTGTTTTAATATCCAGATCGGGTGCGATAGCATTCACGAGCGTCGATTTCCCTACACCCGAATGACCGGACAGCAGCGACACCTTGCCTTTCAGGAGGCTGTTAAATTCTTCCAGCCCCAATTCGGCCAATGCCGTTGTGGCGAGGCAACGGTAACCCAGCCCCGTATACAATTCCATTAGTTCCGACTGGTAATCCTTCATTTCTTCATCCAGCAGATCCTGTTTGTTAAAAACCAACACCCCGGGAATACGGAACGATTCGATGGCTACGAGAAAACGGTCGATAAAACCAAGGGAAGTCCGGGGGAAAACCAGCGTGGCGATCAATATCGCCTGGTCCACATTGGCGGCTATAAGGTGCGCATGGGCGGTTTTGTGTACCGAGCGGCGGATCACGTAGTTCTCGCGCGGGAGGATTTCGTGGATGATACCAAAGTTTTCCCCTTCGTCTTCCACTTCGAAATTGACATAATCGCCCACCGCGATCGGATTGGTCACTTTCAAACCCAATGCCTTGAACTTGCCTTTCAGCCGGCATTGCCAGACGTGCCCGTCCCTGCTGTCGCGCACGTCATACCACGAACCTGTCGAACGAAGCACCAAACCCCTTATTAAACCCATTCTCTCTTTGTTTTGGAACCAGCGAATTTAAAAGGAGTTTGCCAGAAGTCACTAAAAATTGCTCGTTTACTCAAAACCAGCCCCGAAACAAGTAGTTTTTATAAGACAGTGATTTTTTAATTGCAATATGTATGACCTTCCTGCTTCAAGCTGAAATCCCTTTTTTGCGACCCGGTATACCAATTAAAAAACATTCGACATACTGCCTGAACCGCTGACGATTTTTACAATAAATAATAATATTTTTTAAAATCACGCCCATTTTTTCTAATTGTTTCCTACATTAGTACACGCAATCGTAAAGAAAATTAAAAACGTCATCCTATAATTATTTTTACTCCGCATAATGGACTTAGTGGCAGAAGAACCGAGTTCGGTCATTGATATTCGCAAAAACCGCATCAGAAGCAGCCTGTTGCTGCATTTATATCAATCCGGGGACACTTCCATTAACAAAATGGCCAAGTTGTTCCATGCGAGTATACCGTCGGCGACCGGCATCGTGAACGATCTGATGCGCGACGGCTGGATAACGGAAACCGGGACCGGCCCTGCGAGAGCCGGCCGCCCGCCGGTATTATACGGACTGAATGCAAAAAAGTACCTGACGCTCATCATGGACATTAACCGCCATGATACCCAGCTTTGCATCTTCGACTTGCATAACCAACTGATCCTTAAACGAAAAGTAGATATCCGCCTCGACGATTCAGCGAATTTCCTGGAAGAACTTTTTACCTCGACCGACGATTTTCTGAAGTCCAACAACATCAGCCGGAGCAAGTTATGGGGTATCGGTGTTTCCATGCCCGGGCTCATCAATTCTTCGCAAGGGATTAACCTGACCTACCTAAACCTGACGCCTCCGGGCGTGCCGCTGGTAACGTACCTCAAACAGCATTTCGACCTCCCGGTTTGCCTCTTCAATGATACGAAGGCTACCACGATCGGCGAACACCGATTCGGTTATGCGGTGGACAAATCGCAGGTGCTGACGATCAATATCGACTGGGGGGTTGGTTTGGGGATTATCATCAATGGCGAGGTTTTCAACGGGGCGTCGGGTTTCGCCGGCGAACTGGGGCACATCCAGGTCAAGCCGGACGGAATGCTCTGCCATTGCGGCAAAGTAGGTTGCCTCGACACCATCACCTCCGCGATCGCATTAATCCGCCAGGCGAAAGAAGGCATTAACAGCGGCCGGGCAACAATTTTGAAACAGATCGTCAACAACGACCTCGATCAGCTCGAAACTTCGCACATTATAGAAGCCGTGCACGCGGGCGACGAATTCTCGATAGATCTGCTCAGCACGGTAGGCACCGAACTGGGCAAGGGACTGGCCACCGCTGTCCATTTGTTCAATCCGGAAGTGATTATCGTGGGTGGTTTGCTGGCCGAAGCAGGACCGTTCATTTCCAACCCGATCGAGCAGGCGATCAATAAATATTGCCTGTCGGATTTCAAAAACCCGCTTTCCATTCACATTTCAAAGCTTGGTGCCAAGGCGCGCTTACTGGGAACGCAGGCTTACCTGTTCGACAATCTGATTGCGAAGGAATTTTCCTGATATTAAATAGCTGATGGTGCATTCACCTGTGCCATCAGCCCATTGCTTCTCTCACTTTACGCATAATCAGGTCGGTAGCACCGGTCCCCGACAACACGTATTCCGCACTAATTTTCCCTGTACCTAGGGCTGTGGCCGCGTTCCCGGCCCAATTCTCCAATATTTGGGTCAGTTGGGCATTGTCCGCGACGGCAAATGCACCGCCTTTCTCTATCAGGTCTACCGCCTCCTGGAACCTGTGGTAGCTTTTATCCCCAAAAACGACCGGCAAACCGAAAGTCGCAGCTTCGAGGATATTATGGAGCCCCACACCGAACGAGCCGCCGATATACGCCATATTGCCATAGCGGTAAAGCGAAGAAAGCATTCCGATATTATCGATAATGAGGTAGTCGAACCCTTCCGGGCTTTGCCCTGCGGCCACCTGAGAGTATAAAATGGAACGACCGTTCAATTTGGAACGCCAACCCGCGATTTCCTCCGCCTTGATTTCGTGCGGGGCGATGATCGCCTTCAATTTTCCTGATAATGCATTCAACGCAGGAATGAGCACCTGCATATCCGCGTCCCACACGGACCCCGCGATCACGCACGGATCCTCCCCCTTGAAGCCCGCGATTTCCGGGAGCTCGCGTGCGCTGGAGGCGATCGCGCGCACACGGTCGAAGCGCGTATCGCCCGCGACACTGCAAGCGCCGATGCCCGCTTGTTTCAGCAATGCTACGGACGCCTGATTCTGAACGAACAGATGATCGAAATAGCCGAGCATTTTCCGGAAAAAGCCGCCGTAGGGTTTAAAGAAAATCTGGTTCGGGCGAAAAATGGAAGAGAATGAAAGAATATAGCTCCCGTTTTTACGCAGTTCCCGCAGATAGTTAAACCAAAACTCGTATTTGATAAAAAAAGCGATACGCGGATTGATAATTTTCACAAATTCACTTGCATTGGAGCGCGTATCGATCGGCAGGTAGCAAATCAGATCGGCACCGCTGTAATTCTTGCGGATTTCATAACCCGACGGCGAAAAGAATGTGAGCAATACGAAATGATCGGGATAGGTGTTCCGGTAGGCTTCCATCACCGGTCTTCCCTGCTCGAATTCGCCCAGGGAGGCCGCATGAAACCAAGCCACCGGCCGTCCGTCGGCACGGGCCGGAAACGAACCACGCAGGCTGCCCAGCAGCCCTTTACGACCCTCCGCTCCGAGTTTTAATTTGTGATTGAAAGGTGCAACAAACCTGATTAGAAAAGCGAAAACCTGAATGGCAACCTGATAGATGATTTTCACCAAAGCAATCTGATTAAAAGGACATTAGAAAAGCGACAAACTACTGCCATTTTCGCCGGTAAGAGCCCCGTGGCAGGCTTTTTTTGTTTCTTTTTTTGTTTAAAGAACATAAATGTACAAAAAACCGTTAAAGTGGTGTCGATATACAGAAGCATACGCTATTATTTTGTACTTTCACTGTTCATACGACACATACATAGTCACAGAGAATTTATACTAATAATATGATGCGTGTAAAACTTTTACTTTCAGTAGCTATTCTGTTTGCATTATCGACAGAAATATACGCTCAGCGCAGGTCTGTGAAGAATAACGAGGACGCGGAAGAGACCTATAAGTCATTTACCTCTGTGGGCATCACTACCAATACCAACTCCGGGATTCTCGGCGGTGCGGTATTCCGCCAGTCGGCTGCATTGGGTTCGAAAATGTTCGGGAAGAATGCGTACCGCTACCTGGCGCTCGAACTTGTGAATGTGAAACATCCCAAAGAACTCTCTACACAGGATTTTGTAACAGGCGCGAGGCTGGTTTATGGTAAACAAAACTACCTGTTCGTACTTCGTCCGGAATACGGGCGTGAAATAGCGCTTTTCAGCCGGCAGGACGACGAAGGGATATCCATTAGCGGGATCGTGGCTGCGGGTCCGTCGCTCGGCTTCGAGAAACCCTACATGGTCCAATATCAGAATTCCGACGGCCGTGTGACTACCGAGCCTTTTAAGCCGGACCGCTCGGGTGACATCATCGGGGCAGGCAGCTTTTTCCAGGGCTTCGGGAAGTCCAAGCTCGTACCTGGCCTGCATATTAAAACGGCCATGAGCTTTGAACTGAGCGCCTTCCGCGACAATGTGACAGGCGTGGAGGTTGGCTTCATCGCGGAAGCGTTCTCGCGGAAAATCACCATCATGGCGGATGCGCAAAACAAAGCCTTTTTCACATCCGGATACCTGACCCTTTACTTTGGAAGCAAGAAAAGATAATTACCATTTATATAAATTGATGACGTACCAAATATCGGCGCCATCGGAGATTACAGATTGTTATGATTGAACTGCCAGTAATACCGTCGGAACGCAGAAAACGTCCCGATTGGCTCCGGGTTAAACTTCCCGCAGGCCCTGAATTCAGGAAAGTAAGACAGCTGGTCGATAATTATAAACTCCACACCATTTGCGAAAGTGGAAACTGCCCGAATATGGGCGAATGCTGGGGTGCCGGAACGGCCACCTTCATGATCCTCGGCAATGTGTGTACCAGAAGTTGCAGTTTTTGTGCGGTGGCTACCGGGCGGCCCAACGAATACGATACCGACGAGCCCCGGCGCGTTGCCGAAGCCATCAAGCTGATGCAGGTGAAACATGCGGTAATCACGTCGGTGAACCGTGATGAACTGAAAGACAAAGGCGCCGAAATCTGGTACCAGACCGTTCGCCAGGTGAAGGAAAATACGCCCGAAACCACTATCGAAACGCTGATACCCGACGTAAAAAGCAATTGGGACGCGCTGATCCACATGATCGAGGCGGGCCAGGAGGTGGTTTCCCACAACATGGAAACGGTAGAACGTTTATACCGTGCGGTGCGCCCGCAAGCCAAGTACGCCCGTAGCCTGGAACAAATCAAACGTACCAAGGAATTCGGGCAACGCACCAAATCGGGCATTATGCTGGGACTGGGAGAAACACGGGAAGAAGTATACAAAGCCATGGACGACCTGGTCGAAAACGGCCTGGATATCCTGACGCTCGGGCAATATCTGCAGCCTACCAAAATGCACCACGAGGTTATCGAGTGGATCACGCCGGAAATGTTTGAGAATTACAGGGAAGAAGGCCTGAAACGCGGCCTGAAATACGTCGAATCGGGCCCGCTGGTCCGTTCGAGCTACCATGCGGAGCGGCATGTGAACGTTCCGATTTAAGTAAACGAAATTAGTTTTATCGGAGAAAGCCGGCGTAGTTTTACGACAACGCCGGCTTTAATTATTTTCCGCGGATCGATCTTTGTAACCGCTCACGAAGTACTGTTTGGTTCAGCGATAGAAATACGCAGATTTACATATACCGTCATTCAGAGTTCAGCCCGGTGATCCCTTGCAAAGCACCGGGCTTGCCACCGTGCGGAAGCAAATCTTCCAATTCACAAGAAACGTGCCAACGGACTGACCGAATTTAGTTAAAAGCTTGAACTACACCATTTACAGAATCGATTCGGAAAATGGATCGAAATTTGATAAAATTGAGGAAATTATTCTCAAACAATACGATTCGCAAAGTCAATATCTAAATGATTACTTATTTTTGCCGTCGACTAGGAAAATAGAAGAGCTTCTCATGAGGTAATTTTATCACACATTTAAACATTTCTTTAACTTTTATTTCGTTTCCAATGCCATACTTATTCACCTCGGAGTCCGTATCTGAAGGACATCCTGACAAGGTAGCCGATCAAATATCAGATGCACTGATTGACAACTTTTTAGCATGGGATACCAATAGTAAGGTGGCCTGCGAGACACTGGTAACGACCGGACAAGTAGTTTTGGCCGGCGAGGTAAAAACCAACACCTACCTGGACGTTCAGAAAATCACACGCGATGTGATCAAAAGAATTGGTTACACGAAGAGTGAATACATGTTTGAAGCCAACTCCTGCGGTATTCTCTCGGCAATCCACGACCAGAGCGCGGATATCAACCAGGGGGTAGACCGCGCAGCGGCTGCCGAAGATTTCGAATCCAAAGCGAATGCGCAAGGTGCCGGCGACCAGGGTATGATGTTCGGATACGCGACCCGCGAGACTGCGAACTACATGCCGCTTGCACTCGACCTGGCCCACAAGATTCTCCAGGAGATGTCGTACATCCGCAACAATGAGCCTTCACTTATCCCTTATCTGCGGCCAGACGCGAAGTCACAGGTAACGATCGAATATAGCGATGACAATGTGCCGCAACGTATCGATACCATCGTCGTTTCGACGCAGCATGACGACTTCGACACGGAGGAAGCGATGCTCGCAAAAATCAAAAGCGACATAATCGATATCGTTATCCCCCGCGTGAAGGCAAAACTGACGCCTGAACTGCAAAAGCTGTTCACAGGCGATATTACGCACCATATCAACCCTACCGGAAAATTTGTAATCGGCGGGCCTCATGGCGACACCGGTCTGACTGGCCGTAAAATCATCGTGGATACTTACGGTGGTAAAGGCGCACACGGCGGTGGTGCATTCTCCGGAAAAGATCCTTCGAAAGTCGACCGCTCTGCGGCATATGCGACCCGCCACATCGCTAAAAACATGGTAGCGGCAGGGCTATGCGACGAAGTTCTCGTGCAGGTTTCCTACGCGATCGGTGTCGCCGAACCTTGCGGCCTGTACGTGAACACGTACGGAACTGCAAAAGTGGCCGACAACGACGGAGCAATCGCGGCAAAAATCGGGGAGATCTTCGACATGCGCCCGTACGCTATCGAGCAGCGTCTGAAACTGCGTAACCCGATCTATTCCGAAACAGCCGCTTACGGTCACATGGGACGCAAAAACGAGATCGTTAAGAAAACCTTCAAAGGTGCTAACGGCGAAGAAAAAGAAGTTGAAGTTGAACTCTTTACCTGGGAGAAACTCGATTTTGTAGATGCTATCAAAGCGAAATTTGCTTTGTAAGCGTTGAATCATAAAACAAAACGAGGCCGGCAGCAATGTCGGTCTCGTTTTGTTTTCAGGATAAAAAGCATGAAAATCAACGCCGGGACTAACCGCGCAATCTACAAACCTGTTATCGTCGGCATCTTGTTCAATCAATTGCCAAAAATAGTACGGAATATTCGCTCAAGTCTCATTGGTAACAAAGAGATCATACCTCTTCTGCAACAAAGCGTGAAAGATCGGAGGTATTTCGAATGTGAGTCAACCGCATGCTTACCCCTTAAAAATGCGCCGGCTCTTCCAATTCACTATCGCGGGCAACGCGTTCTATCATTTTTATCTTCTCGAAATTTTTGGGCCGCGAAAAGAACGTATAAATAGCCGGGATGACATACAGCGTGAGAACAAGCGAAAACAGCAGACCGCCCATGATCACGATACCCATCGACATCCTGCTCCGGCCCGCGGAACCGAGCGCCATGGCAATCGGCAACGCCCCGAGGATCGTCGCCAAACTGGTCATCAGGATAGGCCTGAAACGCAATGTGGCAGCTTCCAGGGCAGCTTCCTGAATGCTTCGCCCCTGCTCGCGCAGCTGATTCGCGAATTCGACGATTAGGATACCATTCTTGGTAACCAGACCTATCAGCATAATCATCCCGATCTGACTGAAAATGTTCAATGTCTGATCGAAGAACCAGAGCGAGAACACCGCTCCTCCAATCGCAAGCGGAACGGTGAACATGATGATAAACGGGTCGACGAAACTTTCGAACTGCGCCGCGAGGATGAAGTAGATCAGCACCAATGCGAGGAAGAATGAGAACATCGTGTTCGACGAGCTTTCCGCATAGTCGCGCGAGGAGCCGCTCAATGCGGTCTGGATCGTTTCGTCGTTCAATTTGTCGCGAATGCGGTCCATTGCAGCAATGCCGTCCCCGATGGTCTTGCCCGGCGCGAGCGCCGCCTGCACGGTCGCGCTCATGTAACGGTTGTAGTGGAAAAGCTGCGGCGGGCTGCTTTCTTCTTCCGCTTTCACAATGTTGTCGAGCTGAACGAGACTGCCTGTATTCGTTTTGACAAACATACTCTTCAAATCCAGCGGCTCGTCGCGGTTGGCACGGTCGTACTGGCCGATTACCTGATATTGACGGCCATTCATGGTGAAATAGCCAAAACGCTGCCCCGCAAATGCCAGTTGCATCGTCTGCGCCACGTCCTGCACCGAAATACCCAATGATTTAGCCTTTTCCCGGTCGATCACGATCTGGATTTCCGGTTTACTGAATTTCAGGTTTACGTCCGTGATCGCAAAAGTGGGGTCGTTCGACACTTCTTCCATGAATTTGGGAAGGTATTCCCTCAATTTTTCAAAATCCGGTGCCTGGATCACATACTGGATCGGCAAACCGCCGCGCGAATCCACCGAGATCGTCTGCTGCTGCACCACAAACGACTTGGCATCGGGCATTTGTTTGAGTTTTTTATTGATATAATCGGCGATTTCCTGCTGCGACTCTTTTCTTAACTTTTTGTCTACCAGGGCAATCCGGCCGCTGCCGGTATTGGCGGCCCCGAGTCCGGAATTTCCGGGAGAAGTAATGAGCATCAATCCTTTTCTTCCCGGCATCGAATCCATAAGCATATTACCTACTTCCTGCACATACCGGTCCGTAAATTCGAACGATGATCCTTCCGGCGTGGTCATGTTGATACGGAACCAGTTGCGGTCGTCGAGGGGAGCCAGCTCCGATTGCAGATCTTTACCGAAAAACCAGACCATTCCCACTGTGGCAGCCACCAGCGGAACGGCAACCCAACGCATTTTGAGAAACTTCGCCAGCGCATTGCCATAATCGTTGGTAATTTTTTCAAAGAACGGCTCCGTTTTTTCGTAAAACCAGCTCTTCTTGTGCGTCTTGCGCACCAGGTACGCATTCAGCATGGGCGTAAGCGTCAGCGAAACGAATGCGGAGATCAATACAGCGGCAGAAATAACGATACCGAACTCACGGAACAGTTTTCCTACAAAACCTTCCATAAAAATCACCGGCAGGAAAACCGACGCAAGCGTAATGGACGTCGATAAAACCGCAAAAATGATCTCATTCGAACCCTTGATTGCCGCCTCGATCGGGCTCATACCCTGCTCGATTTTCTTGAAAATATTTTCGGTGACCACAATGCCGTCATCCACTACCAGCCCCGTCGCGAGCACGATTGCGAGAAGCGTGAGCACATTCACGGAAAAACCCATGATGTACATGATGAAAAATGTCCCGATCAGTGAAACGGGAATGTCGATCAACGGGCGGAAAGCAATGAGCCAGTCGCGGAAGAACAGGTAAATAATGATCACCACCAGCACAATGGCGATCAACAACGTCTCCCCCACTTCTTCGATAGAGCGCTCGACGAAAATAGTGTTGTCGATCAGCGTATCCAACTTGTAATCCTTGGGAAGTTCCTTTTTGATGGCTGCCATCCGTTTATTGACTTCCTTCGCGATATCGAGATAATTGGCGCCTGGCATGGGTGAAATGGCCAGACCGATCATCGGCACATTGTCGAGGCGCAGGATCGTTTCCTCATTTTCGGGCCCCAGCTGCGCAAATCCGACATCTTTGAGATGAATGGTTTGCGTGGCCGAATTCTTGACGATCATTTCATTGAAATCTTCCTCCGTGCGGAACCGGCCGATTGTTTTCACAGTCAATTCGGTGTTGTCTCCGGCCAGCTTTCCGCTCGGCAGCTCCACGTTCTCCTTGTCGAGCGCGGCTTTGACATCCTGGGTCGTAATGCCTAATGCAGCCATTTTGACCGGGTCCATCCAGATCCGCATCGCATATTTCTTTTGTCCGAAAATCCGGATCTCGCTCACGCCCTCGATGGTTTGCAAGCGCTGCGCGATCACGTTTTCGGCATAGTCGCTCACCTCGAGATGCGAGCGGGTATTACTCGTGAACGTCAGGACGATAATCGGTTCGGAGTTGGCGTCGGCCTTGCTCACCACCGGCGGCCCGTCGATGTCGAGCGGCAAAGTCCGCGAGGCAGAACCCACCTTGTCGCGCACGTCGTTCGCGGCACGCTCCATATCCACCCCAATATCGAATTCGACGGTGATCTGGCTCGTTCCCTGGCTGCTGGTGGAACTGATGGACTTAATGCCTTCGATACTGTTCAGCTGCTTTTCGAGCGGTTCGGTGATCTGCGATTCGATGATGTCCGCATTCGCTCCGGTGTAGCTCGTGCGTATGGAAACCACGGGCGGGTCAATCGAGGGAAACTCCCGCATGCCCAGGAACTTATATCCCAGAAACCCGAACAATATGATCAACAGGTTCATGACAATCGCAAGAACCGGCCTTTTGATGGAAAGCGTTGAGATGCTCATAGGTTGACCTTCACGGCAGTGTTAGGTTTGATAGCGATGATACCGGACGTAATCAACGAATCGCCGGGCTGTAACCCGTCTATGATCTGGATCTTTTTATCGGTGCGTAAGCCGGTGGTTACCATGGCTTCCTGCGCCTTGCCGTTCTTCACGACAAATACCTTCTTGCCTTTCAAAACCGGCACGATTGCCTCTGTCGGGATCATCATCGCCGAACGGTTGGCGTCCAGGTCGGCCAGCACCTTCACAAACATACCCGGCACAAACCGGCCCTCGGGGTTGTTTGCCACGGCGCGGACCCGCAGCGTGCGCAGGCTCTCGTCCACTTTCGGATCCACGGCGAGTATCCTGGCCGTGTATGTCGAGGGATCGCCGTCGAGGTTAAACTTCACGGAACTTCCCAGGCGAATGCTCGGACTGTATTTTTCGGGAACCGTAAAGTCGATTTTTACCGGATTGCTTTGCACGATCGTTGCGATGGGCGTACCCGGAGCCAGGTATGCACCTTCACTGATAAATTTCAATCCGATCCGCCCGCTGAATGGGGCGCGGATTTCCGTCTTTTCGAGCTGTGCTTCAATTACTTCCTTCTCCGCTTCGAGAACCCGGATATTATTGGAGGTGACATCGTATTCTTCGAGGTTAATCGCTTCTACGTTCAATAATTTTTTCTGTCTGGCTTCTATTTTTTTGCTTAGATCCTGGTTATAGGCAACCTTCTGTAACTGCGCACGGAGCTCGCGGTCATTGATTTTCGCGATCAGCTGGCCCTTGGCAACGTACGATCCTTCCTTGATGTCGAGTTTCACCAGCCTCCCCGATATTTCCGACATCAGGTTCACTTCTTCATTGGGCAACACGGTGCCGGAAGCGAAAATCTGGTTTTCAATGGACTCCTTCCCGACGACAAACACATTCACCGGCACGGCTCCGCCGGAGGACTTTGCATTTTTGCTTTCCCCACCTTTCTTCGCATTGGGCCCCTCGCCGGGCTTTGAAAAAATGAACAACTTTCCCAAAACCAGCGCGACGATGATCCCGGCCACCAACATGATCGTACGCATAGACTTACCTAAAAATAAAATTTGTTCAAGAAGAGTAGTTATAGATTATATTTTGCAAAAACGCTTTTTAAAGATACTTCATATTGTAAAAAAGCGGCAATGTAGCGCTTTTATACTTCTATTGAACAAGGCTTTCACATGCAATTTGCCGAATGACGTTTTCCGGCTGCTCAATGCCGCTTTTACGGCTGCGGCGTTTTGTTATCTTTATCCTATTCGTCACGAACCACCTCATTACACGATGAAATTAGCCTACGCCTTCGGTTACCACCTTTTTATCACCATTATCATATTATTAACTATGCACACCTACGGACAAACACCTGTTAAGTATTATGCCAAAGAATGGAAGGCGGTCGAAGCACTCGTCGCGAAAGGCCTGTCCAAAGATGCACTGGAACACCTAAGGTCTATTTATCAGCACGCCAAAAAGGAAAAACAAGAGGTGCAGGTGATCAAGGCAACGGTGTATATGGCCCAACTGCAAACCGAGAACCGCGAAAACAATGCGATCGCATCGATCAGGGAACTGGAAAAGGAAATGGCTGAAAGCTCCGGCCCGGCCCTCCCGATCCTGACGAGCCTGGTCGCTTCGGCGTACCTCGATTATTACCAGACAGTCCGCTGGCAGTTGTACAACCGCACGGCCACAGCCGGTTTTGATAAAGCGGACATCGCGACGTGGGGCACCGAGGATTTCCACGAAAAAATAGGCGAACTCTTCCTGGAATCCATTCGGAATGAACCACTTTTGAAAAACACGCATCTGGATCGTTATGATGCTATTATTACTAAAGGCAATATGCGCCAACTCCGCCCGACGCTGTTCGACTTACTCGCATTCAGGGCATTGTCCTATTTCTCGTCGGACGAACGTAACATTAAAAAGCCCGCCTATGCATTCGAAATCAATACAGCTTCCGCATTCGACCCAGCTGCGGATTTTGTGCACAGAAAGTTTGAAACAAAAGATTCCGCATCGCTCGAATACCAGGCTTTGCTTCTCTATCAGCGGCTGATCGCGTTTCACCTGAACGACAAAGATCCCGGCGCATTGATCGACGCCGACCTGGCGCGTATTCAGTATGTGCGGCAAAAATCGGTGCATCCTGACAAAGACGAGCTCTATTTTATGGCCGTCGGCCATGTTGCCGACCAATATCAATCTACGCCGGCAGCAGCGCAGGCCTGGTATTTCAAAGCGGCTTATTTGAATGAAAAAGCAGATAATTATAAGCCGGGCCAGGATTCGACGAGCCGGTTCGAAAGGGTAATGGCATTGGAAATCTGCCGGCAAATCCTTCGGGATAATCCGGAGACGGAAGGTGGTGCGAATGCACACAATCTTTCCCGGGCAATCACCCGTAAAAGCCTTTTCTTTTCGGTTGAAGCCGTTAACAGCATTGCAAAACCGTTCCGAGTGCTGGTGAGGTACCGGAACCTTGGCAAGCTGCATTTACGCATAGTCAGGACGACCGAGGCACTGAGAAAAAACCTCGAAAATGATGAGCGGAACACGAAGTGGAAAATATTGGCTGCTGCCGAGGCTATAAAATCATGGGAGCAACCACTTCCCGACACCAAAGACTATCAGGAACATTCGGTGGAAGTTAAAGCCGAAGGTCTGCCGCCGGGAGAATACATATTGCTGGCCAGCTCCGATCCTGGCTTCCGGAATACCGATGCGGTGCTCGGTGCGGCTATTTTCCACGTGTCCGATATCAGTTTTATTCAAAAAAATGACGATTTCTTTGTCCTGAACCGCGAAAACGGCGAGCCCTTATCCGGTGCAAAGGCCCAATTGTGGGAAAAGCGCTACGATTACAATGTAAGGAGTAATGTTAAAAACAAAGGCGCGCTGCTTACTACCGACAAAAACGGTTATTTCAAAAGACGTCCCATCCGGAAAAACGATTACGGCATTCGCCATTTGATAGAATTTACACACGGGAACGACCACCTGTTTGTACAGGAAAACACGAACCGATATTACAATGACGAAGCCGAACCGGACAGCGACGAAATAGCGGAGCGCATTTTTCTGTTCACGGACCGGAGCCTGTACCGCCCTGGTCAGACGGTTTATTACAAAGGCATCGTCAGAAAAGGCAACGGCGTGCTCCGCGATCAGCGTGAAGAATTCACGGTGGCACTGTACAACGCCAATGCTGAGCATATAGCGGAATCAAAGCAGCGCGTGAATGCCTATGGGAGTTTTTCGGGCTCGTTCATAATCCCGGGCGATGGGCTGACAGGCAATTTCTATATTCAGGTAAGGGACAAGTTCCGGGTTGACTTCCATGTAGAAGAATACAAACGCCCACGTTTTGCCGTAGAATTCGATACGCTGAAAACGGCTTACAAAGTAAATGACCTCATAAAATCGACCGGAAAGGCAATTGCCTATGCGGGAAATGCCATTGATGCCGCAACAGTGAGATACCGCGTCGTCCGCCGGCCGCGACTGCTTTACACCTGGCTACGCAAGCGCTGGTGGACACCCGACGAACCGATGGAAATCGCCCATGGCGAAACCGTTACCGATGCATCGGGGCAATTCCATATCGATTTTGAAGCCATTCCCGACCGGAAGGTCGATACCAAACTCGACCCTGTTTTTGACTACACTATCTACGTGGATGTAACCGACAGCAATGGTGAAACGAGAAGTGCGGAAACAAGCCTATCCGTCAGCTACAAATCCTACCTATTGAAAGCCGATATTCCTCCGGTGACCGAGGCCGGCCAATTCAAATCGCTCGCAATCCGCACCGAGAACCTGTCGGGCATATTTGCACCGGCCGAAGCGACGATTCGGATCACCCGGGTAGCGCCGGAGAACCGGCTGATCAGGAAGCGTTATTGGGAGCGGCCCGATCTTTTTGTCATGTCCAAAAATGAATTTGTCGCCAGCTTCCCGCACGATGAATACGATCGTGAAACGGAAATGGAGAACTGGGAAACTGCGGGTTCGCCGATGGCTAAAACCGTGAAATTGGAAAATGACAGACCAGTATCGGTCTCCGAGTTTAGTCTCGCTGCGGGTTTTTACAAAATCGAAGTGAGTACAACCAATGTGGCTGGCGAGAAACTCACAGAAGCAGGATTTACAGAGCTGAAAGACACGGACGCGAAAAAGCTTTCGTACCCTCAATACCTGTCCTTCATGCCTACAACCGCCGTTGAGCCGGGGGAAAAAGGACTTTACACGTTAGGCACGTCGGCCGAAAAGGCATTTCTGATCGTCAGTACGAACCGGAAATCCGCAAGTAGCGGCTTTTCTTACCTTACCCTGAATGATGAGCTCAAAAGATTCGACTACACCCCGTCGGAAGAAGACCGCGGCGGTTATGTGGTTGATTACGTATTTGTGAAACACAATCGCATTCACACGCACGCCGAAAACATCGCGGTGCCGTGGACGAACAAGGACCTGAAAATCGAGTACGAGACATTCCGGGACAAAACATTGCCGGGAAGCATGGAAGCATGGAAGGTCAAGATCAACGGCTACAAAAAAGAACACGTAGCGGCCGAAATGCTCGCAAGCATGTACGACGCCTCGCTCGACCAGTTTTACCCGCATCAATGGCAGAAGCCGTATGTTTGGCCAGTGCACATGAACCTGAAATACTGGATAGATAGCGGCAATTTCGGACCTGCTAATGCTGATCTGCGGTATAATGATTCAGATCATTTTAAAGGTTTTGAAAAAAGGTATGATGAACTGATCTGGGATTTATTCAAACACAGTTATGATACACGAAGCGCCAGAGGGCGAAGTGTCGTGAAGGATTCCCGTCTGTCTGAAAAAATAGCAATCCCGCTGGCAGCCCCGATGCCGGAAGGAGGAAATGACTTGGACTTTGCTGAAGAGACGACCAACTCGAATGAAGTTTCAACGGTAGAATACGATGAAACGCGCGATCAAAAAGTAGCTGGAAATGACCAGCTCGTTCCACCCCCCGCCACCCGCAAAAATTTCAACGAAACGGCCTTCTTCTTCCCCGACTTGAAAACCGACAGCGAAGGCAACATTACTTTCTCGTTCACGATGCCGGAAGCGCTTACCCGGTGGAAATTCCAGGCGCTCGCGCACACGCAGGAGCTGGCATTGGGTTACAGCAGCAAAGAAATCGTCACGCAGAAAGACCTGATGGTACAACCCAATGCACCACGTTTTTTGCGGGAAGGCGACCGGGTGAGTTTTCCTGTTAAAGTCGCCAATCTCAGCAGCGGCGCGGTCAATGCGGAAGTGTCGTTTTCCCTGTTTGATCCGGAAACCGATGAGTCGCTGGACGAACTTTTCAGGAATGACAAACCATCCAGCCAGTTATCCATTGCCGCTGGCCAGAGTAGCACGGCCTTTTTTGTACTCGAAATACCCAAAGACTTTACGAAAACGGTAACCTGGCGGGCGGTCGCGAAGGCCGGAAACCTTTCGGATGGTGAAGAAAATACGTTGCCTGTGTTGCCAAACCGCATGCTGGTTACCGAGAGCATACCCATCGCAATGAAAGGTAACGGCGCGAAGCATTTTACGTTTGAAAAGCTGCTGGGTTCGTCCCGGTCCGCGACGCTGGCGCATCAATCGGTGACCGTCGAATACAGTAGCAACCCGGCCTGGTACGCGGTGCAATCACTGCCGTATTTGATGGAATATCCTTACGAATGTGCCGAGCAAACGTGGAACCGCTACTGTGCCAACTCACTGGCTTCGCATATTGTGAATGCGTCACCCCGGATTGCCGAAGTATTCAAATCCTGGAAGGGTACCGGTGCTTTGGAAAGCAATCTGGCTAAAAACCAGGAACTGAAATCGCTGCTGATCCAGGAAACACCCTGGGTACTCGCTTCAAAATCGGAAGCAGAGCAAAAACGGAATATCGCATTGCTTTTCGATTTCGCCAGAATGGAGAACGAGTTGAATGCGAACATGCGCAAATTATTGAAAATGCAAAGCCCGAACGGTGGCTTTGTGTGGTTCAAAGGCGGTCCGGACGACCGTTATATAACGCAATACATACTCACAGGCATTGGCCATTTATTGAAAATCAATGCGTTGCATTCTGAGCAACTAGCAAATATCGATGCAATTATCGAAAAGGCCCTCCCTTACCTCGATAAGCGGGCCGAAGAGGATTATGAGAATCTTGTCAAGTCAAAATCGGATTTGAAACAATACGTGCCCGGCCCGGTTGAAATACAATATCTCTATGCCCGGAGCTTTTTTGCAAAACCAGTCCCTGCCTCGACGGAGAAGGCCTATCAATATTATCGCGAGCGGGCAAGGCTTACCTGGACGGCGCAATCCAAACTGCTGCAAGGCCAGATCGCATTGATATGCCACAGAGCGAAGGACACTAAAACAGCCCGCCAGATACTGGAATCGTTGCGTCAAACGGCTATTCGAAGCGAGGACCTCGGCATGTACTGGAAAGACAATCAGCGGGGCTGGTGGTGGCACGAGGCGCCCATCGAGCGCCAGGCTTTGCTTATTGAAGCATTTCAGGAAATAGATAACGATCACCCAACCGTCGCCGCACTCAAAACCTGGCTCCTTAAAAACAAGCAGACAAATAGCTGGGAAAGTACGAAAGCCACTGCGGAGGCGTGTTACGCGCTCCTCATGAACGGGACCGACTGGCTAGCGGAATCCCCTCAAACCACCGTCCGGATCGGTCAGACGGAGATCCATTCCAAAGACGGCAAAACGGAAAGCGGCACAGGCTATTTCAAAAAGACGATCGATACGGAAATTAATCCGAAAATGGGCGATATCGAGGTGACGGTCAATTCAGCATCTTCCCAGCTCCCTGGTTGGGGCGCCGTGTATTGGCAATATTTCGAGGACCTCGACAAAATTACCCTCGCCGAGACGCCGCTAAAACTTTCGAAGCAGCTTTTCGTGGAGACCAATACCGATTCGGGACCAGTTCTCACACCAGTACGCGAAGGCGATGCGGTGAAAGTGGGCGACAAAATCAAAGTGCGGATCGAGCTGCGCGTGGATCGCGACATGGAATATGTGCACATGAAAGACCTCCGTGCATCGGGACTCGAGCCGACGAATGTCCTCAGCGGCTATCGCTGGCAAGGCGGGCTCGGCTACTATGAAACCACTCGCGACGCCAGCACGAATTTCTTCTTCGACCGGCTGCGAAAAGGTACTTACGTGTTTGAATATCCGCTCTTTATCACACACGAAGGTGATTTCAGCAATGGTATCACCACCATTCAATGCATGTACGCACCGGAGTTCGCCGCTCACAGCGAAGGAATCAGGATCAAGGCATTTCCCCAAAACTAGCCGTCAGATGTGCGCCTCCTGTATCTTCCGGATAGCTCGGGCAAATGCTTCCATATCCTCCCGGTCGCCGAGCATGGCGTGCTGGAGTATCCAGACAGCCTCGGTGCTGCACGCCTGTTCGGCGGCGGGGCAGCGGGTCTGACTGTAATCCACAGTATCGGGAATGGCGTAGCACATGAAAGTTTTACTCTGAAACAGGGGCTGCTTGTAAAGCGGGTGCGGGTAGCCCCTGAAACTCGGCACGCCTTCGGCGGCAAGCATCGCTGCAAATTCGTTCTTCGGCAGTCCTCCAAACTTCGAAGCGTCGTATTTAAATATATAAATATGGTAACCGTGCAGGGTGGCTTCGGCAGGGCGGACAAGCGGGGTTATGCCCTCGATACTTTTCAATAAATTGCTTAGATATAACCCGTTATTGTTCCTCCGCTGCGTTTGTTCCTCCAACCGCTTAAGCTGTTCCGAAAGTAGCACCGCCTGCATCTGGGTGATACGGTAGTTGCAGCCGGGGTTGTAGTGATCGTACCACTGCCCGCCCTCGATACGGCCCACGTTGCGCAGTGAATGCATCGTCGTGTACAGCTCGTCGTCATTGGTAATGACGATGCCGCCTTCCCCGGAAGTCAGGTTTTTGGAAGACTGGAAACTGAAACTGCCCACATGCCCGATCGTGCCTAATTTTTTCCCCCTGTACTCGGCCCCGTGGCCGTGCGCGGCGTCTTCGATCACTTTGAGATTGTGACGCTGCGCAATAGCCATTATCGCGTCCATATCACATGTCAAACCACCGAAATGCACCGGAATGATCACTTTTGTACGGGGGGGTAATGGCGGCTTCTATGGCCTTGGGACTGACATTATAAGTATAAGGATCGATATCGGCGAAAACAGGGACGCAATTGCATTCGATGACCGACGACGCCGTGGTAATGAACGTATAAGGCGGAACGATCACCTCGTCACCCGGCTTCACGCCACATGCCATGAGCGCAAGCCTTAGCGACACCGAGCCATTCACGCAAGTGATCGCATATTTACTGCCGCAATAAGCCGCAAAATCACGTTCGAAGCGCTCCACCTCGTCGCCACAATCCGGATTGCCCCATTTACCGCCCGCAACGACCGCCGACACGGCATTTACCTCATTGTCATCGTAAATCGGCCATGGAAATGTTTTACCAACGGTCCTGGGGCCTCCGTTTAACGCAAGTTGATCTTTTTTACCACTCATAGATAGGTGTTTCCGGGAATGTCCCGACAATTAATCCAGACGAAATACTAGCACGACAGGCTTTCGGGCTATTGCCTTTGAGCCATCGGCAATGATATAGCCTTTTTGAACGGCAATCCAGTATTTAACCCACAAACCCTTAGTCGCATTCATACATGAACAACAGACAATTACTTTACGCCCTGCTGGTTGCCGGTATTTCGCTGGGGACTGCCTGGGCGATCCGAGGCCAGTTCGGTCACGAACAGGGCGCCGCATGGGCCGGCGGCATCGGCGGCCTGAGCATCGTTCTCATTGCCAAACGAAAAGACTGGTATGCCAAGGCGTTCCAGCTCGCATTGGCTTCGGCCGCCGGCTGGGGCATAGGCGGTATTATCAGCTACGGAATCGTCGTCGGCTATGCGCGCGGGCTCGAATTCGGGAATGTTTATTACGGTTTTCTGATGCTCTTCATTATCGGAGGGCTGTTCGGGTTAATCGGTGGCGGGTTGTTCGGGCTTACGCTGGCGTCCTCGCGCGAAAAACCAGTCCAATGGCCGCAATTGATCACCGAAATGACGGCCGGGGCAATCATTTTCTATTATCTGCTCATCGAACAGCTCGGCTGGCTCATGACCCCGCCGCGGTCGGAAGCCTGGGCAGCCTGTTTCGGGATGACCGTCGCGCTGTTCTGGTACATGATCCGGCACAGGCAATATGCCGCGATGCGGGTCGCCGTTTTCGCCGGTCTGGGCGGCGGGTTCGGATTTGCGTTCGGCAACTTCCTGCAAGTAATAGGCAACGTGTCGGGCATCGACTTTAATTTCTGGAATGTCATGGAATACGCTATCGGATTTTTCGGCGGTGCGGGAATGGCTTATGGCACTTTTACTTCCGAATGGGAAACGACCGACAGCCGGACATCCCGAACCTCCGTGCTTGTCCCGGTCATTATCCTGGCTTTAATTATCCCGTTCATCGTCTGGGACCAGTCATTTCAAACGAAACGGCTGGTTGAAACGATCCAGAGCTTCAATCCACTGGCCGATGCCGCCGGGATCACCGTCGCCGTGCAATGGATCGCATTGCTGTTAGTCCTCGCTTTTGCGGCGTTTACAGTGTCCAAATACTATATTCAGGAGAAAGCGCCGTTTTCGGAACTAACCTATGAGAGAATCCAGCTGTTCTTCTTCCTTAACCTCGGTTTGTACACCATTTACAGCATCCTCATCACCTGTGCATTCATGAGCTTGTACCGGATCGAGCAATACCTTTATATTCTGAATGTAGTGCTACTGGGTTTCCTCATGAAAAAAACACAGGCATCCTTCTCCGATCGCGGTCTGAACATCAGCCGCTGGGCTATCAATTTCGCATTCATCATCGCCATTTTCGCTATCCTCACCGCCGTCGCCATCAGCACGCACGGCGAGTTGAACGGGGCTAACAGGCGGTTTGAGTGATAGTAAATGAAAGTAATCGGCCATTCCGCTGAAATTCGGAATGGCCGATTGTTTTCATTTGTGCAATCCCATTTCCCGTAATCCCCGGATCACCTTTTCAGGTTCGTCCGTCTGGATAATGTTCGCGCCTTGTTTCGTAAGCTTTGTAAGTGCGTCGCGTACATTCCCTTTGCGGATCTCTTCATCGGGAAGGCCCAATGCATTGATCCAGACTCTCGCTCCCTTGCTCCCGATGAGTTTGGTAACCTCAGCCGTGTAAAACTTCGAATCGATATGGATCGCTTCCGGTCCAAAACGGGTCAATGCGGAGTCGGCCATGGCCTGCGAGTACGCCCGGGGCATAAGCATGTATGCTTTGGATGCGGAATCCACCTTTGCCAGTATTTCATAGTCGCTGTCGAAGAAGAAAACGTAATCCCGGGCCTGCATTTTTTTCACTACTTCAATAACCTTGTCGATCCGGTCGGTTTTGAGGTCGAGGTCAACCAGGATATGTCCTTTCGTAATCCGCAACGCTTCTTCCAGCGTGGGAATCGTTTCTTCCGTCACCTGGCCGTTTGAAACGAGCCGCAACTTCCTGAGCTCTTCGAAGGTTTGCGTTTCCAGATTTCCCTTACCGGTAGTAGTACGATCTACTTTGCCGTCATGCATCAGCATCGGAATGCCGTCTTTGCTCACTTTGACGTCAACTTCGACAATATCAGCACCTAACCGGATCGCTTCCCTGATCGCGGGCAGCGAATTTTCAGGTAATTGATGATGCACCGCGCGATGCGAGGCCACCAGCACATTTTTAGAGGTTGGGTCCAGGAATTCCTTCCTGATCGGCCGGATTTGTGCGTGGGTTTGGAAAAGAATAAGCAAGAGGAAAATAACGGGTAATGAAATGCGGGTCATTATAATTGAAATTATTAAATACTATTTTGTAATCGTCAGTTCGTCCTTTATCTCTCCGTCGGGATTGTAACACTTGTAATACAGCGAATTGCCCTTAATCGAGATGTGCTGATAAAGCGGCCCATCTTTATATCTTACCACTGCATAGTCTTCGTTCGGCCATCGCTTCTGCTTACCGGGAATACTGATAGACATCAGATAAATAGTACCCTTAGCCGGGCTTGCTGCTTCCTTATCCGCAAACATCGGCTTCGTACGCAGGTAATAATGCATATGCCCGCTCATGACCATATCCACATGGTATTTGTCAAAAAGCGTGCACCACTCCCGCTTGATCTCGTCATAGGGTTCTTCGAAATTGTAAGGTGGGAAGTGGAACATCGCGAATTTCCATTGGGCTTTGGAGTTGCGGAGCTGATTTTCCACCCAGGCACTTTGTTCTGCCACCGGGAGCGTCCCATCGAGCATCAGAAACAATGCGTCCTGGTAATTGAAAGCATAAGTCATTTCAGACGGTTGCCCTGCCGGCCCGTTCTCGGGCAGACTGAACATCTCCTTGTACATCCAGCCACCCAGGCCGTCCTGACTATCGTGATTGCCAGGCACGGGCATTAACGGCCGCGTCGTGAATGTCGGTCCGGCATGCGCCCAGAGCTGATCCCAATCGTCGCGGTGAAGGCCGGTCGACACAAGATCTCCCGCAATGGAAAAGAATGCCGTTTCCGGGTGTCTTTTGATTGATTTCTGAGCCATATCGCCCCAGATAGGTGAATAATGCGTGTCCCCGAACCAAATGAACGAGAAGTCCCTGACCTTGTCGGAGGCCGTTCGGAACGACGACGGCGCCGACCATTGCGATTTGCCTGTACCGATCGCGTACTGGTATAAAGAACCGGGACTTAACCCCTTCAGCCGGGCGGTAAAGCGGTTCACAAACCGGTCGTTCCGCAACAGCCTGTCTTCCATATTAAATACCGACGCAGGGGTAAAAAGCGTGTCGGAGGAACCGTCTTTCCAATATTTTACTTTGCCGGCAAGTATCCGGGGGCTGGTGCGCCATTGAATATCTACCGTCGTTGCCGGGTCGCCACTCCAGGTCAGGATCGTCTGATCAGGTTTTTCGGAAGAAGGAGTAGCTGTTTGCCGGAATGCTTTTACAAGATGTGCTTCGCGCGCACGTCCGCGTACGGTCGTCAGGAGCGCCTGCCCTTTCAGTTCCTCGGGCACTTCGGTCAACACCAGGCTGTCCCAGTCGTGGTAGGTAAATGCGCCCGGCTGCATGGTACCGAGCGCATATTGTGAAGGCATTACATGGGTAACCAGCAGCTTGTCGGATTTGTTTTGCGGCGCCACGCTCACGAAATACACGGGCCGGTCCTTATCGAATCCATTGATCCCCAACCCGATCACCCCCCTTATCGAAGTCCTTTTGCCAAACCTCATAAGTATACTCCTCGTTTTTGACGAGCATCGAGGTTTTTCTGAAACCATTCCTTTCCAGCCAGAATGGTGGTATTTTCTGTCCTGTATGCCGCATAACCGACACTTTAACGGGCACATTCGCCTCAAATGTCCAAAAACGCGTCGCCAGCGTTTCCTGATCGCGCCGACTGAGAACGCTGAGAATGTAGGCATCCGAAATGGTATCCAGCTGGGCCGGGGTCAGCGTTTCATATAACCTGGTCACAACGCGGTCCACCACTTCCTTAACCGTACGTTCGGGTTGCTCGCTATCGGCTGTATAGCAAGATACCCAGACCAGGCATAGCAAGCACCAGCGCTTTGTTTTGTTTTGCATCATACTATTCAGCTCACATTTAAATGTAGGCGCTTCTATTTCAGGAATTTACAGAACCGACTTATTATCCGTTAAGAAGACCCTCGTGCTCTCGGTGTACAACTGGCCCTGCGGTGTTTTGTATTTCAAATCCACATAGAAAGCACGGAAACCGCTGGACGGTAACTCGGCAGTCACCCTGACATTGGATTTCTGGCTTATTCTCAAACTTCTGGCAGTCCACGCGTCATTCCGCAAATCCTGGTCAGGCGAGCTGGCCGACCACAGGATCACGTCCACCAACGCATCCGGCGTCGCTTTAATGTCCAGGTTCACCTTTCGATCGGCCAACGACTGGCTCCATTTGCATTCGGTATAAGGCCGCTTGTTAATCGTCGCGCTGAAGAATGCGCTCAGGGCATCCATTGCCTGTTTGCCGTCGCCGAGGTCGTGGCCGGCATTGGGCACATAATGCAACATATTCTGCCCGGGAATCTTATCGAGGTAGTTTTTGACATTATCCACCACCCAATATTCATCGTTTGTTCCCATGAAAATCATTTTCGGCATGGTCAGTTTCGACCGGTAGGAATACGGGTCGATCATCGCAGTGATGGCTTGTCCGTCCGGTGAGCCTGTCGACTGTGGAATGCCGAGTTTCACATAATCCTCGATCTGAATGCTGTAATCTCCCCACGATTTGATCTGATAATCGAGACTCACAGGCATATTCAGCACGTCGATCACCATAGGCGCAATGGCTTCCACGCGTTTATCGCTAGCGCCGGTAAGCCAGGTCGTCCAGCCCCGCTTGGACGCACCCGTAACCACAAAGCGGTTGACCGTGTGTTTCAATTGCTTCTGAGCGAACTCCTGCACCGCATCCATGGCCTTTACCGCGCTTTTGACCATCGGAAATAACAGTGGCCAGGTGTAATCCTTGTCTTTCTTGAAATTGTGTAAAGTGTAAGAAATCAATGCGTCCTCGGTGAGATCGCCGAAAAAGGGCTGGTTCGGCGTCTGTTTAAGCAAAGCCACAATGGCCTGATTGGTCGAAGCCACCGCGCCGAGGGACGCATACATTTTTTCATCTTTTTTTGCTATTCCAATTGGGCTGCTTATTGGAATTGGAACCGCCTGTAATGAACAACAATGCGTCGTCGTGACGGTTCTCTTTGGGGACAATCAGCGTCAGTTGGTGGGTCCATGTAAATTCGCGCCATTTCTGGGACGTCAACAGGATCTGGTAAAAAGTGAGGTCGTCACGCGAAAACGACTCTTTCAATTCCCATTTGAATGTTTTGTCGCCATTGTTAAGATAACTTTCAAGCGCATTTTCCGGCGTCACTTTTTGGGCGTGTGCGGAAAATAATGTCAGAAATATGAACAGAATGATTTCGATAGCCCTGGCTGCTGTTTTCAAAAACATGGTTATTCGTATTTGGGTTTAAGAATCGGTTTTACTTTCCTTGTGATGGTTGGGGGCTTTCCTCGATCAATTTTAATGCCTGCTCAATGTAAATTTCACCCGTCATTTCGCCCAGGCTTGTCCGGCTGATGTAATCGTATCTTTTAAAACTGTTGAAATCGACTTTGGTAAGCATATAACCGAACGCGTCGTTCGTCAATCCGAACAGGAACGGTTGTTTGGTATTCATATGCCTTTTTACATAGTACCCGATATTGGGTAATGCCTCTCCGGGTACCGTCAGCACCTGCGCAGTACCGATATTGAGCAGGTTAATTCGCGTCGCAACGCGGTTATCTCCCGCCATTTCATTTTTAATCGGAGATTTTTGAAGGATAAAACGCATGATCTCCGAATCCACCGGAAACTCGATCCTGCGCGAAGCGCAATACAGACCGGGATTTTCCTGTTTGGGCGCCTCGCTTACGATCCGCAATGCCTCGTCGGCGAGCAGCTCTCCTATTCTCTTGCATTCGTTCCAATCGTTGGCTTCCTTCCCGTTGTCGAGGCGATTGTCGGCTGTTACCATTCCGCCCTGCGCCCCGTTCATGAAAATAGCGATGCCGCCGCCCCGCGCTTCGATCCGGTCGTAAAGCGGCCCACAGAGATCGGGGCTCAGAATGCCTCTTCCCGATCCGATCACTTCCGGGTGTATCGCATAATTCACCAGCGTTGCGATCGGCTTCCCTTTGCCTGCGCCCGACGTAGCCACGGCCTGGATCACACCACAGCGCGGGTCGTAAAGCCGGTCGGCGTAGTAGTTGTACGCGATCTTACCCTTTGCGTCGGCTACCGCTATTTTCAACGAAGCGTCTTCCAGCTTTCCTACCGCCTCGTTCACGGCATCCGCGATTTGTTGTACGCATCGGTCGAGATACGCCAGGTCGGCAAACGACTCGCCTTTTTCATTGGGAAACCCGTACGCGTCGGGCCCGCTATGCGTGTGCGTAGCGCCTATGAGCACATTTTCGGGTGCAATGCCTTTGATCAGCTTCCTCGATCTGTTTCCCAAGGCGGCCGGCCAGCCCAGGTTGTCGACATTCACGATCGCAATCCGTATCGGTCCTTTTTCCATTACGAACGCCCTCGCGTACAACTCACCGTTTTTCCCGGTAGCTTTTTTGGGCGTTCCGATGCCACCCGATACCGGCAGCAGCGGATCAGGCGTAATCACCCGCACGGCCGCCGCCGCTCTGAAATGCTGCGCCGTCACCACCGATGAAAGGCATATACAAAAGCAGCAAAATAGAATGGCCCTGGTTTTCATAACGGATTGGGTCTATGGGGAAAACTAAACCGGAACTGCGGGATTAGGCCCCCAGTCCCGGTTTTAAATACTCACCTTAAAACAAATATGACTACCAAGGCTTACCGGTTCCCTGTAAAAGCCATTGTTTCGACCATGGGCTATTGGCACCGTCGGCCTGGGAATAGCTGGTTACTTCCAGTTTGCTTACCGCATCCTGGGCGTTTGTTTTATTGATACGCAGTTCATCCTGCATATAGTAGAAACGCACTGGCAAAACTTCCCTTTTGGCCGCCGGACCGGCTTTCAAAGCAGGCAAACCGGTGCGGCGGAAATCGAACCACGCCTCGGTCGCGGCGGTCCAGCTGGCGATCCATTTTTGCTCGATGATCTGTTTCAGCGTATTGTCGAACGCCACACCCGGCGTGGCAATATAAGCCGCATATTTGTCGCCTACCGTCCAGGTTTCCATCGACGCTTTCACACCCGCCTCGTAGCGGTCTTTGGCAACCCCGGCCGCCCAGCCTTTCACCGCGGCCTCGGCCAGGATGAAATTCACTTCGGCGGCGGAAATGAGCCGTGCGCGCAACAGCGGGCCTTTTGCAGCTTTGTAAATGTCATTCAGGAACGATACGTGCGGATTGAACGACGTTTGGCCTGGTGTCGGATTGAGATTATAAGTCGACGGCAATGCGGAGAAGCTCGGTGGAAGGCCCACATATTCCGGATCGGTATCCACTACCGTGTTCTTAATCTTGTCTGGCGACAGAATGCGCTTACCGTTCACGATTTTGTCCGTTCCCGCCGGTTGGGTTGGGTCCACCACTAAAAGGGATTTCCACTTTGTTCGCCCAGATGCCCAGACGCGGATCTTTCAACGCCTGCAATTTTTCCACCAATGTCGCGCACATCTTGATGCGGCGGTAGTTGCTTCCGCTGGCGTCGATTACCGTGTTGGCCGGCCATGAATCCGCCTCGCTGTTGCCGGGGAAACCCATCGTAGCGTCATCCGCATTGGAAGTAATAATAGGATATTGCGCCGGATTGGCTACGATTTTCTCAATTCCTGCCTTCGCCACGTCCGGCTGCTTGGCCGAAATCCGCATATAATACCGCAACATCAGCGAATTGGCCATTTTACGCCATTTGCCCGGATCACCTCCATAGAATACGTCCACGTTATCGATAATACCTTCGTATTCCGCTTTCGGTTTTGACAGCAAAGTATTGGCCTTTTCCAGGTCGGCGATGATGCCCGCATAGATCTTGTCCTGGCTGTCGAATACCGGAAGAATATCTACCGTTGAACCAGCCTCCCCCTTCAATGCAGCAGAGTAAGGCGCGTCGCCCCAAAGGTCGGTGATGAGCCCGAACATGAACGATTTCATCACCAGCGAAACGCCCTGGTGAAACTCGAAATTCGTCTGAACGGCACGTTGGTACACAAGATCGTTGTTGCGGAGCACGTCGTAATAGGCATTCCAGCTCTGATCGCCACCCCAGTCGTAATCATTATGCCCGTTCGACCAGGCGTCTTTCTGCGTGTGCTGCACCACGCCCGCAATGTCCTGATAGCCCAGGTTCACATACAGTTTCGCGGCTTCCGTCAGCACTGTCGGCAGCACCAGATTCGGGTTCACCGACTCCGGCGCGACGCCGTTGGGGTTTTCATTGAGCTCCGTCAGGTCTTTACAGGAAAAGACCATGCATGCCAGCAGCAGCGGTATGATGACGAACTTGTTATGAAGCTTTTTCATGAATTTATTTCTGTTAAAATAGAATATAACCTGATATCAGAATGTTAAACCAAGTTTGAAACCAATCGGAATCACCCACGGCGTAACGTTGTAGCGCTCGATACCCTGCTTGAACTGGGTACCTGCCTGTGCACCCGACTCCTGCTGGAACGCCTGCTCGGGATCGATGCCAATCTTTGCTTTAGTCCAAAGGATGATGTTGCGGCTGTACACGGCGATGTTCGCATTCTGCAAACCGACGCGCTTCACGAATGCCGACGGAAGGTCGTATCCCAGCGAGATCTCACGCAGTTTGATAAATGACGCATCGAATGTAGCTGCACGGGTGAAATCCCATGGGTAATTGTCGCCGTACGGGATGTACTTCGTATCCGGGCCACCAAGGTTTTCGGTGTAGCCTGTAATTTCGCCGGCTTCGTTATACTGCGCAATCACGCCCGGGTTGAACACGGCGTAATCATACGTTTTATTGGCGTCCACAAACGGGAAGCCGCCATATTCCTTCGTCGGACCGCCTACGATATTGAATTTATTGCCCCGCACGACCACCTTGTCATTGTTCACAAGGTAGTTACGCAACTGGTCGCCCGTCATGCCGTTAGGATTGATCAGATTGTCCAGGAAACGCTGCGATTTGAGGTCAGATTCACTGTAACGATAAGTTTGCGACACGAATTCGCCGCCCTGCCGCCAATCGAACGACATATTCAGGCTGAAACCTTTGTAGGACAATGACGTCTGTAAGCCCATTAGGAAGTCGGGATTAAAGTTACCGATCTTATTGCGCGTTTTAGAAGCCGCAACCGCCTGCCAGGAGCCGTTTTTATCCAGGATAGGATAACCGTAATAGGGCGAGTTCTTATCTGTAACAGTCACGAGTTCCGCATCGTAAATATCGCCGATCTGGTCGCCTACGTATGTCCAGGCACCACCTTTCGCATCGGTCCAAAGGGTGTAGAATTCGAGACCGTCAGAAAGCGACTTGATCGTCGTGCGGTTTCGCGACCAGTTGGCATTGATATCCCAGCGCCATCCATTCTTGTCAATCGGCGTGCCGCCCAGCGTCAGTTCAAGCCCTTTGCTCACGAGCAAGCCCGCATTGATATTTTTGGAGGAAAACCCGCTCGATCCCGGAAGTTTGGTCGGGATGATCTGGTTGCGGTTTTCTACCTGGTAGTAAGTAGCAGTGAGGCGTACTTTATTTTGGTAAAGGTTCAGATCCAGCCCGTATTCATAGGAAGTCGCGATTTCCGGTTTTAGGTCCGGAAGCAGAATCTGGCCCGATTTGGAAAGGCGCGTAACGCCATCCCAGGCACCTGCATTACCCAATGTAGCAAGCAGGTTGTAAGGCTGCGTATCGTTACCCACCTGCGCCCAGCTTCCTCTCAGTTTCAAAAGGCTGAGCTGACCAGGCATCGGGATCATCTCATTCAGGAGCACACTTAATGACGCGGACGGATAGAAGTACGAACGGTTGGCTTTCGGCAACGTACTCGACCAGTCGTTGCGGGCGGTCAAGTCGAGATACACCATATCTCTGAACCCTATATTAGCCAGTCCATACA
Organism: Dyadobacter sp. 676; assembly: GCF_040448675.1. Taxonomy (NCBI): domain Bacteria; kingdom Pseudomonadati; phylum Bacteroidota; class Cytophagia; order Cytophagales; family Spirosomataceae; genus Dyadobacter; species Dyadobacter sp. 676. Next base: position 3,811,860 of record NZ_CP159289.1, on the reverse strand, counting down.
CGCTGAAAACCGCTCTTTCCGACAGGTAGCTTGAATAGTTAAGGTTTGCCGGAGCAATGTTCGACAGGGTATAGAGTCCCGGGATCACCAGCCCGGTTCCGTTGCGGCTCGCATTGGTGAGGTCCGTATTTTTCTGGTAACGGGTATTTCCACCACCGGATACCGACAAACTGAAGTTGCTGATGTCACGCTTGTAGCTCAAGAGGAAGTCGGCATTGCGCTCGAACCGCGACAGGTTGATTATGCCATAGCCGCCGCGGCTGTCGTTGGTGTAGCTGTTTCCGATTTTGGTTTCGCGCTGTTCGCGGTAGGTGTCGAGCGCGTAGCGTCCCATGAGGCTCAAATGCGGAGTGATCTGCCAGTCGGCTTTCACATTTCCGAAAACCCGGTCGCGCACGAAGCTGTTGTTGACCTCGTAGGCCAGGAACCACGGGTTGTTATAAGCACCCGGACCTTGCGAAAGTTGTTGCAAACCTTCCTGTCCCGGTACCCAATAGTTGCGCAGATCGCGGATATCGATATGCGGAGAGACGGCGTAAGCCCATTGCAACGGGTTGGTTCCGCGGTTCGTCGCCGGCCGGTTGTTGGAATTATTGCGGCTGAGATCCACATTCGTACTCAGGGTCAGCTTTTTACTAAGCTTGACAGACGAGTTGATGTTCAAAGAATTGCGGAATAAATCCGAGTTCGGGATTATGCCGCGGTTCGACATATTCGAATACGACAGGCGGTAGGCCACCAGGTCGTTGCTATTGGAAATTGCCACACCATTGGTGGTGGTTATGCCGGTACGCACAAAGTTTTTAACATTATCGGGATGCGAAACGAGCTCGGTCGGGATCGGATTGCCGTTAGCGTCCTTCGGGCTGTTCCATTGAATAGCCTTGTAGCCTTTATCGAGCTCGGGCCCAACTCCTCCGGCCGATTTCTCGTCGATTTGCAACACACCGTCCGGATACGGGTTGTTGTCCGGTGTAAATGGCAGGACACCAGTTGCAAACTTGTGGTGCATGTCCAGGTATTTGTAAGGCTTGTCAAAAACGGTGTTCGAATTCACGGACACCGTCATTTTCGTGGCCTTGCTGCCGCTTTTGGTGGTAATCAGAACCACTCCCCGACCGGCGCGCGAGCCGTAAAGTGCCGCAGCGTTCGGGCCTTTCAGGATCGACACGCTCTCGATGTCGTCCGGGTTAAGGCTTGAAATTGCATTTCCATAATCGACGCGGTTGTCGTTACCGATCTGACTGACGTTGTTCAACGTGTTCGCGATAGGGACTCCGTCGACCACGAAGAGCGGCTGGTTATCGCTGCTGAGGGATGTGGCACCGCGGATGATCATGCTAACCGACGAACCCGTGCCGCCAGTAGAACTGATCGTCACGCCCGGAACCCGGCCGGAAAGTGAGTTGAGGACGTTTTCCTGCGCTACGCGGCTGATGTCCTTTCCGTTCACCTCGGCTACCGAATAGCCCAGAGAGCGTTTTTCACGCGAAAGTCCCAAAGCCGTTACCACCGTTTCGTTGAGGGTTTCTACCCCCTCGGCCAGAACCACATTGATCACCGACTCGTTACCGACAGGTACCTCCTGGGTTTCATGCCCGATGTACGAGAAAACCAGCACAGGCATGCCGGCTTCATTAATATTGATCGAATAGTTACCGGAAGCGTCGGTGGATGTACCGACCTGCGAACCTTTGACCACAATACTGACGCCCGGCAACGCTGCCCCGTCGATTTTGGAAGTTACCTTCCCTTTGATGGTCTTGTCGACCATCGGTTTCCGCGCCATTGCAGGGGTGGCCAGAAAGACAGCCACGAAGCAGCTTAGAAGCAACCTTCGCAGGCTGACAGTAGAATTTGGATCCATAGTTTTCGTGTTTAAGGTGATGGGCACTGTACATGATATTGGGAAATAGGCTTATGTTAAAAATGAAAGCGCGACAGAACTTATATCATCCGTGTCAGAAATTATTTACAACAAAACGCTATGTATCAAGCGGGTAGCAGGTCACATTCCGAGGCAAATGCCGCGGAGGGAAAATTTTCCGAAATCCTGATTACATTACTTGGGCTGGTGTTTCAAAGGCTATTCAGGCGCGTTAACTTTTAGTGATTTTTGAACCAAACAAACGATAAAGGAGGTTGCGTTACGACTATTTCTTATTACAATTATCATGTCCCGGCTCCGTCGCCGGATCCGTTTTCGTTCAACAGGCGATTAAAATAGATTTCGAGGGCATCGGCGTACTTTTTTCGTTCCTCTTCATCGGTAATCCCGGCCAGCAGCTCCGCCAGCTCCCCCTCGGATATCCTGTTGCTGATTAGCTTATTAATCAATGTTTCTGCCCGGGAGAATGACATGGTGTTAGTTAGTTTTGGTATGTGAACAGGATACTCGCCGGGCAGCATATCAGACTACTATTTTTGCCTGGATTTTTTACAATTTTTACTACTTTTTTCCTAAGCGTTGGCTGAGCTGCATTTTCCTGGTTCCATTCGCAAAACCGGAGGGCGCATGGTTGTAAGCCAACGGTCGCGGATTACACGACATGGGCCGGTAAAAAACAGAGGCTACCCGGCAGCCCAATTTCCGTTAATTGAACGTTGTCATTCCCACCGAACCCCTATTTTTGCCAAAGTTTTACCATATTAACAGGAAGTATCGTTTCTATACCGAAACCGGGCCGTGAAGAATGAACCCTAAGAAGTGCTGTCAGGAGATTTACTTTCTGCTTTTTATCCTTTTGATTTCACATTTTGCCGCTGGCCAGACTGTCGTGGCAGACAGCGCGGGCAATGTGATCGTAGGCGATATCACGGTGGAAGGGAACCATCGTACCCGTACGGGAATCATCATGCGCGAGATGGCCATCCGGCGGGGCGACACGCTGACCACCGAACTGCTCGCGGAAAAACTCGAAATCGACCGCAGAAAGGTAATCAATACCAATCTGTTTATCACGGTCGACCTGCTCACAAAACCTAATCCCGACTCCATTCACACCGACATCCGCATTGTGGTGAAAGAGCGATGGTACTTTATTATGCTGCCCGTTTTCCAGTTGGCCGACCGGAATTTCAACGAATGGTGGTACGAACGCAAACGCGATTTGTCACGCACGACCTACGGCGTATATCTGAGCTACGGTAATGTCACAGGCCGCGCCGACAAGCTTCGTTTCCTGGCCGAATTCGGCTTTATTCCCAAGTTCGAGTTGGCATATACGTTGCCTTACATCGATAAAGCACAGAAGACAGGCATTACCGTCGGGACTTCCTACTCCATTAACAAAAACACCGCATTCAGGACATGGCGCGACAAACTGCAATATCTGAGCAGCGAGGAGATCAACCGCGAGCGGTTTTATACTTATGTTAGCGTAACACGCCGCAACAGGTATTACACTTTCCATTCATTGGACCTGCGGTGGAGCTACATGACGATTTCGGATACGATAGCGGCACTCAACCCCAATTATCTGCTGAATGGGGATAAACGGCAGCGTTATTTCCAGCTGACCTATACATACAGCTACGACAAGCGCGACAATGCCCAATATGCTTTGCAGGGGCAAACGGCAGGATTGCAGATTTCCAAAACCGGGCTGCTACGGTCCGACGACGTGAATACGCTGTATCTGTACGGTTCCTACCGCAAATTTATCCCGCTGGGCAAGAAGTTCTTTTTCAACACCAATGTTCGCGGGCGGCTTTCATTTCCCAAGCGACAGCCCTACACGCAGACCGTCGGCCTCGGCTACCGCAACGACCTCGTACGCGGGTATGAGTTGTACGTGATCGACGGACAGGATTACGCATTGATCAAGAATGAATTGAAATACAGACTATTTTCCATTCAAAAACATTTTTCGTTTATACCGGTCAGGCAGTTCAACACTATTCCGCTGGCTGCCTATATCAATACTTTCGCGGATGCGGGTTATGTAAAAAACAGCTATCCGGAGTTCAGCAATACGAAACTGGGAAACTCCATGCTGTACGGGGCGGGGGCGGGACTGGATGTGGTGACTTTCTATAATATCGTGGCCCGATTTAATGTTACGCTGAATGGCCTGGGCGAACGCAGGTTCTTTTTCAACCTTGCGCGGGAGTTCTAGGTCGTTTCCCGAAGCGATAAATATGTATAAATTGCAATTGAACTACCGTCGAATTAGTTATAAGGCACGATAATTTTTCAACTTTATTTAAACCGGATGACACAACCTCTACGCTTATGAATACGCTGAAAAACGGGGCCGCAATCCTCATTCTGGCACTGTTTGCCACGGCTTGCGACACTAAAACAAACGAAAAAACCGAAGCCGCAGCCGATTCCGTCGCGCTGCATGAACCCGCACCGGCGGATTTGAACAGCGACCAGTCCGCATTGTTGAAAACAATCCTCGGCCCTGCGGAACAAAAGCTCCGCAGGCACGGTTTTAAGAGGCATTGCATTCGGCGATCCCATCGCCAAAGTGAAAGCGACGGAAACGTTCGAGATGTTCGAAGAAACGCCCGACCATTTGGGTTACACCTCGGAAACCGCCCAACTGGAAACAATCGACGTACAGTATTTCCTGACGCCCGATAAAAAGGTGAACAAAATCACGATCGACGTTTATCTCAACAGTCCGGAAGCGACCAAACAGCTTTGGAACGCCAGCAAGCGGTATTTTAGCGAAACTTATTCTTCACCCAAAGAAGACGCCAAAAAGATTACCTGGAACAACAAGACCGTCCGGGTAGACATGGAGGATGTTTCGGAGGGAAAGGATTATGGCCTGAAATTTCAATTCTTTCCGGCCGACAAAAATGTACTGGCCGCTAAATAACACCTATGAAAACCAAAAGATCGATTATCCTGGGCGCATTGTGCCTCGTTGCCCTCAATGTTTGCGCACAAAAGCCGTCGAAGAAAGATGAAGTGATTAGTATTGAAACCGACAAAGGAACGATGCGTTTCATCCTTTTTGACGAAACGCCCAAGCACAAGGCCAACTTTATCAAACTCGCCAAAGAGAAATTCTATGACGGATTGCTCTTTCACCGCGTTATCGACGATTTCATGATCCAGGGCGGCGATCCAAATTCGCGCAATGCGAAGCCCGGTGAAATGCTCGGCCGCGGAGATAACGGTTATAAAATCCCGGCTGAGTTCAATGGAAAGTTGTTTCACCAGAAAGGCGCATTGGCCGCCGCCCGGGACAATAACCCCGCAAAGGAATCCAGCGGATGCCAGTTTTACATCGTAGAGGGCCGTAAATGGAGCAAGGCCGATCTGGAAAAGCAGTCTGCCCGCGCAGCCCGTAAATTGACCGACGATCAAAAGAAAGTTTATGAAACCATCGGGGGAACACCGCATCTGGATGGCGCATATACCGTTTTCGGGCAGTTGATCGACGGGATGGATGTGATCGATAAAATCGCGTCGGTCGATAAGGACGAGCGCGACCGGCCTGAAAAAGACGTGGCCATGAAAGTATCGGTCAAAAAAATGAAGAAGAAGAAGATTACCCGTAAATACGGCTGGAAATACGAAGCTTAACTTGGAAAAGAAAAAGATCCTGATCACCGGCTCCAACGGGTTGCTCGGACAAAAACTGGTGGAACTGCTGGTTTCAAAAGCACATATCGAGACGATTGCCACGGCCAGAGGTAGTAACCGCTTGCCTTTCAGCAGCGGTTACCGTTATATCGAAATGGACATTACCCGTCCGGAAACCGTTGATCAGCTGCTGGGAGCGGAACGTCCCGATGTAATCATCCATACTGCGGCTATGACCAACGTGGACCAATGCGAAACGGAAAAGGACGCCTGCTGGAAACTGAATGTAACGGCCACCGAAACGCTCGTCGCCGCCTGCGCGAAGTACGGAATTTTCCTCGTGCACGTTTCAACCGACTTCGTTTTCGACGGAACCTCCGGCCCTTACCGTGAACAGGATATTCCGAATCCGATCAGTTTTTACGGTTGGAGCAAATACGCTGCCGAAAAGGCCGTCATGTCGTCCGACATTGACTGGGCGATTGCACGCACGGTGCTCGTGTACGGCGTCGCGCACGACATGAGCCGGAGCAATATCATCCTTTGGGTAAAAAAATCATTGGAAGAGGGAAAGGCGATTAAAGTCGTAACCGATCAGTTCCGCACCCCTACACTTGCCGAAGACCTTGCGACGGGCTGTTTTCTGATCGCCGACCAGGAGGCGAAAGGCATCTATCACATTTCGGGGAAAGACTTTCTGACTCCTTACGACATGGCGATTATGACCGCGGAACACTTTGGTCTGGACGCTTCGCTGATTTCGCCTACGGATGCGTCCGCTTTCACGCAACCGGCCCGAAGACCGCCGAGAACTGGTTTCAATCTTACGAAATCGAGGAATGTGCTGGGATATGAGCCACATTCATTTCGCGAAGGGATCGAGATTTTGGCCGGGCAAATTTGAGTTTTTAATGCCACGAAGGCACGAATTTACACGAAGCATATTCGTGCCTTCGTGGCATCTTTTACTTTTCTATATCAGCCAGATTCAAAATAAAGCCAGGAAATAGCGGCTCTCCTGAAAGTTGAATATCAAGACTTGAATATTCAACGATGGCACGCTCGGGTTCATAAACATATGCTTTCTTTCCATACCGGTCGATCAGCCAGGCAAGGCGACAGCCATTGGCCAGATATTCCTGCATTTTATTTTGCAGGTAAATGAGGCTATCCGATTTTGAGCGGACTTCAATCACAAAATCGGGGCACAATGGAGCGAAGCGCTCTTGCTCGTCCCTCGACAGAGCATCCCATTTTTCATGGCTCACCCAGGCCACATTCGGCGAACGGACGGCGCGGTTCGGGAGTGTAAACCCGGCCGAAGGACCGAAAGCCTTCCCCGGAATTTTGTTTTCGCGCAGCCATGTGCCGAAAATAGTAGAAATTTCAAAATTAAAGCTGTCTGAAAAACATCCCGCAGGTGACATAAAGATAATGTTGCCTTCGCTGTCACGCTCCAAGTTCAGCGTATCGTTCATCTGGCAGAAACGAAAAAATTCGTCCTCGCTCATGATATCTCCTACAATGAATGTAACAGGCATGTCCATAACTTAACGATGTCCTGGAAGTCTTTCAATAATGTAAATCAAATATAACGAATTTGCCGCAAAGGCCTGACGGCGGCTAACAGCCGATTTTCATAGGTTCAACCATAAGTACCAACTGCCAGCCGCCGCTTTTCTGTGGCTCAAATTAATTATACAATAACTCATAATATTCCCTCGCCATCCGGTCCGAGTTGAATGGTTCCGAAACGTCATTCATACTATTCAAAATCATCTGCCGCCATTTCTGTGGCGCATTGTAGTAGGTCGGAATGACGGTGCGTTCCAGCGTTTCCATCAGGTTATCGCAGTCCTGTTTGTTAATACCCTCCCCTTTGGCAACCGGCAACAGAAATGCATTATGCCCGTCCCTCGCGAATTCGCAGATCCAGCCATCGAAGGTCGACAGGTTCAGGGCGGCATTCATAGCGGCTGTCATCCCGCTGGTCCCCGACGCCTCGCGTGTAACTACGGGGGTATTGAGCCACACGTCCGCGCCGTCTTTCAGCATTTTCGAAAGCGCCAGTTCATAGCCCGTCAATACTGCCATATTGGGAAAAAGATGGCTGAGATAAAACAAATGGTTAAACGTCCCGACGGCCCCCTCATCTTTCGGATAAGGCTTTCCGGCCCAGATAATCTGCACCGGCTGGTTTTTGTTTCCCATGATCCGCTTAAACCGCTCTATGTCCCATACGAGCATATCCGGCCGCTTGTAAGCCGCAAATCGCCGTGCCCAGACGATCGTCAATACGTCGGGGTCGAAAAGCTTCCCGCTCTGGTCGGCGACTGTTTTGAATAAAACTCTTTTCAGTTCCTTCTTTCGTGCCGCTATCGCATCGACATCACCGGCCAGCCTTGCTTTTTCCAGTGCCGGATCTACCCAGTAAGCATTATTCTGTGCATTGGTGATGTGCCCGATCGGCGCGATCCCGGGATATGCCTTCCACATTTTTCTCGAAACTTCGCCGTGCAGTTTCGACACCCCATTTGCCTTTCGACTCAAATTCAATGCTGCAAGCGAATGGTTGAAAACGCCGTCGCGGATGCCGCTGAGCTTCCGCACCGTTTCCAGATCGATGCCCGAGAAGAACCCGAGTTTTTCCAGAAAATGAATGTCGTGTTTTTCGTTACCGGCTTCTTCGGGGGTATGGGTTGTAAAAACCACCCTCTTCCGGACCTCAGCAGCACTTTTATATTGATTATACAAATGAAAAACCGCCGAAACCGCATGTGCTTCATTCAAATGATAGACGTTCGGCTCATATTGCAGCGCTTCCAGCAACCGGGCTCCGCCGATGCCCAGCACCATGCATTGCGCTACTTTATAAGTCACGTCGGCGTCGTATAACGAATAGCTGATCGCCCGCGTCGATTCGTCGTTACCGTCCGTGTCCGTAGTCAGGAGGAATAACGGGGCCGAGCCGAATGTTTCCGGATCGAGGTAATAGGCGGCTACCCATACGTCCTTTCCCATGAGCGGTATCTGGAAACGGATTTGAGTGTCGATCAGATAAGAATACATTTTCTCCCGGAACTCTGGCTGCATGCTGCCGTCCTTTTTCCGGCCCTGATCGTAATAGCCGTATTTCCACAGCACTCCGATGCCGATCAGGTTCTGTTTGAGCGCGTATACGCTCCGCATATGCGAGCCTGCGAGAAAGCCCAGTCCGCCGGAATAGATCTTTAAAGCCTGATCAATGGCGAACTCCATAGAAAAATAGGCAACTGATTTCTGGTATTTTTTATCCGCCGTAAATGGATGCTGGTAGGGAAGAGAGAAAGTTTGTTGTGACATTACAAGTAATTTTAATAAAACAAAAAAAGGTGCGGGACCGACCCCGCACCCATTATCTTCCAAAGAGGCGTGCCCAGAAGCCCTTGGCCTTCGTTTTCGTCTCGACAACCTTTTCCGATGTTTCCTCTTTCAGTTCCGCTATTTCTTCGGCGGCTTTCGCTTTGAGCTCCGCAGCCTTGGCCTGCGCTTCGGCCAGTTTCTCTGCCGCGGCTTCCCTGGCGTCCGCGTATGCTTCGGCAGCATCTTCCCTGATGTCTTCGAATTTATCGGTAGCGGCCTCTTTGATATCTTCAAATTTGCCCGCCGCAGCTTCTTTTATATCAGCAAACTTGTCGGTGGCCGCTTCCTTGAGATCGTCCAGCTTGTCGGTAGCGGCGTCCCGGATTCCCGCCAGCTTCGCTGCGAAACCCGACTGTACTTCTTCTGCTTTTGCAGCTACTTCTTCTTTCGCCGTCTGCGCTTTGGCGGCTACCGCCTCTTTGGCTTCGCCAACTGCCTCTTTTAGCGGCCTCCGCTTTCTCGCTGATTACCTCCTCTACTTCCGTGGTTTTGGTCTCCGCTTGCGCTTTCAGGTCGTCCAGCGTTTCGTAAACTTCGGTTTTAATGCCGTCGGCGGCCTCTGCCGCCTCCTTCGCTTTGTCCTCCGCCTTCGTTTCAAGCGCGGCAGCTTCTTCTTTCACAACCTCCTTCGCCTCATCCTTGATTTCCAGCACTTCTTCCACGATCTCGTCTTTGGCATCGGCCCCCGTGGATACGGTTGCAGTGGTTTTGAGCTCTTCAACTTTATTTTCCAGCGATTCTTTCGCTTCTTCTGGTGTAGGTTCGGTATTCTCAGCCATGGGAAATCAGGTTTTAAAGTAAGAACTGTTGATACGATGAATGCGTAAGCTACAAAGGAGTTCCCAAGGTTGCAAGCAATTCGGGCAGCTTTCTGTTACGTTAAACGTCTAATCATCAAATTTTTAACCAACTCATAAAATGGTTCCGGCTGCATGGTGCGCCAGTTATCGAGGTGCAGCGTACCACCGAAATTGATGTAATAATCGAGCCTGTACTTCTTCCATTGCTCCTCCACGTGTTCCCGGAAGTTGATCGCCACGATCCAGCCGTCCTCCACATCGTCGAACCATTCTGCGTAGTAGTCGTCCTCGTTGCCGCCATGGAAATCGAGTACATTTTCGCCCATGAGAATAAACTGGTTAATGCCCTGGCCTACGAGCGGGTCTATCACCTGCCGTTTCAGGAACATAATGTCGTTATGCAATGCGTCGTTCCATTCCCCGAACATTTCGACAATCACGAAATGTCTTTGGTAATCCGCGAAAAGGATTTTCACATACAATGTCTCCGAACCGATATCGTCCCAAAGCGGATGAATATAGTAGCCGTAGATCGCGTTCTCGTAATAATCAAGGTTATAAGTCCTGCCATAGAACGGCGAGCGTTCATCGTGGCTGGCTACATAATGCTTTTCCCAATTATAATAGGGTTCTAATTCCTGCATGGCGACGGTTGGGATAGGGTAAAAACGAATACAAATGAAAACAGAAAAGGTGTGCTCCGTGTTACCAATCGTTTAAAGGATTTAAAATTATTATACCGGACGAATTACCTGTTGCCGGCAGGCGGTCCTGAGAATATAGCCCGGGCAGCGCTCATGGGAGCGGCCACTGTGCCCAATAACCTTACCTCCAAAAAGGAGCATTGTCACCGGTTGAACCGCGGATTTGTCATTAAAGAATATAAAAAAGGCCGCTCCCTGCATGGAAGCGGCCTGACTCATTATATGCTGAAATCTTACAACTCGCGGATCCAGATGTTCCGGAAGCTGGTAGTATTGTTGTGGTCCTGCAATTTGATCGGGCCCTTGCCATGCGGCTCGATCGTCGGCTGACCAATATAAGGGGTCGTTCCCTGGATGGCCGTGTGGTTTTGCACCAATACCCCGTTGTGGATCACGGTAATATATGGCGGATGTGTCATCTGACCGTCTTTATTGAAATGCGGCTGGGTATAGATCACATCGTAGGTCTGCCATTCGCCCGGGCCAACGGAAGCATTCACGAGCGGCATGGTTTGCTTGTAAATCGATCCGGCCTGGCCGTTGGAATAAGTCGGGTTATTATAGCTGTCGAGTACCTGCAATTCGTAGATTCCCTGCATAAAAATACCGCTGTTACCACGACCTTGCCCGTTTCCGTCCACTTTCGCGGGGGTTCTCCATTCGATGTGCAGCTGGTAGTCGCCGAACGTCTGCTTTGTTTGAATATCGCCTGATTTGGGTGCAACGGTCATAGCGCCGTCGGCTACCGTCCAGGGTGCTGCCGATTTGCCGTCCTTGCCCGAAACCCATTGATCGAGGTTTTTACCATCGAACAGAATGATCGCGTCGGAGGGCGCCGTGAAGCCGGAAACGGCCGAAGAACTTTTACCGGGGGTTACAACACGGGGTACCGGATTCCACAATTCGCTGGATTCGGGTGTTTGCTTCGCAGGTTGCAGTTGCGCGTGTGCGGCGAAGGCAGCAGCCATGCTGAACGCGGTAAGCATCAATTTTTTCATTTGAAAGGTAACAGTTTTAGTCTAATAACTCTTTGATATCGTATCAAAACACAACATTAAGTAAAAAGCAGCAACAAAAAGGATTCTCATCTATATAAATGTAATTTTCCCGATTCTTATCGCGTAATTTGCAGGGCTAAAGGCATTCGTGGCCTGGATTGCTAATCTAAAACCGACTAAGCTTACTGCAAGTATGTTTAAAACCAACCGTTCACTTTTTCAATTAATCGCCTCTGGGGTAGCGGCCTTCGCCATGCATACCGCCTGCGCCCAGCAGCCCATTCCCCTCAACGACCTCAGTGCTTTTACGACCAAATCCAGTGACTGGAAAATCGTCGGTAACGCATCGGCGGATCTCTCCAAAGAAAATGCGCTGGTAACCAGCCCGGGCAAAGGCGTGCTGGCCTGCCTCCACGAAAAAGGCAAGTACGGCAGCGACTATGAACTGATTTCCAACTTCAAACATGGCGATCTCGACATTGAACTGGATTTCATGATGAGCAAAGGTTCCAACTCAGGAATCTATCTGCAAGGCAACTACGAAGTACAGCTTTTCGATAGCTGGGGTAAAAAAGGCGCTAAATACAACGACTGCGGTGGTATTTACGAGCGCTGGAACGACTCCAAACCCGAAGGTGAAAAAGGCTACGAAGGATATGCGCCACGCTTTAATGTGGCGAAAGCGCCGGGCTTGTGGCAGCATATCAAAATCTCCTATCAGGCTCCCCGTTTCGATGCCAATGGCAAGAAAATCGCGAATGCGGTGTTCCTTTCGGTGGTGCTGGACGGCGTTACAATCCATGAAAACGTGGAAGTAAGCGGCCCTACCCGCGGTTCACTGACGGCTGAGGACGTACCTATGGGCCCGATCCGCATCCAAGGCGACCACGGTTCGCTGGCAATCCGCAACATCGTGGTCAATAATTTTGACAAGAAACCGGCTACCCTTTCCGAATTGACTTACAAAACCTATTACGGTGCGCTGTCGGAAACGGAGGATCTCTCCAAGCTTACCCCCGCTGAAACCGGCAAATCGGAATCGCTGAACTGGGAAATTCTGAAAGAAAACAATAATTACTCTTACATATACAACGGCCGTTTCAATGCCCCTACCGAAGGCGAATATGTTTTCCGCTTGCAGGCTTCGGGTAACTCCTACCTGAAAATCGACGGCCAGAATGTGATCAAGCCCGAGTGGAAATCGAACAACGAGTTCCGTATCGGCAAAGTAAACCTGAAAGCCGGCGACCATATGCTTGAAGTTTTCAATAACAAAAGAGACGGCTGGATGCGTCCGGTATTGGGCCTTTGGGCCAGCGGACCGGGCTTCCGCGAGGTAGCTTACCACGCCAAGAGCTCTGCGATGGGCGGCGGCTCTGCCGACCCGATCCTGATCCAGGCGCCTACCAACACCATTACCCGCTCCTTCATGGATTTCAGGAAGGACGAAAAAGCCAAAAGAACACGCGTAGTGCATGCCGTATCTGTGGGAAGCCCTGCGAGCCTGCATTATACGTATGACCTCGACAAAGGCGCGATCCTGCAAGTTTGGCGCGGCGAGTTCCTCGATGCAACCCCGATGTGGCACGACCGAGGCGACGGTTCTTCCCGCCCGCGCGGTAGCGTGACTTTGCTTGGCGACGACATGTTTTTGGGTAAATCAGGTAAATCAAAATGGGAAGCGGATACGACCGGCAGCGGTTACCGCCCGAAAGGTTATGTATTGGATGACGCGGATGTGCCTACCTTCCAGTACCAGGCATTCGGCTCGGCGATTACCGACTATATTTCGGTCGTAAATAACCAGTATTTCGAGCGCATTGTGAAGGTGAACAACCCCGCAAAAGACCTCGTGGCACGCCTGGCAGACGGCTCTTCCATTGAAAAAATCTCGGAAGGACTTTATGCGGTGGATGACAAATCGTACTACATCCAGCTGGCCGACAAAAAACTTAAACCGGAAATCAGAGGCGCCAAAGGCGAGCAGGAACTCATCGTGCCTGTGTCCAATGGCGAAGTGAAGTACTCTATCCTGTTCTGATTTTAACCTTATTATTCCTGATTGAACAATGAAAAAACTTGCTCATATAGCATTTGCTCTTTTGGCCTCACTGTGTACGCTGAAAGCGCAGGAGTCCCCGAAAGAAGAAGATTTTTACAAGATTATCACCCCGCCGATTCCGGAGGGTATTATCCTTGAAGTTGGCGGTCTGACAACCCTGCCAAATGGTTCCCTGGCGATTTCAACCCGTCGTGGTGAAGTTTGGATCGTGGACAACCCAACCAGCCGCACGCCGTATTTCCGCAAATTCGCGACCGGTTTGCATGAAATCCTGGGTTTGGCTTATAAAGAGGGTGCATTGTATTGTGCACAGCGCGGCGAACTGACCAAGCTCGTTGACAAAAACGGCGACGGCAAGGCGGACGTTTACGAAACGGTTTACGCATGGCCACTGTCGGGTCACTATCACGAATATTCGTTCGGTCCTAAACTGGCTCCGGATGGCAGCTTTTTCGTGAGTGGCAACGTGGCGTTCGGTGACGAAGAATGGTGGAGAGGCGAAAGCCGTGTACCTGGCCGTGGCTGGATATTCCACATTACCAACGACGGAAAATATGAACCATGGGCAACGGGTGTACGCTCCCCAGCGGGTATCAGCATGCTGAACGGCGAGCTGTTCTATACCGACAACCAGGGCGACTGGATGGGTACGGGCGGTATTTTCCAGGTTAAAAAAGGTAGTTTTATGGGCCACCCGGCAGGTTTGAAATGGGCGGGCCTTCCGAACTCACCTGTTAAACTGACTGAAAAACAGTTCTTCGCAGAGCGTGATAACCGTCAGCACAAAGACGCGAACGGACGCGCTATCAAGCCTGAGAACACATTGGGAGAAGAACCACAGTTCCTGTACCAGCTGAAACAGAAATACGACATGGTACAACTTCCGGCCGTATGGTTGCCTTACGGCGTACACGGCGTTTCGACGTCGGAACTCATTCTGGACGATACAAAAGGGAACTTTGGTCCGTTCACAGGCCAGGTTTTCGTGGGCGATCAGGGACAAAGCAACATTATGCGTGTTGTTTTGGAAAAAGTGAAGGGCGAATACCAGGGAGCCAGCATTGGCTTCCGCAGCGGATTCCAGTCCGGGGTACTTCGTATGGCGTTCGATAAGGACGGATCGATGTTCGTAGGTGAAACCAACCGTGGCTGGGGATCGGCCGGCGACGCCAACCAGGGCTTGCAGCGCCTGGTATGGAACGGTAAAATGCCATTCGAAATGTACACTGTGAAAGCACAGCCTGACGGCTTCGAAATCGAATTTACGATGCCGGTTGACCGCAAATCGGCCGAGGACCTGGATTCTTACAAAGTGAGTAGCTACCTCTACAAGCATTACCCCGTTTACGGCAGCCCGCAGATCAACCTGGAAGACGTGAAGATTACCGGCGTGAAAGTGTCCGACGATAATAAGAAAGTGCGTATCGTACTCGAAGGAATGCGTCAGTATTATGTACACAAAATCTCGCTGGAAGGCATTCGCTCGGCTACCAACAGCTGGTCGCTGGTGCACCCCGACGCATATTACACGCTGAATAACATTCCCGATGGAGAAAAGCTGAAAGTTTCCGAACTGAAAACAACGCGTTCGGGCAAAGCCCAGGCCTCGGTTTCCACGGAACCTGCGAAAGAGCATGTTTCTCCGGATGGTAAAGGCAAAGCAACTCCCGCGAAAGCCGGTGCAACGGCCAAAGCGCCAACCTGGGAAGAAGTAAAGCCATTGCTGGCCAAAAATACTTGCCTTGCCTGCCACGCACCCGACAAGAAAGTAGTGGGTCCATCCTATGCCGATGTCGCGAAACGTAAATACAGCAACGAGAAGATCGTAGAACTGATTTACGCGCCGAAGCCCGAAAACTGGCCTGACTACGCCACTCCTATGGCGCCTATGCCTCAGGTCCCCAAGGCGGAAGCTGCTAAAATCGCGGCGTGGATCAACTCGCTTGCGAAATAATTGCATAGCCGGGCCTCGTCCGAACAGACTATAAAAGGCTGCTTCCGTAATGGAGGCAGCCTTTCCTATTGAATGTCAGCTTGTTTACATTAAAATTTATTACATTATATTCACATTGAAATCAGACTAATGCATGAGCTGCGGCACGTTTTACCTCTGAAAATGCGTTAGTTGGTATTGAATGCGACCAAAACTATGTCTACTCTGCGTGGCCCGTCTTTTTTGAAATCGGTGAAAGGAAAGATCTTCCTCGGCTTTTTCATAGCTTCACTGGCATTGGCAGCGTCCTGGATTACCAGCAAGCTGGCGTTCGACAATATGCTGACGACGCTGGAAACACTATCGACACCGGACGATAAAATGCGCCTGGTGAACAAAATCTTCCGCGATATCCTCACCCTCGACCACCTTCAGAACGAGCGTAAACTGAAAGGCGAAGAACTGGACGACGAGGTTCTTGCCCAATCTGTCGAACTGATCGCCACGCTCGATACTTTGAACGACCGGAGCCTTGGCGACGAAATGCAGATGATCCGGATCGATTCCATGAAGAAAATCCTGAAGGAACGGGAAAAAATATACGGAGATTATGTAAAAGTCCGCTCGCAACTCGTGACTAACAAGGACCTGGAAGATGAAGTCAAATCCATCTCCGGATTGATTACAACCAAAACAAGGCCGGATAGCACGGTTGTGAAAACGGAAAAACGCACCACTACAACCACCGTCTACACCGAGGTCCCCGACACCACCCAGAAAGCCAGCGAGAAGAAAGGCTTTTTTGGCCGCGTTTTCGGGGGGGAACAAGAAAAGTAAAAAGCCTGCCCCCGAACCGACTAAAATGGTGCAGAAGCAGGAAGTCAACGTTCAGGTGGATACAATCCGCATTGCCAAGCAGGATAGCACCATCGAGAAGGTCGGCGAAGCGGTTCACGCCATAGAAAAGTCGCAAAAGAAGCGGACAGTCAGCTTCGTAGACAGGGAGCAGGAGCTTGCCACAGCCGGTAATTCACTGGTAAAACAGCTGCTCGACATGATGCACCAGGTTGAAAGGGAGGTCATCAAGGAATCCGACAAAAGCAGCGCCCAGGCAAGGCAGATCGTGGAAGGCAGTATCAACTATCTCGAATGGATCATGCTGGGCTTCTTTTTCCTAACCGCCGTGATGGCCTACCTAATTTTCGCGGATATTTCCAAAAGCAACGAATACCGCCGGCAGCTCGAAGAGGCCAAAGAGGAAGCCGAATACCACAGCATGGCCAAGCAGCGCTTCCTGGCCAATATGAGCCATGAAATCCGAACGCCGCTGCAATCCATCATCGGATACGCGGAGGCATTGAAAAACGAAGAAAAACCCCGGAAACAGGACCTCGAAACGTTGCATTCGGCTTCCGAACATCTACTGTACCTCGTGAATGAGGTACTCGATTACAGCCGCATCATTTCCGATCGTTTCACATTCGAGGACAGGGTGTTTTCCATCAACCAGCTTCTCAATGAAGTGGTGCAGGTACTAAGGCCAAATGCATTGTCGAAAGGGCTCATATTAAGGCTTGAAAACAAGTTACCATCCAACCTGTACCTGCACGGCGACCCGTTCCGGTTGCGGCAGGTTCTGTACAATTTGCTGACAAATGCGATAAAATTCACCGAGAACGGTGAGGTAGTGCTGCGGGTTACGGGGCACGAAAACGGCAACCAGGTCAAGATCGAATACCAGATTTCCGACACTGGCATCGGGCTCTCGCAAGAACAGGTTGAGCGCATTTTTAACCAGTTCGAACAGGCCGACCCGTCCATCCAGCGCAGATATGGCGGTACGGGGCTCGGTCTCAGCATTGTGAAGGCATTGGTGGAGGGTATGTCCGGCAATATCCATCTCACCAGCAAACCCGGCGAGGGCACGACTTTTTTTGTAACCACCAGCATGAAAAAGGCAGAAACACTGGAACTGGCTGAGGAAGCACCGGAAAGAAGCTATCGGATCAACGGCAAGGTCTGGCTGGTAGACGACGATGCCTTCATTCTGAAGTGGTGCTCTTCCGTCCTTGAAATGAACGACATACCACATACTGCATTCTCATCGGCCGAAGAGGTCCTCAACCGGCCGTGGGACAATCAGGTGAAATTTCTTCTCACGGACATGCGTATGTCGGGCATGAACGGGGCCGAGCTCGTGAAACGGCTTCGGAAATCCGCTCCGGCCGACGTGAAATTTTTCGTACTCACCGCCCAGGCTTTACCGGAAGAACGCAAAAAACTGCTTGGAATGGGCTTCGACGGCTATTTAATGAAGCCTTTCCATTCCAAGGATCTGCTGGAACTTCTCGAATCGTCGTCGGTACCCGGATTACCGGTTCAGTCCGCTGAAAGTAATGCGGACAGGCCGGGGAACAATCTGGATTTCGATTTTTCGATGCTGAGCGAAATGACATTCGGCGACGAGGGCCTGTTGCGTGAAATACTCGACCAATTTGTCAAAGATTCCCGCACCGATATCGAATCGCTTCGGCAGCATATCGCCGCCAATGAACCCGAGCATGTACAGGAGCTCATGCACCGCATGGCCGGACGGACGGGCCAGATCGGCGCACGGGATTTGTCGGGCAGGTTCAGGAGCCTGGAAATAATGCTGCGCGAAAACCCATCGGAAGTCTCGGAAAAAGAAATGACGCAGGTCGTAAACGACGCTGCGTCCATGATTGAGCAAGTGGAGGAAAAAGCGCTCTCCTACTCGATATGATATTTTTCGATTTTGTAGTATAAAGTCTTGCGGTCGATATTCAGCAACTTCGCTGCCTTGCTTTTATTGTAGCGCACTTCCTGCAACACTTTTTCGATCATCTCTTTTTCGTGCGTTTCCTGCAATGCCTTCAAATCGGAGCCGGGCGCGGGTTTCTGCTGGTCTTCCATGGCCGTGATCATTTCCGACGGCAATGCGCTCAGCGTCGCCACTTCCTCTTTGGAAAGGAGGACCAGACGTTTGATCACATTGTTTAGCTCGCGGAGGTTACCAGGCCAGTCGTATTTTTGGAAAACGTCCATTACCTCTTTCGAAAGCTCCTTCACATTTCTGTCGAGTTCTTCATTGGCTTTCTCCACAAAATGCTGGACAAACAACGGCAAATCCTCTCCGCGCTTGCGTAATGCGGGTACTTCGATTTTGAACTCGTTCAAACGATGGTAGAGATCCTCGCGGAAATCGCCGGCGGCGGCGCTGGAAATAAGGTCTTCGTTCGTCGCCGCGATCAGCCGCACGTCTACCTTCACCTGCTGGGTACTTCCGATCGGGACGATAATGCGCTCCTGCAGGGCACGTAGCAACTTGATCTGCACATCGTAGCTCAAGTTCCCGATCTCGTCCAGAAAGAGAGTCCCACCGTCGGCCGCTTCGAACTGGCCGATTTTATCTTGCAACGCACCGGTAAATGCGCCTTTTTTATGCCCGAACAACTCGCTGGCCGCCAGGTCTTTTGGATAACGAACCACAGTCGATCGCGACAAAGGGACCGTCGGCTCGCTTGCTAAGGCGGTGAATCGACTTCGCTACGTGCTCCTTGCCCGTACCGCTCTCGCCCTGGATAATCACCGACATATCTGTAGGGGCTACCAGCCGGACGTACTCGAACAGCTGCTTGGCCACCTTGCTTTTACCCTCTATGTAATCGAGCGTCTGTTTTTCAGCCTTCGCATTACTTTTAGCCTTCGGCGCAGTTTTCACACTCGTAACTTCTCCCTTGTTTAGCGCTTCTCTCAGTACCATAAGCAATTCCTCCGGGTTTACCGGTTTTGTGATATAGTCGAAAGCTCCGATCTGCATGGCTGTCACGGCCGTCCTGACATCATGGAAACTGGTCATAATGAATGCCGGCGTACGGTTGCCCTCGCTTCTGAGTGTTTTGAGAAAATCCACAGAGTTACCATCGGGGAGCCGGTAATCGAGCATCAGCACTTCGAACGGCCCTTCGGCATTATTCCTTCCGAGCGCCTCCCGTGCCTCTTTGATATTTGTACAAACCTTTACCTGATGACCATGCTTGCCGAGGAAATTGGTGAGCAACTTTGAAAATGTGGAATCGTCTTCAACGAGGAGCAGATGAGCCATGGGTGATACTATTTCAGAAAATAAATATTAATTAACGAGTGGGTTGAATGTAAAAATACAAAAAACAAACACCAAAAAGCCGGAGATGTCTCCGGCTTTTGAGTGTGAGTCTGCCAGACACTGGTAGAGACCGTTTTCTAATCGATTTTCTTCCCGTACTTGTCCAGATTTAATGTAGATGTTTCTTCCGCGCGCTTGATATTGACTTCGTAATACTGTGAATTATCGTCCCGGGTAACCAGGTAAGCACTGGTTACTTTCCATTCGGCGTAAGATCCTGCCAATGTGCTTTTGACGGCCTCCGGAAGATCCTCCGGTCGTACGGCCACTTTGCTTTGCTCCGTATTGACAATGATATGCACCGAGGAGCGGGGAGCGGCGTCAACGTAAGGCGCAACGGCAAGTAGCAGGAGGGAAATCGCAATGGGGGTTACTCGCATAATGGATCAGGCATTTGATTTTTACTGTAAACTGGAAAAGATATTCGTGCCAATGGAAATTCGATACAAAAAAAGTTGATAATCAGATATTAACCAATTTTTATCACCAACACTATTCCCGGAAGGAACGGGAGGTATACCTCAAGTTGGGGAATTTCACATCAATATGTGAAATATAACAACCACTTTGCCCGTATAACCGTATCTTATTACAGTAACTAAAAAAAATTCAAATTTTTTTGGACATTTATTTCCTTGTTAAAACTGCATTCGCTTATATTTGCGTAGAAATTATTTATCCACCAATGGTAGCACAACTACTACACACACGCTAGAACTTAACGCTATACATTCATTTATTGAATTATATCTCAGGCATTTATTTACTCAACGTTATTTAATACAAATCGGTTAGTCTGAAAGCATCAAGAGTCCCCTTCAAGGACTCTTTTTGTTTATTCTCCATATTCCCTAAAGTCGGGCTCCGCTCCCGTCGAGTCGAAGCAACCGGGCCGCTATGGTCTGTCAAAACTCATTACATCCGCACGCGTTTAGCGAGAATGTTAAGTATAAGCTCCACACCACTATGGATCAATGGGTTACCCGAACATGCGGACCGTTTTTTATTTATATAGCTTTCGAATTGACCTTCAGGCATGGTTTAAGCCGCGCGGTTTATGTAAATTTGGAAATAATGTTTTACAAGTTTTCCTGAACCAGTTGATGAATTCCGACTTAAACAGAAGAGATTTTCTCAAACAAGGCAGCCTCACGGCATTGGCGACTGCTATGGGTAGTCAGATCGTCTTCGCGAAGCACATGCCGCCCGGTTACCGACCGGTTTTCCTTGATGAAAAGGATGCATTGAAAGGAAAAAGCACGGAAATGATCGTCCAGGGCGACAAGCCATGGAACGTGGAATCGCCGGTGCACCTGCTCGACGACCGCATTACGCCGGTCGAGAAAATGTTTATCCGCAATAATGGCCTCGTTCCCGAGAAAATCGATGTGGCAGCATGGACGCTGACGATCGACGGGGAGTCGGTGAAAGCGCCCAAAACCTACACATTGGCGGAACTTAAAACGAAATTCAAACCCTACACCTACCAGCTCGTGCTCGAATGCGGTGGCAATGGTCGCTCGGGCTACCAGCCACAGGCGTCCGGTAACCAGTGGGGCCAGGGGGCGGTGCATTGCGCTCAATGGACGGGCGCCCGGTTGAAAGATATCCTGAATGACGTTGGTATTAAAAACGACGCCGTGTACATCGGTTACCACGGAAAGGACCTTCATCTGAGCCGCGATCCTAAAAAAGAATCCATTTCGCGCGGTGTACCCATTTCCAAGGCCATGGAAGACGAAACGCTCATCGCCTGGCAAATGAACGGCAAGGATATTCCCGAGTTTCACGGCTACCCGTTACGGCTCGTAATCGGCGGCTGGCCGGCTTCCGTTTCCGGAAAATGGCTGAGCGGCATTTCGGTCCGTAACAAGGTACACGACGGTGCCAAAATGGAGGGGCATAGCTACAAAATCCCGCGTAATCCGGTCGCACCGGGCACGGATATCCCCGCTACCGATGATTATTACAAGATCATCGAATCGATGCCGGTCAAATCCCTGATCACTTATCCCAAAACCGGCGCGATGATAGGATCGGGCGCCGAACTTGCGTTGCGGGGACATGCATGGGCAGGCGACCGTTCCGTCAAAAAGGTAGAAGTTTCCATTGATTTTGGCGCCACCTGGAAGGAATGCAAACTGGAAGCTCCCGTGAACAGGCTCGCGTGGCAGCATTGGAATACCCAAATCAAGTTCCCTACGGACGGCTATTATGAGATCTGGGTAAAAGCCACCGACGATAAAGGCAATGCACAACCTATGCTCGTGCCGGCCTGGAATCCCGGCGGCTACCTCAACAATGCCTGCGAACGCATCGCCGTCAGGGTAGGTTAATGTGAAACCGCAAGGCTTCCCGCTAAATCGATATTGTATGAAAATCCTGTTAATTGCCATGATCGGCGCGGGGATTGTATTCCAAACCCTGCCCGAAATGCCGGCTGCTTCTAAAACCAGCCGGACAACCGCCTTGGCCGACACCCTAAAGAAAGACCCGGAAACCGGCCTTGTCGTGGACGAGAACCTATATATGGTAAAAGCACAATGCACCAGCTGCCATTCCCCCAAGCTCATCATCGCTAACCGTTTCACGCGCGATGGATGGAAGCAGAAGATCCGGTGGATGCAGGCGAACCATAACCTCTGGGAACTGGGCGATGCCGAAAAACCCGTACTCGACTACCTCGAAAAAAATTATTCGCCAACTGCCTCAGTGGCAAGGAGAGCGCCATTGAAGGATATCAAGTGGTATAAGCTGGAACAAAACTGATCGGAAACAATAGCTATCTTTGAGTATTCAAACCAATACTTTGTACGCGTGCCTGCTTTCCGTTTCCCGATTTCCAGATTTGCATTTTCATGCCTGCTGTTCCTCATTTTTACAAGTGCACCCACAATGCTCGCGTCGTGCGCCCCGGCGTCGGACGAAAATCGGCAGCTGCATGGTAACAGCGACCTACCGAACCCACTCAAAGCGGAGGTAATTGGTATTCAGGATGGTGACACCATTGAATTGAAGTATTTGTATTCAGGGAAAAAAGCGGGCCGTCGGATGGGCAAAAATGTGCGTGTCCGCTTCCTTCATGTAAATTGCCCGGAAAGGAACATGCCTTTCTATAACAATGCGAAGCAGTTTACAAGCGAAAAATGCTTCCGGAAAGTGGTAAGCATCCGCCACAAAGGTGAATTTGACAAATACGGCCGTCTGCTGGGCGAAGTGGTGCTGCCGGACGGTAAAATTTTGAACAGGGAGCTGGTAAAAAAAGGTCTGGCGGTGCATTTCAAGAAATACTCGAAAGACCAGGAATATGCCAACCTGGAAATCAACGCGAAAAAACAGAAACTGGGCATTTGGACCCTTCCGGGAATGGAGCTGGGGCATTTATAGTAAATTATGGAGCACTCGCCGGTAGCACTTTTTCAGATACTTTACCAGGACGAAACTTTGTTTCGGCTGGAAGATCGCGTCGTGGCTGAGCCAACTGCCGCTGTGCCGGAACGGGCACCGGTGCCCGTTCCGGTGGCCATTCAGCCCGACACGCCATCGTTGCCGGCAACACCTGCGATACAGGCATTGCCACCGGTGCCATCATCGGTGATGCCTGCCAAGTCGCTTACCCCGGAACCGGCAGAGAAGCCGGACCCGGCTTTTCCCGCGTTGAAACACAAAATTCTGGTCCTCACCGACGAACCCCGGCAGCAGGACATGATCGTGTCGGAAGCGCTGTTCCTCGACAACATCCTCAAAGCCGTAGGCCATTCGCTGGAAACGAGCGACGTCCTGAATTTCAGTTTCCTGCCCGGGCAGGATGCGCGCTCGGTACTTTCGGGCAAAAAGACCAGCTTCTTTATTTCCTTTGGCGTGCCCCTCATCAAACTGAACCTCGACCTGCTGCTCGTGCCATACACCCCTAAAATTGTAGAAGGAATCTGGTTCCTGCTCGTTGATCCGCTGGTGGTTATCGAGGCCGACCGGAATCTTAAGAAAAGGCTCTGGCAAGCTTTACAGAAGATGTTTGAAATGTCCTAATTCCCAGGACGTTACCTTTTTTAATGGCCGGTCATCACAATATTATAGTGATTTTGTTTGTTTTCATGGATAATCGCAGGCTAACCCATGAAAAACTATGGCCAAACTGACTGAATTAATTGCCGGCTGGTTTCGTCCGAGAGAGTCCGACGAAAACCAATTCTATGATGATGAGCCTGTTGAGGCAAACGACACCCCTACCCCATCAGTGGAGCAAAATCCGATCACTCAGACACCCCTTGCCGAAACCAGACAGCCTGTAATGGCTGCAATGCCCCAGCAAAACACATTCGGAGCGGCGCCCGGGCAAGCTGCACCTATGCAGGCCACACCTGTGCAGGCTGCACTTCAAACAGCTATTCCGCAGCCGCCAATAACCGGGACGCAAAAAGTGGAAATACCGATCCCGTACTGGCTGGAAGACGAGGATACGCTACGCGACGAAGGCGTGCTCTTCGGGCTTTCGGAGTCCGATCCGCACGAGAAAACCGACATCATACATAAGTACTTCTCGAACCTGGCCGCCTCCCACATTGCCGACATCGAGCAGCATAACGAGCGCATTCAGGAGTTGAACCTTTTTATCGGTCAGAAGCAAAACCGCATCGACGAGCTGCAAGAGCGGCTGAAAAACCCAGGCTCACGTGCCGAGGGCGAACACCACCTTCCGCGCACGCTCATAGGCATCACGCTGTGCGCAGCCATGTGCGTAGGTAACTTCTTTCTGATCCGCGAATCGCTGAAACCGGCATTTGCGGATAACTCGTGGATCGCGCTCGGCGTGTTCCTGGCGGGAATGTTCAGCTTGTTCGGCCGGATCTCGCTTTTCCATGATACCGATTCGAAAGTGACCTGGAAATCGCTGCTGGAAGAAATCGGGTTACCGTTCGCGGCTGCATTGTTTGTATTTGCCAATGTAATCACCTACCAAACGTGGTGGCAGGCTTTCGCGCTGTTCATCTTCGTATTCTTCCTCTTCCTTTTTGCCGGGAAATTGCTGCTCAGCAACATTACGGTGCTACGCAACGACCTGCAAATCTGGTTAAATATTCGTCGGGGCCGCCAGGATTTTGTTGAAAATAACTACAACTGGGAGTCGGAATGCCAGACGTTACAGGAGGAGATCGACGACCTGCGGGTGAAGAAATGGCAGGTGCTACGCGAACAGAGCCATGCCGAAACCGAGCGCGACCGCCTTTTCGCCAGACGGGATATGCTGATCAAGCTTTTCGAGAGCGAATTTTACCTCGCACGCCGTATGAAAAACGAGCTTACTACCCGGCAGCTCAACCTGATCCAGAAAGGCAAATAGTGGCCGCGAGCTGATCAGATAATGCGCTGATGGCGCGGTTTTTTACCCCAACTTACATTCGATCAACCCCAATAAAGGTCATGAACGAGCAAAATCTAAATGAAAACGGAGATTACCAACACGGCTACACACGTGGAATCGAAGGTATCGACCGTCAGGTATACGAAAACTATTTATCGAGCAATGTAAACCACAGCTGGATACAGGACCGGCTGAACGAGAAAAAGCAGGAGCTTTCGGAAGTTCGGTCGCGGAACCAGCAGACGTTGGCCGAACATAAAACAGCGTACGGCAAATTGCAGAACGAGGTAATGGGCCTCAACAATGCCGCGGCACAAATGAAGGACATGGAGCGGTCGATCGGCGAGATCGACACGCAGACGGAGGAGCTGCGCCAGAGACGTGCCGAAAAAGCACCTTCCTATTCACTGATCGCCGGGCTGATCTTCCTCGCCGCCGGTATTTCCTTTATCGCCGGCGACCTGATTATCTCACACGAAATCGTGGCCTATGCGCTTAATATCAGGAATACCAACGAGGCATGGGCATTCGCGATCGGTTTGGCAATGCTTTCGGTGCTGCTGAAACCGGCTTACGACCGCCTGGTGGAGGAGCCCTATCATAATGACGACACCCCGAAGGCCAAATCGCGGTATGCAGGTTTCAAACTGATCTTGTCGATTTTTGCCATTGTGACACTCGTAGTACTCGGCTGGTTCCGTTATGAAGCCTACCGTACCGACAAGCTGAAAGAAGCGATCAACAAATCGGTGAAAAACCTCCAGTTGAACGCGGTTGACCCACTGACGGGCGCGCCCGTCGACAGTCCCGAGCTGACTAAAAAAATCGAACAGTCGCTCCAGAATTCCGATCAACTGAATCTTGACCTGGTGAACAGCCCGTGGGCATTGCTCTCGTTCGTTTTGAGCGGGGTGCTGTTCGCGATTGCTGGTGCGGTTTCGCTGGGTATGGCGCTGCCGGTCCTTCAGGGCTTCTGGTACCGCTGGTTGCAGATAGATCCGAAACTCGCCCGCTTGCGCAGACGCAGAAAGCGTATCCTGAAACAAATGGAACCATTGCAGCAAGTCGTTACCCGGCATGTGACCCAGAAAACAGTGCTGGAAAACGAGATCGCGCTTTTGCCCGAACTGGGAGAGCTGAAAGAGGAAGAAGCTAAAATCAGGGCCGAAATCGATTCGCTGGAAAACGAGCGGAAACAGGCCTTGACCGACAGTCGCATCCAGTCGTTCGAAGATGGTTATGCGCATGGCCAGGTAACGCGCGACGTGATGGACGAAGAAGAATACGAGGCCTGGCGCAACAGCCATCTGACCGTCTCGAATCTGGCGTTACGCGCCAGGTCGAATGCGCAGGCCGATCGTGCCGTACCGCGCACGCGCAGCACCGGAATGCGCCCTCACCAGGCGATCCGGAAGGCAATTACCGACCGTTTTGATGAAAACAATTCATAGTTTCTTAAATTGGGGGGGCTCATTTTCCCTATTATGATTCTGACCCCCCGTTTAAGGATTATCTCCTGCGACGATACGCTTTATGACGCGATCCGCATGGGTAACAACACATTAGCCCGTGTAATGGGCGTCAACGTCCCGAAAAAGTGGACGGAATTCCGCGACACTTTCACCCCGTCTTACCACCGATGGAAAGCCCACCCGCCGCTGCGCGACTGGTGGGTTTATTTGATTGTGCACGTTCCCGATAACATGCTGATCGGTTCCTGCGGCTACAAAGGGGAACCGGATTCGAACGGCGTAGTAGAGATTGGTTACGAAATCATTTCCTCGCATCGCGGGAGAGGCCTGGGAACCGAAACGGCCAGGGGGCTGCTGGACCACGCATTTCAGCATCCGTCGGTACGCAAGGTGATCGCCCATACGCTCGCGGAAGAAAACGCGTCGGGGCACATTCTGGAAAAGCTGGGTTTCACGCAAACCGAAGATGTGAACGATCCCGACGAAGGCCTGCTCTGGCGCTGGGAAATTAGCCGGCGGTAATCATAATCTTCGCGGTTTCATACAAATCCGCAGGTTTTTGTGCCAAAAATAAATTGGATTGGTTCGATATTTTTTTGGCTTAATTGATTACCTTAAAATCGATTATTCGTTCATACCCTTTGCTCTGTACTATTATGACTGCGATATCGAAGGATACCTATCCATGGCTTCAAAACTACCCGGAAGGCATTCCCTATGAAATAAACCCCGACGCTTACTCCTCGCTGCTCGAACTGATGGAGACGAGCTTCCGCGAAAATGCCGGTAAGCCGGCATTCACCAACATGGATAAAAAGCTGACGTTCGGGCAACTGGACGAGCTTTCGCAGAATTTCGCGGCATACCTGCAGAGCATCGGCATGAAACAAGGCGACCGCATTGCCCTGCAAATGCCCAATTTATTGCAATATCCGGTTGTCATGGCGGGTTCGCTCCGCGCGGGCCTCACGATCGTGAATACCAACCCGCTCTATACACCACGCGAAATGCAGCACCAGTTCAAGGATTCGGGTGCAAAAGCCATCGTAATACTGGCCAATTTTGCCGCTAACCTTGAAAAGATCATCGCCAGCACCAACATTGAACATGTGATCGTTACCGAAATCGGCGACATGCTTGGTTTTCCAAAAAAGCTGATCGTTAACGCCGTAGTGAAATATGTAAAGAAAATGGTGCCGCCGTATCATCTCAAAAACACGGTATCGCTCGCCCACGCACTATCTGTCGGATCAGGCGTTACCTACGAAAAACCGAACGTCTCGGGTCTCGACCTGGCATTCATCCAATATACCGGCGGGACTACCGGGGTGTCGAAAGGGGCAATGCTCACACACCGGAATTTGATCGCCAATGTGGAGGGCGTTAACGAATGGCTGATGTCCAAATTACGAAATTCGGAAATCTGGGGACAGCTCACCCTCATAGCCGCACTGCCGCTTTATCACGTTTTTGCAATGACCATCAACGGCTTGTGCGGCATCAAATGGGGCGCATTGAATGTATTGATTACCAACCCGAAAGACATTCCTGCATTCATAAAAGAACTGAAAAAATTCCGTTTCCATATTTTTCCGGGCCTCAACACGCTTTTCAATGGCCTGCTGAACAATCAGGATTTCAGCTCGGTCGATTTTTCCAATCTTAAAATCACCATTGCCGGTGGTATGGCGCTCCAGAAGGTCGTTGCCGAACGATGGGAAAAAGTGACGGGCTGCCCGCTGGTGGAAGGTTACGGCCTGTCGGAAACGTCGCCGGTGCTTTCGGTCAACCCTCTGAACGGTAAACATAAGCAGGGAACAATAGGCCTGCCATTCCCGAGTACGGAAATGCGCATCCTGAGTGACGACAACCAATGGCTGCCGGTCGGAGAGCGCGGTGAAATCTGTGCCAAAGGCCCCCAGGTCATGCTGGGCTATTACAACCGTCCCGACGAAACAGCCAAAGTAATTCTGGAAGATGAAAGCGGGCGCTGGTTCAGAACGGGCGACATCGGTATCGAGGACTCCGACGGCTTTTTCAGGATTGTCGATCGCAAGAAAGACATGATCCTGGTGTCCGGGTTCAATGTTTACCCCAACGAAATCGAGGACGTAGTGGCGCGATGTCCGGGGATTGCGGAGGTAGCCTGCGTAGGTATTCCGGATGAGAAATCAGGGGAGATGGTAAAGATCTACGTGGTTAAAAAAGATCCGGAACTGACGGAAGAAAAAATCAGGACATTCTGTAAAGAAAACCTTACAGGCTACAAGATTCCACGGAAAATCGAGTTCCGGAACGAGCTTCCGAAAACCAATGTAGGCAAGATCCTGCGCCGGGCCCTGCGCGAGGAGGAAATGGCGAAAGTTGCCCATTAAGGCCTGAAAACGGTGGAAGGTTTAGTATATTTAGGCAAACAAGTCTCAACCTTGAATGCGAATATATTATGAATCTACACCGGAAAACTTTGGTTTTACTACATGGTCATGGCATAGATGACACGATTTGGGACAGCCTCGACGCTGCGATCAATGACTCTTACACCGTTGTGAGGCCTAATATTTCACTCCTTACTTCCTGCCAGTCGGTGGAAGAATATGCCGACGAGCTCTATCGTTTCCTGACCAACGCCAACATCCAGAAATGCGTCCTGATCGGCCACTCGATGGGCGGCTATATTTCCCTGGCATTCGCCGAAAAATACATGGATATGCTCGAAGGCTTCGGACTTTTCCACTCTACCGCTTTTGCCGACGACGATGCCAAAAAACACCAGCGCGACCAGATGATCGATCTGCTGCGGACCTACGGTACCGAGTCGTTTATAAAAAACACCGCACCCAACCTCTTTGGCGACCGTTACAAGGAACTTCATCCCGAACGCATAAAGGAGCACATTGCATATTTTGGCAAACTGCCCGCCGATGCGCTCATTGCGGGTATTAACGCTATGCGCAACCGTCCCGACCGCACTGCCATGCTCGCCGGCATGCCGTTCCCGGTGCTTTTCATCATAGGGATGCAGGACAAGCTCATTCCCTTCGAAAGCGTGATCGAACTCGCCGAATATCCCGGCAAGAGCTATCCGCTGATTTTCGCCGAAGCCGGTCATATGGGCATGGTGGAACGTCCGGATGCCACCGCCCGGATGATCAACTGGTATATGAGTAAAATTTAATATCAAGAAAAAGCGGAAACCATCATCAAAAACAGGCCATTATGCGTTACTAGTAATGTACTGATGGCCTGTTTATCTTTTAGTTATGCGAAAATCTACCTCCCTGGCTCTCCTGCGCAAACTTTCCTACCTGCTCGTATGGAGCCTTCTTATCCTCAGTTCATGCAGTGAGGACGATACCAAGCTCGTACCGCCTACACAGCAGAATGTTTATTTAAAGGAAAGTACCCCGGTCAAATCGATGACAAAGGAAGAGGTGCTGGAAAAGGCAACTTCCCTGGGCGCTGGAATCGTGAACGGCTACGTCAGGAATGGCATCAGGGTTTTCAGGATCACTTATAAAACAACAAACACCGACGGTACGGAGATTACCGCTTCGGGGGCATTGATATTACCCGCTGTAACCGGGCCCGTTTCAATGATCAGCGTGCAGCATGGCACCATCCGCACCGATGGAGAAGCACCCTCCTACTTTCAGGACGACTCCGAAGCCGCCTCGTTCGGAGCCATTTTCGGGTCGATGGGTTACATTATCGCGTATCCGGATTATATCGGCTACGGGGCGTCGAAAGACCTTCCGCACCCGTACGAGCACCGCGCAAGCCTGGCATCGGCGTCGCTGGATATGCTGCGGGCGGCGAAGGAATTTCTAAATGGCCAGACCGAGGTTAAATGGGATGGAAAACTGTACGTAGCGGGCTATTCCGAAGGCGGTTTCGCGACGATGGCGCTGCAACGGAAAATAGAAGAAGAGGCCTCGTCGGAATTCAATCTGCGTGCGTCCAGCTGCGGCGCCGGCGCTTACGACAAGACCGCGTTCATGAAATACATCGTCAATTCTCCCACACAAGGTACTTATAACTCTCTGTATTTATGGGTTTTGCTCAGTTACGACAGAATTTACAAACTGAACAAACCGGCCAGCTATTATTTCCCCGATCCATATGCATCGCAAATCGCGCAGAACGGCATTAATGTAAATATCAACCGGAGTTTCAGCAACATCCTCAACGATTCCTTCAAAAAGGCATTGAACGATGGCTCCGACAAAGATTTCATCGACGCCATTGCCGACAACGATGTATATAAATTCAAACCAAAAACACCGACGCACCTTTACCATGGCGATGCCGACCCGCTGGTTTTCTATTTCAATTCCGTGAATGCTTATAACGCCATGCAGGCCCTGGGTGCAACGAATGTGAAGTTTACGACCATTCCACAAGGAACCCACAGCAGCACAATTCCCTTTTTCCTGCTCGGGACCCTGGATTTTTTTACCACTACCCCATAAATAATGTGGTATATTGCATCCCATTAATTTAATAGGGTAAATATGCTTTTAACTGTCGAGTCACCTACATTTTCCCGCCTGCGGGCATTCTTTCGGCTTTTGCGATGTTGTTGATTTATGTTTAAAAAGCGGGCCGCCCCGGTAGCCGCATATACGTACCTTTTAGAATCACAACATTCGAATACAACACCATGTCATCATTACTGGATCTGGTAGGCAACACCCCCCTGGTCGAATTAAAGAAAATCAACCCCAATCCCGACGTACGGATTTTCGGTAAGCTGGAAGGCAACAATCCCGGCGGTAGCGTGAAGGACCGCGCCGCTTACAGTATGATCAAAGGCGCGCTCGAACGCGGCGAGGTAAAACCCGGAACGAAACTCGTGGAGGCGACGAGCGGCAATACGGGTATCGCGTTGGCAATGATCGCCCGGCTTTTCGACCTGGAAATCGAGCTGCTCATGCCGCAGAGCTCCACCCGCGAGCGCGTGCTCACGATGGAGGCGTTTGGCGCCAAGGTCGTACTGACCGAAACGATGGAAAGCGCCCGCGACCTGGCCGAAGAAAAGGCGGCTTCGGGCGGGTATTTCATGCTTAACCAGTTTGCCAATCCCGACAACTGGAAAGCTCATTACCGCACGACCGGCCCGGAAATTTACGGCGATACCAACCGGCAAATCACGCATTTTGTGTCATCGATGGGGACGACCGGCACTATTATGGGCGTTTCGCGCTATTTAAAGGAGCAAAACAACGGCATTCAGATCGTCGGCTGCCAGCCGAACGACGGATCGAGCATTCCCGGCATCCGCAAATGGCCGGAGGAATATCTTCCCAAAATATTCG
Organism: Dyadobacter sp. 676; assembly: GCF_040448675.1. Lineage (NCBI taxonomy): Bacteria > Pseudomonadati > Bacteroidota > Cytophagia > Cytophagales > Spirosomataceae > Dyadobacter > Dyadobacter sp. 676. The sequence goes on along the minus strand of NZ_CP159289.1, from coordinate 3,780,081 downwards.
AAAGAGAACGTGTCGACCGCGTGATCGAAGTGTCGCAGGAGAACGCCACCCTTACTACCAGGCGGCTGGCGAACGAAGAAGCCGTCTTTGCGGGAATGAGCAGCGGAGGCGCCGCGTGGGCAGCCATTCAACTGGCGAAAGAATTGAAGGAAGGCGTTATCGTGTTCATCATCTGCGATCGCGGCGACAGGTACCTGTCGAGCGATCTGTTTGGGTAAGACTTCGGCAGTCGGCTTTCGGCAGTCGGCTATCAAACTAAAAAAGCCGACTGCCGAAAGCCAAAGTCTTCTTAAAACCACCCCGACCCCAGGTTCCGGAACGGCCAGGGAATAGCTACCAGAATGATAATCAATGCCAGCGTGTAGAAATACAGAATCGTGCGGTGCTTATCGGCGCCGCCAAGCTTCTTTGACCGTACCCTTCCCACCGTAATGAGCACGATGGCGATCAGCATCATAAATACATGCTCGATCGAATAGAAACGAAATACTTTCTCGCTGATCAGATCGAAGTTAACTTTGGGGCTCATGAAATACAACACCAGCCCGATCAGCAGCTGTGTGTGGGTGGCAATAAGGGTAAAAAGATATAGTTTGCTGTCGTCCCGGCTTCCTTTCTGCCAGTTGGAATATGCAGCAAAAACAGCCGCGATTAAAAGTCCTAACACCACATAGCGGAGGCCCGAATGGGCGTGCAGAAGAATATTCATGATTATACTGGTTACGGTGAATAAGTATATGCCTGCAAATGTAACTCGCAAACAATAAATTTTTATAAAATGATTGTCTATAACATTACAGTCAACATCAGCTATCAGGCCGAAAAAGATTGGCTGCATTATATGAAATCGGTGTATATCCCGGAAATACTCTCGACCGAACTGCCGCTGGAATGCAAGCTGCTACGGCTTCTTACGGAGATCGAAAACGAGGGCTCTACCTATACTACCCAGTTTACATTCAGGACAATGGAAGATTTTCTGGCTTACCAGACCCACTTCCAGCCCCTGTTGCAGGAGCGTCATCACGAGCTTTTCAACGGTCAGTATGTATCTTTCAGGACACTTTTAGAGGAAGCGTAGCAGGCGGAACTGCCGAAATAAATGTACCTTAAAAACCCGTGTTATTGCTTGACATTAACTTAATATTTCCCTTTATTTAATCTACCGTTAAGGCCGGTTTAGCCAGGAGATCAGCCCGGATAGCATGTATTTTTTATAACTATCCGAAGATGAGTAAAACTCCGGTTTAAATATCGCAAGGGCGGTTGGAAATATTGTTTTACTATTAAATGATGTGTGCTTATGAGACTGCAGATGCAAGCAATTCACTTTGATGCCGATCCCAAATTGTTGAATTTCATTCAGCAAAAATTGGACAAACTGGATACGTTCTACGACCGGATCACCAGTGGAGAGGTATTCCTTAAGCTCGCCAAAAATGAAAACACCAAGTTGCATACCAAGCTCCTGGAAGTCAAGCTCTATGTACCCGGCGGAACAGTGTTCGTAAAGGAGCAGGGGTCTACATTTGAAGAAGCAACCGACCTAGCAATAGATACCCTGAAAATGCAGGTAAAAAAGTTCAAAAATAAACGTAACAACTCGAAAAGTCCTAAAAGCCGCAGCGGACTCCCCGAAGACAACGAGGTAGTCATGCTGGCCGAAGACGTGGAAGAATAACCCATTTATCCATTCGAAACAAGAAGCCGCCTCCCGCCAGGCGGCTTCTTGCGTTTTGGCGGTCCACTTAAAATAGTTGCGGAAAACGCCGCATTGCCCGTATTTTTGAAATTCATTTTAGAAAAAGAATACTATGCAAATAGAACCCGTTGTCGATGCCACATTCGACCATCTTTTCAAGTTTACACAAGAACAGGTCCAGGCATTCGCAGACCTGACCGGCGACAACAATCCTGTGCACCTCGATGCCGGTTATGCTGCTACCACGCAATTCAAGAAACCGATCATTCACGGTATGCTGGGGATCACCGTGTTTACGAAGGTGCTCGGCACGCAATTTCCCGGCTTTGGGTCGATTTATCTCAAACAAACCGTCGAATTCCTCCGTCCGATGTTCGTGGATACGGAGTACCGGGCCGTTTTCAGGATCGTCTCCATTAACCCCGCCAAGCACATCGCCGAAATCTCCACCGAAATTTACGACGCTACGACCAAAAAGATCGCCGTGCGCGGTATCGCGACGATGGTCAACGAAGAAAAATTCTGAGAAAGGAAAAGCCCCGGCGGGAATCCCACCGGGGCTCGAAAATCTTCCGTGTGCTTTGTGATTACTCGCCCGCGTTCTTTTTGTTCTGAACCTCCGCGCGAATCTCCTGAGCCAACGTTTTAAGGTCCTGCATACCTTTGCGAACGCGTGTTCCGGCAGCCTGGTTGCCTTTGTTATAGAACTTATCGAAATCGCCTTCCAGTGAAAGAACCAGTTCTTTTACTTCATCGAATCTTGCCATGTTTTCTTTGTTTTTTAGTTTAAAAAATGCCTCTCACACGCTAAAAACGCATGTTTTGACCGAAATTTAGTAATTAAAACCATTTTAGCAACCCAAAAAACAAAAAAAAACACTTCTAAAATCCAATTAAATACTTTACAACAAATAACTTACTCAAAAACAGACAGTTACATACTTCACATTTATTATCAAAAAGGAAATAAAAAAAGAGGGCCTTTTAAAAAAAAGCCCTCCATATGCGGGAAACGCGGTTTTATAACTATTCCACGACTTCCTGTACCGCATCGCTCTGATAAACCCTGTTTTTGAGTTTTTCGGCGAGCGTCGTAAATGCATTCAGCGTGTATTCCACATCTTCAAGGGTATGTGCAGCGGTAGGGATAATGCGCAGCATGATCTGGCCCTTCGGAACGACCGGGTAAACTACGATCGAGCAGAAAACCCCCATGTTCTCGCGCAGGTCGCGCACCATCCGGGTAACTTCGGGCACGCCGCCCTCGCTGTGCAGGAACACCGGCGTCACGGGCGATTCGGTTTCGCCGATATTGAAACCGCGGCTGCGAAGGCCATCCTGCATCGCTTTTACATTTTCCCAAAGCTTGGTACGTAGCTCCGGCATTTGCCTGATCATCTCGAGGCGTTTCCGGCAACCTTCCACATAAGGCATCGGAAGCGCCTTCGCGTAGGTTTGCGAACGCATGTTGTATTTGAGGAACATGATGATCTCGGGATCATCGGATGCGATGAATGCACCGATAGCCGCCATCGATTTGGCGAAAGTCGAGAAGTAGAGATCGATTTCCTTCTGAACGCCCAACAATTCACCTACACCCGCACCGGTTTCACCCATGGTTCCGAAACCATGCGCGTCGTCGACGAGCAGGCGGAAGTTGTATTTCTTTTTCAGCTCGGCAATGGCTTTCAGGTCGCCGACTTTACCCGACATGCCAAAAACGCCTTCGGTAATCACCAGCACGCCCCCGCCTTTTTCCTCGGCGAGTTTGGTAGCGCGGATCAGGTTCTTTTCCAGGCTGACCATGTCGTTGTGATTGAACTTGTAGTATTCCCCCAGCTTGGCTTTGTGCAGGCGGATTCCGTCGATAAGACAGGCGTGCGACTCGGCGTCGTAAACAATCACATCGCGGTGGTCGCAGAGACATTCGATCGCGGACATGACACCCTGGTAGCCATAATTAAGGAGAAATGCATCGGTTTTACCGACAAACTGCGCCAGTTCCTTTTCAAAAGTCTCATGCAGGACAGAGTTTCCTGACATCATCCTTGCGCCCATAGGGTACGCCAGGCCCCATTTAGCAGCGGCTTCGGCATCCGCCTTACGGACCTCCGGATGATTCGCCAAACCCAGATAGTTGTTGAGACTCCAGTTCAGCACTTCCCGTCCCATAAACCTCATGCGCGGCCCCAGCTCTCCTTCCAGCATCGGAAACGAAAAATAATGATGGCTGTTCAGCATTTTGGCCGGGTTTCCGATCGGGCCTGAATTGTTGCGCAATTTCTCGAAAATGTCCACTCTCTCTTATTTTATGTGGGTAACAGATGATTTAAATGTTAGATAAATGCAAAAATAAAAAATTTACATTTAACTTAAAAAAGACCGTTGTCATTGCAACTTATGGTAAGTTAGTAAAATAATGATAACAGTGCCTTTACTCTGCGCCCGTTATCCTGAACATCACCACCGATTTTTATGCCCCCAATCCGAAAAATTCTCATCGCCAATCGCGGCGAAATTGCCTTGCGAATCATGCGTACCGCACGGGAAATGAACATTGGCACCGTGGCAGTTTTCAGCGAAGCAGACCGCACGTCGCCCCATGTGCGTTATGCCGACGAAGCGGTGTATATCGGTCCGCCGCCTTCTTCCGAATCTTATTTAAATATCGATAAAATCCTGAAAATCTGCGAAGACCTGCACGTCGACGCGGTCCATCCGGGTTACGGATTCCTTTCCGAGAATGCGGCATTTGCCGAAAGGGTGCGGAAGGCAGGACTGATCTTCATCGGCCCATCGCCCGAATCGATCGAGATCATGGGCAGCAAGCTCGCCGCCAAACAGGCCGCGGCAAAATACGATATCCCGATGGTGCCCGGCACTGCGGACGCCATCGGTGACCGTGCGGAAGCCAAACGCATAGCCGCTGAAATCGGCTACCCGATTCTGATCAAGGCCAGCGCGGGCGGGGGCGGAAAGGGAATGCGCGTAGTGGAAAGCGCAGAAGAATTCGATGCGCAGATGGACCGGGCGGTAAGCGAAGCGCAGGCGGCATTCGGCGACGGATCGGTTTTTATCGAAAAATACATTACCTCGCCCAAACATGTCGAAATACAGGTTCTGGGCGATCACCATGGCAACATCATCCATCTTTTCGAGCGGGAATGCTCGATCCAGCGGCGGCATCAGAAGGTGGTCGAAGAGGCCCCGTCGATATCTGTTACCCCGGAAATCCGCGAGGAAATGGGGCGGTGCGCAGTCGATGTGGCACGCTCCTGCGGCTATTACGGTGCGGGGACTGTGGAATTCATCATGGACGCCAACCGAAACTTCTATTTTCTGGAAATGAATACCCGCCTGCAGGTGGAACATCCCGTAACGGAAATGATCACGGGTGTGGATCTCGTAAAAGAAATGATACAAATCGCCGAGGGAAAACCGCTGTCGATCAGGCAGGGAGATTTGAACATCCATGGGCATGCCATTGAAATCAGGGTTTACGCCGAAGATGCCTCGAATCATTTTTTGCCCGACATCGGAACCTTGCACACTTATGTGAAACCCGACGGTAACGGCGTGCGGGTGGACGACGGCTTCGAACAGGGCATGGAAATCCCGATCTACTACGATCCGATGATCGCGAAGCTCATTACCTACGGCGAAGACCGCCAAACGGCAATCCGGAAAATGATCCGGGCTATCGATGAATACCTGATTACGGGTGTCCAGACGACACTTCCGTTCTGCCGGTTCGTGATGCGGCACGAGGCATTCGTGAACGGTAGCTTCGACACCAATTTTGTAGCCACCCATTTTCACCCGGATTCGTTAAGTACAAATACCGATCATGAAGTGGCTGGCCTGGCAGCATTGATTTCGGCCTTTTTGAGCGACAGCTCTGCCGAAAGCAAACGCGTTCAGAATGAGGACGAGAGCATGCGTAAATCAAAATGGCGGAGCCGCCGCCTGGCTATGCGTTAAAACCGGGTGATTTATTGAAATTTTTTAAAAAAATTCCTACTTTTGCGGTCTTATTTTAGATAAGGGCTGATTATACAAATTTTCAGGCAATTTGAAACCGGCCGCAAGTATTCCCGCTACCAAAATTTCTTTGAATAGAGAATGCTTTCTGGTGAATAATTGCTATAATTCAGTTGCATTAAGTGCCGGAATCCGTCAGAAAAGCGGTATTTACCCTTTTTCTGATATTATCTACGACCAAAGAATTCACAGAATATCCAGCTATGAAGCTATCCGAATTTAAGTTTGATCTTCCCCAGAGTTTAATCGCACTTCATCCTTCCGACCGCGGAGAATCCCGCCTGATGGTCGTTCACCGCAAAACAGGAGAAATCGAACATAAAACATTCGCCGACGTAATCAATTACTTTGACGACGGCGATGTAATGGCGATCAACGATACAAAAGTATTTCCGGCCCGTTTGTATGGCCAGAAAGAAAAGACCGGCGCGAAGATTGAAGTATTCCTGCTACGGGAACTGAACCGTGAAATGCGCCTTTGGGATGTCCTGGTAGACCCCGCTCGTAAAATCCGCGTAGGTAACAAGCTCTATTTCGGCGATAGCGACCTGGTAGCCGAGGTAATCGACAATACCACTTCCCGCGGCCGCACCATCCGGTTCCTGTACGACGGCGATAACGATGCGTTCATGAAGCTGGTCGACGAGCTGGGCGAAACGCCGCTACCTCCCGAAATTATCTCGCGCCGCAAGGTCGAAAGCGCTGACCGGGAACGGTTCCAGACCATTTTTGCAGAGCATGTAGGTGCCGTAGCCGCCCCGACGGCCGGTATGCACTTTACGAAGGCGATCATGAAACGACTGGAAATTAAAGGGGTAAGCTTCGCGCCCATTACCCTGCACGTGGGGCTTGGCACATTCCGCACGGTGGATGTGGAAGATTTGACCAAACACAAAACCGACTCGGAAAACTACCGCATTACACAAAGCACTGCTGATATCGTCAACAAGGCGATCGATGCAAAAAAACGCATTTGTGCGGTCGGCACGACGTCGCTGCGGGCCATCGAATCGTCGGTATCCGCAAGCGGCCATCTGAAACCTGTCGAAGGCTGGACGGACAAGTTTGTGTTCCCTCCCTACGATTTTAAAATCGCGAATGCGTTGCTATCGAATTTCCAATTGCCCGAATCGATCCTTTTGATGGCCGCTTGTGCTTTCGGAGGGTTTGACCTGGTAATGAAAGCTTACGACGTCGCTATCAAGGAGAAATATAAATTTTTCACTTATGGCGACGCAATGCTGATCATTTAATATACAACCCGAAAATCCAATGGCCATTTATGATCAGAGACATTCGTCCTGAGCCGTAAATGGCCTTTTTGTTCTCAATCGATTCCATGCAAGAATATGTGATCATTGTGGCCGGCGGAAACGGAAGCCGGATGAAAAGCGACATTCCCAAGCAGTTTCTGCCCGTCAACGGCCTGCCGGTGCTCATGCATACCATCCGGGCGTTTGCCGGTTACTCGGAAAGTCTGCATATTATTGTAGTGCTGCCGTCGGAACAATTCGATTTTTGGGAAGAATTGTGTCAAAAACATGACTTCAAGATTGCCCATCAGCTGGTAGCAGGCGGAGCAACACGTTTCCATTCTGTCAAAAACGGGTTAAACAGTATTACCTGCATAAAAGAATGCCTGATTGCCGTTCACGACGGCGTGCGCCCGGTGATCTCCCGCGAAATCATCGCCGATAGCTTTGAAAAAGCCGCGCTGCACGGTGCGGCGGTGGTGAGTGTGCCCTTGAAGGATTCGATCCGGATTGTAGGCCAGAACGAAGGTAATAAAGCCATGGACCGCACGCTGTTCAGGCTCATCCAGACACCTCAGACATTCCGCTCTACCTGGATGCGCGCCGCATTCACCGCCGATTACCACGAATCGTTCACCGATTGCGCGAGCGTGCTTGAAGCCTGGGGTTACAACATCCGGCTGATCGACGGAGCCTATGAAAATATCAAGATCACTACGCCCGAAGATCTCCGCTGGGCTGAAATTTACCTTAAAGCCACTTCCTGAACCATTCAAACGCCTCTCGCTGCATATCTGCGTCGAATTTGTGCGGGCCATCGTAAAAACTGGCTTTGTATTTGTCGGAAGCACCCGCTTTTTTGAATACTTCGGTTAGAATGACGTCCGCATTCTTCATTTCCGGAAGCGTGTACAGTTCGTCCTGATTGTTGTTTAAAACCAGTGTAGGCAAGGGTGCTCTTAAACCCAGGATCTCAGGAAAATCGAGGTATTTGGGCAGCAGCGGCGTATAAGTCATCCAGGTGTGGTTGAATGATTTATTTAAGATCAGATCCTTCCAGGTAGTCATAAACCCGACACACACGGCACATTTAATGCGAGGATCGAGGCCGCCGAGGTAAACTGTCCGCAAGCCGCCTCCCGAAAGCCCGCCACAACCCAAACGATTTGCATCTACTTCTTTCCGGCTGGCCAGGATATCCAATGCAACCTGATCTTCGGTCAGAAACACGCCTGGCCATGTCGTACCTGCCGAAAAAAGCGATTTGGACATAACATGTTCATGCTCCGACGACCATTCGTTGTAGGCGCGGATATTGTCTTCCTTCTCGGGATCGGCATCCGATTTTCCTTCCGTGCTGACCGAGCCCCAATTCAGTCCTTTTGTGTCCCCATAATAGACCCTCCTGCTCCCGAATGCATAGGCATCGTGCACGAGCACCGCATAACCCAGTTTTGCGATCTCGTTCGCCCAGGCCCGCCCGCCGTAATCCGTTCGTTGGTGCTCCTTCAATATCGGATGCTGGTCGTCCGACGTTTTGACGATTTTTCTTAAGCCGAAATACTTCATCGCCGCGTGGTCATGAAGGCCCAGAATACCGGGTAACGGCTTGGTAACCCCGATCGGTTTGAGTAAAACTGCTTCGGTAGGGCGCCCGTAGGGCAACTGCCAGGCGAGCTCTTCTATTTCAAGGCCATCGTAAGTATACTTTTTTCGGACAGTAACTTCCGGCAACGGCGGCTTTGGTGGTGCCGAAACCAATTCGGCTGTTTTTTGAAGAGCCTCTTTTCGCCAGGTGTCGACATTACTCCATTTGGAATTACGAAATGAAAGAGGTGGCATGGACGGGAGTAACGAGGCCGCCCAGGGCCCATAAGCGCCAATCAGGCTTTTTTCTGATGCCATAGAAGGGATAGGATTGCTGTCTGCATTAAAAAACGGGGCGGCCGCGCCTATGGAAGCGCTACCGCTAACGAAAATGCGACAGTACCGGCCGTGTTTTTTAAAAATGTTCTTCTGGATAATTCCTCCGCATTGCGGTCTGCGTCGACGGTTTTCATAGCCTAAACTTTAACGAATATTTTCTGGCGGTAAAGAAAATAGAGGAACAACCAGACGAGCACGAAGCCACCCAGCGCATTGTAAACCTCGTGCCAATTTTCGGGGGCATGCTTGTAAATACCGCCGAAAAGCAGCCGGGACGACTCATTAAAGTCTATAAAGCGAACCGCCAGATAAATTACCAGCGAGTTTAAACCGATAACACGGAAAAAAAACGCCCATTTCCGGTAACCTTTCACGTCAATCAACCAGTAGAAGGTTGCCAGCATTACAAATGCCATTCCAGAGGTAAGCATGATAAAGGAACTCGACCAAAGGTGTTTATTGATCGGGAGAACCGCATTCCAGGCTAATCCCGCGACGATGCCCGCCAACCCGAAAATAAACAATTTACGGAGTTTCGGGCCGGCAGCGTCTTGTTCAAGCAGGAAATCCCCGGCGCCTGTACCGAAAATGGTCAGGCACAATGCCGGAAGCTGCGTAAGCAATGCCAACTCGTCGTAGGTACCTTGTTTCAATATACCGGGCATGAAATTCCGGTCGATCCAGCCTACCAGATTTCCCTCAAAAGAAAGATCTCCGGCACCGAATCCCGGCACAGGTACCAATATCAGCGTCAGATAATACATCACCAGGATACCCGCGGCTATGTACAACCGCCGGTTTGTACTAAATTTCATGTACAGCAACGCGGAAATGAATGTAGCAAGTCCGATGCGCCCGAGTACGCTTCCGTAGCGGATGTGCGCGGGGTCGAAAATATCCATCGGTGCATTTTTATCGAGAATACCCAGTGCGATCAGGATCAGCATTCTTTTAAAAACCTTGTTCCTGATCACCGTTTGCGAAACACCCTTCGCGAGGGCACCTGTGACGCTGAATGCCAGCGACGTTCCCGCCAGGAAGAGAAACAACGGGAAAATAAAATCATAGAAAGTAAAGCCATTCCACGCAGGGTGCTCAAACTGTGCGGCTACCGAATCAATCAGGGGAATGCCGGTTTTTCCGCCCAGCGTGGCAATGAACTGCCCCCCGCCGGCAATCATCAGCATATCGAATCCCCGCAGAGCATCGATCGACGCCAGCCGCCCGGGTACATGCCCCGCTTTTGCTTCCTTTTGAAATATTGCAGACGGTGCTTCCATAGGTTTAGGATAACTGTTTGAAATAGAAGTTACTCGACCACCGCTTTTACCCTAAAATGCAAAGATCATTTGGGCATTTCCACGCCACGCCCGCCGTCGACCGCCTCTTTGCCTGTCAGTAGTCCGGCCGATTCCCGGTCGAGAAAGAATGCGCAATGCGAATGCAACTGCAAAATACTTGCGGGGAAAATGTTGCTTACTTCGCTCTCCAAACTGTTTTTAACAGCGACCGCCTTTCGCTCGTCAGGCACCGAGCACACAATGTGTTGCGATTTCATGATTTGCCGCACCGACATACTGATTGCCTGCAACGGCACTTCGTCCAAAGACCCGAACCAGCCCTCGCCCATCTGCTGGCGACGGCAGGGCTCATCGAGATTCACGACCAGGTAAGGGGCTTCCGTATGGAAATCTGCCGGTGGATCATTAAACGCCAGATGTCCATTCTCGCCAATGCCTACCAATGCGACGTCAATGGGATGTTCGCTGATGTGTCCCGACAGATAGGTCAGCTCTTTATCGAGGTCGTTTTCCCCATTGATCAGATAAACCGCTTTTAATGGAGGAACTTGCGACAGGAACCGTTCCCGCAGATATTTCCGAAAGCTGGCCGGATGAGTTACGGGCAAACCGATATATTCGTCCAAATGAAACATCGTAACCTTCGACCAATCGATTTCCTTTTCGCTGACAAGTTGTTTCAGCGTTTCGAACTGGCTGGTACCTGTTGCAAGGACTACATTGGCATACCCCTGCCGCCGGATTGTATCTTTAATGATGCCCGCCGCATAGGCACCTGCACATTGCCCCAGTTCTTCCTTTGTCTCCGAAATAGTGATTTTCATATTTTTATGATTTTACTTCAGTATTGCCGCCCTCCTTCAATGCGATGTCGACAGGCTTGTTCTTCTTCCACGACCCGTTTGTAAAGTCAGGAATATCGATCGAATTGGATCTGTTGGCAACCGACCATTCACTCAAAGGTGCTATTACGCTCCACGACGCAGCGTCATATACGTCCTGATCCAGCGGTAACCCGTTGCGGAGGCAGTCAATCAGCCGCCAGTCCATCAGAAAGTCCATTCCTCCGTGCCCTCCCACTTTTTTGGCCAGCTCTCCCACTTTTTTGACGATTTCGGGTTGATACTTCTGTTCAAGCGCTTTGAATTCGTCAGGCTTGATCCATTCATGGCCATGCGAAATCCTGCCCGAAGTCCCGTCCTCGGGCAAAGGATATTTTTGTGCCGCACCTTTGGTACCGCTGATGAGATGCAGACGCGAATAGGGGCGGGGAGAGGATACATCATGCTGCAACATGATTGTTTTTCCCTTATTTGTTTTAATGGTCGTGGTGTTCATATTACCACGATAAGACTGGCCCGCGAATTTCTTAAAATCGGGATCTTTTGCCGCCAGTTCGTTCGCTCTGGCTTGCAGCATGAAATCGTTGCTGGCGACCGATGTCAGAAAATCCATTTTATCGCCGCGGTTAATATCCAGGACCTGCGCTACGGGGCCTAATCCATGAGTAGGATACAAATTTCCGTTACGCTGGTTTTCTTTCAGTCGCCAGAGGTCGAAACGTTTGTCCTTTTCAAACAGTGATTCAAAAATGTCGTGGATATAAGCACCTTCCACATGGACTATTTCGCCAAAATAGCCCTGCCGGGCCATATTTAATGTTAACAGTTCAAAAAAATCATAGCAGCAGTTTTCAAGCATCATGCAATGCTTTTTGTTGCGTTCGGAAGTTTCCACCAGCTTCCAGCAATCTTCTACGGTTGTCGCGGCGGGGATTTCGGTTGCTACATGTTTGCCGTGCTCCATCGCATACAATGCCATTGGCGTGTGCAGGCTCCATGGCGTGCAAATGTAAATCAGGTCGATATCGTCCCGCTTGCAGAGCTTCTTCCAGGCATCGGGCGAGCCGGAATATGCGTCAGGGGTATGTCCGGCGTCAGTCAGGAACTTTTTGGCCTTATTGGCCTTCTCGGGAACTATGTCGGCCACACCTTTCACTTGAACGCTGGCCAGGTGTACGATGCGCTTGATAGCCCCGCCGCCGCGGTTACCCATGCCGATATATCCCATACGCACAACATCCATTTTGGGAGCGGCGTAACCGCTCATATTAAAGAGCTGCTTCCGGTCACGCACGAGCGCATTCGCCGGCGATGCGATTACACCTGAGCCGGCACCAGCCATTCCTAATGAGCCCAGGCTGGCTATTTTCAAAAAATCCCGCTTTTTCATTTGCTCTGATTTGGTATAAATCCAAAAAAACATTTGCAATCGTACAATTTTACAATGTTTTATAGCGGCATTCCAGATATTTGCTTTAAATAGTAGCGAGAACGTTATCGAAACCGGAATTTCATTCCAATGCTGCGAGTAGCCTGAATTTCATGACGAAAAGAGTAACGACGATTAAGGATATCGCCAAAGCGCTTGGCATCTCGGTGGCTACCGTTTCGCGGGCGCTGAGAGATACCTACGATGTAAGCGCTGAGACAAGGCAGCTCGTCCTCGATACGGCCTCGAAAATGAATTACCGTCCTAATTTTAATGCGACCGGACTGGTCAAAAGCGGTACACATAAAATAGCGGTGATTATACCGGCGATCACAAACTACTATTTTTCGACCGTAATCACAGGTATTCAGGAATATGCTTTGGAGCAAAACTATCAGGTAATGCTCTATCTGACCAACGACGCAGCTTACTGGGAAACCAAAGTCGTGCGGGAGTTGTCTTTGAGCAGTGTGGACGGCCTGCTTGCCTGCATTACCTGTGAAACTACCGATTTAAGCCATTTTGAAGAGCTCATCGAAGCCGATATGCCGCTGGTCTTCTTCGACCGCGTGCCGGAATCTGTTAAAACCTCTGTTGTAGTGCAGGACGATTACACGGGTGCGTGTACCGCCACCGAACATCTTATTTCACAAGGATATACGCGGATTGCCCATCTTGCCGGTCCCCCCGGCCTGAATCTCACGCAACAGCGCATGCAGGGTTATCTGGACACCTTAAAGAAGCATAGTCTTGAATCTTTCGGAATTATCCATTCGGGGTTCAGCGATGAGAACGGTCGCCATGATATGAATGTCTTATTTTCGGGCGCGGAGACGCCCGATGCCATCTTCTCTGTCAACGACCGAAAGGCAATTGGAGCTATTCTCTGGCTCAGGGAACATAATATCGAAGTCGGCAAGGAGGTTGGTGTCATCGGCTTCACTAATGATCCGGCTTCCAGGATCATCTCGCCATCGCTATCCACTATCGCAGAGCCTGCTTATGAGATCGGGCGCAAAAGCTGCGAAGTATTGATAAAACATATTCAAAAGCAGAATTACCCAGTCCAGGCAATTTCCTTACCCACTGAGTTAATCGTAAGGGAATCTACAATGAGAGGTTCTTAGCCCGCATCCGAGCAGGGAGGCGCAAGCCTATCACACGAAAAAGCCTTCCCAAGATGAATGGCTTGTTAGCTACGAGGACCTCGCACTCCGCTTAGACAAGGCCGGTAAACGCCAAAAGTATCCATTTTGAGCAAGCTTTTATATGGGGAGAAGAATTTGGCGGCCAGGCCGGACGCTCCGGCTTACGTTCTGTATTGGGGAGGGTCTGAGGTAATCAAATGCATACAATGCAAAAAGCCTCACTTCTGTGAGGCTTTTGTAAATAATTGTGGCGACTACCTACTTTACCAGGTTTGAACCAAGTATCATCGGCGGTACGGGGCTTAACTTCTCTGTTCGGGATGGGAAGAGGTGAACACCCGGCCAATAGTCACCAACAAGCTCTTTGAGTATTTCAATGATTGAATGATCGAATTTTGAATGATTGAATAAAAGATATTCACTGATTCAGACATTCAACATTGAATTTCATGTCATATTGGAAGTAGAAGAGATGAAGATAAAGATTAAATGTGCAAGCTGTTGGGTAATTAGTACTGCTCAGCTGAGTGTATTTCGACACGTATACCTGCAGCCTATCAACGTCGTAGTCTACAACGACCCTTATGTGGAAGATTCATCTTCGGGCTAGTTTCGCACTTAGATGCTTTCAGCGCTTATCTATTCCCCACATAGCTACCCGGCCATGCTACTGGCGTAACAACCGGCTCACCAGCGGTGGGTCCAACCCGGTCCTCTCGTACTAAGGTCAGCCCCCGTCAATCTTCCTACGCCCACCACAGATAGGGACCGAACTGTCTCACGACGTTCTGAACCCAGCTCGCGTGCCACTTTAATCGGCGAACAGCCGAACCCTTGGGACCTTCTCCAGCCCCAGGATGTGACGAGCCGACATCGAGGTGCCAAACCTCCCCGTCGATGTGAGCTCTTGGGGGAGATCAGCCTGTTATCCCCGGCGTACCTTTTATCCTTTGAGCGATGGCCCTTCCATACAGAACCACCGGATCACTATACCCTGGTTTCCCACCTGCTCGACCCGTCGGTCTCGCAGTCAAGCCGGCTTGTACTATTGCACTCCACGCACGGTTACCAAGCGTGCTGAGCCGACCTTTGGAAGCCTCCGTTACACTTTTGGAGGCGACCACCCCAGTCAAACTACCCACCATGCACGGTCCTGCTCATTGAGCAGTTAGATCCCAGGCCAGCGAAGGGTGGTATTTCAACGTTGGCTCCTGAACGCCTGGCGACGCCCACTCACAGCCTCCCACCTATCCTACACATCCCTGACCCGAAAACAATGCAAAGCTATAGTAAAGGTGCACGGGGTCTTTCCGTCCCGTGGCGGGTAAGCGGCATCTTCACCGCTACTACAATTTCACCGAGCTCACGGCCGAGACAGTGCCCAGATCGTTACACCATTCGTGCAGGTCGGAACTTACCCGACAAGGAATTTCGCTACC